>CAWGGG010000006.1:0-198055 GCA_963822145.1 uncultured Bacteroidales bacterium | reverse complement strand
AAGATGTATATATTCTCATGATCTGTGAACATTTTGCCTTCGGGGCATTAAGCTTGTTGATGTTCACAGTTTCCCTTTTCCCTGATCCATTAATCTCCCCACTGTCATGAAAAGAAGCGTTTACCTCATTTCAGCTTTATTATTCATGCTTACCCTCGTCAAAGCTGCCTATTTTGAAAACCTTCCCTACACCATTAAACAACCGGATGGAACGACCATCGATTGTTTTGTAACCGGGGATGAATTCTTCAACTGGATTCATGATGTCAACGGATATACCATTATACAGGCACCGGATGGCTATTTTTATTATGCCGAACAGGATGGTGACCTGGTGAAGCCATCAAAGTATTTGGTTAATAGTGTTGACCCTGCAAGTGTAGGATTAAGTAAATGGATCAAGATTTCAAAACCGGAATTTGAACGAAAGAAAAGCGAAAGGGAACGTTATCTGACCGGTATTACCGAGCCAGGTTATGCGCCACAGACCGGAATTTTCAATAATCTGGTAATTTACATCCGGTTTTCGGATGAAACTGAATTTACAATTACACGACAGACTTACGACGATAAGTTCAATCCCGAATCAGGCGTTTCCCTTAAATCATATTTTAAGGAGGTTTCCTATAATAACCTCACCATCAGCAGCACACATTATCCTGCGTGCGACCCTGCTGCAAACTTGTCTTACCAGGATTCCCATCCACGCGCTTATTATCAGCCCTATAATGAATCGACCAACCCTATTGGCTACACCTCTGACACTGAATTAACTAATAGAGAACATCAGCTCCTTGCCGATGCGGTAAACTGGGTCAATGCCAATTCACCTGTTCCCGGTTCCATAAATCTGGATGGAGACCTTGACGGCAGGGTAGATAATGTCTGTTTTATTATAAGAGGGAATTCAGGAGGTTGGGCCGAACTGCTGTGGGCGCACCGTTGGGACCTGTTTTCTCAAATGGTTTATATTAATGGCAAGCAGGTTTATGGATATACATTTCAGCCTGAGAACCAGGTAACGGTGAAAACCCTTTGCCATGAGATGTTTCATGCCCTCGGTTCACCTGATTTATATCATTATAACAACCAGGGCGTTATTAATCCTGTGGGCTACTGGGATCTTATGGAATATGGCGGAGGTCATATGCTCACCTATATGAAATGGAAGTATTCAAATTATACCTGGATCAGTTCAATCCCGGAGATTACCACAGCCGGGACCTATACCTTAAATCCAGTGACATCTGCAACCGGTAATTGTTATAAGATCGCTTCTCCCTATTCAACCGATGAGTATTTTATGGTGGAATACCGGAATAAATCCGGAATCTTTGAAACGAATGTTCCCGGGTCCGGACTGATCGCTTATCGGATAGATACACGGGAGACCGGTAATGCTTATGGCCCTCCCGACGAAGTTTACATTTACAGGCCGGGAGGTACGTTAACGGAAAACGGAGCTCCCAACAATGCTTACTTTTCCTCGGGTGCAGGCAGAACTTCCATCAATGATGCCACCAATCCATCCAGTTTTCTGCAGAACGGAGGTGTGGGAGGATTGAATATATCCAATGTTACCACTGCCGGTTCAACCATTTCTTTTAATGTTGCTTTTCCAGCTGCATGCACGCCGCCGACAAATCAGGCTACAACGGTAACTTTTAGTGATATATCATTTAACACAATGACTGTAGGTTGGATGAGAGGAAATGGAAACGCCTTACTCGTTGTGGCACGCGAGGGAAGTCCGGTTAGCATTAATCCTGTTAACGGTATTTCTTACACAGCCAGTGAAATATTCGGCAACGGATCACAAATCGGGGAAGGCAATTATGTGGTGTATAACGGAACAGGGTCTTCCGTAACTGTTTCGGGATTAAAGGAATCTACGGATTATTACTTTGCCCTATACGAGTATGCTACTGGTACCTGGTGTTACAGCACACCTGCTTTAACCGGTAGTTCCATTACCCAGGGATACTGTCCTGCAGGTTCACCCGATATCTATTATGAATACATCTCCAATGTTGAAATGGGCACCCTGAACCATTCCTCAGGCAGAGGAACTGACGGATACGAGAATCATACCGACGCAATTGCTGCTATGCAGATCGGTGTAAATGCAACTGCCACGATCACTGTAACCAGTCCTTATGATACAGATCAAATAATAATCTGGATCGATTGGAATCAGGATGAAGATTTTGATGATCCCGGTGAAAATGTATATTCCTCGAACGGTTCCTTTGTCAATCCCCACACAACTGAGACATTTGCACCTCCGGCCGGAACTACTCCCGGCATGACCAGGATGAGAATCAGGCTCCATGATTCAGGCTACCAGGGAAACCCGACTCCCTGTGGCGATTCTTACTATGGAGAGGTCGAAGATTATTCAATCAATATCCTTTCCGGCAGCACCCTTACAACCACGACGGTAACAGGTATCGCCAAAACCTCGGCAGTAAGTGGTGGAAATATTACGAATGACGGAGGTTCAGCTGTAACGGCCCGAGGTGTATGCTGGAGTACCAGTGCAAACCCGACCGTGGATCTGGCCACTAAAACAGTAGATGGCGCAGGTTCAGGAAGTTTTACCAGTAACATTACAGGACTCATCGCGGGTGTAACATATTACCTCAGAGCATATGCCACCAATGGTAATGGGACCACTTATGGAAATGAGATCAGTTTCAGAACTTATAATGCTGATGCCGTGACGGATATTGACGGCAATTACTACAACACGGTAACCATCGGATCCCAGGTATGGCTGGCAGAGAACCTTAAAACCACTACACTCAATAATGGCGTAGCGATACAAAATGTGATTGATGCTGTGGTATGGTCAGGTCTGTCAACACCTGCTTATCGCTGGTATGATAATGATATCAATAATAAAAATATATATGGTGCATTATACAATTGGTATACCGTGAATACAAACAACCTATGTCCCTCTGGCTGGCATGTTCCAAGTGAGGCTGATTGGACAACCTTAATCGATTATCTGGGTGGTCAATATATTGCCGGTGGCAAGCTTAAAGAAGCTGGTACAACTCACTGGCAAAGCCCTAATGAAGGAGCAACCAATGAAAGCGGTTTTACAGCACTTCCTGGAGGAACATGTCTTGAGGATGGTGTTTTTATTAATATTGGAACAAGCGGTTATTGGTGGAGTTCTACGGAAGACCGTCCAGGAATTTCTGTAGGCCGACAGTTAAACTATTATTTTGATGCAGTGGACTTTCCTACCTTTTATAACCAGGATGGATTATCCGTTCGTTGTGTTAAGAATGAATATGTTCCCAGTTCTGATTCACTAGCATTGGTTTCCTTGTACAACGCTACAGACGGACCCAATTGGACCAATCATAATAATTGGCTGGCTGGTCCGGTTAATACATGGTTTGGAGTTACTGTAGAATCAGGACGAGTGACGCAACTTGATCTTGGGACGAATAATTTAACAGGGAATGTTCCAGAGGAATTATATAATCTAACTGCTCTGAATTATTTGCATCTTGGAAGCAATCAGCTTTCAGGTGAAATTTCAACTTCCATAGCTAAAATGACTAGCCTGAGCCAGTTAATTCTCTGGTACAATCAATTATCTGGAAGTATCCCAAATGAGATTAACCAAACATCTATACAATATCTCTTTCTGAATGATAATCAATTTACAGGTTTACCCGTTTTAGATGGTCTGTCTAACCTTGTCGGTTTAAGGATTTATAATAACTACCTGACCTTTGAAGATATTGAACCCAATATCGGAAAACCCTCAGCATATTTTCAGTATACCCCCCAATCAGATATCGGTGAAGAATTATCTGTTCAATTGCAGGTTGGTGACGGATACAACATGAATGTCGTTTGCGGCGGAAGCTATAATCAGTACCAGTGGTACAGGAATTCACTACCCATACCGGGTGCGCTATCTGCTACCTATGCCATTCCAGCTGCTGCCATTCCCGATGCAGGTGATTACAATTGCCAGGTTACCAATACCCTGGCAACCGGTCTGACCCTATTCTCCCGTCCGGTTCATATTTCCATTTATGATCCGGCCATTGTGACAGATTCGCTGGCACTGGTTGCCTTTTACCATGCCACCGGTGGGCCCGGCTGGACCAACCGGGATAACTGGTTGACGGGTCCTCTCAGTTCATGGTATGGGATCACCATTACAGATCAAAGGGTCACAGAAATCTCCATGAATCAAAACAATCTCACCGGGCCAATCCCTGCTGAAATTGGAGATCTGACAGGTTTGACCATGTTGAATTTAAACCGCAATCAACTGGCCGGAACGATACCAGTGGCAATAGGTAACCTGATAAAACTATCCTATTGCGTATTGGGAGAAAATCAGCTTACCGGAAGCATTCCGCCGGAACTTTTTAATATGGTGAACCTTGATCAGCTGTATTTAAACAACAACCATTTAAGTGGTACGATTCCGCCTGAAATCGGTAATTTAACCCATGTGGCCGTTCTGAATGTAGAAAGTAATCAATTAAGCGGTGCCCTGCCCGCGGAATTGGGGAATCTGATCAATCTGTTTGCCCTTTATCTGGATAATAATCTTTTTACGGGCGGCATTCCCTCAGGGATCAGAAATTTGGTAAATCTTGCTTATATGCAAATCGACAATTGCCTGTTTGATGATCTGCCGGCGCTAAATACACTTGAGGCTTTAGGTCAGCTCTATATAGGTTCCAACCGGTTCACTTTTGAAGACATTGAACCCAATATTGGCATACCGGATTATTTCTTCGGATATGCCCCGCAGGCGAACATAGGCGAAGAACAGTCCATTCAGCTGAATATCGGCGACTTTTACAATCTGAATGTAGTTTGTGGAGGAGATCACAATCAGTATCAGTGGTACAGGAATTTTCAACCCATATCGGGTGCTCAGTCCGCCACTTATGCGATATCAGGTGCAACACCGGCCGATGCCGGAGATTATTACTGTGAGGTTACCAATACGGTGGCAACAAGTCTGGTGATCTACTCCAATCCATTCCATGTATCGGTCAATTCAAATGCTGATCACCAGGAAATTCTCCTGCAGAATGGCTGGAACCTCATTTCCCTTGATGTAAGTCCTGAAAACATATCCATGTTGAACCTAGTTCAGCCTCTGATCGAGGAAGGCAGCCTGGTTAAAGTTCAGGATGAATCGGGTAAGGCTATTGAAGCTATTCCTGGACTGGGGACCTGGATCAATGACATTGGGAACTGGAGCATAACCGAAGGGTACAAGATCAGGGTGAGTCAGAACACCACCCTGAATGTGACCGGCATATCCAGCATCGGTCCTGTTTCCATTCCACTGACAGCAGGCTGGAACATCATCAGCTATCCCTTCTCCGCCCCGCAGGACGCTATGGCGGCCCTCAGTGACCTGATCGCTTCGGGATGTCTGATGAAGATCCAGGACGAAACCGGTGCCGCCATTGAGCCCCTGCCCGGGAATATGGGTTGGATCAACAATATTGGGAATTTCGAACCCGGTAAAGGGTATAAAATTCGTGTATCCTGTAATATCACCTTAATCATCAACCCGCCCAGTGCAGGCGGATTGAAATCGGCCCGTCCGGAACCTTCAATTCCGCAGCATTTCAAAAAAGCCTGGGAAGGGAACGGCTATGATCACATGAACGTTTACCTGACCCTTTCCTCCGATGATTTTTCGGCACTCCGGCCCGGCGACGAGATCGCAGTATACGACGGGGAATTATGTGTTGGCGCTGCTGTTTTCCAAAATCAGAAACAGAATCAGCATCAGAATCTGCTTTCAATCCCCGTTTCGGGCGACGACCCCTCCACTGAATTCAAAGATGGGTTCGCTGCCGGGAACACCATGAGTTTCTCGATCTGGAGGGCTGCTGACAATACTGAGATCACCCTGGGATCCGTTGACCATCTTCCGGGATATTCCGGTGTATTTGAACCGTTAGGGACCACGGTGGTCGGATTGAGCCTGGAAGGCACTGGAATGAATTCCTGGACAACCTCTCTGGGGGACAATTATCCGAACCCTTTCAGCATGGTGACTTCAATACCCTACACCCTCGGAGAAAACATTGACATTGACCTGGCTATATATGATGTACTGGGACAACGGGTAACCACGCTGGTCAAGTCCAATCAGGATGCAGGTTCCTATACAGTTGCTTGGTACGGTGCCAATAACAGGCAGGAAAAAGTGAAGACAGGAATTTATTTTTGCAGGATGGTGGCTGGAAATATTATCCTGGTAAAAACGATTGAAGTGATTGATTAGTAATTTAAATAAACTGAGAAAATCCTATTCGACATTAACCGAAATATTTAAATCCATGAAACACAGTCTTATTTCCATAATTTGCATTTCACTGATCTTCCTGTTTATTGGTGCAGGATCCAGCAGCCAGGTTCCGACGAACGGACTGGTAGCGTTTTATCCCTTCAATGGTAATGCCAATGATGAGAGTGGTAATGGAAACAATGGTTCTTTTGATTACCAATTAACATTTACCTCGAATAGTGCTGGTACATATGCACAATTTATGCTTAAACACTCATATTATAATATCAATATACCTGATAATAGCACATTGGATTTTTCAAATGCTTCCGGTTTAACTTTTTCCTTTTGGCTCAGGGATGATAATGCGCAACAGTTTGAATATGCCATCCTTTCTAAAGGGGAAGGTGGTGGAACAGGTAATGATGAGTTTGCTCTGAAAATAAAGCAAGGACAACTATCATCAACTTTATATAGTGATACAAACAGCTTTACTTTTCATTCACAGTCTGCCTTGATGCAAAACAGATGGTATCATATTTTGCTAATATGGGAAAAGGTAAGCGGAAGAATAAGTTATTATATTGATGGCACTTTAGAAAATACGATTATCACTTCAATAAAATCTATTCACAATTCGGAACAACCATTGTTGATAGGATTCCTTATAGGTGCTATTAATGACCTTAGGATATACAACAGGTCTCTCAACGAAACAGAGATAGCTGCACTTTATGCCGAAGGAGAATGGCCCTTGCAGGAAACAGAGCATGATACAATCACTGATTTTCGGGATGGAAAGAACTATAACACAGTGAAAATAGGAAACCAGTGGTGGATGGCTGAAAATGTTGCTTATATATCGGATTTGATTGATAATGGAGAACCTCCAGGTCCAAAATGGTTCATCACAGAACAAGGTGTTTTATATTATGGACATTTTGCAGGTCAAAGTTGTCCGTGTGGTTGGCATTTGCCAAGTTATGCCGAGTGGGATGAGTTGGCTACATATCTGGGAGGAAGGGAAATTGCAGGCGGAAAACTAAAAGATACCGGAACAAGTCACTGGCATTCACCAAATGCGGGTGCAACTAATGAAAGTGGATTCAAGGCATTGCCAGTTGGAATTGTTGATTATGATGGATATCATTTGATTGGTGAACAAGCCACATTCTGGTCTTCTTCAGGACATCCAATTTTTGGTTATCCAATGCTGGCAAATTTGAGTAGTGGTTCTTCAGGGCTAGATTATTCTGTTACTTTCCACGGAACTTATACAGGCTACTCAGTGCGATGTATCAAAGATAATGAAGGGTTGGACAGCGATAACGATGGCATACCCAACATAGCGGAGTGTATCGAATACAATGCAAATCTGGATAGTGATCATGATGGTGTACGAAATGCCCTGGAGGACTTGAATCAGGATGGTGATTATACCAATGATGATACCGACGGTGATGGGCTTCCCAATTTTATTGACAACGATGATGATGGTGATGGTAACCTGACTGCCGATGAAGACAGCAACCAGGATGGCGATCCTACCAATGATGACAACAACAACAACGGAATACCTGATTATTTAGAGCCAACAAATAATCAGATATCAGAACTTATTGCCCATTATCCACTTTATTCTGATGGCAATGACATCACCAGCCATAATGATCCAATGACTTTGGTAAATGCCCCATTTCTAAATGGCGGCATCTATAGTAACGGTATTTATCATGTTGATGATCCTGCCAATGGCTGCACCATTATTACTCCCAGTCCGTTGAATGGTTTCAATATCAACTCATTCACCATTTCTGCTGATTTTATGCTGACGGAGATATCTCCGGCAGATAATTTCCGGCCATACCCTGTATTTGTCGGAGGCAACAGCCATCGCTGGGTTGGTTTTTGTTATAAATCTGACGGAAATATGCAAAAAGTTTGTCTGTTGACCAACAATAATGAATATACGTATTCTGATACTACATTAAATCTAAACCAATGGTACAATGCCAAGATTATATACGACGGTAATACTGCAATGTTGTTCCTGGACAATCAGTTGATCTGTTCAAAAACAGTTGCTCTGAATTCGAATTTCGATTACAATATAAGTACAACAAATTACAGTAATGCTCGAGTACTTAAAGGCTATTTTAAGGAATTAAAAGTATATAATGATGCCGAACCCTTTTTATCGATATCAGCAAGTACTATGGAAATCGGAGCATCTGAAAACAGTCAGGCATCCCTGGAAATCAATTCGAATGTCAACTGGATGGCCAACAGCAGCCAGACCTGGCTTACATTAAGCAATTCATTTGGTTCAGGGAACGCTGAACTGATCCTTACAGCTGAAGCTAATACAACCGGCGTTTCAAGAACTGCCACCGTAACAGTTTCAGCCATTGGATTGCCCTCCAGAATAATTACAGTTACTCAGCATGTACCGACTTTATTGGTAGAACCGGCCGTAGTCGAAGTATCATCATCAGCTGGCTCAGCCCAGTTTCATATCACGTCCAATATCAACTGGACGGCCACCAGCGATCAGTCCTGGTGCCTGGTTACCGCCTCGGGTTCCGGAAATAGTATCCTTACAGCTAAATTATGAAGCCAATTCCTTAACTTCAAACCGTTCAGCCAATATTACATTTCCGGACCACTGGTTAATAATGTTTTCGTTGAACTCCATCAGGAAGGCAACCTTATAGTGCTTGATTCCCTGGCCTTGGTGGCCCTGTATAACGCAACCGGAGGACCAACTGGACCAACCATAATAATTGGTTTACAGGACCATTGAATACTTGGTTCGGAGTAAGTATTGAAACCAATAGAGTGATAGGATTAAATCTTTATGGAAATAATATTTTAGGTAGTCTTCCTCATGAAATTGGTAACCTTTCCAAGTTGTACTATTTGTCATTACAATACAATTACCTAACTGGAAATATACCTACGGAATTTGGAAATCTATTGGAATTAAGGCATTTGCAATTATTTGGAAATCAATTTACTGGTACATTCCAACCTCGTATATTCATTATCAAATTTGTTGGAGCTGAATATCGGTTATAATTCATTTGAAAGCATTGATATCGAATCAATTGCAACAATGGAGCAGCTTAGCAATTTGGGTCTTGGAGACCTAAATCTTTCTGGATCCCTTCCTGTTTCCTTATGCTCATTAGGCAATCTGCAATCATTGACATTAGAGAATAATAGTTTAAGTGGGGAAATACCCTCTGAACTCTACAATTTATCTTACTTATATAATCTTGCACTTAGTAACAATCATTTTACTGGAAATGTATCTCCAGAAATCCAAAAGCTTTCAAATTTACGCTTTCTCCATTTGAGATGGCAATCAGTTTACCGGCTCAATACCTACTGAAATAAATCAAATTCCTCTTGAACACATAAGTATCTTTAACAATCGATTTAATGATCTGCCTTCATTAAGTGGATTGACTAACTTAAAAAGGATTTGGTGTGAGAATAATTTATTTACTTTTGAAGATATTGAATCAAATATCGGATTACCCTCAATTGAATTTAATTATATCCCCCAAGCCAACATCGGCGAAGAACAATCCATTCAGCTGGATATTGGCGACCATTATAACATGAATGTCGTTTGTGGTGGAACCCATAACCAATACCAATGGTACAAAAACTCCCAGCCCATACCCGGAGAACAAACTGCCACTTATAGCATATCCAATGCGACGCTACTCGATGCCGGGGATTACAACTGCCAGATTACCAATACGGTGGCCACCGACCTGATCATTTTCTCCAATCCAATTCATATTTCGATCTATGACCCGGCCATCGTTACGGATTCCCTCGCCCTGGTTGCTTTCTATAACGCTACCGGCGGGCCGAACTGGACCAACCACGACAATTGGCTGGCCGGGCCACTGAATTCATGGTATGGCGTTACCATCGAATTAGGTCGGGTTAAAGGCTTAGACCTTTTTAGTAATAACCTGACCGGAAATTTGCCTCAGGATATAGGTAATCTTACCAAATTGAACACGCTTTATCTGGGAAATAATTCAATATCAGGTACATTACCTGCTGAATTTGGTAACCTAACCGATTTGACCGGATTGGATTTATGTGCCAATCCATTCACAGGAGATTTACCTCCCGGATTTTATTCCTTGCAAAACTTAAATTATCTATATCTGAGCGGAACCGGCTTTACTAATATTGATATGTCCGCAATTAGTCAGATGAGTAAGCTTGCAACCATTTATTTTTCAAGTTTAAATCTGTCGGGAAATATACCGGTCAGTCTTTTTTCATTACCGGCTCTTGTCAGTCTCACTTTATCCGATAATAACTTCACAGGCGAAATACCGGCAGAGGCTTGGACCAAAACATCATTATACCACCTTAACCTGAGCGGAAATCAATTGACAGGAGAAATTCCTGGAGAAATAGGAAATATGACAAATCTGCAAGGTCTGATTTTGTCTAATAACCAGTTAACAGGAGCCATTCCCTCTTCCATCAATCAAACTTACCTGAGGTGGCTAGACCTAAGTAATAACCAGTTTACGGATTTGCCGGATCTGAGCGGACTATCTGACCTTCAAGGCTTGTGGATTTATGGCAACCGCTTTTCATTTGAAGATATTGAACCAAATATCGGAGTACCTTCAAGTTATTTTTACTATGCGCCACAGATGAATATCGGTGAGTGCAATTACGTAACGCTGGATATGGGCGACAATTATACATGTATGTCGTTTCGGCGGCAACAACAACAATACCAATGGTATAAAAATGGCGGCCCATATCTTCCGCTCATTCAAACCAGTCTATTCTTGCAAATGTCAGACGCCTCCTCAGGCAGCGATACCTGCCAAGTGACCAATACCGTGGCAACAGATCTTACTTATTTTCATATCCTGTTCATCTTTTGTCTATGGTCCGGCGATTGTTTACGATTCACTCGCTCTGGTGGCCCTGTACAACGCCACCGACGGGCCCAACTGGACCAACCACGATAACTGGCTTACAGGTCCTTTGAATACCTGGTATGGAGTATATCTTGAATCCGGTCGAGTTAAGGAATTGTCATTATGGAACAATAATCTTACTGGATATTTGCCCGCTGAAATAGGAAACCTAACCCAAATTACTTCTTTAAGATTAAACTCAAACAGCCTTTCAGGACCCATACCTTCGAGATAGGAAATCTTACTGAGCTTAGTTGGTTAGATGTATATAAGAACCCACTAACGGAGAACTACCGTCAAGCATTTATAACCTGCCGAACACTGGACCAGATTTAATGATTAGACAACAACAATATTAACTAATATTGATTTACAGGCCATTGGCAATATGAATCAGTTGAAGGACTCCTCCTATTCAGTCTTAATCTACGTGGCACGATCCCTCCAGCTCCTCTTCCAACTGCCGAAATTCAGTTTCTTAGATCTTGGCAATAATAATTTTACAGGTGAAATCCCTACAGAATTTTATAGTTGTACCTCATTTATACTTCCTCCATCTCAGAAATAATCAGTCTTACCGGGAACTCTGCTCCGGAAATCGGCAACCTTACCAATCTAGGATTATCTATGGTTGGATTATAACCAATTATCAGGTTCTATTCCTGAAGAAATCAACCAGTACTTCTCTTGAATACATTGGCACTAGAAAACAATCTTTTACCGAATCTACCGGTACTGGATGGTCTGACTAGTTTGAAAGGGATCTCAATGGACAATAATTATTTCACTTTTGAAGACATTGAACCTAATATTGGACGACCTGCCAATTACTTTAATTATTCGCCTCAGAGATACATCGGGGAATCTCGTCTCAGTTAATCTTGAGGAGGGTGATAGTTATCCGCTTTCTATTATCACGGGTGGCAGTAGTAATCAATACCAATGGTTTAAGGATGGAATTGCTTTGCCATCGGGACAAACCAGTACCTATTTGCTCCAAAATGTAACCGAGAACGAATCAGGCAGTTATAGCTGCCAGGTGACCAACACTGATGGCAACAGATCTTACCCTGTATTCACATCCTATCAATTTGTTTGTAAAAGGTCAGGGATTTGTTAATGATTCACTGGCACTGGTTGCCCTGTATAACACCACCAGCAGTCCCAATTGGACCAACCACGATAATTGGTTAACCGGGCCGCTGAATACCTGGTATGGTGTCAGGTCTTGGAAACAGGTAGGGTTACACAGCTGTATCTCTGGAACAACAACCTAACAGGTTACATACCCATCAGATATAGGCAATCTTACCGAGGCTGAATTATCTTGGACTTGGATTAAACAATCTATCAGCGCACAATACCTTATGAAATAAGCAATCTAACGGAAATTGCTTGGATTACGATTTGTATAATAACCAGTTCTACTGGTGTTTTACCCTCCCGGATTCTATTCGTTAGCCCATCTTGACAATCTGAACCTTTCAGGAAACGGATCTCTACGACTAGACATTCACTGCTGCTCAGCCAGATGAGCCATACTGGCGTACCTATATCTTTCAGGTCTGAATCTGTCCGGCAGCCTACCGGTCAGCCTATTCTCCTTACCCAACTTAGCCCTCATTGATCTTTCCTTTAATTCATTGACGGGTGAATATTCCACCTGCAATTGGCAACAACATCTCTTTGCTTTACATTAACTTCGAATTTCAATCAGCTTATCAGGGTCCATTGCCGGCTGAAATTGGTAATCTCTCTAACTCTGCAATTCCTTGCATCTAAATAGTAATCAACTAAATGGAGCTATACCTTACAAACCATTAATCAAGCACCGTTGGAATGGATTGACCTTGGTAATAACCAGTTCAACGATCTGCCTGCTCTATATGCAGCCTGACCAACCTTCAGGGATTATATATAAATGACAATAGGTTCACTTTCGAAGACATTGAACCCAACATCGGCAGACCTGCCAGTTACTTCTACTATTCTCCACAAGCAAACCATCGGCACTGAACAATCCATCTCCCTGAATACCGGTGATGATTACACCCTGTCAATTATCTGCGGCGGTGCAAACAACCTGTATCAGTGGTACCAAAACGGCATACTGATCCCCGGGGCAGAATCACCGGATTACCTGATCAGCGGAGCAGAACTCTCCGATGCCGGGGATTATACCTGCCAGGTGACCAACACGATAGCCACGGAACTCACGCTGTATTCCTTCCCGATCCATGTTACCGTAATGGACAATACCAGCAGCCAGCACATTTTCCTGCAGAACGGATGGAACATCTTCTCGCTGAATGTAGTGCCCGAAAACGATTCGGTGATGAGCATCATCCGGCCGCTGATCAGCAGCGGTACGCTGGTAAAGGTGCAGAACGAAAGCGGGGCAGCCATCGAATATGTCCCGGCATTGGGCAAATGGATCGACAACATTGGCCGCTGGAGCCCAACGGAAAGCTACAAGATCAAGGTGAATGCCTCGTGTTACCTGAACGTGGCCGGAACCATCATCACCGATCCTGTGAACATTGACCTGCTGACCGGATGGAACATCATGGGGTATCCCTCCTCCAACGCGCAGAATGCCCTGGATGTCTCTGGATGAGCTCATCACTTCCGGCAGCCTGGTGAAGGTCCAGGACGAAACCGGCGCCGCCATTGAGTCCATGCCCTTCAACCTGGGATGGATCAACAACATCGGAAACTTCGAACCGGGTGAAGGTTATAAAGTGCGGATGGCTTCCCATGATGTCCTGACCATTGATCCGACTGCCACAGGAGGCCTGAAAGCGGCACGATCCGTTCCCGGCATACCGCAGCATTTCAGGAAAACCTGGGAAGGCCATGGTTACGACCAGATGAATGTTTATCTGAGTGTGGAAACTGAAGATGGTTCAATGCTGCAGCCCGGTGATGAAATTGCGGTATATGATGGTAATCTCTGTGTGGGTGCATTTATAATTGAGAATCAGCATCAGATATAATCTCCATGCAATCATCATATCTGCCGATGATCCCACCACCGAAGAAAAAGATGGGTTTGTGACAGGCAACACCATGAGCTTTAAGGTATGGAGCGCAGCTTCCCATACTGAAACGGCGGTTGGGAGAGTCACCTACTATACGGGCTATTCCGGCGTATTCGAACCTTCGGGAACCACAGTGGCCGGTCTGACTTTAGAAAGCAGCGGCAGGGATAACCGGACAACCTCCCTGGGCGACAATTACCCGAACCCGTTCAGCATGGAAACCACGATTCCTTACACCATTGGCGAGACCACGGAAGTTGACCTTTCCATATACGATGTACTGGGACAACGGGTAACCACCCTGGTGAAGACCACGCAAGCAGCCGGTTCCTATGAGATCATCTGGGACGGTGCCAACAACAACCATGAAAAGGTGAAACCGGGGATTTATTTCTGCAGGATGGTGACCGGCAACAAAGTTCTGGTGAAAACCATCGAGTTGATTGATTGAGAAATGATAACAGGATACTACCATAATATCACCCATACGGAGCTTTCAACAGGCTCAACCGAAAGCCCCTGCGGGGCGATATTATGGTAGAAATGTGAGATTTAGCAGCGCTCTGAGCCCTGTAAGGGTGACATTATGGTCCCGATCTTACCATTCTCATCATTGCCATTGACCAAAAAATACCCCTTTGGGTGTATTGATACATTGCACAACATTAACTACTCTTTATGATCGACCCATAAATAGAACCTAAAAAAAGGCAATTATACCTGCCAGGTGACCAACACGATAGCAACAGATCTTACCCTGTATTCATACCCCATCAACGTGTTTGTAAAAGGTCAGGGTTTTGTTAACGATTCCCTGGCCCTGGTTGCCCTTTACAATGCCACCAACGGGCCCAACTGGACCAACCGCGACAACTGGCTGACCGGACCGTTGAATACCTGGTATGGTGTAGGTATTGAGAGTGGAAGGGTAATACAACTTGATCTGTGGAACAATAATCTGTCTGGAGTATTGCCTACGGAACTGGGTAACCTTACTGAACTCAATTACCTGAGTGTGGGCTACAATCAAATCAGCGGAACCATACCTGCTGAAATAGCGAATCTGACAAAACTGAATGCATTATGGCTTAGTTTTAATCAATTCTATGGCATCTTGCCTCCCGAGTTCTACTCCATGCAAAATCTTACCAGCTTAGGACTGAGTTATAACAACTTCTCCTATGTTGATCTGCAGGCTATATCCAATATGATTCATATGTCGGTACTGGATCTTTCCGGCCTTAACCTGTCAGGTTCTCTGCCCGTCAGTATTATCACTTTACCGGAACTCTTTTCTCTTAATCTGGACAATAACAATTTCAGTGGGACCATTCCGGGTGAGTTTTATAACATGACCCATCTGCAGTATGTTAGTTTCGGCACCAATCAGCTTACTGGCAATCTATTGCCGGCCATCAGCAATTTGACAAATCTGCAAGGACTTTACCTTTCTAACAACCAGTTTTCCGGTGCTGTACCGGATGAAATCAATCAACTTCCCCTGAACTACATCGATCTCACCGGTAACCAATTTACGGATCTGCCGGTTCTGGATGGTCTGACAAATCTCGCAGGACTTTATATCAGTAATAACAACTTCACTTTTGAAGATATCGAGTCCAATGTCGGTATACCTTCCGGTTATTTCTACTATTATCCGCAAAAACCAATCGGCACTGAACAATCCATCTCCCTGAATACCGGTGATGATTACACCCTGTCAATTATCTGCGGCGGTGCAAACAACCTGTATCAGTGGTACCAAAACGGCATACTGATCCCCGGGGCAGAATCACCGGATTACCAGATCAGCGGAGCAGAACTCTCCGATGCCGGGGATTATACCTGCCAGGTGACCAACACGGTAGCCACGGAACTCACCTTGTATTCCTACCCCATCCATGCTACCGTAATGGACAATTCCAGCAGCCAGCACATTTTCCTGCAGAACGGATGGAATATCTTCTCGCTGAATGTAGTGCCTGAAAACGATTCGGTGATGAGCATCATCCGGCCGCTGATCAGCAGCGGCACGCTGGTAAAGGTGCAGAACGAAAGCGGGGCAGCCATCGAATACATCCCGGCATTGGGCAAATGGATCGACAACATTGGCCGCTGGAGCCCAACGGAAAGCTACAAGATCAAAGTGAATGCCTCCTGCTACCTGAACGTGGCCGGGACCGTCATCACCGATCCGGTGAACATTGACCTGCTCACCGGATGGAACATCATGGGATATCCCTCCTCCAACGCGCAGAATGCCCTGGATGTCATGGATGAGCTCATAAACTCCGGCAGCCTGATGAAAGTCCAGGACGAAACCGGTGCCGCCATTGAGTCCATGCCCTTCAACCTGGGATGGATCAACAACATCGGAAACTTCGAACCGGGTGAAGGGTATAAAGTGCGGATGGCTTCCCATGATGTCCTGACCATTGATCCGGCCGCCACAGGCGGCCTGAAAGCGGCCAGACCGGTTCCCGGCATACCGCAGCATTTCAGGAAAACCTGGGAAGGCCATGGCTATGACCAGATGAATGTTTATCTGAGTGTGGAAACCGAAGATGGTTCACTGCTGCAGCCCGGCGATGAAATTGCCGTGTATGATGGCAATCTCTGTGTAGGTGCCTTTATTGTAGAGAATCAGCATCAGCATCAGAATCTTCATCCGATCATAGTGTCCGCTGACGATCCCACCACCGAAGAAAAAGATGGCTTCATAGCGGGCAACACCATGAGCTTTAAGGTATGGAATGCTGCAGCCAATGCTGAGACGGCGGTTGGGAAAGTCACTTACCATTCAGGCTATTCCGGCGTATTCGAACCTTCGGGTACCACAGTGGCCGGTCTGACTTTAGAAAGTAGCGGCAGGGATAACTTTACAACCTCCCTGGGCGACAATTACCCGAACCCGTTCAGCATGGAAACCACGATTCCTTACACCATTGGCGAGACCACGGAAGTTGACCTTTCCATATACGATGTACTGGGACAACGGGTAACCACCCTGGTGAAGACCACGCAAGCAGCCGGTTCCTATGAGATCATCTGGGACGGTGCCAACAACAACCATGAAAAGGTGAAACCGGGGATTTATTTCTGCAGGATGGTGACCGGCAATAAAGTTCTGGTGAAAACCATCGAGTTGATTGATTGAGAAATGATAACAGGATACTACCATAATATCACCCATACGGAGCTTTCAACAGGCTCAACCGAAAGCCCCTGCGGGGCGATATTATGGTAGAAATGTGAGATTTAGCAGCGCTCTGAGCCCTGTAAGGGTGACATTATGGTCCCGATCTTACCATTCTCATCATTGCCATTGACCAAAAAATACCCCTTTGGGTGTATTGATACATTGCACAACATTAACTACTTTTATGATCGACCCATAAGTAGAACCTGAACCATAACCTAACCCGGCTTCTTTCATGCCAGTGAAAGATGTACATATTCTCAAATGCGATATTGCCTTTGGCAAAAGATCTTGCTATGCATTTCAGGCAATATCCTTTGCCTGTATTTTTACAAGCCATTCTGCCCTTTCGGGAGGTGGCGCTATCGTATTGAAAAAGATTAACCCTGGATCCAAATGAACCACTCAAAATCCAATAATCCCATGAAGCGCTTTTTACTTTCAGTCGCCCTTGTGCTGAGCAGCCTGGCTGTTGCCTTGTCACAAACCCATTTTGTTCCGGTATTCCCGGGGTATGGTGTAGATCATATGAATTTTTATGCAATGACCGCCACCATTGATGGGGTAGCTCTGCAAGCCGGCGATGAGGTCGCAGTTTTTGATGCCACCTATTGTGTGGGCGTTGCCGTTGTTGTTACACCGGGAGTGATGCTGTCAATGCCGGCGTCAAAAGACGATCCGATTACAGTGGGCGTAGTGGACGGATACCGGACCGGTAACACGGCCACTTTTAAAATGTGGGACGCCAGCAAAAGCGTTGAAATTTCGGATATAACCGTAACCCTGGTTGGCGGTTCGCTTACATTCGACGTTGGGGCATCCACATTTGTGAACCTTGCAGGAACATCACCTGTTGCTGAAAATACACGACCAGAGGTATCCAACATACCCGACCAGAGCATTCTCGAAGGTGGTACCTTCAATACCATTGATCTCAATTTTTATGTGGATGATGCTGAAACTCCTGATGCCAATATAGTATGGACTTTTTGGGGTAATACAAACCTTGCCGTTTCCATTGTAAATCAGATTGCTACCATAACCAATACCAATCCCGACTGGAATGGCAGTGAGACCATTACGTTCTCAGCCGCGGATGATGATCCTGTAAATCCGCTGTTCGCCACCGATGATGCCACTTTTACAGTAACGGCGGTAAACGACGCTCCTGTTATTACGGGACAGAGCGCTCTCAGCGTGAATGAAGAAACGGCCCTCACCCTGGTTGTCGAAAACTTTACCATTTCAGATGTGGATAATCCCAGTGGTCCGTTTACACTTTCAGTTCAGAGCGGATCCAATTATGTACTGTCAGGCACCAATAGAATTACACCGTCTCTGAATTATAACGGACCCCTAACGGTGCCGGTAACCGTTAGCGATGGCAATCTTCCCAGTGCTGTCTTCAATACCCTGGTTACAGTCCTCCCTGTAAATGACTACCCGCAATTCACCGCGACACCTGGTGTCGCAAATGTCAATGCGGGTACTTATTACTCCTTTACCTTTGCCGCAACCGATGTGGATGGAGAATCCCTTACCTGGTCCGCTGGCAATCTTCCGGGCTGGCTGAGTTTCAATACTGAAACCCATACTGTATCCGGCACGCCTCAAATCAGCGATATAGGTGATTATACTTACCAGATTTACATAGATGACGGCCATGGCCCTGTTCATGTCAATTGTCTCATTCATGTGCTGGCAGGCAGCAATAAGCTGGTATTCACCACACCAGCTCAGACACTTTACACAGGATTCCCATCAGATATTGTTACTGTTGAACTTCAGGATGCCTCGAATAATCCGGTGAATGTTGCCTCCAATACAACTATACAGCTGACCACAAGTTCCGCCACCGGCACTTTTTCTTCCAGCCAGTCCACCTGGGTTGCCGTTACCACCGTCACCATACCGGCGGGATCTCATAATGTCAGTTTCTATTACAAGGACAATACAGCTGGAACACCTATAATTACGGCCTCTGAAAGCCCGGAACAGGGCTGGACGAATGCTACACAGCAGCAAACTGTAGAATCCTCTACGCTTTCGCATACCCCTCATGGTGTCGGAGGATCAGTGAGAACATCCACCAATGGCACACCATCAAATAGCCAGCTTACCTTTAATGCCTATATTACAACTCGTCCGGGAGAAGTTCTTACCAAAACATCCACCGGATGTGGTTATTCAGCCGGATTCTTTTGGGTGCAGTGTGCTACTACGACCTCAGGCTGGGCTGCAGGAGAAACCATGCATTTTGATTTTGCCGATATAGGAAGCGGTGAGGTTGGATCTGTTGATGTAATATTAAGCAACAATTCATCAGATGATGCAGGACTAGTTATACTGGCCTCCTTGCAGCCACCGGTTATAACCGCTATGTCCAAGGTAAATGTACACGATCTTACTTTTACCCTGGAGGACTTATCGGGCATGACTACCTATCGGGCATACAGAGATACTGTTGCTTTCTTTACCCCTGATAAATCCGGAGGCACAAACAGGGTTGCCACCAATATTACAGACGGGGATCCCGGAATTCCGGGAGTTCAATGGACGGATGTCAACGTGCTTGGCTATGCCAATAAGAACTACTATTATATTTTTACAGAGGCATTGGGCAGCAGTGAAAGCGGGAACTCCGTCACCAACGGAAAATTTGATTACAGCTTAGTAGTAACACCCACTACCGACTTTAATGAAATTGCATTGCCCCTGAATATTGACAACATTACCAACGCAGCAGAGCTTATGGCAACTATTCCGGGATGCAATTCTGTTGCACGTTGGAATGCGGCGGCACAAGGTTATGAGCAGTATATTTCATTCATCCCTCCTACAAACTTTGCCGTAGAAATGGGCTATCCCTATTATGTGAATGTTACCGGCAATACCGTATTCACTTTAATGGGTGAACTTGCAGATCCCACGTTCAATCTGGTTACGACAGCCACCACTGATTTTAATGAAGTGATGCTGACACTTGATAAAACAGATGTCAATACCGCTTCCGAACTGATGGCCGACATTCCTTCCTGCAACAGTATCGCACGCTGGAATGCTGCTGCACAGGGTTATGAACAGTATATTTCCTTTATACCGCCAACTAACTTTGGAGTGCGTGTGGGTTATCCCTATTATGTGAATGTTACGTCCAACACTACATGGCCTGATGGCGGAGGAGGGAAAAAGAACGCCCTGGATGACGATGATATTCGAATTGAAAATAAGGGCGCTCCTCACCTGGTATATGGCAAAATCAGATTCACAGCTCAGAATCTTAATGAAGGTGACATCCTGTATACTGCCTACCGGACTTCAGTGCCGGATGAGAAGCTCGATCCATCCAGTGCAGGATGCATGCTCCGGGATGGCTTTTATGTGATTCAGTGTCATTCTTTCAATACCGGCTGGAAAGCTGGTGAAACGATGAAGGTCGTGTTTACCAATAAAGACGGGCTGCAACTGGATGAAGTGGAAGTGAAGCTGACCAACGAACCTGCAGATGAGGCCAGGGAGATCATTGTTGATGGATTATCCGCTGATAATATACTTCTGCAAAATGTCCCTAACCCATTTACGGAATATACAACCATTCAATACCAGGTACCGGAAGACGGAATGGTCGAAGTGGATGTATATAATTTAGTCGGTGAGAAAATCAGGACTCTGGTAAGGGAAGATAAAACAGCAGGTATTTATGAGGTTATTTGGGATGGCAGGAATGATCATGGTCATGAATTGTCCTCTGGAATGTATCTGTATGTTTTAAAAGCCGGGAATACCATGCTTATGAAAAAATCAGTGCTGGTAAAATAGGTCTGATTGTGATATCCGATAAAATGAATGATTGATTGAAATACTTAATCCTTATATCTCTACCTGATGAAAACTCAAATCCTCGTTAAGAAAAGCTGGCTTTGCCTGTGGTTAGTGATTGCGATCTTATCATCTGCATCTATTACAAATGCCGGCACACCGCATGGAGTTGGAGGAACTGTTAAATATTCCAACCTTAGTTCTCCGGCTACTGCAACATTTTCAGCTTATATTTTAAGCAGACCAGGAGAGATACTAACCCAGAGTTCTGCTGGATGTTCCTATGTACTTTATCTTGGAATAGGTTATTACTCAGTGCAAGTTGGTAATTTCCCTACGTCATGGACAGCAGGAGACGTTCTGCATGTTGATTTGAGTGATGGTTTAGGAGGTACAGCTTCAGGTCAGGTTACATTAACAAACGATCCACAACAAGTTCTTGACCTGACCATTATAAGTGCAACGCCCGACATCTCCGCTTCACCCAACCCCGCAGCCTTTGGCAGTGTGAATGTGGGCTCTTATTCGGATATCACTGTTGTGGTTTCAAACACCGGTACAGGCAATCTCAATATCACAGGTTCTTCCCTTTCCGGCTCAGGGTCTGCTCAGTTCAATATACAAAGCGGCTCAGGAGCCACTATTATTACACCGGGTAACACCAGCAACATCGTGGTGCGATTCAGTCCGTCTGCTGCTGTTTCCTATTCAGCCAGTCTGGATATTGCCTCTGACGATCCGGATGAAGGAACCTATTCTGTTGCGCTAACCGGAACCGGAGTTTGCTCAACCCTGCCCCAACAGTCGGTACCATCACCCAGCCCACCTGCCCTGTTCCGACGGGAAGCGTTGTATTAAGCGGACTGCCTGCCTCCGGCTCCTGGACCCTTACCAGGTCACCGGGAGGAACTACTTACACGGGCAGTGGAACCAGCTACACGGTTACCGGACTTCCGGCCTCGGCCACCTATACCTTCACCGTGACCAATTCCGTGGGTTGCACCTCCGGTGCTTCCAACAACGTGGTCATTAATTCCGTGCCTGGTGCTCCTGGTGCCCCCATAGTCGGTACCATCACACAGCCTGCCTGCGGTGTTGCAACGGGAAGTGTTGTATTAAGCGGTCTGCCGGCTTCCGGCTCCTGGACCCTCACCAGGTCACCGGGCGGAACAACCTACACGGGCAGCGGAACCAGCTATACCGTTACCGGACTTCCTGCCTCGGCTACCTATACCTTTACCGTGACCAATTCAGTGGGTTGTACTTCAGGTGCTTCCAACAACGTGGTCATCAATGCTGCGCTGCCCACGCCTACGGCACCAGTGGTGGGGACCATCACCCAGCCTACCTGCTCTGATAATAATGGCAGTGTTGTTCTGTAGTGGTTTGCCTGCTTCCGGTTCGTGGACGATCACCAGAAGTCCCGGAGGTATGACCTATACGGGTACAGGAACAAGCTATACCGTTACCGGTCTTCCTTCAGAAGCAACCTATACTTTCACGGTGACCAATTCCGTTGGCTGCACTTCCGGTGCTTCCAACAATGTAGTCATCAATGCTGTACCTGGTGCACCGTCAGCTCCAACAGTCGGCACGATTACCCAGCCTACATGTACAGTTCCAACGGGAAGTGTTGTTTTAAGCGGTCTGCCTGCTACCGGTTCGTGGACCCTCACCAGATCACCAGGTGGTAATACCTATACCGGTACCGGAACCAGCTATACCGTTACCGGTCTTCCTGCCTCGGCCACTTATACTTTCATAGTTACCAATGCAGCTGCATGCAGCTCCGGCACTTCCAACAATGTGATTATTAATGCATCCCCTGCCGGTCCTTCAGCTCCCACTGTTGGCACCATCACACAGCCTACCTGCAGCGTTGCCACCGGAAGCGTTGTATTAAGCGGTTTGCCCGCCTCCGGGTCGTGGACATTGACTAGATCACCCGGCGGAACTACTTACACGGGTAGCGGAACCAGCTACACCGTTACAGGTCTTCCTGCCTCGGCTACTTACACCTTTACCGTAACCAATGCATCAGGATGTACCTCGGGTGCTTCCAATAACGTAGTTATAAATGCAGCACCTTCCGCACCTTCCGCACCAACTGTTGGAACCATCACCCAGCCTACCTGCGCTGTTCCAACGGGTAGCGTTATTTTAAACGGACTACCGGCTTCCGGTTCGTGGACCATCACCAGGTCCCCGGGCGGAACAACCTACACGGGTACCGGAACTAGCTATACCGTTACCGGTCTTCCTGTTTCGGCTACTTATACCTTCACAGTGACCAATGCATCCGGATGTACTTCAGGGGCTTCAAACAATGTGGTCATCAATGCCGTTCCATCCGCGCCTTCAGCACCTGTGGTAGGGACCATCACGCAGCCTACCTGTAGTGTTACATCGGGCAGCGTGTTATTGACCGGCTTGCCTGCCTCCGGCACCTGGACGCTCACCAAAATGCCAGGCGGAAGGACTTACACGGGCACCGGGACCAGCTATACCGTTGTCGGACTTCCTGCCTCATCCACTTATACTTTCACGGTGACCAACGCGGCTGGATGCACATCCGGATCTTCCGGTAATGTTGTTATTAATGCCGTGCCGTCTACTCCTGCTGCACCCACGGTTGGCACCATCACCCAGCCTTCCTGTGCTGTTCCTACAGGTAGCGTGGCATTAAGCGGTTTACCTGCTTCAGGCACATGGACCCTCACCAGAACACCTGGCGGAACAACCTATACCGGTACCGGAACCACTTACACTGTCACCGGATTGCCTGTTTCGGCTACTTATGCATTCACAGTGACGAACGCATCGGGGTGCTCCTCCGTAGCTTCCAATAACGTGATTATCAATGCAGTGCCTGCTGCTCCTTCAGCTCCGACAGTCGGTACCATCACCCAGCCAACTTGTTCGGATAATAAGGGAAGTGTTGTACTCAGCGGTTTGCCGGCTGCAGGAACCTGGACACTCACCAGGTCACCGGGTGGAACAACGTATAGTGGAACCGGGACTAGCTACACTGTTATCGGTCTTACTGCGTCTACAACCTACACCTTCACAGTAACCAATGATGATGGTTGCAAGTCAGGGGCCTCCAACAACGTGGTAATCAATGCCGTACCATCTTCTCCTTCAGCTCCGGTAGTAGGTACCATTACCCAGCCCACCTGTTCTGCTGCAACAGGCAGTGTGGTATTAAGCGGTTTGCCCGCTTCAGGATCCTGGACACTGACGAAATATCCGGGCGGGTCGACCCACACCGGAACCGGGACCAGCTATACTGTTACCGGACTTGCAGCTTCTGCCACTTATACTTTCACCGTGACCAATGCTGCCGGATGTACTTCCGGATCTTCAGGAAATGTGGTTATCAATACCGTACCTGGTGCGCCTGCTGCACCTACGGTCGGGACCATAACCCAGCCATCCTGCGCAGTTTCAACGGGAAGCGTTGTCCTAAGCGGTTTGCCCGCCTCCGGAACATGGACACTGACGAGAACGCCGGGCGGAACAACTTATTCCGGTACCGGAACCAGTTATACGGTAACCGGACTTCCGGCTGCGACGAACTACATCTTTGCTGTGGCGAATGCTGCAGGATGTACCTCCGGGTCTTCCACCATCGTCGTCATCACTGCTGTACCGACTTCACCCGGGGCTCCGGTTGTTGAAACCATTACACAACCGACCTGCGCAGAAAACACCGGCAGCGTTGTCCTTAGTGGCCTGCCGGCTATTGGAACCTGGACGCTCACCAGAACACCCGGCGGAACTATCTATACAAGCGCAGGGACCAGTTATACGGTAACCGGACTTCCAGCCTCGGCTACTTATACGTTTACAGTGACAAATGCATCCGGGTGCTCCTCTGTGGCATCCAACAACGTGGTTGTTAATGCCGTACCCGGCGCACCGTCAGCTCCCACAGTTGGCATCATCACCCAGCCAACCTGCGCTGTTGCAACGGGAAGTGTTGTCTTAAGCGATTTGCCGGCTTCCGGAACGTGGACACTGACCAGAACACCGGGTGGCATAACAACCACAGGCACTGGTTCGAGTACAACTGTATCCGAACTGGCAACAGGCACATACACCTTCACGGTAGCCAGCGAGTCAGGTTGTACATCAGGGTCGTCGGGTAATGTGGTGATCAATGACCAACCGGAAAAACCGGCCACGCCCACCATCACCCAAAACGGAAACATACTCCATTCCGATGCGGCAACCGGAAATCAATGGTATGACCAGAATGGACTGATCAGTGGTGCCACATCTCAGGATTATACACCCACCGCCAACGGTGATTACCATGTAGTGGTTACACTGGAAGGTTGCAGTTCAGATCCTTCCAATACCATTAATTATGTGATGAGCGCGATCGACCAGAACGAATTGAATAAGTCGGTCAGGATGTATCCCAATCCGGTTTATGATGAGATGATCATCGAAATGCTGGGGAATGCCAAATTCACCGGTTATGAGATGATGAACTCCAAAGGTCAGGTTGTAGAAAAAGGCGATATCCTGAATAAAACCGTTGTGAATACATCAGGTCTGATGCCAGGAATATACCTGATTAAGCTGGAAGGCCCTGATGGCCATGTGATCAATAAGATTGTCAAGAAATAAAATAGTGCTGGCAGGCTGACTTACAGGCGACTACCGTTCTATTCTGTCGCTCCAAAGTCAGCCTGCTTTTTTCTTTTTTCCCCGCCATCTTTCCAGTATGAATACGCCTTCAGCCCTTCAGAATGCATCAGGTTAAGCCGGATCAGCGCTTCTGCCTTGCTGATATTCACCCTGCTCCAGTTGCTGCCAGGTCTTCGCGGAGTAAATCTTATACAATAGCAATCCTGGTCAATTGACCTGCGGATACCGTCAATCCAACCAAAACAGATGGCTTCGTCAACCGACTGGCTCCAGGTTATAGATTCCTTTTTAGTCGCTACTTTATAGTATCCTACCCAAAGCTCCTTTTCTGCCTGATGGTATTTTTCAAACCATGCCCTTAAGGCTTTCTGATTTTTAAAAAAGACAGGATTCATTATTTTGTTGAATTACCCGTCTAAGATAAAAAAAGTCCCTTTACTAGAAAGCTATCAGCCTTCAGCCTTTAGCCTTTATTCTTCAGCCTTAAGCCTAATTTTAACATTTTTTAATAACAAATATTTTTATATACGAAAGTTATCGTATATCTTTGTACGAAGATTTTCGTATTCTCAGAATCCTGATTAAATGACTTTATATGATGAAAAGACGTCCCACCGAATCAGAACTGGAGATCCTGGAGATTCTCTGGCAAACAGGTTCTGCCACTGTCCGCCAGGTGAATGAACAGCTGGAGCAAAAGGGGAAAAATGTCGGGTATACCACCACGTTAAAAATGATGCAGATCATGACCGAGAAAGGATTGCTTTCAAGGGCCATGGACAGCCGTACCCATGTTTACACTGCCCTGATACAGGCCGGCACTGCCCGGAACGCCGTGATCGACAGGATGGTCGAGGCTGCTTTCGGAGGATCGGCCACCAAGATGGTTTTACAGGCGTTGGGAAATCATAAAGCCACTCCTGAGGAACTGCAGGAGATCAGGGCGCTTATTGACAAGCTGGAAAGAGAACAGCAGCATCCCTGACCCGAGATGAAATATTAATTACTACAACTATGGAAATCAGCAATGAACTCATCCGGTCCCTGGGAATGACCATGGTGCATTCACTCTGGCAGGGAGCGATCATCTCCGTGGTAATTGCCTTTCTGTTGGGACTTATCCCGAAATCCAATGCAGGGATCCGCTACCACATCCTGTTTTCCGGATTGCTTCTGCTGCTGGCAGGATTTCTGGCCACCTTTTTTATTCTTTATCGGAAGAGCTATACATCGCTCTTATGGGGAGATATGACTGCAGCTGCGGTTCCGGTGGATCAGTCTGCTGCCTGGAACTTGCCCTGGACACCTTCCAGGTTTACCTCATGGCTTTTCTTATTCCTGGAGCCTGCCTATCCGTCGCTTGCTTTCGGTTGGCTGACAGGATTTCTGTTCCTGGGTTTAAGATCGGCAGGCGGCCTTGTCATTTCCCGCAGGAACCTCAGGAAGGGATTGAAAACTCCCGATGCCACGCTGCAAATGATCTTCGATCGTTTGCAGGTGATGATTGACCTGCCTGTTGTGGCAAAGCTCCGTGTTACTACCCGGATGATCAGTCCCCTGGTCATCGGCTTTCTGAAACCGGTCGTCGTTATTCCCGTGGCAGCGATTTCCGGCCTCAGCACAGCGCAAATTGAAGCTGTAATGGTCCATGAACTGGCCCATATCCGTCGGTTTGATCATATCCTGATCCTGCTGCAGACCCTCGCAGGTCAGGTACTCTTCTTCCATCCTGCCGTCTGGTTCCTCATACCTGAAATTGACAGGGAACGGGAAAACTGCTGCGATGACTATGTTTTAAAAAATGACAACAATCCCATTAACTATATAAAAGCACTTACCATGATACAAGAGATGAATTTAAGCAGCCCTTTACCGGCCAATGGACTTACCGGTAAACCAAACCAACTGCTCAACAGGATCAAACGGTTGGTTAAACCTGAACGGAAACATTCCCCTGCCTTCCGGCTGACTGTGATGTTATTGTTCTTTGCCACCCTGGGTGTTTCAGCCATGACGCTGTTCTTTGCCGGTAAACCCGGTAACAGTGAATACAGCCTGAAAGAGAATGCCGTTAACACCACATCTATTGACAAGAAAAATGGTGAGAAAATGAAAATTGTATTCGCCAGCGATACCATCAAGGAGATCGAGAAAATCAGGCAGGAAATGGAAGCCTCCCGACGGGAACTGGAAAAAACGCAGAAAGAACTGCAGGAAACCCGGCTACAGCTTGAGATCGCCATACAACAGATGCAGACTGCCCATGAAAACAGGATTGAACCGGATCTTTCAGAACTTGATCTGCAGCTAGAACGTTCCCTGGCGCAGAAAGAATTTAGCCTGCAACAACTTGAAAAAATGATGCAGCAAAAGGAATTCCAGGAGCAGATGAAACGGGCACAGGAAGAAGCCATGCGGGCTTTTGAAGAAATGAAGCTCCAGGAAAAGGAAAACTGGCTGGAGCATCAGGAAGAATACAGGAAACAGATGAAAAAGGCCCAGGAGGAAGCCAAAAAAGCCATGGAAGGCTTAAAGAAGAACCGGCAATACCTCTTTAACCAGAACAAGAACTTTTTCGAGGATCATCCTGAATTCCCATTCCTGTGGGATAACTACCCACCATTACCTCCTGTAACGGATTATGGGTTTCCGGAAGTGCCCGATATCGAAGAACTCATGCCTGAACCGCCGGAACGTCCGCTGGAATTAATACAGGAAGACCCGGCAATCCCAGAGGCTCAACCAGGTGAGTCTTTGGATTCCAGGCTGAGGGAAGTGGAGGAAGAGTAGTTGTTAGTTGTTGGTTGTTGGTTGTTGGTTGTTGGTTGTTAATTACTCATCACTTTTTTGTTTAATTTTAGGCGCAATAATAACGATCCACATGAGAATTTCACTGGTACTGTTCACAAATACCTGTATTGTCAGTATTTTATCCTGGACGGGGCTGTCGGCCCAAATCAGCCCTGTAAGGCAGATTCAACTGAGTGACTTTGAACTGCAGTCGAGTGCCGTGGTTGCTGAATCCGGTTCCCAGCTGTCCTTGCCGGGTTACCGTTCCAATGTTTACTGGTTTCCGGTGAAGGTGCCTTCCACGGTCCTTACCGGTCTGGTGGCCAACCGCATCTATCCCGATCCTTATACAGGGATGAACAACATGCTGATCCCGGATGCATCGGATAGTTTTAACAGGCAATATAACCTGGAACAGTACAGCTTTCTTCCCGGAGAGCCCAATCCCTGGAAAAAACCTTACTGGTACCGGACAACTTTTAAAGTTCTCGATGAAAAAGGCCGTCACCACGAACTGATCTTCAAGGGCATCAATTATCGCGCCGAGGTATGGCTCAACGGGAAACAAATTGCCGATTCGGCGGACATGGCCGGCATGTTCGCCGAATACAGCCTGGATGTCACCCCCTATATCCGTTCCGGGGGTGAAAATGCCCTGGCCGTTAAGATCTTTCCCCTCGATTACCCGGGGCTGCCCGCGCCGGAACAGCTGAAAGCACTGGATGATTTTTATGCCAACGGCGGCCCTACGGGAGATATCGGCAAGAATGTAACCATGCTTTGTTCCGTTGGCTGGGATTGGATACCCCCGGTCAGGGATCGGAACATGGGCATCTGGCAACCGGTATACCTGCGTACCAGCGGTGCTGTTACCATTAGCCGGCCTCATATAGTTACGGATTTGCCAGCCTTACCGGATACAGGGATTGCCCATGTTTCTGTAAAATTCCTGCTCACCAACCACAGCCAGTCCGCTTCAACAGGAAAAATAACAATAAGCATCAGTCCGGAAAACTTCAACGGTGAAACCATCCGGTTCTCACAGGATATCAGCCTGGCCGCCGGGAAATACAGGCTGGTGGACCTGAATCCCGGTATCATAAAGCAACTCATCATGGAACAACCCCGGTTGTGGTGGCCCATCCATTACGGCAGCCCCAACCTCTACCGTATGCAGATCCAGTACTCAGGAACCGGCGGGTCTGATGAGATCTCTGTAGTTTTCGGGATCCGCACGGTAAGTTCAAAAACGGTTGAAACCGGGCGGAGGTTCCACCGTGAATTTTATGTGAACGGTAAACGGATCTACATCCAGGGAGGAGCCTGGGTGCCTGATATGATGCTGAATACGGATTCAATCCGTTATGACGATGAACTCCGGCTATGCCGGAATGCCAGCGTCAACCTGCTCAGGATCTGGGGCGGCGGGATTACACCGCCGGATGTATTCTTCGATCTTGCCGACCGCTATGGCATGCTGGTCTGGTCAGATTTTTGGATAACCGGCGATACACAGGGCGAATTCAAGGGTTCTCCTGACTACCCGCTGGAAAGCAAGGTATTTATCAGCAATATGACCAGTACCATTTACCGGATCCGCAACCATCCCTCTTTGCTGGTATGGACCGGTGGTAATGAAGGTCATGCCCGTAAAGAGCTTTATGATGCCATGCGCGACAGCATCATTTCCCTCGATGGAACCCGGCCCTTTATACCGAGTTCGTCGGGATTTGCCAGATTGCCTGCCGGATGGAAAGGCAGCTGGCCTGACAATAAGGCATCCGGTGTTTACAGCGGCGGACCTTACCAGTGGATGGATCCGAAGGAGTATTATGTAATGGCGGAGAAAAGACCCGACTGGGCCTTTAAAGATGAGACCGGCATTCCTTCCCAGCCGCCTTATAATACCCTGGTAAAAATCATCCCCAACCTGATATGGGATAAACAGTCTCCTTTTCCGATGAACAATACCTGGGGCTATCATGATGCGGCCACCGGAAATGGTCGCTACGACCTTTACTATGACAATATGGTCAAGCGTTACGGAGCATCCGAAAGTATGGAGGTCTTTTCCGATAAAATGCAGCTCATGAACGTCATGGGCTATCAGGGCATTTTTGAAGCCGCCCAGCACAAGCTGAATGATAATGGCGGTGTAATGCTCTGGAAGCTGAATGCGGCTTTCCCCAGCGTGATCTGGCAGATCTACGACTGGTACCTGATGCCCAATGCGGGTTACTATGCCATGCAGAATGCTTGTGAACCATTGCATGTACAGCTAAATCTCAACGATTCAGCCGTAGCCGTGGTGAATCGGAAACATCATCCGGCCAACGGGCTTACCGTTGAGGTAAAAGCCTATAACCTGAAAAGCGAATTACTCTTCAATCGTGCAGTGCCCGTTGATATCGAAGCTGAAAGTCTAAAAAAGAATTTGATTGAACTCGGACCTTTTTTAGATAAGGCTATGGGATTGACCTTCATTGTATTACGAATGAAAGATGCCTCAGGAAATGTAGTTTCACGCAATACTTACTGGATTGAAAGGAACAATGATTTTAAATCCCTGGAGAAAATGCCGCATGCCGGCATCCAGGCAGCATTGATCAGCACTGAAAACGGGATATCCCATAAAAGCTATACGATAAGGATCACCAACCACACCAGGCAGGTAGCTTTCTTCACAAGATTGCAGTTGATGGACAACAGGGAAGAGATCCTGCCCACCTGCTGGTCGGCTAACTATGTTACCCTGGTGCCTGGTGAAAGCATGGTGTTATCGGCTGAAGTTCCGCTGCGCATGGTACAGGATAAACAAATCCAAATCAGGGTTTCAGGCTGGAATACGGAGGAAAGCGTGATTCAAACTTCAGGCAACCCTGTCCGATAAAGTGATTAGCTGAATATTCTTACCATCAATGGAGCAACAATGGTGATAACGGCAAGGATAATGATCACCGCCAGAAAAAACTTGTACCGCATACTGTATGCGCTCAGAAGGTCAGGATCATAGTACTTGTCTACACCGTTGTCCTTGTACATCCGGATCAGTCCCGATAACAACTTAAGCCGCATTTCCCGTCCTGCTAATAAAGCCCTTGCCACTAAAATATTGATAATCAAAACGGCAACTATCAGCAGACACAAAATAATGTCGTTGTAGGCCTCCCTTCCTTGTGGTTTTGGCGAGGCTACACCCCAGTTAATGGCAAGGATTACCAAGTTTAGCAAAACCGATGACAATACGAAAACCGTATCGGTTTTTGCATTCTGCTGGAGCTCACTGGTAATGTGCTCATGGATTTCTTTGATCATGGTTTTTGGTTTTGGTACGTTATATAAATTTACGGCATATATTCCTGAAACTGTGAAAAAAAAGATTACCCTTCATCATTAATCTTGAATTACTGGCGATGCGCAAATATTCAAAAATATCTTGTATAATATTGATAATAAATACAATATAAGCGTTCTTTGATTTAATGATTTGAGTTGACTTGTAACCAAGGCTGCCAATTTTTTTTTCTTTTACCGCGAAGCACCTGCCTACCGGCAAGGCAGGGTTATGGTTTTGTAGAACTTTCTTTCCGGTTAAAACCCCTTTACCGCGGAGCGGTTATGGTATTAAACGAAAGTATTATTTGCGCTATACCTTAACCGCTCCGCGGTAAAGGGCAATCTAATAATGATTTTTCTACAATACCATTTGCCCTCCGGGCAATTGATAGAAACTTACAATACAGCGACTTAATTTTGAAATCATTTAATATCTCCATAAAAAAGCTGTTTGCAGAGATTCAAGTCAATCAAAATGTCTAAGAGCTATTTGATTTATTTCAATTTCAATGTTAACGCATCAGTTGTAATCTTGAATCTTTAATCTTGAATCTTTGATCTTGGATCTTCCATCTTCCTTCTTCGATCTTCGATCAGCCATCAAAACGGCATAAAAAACGAACTGTACTGGATTTTCACATCTTCCGGTCTGCAATAAATCATTTCAGCAGGCAAGCCCGTGGCTCTTGAATAGAACGGATCGATTGCTTCGGCTTTCGCGCGGAAAGAATCACTTCCGGCCTGATCGCCGCCCACCATTTTAATCAATGAAAGGAATCCGTTACCGTATGCAACAAAAGGTGCAGGCAGTTCAGGCTGCGAAGTCAGGAACAGGTTTACCAGTTTTTCGGCCTCCTGCAGATGGGTCTCCTTATTGGCCTGGTCCTGCTGTGTGGACATAAGGTGGAACCGTGCGAGATTCATATACAGGGACCTTCGTGAAGGATCCTGTTTTATGGCCTCCAGGAAATACTTGGTTCCATTTTCAGAATCCGATTTCAGCAGGTAAGCCCGCCCCATTTCCTCAATGCCCTGAACCCCCATAGGAGTATTCTGTTCAACACCTTGCCAGTAGGCAACCATGTCAGCATTTTCTGGCTGAAGTCGCGCATTGGCCAACGCCCCGAATATTTTATCCTTTTTCCCTATATCTTCAGCCAGGGAATTGGCTTTTTCCCTGTTCCCTCCCATTTCCGGAGGCAACATGCCGTAAATATCCATCTCGTAAAGCCGGGCCTGATAACATTTTGGATCAACCTTCATCACTGCATCAAATGCCGTGCAGGCAGCGTTGATCTTATCGGCAACATCAGGCTGCTCGCTCATCATGCCGATAAAAGCATCAAAAAACCTGGAATAGGCATAATAAAATGCATAAGTTGCATTGACCGGAGCATATTTCACAGCCTGCTGAAATGAACCCACAACCCTGCCCCAGGCTTCGGGTGTTAACTGGGTCCCTCCCAGGAACAGGTGATAACGGGTGCGGGCCAGTTCAAAATGTGCAAGGGAGTTGGTGCTATCGCTTTTCAAAAGTTCTTCCAGCACAACTGCTGCCTGATCTGCTTTACCGCTCATTCTCAAATCATACGCTTTCTGAACAGCGGCATCCGCCATTAATGATACTCCTTTGGCACCATTAACTCCAGGTGCAACCATAAGCACCAGTATAACGAAGTGAATTCCAAATCTTACTAATGCGGGCAATTGCATACTTTTTTTCATGTCGGTGGGTTTTAGATTTTTTGCAAAGGGCGTTATCTTTTTTTATAAATTTGATAGAATTGATTTTCATTGATAAAATTACGCAACGGGCGGATAAATCCTCTGAAGAACTCCTGTATAAAAATTGTAAAACCTTTTACAAGCATTTTATAGTTGAACATTTACCGGAAACAATAGCTTTGTGGAAGCAACAGAGAGACAATATTTTGAATTAATCAAGACAAAAATTGTCGAGGTTATGCAGCAAACCCATGCAGGTATCAGCCCGAATATGATGGACTGGAAAGGGAATGATATTATGGTTTTCCAGGAAGATCTTCGGATTAAAGTCAATGAACATATCAGTGAAAAGTGGTTTTACAATCATTTTAAAACTTTTAATGACAGACTTCCGCGCATTGATCTGCTTAATATTCTGAGCCGGTATGCTGGTTATGCAGATTGGTCTGAATTCAAATATAAAAACAGGGATAGAATAACGCTGATCAACGATTATAAAGGCTCAAACAAGATATTTTATTTACTACCTGCCATTTCCCTTATTACATTTCTTATGGTATGGTTCATTATTAAAATGGGAAGCATGGCAACCTACAGATTCTGCTTTGTTGACAAAGACAGTAAAGAACCCATCAGAAACTCAAGTATAGAAGTTGATGTATTGTATGACAATGAATCACCGATACAACAACCCTGTGATTCCGAAGGATGCTTTACCATTAAGACAGGCGAACCCAAAATAACCTTCCTGGTAAAGGCCCCCTATTATTACCCCGATACCATAACGCGTATTCTGAATAAAGCAGATAAAAACGAAGAGATTCAACTGAAATTAAATGATTATGCCCTGATGATCTATTATTTTTCCTCCTCAAAAGTAGAAGACTGGAAAAGAAGAAGGGAACAGCTGGGAAAGATCATTGCTGACAGCGCCTATATCTATCAGGTCTCCCATAAGGGAACAACAGGAATGGAACTTTATAATAAATCGGAGTTCATCGATCTTCTTACCATGCCGTCCAGCGGGCTCAAGCATATTGAAATACTGGATATGCTGTATCATGATGATAAAGTAACTTCAATCCGGTTCAAACAAGATTATAGTAAGTAATGATCAGAAAGCTAATCCATATCTTACTGGCAGTAACAGGATCAGTTATGCTGACTTCAAAATCCTGTGCCCCGGAATCTGAATATGATGCAGAATCCAGATTGAAGGCGAAACAGGATTCTGTAGTGAATCTGATCAGAAGTGATTTTGTTTCCGAATACCTGCTGGAAGAAGAACTTGTCGCTTATACGGAAAAAGCCAGGCAGAAACTGTTTGACTTTGCTGATTATCTTAATATATATGCCGCAGAAAATATGGACACCCTTTTAAGGGACCAGGCTAAAGGAATGATTTACAGGCTGTTTTTTCGCAAAGATGCCACCAGCACCCTGCGGGTTGCGACAACAGTAACGGACGGGAAAAAGGAAAACAAAATCAGTGATTTACTGAAAGACATAGATACCTCCGGACACGCCTCATTAATATTTATGATTGCTGACATGAGAACACTTGAGCCCTTGCATCAGGAAAATTTTGAAAAGTACGCCGGGAAACTGGGTTGCAGGTTCAGCATTCTTGCTTATGATGATCGGGATACCACTTTACTTCATGAAACCTACAAAGAGGTTAGCATACTCACCACCCGCACCAGCAAGCATTTTGGTTCAGCAGCACCCGTGCAGGTCTGGCAGGTATTCCTGGATGAAATCGCTGATGCGAAATAGCAAATTTAAAACCTGCCTGATAGTGACAAGTTTCGTCAAAATTGTACCTTTGATTAAAGCTTAGACTTGAGTGATATGAAAATAGCGGTGATTGGCAGTACAAATACGGAAATGATTTTTAAAACCCCTCGGATACCCAAGGCAGGTGAGACCGTTTTGGGGAGTTCCTTCAGCATGTCACCCGGAGGCAGGGGAGTTAACCAGGCCATAGCTGCTGCCAGATCTGGAGGACAGGTTGTTTTTGTTGGCAGGACAGGAAACGACATTTTCGGAACAGAGGTTTTGAATGTTCTGCAAGGGGACAATATCGATACCACCTACGTAACCAGGGATCCGGAATTGGCTTCCGGAATGTCATCGATGGTGTTGGATGCGCGTGGTGAAGCCGGTATTACCATTACGCCCGGGGCCAATGTAAATCTTGAAGCTAACCATCTGATCCAGGCCAGGGATGCCATAAGCGCGGCAGATGTGGTACTCATCCAGCTGGACATTCCTACTGAAACTGTAAGATATGCAGCTGATCTTGCCCGTTCCTCAGGTGCCAGAGTAATTCTGAATCCGGCCCCGGCCCTGCCGGTGAGCGATGAAATCCTGCGGTCGATTTCCATCCTCACACCAGATGCCTCGCAGGCCGAAATACTCACAGGAATCACCATCACCGATGAGCGGTCGGCAGAACTGGCCGGAAGGATACTGTTGGAAAGGGGCCTCAGCCGGGTAATCATTACGCTCAGGACGAAGGGCGCCATGGTTATTGATAATGGAGGAGCAGAACATGTACCGGGTTTTAAATTAAGTAAAATCGACACTTCAGTGGTAAACGATGTTTTTAATGGCACTCTGGCCCTGGGTCTGGCTGAAAACAAGAATTTCTATGAGGCTGTGCTGTTTGCCAATGCAGCCGCTGCGCTTTCTGCATCCAGGCCTGGTACCCTTACTTCCATACCGTATCGGGAGGAGATCCTGGAAGTATTAAAAACAAAGGTCAGGACCCATTAGAAAAACAGCTTCGTTTTTCAGTCAAACCTGAAAAAAGTAAGTTCTTTCCTTGAAATTTATCATAGTACAGTAAAGGAATATTCTCCACCTTTAACTGTTACTTAAATACAAAATCATGGATGTCAATCAGGTTATTCAGGATCTCGAACGGAAAAACCCGGGAGAGGTAGAGTATTTACAGGCTGTACGCGAAGTACTGGAATCAATTGCAGAAGTATACAACAGGAACCCTCAGTTTGAAAAAGCTGGCATTATTGAACGACTGGTGGATCCCGACAGGGTATTGACCTTTAAAGTTCCCTGGGTGGATGATGAAGGTAATGTGCATGTAAACCGCGGTTACCGGGTTCAGTTTAACAATGCCCTCGGACCTTATAAAGGCGGTTTACGGTTCCACCCCAGTGTTAACCTGAGCATACTTAAATTCCTGGGATTTGAGCAGATCTTTAAAAACAGTCTGACCACTCTCCCCATCGGCGGGGGCAAAGGCGGTTCGGATTTCCAGCCAAAAGGCAAATCGAATGCCGAGATCATGCGGTTCTGTCAGGCCTTTATGCTGGAGCTCTGGAAGATTATCGGACCTGAAACCGATGTACCGGCAGGAGATATTGGCGTGGGTGCGCGCGAGATCGGATTCCTCTATGGTATGTATAAAAAACTGACCAATACGTATACTGGTGTTATTACCGGTAAAGGTGTCAACTGGGGCGGCAGTCTCATCAGACCTGAAGCTACAGGATATGGTGCGGTATACTTTGCGCAGGAAATGCTGGCCACCCGGAATGAAAAACTTACCGGCAAGAAAGTTGCAGTTTCCGGTTTCGGGAATGTTGCCTGGGGCGCTGTAAAAAAGCTCAACGATCTGGGAGCAAAAGTTATAACGCTTTCGGGTCCGGACGGCTATGTTTATGATGAAGCGGGCATTTCCGGGGAGAAAATTGATTATATGCTGGAACTGAGGGCGTCCAATGAGGATATCATTGAACCCTATGCCCTGAAATTCCGTAGTGCCGTATTCGTAAAGGAAAGGCATCCCTGGGAGGTGAAATGCGACATCGCCATGCCCTGTGCCACACAGAATGAACTGGATGTGAAAGATGCCCAGACGCTTGTAAATAATGGATGCATATGCGTTTGCGAAGGAGCCAACATGCCCTGTCTTCCCGAAGCCATTGAATGCATCCAGAGGAACGGACTGATGTTTGCACCGGGTAAAGCAGCAAATGCAGGAGGCGTAGGAGTATCAGGCCTTGAAATGACCCAGAATGCCATGAAACTGCGCTGGCCGGCTGACGAAGTAGATAAACGGCTGCATCAGATCATGAGCGCCATTCACGAATCCTGTGTAAAATATGGTCAAAGGGCTGATGGTTATATTGATTACGTGAAAGGAGCCAATATAGCAGGCTTCCTGAAGGTAGCCAACACCATGATCGATCACGGTATAGTCTGAGATTTGCTGCCCTGTTTATAGCACTTGATACCGGTTTGTTGTATATTTGAGTTATACAAAAAAACCATAGCTATGAAACGGCGTAAATTCATTGAAAATGCAGCGCTTGGTGGCGTGGCGCTGGGACTAACATCCTTTAGCACAGACAAAATGACGACCGGAACCGGTATTCCGAGGCGTTCACTGGGAAAGACCGGTGAGAAGCTTTCCATTATAGGCTTTGGAGGCATAATGCTGAATGACAATTCCCAGGAATATGCCAATGAATTGGTGTCAAAAGCCTATGAAGCCGGTATCAATTATTTTGATGTCGCACCTTCCTATGGAAATGCCCAGAGCAAGATGGGACCTGCTTTGAAACCTTACAGGAAAAATTGTTTCCTGGCCTGTAAAACACTCGAACGCGATGCAATAGGAGCAGAAAAGCAATTGCAGGAATCATTCAGCCTGCTGGAAACAGACTATTTTGACTTGTACCAACTGCATGCCCTGAGTTCCGTGGAAGAGGTTGAGAAAGCTTTTGGTCCCGGCGGGGCCATGGAGTTTTTTGTTAAAGCCAAACAGCAGGGCAAAGTTAAACACCTGGGATTTTCTGCACACTCAGTTGATGCCGCGCTCCTGGCCATGCGCAATTACGATTTTGATTCTATCCTGTTTCCCTTGAATTTCAATTGCTGGGATGCAGGGCATTTTGGCCCCACAGTTTATGAAATGGCACGGTCAAAAGGAATGGGCATACTGGCTCTTAAAGCCATGGCACTGACAACCCTGAAGGAAGGAGAAGCCAAGCTGTTCAAGAATGTCTGGTACAGGCCTGTTCAGGAGGATGAGATGGCCAAACTGGCACTCCGGTACACACTATCCCTGGAAATCACTGCTGCAGTGCCTCCCGGGGAGGCCGCCTATTTCTGGAAGTCCGTGGAGGTGGCAAAAGACTTCAAACCCATAAGTGCCGTTGAGACTGAGAAGCTTAAAACCCTTTTAACAGGAAATCAGCCTCTCTTCAAGCATCCGGAAGCCTGATGATTGCCGGTAAGCAGGTCAGCCGGTTTTCCTGCGTAAATGCATTTTTCATGGCAACGAAGCTTATGATGTAAAGGATATTGCTACTTTTGATGCTGTGCCTAAGGTTTTTAACGATGCTGAAATTCCGCTGTTTCCTGCTGTTCATGCTTGTATGGCCGCTGGGATTGATATCCACAAATGCCCAGGAATTTCGCTACAAATTGGGCTATTTGGGTATTTTCGATAACCGGGAGTATTTCAACGAGTTTGTCAATGATCAGACCATTTTCGGATCAAGGATCTATGGTGAAGTAGGTTATTCCTTCAACAAATCCAACCGGATCATGGCGGGGGCAGATTACCTGTATGAATTCGGAAGCAAGGGTGAATGGATCGCACCGGATCTGATAGCCTATTATAACGGTCGGCACAGGAACTTTAATTTCTATATGGGCGCCTTCCCACGTGTGCACAAGATCAATATGCCCCTGGCCCTGATGACGGATACCTTTCTTTATTACAGGCCAAACATTGAAGGCATCTGGATGGAATACAACACACCGGCCTTCCGGCACAATTTGTGGATCGACTGGACCGGCCGGCAATCTTATCAGAAGCGGGAAACCTTCCTGCTCGGATTTTCGGGGTATGCCAGGAAAGGTATGGTGACCTACCAGCATCACCTTATTATGACCCATCTGGCCCATTCCATGAACGACAGCATTGAAGAACACATCAGGGATAATGCAGGCTTTTCCATGATGCCCGGACTGGATCTTTCATCACTCACCGGGCTGGATTCGCTGAAGATCTCGGCAGGATTCCTGGGTTCCTATGACCGGATCCGCGGTGTATATGACTTCAGGTTTGCGTTTGGTTTTCTGGGAGAGATGGAAGCTGTGTACAAGGGATTCGGACTGCACGGAACAGTGTATTCCGGGGAAAGTCAGGTTATCACCTCAGGTGACGGCTTTTATCAGTCAACTTTCTATAGCAGGGCTGATGCTTTCTACCAGTTGAACAGGCCAGGAATCGAGGGCAGGGTTCAGTTCTCCTTCCATTTTATTCCCGGGGTCGTTGATGTATCGATGTCATTGGTCATCAGGGCCCAGCTTGAGGGGATATTCAGGGGTCACCAGTCCAATTGACTGAAGTGCCGCTTTCGTCGGATAAAAAAATCATATACAATACTGCCCGGATAGATCTCATTGAATTTCCCGGTACGGATCTTCCCCCTGAGCTGACTTCTCATGTTGAGAAGCAACGGTATTCTCCTGTAAAAAGCCAGGTGAGCCCTGATAACAGCAAAGAAGAACCTGCCGGACCCGTTCAGCAGATAAACCAGTGCTGACATGCCATCCAGCAGCATCCGGATGAAAATCACCGGTATCAGTTGAAATACCGGTAAGTTCTTAAACAGAAGAAACAGGTTATTCCTGTAGTTCAGGTACAGTTTACGCGGCGTATTGTTCGGCAGGGTACCCCCGCCCACATGATAAACATTGGATTCAGGCACAACGGCAATGGAATAGCCTACCCGCTGCATACGCCAGCAAAGATCTATTTCTTCCATATGGGCGAAAAATTCACCGTCGAGACCTCCTGCCCTTTTGTACGCAGAGGCCCTCAGGAACATGCATGCGCCTGTTGCCCAGAAAACATACCTGAAGCCATCGTATTGCCCGGTATCTTTTTCCAGCACGCTCAGAATGCGGCCCCTGCAAAACGGATATCCAAAACGATCGATGAAACCTCCGGAAGCGCCCGCATATTCATAAAAACCGGGTTGATTAAATGCCAGCATTTTGGGCATTACAGCCCCGATCTCAGGACTGGCCTCCATAGTATTGTATAAGGGTTCCAGCCAGCCGGGAGTTACTTCAACATCCGAGTTGAGCAACAGATAATAGGTTGCTTCTATTTGTTCCAGTGCTTTGTAATATCCCATGGCAAAACCATGATTCTGATCAAATTCTATAAGCCTCACGCCGGGAAATCCCTGTCGGATAAAGTGTACCGAATCATCCGTTGAACCGTTGTCCACAATAATGATTTCTGAATCGGGAAAAACAGAATGCTTGCATACGGACGGCAGGAATTGCTGGAGGTAATGCCTGCCATTCCAGTTGAGAATCACAACGGCAATTTTCATCATGAGGTGATCAGCTTAATGTTTTCAGGCCGTTTATGTTTGAACCGTTTGTGAGACCATAACCAGTATTCAGGTTCACGCCGGATTTCATTCTCCATTTCTCTTACACAGGCGAGGGTAATCTCGTTCTCCCTGGTGGCAGCAGCATGTTCAAAGAGTTTTCTGAACGTAACTTCATAATATCCCCTTCTGATCTTTCGTACCTCCATATATACCACCGTAAGGTCAAGCTTTATGGATATCCGCTCGACACCCTCAAAAAAGGGCGTTTCCTGGTTAAGGAAAATAGTCCAGAACCTGGTGGATCTTGGTGGTCGCTGGTCTGCAAGAAACCAAATGCCAAAAGGACTTTGATCGTTCTTATGCTTCAACCCTTCCCGGTATACGCCTTCCATGGGCACCATGATCGGGTTGTTGCGTTTGCGCATATACAGGATCAGTCGGTCAAACGCTTTGGATTTCAAAGGCCTGTATATCACCAGGTAATGATGTTCCGACTGGTTTGGAATATTCGATAACCACTCCCAGTTGTTGTAATGAGCGGAAACCAGGGCAAAATTCCTGCCTTCCCTTTTAAGCTCCTGCAAAACTTCGGAATTCAGGTATTTCATCCGCTTGTCGAGCTCTTGTGTCGAAATACGGATACATTTGAATGATTCCAGCAGAAAATCACAAAAGTGACGGTAGAAAGCTTTGGCCAGTTTTTCAATATCCTGTTCCGTTTTTTCAGGGAAGGAGTTTCTCAAATTGGTGAAAACTGTTTTCTTCCTGTATTTGATAACATAAAAAGCCATCAGGTATAGCAGATCCGAAATCCGGTACAGCAGCCAGTAGGGTAAAAGGGCCACCATCCAGGTAAAGGCAAACAGGAGATAATACTGCAATGAAGTCATTGAGGTGAAAGCGGGTTGATTAGGGTTTCATAAAGCGGGCCACATCGTTCAGAAAATCGTTGTGAATATGATGATTGGCAGCGACAATCTCACGACCAAATAAAAAATCCTCGCCACCGTTGAAATCAGTTACCCTTCCGCCAGCCTGCACAACAATCAGGGCGCCTGCTGCAACATCCCATGGGCTCAGGTTATATTCATAAAAACCATCATAGCGACCTGCGGCGACATAGGCCAGGTCAGTGGCAGCGGAACCCAGTCGCCTGACTCCATGGGTGTTGGTGAAAAAATAATCGATGGTGTTCATGAATCCCTGTATACGGTCGAAATTGTGATAAGGAAAACCTGTTGCAATGAGGGCATTCTTGACTGTATGGGTATCAGATACCTGTATCTCTTTCCCATTCAGGTAGGCTGCACTTCCTTTCCAGGCATAGAAAGCCTCTTTCAGCCATATTTCATATACAACACCGACGACCGGCTTATTATGCTCAACCAGGGCAATGCTTACCGCTACAGGAGGAGCTCCGTGTATAAAATTGGTGGTGCCGTCGAGCGGGTCAATAATCCAATTGTATTGATCACCTTTGGTCTGAAGCGTGCCTTCTTCGGCAATAAACCCGGCATCTTTCACAAGGTTTTTAAGCCTGCTGATGATCAGGGCTTCAGCCGCTTTATCCACCTCGGTGACAAAATTATGCAGCCCCTTAACCTCCACCGCATTCATGGAAATGCTCTTAATGCTGCTGAAAATATATTTTCCTGCCTCAGCAGCAACTTCAATCGTTGCCTGGCAAAGTTCCTCGTAATTCATGATATGCTTTTATGGGTGCAGGGCACTTTCAAGTCTCTTCCGGTAATAGGCATACAATTCATTTTGCGACCTGATCCTTTCGGCACCGTCTGACCTGACATACATATTATCCTGTACCGAATTGATTATTCTTGCTTTTACATTGTCGTTCATTTGCAGCTCGATCATATCCCTGATTTCCCGCTGTATATCCTTATCAAATATCGGGCATGCCACTTCCACACGACGGTCGAGGTTACGGGTCATCCAGTCGGCCGACGTAATATAATACAATTCTTCCCCGCCATTGCAAAAAATCAATACCCTGGAATGCTCCAGGTACTTATCCACAATGCTGATGGCTTCAACATTCTCACTTAAACCGGGCACACCAGGAGTCAGCGAGCAGATGCCCCTGACAATGAGCTTAATTTTGACACCCGCATCATTGGCCTGATAAAGTTTGTTAATAATCTCATTATCAACGAGACTGTTAAGTTTGAGGATAATGTACGCCACTTTGCCTTCACGGGCATTTTTAATCTCATTGTCGATCAGCTGGTACATCTTACGCCTCAGGTAGAGCGGAGATTTAATGAGGTACCGGTAAGTAAAGTTCTTGTAAGAATTATCAAAAAAATCAAAAACCCTTTTGACGTCAGAAGTTATCCGGCGATCCGAAGTGAAAAGAAAAACATCGGAATAAACGAGGGCATTCCCCTCGTGAAAATTACCCGTACTGACACAGGCATAATTAACATATTTCCGGCCTTCTTTCCGGACGATATTCAGCAATTTAGCATGGATCTTAAGACCGGGGAACCCAAAAGTAACCCTTGCTCCTACCTCTTCGAGCTTCCGTGACCAGTATATATTGGCTTCTTCATCAAACCGGGCCTGCAGCTCAATGACAACATTAACTTTTTTCCCGTTCCGGGCAGCGTTGATGAGAGCGTTAACCACCTTGGAATTTTTGGAAACCCTGTAGATGGTCAGGGATATCTCTGTAACCCGGGGATCAATAGAGGCTTCCTGAAGCAGCCGCACAAAAACATTAAAATCCTGATAAGGGACATGTAACATGAAGTCCTTGCGGGCCATCACATCAATGATGCTTCTGTGCTTTTTTATCAAAGGATGCGGTAAGGGCGTTTCATTTTTATAGAAGAGCTCGGGACCTCCGATCTTCGGAAAGTTCATGAAGTCTTTAAAATTGTGATACCGTCCTCCCGGGATCAGGTTGTTATCTTCATCCAGGTTGAGCTTTTCCACCATAAATTCAAGCAACTCCCGCGATATGGCATTATCGAAAACGAATCGTACCGGTTGGCCGGTTTTCCTGCTGTTCAGTCCCTTTGAAATCACCTCGAGAAAACTCTTGGATATATCATTGTCCATATCCAGTTCAGCATCACGGGTGAGTTTAATGATCCACGATTCGAAAATATCGAAATTGAAAAGCGCAAAAACATCATCGAGCGAATAGCGGATCACATCTTCAAGCAGGATGACGAACTTTTTTTCGTTTTCCGAAGGCAGTACGATAAACCGGGGCAGGACATTCGTAGGGATTTCGATCAGGGCATAATCGGTACGGATTTCAGGTTCTGTGCTGCTTAGTTTTACTATCAGGTATATGGATTTGTCCTTCAGATAAGGAAACCTGTCCACATTGCTCAGAATAATGGGAGAAAGAACGGGAAAAACGTTCTCATCAAAATATTTCTTTACGTATTCCGCTTGTAAGGGATTTAATTCCAACTCATTGATGATCAGAATTCCCTTTCGCTCCAGTTCGCTCAGAATACCCTGGAAAGTGTATTCGAATTTGTTTTGCAGCTGGAGTACTTTCTTCTGAATCATGCTCATTAACAACTTGGGCTTCTCCCCTTCAATCTTTTTACTGCCCTGCTGATAATCAATCATTCGTTTAATGGTGGCGACCCTCACTTTAAAGAACTCATCCAGGTTATTCGAAAATATGCCCAGGAATTTGATGCGCTCAACCAGGGGCACTTCAACATCCTGCGCCTCCTGCAATACCCGCTCATTAAAAGAAAGCCAGCTGATCTCCCGATGTATTAGTTTGGGGTGTTTCTTCATGTTGGATCTGTTGGGAAGATTGAACTTAGCGGTTAGTCATCCGTATTCGGAAAAGTATACACATGCCCTTCCAGATTCGCGCGATCAATCCCCATCCACTCCGCACAATTGAATTTCAGAGTTGCCACTCCGGAAGTTGGCACATTATCAAGAGGAGACTTGACAAAATAATTGACCACATCGGTAAATTCGGGGTTGTGCCCAAAAATCATCACTTTCCTGTAACGATCATCAATACCACGGATAAGATCCAGGACCTTTTCCGTGGATGAGGCGTACAAAATATTGTTGATTTCCAGCTCCGTCAAGGAATATTCAAAAACCATGGCAAAAATTACTGCTGTGTGCAGGGCCCGGTCAGCCGGACTGGAAATGATTTTTTGCGGGATAAGTCCCCCAAGTTTGAGCTTACGGGATATTTCATAAGCGTTTCTGATGCCCCTCGGTTTCAGGGAACGGTCAATATCTGCAACGCCATCGCTATCCCAGGCTGATTTCGCATGCCTTACCACGTGCAATACTTTCAGATGCTTCATGCAAAAAAAGTTTAGTACGAATACAAATGTAATTCATATTATCCATACTTGTACCCCAAAACCTTGCTACCCAAAAAGCATTTAAAGCAAATGGCTGGCCAGTTCAGCCAGGTAGCTCCGCTCTCCTTTTACGAGATTGACATGGGCGAATAGATCCTGGCCTATCATTTTGTCGGTCAGGTAACTCAATCCGTTAGATTTTTCATCGAGATAAGGAGAGTCAATTTGTTCGATATCCCCAGTAAACACCATTTTCGTTTCCTCGCCAGCCCGGGTGATGATGGTTTTCACTTCATGCGGAGTAAGGTTCTGGGCTTCGTCAACGATGAAGAATATCCTGGAAAGGCTTCTGCCCCGGATGTAAGCCAGTGGCGTAATGATCAGTTTTTCGGTTTTGAGCATTTCTTCAATCTTCTGAAACTCCTTACTGGTTTGGGCAAATTTATTCTTGATAACATCCAGGTTATCGAAAAGGGGAAGCATATAAGGTCCTATTTTTTCCTTGATATCTCCTGGAAGATAGCCTAAATCCCTGTTAGCCAAAGGTACAATCGGACGTGCCAGGAAAATCTGTGTGAATTTCTGGCGTTGCTGCAGCGCTGCTGCCAGCGCCAGGAGGGTTTTTCCCGTTCCGGCTTTACCGGTGAGCGTAACCAGCTGCACCTCATCACGCAGCAGGGCATCGAGGGCGAAAGTCTGCTCCGCATTCCTGGGCTCAATCCCATATGTTTTCTGCTTAATCACCCGGTTGATCATGCTGGTTTTAGGATCAAAATGGGCCAGCGCGCTGGATGAATTTCCCTTGAATATAAAATACTGGTTCGCAGTAGGGTTCAATGGCAGTTTGAAATCCTGAACCGGAATCCCATCAGGGTGCTCGTACATTTTCATGATCAGTTGATCATCCATGCTGTCTAGCGTACTGACACTCTTATAGATTTCATCAATATTCCTGACCTTGTCTGTTTCATAATCCTGCGCCATTATCCCAATCGACTTGGCCTTCATCCGGAGATTGATGTCCTTGCTGATGAAAACCACGGCTTTATCGGAATTGTTCCGGTTAACGTACTCGGCTATTGCAAGAATGCGATGGTCAGGTGTATTTTCGGGGAACGAATCCTGAATGGCCCCTGAAAAGGGTTTACCCGTTTCAATGCTTAGCTTGCCAAGACCTTTGCCCAGGGGCACACCACCATTGAACAGATTATCCCCTGAAAGCCTATCCAGCTCCCGGGTAAATTCACGGGCGTGAAAATTAATGATGTCATTGCCCTTTTTAAACCGGTCAAGTTCCTCCAATACGGTTATGGGTATGATGACGTTGTTTTCCTGAAAGTTATAAATGCATCTGTAATCATGCAGCAGCACATTGGTGTCGAGTACGAATACCTTTTTTTTCTTCGTGGCCATAGGAGCAACATATGAGTTGTTAGCGATCAGCGTTCAGCTTTGTATATACAAACGTAAACTATCGTATTTTTGCATAAAATCATTTCAGCTTTATTAATACTTATTAACATTGGTTATGGAAGCAATGGATGTCATTTTCAACCGCCGGAGTATCAGACAGTATACCTCAGAGCATGTGCCCGATGAGACTATTGAATTATTATTGAAAGCAGGTATGTATGCCCCTTCAGCAGTAAATAAACAGCCCTGGGAATTTGTAGTTTTCCGTAACCATGAATCCATGCAGCAGGTCATTGCCGTTCATCCCAATGCATCCATGCTGCTGCGGGCCAGCGCAGCCATCCTGGTGTGCTGGGATGAGCAACGGCAGCACGATACCGGCTACGGGCCTGTGGATTGCGCTGCTGCCACTCAGAACATTCTGCTTGCAGCACACAGTATGGAATTGGGAGCAGTATGGGTCGGAATCTATCCACGACAACAGCGTATGGAAGCAGTGAGACAAATATTCAGTCTTCCTGTTCATATTCATGGCTTTGCCATTATTGCCCTCGGATTCCCGGCAGAGAAGAAATCCCATCCCAACCGGTTTGATAAACATAAAATACACCTGGAGAAATGGTAATTGATCAATAACAGCTGCGCTATTTTGTATGATATTAGATTAATATGAATTATCAGAACACCCTGGACTACCTTATGGAACAGCTTCCCATGTTCCAGCGCATCGGCAGACCCGCCTACCGTTCCGGTCTCGACAACGCTCTGAAACTGGATGCTTATTTTAATCATCCCCACCGGTCATTCATTACCATCCATGTGGCCGGCACCAATGGCAAGGGCTCTGTTTCGCATATGCTTGCCTCTGTTCTGCAGGAGGCGGGATTTTCCGTAGGGCTATATACCTCTCCCCACCTCCTCGATTTCAGGGAAAGGATCAAGGTAAACGGCATCATGATCAGCAGAGCTTTTATAGCCGAATTTGTAACCCTTCATAAACCCTTTTTCGACACTTTCAATCCTTCTTTTTTTGAGATTTCAGTATTCCTGGCGTTTGAATGGTTCAAGAAGCGGAAGGTAGATATTGCAGTAATTGAAGTAGGCCTGGGGGGCCGCCTCGATGCCACCAATGTCATTTCACCGGCACTATCGGTAATTACCAACATTGGCAAGGACCATACGGAGATCCTGGGTGACACACTGGAAAAGATAGCTTTTGAGAAAGCCGGGATCATCAAGCATGCCACACCAGTGGTGGCAGGGGAAAGCCAGTTGCAGGTACTGCCTGTGTTCCGGCAGGTTGCTGCGCAGCACGAGGCTCCGCTGTATCTGGCCGATGAGGTGTTCAAGATTGACTACAGCATGACTTCCCTGGATGGGTACCAGATTTTTCAGGTTCGCCAAAACGGGGCGCTCGTATATCCAAATCTTAAATGTGGTTTGCTGGGTCATTACCAGCGTAAAAATACGGTTACCGTGCTGGCGGCACTCGAACAACTTCAAAAAACGGGTATTATTTTAAACGCCAAGCACATATATTCAGGGATACAGCATGTGATTGACAATACCGGGTTAAACGGCAGATGGCAGATTGTGCGGCATCATCCCGATGTGATTATCGATACGGCGCATAATGCAGATGGCTTGAAACAGGTTTTACAGCAAATATCGGATACCCCCTTTGAAAGGCTGCATCTCATTCTTGGATTTGTCAATGACAAGGACATCCATGAAATGTTGAAACACATCCCGTCAGGGGCGGATTATTACTTTACCCGACTTTCCGTGCCAAGAACCATGGATGAAAATGATCTGGCTGCCGCAGCAGGACAATTTGGATTGAAAGGGCCCTGTTTTACCCGTGTCGGAGAAGCCTATCATGCAGCGAAAGAGCAGGCGGGGGTAAATGACCTGATCGTGATCACCGGCAGCAATTTCCTCGTCGCGGATTTCCTCCAGTACCTAAACACCTAATCACTTAATCACTTAATCACTTAATCACCTAATCACCTAATCACCTAATCACTTAATCACCTAATCACCTAATCACCTAATCACCTAATCACCTAATCACCTAATCACCTAATCACTTAATCACTTAATCACCTAATCACCTAATCACCTAATCACCTAATCATCCGATGATCAAAGAAGCTTGTGTTGAAGGTTTTACGGAAGCATTACGGGCCCAGGAGCTCGGTGCCGACAGGATTGAACTTTGTGAAAACCTGGAAGTTGGCGGGACAACACCTTCTTGGGGAACACTGCACTGCTGTAAAAAATACCTGAAGATCCCTGTAATTGCCATGATACGGCCACGGGGGGGTAATTTTATCTACAGCCAGGAGGAACAGGAAATCATGGTCGAGGACATTAAAGCGTGTGTTTCAGCCGGTATTGATGGCATTGCCATTGGAATGCTTACCTCCTCCGGAGAAATCGATATGACCGGTTTGCAGAACCTGCTGAAAGCAGCCGGACATATGCAGGTAACTTTCCATAAAGCCATTGATGAGACCCGGGACCCTGTAAAGGAATTTATTCGGCTGCGGGATTCAGGGCTTATTACGCGCGTGCTTACTTCGGGGGGCGCCCCAACCGCCAGGGAAGGCGCTGAGATGTTAAAAGAGATGATCCGTCTGGCATCAGGTCAGCTCACTGTTCTGGCTGCCGGCAAAGTCACCCGTGAAAACCTGCCTGAACTGGCTGGTCTGATTCCCACCCAAGAATTTCATGGCAAGAAGATCGTGGGGGAATTGACTTTAAAAAGGTAACTCAATTCACAGGAAGATTTATTACAAAATAAGCACCTTTACCAGTTTCGCTTTCACAAGTTATGGTTCCATGCAGTTTCTGTCGGATAAGATTGTATATGATGTTCAGGCCCAATCCTGTTCCGCGATGCTGGTCAGAGGTATAGAAAGGTTCAAAGATATGGGGCAAGTCTTTCTTATTGATACCTGTCCCGTTATCCATATAATGGATTCTCAGCCATTCCTGGCTCAGTTCCGCATTAATAGTAATGATTCCTGTATCTCTATTATAGAATCCGTGTTGCAGACTATTTAGCAGTAGGTTGGTGAAAATCTGCGCATAAATCCCCGGGTAGGAATTAATCTGCAATTCATCATCACAAACTATTTTGAATTCGATTTTCTTTTCCCTGAATTTCGGACGTAAACTGAGGAGTATGTCGTTAAGATATTCCTTTAATACAAAAAAACGCTGCTGCTCGGTTACCTGGTTGGTTGAAACCTGTTTAAAGCTTTGGATAAGTGAAGCAGCACGTTCCAGGTTTTTCTCAATGAGTTTCGCGGTATCATTGGCAGATTCCAAGAATCCTTTAAAATCTTTTCGGTTGATTTCGTCTTTTTCATATAGTCCTGCCATTTTTTGTACATCCTCCAGTAAATTGCTGACGGCAGTAATACCAATACCGACAGGTGTATTCATCTCATGGGCAACACCAGCAACAAGTCTTCCAACGGCTGCCATTTTTTCCGATTCAATAAGTTGTTCCTGCGTTTTCTGAAGGTTTTCAAGTGTTGATTGCAGTTCTTCCTTTTGTTGCATTAATTCTTCCTGCTGTTCCTCAAGCAACACGTTTACTTCCTTTAATTCTTCCTGATGCTTTTGCAGTTGAGTATTTGATGCCTGCAACTCCTGTTCATGCTCTTCCAGTTTGGCGTTAGCTGTTTTTAGCTCAGCTGTTCTTTCATTGACTTGTTTTTCCAGTACCATTTTCTCTTTTCTGATCCTACTCGTCCTCCAATAAATATATCCTCTGAGCAACAACACGAAAAGAATACTATAAGCAATGTAAGCCCAGATAGTCTTCCAGAAGGGTGGGTGGATAAAAATGTTAATAAAGGTGCCTTCCTCATTCCAAACGCCACCATTATTTGAACCCTTAACTTTAAAAACATATTTCCCCGGTTTCAGGTTTGTGTAAGTGGCAATGCGGTTATCAGCATTCGTTTCAATCCAATCGTCCTGATAACCTTCCAGTTTGTATGCATATTTGTTCATATGCGGATCATTGTAATCAAGAGCTGCAAAGGTAAATGATAGGTCATGCAGGTTGTATTTAAGGTCAATTTCTCTGACGTAGGCAATGTTCCGTGTTAAAATGTTCCTTTTACTGGAATTAACTTGAACAGTTTTATTAAATAACCTGAATTCTGTAAATACAATGGGGGGTATGGAATTATTGGTCTTGATGCTGTCAGGGTGGAAGCTGTAAATCCCCCCTAATCCGCCGAAATAAAACATACCGTCATTATCTTTAAAAACGGAATTGTATCCATGCAAAGAAATTGGAACACCATCTTTACTGGTAAAAATCCTAACTTGATTTGTTATCATGTTAAACTGACACAGTCCATATCCGGTCCCCAACCACAGGTTATCACTGGAATCTTCAATGATTGATCGAATCTCGGGAAATGCTATATTTTCAAACAACTTAAATGCATTTATTTCATAAGTCTGAGGATTTGTTTTATACAAACCTGCTTGATTTGCAATCCATAATGATCCTTTACTGTCCTGGAAGAATCTGTAGCGGCCTTGAAGATTAATGCTGTTTTTCTGTATGACTGAATCCGGGAGGATGTTACTGACCGTTATGTTGCCATTTGCTTCATTGTAACTAATTTTGTTTATACCATGATAGGCCCAGACAGCCCATATTTCACCGTTTTTTAACCGGATAGGGGACATCAGCCAATTTGTTTCATCAGCAGCAGAGTCATTTTTACTGAATGAAAATTGATGTATGCTTCTTTTTTTCAAATCATAAACAAAAATCCCATTTGATGCTGCTATATATAGCAGGTTTTTATCTTTCAAAATATCCCAAATACTGATATTCTTCAGATTCCTAGCAGTTCTGTTATCAGGAAGAGGATTACTAAATTTCCCGGTGCGGGAATTAAATTCAAGCAGGCCGCCATCAATCCCTAACCAGAAAACGCCTGGAGAAATTTCCTTCATGCAGACGACATAACTTTTTGTCACACCTGGGTTAAATTCAGTGACCTTATTGGTCTTCCCCTCTATCATGTAAATTCCCCCGCCGTATACACCGACCCATAAATTTCCTTTGTTATCTTTAAAAATGGGGTTGATATCGGAACTGGTAAAATTATTGCTTATTAAACTTTTATAGGATGTGAATTGTGATCCATTCATACTAAAACGCATGATTCCATAATATTCATGACCTATCCATAACATTCCTGACCGATCTTCCAACATACTATAAACATACTTGGTACTCTTATATTCTTCCGAATCAAGCATTCTTTTATATAAGGATTCGAACACCATACCAGACTTGCCATTCTTTCCCAAATACTTATAAACATCCAGATTGGTGCCGATGAAAATATTATTCTTCCTGTCCTTAAATAATAAACGTGTTTGCACTACATCACTGGCTATTGAAAATTTGGTGAATGTAAGTGCGGAACCATCAATATTGGAAGTATTGAGTGCTTCACTGATGTTGGTCATGACGTAGTCCGCACTTGAGGATAAAATCCAGAAAGTATCTTTGTTCTGCTGCAGAATATCATAAATATATGTCCTGGATCGGGCTTCCATTTCTGAAGCAATAGAAATCCGGCGAAAAGTTGAATCCCCTTTTTTTAAAACAAAAAGCCCATTTAAACAACCTATCCAAATGTTGCCATCATTATCCTCATAGATTTTTTGCGCTATGTTTTGCTGGGAATTTGTATCTGAGGAGAGGTGAATCAAGTCAATATCCAGATACTCTTCTATACCATTGCTAAAGTCAGTTTCTCTCTTTATAACATTTTCTTTAAAGGAGAATCTTAGTATACCCTTTTCATTGGTTGCCCAAATGTTTCCCTCCGAGTCTTTAATTAAATCCAGGTTATCTTGTTTAAAATCAGCGACAGAGGTTCCTGTTCCAAATCGAAATGCTACAATTGACTTTTCCCATTCAGGGCTAAAAATTGATATTCCCTGCATTGATATGGACCAAACATTTCCATAATTATCCTCTGCCAGGCTATAAGTATAATTAAAAGGAAAGCAATCTTTACATCCGGGCGGATCTCTGAAAAACCTAAAATTATAGCCATCAAATCGGTAAAGACCTGAACTCCCTCCAATCCATATAAACCCGTTTTTATCTTGTATCATACTGTGTATCCAGTAATCATTTAATCCCTGCAGAACCGACAAATGTTCATGGGGAATTACAGGATGCTGTGCATTGGATTTGAAAACCAATATTATAAATATAAAGAGAAGCAAATGCTTTTTCATGGTGGTGTTATCGAATATGAGTCAAATAATCAATAACATATTGGTATTGAGAGCTATAATCAAATGCTTGTACAAGTTACAAATTTAAAGGCTGGATGTCAAGCATAATACCTTTTATTAGAATTTACTTCTTGATTTTCCTTTGAACTGAAAGATTACCCGTGAAAACCTGCCTGAACTGGCTGGTCTGATTCCCACGTATGAATTTCATGGGAAGAAGATCGTGGGGGACTTATCATGATGCAGAGGTGTGAACACGATCTGATCGTATAAATATCTCTTTTTTAAAAAAATATTTTGAAGATATCAAAATGAGGTATATATTTGCACATCCCTTCCAAAAAGAAAAGGGCGCTTAGCTCAGCTGGTTCAGAGCATCCCGACTAACAGTCGGGAGGGTCGCTGGCAGCAACTAAGGATAAAAGGGCGCTTAGCTCAGCTGGTTCAGAGCATCTGCCTTACAAGCAGAGGGTCGCTGGTTCGAATCCAGCAGTGCCCACGAGGGGGAGTTGAAAAATCAACTCCCCTTTCTTATATGCAATATTACGTTTATATTCTCTACAGCGAAAAGCTCAATAAGTATTACATAGGGTCAACAGGCAACCCGGAAGACCGATTAAGGAAACACAACCGCAACAAACATGGATATACCTCAAGGGGAAAACCGTGGAAACTGGAATACAAAGAGATTTACCCCACAAAGACAAATGCGCTGCTGCGGGAAAAACAGTTAAAAAACTGGAAGAACCGAGAAAGGATTGAATCATTGATCAGAGGGCGGTAACCTGGTTCAGAGCATCCCGACTGACAAGTCGGGAGGGTCGCTGGTTCGAATCCAGCAGTGCCCACGAGGGGGAGTTGAAAAATCAACTCCCCTTTCTTATATGCAATATTACGTATATATTCTCTACAGCGAAAAGCTCAACAAGTATTACATTGGATCAACGGGTGATCCGGAAGGCCGATTAAAGAAGCACAACCAAAGCAACAAAGGATTTACCTCAACAGGACAATCGTGGAAACTGGTATACAGGGATACTTTCGCCACAAAAACTGATGCTCTTCTGAGAGAAAAACAGTTAAAAAACTGGAAGAACCGAGAAAGGATTGAATCCTTGATCAAGAGGTGGTCAGCTGGTTCAGAGCATCCCGACTAACCAGTCGGGAGGGTCGCTGGTTCCCCGCCTTCGTGGAACTTCGGCGGACAAGGAATCCAGCAGTGCCCACGAGGGATTGGTAACAATCCCTTTTTTTATTTATTCCTCACCGTCACATATTCCATCGGCACATTCACCATTTTGGAAATGTCCTGCCCGGCCTCCAGCATGTCGGTATCGTCCTCATCAAAATACCAGAAAACTTTTATGCCAAGGCCCTTTTGCAGATAATCATCAACCACAAGCAAAACGTCAGCAATGAACTTTGCTGCCGCTGAATTGAAATATCCCAGTTTGAAATAGATACGGAAAGCCCCGCTGTCATTTTCACGATCAGGATCAGGACGCAATGTATCCAGATACATTTCAAGTTTTTCAATAACCTGCCCGCTGAAATCGCGGATGTTTTCAGGCAGGCACTTTCCTTTGATCTGAAGAAACCCTTCATCATCCAGGATGATTTCAGGCGTTTTTTCGGTTTTGGGTATTTCCAATATTTTCATAACATGATTTAATAAGGTAATTAATGTTTCACGGTCATGATGATGTCCTTCACTGCATCCTTATGCACCATGAAGTCCATCATTTTTAGTTTTACATAATCTTCCGAAAAGAAATAATAACCAAACTCCCTCGCAGCAGGATCATTGTTGCGGGAACCGGAACCCGAATCCTTGATCAGGTACCAGTCCCTGCCCTCCTTTTCGAGGTAGCCGACCACGTGCATGCCGTGATCGTCGGTGGTGGTGTTGTTGGTGAACCTGAACTGTCTTGCATCGTCATTAATAAAGGCAGAAGGTATGTCAAAATCGGGTACCACTGCACATTGTGTTTGCCGGTCAAAGCCCGGTTCTGAAACGTCGCCGCCAATACTTACAGAATATCCCTTTCTTAATGCACTTTTTAAAGCCGCCATATAAACCTCCAGGGGCACATTGTAGTAATCTTTACTATGCCACCAATTATCAGGCACCTTGTATTCCACCTGCTGGTGAAAGGGTTCCTGGGTGTATGAAAGAATATCCACATAATCATCGGGATCAATCCGGACAATTTCTTTCAGGTATTGCTCCGGGGTATATTTCTTTCCGTCAGCTGTAACTTCAGCCGGGGGCTCTCCCAGGTAATGGTTCATAATGGATTTAACGGTGGCAACGGCAGCTTCCTCGTCCCAGACGGCGCTGGCTTTCAACGATGCCAGGTAGGTTTTCATCTCAGTGACCATTAACTCATGATTGTGAAACTTCCTGCCATTCAGCAACCCTGTATAAGCTTCAGCCGGAACCACACCATACTTCTTCCATATGCGGGTGGTGGCATTGGCTTCAGAACCCTCGTCGAATAAAGAGTTGCCGCGCTCCTGAACAAAACGTCTGGCTTTCTCCACATACTCCCAGTAAACAGTAAACATCTCCGAGAGTTTTAACTGCCTTTTAGAGATCCGGTAGACCTCCGACTCTAAAAACGAGGTGGTGGAAAAACACCAGCAGGTACTGGTGGCCCCCTGCGATATGGGAGGATTATGCCACTGCTGGTTTTTGTAGAATTCAACTTTGTTCGGCAATGTTGCAGCAGAAAGGTCGACCCTCAGACTTCTGCGGATTTCGGAAGGACCGGTTTTTTGCTGCACTTCCCGATCGTCCCTGAGAATGGTGTTCTCATAATAACCAGGCTGCCACTCCTTAAAAACTGCTTTATCCTTGTTTTGTGCAGTAACCGGAGCAGCCATGATCAATGACAGCAAAACGACAAGGCATGAACAATTCATCTTCATCATATCAGTTTTAAAATTCAAAGGTTGAATATAATGCTTTTTAGGGATATTACGCTTGATGGTGTTGACGCTCACGATGGATCAAGCACCATGATATCTTCCGGATATAAAGGTTCTTCGCCTTTGTATCTGAGCATCAGCCGGGCAACAGTAATCACATCCCGGCGGCAGTATTCAACAATTCTGTCCAGATTCTTGTCGTTCCAATAAACCCGGGCAACCTGGCTGCCGTCGAGGTCGGATTTTGGACTTTCCAGACCAAATACCGATGCCAGGAGATCAAGCGAAGCATAATGCTTGTGATCACCAAATTTCCATAATTCCAGGGTGTCGAGGTGCCTGACCTCCCAGGGCTTTTTGCCGGCTGTATCAAAGAGCAATGGCAGTTTAATGTTGTGAATGAGCATCCGTCTCGCAATATAAGGAAAATCAAACTCTCTCCCGTTATGAGCACAAAGTTCAATTTCCCGTTTCTGGCTCAGCCGGGTTATGAGGTCAGCAAAGGCTTCCAGTAATTCTTTTTCATTTTCCTGGTAAAATGATTTTAGTCTGAATACCCTTTTTTCATTCAGATTACCAATCATCCCGGTTGAAATACAGATGATCCTTCCAAACTCAGCATAAATTCCGGCCTTTGAATATAAATCCTCCGGTGTTTCAGATTCCTTTTTCAAATATTGGGATTTTTTCCCCCATAATACTCTGAAGGGCTCAGGGAGCTGTTCATAGGCAGGGCATGCCGGGACTGTTTCAATATCCAGGAACAGAATATTACTGATTTTCACCTGTTCCAACATAGGGATTTTCTTAGAATCACTATTTTTGCAAATCCCTGAAAATATACGAACAATCAGGCAGAATCAAAAGAATTCACACTAAAATTCCCCCTATGAACCGGCTTTATCCGTTGAAATTCAAACCCATTATCAAAGACAAAATCTGGGGCGGAAAACGGCTCAACACCGTGCTCCACAAAAAATGCAAAACTGATAAAGCCGGGGAAAGCTGGGAGATCAGCGGATTTCCTGACAGCATATCCCGGGTAAGTAATGGTTTCCTTTCCGGGAACAATCTTGAAGAACTTATTGAGGTATATATGGGCGACCTGGTTGGCGATGGTGTTTTTGAAACTTTTGGCACGCTCTTCCCCCTGCTGATCAAATTCATTGATGCCAATGATGCACTGTCGGTTCAGGTGCATCCGGATGATGAACTGGCCCGTCAGTATTTCTCCTCGTATGGAAAAACCGAAATGTGGTATATAATTGAAGCTGAAAAAGACGCCGAGATCATTGTTGGATTTAATCAGCCTGTGAACCGGGAGGTTTACGAAAAACACCTGGCGGATAAAACCTTATTATCCATTCTCAATAAAGAAAAAGCAGCTGCCGGGCATGTATATTTTCTTCCTGCCGGAAGAATCCATGCCATCGGATCAGGAATCCTGCTGGCGGAAATTCAGCAGACGTCAGATGCCACCCTGAGGATCTATGATTATGACCGGCTGGATGACCGGGGAAAGCCACGGGAACTGCATACCGAAAAAGCCCTTGAAACCATTGATTTTAAACCCGTCTCCGATTTCAGAACCCATTACCGGAAGAACCCGGACGAGCCTGTGAACCTGGCCAGTTGTCAGTATTTTACGGTAAATTACCTCGAACTTACCCGGGCTGCTGACAAAGACTACATGGCCATTGACTCCTTTGTAATCCTGATGTGTATTGGCGGAAGCTTTACCATACGGTTTTATGATAACCGGCAGGAATTGGTTCAGCTGGGAGAAACGGTGCTGTTACCCGCAGAATTGAAGCAGGTACAACTCATCCCGGATCAGTCCGCCCGGATCCTGGAAATCTATATTGAAGGGCTTGCGGTCACTGACCGATCGGAAGAATTACTGGACATCCTGTTATAATGGAAATACAACAAATACAATTTGTTAAAAGCAGTCCGGGACTTGACGCATGTCCTAAGGCCGGCCCTCCGGAGTACGCGTTTGCCGGCCGTTCCAATGTCGGGAAGTCATCGTTGCTGAACTTTTTGGTTAATAAGAAGAATCTTGCCAAAACATCGTCCACTCCGGGAAAAACAAGACTGATCAATCATTACCTGGTAAATGAAAACTGGTACCTGGTGGATCTTCCGGGTTATGGATTTGCACGAACAGGAAAAACCAACCGTGATTTGTTTGTCAGAACTACCGGTGATTATCTCTTGAAGAGGGAAACGCTGGCCTGCCTTTTTATCCTGATCGATTGCCGGCATAAACCCCTGGAAAACGATTTGGAATTCATCGGCTGGGCCGGTTTACACCAGATCCCGCTTGCGCTGGTCTTCACCAAAACAGATAAACTGGCGGTAAATGCGCTGGTCAAAAATCTCAGTTCCTACAGGAATGCTTTACAGGAAAAATGGGAAAACCTGCCGGAGATTTTTACTGTTTCAGCCCTGCAAAGAAAAGGAAGGGAGGAGATTCTGGAGTTTATAGAAAAAAGTAATAATTTGTTTTATTCGTGATGTATTTTTTTGTTGTGATGGTTGTGGGTTGTGATGGTTGTGATGGTTGCGTTAACAACCACAACAATCACAACAACCACAACAACCACAACAACCACAACCCACAACAAAACTCCCCCTGTTAACAACTGGCTGATTAAAATAATCCCCTCCTGAACTCATCTTGAAAGGATATTTTCTACATTTGCAGCACTCCATTAAATTTGAAATGCTGCTTCAATGAAAATCAAAGCTCCCATTAAGTTTTTTTCAGGCAGGGCATCACATTACCTTGCCGATAAAATAACCAAGAGTTATGGTACCGAGTTGGGAAAAACCTCGGTGCTTGAATTCAGTGATGGTGAGTTTCAACCCTATTTTGAGGAATCGGTTCGGGGATGCATTGTGTTTTTGGTTCAGTCGACCTTTCCACCTTCCGATAACCTCATGGAACTTTTACTGCTTATTGATGCTGCCAAACGTGCCTCAGCCTACCAGGTGGTAGCTGTAATGCCCTATTTGGGATTATCGCGGCAGGACAGGAAAGACAGGCCCAGATGCAGCATCGGTGCCAAGCTCGTTGCTGATATTCTCACTGCAGCAGGTGCAGACAGGATTATGACAATGGACCTCCATGCGGATCAGATACAGGGATTTTTCAATGTTCCGGTGGATCATTTATACGGTTCTACAATTTTTGTTCCTTACATTAGAAGTCTTGCCCTTGAAAACCTGGTAATAGCCGCGCCGGATATGGGCGGGACCAAAAGGGCCAATGCCTATTCCAGGTTCCTGAACTGTGAAATGGTAATTTGCTATAAAGTCAGAAAAAAAGCCAATGTTGTTGAAGAGATCCGGGTCATAGGCGATATTAAAGACAAGGACATCGTGATTGTGGACGACATGATTGATACTGCAGGTACCGTTTGTCTGGCCTCCAAGCTTATGATGGAAGAAGGCGCCCGCAGCATCCGTGTGGTTTGTACCCATGCTGTGCTGTCAGGTCCGGCTTATGAACGTATTGAGAAATCAGCTATTACAGAAGTGGTGGTAACAGATACAATACCGTTGCGGGGCCATTGCGACAAGATTAAAGTTCTTACCATTGCAGATTTGTTCGCTGATGTCATCCATAAGGTGTATAGGTATAAATCCATTACCAAGAATTTTATAGTATAGGATTTGAACTGCTCAACTGCACGACTGCACGACTGCACGACTGCACGACTGCACGATGACCGCATGACTGCATGACTGCACGACTGCACAACCCACAACAAACATTCCTCATTCATCATTCATAATTCATAATTAATTTCTATATTTGCCCTCCTTTTTAACCACTGTTTAGTATTAGACAATGGTGTAATGGGGAATCCGGAAAGGCCGGAATTCCAAGTAGCACATTGTAAAATTGTTTAATTATTTATTAAAATGAAATCCATCGATTTGAAAGTTACCCTGCGCAAGCGCACAGGAAAGAAAGATTCCAGGATACTCAGGAAAAGCAGCCAGGTGCCCTGCGTGCTTTATGGCGGCAAAGAAAACCTGCATTTTTATGCTGAAGACAGGGCCTTTAAGGACCTGGTGTATACCCATAATATTTATGTTGTCAACCTCGATATAGAAGGCAAAAAGCATAAAGCCATTATGAAGGAGATCCAGTTTCATCCCGTTTCTGATGCTCTGGATCATATTGATTTTGTAGAAGTTATAGATGACAAACCTGTAGTTATAGGTTTACCCGTTGAAATTACCGGTAGTTCCGTTGGTATCCGTGCTGGTGGTAAACTGAGACAGCGCAAAAGATATATTAAAGTTAAGGGTCTTATTAAGGATCTGCCCGATTCACTGGTGATAGACATCTCCGATCTTGACATCGGACAGTCGGTTTTAGCCGGCGATTTGAAATACTCCCGTGTCGAGGTACTGGAACTGGCCCGCTCACTTGTTGTCGGCGTTATATCCTCAAGGGTAGCTGCCAAGGGCATGGAAGAAGGCACTGAAGGCGCCGTAGCTCCTGCTGAAGGTGCCGTAGCTCCTGCAGCCGCTCCTGCTGAAGCCAAGAAATAATAACTGCATTGAAATACCTGGTTACAGGACTGGGTAATGTTGGTGACGAATACCACGAAACCCGTCACAATATAGGATTCATGATACTGGATGCATTGGCCAGGGCATCTGGTATTGCTTTTTCCGACAAAAGGTATGGTTCTGTCTCTGAATACCGTTATAAAGGACGGACTTTTGTCCTGCTAAAGCCATCCACCTACGTGAATCTGAGCGGAAAAGCAGTGAATTACTGGTTGCAGGCCGCTTCGGTGCCCAGAGAGAACCTATTGATCCTGCTGGACGATATCGCCCTGCCCTTTGGAACTATCAGAATTCGCCCCAGTGGCGGTGATGGTGGACACAATGGCCTGACCAGCATTATAGAAGTACTGGAAACACAGAATTTTGCCAGATTGCGGTTTGGTATTGGCGGAGATTTTTCCTATGGAACCCAGGTTGATTATGTACTTGGAAAATGGACCAGGGAAGAAACGGATCAGCTCGGGGAGAAAATTTCAATTTGCCATGAAATCATCCGTAACTTTGGGACAGTCGGTATTGAAAGAACGATGAACACATTCAATTCTCGTTAAAGTTTTGTTAAATAGGCATGTGACTGTTGTTAATGTAATAAATTTGCATTTCTTTTTGAAGATATGCGTCCGACGACTGTTAAGATCATCCTGTTTGTGTCTTCCTTCGCCCTGCTGGGTTTGGCCTTCACGCAGACTTTCTGGATCAGGCAGGAAATTCTCCTGTCGAGGAAACAGTTTGACCACCGGGTTGACAATGCCTTACGGGATATTGTTGCAGAGTTGCATGATTATGCCGACAGTGCAGGAAGATTTCCTGCCCGGGAAACAAGCGCTTTGCAGCCAGGCCGTCCAAAGGATATCCTGGATGTGCTGGATACTAACATTCTGGATGCCCTGGTCAGAAAGTATGTAGATTATCACTTGCTGGATCATCCGTTTCATTATGCTATTATTAAAACAGCGAATGATTCTGTGATTTACAGATCGCCAGGTTATTTACCTGGAGAAAATACTTCAGATCCTTATAGGGCTTGCCTTAGCGGTCTATGGAAAGAAGCCTACTATCACCTGTCCCTATACTTCCCCAACAAGAATAAAACAGTATTCATTGAACAGGGTGTCTGGCTGGTTCTCACCTTTTTATTCCTGATCATCATAACCTTTGGGGTGGCCGTGATCATTATTACTTATCTGCGTCAAAAAAAACTTTCAGAGATGAAGAATGATTTCATCAATAACGTCACCCATGAGTTTAAAACCCCGATTTCAACCATTGCACTCGCTGCCGAGGTGCTCATGAAGTCGGGGCCCAAATCGCTCTCTGAAAGAGTGAAACGATATTCCAGGATCATCTTTGATGAAAATGAACGCATGCGGCAGCAGGTGGAACGGGTGCTGGAGATCGCACAGCAGGACCATCATGAAATCAGGCTGAATGCTACTGAAATTGACATACACATCATGCTCCATGATATAATTCATTTGTTGTGTATGGAAAAAAGTGACCGGGAGATCAAGGTCAACTACCGGCTGGAAGCTTCCAATCCGCTGATTTTTGGTGACCGCATGTATATTACAGGTATCATTACGAATATCACGGAAAATGCCATTAAATATTCGGGCAGTAATCCCGAATTAACAATAGCTACAGCCGACTTTAAAGAAGGAATTATGATTTCCTTTATTGACAATGGTATCGGTATGAGCCGGGAGTCGCAGAAGCATATCTTTGAGAAATTCTACCGGGTCCATACCGGTAATGTTCATAATGTCAAGGGATTTGGTCTGGGACTTTATTATGCCAAAGCCATGGTTGAAGCTCATGGCGGGAAAATCACCGCGTCAGGCGAATTGAACAAAGGTAGCCGGTTCGATGTTTATTTACCAGGAATTTCCCACATGCCAGAAAGCAAGGTTATATGACAAAATCCAAAGGGAAAATATTGCTGGTTGAAGATGATAGGAATTTGGGGATTGTCATCAGTGATTTCCTTGAAATGTCGGATTACCAGGTAATTCATAAAGAAAACGGGCAGGATGGGCTCCATGAATTTTTCAAGGGTTCGTACGACCTGGTATTACTGGATATCATGCTTCCCCTGGTAGACGGATTTACTGTAGCAGAGGAAATCCGGAAACAGGGCAGTGATGTTCCGATTGTTTTCATGACAGCCCGGGCGCTCAAGGAGGACAAAATCAAGGGCTTCCGGATCGGAGCGGATGATTATATCACAAAACCATTCAGTACTGAAGAACTCAATCTGAGGATCCACGCAATTCTCAGGCGCATGAAAGGCGCCCCGGATAAACACTCCGGATCCAAGCCCTATAAACTGGGTAGCTACACCTTTGATTTTCCCAATCACATGTTGTCATCAGACTCAGGTATCAAACATCTGACAAAGCGTGAATCCGAATTGTTGCACTTGCTTTGCCTGAATATGAACCAGGTGCTGCGCAGGGAGGTGGCGCTGAAGACCATCTGGGGCGAGGATGATTATTTTATGGGACGCAGCATGGACGTATATATTACAAAGCTCAGAAAGCTGCTCAGCGGAGACCCGTCAGTTTGCATTGTGAATATCCACAATACAGGGTTTAAACTGGAAGTAAAAGACAATAACTAAAGATACATATCCTTCAGATCGAAGTTTTTGTTATCTTTCCGGCCGGCGCAGCTGCCATTTCTCTTCTGATTTCAAATTTTTTAACCGGGATATGACGAAATACCGCACTCCTTTCCCCCGTGTTTTCTGGATCGCTAACTCGGTTGAGATACTTGAACGGTTTGCCTATTATGGCATCTACATGGGATTCCCGGTTTATTTCGCCACCCTGGGCTATAAAACGGAACAACTGGGATTGATTCAGGGGTTGTTTCTGCTCATTTCCTATACCGTCCCCGTCTTTTCAGGAACCTTTGCTGACAGATTCGGATTTAAGAAAGTCCTTCTCATCTCTTACCTGGCTTATCTCCCCTCTATCCTGCTGTTGATCTTTACCAAATCATTTTCCGGGATTGCTTTGTCCATGCTTAGCATTGGACTGGCCGCAGGGATCTTCAAACCCCTGGTATCGGGTACCGTTAGGGTGGTGACAGACAATACCAACCGCACAGTAGGTTTCGGCGTTTTTTATGCCATGGTGAATATTGGTGCCTCCTTTGGGCCCATGATCCTGGGCCGTATCAGGGCCATCTCCTGGGAACATGCTTACCTGGCGGCTGCTATATCGATTTGCTTCATGTTCCTGGTAACCCTGTTCTTCTATAAAGAACCTCAAAGAGCCCTGGAAGGAGAAACGCTAGCAAAGAAATTCAGGGATATGGGCGAAGCGCTTTCCGATATCAAATTTCTGGCTTTCCTCCTCATCCTGGGCCTGTTTTTCTGGCTTCCCTTCTGGTCGTTTTTCAATTTGTGCACCAAGTATATCGAAACCTCGCTTGATGGTTCAGTCCTTTACAACAACATTCGTTCGGTGCTGGGTGCCGGTGTTGCCAATTTCCTTTCCCGCGATTACGAGGGAACCCGCAAAGTGCTGGGCGAAACCATTTCTCATACCGGTTGGGTTATTATGGCCTTTCAGGTAATTGTGGCCTGGATTTTTGAGCGATTCCGTCCCATTCCGTCTTTCATTTTCGGGCTTTTCATTCTGGGCATCGGTTTTGGATTTATAGGTTTAGCAGGGATTACTTATCCTGCATGGATTTTCCCTGGGATATTTCTTGTGGCTGTTGGTGAAATGATTTGCTCTCCCCGCATACAGGAGTATATTACCTGGCTGGCTCCCAAGGAAAAAGCCGGACTTTACATGGGATCCAATTTCCTTGCTATTGGAATAGGGGGCTTTCTCAGTGGTGTGGTGTATACATCACGCGTGTATGATCATTTCGAGCGAACCGGTCACACCGAGTATTTGTGGTTGATACTCGGATTGCATGTTTTGGCAGGCATGGCCGTAATTTATTTGTTTTCGCGGTATGTCGGGCATTTTAAAGAACAATCCAGCTAATAGTCTTACCCCTAAATTACCATCCGGTGATAGGATTAACATCTATAGGATCTGCAGTAAACCTGGTCATCAGTTCAGGCATAAATCTGCAGCATATCACCGATAAGCTCATTCAGGCGCCCGGGATATTCATTCTCCAGCTGATCATTATCATGATTGCGGCGAGGATCATGGGATATCTTTTTCAGTTAATCGGGCAACCTCTTGTCATCGGGGAAATAGTTGCCGGTCTCATTCTGGGTCCGTCTGTGCTGGGCGCGCTCGCCCCCCAGGTATCAGCATTCATTTTTCCGGAAAAATCCATTGACATCCTTCAGCAACTCAGTCAGCTTGGCTTGATTTTCTTCATGTTCATTATCGGTATGGAACTCGATCTTCAGAGCTTCAGAAAGTCAGCCAATAAAGCTATTCTGATCAGTATCGCCAGTATTGTCATCCCCTTCATTTCCGGTGTTTTGCTGGCCTATTACCTGTATGGCAACTATGCGGCTCAGCATATAAAGTTCACCAGTTTTGCACTTTTCATGGGAACCACCATGTGCATTACAGCATTCCCAATTCTGGCCCGGATCGTTCAGGAGCGCAAGCTCACCCGAACACCCGTGGGAACTATGGCCATTACGGTGGCCGCTATCGGTGATGTAGTTGCCTGGTGTATCCTGGCTGTGGTTATTGCTTTTGTTAAGGCCCGTGGGATAAGCCAATCCCTGGTCACGATTGCACTTGCAATTCTGTACATTCTGTTGATGTTTTATCTGGTTAAGCCGTTCATGTATCGCGTGGGAAGGGTGTATTCAAGTCGCGAAACCATGGGAAAACCAATCGTGGCTTTTGTTTTCCTGGTAATTCTGGTATCCTCGCTGTTTACCGAAGCCATTGGCATTCACGCTTTGTTCGGTGCATTCATGGCAGGAGTTGTCATGCCTGAGAATTTAGGCTTTAAAAGAGTATTTACCGAGAAAATTGAAGACGTTTCCCTAGTGGTCCTGCTGCCGCTGTTTTTTGTGTCCACCGGACTGCGGACGGAGGTTGGACTGATAAACTCAGGCCATCTCTGGCTGGTTTGTTTTATTATTATTCTTATTGCCGTAGTGGGCAAGTTCGGTGGCACCCTGCTGGCCTCGCGGTATGCCGGCCTTAACTGGAACCATTCGCTCACCCTGAGTGTTTTGATGAACGCCAAAGGCCTGATGGAGCTGATTGTCCTCAATATTGGCTATGACCTGGGCATTTTAAGTCCGGAGGTATTTGCCATGCTGGTTTTGATGGCTCTGGTCACCACAATACTGACCGGCCCGGGATTAAACCTCATTGAAGCCTTTCGGCCCAGTAAAGAACTGCGTGTCCTCCGTGAAAAGCCTTATAAAATTATGCTTTCCTTTGCGATTCCAAAAATGGGAGGAACCCTGCTGAACCTTACCCATCAGCTGATCTCCGGCAAAGCAACTGAAACCGTATTTGTAGCCCTTCACATATCTCCCCGAAGCGATATTTCCCCTAAGGAGGCTGTCATTTTTGAAAAAGAAAGCTTTGCACCCATCCGTAGCTATGCTGAAAGGAACGGACTGTCAATGAGCACCCTGTACCGGAATACCATTGATATAGAGGGTGAAATCCTGGAATCCTGTAAATCGGAAAAGCCCGATTTTCTTATACTCGGCAGTGCCCGGCCCGTATTCAGCACGGATATTCTGGGCGGTATTCTTAAGCCCATCATCAGTGAATCCTCTTGCGACATCCTGATATTCAACGAGCGTAATTTCAGTGAGATACAATCGATCTTATTGGTTTACTTTGCCAACGGAGATGATTTCCTGTTTGATTATACCAGAATGCTCAACCTCACCAGCGGCAGGAAATTTTACTCCTACCACCGGGGACTTGAAAACCATACATCCGCCGATGCCTATAATAACTCGGGAATTTCGTTCATCCCGGTCGCCGGCAGTTTATTGCAGCCGGAATTCCTCCGATCCATTGACCTTGTCCTGGTTTCTGACTACAATTGGAAAGCTCTCGAAGAAAAGCATAGCATCCCCCTGGCCCAGTTCCCTTCAATGCTGATAATCCACAAGGGCAATAATGGAAACAGGATACTTGCCCATTAAGAATAAGAAAATTGGATTCAGAGGCTCATATGCCTTTTCTTGTATAACCAGATACCTCCTGTAAAATAAAGGATACTCAGGAGTATCAAACTTACAATTTCCGGCACCACCCCGGAAAACTCCTCCTGCATGATCAGCAGTTTATTCAGGGCAGATACGGCATGGGTGGGTGACATCAGGCTGATCACAGAAAAACCATAACCCTTCAGTGAAAACCAGGGAGTAATATTCATGGGAAACATGGCTCCGGTAAAGAACATAAAAATAAAAAGGGGAAAGTTGCCGATTATCAGAACCTGGGTAACCGACTTTGAAAAAGCGGCAATAAAAAGACTGAAGGCAATAATAGAAATGGTGGTCAGCACGATCACAATGAATACAGGGAGGAATGCTCCCCGGAACTGGTATCCGAGTGCTGCTGCCACCGCCAGGGTGAGGATCACCGACAACAGGCCGACCAGGATCTGGATCAGTGTAATGCCTCCCATAAGTTCGAAGGTGGTGATCCTGGAGAGTTTGAGCCGGAGCATGGTTTTGTTTTCCACTTCTGCCACCATGGCAACAGAGGCCGTTAACATCAGCATAATGATCGAAAAGATCACCAATCCCGGGACTGCCAGTTCGAAATCGGTCAATGCGCCCGAACTGCCGATACCTGTTTCCGCAAACTCAAAGGGTGGCAGTATGCCGGTATAGTCTGTTACGTAATCCGAAACAAGGCTGTAAGCCAGGACAGCAGTGATAATATAATTGAAATCCGTTATGTTGCCTTGAAATTCGAGTCTGAACGGTCTGACACTTCCTGTGGATTCAATACTGGTCAAACTCCTGCTGAAATCTTCCGGTAATATCATCAACAGGTCAGCCTTTTTATTCTTCAGTTTTTTCAAGGCTTCTCCCATCGACTGAACCTGTCCGATTTTGCAGGTCTTATCCTGCTTGCCCAGCAGGGCGTGAATAAGACTGTCACCTAAATTGAATGTGCTTGCCGATGGAAGACCTTCATCATGGTTCAGAACCAGGATGTCGTATACCGGTGCATAACTTTCAGTGATCAGATCATATACCAATACAAAAAAGGGTGCTGTGCTGACGGTAAGCAGCAAAAGCCAGAAGCTTCTTGCCTGCTCTTTCATGGATTTTTTGATCACTCCTGTTATTCTCATCGTCTTACAGCATAATAATCACTCCCTTAACCGCTTTCCGGTCAGATGAATGAAAACATCTTCCAGTGTATTGGCACGAATTTTAATTTCAGAACAGGTACAATTGGCTTCCCGAAGTTTTCCGGTTATAACCGGCATCATCTCCAGAACGTTCTTTTCACGGATCAGGATAACGCTCCCGTTGATCTGTGTGTTCCGGGTAACAGTCTGAAGGAGGGCTTCTGCATCTTTCAGCTCTTTACCGTTTTCAGCCTGGATGGTGATTTCCAGCACATCCCCGGTACCGGCTGTTTTCTTAAGGTTTTCCGGCGTATCGGTTAATAGAAGCCTGCCGTTATCGATTATGGCGATCCTGTCCGACAGTCTTTCGGCTTCATCCATATTGTGTGTCGTGAGGATCACCGTTTTGGATTTTCGCAAGGCACGTATAAAGTCCCGTACCAGGATCCTGCTTTGCGGATCGAGTCCGGCCTCCGGCTCATCCAATACGATGATCTCAGGATCGTGCACCAGGGCCAGGCAGATATTCAGCCGGCGTTTCATGCCTCCTGAAAGGGTTGATCCCATCTTGTGCATCTTGGACACAAGGCCCAGCTGCTCCAGGAGCATTATCCCCGCTTTTTTTGCTTCTTGCGGGCGCAGGTCGTACATTTCGCCCATGAAGATGAGCTGTTCCAGACAGGTAAGTTTTGGCCAGAGGATGACCTCCTGGGGACACAGACCGAAACTGTTTCTCAGCTTTTTTTCGTGATTGACCTGCCTGTTCCGGATGAAGATTTGTCCCGCATCGGGTTGTAACAAACCGCAGATCATGTTTATAGAAGTACTTTTGCCGGCACCGTTGGGACCCAGGAAACCGAAAATTTCACCCTGATTAACTTCCAGACTGAGGTTATCAACAGCAACGATTTCCCCGAAACGTTTGGTGAGGCCAACTGTTTTGATTACTGCCGGATTATGGTCTGAATGGATCAATAGGTTTGAGTGAGGCAGTTAGTTCATGCCGTATAAAATATCGCCGTCCTCCAGGTTTCCTGTTCGGAATCCTTTTAGGAACCATCCCTTGCGCTGCTCCGACGTGCCATGTGTAAAAGCATCCGGAACAATATATCCCTGCGATTGCATCTGTATCCGGTCGTCTCCTACAGCCGATGCTGCATTTATAGCTTCTTCCACATCACCTTCTTCAAGAATATCCTTGGTCTTCTCGGCATAATGAGCCCAAATGCCGGCCAGGAAATCGGCCTGGAGTTCAAGCTTGACCAGGTTCCGGTTGTATTCGGACTCGTCCACCTGGGATCTCAGGTCTTGGAGCCGGGCGGTAATTCCGAGGAGATTCTGAACATGATGTCCTACCTCATGGGCAATGATGTAAGCCATGGCAAAATCGCCCTCCGCGCCCAGTTTCTCCTGCAACTCCTGCAGAAAGGAAAGATCGATATAAACCCTGTCGTCTCCAGGGCAATAGAACGGCCCTGTGGCGGAGGAGGAGTAACCACAGGCTGATTCCACGGAGCCGCTGAACAGCACGAGGGTCGGTTCACGGTAAGTTTTACCCATTTTACTGAACAGCAAATGCCAGATATCTTCCGTATCCTTCAGCACCACCGAGGCAAATTGGGATAATTCTTCCTCGGCCTGTATCACCGATGAATCAACAGCAGTATTTTCAGTGCCCGGTGCCTGGAGGGAGTTGATCAGCTGTTCAGGATTGCCCCCCAGCAACCAAACGATAACCACAATAGCGATAGTTCCGATAGTGCCTCCGGCGACCATTCTTCTGGTGCCTGTACCACGGCGGTCTTCCACATTACCGCTCTGTTCACGGCCTTTCCATTTCATATTGCTGTATGATTGAGGTTATACCTGTTTCGGTAAAAAGCACTTAAAGATAAAAATAAAAAAAGTCCGGAACAATCCGGACTTTTTCGTGGGCATTACTGGATTCGAACCAGTGACCCCTACCCTGTCAAGGTAATGCTCTAAACCAACTGAGCTAAATGCCCCTGTGTTCCTGCAAAAATAACATAAAATTTCCAAAATCAAATTTTCGTGTTGAAATGTAAATATTATTGACTTATTGCGTATACAGGGAAAAAGGGAAATCATGAACAGAATCAGGCTCATTCTTACATCAGTTATTTTCTTTTTGCTTTTCAGCAGTTCAGCCTGGGTAAACCTCACGCTGATCCGGCCATCGGAATTGGTATTGGCGGATTACATAAAAACAATAGCCATTATCGACAGAACCAAACAGGAAGATTCACCCCGGAACCAGTTTGAGCAGGTGATTACCGGTGAAGTGTTCCGGCAGGATGAACAAGCCGTTCTGAAAATTGCCGAAGGTTTTACAGATGCCTGTTCCGGTATGAACCGGTTTATCACGGTTCGAACCCCTGAAAAGTATATTGCCAACGGCACCAAAACCACCTTCCCCACACCATTGGAATGGAATGCCATCAGCGACCTCTGCAGCAAATACCAGGCCGATGCCGTGCTATCCATTGAGGTTTTCGATTCTGATTTCATCCTCACCAATAATCCTGTCAGCATTTCCGTTAAAGATGATCACGGTAACCTTTCAACCCGTGTGGAATTTAAGGCTACGGGGGTTGCAGTTATCAATTTCGGTATCCGGTTGTATGATGCAGCGAACAGGACGATCATTGATGAGTATCAAACCTCTCACAGGCTGAACTTCGACGCACAGGCCGCTACCCTGCAGGCAGCCTTGAACCAGTTGCTTAATAAAGTCGAAGCCATCAACCGGGCAAGCTTTGACGTGGGTTTCCTGTATGGTCAGCGGATCACACCGACCTATTACACCGTAACAAGATATTTTTTCGACAAGCCTAAAAAAGAACTGGGTGCCGGGGTAAGGTACTCTGAGGTGGCTGACTGGCAGAATGCCATCAATGCCTGGTTAAAGGTAGTGGAAAAAGGTGATCGCAAAGAAGCAGGCAGGGCTGCATTCAACATTGCTGTAGCCCATGAGGTTCTTGGCGATCTCGAAGAGGCCCGAAAATGGGCTGCGCGTTCCCATACCGAGTTCGAGGAAAAAGATGCAGATGAATATTACAGGCAGCTAACCAATCGTATCCGGGAAGAAGCCGTTTTGCAGGCACAATTACCGGAATAGAATGAGGGACAAGGGACGAGGGACAGGGGACAAGTTAAACCCTGCCCGTCCCCCTGTCCCTCGTCCCTTGTCCCTTGTCCCTTGTCCCTTGTCCCTCGTCCCTATATTTCCCGCTCTCCCCGTTCCACCTGCAAGAAAATATGAGAAAGCACGGCCAGAAGTTTGCTGAAGGAAGCCATGGCAATTTCCGTTTCACGGCTTATCGTTTGTCTTTTCAACCGAAGCAAAAGCAATCCATATAATGCATTCAAGGTAGTCTCTATATCACCGGCATCCTGTTTGGCGGATTTCCTTCTTAATTCCTCAATATAACCGGCGGCCTTCCTGTACAATTCCCGGTAGTCAGATTGCTCTTCCTGGTTTATCAGGCGTATATGCAGATCTGTCAATTCAGCCACCAGTGTCGTCAGTATGCTGAGATGCCCTTTTTCACGAATCCCTTCGCGGTACATCATCAACATCAGGTTGGCATACCAGTCGCGTACCTCATTTTTAACCTTTGCCGGTTGGGAATACTGTGAAATCAGGTTCTTATCGATAAGATCGATATTAAACTGATGGGCACGGATGAGATCTTCCACCTGCCACATGTAAAGGATGTACTCGGCAATGTTTGTTTTACGTTTTTCCCGGGCGATCAGCATATATTTAAAATATCATCCATCAATCTTCTATCTTTCTTGGTTGGTCTTCCCGAACCTTTGTCACGTTTGAAGAACACATCTTCCTTGATTTTCAGTTTTTCTAACTCTTCAGGTGAGGTCAGGTCTTCTGCAAAATCTTTCACCCGTTGTGCAGGCAGCCTGTTATGAACCAGTTCTTTTACCTGTATGGTATATATCACGGGAAGTTTTCGGATAAAGATAATTTCTCCCGGTTTTATTTCACGGGAAGGCTTTACCTCCATCCCGTTAATGATGATTCTTCCCTTTTTACATGCTTCAGCAGCCAGGCCCCGGGTTTTAAAAACCCTGATGGCCCAAAGCCATTTGTCAATCCTGACCTTTTCCGGAACACGCATGCCAAGAAGTAGAATAACGAAACAAAGATAGATAATAGGCCATAAATAAAAAAGACCGTCCTCCGACGGCCTTTTTCACATTAAACAAAACTACTAACTAAACCAACTTGGGCAAATCTTTATCGCTTGATCTACGAATGCTCTTTTTGTTTCTTGTTTCTGTGTGATAATACGCAGACAACGGAAGGATGTTCGGAATATTCTTTGAAAGGGTGGGATATGTTGATGAATGGGGATTTTTTTACGATGAACCCTGTATTTAAAAATCATTTTTCACCCCCGCCAATACGGGTAATAAATGGGGATCCTTTTCAACGGCCGTTCCCACCACAACGCCATTGGCACCAGCCCTGTATAGCTCACGGATGTCTTCGGGGGTTCTGATACCGCCACCAACCAACAGGGGTATGGATATATTTTCCTTAACCTGCCTGACGGTTTCTTCACGCACCTTGTCATTCGCACCACTGCCAGCTTCGAGATAAATGAGTTTAAGTCCCAGCTGTTCGCCGGCCAGTGCGGTGGCTACAACAATATCGGCTTTTTCCGAGGGGATGGGCCGGGTATTGCTGATATACTCCACAGAGGACAAATACCGGCCATCCACCAGAATATACCCGGTGGGGATGATTTCCAGTCCTGATTTTTTCAGAAACTGGGAAGCCAGCACGTGGTTGCCGATAAGGTATTCAGGATTACGGCCCGACAGCAGAGAGAGCAGGAGTATGCCGTCCGCCCTGGAACTAAGCTGCAGTAAATTCCCCGGAAAAAGAACAACCGGGATGCTGGTAATACTCTTAAGGGCGATAATGGTATTGTCGATGGGCAGGGATGTGAGGCTTCCGCCCACCAGGATCAGATCAACGCCAACCCGGGAAGCCTGTTCGGCGACACTCTTTAAAGCATCGGCGGTATATTTTTCCGGGTCGATCAGCAAGGCAAATACCTTGCGGTTATCGGAAAAGAGTGCGTTATAAATTTCAGGATGCATAGGTGTTGGCACTACCTCATTAAGAATCCTTACTTGCAGCAATATACCAGAACATAGTTGCCCAGGCTGAAATAATTCAGGTTGAACAGTTCATTTCGTGAACGGTTATGAACACGTCCCCGTATAACCCCTTTTTCCATAGGTTGAAAGGGCTGAATAGTCAGGTTATCTTTAAAGTTGATGTCCTGTTTATCGCAAATTTTATAAAGGGCTTCTTTGGCGCACCAGTGAATATAGAGGTGGTACTTCTTCTGTTCCTCATCGCTGGTGATCACGTCATTTTCATTGACAAACTTATGAGCAATGCTGCCGATGCGATGCGACATATACTCAAGGTCAACACCAACTTTCCTGTCGTTGCTCAGCATGATGGAAGTCAGATCACGTGAATGGGAGATACTGATAAAGTGGGAGTCTCCTTTGATGAAGGGTTTACGGTTCCCATTGTAATATATGGACAATTCATTGTTGGTCATCTCCTTGAGCAGAACCCGGACACTCAGCCATTCAATCTTTCTGGGTGTATGGGTAAAGCGTTCCAGGGTTTCAAGCTCTTCCCGGGTAAGTGTAATTTTCGACATCAACGTATCAAGATCTTCCGTGATCTTCCAGATACCCAACTGACAACCACATTCCAGATGCTCATTCATAATTATAGCCATGGCGTCGATGTTTTTGTGTATTAATTCCAATGAAGGGTTTCAATGAGGTGTTCCAGGTCGGTAGAAAAAAAGTTTATGACCGGAGCCAGGGAATCCTTGTTTGGAACGACACTGAAATATAAAGCTCCGCTCAGGAAATTCGCGGTGCTGTCGGTGGCATAAAAACTCAGCGCAGAGGCCGTATTGCCTTTGATGTCGTAAATCATGCCATGAACCTTGCGGTCGGGGAATGAAAAGGGCCGCTCGATGATATCATCGGCTTTAATGATATGCTTATAGGCCAGGGTCCGTATATCCTCCACATGCAGGTTCAGGTTGTTGTGCAGCGTTTTAAAGGTGATATGAATGGTACCCTTGTAACCCGGAAACTCCATATTTACCCAGCAGGGTTCAGGGCTGCTGCCTTTAAAAGGAACCATTTTTGCATAAGTCGGGACTTCAAAGCTATAACTGCAGGCACTTTTATAGGGAATATAGTTTTTCTCAGGGAAATCGATCCTGAAATAGCTTCGGGGCTTGGGTGTGTAATTTTCCTTACAGGCTGACAGCACTAAAACCTTAATAAATATCATCAGGATGAGCAGTACACCCGGGTATTTCATGGGGCAAGTTTTGTTTCTTTTCATGCGCAGATTAACCTTTGAGTGTAACCTGAATTTGTTGAATACGACGCTGGTCTACTGATTTTATTGTAAAATCAAATCCCATGCAGGCGATAATCTCATTCTTACGGGGTAACTCCCCTTTCAGCTCGAGGATGAGCCCGGCCAATGTCTCCGCTTCACCTTTTACTTCATCAAAGATCTCTTCATCGGCATTGAATACCTTGAAAAAATCATTCAACAAAACCTTACCTTCGAATAGATAGTTATTTTCGTCCAATTTAACATAAAATACCTCATCATTGTCAGATTCATCGGTAATTTCTCCCACAATTTCCTCAAGTATATCCTCCAGGGTTATAATTCCGGAAGTGCCTCCGTATTCATCGATCACCACTGCCATATGAATCTTTGTGGTTTGAAATTCCTTTAACAGGTCATTGATCTTCTTGGTCTCCGGAACATAATATGGAGGCCGAAGCAGCGACTGCCAGTTGAACGAATCAGGCTTACCCAGAAATGGGATCAGATCTTTAATATAGAGTATACCTTTTATATTGTCAAGATCCTGGTTATAAACCGGAATGCGTGAATAACCCGAATCAACAACCAGACTGATAAGTTTTTTAAAACGTGTTTTCAAGGACGCCCCTATTACATCAACACGGGGTGTCATAATTTCACTGACTGCTTTATTCCCGAATTTTACTATGCCTTCCAGGATTTTTTTCTCTTCATTGATGCCATGCTCCGTTAGATCCAGTGCATCCGAAAGATCATCCATAGAGATCAGTTTGCCTTGCTGTGAATACCGTTGCTGAATGCGCGAGGTTAAATTGATCAGGAGGAAATTCAACGGACGGCAGATCTTTTCTGCAACATCCAGGGGCATGGCCATAAACTGAACCACTTTCCCGGCATACCGTATCGCGTAAATTTTGGGAAGGATCTCACCAAAAAAAACAATAATGAGGGTAATCACCACTACTTCGATGACAAAACCCATAACCCTGGCATTGGAAAAATCGAAAAGCTCACCGCTGAAATAGGCTGAAATAACAATGATCCCAATGTTAACCAGATTGTTTGTCACCAGGATCGTGGCCAGCAGCTTCTCCGGCCTGCTCAGCAGTTTATCAATGAGCTGGTCGGTTTTGGATTTGGATGACTTGATGGAATTGACCTCAGCAGGAGACAATGAAAAGAAGGCTGCTTCGGCACCTGAAATCAATGCTGACAGCAGCAGGAGCACCAGAATTGCTATCAGCGCTAAAAAAAGGTCCAGGGTAAATGGATTTACGGTAAAACCAGATACCGTTCTGAATGCCTGGTGATAAGGTTCTTCGATCAATTCAGTTCTCAAGGGTTAAGCACAGAAGTTTAAAAAGGCAAATCATTGTTGATATCCGGCTCTTCGGGAGGTGTCTTTAGTTCTGAAGACGTATCACCAGCCGTTGTGTGCGGAGCAGTTCCCGACTCTTCTGCCCGTTTCCCGAGAAGTTGCATCACATCAGCAACTATTTCGGTGGTATACCTTTTGTTTTTATCCTTATCATCCCAGCTCCTGGTGCGGATCTTCCCCTCAATATAGAGCTGGCTTCCTTTTTTCACGTATTTTTCAGCAACTTCCGCCAGGCCTCTCCACAAAACAACACTATGCCATTCAGTAGTAGTAACCCTTTCCCCGCTTTTGTTTTTATAAACATCACTGGTGGCCAGTCTAAGGGTACAAACAGGGGTATTGTTGTCCAAATAACGTACCTCGGGGTCCTGGCCGACATGACCCACTAAAATCACTTTATTAACTGACATCCGATTGGTTTTTAAATTCAGGTAAATTTATAAAATTTATAGATTCCCTAACATGATATTCCCTCCTGTTTCAAATCTGCCAGGTATTTATCAATTACCCTTGGTACGGCATATTCCGGCAGGCGGACGAGCGAAACCTCTGAAAACGGTAAGTTCTGCAGATCGGGTGGCCTATCCATCCTTATCTGGTAAAAAGTGCAATGTAACGTTTGATGCGTGAGCTTGTGCCTGTAAATCTTTGGTTTAGTTTTTATTTTCAGTTTTCTGCTTCCTGCCAGGGCTTTCCAAACAGATTGAGAGACAAGACTTTCATAAGATAATGGCTGGTCCGATTCGATTAAGGGAAATTCATAAAGCGAATTCCATATATCATTTCCCGTTCTTTTATGCAATAATGTGCTTTCATTGAATTGCACAAATAAATAATAAAAATGCCTTTCGCGTAACTGGCTTTTACCCTTCTTAACAGGCAAAACACTCGTTTTACCCTCCTTACGGGCAATGCAAAGATCTGATAGTACACAGTGCAGACAATCTGGATTCTTCGGGAGGCATACCAGGGCACCGAATTCCATGACAGCCTGGTTGTGGATGCCTGGATTATCGGAATTTAACAACCGGGTGGCCAGTTTTTCAAAGACCTGCTTTCCGGCCGGAGCATCTATCGGTGCATCAATACCAAACAATCTCGACAGTACGCGGTAAACATTTCCGTCGACCAGGGCCACAGGTTCTTTGAAAGCCATTGAAGCAATGGCAGCGGCTGTATAAGTTCCGATACCTTTGAGGCTCAGCAGCTCCTTATACGTTCGCGGGAAAGAGCCCTGGTGATCCCTGGCAATAACCCTGGCCGTAAAATGCAAGTTTCGGGCACGGGTGTAATAACCCAGTCCCTGCCACATCTTAAGAACTTCATCAATGTGAGCATTGGCCAGTTCGTGAACAGAAGGATATTTTTCCACGAACCTGTTGTAGTATTCCAGCCCCTGACTGACCCTGGTTTGCTGTAAAATAATTTCTGAAAGCCATATATGGTAAGGTGAATCCGTTTTCCGCCAGGGGAGATCCCTTTTGTTTTCACAGTACCATTTTTCCAGCAGCACAGTAACCGTCATCAACACATTCTGGAGAATTAATAAAAGAATGTCAAAATTAATGGTTTACTATTTTATTTATCCAAGGAAATGCTTTATATTTGCAACTCATATTTTTGAAAATATCTAATTAATTGATAATTAAAGAATTTTAACAATGACGAAAGCGGATATTGTAAACGAAATCTCAAAAAACACCGGGATTGAGAAAATCACTGTTCAGAAGACAGTAGAAGCTTTTATGGAAGCTGTAAAAGACTCACTGGTAATTAACAAGAATGTCTACCTCAGAGGGTTTGGTAGCTTCATAATTAAGAAAAGGGCAAAGAAAACAGCCAGGAATATTTCGAAAAACACTACCCTTATCATTCCTGCGCATAATATCCCTTCGTTTAAACCTGCAAAAACCTTTGTCAATAAGGTGAAGGCAAACGTTAAATAAATTTTCCCATAAAATATTTGGAAAATGCCAAGCGGAAAGAAGCGCAAGAGACATAAGATGGCTACACACAAACGTAAAAAACGTTTGCGTAAGAACAGGCATAAGAAAAAGAACAGATAGTCTGTAACGCATTCATAATAAGCTAAGATAAACCTAAAGTTGAACTCGTTTGACTTTAGGTTTATTATGTTTATTTAAAGACGTTTATCGGTTTCATAAGATCGTACCGTCGTCATAATATAAAGGAAATTTGAGCAAAGAACTGATTATTGATACATCTTCCAGCGATGTTTGTATTGCTCTTTTAGAGGATAAGAAATTAGTTGAGTTAAATAAGGAGAAAAGCAATCCTAAGTTTGCTGTTGGTGACATTTATTTAGGCAAGGTTAAAAAGCTGATGCCCGGACTGAATGCCGCCTTTGTTGATGTAGGGTATGAGAAAGATGCCTTTTTGCACTATCTGGATCTGGGACCTCAGGTCAGATCGCTGCACCGGTATCTGGATGCCTGTGTTAATCGCAGGGGTAAATCGATTTCTTTTCAGAAGTTTAAACGCGAACGGGATATTGACAAGGAAGGCACCATTGCTGACGTGCTCGTTCAGGGTCAGCTGGTAATGGTGCAAATAGCCAAGGAGCCTATCTCCACCAAGGGGCCACGCCTCACCTCTGAAATCTCCATAGCCGGCAGGAACCTGGTTTTAATGCCTTTTCACGATAAGGTATCGGTATCTCAGAAAATACAATCCGCCGAAGAAAGAAATCGGCTAAAGACCCTGATTCAGAGCATAAAACCTCATAACTACGGTATCATTGTCCGCACTGTGGCAGAGGGTAAGAAAGTCAAAGATCTGGATCAGGAACTCAAAGGACTGGTGCGCAAATGGGAAAACGCCTTTGAAAACCTCCGGGGAATCAAACCTCCGCACCTGTTAATCGGTGAAATAAACCGCACATCCGCTATCCTGAGGGATATCCTCAATGTTTCTTTTAACAGTATTACGGTAGATGATGAGATCATCTTCAGGGAAATCAAAGATTATATCAGCACCATTGCCCCTGAGAAAGAAAAGATCGTTAAGCTGCACAAGGGAGATGTCCCTATTTTTGAGCATTTTGGCGTTGAAAAGCAGATCAAATCAGCTTTTGGTAAAACAGTTTCCTTTAAAACCGGTGCCTATCTGATCATTGAGCATACCGAGGCCCTTCATGTAATTGATGTAAACAGCGGGAATCGTTCCAAAGCGGTCAACAACCAGGAATCTAATGCTTTTGAGACCAACCTGGCCGCAGCAGAAGAAATTGCACGGCAGCTCAGACTTCGTGATATGGGAGGCATCATTGTGATCGACTTTATTGATATGCAATCGAGCGACCATAAACAAAAAGTCAACGAAAAGATCAAGCAGGCTATGGAAAACGACAGGGCCAAGCACAGCATCCTTCCGCTAAGCAAGTTTGGCCTGATGCAGATTACCCGTCAGCGGGTGCGGCCTGAAATGCATATCAGCACCACAGAAAAATGCCCTACCTGTAATGGCTCAGGAGAAATTGCCCCCAGTATCCTGTTTGTGGACAAAGTTGAAAACCAGTTGGAAACCTTACTCGGAAAAGAGAAACACAGTTTTCTGACCCTGAAGGTACATCCCTATGTTGCTGCCTACCTGAAACAGGGATGGATACCCCTGAAGCTCAAATGGCGTTTTCGGTTTAAAACACGGATCAAGGTTGTGTCGATCTCTTCCTATGATTTCCTGGAATACCATCTGTTTAATGCACTGGATGAAGAGATAGTCTTCTAAACTGAACTGCTCATGGTAGGCTCAGATTTCATGAATTTAATCTAAATTTACACTGATTATTTTACTTGTCATGAAACTGAAGCTATTTGTCTCCCTGTTAATCCCGTTCTTTTTTCACACGGTGACCGCCCAGGTCGTGAAACCGGTGTCCTGGAAATTCTCCACGCGACAGGCCGGCCAGGACCAGGTTGACCTGATCTTCTCGGCAACGATCAAAGAACCATGGCACATGTACGGCCTCAATATTGCCGAAGGCGGACCCATTCCGACCTCCATAATCTTTGCGGAAACAATAGGATTCGAGCTGGTCGGAAAACCAACACAATCACCCAAACCCGAAATCGTTGATGATAAAATATTCAACATGCAGCTGGAACTGCACAGTCGCCAGGTTACCTTCACCCAACGGATCAAAAAAATACAGCTCGACAGTGTCATAATAAACGGTACCCTGGAATTCATGACTTGCAGTGATATGCAATGCGTGATGGGCGACAATGATTTTTCATTCCGGTTGAAAGGATTAGAAAACATAAATGCTGCTCATGATGCCAATGCCGGTATTACCGGTTCTGAGCTGTCTCCCGGGGTTGCCGCTGCTCCTGCTGATACAACTGCTGCAACCTCTGAAACTAAAATATCTTCTGCACCATCTGCAACCTCTGCAACTCCTGCAACCTCTTCTTCCAAATCGCTGCTGGGCGTTTTCCTCCTGTCGCTCCTGGCCGGACTGGGAGGACTGCTGACACCCTGTGTCTATCCCATGATCCCCATGACGGTTTCCTTCTTTCTGCGGGGCAAGAAATCGAGGGCAAAATCTATATCAGAAGCCCTTGTTTTTGGTTTTTCCATCGTCTTTCTTTATACGCTTATCGGTGTCCTGGTTGCTGTATTCAAGAATCCCAATGCCGTAAACAACTTTACCACACATTGGGCAACCAACATGTTGTTCTTCCTGATATTCCTCATTCTGTCAGCCTCCTTTTTCGGCATGTTTGAGATCATGCTCCCATCGGGTTTAGCCAACAGGGTCGACAAACAGGCGGATAAGGGAGGTTATCTCGGGGCGTTTTTCATGGCCGTTGCCATGGCCATCCTGTCTTTTTCCTGTACCGGCCCCATAGTTGCCTCCTTACTGATCAAGGCCTCACAGGGTGAAGTGCTCGAACCTATTATCGGAATGGCAGGCTTCTCCATCGTCTTTGCACTGCCCTTCACCCTCTTTGCAATCTTTCCATCGTGGTTGCAGGGGCTCCCGAAATCGGGCAGCTGGCTGAACGCAGTGAAAGTATTCTTTGCCTTCATCATGCTGGCTTTTTCTTTATATTTTTTGGCCAAAATTGACCAGTCATATCATCTTGGCCTGCTGAACCGGAATCTTTTTCTCAGTATATGGATCGTGATCTTCATCCTGCTGGGCAGTTACCTGCTGGGCAGGATCAAATTCAGTCACGATTCTGAACTCACCCACATCGGCGTTCCGAGATTTATGGCAGCCATAGCCAGTTTTTCTTTTGCCTTATACCTTTTTACAGGATTCCTGGGTAATGAATTGAAAGGTCTGTCCACCATCCTGCCCCCTGTAACATCTAAAGCCTTAACAACCTCTACAACCTCTACAACCTCTACAACTTTTACAACTTCTTTATGCACCACCCCGAAATACTCAGATTTTCTTTCGCTCCCGCATGGTCTCCAGGGGTATTTTGATTACGAAGAAGCCTTGGCATGTGCACGTGAGAAGGGAAAACCTGTACTGGTTGATTTCGTGGGTCATACCTGCTCCAACTGTAAAAAGATGTACAGTGAGATATGGTCGGATCCCGCTGTATTGCAGATGCTTCAGCAGGATTTCATCGTTGTGGCTCTTTATACTGACGACAAAACAAAACTACCTGAATCCGAATGGATCACCTCCTCTGCTGACGGCAAGGTAAAGAACACTATCGGAAAAAAGAACCAGGATCTTCAGATAACCCGGTTCAATTCCAATGCACTGCCGCTGTATGCCATTGTGGATGGCAACGGAAAGGATCTTACCCGGGAATATTACACGTACAGTCCCGATGTGCAGAAATTTCTGAGTTGGCTGAAGGAGGGGACCCGGTAGGGCTGTTATCTCCTGTATCGCATTTAAAAAATCCTGTTCTTCAGTTTAAAAGGATTGATGGCATTGAAATCGATGATATACCGGATGGTCTGCCAGTAATTATCGGTTAATGCCTTGCTTGCCGCTTCAATATCACGTGAGGCATAGAACGGGAAATACACCTTGATTACATTTCCGAGATTGATCATGGCCCCCATTTCATAGGCCACCGTTTCAGAAGATACGGTACGCTCCTCCGAAATGATCCAGGTGGCCTCACCGGCGCCTGAATAACTGCCTGCATTGGCAAAAAGATACACAGGTATCCTGGGAACCCTCAGGGTCACCCCAATGGTGGCGAGCCATCTGTCAGTAGCCGCATAGGGAATATTTGAGGCAAAACCTCCTTCACTCATAACAAACTGCTGGGAAAGAAGGACCTGCCGGTTGGGATCTTCAATGTTTTCGAATCTCCCCAGAAACAGATGCTCATATTTGTAATCGGTCATTCCTGAGGCTCCGCTCAGTTTTGCGGTATAATAACTGTTGAAATCACTTTCCTTTTCCAGAAATCCGGTGGCGTACAATCTGATCTGTATAGCTTTTTTAGCATACTTCAGGGCACGTGCAAAATTCATTTCCAGTGATGATCGGGCATAGTCGTTGTTCACTTCAACGTTGAAATTCACGCCGAAGGGATTCAGGATGTGATGGCCCGAAAGATTGGCATCCAGGGTTAAAAAGTAACTTTCGAATAGTGCCCCGTTATGAATCACATCCTGCTCAGATGCAGTAGTATAACCAAACCTGAGTGTTTTCTCAAGCGGACTCCTGGCACGGCTGTTTCTGAAAGTGATCATCATTTCACCCCTGAGCCGGTTATAGCTGCTCCCATTGGTAATGGCATAGCCATACCTGCGTGCATCAACACTGAGCTGAATGGCCTGAAAGGCAGATGAGCCGGGATACAGGTTGAGGGAGGCCTTACCCATACCGGCGACATCATGATTTCCTAACCCATACATCGGCATTAACTGGTATTCAATGGTTTGCTGCGGAAGTACCGGACTGTAGAATAGCACTCCCAGCAGGGTTTTATTGTAATTGTTCCACCCCGCAGCTGGAAATATGCCTATTTGAGTTCTGTCAGGCTTTTCGAGCAATTGAAAAAAATGAAGATTAAGCGGCTCAACTGATTTAAGAGGACCGTGTGTCCTCAGCCTGTTGTTTTTCCGGTGCATCTCGGGAGAACTTACCCCATCCAGGAGCATTACCTGATCAGCTGATTTCACAGACAATTCAAACCATTGCTTACCCCTAAACCCGGGATACCATTTAACCTGCCGCGCGGTATCATCTTTTAACAGTGTAAGGGATAGGGGGGCTGCTATTTGTCCAGTGGTTTTAACCAGAACCTGGTCTCTTTTGACCCTTTTCAAAGCATAATCCAATTTTTTCGTAGTGGTAAGCACATCCTTAAAGAACCAGGACAGATCTTCCCTGCAGTTCTTTACAAAGGCCTGCTGCAAATCTTCAGGACCGGGATGTTTGAACTGCCACTGCTGAAAGAACTCCTGCATAATGCTGCTGAACTTCTCCTCACCCAGGTATGTCAGCAGGTAATTAAAAGCAAGTGCAGATTTGTGGTAAACTACCGCTCCGTAGTTCATGCTGGTGTATTTTTCGCTATTCAGGTTCAGTGGCTGATCCCTGTTGCTGCGGGCAGACAGCAGGTAGGAAAAATAGTAATAGGAACTGAGTGGGAAATCATCCAGGTTTAGTGTCCGGGCTAGTTTATTGTTATTCAGGAATAAATGGTACAGTTTCAGGTCGGAGTGCTTGGCATTCATATAGCGGAATTCACTGAAGCTGTTGATGCCTTCATCCAGGTAAGGATACTTCCGTTCATTAAAACCCAGTATTCCGTAAAACCAGTTGTGGCCAACCTCATGCATGATAAAATCTTCAAGCATGGCTGGGGTTCCTGCATTTCCTACCACGGTTATTGTAGGATACTCCATGGCGCCACCGGCTTCAAGGGCGCCATATACAGCGCTGCAATTGTTGTAAGGATAGTCGCCATACCAGGAAGAATAATACCGGAGTGCATCGTTGATGTATTCTATCGAGTTTTTCCAGAGTTCAGCCTCCCTTTCGGTGAACATGGCCCAGGTGGTGACTTTTCTCCCGCTGGTCAGTTCGGCTTCCCCTTTCAGTAACCGGTAACGTTTATCGGCGAACCAGGCGAAATCATGAATATTGCTCTCCTGATATCGGATGGTCTTGGTAAAGGGGTCCGATGCCGGAAAATGATTCACAACAGTAGTATCTTTTATTTTATGTTCCAGCCATTCTATCTCCTCCGCAGTGACAAGGTTTCCTGTGGCCCCCACCACGTAATTCCTGGGTAGCGTTATCGTTACATCAAATGATCCAAACTCAGAATAGAATTCACCCTGGTCGAGGTAAGGCATTTGATTCCAGCCATTGTGGTCATAAACGGCGGGTTTAGGGTACCATTGCGAGATCTGATAAGCTTGTCCTTTATGGCCGAAACGCGAGAAAGAGCCGGGAATCTTAACATAGAAAGGCGTTGAGATCATAACGGTATCACCCGGGTAAATGGGTTTGTTCAACAGCAAGCGGCAAATGTCAATGGTATCCCGGTTCAGTTGCCACGCTGCCTTTTGTCCGTTTACCCTGAAATCGAGTGAATCTATAAATCCTCTTTCCTCCTGCGGTGCATAATAAAACCCGGTGCTGCCATTTTGTATCTGCTGCCGGGCAAAAGCAGTTGCATTGTTTTTATAGGCATTGGGCCAAAGATGGAAATAAATGAAATACAAAGGATCAGGGGAGTTGTTAATGTACTGAATGGTCTCGAAGCCGCTAAGCGAATGCTCCCTGTCATTCAACGATACTGCGATGGTATAATTCACTTCCTGCTGAAAATAATCCTGGGAAAAGAGCATAGTCATACCCGAGATAAACAGGACAAAAGAAAAGGTCAACAATTTCATGCGGGAGATTTATGGTATCAAATATAGAAACTTTTGGATTAGGTGATGAAGTGATCAGGTGATGAAGTGAGAAGTTTTAAGAAATAACATGTCAATATGTCTGTATTTTCAATCTTTTATGTCATTATGGCATATTTATTGTATTGGCATTAGATTTGAAAATACCTGCCTGTAACCATCAATTAAAATGTCTAACTAAAATACAGGAGGAATTAGCCATGTTACCTACAATGAGAACCAGAACAACTTGGCCGGGTTTGTTTGATGAATTTTTAAACCGCGACTTACTGCCAAGGATCTTCGATGCAGAATCGAGGCACAGTCTGCCTGCAGTTAATATAATTGAAGGCAGGGACGACTACAGGATTGAAGTTGCAGCTCCCGGTCTGAACAAGGAGGACTTCAAAGTCAGCCTGGAAAACAACGTGCTCACCGTATCCTCAGAAAAAGAGGAAAAACAGGAGGAGAAAGATGAAAAAGTAATGTGCAGGGAGTTCAGTTACTACTCATTCCGCCGTTCTTTCACCCTGCCGATGACCGTAAATTCCGAAAAGATCAGGGCCACACACAAAGACGGTATCCTGCAGGTGATCATTCCCAAAAAGGAAGAATCCAAAGAGAAACCTTCCCGGGAAATCAAGATCTCATAAGCATTTACAGAAACCCTGCCGTAGAGGCGGGGTTTTTTTTGTCCCTTTTATCAGGTGTTAAAGAAAAGCATCCTGGCTGAGACTTATTTTATATATTTGTATAGCTCCCGGTTCCCCTGCCAAACCAATATGCTATCTTATGAAAAAAGCTCTTTTAAAATTTGTTATTTGCCTGTCTGTTATTATATTATCAGCATGTCAGGCTTCACATGCTCCTATCAGCCTGCTTCCTGACAATCCGCATTACTTTCTTTTCCGCGGGGAACCCGCGGTCCTTATTGGCTCTACCGAACATTACGGTGCAATTTTAAATCTCGACTTTAATTACGTTCAATATCTTGATGAACTGGCCTCCAAAGGACTGAACATTACCCGGACCTTTTCCGGGATTTACCTGGAACCCCAGGGTGCTTTCGGCATTGCAAAAAATACGCTGGCCCCGGGGCCCGGAAAACTGATTTGTCCCTGGGCCCGCAGTGACGAACCCGGATACCCGGGTGGAGGTAATAAGTTTGATCTCACCCAATGGGACGAAGCGTATTTTGCACGGTTGAAAGACTTTATTTTCGAAGCCGGGAAACGCAATATTGTTGTTGAACTGGATCTGTTCTCCAATTTCTATGACACCCTGCAATGGAAATTAAGTCCGGTATACTACGCCAACAACATCAACGGGCTGAAACCCTTATTGGATCATAAGGAGGTTTTATCACTCCGGCATCCTGAGATCCTGAGCATACAGGAGACCATGGTCAGAAAGATCATTGCAGAACTCAATGGTTTCGACAACCTCTACTATGAAGTATGCAACGAGCCCTATTTCGGAGATCTGGAAGCCCTGGATGCCTGGGAAGCGCACATGACCGACGTGATCGCCGGAGCTGAAAAAGACCAGCGCAACAAACACCTGATTTCCCAAAACATTCAAAATGGGTCGTTCAAAGTTGAGAATCCGCATCCTGCTGTATCCATCTTAAATTTTCATTATGCCAAACCACCGGCCGCCGTCGAAATGAATTATGCCCTGAACAGGGTCATCGGGGACAATGAAACCGGATTCAACGGCACAGAAAACATACAATACCGGACTGAAGCCTGGGACTTCCTTGTAGCGGGCGGTGCTTTGTACAACAATCTGGACTATTCTTTTACTGCAGATCATGAAGACGGGAGTTTTACCGTTGCGCCGGGACAGCCGGGTGGCGGCGGACCTTTGCTCCGTGAGCAGCTGAATATCCTGAAGCAGGTATTCGATGAATTGGATTTCTTATCCATGAAACCTCAGAATACACTACTTCAGGGCACTTACCAGGGTACTGCCACAGCCAGGCTACTGGCGCAGGAAGGCACACAATACCTGATCTATGTAAACTGCCTTCAGGGCAATTCCGGTAAGGTTGCCTTGCAGGATACAACTTTTAAAATATCCCTGGAACTCCCTCCCGGAGATTATACCGGTGTTTGGATTGACCCGATTACCGGAAAGCGCACGAGTTTTTCCGTCAAGGGACATACCGGAGGATCTTTAAACCTCACAACGCCGCTCTTTAAGGAAGATCTTGCCCTGAAAATCTTAAAATAACATTTCATTCCATGTGATTGCCATGCAAACCTTATCGTTACTCCTGCTGATCAGTCTGGTTACTGCAGTGGTTAACCCTTTATCCGCAGGGGTAAATGGTCCCGGCACATCAGTTGTTGACTATGGTGCTGTTGCTGACAGTATCACCGATAACACCCGGGCCTTTCAGAGAGCCATCGACGCAGCTTCGCTAAAAGGCGGAACCGTAGTTGTGCCCGCAGGAAAGTACCTCATCAAAGGCAGTCTTCATCTTGAGGGTGTATCCCTTCAGGGCGAAAACCTGGCTCCCCGCTCGTGGGAACCGCTGAAAGGCACCATCATCCTGGCCACCGGCGGACGGGATAATGAAAGCACTTCGGCACTTTTTGAAATGCGTAATTCAACTGCAGTATCAGGGATCACGGTATATTATCCTGAACAGTCGGTTGATGATATCCATCCCTACCCCTGGACCTTCCATATCGGAAGCTATTCGAATGACTCCACTGTTTTCGACTGCACCATCGAGAACGTCACACTGATCAACAGCTATAATGGTATCCATGCCGGGCCCAATGAAAACGGCCGCCACCGGATAAACAGCGTTTTTGGCTGTGTGTTGCGCCGCGGTATCTTTGTTGAAAGTGTGGGTGATATTGGCCGGATTGAAAATGTTCAGTTTCATTGTCACTTCTGGGGCAGTCCGGCCACCCGGGGTGATTTCTGGAAAGTATTTAATTATATGCAGGAAAACTGCGAGGCCTTTATCCTGGGTCGCAGTGACTGGGAATACATGACCAATACCTTTGTATTCCCTGCCAGGATCGGGTACCACTTCATTCATACAGAAAACGGTAACTGGAGCGGATCATGTAACGGCCAGTTCAGCGGCATTGCAGCTGATGCTGCGGGTTGCTGCATTCGTGTAGATGATATCCAACCCATGGGATTGTTGATATCCAACGGTCAATTCAATGCACACCTCACGGGCGATAGCACCCAAATCATGATTTCACCTACAAATACTGGCAATATACGCTTTGTGAACTGCGGATTCTGGGGACCTGTCAAACATAACGCCAATATCAGGGGTTCAGGTTTTGTCTCTTTCTCCGATTGCTATTTCTCCAACAACTTTTTTAACGAAGAATTTTATTCCATTGTCTGCGAAGGCGGGCATTTACAAGTTAATAACTGTACGTTTGACGGTGTTCAAAGTTCAGTAGACAAAACCGGGAAATGGAAATATGGAGGTCAGAAAACCCGTCCGCCTTGTATATTGATTCAAAAAGGAACTGAACATGCTATTATCACCGCCAATAACGGCTATAAAGGGGTACTGGTTACCAATTTATCAGATAGAGAAATTGTGCTTTCAGAAAATGAAGAAAACAATTACTAACTCTGGAAAATAAGCCTGTCATGAAAGCATTTTGTTTATATGTGCCAGTAATGCTGATTGCCTTTATCTCATGCAACAATTCAGTGAAAGAAGAAAGGGGTAATACTCCCGTAAATGAGTTAACACCATCCAGATCGATGTATTTTGACTGGATAAATATCAACTGGTATGGGGGAAACGAGAGTAAGGTTCTCCAAAACCTGAGATTTTTTAAGTGGTTGCATGATGAATACGGGATGCAGCTGGATATTTATTTACTGGATGCTGGGAATTTGGATAATGGCCCCAATTGCAGTGGTTGTATTGGTGACCTGCAAAACGCCCCGGCATATGGAGGGATTGATTCTAAATGGTTTCGGACTAAGTATCCTGAAGGCTTGGACAGTATTGTGGCATTGGCAAAATCGTTTGGCTGCAGGATCGGATTATGGATTGGACCCGATGGATACGGGGAAAATGATACTACAGCAAGACAAAGGATAAACATGCTCGATCATCTCACCAGGGATTATGACATTGCCCTGTTAAAATTGGACAGATGCTGTTCTGATTTGAAGCCCGGAAACGAAAAGTATTTTATTGAAGCCCTGTCAAAATGTTATGCTAATAATCCGGACTTAATTGTACTTAACCACCGTATTACATTAAGCGATACGGCACTAAAATATACCACCACCTTTCTGTGGGAAGGCGCAGAAACCTATATTGATGTTTCTTCACGAAACAACAAACCATCACCGCATCACCGATATACCCTGGAAAGAGGATTACCGCCGGATCTGAAGAGGCTGACCGAAGATCATGGAGTTTGTCTGTCTTCCTACCTGGATTATTGGGAAGATGATTTGATTCTGCAGGCATTTAACCGCAATTTGATCCTGGCTCCTGAAATTTATGGAAATCCCTGGTTGTTGCGTGACGATGAACTTTCACTTCTTGCCAGGATTTTTAATCTGCATAAAAAATACAATGCCATTTTAACGCAAGCTATAATGCTTCCGGAAGAAACCTATGGCAAATTTGCAGTTTCTCGTGGCGACGGAAAAACCAGGCTGATAAGCTTGCGTAATCTATCCTGGAATCCTCAAAAATTCACTATTCACATCGACACTTCAATTGGAATTGATAAAGCAGATAAAATTGAGGTAAGACAATACCATCCATATGAGAAAATCCTGGGATTATTCAGTTTTGGACAAAAAGTAGCTATTGAAGTATTGCCTTTTAGAAGTTGCTTGCTTAAGATCAGCTCGGACATAGATGAGTTTGGAATTGAAGGCTGCAATTATTCAATTGTTAAAGAACTCCCGGGCAAGGATATTGAAATTGATTTATTGGCATTACCGGGCGAAGAAAAGAGAATTAAACTGGTTGGAAAATATCCTAAGTTCACAACCGTATTAATTGATGGACAAGATATTACCAATTCTGTAACAAATGGAGCGTTTTCATTGAAGTTTGCCGGACGTCCATTAACATCAGAATATCACCGGCTGCTGGGAACATTAAAGCCTTTTCCTGTTCCGGATAACATGACTCCCTATATTGAAACCATGTATTTTGATGCTGAAAACAACTGTCTTGAAGTGCGCTCATTAAAACGTTCCGGCGAAACAAAAATAGAAGCGGTAAAAAAAGCCCGCGAAGCCTTCTTCCTTGACAGCATTTTCATACAATTGGGGACCTGGGATAGGTTTGCCCTGGATAATGATCCGGCAACCTCTTTTAGAGTAAGAGATTACTGCGGTACCTTACCAGGTGTTTTGCGAATAAAGCTTCCTGCGGTCCAGAAAATTGATGTATTGAAAATCGAAGGTATTGAAGAAAGCTATAAACCAATGAAAGCCATTGCATCCAATGACCTGGTAAAATGGTTTCCAATAAAAATATTCCGGAAGGAAGACGTTGCGGAATTAATAAACCCATCACGTAATCCTTTGAAATATATAAAATTAATCCCGTCACCCTCAACAATTTCAGAAATAAAGGCATATTCAGCCAATCAACATATTGACATTTCCAGGGCATCAGCCAGTAATCTTTTTCCTGAAAGCACTGAAATCGAGGTTAAAAAAGCCTGGAAGGGAACATTTGCTTTTAGTGAAATTACAAAGAACAGCATAATGGCTGTGGCTATTGAAGGCGATTATGGCAGCAATGGTGCTTTTGCTGTAATTCAGATATACGACTCCCTCATTGGAGCATTTGATAGGAGTCCCGCCTATGTTTTTAATAATTGGGAACATGTTGCTTGTCAGCAAAATGGAAATTATACTTACTATTTCAAAATTCCTGCAAACGCATTGTTATCAAATGTCACAGTATATGTTTTTGGATTAAGTGGCTTTGAAAAGATCAAAGAACCCCAGGTATGGCTTACGGCCTATCCCATTCCTTTTGAGAAAAAAAGACTGACTTTAAAGAGTTCATTCAGGAACAACATATGAATTAACTGACTTTTGCTGACCACAAAGCGCAATCGGTCGCCGGTTTGATTGTCGATCCAATTGAAATGAATCTTAGCAAACTGAAGAAAATGTCGGAAATTGATTTTATCGAGTTTCCTTCCACGGGCAGGTTCCTGCAACTGCAAAGCGGCACCCCGTTCTTCTATCTGGCGGATACGGCCTGGGAACTGCTTCACCGGTTAACTGCAGAGGAGGTTGAATATTATTTCGATATCCGGCAAAAACAAGGTTTTAATGTGGTTCAGACGGTTTTGATCAGCGAATTGGACGGGCTGCGCATCCCGAATGCCTCCGGACAATTGCCCCTTTCTGGTATGGACCCGGCAAAGCCAAATCCCGGATATTTTGATTTTGTCGAGAAAATACTGAGGATTGCTGCTGGTAAAGGACTTTATCTTGCCATGGTGCCTGTTTGGGGAGATAAGACAGACAGGTTATTTGGCATCGGACCGGAAATCTTTAATGAACTTAACGCTTTTAATTACGGGCAATGGCTCGGCAAAAGATTCTGTAAAGTGTCCAACATCATATGGATGAATGGCGGTGACCGCTCAGGCGGAGGCAGGAATTATGCGGTGTGGAATGCGCTGGGTAAAGGTATTAAATCAGAAGATCCCAATCACCTGATGACCTTCCACCCCCCGGGCGATGCCAGCAGTTCCATGTGGTTCCATGATGCCCCCTGGCTTGATTTCAACAGCTGCCAGTCGGGCCATTCCATGCGGAATTACCCGAATCATGTGCTGGTCACTTATGATTATCTTCGTGTGCCCTGCAAACCCTGTATCGATGCAGAGCCCCGGTATGAGGAACATGCTGTCAACTGGAAACCGGAGCAAAACGGAGTTTTCGATGATTATGACGTTCGCCAGGCGGCTTACTGGAGTGTGTTTGCAGGGGCAAGCGGTCACACCTACGGAGCGCATCCTGTTTGGCAGATGTATGACAGGCAGCGTGAACCAATAGGTTTTGTAAGATATACCTGGAAAGAAGCCTTGAATCTGAAAGGCGCCTCCCAGCTGATCCATCTGAAGAACCTGATGCTTTCACGACCTTACTTTGATAGGATCCCCGATCAGAGCCCGCTAATGTCGCCTAAAGTCGGAGATGAGCATATCCGATGTACCCGCGGCAATCATTACCTGTTCTGCTATCTGCCTTCAGGCGGGGAGGTTGAACTCAATCTGACAGGCATTCCGTGGGAGCGATCAACCGCATGCTGGTTCGATCCCAGGACCGGAGAACAATTTTCCGCTGGGCTTTACAATAGTGCGGATAGCCTCGTGCTGACCGCACCATCTCAAGGCCATGGATGCGATTGGGTCCTGGTACTGGATGATGTCACCGCTGAATATGATAAACCGGGCGCTTTGCTTTACTGATTTATAATAATCTTATAAGAATGCGATTGCTCATTATCGGGGGGACCGGCAACATCAGCACCCCCATCACAAAAATGCTCCAGGGCAAAGGTCATGACATCACGCTATTCAACCATGATGCCCGTCGGCCTGACTGGCTATTGCCGGAAGTAACCGTCATTACAGGAAACCGGGCCGATCTCCCCGGGCATGAACCAGCAATCTTTGCAGCCGGGAATTATGATTGTGTGATCGACATGATCTGCTTTGAACCGGAGGATGCCCTTAAGGATATCACACTCTTTGGCAAAAGAACGGAGCAGTTCATTTTCTGCAGCACAGTGGATGTTTATCCGAAAACACCTGCACATTATCCGGTATCTGAAGAGATCCCCATCGGAGCATCTCCCTCCTTTCCATATGCCTGGAAGAAGGTCCGGTGCGAGCACATACTCTGGGATGCCTATCAGCGGGGAGATTTTCAACTTACCGTGATAAGACCTGCTGCTACCTATAATGAATCCTGGAGTCCCGCCGTTCATAGTTTCGGCGGGCAAACCTATCACCTCGACCGCATCCGGAAGGGGAAGCCCATCATCCTGCACGGTGACGGAACTTCAATATGGGTGGCCAGTTACCGTGATGATACAGCAGGAGCTTTTGTGGGAGCGGCCGGTAACAAGCGGGCTTTTGGGCAGGCTTACAATGCTACCGGTGATGAGTGGATGACCCACAACCATATGTGGAGAACGATCGCCCGGGTCATGGAAGCGCCCGAACCCGATTTTGTCTATATTCCAACGCTTATGCTGGCCAGGCTAGCCCCCGTGGAAGCCGAATGGTGCCGTGAGAACTTTATGCACAACAACATTTTTGATAATACCAAGGCCAAACGCGACCTGGGATTTAAGTATACAGTATCCTATGAGCAAGGGGTACGCCTGTGTATCGATTACCTGACCCGTCACAACCTGATCGAGGACTGCAACCTGTACCCCTTTTATGACAGGATTGTCGAGAATTGGCGATCCTTTGAAAACAAAATGCTATTTTAACTCTATGAATTCCAGCCGCTCGCATCAGCCCTTGCTTTATGCAGTATACTTTATTTATTTCTTCAATGGTCTTTCACTTTGCTTTGAAGGGGCATTCAATCCTGAATTCAAGGAAATCTTTAACCTGGGATATACCCAGCTCATGTTCACCATGTTTGCGAAAAACCTGCCCTTTGTTCTGTTCTCCCTTGCTATTGGCTATCTGGCACAACGGCTGGGCTTTAAAACCTGTCTTACCATTGCGATGTTCCTGTTTTCGGCAGGGACATTATTGCTGGTACCCGGACTTATCACCATCCATTACGGGATAGTACTGGTCGGATTCTTTGTTATCGGTACCGGCTTTAATTTTCAATTGGTAGCAGGGAATCCTTTATTGTCAGGACTAGGTGAACCGGCAGGAAGTTCAAGCCGGCTTAATCTGGGCAATGCACTCGGAGCCATAGCACAAATAATCGCTCCCCTGATCATAACCTTGATCCTGCCAGCAGGAATCACTTCTGCAAGTGGCAAAGTCCCTTATATCAACGGTATTTTCCTGACGATAGGGTTTGCATTGCTGCTTATCGCCACAACAACCCTTTTTATTAAAGGATTTGACATTACGGAAAACCTGTCTGGAACCAGACACCCTGATGATGCTGCAGCATCAGGGAACGTCTTTCGAAACCGCAGGCTTATGATGGGTTTTATGGCCATTTTCCTGATTATCGGAATAGAGGCAGGTATTTTCGGCCTTTTCAGGAATTTTCTCGAGGATCCGGCTATTGCAGGTCTTTCCTCAACCCGGTCACAAAGATGGTTCACTGTGTATTTCGGGGTGTTTGCATTGGGCAGGGTGGCCGGTTCATTTATCCAGAAAAAGCTGGATCCAGCTATCAGTCTTATTATCAATGTGATCGCTGCAATATTTTTTATCCTTGTAACCCTATTGTCAACAGGAACCCTGGCTGTGGTTTCACTGATCCTGGTAGGCTTTTTCATCGCAATCTTCTTCCCTACGCTATATTCCCTGTCTGTTCAGGGTATGGGAAAGCATACTGCCAAAGCATCGGGACTGCTTACCATGGGTATGCTGGGGGCAGCCATTATACCCGTGGTGCAGGGTAAAATAGCCGATCTGTGGGGATTGCAGTTTTCTTTCGTTCTTGCCCTCCTACCTTATTTATTTGTTCTGTATTTTGCCATTCTGCAACTGCCTGAAAGATCAACCAAAAAGGGATTGTATGAAACTTGATGCTGAAATGCAGGAACTGCCGAATACCATTTGCTTTGAATTTTTACTTAGTTTTACTTGTACTATTCGCTTACGGTTCATGCAGTATGGATGAGAAAACAATTCTGATAAGGCTGCAACAGGGAGACCGAGCTGCTTTCTCCTTTATTTTTACCTATTATTATGCTGACCTGGTAAATTTTGCCTATACCTTCACAAAAGACCGGGATGTCTCTGAGGAAATCATCCAGGAAATCTTCTTGAAGCTATGGGAAAACCGCTTGTTTTATTAAATATCTTACTTATGAAACCGCTGAAATTCATTGCCTTTTTCATGGTTATTGTTTCAATGGCCGGACTGTTTTCCTGCACCGGCGGGAAGAAAGAATGGACACTGTCCTCACCTTCCGGCAATATCCGCTTTACTGTCAGGACAGGTGAAAACCATCAGTTATTTTATCAGATTGCAATGATTGATTCAGGTGCGGCGAGCATTCTAATCAATTCATCCCCACTCGGTATAAGGCGCAATGACGCTGACTTCATCACGGGATTATCCTTTGAGGAAGCATCCCCGGTTACACAGATTGCAGAAACGATGGACGTCCATACCGGAAAAAGGGGAATCCTCACTAACCGGGCAAACGAACAAACGCTTACTTTTAAAAATACACGGGGATCAAGGATCCAGCTGATCATCAGGATTTATGATGACGGTGCTGCTTTTCGGTACATCTTTCCGGAGAAAGACAATGCCCGATATACCGTGGAAGAGGAAGTAACCGGATTTACCCTGGAGGGTGAAGGAAAGGCATGGATGCAACCCTATGACAAAGTCACGCAGTGGAGCCCGGCGTACGAAACCTACTATGAAACAGGCATTCCCATTGGCACAGCTGCGCCTTCAACAGAAGGATGGTCATTTCCCGCTCTTTTTAAAACTTCGAAGGCCTGGCTTTTGCTGACAGAAGCTGCTGTGGATTCATTTTACTTTGGTGCACACCTGAATCAACTGGCTGATCATGGTTTGTATACAATACGCATGCCGGAAGAAAGTGAAGCCAACAACAAGGTACCGCAAAAACCCTCCGCTGAACTTCCCTGGCGCATGCCCTGGCGGGTGATGATCATCGGAAAAGAACTTTCCACCATCGTGGAATCGGACCTGGTACCCATGCTTAATCCACCGTCTGACATTGCTGACCAATCCTGGATTAAGCCCGGCCGTGCATCCTGGAGCTGGTGGAGCGATGCGGCAAGCCCCAGGAATTTTGCTTCGCTCAGGAAGTTTGTAGACCTGGCTGCTGAAATGGGCTGGGAGTATTCCCTGGTGGATGCCAACTGGGATCTTATGCAGGGTGGTACCATCGAACAATTGATAAAATATGCCAATTCCAGGAATATCGGAATATGGATGTGGTATAATTCAGGCGGAGCACACAATTCCGTCACGGAACGGCCCCGTGACATCATGAGCGACCCCGAGAAGCGAAAAAAAGAATTTGAGAAACTTGCTACCTTGGGCGTTAAAGGAGTAAAAGTGGACTTTTTCCAGAGCGACAAGCAGGGGATTATAAAACAGTACTTCGATATTCTGAAGGATGCGGCTGATAATCACATTATGGTGAATTTTCACGGATGCACCCTTCCGAGAGGCTGGAACCGCACCTGGCCCAACCTGCTATCCATGGAAGCGGTAAGGGGGGCCGAATGTTACGGTTTCGACAGTCTTTTCACCAGCCAGGCCCCCCGGCACAACGCCACCCTTCCGTTCACCCGGAATGTGGCGGGATCGATGGATTATACGCCGGTTGCCCTCTCCGACCAAAGATTCCCCCATATAACAACTTTTGCGCATGAATTGGCCCTGCCGGTCATCTTCGAATCGGGTATCCTGCATTTTGCTGACCGGGTGGATGTTTATACCGCACTGCCCCCTGAATGCAAAGTTTTCCTGAAGGATATTCCCGTGGTATGGGATGAAACCCGCCTGCTGGCCGGTGAACCCGGTAAATTCTGCATCATGGCCCGGAGAAAAGGAGAGGTTTGGTATGTGGGCGGCATTAACGGAACAAAGGATGTACAGAACTGGGACATTGACCTGTCAAGGCTTGAAAGTAATGCTGACACTGTATTGACAATTACTGATGGCATTGGGACTAGACAGTTTGCATCTGCAATTTCATCGATCAGGTCTTCAGAGCAACTCCAGGTCAACATTTTGCCTTTCGGCGGATTCGTTGCCATACTGAAGTAATCATAGGATAAACAATTGAAAGCACGAAGACCATAAAATCAGTGAAATCTCGCAATATAACATGATGGATTTGAGCCTTTCTATGTGGGCATTGGCCATTGCCTGCGCCATCATGATCGGGATGGCCAAAACCGGGATCAATGCCCTCGGAACCCTTGTGGTGCCCGTCATGGCCTTTATATTCGGTGGCATGCCTTCCTCAGGCCTGGTGCTGCCCATGCTGGTGATGGCTGATATATTCGGTGTGGCTTATTACCATAGAAATGCAGACTGGAAAACCCTGCTGAAGGTTCTTCCCTGGGCTTTTCTGGGTATCCTTCTGGGTTTGATCACAGGCAAGAATATATCACCTGAACAATTCAAGCATCTTATCGGGATCCTGGTAATCATCAGCCTGACCGTCATGATCTGGCTGGAGATCAGGAAATCCCGCGCGGGTGATACTGTTCCGCACAAAGTCTGGTTTGCTATTCCTTTTGGCATCATGGGCGGATTCTCCACCATGATCGGAAATGCAGCGGGTCCCATCATGGGAGTCTATCTCCTGTCCATGAATTTCTACAAAAAAACTTTCATTGGGACCACGGCCTGGTTCTTTTTTATTGTGAATGTTTTTAAATTGCCTTTGCAGATCTGGGGCTGGCACAATATTACCCTGCAAACGCTGGGTTTTAACCTGATGCTGCTGCCTGCCATTGCGCTGGGCGCTTTCGCCGGTATCCGGATCGTGCAGCATATGCATGAAAGTGCCTACCGGTGGTTTATCGTGGCAGCAACATTCTTGTCTGCGATTGCACTGCTTTTTTAAGGAACATCAAGGGTAATTTCACCTGATAGACTAATTGGAGAAAGCATTTACTGATCTCAGCTTATTCGATCGATCTGGCTCGCACAGCGACATAGGGAATCCCGGGCAGGGATATTTCAACCATTCCGCTGAAGGTGCCATCCACCTGCTCTATGGTCATGTTCCAGGCATCGATGACCTCAAGTGTGAATTTCACCTTTTCAGGCAAGTAAAGCCTGGCCTTTGCCTGCTGACTATTGCCGTAATAATGGAGATAGAACATGCTATCCTTGATCAGATAGGTCTCCTTGTTCCAGATACTGTGATGCGGGTAAACTCCCTCAGTGGGCGTTTCGGTCATGATGCGATGCAGGAATGCGATCCGTTCAGGGCTTTTTCCATAAAGCTTACCACCTTTTGACCACCACAGGATATTCTGCGGATGTATATAGGTTTCTCCATGCGTGCAATAGGCTCCCCTGCACCAGGAAATCCAGAACCGGTTGACCATCTCCTCGGGGGTGAGATTCCCCCAGTCGTTGGGAATATTGCCTTCATAAACACATTCATCAATGATAACAGGTTTTTTATATAGTTCACGCCAGTCCTGGATATCCTGCAAATAAGCGGTCTGGATGCTTAAGTGGGTGATCCAGGGTTTGGCATGGTTATACCAGCCCATGCCGTTGTGAATGCTGCACAAATGCGAATACGGGTCATACGTTTGAATTGTCCTGAACAAGGTTTCCCATTCTTCGTCGCTCTTACGCATGATATCGTATTCATTGGCCATCGACCACCACACATTCCGGAAGGCAGCAATGCGTGCAACCAGATAGCGCAGGTAAAAAACTGCCTGCTCCATATTCATTTTATCCAGGTTCCATTTCCCCCAATCATACGGATGAAAAAGTATAACATCCGCTTCAATTCCAAGTTTCTGCAAATCAACGATCTTATTCTCAAAATTCCTGAAAAAAGCCGGGTTGGGCCTTGTGAAATCCCAACCTTGTTGCGCTGATCCTTCAAATGGATAAAATGGAGGCTCATTGTTGATGTAAACATCATAATTCTTGGGCATTACGGTCATGCGGATCTTATTGAATTTTGCTGCTGCCAGGGATGCAAGTGTCTGCTGCACCAGTTCATCAGGTTGATGCACCCAGGCGTAGCAGGTGGTACCCACCGGGTAAAAGGGTGTTTCGTCGGCATACCCAAAATCATAGGTGTTGCGCACCTTCACAGGACCATGATTTCCATCTGATGCCTCCAGGCAGGTGAACCCGCCGGTCTTTCCGTTCAGGGCCGGGACATTACTGGTGGTGGTATAGGACCAGTCACCCGCCTGGTCGGGCATAAACCGTACCCGGTATATACCCTCCCCGTCATAAAACCCCTCGGTAAAGAAGGTTTTATTCAGGTATTTGAATTCAGCACTGAATTGCACCTCGGTGAAAGGATTACCGGCCGATGGCCCCTTGATGGACAGTTCGAAGATGCCATATTGTTCTACCCTGTCAGCATGAACGTGCAGGACCATCCAAACCTGAACTGCCAGACTAAGCAATGCTCTTTTCATGATTGTTGGATTTACCATAATTACTTTAAATGAAGACTAAAGGTAAAAAAGAGTTTCTCTCATTGATCGGAAAAAATGAAGATAAAATGATTATCTTACGATTCCAAATGATTCAAAACAACATGAAAACATCCTTGCCCTTTCTCACCTGTGTTTTGCTTGCAATGGCAATCCGGGTTTTTCCGCAGACGGATTCCGGCATATATCTCCTGGTAAGGGGCGATGACATCGGTTCTTCCCATGCCGCCAATGTGGCCTGCATTGAATCCTATAAGAACGGCATTATGCGTTCCGTGGAGCTCATGGTGCCTGGTCCCTGGTTCCCGGAAGCGGTCAGGTTGCTGAACGAGAATCCCGGGCTCGATGTGGGCGTTCACCTGGTGGTGACCAGTGAGTGGAATGATATCAAATGGCGGCCGCTCACCTGTTGTCCCAGCCTGGTGGATAATGACGGGTATTTCTATCCGATGATCTGGCAACGGCCGGACTTTCCAAAAGGAACAGCACTTAAAGATGCTCCCTGGAAGCTTGAAGAAATAGAAAAGGAATTCAGGGCCCAGATCGAAATGGCCAGAAAATATGTACCCTGGGTAAGTCATGTGAACTGCCATATGGGGTGTGAAGGCTGTGCGCCCGAAATTGGTGCCCTGGTTAAAAAACTGGCCGTTGAATACCAGCTCGATATTGATCCGTTCGCCGCAGGCTATCAGTATATTGCCCTTTGGAACAGGAACGACAGCACGGCAGTGCAAAGGATCCAATCAGCCGTGAAAACCCTGGGAAAACTGGAATCCGGAAAGTATTTCTTTATCGATCACCCCGGAATGGATACACCTGAGATGCAGGCCATATGGCATAAGGGTTATGAAAACGTGGCTGCCGACCGTGATGCCGTTACGAAAGTTTTCACGAGTCCCGAGGTAAAAGCCGCCATCAGCTCCGCCAGGATCAACCTGGTCAGTTACAGGGAGGCCAAATAAAACTGCCCGTTCAGGGCGCCGGGAAGTTTTTCGAGGCATCATCCAACACCAAAACCCAATCACAACCCCTGCCCGTTCTCAGCCAGCCCAGCTCCTCCGACATGCCCGGAACATCAAAGCTTTTTTCACCTGTGTTCTCAAACTCCCCGATGGGTTTCGCAATACCGGTCCGGGGATTGAACCACCAGCCTTTGATCCTTTGGCCTGAGATCTTTCCCAGGATCAGCGTGATCTGGTTGCCGGTGGGAATATATACAAAGGCATGTGATTTTCCGCAGATGACGGGCACGTAGGAACCGCAGCTGCCCTGGCCGCTGATGATCATGGACAGGTCAGGTTCAAGGTCGTTCATGGGCCTGGAGGTCATAAGTTTCTTGACGTAACCTACCTGAATGGCACCGGCAAGATCGAGTGATTCCTGCCAGGTAAGCAGGGTTTTCGGTGAAAGTTTTTTACGTCCGTAATCGGCGAATTGCCAGATTGTTTGGGCCCCGTAGGTAAATCCCATGGCACCGGAAAAAACACTCCAGTAGGCAGCCAGACGTACATCCGTTGCCGTGAAATAGCCGTTATCATCAATGGCATAATTAATGCCATGTCCCTCATAGCAGGGCTCGGCATTCAGGGTAGGTTTTGGATGGTCCAGTTTCCAGTCAGCCAGGGCCACTTCATAGGACCGCTCATTGTCTATCTCGGCATGATAGGATCCCCACATGTGAAAATCGATCCAGGGATCGGCATGAAACCAGTTTGAGGAAGAATTATAGGAATGGTGGCTCATCAATGTGGTGCTGTAATCTGCCTTCGCGTCGAAACTATTCTGACCGTTCACCCCGTCAGCAATTCCTTCAGCCATAGCCCGCCAGAGTTCCATGCCTTCTTTTCGCTCATCAGGATGCCTGTCCCCACCCAGGATCCAGATGATATTTGGGGCCCGGTTATAACGATTTCCCAGAAAATGACCATAATGATAAGCCTGTTCAGTAGTGTTGAAAAGTGGCTTGCCCTCGCGCGGAACCACCCATTCACCCCAGGTAGGAACCAGTGCCAGGTATAAACCTAATTCCTCTGCTGTTTTCACTGCAAAATCCACGTGATCCCAATAGTCATATTCTTCAGGATTCATAGGGTTATTCCCCGGGGTCAAGGCAGGTTTGTCGGGGTTGTCCCCTGTCAGGACAGGGTCGCCGTAAAAGTTCACGGATTTGTCGGAGTGGATGAATTCACTGATGATCACTGTCTGGATCACATTGAATCCTTTTCTCTTCCTGTCGGCAAGGTAAAATGGTATTTCATCCCTGCTGAGCCTGTGCAGCATCTCCCAGCCTGTGTCACCCAGCCAGAAGAAGGGAGTGCCGTCGTGGTGCTGCAGGTAATGGGGATTGTCTGGTACCTGTACGATCGGACCATGCAATTTCCAGGGCTGCGGGAACAGGGCTCCGGGGATTAACAAGGCAGTCAGGGTTAAAAGTATTATTCGCTTCATGCTATCACGGGATTATGATTTATGTTATGCATGTATTTATGCATCGAAAACCATTATACAATATTACTAAATAAACTTTTCAAGATGGGCTCTGGCACATCAGAAACTCCATTTCAAACGCCAGTAAAGCAGTTTCCCGATATCGCCGTATTCGGTTCCGTCATCCCCTCCAAAAAACTGACCGGTCAGTAGCAGTTCGAGGTTATCCATCAGGGAAAAAGTGAAGGAAGGCCCGGCAAAATAGGATCCGTCATTGGGATTTACTATTCCGGCTATACTGCCGTTGATCAGCGGGGTGATCGGATAGGAAAGCTGGACCATCAATTCTACCCGGGCCGGTGTGAGGCTTTTAGCCGACAGGCTGCCGAAAAAAAGACTCTCTTCAAAAGGGGCCTTCCCGGTTGATCCCAGGCTGTTATAGATGATGGCGCCATGAATATACAGGCTGTTGGCGAAGGTGTAATCGGAGGACAGGGAGGCTACAACCTGTGATGGCTGACTAACGGTATCGTTATTGGACAGAAAATAACTGATCTCACCCCGGAACGCCGCACCGCCGATGTGTCCCGACCATCCTGTCCCCAGCACCCAGTCGTCCTTGACATATCCGCCCAGGAACTGGTAATCATAACCTTTGAGGTTAAACCGGTACATGCCGGCCAGGGCCATGTCCTCCAGGCTGTCGCCCAGTGCATACACAACTTCGGCATTGGAGGTCAGTCCGGTATAATACTGGACCTTTACAGCATCTGTTCCCGGTCTTTCCTCATAGTCAAAATCAAAGTAGGAATATGCATTGAAGATATCGTTCGGGTTCCACACCAGGTTCTGGCTCCAGTTGATCCGCTGACGGCCGGCCCTGATCTGCAGCCTGCCGAATACCAGGTCGAAATAGGCACGATCGATGGCGGAATGCAGAAAATAGGATTCCCCTTCGAACAGAATGGCCGACAGGTCAAAATAACCCGTCTCGGTATCGATCAGATCCGAATAATCCGGTATGGTTTCCACAGCCTGCCCGTAATAAAAACGGTTCCTGATCTGAAGGGCAGCCCGGAAATGCTCACCGGGATTCCACCCGAAATTCAGCCGGTTGTGGATCAGGTTATCGGTCAGCCACTCCTGGTTGAAATCCTGGTAAAAAATGGTTTGCAGGTATTTCAGGTATCCGTTGGCGGTGAAAGATGATGGTTGCTTATCCTGTCCCCCGGCAGGAAGCAGGTTCATCCATACCGCCAGGATCATTACTGTAAAAAATCTCATGGCCATGACAGGCTATCGCTGAATGACTTCGTCGCGCATGACCTTGCCATCCTCCAGTGTGATGATCCTGCGTGCTTTCTTTACCACCCGGGCATCGTGGGTGGAAAAAATAAAGGTAATGTTTTCCTCCTTATTCAGTTTTTCCATGATGTCCAGCAGGTTCTCGGCAGACCTTGAATCAAGGTTGGCAGTAGGTTCATCGGCCAGTACAAACTTCGGTTTCGAAGCCAGCGCCCTGGCTACGGCAACCCTTTGCTGCTGGCCTCCGGATAGCTTGGAAGGCCGGTTCTTCATCCGCTCCTCCAAACCGACAGCCTTCATCAGTTCCAGGGTTCTGTTCCTGATCTCCTGACGAGGCCGTCCCTGAAGCTCCATGATGAATTCAACATTCTCCTCAGCGGTTAATACCGGAATAAGATTATAGGCCTGGAATACAAACCCTATATGGTGCAGCCGGAAATCGATCAGTTTCCCTGCTCCCAGGTCCCATATATTGACACCATCCACGACGACCTCCCCGGAGGTTGGATGATCCAGTCCTCCCAGCAGGTTGAGGAAGGTAGTTTTTCCGGAACCCGAAGGACCGACAATTGCGGTAAACTCACCGCGTTCAAAAGAAAGGTTGATACCATCAACAGCCCTGACCTCGACCTGTGAGCCGTCATATATTTTTTCCAGATTTTTTACTTCAATTATCGACATAGTTGTATGGTTTTATTTTATTCTGATTGCTTCTGATGGATTATTTTGAAGTGCCCTGTAGGCAGGGTAAACTGAGCCCAGTATCCCGGTAAGGATGACCAACAAGGTGACATTGATCAGTAGGGCCGTATCGAGCGAAGTATATACGTAGCTGTCAAAACCCAGGTCCTCATAAGCACCCCCCATACCGGAAAGGTTGATCGCGTGGGTTTCAAAATACAGGGTAATCAGGGTTCCGGCGACTACCCCTGCCACACCACCGGATAACGCCAAAAGAACAGATTCCAGGACAATCATGGAAAATATCCTGATCTTGTTCATCCCCACTGCCATCAGCATTCCGATTTCCCGGATCCTCTCGAGCACCACCATCAGCATGGTATTCACCAGGCCGAAAAGCAAAGCAAGCAAAATGATGATGATGAGCACATAGGCTAGAAAGCCCATGGTTTCTGTCAGGAACCAGAGCTCCGGACTTAACTCACTCCAGGTAAGGACTTCATATCCGGTATACCTGGATACAAGATCAGCACGCAGACCGGCCACCGCGTTATTATCCACAGCCCGGACGGCTATTTCATGGGCAGCCCCTTCCGGAATTAGCATCATTGTGCTGAGGTCCGTGTATCTTACAAATACATTGGATTCATCGAAAGCCGGACTTTTGGTATCAAAAATGCCGGTGATCCTGAAGGCGCCCGAAATGATATCATTGTTCAAATCCTGCAGGGTAATCACTACCTTGGATCCCATCCTTACTTTTAGCTTTTCGGCGAGCTTGCTGCTGATCAGGACCGGGTTTCTTTTTGCCGACTTAAAGTACGTACCTTCCACCATGTTGTCCTGAAGATTGGACACGGTTATTTCATCTTCAGGAATCACGCCTGAGATCTTCACCCCGGCAGAGGTTTCTGCTGAGGCAACCATGGAATAACTGATCAGACGGCTGGCAGCACCAGCTGCAGAATTCATCGACCTGATCGTGGTAGTCATTTCCAGCGCATCGGTTATATACTGCGAAATCTCGTTATTCTCTCTGAAATCCCTGTGATGGATCTGGATATGGGAGATTTCTGTTTTGATTGCCTTATCGATGCGCTGCTTCGCCATTCCCTTATAAAAAGAGGTCACAAAGATGCCTGCAGTTATTCCCAGGGCAACGGAAACCAGGATGATAAGGCTCCGGATCTTGTTGCGCCACACATTCCGCCACGATATAGAAAATATCATATTATTGATTTTTAGTGATTAACGGTTAGTCTCTCAATGCTTTGTTCAACTCAAGCCGTTTGGCCGAATACACCGGGTAACTGGAGATGAGCAGAATAATCAGGAAAACGATGATGACCTGTTCGTAAAAAACCCTGGGATGCCAGGAGAAATACAAATAAGGATCAAATCCCTTTATGGTCATAGCCTGACCGGTATTACCCGGCATGCGGACCGGATTGAAATAAAAATAGGATATGACTGGCATGCTTGCCAGGAAACCGGCTGCAACGCCCATGAGTCCAATGTATATCGTTTCGTACAACAGCACGATTGCCAGCTTCATGCGACGCATCCCGATGGCAATCATCACCCCCATCTCGCGCCGGCGTTCAATGATCATCATCATGACTGTGCCAAAAATTCCGAACCCGATTACGATATAAAGGATCAGTTTTGGAACGGCGTTGGACTGCCGGTCGGAATTGATCATGCGCTGAACTTCCGGCTGCATTTCATCCCAGGTCATGGCCTGATAGGGTTGCCTCAGCGCAGCTTTCAGCTTTTGTACAGCCTGAGGTAGATCATACGGACTTTCAACCATGAGCACAAGGGCTGTGATCCGGTCTTCCAGCCCCAAAAGATCCTGGCTGCTGCGAAGATCCATGTAAATGGTCTGACGGTCAAGGACAGGATTGGGTAAACTGACGATACCACGGACAGGGTATTTCCCTGCCGCACTTATTCCATGAAAGCCCTGGCCAATAATCACCAGCGTATCGCCGATGCCGAGTTTCAGATAACCGGCAAGCCCGGCTGCCAGTAATACGCCTGAATCCCCCTTTTCGAGGTAATTGCCCTGCCTGAGCCTTTTCTTCAGTTCCGTGACCTGGTTTTCCGCTTCCGGATCAATCCCGATAACGGAAGATCCTTTGGTTAATGTTTCCGATGAAGCCAGGGCAAAAGTCTCCACTCTTGCCGCCGACCGGGTTATTTCAGGTATGTCATCAATAACCTCCGTAAGGGAGTCCTCAGGAACAAAGGCGTAATTGATGGATTTATTCGCCCAGTAGTCTTGATGGTGGATCTGAACATATCCCGAATACAGACTCACAATATTTCTGATCATTGCATTGTAGGATCCTTCCTGCATCGATGACATCAGCGTGGCGATGATCACCCCGAAGAATACCGAAGCAGTAGTGATCAGGGTCCTCCGTTTGTTTCTCCAGAGGTTTCTCCAGGCCATTAACAGGTTTTTCTTCATATTCTTATTTTTTTTTATGATTCACCTGACTACCTTGATGTTCTGAAGTGAAAAGTAGGAATCGGGGATGGGTTTGTTATATATGGCATTCAGCACTTCCACCAAGGTCTTCCTGTTTTTTTCATCAGCCGGGATCATTTCCATCCTGGTCGGGATCTCCCTGTCGTTCATCCTGCGGATCTCGGACAAAAGCATGGTATTGACCAGTACTTCATCCTCATCATAGTATTCCACTTTACGCTGGTTGTAATTCCGGTCGATCCACACCACCAGTTTTCCCCATACCACGGGGGCATCCGGCTTGGGTAAAAGCTGAATTTTCCAGCACTCAGCGCCGCCGTAATTCTCATTCCCTGCCAGGGTATGGGTATAATCCACCACGATGGAGGATTCCTTTACCAGGTCGTCGTTCGTGAAATCCGATCCCATCCAGGATTGCATCATCATCGAAGGGGGGATCTTGATCGTTCTTTCGATGGAAGGCACCCAGTTCCACATTTCCTTTTCCCTTTTGAGGAACACCTGGCCTTTTTCCTTGGCTGGGTCCGTGATCAGGATGAGGGCATATTCGGTTCCTTTCGACCAGCTTTTCATGGTAATGGACCGGGTCCAGTCGGGCCTTACAATTGTCATCCGCATCTCCTGTTCAGCGTAATTGCCGCGTGATTTGGCATCAGCCTTCTTAATGATATCAAGGGCATCCTGGGCCGGCGAACCCAAAGACATTGCGGCTAAAAACAGCGAAATCACGATGACTGGCATTGTACGTCGATTCTGAATATACTTCATGGTTCTTGCATTTTAGATTTACATTATTGTTTAACTATATTGTTAATATCTGAATAAAAAAATCAGTCCCTGAAGATCATCCTCATGATCTGATCCTTGCGTTGCTTGATAAAATCAAGATAGGCAGTATCATCCAGGTCAAATACCTGTTGTAAAAGCGGCCTGGCTATGAGGGGATAGGAGCACAATGAAACGATATTGATCAGGAATTGCTCGGGTGACATCCTGACAATAGTACCCCGTTCCATTTCCTCCTGCAGTTCCCGGACGAAATTCTCCATAAAAATACCGGCGACTTCCTTGCTTAAAAGATGCATTTTGTTTCCTCCCGCCCTGTTGAACTCCGCAATAATAAAATTCTCCAAAAACGGATATTCCAATAATTCATTGATGTGGATGGTTAAGAAAGTATCCATTTTTTCACGGAATGAGGAGCCCGGTGCAAAGGCCTTCTGTATGCGTTGCGACATTTCACGGGAAGCATCTTTGAGCACCATTTCATACAACTGCTCCCGGCTGCTGAAATAGTAATGGATCAGGGCCCGGTTCACGCCTGCCTCATCGGCAATATCCTGGGTTGTGGCATGAATATTCCCCTTCCTAAAGAAAATATTCTTGGCTGCATTCATGAGGAGTTCCTTGGTCTGGTTATCTTTCATAAAATCGTCAGCTCTTTTTTAACAAAATTGTTTGACAAAATTGTTAATTTTTTTTCATTTGTGCAAGTTTTTTAAAAGGAAATGATAACTTTAATTAAAATAATTACAGAATGACCAGGAAAGAACACTATCATGCCTTGCTCCGGGAAGGAAATCCCTCTGGCAGGGTTTTTTTCCGACCCATCCTCATGCATTTCGCTGCCCGATTCAACGGTACTACCTACGGTAGATTTGCCTCTGATTACAGGACCCTTGTAGAAAGCAACATCCGGGCCATGGAATATTTCGATACCGATATGGTCAGCCTGATCTCCGATCCGTATCGTGAGACTTCAGCATTTGGAGCACATATCGAATATATTGATGAAGGAGTTCCCCGTTGCATGAATACCCTCGTCAGTAGCCTCGATGATGTAAAAAACCTCCCCGATCCGGATGTATACCGGTGTGAGCGGACCCTTGACCGGATAAAAGGTGCGGCATATTTTCAGCAGTTGCTGAAAGGTACAGTGCCTGTCAGCGGCTGGGTTGAGGGTCCGCTGGCTGAGGCCTGTGATCTTGCGGGTGTGAATGAAATGCTGATCCAGCTGATGATCGATCCCGATTTCACCAACTATATTATGGACAAGTGCCTGATAACTGCCAAAAATTTCGCCAAAGCCCAGGTGGAAGCGGGATGCGATCTGATCGGGATCGGGGATGCCATCTGTTCACAGATTGACCGGGAAAACTACGATTTATACGTGAGGGACAGGCATGCTGACCTGATCGCCTTTATTCATGAATGCGGAGCCTCTGTGAAGCTGCACATTTGTGGCGATACCTCCCACCTTTTGGAATCATACCGGGAACTGAACGCCGATATCATTGATCTCGACTGGCAGGTGGATATTGACCAGGCACGGAATATTCTGGGCAGCCAGGTGGTACTCGGAGGAAACATCAATCCGGTATGGGTGCAGGACAAATCAGAAGAAGAGGTCTTTTCGCTTTCCAGGACACTGGTCGACCGGTACAAAGATCAAAAGTACCTGCTGGCTGCCGGATGTGAAATAACCGTACTAACACCACATGAAAACCTGATGGCCATGCGGAAGGCGTCTTACCTCTGCTGATTATCTCAGGAACAAGAAAGAGAAAGCCTCTATTGTGGGTGCCGGATCCGGCAGACTTTGGAACTGAAGATGATCCAGGAATTCCGGATCATGATAGGATTCTTCAATATTGGTACTGTTCCAAACAGCATATTTCTCAGGGTGGAAGCCTTTAAAATGCAATGGTACTGTTTCGCCTGTAAGGTTAGCTACTGTCCACAGTATTCCATCAGGCTCTTCCAGGGCCAAAGCAACACACTTCAGCGCCGGGCTCGAACTACAGAAAATGATATTGGCATCCTGGTGCAGGTAAAATAACCGGAGCACATGATAAACCGGGAAAATGTCCCCCGCCCTGCCGGCAAACAGATCGGGCTTTTCTGGATCCCATTCACCCTGGATCAGTCCCTTCCATCCCAAGGCTTCATAGTAGGTTACTGCTTCGGCGCCGCCTTTTGCCAGTGAAGCCAAACTTCCAAGCGTCCACCCGGCAGCAAACATCGACATTTGCCGCTCATCAACCGGAACGGGCAGCTGATCAGCGGGTACGGGACTTTCTTCGCCTGTGGCCACCACATTGAACCGCTGCTTCAGGGTTACCGGTGACACCTGAATGGCATTGCCCGGATACAGCATCCCGGCACTTTCGATCACATCAAACTGTGCCTCCAGGTTCTCAACCAGAGTGCCGTTATCAAAGGCATGCACCTGGGGGCAGACTGCAAAGCTCACAAAATCAAGCGTTTGTGCATTAAAGCGATTTCGGTTCAATTCAGCAAAATAAGCATCTGTTCCGGCTCCCACCCGGGCGCCCGGGAACATCATTCGTAAAACCGGGGCCACCTGCTCAATAAGGTTATTGTCAGAAAGCCTTGATCGTCCATGAATGGCCCAGACTCGGTTGACGATGCCATAATGGAGTATGGTTTTTGCCTGGAAGAGTCGAATGTCATCACTGATCTGCTCAGAAAAATGCAAAACCAGTTCCAGTCCTGCACCCATGGCCTCTGCATTATGAATAGCCACTTCAAGAGCTGTGCTCCAGTCAGGATCAATAAATTTCAGGTCAAAACGAAGATGATGTAGTCCCGCCTTTTTTAGGATCTCTGCTTCAGCAGGGGCAAATGTCCTGTCAGCAGGGCTGCAGGTCCCTATATAAGGTAGTTTTAATCCTGAAGTCTCCATAGAAAGTTGCACGCCTTCAGCTTTGGCAGAGACAAGTTTCCCCGGATAGATCTCCAGCATCACTGTCTGTTCAACTTTACTACCCGCAGCAATGGTAGCCGGGAATGGAACGGATAACGGCGTGCAGTATGTTTTAAAGGAGGCGTCGGTCCAGTTCCGTTGATCCTCCGTTTCCCAAATGTCGCCTCTAAATGTGAGCCGGCATTTGATATCCGCATGCTTCCATTCCAGCGATGAAATGTTCTGCATGGGAGAATGGGGACTGACGAGTTGCGGGAAATTTGCGTGAATGATCCTCCCATCGGTCTGGGAAATGACGCAACGTTTTCCTTTGATACCCCGCAGGGGATGAAGAACGCAATACCCGATCCGGTTTTTCTGGAAGGAGGTTACTGCGCGACCTTCCATTCTCAGAATAATCTGGTGGTCTTCAGTTCCCATGATCGAATAATCAGCTTCGAAATGGATATCAGCGTTTTTATAGAGCGCGTGATAAGATATGGCAAAGGATTTTCCGGAGTGTCGGATGGTCTCACCGGTAATTTCCGGAATCAGGGTACACCAGTTCCTGTCGCGCACCGCCGAATATATGCAACGGACCAGCTCCTCATCACCGGCTGATACATACCGGATCATACCAGCTTCATACAGGCAATGCAAATTTCCGGCTTTCAGCAATGTAATTTCAGGAAGCGGTTTGTCCGTTCCCGTTAACCGGATCATGGGGTGTTTCAGGTCCATACCGTGATGCAGGTATTGTTCAGAAATTGATTACCTGATTGGTCCGGGCTGATTCATAGGCGCTGAACACCAGCTTTACCGTTTTGAAGTTGTCCTCACCTGTTGTCTCGGCCCTGTGTTTCCCGAGAATATCCTGGAGGATATCATGGTTGCAGGCAACGATACTGGGAGGTTCTACCGACAACCGCGGATGATCCCAGGAGTACTTCGGAAGCTGAATGGTTTCAGCCTTTGTCCCCTCCCGTGTGGTGGTTTTAATAACCAGGTCAGGCTCAAGCTTAACACTTCCTTTCTCGCCTTCAATCAGCACCAGAGTCTGCGGAAAGATTTCCCTTTCCAGCATAGAGCTGAAAGAGATCTCCTGTTCACATACGACCCCGCTTTTCATAACGAGGAAGGTGGTGGCCACATCCTCACCCTTGATGCCCGGATTGATGCGCTGGGTTTGGCAATACAACGATCTTACCTCGCCAAAGAAAAAGCGCAGTACATCAAACTGATGGGAACCCTGGTCGGTTAGTGCAAATTGTTCAAGTTCCGCCAGGAACGGTTGTGTTTCAAACAGCGGAAAGGCTGTGTTGAAGTTGGATTTGCAGCGGTAGGGTTTGCCAATAGCGCCCGAATCCAGGATCTCCTTGATCCTGCGGAACTGCGGCTGCCAACGGTAGTTCTCATGCACATAATACTTGACACCTGCCTGGGCAGTAACCTGCATCATTTTTTTGGCAATCTCGAAACTCGGCGCCATGGGTTTTTGTGTAATAACATGCTTCCCGTGCCTGGCCGCCATCTCAACAAATTTATAATGTGTATCCACATCCGTTATGATATCCACCACATCCACCTCATGATTTTTAAGCAACAGCTCCGGATCGTCATGGAAATATGGAATCTGGAACCGGCGGGCCAAATCTTCCGCTTTGCTAAGGGTACGGTTGTATAGGGCCACTACTTCTGCTTCCGGCAATTCCTGCCATCCGCCTATCTGGAATTGCGACCAGAAGCCGCATCCGAAAACCGCTATTTTACATTTACTGTGCATAAGTCTCTTTTTTTATCTTATTTATACTTATACATATATAAGTTGTACAAATATATGATTTTCCCCTGATCCTCACTATTGGATACTGAATTATGGTGGATCAGCTTGTTAAAAATTGGAAGGCCACAATTAGCCGGACGAAAGTTACTACAGGTATTGCATGAGGTGGCGCCTGCTCAGATCCAGAGCATGGATCCGGTGTTCCAGAGTATCCTCAAAGGATTTGTCTTCCACCTCAATGCACACAGGACCCCGGTAACGGATATCGGTGAGTGCTGAAATGAACCTGCCCCATTCAATATCACCCAATCCCGGTATTTTGGGAGCATGAAATTCCAACGGAGTTGCCAGGATACCCACCTCGTTCAGCTTGTTGCGGTATACCCTGGCATCCTTCAGGTGTATGTGAAAAAGCTTTGATGAAAATTCATATATTGGTTTCACATAATCCATTTGCATCCAAAGCAGGTGGGAGGGGTCATAATTCAATCCAAAACAGTCACTCGGGATCTCCCGGAACATCCTTCTCCAGATGGCAGGAGTGGATGCAAGGTTATTACCGCCCGGCCATTCATCACGGGTGAAGATCATGGGGCAGTTCTCGATGCCCACCTTCACCTGGCTGGATTCTGCAAATTCGATCAGTGGCTTCCACACGGATCCGAACATTTCAAAATTTTCGTCCACCGGTTTATTCTTGTCCCGGCCGATAAACGTATTTATTTTATATATACCCAGTTTGGCGGCTGCAGTAATCACTTTCCGGATATGACCCGTATAGAACTGCCTTTTTTCTTCATCAGGATCCAGGGGATTGGGATAATAACCCAGGGCAGAAATTTCAATTCCCTTTATTTTCAGATAACTCCTGATCTTTTCTGCCTTTTGGTCATCGAGTGTATCCACATCGATATGGGTGACTCCTGCATACCGTCTTTCGGCCTTACCCGCCGGCCAGCAACATACCTCTATGCAGGCAAATCCGCTGTCAGATGCATAATCCACCAGTTCTTCAAAGCTTAGTTCCGGCAGAATGGCACTTACAAAACCCAGTTTCATGATGACCTCCCTTTCTTGTATTGTCCCTTTTTTGAAAACTAAGATAGCGAATGAATTTGAATCATCGAGACTTGTAGAGAAAAGATGAACAAATGCGTAGATATTAAACATATTCGTACATATTAATATCTCTAAATTATTATATGATTGAATTATACGATTTTTTTTATCTATAACTTGTACGTACAACTTTATTTTGTAAGTTTGTATTCACATTGAACATCTTTGGAACGACTCTACCGTAAATTACAGCAGGACCTGAAATCCCAGATCATTGCCGGTATATATGCTGAAGGCGATCTGTTGCCATCGGAAAGCGAATTGCAGCAATCTCATGGTGTTACCAGGAGTACCATTCGGCAGGCATTGGGCGAATTGGTAAAGGAAGGGTATATTCACAAAAAGCAGGGGAAAGGAAGTATTGTGATCAGAAGGCAACGGCGCACATTGGGCCTGCTTTCGGTGAAAGGTTTTTCAGAGGTGGTAAGCGGTAAGAAACTGACTGTAAGTACGGTAATGATCCAAAAACCGATGATCACCCGTTGGGACGAGCCTTTCTTTTATGCGCTGGATCACCTGGAACGGAAAGCAGGGTGTATATTCCTGAAACGTATCCGCTGTGTGGACAACGAACCGGTCATGCTTGAATCGACCTACCTGCCCAATACCAATCTTCCGCGCTTCTGTACCCGCCCCCTGGCGAACGGGTCCCTGTTTGAGACCCTGAGCATGAATTATTCTGTTGAGATTACAAGGGTTGAACAGGACTTGCGGGCTGTTATTGCCGAGGAGGAAGCAGCTACCCTGCTGAAGGTTGAATCCGGAAGTCCCTTATTACTGATATATCTTAAGTTCTATACCAACCGGGAACATTTATCGGTTTACAGTTCCTTGCTGTGCAACACACAAGGGTATTCGATCGGGAATATTTTGTAAAATACACGATACACAACAATCAACAACTCAATAACAATCAATACATAAGGAAATGACAACCACAAGAGAATTGGCAAAAATGATCGACCACTCGATCCTTCAGCCTGCCCACACGGATGAAGATCTTAAGATACAGTGTGCCGTGGCCAGAAAGTATAATGTAGCCTCGGTATGCGTTAAACCCTATGCCGTAAAGCAAGCCGTTGACCTGCTAAAAGGTTCGGAAGTAGAAGTAGGCTGTGTGATCGGGTTTCCCCATGGGAACAGTTCCACCCCGGTCAAGGTATTTGAGTCGGACCAAGCCTGTAATGACGGCGCCACCGAAATCGACATGGTTATTAACATTGGCAAAGCGCTTGGCGGTGACTGGCACTATGTTGAAAATGAGATCAAGGCGGTTACCGACACATGCCACCGGAACCAGGCTATTGTGAAAGTGATCTTTGAAACCGATTACCTGACCAAAACTGAGGATAAAATAAAGCTTTGCGAAATCTGCACCAAAGTCGGGGCAGATTTTGTCAAAACATCTACCGGGTATGGATTTGTGAAACAAGCTAACGGTGACTTCAATTACAAAGGTGCCACGGTGGAAGATGTTGCACTCATGCGTAAACATTCGGGGCCTAAAGTGCAGGTGAAATGTGCCGGCGGTGTGCGTACACTGGATGACCTGCTGAAAATGAAAGCTGCCGGCGCCACCCGTTCCGGTGCAACCGCCACAGAGATAATACTGGAAGAGGCTTCCAGAAGATTTGGCAATATCTAGGACAATCCCTATGAAATCGCATTTATCACGGCGTATTTTTGCTAAAACGGCAGTGCTTGCTACTGGCACACTTGTTGGTGGTACTGTCATTGCTGCCTGTGCTGACAAGCGCGCAAATGAAAGGGTGACCGGTGCCTTACCGGTATTTCAGGGGGATGGTTATAACCCTGCTGATGGTCCTGCCGGATTGTTGTTTTCCCAGATCGGTTATCTGCCGGACCATCCTGTGCGGATCGTGATCAGGCTGCCCCGCAAAGAACTGCTGGCTGAGGCCACCTGCAAGCTGGTACAGGTTACCGGAGGTTCGGAGTTCAGCACCTCATGCACTTACTGGGGAGAACTCTGGAAAAGCCATTGGTGGGTAGCTGAGTGGAAAGCTATACACGCACAGGGCGAATGGGATGTGGAGGTACATTCCGGCGGAATTTGTGTGTTCCGGGATTCAGGACTGAAAATAGGCGAAAACATCCTGTGGAACAGCACCGTGGAGCTGGCAGCAGCCGATATGCTCGAACGCAGGGTGCATTTCACCAAAGTTGGCGCCGGATGGCAGGATGCAGGCACCCTTTGGGTGGAAAGTCCCGCCCAGAGCGCCATGGTCATCGCACTTTCCGAACTTATTGAAAAAGCCCCTGATCGCATCGGACAGGTGCTTCAGGAAAGGATCTATAAACAGATGATAACCGGTTGCGACTACCTGGTGATGACCCAGCAGAAAGCCCTTGAACTCGGGTTCCCGGCAGGATCCATGTGTCACGACCTGCTGGGCCATGAAAAAGATGTCCTGCCCAACGATACTGTAAAAGCGGTGATTGCCTTAACCCGGACAGCCCGCTTATTACCACCGGATTTCTCCGTCAAGAAGGAAACCTACCTTTCTGCAGCAAAGCAGGCGTTTAACTGGCTTGCCACTACTGCAAAGCCTTTGGGAGACATTGGATTGAGCCGGTTTCAGCGCGGGTTGCCCGAAAGTGCGATAATTCCACGGCACGAATGGCAGACCCGTGACCTGGTATCGCTTTGCTGGGCAAGCCTGGAGCTATGGAAAGTCCGGGATCTGAAAGCCCGGGAAGCTGCCATTGTTTATGCCCGGCAGATCATGGGCCGGCAGATCCCCCAGGAAAAGGCCGAGCAAGGATTTTACGGCCATTTTCTTGAATACGGCAGTATGTCACACAGCGAAAAGTCGTGGATCCATGGCATTGTTAACAATCAATTTGGCGCCGATATCGGGGGCATTTACCCCAACTACCTGATGCCCCTCCTGGAAATGATAGAGCTTTGGCCCGAGCATGAAGATGCCGGCAAATGGAGGGAAACCCTGCGTCGGTTTACCTATGGCTACCTGATCCCGGCCTGTGAAAGTAATCCTTTCCTCCTTGTCCCCCAGGGAATATTTGGAATCGAAGGCCCGGTATGGTTCTGCGGAACTTTCCATGGTACAAACACTATTTATGGCTACACTGCTGCACTGGCCTTTGAACTGACCAGACTATTCAATGAACCGCGGCTCAGTGAAATTGCTTATGGTAACCTGCAATGGCTGGCTGGTCTGAATGCAGGAATTACCCGCGAAAACCTGCAGGGATGTGTGATTTACAGTGCTGATATACCCGAAGGCGCCGCCCTTCCCGCCAGCCTGATGTGCGGCGTGGGAAAACGGTGGGCAGGGACCTGGTTTCAGACACGCGGCGTAATCTGTAATGGATTTTCAACCGGAAAACAGTTTGTATATGATACTGAACCAACCAAAGCGAACGACGGACCGTTTTCATTAACTGACGAAGACTGGATCCCGCACAGCGCGGCCTGGCTAACAGGACTGGTGAGGCTTTTTACGTGATATTACAATATGATCTAAAATTGCTTATCTTGCTAACGTAAAGGCTACCTATCTTGACTTTTTGAAGCCAGGATCGGGTCTCCTGGATCTTTGATCCTCAGCCCTTGAATCTTGAATCTTCAATCTTGAATCTTGCATCTTGAATCTTAAATCTAAAAACCATGTACATCATCAACTCTTACACGCTCGCTGTTTTATTCTGTGTCATCACCATGATCTGCTGGGGATCCTGGGCTAATACCCTGAAGCTAAGCACTAAGGACTGGCCTTTCCAGCTCTATTACTGGGATTATTCGATCGGACTCGTGCTAACAGCGTTATTGCTGGCATTTACGCTGGGCAGTTCTGGCACAGGCGGACGGGCATTTATCACCGACCTGATGCAGGCCGAAACAAAGGCTCTCAGCTCGGCATTTTTGGGTGGCGTGATCTTCAACCTGTCTAACCTGCTGATCGTGGCAGCTACAGCAATTGCCGGCATGGCAGTTGCATTTCCCATTGCGGTAGGCCTTGCCCTTGTCATTGGCGTAGTGGTGAATTATATAGCCGTGCCGGTTGGCAATCCCTGGCTGCTGTTCATCGGGCTGGGGCTGGTGGTCCTGGCCATCATCATCGACGCACTGGCTTATGGAAAGCTGCCCGCTGCCCGCCAGTCCATCGGCAAAGGCATAATCCTCTCCATCATTTCCGGTGTCCTGATGGGCTTCTTCTACCGTTTCGTGGCGGCCTCCATGGTGGAAAACCCAGTGATGCCCGAGGCCGGCAGGATCACGTCCTATACGGCCATGGTGGTATTTACGGTGGGCATCCTGCTGTCCAACTTCCTGTGGAATACTTTCTTCATGTACAAACCGGTAAACGGTGAACCCGTAAAATATGCAGCATATTTCACCAGGGGCAATCCCCGGCTTCACCTCATCGGGATTGCCGGTGGTCTTATCTGGTGCCTGGGTATGTCGCTTAACCTGATCGCTTCTTCGCAGGCTGGCTATGCCATTTCCTACGGACTTGGACAGGGTGCCACCATGATTGCTGCTGCCTGGGGTGTGTTTATCTGGAAGGAATTTTCCGGGGCTCCCCAGGGCACAAACCGGTTAATTGCTGCCATGTTCACCCTGTTTATCGCAGGCCTTGCCCTGATCATCCTGGCTAAAATATAAAAGGCAAGATGATGAACAGAAAAAAAATCATGGTGATTGGCAGCACCAATGTTGACTTCCTGATCAGATCGGAAAAGCTGCCTGCCTTTGGTGAAACCGTTACCGGCGGTACTTTCCTGCAGAATTTCGGCGGGAAAGGAGCCAACCAGGCAGTAGGTGCGGCCAGGGCAGGCGGCCAGGTAACTTTCGTAACCTGCCTGGGAGAAGATCTATATGCCGAAGAGCTCCTTCGGAGCTTCAGCAATGATGGCATCGACACGCAGTTTGCATTCAAAGATCCAGCCGCTGCAACAGGATCCGCACTGATTATGCTCGACAAACACGGGAATAATTATTTGTCGGTTGCCTCCGGCGCCAATTACCGTTTATCGCCCGCGCATATCGACAAAGCCGTTGATGTATTCCTCGCCGCTGAAATGATCGTGCTGCAGATGGAGATCCCTTTTGAAACCACGGCCCATGTGTTTCAGCTGGCCGAAAAATACGGCAAAAAAGTACTGTTCAACCTGGCTCCTGCCAGGCCTTTTGATCTTTCAGTGCTGAAGCGCACCTATGCCTTTGTGGTGAACGAAGTGGAAGCATCGATGGTAACCGGAATGAAAGTGGAAACCGATGAAGAAATCATCGCTGCCGCCGAAAAATTGCTTGCACTTGGGCCTACGCTGGCCATCATTACGTTAGGGGCACGCGGTTCCTACATCGCTTCCGCGGAATGCAGGCAATTCATCGCTGCCTTCCGGGTAAAGGCTGTGGATACCACGGCTGCCGGCGATGTATATTGCGGCAGCCTGGCCGTGGCCCTGACCGAAGGAAAACCCCTGCCCGAGGCAATCAGGTTTGCCGCTGCCGCTTCTGCCATTTCGGTAACCAGGCTGGGTGCGCAACCCTCGGCGCCAATGAGGGAGGAGATAGAGGAATTTCTGAAAAGGAGTTGACTGGAACAACATCCTGACTCCTTACCCCGAAGGGGTTGACTTTGGATAACCGTGGGTAAAACCCACGGAGGTTGAAGAAACCCACGGAACTTAGCAACCGCAACCCCTCAGCTTCACCCCCCCATCCCTCCAACCCTGAAGGGGTTGAATATTCTATTGTCATACTTTCTATTGCAAAACAGAAATATGATTAGTATTTTCGATACCCTATTCATTAATAAACCGTTATGTCAAGCTATCGTCAAATCCTTTATCATCTTATTTTCAGAACAAAAGAAGGTAAAAAGACACTAACTCAAACTTATATCAATGAGTTATTCGCTTATATTCATGGCATTATAAAAAGCAAAAATAGTGTCCTTCATAGGATCAATGGATTAGAAGATCATATCCATATGCTATCGGATTTACATCCTAGTATTGCACTGGCTGATTATATCAAGGATATTAAAGTAGCCTCGTCTATCTGGATGAAACAAACGGGAAAGTTCCCACATTTCACCGGATGGGCGGACGGTTACGGTGCACTGACGTATGCCTGGCGGGATAGGGAAATGATTATTAATTACATAAAGAAACAGCAGGAACATCATAGAAAGATTTCCTTTAATGATGAATATAAAAAACTTTTGGAGGAGCATGGAATTAACATTGATGAGAGATTCTTCCCATGATGAATTCAACCCTTGCAGGGTTGGGTTTGTACAGCATTTCCTTTATCCGTGGGTTTAGCTTCGCTGATTTTCAATTCACCCACGGTTATCGATGTTTTACCCCTTCGGGGTTGGGGGACAACAGTCCTTTACATGCAATAGGGCTTACCCACGGTTATCGATATTTTACCCCTTCGGGGTTGGGGGCGCTCTAACCCGTGGATTTAGCTTCGCTGATTTTCAATTTACCCACAGGTATAGAAATTTGATCCCTTCAGGGCCACCCCTTAAAACAATCCGTTTCCTGTAAATAACACCCTAGGCATCTCTTTTTCTACCCAGGGTAAGGTATACGGAATCCCCGGCAGCAGGTCAAAACAGTTGTCGGGAACATCCTTTTCTCCGTCGGTATCAATGCAGACGCCCCACACAAAAACATCCGACCGGAAGGTGACGGTCCCGCTGCCGCGGGTCACCTTCACGTCAGGTTTGGAGAATGTCAGGTCTTTAAACCTTTCGGTAAACAGGCGATGCTGTGCCACCATCTTACCGTCCTTTTCCAGGATGGCAAAAGCGCAGGTGGTCATCCTTTCGGCCGCACCCCATTCTGACGCAGGATAACCTGCCAGCATCACCGATGCATTGGCGGGAACGGCAACCGTCAGGTTTTTATCCAACTGCATTCCACCTGCAATCCGGCAGATGCCGTACCTCACGGCTCCCTGCCAGGCCGTCGGGCCATCATTGACGCCAAAGATCTTAACCGAGTCATTTTCCTGGGCCACCACAACGGTGACCGGCTGATAGGCCCGCCGCACCGGATGAAAGGCCAGTTTTTTCCGGAGGTAATAGTCCACAATGGTCCACCCGTGCGTGACCGGCCAGGAATCATTGTACATCCAGAAAACAGCCGATGAAGTACTGTACATCCGGCGTCTGTAATTGCTGATGTATTCGGTAAGTCCTTCGGCCTGGATAAGTCCGCTGGCCAGGGCATATTTGTCAAAACCCAGATCCTCAGCCTTTTTCCCCAGCCAAAATTCGGTCAGCTTGTAATTCAATCCGCGATCAATATTCCAGAAGTTAACCTCATTGTCATGGTGATCCCAGGAGAACGAACGGATGAATTGTTCGCCGGGTGGCAGGAACTGGCGGAGTGTGGCTGGTGAGCTGGCACCCAATATGCCCCCCTCGTTGGGGAAACGGTCCACATAGGTACGATAAGCCCAGAAATCGGGGCCGGCAGCGCCCAGGCTCACATCCCAGGGATGCTGGTCGCCTGTAACCGGACTTGTGGGATCTATATACCCCATTGAAAAGGGTGAACTCGGCCAGTAGGGTCTCGATGGATCTTCTTCCCGCATGATCACTGGAATCACCAAATGATACAGGCCATAATCAGGCATGATCTTCCCGGACTGATCCCAGCCCCAGTTCCAGGTACCCACTTCGTTTTCATTATTCCCGCACCACACGGCAAGCGATGGATGCGGAGAAAACTCCCTGACACCCCAGGTTACTTCCTGTTTCACAAGGTCATAAAACTCCTTGTCATCACTGGGATACTTGCTGCAGGCAAACAACAGGTCGTGCCACACCAGGAGGCCTTTTTCATCACAAAGATCCAGGAGGTCGTGACCGGCCCAGATTGCCCCGCCCCAGATTCGGAGCATGTTGAAATTGGCCTTGATGGCCATATCGGTAAGTACATCCAGCCGCTCCCGGCTGATGTTGCTGTAGATCATGTCGGGCGGCACCCAATTGCCCCCTTTCATGAATACCTTCCGGTTATTGACCACAATGGTAAAGTAATTTCCCTCCACCGGATGGGGTGACTGGTCGATCTGGATGCGCCGAATGCCTGTTCTGACTGATCTCTTTGCAAGCACCACATTGTCTTTCAATACCTCCACGAGCACGTTGTACAACGGTTGATCACCCTGACCTGCCGGCCACCACAGTTTCGGATGCATGATCTTCAGTGTGCTCGTACAGGCGGTAAGTCCGGGTTTCAGGTTGATCTCAGTGAGTGTGCTTTCTCCGGTTTCCTGCAGGGTGGTTCGGATCTTTATGCCTGACTCCTGGTCCCAGCTTTCCACAACTGATTTCAAGACCAATTCCGCCTGCTGAAGATCATCGGCAAGGCTGCACTGAACAACAACCTGATCAAGCCGCAATGAATTAGTCCATTCCAGCCGGACAGGTCCGGTAATCCCCACATTGATCAGCTGTGGATTCCAATCCCACAGGAACTGGTACTGCGGTTTCCGCATCCAATGGCGCTTGTTCAGCAGGGCACCCATATTCTGCAGATAGTCGGCACCTTCCTTATCAGCCACCCCGTAAAGGCCGCTTTCCAGGGCAACGTTCAGTGTATTCTCACCGTTCCTCAGCTTGCCTGTGACGTCAATCCTGCAGGGTACAAAAGCAGAGTTGTGGGCACCAACGATTTCCCCGTTGAGCATGATGACAGCATTCAGGTCAAGCTGTTCAAAGACCAGCCAGGCTTTCTGATTTACAGCCTCTGCAGACACCTCAATCGTTCTGGCATACAGCCAGTATTTTTCAGCCACCCACCGGGCTTTCAGGGTGTTCATCCCGAAATTGATATCTTCCACCAAACCAGCCTTTTGGAGGGCCAGGTGAAGTTCCATAGGTACCGGCAAATCCAGGAACCGTGCAGGATCCTTTTCGGGATCGCTCTGCAGGTAACCATCCAGGGACTGTGGCCCATGTCCTCCTTCATTCCAGGTTACCTTCCACGTTCCGGAAAGGTCAAGGGAAGTTAAATGCTGGGCATCAAGCATTACATAGGAAACCAGCAATGCAGCCAGAAGCAGTAGTTTATTCATAAGAAGTGTGATTTGTAACTGTTTAATATAAAGATAGGATATTTATTATTTCTGATGCGAACTCCTATCAATAATGATTGTTCTTTGGTTTCCATACTAAAAAATCTGTAGCGGCTTTTTTGCATCACTGCAGGGAAAATAAGCAGCCTTCCATGGAGGCATTATCGGTGTGATCTAATGCCTCGATAAAATTAGCAGCGCATCTCCAAACGAAAGTGAAAATTAAATAATACAGCCATGATGCTCGCCTGTGAAGGTTCAAGTGAATATCAGCCTGGATTATTATAACCTAATTAGACACTTTTCCGTAACATAAAAACTGAAATACCGAATTTGATTCAGATTAACGGGCGAGCATAAAAACAATCCAGCCTCCGGAGTATTTAACGCTTTTCACTTAATAAAATTATGCATAAAACCATTCTACTGATTGCATGCAATATGATGCTGTGCAATTCATTCCTTTTTGCAGTGGATGATGATGCTGATGGCATTGACTCCGCAGTTGAAATCACTATCGGTACGGATCCGCTTGACTCAGATACGGACAACGATCTGATCACAGACGGGCTGGAAGACCTTGACCAGGATGGGATTGTTGATACTGGTGAATCAAATCCGCGGGATGCAGATACTGATGATGACGGACTTTCTGATGGTGCAGAATCAGGTTATTCACTGAATAAATTGGTATCGGATTACGATGGCGATGGTCTTAATGACGGTCAGGAACTGGGTCGCTCGACCGGTATAGCCGGAGGTACCAGTGAAGCAGGGGGAATACCCTATCTGGGAACTTCGGCTTCCTGGGTTAAAGATTATAATCCGGCTACCAAAACAGATCCAAGAGACAACGATACAGACGAAGATGGCCTATCTGACGGAATTGAAGACCGGGATCATGACGGACTGTTAGATGCTTCAGAAACCAACCCGATCGATGCAGATTTCGACGATGACGGTCTTAAAGACGGTCAGGAGGATGTTGACCAAGACGGGATACTTGATGGTACAGAAACAGATCCCAATGACAATGATTCAGATAATGACAATCTGAATGATGGTCTGGAAAAAGGCCGGACATCCGCAATTGCGTCAGGCACCAGTGGTGGCGGAGTTACATCTATAGCCTATTACGGGACTGCACCCGGATGGAGTGCCGATACGCAATCATCATCCGTTACTGATCCGAAAGATGCTGACACCGATAATGACGGCATCCAGGATGGCAGTGAAGATACCGACAGGGATGGTTTTGTTGACACTGGTGAAATCAATCCCGCGGATGCAGATACCGATGATGATGCCATAAGTGATGGTAATGAAAGCACCTATTCATTGAATCCATTAAATCCGGATACAGATAATGACGGATTGAATGATGGTCTTGAAACAGGTTTAACAACACGAATTCCCCAGGGGAGCAGCTACTCCGGCATTCCATATTTAGCCACAGATATTTCATGGATTGCAGACTCGGATCCGGGTTCAAAAACCGATCCACTTGCGGTTGATTCTGATAATGATGGAATCAGTGATGGTAATGAAGATAAAAATCGCAATGGCAACAGGGACCTGACAGAAACAAGTCCTGTTGATGCTGATGATGATGATGATGGATTGAAGGATGGCCAGGAAGATGTTGATATGGATGGAGTTCTTGATGCTGGTGAAACTGATCCCAAAGACAACGACACAGATAATGATGGTTTGAACGACGGACTTGAAAAGGGCAAAAACACTCCTGTTGCTGCCGGGACAAGCGCCGGTGCTTACACCATGAACAGGGTTTCCTATCTCGGAACAGCTGCCGGCTGGATACCGGACTCAAACAGCACAACAACTACAAATCCAACGAATGCCGATACCGATAATGATGGATTATCCGATGGCATTGAAGACGCAGATCATGATGGCAATAAAGATTCGACCGAGTCGGATCCCAACAATTCAGATACTGATGGAGACAGTGTTAATGATTTTGCAGAAGGATTAATCAACGATACCGATAGTGACGGATTGATCAACTGCCTGGATCCGGATGATGACGCTGACGGCATACCTACGCTCACAGAAGGCAGTATGACAAATACTGACGGCGATTCCAACCCGGACTACCTGGATACTGATTCAGATAATGATGGTATACCGGATTTAACCGAAGGGTCCTCAGATTCCCCGCTTGATGCGGATGCTGTTCCCAATTATCAGGATATTGATTCGGACGGAGACGGAATAAATGATATATATGAAGGAGCCTCTGACTCTACCCTGGATACGGATGCCGATCCCAACTACCTCGATCTTGATTCGGACGGTGATGGAATATCCGACCAGACAGAAGGCCGTATGGATTCGCCTCTGGATACGGATGATATTCTTCCGAACTATCTCGACCGGGATTCAGACGGCGACGGAATAGACGATGCAAACGAAGGCTCATCTGACTCTGCCCTTGATACAGATGCTGATCCCAACTACCTCGATCTTGATTCGGACGGGGATGCCATTTCCGATCAGGTGGAAGGTCTAGCTGACTCAGTGCTGGATGCTGATGCGCTGCCGAATTATCTGGACAGGGATTCAGACGGCGACGGAATAGACGATGCAAACGAAGGCTCATCTGACTCTGCCCTTGATACAGATGCTGATCCCAACTACCTCGATCTTGATTCGGACGGGGATGCCATTTCCGACCAGGTGGAAGGTTTGGCTGACTCAGTGCTGGATGCTGATGCGCTGCCGAATTATCTGGACAGGGATTCAGACGGCGACGGAATAGACGATGCAAACGAAGGCTCATCTGACTCTGCCCTTGATGCAGATGCTGATCCCAACTACCTCGATCTTGATTCGGACGGAGATGCCATTTCCGACCAGGTGGAAGGTTTGGCTGACTCAGTGCTGGATGCTGATGCGCTGCCGAATTATCTGGACAGGGATTCAGACGGCGACGGAATCGACGATGCTATCGAAAGCTCATCTGATTCTGCCCTTGATACAGATGCTGATCCCAACTACCTCGATCTTGATTCGGACGGAGATGGTATAACTGACCTGAATGAAGGTAATGTAGACTCGGCTCTGGATACGGATGATACTCTTCCGAATTATCTGGACAGGGATTCAGACGGCGACGGAATTGATGATTCAATCGAAGGCTCATCAGACTCTCCGCTTGACACAGATACGAGTCCCAATTATCTTGATCTTGACTCTGATGGGGACGGCATATTGGATCTTACCGAGGGAGGGACTCTGGATACTGATCTAGATGGAAGTTTCAATTTTATTGACCTTGATTCTGATAATGACGGGTCACCAGATTCATCAGACAATTGCTATTTAACTCCAAACCCCGGGCAGGAAGATTTTGATCAGGACATGACTGGTGATGCCTGTGATTCCGATGATGATAATGACGGTTCATTGGATGGAATTGATTGCGATCCTTTTAATTCATCAATACATCAGGGAGCCATGGATATTCCCGATGACGGGATCGACCAGGACTGCAATGGATCTGATGCAAAGATCTGTTATGTAGATGAAGACAAAGACGGATTTGGCAATGTCATTGGAATCACAGTTATTGCGGAGGATGGAACTTGCCAAACATCACGGGGAGAATCAGTATACAATACTGACTGTGCAGACAACAACAATTTTTACCACCCCGGAGCCATAGAAAATTGTGATGATCCGGATTATAACTGCGATGGAAAAACCCGTTTGAGCTCTTCCGGCAATATTGATGTTGTTGCATGCAACAGCTACACGGCACCGGACGGACAGGTATACAACACTTCCGGAATAAAAACGGCAGTAATACCCAATGCAGCCGGTTGTGACAGCACGATCACCATTAACCTGACGGTGAATCAGAGTACCAATAGCAACATTACTGCAACGGCCTGTGAAAGTTACACGGCACCGGACGGACAGGTATATACCTCATCGGGAATAAAAACCGCAGTGATATCCAATGCAGCCGGTTGCGACAGCACAATCACCATTAACCTGACGGTGAATCAAAGCACCGAAAGCAGTATTGCTGAAACCGCGTGTGGCAGTTTTGAATGGAACGGCACTATATACACCAATTCAGGCGATTACGCATATTCCACGATCAATGCAGTAGGTTGTGATTCCACAGCCAATTTACACCTGACAATTAATCCGATTCCCGCTACGCCAACTATAACCCAGGCCGGCACTGTTCTTCATTCTGATGCGCCTGATGGAAATCAATGGTATGACCAGAACGGATTAATTAATGACGCAATATACCAGGATTATACAGTAACGGTTGATAATGACTATTACGTAATTGTATCTCTTTCCGATTGTAGTTCACAGCCATCAAATACTATTAAAGTGATTCTTACAGGGATTGAACTTTCTGATCAAGAAGGGATTATTAAAGTGTATCCCAATCCTGTTTCGGACGAGTTTACAATTGAAATGGAGGGACATATTGACAGATACTCTATTGAGGTTGTAAACCTATCCGGGCTGGTTGTTTACGAAGGTGACTTCACCCAGAAAACCAAAGTACAGACTAGCAATTTCATACCTGGTATATATATAATTAGAATAGGAAACGGTAATGCTTTTGAGTTCATTAAAATAGTAGTTGAATAACCTCAAACTTATCAGGTCACGATGATTTAGTTTCAGTCGGAATATTTAATAATCTTGACTTTGGAAATCTGACAGACTACGCAACCAAATGACAGCAATAAGCATCATTAAAAAACTGAACTGTCAACCCGGCGTTAAGACCATGATTAAGTTGAAAGCATTAATCCCTTTATCTTTGATTCTTGGTTTTCTCTTTTTTCCCGGCTGTTCGGATGAAAAGGATCAGGAACCCGTTGCTGTCAGGCAAATAAACCTTGATACCTTATCGCTCCCGCACTCCATGAAAGGTTGGGATTTATACAGCTGGCCTAACGGAAATGACTGGAATTATTCCATTCTTATAGGAACGAACCGGTTGAAGACCTATCACGAGGTTATCTCCAATGATCTTGTTGTTTCGGGTAAGGATTCTCTGAAGCTGTTATTGGGTAAAATTCCGCCTGGAGAAGAAATATGCTGGATCAGCCAACATTGGTTAGAAAGTATCTGGGATACGGATTATGGAAATCTTTCCTTGCCCGATCGCCTTACCATAGCTGAAATTGAAGCCTACTGCATGGAAAAGGAACTGATTTTAAGAATTTGCGAGTAGCCTGGTTGAATTTACCTGTTGACGTTTCATTAAAATCGCTGCTTTCTGTTCACACCTGGTGAAATAATTATTACTTTTAAAGGGAATTGCATATACCGCGCTGGTGTGTGTGATGCGAACAGATCAGCCATATATACCAAAAGCATTCATCAAAAAAAGCAAGACCATGGCCAGAAAAAAAGGAATGGTAAAGAAAATTATCTTTGGAATTGTCGGAGCAATCATTCTTTTCATAGTAATTGTGATAGTTAACCTGATCGTTTTAGGTAAAAATGAATCTATTATATCGAAGGGGCAGGCAATTGAGATCTATAACGAAAATAATTATGCTCTTTTAGTTATTGATATCCAGGAAGCTACAACAGGAGATGTTTCAATGTACCCATTCTTTAAAAAGAACTCGGATGTTTTGATAAATAACATAAACCAAATAGCTGAAAGATTTAAAAACCAAAATATCCCTGTTGTTTATGTCCGGAGTGAAATAACAAACCCACTGGTTAACTTGGTAAACAACTCCTACGCAAAAGGTCATCCCGGGGCTCAATATGATAAACGACTGAAAATCGTTTCAGATTTAGAGGTTGTTAAAAAATATAAGGATTCGTTCAGGAAGACAAATCTCGATAGCATCCTGACTAGTAATAAAGTAAACGAATTGTATATTGTGGGTTTAGATGCTGCAGAATGCGTAAATGGAACAGTAGAAGCTGCACAGAACAGGAACTACAGGGTTAATCTTATTGAAGAAGCAATTTTATCGAAATCAGGAGAAATGAAGGATAGTATGATCGTGAATTTTAAAGCTAGGGGAGTAAGGATTATCAGTATAGACAGTATAAAGATCAACATTGACACTGTTGGGCACCGTTAAAATCCTTGGCTGGAAGGGCATAAAAAATGTGAATATACATCCGGGCATCAGCTGTACAAGAGGCCTACTCCCGTTGTTCCCTGGAGAATATTTTGCATCGAAATGTCTGACTGAAAAAGATCAGTTGCTGATGATTTCTATTTCATTCCTGCCGGTATGTTTTACTCTTAGAATTCCGCCCTCATCAAGCGGCTGCCAGTTCCATCCATCATCGACACTATCCTCTGTTTCTTCCAATACGACACCATTCAGCAGCACCATTGCCGGCTTTGAAACCAGGCGTAGGACTTCCGCCGCTGTTGTGTCATAGGCAGTATAGGTTATCTTATCAGGTTCATAGGTTATAGCAGTGATGGTCGAAGTAGTACCCAGCAGATGGTCAGCCCCTTTGGGAGCGAGCTCCGGCATGGCAGCCATAGCCTGCAGGTAATGCCTTACATAGTCGCCATACCCGTCGGTTAGCCAGATATCATCACGGATATACCGGTTCCGTCCATCGTCAGCCACCGTATAGGTCGCCCAGTTCAGGGTTCGTATGGCATTTTCAGTATAGGTAGTGTCTCCCGACAGGGCAGCATACAAGAGTTCAACGGATGCCTGACGGGACGAATGGCTGTTCCCGGGAACGCGGTATACGGTTTGCTCATTCATTACCACCACCCTGTATTTTTCATATTCATGGTTCCCCAGTTCCTTGTAGGTCCAGTCAATGATCCCTTTCACATCCTTTTTCCAGTCGGGAAAAAGATCCGGATGCCTCAGGATGAACAGGGCAAAGGTAATGGCATTAGTCTGGGTATCGCTCCAGCCCGGGATATCTTCAAAAAACGGACCCCACTTATTGGATTTAAGGGGATAAGCTTTCATCCAGTCCAGCATGAGATTAAATGCCAGCTCATAAGCAACCTTGTTGGTATCATCAAGGGTCATCAGAGCTTCAAAAAGCATGATCGTACCCGTCCAGTTAGCGGTATACAGGGCTGCCTCCATTCTTTTCCCGCTCCCCGTGTTATCGAATAGCGAGCCTGTTTCCCCGGTTTTGGCGTTAACCCGGAAGGGTAGCGGAGATCTTTTATCGTCCCCTTTTTCCATATGTATCATAAGTGTTTTGGCTATTTTCATGGCCGCCTCCAGGTATTTTTTATCGCCTGTAATTTTATAAAGTGCAGTCAATTCATACCCAAAGGTGCCTGCTTTATCAGGCTGAGTAATGCCTTTTCCGTTGCGCATATCTCCATCATACTTTCCGGAATGGATAATTGTGTTATAGGGATATGGAATATAGGGCCATTTGTCGGTTGCGGAAGACAGGGAACGATCCAGGTAGGTATCTGCAAGGTATTTCATGTTTTCAACCACAGTCACATCTCCGGAATAAGCATAAAGTAAGGTCCATGAGGACAGGGCCATATTGATCTGATCGCCTCCCAGGCCGCGCATATCATGTTCAGGCTTCCAAACCTGGTGATTCATATAGTATTTCAAACCATTGGAGTCAGTCTCCATGTTTTTCCAGAAGTTCCAAACAAGCTTTACCACCGTGTCATAGGAGGCACCCCGATCGGCCGAGAACCAGGGCAGGATGGAACTGTCAGCCCTGGCGATACGCACTGCATGATACTGGATGGTATCGCTGATCAGTAGGGTATCCTGAACAGGGATTTGCTGTGCTTGTTTAAGCTGGCAGCTGGTTAGGGCTGCTGCCAAAGCCAGGCAAAAGCCGAAGGAAACAAGACCCATCGGTAAAAAAGTTATGCGTCGAATTGTTTTCATTTCTTTAAATGTGGTATTTATTGGATATAAATATAGCGATACTCGTGCATTATATTTTTATTTGCTGCTCAAAAGAAATCTATTGTTAAAAAGACGTATGAGCAGTGCCATCACTACAAAATATTTCAAAAAAGATTAAGATTTGAGGAATGATTTGTATCCTGAATCATCTAAACCTGGAAAATTAAACTCTCATATGGACAAACGCGGATTTGTTAAAGCAACTGCTTCGCTCAATGAAGATATGCTGAAAGGACTTCAATTGGCCAAACAACAGGGCAAAGCACGTTTCCTGGGTATATCAAACCACGGTAACCAGGTTGAAATGATCGATGCCGCCATAGAGAGCAAGATGTATCAGGTGTTGCTGCTGGGTTATAATTTCCGGCAGGACAGCATTTTAAAGCCAGCTCTTGAACGGGCCAACAAGGCGGGGTTGGGCAGAATTACAGCCTGTATATGCCCATGATGTTTAGCATCGAAATGAGTGAACAGGAAAAGCATGATCTTGCTGAGGCTTGCCTATATGTATACCTACGGATATAAAAGCCCATTTATGGGAAAACAGGTAATAGACAACCTCCGCTTGAAGGAATCACCATGCAGGCATTGCCATAACTGCATGGTGAACTGCAGCATGGACTTCGATATCAGAGATAAAGTCGCTGATATTATGCGGCTCCGGGATATTCCGGTAGAATTCCTGGTCTGATTCCTTCCCCATCAACCGTACCATGGACGTATGCGGTTGGTGCTTTTTATAATTTCCATGGCAATGTTCACATCCTCCACAATCTGGAAGTCAAACATACCAACACAAATAAAGTCGGCTCCATTGTCAAAGGCCCATTTGAAACCATCTTTCGGTTCGAGGGCACCTGCAGCCAGCACCTTATAACCCATTACGGGAACCCTGGCCCGGTTCACAAATGCTACCGTGCGCTCCGGGAACAGGCAAAACATATTGTTGTGAAACCGGTTATGATCCAGAAAATTTTCCCCATCAACCTCAAACGGATGGCGGTTCTCACGAGGATGGGCTGACCAGTAGTTTTCATGGTGCATGGTTTTCATGTAATAATCAGGTATAATACCGGCTTCCTCGCAAGCGATCAAAGACTCAATGGAATGAGCACCCAATCCGGCAACAATACCCTGGCTCCTGATCTTTTCCATCATCTTCTGAATAACATCAATTTTATTGTCGCGCACCAGCCAGTCGCACCAGTTTCCCTGTACCTGCAGGATGTCAGCCCCAAAGTCAATGGCCTTGTTGATGAATTCATAATAGTCCCCTGTTTCCATATTAGGGCCTATCTGACTGATCACCTGTATCTTACTGCCGGTTAATTTTTTATATTTGGCCAGCAGGGCATTGGAAGGGAAACCGATATTAATGGCATTGATTCCTGCTTCTTCGCCCAGACTCAGTGTTTCGTACACCTTGGACTCCTGGTTGTATGCCTTGAAAAGGGTATCCACATAAATCAGGTCACGTGCATGTGACCATCCGCCAATAAGATTGCCTCCCATAACCAGGCGGCTGATGTTGTGTTTTCCGATTTTGCCTTTGGGCAATGTTCCTTTCAACTCACCCAAACCCAGTTTTTTAACCTGGATGGTTGCCCCCGACATCACATCAGCACCATAACCGGAGAGGTTCCGGAAGGCTCCCCAGCCCATAAAGCCAAGAACGGGCAGGGTGGCCAGGTTTTTAAGCAATTCGCGCCTGGAAGGCCTGGAATCATAAAGGTCATGTACTGTTCGTGCTTTCTTTGGTTTTTTGAAAAACCGGAAAAGCCGGTCGATGCCATATCCCTTATCCTTGGAATACAGGATGAAGAAGAGGGCAACCGCCTCAATGAAGATCTTGTTCACGATAAAGAGATGTCCTTCCGAGGTACCGATCAGGGAACTGCCAAACGGAGGATAGGCAAAATAATACAGGAAAAGCAACAATAGCGCAAACACAGAAGCCGCACTGACATATAATCCTATAAATAGGGCAAGTCCGATTAACAGCAACCCATACATATTCATAACATCCGTGGTTTGCAGCAATACCGGTGAGTTGGCCAGCCAGTGGTAAAATCCGGATAAGAAGCCTGTCGTATTTGACAAATAGGCTGAAGCGGTCCAGTTCCCGGCCATGATCTTTGCAAGTCCCTCAAACAGGAAATGCCAGCCGATAGCTACCCTTATCACTGTAATGAAGATACGACGGATCGTCTTTTGCCTGATACTTTGCATAGATCAATTAATAAATTATTGATGTTATCAAAAGGCATTAAAATTCCATTTGCCGCGATATGCCCGTGTCCGCATCATATTGGCAAAATCGTCACCGATAAATTCTTCCTTTACCGGATCCCATTTCAGTGGCCGTTGCAACTCGTAGGCGATATTTGCAATATTGCACACCGATGCGGTACGGTGGCCCGTTTCAACGTCAGATACCGGCCTGGTGCGGTTTTTCATAGCGTTTACCCAATCCTGGTAATGATTATCGCTGAAATAAACCCTTTTATCGCCAGGTTTCAACGCTGCCTTAGCAAGGTCTTTGTTGGGGAATGTTCTTAAAAACTCACGGCTGACCTCAATCTTTCCGCTGGTGCCGATAAACTGCACCGCATTGTGCTCGCCCCAGTCGGTATGTTTTACAATCACCCCGTTTTCGTAAGTCATAGAAAGACCAAGGATTGCAGGTACTGAAGGAGGCTCAAACTTAACCGGACCGGAATTATCCATATCCAGTCCCCACTGGGCAATATCAAACATATGAGCACCCCAGTCGGTTACCTGTCCACCGCCGAAATCCCGGTATCCCCTCCACCAGGCCCACTTGTCATCGCCATATTTCGGTGCCAGATCGGGATGCCAGCCGCGGTAGAAAGAAGGTCCCACCCATTCGTTCCAGTCGAGTTCGGCAGGTGGATCCAGTTCAGGCAGGCTGCATTGCTTAACAGGCTCTCCCACATGCACATTGATCTCCTTGATCTCACCAATGTACCCGTTTCGCACCAGTTCCACGGCATGGCGGAAATCCCGCCATGAACGTTGCATGTTCCCGGTTTGAAACACGCGTTCATATTTCCGCGTGGCATTTACCATGGCACGACCTTCGGCAATAGTGAGCGCAAGGGGTTTTTCACAGTATATGTCCTTTCCGGCTTTGGCTGCATCTACGGCTATCTGGGCATGCCAGTGGTCCGGAGTGGCAATCACAACAGCATCAATATCTTTTCTCTCGAGAAGTTCGCGGTAATATTTATAGGCGTCCACCGTGGCCTGCATATTTTTAGACCTGTTTTTGGCCTCTGCTTCTGTTTTGAACTTCGCAAGTTTTTTCTGATCAACATCACACACTCCCAGGACAACTGTTTCTTTGCAGTCTCCGATATCCTGTAGCAGGCCGTGAGCCTGTTTTCCGGTCCCGATAAAACCCAGCCTGATCTGATCGCCGGGTGCAACATATCCATTTCCGCCCAATACATGGCGGGGAACCATGGTAAAGGCCAGTGCGGCTGTCGCGGTATTCCCGATGAATTTGCGCCGGTTAATGTTCCTACTCATAAAAACTTCTTTTTTGGTTAGTAAAATCGAATGCCTTAAATAGAGTTTGAAAATAGTAAAAAACGGATTAAGATATCTTATCTATTCCCAATTACTTTATACAATTCACCTAAAGAATTCAGTTTTTGTAATTAAATTTAAACTGACCTTTTGTGAGATTTAAATATCCTGCATACCCCTGAATTATAAATAAACCCGTCAATTTATGAACCGAAGAAAATTTATCAGTCGTGCTGCCTTAACCACCACCGGAATCGGAATGACTACCATCCTTCCTTCACGGGTATGGTCGGCCCCTGTTGCACCAAGCGACTCTCTGAACGTGGCGCTCATAGGGTGCAGAAACATGGGCTTTGGAATTCTTGAACATCACCTTTCAAATCCGGGCATCAATTGTATTGCCCTGTGCGATGTGGATGAAGAAACCCTGAACAATCGCGCTGCTGATGTGAAAAATACGTTCAACCAGGTCCCGAAACTTTACAAGGATTTCCGTAAAGTGCTTGAGCAAAAGGATATCGACGCCGTGATCATCGGAACTCCTGATCACTGGCACTGTCTCATCACCGTATTTGCACTTCAGGCCGGCAAGGATGTATATGTTGAAAAACCCATGGCCAATACCATTGAAGAATGTAACATCATGGTAAGGGCGACCAGGCATTACGCGCGTATTGTTCAGGTGGGACAGCAGCAGCGCAGCGGTTTTATCTTTCAGAAAGCCCTGGAACTGATCAAATCGGGCAGCATTGGAAAGCTGAGGAAGATCAATGTGTGGGCCAACTTCAATTATGGTGTGGGTCCTGAAATAGTCCCCGATGAACCGGTCCCTGCCGGTGTAGACTATGACATGTGGCTGGGCCCTGCACCACAAAGACCGTTTAACCGGAACCGGTTCCACGGATCGTGGCGGCATTTCTGGGACTATGGGGGTGGGATGGTCTCGGACTGGGGTGTTCATCTTCTGGATATTGCGCTGTGGGCCAATGGATTGACGAAAGGCCCTGAGAAAACGCTGGTGTATGCCGGCAATACTTTTCCTGAACCAAGAGCCAGGGAGGCTTTCGATACCATGACGGTCACTTATCCGGGCAGTGACCTGGTGATCAATTACGATGTAACTGCCGGTGTCCAGCACGGACCTTATGACATGCTTTATGGCCTGGCCTTTATCGGGGACAAGGCAACCATCGTGGCTGACCGGTCGAGGATCCAGGTTTATCCTGAATGGGATGATGAAAATAAAAAGTTCAGGGCTGAAGAATATAAGTTCACCGAAGGAGAAGAATCCCATGGCGAGCATGTGAAGAATTTTATCGAATGTGTGAAAACCAGGAAAACACCTGCCTGTCCCCCGGAAATCGGCCGTGCCGCTGCCCTGCATGTTCACATTGCCAATATTGCCGGACGTACCGGCGAGCCGGTTTTGATCTGGGATGAGGCAGCCAACCGGTTCACCAACAGCGAGGCCGCCAATAAACTTATTACTCCTAGCTATAGAGAACCATGGACCCTGCCAAAGATATAAGCCCGCTGGTCTGCTGGTCCTTTGCATAACTCTAAAACAAAGACAATGTTTACACGACGAACGTTTCTCCATAAAACACTCACAGCTGCAGCAACAGTCGCATTCCCAACAATTACAGCTTCCCTTTTACCGACCTGCTCGGGCGGACGCAGGTTGAAAAATATCGGTTACATTGATGGCATCATCGGCAAAGAACTCGAAGGCGACTGGCAGTCCATCCTGAAAAGGACAGTGGAATTTGGTTATTCAGAGATCGAGACAGGCAATTACCTGGGCGATTCAGCGGCCACTTTCCTGGCTTTTTGCAGAGAGATCGGGCTAACTCCTATTGCCGGCGGAGTGGGATTCAATGCCGCTGATGACGAGACCCTGCGAAGGTTCGATACCCTGAATGAACTGGGCGTGAAATATGCAGTTACTTATTGGCCATGGTTAACAGGCGGTCCGTTTACACTGGCCGACTGCAAACAAAGCGCGGACATCCTGAACCACATGGGAGCACTATGCAAACAAAAAGGCCTGGTACTTTGCTGGCATAACCACGATAAGGAATTCATCAGTTTCGGGGAGGGAATACCTTTCGATTACCTGATGAACCACACCGATCCCGGACTGGTAAAATGCGAGATGGACATTTACTGGGTGAAAAAAGGTGGTGGCGATCCCCTGGCCATGATGAAGAAATACCCAGGCAGAATTCCCATCCTCCATGTGAAAGACATGGCTGACGGAAGGGCACAAGACTTCGAGTGCCCGGGCAGCGGCATTATTGATTTTCCTTCGATATTCAGGGAAGCACAAACACAAGGTATTGCCCATTATATGGTGGAACGTGACAACATACAGGACGGTATGGCATGTCTGCAAAGTGCAGGAGAATACCTCCGCAATCTGCGATTTTAATTCCCACCCCGACGGGGTGGGGGTACCCCGTCGGGGTGTAAAAAAAACATATGAAAAAAAGTATCGCTGGAACCTGGCTGCTGATTGTCTGCATGTGCAATATTCTTGATGCTCAGCAGGTTAAAATGTACGAAAGGCCGTTGGTGATCCCAACCTATCCTTTGGGAAAGCCGGAGATCAATCCCATCTTCTATACACCAACCGATTACCAGGGTGCACAGAACCGGGTGTATCCCTACCCCAACCTCGACAGGCTGTCGGATTCCAAAACCGATAAAACATACAAAGGTCTTTTCCTGGAGAACGAATACATTTCGATATGCGTTCTTCCTGAATTGGGAGGCCGGCTGTATATCGCCACTGACAAAACCAACGGATACGATTTCTTCTACCACAACCGGGTCATCAAACCTTCCCTCATCGGTATGGCAGGTGCCTGGATATCCGGCGGTATCGAATGGAACATACCCCACCATCACCGGGTTTCAACCTTTATGCCGGTTGACTATCGGATGGTGGTGAATCCCGACAGCAGCAAGACCATTTGGGTAGGTGAATACGAAAAACGACACCGCACGAAATGGGCTGTAGGATTAACCCTTCACCCCGGCAAGGCATATATAGAAACCACCATCAGGTATTTCAACGTTACACCCCAGATCACCTCCCTGCTGATCTGGGCCAATCCGGCTGTGCATGCCAACGAAAATTACCAGGTAATTTTTCCCCCTGATGTGGAATATGCGGTTTATCATGCAAAAACCCAATTCACTGCCTGGCCGGTAGCCGACCAGTATTACCAGGGCATTGATTTTACCGGTGGGGTGGACTTGAGCTGGTGGAAAAACACATCCTCCCCCACTTCTTTCTTCCAGTGGGGTTCTGAACAGAACTTTGTGGCCGGGATTGATCACGGTAAGCAGGCAGGAACAGTGCTGATCGGAGACAGGTTTACCTGTCCCGGCAAGAAGATGTGGAACTGGGGAAACAATGCCGTGGCACGCTTGTGGGACCAGATCCTGACTGATCATGATGGCCCCTATATTGAACTGATGGCCGGTGCGTATTCCGATAATCAGCCCGATTACAGCTGGTGCGATCCGTTCTCAGCCAAAATGGCCACCCATTACTATTATCCGGTAAAGGGATTATCTGGCATCAAGGAGGCCAATCGGGATGCCGCCCTCAATCTTGAGATTAAAGGTGGCCTGGCGAATATTGAGCTGAATACGACCTCCATCCGGAACCATTTGAGCATAAAGGTCTATCAGGAGGATTCGTTATTCTTTCAACAAGTTGCATACTGCCAGCCGGATAAAGCCTTTACCCTGGAAGTTCCGGTTGATGAGAACCTTCCTCCAACAGCAATACGGGTCAGCGTCGTCTCCGAAACCGGTGAGGAACTGATTGCCTACCAGCCAAAACCCAGAAAGAACCTTCCCGTTCCGGAAACCTATCAGCCCCCCGGGCAACCGTCGGAGATTGGAACAGCTGATGAGTTGTACCAGGCCGGTCTCAGACTCGAACAGTTCCACAATGCACACATCAATCCCCTGCCCTATTACGAAGAAGCATTGCGCAGGGATCCAAAAAGTATTGAAGTAAATACCCAATTGGGTATCCATTGCATCAAAAACTATGACTTTTCAAACGCTGAAAAATACCTGAGAACCGCTACCGGTGTGGTCACCGCCAACCACACACGGGCAAAAAACACCGAACCGCTTTATTACCTGGGTCTGGTGTTATACCATCAGGGGAAATTCAAAGAGGCTTATGAATGGCTCCAGAAGGCTTCCTGGTCGCATGCTTTCGCTTCTCCCGCATTGTACCTTTGCGCAGTCATCGATTGCAGGAACCAGGATTATGAACGCGCCGTGGAAACCCTTTCCCGCTCCTACCGTGAAGACAATCTGAACATCGAAACCCAGGATCTCCTCACCATCCTGCTGCGTAAAACAGGTAAGTACAATGAGGCCCTATCACGGGCTGATGCTGCCCTTTTAACTGATCCTGTTGATTTTATTGCCCTGTATGAAAAGGGTAAGCTGTTGGAACGAGATCCGGATCATACTCCCCTGTTGCCTTACATGCAGGATTTTATTATGGCCCTGCGTGATGAGCCGGATAATTACCTCGAAACAGCTTTCCGTTATACCACAGCCGGATTCTATGAGGATGCACTGGAGATTCTTATGCTGGCTGCTGATTCTAAGAATACCAGGCTCACCGGCTATCCGATGATTCATTATGCTATTGCTTATTGCCTTCTCGGGATCAATGATTTGGCCAGCGCCCGGATCAGTATGCAAAAAGCCTCATCATTATCTACTGATTATTGCTTCCCTTACGGCACAGATCAGCTGGCTCTGCTGAGCAAGGCCCTGGAGATGGCTCCCGGGGATGCTGCCGCCTGGTACTATCTGGGCAATATCTATGCTGATTACCAACCGGACAAGGCTATTGAATGCTGGGAATCCTCAATTCGCCTGAATCCCGGCATGGCAATTGCCTGGCGCAACCTTGCCGGCTTATATGCTCATGTGAAGGACAATATGCCAAAATCCCTGGAATGCATCAATAAAGCCTTGCAGCACAATCCCGGTGACCCGCAATATCTGGTGGAGGCCGACATGTATTACGGTTATGCCGGCATCCCATCTGAAAAAAGGCTGGAACTTTTCGAGGTTCACCGGGATGTTGTTGACATCGCTGATGCAGCCACAGTGAAATACAATAACCTTCTGGTGTGGACAGGCCGGTACCCCGAAGCCATAAAATCATTGAAAACCCGGAACATTCATGCTTACGAACGCTTCAATACCAATTATCATGTGACCTGGGTGGATGCCCATGTGCTGGAGGGCATCAGGCTCCTGGAGAAGAAAATGATCAGGGAAGCGATCCCGTTCTTTGAGGCGGCCCTGACCTTCCCCCGAAACCTGGAGATCGCTGAGGACAGCAAAGCCGGCATTGCTTTGTATTACCTGGGCCTGGCCTGGAAATTGCTGGGTGAAGCTGAAAAAGCAAAGGAATATTTCATGCAGTCTTCCTCAGGAAGTGCCGGCAGCCGGTGGGCAGGAAATGATTGGCCCGAGGTCATGTTCAGCCGCGCTCTTGCGTTTCAGGAACTGGGAAATGATGCCCAGGCGGAGCAGATATTCCGGAACCTGCTGACTGATGCAGATAAAGCTTTGAATATCACCCCCGGTCCTGCGGCCTATACCGAGGGGGTGGAAAACCGCTGGGACAAGCGCATACAAAAAGCAAAGGCTTATTACATGATGGCACTGGGAAACCTGGGCCTGGGTAATAAGACAACAGCAGATGAGATGTTTGCCAAAGCCCTGACCATTGAACCATCTTTCCTGAGCGCCAAATCATACAGGTTTTCCAGGGGAATGTAAGACCGGGAATACCGGTTGTAGATGGTCTGTCATATCAGATTGCCATTACCTGTAGTCGGCTGAGATCCTGTAATTGCGTCCTGCGGTTACAGTTAAAAGAGCGTAGGCATGTCCCTTAATATACGTAGTTTTTGAAGGTATTTCTTTCCCGTTTACTTTAATCATCCCGATATTCGCAAGCCCATGCTTTGCCGGCAGGAAAAAGGTGAGCCCGCCAGAACTTTCCAATGAAGAGGACAATTCAAAGGTCAACCGGTTGTTTGACCAATGAATGTGTGAAAATGAGGCTTCATCCTTCATCTTAATAAAGTCGAGCAACCGGTCTGCCGTCCAAACCGGAATATTATGACTGTTGGCATAGGCCAGCATTTTCATGAGGGGCGCTTTGGAGAAATAGTATTCGTCATTGTGAGATTTAATGCTGATAAACGAGTACACTTCCTGGTGCAGACTCCTGTCCACCAGACCCCTGAAACATTCATAAAAACCATCAGGATCCTGACTTTCATTGTATTGTTGGTCGTATACAGCATTAATATGCTGATACACATTGATAATGTTGCCCGTGGTACCGGCATATTTCATGACCAGACCACTGCCCGTAAAATTGCCCTGGTTGGTTCCGGGCGTACCCAGATAATACGCTCCCTGGTTTGATTGCATATCATAATGGGCATAATTAACGTCCAGTCCGATACCGTTTTCTTCTTCCAGTTTTGCGGCAGCAGCAAAATCCTGGTTACCGTCAGCATCCCTGCCACACCATAAAAACCAATGATTCACATTGGTACGCATGGGCAATCCGAATGCAGCAGCTATCTCTTCTTTTTTGGTTTTAAGTGCACTGTCCGAGCTGCTCCAGCCCGGATTACCAGCTTCCTTCGTATTATCGGGATGACCTGAAATTTCAAAGCCGCTGGCAGTCCATTTATCAACCCATGCTTTTGAAACCTTTTTCACCTCGAGCACATAAAGTGACATGGCCGCGCCCATGGAATCAACATCCCGGAACTGGGATTCAAAATCGGTCTCGCTCTGGTATTCGCCGTCGTTGGTAAGTGTTACGAGACATTTCAAGGTATCCGGGAAATACCAGAAACGTGGCAAAGGCTTTTCAATGGCAGCAATCTCTTCGATACAATGCGACAGCAAGGCCATTTGTTCGTCAGCCTGGTTGATGGTGTTGTTCGAAGTATCCAACCAGCCATCGGTAAACAGATCCATGCCCCGAAGACCGGGAATGCCGTCCTTTTCCATCCCGGCATGCAAAGGATTTCCCTGCCGGGTATAAACGATGCTTTTAGGCAGGTTATAAAGAAAAGCAACGGTGTGGCCCTTACCGAACTTGTTCTTTACTACGCCCGGAAATTTCGTTAGTGAAGCTTTATCATGGAACAGATTTGCAATAGATTCTGCACCGTTTAAGGCATATTGATCAGCGGTTCCGTGAAACTGCATGCGTCCACTAACAAGGCCTTTGCCTTGGAGCGTGGTTGTATCAATACCAAGGTACCCTTCTGCAATATGACCACCGGAAGGGATGATCCCGAACAACGGGGCCAGAACCGTATCGGGGCGGAAAGCAATAAGGTTTCCACCTTTTTTCACGAATCTTTCAAGTATTTTGTTTGCGCGTGCATTAATTTTTGATTCCGTGAGGATCACCAGGTCAAATTGACGGAGGTAAAGGGTTGTGACGTTATCCCCGTTCAATGAATCTGACTTAAAAGCATTGAACCCTTCAGTCCTGAGAATTTCCCCGGTATAGGATCCAAAATCGGCATCGGTAGACAGCAACAGTATTGGTGCATCAGCCTTTTTACAGGAACAACCAGCTATTCCGGATAACAGAAAGAAAGCTGCCAGGAGGTAAAAGTTTCGGATCATTTTGCCTTTTCTAATGTGATCTGCCGGTATGGTTATGTTCAATTGATGTGGGAGGATTGTTTTATGCTTGCTTCTGCGGAGATTTTTTCAAAAACAGCCCTGGCTTTCCTGTATCTTCCCAGAACCATGTCGAGGTCATGGCTATAATACCGGTTCCAGGGGCCTCCCGGGGACGTTTTCCCGATGAGGTCATCAATCCATGCGATAAAATAATTCGCATCATCAGCACTGGCCCTCACCGGCATATTGTCAACTGAAACAAATACGGGTGCTGTGTGCGACTGGTGGCCTGTATCATCCATACGGCGCGCGCATATCCAGCTGCTTTCACTAATCTCAACACCGGCCTGCAAAGATACCGGCTCTCCCGGTCTGGCGGTTCCTTCCTGGGTTGCAATCACCTTCCCGTTGCAAACCAGCTCAATGCTGCCGGTCAGTTCCTTTATGGATGTCCATGTTACCACAACAGTGACCCTGTTTCCAACTTTGTATGTTATCGCATCACCCGGTGTTGCTGTTCCGTTTACCTTCAGATCCAGGAACTCAACATGTCCATTGCTTGTTACCACGGTTCTTCCGTTCCTGATGCCTTCAATCCAGCGCCTGTAGGTCAGGGGATTATCCTTTACCTCCACATAGGTCAGCAGTGATCCGAAAGGTTGACCGTTGTTGCATGGAAAATCTGTACCGGCTGCCCAGCCCAATCTGAAACCACAGTTCAACAGCCTGTAATAGGCATTTATGGCTGCGTCATTGCGCCAAACATCCTCCGAAAGGAAATCAATTGTACCCAATGCTGCTTCCACCGGATATTCTAACGGGATACAACAATTCAACTCATTCTGGAGGGTATCATTCAGGTATTGCATGTGGCAGAATCCCCTGACTGCATCCTGATTTTCAGCCCAAAGGAGAATTTTATAGGGTGATTCATTCCATATGGTATGGGCCTCTTTCAGACCAAGCAAAACCAGGTGACCCCCCAGGGCCTTGTTCTCAAAAGTAACACCGGCAGGATCAAAATGCCATTCCGCGTCCCAGTGTACCAATCGTCCGGGCTTGGATTGAGGTGCATCTTTTCCGGTAACCTTGGGAAGATCCTCTTTGCTGTCTTTTACCTCACCATTCCCCATGTCGGCTAGCACAGAAATAACAGCCAGATCATTGGTTTCCATCATGTTGGTAAACTCGGACTCTGCCAGTACGGAGGTAACCTCACCGCAATTGCGGTGGACATGGATATCACCCGGGTACCAGTTTGAGGGTTCAGGTTTTATTTGATTCATTGATGAAGGTAATAAACCAGATATCCCGGTAATGGTAAAAACAGATTCTGCAGGAATAGAAGCCGTAAAACTATTCCCCGATACATCAATTTCTTTTCCCGCAAGTAAATTGGATGCGGAATCAGTGTAAACCAGATTCATATTTCTCAGCACCGGAAGGTTGGACAGCATTCCATTGACCGTGATAGTATTGCTGCTGTTATTCCTGCCCGTGATAACCATATTCCCCTCCGGATTGCAAAAAGCATAAGCAACCAGGCTGCTGTCCTGACCAGTTATGTTTATGCGTACGGAACCAGGTTTAACAAACTTCATCAGCTGGGCATGTTCATAGAACTGCTTCCGTGGCTTCCAACTTCTGGTGGGAGCAATATATTCGATCAAAGGTTTTCCTTCTGCGGGGCCAAACCAAAAGACCCAGTCATTCGGGGGAACGCTGCCATAGCCGTTTCGTCTGGCATGCTGATAAACGCAGTCAAATCCGTCCCAGAAAATATACGCCCTGGCATTGTCATCGAGCTGGCCGAGCATATTCCTGATACCGGCTGTTTCGGTTACCCAGTAGGATTTGGTCGGATACCCGGACCTGCTGATTATCGCTGAATAATTTGCTGCATCGTTGCCATATTGATGCACACCCCAGGATGCCAACCTGCGCATAAGCGAAGAGTCCTTCACCATTTCTTCAAGGCAGTCAACAAACAGGCGGTCTCCTGCAGCATCCGGAGCCACGAACCTGATATCGCCCATTCCGATGGCATCGAGTTTTGCGGCAAGTTTCCTGACCACACGCACATACTGGACGGCATCCGGTATATTAGGACCCTCCACGATACCATCCGGATGATCCGCGCTTTTGCTGTTTGACATCACATCCGTTTCATTCATTGGCGATATCAGCCTGAATTGAATCTTAACAGTGTTACGCATATAATATAAGAGCGCGGCTATCGACTCGACTAATTCATCCTCTTTATTGGCGTCTACGGAGTGATCTGTACCACCCATCCAACTTTTTAGCGGGTCTGTTAACTCAAGAGGTGGTGAGGCGGGTGGTGAACCCATAAAACTGATAACCAACCCGTTTGTGATTCCCTTGTGATTCAGGTAACGCAAGGTGTTCCATACACCCTGAAACCTGTCATTTGTGAAGATGCTGTTGTAATAGGTCCAGTTGAAGTGGCTGGGATCGTTATCGTCGTTGATGACTTCCCAGTCAATATCTTCGATAACGGCCCGGAAAATGGTGGCGCCCAATGAATCGACAAGCAGGTCAATTGCCGGCTGTGTCACTTTTGTATCCATGTACTCACCGTTATACCACCAGGTTGTGTTGATGTTAACGCCAAAACCATCCATGGTCTGATATTTCGTTGCTCCATCTATCTGCAATGAAATTGCTGCAGGCTGAGCCTTTATGATCAAGGAGATAAGGACAAAGAAAATACTTATTAAGATTCTCTTTATTAATGAATTAGCGCTAATTATAAACATAGTATTTCAAGTGTTTACTACAAGAATGCAGCTATTCTATTTATTTTTATTACAGGTAATCGGGTTATGATCTTAATTGTGTTTAGGGATTGCCGGATATCAGGACATCACCTTCATTTTTATGCATGAGGGTTATGGCATAATCGCCATTCCCAAGGTCCCTGATGATGTATGTGTCCGGTTTCAATTCCTGGCTTATTGAAATCATTTTTCCGTTCAGGCTAATCCGGGCAGGATTAAAGGCCAGTCGCAGGTATTCGGTTCCATTATCCGCCGTGGCGTAATACTTTACCTCATTTATTGAGTACTGAACATCCCTAAGAATTCCTTCCGAATACAATATATGGTTCTCACGTGGCGGAGCCCATTCCGGGATGCCGGCAAAAGCATGATAAAACATCCTGGGACTCTCGCCGTAGCAATCGGACCACCAGCTGTTAATCCCTTTGCTTACAGGACTTTCAAAGGCCATACCTGCCGAATCATTACAGTAGGTTACCCAGTTCAGTGAGCGGAAAGCCTTTTCCTTATAGGATTCGTCCCCTGAAACAGCATACCACCGAGCACAGGCTGCAGCATACCGGGCTGTCTGATATTCCATTTTAAAAATAAAGGTATCCTGTTCACCCACGATATTGGCGCCCCACATGGTGGACGGTTCACCGGGTGCTCCCCGGAAAATGAAATTGTCCTCCGTCCAGTCGATCAACATGGGAATATGCGACTTCCAGTCCGGGTCCATCTCAGGAAAATCAAAAAGGCTCAAAGTCATGTTACTGGCACTCAAATTGCTTTTATAGGTGTTGCTCTTGATGTCAGTATCAGAATGCCCATCCGTCCAGTATCCGGTTTTCATCGGATACTTCAGGAGAAATAACTGTGCTTTATCACGCGAAGTTTTATAAGCGATGACATTCCCGAGATTTGCACGAATAAGATTATCCAGCAGCTGGTAGCATCCTGTCCAGTTTGCTCCATAGGGAGCAGTGACTTCTCCGGTTTCCATGATGACACGATAAGGCCATACAGATTCCGTTGTTGTACCTGTTTTTGCCTCTCGCGCAAGCACATCGGCCACCTGTAAGGCAGCCATAAGGTACTTTTCCTCCTGGGTAAACTGATACATCCTGAAATACGTTAATCCCATTTCTCCCGCGTGATCAACCTGTATTTCATGCCAAGCCAGTCTGTTGGCACTGGTGAATCCGCGAAACAAGGTGTCGCCGGCATTGGCCGTTGTGTAGGGAAAATTGGGCCAGACAAAGGTGGCCGGACTGGTGCCGTGGTCCAGTGTATAATCGATAAAATCCTTCACGATCTTCATTACACTGGAGTCCCCTGTATAGGCATAATACAGGCGAGCCGATTCAAACCAGTTGGGGATTTTTTCGCCAATGTCATTCATCCAGGTGTCGGGTTCCAGCACACCCTTGTTTTCTTTAAAGGCACAGTAGAAATAGTACTGGGGATACCGTGATCTGGGCAGGGGGCCGGGAGCATGGGGAACCCGGTTTTTAATAAAATCCCAGCGGAGGCGCAGATAATGATCATAAGCTTTTTCCTGCGGAAAATACCAGGGCAGTAATTTATTTTGTGCATCCAGCAACACTTTGTGGGTGCAGAAAGTAGTGTCGGCACCAAGACCGGGCTGATACGGTACTGAGAGAATCACGATCAGCAGCAGTATTTTAACAGGTTGCATAGTATCATGAATTGGAATTTCAGGGTTTCTTCATATTCATAGGACAAGTTAGGGAGGTTTTCTTTAATTTTATTCATTCAGGAGAATAAAGGTTGTACAAAGTCTGTTTAAAAAAAACAACAACTGCATGAAGACACTGAGCATCATATGTTTTTCCTGGATCATCCTTTGTCTGCACGCCCCGGGGGCTGAATCAGATACCTCGAAAATAAAAGGACGCCTTTTCCTCGATGGGAAGGAAATTACCATCAACATAGCAGGGAGCAGGATTGTAAGTATTGTCCGTTCAGTATCTCCTGATACACCTGCATTTTATGTCGCACCCGGCCTGATTGACATGCAGATCAACGGCTACGTGGGCGTTGACTTTTCCGACCAGAACCTGACCCCGCAGGAAATGCGCAAAGCCATGATTGGCTTGTTTAAGGAAGGCGTGACCTCCTTTCTTCCTACGGTTATTACCAACCACCCGGACAGTCTGCTTCACAGCTTAAAATTGCTGGCAGCTGCATTGCATGAAAATGACATTGGTTTGTCAGTCCCCGGATTTCATCTGGAAGGACCTTATATTTCACCCTTGCCGGGTTACCGGGGTGCGCACCTCGAAAAGTACATCCGGCCACCGGACTGGAATGAATTTTCGGCCTTGCAGGAAGCCGCAGGTCATGGCATCAGGCTGATCACCCTTGCACCGGAGGTGCCGGGAGCCCTTGATTTTATTCACCGGTGCAAAGAAGCAGGGGTTTTGGTGTCCCTGGGCCATCACAATGGAACCGCTGATATCATTAAACAGGCAGCAGATAGAGGCGCTACCCTGTCGACACACCTGGGAAACGGCTGTGCCAACCTGATCAACCGTCATGATAATCCGTTATGGCCCCAATTGGCTGAGGACAGACTCACCATTACGCTGATTGCCGATGGATTTCACCTCAATGCGGATGAGGTAGTATGCTTTTTCAGGATAAAAGGGGCCGAACGAACCGTTCTGGTATCTGATGCCCTCGACCTGGCAGGACTCCCCCCGGGGGAATATACCCGTGGGGAAAGAAAAGTAGTGGTGACCCCCGGGGTAGTGAGGTATCCGGCTGAAAACGTGCTGGCAGGAGCCGTAAGTCCTTTAACAACCGGCATATCCAATATGATGAAATTCACCGGCTGCAGTCTTGCACAGGCCATACAGATGGCCAGCGCCAATCCGGCCAGGTTGCTTCGATTGGAGGACAGGGGTGAAATCGAGCCGGGGAAACGGGCCGACCTGATCCTGTTCACCGTCGAGGACGGGAGGATCATCATTCAGCAGACCATTGTGGCGGGCAGATTAGTATATGCCAAGGAAAAGTGAAAAATGAATAGTGAAAAATGAAACCGGAATAACGTTACGAATAGCCAACAATAATCACTTAATCACCTAATCACTTAATCACCTGATGACCCCATCAAAAAGTCCAATCGGCACTTATCGTTACCGCATCCTGGCCCTGGTGTTCATGGCCACCACCATCAACTACTTCGATCGGAGCATTGTGGGCGTTATGGCTCCTGTGCTGCAGGAGCTGTTCTTTTGGTCGAATAAGGATTATGCGTCCATTATGGTTTCTTTCAAGATAGCTTACGGGTTGGGATTGCTATTCATGGGTGGCGTCATTGACAGGCTGGGCACCAAAACAGGGTATACCATATCCATTGTGACCTGGAGCCTTTTCGGCATGTTGCATGCCGTCATAAGGCCTGCTTTCAGCCTTATTGGGTTCATTACGGCAAGATTCGGGCTGGGAATCGGGGAATCCGGAAATTTTCCCGCCGCTATAAAAACAGTAGCGGAATGGTTCCCAAAAAAGGACCGGGCATTTGCCACGGGTATTTTCGACGCCTCCACCAGTGTAGGAGCCATTCTGGCACCATTCATCGTTGGCGCCATTGTGACAGCAGAAGGGAAAAACTGGCAGATCCCCTTCCTGTTTACCGGTGTACTGAGTTCCCTTTGGGTGATCCTATGGCTGAGAACCTATAAAAAGCCCGAAGTGCATCCGAGACTATCAAAGGAAGAGCTGGTTTATATCAACAGTGATTCCGGGGAGGAAACACCTGGGAAGATACCCTGGCTGAAGTTACTTCCCAAGCGGGAGACATGGGCCTTTGCCCTGACCACTATTACCGACGGGGTATGGTGGTTCTACCTGTTCTGGGGCGCTAAGTTCCTGAGTGAACAGTTTGGAGTCGACATTAAAAACATGGGACTGCCTTTCCTGATCATCTTTTTGATGGCTGATGCCGGAAGCCTCCTGGGGGGATATACATCGGGTGTACTGATAAAAAAAGGCTGGTCGGTCAACAAGGCCAGGAAGATTACGCTGCTGGTTTGTGCAGTCATTATTTTGCCGGTGACCTTTGTGCCTGTGGTGGCAGGCAAATGGATCGCCGTCTGGCTGATCGGGTTGGGCGCCGCCGGACATCAGTCCTGGTCGATCAACAGCTATACCCTGGTTCCGGATGTGTTCCCCAAGAAAGCGGTGGCTTCTGTCATTGGTATCGGAAAAATGGTCGGGGTGACCTTTGCCATTGTCGCGGATCTTGCATTGGGCTCCGTGCTGGATACAGCGAACAATTCCGGATACTTCTGGGCTTTTGTGATAGCCGGTTTATCCTACCTGATCATCCTGGGATTCGTGCACCTGCTGATGCCAAAAATGACCCCGTTGGACGATAATCTTAACCCTATCAGCCACAAATAACTTAACCAGAATCATCATGGAAATAAACATCGCCGCTACCAGGCAGGAACTTGGAAGATCAGCGGCAAGGCAGGGCGCCGAGCTTATCCGCAAGGCAATCCAGGATAAAGGATCGGCCAATATCATTCTGGCCACAGGGGCATCCCAGTTTGAAATGCTGCAAGTGCTCGTGAAAGAGGATATTAACTGGTCGGTGGTCAGCGCCTTTCACCTGGATGAATACATCGGATTGCCGGAAACACACCCGGCCTCTTTTCGCAGGTATCTGAAGGAAAGATTCGCTGATCCTGTAAATCCAGGATCATTCCTTTATATAAACGGAGAAGTTAACCCTAGCCAGGAATGCCTCCGGCTGGGTAACATTATCCGTCAGCATCCGATCGACGTAGCCTTTGTCGGAATCGGTGAAAACGGCCACCTGGCTTTCAACGATCCTCCTGCTGATTTTGAGACCGGGGATGCCTATATCACCGTAAACCTTGATGAAGCATGCCGGCGTCAGCAAATGGGTGAAGGATGGTTCCGGACCCTGGAGGATGTTCCAAAGCAAGCCATCAGTATGTCTATCAAACAGATCCTGAAATCAAAAGCCATTATCTGCACGGTACCGGATTTGCGCAAAGCGGAAGCCGTCAGAAGGACGGTTGAAGATCCCGTTTCACCGTGGATTCCTGCATCCGTGCTTCGCGGGCATTGGGCAGCCTGGCTTTATCTCGATAAAGATTCATCGTCCCTGCTGTCCGTTTAAATTCCGCACTATTATGATATATTTGGCTTTCCTAAAGCCAGATGATATCAGGAAAACACCATAATTCCAATTATTTCCTGGCCACCCTGGCCGGTATCCTTGCCATATTACTCTGGGCAAGCAATATTGCCTTTTCCAAAAATGCACTGGACCAGGAAGGGATTTACAGTGGCGCTTTTTATATTTACTTTTTCAGCGGCATTGTCCTTTTTATCTCCATGCTTACTTTCTCCGGAAAAACGGATTTCCTGAACAAACTGAAGAACCTTCCCCTTATCTATTACTGGAAAACAGGCATCTTTTTTATGATCAACAACGTTTTGCTGTTCCTTGCCGTGGGACTGGCACGGAAGAACGAGGAACTGGTTGTGGTCACCCTGCTGAATTACACCTGGCCTGTAATGATATACCTGCTGCGAATACCTTTGTTCAGACTAAAAACGCCACCGGCAATTTTCATTCCGGGCGTGATCCTTTCCTTTGCCGGAATTGCCATGGCGCTATTGCAGGATTATGATACCGGCTCGATCCGACGACTGATAAGGTCGGGTGACGACAATCTTCTGGCCTACGCGCTGGCCTTTCTGACCTCGGTCTCCTGGGCGCTGTATTCCAACCTTACAGTAAAATACAAAAGCCAGGATGACATAGCCGGTATACCGGTTATCTTTATATTGAGCGGATTGGTTTTCCTTTGCATTCAGGGTCTAAACGGGCAGCTTTCCTCCCTCCGTTTGTCGGCAGTTGTCCAGAACCCCGATCTCCTTTACGTGATCCTTGGTCCGACTTCACTGGGCTATTTATGCTGGTTCATTGCCATAAAGCATGGAAACAGAGCGCTCATCACAGCCCTTTCTTTTTTTATTCCGGTTCTTTCCTTGCTTTTCCTGCACTTCCGGATAAATTTAGTGATACTCCCCATATTCTGGGTAGCAGTCCTCCTGCTGATATCCGGATCGTACCTGTGTTACCGGGCACAGCAGCAATCGAAGTTACAGGGATCCTAAGAGCTGGTGAATATTATACAAGCAGTCCCTCCTGCCAGCCTGATTTAACCAGGTCGATCCTGGACATATCAGCATTCCCCAGATGGTGCCGGGTATCTGCCAGGGCAATATGCTTGGCCGGCGGATTCAGGGGCCTGTCTTCCTTGAAATATTCCTTTCTCCTGGCTTCCAGAATCTTTACGCCAACCGCATCAACAGCCACAGGATCAAATCCCAATATGAGTCCCTGGTAAGGCCATGTATACTCCTTGTTGAAATGATGGGAGCCTACGCCATGAAACAAGGGTGTAATCATAACCAGGATATTCAGTCGTGTCTTTCCCTTCACCCCCGGCAATTCCCACAATTTGGCCAGATCGGCACAGGAATCGCCATGATAGGCTGAGGGTTGCGGGGTGAACATGATGTAGTTTTTCAGCAGAGATCCTACACCCGACCAGGCATGAGTGCGCATGGGCCTTGTATTGATCAGCGCTGTAGCTCTTTTGAAGACCGGATCATTCAGCACCCCGCGATCGTTGATGCTGACATTTTCTTCAGTTACACCCGTTGCCATTACCCGGGCTTTAATGATGTTCTCCAGCTCAATGGGTGTGCGTAACGGATTCCAGTAATTGGTCTTGATGCCTACAACATCCTCAGGCCGGATAATCTGCTTCCAGGCCTCTGCCGGTGATCCGGAGCGGGTGAGCTTTATCATGCCTTCATCAACCATAGCAGAAAGCACTTGCTGGTTGATGTTGCCTGAAGCGTCCAGCAAAGCTTTGTCACGGATCAGTACCACCCTGGATGGCTTTTCCTGGTTACCGCCAAAGATACGGACAGGGGCATGCATCAGGAAGGCGCTGCCTAATGCCAGCGTGGCACTTTTCTGCAGCATTTTGCGACGTGTTAGCTTGGTTTTCATAAGATTTTAATTAGGGGTTCTGTTTCAGGTTAATGGCTTTATAATGATCCATCACTTTCATCAGCAACTCACGTGTAGATTGTTCAACTAATCCGTTGAATACGGCAGCTATCAACCTGTCGTCCGTCGAAGCTGCCAGCCAGGCTCCGCCTTCCAGCCGAGTGCAGTTACCGGTAAGACCACTGGGGAAAAACCACTGCCCAAATGAAGCGAAGGCCTCCCTGGCAGCTTCCTGACCTGAGTATTGTATGATCAAAAGGTACATTCTTTTCTCCGGGTCACCGTATTTGGCCATTACAGCATCTGTACTGTCATCGATGCAGAGAAGGTTATTGTCCGAGATGTAGAAATAGGCGTTCAGCCAGATATAATGGTGAAAATACAGGTATCCGAATGGGACAAGCCCTTCCGGCGGCAAAAATTTCACCACAGCCGGAAGTTCCGCTGTGACCGGTATTTTTTCATCAATGAAAAGGCCCAGGGTATGGATGAACTCCTCTGTTTCCGGAGTAGACTCCCAGGCAGACAGGGATATATAATAATGGTCTTTCCAGAAAAAGACGGCCCCGGGCAGGGTGAAGGCTCCCTGACCCAGCTGCAGGTTTTCTGTTTCACGGGTATGGCTGAAAACCCCGAATGCATTACGGGCCTCGATCAGGTCATAGATCTCAGCTGTTACCTCGGTCTTACCGTTTTTCCGGTACTTCCGGCTCAGGGCTTGTCTGAAACCATAGGACAGGTATAACTCAGCTCCGCCATCCATGTAACCATACATATCATTAGGTGTGTTCAGCGGTGTGGTTTCTTCCGCTGACCATTCCTCTAGTACTTCCGGGAGTATATCCGTCAGCATCATCGAATTTCAGGATTTGGAAATAAAGTTACAAAATAATCATCGTGTACGCCAAATTATTGGTTTCAGGATGTATTTCATGAAATATTTGCTATTTTTCCTTAAGCAAATATCAGGGTTATGGAAAATAGAATATTTCATCTTACGGGGATTGCATTAATCTATATGCTGTTATTGCCTGCCCCGCATTGTGCTGCCCAGGTCCGGTGGATGCAATCAAGTCCGGCCGGAGTATGGACTGCCAGTACTATTGAACTGACCACTTTGAAAGATCTGCCGGTTGATGCTGTAGTCTTTCCTGATAAGCAGCTACAGGTGGTGGATGGTTTCGGTGCCTGTTTCAATGAACTCGGATGGACAGCTTTATCTGTATTGGAACCGCCAGCCCGGGAATCCATTCTGAAGAATATTTTCGATCCGACTGATGGCCTGAAGCTCAACATCTGCCGCATGCCCATCGGCGCCAACGATTACGCCCTGGACTATTACTCCCTGAATGACAGTGCCGGTGACTTTGAAATGAAGCATTTCAGCATAGTACGTGATCAGAAAATGCTGATCCCTTATATTAAAGCTGCCATGAAGTACCGTCCCGATCTCAGGATCTGGGGATCACCCTGGTGCCCGCCAGCGTGGATGAAAACAAACAATCATTATGCCTGCCGTCCCGATGCTAACAACGGCATGACGCCTGATCAGCAAGGACGGGAAGGGAATACCCAGTTCAGGATGGAGCCGGCCTATCTCGGGGCTTATGCCCTGTATTTTACCAAATACCTGCAGGCATACCGGAACGAAGGCATTCACCTTTCCGGTATTCATGTACAGAACGAAATGAATTCCTGCCAGAATTTTCCTTCCTGTATATGGACTGCCACAGACCTGGGCACCTTCATCGGAAAATACCTGGGACCGGCACTTGAAGTTTCAGCACCGGATGCTGAGATCTGGTACGGAACCGTGGAAAGACCTTCGGTGGAAAAAATTGACACAATTCTGCAAAACCCTTCCATCGCACGTTTCATCAGCGGCATCAGCTTTCAGTGGGCAGGGAAGCAAGCCATACCTGGCGTTCATCAGAAGTACCCAGGCGTAAAGTTAATGCAGTCTGAAACGGAATGCGGCGACGGATCAAACGACTGGAAAGCTGCGGAGTATACCTTTTCTCTCATGAAACATTACTTCGAGAACGGGGTAAGCCTATACACTTTCTGGAACAGCGTGCTGGATGAAACCGGAAAAAGCATGTGGGGCTGGAAGCAGAATTCCATGATAACCGTGAACAGTAAAACCCGGGAAATCACTTATAACCCGGAGTTCTACCTGCTGAAGCATTTCAGCAATTATATCCAGCCGGGCGCCAGGATGCTGTCCACTTCCGGCAGGAATGAGGAACTGCTGGCCTTCCTGAATCCCGACAGTACTATGGTTGTGATTGCCGGGAATTCACAGGATGAAGTTCAAAAAATGAATGTGAAAGTGGGAGATCAATTGCTGGTCGTAGCCCTTCGGCCGCATTCCTTTAACACCTTTATGGTGCCGGTCCTGGCTGGGGCCAAGGATCTTGCACTGTATTGCAATCCTGAAGATTATGAAGCCCTGGCAAAGATCGATGCCCACTGCCACATCAATACCGACAGGCCAGCCTTCCTGAAAACCGCTGAACAGGATAATTTCAGGATCATTACCATCAATACGGATGCCCCTGGAAATATGCCCATTCAGGAACAGGAAAGGTTTGCCATACATCAGCTGCAGACTTTCCCCGGACAGGTGGCATACGTGACTACCTTCTCCATGAAGGGATGGGATGATGCCGGATGGGCCGAAAAAACCATTGCCATGCTTGAAACCTCCCTTAAGAATGGTGCTGTTGGTGTGAAAATCTGGAAAAATATCGGCATGGTCGAAAAAGATAAGGATGGGAAGTTCATCATGATCGATGATCCGAAATTTGACCCTGTTTTTGATTTCCTTGTAAAAAAAGGCATACCGGTTCTGGGGCATCTGGGCGAGCCCAGAAACTGCTGGCTTCCACTTGAATCCATGACCGTGAAAGGTGACAGAACTTATTTCCAGGAGCACCCCGAGTACCACATGTATATTCATCCTGAATATCCAAGTTATGACGACCAGCTCAGGGCCAGGGATAACTTGCTGCGAAAACATCCCGGACTTATTTTTGTGGGCGCTCACCTGGGAAGTTTGGAATGGAGCGTGGACGAGCTGGCCAAGCGATTCGACGAATTCCCCAATATGTCTGTGGACCTGGCTGCCCGAGTCTGCCATATTGAACGGCAAACGCAGGACGACTGGCAACGAGTGCGTGATTTCTTTATTAAGTATCAGGACAGGTTTCTTTACGGAACCGACTGGGGAGATGACGGACTTGCAGATCCCGCTGAGCTTAATGCAGCCATGCACCGGGTCTGGGGTAACGACTGGAGATTCTTCACTACGGATGACGTCCTGACCACCGGGGACTTCCCGGGAGAATTCCGCGGCCTCAAGCTCCCCCGGGAAGTGGTGGAAAAGATCTTTTACAGGAATGCCTTGAGGCAGTACCCAGGAGTAAGATAAAATGGAAGATCGAAGATCGGAAGATCGAAGATCGAAGATGGAAGATCGAAGATTTAGGATCTTAGATCTTGGTTCTTGGATCTTGGTTCTTGGTTCTTGGTTCTTGGTTCTTGGTTCTTGGATCTTGGATCTTAGATCTTAGATCTTATATTCTATTTAATATCCTTGGCCCGGTTGAAGGCAATGGCGCTCAGCAACCAACGGGGCAATGCCTTTTCAGGGTTACGTTTTCGCAGGTTCAGATACCATCCCAGGTTCTTCAGAATTGGAATTTTGTGGGTTTCAACAAACTCAATGAGCGCGCCATCAGGATCTTCGGTATAGGAAAATGATCCTGCCGCCTCACCCATATCAAAGCTGTGGCTCACATCTACGGTGAAGGGAAATCCCTTTTGCTTGCATTCTTCACGTAGCAGGTCCATCCCGCGGATGTCAAAACAGAGATGAATAAAGCCCAGGTCACCCCACAATCTCTCGTGATAAATTTTTTGCGGCTGTCTGTCAAGCACCTGTACCAGCTCAATTTCACTGGTACCGAAAATCGGACTGAAAGCGCCAATACGGGGTTTACTGTGCCGCAGCATAATCCGGCGGAACCGGCTGTTACCGCCGGGAATTGGGGCGAATTCACCAAAGACAGTGCTTTCATCATAAATAACCTGATCGTATCCCAGAATGCTTTTATAGAAATTCATCGATTGTTTGATGTCCGAGACTCCAATTATGGCACCGTAAACCGCTCCAGTGTGTTTCTTCTCATTCTTGAACCAGGTGATACTGGTCACCAGCTGGAAAATATTCCCGTAAGGATCCATGACGAAAAAATGCTCCTTCCCCCGGGGATCACGCAAGATCCCGCTCAGCATTTTCACTCCCTGCGCCTTGAGGAAGTCATAGGTCGCCCTGGCATTGTGGCATTTGATCTTGGCAGCGAATATTCCAAGGTCGCCCAGCTGGATATCAAACGCGGGTGACAGTGGAATACGCTCCACGTATTGCCAGATCTCAAACCCGCCGCCACCCTGAAGATTCAGAGCAAGTGCGGCATGCCTTTTCTGGGGTTTTCCACCGGTATAAGGTAACATATGTTCAGCAACCGCCGATTCCTCAAACATCCTGATATCCACCCCGAAGTTTTGCTTATACCAGCTCCAGGCTTCTCTGACATTGGGTACGCCGATTCCGATCTGCTGTATCCCACTGATAACTTTTTCTTTCAATTTCAGTTTATGACTTAAAATGATTTTAAATAGGCCCTTATATTCGATTCAGCAGGTTTCAGGTAGGACTTGCATGATTCACAATCCAGTAGTAGAGTGGTGGACAGATTCGCTTAATGACCAGCAGGAGGAGCTCACGGCTGCCAATAAAGACTTCTTTGCGTTCATTTCTGATGGCGCGGCCGATGATCCTGGCACACTTTTCAACCGGCACGCCATGCACCTGGCCCTGGTCCATGATGCCATACTGCTTCCCATCTCCCGTAAGGCATTTGATGGAAATATCCGTTTTAACCCTACCGGGGCAAATCATGGTCACCCCCACATGCTTATCATGCACCTCGGCCCGCAGGGTCTCAAAGAACCCATGCAGGGCATGCTTTGACGCAGCATAGGATGAACGCATGCGGAAACCAAATTTCCCGGCCATGCTGGAGATCACAACGACCTGCCCGCCACCGGTATTGATCATCCATGGCAGTACAAGCTTGGTAACCGCCACCGCACTGAAAAAATTCACCTCCAGAAGTTCTCTGTCAACGGCAATCGTTGTTTCCAGGGCATAGGACCTTTGGCTTACACCAGCATTATTGACCAGAATGTCGAGACGGGTTACCAGCTGTTTAACCTTTTCAACAGATTGTTCGATTTCCTGTATCCGGGTAACATCGCAGGGCACAACATGGCACCGGTCCGATCCAACAGCATCCAGTCTTGCCTTTAATGCATTCAGCCTGGCGACATTCCTGGCTGAAAGAATTACCGTGGCGCCTCCGTTGAAAAGCTCCACTGCGAGTGCCTCTCCGATACCCGAGGATGCTCCGGTTATCCAGACAGTTTTACCCTCTATTTTCATGGGTCATCAATTGTCGGGTGATTATGTCACGGGTCCTTTTAAGAATTCCATCCCGCAAACCCAGTAGATCCTGAATCTCCGGTGATTTATTTTTCAGTACAAACCTCCATCTGCCAATGAATTTCTTTATCCGGATAAAATAATGAAAGGCAAACAAACCGGTTAATGGAAGTAAGATGCAGTAAAGCAGTACATACCAGCCGGGAAGTGGTGTGAGTGCAAGGATACCGGCAATTAGAAAATACCAGCATGGAAAAACAATCATGCCGATGACATATTTGAAAGAGCTGTGAAACTGGCGATCTTTGATGTTCTTTGTTCTGCTTTCAGCAAACCAGTAAGGAAGATAATTGTGCATAAAACCAAAAACAAATACTGGCAAAAAGACCAGTTTAAGCAGGGTGGACAAAAGCAGTTCAGCAATACTGTCCCTCCCCCGGCCAATGATCCAGTCGCGCAACCTGCTGTTCTTCAGCTTCCTTTGATAATCTAACATATTTGTATTCAAATCCCTGATAGTGTCAGGATTGGTTTCCAGTTCGCGGTTCAATCCTTCGATCATAACCTTATCCGCTCTGAATTTATCAGCCAGGCTGGTGCCCGTAATACTGAGTATCGAGCGCATTTCCGGGTTAAAGGTTTCCCTGAGCTGCATGTACAAATCATAGTATTCTTCGGTCTGAATGTCAATCATTTGCTTGCTGAGGGCAAGGGCGAAACGGTCCCTCATCTGGTTGATGGCCAACACAGGATTCTCACGATAAGCATCCATGAGTTCCGACACTTCGATGGGTTTGCCGATGTTCACAAAAAGCGTACTCCTGAAATGAGTATAATGCCCATAATCATAGCCAACGGGAACAATTTTTACGCCATGCTGGTCACCATACTTTTCCTGCGCCTGAAAGGCAATCCGGAACAGTCCCTTCACCAACTGGCGCAACCTTCTTTTATCCCCGTGATTTCCTTCCGGGAAAAGGATTAAGGGATTATGCTTATTATGCAACACCTGCAGCGTCTTTTCAAAGACCTCATCATTTTTTTTGACGTTTTCAATACCATCGCGTAATCTGTAAATCGGCATGATATTCAGGTAGGTCAGGAACCTTATCAGGCGTTTACCCTTGAAAATGTCAGCCCGGGCAAGAAAGACATGCTGCAAGGAGGTATTGCAGACCATGTTCATGGCATCCATGAGAGCGTTCTGATGATTGGGGGCTATAATAACCGGCTGATTCCTCGGGATATTATGCCTGTTGACGACCTCAACTTTCCTGAAGTAGATATGGAAACACAGCTTGGCATACTGTTGCAGCAGCCAGTAATCCAATGCCCACTCATCTATACTTTTCTTTCGAAACAATGCTGGTTGGAATTATTTTCACGCTTCAAAATTAATATAAGATCAGTTAAAAGATTCTAATTCTGATCCTAATTCTGACTCACTGTTAAGAATCTTCCACCAGAATTAGAATTAGCAACAAATTGTTGCCCGCGCTTAAATTGATTCCAGTTTTACTGGTTCTACTTTGGCAAGGTCCTTTTCATAGAAAAACGAACCGATAAAAAACAAACATGCGGCGAGCACAAGGGAAATCGGCAGGACGCTGAAGGCAGTCTGTATATTGGTCGCATCGGAAATGGCTCCCATTACTATAGGGGCCAGGAATGCACCAAGCAGGTTTTGAACCACCACGGCTATGGCATAGGATATGGCCCTTAATCCGGCATGTACCACATCCTGGGTAACTGCCGATGCAGCAGAAACAAACGCCGTGATGGAGATCCCTACCGACAACAACAGCAAATACTGCATTTTTCCTGCAAAAACCGTAAATGCCAGAAACATAATCGCAGCCGATAGCAGGGTGGTAATTGCTGGAAATACCAGCCTGGCATTGATGCGTTTCTTTCTCCAACGGTCCACCAGGAAACCGCCCAGCGGAGCACCCACAATGGCCAACAACATAACAGCACTGGATTTAACACCTGCAGGACCGGCGGGTATATCCTGAACCCTGTTAAAATAAGTCGGCAACCAGGTCATCAGTGAGGTGGTGGAAAACACAACCCCTGCCATGCCAAAATACGTAAAGATCAGGGAAGGCTTGTGCAGGAATTCTCGGATCAGATCCATGACCGACATTTTGACAATCTGCTGTTCGCTCTTCTTGTTCCTGTGGTGGTCATGCCTTACTAAACTAACTGTTTTATAGTCCTTTACAAAAAGGAAAAGCACAGCTACAATCAATCCGGGAATCGCCACAAGACCAAGAGCATGCCGCCATCCCCAAGTTGTGGCGATAAGTCCTCCCAATGCCACCCCGATGGCGCTTCCCAGAGGAATAGAGGCGTTCCATAGACCCAGCATCCAGGAACGCTTCTCCTGAGGATACATAGCGGAGATCATTGCAGACCCCCCCGGTGCGTATCCTGCTTCACCAATCCCGATCATGGACCGCGTCGAGAAAAGTTGGTGGAATGTTCGCGTAAAGGCCCCCAGGCCTGTGGCAATTCCCCAGAAAAGTGCCATGAGGCCTACTGTTTTTCTCCTGCTCCAGCGATCAATTAAAATAGATACCGGAAAGGTGAATATAACTATGGATAAATAAACAGCCGAAACAAGTCCTCCGCATTGCGTATCGGTGAGATTCCATTCCGCTTTCAGGAAGGGGAATAACGAGGATATTACCATCCGGTCGACATAATCAAACATATACAACAGGAACAGCAAAGAAAAAACATAATTGGTATACCTTCTTGTGAACAGGTAACCCTCAGGAATTAATGGATTCGTCATAATTCGGATGGTATTTCGAAATGTGGGCTTTTACTTATGACCTCTAAATTAATAAAAAAACAATACCATGCATATGGATGCATATATACATATGGCAAATCGGCGTCTTAATGACACGACTCGCCCAAAAAGCCTATATTTGTGTTATAAGAATAACTGAACATGGAAACCCTGTTTACCAAAGTTACTGTAGAATCGCTGCATGAAAATTTCTTCAAACTGATCAATTCCGATTGGATGCTGATCACAGCAGGCACCCTCAGCAGTTTCAACACAATGACTGCCAGCTGGGGCACAACCGGGATCCTTTGGAACAAGCCCATCGCCATATGTTTCATAAGACCGCACCGGTATACCTTCGGATTTGCTGACCGCCATGATTATTTTACCCTGAGTTTTTTCGGCAACCAGTACAGGGAGACACTCAATTTTTGCGGCAAAGTATCAGGCCGTGATACCGACAAAGTGAAGCATACAGGACTAAACCCGCTGGAAACCCCACATGGTGGCATAACCTTCAAAGAGGCTTCAATGGTACTTGAATGCAGAAAACTTTATGCGGATTTTCTCAAGGAGGAGCATTTCCTGATGCGGGAAATCATAGGTAAAAACTATCCGCGAAAGGATTTTCACAAATTTTTTATCGGGGAGATAGAGGGATGTTTTAAGAGGTTTTAAGCGTTGTGATGGTTGTGGTGGTTGTGATGGTTGGCTAACCTACAACCCAAAACCATCACAACAAACACAACAACCACAACAAACACAACAACCACAACAAACACAACAAATTCCCGATCCATGCAACCCTGCCTAAAGTTTCTTGTCCTTGAAGAAAACAGATAAAGTTTTATGGATGAACAGGGTAAATTGCCGGTGAACGATCATTCTTAAAAGTACAGCCAAAAATAATCACCCCTTGACGTTTTACAGCGACATACACCGGGAGGTCATTGAACTGAGCAAGGCCGGCAACCCCAGGGCGCAATATCAGCTTTATCAATTATATGCGAGGGCTATGTATAATATTTGCTTTCGGATGATGAACAGCAGGGAAGAAGCGGAGGATATGCTGCAGGAATCATTCACCGAAGCCTTTCACAGTCTGGGAACATTCCGGTTTGAGTCCGCCTTTGGCGCCTGGTTGAAGCGTATTACCGTCAATAAATGCATCAATGCCCTAAAAAAAAGAACAGCAGAACTGGTATTGGTAGAGAACCTGCCTGAACAATACGAAGAGGATGATTCCCATGCGGAAATAACCGGATTGTCGGTAGCGAGTGTGCAACGTGCCATGGAACAGCTGCCCGAAGGATACAGGATTGTGTTTTCACTTTATCTGCTTGAAGGCTATGACCATGCCGAAATCTCCCAAATCATGGGAATCTCTGAAGCAACATCCAAATCGCAATATTCAAGAGCCCGTCAGCGAATTCAGGAAATTCTTAAACAAGAGCAACATGGACGACAGCATTAAGAAGTTCATATCGGAACATCGTGAGGAGTTTGATTTCCGTGAGCCCGATCCCGCAATCTGGAAGAATATAGAAGCGGATATCCGGGTAAAAAGGGAATTTAAATGGAGGTTGATAATAACGCGTGCAGCAGTTGTTGTATTGATTTTTGCTGCCTCATATGGCGTCAATGAAATGGTACACCGTGTCAATTCCCGTAATAACGAGGCATCAGAAACACCCGGAGGAGTCGCAGGAAACACCGTACTCGGTTTGCATGAAGCAGAAGCCTATTACACGGGTTTGGTGAATCAGAGGCTTGACGAGCTGAAACCCATCATTGCCAATTGTCCATCCATTAAAGAAGAACTGAACTTCGATTTGTCAGAACTTGACAGTGTATATCTGGATCTTAAGGCAGATCTCAGGGACAATATGGACAACCAGGAAGTTGTGGAAGCCATTATTGAGAACTACCGTCTGAAGATCAGGATTCTGGAGGATCTTCTTTCGGAAATGGATCCGCTCGAAGAGGAATGTATTTCTAATACCAATACGCATGCACTTTAAGGCAACGCTATATTGCATTTTGATTGGGCTGACCATAGGTGTGCAGGCACAGGTGCCTGAATATACACGGCAGATATCCCGATCATTCCGCATTAGCAATACCATGACGGTGGATATTTCCAACAAATACGGGAAGGTGCAGGTCATCCCCTGGAACCAGGATTCGGTAAAATTCAGCATTGAATTGCGTATCAGGGCCAAGGATAAAGCAAAACTCGAGAAGCTTAGGCAAAACGTTGACTTCGAGTTTACACCGGGGCCATACTATGTAATTGCCAGAACAACATTCGGGGACAACAGCACGGATGTTTTCAAGGACATTGTGGACATTGCAGGTTCATACCTGTCAACCAACAATTCGGTAACCATTAATTATACCGTGATGGTGCCGGTGTGGGCAGCCCTGAAGATAGAAAACAAATTCGGGAATGTATATCTTGACAACCTGGAGGGCCCCCTGAATCTGACACTGTCCTATGGGGACCTGAAGGTCAACCGGCTCTCAGGGCGTACCGAGATCAAGCTCACCTCGGGTGATGGTGAAGTGGGATACATTAAAGACGGCCAGGTGTTCCTCTCTTATGGAAATATGCGTATTGCTGAAACAGAAAGACTTTATACGCAAACGCGTTCCTCCAACTTAACCATCGATAAGGCTGCAAATCTCAGACTGGATTCACGCCGGGATAAAATATACCTGAATGAGGTATTTTCACTAACCGGTAACAGTTACTTTTCAGCCATCAACGTAACATTGCTGGAACATGATCTGACCCTTGCTGGCCGGTATGGTGATATTAATCTGAATAACATTCAACGTTCATTTACATCGCTCAACCTTACTTCGGAATTTACTGATCTCGTTCTTGCCTTTGAAAAACCCATGGCCTTCAATGCTGAGCTGATCCATCACCAGGACGTGGTGTTCCTGTACCCGAAATCAATGGCATCCCTGAAAACGATAGTGCTGGATGCAGAAAACAAGCTGTTTACGACCTCCGGAACTTTTGGCGCCGGAACCCGTGAGTCGGAAGTTGCCATCAAAGCTTCCCGTAAATGCAATGTGTCCATTTCACAAAAATGATGCAACCCTGACAGCAAAAGATTGTCATTATGAATAGAACTTTACTGATTTTATGCCTTTTTGTAATGGGAAACGTAACCGCCCAAAATTATACCCGCGACACCGGATTGAGGATTGGTGATTACTTTACAGCCACGGTCCGGCAGCACCTCGACGATAAACAGGCACTGGAAGGATTACTTTTCATCGGACGGGGGGGCATGACCATAACCATCATGAAAGAGTACTTCGACCCTTCCCTGAATCACATCTCGGGGAACCTTTTCATTCTCTATGGCTTCGGTGCCCATGTGGGTTTTAGGAATATGGACCACTATCAGGTTCTTAACAGGACCTACCAGCTCGATGAATCAAGATTCACGCCTTTGCTTGGAGTGGATGGAATGGCAGGACTGGAATACCGGTTCCCCGAGTTTCCCTTGCTGATCAGTCTGGATGCAAGACCCTATTTTGAATATTCCACAACGCAGATTTTTAGTATTTACCTTAAAAGTATTGGCATTTCCTTTAAGTACAGATTTTAACAATAACAGATAATTTAACCATCTAGCATTATGAAACTAGCATTTTTTCATCAAGACACTAACTCACGTGAAAATACGCCCATGCGAGTTATATCCTCCACCCGAAACAAAAAGTTGCAACGGATGAGAAACCTGACGCTGATCGCAATTTTCCTGGCAGTAACATTCGGGGCGAGGGCCCAGAATGAAGGTGAATACCAGGACATCCAGACGCTGATGCGCGGAAATGAAAGCGTGGGGGGCTACGGAGCTATTTCCATGCAGTATACCGAACTGGAAAACCGGGATGCATTTGTCTTCGGGGCCAGGGGTGGTGTTATCGTGGGCCACATGATAACCCTGGGATTAGGCGGATCAGGATTTTTCAACGACCTGCATTATGATGCAACAAGCGGCATGGATCTCAGCCTTGCCGGTGGGTACGGAGGTTTCTTTTTTGAACCCATTCTCTTCCCCAAATTCCCGGTTCATGTGGCTTTTCCGGTGCTTATCGGCGCAGGAGGCGTAGCTGTGGTAAGTTCCGATGATAATAATGACTGGAGTGACAATTATAATTCGGAAGCATCTGATGCCTTCATGGTAGTGGAACCCGGAGTGGAAATAGAGTTGAATGTCACCCGTTTCTTCAGGTTCTGTATCGGGGGATATTACCGGTACACCTCTGATATTGATATCCAGGATCCCATGTTTGATGTTAGCACCGACATTTTACGGGGCTTCTCAGGAGGGGTGACCTTTAAATTCGGACGATTCTAATTATTTCTGTTATAATTGCTCGGTAAACTCAACCGCGTGTATCTTTGCGGTTGAGTTTCTTATTATAAAACTGAGATCCCCGGCTTTCCATGAAAAAAATCCTGTTGATCTTAACAGCTTTCCTCATATCCCCCATCATTTTCGGACAGGAGAAGTATACCCTCAGCGGATACATTTCCGATGAAAATGGTGAAATGCTCCCGGGTGTATACGTGCTTGTTCCCAACACGGCATACGGCGCCGTTACCAATGTCTATGGCTTCTATTCCCTGACGCTGCCGTCAGGGAACTATACGGTCCGTTTTTCTTTCATCAGTTATCAAACCATGGAGGTGAAAGTAGACCTGAGCTCGTCCAGGAATTTCAATGTGTCGCTTTTGCCTGCCGCAAGCGATATTGACGCCGTCACCATCACTGCGGAAAGAAAGGATGAGAATGTCATGGAAACCACCATGAGCACCGTTCAGTTGCCATCTAAGATCATCAGAAAGATTCCCAATCTCCTGGGTGAGGTGGATATCATCAAATCGATCCAGTTACTTCCCGGTGTACAATCCAGCGTTGAAGGATCAAGCGGATTCTATGTCAGGGGCGGAAATGCCGATCAGAACCTGATATTGCTCGACGGCGCCACCGTTTATAACCCTTCCCATTTGTTCGGTTTTTTCTCTGTTTTTAACGGGGATGCTGTCAAGAATATTGAATTGTTTAAAGGCGGAATCCCGGCTGAGTATGGCGGAAGATTATCCTCTGTTCTGGATGTCCGTATGAATGAAGGAAATACGCAGAAGATTCACGGTAATGCCGGTATCGGTGCAATTTCAAGCCGGCTTACGCTTGAGGGCCCCATTATCAAAGATAAAATGTCATTCATCATTTCAGGCCGGCGTACCTATGCCGGAATACTCCTTCCTTTTGCCACAGATACCGTGGCGCAAAAGAGCAGAATCTTTTTCTATGATCTGAATGCCAAAATTAATTATCAGATCAACCAGAACAACCGGATTTTCCTTTCAGGGTATTTTGGACGTGATGTGAATGTATTGGGCAACCTATTCCAGATGAATTTTGGGAACGCCACCGCTACGCTCCGTTGGAACCATATTTATAAAGACCGGCTATTCTCCAACCTCACCCTGGTTTTTAGCGATTTCAATTATAACCTGGGTGTTCCAACGGGCCCCACTGCTTTTAAATGGCTGTCGCATATAGTGGATTACAGCCTGGCCAATGATTATACCTTCTACGTTACCCCTTCCAATACCCTTAAGTTCGGCCTTCAGGCCACCTATCATACCATTAAGCCAGGCTCTATCGAAAGCACCAGCAGTACAAGCTTCATGACCCCGATACATTACCCTGACAACCATGGCATTGAAAGTGCAGTTTACGTCAGCAGTGAACAAAAGGTGGGGTCCAGACTGAGTTTGCTTTACGGCATCCGGCTGTCTGTATTTCAAAATATTGGCCAGGGTACACTGTATCATTACGATGAAGCCTATGAGGTTACGGATTCCACGGTCTATAAATCCGGTGATATCTTCAACACCTTTTCTTCCCTTGAACCCCGCTTGAACATGCGTTTTACGCTCAACGAAAAAAGCTCACTCAAAGCCAGTTACAACCGTACTGCCCAGTACATGCAGCTGGCTTCGAACTCCACGGCCACCTTTCCCCTCGATATGTGGTTCATGGCCAATCCCAATGTGAAACCCCAGCGGGCTGACCAGATCGCACTGGGTTATTTCAGGAATTTCAGGGACAACAGTGTGGAATTTTCATTCGAAGTTTTTTATAAGAAGATATACAATGCGATTGATTTTAAGGACCATGCTGTTCTCGCCCCCCAGCAATACCTCGAAGGCGAGCTGAGGATCGGAGAAGCCAGGTCTTATGGTGCAGAATTCCTGCTTCGTAAATCCACCGGAAAACTTACTGGTTGGATCAGTTATGCATACATCCGCACCCTGAGGAAGATCCCCGCCATCAACAACGGGAAAGAATTCTCCCCTACTTATGATAAACCGAATAACATTTCCCTGGTAGTCAATTATGAAATCAGTAAACGCTTCGATGCTGGTATCAACTGGGTATATTCCACTGCCATACCGGTTACCGTGCCTAAAGCCGGCTATTATTATGGCAACATTTGGGTTCCGGAGTATTCGGAACGGGGTGGTACCCGAATCCCTGGAACGGCATACCACAGGCTTGATTTTTCGCTGACCTATTATTTTAAGACCTTCAAACTGGAAAGCAATCTTAACCTTTCCCTGTATAACATTTACAACAGACACAATGCCTTTGCCATCTATTTCAGGGACAAAAACCTGGATCGCGAGGGAACAGGAGGAGAAAACGGAATTGAGGTTGTGAAACTTTATCTCTTCCCCATAGTCCCTGCCATTACATACAACATAAAGTTTTAACCATTATGAATAAGTGGTCTGCCTTCGCGTCCCCAATCTCAAAACACGGTTACCGGAACTTTGCAGTTATGCTGACAGCCGGACTCCTGTTGCTGGTTTCCTGCGAAGAAGTCATGGATGTCAGTTTCTCAGGCGATTCCTCCAAAAACCTGGTCGTGCAGGGTTCCATAACCACCGATACAACAGCACACCAGGTCACCTTGTCACTCACCGGTGACTTCTTTGACAAGCCCGTTCAGGAAATGGTTTCGGGCGCCGAAGTGACCATTACTGACGGTGATACAACCTACATACTCACTGAGACAGAACCCGGGAAATACCTGACCGCACCGGATGTCTGCGGGGAAGTCGGAAAAACCTATACGCTGGATATCATGCTCTCTGATGGCAGACGCTATTCGGCTTCTGATCACCTAAGTTCCTGCGGTGATATTGATTCTATCAGGCAATCGGCAAATTACAATACCTACATGTTTGGATATGGTTATGATGTTTTATTCTACGGGCAGGAACCACCGCAGCAAGGGGATAATTACATGTACTTCCTGTACATAAACAACGTGCTTTACTCGGATACCCTTTCAGAAGTCATTTTTGCCAACGATGAATTCGTGAACGGGAATTACGTCGGCGAATTCATCGTCTACCGGATAAGGGAATCCGATCTCCAGGGAGACACTTCTTTGGTGACCCTGGAAATGCATTCCATAACCCCGGAGTATTATGACTTTATGAATGCCATGATGCTGGAAACCGTCTGGAAAGGTAGTCCATGGGACGGCCCTCCGGCCAACGTGAACGGCAACCTGAACAACGGAGCGAGAGGCTATTTCAGGGCATCGGAGATCAAACGGCGATCCAGGATTTTCAGGTCTTCTCCCCGGGTGAATTAGTTAAGAAGGACATCTTACCGTCACCAGTCACCAGTCACCGGTCACCTTGTTTCAAATAATCCTTGAGGGCATCCACATACTTTTCAAACGCCTCCGTTCCCTTCTGGGTGATCCGGCAGGTGGTGAGGGGATAATTGTCGCGGAACGATTTGCCGATTTCAATGTATCCTGCTTCCTCGAGCTTCCTCAGCTGCACGCTGATATTTCCCCTGGTGGCCCCCGTTTTCTCCAGCAGAAAAGTAAAGGTTGCCGACCTGACACTGATCAGCAGCGAAACGATGGACAACCTTAACTGTGAATGCAACAACGGATCAAGATCACGAAAAGTACTCATGCTTTTTGGTTTTTGCTGAGAATACGGAGCATATGACCCGGAATGATATAGGACACAATAATCACGACGGAAACCAGCAGCAACTGGAGCGTATAGGGTTGAAAAAAGGTAAGTACCGCCGCCATCCAGGAAATTATGCCGCCAATGATCAGGGGCTTGAAATCCACTACCCCACCCGAAACGAAAATCCCCAATCCATACATGGCGAGGGTAAGCGGCAGAATGACATCATATTCCTGCCGGAGATTGGCAAACAGCATCAGGATCAGAAAACTGATCAGCCATCCTCCCCATAAGTAGCCCATAACGCGACCAATGTGGCTCTGACTTTTACTACCTATTTTCTGACGTATGGCCCACATTGCTGTTACAACTGCTCCAAAGCCCATGAGTAACGGCCACACGATATAGTGCCGATTGAAATGTACCAGTCTGATCAGAATGAACTCCAGAAGGCAGGCTGACAGTACGAGGTATCCCCACAGCAGGTAATACCGGTAGTTCCCGCCAATGGTACTTTTAGCCTTTTGTATCATCGCATAAATGGTCTTTAATCCATCCTCGTGATTGAAATTCCTGTTTTCATCAAATGTTTCCATAAGTTTAATATTAAATTATTTCGTTACAAATATAAACATGTTTATTTAATAAACCTAATTTTTTTATGTTTTTTTTGCCCTCCAGGCTAATATCATCATCCTGTTATAAATCCCCACATCTTGTTTTGTAACTTTTGCTTAAATTTGAAATAGCCTTAGTGCTTTTCCGATTTTCCAGGTAATACACCCGATCAAATCTTTCATATTATGAAATATCTGGGTTCTCGCCTTATATGGAGCAGGTTAATCGGTTCACTTTCCGGTTGGTATTTTCTTCTATCCTTTACAGCAGTGCCTGCTTTTCCTGTGCCCCAGGATGATCAGCCCAGGCCTGTTGGTGAGACCAGGATATACAACACGGTTCGTATAAAGTCTGAAAAGCCCCGGATTGACGGGGCACTTGATGATGCCTGCTGGCTTGAAGGGGAATGGACCGGAAATTTCCGGCAGCAGATGCCTACGGAAGGTGCAAAACCAAGCCAGAAAACTGAATTTAAGATCCTGTATGACGACGAAAACATTTATGCCGCGATAAGGGTATATGACAATGAACCCGAAAAAATTGACCGCCAGATGGCCCGCCGTGATGACCGGGCCGGAGATATCGTAGGTGTGAATTTTGACAGTTACTTTGACCACAGAACGGGGTTTGAATTCGACCTGACTGCAGCAGGATCGAAGATGGACCTGATTCTCACCAACGAAGGTTTTGACTATAACTGGAATCCCGTATGGGATGGTAAAGTTGGACCCATGGATTCGGGCTGGATAGCTGAAATGCAGATCCCGTTGAGCCAGCTTAGATACAGCAAACAGCAGGAACAGGTCTGGGGATTGCATGTATGGCGCTGGATCAACCGAAACCGGGAGTCGGATCACTGGAACTTGATTCCCCGTGACAATTATGGCTATATGTATCATTTCGGGGAAATGCATGGACTGATGAACCTGCCCAGTGTAAAGAGAATTGAGATCATGCCTTATGCAGTCGGGAAACTCGATGTTTATCAGAAAGAAGCAGGCAATCCCTATGCGGATGGTTTTGATCCTTCCGGATCCTTGGGATTGGACGGCAAATTCGGAATTGGCAGCAATTTTACGGTTGATTATACCATTAATCCCGATTTTGGCCAGGTGGAGGCTGATCCTTCACAATTGAATCTGACGGCATTCGAAACCTATTATGAAGAGAAGCGACCTTTTTTCATAGAAGGCAGGAATATCTTCGATTTTAGTCTTGATGACAACCAGCTTTTTTACAGTCGCCGTATCGGTCACGCCCCCCAGTACGAACCTGATGCCGATTCCGGGGAATATACAGACAAACCCGAATATACCTCCATTCTCGGGGCCTTTAAACTGACCGGCAAGAGCCGGAAGGGACTTTCGGTGGGCGTTATGGAAAGCCTCACGGCACGTGAGTATGTTAAAATCACTACACCGGAGGCAGAATCCAAAACCACCGCAGAACCGCTGACCAATTATTTCGTGGGACGCATTCAGCAGGACATCAACCAAAGCAACACCATGATCGGGGGAATGGTCACCTCAACCTACCGCGACATCCGGGATGATCATCTGCAGTACCTCAATAAATCTGCGCTTACCGGTGGTATTGATTTCCGACACTACCTGCAGGACAAAACCTATTACATCGATTTCAAAGCTTTGGGAACGAGGATAACCGGTTCGCCTGAAGCCATGACCCTGTTGCAGCAGGAATCCTCACGGTATTTTCAGAGGCCTGACGCTCCGCATTTGAGCCTTGATAGCACGGCTACCCAACTTATGGGCACCGGGGGAAGCCTTGAATTCTTCAAGGGAGCCAAGGGTAAATGGCGTTACGGCATCGCTGTGCAATGGAGTTCACCAGGCATGGAACTGAATGACATCGGTTTTCAGAACTTTGCGGATGAAATTTTCGAGGGACAGATGGTCGGATACGTGGAGAATAAACCCAAAGGCATTTTCAGGACATACGAGGTCCAGTTAAGCCAGGCCAACTTCTGGAACTGGGGAGGTGAGTACCTGCAATCAATATGGGCACTGGAAGGCAGCTTTTTGTTCACCAACAAATGGAACCTTCACGCGCAACTGGCGCGTGAAGGCAAGACTCTCAGCGTGGATTTGCTGCGGGGTGGACCGGGAGTTTATATCTATGGCAAAACTGAACAGGATTACTTTATAAGCTCGGATGAGGCAAAAAAACTGGTAGTGATGGCGGGTTACGAGAACATGCTTGCAGATGACGGCGTGTCAGGGAGCCATGAATTCCAGGCTGGATTCAACTGGAAAATCACCAATTCACTGCAGCTCACGCCTGAGTTGAACTATGACAAAAGTACGGATGACTACCAGTATCTTTCGAATTATACGGTTGATGGCCAGGAGAATTATATGGTTGCCCGGTTAAACCGGAAAACGTTCGAGATCACCCTGCGGATCGATTACGCCATCACACCTGAATTGACCATACAGTATTATGGAAGTCCCTACTTGTCCATGGGACATTATTCAACTTTTAAGACTCTAGCTGATGAAGAGGCCACAAATCCCGGAGCGGTATTCCGTACCTTCACGGATCAGGAACTCCAGTATGATGCTGAGAACCGAACCTACGGACTTTATGATGACATACATCCGGAACCGGTATATACTTTCGCTGATCCCGATTTCAATTTCAGGGAATTCCGGTCCAACCTGGTGGCACGCTGGGAGTACCGGCCGGGATCGGTGCTATACCTGGTGTGGACTAACAGTCGGACCTCCTCGGAGGACATAACCAATGATGAACTGGGCTATAATTTTAAAGCCCTTTTCGATGAACCTGCGCAAAATGTTTTCCTCATTAAGTTCAGCTATTGGTTCTCCCTGTAATCTCATAATTCTACGGATGCCTTCAGCCTGTTCCGTTTCCCAAAATCATCAATTGCCAGCTGAATGAGCGTATCAACCAGCTCATCGTGAGGAATGCCGCTGAACTCCCATAACTTGGGATACATGCTGATGCGGGTGAATCCGGGAATGGTATTGATTTCATTTACCACGATCCTATCGTCAGCAGTAAGAAAAACATCCACCCTGGCCATCCCCTGGCATTCCAGGGCTTTAAATGTAGCTACGGCAATTTCCTGAACCTGTAGTAAAATGTGCGAAGGTAACTTCGCAGGGATCTCCAGTCCGGCGCCGTCATCATCGATATATTTGGCTTCGTATGAGTAAAAGTCAGCATGGGGAATGATCTCACCCGGTATGGAGGCTTTTGGCCTTTCATTGCCCAGGACAGCGCATTCAATTTCACGCCCGATGATTTCTTCCTCGACCACAACTTTCAGATCATAGTTAAAAGCAAGTTCAACTGCATTCAGGTATTCCGCTTCATTCCTAACTTTGGAAATCCCTACCGAGGAACCCAGGTTAGCAGGTTTTACAAAAAGCACTTTCCCGAATTCAGCAGCAAGTCCCATATAGGAATACCTGTCTTTTGTACTGCTAGTGATTGTCACAAATCTACCGATGGGTATGCCCGCATCGCGTAACAGTCTTTTCATTACGTCCTTGTCCATCCCTACAGCACTCCCCAGAATACCGGCACCCACACAAGGCAGATTGGCCAGTTTGGCCAATCCCTGAATGGATCCATCTTCACCAAAGGGTCCGTGCAACACAGGAAAGATAACATCCACCTTCCCCAGGGTCTGACGGCCTGTCAGGCTGATCAGATTACTTCCGGAACCGCAGGGTGTAAGAGCGATCTCGCGGTTGCTGTCGGAAAGCCTGATCAACTTTGGATCTCCTGCATTCATTAGCTGGATGGAGTTTTCATTCAGGAACCACCGTCCCTCTCTGTCAATCCCGATCAATACAGGTTCATATCGTTCGGGGTCCAGGGATTCAATTACATTGCGGGCGGATTGCAGGGATACCTCATGCTCTGCCGAACGTCCGCCAAATAGGATGGCCACTCTTAGTTTATGCATAAGAAAGAGGAATAAGATCGAAAATTAGAGGATTTTTATGATAAATAATCCCAAAAACCATTTTTTTATGTCCGAATACTCCTGAAATGCCCTGCAGCACTTTCTATTTTGTCGTTAAATCTTATCAGTATATCTATTATCCTCCTGATAAGATATTCCTTTGTTCTACCAATACAGTATATTTACAGGCTATTCTGCCTACATGACAAAGATCTTTAAATCCTTACAGCGAATATTCATTCACCTTGCCGGGTGGATCTTACTGTATTTGCTGCCTCCCCTGGTACTCCAAACCGAGGTCAGATTGCCGTCCAATTTCGGTGATTATATGTACTGGACCATTGTCATTGTTTTTTTCTATGTCAACTACCTTTGGCTGGTACCCCGTTACCTAAGCAGGCGCAAGTTTTTCCCTTATTTTTTATTCATCTTTTTGATGCTCGTCTTTGCTTATTCGGCCAATGAGATGTACATCCGGCATGTGCACCGCGTGGAAGCCGCCATGCGCGGGGAAACCGAAGGAAGTACCACTGAACAGCCCAGGCGGAAATTTCCCAGGTACCGGGGATACAATGCTGTCCTTTTTAGTTTTGCTTTGCTGGCATTGGGAACAAGTATCAGGGTGTATCAGGACTGGTATGAAAATGAGAAACAAAAAAAGGAAATGGAGAACCAGAAGCTGGGCGCTGAATTATCCCTGCTGAAATCACAGATCAATCCCCATTTCTTTTTCAACACCCTGAACAGCATTTATTCGCTTGCCATTATCAAGTCCAACCGCACTTCGGAGGCCGTATTAAAGCTTTCGGAGATCATGCGCTACATCATATATGATACAGAGCGAAAGCTGGTACCGTTGTCAAAGGAAGTTGAGTACATTGCCAATTTCATTGAATTGCAGCGGCTTCGATTACCCGACGAGATCAAGGTGAGGTTCAAAACAGATCTTGGTGAAGGAGAATCCGTAATTGAACCACTCCTCCTGTTGCCCTTTGTTGAGAATGCTTTTAAACACGGCGTAGATGTGGAAAACGGGGGAACAATCGACATTTCAGTCATCCGCACGGGAAATGAGCTCCGGTTGCATGTAGAAAATCCGCTGGTTGAAGATAACAACAATTCTATTGAAGGACAATCGGGTGTTGGCATGAAGAACACCCTGAAAAGATTAAAACTGCTTTACATGGATAATTTTACATTTTCCGCAGGGCCTGTAAAAAACAATTATGTGGTGGAACTGATCCTTAAACTGAAGGAAGATGAGGTGTCTGATAGTTGATGACGAGCCCCTGGCCCAGCAGGTCATGATGGAATTTGCAGGAAGGGTTCCTTTTCTCGAGATAGTCGGCAAATGTGCCAGCGCTACAGAAGCCATTGAGATCCTGCGCAATACTTCCATTGATCTTATCTTTCTCGACATTCATATGCCCAGGCTTTCCGGACTGGATTTCATCCGGAGCCTGGTAAATCCTCCCCAGTTTATACTGGTTACTGCCTATTCGGAATACGCCCTCCAGGGATTTAATGTGAATGCTACCGATTACCTGATGAAACCCGTTCCGTTTGAAAGGTTTTTAAAGGCAGTAAACAAAGCCCATGAACTGTATAGTTTTAGGAACAAAGTATCCACCAGCAATGACCCGCCGGCTCAGAAATACCTGTTGGTGAAATCAGGTTATCAGACCGTGAAGGTCATCCTGGACAACATTCTTTATATTGAAGGGTTGAAAGATTATGTGAAAATCTATACTGAAGGAAAAAAACCTATATTATCTCTGCTTACCATGAAAGGCCTTGCAGTTACTTTGCCAGAGAACAAATTCCTGCGCATCCATAAATCCTATATTGTATCCACAGACCGTATCACTTCCATATCGCGCAACAGGGTTATGATCGTCGATAAATGGATCCCAATAGGAGAAAATTACCGCGAAGAATTCCGCAAACGGATGTTTGAAAAGCAATAGTCCGTTAAATACTGCTCTTTACAAAACATGAGATCTTCCAGTCTTTATCCGGCTTCTCCAGTACAAGGTAAATAAGGGCTACGGCATTTGCCGGAGAATTGTTATAGGTCATCATCTGAGTTTCTTTGAGGATGACCCATGCCGTGCGATCCATGATTTTAATGCCAAGGAATTCCTTCTCTACTTTAAACTGATCCACACCTTTCCAGTCGACATATTTGGTCACAGTATCAATTTCGGTGGATCGTTTATCCCATCCCGCTGTAATATAGTAAACAGAATCCTGGATATTTACCCGTGTCTGGTGTTCATCATGGATAAAATACTCCTTCTGTTTGATCGGATCCTTGTCGATCCAGGCTTGTGTTTCGGCATTAATAACCTCTTTTATAGCCTCTTCTTCTTTGGCTATATCAACTTGAGAAGGTTTGCAGGATGAAAGAAAAACCATCAGCACCAGGGCTGAGAACATGAAGTAAGCTATGTTTTTCATGACTTTCGGTTTATGTTGGTTAAGATCAATCGCATTCATCTTTGCTGATGCCTCTAGAAAGTTAAGAAAATTTAATACTAAAATCAAGTCTTGCTCAAAGATAAGACAGGGGGGAAGACGAATTTACTTATTCCACAATAAAACCAAGCTTTTCCGGGTGATCCCGGATCATCATTTCGCTATCAAATTTAAGCAGTTTGAGCCAGATCATCAGATCTCCGAAACCGGCAATTGTCATCAGCAAGCCAAAGGTATTGATCCAGTGAACACCGGTTACGAGGGCAAAAACCAGTGGTATCAATCCCAGGATAACCAGGGGTGCGATACCGGCACGGCGGTAATGTTTTACCTTGACGGGATCTTTGCAGTGGCAGTAGACGGCACCCATCCTTAAACTGGCCCCGAATTTGATCGCTTTAAAGCCGCTGCCTGCATACCGGGCAAATATAAGTCCGTGGATCAGTTCATGCAGTATGATCGCTATGAGAACAGCGACATATTTCGTCCAGGTTGGGATATTCACCTGGAGGAGGCGTGGCTTCCCTTCCCAGATGAGATCGAAAAGTTTTTCCCCGCCGATAAAAAAGGGGATGATGAGTGAAATTAAGATGATTGACAGTTTCTGACCGTCGAAGGTTATCTCACGGGTTTCCATTGTCGTAAAACTTCACTTCGCCTGTCTCGATATCGTAAAGCGCCCCCACAATGCGGATCTCATCATTGACTTCCATATCGTGCAGTATTTTGCTCCTTGTCCGGATCTGCTGAATAGTAAGCCTGACATTGTGGATACTGACATTGTTGACAAACGGGATGTTGCTCCCGCTCCTGTTTAAAACCGTTGTTTGCTCCTCCTCGATGGCAGGCTTTAATTTGCTCAGCAGGCTGGTAAGGTGACCCATTTTAAAAGCATTGCATGCGCTGATAATGGCACCACATTTGGTGTGACCCAGAACTACGATAAGCTTGGAATTGGCCACTTTGCAACCGTATTCCATACTGCCCAGAATATCCTCATTAAGAATATTGCCGGCAATCCGTATGCTGAATATATCTCCCAGGCCCTGGTCAAAAATAAGTTCGGCGGAAGTACGTGAATCAATGCAGCTCAATATGGTGGCAAACGGAAACTGGTCTGTCGATGTTAGGTTGACCTGGTGGAGCAGGTTTCTGTTGGTCTTTAAATTGCTCAGAAATCGTTGGTTCCCTTCTTTTAAATATTTAATTGCCAGTACCGGAGTTATTTTCGCCTGACTGTCCTTTGTATGTACCCACATACCACCGTGATTTTTTTTGTTTTCCCAGTCCTTATCACCCGGCAGGTATGCATTAAAGTTGATCCTGCCTTAAAGCTATGGTTCATTCACCATAAAGATATGCAATTCTTTTTAAAGAAATCATTCAGGATCCCGGCACCAGCTTCGTAATTAAAAATTCCGCCCGGAATTCATTTTCCTGAGAAGGTCAACCCCTTTAATCATTCCTGTTTTCCGGCTTTCCATGTTCTCCTTAGGATGAGTGCAGATTGCCGTAAGTCCCTCGAGTTGGTCTTCCATCAGGTCGAGGAAATCTGCCAGCCGCATAACTACGCCATCTTCAAGGTTTAGAAATGCAAGCACCTGGCGATCCAGTTCATCGTTGTATTGTTGTTTTCTGAGGGGATATTCCAGCTGCGGGAGGAGATCCCTGCATAAACCTTCAGGGCTAAGATGGATACAGGGCTGGCAGAGGTCGTCTGAACCAATGGTTAACCTGATCTCATTTATTTCACCCTCCAACATAGCCCTGGTGATCGTATGCTGGGCATGGCCGTACGCATGCGGGATCACTGGCCTTTCTTGTCCAATATTCCGGATGATGTCGATCAGATGGTGGGGCCGGAGGTGCAGCATGGGTAAAAAGTAATCTAAATGATCTAGCATTCAGCTTAAAATTAATTATTATAATTGGGCTCGTATTCATTGGGATATGTTTTTTAAAAAACATTCGGTTTTAGTCATATGCTGCTGGTTCAGCATGGCTGCTGCATTTGCGCAGAACGGGCAAATTGGGCTGCTGCGACCGCTTGATAATAATCATGCCCTGGCAACCGACTCCTCCGACTGGAAATTTCATCGCATCATCAAAGAACTGTCGCTGGCAAAAAGAAATCCCGGTACATTGCTTTCTTTCGGGGGTGAGATCCGTGAGCAAATCCGCTACTTCAACCACATCAATTTCGGGGATGTGGATTCCGGGATCAGTGACCACGATTTCTATTTGCAGCAGCGGTATTTACTGCATGCCGATCTTAGGATCAGCAAATCCCTGCGTTTTTTTATACAGTTCAACAGCTGTCATGCCACGGGTAAAAACGTTGTGGTACCACAGGTGGACCGTGATGATCTTGGCGTTATGCAGGCATTTGCTGACATTGAGTTTGGTTTTCCTTTTCCGTTTCGCATCAGGCTTGGCCGGCAGGAGTTTATGTATGGGCTTGAACGTTTTCTCGCTTTGCGCGACGGTCCAACCATAAGACAGACCTTTGACGGGGCCCGCCTTACCCTGGGTCTTAATAAAGCAACCGGTGACTTTTTCCTGGTCGTCCCCATTTCCTATCAGTTCGGTGTATTTGACAACAACTGGCGCGAAGATGAATATGTTCTGGCTACATACTGGATCATGCCCGTCAAAGGAAACAACTTCCTGGATCTTTATTTATTCAGCTCTCAGGTTAAAGAAGCCGTTTATGCGCATGATACCGCTGATGAAAACCGTCAGTCACTGGGGTTCAGGCTGAGTAAAACTAAGGGCACTTTCAGTTATGATGCAGAATTCACCTATCAGTTCGGGAAACATGGGAGCAATAATATCCATGCGTGGCAGTTGTCTTCACAATTTGCTTACCGGTGGCAAGCGTTGTCCTGGAAGCCCAGGCTGATGATCCGGGAAGCCCTTTACAGCGGTGACAGGAAACCGGACGATGGCATCATCAATACATTCAGGCCGGTAACGGCCAAACCACCGGTTTATGATCTGGTACCGATAGGTCCCGCCAACATAGCCCTGATTTCACCTGAAGCGGAAATCTTACTGCATAAAACACTAACCCTTACGTTTCGATATTTTTGGGTTTGGAGGCTTTCGGAAAATGATGGCCTTTACCCGCCCGATATGCGAAAAATGTCGCGCGACCTGGGTTCACCGGGAAACATTCAGGGCTCAACCGATACCCGGGGGATTGCCCTGGATATTTCCTATACTCCGAACAAACACCTCAACTTGTTGTTGTATGGCGGCTTATTCCTGCCCGGTGAATATATCCGCAGTACCGGGGAAGGTAAGAACGTGGAAGCAGGCTCACTGAAGATCACGTATAGATTCTGAAACAAATTGACTATTTTAGTACTTCAAAATTTTACATTATGAAACCTCTTTTTATTTGCATTATAGCATTGTATACCGCGCTGGGCGGATCATTGACAGCTCAGAATCAGTGCGCACCCGATATCAACACAAGTCTTTTCAACGGCAAAGATCTTAATAACTGGGTATTTTACCTGATGGATGAAACGGTGGATCCACGCACAGTGTTTATGGTAAAAGATGCTGCCATCCGCATTGCCGGCAGTCCTTTCGGTTATATGCGGACCAAAGAGCAGTACAGCAATTATAAGCTCCACCTCGAGTGGCGCTGGCCGGAGGAAGCCACCAACAGTGGCGTTTTTATTCACGCTCAGCAGCCTGATACCATCTGGCCAGCCTGTTTTGAGTGTCAGCTCAAGGCCGGTAATGCCGGTGATTTTATCTGCATGGGCGGGACCTACATGAACGAGCGGGCGGATAAATCCAGCATTGTGGTCCCCAGGAAGCAACCACCCAATGAAAAGCCCGTGGGGGATTGGAATGAAATGGATGTGGTCTGCAAAGGCAACACCATTGAGGTTTACATAAACGGCACCCTGCAAAACCTGGCAACCGGAACTACGCTTTCATCAGGAAGCATTTGTCTGCAAAGCGAAGGAAAGGCAGTGGAATTCAGAAATCTTTACCTGACAAAACTATAATTTGCCCTCTACCACCACAACCATTTCACCACGAGGTGGTTTTCTGGTAAAACTTTCGATCACTTCCAGAAAGGTCCCTCGTAGGGTTTCCTCATGAAGCTTTGACAGTTCGCGTGATACTGTGCAACGTCGCTCATTACCCATCACCTGCTGCAATTCTTGAAGTGTCCTCACAATCCGGTGTGGCGATTCATACAGGATAATGGTGCGTGGTTCCTCCGCCAGGGTGGTCAGTCGGGTTTTTCTGCCCTTTTTATGAGGAAGGAAACCTTCAAAGCAGAACCGGTCACTGGGGAAACCCGAATTAACCAGGGCTGGTATCAGTGCGGTAGGACCCGGAAGGCATTCCACAGGAATGTTCTTTTCCAGACAGGCACGAACCAGCATGAATCCCGGATCAGATATGGAGGGGGTGCCGGCGTCGCTCACCAGCGCCATGGTTTCACCTGCCAGAATACGATTTACCATTTCGGCTGTCTTCTGGTGCTCATTAAAGATATGATATGACTGCAGGTGTGTGCTGATCTGGTAATGGGCAAAAAGTTTCCGTGAAGTACGGGTATCCTCGGCAAGTACTACCTGGACTTCCTTCAGTATCCGTAATGCCCGCAGGGTGATGTCTTCGAGATTTCCGATAGGTGTAGGTACGATATACAACTTACTCATGCCGGCTTTTAATAAACTTGCGCCGTATGATACCCAGCAGGTTCTGGACGGCTTCACTGTCCATATCCCAGTCGAAACGCTGAATCATATAATTATAGGCATCGTTAAAGCTTGCGGAATCGTTCAGAATTTTTACAGTATTTTCAAAGGCAGCGGTGTCATTATTAAATAATTCCCGGATGAAGGTGAACCGGTCATTGATCCCAATGGCCGATAGCAGGTCCTTTACCGGTTTGGCGTGCGCAAGCGTCTCTGCTTCCCTGGCAGTGTTCTGGTGCAAACTCTCATAGAGGGTAGTCCTTCCCTTGAACTGGTCGGAAAGTATCTGCGCTTCACCGGAATTACCCGTGCTTTTAACGGGAGGAGGCACCGGAGTTTCAGCTACAGGGGTCGCAGCAATAATATCGGGGATTTTGGGAGCGGTTTCACGAGGAATTTCAGTCCTTAATGTTTCAGGTGCATCCTCTGATGATTTTTTCATCATCAGCAGCAATTCATATAAATTCCTGAGTTTTTGCAGCGCAAGGTCAATTTCAATATCCGGTAAATCTCCGTTTTCGGGGAAACTTTTAATCAGGTCTTCAATCTCGTGGAGGCTTTCGAATGCTGCCTGTAAAGTATGCCTGTAACTCATTTTGCCTATGATTTTTTGTAAAAATAGGAAAAATAGTTACTTCGTCAGTGATTACTTTCCTACAATGTTCTTATAGTGCTCATATCGTTCCAGAACCTCACCGACATATCGAAAAGTTTCGTCACCCCGACAGTAGCCGAATTTGACGACAGGATCCTTATAATACTTGGGATTTGCCTTATAAAGGAGATAACTGGCCACGCTTCCCTCCCAGACATTGGGATCGGCACCGTTTTTCCGGGCCAGGTTGCGGGCATCAATGATATGTCCGGGACCTATATTATAGGCTGCGAGCACAAATTTAATGCGTTCGTCCTTATTGGAAATATCGCTGAACTGCCTGTCGAGCCAAACAATAAATTCTGTGCCGGCTCTGATTTGTTCCCGGGGGGAGGATATGGTATCCACTCCGTATCGCTTTGCCGTAATAGGCATAAGCTGCATCAAGCCCCATGCGCCTGCCCATGAAGTGACATCCTTTCTGAACCTGGATTCCTGGTAAATCAGTGATGCCATAAGACGCCAGTCCCACCCCAACCGCTCGCTGAAATGACGGATATAATCGTCATAGGGTGATATCTTGCCTGTATTGATGGCATAGAAATCACTTTCAACCATAGTGACAGTCTTATCACTTTCAAAATACTTGGTATAAAGCGCTTTGTATTTCCTGGTTTGCTTGAAGTCGGTCAACCAGTTATTTAGCTCATCGAGCAGAGTAGTGGAGCCTTTGCGCACAGCCCAGGCCATGTTTTGCTGCAGACTTACCGGTACAGTGATATCCAGGTCAGGATAATACCTGCTGTTCACCCGTGCAATAATCTCATCACAAACCGTATAGGGCAATTCTCCTTCCGAAACAAGTCCTATAAGTTGTTCGGGACTTTCATCCACTTCAATCATGTTTATATCCCCTCCAATTTCCTCGGACAGGTTTCGTAACCGCGAAGCAGCTGCCGATCCGCGCATGACATAAACGGCCACACCTTTCAGGTCGGTTGGACTGGCAATCATCCGGGCCTCCAGGTCTTGGGCATTCATTTTCTGCCAGTCCTTTGGTTTTCGTTGAACCAGTACCTGCCTCGACTGGAGAAGGGGCTCGGTAAAATCAACCATTTGAAGACGGTCCTTGGTTACGGTTAGATTCTGGGCGATCAGATCGGCTTCACCGGTCCGCAGCAATGCAAAGCTTTCATTCAGACTTTTGCTCACCCGCACTTCGAGCCTAACCGATAAATGGTTGGCCAGCTGCTGAAGCAATTCATACTGAAAACCGAGGGGTTGCCCGCGGTAAATAAGATAATCTGTTGAGCTGTAATCGGTTAATACAATAATCCTGCCTTTTTCCTTGATGCCTTCCAGATCCTGCTCCCAGCGGACGCCATCAGCATTGCGGTCGTGAAAGGCACAGGAAGCCATCAATATCAGAAATAAGAATGTATGTAATATTTTCTTAAACATGTTCATAACTAAATTTAATGAAAAAAAATGAGAAATGCCCCAGGTTGTCCTAGCTATTTATCATTCTGGTATAAACAATTTTAATCATAGAATGTCCAGGTTAATCCAACTTTAAAGTTCCTGTCATTCCTGGGGTAGTGCAGCACAGAAAAGTAGTTTTTATCGATCCATCCGGAATTTACATGTTCCATTTTCAGAAAGAATCTGAAACGTTTGAGCTGCACGTTCAGGAATGCATCGAAATAAGGGTAATTACCCAATTGCTTTTCATTCTGCCTGTGAAAGGCTGCCAATGCGGGCATATAGGCATCGGCGTAGTATTTAGTATTATAATACAAGTCAAATCCAATCATGGTCAGCAATTTCCCTCCTGTTGCCTTGAAGTTGAACATATGGGTCAGGTAAGTTGAATTATTCAGTGCTATTCCCGGTAAATCCAGGATGTTTTCATTCTCGCTTTTCTGGAATGCCAGTTTACTGATGCTGCTAACTTTCCAGAAATCAAATCTCTTGTAGCCACTTACCGAAAAAAGTGACAAAGGTGACTGATATTGTTCCGGAAAAGCGTCTTCATTGAGATAAATATAATTTTGAAATAAGTAATAATCCCCCCGAATTTCAAACTTCTTTGACGAAACAAACAGATTCATTGATAAATGATTCAATACCGTTTTATTAAAACTGCGTGTCCAGAGGAAGTTATTGGAGGCATAATGTGTATACAGAAAATCCGGAGTACGCAATTCATTTGTGCCACTGATCTGAATGGTAACGGGCTGTTTGGTATCACCAAAACTGAATTTAAGATCGCCGCCCAGGATAAAATCAGTGGCCCTGTAACCTGTGAAATAATAACGGCCATAAAGATTAAGTTCTACCAGGTTGGCAAAAACTTTATTAAAACCGGAGGATAAGAAAGAACTGACCAGCCTGCTGCTATAGTTGAGCGCGGGCAGTTTGAAAACATCGGTGATGAACCAGGTGCTGTCGGTCGCTCCATTTTCGTTTTGATTCGAGGCAACGGACATGGAATATGAGGTGTACTCATAGGAATAATCGATGAAATAATGATTGTTCTTTTTCCCCTGGAACTGTAATCGTAACGTATTCAGTAGTTTCCAAAGGAGCAGCGAATCGGAGGTGAGCGTATTGCTAACGTTCAGTGCCGGATAGAGGCCACTTTCCAGTCCCACTAAAGGATTTTTATCTGTAAACAACCGGATATTCCGGTCCATGCTGAAGATGTAGATCAGCTTGGGATAAAAGATCTTGAGCTTTTTCGGGACGCCTCCCGAGTCGGGTTTCTGCCTGTTTCCCCTGAATGCCACTTCCTGCACGGCAAGCAGGTTCAGATTCCGGATTTCATTAAAAACATCCGGGCTGTGTTTATTGGTAGTTTCTTCGCCTCCAAAAAGTGTCGGTATATCCTTGGTATAGGTATAGGTGGTGTCGGTAATCAGGGCGTCATTGATTACGCCGCCGTTTTCATCGGCCACGATCTTATTCATATTAAAGCTCAGCTGGTATGAGTATACCTGCCCGGACAGGTTGCTGAAAACCCTGAATGAGTTGTTTTTTACTTTTTGGAAACGGTATTGTCCCAGAGAGGAGGATGTAGTATAGTGCAACCCGACATTCAGGGTCTTGGTAAGGTTCTGTGTGTGGAAGGCATCCAGCCTTTCTTCCTTGGTCTGGCTGGAGCCGCCGTTCAGGTAGGCAATCCTGGTAAAGGGCTTCCGAGTATTAAAATATTGGGTATTTTCCTGCAGCTTCATAAAAGGCATGAAGTTGTTGATGATAATAAATTCCTGGTTCTGGGGCCGTTCGCTATAAACAATGCTTTGGGCCGGGAGACCGATATTTCCGAGTGTTGCCACCCCTGTATACTGGCGGAAGACAGGATTATAGTTTTGAAAGTTATCGAGTGCGGTATCAACCGTTGTACGGATTCTTTTGGTATACAAATCATCAAGTTTCCAGGAATAGACCACAACCGTCGTATCGATTTGGGCATGGAGCATCGCCGGTGTGAGGGAGGTAAGTAATATGGCCAGCAGCAAATTTTTCATGCTGGTAAATTTGAAATATTTTGAGTAAGATAGCGTAATCCTGTCAGAATTAAAAGGAACTGTGTATACAACACAACAGCAGGCAAAAAAAATCCCGGTCCCGACAAATCGGGACCGGGATTGAAGATCGGCGACGACCTACTCTCCCGCGAATGCAGTACCATTGGCGCTAATGGGCTTAACTTCTCTGTTCGGAATGGGAAGAGGTGGTGCCCCATTGCTAAAGTCACCTAAAGCTTTTCCCGACAGATGACTGTCGGGATAATAATTTACATGCCGGAATAGTTGTATAATAAGCTGACAACAAGAAAGCCACGGGTAATTAGTACTGCTCGGCTTTGACATTACTGCCTTTACACCTGCAGCCTATCGACGTCGTAGTCTACGACGACCCTTAAGGGAGATCTCATCTTGAGGTGAGCTTCGCGCTTAGATGCTTTCAGCGCTTATCTCGACCAGACATAGCTACCCTGCGATGCAGCTGGCGCCACAACAGGTACACTAGCGGTCTGTCCAACACGGTCCTCTCGTACTAGTGTCAGGTCCTCTCAAATCTCCAACGCCCACAACAGATAGGGACCGAACTGTCTCACGACGTTCTGAACCCAGCTCACGTGCCACTTTAATCGGCGAACAGCCGAACCCTTGGGACCTTCTCCAGCCCCAGGATGTGACGAGCCGACATCGAGGTGCCAAACCACTCCGTCGATATGAGCTCTTGGGAGTGATCAGCCTGTTATCCCCGGAGTACCTTTTATCCTTTGAGCGATGGCCCTTCCATACGGAACCACCGGATCACTTTGTCCTACTTTCGTACCTGGTCGACTTGTAGGTCTCACAGTCAAGCGCCCTTATGCCAATACACTCTACGCACGGTTACCATTCGTGCTGAGGGCACCTTTGAAAGCCTCCGTTACACTTTTGGAGGCGACCACCCCAGTCAAACTACCCACCAAGCAATGTCTTCCGATTGAACGGAATTAGATTCCAGATAAACAAAGGGTGGTATTTCAACGTTGACTCCACGACGCCTAGCGACGCCGCTTCAAAGTCTCCCACCTATCCTACACATCGTTTATCCAAAACCAATGCTAAGCTATAGTAAAGGTTCACGGGGTCTTTCCGTCCCGTTGCGGGTACCCGGCATCTTCACCGGGACTACAATTTCACCGAGCTCGTGGCTGAGACAGAGCCCAAATCGTTACACCATTCGTGCAGGTCGGAACTTACCCGACAAGGAATTTCGCTACCTTAGGACCGTTATAGTTACGGCCGCCGTTTACCAGGGCTTCGGTTCAGGGCTTCTCCAACATTACTGTAGGATAACCCCCCCCCTTAACCTTCCGGCACCGGGCAGGTGTCAGGCCTTATACTTCATCTTACGATTTTGCAAAGCCATGTGTTTTTGCTAAACAGTCGCTTGGGCCATTTCTCTGCGCCCCCACCTGAGCGGGGGACCCTTTATTCCGAAGTTACAGGGTTAATTTGCCTAGTTCCTTAGCCACGGATCACTCGAGCACCTTAGAATCTTCTTCTTGACTACCTGTGTCGGTTTGCGGTACGGGCACCCTATACCTGAAGCTTAGAGGTTTTTCTCGGAAGTCTGATTACAGTCACTATCCACTTGTCCGAAGACTCATGGTACTATCAGGTTCGCCAGGGACCAGCTCTTAACCCGTCCCTAAAACTACACCCTTTAACGTACACATCCGTCCGTACGCGGACTTATCACTCCTTCGTCACCCCATAGCAGTATAAGGCGGTACTGGAATATTAACCAGTTATCCATCGGCTTCGCCTGTCGGCTATACCTTAGGACCCGACTAACCCTGATCCGATTAGCGTTGATCAGGAATCCTTAGTCTATCGGTGTCCAGGTTTTTCACCCGGATTATCGTTACTTATGCCTACATTTGCTTTTCCAGCCGCTCCAACATACCTTACGATACATCTTCAGCGCAGGCTGGAATGCTCCCCTACCAGTCCTTCCGATAAATCGGAAGAAATCCATAGCTTCGGTATTATGCTTGATGCCCGATTATTATCCACGCCCAACCGCTCGACTAGTGAGCTGTTACGCACTCTTTAAATGAATGGCTGCTTCCAAGCCAACATCCTAGCTGTCAAAGCAGTCGGACCTCGTTAGATCAACTTAGCATAAATTTAGGGACCTTAGCTGATGGTCTGGGTTGTTTCCCTCTCGCCACCGGACCTTAGCACCCAATGGCTCACTCCTGAGTATATGTTACAGCATTCGGAGTTTGTCTAGGTTTGATAGGCGGTGAAGCCCTCTAGCCTAATCAGTAGCTCTACCTCTGTAACACTCAACCTCAAGGCTGCCCCTAAAGGCATTTCGGGGAGTACGAGCTATTTCTCAGTTTGATTAGCCTTTCACCCCTACCCACAACTCATCCGATAACTTTTCAACGTTAAACAGTTCGGTCCTCCATCCCGTGTTAACGGGACTTCAACCTGGTCATGGGTAGATCACAAAGTTTCGCGTCTACCCCCACTAACTTGACGCCCTATTCAGACTTGCTTTCGCTTCGGCTCCATCTCTTAAAGATTTAACCTTGCTAGTGAGGAGTAACTCGTAGGCTCATTATGCAAAAGGCACGCTGTCACCCCGATAAATCGGGGCTCCAACAGGTTGTAAGCGCATGGTTTCAGGTACTATTTCACTCCCTTGCTTAGGGTTCTTTTCACCTTTCCCTCACGGTACTAGTTCACTATCGGTCTCTCAGGAGTATTTAGCCTTGCGAGATGGTCCTCGCAGTTTCAGACAGGATTTCACGTGTCCCGCCTTACTCAGGATACTGCTAAGATTGTAACTTTTTACGTGTACTGGGCTATCACCCTCTATGGCCAAACTTTCCAGAAAAGTTCCACTTAAAGTTACTTTCTATGTCGCAGTCCTACAACCTCCTTATAGCCGAAACTATAAGGATTTGGGCTGTTCCCCTTTCGCTCGCCACTACTCAGGGAATCACTATTGTTTTCTCTTCCTCCGGGTACTTAGATGTTTCAGTTCTCCGGGTTTGCTTCCTCCCGATCACTCGGGAGAATTTCCGGCCTTCAGCCGGAAGGGTTTCCCCATTCGGAAATCCGCGGATCAAAAGGTTATTTGCTCCTCCCCGCGGCTTATCGCAGCTTATCACGTCCTTCATCGCCTCTGAGAGCCAAGGCATCCACCATACGCTCTTAATTACTTTCTTTGTTACTTACAACTTATTACACAATTTTTTCCAGCATGTCAAAGAACTTCATCAATTAACAGCAGAAAACGAGCCGTTTTCTGTCGATAATCAACAAGTAGTAATGAAACAACCGAATGTTTTCGTTTCTTCAACCACATTACTTATTTAAAAGAACTTTCAATATGTCACTGCACTCAAACACCCACACTTTTCGTGGAGAATAAGGGATTCGAACCCTTGACCCCCTGCGTGCAAGGCAGGTGCTCTAGCCAGCTGAGCTAATTCCCCGGGAATTTATTTGTTGATTTGTTGATTTGTTGATTTATTGATTTAAATCGACAAATCGAAAATCTACAAGTCAACAAATCTTTGTAGTCCCGAGCAGACTTGAACTGCTGACCCCTACATTATCAGTGTAGTGCTCTAACCAACTGAGCTACGGGACTGTTAATCCAGATAACTCAGCTCTGCCTGTCCCGGTACATTTGATTAACAGTGTACTGAGCTTTTAATCCATCTGCAATTCAAAGTGCCGGGAACACTTTTCAGGGAATTAATATTATAAAAAAGAAGAGATAAGAAGGAAGGAGAGAATTCAGAGAAAATCTCTCTCTAGAAAGGAGGTGTTCCAGCCACACCTTCCGGTACGGCTACCTTGTTACGACTTAGCCCCAGTCACTAGTTTTACCCTAGGCCGCTCCTTGCGGTTACAGACTTCAGGTACCCCCAGCTTCCATGGCTTGACGGGCGGTGTGTACAAGGCCCGGGAACGTATTCACCGCGCCATTGCTGATGCGCGATTACTAGCGAATCCAGCTTCACGAAGTCGAGTTGCAGACTTCGATCCGAACTGAGACCGGTTTTAGAGATTAGCATCTTGTCACCAAGTAGCTGCCCTTTGTACCGGCCATTGTAACACGTGTGTAGCCCTGGACATAAGGGCCGTGCTGATTTGACGTCATCCCCACCTTCCTCTCGGTTTACACCGGCAGTTTCGTTAGAGTTCCCGGCATTACCCGCTGGCAACTAACAATAGGGGTTGCGCTCGTTATGGGACTTAACCCGACACCTCACGGCACGAGCTGACGACAACCATGCAGCACCTTGGAGAACGCTCCGAAGAGAATCCCGGTTTCCCGGGAGGTCGTTCCCCTTTCAAGCCCAGGTAAGGTTCCTCGCGTATCATCGAATTAAACCACATGTTCCTCCGCTTGTGCGGGCCCCCGTCAATTCCTTTGAGTTTCAGTCTTGCGACCGTACTCCCCAGGTGGATCACTTAATGCTTTCGCTCAGTCGCTGACTGTGTATCGCCAACAACGAGTGATCATCGTTTACAGCGTGGACTACCAGGGTATCTAATCCTGTTTGCTCCCCACGCTTTCGTGCCTCAGCGTCAGTAACAGCTTAGTAAGCTGCCTTCGCAATTGGTGTTCTGTGTAATATCTAAGCATTTCACCGCTACATTACACATTCCGCCTACCTCAACTGTACTCAAGAACAACAGTATCAATGGCAATTCTACAGTTAAGCTGCAGGCTTTCACCACTGACTTATTATTCCGCCTACGCACCCTTTAAACCCAATAAATCCGGATAACGCTTGCATCCTCCGTATTACCGCGGCTGCTGGCACGGAGTTAGCCGATGCTTATTCGTACGGTACCGTCAATCCCGGTACACGTACCAGGAGTTTCGTCCCGTACAAAAGCAGTTTACAACCCATAGGGCCTTCATCCTTCACGCGGCATGGCTGGGTCAGGCTTGCGCCCATTGCCCAATATTCCTCACTGCTGCCTCCCGTAGGAGTCTGGTCCGTGTCTCAGTACCAGTGTGGGGGATCATCCTCTCAGACCCCCTAGCCATCGTAGCCTTGGTGAGCCGTTACCTCACCAACTAGCTAATGGCACGCATGCCCATCTTTAACCGCCGGAGCTTTAATTATAAAAAGATGCCTTCTCATAATGTTATGGGGTATTAATCCGAATTTCTCCGGGCTATCCCCCAGTTAAAGGTAGGTTGCATACGCGTTACTCACCCGTGCGCCGGTCGTCAGCAATATTGCTACCCTGTTACCCCTCGACTTGCATGTGTTAGGCCTGCCGCTAGCGTTCATCCTGAGCCAGGATCAAACTCTTCATTGTAATTAAAAAGTTAAATATTGCTCAAGATTTCCTCTTTACCTTGTTTTGAATTTTAAGGTTTTCTCATTCCTTACCTTCTTTGTCTCTTCAATCTTTTCAAAGAACTATCCTCATAAAAGGGACGACAAAATTAAGAAACTTTCTGAATTTCGCCACCTTTTTAACAAAAATCTTTTTTAAGAACTTTTTTGGGAACTTCGGAAAAGTAAACTCCGAATTTTTAAAGCAGGTGCAAAATTTAAAACTTCTTTTTTATCCGTTAAGAATAATTATGAAGAAAATTTCTTTACCCGATTTTTTATCCCCGTTTTATTAAAGAACGTGCTTCATTTTTTTAATGAGGTTGCAAAGGTAAAAATAAAATTTTAATTTACAAGAACTTTTTAAATTATTTTTATTTTTTCCTCATGCCAATACCTAAAGAACTAAAGCGGGTGCAAAGGTAAAAGATTTCATTTCATTAATGCAAATATTATGGCACTTTTTTTATAATTCATTTTATTTTTTCTGCACTTTATTGATAATTAAATGAATCCGCCGGCCGCTTATAGAAAACCATGTAAAAGCCGGTTCATCATACTGCGCAGCAGCGGTCCTAAAACAAGCTATGCTAAAAGACCGTGTTTATTTGGAATGCGTATGCTTGTCACTTTTTCTCTTTCACCAGGGTTATGGTCCCTGTCCAGCTATGATGTGAATTGGGATCTTCTGAACTATTATAGTCATTGGTTGTGCCCTCACCGGTGGCCCCCTTGAATTTACCGCTTCCTCCTGTTATTTTAAAAGGATCTTTCCAGTAAGAAGTAACATAGGGAGGATGCTCGTCCAGTCTTCCTTCAATTACCCGTCCGACAGCGGAAATAAACAGTGTATCCACTTCATCTACAACCATATATGCAAAAACATTGCCATAATTGCTCAAACTGTCGCCACAGAAATCGAAGTGTACGGTAAAGTCACCCAGCGGGGTCCCGGTTCCCTTACCATCAACAATTGCACGCCAGGCGGTGAAGGGCTCCATGCATTTGGGTACCGGAAGCGTATCAGGGCCAGCATACGTATAATTACCGATAAAATCTGCCTGAAACGGCACGGTGGTTGTCTCAGGGAGTTCTTGGTCCCTTTGCAGTTAAAGAATGACAAGGTCAGGCAGAGCACTACCGTGAGCAGTGAAAGTCTCATGAGTGTTTTCATAGATTTTAAGTTTGGTTTAGTAGCAAGTCAAATATAGGTTATTTGTTATAACAAGTGTATCTTTTTCGCCATGTAAGCGGAGCGGTGCAGCATGGAGACTGCGCCGAGCTGGGGTACTACTTCTGACTATGGCAATTAATCTTTAACACATCGAACAGAAAAACCATTCTGTTTATAGTTGTAATATTGAAATATACTGCTGCTATTGTAGTCTATATATTTGAAATAAGCACTATATGTACTGTACTCATTAGTACTCCACCAGTTGCCATTGCTACCAATGCCGACAAAAGAGCCATCACTCCTACGGTCAGCCGACCACGGCCGTGCATGGGGGGCTGTACTGATCGACTGCACCGGTATTGCGGACTCAACCATAATGCGTTGCACCGATTTCCGTGAGCTCTTCCGCCGCCGGTCGAAATGGTATTGCCCGACATAATTTATCAAACAGGTTCCGGTCGAAGTCACCCGACATGCGCCGAGCCTATGGGGGGGCATACGCCCAGCCAGGTGTAAGTACGGTAATACCAGTTGCACATATGCACCAAAAGCGACCCGCCATAAGACGCCTCAATATTGTTATACCAGTCGAATACCCTGGTGTGATTAATTCCGCCCATGTCAAATAGCACTGAAACTAAAGCGTGGGTCAGATCCTTATCGCTGCTGCTCTGGCTAGCCATTAGGCGAAGTTCTGTCAGCCATCCGTAGTTGTGATTGAGCCAATCGGTAGAACTCCAGTATTGTAGGCGCTACCATCAAAATCCGCCAACCGCAGCTTGAGTGATGAAAAGAACACGTTCAATTCGCATAAATGCTATCGGCAAATACCAGTCGCTATAACCACGCACATAGTACTAAGTCAGAACACAATTCAGACCTGACAATGAACCTGCAGATGTGCACAGCCCCGTTTCCATGCCAATCGTCTTCGTTGCTCCTGCTCCAATAGCTATGGCATCTGCGCCTAATATGAGTGCTCCAGCAACAGCCCCACTCTGCGGTTCCCTGATCAACAGGTGCGGCAATTAAGCCATCAGTTGATACATTTGCCTCGCATCCGGGAGCACCAGATTGTACGATATAAGCTACTCATCCACCTTGATAGGAATCTCCAATGATCAAACCCGATACTGGTGCACCAGCCCAGGTCGGAATACCATCTGGTAAGGGTTAAGACTTGTCCGTCTGCTCCAGCTAGGAACTATTGCCCAAGTCTGAACCACTCCAATACATGCATATCACCTGGCATGCTAACACCGTAATAATTGCTAGCTCCTCCGAATGAAATAATCACATAAGGATTGATTCTCTGAGTACCTGCACCTGAATACACTTACATTAGTCCCAGCGTGTAACTTTGGTTTCAGAGCCGTCAGCTGCTGCGGGTATGGTTGGCTTGATAAATCAATATAACTGCCGGCTGTATTTGTTGTTTGGTTCCAGTCGGCTTGTACGTTTACTTCGGCTCCTGCAGCTATACCTGCAAGTTTGGTTATTTCCTCGTTTGTGTAATCACTGGTGGATAAGCCTTTGCCGGTTACTTTATCCTACTTTTCCGTTTAATCCTGTTGTAAGGGCTGTTGTCGTTGCCAATCCGCTTATGTCCTGGTCGCCTGGGTTTGTGCCTGAAAGGTTGCTTAAATTGATAATGTCAGCAGTGGTAATATTAGCTGCCTGGCTTGCCTTAAATAATGGGTCCGTCTCGCTTTCAACACTATCCCGCTGTTGCATCCACATTAAGCTTGTGTCGCTGCGTCTTGATTATTGATAGGGTCTGCCAAATTTGTGATATTCATGACCACTTGCATTGTTACCTAAAGTTAGTACTGAAAATAGGGTTTGATTGTCAGTGTTGTCTAGGTATAGGTCTGAGATCAATCTGTGTTGCCGTCCCGTTTTTTGTTATGGTCAGGATGTTATCCACGATCTGCAGATCCTGAATTTCATTCTCCGGATCGGCATCGGCATCCTCTGTTCCATCCTGCAAAACTGACAGGTCAATGAGGGTGGTGGTTCCTCCCTAGAAATGCAAAGCATGGTGCCACTCAGGTAGGCATTGGTGATCAGCTCATTGAACGGGTCGGCATCGTTGTCCTGATTGTTTTGAACATTCCCGGCATACAGGGCGTAAGGAACCGAAAGTAGCTGGCTGGTGCCGATAACGGTATAGCCTTCATTTCCATGTCCTTTGCCTTTGTTCTTCGGATCCATTTCAATTTTGATGTAGTAGTCCGAAGCGCCCCAGTCGATGGCTGAAATAGTGCCTAGTTCGGGAGTTCCTTTACCGATTTCCAACTCAATTATGCCAAAGAGGTTGGTAAAAGGGGTATGGGTTTCAACATACACCGCTATGCCTGTCTCGCTTCCCTTCAGGATGCTGATGCGCATGGCTACCTGTTGATTCAGAATAAGCCGTCCGGACTTATCCAGTGCAATGGCCTTGTACTTGAAAGCCTGCGGGGGCTGGGCGGTAATCGTCAATACTGCTATGAGCAGCAAGATAAATAAGGTAGTTATTTTTTTCATGGTTGGATAGGTTTAGTATTTTATGATCCTGGTTTCAGTTACCCGGTCATTCGAAAGCGTTATCCTTAACAGGTAAACGCCGAAGGAGTATTTTTCGAGGTTGATCTCGTTGTGGTAGTCGGGAAGCTTCACGATCGACAGCACCTTGCTGGACATCACCACTTTGCCGGTGTTTGTACCGTCGGTCTCTCCCTTAAAAACCACGTTCACCATGGTGCGGGTGGAGGTGGGATACACCCATACCTCGTTGTCATAAAAAACATCATCTTCAATGGCAGCCACGAAGTCTTCCATTTCCTGGAAGCCCTGAACAGCATCAGGTCATCTTCGCCGTAGCTTTCGATCAGGCTTTCGCCGATGGTCCAGCTGAAGGCTTGCATCTTCCCCCTTCGTGAGGGTGCCAGAGGAGATGATCACTGCGGGAGAAGTGGTTTGCGCAAGACAGTTAATACATGCACTTGCGCTAATAAGTAATAGGGTCAGTAGGTGTTTCATACATAACTTTTTTATGGTTGTGACATGTGATTTGTTCAATAGTATGGCAAAAATAAACCTGATACGGCGTAGTCAGGAGACTACGCCGTGCTCGGGCCAGGTTTGGTTGGAAGTTTTCAGTACTTTCTCCCTGGTCTGCCAAGGGCAAAATCCCGGATCCATTCATTCACTAAGTTTGCCTGCTCCCATTGCACCACATGCCCGCCTTCAAGTACCCGTATATCAGCATTGGGGAAATACAATTGCTCGTAATCCATATTGACGGGTGGAATACTATAAATACTAAGTATAGGGAATGTCCATCTAATAGGCTGATTCACCTCCTCAACCATAATATTCCGGAAAATATTCGCCATAAGCGGGCTTGGAAAAGTCAAGAAATAGGGTGTCAAGTCTTTAAGATCCTGTGGCGAGGAATCCGTCACCAATTGTGATGCAAAAGCTGCCTTTTCTGCTTCACCCCATGCTTCCATACCAGTGCAAAATTCATCAAGCCACGCACCATAGGCTTCTCTTTCGGTAGGATCAACAGGCCAGGGATTAAAGCCACCATCGAGATTAACGAGTTTCGTGATCATTCCCGGGTGCTTGAGATGAAATTGTCCCAGTGGTACGGGACCCATGCTGAATCCGACGGCTACAAATTTCTCGAACTCCTTCTTTTCTGATCACATCAAAGATGGCATCAGCCATCAATCCCATGGTGTATTGAATGCCATCAGGTGCATCGCTAAGCCCCTGGCCGGGGACGTCAATATAGGTAATGTGCCTTATCCCTGAAATAGTCAAACTGCTTGGTAAAAATCTCCAGCGGATTGGTCCATCCGGGAATAAAGACAATGGTTACCGGACCTTTGCCGATGACCCTGTAATGCACTTTGAGGCCGGTGCTTCTCATGGTTACAAAGCGGTCCTGGTCAAGGCCATGGTGATGATTGTACCAGTTACCACATTTCAGTTCGCCCACAGCAGAATCTTCGTTGAGAAATTCCTCCGTTTTTTCACATGACACCAGCAGGCATAAACCTGCAACGACGAATAACAGCATTTTTAAGGTTTTCATGATTTAAAAGATTTTGGGTTGTTAATTCTTCTTTCAGTTTTGTTTCTTATTGAAGGCCTTTAATAACCAATTCAACATGGTGTAAAGTAACACCAAACAAAGGCCTGGGACATAGCAGTATTGTTGCAAATTGTTATAAAATAGAGGGCACAATTGTTGCATCCTGGTAATCTGGTTGCATTTTTTCACATTTCGGAATTGTGCACCGAAAAATGCCAACCGAATTAATTATGATTTACCGGGTAATTGAACTATTGATTCGAAGTAATGAATACCTTATTGGTTGGAAGGTTCATTTTCTGCATCAGTACATTGTAACGGGGATCGCTCTTTATACTTTCGGTACCCGGGTAGAAATTAAGATAGGTAATCGGATAATATTTCTTTTCAAGCGCATCGTTTAAGAGTTTAAAAGCTTTGTCGTTGTATCCCAGGTATGCAGCCATAATGCCCATGTAACACGAATTTACCCATTGTCCTTTCGCTTTTATTTCCATTTCATTCCAGTATTTCATGGCTTTATCCGGTTGACCAGTCTTAACATATACATATCCGCGCAGCATTTTCCAGTAATCGTCGTCTTCTGGCAGTTTTTCGATGTATTGAAGCGCTAGTTTGTACTCGTTTTTTCGCAAATAAACCCAGCTTAATGTCAGGTTCCCATATGGATGATCCTTCTTAAGTTCCAATGTTCTGTTTGCCCAGTAAATGGCGTTGTAGTCATCGTTTTTGTAATAATACAGCAGGGCAAGCCATGAGCTGTATGAAGCCGAAAAAGGTTCTATCATCACAGCCTTTTTTGCGTGGTATATCGATTTTTCTATATCACCGAAAAGAATATAGTACCATGCAAAATGAGCGTGTGCAACCTCGTTATTTCGATTATTGGCAAGGGCATCTTCAAAGGCTTCTTTTGTAAGAGACCGTTCCAGACATCGTATAAATAGAGGATGGATAAGGCCGTATCGGCTTCGTCAATTGTGGGATCCAACTTAATCGCTTTATTTGCAGCTGATGTGGCGCGAAGAAATGCTTCTTCCGAGTTAAGTTGACCATGACCAACCATGGCGTACCCCACTGCAAGGCCTGCGTATGCATTAAGGATCTCCCGGGTCTCTGTCGATGGCTTCCTGAAGGCATTTTATTCCCTTCTCGAATGATTCTTCTGTCCCCTGGTTTAAATAATACATACCACGCAGGTATGCTTTATATGTTTCGGGATTTACCGTGCGTTGTTTCGCTAAACACTTCTCTTCATTTTTAGAAAGACATCACTAGATTTTTCGTGCAATATCTTTCACAGCCGAAGACTGAACTGTTAACACATTGTGCATCCCATCACGATACCTTGTCGCAAAAATGTGATGTTCTTTTGGAAACACATCTATCAGCTGAACTAAACAAAAATACAAAGCTAACACTTGCCCCTAAGATTGAACCTTCCACAATGGTATTTACTCCCAATTCATGAGCAATATCTTTTAATAATAGCTGGCTGTCACGATATCGAAGAGTTGATGTTCTTGAGATCACCCGAAGTGACCCTATCTGGCCCAATTCACCAATAAGAGCGTCATGCATGCCGTCAACAAAATAGTTGTTCTCGACTTGTCCGGTTAAATTATGCAGGGGAAGAACGGCAATTGACCTTTCATCAGGTTGTAAAATGGTCATAAAAGAATATATTCCAATACCAGTTATAACAACCACAAATAAAATAATCAGGATTTTACGACGCAATCTATTTGATTTGGGATGAGGAAAAAATTGATTTTCTTGTTCCTGACTGATGAATGCTTGATCAAGCATCAACTACAGCACCCTTTCTGACATCTCCCGGAGATATATGAAAGTGTTCCTTAAAAACTTTATTAAAGTAACTTGGACTTTTGAAGCCAACTTTATAGGCAATTTCCGAGGCAGTGGCTACATCGTTTTCAAGCAGTTCCTTTGCCCGTAATAGTCTTTTTTCAGTAATGAGATCGGTTGCTGATTTGCCGGTAAGTTTGATCAGTTTTCTGTGCAGCATCGACCTGCTAAATCCAACATTTTTGGCAAGATCTTCAACAGAATAATTCTCATTGTCCAGATTGTCTCCTATATTCTGATGGATCTTCTTTAAAAATTGATCCCCCAGTGAAGGTTGATTTTCCATAGTTAATTGGTATTAACGATAATCTTATTAAAATTTGACTATCAAACCAATAAACTTCCTATCCCAGTAAATATACAAAATAATACTGAACCTTTTTTTTAAAACTGTATCAGAATAAAATTGAGAATATGGCTTATCTTCGTCCCAACCAATTGAATATTATTGTGAACAAGGCGCTTGTAATAATACCCACGTACAACGAAAAGGAAAATATTGAAAAGATGATTGATTGCAATCTTTTCACTTCCCGTGTATTACGATATTCTCATCGTGGATGATGGCTCTCCCGATGGTACCGCTGCGATTGTTAAATCCCTGCAGGCCAGCTTATCCCGAAACGCCTTTCATGCTCGAAGGGAAGGAAAACAGGGACTGGGTACAGCCTATATTCTTGGCTTTAAATGGGCCATCTCACACAATTATGATTTTATCTTTGAAATGGATGCCGATTTTTCACATAATCCGCAGGATCTCATGCTCTGCATCAATGCATGCCTGAATGGAGCAGATATGGCCATGGATCACGGTATAAATCGGGAGTTAACGTGGTAAACTGGCCCATGGGCCGTGTGCTGATGTCGTATTTTGCCTCCATGTATGTCCGGATTATCACCGGAATGAAAATATATGACACCACTGCCGGTTTTAAATGTTACAGGCGCGCGGTACTCGAAACCATTGACCTCGACAGGATCCGGTTCAAAGGATATGCCTTCCAGATCGAAATGAAATTCACCGCCTGGAAACTGGGATTTCATATTGAAGAAGTCCCTCATTGTCTTTACCGACCGCACGCGAGGGAACATCCAAAATGTCGGGCGGTATTTTCAACGAAGCGCTTTGGGGTGTATCAGCGTATGAAGCTCCGCAGTATTTTTTCGGAACTATAAACCAAAATCACGGCTATGAGTACATCGCTGATCACCAACTGGCCACTATGGTCAACGAGGGTAAGCAGTTTTCGAGGCATCGTGCTTATCAGGGATGACCGTATTGACAAAGATACTTCCCCCGGATTAAAGCTGTACCCGACATGCTGATCGGGTTAATCGATGCAGAAGGCAATACCTGATGCCCGGTGTGATCGACGACCAGGTGCATTTCCGTGAACCCGGCCTTACCCATAAAGGCAGATATTTATACCGAATCAAAGGCCGCCGTTGCCGGCGGGGTGACTTCCTTTATGGAAATGCCCAATACCATTCCCCAAACCACCACCCAGGAACTACTGGAAGATAAATACCTTCTTGCGTCACAAACTTCCCTGGCCAATTATTCCTTTTATATGGGCGCCACCAATGACAATGTGAAGAACTGCTGGAAACTGACCCTAGCCAGCGTTTGCGGAATTAAAATCTTTATGGGCTCTTCCACAGGCAATATGCTGGTGGATAATCCTCCAAACCCTGAAAAACATTTTTTCAGCAGTTCGCGAAATGCTGATTGCCGTGCATTGCGAAGATGAATCGCACCATTCACAAGCAATACTCGAAAAGGCGAGGAACGGATATGGCGAAGATGTTCCCGTTTATCCACCCGGTTATCCGCAATGCTGAAGCCTGTTACCGATCACCTGGCTGGCTGTGGATTTGGCTGAAAAATACAGGACACGGCTGCACATCCTTCATTTTTCAACAGCAAAGAACTCCCGTTGCTTGAACAGAATTCCCGCTGCGGGAAAAAAAGATCACCGGCGGAAGTATGTATACATCACCTGCTATTTGACGACAAGGATTATTTACACGGGGAAACCTAATTAAATGGAATCCTGCCATTAAATCATGAAAGATAAAAACGCTTTATTGAAGGCCCTGACTGAACGACCGCATTGATATTATTGCCACCGATCATGCCCCCCATACCCTGGAGGAAAAACAGAATACCTATTTTAAAGGCGCCTTCCGGAGGACCGCTGGTGCAGCATTCCCTCGTGGCCATGCTCGCAGTTTATCAAAAGGGAAGACTTAGTCCTCGAAATGATCGTGGAAAAAATGTGCCATGCTCCGGCAACTCTGTTCCGAATTGAAAGAGCGCGGTATTCATGCGCGAAGGGTATTTTGCCGATCTGGTGCTGGTGGATCCCAACAGTCCGTGGACCGTTTCAACCGACAATATCCTGTATAAATGCGAATGGTCTCCCTTGATTGGTATGTCTTTTTCCACAGGGTTACCCATACCTTTGTCAATGGTAACCTGGTTTATGAAGAAGGTCATTTCAATGAAGATCAAAAAGGCAGGCGTTTATCCTTT
>CAWGGG010000005.1:0-299630 GCA_963822145.1 uncultured Bacteroidales bacterium | reverse complement strand
AGAAACTGATCATTTATGGTTTGATTACACCTGTATTGGTAATTGTTTCAGGATGGACCACTGCACAATACCACCAGGATTTTGCGCGGGTAAATTTCAAAGTCAGGCTGGCGGAAGAAATGATGAATGTGACAGCCGATCCTGGTGCAGTAACTATGCCGGACGAGGTTACCGCTTTTCAATCGAATGAAACTCCGGTTGAACAATTATATAAGGAAACACAGTTGATTATCCATAAATTCCGTACGGGAAGCTGGATCGTTGGCGGGTTTATCGGACTGGTCTTCGGACTTACTTTGGCCAGACTGGTAATTTACCGTTACAGGGAAGATTATCAGACAAACAAGGCAGAATGTTTCAGTTGTGCAAGGTGTATACCATTTTGTCCCGTTAAGTAAAGTTGTTGATTTGTTGATTTGCTGATTTGTTGATATGATGATTAAAACAAAATAATGACTACGGAAGTCAAAACTTATAAATGGGGGAGCAACCGTTTATGGACACGAATAGCCCTGGTTTCGGGCGTGTTTGCAATGCTTATTTGTGTTCTGCTGGTAGCCAATTACGTTCAGTATAAAAAAGCGGATCCCGTAAACATGACTGTTATCAACAGCCTTGTGGAAAGGTTGAGAGAGAATCCTGCCGATTCGCTGTTGCAGAAAGAAATCCGCACACTCGACCTGTTGTCGCGTAAAGCTTATTTTACCAGTACCTGGCAAATACGGACAGGCGGGTATCTGTTGCTTTTTTCGGTTGCGCTTGTTATCATTTCGTTTCAGATTATCGAATACCGCAGAAAAATTACTCCTGTTCTTTCCGCTCCATACGAAGATGAAACCCTTCTTCAGCATAAGAAAGCACGGAGGTGGATTATAGCTGGAGGCAGTCTTATTTTGATCACCGCAGTGGTATTCGGAGTGCTGTCTGCGGATGAGTTAACTGAAAAACTGAACAGGACTGCTTCAGGTGAATCAGGTTCTTTTGAGCAATCGCTTAATTCGGGTGAAGTGGCCGTTACGGAATTAAATGCAGGGACCTCGGATTCTGTTGAAATTGCAGCAATAAAAGTGGACACGGATTCAGCTAGGGATGCCATTTCCGAAGCGCCCTCAACCAGGGCGGTGAACAATGATAATTACCCGGGTTTCAGGGTAAATGCAGGTGTTGTCTCCAAACGAAACGTTCCGGTCAGCTGGAGCGGAAGTACAGGTACCAATATGTTATGGAAAGAAAAAGTTCCGTTATCAGGACAAAGCTCACCGGTCATTTGGGGAGATAATGTATTTGTTACGGGTGCAAGTATTGAAAAACAGGAAGTGTATTGTTTGAATGCCAGCACAGGAAAGCTTAAATGGACCGGCCAGGTAGGAAACGGCTCTAAAAAGCCTCGAGTGAATGAAGAAACAGGGTATGCTGCCCCCACTGCAGCTACCGATGGTGCAGGTGTATATGCCATATTTGCCACCGGTGATATTGCCGGTTTTGATATGTCAGGAAAAAAACTCTGGGAGAAAGATCTTGGCGTTCCGGACAATCCTTATGGTCACTCTTCTTCCTTACTGGTATATGATGGCAAAGTTATTGTCCAATATGACCAGCGCACTTCACAGAAAATAATGGCGCTTTCGGCAAAAACGGGAGCCACAGTCTGGAGCACAAACCGGACTGTTAAGACTTCCTGGTCGTCACCCATCCTGGTGAATACAGGAAGCAGATCTGAGATTATCACCGTGGCTGAACCTTACGTGGCGGCTTATAATCCTTTAAACGGCAAGGAATTATGGAAAATTGAAAGCATCGGAGGCGAAGTGGGACCTTCGGCTGCATATGCGAATGGACTTGTATTTGCAGTTAATGATTATTCTACGCTGTGTGCCATTAAAACCGGTATCCAGCCAGCCATTCTATGGGAGAACAATGAATTGTTATCGGATATTCCCAGTCCGGTCGCCAATGATAAATACCTGTTTCTGGCCACCAGTTATGGCGTCCTCGCCTGCTACGATGCAGCAACAGGTGAAAAATACTGGGAAAAGGATTTTGGTAAAAGCATTTATTCCTCGCCTGTGATCGCAGAGAACAAAGTTTACCTGATGGATGCCACCGGGGTGATGCACATCGTTTCATCCGACAAAGAATACCGGCTGGTGGGTGAATCAGCACTGGGAGAACACTCGGCGACCACTCCGGCATTTACCAACGGCAGAATTTATATAAGGGGCGTTGATCATATCTATTGTTTCGGGAAATGAAGGACGAGATTATAAATAAAACAGACCGGATCATTGAACTTACCGGATCAGCACCTGATAGGGTAATTCCTTTATTGCAGGCTGTCCAGAAAGCGTTTAACTATCTTCCGGAGGAAGCGCTGGAAAGAATTTATCAGACTACTTCTATAAAACCTTCAACCATCCATGGCATTGCCACATTTTATACCATGTTCCGTTTAAAGCCGGTTGGTAAACATATTATCAAAATATGTGTGGGTACGGCCTGTCATGTTAAAGGAGCCACGCTGGTTTATGAAGCTTTCCGGAGGTCGCTTAACCTCACCAATAATGAGGATACAGATGCCGAAGGATTATTCACCATCGAAAAAGTCGCCTGCCTGGGCTGCTGCACCCTGGCACCGGTAGTTCAAATAGACGATGTAACCTATGGTCACGTGGGTATCGAACAGCCCAAAGAAATTTTGAAAAACTTTTTGAATCGTAAACACGGCAAGGCAACAGCATATACCGGTCCCGTTATTTTTGAGTCCAATACGCTGCAGGGGGAAGTGAGGATAGGCCTGGGTTCATGCTGTATGGCCAGCGGCAGTCAGGCAGTAAAAGCGGCACTTGAAGAGGCTCTCGGAAAGGATAATATCAAGGTTAAAGTAAAGCATGTAGGATGCGTGGGTATATGCAACCAGGTGCCTATACTTGAGGTTCACAAAACCGGTGAGGCGCCGGCAGTTTATGCAAAAATAAAGCCCGAAGAAGTCAGAGAGGTAATTAAACATCATTTCAGCCCTGTAAACATAGTTGATAAGGCTAAGGCCGGAATTTACAATGTGTTTGACTCTATTGTAAACGCTGAGATTCCAAGATCTCTTACCTATTATGATCCGGTTAAAAGTGACACGCTTTTTTCACAGTTTCTGTCGCCGCAATTAAGCATTGCCACTGAGCACAGAGGGGAACTGAAACCCGGAGATTTTAATGAATACAAGTTAAAAGGTGGCTTTCAGGCACTTCACAAATGTCTTTTTAATCTGAAGCCATCGGAAGTGATTGACGAAATCAGCGCGAGTGGGCTCAGAGGTCGGGGTGGTGCAGGTTTTCCTACAGCCACGAAATGGAAGATCGTCAATCATCACGCATCTGATAAGAAATACATTATTTGCAATGGCGATGAAGGCGATCCGGGAGCTTTTATGGACCGCATGTTACTGGAATCGTATCCTTACAGGATTATTGAGGGTATGATGATAGCTGCCTATGCAGCTGGTGCGACTGAAGGTATTTTTTATATAAGGGCCGAATATCCGCTTGCCGTGGAAAGGATACGGGAGGCTATTGAGGTTTGCAGCCAGCATGGCATTTTGGGTAAAGCAATCCTGGGAAGTTCTTTCAGCTTTACCATCAGCATTTTTGAAGGCGCAGGCGCATTTGTTTGCGGCGAGGAAACGGCTCTGATAGCCTCTGTTGAAGGTAAGCGCGGGTTGCCCACCATGCGTCCTCCATATCCTGCCGAAAAGGGCCTGTGGGGGAAACCAACGCTGATCAATAATGTGGAAACCTTATCGCTTGTACCGTGGATCATCCGGCATGGTGAGGAGAATTTTCAGAAAATAGGCACGGCCAACAGTAAGGGCACTAAAGTATTTGCGCTGGCAGGCAAGGTGAATCGCGGAGGGTTGATCGAGGTTCCGATGGGTATTACAATCCGGCAAATCGTAGATGATATTGGTGGCGGTGTGCCAAACGGCCGGCAATTCAAGGCCATTCAGATAGGCGGCCCCTCGGGTGGCTGCATCCCGGCATCCCTGGCCGATATTCCCATTGATTATACCTCGCTTAAAAAGGCCGGAGCCATGATGGGATCAGGCGGCCTTATTGTACTCGACGACACCGATTGTATGGTTGATATTGCAAAATACTTCCTGTCCTTCACACAGAACCAGTCATGCGGCCGGTGTACCTTCTGCAGGATCGGAACTACCCGCATGCTGCAGATTCTTGAAAAGATCAGTTCAGGAAAAGGAACCGAAGCCGATATTGCTTTGCTGGAAGAGCTGGCACACAGTACCAAAACCGGAAGCATGTGCGGACTTGGCAAATCAGCCCCAAATCCGGTTCTCACTACTATACGGTATTTCAGGGAGGAATATATTGCCCATATCAACGGTCATTGTCCCACAGGTAAATGTAAGGACCTTATAACTTATACTATTACCGACGATTGTATAGGTTGTACCAAATGCGCGCAGCGATGCCCGTCAGGCGCTATCGAAGCTATACCCTATGAACTGCATCATGTTGATAATGAGAAATGTATTAAATGCGATATATGCAGGGAGGTATGTCCTGTTCATGCTGTAATTACCAAATGAGATGATCCATCTGAAAATAGACCATACCGATATTCAGGTTATTGAAGGAACCACCCTACTTGAAGCAGCACGCCTGGCTGGCATTCACATCCCTTCGATGTGTCATCTTAAAGGTTACGGAAATCATCCATCGTGTATGGTATGTGTGGTAAAAGACAATAAAACGCAGGTCATAATTGCCTCATGCTCCCTGACGGTTACAGAAGGAATGGACATCATAGCCGGAGATGAGGAAGTAAGGATTGCCCGCCGGCAGGCTTTGGAACTGCTTTTAAGCGACCATGTTGGTGATTGCGAAGCACCCTGCAGCCTGGGATGTCCCGCCGGTATGAATATACCGCTGATGAACCGGCTGATCGGAGAAGGCCGGTTTACTGAAGCACTTACCGTTGTAAAAGAAGATATCGCCTTGCCTTATGTTCTGGGGTATATTTGTCCGGCCCCTTGCGAAAAGGCCTGCCGGAGGAAGCAGGTGGACGAAGCGGTTTCTATTTGTACCTTAAAGAGATTCTCTGCAGCTGCTGGTGATGACCTGGCAGCCGGAGCGGTTGCGCAGAAGCGCACTGAAGATGGTTTTTTGAGTGGGAAAAGAGTAGCCATTATAGGAAGCGGTCCTGCAGGACTGGCAGCCGCATACTACCTGCTGCGCTTTGGTCATGCGTGCGACGTATTCGAGAAATCAGCCGAAGTGGGAGGCACCTTGCGGTATACCATACCCGACAATGAATTGCCTAAGGATATTGTTGATCACGAAGTGAATCTGATACAATCCATGGGTGCCAACCTGTATTGTAATACAATTGTCACCGAAGAATATTTTCAAAACCGGATCAAAGGTACTTATGATGCTGTTGTTATTGCTACCGGAGATATCAGTTCCAACAACCACCTGAACCAGATTGCCACCCAAACCAAATCAGGCTTTGAAGTGAATGAAAAGAACATGTCTGCTTCTGTGCCCGGAATTTTTGTTTGCGGTAGTGCAATCCGGCCACATAAAATGGCAGTAAGATCAGGGGCACAGGGAAAAACAGCGGCATTGGCCGTTCATTATTATTTGCAGGCTGCATCCTATGAAAAGCCGGCTAAAATGTTCAATTCAAGGTTTGATAAGTTATTTCCCGAAGAGATATCGGAATACCTGAAAGAGGCAAGCAAATCAAACCGCGTTGTCCCGGGAACTCCACTGAAAGAGGGTTTTGCAAATGATGAAGCCATCAGGGAAGCCCTGCGTTGCATGCACTGCGATTGCAGGAAACAGGATAGCTGCAGCCTCAGGATTTTTTCGGATGAATACCAGATTGACCGGAAGAGATATATGGTGGGTGAACGCAAGGTTATGTCAAAACAAATGCAGCATGATCTTGTGGTATATGAACCCGAGAAGTGCATAAAATGCGGATTGTGTGTTGCCATCAGCACCAGCCATGGCGAAAAGTTCGGCCTTGCATTCGAGGGAAGGGGATTTGATGTGGTTATCAGGTCACCGGCCGGAGCTGACTTCAATGAAAGTTTAACACATACAGCGGTGCTGTGTGCCAATTCATGCCCGACAGGTGCATTGGCCCTGCGAGACAAATATGCGGCTATTTATAGCAAAAAGGAAGCAACATGAAGAGCATACCTATATCGATTTTCAGATTACTAACCTGTATTTTACTGTTGCTTATCCCTGTAGTTGCAACCACCCAGGATTCATGGCCGATCTACAGGGGTAATCAAAACCTCACAGGAACAAGTGCTATCGCAATTTCCAAAGCGCCTAAAGTGGCCTGGGTTTCAAAAATGGCAAGCGGTACAAAATCTTCGCCGGTCATTGGCAATAACAGCATTTACATAGGTTCGGAAGACGGAACCCTGTATTGCCTTTCTCTGGCCGGGAAGCCGGTATGGACATTTAAATCAAAATTTACCATCGAAGGGGCTCCATTGTTCCATGGCAATTCAGTGTATTTTGGCAATTATGAGGGACAGGTGTTTGCACTCGATGCAAAAACCGGGAAACAAAGATGGATGTATCAGACAGAAGGCCAGATCTCAGGTTCCCCAAATTTTACATTTACCGGAAATAAAAAAAAGATCATCATAGGCAGCTATGATTACTTCCTTTACTGTATAGACGATATAACCGGAAAACCTGACTGGAAATACGAAACCGACAATTATGTAAACTGCACACCGTCGGTTGCAAACAATTTGACGGTTTTCGGGGGATGCGACGGTAAGCTCCATGTGGTGGACCTTGTGAACGGCACCGCCAGACACCGGATAAACAGCGGAACATATATTGCTTCATCTACTACATTGACAGGTAATCAGGCTTTTCTGGGAGATTATGACGGAGCATTTTTTTGCGTGGATTATATCACCCAAAAGGTCATATGGTCACAAACAGGCGGAGGTTCTTTTGTAGGCTCTCCGGCTGTTTCATCCGATAAAGTGGTCGTCGGTTCGGAAAACAGAACATTATATTGTTTTAATAAATCCGATGGCCGTATGTTATGGAAGTTCAAAACCCTGGGAAAGATTGCGGGTTCACCGGTTATTGCGGGAAATCAAACCGTGGTTGCATCAGGCGACGGTAGAATATATGTTCTCGATTTGAAAACCGGAAAGCAATCCTGGTCTTATGATATGGGAAGCCCATCATCCAGTACACCTGCTATAATTAAAGACCTGATGGTCATTGCTACGGAAGACGGGCATATTTTTGGATTTAATCTGACGGAGAAATAATGATGGAAAAAAATAATACCAGGCATATTCTTTTTTGCCGGTGCAACGGTGAAAGAATCGACCCTTCCCTGACAGGATCGATAAAAGACTACCTAAATGATACGCGCGCAAGTGTTACCCTATTGAACGACCTGTGCGGAATTGCTGCAAAAAAAAGCAATGTCATTAAGGATTTGTTTACTGCAGGAACGGAATATATGATCATCGGTTGTTACAGAAGAACCATGGATCTACTGATTGAACAGACCGAAATTAACAACCTCACCAGAGATCATAAGCATATCAATCTTTTGGAAGAGACAGATCAGGCAAAGATCCGGGAGCAGGTCGATGCATTCGCCGCTGAATCGTCCGGCCCCGCTGTTTTTAATGAGATTGCTGAGGATTCGGGTTGGCCTTCATGGTATCCGGTGATTGACTACACGCGTTGTACGGCATGCGGACAATGCGCGGACTTTTGCCTTTTCGGGGTATATGAAAAGTCGTGGGCCAAGGTCCAGGTGGTCAATCCGCAGGGCTGTAAAAACAACTGCCCGGCATGCGCACGAATCTGCCCGCAGACTGCGCTGATATTTCCCAAATATAAACACGGAGGGGCCATCGGCGGATCGGAAGAGATCGATGAGGTTGAAGAGCAGAACAGGCAAACGCAGGACATATCAGATCTCCTGGGAGGAGATATTTATGTTGCACTGGAACGGCGGAAATTAAAACGCAGGTCCATTATTATGGAAGAAGCCATGAGAAAAGCCGTGGAAGAAAAAGAGAAGGCTGTTTCGGGAATTACGGGGAGTTGAAGATATGTCATTGTTAAAAAACTTTATAAAGGTTGATGCGCGATGCCGCAGCGTCTTTCTGACAAATATGGTATGGAAAGGCTGGCTTGCATTCCGTAAGTTCAAAAAACGGAAGAAAAAAGGAAATCCCTTTCCTGCTTTTCAGTTTATTTCCGTAACGAACGAATGCAATCTGAGATGCCAGGGATGTTGGGTAAACAGTAACGGGCATACCGATCACCTGGAGGTTGAAAAAATTCATGAGCTCATCAGGACAAGCATCAGCATGGGATCGTCCTTCTTTGGAATTCTTGGAGGAGAACCCCTTCTTTACAAACCACTCACTGAAATATTTGAAAAGCACAGCGGTTGCTATTTCCAGCTGTTCACAAACGGAACACTTTTCACCCCGCAGATTGCGGAACGCCTGCGCAGGTTATCGAATGTAACCCCGCTTTTTAGTTTCGAGGGAGATGAACAGGTGGCTGACATCCGTCGTGGCGGTCATAATATTTATAACCGTACATTACAGGCTATCGACGCTTCCGTAAATCATGGACTGATCACAGGCGTGGCCATAAGCGTGTGCAAATCAAACATCGAAATGGCCCTTTCCGATGAATTCGTCCGTATGATGCATGATCGGGGTGTCTTATATATCTGGTACTATATCTTTCGGCCCGCTGGTGATAAGCCAAACTATGACCTGGCACTCAGCGCGGATGAAATTACACGTCTGCGCCGGTTCCTGGTCGAAGGCCGTAAACGTCTGCCAGTGGTTCTTATCGATTCTTACTGGAGAGCCGATGGCGAACCGTTCTGCCCGGCAGCTGAAGGACTCAGTCATCATATTAACGCAGCAGGCTTCGTGGAACCTTGTCCGGTGATACAGCTTTCACGCGACAGGGTAAACGGTACGGATCCTGCTATACTTTATGAAAAATCCGAATTCCTCAGGGAATTCAAAACGCATATCCTCCATAAGACGAAAGGCTGCATATTAATGGAAGATCCGGCATGGCTCAGCGCATTTGCCGGGAAACATGGCGCAGTGAATACATCAAACCGTCCCGGGATGATGGAAGAACTGGTCAATGCACCCCCGGTGGCCAGTCATGGCTCTTGCGGAAATATTCCCGAAAAAAGCCTGATTTACCGGCTGGCCAAGAGAACTGCCTTTTTTGGCATGGGTGCTTATGGTTAATTAAATTATGGTTATGATCCGAACAGAAATCCAACTCGAAGTCCCGGCTGACAGTGCCTTGAGACTGGCCATCCGAAGAAAGGCGGAAGCTTTCTTCCGGGAGAAAAATATTATTCCCCCCGTTTCGTATAATGATCTTTCAGACTATGCTGATGAACTGATGCTGATCAACGGCTGGGGTGGCAAATCCAAGGCTTTTATCATGGTTTGCTGTGGCAATGCCATCTGGCAACCCTATGTAAGTTCAGTTCCATTTAACAGGCGAATATTGCTTCTGCCGCAGTGCATGAGTAACAGTAAACTTTGCCGGGCCGAACACGACGAATTGGGATTGCTATGCAGTGCCTGCAATAACTGCAGCATATCCGGATTATTGCATACAGCAGAAAAGCTTGGATATATTACCCTGGTTACCGAAGGAACCACAATCACGTCGAGACTGATTGAAGAGGGAAAGGCCGACGCGGTAATCGGAGTGAGTTGTATGGAAGTGCTGGAAAAAATGTATGATTCGGTTGCGAAATATGCAGTACCCGGAATCGGCATACCGCTGCATCAGGCTGGCTGCGTGGATACAACAACAGATCTGGAGTGGGTAAAGGAAGCGTTGCTCCGCTATAATGACCATGATGGACAACGGCTCCTGAATCTGAATTACCTGAGAAACGAAACGTCCGCTTTTTTTACCAGGGAACAGCTGAACCTTCTGATGGGAGTTGCAACGAACAGCACCGAGCAACTCATCAGGGATTATATGCTCATCGGAGGAAAAAGGATCAGACCTTTATTAACGATCCTGACGTATGAGGCATGCAGCAAAAAGCACTCCTCCTCCGATCTGTCCCGTCTGGCATTGGCAATTGAATGTTTTCACAAGGCATCCCTCATTCATGACGACATTGAAGATGATGATCCTGTGCGTTACGGACAGGAAACACTTCATTCAAAATACGGAATTCCGGTTGCCATTAATGCAGGCGATTTGCTGATCGGTGAGGGATACAGGCTGATTACTGAAACAAACCTTGATCCGCGCATCATACACAGGTGTATCCATGCTGCAGCTGAGGGCCACAGACTGCTTGCGACCGGACAGGGGATGGAATTAATGGCGCTGAGGAATCGGGAGATCCTCACAATCGATCAAACCCTTACGGTTTTTGATTATAAAGCAGCCACAGCGTTCAAAGTAGCCCTGTTACTAGGCGCTATTGCCGGGGAGGCCGACCAGGGAACCTTGCTTCTGCTTCAGAAATTCAGCTTCAATATGGGCGTAGCTTATCAGATCATGGATGATATGCAGGATTTTACAGGTCCCACCGGTGAGATCAGTCCGGGCAAATCATCTGTATATCTTTCCCTGCTAATGGAATACCTGGGCGCTGAAGATCAGGTTTTGTTTCAGGGAGCCTATTACAGCAGCGACTTTAATAAAATCAAGCAGTTTATAGATCAATATGGTATCGGTGATCAGGCTCAGAAATTATTGGATAAATTCCTGGAACAAACCAGGACCTGCCTGAAAGAATTCAAAAATCCGGCGCTAAAACTGGCATTGCATGAAATGGTTGGAAAAATTTTCCGGGACTATCTATAGGATTGCCGCTGCAAGGTCTTTGATCCGGTTTGATGAATTCAATCCGGAAAAAGCCTTGCGGCGATCGCTCCTGATGATCGACCCAATTACGGCAAACGAGATCAGGGGATTTTTATCAAGCCGCCAGACAGATTCGGGAGGGTTTATGGATAAAGGAGGGAAAAGTGATCTCTATTATTCACTCTTCGGTAGTTTCGCCTCCGAAGCCCTGGATTTAAATGACAGCATCGATCGGTTAAAACAATACCTTGACCAAACCATGTTGGTATCAAAACCTGAAGGGGTTCATTTGCACTGTGCGGTTATTTTAATATCGCGGCTTGAAGGCATTAACATGCTTTCAAAAGAAATAAGGGATAGCCTGAATAAAATCATCAGTAAACCCGGCACCCTGAGCCCTTATTCCGCATTTCTTAGTTTACTGAGTTATTACTACTCCGGAAATTTTAAGGGATTATACGAAGTAAGCCGCCGGCTGAAAACTGTTGCCAAAGTTAAAGATGTTCCATGCACCGTGGCAGCAGCCAACCTGGTATTACAGCACTGCTTTGGCAGGCCCGTGGAAGATTATATTCATGCCCTTCACTCATTTTACATGAAAAACGGAAGCTTTGCAGCAGTAAAAAATGCACCTGTAGGGGATTTGTTATCTACAGGAGTTGCACTTTACGCGCTAAAAGTTGCAGGTGCCGACATACGCAATATCATACCGGATTGCCTGGAATATGTTGATTCATTGTACTCGGACGGCGGTTTCTGCGCCACGGTTCTCGATCCCGATCCGGATGTGGAATATACATTTTACGGACTTCTCGCATTGGGGGCTTTAGCTGCATAATATGAACACTGATCTACATATCCGTTTCACGAAAATGGCGGCTCTGCTTGTTAGCCAGCGCAATAAGGAAGGTTTCTGGGAAGGCATGTTATCCTCCAGCGCTTTATCTACAGCAGTAGCCATTGTGGCATTAAAGAAAAGCGGAAACAAGGCATACGAGGAAAGGATAGCACAAGGCCTCAGATGGCTTAAAAGTAACAGGAACAACGATGGCGGATTTGGTGATACGGCTATGAGTTTAAGCAATGTCAGCACAAGTCTTCTTGTATACGCGGCGTTATATGCATGCAAAGCAACCCCGGAAGATGAGGATTTGCTTAAAGAAATCCGGTTATACCTGGCCTCTCACAAGATTTCCCCCGGTGAAAAAAATCTCGTAGCCTCAGTGCTTGCTTACTATGGTCGGGATTTTACATTTTCGGTGCCCATACTTTCGATGCTAACGATCTGCAATGCCATTCCAAAAGAATCCATCAGGAAGATCCCGCAGCTTCCTTTTGAATTGGCTTTGCTGCCAGCGTCATGGTACCGGTTCATGAATCTGCATGTGGTGAGTTATGCCCTTCCTGCACTGATCGGTGTGGGTATTTACATTCATACCAAATTGAGAAATGGTGCGTTAAGCCTGAAAGGTTTCCACAGAAACAGGTTCATTAAGCCGGCGATAAAAAAGCTGGAAAGTATAATGCCGGATAGCGGGGGATTTCTCGAAGCCATTCCATTGACTGCGTTTGTAACTATGTGTCTTTTAGAAAGCGGAATTGGAAATAGTGCTGTAGCAATAAAGGGATTGGACTTTCTGAGATCACAGCAAAGAAAGGATGGCAGCTGGCCGATCGACACCAATCTTTCCACCTGGGTTACAACTTTGGCTATTAAGGCGTTGGGACCCCATATGAAGACTATTTTAGGGAATGATGAGGTTCAATTCTTAAGAAAATATCTGCTTTCACTCCAGTATAAATCTACCCATTCATTCAACGGAGCAGCCCCCGGCGGTTGGGGATGGACCGGGTACTCAGGATCAGTGCCCGATGCCGACGACACCTCCGGTGCCATACTGGCATTGCTTGATGTATACTCAGGAACAGAGGAAGAAGCCGCAGCCATTGTGAACGGATGCAATTGGCTTCTTTGTGTACAGAATAAAGATGGTGGTTTTCCCACTTTTTGCAAGGGCTGGGGAAAATTACCCTTCGACAAAAGTTGTGCCGATCTGACCGGACACGCGTTGCTGGCGTTGTTAAAAACTACGGAATTGCTGCACCAGCAAATTCCACCAGGGCTGTTGTCGGAAATAGACCGGAGCATACACATGGCCATGGGTTATCTTACCGGTCAGCAATCAAAAACCGGTGCCTGGCTGCCCCTGTGGTTCGGCAACCAGCTTACCCCTGATAAAACCAATCCGGTGTACGGAACCGCCAGAGTTTGCATCTACCTTGGTGATTGCCTGACCGTGCAGTACCCGGATATTAAATTCATGCACTATCTCGGCAGGTTGGCTGGAAAAGCCCGGAACTATTTGCTGCTGCAACAGAATGATGATGGCAGCTGGGGAGGTGAAAAGGGTATCATAGGAACAATTGAAGAGACATCCCTGGCAATCTGTGCTTTGGCTGCAGATCACAAAGAAGCCTCTGCAAGAGGACTCGAATGGCTTTTCAAACAGGAAAAAATTACAGCAGCGCCCATTGGACTGTATTTTGCCATGTTGTGGTATGATGAAAAACTCTATCCGTTGATTTATTACACAGAGGCCCTAAGAAGGTTTCTGGGGTATTAATATTTTGATAAAATATGCATGAAAAGTATGAGCATGACTAAACTGATATTTGTTGGGGGATTCCTGGGTGCAGGTAAAACTACCCTATTGTATGAAGTTACCCGTATGCTGAAAAACCGCGACCTGAAAGTAGGTATTATCACCAACGACCAGGCTCCTGATCTGGCCGATACTTCCTTATTGGAACATAGTGAGATCAACATAGCTGAAGTGTCAGGAAGTTGTTTTTGTTGCGATTTCAAAGGATTACGCAAGGCAATTGACAGGGTTGGCCAACCGCAGAAAACAGATATAATATTAGCAGAGCCTGTTGGCAGCTGTACCGATTTATCGGCCACCCTGATCAATCCGATTAAAGATATGATGAAAACAGAGGTGTCGGTGAGCCCTTTAACCGTTCTTGTTGATCCCGGCCGGCTGAAAGACATCCTGGACGGCGGTACGGCAGGGCTGCATCCTGCGGCTGCCTATATTATTAAAAAACAACTTGAAGAAAGCGATATCATAGTCATTACAAAAACTGATCTTTATCCACCAGTGGAAATCGCTGAATTGTCCGTAAGGTTAAAAGAGAATTTTCCGGATTGCGAAATCAGGGCCATCAGTGCAAAAACCGGTGAAGGAATCGATGGCTGGCTTGAATATGTATTATCCGAGGAAGAGGCCGGTAAACACATTGTGGATATGGATTACGACAAATATGCTGAGGGAGAGGCTGTTCTGGGCTGGCTAAATTGTTCCGCTTCATTGTCAGGCAATGAAACAGACTGGGATGAATTTGCACGAAGGTTTATGCTAGCCATGTCCGAAATATTTGATGGTAAAAATTCGCCCGTTGGCCATGTGAAAATGATGGTGGAAAACGGGGATCAGTACATTTCCGCCAATCTGACCGGCCGGGCAGAAACCCTTACTTACCGCTGGTCTGCCGGTTCGGGTAACAATGCTGAGATGATCGTGAATGCCCGTGTGGAGATGTCGCCTGAAGAACTTCAAAACGTATTTGTAAACACCCTTGATAAGATTACCAATAACCATATTCAGGTAAGAATAAACAGAATCAGGAGTATCAGCCCCGGCTATCCAAAGCCAACTTACAGGTATAAGAGGAACTTATAGCTTTTCACTATTTATGACTATCGGTATTCGATATTATTTTGATACAGTTATACAATAAAATTAAACATTACCATAATGTCGCCCCGAATGGGGCTAAAGGAGTGTTATTTTTGCTAATTTCTACCATAATGTCGCACCTATGGTGCTTTTACAAATAATTCGGTTAAAACTCAGCCCCATTCTGGGCGACATAATGGTAATATGAACAACTTAAAAATTGCTGGTCTATGTCAATGAAAATCATTCATATTATACCCGGTTCTGGTGGCAGTTTCTATTGCGGCAATTGCCTGCGCGACAGCAAGTACTTTGACGCCCTGCGTAATATGGGACATGATGTGATAAAAGTACCCATGTACCTGCCCATTTTCGCAGATGAACATGATCTGAACGATGTTCCTGTTTTTTACGGGGCTGTGAGCATTTATCTGAAACAATTGATGCCGTTATTCCGAAAAGCCCCGGCATGGGTTGACAAACTGCTGAATTCAAAACCCATGCTGAAATATGCTGCCTCCAAGGCAGGCAGCACAAGGGCCAAGGGACTGGAGGAGATGACTATCTCCATGCTCCAGGGTGAAAAAGGCAAACAGCATGAAGAGCTTGAGCGAATGACCGATTGGATGAAAGATCACTTCAAACCTGATGTGGTGCACCTTTCCAATGCGCTGCTGCTGGGACTTGCCAAACAACTTAAGGAGAAACTGAAAGTGCCGGTTGTATGTTCCCTTCAGGATGAAGATGTTTGGGTGGATGTCATGAGCGCTCAAAACAGAAAGAGGGTATGGGACCTGATGTCCCAGAACGCCGGTTATGTTGACCGTTTTATTTCGGTTAGCCATTTTTATGCGACCGTTTCTACAGAAAAAATGAGAATTTCCCCGGATAAAATAACCAGTATCCATATCGGCGTCAATCCATCCGATTATCAATACAAAAACTCAGGGGAAAAAGCACGCACCATTGGTTTTATTTCCAGGATGTGCCACGAAAACGGGCTGGATATACTGGTGGATGCCTTTATACTTTTGAAAAAACAGCCTGGATATGATGACGTCAGGCTCATTGTTACCGGCGGACAGACGGGCGATGACAAAACCTTCCTGAGACAGATCAGAAAGAAATTGGATATAAACCGTTTGCGCACCGCAGTTGAATTTCATAAAGATTTTGAAGGTGAGGGCAGAAAAACATTTTTCGGCAAAACATCTGTAATCTCAGTTCCTGTGCGCAATGGCGAAGCATTTGGAATATACATAGCAGAATCACTGGCATCGGGAATTCCGGTCGTGCAGCCTGCCCTGGGTGCATTTCCGGAAGTGCTGGTCAAAACCGGGGGAGGTATTATATACGGTGAAAACACACCTGAAGCATTGTCATCAGCATTGAAAAAGCTTATGGATGATCCGGCCATGTTGAGACGATTAAGTGATGATGCACGAAAAGGCGCTGAATTGCATCTGAATATCAATCATTTGGCCAAAGAACTTGTTGAAACATATTATGACGTATTATCTTTAAGAAACCCCGCAATTAATTCTAATCTAAATTAATAATTATGAAAAACCTTACAGAAAAACTATCGTTCTTGCTATGTTTTATTTTTTCCGGCATTACCTCTGTTTATAGCCAGGAACATACAAGTTGGCCTTCTTTTCACGGATCGGACCGACTAAATAAATCAACGGAATCAGGACTTTTAAATGCCTGGCCGCAAGCCGGACCTCCCCTTGTATGGAAAATTAATGGAATCGGAGAGGGTTACAGTTCTGTATCGATTGCCGATGGCTTATTGTTCGCATCAGGGAAATCTGATAATCAGACCTGGGTATATGCCTTTGACCTGAACGGAAAACCGGTATGGAAAAAACCCAACGGGGCAGCATGGGAAGTAAAGGTTTCATGGGCAAGTTCTTACAATGGGTCCCGAAGTACACCAACTTATGATCAGGGAGTAGTCTATCATCTGAGTGAAGCAGGCCGACTTTCAGCCTATAAATCGAAAACCGGGGAATTAATATGGGCAAGAGAGCTTACCAAGGACTTCCAGGCTGAAATACCCATGTATGGATTTTCCGAATCTGTACTGATAGATGGCAATAACCTTTATGTCAGACCGGGCGGCAAAATGGCACATCAAGTATGCCTGAATAAAATGACGGGAGCGACCATCTGGGTCAATAATGAAATTCCGGGAACCATAGGATACAATTCACTTATAATTAAAGACTTCAGTGGATTTCGCCAGATCATAGGTGCCAGCTCAAACTGCTTTTACAGTGTTGATGTTAAAACGGGAAAACTTCTCTGGAAATATGATTATGAGAACCAGCACAGCCTGAATTGTGTGGATGCAATTACTTTCAATGAATATGTATTTATATCAACTTCAGGAAAAGGATGTACACTCTTAAAAATGAAACCTTCCGCAGAAAAACTATCAGTTGAAACGGTATGGCAAAATGATCAGGTGATGGACAACTCTCATGGTGGAATTATGCTTCACAACGGCTATGTTTATGGCGCCGGAAACACCACCCGAAGCTGGTTTTGTGTAGAATTTCTCACCGGAAAGGTGATATGGAAAACACCGGGTTCGGGATCTTTGACCTATGCCGATGGTATGGTATATCTATACGATGAGAAAGGTACGATGAAGCTTGTAAAGGCTTCTGGTGACAGCTTTGAAAAAACAGGGGAGTTCAAAGTGCCTGCCGGCGGAAAGGGACCATATTGGGCTCATCCTGTGGTTTGCGGGGGAAGGCTGTACCTGCGTCACGATGATACGATATTTGCCTATGATATCACCAAAAAATGAACCTCTCCACAGCACTCAAATCATGGTTCGGATGATATGTTCAATCATTTCGCAGCGCCTGTATCAATGGCCTTTTTAATGCTGATTTAAGGGGAAGGTAAATCCATAGCAGTCCGCTGAGAAAAATACCTGCAGTTAATATTAGCATAAAACTGCCTTGTATTTTGAACGAAGCAGAAAGCAGGGAGGGTAAAATGCCAACAAACGCTGCCATTAGACCGATGCAAAATCCGGTAGCCAGCAAGTAAAAGTTTTCGGCAAAAACAATGCTGAATACCTGTTGCCGGTTATAGCCCAACGAAAGCAACAGCGCAAGTTCCTGCCTTCTTTCGTAAACGTTGCGCAACAGTACCATGCCCAGTCCGATGGTTCCGATGATAAATCCAAGTCCGCTCAACGCCATAAATACCGTCAGATAAGTATTTTCCACGCTGTTGAAAGTTGCAAGCCGCTGACTGGTGGGTGTTACTTCAATGCCGTAATCGATAAGGCTTTGTGATAAAACATCGGCAATAAGTGCTTGTTTATTTAAAGAAGCGTCAATGAGGAAAGTCTTTGAACCTCCTGAAGATGGAAATTGCTTTCGGAATATCTTATCCGAAACCAGGATATTGCCCTGAAAGACCGAATTGCTGAGGGAACCTGCCAGCACAAGTCTGAATGCTTTTCCCGATTCATTCAGGTACACCAGCGTATCACCCAGTTTTCTTTTCAGGCTATACTGAATGACAGTCTGGTCGGCAAAAGCAGGATACGTGCTGTCGTTAAATGATATTTCAAGTCCCTTCCATGGGTGTTCGCGGGAGATACCGGGTAGAAGCCGCACAAACGAAAATGCGCTCGCCGAGTCAAAAACAGCAGGATTTACCGCTAACAAACGTGGTCGTTGTGCCTGGTTAAGGTTCAGGCAACTTGCATCATCGCCTTCCAATCGGTTGAATTGCAAAAAATGCACATCCTCCAGGTCATCCATACTTTGAGTGATCATTCTGCTTTTGCCATCCATGCTATTGAGATCATAAGGAACCGGACTGGTAGTTTCTGCCCAGAGCAGGTATCCTCCGGTACCGGAATTCCTGAGATGCTCCGTTCCATAAAAAGTTTTACGGTAAGCTCCGGTAAGCACGATTGTAAAAGTTCCGGCTGCCAGTAAGGCAATAACAGAAAGGCTTCTGGCAGGGTTCCGCTGCAGGTTTTTAACAGCCAGACTTCCAATTGAAGGTATCGTGTTTTTTGGTGATGGGAGTATCTTCTTAAACCTACCTTGCACCAACAGTATGCTGCCGGTAAGAAACAGGGCTGCGGAGGACAGGTATAATGCTGCATTATCTAAGGCAGATACAACAAAAGAGTACAGTACGAGGAGGAAGGAAATTGCCAGCAATGCAAATCCAAATACAACTGAATTAATTTTCTTACGGGATGCAGCGGGTACTGTATCTGTATAACCTTTTAACTGTCCAGCAACCGGTTGCTTCAGCTTTTTTGAGGTTACCCGGTAAATGGGCAGCAAAGCAATAACCACGCTGAAAACTGCACCTGAAACAATACTTGAGAATTTGACATGTACCAGCAGCATGTCGGTACGGACCATATCATTCCAAACCGAGTTCAGTGCTGCTATCAGGGCATAGTTATAAAGTATCCCCAGCAGGGAACCTGCTATAGAACCCATTAAGATCACCAGGGATGCCTCGGCAAACCTAAGCCGGATAATCATGTTGACACCAAAGCCAAGCCCGCTTAATAAAGCAGTTTCCGATGAACGCCTGTTGAAATGCAGCGTGTAAATGAGTACTGTCAGTAGTCCTCCTGCCACTATGATAAAAAAGCTCATACCCAGGAAAAGTTCTGTAAAGTTCACCGCGTTCCGGGCGGCCAGGGCACCTTCATTTCGCACATCAACCACCTGCAGTCCAATATCTGATGGTTCTATCCTTTTCAGCAGCACAGCTGTAAGATTGCTTTCCGGGACCTGCATCTCATCAAACCTGATCGCAGTGAGAGATCCGAACGGATTCTTCCACAATTCCTTACCTGTTTCCAGAGACAATAGTACTTTCGGTGTGCCCCTGTAATCATCCCAATATTTCTCATCCTTGTCACGGATACGTTTCAGATCGACGGGTACACCGGCATTCCAGTCTCTGCAGTTCCCGGCCTCTGAAAGCCCCTGAAATCTTGGCATCAGTGAACTGTCAATATGGATTGTTGTATTATCAATGATATCCTTAACGGCCAACATGTGCTCTGTCACACGGAGCTCACGCAAGGTTCCAATTTCATAAAATGATAATTCAATAGAGTCTCCGACCCTTGCCCCCAGATCTTCGGCAGTCCACTTGTTAATGACCACCTCCTTGTTATTCAGCACATTGCCCGAGAGTGAAGCGGGTACAGCGGATGCAAAAGAATAGGGAGTATGCTTACCATTCAAGCCTATCCCGTTTACAAGGTAGGTGATAACCTCCTGATGTGGTAAAGCAGCTTCTACAATCACTTGCTGGACAATGGTATCAATAAATACACGGTTGGAAGTGAGGTCGTAGGTGCCTTTCCCCCGCCGTTCTTCAATCGCCAAACCAAGATCCTTTAATGACCATACGGATTGCACCGAATCTTCGATGGCAGATGGGGTGAATATTCCTTGTTCCCCGGCAACCAGCATGGTATTTGACAATCCCGACAGGTCAAGTTTCCGGCCAAGGAAGCCGAGGGATAAAAAAACATTATAGGCATTGGATTGGTCATTCCCCAGGTTAAACCTGCCAAGCTGGGCATCGGATGCGATTGCTTTTACGGTAAGCCTTAAAGCAACAGTCGGGGCCGGTTCCCTTGCAAACGGGGCATTAACCGGTATCAGGCTGGCGCTCTCTACCCTAACAAGCAGCTCCTCCCCTACCTTTACTTGTAGCCTGTCGGCCAGGTTTTTTCCGATAACCGCCTCATCGTCAACCGGAACAGGAACCGGAGACTCACACAAATCGTTAAAGGAACTGTCGATACCTATTACCCCAACTCCATTTACCCGGATACCGGAATCAGGTTCAATAGCAATACCCCGAAGCATAAGCAGTGGCGAGACAGGCACATGCAATGCCTGCGTTAAACTACCGGCAAGGCTGGCATCCATGAACCTTGAACCACCGATAATGGCAGCCTGTGTTTTACCCAACCGGGTGCCAACCATATTGCGAAGGCTATAGCGGATGGAATCTCCCACAATCAGTGCACCGGTTAAAACAGCTGCACTTACGGCTATGCCGCAGCATAACGCCAGGTGTTGCTTACGGTAGTGGACAATACTGCGGATGATGTACTTATAAAATGTCATGCTAAATATCTTCTTTATAATAGCCAATTAAACAGATACCCTACCAATAAGATGCCTGCAAAAACAATCCCAATAAAAATAAATACAAGCCTGAGTGACAATACTTTTCTTAACATGATAAACTCGGGCAATGACAAACCGGCCACAGCCATAATAAAGGCCAATGCAGTTCCAATGGGCATACCTTTGTCGACCAAGGAGAACGCAACAGGTGCAACAGAGGCAGAACATGCATACAGGGGAATGCCTGTCAACACCGTGAGCGGCAATGCGTACCAGTTACTTTTTGCTAAAAAATTTTGGAGCCAGGCATCGGGAACATAACCATGAATAACTGAACCAATGACAATACCCGCCAGAACATAAACCCAAATCTGTGACAAAACCTCCTTAACAGCTTGATAAGCGATGGTAATTCTGGTATCCAGATTCATTTCTGGTAGCTGTATCTCTTTTTCTTTTCTGAAAGTCAAAAGCCAACCGGGCAGGTATTTTTCCAATTGTAGCCGGTCAATAATGAACCCCGACACAATGGCAACCATTAGGCCAGCCAGTAAATATAAAAGTGCAATTTTAAAACCGAATAATCCGGCAAGCATAATTAATAATCACCTCATTTACAAGTGGTGACGCAATCAGAAATGAGAAAGTTGTCCCCAGCGGAACACCTGTTTCCAGAAAACCGATGAACATGGGAATGGCAGAACAGGAACAAAAAGGCGTAAGAATACCGAACAGCCCTGCCAATACGTTTGCCTGCAGTAAAGGCATAGATCTGAGGCGGTTGCGGATTTTTCCCACAGGAAGCCAGGAGCGCAAAAGTGACATGATAAATATGATCAGGACAAGCAACAGAAATATTTTAAGAAAAGTGGTAAGGAAAAATACCAGGGATAGGGAAAGACGCTCACCGTGATTAAGCGAAAAGAAATGGTAGATAAGCCATCCGGCTGCCCTCTCTTTAAAGTAAAAAAGCAATAGCCAGCAAGGAAACAGAAGAAGGACCATGTTCAATCTGCCGGTGGCTGAATGTGGTTTTATGCTGAACACAATTAGTTGGCTGTAATTTTACCGTTTACAAGCTTATAAGTGATTTCCATTCGCTTCGCCAGATCAGGTGAATGGGTGACGGCCACCAGGGTAAATCGATATTGGTGTCTCAGCTCCAGGATCATATCGCTTAATATTTCAGCCGTATCGTGGTCAAGAGAACCGGTAGGTTCATCTGCCAGGAGCAATTCAGGTTCATTGATAAGCGCCCGAACCACGGCAATACGCTGACATTCACCAACGGACAATTCACCGGGGAAGCGCTGTGTTTTATCAGCAAGTCCAACAGTATCAAGCAATCGGCAGGCTCTTTCCGGCGCCTGTTTTTGCCGGTTTTTATCCTGTGGTAATACCGGAAGCAGCACATTTTCTATGACGGTAAGCTGGGGCAGCAACAAATGAGTTTGAAAAACAAAGCCGATGCTGTTGTTGCGCAGTTTTACAAGCTCATCAGATGCTAATGAGCTGGTGGCTATACCATTAAATAATACCTCTCCGGTTGAAGGAAAATCCAGGGTTCCAAGCAGGTTAAGGAGCGTACTTTTACCTGATCCTGATGGACCGGTTACAGCCACAGTGCTGCCTTCGGATATTTTAAACGAAATGCTGTCGAGTACCGGCCTGGGATTGCCGTCATATTGTCTGGTAATATTGTGCAATTCAATAATCATAATTGAAAAGGGTAATTATATAAATATTAATGGGCTACCGGGAATTCTAAATGTTAACTGCTATTGTCATCCTGAGCGGAGTCGAAGGATGACGACCTAAAAATCATGCTTCAACTCCGCTCAGCATGACTGCGACTCCGCTCAGCATGACATCAGGGGCAATATTAATCAATATTTCGCAAAACAGATAAAGTACTACTATTCAATTCTTTCGTGATAATTCCCGGTTCTTTCCTTTTCGCGATCGATTCGGTTCTTACAAGGATAGACTCTCCTGAAATCGGTGTTAAACTAAGTAAACTGAGTTTCTTAATGCTGGCATTATAAAATATTTGAAATTCGTAAGTACTGCCTTGAATTTTGCTGGTAAAGCAGCCCAATACAATACCTGTATTTGATTTGTCAGACGAACAGGTAACCATATTATCAGGTTTCTATGAGCGTATGTTTGAAGAAATCAATTCCGATTACCTTATTCAGTATGATGTGTTGAGGAATCTTGCTTCTGAAGTGCTTCATTTTGCAATGAAAATTAAACAGCTTAGGGGAATGGACAAGCAACTGTGAATACATACCAGCGGATAAGGAAGGTTTGATTCTCGTAAATTGCGGATTATCGCTATTAATAAGAATTTAAAAGAAGTTTTATTTTATTTCATTGCAACTGCCGCTGACAGCAGTAAACCTGCAATAGATAAAACAATTGAAGGATTCAGGTGTTTTACCTCGTGTCTTGATGGTGCCAAAGAAAAAGGGATAATCTATGGAACAGGAGCATGGAACATGGGAGAAACAAAAGATAAGCCGGCGATACAAGCAGCATATCAGTTAGGGTTTTCGGTATAATAAATAAAAAAAATAATAAAGCATGAAAACAATGATCACAAAAGCATTCGGAACAGAGGCAGCCAATGCGTCTTTAAAGCAAATGAACATCATGCGCAGAGAAGTTACTGCAAAAGATATTGAAATCGAAATTTTATATTGTGGGGTTTGTCATTCCGATTTGCACACGGCAAGAAATGATTGGGGCGTAACCATCTATCCTACAGTTCCTGGTCATGAAATTGTTGGAAAAATTACCAAAACAGGAAGTGAAGTTACCCAACTGAAAGTAGGAGATTTTGCTGCTGTTGGCTGTTTGGTGGATTCATGCCGGGAATGTGAAAGTTGTAAGCACGACCTTGAACAATACTGTTTAAGCGGATTTACCGGAACCTACAACGGGAAGGACAAACATTTAGAAACGCATACTTTTGGTGGTTATTCCGAAAAGATAGTAGTGGATGAGCACTTCGTTCTGAAAGTGCCTTCAAATCTTGATTTGGCAGCCACGGCACCCTTACTTTGTGCCGGAATTACCACCTGGTCGCCGCTTCGTCACTGGAAAGTAGGTAAGGGAAGCAAAGTGGCAGTTGTAGGTTTAGGCGGATTAGGTCATATGGCCATTAAACTGGCGAAATCTTTAGGAGCAGAAGTTACACTCTTTTCAAGAACACCGGATAAAAAGAAAGACGGCTTGGAACTTGGAGCGGACGAAGTAATTATCTCAACCGACAATAATCAAATGAACACTGTAAATGGAAAATTTGATCTGATAATTGATACCGTGCCTTATATTCATGATGTCAATCCTTATGTTTCCACTTTGCATATCGACGGTACTTTGGTTCTGGTTGGCTATTTAGGTGGTCTGGATCCATTTTTGAATTCCGTTCCGATGATTTTAGGCAGAAAAGCCATAGCGGGTTCCGTTATCGGCGGCATTGCTGAAACACAGGAATTGCTGGATTTTTGCGGCGAACACAATATCGTATCTGAAATAGAAATAATCAACATGCAGGACATTAATAACGCCTACGAAAGAATGCTGAAAAGCGATGTACGCTACCGTTTCGTAATTGACATGGCATCACTGAAAAGATAATTTAAAACCGTTGATGACCTGAAAGCGTTCCGTTATTATCTATATTCGTGATTATTCCTTTTTTTTCCTTTTCACGCCTGATGTAAGTCCTTCTTTGGTTTGATTCTATCATATTTGTAAAACCTTTTCACAACGATTTAAGGCTGAAATAATAGCTTTAACTTAGCTTTGATGAGAAAAAATCAAATATGCTAGACAAGAATACAACCGCGTACAAACTTCTGCTGGTTAGCCTGCTCGGTGCAGTTATCATCATTTATATCAACATTGCTTACTTCCCGTGGGAATTTCGTTTTTTAGATCAATCAGAACATACTGCTTATATTCTGTTTTTTATTTACCGGTATTTTTTCTTTCTGATCCTTATCTGGACTTTATTGTATTATAACCTGAGGAAAATTAATACCCCGGTTTTTAAAGCACGGTTACGTTACACGTTTCTGATCACCGGGATAGGTTACCTGGTATATATTGGCATTTCCTTCCTTTCCGGTTATAAGCACGATTGTTTTACCGGCACCCTGCTCTTTCAGTTCTTCGTCACCTGGATTCTTAGTACACTGATAGGACATGTTGCACTGTTGTATTATGAGAAAAGAAGAAAAGAGCTGGAGATCGAACAGTTGAAAATCGAAAACCTGCAAAGCCGATATGATGCGCTGACCAATCAGATCAACCCGCATTTTTTCTTTAATTCCCTGAATGGCCTTACTTCTTTGATCAGGAAAAAGAACGAGGAAACCACATTGGCCTACGTAAATAAACTTTCGGATGTCTTCCGCTATATCCTTCAAAGTGAAAAAAAAGGCCTGGTCACACTGGAAGAAGAACTGGAGTTTATGCAGTCTTTCCGCTATATGATGGAAGTCCGTTTCGCCAACAAACTTTCATTTGTTGTTGATGTGGAAAGCGATAAAATGAACCTTAAAATACCCATTCTTACTTTACTTCCGCTGATAGATAATGTGGTTGTGCACAATATCATTGACAGTGAACATAAAATGGTGGTCAATATCCGGTTAAACGCCCAAATGGAACTGGTAGTTTCCAATCCTGTTTTTCCAAAACTGGCACCGCCTGACACCAATGGAATAGGACTCAAAAATCTTGAAAACCGGTTTTCACTTTTAATGAACAAACAGATCCGAATTGAAAATGACGGGAAGATATTTCATGTTTATCTTCCGCTAAAATAGCATTAACATGAGAGTACTAATAGTTGAAGATGAAACTGCAGCTTACGAAAACCTGGTGGATATACTGGCAGAATTAGATCCTGCCATTCAGATTGCGGGAAATACAGAAAGCATAAGCCAGACTATCCATTGGTTACAAACCAATCCTTTGCCAGATCTGATATTAATGGATATTCATTTATCTGATGGATCTGCATTCTCCATTTTCAAAAACATTCAACTGGAAACTCCTGTCATTTTTACGACTGCCTATGATGAATATGCCATTGAAGCCTTTAAGGTAAACAGCATTGATTATCTTCTTAAACCCATTAAGGTAGAAGAATTGAGGTGCGCCCTAGAGAAGTTTAAAAAATGGACACGACAGGATATCGTTCAATATCTTTCTCATTTAATGCATTTACAGCCAGTTTCCAGACATAAGGAAAAGCTCCTGATACCTGTAAAGGATCAGTTACTGCCAGTAGATCTCCATGAGATCTCCTGCTTCTACACAACTGATAAAAACACACGTGTATATTTGAAAGACGGCAGGTATTATCCTTACTGCAAGACCCTGGAACAGATATCAGTTTCCTTGGATCCCGGTGAATTCATTCGGGCGAATAAACAATTTATCCTTGCCCGTAACAGCGTTAAGAATATTACGATCTGGTTTGACAGCCGTTTGCTTATAACCCTTGATATCGATCCACCCGAAAGGATCTATATCAGTAAAAACAAAGCAGCGGAATTTAAAGCCTGGATGATGAATAATGTTTAAAAACATTAGAAGACTGACGGTTTGAACGCACTCCGGCTTTCGCCTTCGTTTGAACGGCAAACCGTCTGAATAAGGTTTTTGTTTCTTTGCTCCGCATGCATTGTGTTTGAGTTTGTTTAATGCATGATGTAAACCTGATAAAAATGATAATAAAATAGTGATTATTACTCTTGGCCGATACTCATTTTTATTAATTATAATCTTCCAAGCGATCTCCACATAGCCAGTTCGTCTTTGAACCTGTCATTAATCACCTCGCATGTTGTATCAATGCGCTTTGCGAAATACAAGGGAGTCGCATACCCAATTTTTGTATATGTGATGGCAGCGGCTGCCGACATTGACATTCGGGTTACAAATTGTCTTCGGTTGATTGATTTCATTTTAACAGGTTTTGGTTATCTTGTGAGTCAAAGGAATAATCGCCTGAGCCAACAGCAAAAATGGCATACCCGTTTTCCATCTTTTGAAAACGCACTGCACTTTTTCCCTTTATTTCTGTTCCGCTTTCAGTAACATATTTTATGCCGGATGCCGGCACATAAACCGTGGCCGTACTTCCCACCGGGACATGAATATCCAATTTAAATGCACCGGCTTCCCTTTTCCAGTTTATTGCTGCCGTGCCAAAGGGTGTTTCGTTGGAGTATGAAGCAAAGGTAACATCTCCTGCCGGCTGCGGCTTGTAAATGATATGCGCGTAGCCTGGCTTTAAAGGATCGGTGATCATGCCGGCAAGTACACGATAGAACCAAACAATACCGCCCCCAAACATGGGATGGTTGCGGGAGCCATCACCGTCCCACCGCTCCCAGGTTGTTGTTGCACCCTGTTCAATCCACCAGCCATAGCCCGGTTGTGTTTTTTTATTCATGGCTTCGTATGCCAGTTCATGAAGTCCGTTTTCAGACAGCACCTCAAAAAGGAACTGGGTCCCGAATATTCCGGTATCCAGATGTCCGCCGTTTGCAGCAATGTCTGATTTCAGGGCAGCTATTACTTTCGGATATTGATCAGCAGGTACGCCCATCTTCAGCGCAAAAATATTGCCTCCATGGGGACCATAGGTTCCCTTTTTCGTATCATAATACTTTTGCTGGAAAGCTTTCCTGACTTTCTCCGCCAGCTTGCTGTATTCTTCTGCTTCCGCGGTCTTTCCTAACACCTTTGCTGTTTGGGCAGTCAAATCGGCACATCTCCATAGATAAAAGGTATGCACCATGTCATCCGGAGGCAATTTACCGGGAGTACACCAGTCCCCCAGGTTCAGCCACCGGTTTGGTCTCGCCGTATCAGGCGCCTGCGAGAACATAATCCCGTTCTCATTCGTCCAGGTTAGCATGTATCTGATATAACCCTTCATGCCTTCATAGTTGTTCTTCAGCATATCGGTATCACCGTAATGCAGATAAAATTCCCAGGGCATGATACTGATGGCAGCGCCCCAGGCTACCCCTCCGCCGCAACCCGGTTGCCAGGGAGCTCCGTTGGGGACATATCCGGTTTCAGCGATCTGGGAACCGAGAATATCCTGTATCCATTTGGTATAGAATGCACGGGCATCAAAATTGTGCATGACGGTAACGCAGGCCACCTGTCCGTCGCCTGTATAGGGTGATCGCTCACGATGCGGGCAATCGCTGGCAATTCCGCCATGCATGTTATCGGTCTGGCTGCGCCACCAGATCTTATTAATTTTATTGAATAAATCATTAGAAGATTCGAATTTTCCGGTTGTCTCTACATCTGAATAAACAGCTTCCGCAGTGATCTGATCTGCACTCAGATTTCCCGGCCAGTTGCTTACTACAACAACCCTGAAAACAAACCATGTGAAATGCGCCGCGTAGGTTTCGGTATCTCCTCCTTTTAAGGTGTATGTATTCTCTCCGACGGGAGATTCACATATATAATCAAAATCGATTACCCGGCCAGAATCACCTTTAACGGAAATGCTGATCCATCCTGAAATTTCCTCTCCGAAATCCACATAATATTTGCCATCTGCATTTTTAATTATTGAAACCGGCTTCAATCGTTCCATCACCTTGTCGGTGGGCGACATATGTGCCTTCATCTTACCCTCCGGGGTTTTCCTGATGGCTGCCTGCTCCCATGTTGAATCGTCAAAACCCGGACTGCACCAGCCCGGCTGTTCCAATCGGGCATCATAATGCTCCCCGTCATAAACCAGATCCATCACGATCGGACTTTTTGATGCTTTCCAGCTCTGGTCGCTGACGATTACATCTTCCGTACCATCGGTATAAGTAATGTAGATTTGACTTAAAAACCTTGGAGAACCATAGGATTGGGTCCAGTTAATCGGAGCATTATAGAAACCATTGCCAACCCATGCACCGGCAACATTCTCCCCTTTTTTCAACAGTTCCTTAATGTCATAGGACAAGTACATTACCCTGTATTCCCTGAAATTATCCGGTACTGAAATGTAGTTATTTTCCAATCCGGGGCGTTTCCCATAGAGGGTGAGGTTGGGGACCAATACATCATCGCTCACTTTTTCGCCATTTATATAAAACTCGAAATAACCCAGTCCGGTCACATAGGCACGGGCGGATGCCACTTCCTTGTTAACTGTAAATGATTTCCGTAACATGGGAGCCGGAGGCGGTAATTCTCTTTTAACCGCGGGTGCTTCCTGTCCGGGCCTCCTGCTTTGCGGGTCCGGCAATACTTCTTCTCCCTGCCATGGCGCTCCGATCCATTGTGCTTTCCATTCTTCGGCTTTCAGCAGTCCCATGCTCCAAAACGAAGGTTCACTCCAGTCTGATACTTCCCCGTTTATATCCCATGTTCTCACCTGCCACCAGCAATCCTGCCTGGATGTCAATGGCTTTCCGTTATACTGAATATTGACGGACTGATTGGATATCACCTTGCCGCTGGTCCACAAATCGGCCTGGTTGTTCAGCAGCTTATCCCTTGAACCTGCAACCCTGATCTCCCAGGCAGTCTGAACCTGGCCGCGCTCTCCTTCTTCTGCAGTATTCACCCAGGAAAGACGAGGATTAAGAACATCCACAACCTGAGGATTCTCCAGATATTCGCACTTTAATTGACCTGGCGTGATTTTGGCTTCAACCCATAAAGTTATGATACCAAAAATAAGAACCAGGAATAATGATTTACGCATAGTCAATTATTTTATATTGTTTTGTACATGGCGATGATCATGTAGTTCGAAACTACTTAATGGCCAATCCCACCATCGAGTCCGCTGTACCATAATACAGGAACCATCTGCCCCTGAAAAACACCAGTCCTTCCGTGAACGTCGTTCCGGCCTTGTACTGGCCGGAGATCTCATGCGGCAGATCGGGCTTTATATAATAGGTATCTGCCCTGGCAATGACTTTTGTCGGGTCATCCTTGGCGAACAGCACCTGTCCGCCACAATAGGTGTTCTCGGGTATCGAAGGATCAGCATTTTCTCCTTCAGCGTTTTTCCCGTTGTACAACAGCAAAATACCCTTTTCTGTAATCAGGGCAGGGGGGCCGCATTCGGTCAGGTGGCTGTCGAACTTGTTTTTACGGGGACTGATGAGCCTCAGAAGTTCGCCCTGGCCATCCACCATGGGGGTCCAGTCGATCAGATTATCAGAAGTGGCCACATTCACAAATGCCTCTCCCCAGTACATCCAGTATTTACCTTGAATTTTAGCGGCTACCAGTTTACCATCTTTCAATTCAGTTACTATGGATCCTGATTTTGACCAGATATTCATAAACTTTCCATTGTAGGCTTTTGTAAAGGCGGGCCCTTTCTTTTCCCAATGGATCAGGTCTCGGGAGATGGCAATGCTCAGCCGGGCCACTTTGGTGTTCCAGCTGGTATAGACCAGTACATAAAGGCCGTCCTCGCTTTCCACTATTCTCGGATCTTCACAGCCTCCCGGGAAATCATACTGCATGAATTCACTGCTGTCGGGATATAACACCGGCTCCTTCATCTTTTCAAAATGAATGCCGTCATCACTGACTGCCAGGCCGATCCTGGAGGTTCGACCGCCGATCCCGGCAGCCGGGTTGTCTTCGGCGCGGAAAAGAACATAGACCTTGCCGTCTTTCACTATGGCAGCCGGATTAAACACATCGGCTTTCTGCCAGCGAACCAGGACTTTCCTTACCGGACAGAGGAAGGTGTAGGTACTGTCGGCGGTAAGGATCGGGTTATCTGCCGGTTTCTCGAATTTCCCCAGCTGCCAGGATTCTGTTGCGGGGATTGAACACGAGGCCATCAGCAGGAACACCCAGTAATAAAGTCTGAAGTTTTTCATACGGATCTTTAAATAGTTTATTTTGTTATGCAGTTTTAAAGTCTTGCGGTCTTGCGGTCTTGCGATCCGCGAATATAGACTGCACGACTGCAGGACTGCAGGACTGCACGACTTATTATAGTATTCCTTGTACTAGATTCAAACCAAGATCAATTGACGGTATTTCGCTGCCAAAAGCAGCTTCATAAACCACCATGGCTGCTCCCAGTGCGGTGGCATTGTCGACTTCGGAGGTGTAAACCTTTTTGCCTGGCAGACGGGCAGCAAGTAACCTGACGAATAACTCATTTCGCGCAAAACCGCCTGAAACATAAACCGTTTTGGTATGATCTTCCACGGGTATTATAAGATCCAGGGATTCCAAACACAGATCCACCAGGTCGGCCATGAGCTGGTGATACGCATCGGCAAAAGTCAGGAATTGAGAAAGGCTCACTGACGAATCAACATAATCTGCCGGCACTCCCTGCCTGAAAAACACCCTACCCCTGCTGTTCATCAACAACCTGCTGACCTTCTCGCTGGTAGTTTTAATTGATTTATAGTGCTCCCTGACAACGCCAAAGTGTTTGTTTAGTTTTTCCACGTGTGCATCATGAATATGGCCCAGGAACAGGCGCGAAGATTTCACCTGCTGCTGCTGAATGCTCATATAGCACAAAGAGTCCCGTTGTAGCTGCCCGGGCGTAAGGGGTTCAGGATTGAAAGGATTCATAAAAATACACCAGGTACCCGTGGAGATGAGTATAAATTCTTCCTTGCTTCCTTTCAAATAGGGAACCAGTGAGGAAGAACTGTCATGAATACCAATACCCGCTTGCACCCTGTGGCCGTCAATGGCAACATCCAGCACCGTTGCATTGGAAACCGGGCTGGGCAGTGTAATCCCCTCGTGTGCCAGCCAGGGATGGAAGCATTTGTTGTCAAAATCCCACATGGCCGTATGACAACCGATGGAGGTATACTCTGATGCAATGGTATTTGTAAAACAATAACTTAGGAACTGGGGGAAATGCAAAACCGCCTTGATCTTTGCAAAAAGCGTTGGTTTCTTTCTTTTCAGCCACAGGATCTGAAGGCCTGAATTCAGCATCCCCAGTGCCGGTGATGCGGTTTTTCGGCTGAATTCCTCTATCCCGCCCCATGTTTCATAAAAGCCCTCCAATACACCTTCAGGCATCGGCTTCAGGTAATTATATACAGGTGTTAGCTTTTTTCCTTCAGCATCTAGATGCATCAGGCTGGCCCCGTAAGAAGTGAAATTTACCGCTTTAACGAGGTAGGCTCCATTACTGACAGCGGCGGAAAGGGTTTTCCACATCCAGTTTTCCAGCAGTAACACATCATCGCATGAAAATCCCTCCTCATCCAAAATCTCAGGGAAAGTCCCTTCCTCCTGGTGAACCAGGTTCAATGCTGCATCAAACAAAAGAAATTTCTTGTTTGTCTTCCCGATATCAAATATGGCTATTACTTCTTGTAGCATTTTTTAAAAAAGTGAATTGTGAAGAGTGAAGAGTGATTGGTGACTAGTCACTAGTCACAAGTCACTAGTCACTAATCACTATCTTCTGCTTAAAACCTCCTTCTCATACTGCTGAACCTCTGAGATATAATCCTCAGCGACCGGAATATTGTTGATGAGACAATAGTAATTGTAAACAGCTCCCAGGGGCTTGGTTTTCATGACCTCCATCAATGCCAGCCGTTCAAAATTCTGCCCGGTTTCTTCATATTTTTTCAGGGTTTCTGCAGGTTCAAGCAAGGCATACAGGAACGCCAGCTGGGCAGCACGTGTTCCAATCACGTAAGCGCCGATACGGTTCAGGCTGGCGTCGAAATAGTCAAGCCCGACATTCACCCGGTGCAAAGCATTGCAGCGTACTATTTCCTGGGCGATCAACTGGATCTCGTCGTTGAAGATCACCACATGGTCACTGTCCCATCTGACACCGCGGGTCACGTGAAGCAACAACTCATCCACATATTGCAGCACCGAAGAAATTTTGTCACCTACCTGCTCTGTGGGGTGAAAATGACCGTTATCCAGACAGATAAGCTTGTTGTTTTTGATCGCATAGCCCAGGTAAAACTCGGCTGATCCCACCACCATAGACTCTGAACCAATGCCGAACAATTTGCTTTCCACCGCGTCTTTCAGGTACTGCTTCGGGTATTCCTCCTTAAATATCTCATCAAGAGATTGCTTCAGCAGGGTTCGGTGTGCATTTCTGTCCACAGGAATGTCTTTTGACCCATCGGGAATCCAGATGTTGTTCACCGAGGGTGTGCCCAATTGCTTCCCCATTTCAGCCGCAATTTTCCGTGTGCGTTTTGTATGCTCAATCCAGAATTTGCGGTATTTCTCATTCTTGCTCGACAGGGTGAAGCCGTCATCGGCATAAGGATGTGAAAAGCAAGTGGGATTGAAATCGAGTCCTGTTTCATGCTTTTTAGCCCAGTCGATCCAGCTCTGGAAGTGCCTTACTTCAATCTGGTCGCGATCCACCTTCTCACCCTTGAAATCGCCATAGATGGCATGCAGATTAAGGCGTTGTTTACCGGGTAAAAGGGACATTACCTTTTCAATGTCCTGCCGAAGATGATCAATGGTGCGCGCCTTCCCGGGATAATTACCAGTGGCCTGAATGCCTCCGCCTCCCAACACGGCATCAGGTGTTTCAAAACCGCCGACATCATCGGTTTGCCAGCAGTGCAGGCTGATTTTCACCTGGTCAAGTTTTCTTAAAGCAGCATCGGTATCCACACCCATTGCAGCGTATTGTTCTTTCGCGTCGTTGTAGGACTGTAAGACTTTATCTTTTTTCATATGGTTGGTTTTTATGTTTTAAAAAGTTGTGATTGTTGTGATTGTTGTGATTGTTGTGATTGTTGTGATTGTTGTGATTGTTGGATCATTCTTAACCATCATAACACACAACCATCACAACCACCACAACTTTTTACAGTTAATAACCCACAACAACCGCAACGATCACAACTTGATTACAAAGGTTGACAATACCAGAATCACAATGCCTATCACCAGCACCAGTATCGTTCTCCTCCCCGCTCCCTTCCATTCTTTCAGAATGATCCCCCAGATGTTGCTGAAAGCGATATTCATCGACATCAGGATGCTCCAGGCAAATGCAATCATGGTTGCCGGAAGTTGGCTTTCACCCATCCCCATGAAAAAGAACTGCATGTACCACAAGGTACCGCCAATGGCGGAAAAGATGAGGTTGTTGATCAGGACTGCAGAAGAGACGGACAAGTAATCCCGGCCCGTTCCGTTTTTGATGTTCAGAAAGACACAATAAATGAGGTTGGTTACAAAGCCGCCCAATGTGACAAAAAGGATAACGGGATTCTTGGCAAAAAGCGGATTGGTGCCAAAACTCAGGGCAGCATCCTGGATCGGCTTTCCGGCGTTCAGGCCGAAACTGAAACAGGCGCTCATGACACCCGCCAGAATGGCGATCAGGATGCCTTTCTTCAGGGCAAATTCCTTGATGGCTGATCTTCTTTCATCTTCAGTCATATTCCTGCTTTTCAGACTTGCAGCATATCCGATAATAGCGATACCGGCCATGCTGACAGCAACACCGATCAGGATGAGAACACCTGACCGGTCGGCAAACAGGTTTTGACCTTTCAGCAATGGCGGCACCAGCGTACCGATGCCGGCACATAATCCCAGTGCGATCGATTGCCCCAATGCAACACCCAGGTAGCGCATACTCAATCCGAAAGTAAGACCTCCGACACCCCATAAGGCACCGTAAAAAGCCGCCCACCAACGTGAGGAGGCCGGAGCCAGACTTATGATATCATCCAGAGTTCCGGAAGGTACTGTGAGCCAGGCAAATAATGCCGGGACCAGGATCCAGGAGAAAACGCCCTGCACAATCCAGTAGGATTCCCACGACCATCCCTTGATTTTCTTTATGGGGACATAAAAACTGGCAGCACAAATACTGCCGATGGCCATCAGAAGAATGCTCCAAACAGAATTCATATTTTGGTAAAATAATTTAGTAATTTGGCTCAATGGTTGATCAAATATATCATTCATTATATGGTATATCAATACACAAACTGGTTAAATGTTTGTATAAAATGATATGACCTGATGCAGAACCATTTCAAATATATTACCCATAATCCCGAGGATGAGAACTGGGGACTATATCTTACAGTTGCTGGATCTGCCCGGGTGGATCCGGAATCGGACTACCCCCCGTCGGGGCATCCGACCGGATATCATTTTAAATGGCAAAACGGTCGGATTCTCCAGGAATACCAGATCAACTACATAACTGAAGGGGCAGGCATCCTGGAAACACGTGAGGGTTCCTGGCCTGTCCGTGAGGGATCACTGATCCTGCTGCGGCCCAACCTCTGGCACCGGTACCGACCACTTAAGCATACAGGATGGAAGGAACACTACGTGGGTTTTATGGGCACCATAGTCGACGAAATGATCAAATCCTCGGAAGTGCTAACTGAATCAACCATTCTGCAAATCGGTTTCCAGGAAGATATTATCCGGGATTTCCAGGATATTTTTAACCTGGCTATGATTGAAAGGCCGGGTTACCACCAGGTTTGTTCCGGACTGGTGATACAGATCCTGGGGCAGATCATATCCCTCAAAAAAAATGAGAATTTCCGTCATAACCCCATTGAAGAGATCATCCAGAAAGCCTGCCTGATTATCCGTGATAATCCCTCCAAAAACCTGAATATTGAAGATCTTGCGCGTGATCTGAACGTGAACTATTCCCTGTTCAGAAAGGCCTTTAAGAAATATACAGGACTATCCCCCATGCAGTATCACACCTCCCTGCGCATGAAGCAGGCTGTTTACCTCCTCACCAGCAGCGAAATGAGTGTTAAGGAGATCTCCTTCACCCTGGGTTTCTGTTCTGTGTTTTATTTCAGTAAACTGTTTAAGGAAAAGACCGGTAAAACACCAAGTGAGTACAGGAAGCGTAATAGGAACAAGTAATTAATCTGCAAATGTGCAAATATGCTAATGTGCAAATGTAAACGCCACTTTTATTAAGAAACATTTTATGGCGGAAATTATACCTGATTCTTAGAAGAATAAAATATTCTACCCAGTAACTTCTTTATTCCCAATACCTGATCCAGCAATTTCTCGTTCTTCACATTTGCACATTTGCACATTTTCACATTTGCACATTACCCTGTTAAATATTATATTTATTGTTCTAAACAACCCCTTAGGCCCAATATGGAACCCGTTACCAACCAAGACCTGCAGCTTGCCCACGATTTTGTGCAATACACCAACCGGCATATTTTCCTGACCGGAAAAGCCGGGACAGGTAAAACAACTTTTCTTCACAAACTAAAAAAAACATCACCAAAGCGTATGATCGTGGTGGCCCCCACCGGTGTGGCAGCGATCAATGCCGGCGGCGTTACCATCCATTCCTTCTTTCAGCTTCCCTTTCATCCCCACCTTCCCATTCAATATTTAAACCCTGAAGATGGCAATCTTTCGTCCGGATCTCCCGAGTCTGCCCCCTACAAAGTCAGCCGCGAAAAAATCAATATTATTAAAAGTCTGGACCTTCTGGTAATTGACGAGATCAGTATGGTGCGGTGCGACCTGCTCGATGCTGTGGACCAGATTCTCCGTCGCTATAAAAATCGCCATAAGCCTTTCGGAGGTGTTCAGTTGCTGATGATCGGCGATCTCCAGCAGCTTGCTCCGGTGGTGAAGGATGAGGACTGGGAAATCCTGGGAAAGTATTACGATACCGCCTTTTTCTTTGGCAGCAGGGCGCTCCAGAATACCGACTATATCACCATTGAACTGAAACATATTTACCGGCAGCGTGACCTGGATTTCATCCATCTGTTAAACAAAATCCGCGATAACCGGCTGGATACTGATGCCCTGCAACAACTGAATAAAAGATTTGATCCCCATTTCCAGCCTGGTGAAAACGAAGGATACATTACCCTTACCACCCATAATGCACAGGCACAGTCCATTAATAATACCCAACTGGAAAAACTTCCCGGCCAGGTCCATACTTTCCAGGCATTGATAAAGGATGATTTCCCGGAATATGCCTATCCCACGGCCTACAAACTTGAATTGAAGACCAGCGCCCAGGTGATGTTTGTCAAGAATGACATCTCCCGGGAAAAGCTATATTTCAATGGCAAAATTGGCAGGATCATAGACTTTGAGAATGATGTCATCATTGTCCACTGTCAAGAGGATGATGCCCCTGTGGAAGTGAAAATGGCCGAATGGCAGAACATGAAGTATACGCTCAACCCGGAAACCAGGGAAATTGAGGAGACTATTGTCGGTACGTTCACGCAATATCCGTTGAAATTGGCCTGGGCCATTACCATACACAAGAGCCAGGGACTGACTTTTGACAAGGCCATCATTGATGCCCGGGCGGCCTTTGCACACGGTCAGGTGTATGTGGCACTGAGTCGTTGCAGAACACTGGAAGGTCTCGTGCTCAGCACTCAGGTACAGCAACAGGGGATCATCAGTGATCCTGCGGTTTCGGGATTTGTCAGGGATGCTGCGCAACATCAACCCGACAAGCAAATGCTCAGCGAATCGAAACAAGTTTACCTGCAAGAACTGCTGACCGAACTCTTTGACTTCCATTCCATTTCCCGTGGGATCCAGAACTGCCATAAACTGATCAAGGAAAATGGCAACAGCATACTGGGCCATACGGATGCTCTGCTGGAAAGGACGGACTCCTTTGTAACCGGGGGACTCATTGAGGTTTCCCGAAAGTTTCTCCTTCAACTGACACGTTTGCTGCCTTTGCATCCTGATATTGAACACGATGAAACGGTACAGGAAAGGATCCGGAAAGCAGCACTTTACTTTTCCGACAGGATTAACGAAGGACTGCATGAAATTCTTGCGGGAGTGACCATTGAAACCGACAACAAAGCCATAAGGAAATCAGTCGCAGAAGCCCTGGAACGAGTCAGGCAGGAAGCCCTGATGAAGCTGGCCTGCCTGAATGCCGTTAAAACAGGATTCCGGATTAAATCCTATCTTGATGCGAAAGCACTGGCAACCCTGGAAACATCGCTGGTAAAAAAACCTGTGTCAGCTGGTATTGAAGACACTTCCGGAATAGTTCAACATCCCGGATTGTATAACAGACTGAAAGCCTGGCGGGATGACATGGCCAGGGAATTGAATCTGACACACTACATGATTCTTCCCAAAGGAACCATCGCCACCCTCGCTAACTTTCTCCCACAAACCTCACAAGCACTGAAGAAGGTTAAGGGAATGGGGAAAAAGAAGTTAGAACAATACGGAAATGAGCTGTTGCTGATCATCCAGGATTATTGCCGTGAACATAATCTCGAATCACCACTGCCTGAGGTATTTACCCCTAAAGCACCTTCCGTACGGATCAAAAAAGACACCAAACTCATCAGCTACAACCTGTTCAAGGCAGGAAAATCATTACCACATATCGCCCGGGAGCGGGATATGGCGATTTCTACCATTGAAGGTCATTTGGCGCATTTCGTCGGCTCGGGAGAACTATCCGTGAATGAATTCGCGTCGCCCGACAAGATTGCGTTGATTACCCGGTATTTCCGGAACCGGGAGAATTATTCCATTTCCTCCGCTAAAGAAGCACTTGGAGAGCTGGTTTCCTGGAGTGATCTCCGGTTTGTGACCAAGTATCTGGAATACTTAAAAAAACAAAAGCACCAGCCGAATGATCAGTAATGACGAGAGTATCATTATGCATTCAGGGAAATATATACCGCGATATAATGTGAAATGCTGCCGGCCATGACAAACAAATGCCACCAGGCATGGTGGAACTTCATGTTCTTCTGCATATAAAACACTGTGCCTCCCGTGTAGAATAAACCCCCGATGATGACATACAACAGTACCTGTTTGGGCATGCTCTTAATCAAGGGCCAGAGAAATACCGCCCCCACCCAGGCTATACCGATATAGATCAGGGTGCTGATTAGCTTGTGCTTTCCGGTATAAAAGATTTTAAAAACAATGCCCCCGGCCATGGCAAGCCAAAATATCCATAGAAACGGCCATCCGTTCCAATTGCCCATATTGTAGACTACAATGGGTGTAAATGTACCGCCTATCAGCAGGAATATTGAAATATGATCCAGTATCCTTAGGATTTTTTTGTACTGGTCATTCGTAAAGGCATGGTAAACTGTGGATGTCAGATAAGTCATGAACAGGCATAAGAGATAAACCACCACAGGCCACATCACGGCACCTTTTGCGGAAAGCTGTGAAAATAAAGCAGGAGCAGCAATAAGCAATATCACTGCTCCGATTCCATGCGAAAGTGAATTTGCGAATTCTTCCTTATTTACCACCATGAGTGTTCCATGAAATTACCCGACTCAAAGGTAATTCATCTCCTCTAAAAGGAACGCCAGAAATCGTAGTTTTCTTCCTCCAATTGCTGCATGGTTGGATAAGGATAATAAAGGAATTCATCTTTGGAAACAACAAAAAAACCATTGGTACATGTCCTGTACAGCAAGTTTCCGTTGAAGGTGCGCTGCACCGTTTTCCTGGATTTCATTTCTTCATTCCTCAGGATGATGAGACAGTCCCGCAGATGCCCGATATCGGGATACGGCAGGTTCTGGGCGGAACCGCGGACAGGATCAAAAGCGAGTTGATCGAGGATCAATTCCACGAACATGATCTTTGGGATATTTACCTGTTCCTTTTCCGAGGTCATTTCCCTGCCAAACTCCGAAGGACTAAGCGTGCTGGCTATTATGGGGGTAACCGGACAGAGCTCCTGGTAAAGATGAAGTTGTTTTGGGATTTCTGATTTTATATCGTAAGGGCCCTTCCTGAGTTCAAGCGTTTTGCCGTCTTCAGTTACGAGGTAGAGGTTTTTAAGGGCTTTGAGCGGCAGATGCTCCAGCGCCCGGTAAATGGTAAGATATACCGAACTCTTTGGAGAACCGTCAGGTTTTCGGACGCATCTTCTGCTGATGTATTCCGCAGGCAGCAGGTTTCGTGCCAGATCCTGGTCCACTTCAAAAAAGATAGCCTGTCCGCGCGTTTTCTTTCTGGTACCTGTTGCCATGTATTCGGCAAAGTCCTTTGGAGGGTGCATGGAGGCAATCAGGGCCTCCGGTAAAACACTCAGGTATACAAAAGTATTCATTTTGTTAAGTGTTTAGAATATTTTAGAAGATCAACTTTACTTTTATCGGAGTAAGTATGATATAGTTAATTTACCAAAAAATTGCCAATAAGTCAAGCAAAATCAAAAAAATAATACCACTGGGCAGGTTTCCATCCTGGCAGGGGTAATTCCTATTCTATTGTTTCCTTTGAAATGTCTTCTTCAGGATGCTGAATTTTAAAAAGACTGTTAACTTTCTCCCTGTAGCTGCTGCCAATTGACAATTTCTGTCCGCTGATGCCAACCAGGTTGCCTTCAAGAGTTTCTACATGACCTATGGATATAATAAAGGACTTGTGAATGCGGATGAACTTTTCAGGTGGAAGGGTCTCCTCCAGTTCTTTCAGTGCAATCAGTGCCGTGATTTTTTTTGTCCGGGTATGAAAGGTAACGTAAGCTTTCTGACCTTCCACGTAAATCAAATCGTCAAAATTGATTTTATACCATTTCCTGTCAGCCCGGATTGTCATAAAATTTTCTCCCACAAGCGGCCCAGCAACTCCGCTTATTGACCGGCTGCCGCCAGATCTTTCCTTCCGGATCATATCGGCAGTTTTATTGACGGCCTTCAGGAACCTGTCGAATGAAAATGGTTTTAGCAGGTAATCGATCACATTGTGCTCATAACCCTCCAGGGCATATTCCTTATAAGCCGTGGTGAGAATAACATAGGGCTGGGGATTCAGGGTTTTCAGGAAATCGAGTCCGGAGATATCCGGCATCTGAATATCCAGGAAGAGGATGTCAATGGCATTGCGTTTTAACTCTTCCAGAATCATCAGGGGCGAGTCATAATCACCCATCAGTTCCAGAAATGGCAGTTTTTCGACATAATCCTTCAGATATTGCCGGGCTAGAAATTCATCATCCACTATGGCACAGGTCAGTTTCATGTCAGGTCGATTTCCAGTTCCACGGTATAAACATTGTCCTTTTCACCTACGATAAGCTTATACTTGCCAGGATAGATAATCTCCAGGCGTTGCTGCACATTGACGATCCCCTTTCGTGAGCCATTAAGAATGGCCCTTGACAAAAATACCGAATTCTTAATAGTAAAGCTCAGTTTTCCTGCAGATTCCCGGAGGTCGATCAGAATGAATCCAGCTTTGTCCTCTTCAATCCGGCTGTACTTAAAACTGTTCTCAATGAAAGGAATGAAGAGCATTGGGGCTATATGAATATCCATGTGCTCAATTTCCTTATTGAACTGGACTTTGCGCTTACCCGGACTTTTCATCTGATAAAAATCAATCAGGTTCTGCATATAATCAATCTCATGTCTAATAGGCACCTTTTCCGAACTGCAATCCTCAAGTACATAGCGCAACATCTCAGAAAGCTTTAAAACACTTTCTGGTGCTTTTTCCGATTTCAGGTAGGTTAAGGAATAAATGTTGTTCAGCGCGTTAAAAAGGAAGTGCGGATTGATCTGGGCTTTCAGCAACTGAAGCTCGGTTTCCAGCTTTTCCTCCATCATTTTCTTGTTGTGAGAAATCTGCTGGTTCAGCATGTGCTGGATAGAATATACCGTTCCGATAAGATAAATAAAAGAAAGCCAAAGCAAATACCTGAACGAGAAGAACATTTCAAACCAGCTGTTATGATGTCTCCTGAAAGGGTTCCAGAATATCAGCTTGTTTATTGCATATATGACCAGGAACATAAGGAAAACCATTACAACACCTGCCAGAATATATTTATACTTGCTGTCTTCATAATATTTTGGGAACAGGTATAAAATATTCAGGTAGAACACAAAGGCGTAAGCTGCCAGGCAAATCGTCTCAAACAACAGCGTTTTTGATACATGATCATCATCCGGAACCAGGGCCAGGTTGATCACAAAGATGCTGATCCAGAAACCAGCCTGTAAGAGAATTTTCTTAGTCATACTTTTGGTTTGAATGTGCTGTAAATTTGCAATTACAAGGTACGGAATCTCGGAACATTTATATATTCACTACTTCCAGTATTGCCCTGGTGAGCATTTTATTATCCTGCGATTCCAGCCTGAATATCTTGCCTTCAGTCATATCCACATCAGCACGGTACAACTCCTTTGTGCCATTGTAGGTGACCTCCATCAGTACTGAGAATTTACCGGAAGATGTGGTTTTTGTATTTAAAAAGAAGTTCTCAACAGGAGTAATGCCATCATAATTTGAAGCTGAACCACCCGAAGCGGCATACCATTCCATCAGCAATTCCGGTTTGAAATCTTCTGTCTCCATCCGACCTTCGAAACGCTCTCTTTTTTCTTCCCCCCTATCGGTTTTAAATTTGGCTACCTTGGACGGCACAAAGAGATTGCCCGCAAACCTGCCTGTTGTATCAACCACCCAGATGGCTATTGAGGGCGCTACGATGTTGTTGCTTTTTTGGATGATCAAACTGAGTGACGTGCCTTGAACATCTTCGTTTGTGACAACTTCCTCAAATGATGCATTCCTGAAAAAACCATGTTCCCTTCCTCCTTCCTTCCCTTCTTCTCGCCGGCCGCCTTCTTCGCCTGCATGCGCGATAGCTGTGAAGGGTTGGAGGTTAACGGCAGCAGCAATGAGAACTGCTAATAGAATAACATTAACCAGAATGAATTCCTTACGGATACTACCTTTTTGTTTATCCAGTGTATATAGTTTAATAGAATTCCAGTTGTTGATCACATGGAAAATTGAAAAGGCTACGAACAGCAAGCCAAATATCACATGAACGGTGGTCACTCCGCCTTCCAGGCCAAAATACATCAGGATACCGGTAATACCTATCGATAAGAATCCAAATGCCACCGCAAGACTGATAAGATTTCTGTTTTTCATAATTAATTGGAAATTATATATGTAAATAATCGTTAAACTTTAAAAAATGAATGTATGGGTATATTTTAACATGATGGTCCGGTTGTAGTATGAGGGAGGTGCCGGTATCTCATTGTTTCCGTCAAGACCCCGATACTCATTGTACACGATATAAAAGTCATTGCCTTCACGTGGATTATAGCGGAACCTGAAATTGAATACGAAATCATCCTCCGTATTGACATATTGCGCCATGATGCTGGCTGAGATTTTGGTGTTCAGCATATACAGGGCCTTCATATTGACCGCATGGATGTTCAGTGAATTATTGGTTTCACGGTCGGGAAAGCGCAGGGCATTGAATTCATAATGAGCGGAAAGCTGCAGACTGGCACCAATATTCAGCATCGGACCAAACATTACCCCATATTTCTTCCCGTCATAAAACTCCCCGCCGTTCAGTCCCAAAAAGCCCGATATCTTCTTGGATTGCGGCGTGCGTAATTCTAAGCCCAAAGAGGCAAATGAATATTCACCCGCTTCGATCCAGATGCTGTCCGACAGGGGGAAGTCCTCTAACACGCCTTCTTGCTGATATTCCAGAGAAATCTCGCCGCCATATTCTTTCTTTGTATTGAACTCCACCTGTGGCATGATACGCATGTTTTCAAGTCCTCCATCTGAAAGCCTGGTATATCGCTCTCCAATAACTTTTGCAATAATGCTGAACCATTTGGACTGCTCACCGGGCATCCAGCCGTAAAGTAAACTTCCCTGAAATCCCTGTATGCCGGGCCGTTGCACAAATCCTATCCCGGGCGCGAATTTCTCACCGGTATAGGTATATCCAAGATTGTAGGCAAAGCCTTCTTCGGAACGCCGTTCCCATTGCGCCAGGAAAAAGGAAGGGTCAAGGGATGCCAGACTGGTTCCCATCTCCTTGTCATAAGACTGTGCTCCCTTGACAGAGAGGTAATCATCCCCGAAAAGCCTGAAGATCCCATCGAGACCGTAAGCCAGGTTCTGATCACCGTTCATGCCAAGTCGCGAAGTGAAAATACCTCCTACATAAGTATTCGGGTTGATCACCTGGCGCCGCAAACGCAATACGCCGAAGTTCTCACTTGGAGTTTCCTTGTATTCCTTGGTTTGCATATCCAGAAGACCGACATCCCACATGCCCACTCTTCCGGTCATCCTTGCCCCACCATAGATCCTGATGGGATTGCCGTCTTCAGATATACCGATATTCCGGCTGTAGAATAGATCAGACATGCCCCCCAGGCCGAAACTGAACAAACTGGATCGTTCCTGGAAGAACGACCGTTTCTCGGGAAAGAAAAGATCATACCGGGTGAGGTTCACCTGTTGGTCATCTGCCTCCACCTGGGCAAAATCGGTATTGGCTGTCAGGTCAAGCGTCAGATTGCTGTTCAGGCTGTATTTTATATCCAAACCGGCATTGTATTGGGGATTGTCATCCGACAGGTATTGTGTTTCCGTGCTGTCAAGCACCCAGTCCCTCGAAAAACCCCCGATCACATAGGGAGAAACGTATACGGGCTTTTTCGGTCTGGCCCCTTCAAATTCAATCGTGGCAGCTTGCGAAGGTTTATTGGTGGCCATAAAACCATATTTGGGATCAATGGCAGGCCAGGTGTCGGTTTCACTGTTGGCGCTGATGGTGCGGCTTATTATCAGCCCCATGTCAGCTTTATCATCCTGTGGCTTGAAGCGGATGCTCGAGAAAGGTATCCGCATTTCCACGTACCATCCCTTGTCATCACGGGTGGTTTTAACATCCCAGAAAGTATTCCAGCTGAAGTTCAGGGCTCCCATGCCCGGAGGACCTTGCTGGCCGCCGTCTTCCACCGCATCCTTGGAAACCGCATAATCTGTCCTTAATCCGGTTGGAGTGGTGAAAAACACCAGGGCATTCTCATTGTCGTTATAACTGTCCAGCAATATACCGAAGGAATCAAATCCAAACAGCTCTGCATCTCTTTTTTTGCTGTTGACAAAGATCTTCGATGCATCACGCATATACAGGCGGGCTCCCACCCAGAGAAATTCATCGTCATAAGCGACCATCGCTTCCGTCATTTCAATCGGGGCATTGCCGAAATTTGGCCGGTTCTGGATCAACGGAAAGAATTCCAGATTTTCCCATGCCGGTTCAAAGGGGCGTCCATCAAAATCAACAGGCGCTTTCAAGCGTTTTATAGATACAGATTCCTGCCCGGCCAGTTTGAATGGAACCAACCACGACAGTAGAATTATCAGTAAGACTAAAAAAGTATTCCTCATGACATCCTCATTTTGTATTATATCTTGGCGAAAGATGGAAGAAGTATTTCAGTTTGGGAAAAAAAATGAACGAATGCTGAATTTCCATGAACGAATAGCCGGAACAAAAAAAAATCCCGTTTCGAAAACGGGATCTTTAAAGAAAAAAAAGGAAGAATATCTTATTGGGTGACCAGGTCAATAGACAATGTCATGTCGTCATAAATGAACTGATCTTTCAGTTCGGCAAAAACCGACTTAGACTGGTAATTAACCCCCCAAAGGGTTCGGTCGATAGTGAAGGGGGCCGTGCTTGCCGTTACCTTGCCGTTCAATTCATTGATACTGGCATCAAACCTGATTTTCTTGGTGATTCCCTTGATGGTGAGGTCTCCCTCGATGGTATGGGTAGCTTTTGGAGCGCCTGCAGTCGTCTCTGGAGCTTTGGTGACCTTGGTAATCACAAATCTGGCCGTGGGATATTTGGCCACATCAAAAAAGTCAGGTGATTTCAGATGTCCAACCAACTTGCCATTCATACCTTCATCTTTCAAATCGGTATTGATAATTGTATTGAGATCAATTACAAATGAGCCTCCCTTGATTTCTTTCTTCTCCAGGAGGATTTCGCCACTGGAAAGTTTAACATAACCTGTATGTTCCCCGGTTGGTTTTTTGCCCATCCAGTTCACTTTACTATCGGCTGTATTGATAGCAAACTTGTTTGAGGCATTTTGTTTCTGAGCCAGCAAGACATTTGCTGAAACTGAAAAAAGCAGCAGGAGTGCAGCAATTCCGTGAGATATTCTTTTCATGTTCATAATGCAGTCATTTTTTTGTTTCAAATTAATTAATATACATTAAACACAATAATCCCTGCCAGGTTCAAATCATGATGCTCCGGCAAGGGCTATTCATGCAATAAGAGAAAGAAAACCAGGATCTTAATATGCCGATTTTAACAAAAGTTTAACACGCCATCAGCTATCCAGTTCCCTCGTGATGCTGATGGCAGCAATAGTCCCATCGGCTATGGCTGTAGTGATCTGCCGGTATTTTTTGCTTCTGACATCTCCAACGGCATATACATCCGGAAGGTTTGTCCGCATATCCTCATCTGTTTTCAGGTAACCCCAGTCATCAAGCGTAAGTGCCCCTCCGAAAAGATCGATATTGGGCTTTAATCCCACAAAAATGAAAATGCCGTCCGTGATCAGTTCACTGAGATTTCCGTTCTCCAGTTTTTCGACGGTAACAATCATTTTGTCGCCCTGGCGGACAAAGGACCGGGGTTCGTGACGGAACAATACCTGCACACGCGGATTGGCCAGCAATTTCTCCTGGGCCTGCCTGTTGGCCTGAAACTTATCAAACTGGTGCACCATGGTTACTTTGGAGGCGAATTTGGTAATAAACTCGGCCTCTTCCACTGCAGAATTGCCTCCTCCGATAACGACAACCTCTTTATCACCATAATACTTGGCATCACAGGTGGCGCAATAAGATATTCCCTTCCCTTTGAACTCCTTCTCACCGGGTATATTAAGGTAGTTCGGGGAGGTCCCGGTGGCAATGATGATCTTCCTGGCCCGAACCGTTTCAAAATCATCAATGACAATTTCCTTATTCACAAGATCAACGCGGGTAACATCCACTGCTACCTTAAATACACTGCCGCATTTCTTGGTCTGCTCCGACATGTTGTGTGAAAGCAGGTAACCCGGCTGAGGATCAATGAAACCCGGATAATTGGATACCTGGTGGGTAAGACTGACATGCCCGCCCGGCAGGCCTGTATCGATCAGCACTGTATTGATACGTGCCTGGCAGAGGTATAATCCGGCGGTGAGTCCACCCGGCCCACTGCCGATGATGGCAACATCATACGGACTGGTATGAGGTTTAATGCGACTTTTGATCGAAGAAACCTTTTCTGCCGGCAGCATGGCATTCAGGTTATGGAGGATTTCAGAGCGCTTGATCCCTCCGCTTAAACGGATGCCCACCTCATGCCCGTGATCAAAAAATATTAGGGTGGGAGAACTGTGGACACTCAGACGTTCTGCCAGATCACGGTTACCCTGGCGAAATACCTTCAGAAAGGTTATATCCTCACCATACAGGTCGGCAAGGGATTCAAATTTTGGCGCCAAAGCGTCACATGGCGGACATTCGGTGGAATAAAAGTCAAGTACGACTTTACCCCCCTGCAGTACTTCTTTTTCAAAATCAGTCGTTACAATTTCTTTCATAATATGTTAAGTAATTAATTCAAGATCTTTCGCAACAACCATAACCCTTCACGCTTCACTTTCAAGTGTTGAATATAAAGAGATTCCAAGCTCCAGCAATTCTTTAACCGGCCTGCAGTCCGGCGCATGCAGGTTATCTTCACGGTTAAAGGCAACACTGGCGCATCCTCCTCCGCAAGCCAACCTGAGGTTACAGCCAGTGCAGGACGAAATGCTCAGTATATCACGCTGTTGCCAGGATTCAATACGTTGCTTGTTCAAATCAACGATGGGCCAGAAGGAACCCAACGCTTCGCCGGGTTTCCCCACGGTGGCGGTGCAGGAAAATATCCTGCCGGAATAGTCAAACGCCCACTCGGTTTTGCAGCCAGGGCAGGAATCAAATAAGGGTGCCGGCAGTTCACCGTTCTCAAAAAGAAACTTCGAAAGGGAATAGGCCGGCCGATGAAATTGCAGCAGACCGGGATCCTTCAGGATAAGTTCATACAGGTCCCTGTACAGATCGATCCTTGAGTACAAACTGGATTGCCTGGATTGGCAGAAGTGCAATTCATAATTGCGTCCCAGCTGTGTCTTAAACAATGGTGACCCTGTCCAGCCTTTGCTGATGGCAAGGTGAGCCAGCTCAGGCAAAGCAGTGATATTTTCACGATCGAGCACCACCCTTAAGTTAACTGGTAATCCGGCAGTCAACGCAGTGTCAATGCCTCTAACAATATTGCTGAAAGTACCCTGTCCGCCTTTAAGGGGACGGCGCAGGTTATGAATAGTCTCGGGTCCGTCAAGCGTAACCTGGATCTCCCGTATCCGGGTACGCGATAACAGGGGTATATATTCCTCCAGGTTATAACCATTGGTTACCACGGCAAGTTCGAGATCCAACTCCCGGCATCTCCTGGTGAAAAAGTCCAGGAATTCCCGGCTCTTCTGACCGGCAAGCAAGGGTTCTCCACCAAATAATGTAATGTATTTCTTTCTTGACGCGAAATTCATCTGCAAATACGTGAAGAACGCATCGGCCACTTCCGGGCCGTATTCCGGGCCCTGGTTCAGGTAACCTTCCTGGTAACAATAAGAGCAACTGAAATTACAGGCAAAGGATGGAACGTAAAACAACTGGATTTCATCTGTATCCCTGGAATCCAGAAAATCGAGGTATTTCATGCGGAATTCCTTTTCTTCCTGAGCCGGATCTACAACATAACCTTTGCTGATGTATTCCGGGTCGTTCAGCACACATCTGTCCAATACCCGCTGAGCTTCCAAGGAGGTGAGTATATCTGCATTTCCCGAAAGCACATTCACCAGGAAGTATTCATCGGAGCGATGGATCCTGGAAAGAATGTTGTGCCTGGAAAGCTCCATAATTTAAAGGGTCAGTCGTGACAGCCGGCTACAACTTTTGAGGTTTTGGCACAACATTGAGCAACTTTCTGCTTCTTCTGAGATTTCTTTTTTGATATCAGCGATTTCATGATATTTGATAGATAGTTATTTAAGAACAACAACTGCATTTTTTCTCTTTCCTGCCAAAGATAGTAAAACTAACAATTTCAGCCTTACCTTTTGCATAGGGTTTGCTTTCTTCCAGGATTTGTATTCCAGTAAAACCTGCCCGGGCAACCGTTTGTAAATATTCATCACGGGTAATGGCGCCTGCCCAGCATTCCGAAACAGCTACCGGGTCATTACGGTAATCCTCCGGCACCGGGGCAACCGCGTAGATGTCGCTTACCACAAACCGGCCTCCCCCTTTCAGCATACGGAAGATTTCGCCCCATACCTTTACCTTGTCAGCAGCGTGGTTGATGGTACAGTTGGAAATGATCAGGTCAACAATTCCACCCGGTATGGCAATTCTTTCGAGATCCGACTTCATGAAACTGATGTTGGAAATGCCAAGCTTTTCAGCATTTTTTTGTGCTGTTTCCAGCATTCCGTCCGATGCATCAACGCCGAAAACGAAACCCTTCTCACCTACTGCTTCTGCCATGCGCAATGCGTCGGTTCCCCTGCCGCTGCCGAGGTCCATGCAACATTCCCCGGGCTGAGGTTCAGCGAAATTGATGGCACTGCCGCAGGAAAGACAGCAGGACTCTTCTGCCAGTGCGGAGTAACGGATATTGATCGATGATGTATCCATGATGAAATTTGCTACAAATATAGATAAATATAGATATGTTTATATGTATTATTCTGTAGAATGAATCTAAATTAGACTAGTAGGCTGTTAGGCTATTAGGCTGTCAGGTTGTTACCTGATGCTTCAAGCCTTAAGCCTAAAAGCCTTTAGCCTAAAAGTCTTTAGCCTAAAAAGTCATGGTAAAAATCGTTTCCACATCAGGCTCCGAATGTGCCGTTATGGTGGCATTGTGCAAACGCAGGATCTGTTTGGACAGACTCAGTCCGATCCCCGATCCGGAGGGTTTGGTGGTGAAAAATGGTATGAAGATTTTATCAAGTACATCTTTCAGGATACCGGGACCATTATCAATCACCTGCAGGGTGATGCGACCTCTTTTGTTTATGAATCCTAACAGCTGGATTTTCCCTGATGGTTTGCCGTTGAGTGCATGGATGGCATTTTTCAGCAGGTTGATGAGCACCTGTTCGATCAGCTGATCGTCAGCCGTAAATTCAAGACTTTCGGGATCAACCCTGACGGTGAACTCCACCCCGCATTTACGGATTTCATCCTCCATGAGCTTTTCGATATTTTCGAAGAGCTCCTTGATGCTGCAAAGCCTGAAATTGGGTTTGGGAATGCGGGTTAGGTTCCGGTAGGTATTGACAAAATGGAGCAAGCCGGTGCTTCGTTTGTTGATGGTCTGCAGTGCTTCCTGTATCTCACCCACCGATTCCCGGTCCATTTCCAGCGATTCCTTGTCGCCCTGGGCCACCATCCCCTTCAGCATCAGATCGAGCGTTGAGGAAAGAGAGGCAATGGGGGTTATGGAGTTCATGATCTCATGGGTGAGCACCCGGATGAGTTTCTGCCAGGCTTCTGTTTCCTGCTCTTCCAGTACATTCTGTATATCCTTGATGGTCACCAGGTAAATGAGCTTGTCCTTTACCTTGATCGTAGAGGCATAAATGGCCAGCTGCAGCATGTCGTCCTCGAACTGGATTTTGACCAGTTTGTTCTCGCCAGGTTTGATGTTCAGCAGGGTAGTCACCAATTCTGCGCTGAGGGTTTCCAGCGATTTGATATTCCGGATGGTAGCCAGTTGGAAAAGTTTCTTGGCGGTTTTATTGATGAGTTCAATGTTGCCATCGGCGCTGTAGGCAATCACACTTACATCAATATTCTGCACAATTGTCTGCAGGTAATGAAAGCTTTCTTCCTTTTCGGCCCGCACTTTCTGAAAATCCTGCATAACTTCATTGAAGGCCTTGTTCAACTCATTGAAAGTCCCCCCCATCCCTTCAATCTGGAAAGTGCGGGTGAATTCTGAGAACCTTATGGATTGCAGAAAACTGGTCAGTTCCCGGTTGGTTTTATCCAGGTAACGGATGAGAGAGGCCACCTGAAATATTACAATAACTGCCACAATGACAGGCGCAATAAACAAGTTTGATTTAAGTGTGTAATAGAGCAGGTAAATGGTCGCAACCAGCAGGATTACACGAAAAATAATATTCAGCCGGTAGTTTCTAAAACCCATATTTTTCTATCCTGCGATATAAAGATGTTCTGGTAAGTCCGAGTTCCTGTGCCGCCTGAGAAATATTACCCTGGTTCTGTTTCATGACCTTTTCTATCACCTGTCTTTCGATCTCATCCAGGTTATAGGTCTCAAATTCAAGGTCTCCTGATTTCTTTCTCGGGGGTGATAAAATAAAGTCCTCTGGTTCAAGAGAAGGGGTTTCCGTCATGATAACCGCTCTTTCAATGGCATGCTGCAATTCCCGTACGTTGCCCGGCCAGGCGTAATGCATCAGCTTTTTAAGTGCTGCAGCGGTGATCGATCTTAGTGACTTCCGGTATTTCTTGGCATAGATTTTCAGGAAGTGATTGGAGAGCAATTCAATATCGTCGCCACGTTCCCGCAGGGGCGGAAGGTGTATTTCAACGGTGTTGATACGGTAAAGCAAATCCTGCCGAAACAGGTTGTTGCTCACTGTCTCATAAAGATCGCTGTTGGTAGCGCAGATCAATCTTACATCCACCGGGATGGGCCGGTTTGCCCCCACCCGGGTTACCTCATGCCGCTCAATAACGGTAAGTATTTTCGATTGCAGCGGCATGGGCAGGTTACCGATCTCATCCAGAAAGAGCGTTCCTTTGGACGCTATTTCGAAACGACCCGGCTTTTCCTTTTTAGCATCGGTAAACGCTCCCCTTTCATGCCCAAACAATTCACTCTCAAACAAGGTATCGCTCAACGAGCCCAGGTCTACACTGATAAATACTTCGTCACGTCTGGGAGAATTGCGGTGCAAAGCACGGGCAACCAGCTCCTTTCCCGTACCGTTCTCTCCCAGGATCAATATATTGGCGTCGGTCTGTGCTACTTTTTTAATGGTATTGAATACTTCCATCATCTTGGCCGAACTGCCTACGAAATCGGTAAACGGCTGGTCCATCACAGCACTCATCTCTTTTTGCTTGGCGCGAAGATCATTGGCCTCGAGCCTCGAACGCCTCAACTTGATGGAAGAAGATATGGTGGCCAGTAGTTTTTCATTCTGCCAGGGCTTCAGCACAAAGTCTGTGGCGCCGGATTTAATGGCCTTTACTGCCCTTTCGGCATCACCGTATGCGGTTATGAAAACCACAACAGCCTGGGGATCAATTTCCAGTATCCTGCCCAGCCAATCAAAGCCCTCCTGCCCGCTAATGGCATCCTTATTGAAATTCATATCGAGCAGGATCATGTCGAAATTCTCCTTGCCCAGTATTTCCGGGATCTTATCCGGACTATTTAAAACGGTTAACTTTTCGACATGAGGTTTCAGCAAAAGCTTCAACGCAAACAGAATGTCCTCATTGTCATCTACGGCAAGAATATTTCCGACTTTTTCACTCATGGTTCCTGGTTATTACTTCCTGTAAGTTTCTCAAACCTTCTTGTTTCATCAGCTTAACAAAAATATATAATTACTTTGAATAATATCAGGACGATCAGCTGCTTTATTGAATAAAAGTGAACCATAGAGATTGTCCGTTTTCGTACTGCATGTGTTTCAAATTTGTACAAAAAAGTCACCTGCAGGATGATTCATATTTTAATAATTAGTTGTATTTTAACCCATTATTAGAAATGGCACAATTCATGCTAAAAAACGTTAAAATATAATATTCATTTACAGCTTTTTTGTATCATCACATGGAAGGAATGGATAGAAAAATCGAGAAAAAAGGTCTGAAAAAAAAGCATATATGGATTGCCATCGGAAGTCTGGTATTCTTACTGATTTTGTTTCAAATGGCATTTGGAGATAAAAGTGCCAAACTGAATGTTGAAAAGGACAAGATTACCATCGGAGAGGTGATTGCCGGAAAATACCAGGACTATATTTCTGTGAACGGTACTGTGGAACCTATAAAAACTGTCTATCTGGATGCAGTGGAATCTGGTCGTGTGGAGGAGATCCTGATTGAAGAGGGTACCATGGTAAAAAAAGGTGATGTCATACTCCGCCTGAGCAATTATAACCTGCTCCTCGACATCTCAGGCAACGAAGCAGATGTATCCCGCGCCGTGAATGATCTCAAAACTGCCCGCATCAACCTGGAGAACCAGAACCTTCAGACCCGTTCCACCATCCTGCAGCTGGAGTATCAGTTAAAGAAACTGGAAAGGCAGTATAGCAACAACAAGAAGCTCAATACGCAGAACCTGATATCAAAAGAGGAATTTGAATACTCCAGGGAACAGTATGAAGAGACCACGATGCAGCTTGAACTGCAAAGACAGAAATATGCGCGCGATTCGGTGTACACCAGAACCCGGATTCAGTCAGATGAAGGGACCATTGAACGCATGCAGAAAAACCTGAACCTTACCCGCAGAAGACTGGAAGATCTTGATATCAAGGCTCCGGTTGACGGGGAGCTGGCCACGCTGCATCCGGAAGTGGGAGAAGTTATCAATTATGGCACCCGTATCGGTACCATCAATATTCTCGATTCCTATAAAATGCGCGTTATGATCGATGAGCATTACATAACGCGGATTTCCAGGGGTCTTCCTGCAGATTTCGATTTTGCCGGGCAGAAAAATACGCTCAGGATCATAAAGGTTTACCCCGAAGTACAGAATGGCACATTCGCGGTTGACATGGAATTCACCAGTCCTATACCCGAGCAGATCAGGATCGGACAGACTGCACGGATCCGACTTGAACTCGGAGAATCCGAAAATGCCCTGCTGCTGCCAAAAGGTGGGTTTTACCAGAGCACCGGCGGTCAATGGGTCTTTGTGCTGAATCCGGAGGGTAATATTGCGGAAAGACGCAAAGTCAGAATGGGCCGGCAAAATCCCAGGTTCTATGAAATCCTCGAAGGGCTGAAACCCGGAGAGAAGGTCATCATCTCTGACTATGAAAACTTCGGTGACGCAGATAAGCTGATACTGAAAAAAAACAAATAATAACTTTAGTTACAAAAATTAATACGCTCATTATGATAAAAACTATTGATCTGGTAAAGGTTTTCCGCACTGATGAGGTGGAAACCACAGCACTCAACAAGGTAAATATTACCGTGGAAAAAGGTGAATTCGTTGCCATAATGGGTCCTTCCGGATGCGGCAAGTCTACCCTGCTGAACATTCTTGGATTGCTTGATACGCCTACAGGAGGCCAGTACTACTTCCATGGCGAGGAAGTTGCGAAATACAAGGAAAAACAACGCACCAATCTCCGCAAGGGGAATATCGGGTTTGTTTTTCAGAGTTTTAATCTCATTGATGAGCTTACGGTTTATGAGAATGTGGAACTGCCTTTGCTCTACCTGAAAGTTTCAGCGACCGAGCGGAGAAAAAAGCTCGCTGATGTGCTGGAACGCATGAAGATCACCCATCGCAAAAAACATTTTCCACAGCAATTGTCGGGCGGGCAGCAGCAGCGTGTTGCCATTGCCAGGGCAGTAGTAACAAGGCCCCAGCTGATCCTTGCCGACGAACCCACGGGTAACCTCGACTCAGCCAATGGTGAAGAAGTGATGAACCTGCTTACGGAACTCAACAATGAAGGAACTACGATCATTATGGTTACACACTCCCCTTCCGACGCTGATAAGGCCCATCGTATCGTTCAATTGTTCGACGGGCACATTGTTACTGAAAACATCAGGCAGATATTATAATTCCTGCATTCTATGAAAGAGATCTGTATTCCCATACCCTACCTCAAAGAGCAGGAAATTGCCGATGTGGAGGTTACCCTGGCCGGACAGAGGCTCCGGTACAATTTCAGGGTGGAATCATTCCCCTGGGAAGTGAAGGATGAATTCTCAGCGCTCACGGATCCTCTTGAAAGATCGCTGGCCAGAATATATAAATTAAAGAGCGCTATTGAAAATTATGACAAAGAATGGGAACTGATTCAGATATTCAATCCCGACGAACATGCAGATCATATCCATGTTTTGTATCGCAAAAAACTTAAATAATTATAATTGCAATAAACCAAATAAACTTCTCTTTTATGAAAAAAGCAATATTGTTTTTGTGCGCTATGAGCCTGTTAGGTTTAATGCCGGTTAGAGCACAAAAAGTATGGTCGCTGCAGGAATGCTTCAACTATGCCCTGGAAAACAATTTACAGGTCAAACGACAGGAACTGAACGTGCAATACAATAAAAACAACCTCACGCAAAGCTATTTCAATACTGTGCCAAGCTTTAATGCCGGTGTCAATTACGGTTACAGTTCGGGCAAGTCCATTGACATGGCAAAACTGGAGTATGTCAATGTGGACTACTGGTCGGGAGACATGGGACTAAACGGCAATATGACTTTGTTTTCAGGACTTCAAACCTATAACAATATTCTGAAATCAAAGTACGACTATTTAAAAAGCCAGGCTGATCTGGAGAAATCCAAGAACGACATGGCCCTGTTGCTGACCCGGGCATACCTTCAAATCCTGTTTGCCAAAGAACTGACGGATGTTGCCGCAAAGAAACTGGAAGTGACCTCCATGCAGGCTGAGCGGACACGCAAAATGATGGAGGTGGGCAATGTAGCACAGGGAGAATACCTGCAGATCAAGGCCCAGGAGTCAGACGATAAAACCGCGCTTATCAATGCCCAGAATAATCGGGATATTGCTTATCTCGACCTTACACAGCTGCTCGATCTTGATTCGGTGGCCGGTTTTGAAATTGTTGTGCCCAAGAACATGGAAGTGGAAGTTTTATCTCCACTGGAATCGGTTCAGAATATCTTCGATGTTGCCCTGCAAACCATGCCTGAGATTCGCAGTGCGGATTATGCGCTCAAAAGTTCAGAAAAAGATTTGGCTATGGCCTGGGGACAGGTATCCCCCTCACTTGATCTGAGTGGTAACCTGTCCAGTCGTTATTCACCCAACGTAGACGATCCCATGGATCCCGATGGCACCTATACGGCAAAAGAACAGCTGGGAGATAATTTTTACAAACAGGTCACCTTCGGATTGTCCATTCCGATATTCAACAGGCTGCAGATCAAAAACTCCATCAGCAATGCCAAACTGCAGGTGAATGACACCAAGCTGCAGTACGATATCGCTAAGAATGCCCTTTACAAGGAAGTTCAGCAGGCGCATGCCGACGCCTCCGCAGCCCGTGAAAAGTACTTCTCCACCGTTGAAGCCGTGAAATATAACGAGGAAGCCTTTAAATATACCAGCCAGAAATTTGAGGTAGGGCTGGTAAACTCCGTCGATTACAACATTTCTCAGAAAAACCTGATCAGCGCTCAGTCAAATATGCTGCAGGCCAAATATGAATATATTTTTAAACTGAAGATTCTCGACTTATATATGGATAAGCCGATTGTGCTTTAAGTCTGTTTCATGCAGGCATTAGTTCCGCAAAAGCCCGGTTGAAAAGCCGGGCTTTATTGTTATATTTATACCAGCAATTCACAATGCCATGACGCTCCTTTATGGTCTATCCCTGGTGCTGGCAGGTATCCTGCTCATTATTGCCCTGACATCCTGGCTTAAGATCAATTCGTTTCTGTCCCTGTTTATTGTATCACTGTTTCTGGCCCTCCTGGTCCTGCCCTTTCAGGATATTGTTCCGGTGCTTAAAAAGGGCTTTGGAGACACCATGGCTTCCATTGGTCTCATCATCATTTTTGGTGCCGTCATCGGGGTGACCCTTGATGTTACCGGCGCCACCGTCAGCATGGCCAGCTTTATCCTCAATAAAACAGGCAGGAATAATGCCACTGCTGCCATTGGCATAACGGGCTTTATCACTGGTCTGCCTATTTTTTGTGATTCAGGATTCATAGTGCTCAGCGGGCTGAACCGTTCCCTGACCGCAAGGAGCGTGACTAATCCTGTGCTCATGTCATCAACGCTGGCCTGCTCCCTCTATTCAGTGCATTGCCTGATACCGCCCCACCCCGGTGCCACGGCTGCCGCAGGCATTATTGGAGCAAATGTTGGCCAGCTCGTCCTTATGGGCATTGTTGTCGCTATTCCGGCTGCCCTTGCCGGCTATGGCTGGTCGAGGTTCATCACCCGGAAATTCCGGCTGAAAACAAATCCTGCGGTAAGTAACGAACCAGAAGTTACTGTGGCAAATAAGCTGCCTTCACCCGGGAGATCGTTTGTTCCCATATTGGTTCCATTGCTGCTGATCACCCTGAAATCACTGACTGATTTTTTATTTCCCGGTACAACGCTGTTGTTGTTTAAAATTACCGGTTTACTGGGGGAGCCAGTTATTGCCCTGCTCATGGGTATGTTTCTTTCATTTACCTTATTTCCTGTCATTTCTAAAAAAGAAATCAACCACGTGCTGTCGGTTTCGATTGAAAAAGCCGGTCCGATTATCATCATCACTGCAGCCGGGGGTATCTTTGGCGCAGTGCTCAAGGCTACCGGGACCGGGGAGCTTGCCGGAACCTTTTTATCAGGTACCGGACTGGGGTTGCTGATACCTTTTCTCCTTGCAGCTGTATTGAAGACCGCGCAAGGATCTTCCACCGTGGCCATCATAACAGCTGCCTCAATTGTCTCTTCCATGACCGGCAATCTCGGGTTTTCGGGAGAAACCGGTAAAATGCTGGTCATGTTGGCTATGGGCGCGGGATCGATGATTGCGTCACACGCCAATGATTCCTATTTCTGGGTGATCACAAACTTCTCCAAAATTGAAGCGGATGATACCCTGAAGGTGTATTCAACGGCGACAATAGTGATGGGATTAACAGCGTTTGTGGTGGTTTTTGTGTTGTCGTTGTTTATGCATTAAGCCGGGTGAGGTGGATCGTCACCAGGTAAGCTCGTAAACGCCGCCCACAGTCCGTCTCCCTCCGGTAACCCTGCCGTGATCAACGTTTCAATTTTGGTCACCGGGTGAATAAACCTGATTTCCCGGGCATGCAGACTGATACCGCCATCAGGATTTGATCGTGGAAATCCGTATTTCAGATCCCCTTTTATGGGACACCCGATATGCGCCAGTTGTGCCCGGATCTGATGATGGCGACCGGTTTCCAGGCCAACCTCCAGCAAGTAGTAATTATCCGATTTGCCTATAATCCGGTAGGTTAAAGCTGCTTCCTTGGAAGCAGGCCGGGGAGTTTCATTGCAATAGGATTTATTTTGTTTGGTGTTACGGACCAAATGGTGCACCAGCCGGTCCGCTTCCCGGGGTGGCTTGCTTTTTACGATGGCCCAATAGGTTTTTTTCATTTCACCGTCACGAAACATCTGGGTGAGCCGGGTAAGCGCTTTGCTGGTGCGGGCAAATAAAACAACCCCGGTTACGGGTCTGTCAAGCCGGTGCGCTACACCCAGGAAGACCTCGCCGGGCTTGTTGTATTTCTCCTTAATATAGTGCTTCACCTTGTCATCCAGGGAAAGGTCACCGGTAACATCCTTCTGCACCAGATCGTGGTGCGTTTTGTTCACCGCAATGATGTGATTATCCTCGAAAATAATATTAATCAATCCTTCCATTCCTTGTCCCTTGTCCCTCGTCCCTTGTCCCTCGTCCCTTGTCCCTAATATTGCTCTTTGTCATTCGGAAACTCCAGGTTCTTGATATCGGTAATGTAGTTATTCACCGCCCCGGTAATTTCCTGGTAAAGATTATGATACCGCCGGAGAAACCGGGGAGAGAAATCCTGGGTAATACCCAGCATGTCATGCAACACCAGCACCTGACCGTCAACAAACCTGCCTGCACCGATTCCGATAATGGGTATCTTTAATTCCTGGGCTACCTGAGCACCCAGCCGGGCAGGGATCTTTTCCAGTACAATGGAGAAGCATCCGGTCAGTTCCAGTAAATGAGCATCTTCAACCAGCTTCCTGGCTTCCTGGTCCTCCCGCGCCCTTACCACAAAGGTGCCGAATTTATGAATCGACTGGGGGGTAAGACCGAGATGTCCCATAACCGGGATACCGGCAGATAGGATACGGATCACGGATTCCTGGATTTCCTGGCCGCCTTCGAGTTTAACCGCACTGGCACCGGTTTCTTTCATGATGCGTATGGCTGAATTCAGGGCCTCCTTGGAATTCCCCTGATAGGATCCGAATGGCATATCCACAACAACCAATGCCCTTTCCACAGCACGTACTACAGATGCCGCATGATAGATCATCTCGTCAAGCGTAATGGGTATGGTGGTCTCATGACCGGCCATCACATTGGAAGCAGAATCGCCAACCAGTATCACATCAATGCCGGCGCGGTCAATGATCTTGGCCATGGAATAATCATAAGCGGTAAGCATGGAAATTTTCTCTCCACGTACTTTCATCTCCTGCAATACATGGGTGGTGATCCTTTTGGGTTTATCGGTTGTAGCAACTGACATGGTGTAATGATTAATAAGTTTCAGATACAAAGTTTATAAATAAACCCGGATTAACCAATAAAACGGCTGTAAACTGTCATTTTCGCCATGTATTTGCCTGCAAATACTGACACATCCGCTTTCCCATGACTGTCGTATTGTCAGCATTACCGAATGGCACAATCCTTGTCTATACAATGCTCAAACAGAAAAAGAGTATTAACCAATAAAATATTTTGGCATGAGCAAAATAATCGGAATTGATCTGGGGACGACCAATTCATGCGTTGCGGTAATGGAGGGTAATGAACCGGTTGTAATTCCCAACAGCGAAGGTAAGCGCACCACTCCTTCAATGGTAGCTTTCATGGATAACGGTGAGCGGAAAGTCGGTGATCCTGCAAAAAGGCAGGCCATTACAAATCCCACCAAAACGGTTTATTCCATTAAGCGTTTCATGGGAGAGACTTTTGACAAGGTTCAGAAAGAAATTGCACGCGTTCCTTATAAAGTTGCCAAGGGTGACAACAATACACCCAGGGTAATGATCGATGACCGCAAATTTACTCCCCAGGAAATTTCCGCTCTTGTCTTGCAGAAGATGAAGAAAACTGCTGAAGATTATCTGGGTCACGAGGTTACTGAAGCGGTGATCACCGTACCTGCCTATTTCAGCGATTCTCAACGCCAGGCTACTAAGGAGGCCGGTGAAATTGCAGGGCTGAAGGTAAGGCGCATCATCAATGAGCCCACAGCTGCTTCCCTTGCCTACGGACTTGATAAGAAACACCACGACATGAAGATCGCCGTGTATGACCTTGGCGGTGGAACATTTGATATTTCCATCCTCGAATTGGGAGATGGTGTATTTGAGGTAAAATCAACCAATGGGGATACGCACCTGGGTGGAGATGATTTTGACCAGTGTGTGATCGACTGGCTGTCTGAAGAGTTTAAAAAGGACGAGGGCGTGGATCTCAAGAAAGATCCTATGGCTTTGCAGCGCCTGAAGGAAGCCGCTGAAAAGGCCAAGATCGAATTGTCCAGTTCAACACAAACCGAGATCAACCTGCCCTATATCATGCCCGTTGACGGGATTCCCAAGCACCTGGTGAAAACCCTCACCCGCGCGAAATTTGAAAGCCTTATTGATCCACTGGTGCAGGCAACCATTGAACCATGCCGTAAAGCGCTTAAAGATTCGGGCTTAAATGCGTCCGACATCAGCGAAGTAATTCTTGTAGGTGGTTCCACCCGTATCCCCGTTATACAGGAGGTTGTGGAGAAGTTTTTCAACCGCAAACCTTCCAAGGGCGTAAATCCCGATGAGGTGGTCGCCGTCGGCGCTGCCATACAGGGTGGAGTTCTCACCGGTGAGGTAAAGGATATCCTGCTTCTCGACGTTACCCCGCTTTCTCTGGGTATTGAGACCATGGGCGGTGTGGCAACCCGGCTGATCGAAGCCAACACAACCATACCTTCCAAAAAGACCGAAACCTTTACCACAGCATCGGACAACCAGCCATCGGTAGAAATACATGTACTTCAGGGTGAACGACCCATGGCCGGTGATAACAAGACCATCGGCAGGTTCCACCTCGACGGTATACCCCCGGCTCCCCGTGGTATCCCACAAATCGAAGTGACTTTTGATATCGACGCCAACGGAATACTGCACGTTTCAGCTAAGGATAAAGGTACAGGCAAACAGCAGAGCATCAGGATCGAGGCTTCATCAGGTCTCACCAGCGATGAGATCGAAAAGATGAAACGCGAGGCCAAGGAAAATGAAGCCAAGGATAAAGAACAGCGCGAACGCGTGGATAAGCTTAATGCAGCGGATAGTTTGATATTCCAGACTGAAAAGCAGCTGAAGGAGTTTGGAGACAAGCTTCCGGCCGACAAGAAAGGACCTATTGAGCAGGCCCTGACAAAACTGAAGGAGGCCCACAAGAGCCAGGACCTCGCAGCGGTTGACAAGGCAACAGCCGAGCTTACTGCAGTATGGCAGGCCGCGTCGGAAGAACTGTATAAAAACACCCAGGGCGGACCTAAGGGATCGCAAGACGGTGATACGGCAGATGCTGGAGCCACCTCAGGACAATCCACCAGTGGTAAAAAGGATGATGAGGTTACCGACGTTGATTTTGAAGAAGTGAAGTAAATATAGTTTTTAAGTGTATCCCTTAAGACCCCGCTCATGGCGGGGTTTTTTATTCTTTGCTGAAATGTGCAATCCACCCCCCGCCCGGGGCCATTTGAACCTGGAGTTTCGATTGAGAGGAAACTGTTTGAAGTCTCCTGGCATAATCTGATGCATATTGTTCCGCATTCCTGCCATCCTGATATATTTCAGCAGAATAATTACCATCCCCCAGGAACGACAGGTCCACTTCCAGGATTCTGGGCGTCCAATCGGTCATTGCCCCCACCCACCAGTCATTCCCGCTTTTGCGTGCTACGAGTATATAATCTGAAATCTTTCCGTCCAGCACCAGGGTTTCATCCCAGACAAACGGTATACTTCCGTAAAAGGCTGCATATTCAGGTTCCCTCAGGTAGTCGCTGATATTCCCCCCCAGAAACTGCAGCGGACTTTCATACACCACATACATGGCCAGCTGGTGGATACGGGTTCCCTGGGTCATGGGAACAGCATCCACTATACGGAAGGAATTCTTCTGTGCATTGATCATGCCTCCGCCTTCATAATCAAGCGGACCGGCGATCATGCGGGTGAAGGGGAGAATGAGGTTGTGCTCGGGAGTGAGCCGATCTGACCATTTATCATATTCATGACCCATTACCCCTTCCCGGATCAACACGTTGGGGTATGCCTTGCGCAGGCCGGCCGGTTTGCTGGCACCATGAAAAAACACCATCAGTTTGTTGACTGCTGCCTCACGGGCAACAGCTTCCTGGAATCGCACCATCAGCTGGTCCTCACGATCCATGAAATCAGCCATTATACCCCTGATGCCCCAGTCATGGAATTGCTTCAAATAGCTCATGTTGTGCTTCAGGGTGAGGGCGTTGGTCCAAAGCCAGATGCCCACTCCTTTTTCGGCCCCGTATCGCACAATCTCGGCTATGTCCATTCCGGGGGTTATTTTCGAGAAATCATCAATGTCACACCAACCTGCATCCAGAAAAATATAATCCAGTCTGAACCGGCTGGCAAAATCAATATAATACTTATAGGTTTTTGTGTTGATTCCCGATTTAAAATCCACATCATATAAAATGCTGTTCGTGATCCATTCATCGGTAATCTGACCGGGCCTGATCCAGCCAGTCTCTGCAAGCTTGCAGTCTGGCGCCAGCCGGTATACCATATCGGAATTTACCAGATCCTTATCATGCTCGCCCAGGATAAAGACCCGCCAGGGATAGTCGCGGTTCCCGGAAGTTCTGGCAATATATGCCGCCCGCTGCGTAACCAGCTCCTGCTTAAAATAATCTCCAAAAATGTTCGTCCGGACCGGATATCGCGGGAATCTCAAATGCAACTGAGATTTTCCTGTATCGCCGCCACAGACGAACATCCCGGGATAATCCCGCAGATCGCTTTCCGTGAATGCCAGGCTGATGCCATTACCCGTGCGGGCATATACGGGCAGGTAAGCCAGACTGGCCGGGCCCACACCGCTGACCGAGGCATGTACAAAATCCTCTTCAAAACTGGTATGAAAGCAGTCTACATTCTTCTCGTTACGGCATTTGATCCTTGAAAGATAGAGGGAATCGCCGGGTGAGAAAATCAGAGTAGCCGTTTCATCAGACACCAGAACAGTATCCTGCGGAATACGGGTAATAAAACGATATGCAAATCCATCATCATAAACCCGGATGATCATGCCGGTCTTATCTTTAAACTTGATTGTCAGTTCGTTGTAATGATCGGTTACGAGGGACCGTTTTTCCTTCACCACGGGATACTGAATCTGGTTAACAGTTGACAAATGTCCGGAAAATGAGTCAGACCCGGCATTTTTATTGTTGATGATCAGGACAGGCCTGTCAATAGTAATAACAGGCCTGTTCCTGAAAACAGCTGCAATCTTACGGTTCTCTCCGCCCGTAAAGGTTACCAGTATATTACCATCGGGTGACCGGACTTCCCTGACCTGGGCCAATGAGGAACAAGTGTACCAGGAAATGGTGAACAATATCAATGCCCTGACCATGAGTTGAACCTTTGTATCCATTTTTAGGAATTCTTTAAATAAATGAACAGAACCAAATTACTAACTTTAAACCAAATTCCGTGCTGCCTGTTAAATTACCATATCAGCATGCATAACTTAATCACTTAATCACTTAATCACTTAATCACTTAATCACTTAATCACTTAATCACTTAATCACTTAATCACTTAATCACTTAATCACTTAATAACCTTATGTCCATGCAAACCATTCTTGGCTCCGGAGGCGGAATAGGCATTCCACTGGCAAAAGAACTCCGCCGGCACACCAGCAGCATTAGGCTGGTAAGTCGCAACCCAAAAAAGGTAAACGATGGAGATGAGCTATTACCAGCAGATCTTATGGATCATGCTGCAGTGGATAGGGCCATAGAAGGATCTGAGGTGGTTTACCTCACTGCCGGTCTTGCATACAAGGCCAGCGTGTGGCAAAGACAATGGCCTGTTATCATGCGTAATGTACTGGATGGATGTATAAAACATCAGGCAAAGCTTGTTTTTTTTGACAATGTTTACATGTATGACAAAGATTATATGAATAACCTCACCGAGGAAACACCTGTGAGGCCTTCCAGTAAAAAAGGAGTTGTTAGGGCAACCATTGCCGGCATGATCCTGGAAGAAGTGCAGCGAAAAAGACTCACTGCCATCATCGCGCGCGCAGCTGACTTTTATTCACCAAAGAATAGTGTACTGGTGGAAATGGTGGTTAAAAACCTGGCCAAAGGAAAGAAAGCCATGTGGTTTGCCAGTGCTGCAAAAATTCACACCTTTACTGCAGCCACCGATGGGGCTAAAGCTACTGCCATCCTGGGTAACACACCTGATGCTTTTAACCAGATCTGGCACCTTCCAACAAGTAATCAACGCTTAACCGGCCAGCAATGGATTGAGCTCATCGCGGGAATTATGAATAAAAATCCGCGCTTCACTGTCATACCCGTCTGGATGTTACGGTTGATAGGGCTGTTTGTACCCCTCTTTAGGGAATTTGCAGAAATGGCCTACCAGTATGACAGGGATTATATATTTAACAGCAGTAAGTTCGAAAAGCGCTTTGGCTATGAACCGCTGTCACCCGAACAAGGTATGGTCCAGCTTATGAAAACACTGGAGATAAGATAGCTACAGAAGCTTTTATTCCTTAACCAGCTTGGCAAATGAAGCTCCCTCCGCAGTTTTCAGTTTCATGATGAAAATGCCCGCCGGAAGCACGGAACAATCCATTGGATATTTGCCGTCTGTGATTGTTACCAGAGCGGATATCCTGAGGTTACCTGCCAGGTCATAGATAGAAACATCCACGGTCTCCGGCGCTGATGTTTTTGACGAGATCGTCAGATCACTTCCTTTAAGTGGAACCGGATAAACATCATATCCATCAGAGACTGATATTTCATCAAGTCCTGCCGCTCCCACTACAGTTATCTTACCTTTCATGCCCTGTGAAGCCACATGTGCCGTGCAAACATAATAATGCACACCTGGCGTGTTAAAAGTTACCGTACCACTCCCATCATTAAATGAGAATCCTCCTTCAAGCAACGTTATGCCATTGTCATTCCAGGTTGCCTCACTCACTTCACGTACAGGGTGGCTTGAAGTGGTATTGAACTCAACCGTTTCTCCTGTATTCACGGTTAGCTCCGTAGGTACATATGTAAAACCGCTTTCGCTTATTGTATGGGTTGTCTGTGCTTTTAAACCTGAAACCGTGCATAAAAGCATCATTAAAAGTAGATTTTTGGTTTTCATTGTTGTAGATTTTAGAATAGAAACAAACTTGCTTTAAAAAAGTTAATCATCATTCTGTCTCACTGGTATTCAGGCCTACAACATACAACATGCAACCTACAACATATAACATTAGCCTGAAGACTAATAGTTTAAAAATTCCTTTGATATTTCCCCACCTTTTATTACTTTAATCGTGTTAAAAAAGCTTTTCTATTCATCATTTCTAAAATTACCGGCAATGAAAAAATTAACCCTGCTGCTGCTGGTCTTTTCCTGGATCGGCTTCCATTCATGTATCAAACAAACTGCGATCGAAAAGGTTGATCCTGCCACAGTTGAAATGTCATCCGACAGACTCGGCAATATTGACAGCCTGATACAGAGAAGTATTGATAATCAATTGGTCAATGGCGCAGTAGCCTTTATTGCCCGGAATGGCAAGATTGCCTACTGGAAATCATTCGGGGTCAGTGATGCAGAAAAGAAGACACCCCTGGAAAAGGATGCTATTTTCCGCATTGCTTCACAGACCAAGGCCATCACCAGTGTGGCCGTTATGATGCTTTATGAAGAGGGGAAACTCCTGCTCGACGACCCGATCTCCAAATACATACCTGAGTTTGCCCATCCTGTGGTGCTCAGTCAGTTTGATCCCAAAGATACTTCTTATACAACCGTGCCTGCCAGCCGTGAGATCACCATCAGGGATCTGCTCACCCATACTTCCGGAATTGATTATGCCGGAATCGGTTCTGCTCCCATGAACGCCATCTATGCCAAAGCCGGCATTCCTGTTGGATTTGAAAGCCGTCCTCTTGTCCTGGGCGATTGGATGAAAAAACTCGCAAAACTTCCGCTGGTTCATCAACCCGGGGAGCGATTCACTTACGGTCTCAATACCGATGTCCTGGGTTACCTGGTGGAGGTTCTTTCGGACATGCCGTTCGATCGTTTCCTGAAGGAAAAACTGTTTGAACCCCTGGACATGGAAGATACCTATTTTTACTTGCCCAAAGAAAAGCAATCCCGGCTCGTAGCCGTATCCACCGAAGATACGGGACACCATGCCATGAAATGGTATCCAGAGGCCTTACCGGGTATCAATGCCGATTATCCTCTTGCAGAGGGCACCTATTTTTCCGGCGGGGCCGGATTGAGTTCCTCTATTTCGGATTATGCCATTTTTCTCCAGATGCTGCTGAACGACGGCGAATACAACGGAAAGCGAATTCTTTCCAGAAGAACGGTGGATCTGATGACCTGCAACCAGATCGGGGATCTGAACCTTGGCGCCAATAAATTCGGCCTTGGATTCGAAATTACGACCCAAGCCGGTCAGGCCAGACTGGGAATGACTGAGGGATCTTTCGCCTGGGGCGGTTTCTGGGGAACCACCTATTGGGCTGATCCTGAAGAGCAACTGGTATGCCTGCTCTTTGCACAGCAATTCCCGCTTACTCACGGCGAGTTAGGGGACAAATTCAGGGCGCTGGTGTATGCGGCACTGGATGATTGAGGGGAATATGAGGCTTAAGGCTTAAGGCTTAAGGCTAAAGGCTGAAGGCTTAAAGCATATTTTAGAAAGTTCAGGTTTGTTAATTATTAAAACCCGTTAGGCATGAGAGATCATTCAAAATTAAGAGCATTTGAACTTGCTGATGAATTGGTGTTCCTGGTTTACAGATTGACCAAAGGATTCCCCAAGGACGAAATGTTTGGTCTTACATCCCAAATGAGAAGATGTGGAATTTCAGTACCTTCTAATATTGTTGAAGGTTGTGCGCGTCTGACCCAGAGTGAGTACCGCAGATTTCTTGAAATCGCATACGGTTCATTAAAAGAACTGCATTATCAATTTGGGTTGGCATTGCGACTCGGCTATATTCAAGAAACCCTTGGTAAAGAATGTGATTTAAAAATATTGGAAACCGAAAAAGTACTGGGATCGCTAATTAAAGCTATGCGTTAATCAGTACTTTTGCCTCTTAAGTGTTCCTCTTCAACCTTCAGCCTTCAGCCTTCAGCCTTCAGCCTTCAGCCTTCAGCCTTTAGCCTCCAGTCTTCAGCCTACAATGTCTCCACCTCCAGCGGCATACCCTTCCTTTCATCCCTTTTCAACGTCAATCCTTTATTGGGGCACTGATCCACGCATACCCCGCAACCCATGCATTTTTCCCAATCCATGGCCACCTGATCATCTGCAAGTGAGAGTGCCTCAAACGGACAGGTTTCCACGCATCTGCCGCAAGCCTCACAAAGATCAGCATTGGCCTCAATAACATATCCTGAGGAGGCCATCTGTGGCGAACCAAATTTCACCATATTCTCAATTCCGCCGCAACAGCATTTGCAGCAATTACAGATGACATAAAACCGGTCCATCATCGCGTCCTTGAACCAGGCGGAATGAAGATGCCCGCGCGCATGTTCCTCATCGATTAATTTAAGCGCCTCTGCCCTGGTGAGCTCCCGGCTTTCTTTCGGGTGATGTTCCCGCATAAAATCCGCATAGGGTTCCCCAATAAACAAACATACCTGGGTGGGCTGGCAGGGATTGGGGCGTGAATGCCTGCATCCGCATTCAAAGGCTACAATTTTCGGAGAAGCATTCAGCACAATGCTACGGGCAATCTCATGGGGAATGACCTGTTCAAGGTTCTGTAAGGGTATATCCCTGTCGATGGTAATGATCTTTTTCGCCTGTTCCTGAGTTAGGATCTTGCTGTGATATCTGTTGGTTACAAATTTGCGCACAAAATCAGGCGAGGTCGGATTAGCCTTGATCAGAAAATTCAGGTATTGTTTCTGCAGCCTGAGATAGATGTACCCATGCAGGGTGGAAAAGCTCAGGAAACGCTTCAGACCGGCCATTCTTATAAACCTTCCTGTTGAAGGCAGAATAAGCCTTCCACGCTCCCCTGCAAACCACAATAAAAGTCCAAGCATGAAAAGTGCCCCGATAATAATAAGTAATACTTTCATATTTTTGTCCTACTATTTATCTGCAGCAATTTCCTCTTCCAATGCTTTATAGATCGGGGTATATTTAATGCCCAGCTCCCGCTCAGCTTTGCTTCCATCAACCTGGAATCCAACTTTCATCATTCTGATTTGATCGACTGACATGCCCCAGGGGGGTTGGACCTTAATCAATCTGGACAGGCCGGTAAACAGGTAGGCACTAAGCACGGCTAGGAAATCAGGCATTGACATTTTTGGTATTCTTATTCCGGATATTTCACTGACCATCTTATTTATTTCGGCCAGGGTCAGCCGATTATTACCGATCAGGTATTTCTCACCCAGATTTCCAGGCTTCTCGACGGCCCTGACAATGGCTTCAGCTACATCATTCACATGTACCCAGGTGAGCGTGGCATTTTTAAAAACAGTGGCAGGCAATCTTTTATGTATCAGGTCAGAAACATATTTTCCTGTTGCTTTTGGATCTCCGGCTCCCAATACTGCGCAAGGATATACCACCACTACCGGTAGACTCTTGTTCCTGTATAAGTCCCAAAGTATCTGATCTCCTTCGAATTTTGTCTGGGAGTATCTGCTGAAACGAACAGGACCAACCTTGCTTTCTTCGGTGTAGGGAACATCAGCAGGCTTTCCATACGTGACTACGGTGCTAACATGCACCACCTTTGAAATTTGTTCTCCAGAGCACACTCCAGCACATTACGTGTTCCTTCAACATTATTCTTATGATAAAGACCATTATCCGGTTCCCAATATGAGTAAAGTGCAGCAATGTTTATTACCCAGTCACATCCTTTCATTCCCGGTAACATGGACGCTTTATCGGTAATATCTCCTATAATTAATTTTGCGCCGAGCGATTTGAGTCGTTCGCTGGCTTCATTGTTTTTCCTGACCAGACAGACCAGTTCATGATTCGGTTTGACTCAGCCGGTTGACCACCTGGTTTCCGATAAACCCGGTAGCCCCTGTTATGAAAATTTTCATGGTATTGATTGATTAGTGGTTAGGTGATTGTCAGACACCCCGACGGGGTGTACCCCGTCGGGGTGGTTCCTTACAACTGAACGATTTCGCCGATCTGAATGATGACATCCTTCGTGTAGTTGGGCATGTCATCGGATAGGGTTTTACCATGGGCGGCAAAACCAGCCTGAAATTGATCCGGGCTTTTAAAGGTTAGGTAGGCAATGGCAAAATAGGGAGCAGGACCCTCCAGGCCGGCAAGTCCTTTATCGAATTCGAATTTTTCCATACCATAGGGCTCCAGCAGTCTTTTGGCCAATGGAATATGGTTCTTGATATAATAATCCATGTTGAACCAATTGTCGCCGGTTTGCGGGTAGAGAACTACAACTCTTATCATGTTTATAGGGTTTAGGTGATGAAGTGATTAAGTGATTAAGTGATTAAGTGATTAAGTGATTAAAAGGTATAATAAGTTTTTGTTTTTAAGTATTTTACCTGAAGAAATATAGCCGGTCAATGTCACGGTAAGGGGTCTTCAGAAAATTAAGAATGGTTTGGTTTGCAAGCTCTGGAATTTCCCAAAGCAGTAGATGAGTAACACCCGGAAAGATGCATAATTGGGCATGGGGCAATGCTTCATAAAGATCAAAAGTCAGCTGGTCCCTGATCAAATCATGATCTCCGGCCATGACCAGGGTGGGTGTTTGGATCGTTTGCAGCTGATCCGGAGTGAAATTGGGATAATTGGCCCACATATATCCGAGCTTTTTCCGGATCTCCGGCAAACGGTCAGGTTGATATGACAGCCTGTCCATGGATCCCATATACCGGATAAGCATATCGCGCGTCTTTAATAACAGCGGATCATCGGCTGCCATCCAGACGGTGCGGGTGGTATCTGCTTCCCAGTTTTCGTGCGTATAATCCCCCCCGATGCAAACGAGCTTTTTCAGCATTTCAGGATGGGCATAGGCAAGTTCCAGACCTATATTGCCTCCGTCACTCCATCCGACCACGTTTACACTTCCCAGCTTCAGCTTGCTGATCAGCTCAGCCATATCTGAAGCCATCAGGGCGTAGGTGATCTCCTTTTCCGAATCGGTTGATCTTCCCTGTGCACGACTGTCCACAGCTATTACCCTGAAATCCTTTGAGAATTCGGGAATTTGATATACAAAATTTTCAATGGATCCCATTCCTCCGTGGATCAACAACAGGGGTTCCCCTTCGCCATAGATTTCATAATAGACTTTGATATCATTCACTTCCAAATATTTGCCAACCTTTTCGTTAGAACCGTAAGGCACGGCATCCTGTGCAGCAATACCGGCGGATACCAGCAGTAGGCAGAATAATAATGCAGGTTTCATACCGCACTGGATTACTTCACCACCACATTGGCCTGGTGGTTGATCTGCATGATGGCCACCCACTTGTTCTCAGGTGCTTTTCTCCAATACATCATATAGCTTCCCCTGTTCGGATAAACGGTCTGATCATCTGCCACCCAGTCGAAAGAATACAGTCCTGTTTCTGTGATGAGATCATCCACAATCGCATAGGTACCCCTGAAAATTTTCATATTCTTTATATAAGGTGAGGCACCTTTGCAAAAAATCAGCATTGAATCCCTGCCGCTGATGGTTACATTGTCCTGAAAAGTCATGATGACATCCTCTGCATAATAGTTTGCAGCTGTTTCAGCATTGCCGGAGTTCCATACGGCAGCGCAGGCAGCATTAAGTGAATCAACCAGCGCATCGTTATTCACGACTGCCGTCTTTGGCGAACATGCCAGGGCAATAACCATGACGGCAGCAATCAGAACAAAAAGTACTTTTCTCATGTGTTTATAGGTTTTATGTTGGGTAAATTGAAATTCAGGATGTCTTTTTTCTGTTCAGGATCAGGTAGACACAGCAGACAAACACAACCAGATCAATGAGCAAAATTGAGGTTGTAGTCATATCAAGGTCTTCAGGCTTGACTATAAACGGAGCCGAGATTAGCGGAATAACCGGAATTAGTCCGAGATACACGCCGATCATCTTAGGCCTAAGCAGCAGCAGGCCGATGATGAGATAGAGAATGCCAAATACCAGGGCAGTTATTCCCCATACATCAGGAGCTTTGAAATAAAGGACCACATGCCATACCCCTGAAACCAGCATGAGCAAAGCGGCAAAGTAGCGAATCGTTTTCATAAGTAAAGATTTAAAATTCAAGATTGAAGATCAAGATGGAAGATCAAAAAAGGAATATCTGAAAACACCGAACACCGAATACTGAACACCGAACACTGAATACTGATCGCTCACACCTCCTTAGCCCCGAACCAGTCCTTGATGGTATGCCAGGGTACCACGGTAGCCCGGGCGAACGTTCTGGCAACGTCCGGTATCTTTTCGCCCCTGATCTCGATCTCATCGAGTGAAGCAGGTTTCAGACCCGATTGGTGCGCTACTGCAAAGGTGGGAACCTCCTGCGGTTCAATTCCCATGATCGCAGCTGCTACCATATCGGCAGCCAGGGCATTGGTACCCGCAATGATCAGGTCCATCTTCACCAGCTGCCCGTTGGATGGCCCCTCTCCCTCCATGGCCATGGAGCCGTCGATTACGGTTAAACCGAGCTTGTTGGCCTTTACCATATCGAGGATCTCAAAGGCTACGCCGGTGGATCCTGCCATTTCTGCTTCAGTGTGCACACACGAACGTACAGAGCAATAAGCCGAGCCAGGATAAAGACCGATCACATTCTTCAAACCGAGGGTTACCGTGGCCAGTGCATGGGTTTTCATCATGGGCACAGAACATAACATATCGATATCGCTCAGCGATCGGTGTATGGTCAGCTTTTTAAAATAATGGGCATCAGGAACCTCCACCTCAACCAGTTCGCCGGTATGCAGGTTTATCAAAGGGATGCCAAGTTCACTTGCAAGAGCCGTATAACCAAGCTTATCAAAGACCTGTTGTTGAATTTTATCCAGCAATTCTGTCTTTCGGGTAAAATAAACGCCATCTGCATCGGCATTTATTCCGGCAGCTGCTGCTGACCCTTCCCCAATACATACATCCTTTCCGGCCTTCTTCATCAGTTGTGCCAGTGTCTTAACAACTATTGGTTTGGTAGTGCTGTTCGGATCATCAGAAACCAGGTTGGGTTTCAGCATGATCTTATTGTAACGCCTGGTTAACTCGGACATGCCACCCAGCATATCAATTGCCTGCTCAATGGCATAATCAATCCGGTCGTCCTTGATCTTAACAATACTGACCACCTGTTTCGGAGCTTTGAATAGTTCTTCAAAGGGGTCAAGTAACGGAACTGCTGTCAGGGCTCCCATGGTGGCCATTCCCCTTTTGAGGAATTCCCGACGGCCAAGTCCAGAATTCTTCATCATTTTCATTTATAATGTGTTTTGAATTACACCCCGACGGGGCTAGGTGATACCCCCGTCGGGGTAATGTTTTATCAATGTGTCAGAACAACCCGGTAACGGACCTTGCCCTGTTTGAGCTTTTCGATGGCCTCGTTCACCTGGCTGAATTTAAAGTTTTCGGTCATGGGCAAGATGTTATGTCGCGCGGCAAAATCGAGCATGGCGGCCATGGCCGGAGGTCCTCCGGTGGGACTGGAAGAAACCATGCGCTGACCCATCAGCAGGGTAAACATGCTGATCTGCATGGGTTCGAGAACAGCACCTACCATGATAAGCTTGCCTTTAGGCCGCAGCGCATTCAGATAGGCATTCCAGTCGAGTGTAACATTCACGGTCGACAGGATGAAGTCAAACGAATAAGCCAGTTTACCCAGGGCTTCAGGATCACTGGAATTTACAAAGTGATGGGCACCGAATTGCCTGGCTTCTGCTTCCTTCCCGGGATGACTCGAAAATGCGGTCACTTCGCAGCCCCAGGCCCGCAGGAACTTGATGGCCATATGGCCCAGTCCGCCGATGCCTATTACTCCCACCCGGTGCGTGGGTTTGACCTCAAACTCGAGCATGGGATTAAAAACCGTGATCCCGCCGCAGAGCAATGGTCCTGTCTTCACAGGGTCAAGAGCCGCCGGTATCGGCAATACCCATTCGGACTGGGCCCTCACCCGGTCGGCAAAGCCGCCGTAAGGTCCCAGAACCGTCGGAACATTTGAAGCGCAGAGGTTATGATTGCCAGTGAGACAGCTCTCACATATACCGCAGGAACCGGAGCTCCAGCCAATGCCGACACGCTGTCCCAGCGTTACATTTTTAACGTGTGGTCCAATCGCCTCTACCGTCCCGATAATTTCATGCCCCGGCACAAAGGGATACTGGGTCATACCCCAGTGGTTGTCGAGCATGCTGAGGTCACTGTAGCAAATGCCACAATAATCTACTTTTACGTCAACCTGGTGATCGCCCAGCGGTCCCAGGTCATATTCAAACGGTTTCAACACACCACCGGCTTCGGTGGCTGCATATCCTTTGGTTAACATAATAAGTATGTTTAGTTTTGGTTATAAATTACTTATTCAATGTAAATTAGTACTTTCCTCAGCGAAATCCAAATTTTTATTAAAATATTCAGCATCAGTACCCAGACATGTTGAGAAGATTCATCGGGGAAAAACCTCTTTTTTATTATCTTTAGCGCATATATTCGACGATATGCATACCCGATCCTTTATAGTCCTCCTCCTGATCTTCCTGCTTGTTTCGCCATCGCTGAAAGCCCAATCTGATACCCTTTTTAACCAAACCGATGGTCAGGGACTCAAACAGGGCTGGTGGAAAAAGACTTACCCGAACGGAAAACTCATGTACAAAGGGTTCTTCAAGGATGATAAACCGGTGGGAATGATGTACCGATATTACGAGACCGGTGCCATAAAAGCCATCCTTCAGTATGATGCCAAAAGTGAATATGCACGGGCAAAACTCCTCTATGAAGATGGACAGATTGCTGCCAAAGGTTTGTTTTTCAAGTCATTGAAAGACAGTACATGGCTCTATTACAGCTATTATGACCATTCTCTTACGGCCAGCGAGAGCTACAACAAAGGTGCCCGGCAGGGCATGATGCTCAGCTATTACAATAATGGTGACGTTTCTGAAAAACTCGAATGGAAAAATGACCAGAGAGACGGCATATGGGAACAATACTATAAAGGGGGTGTGTTGAAAATGAAAGGGAATTACGCCGGTAATAAACTGGATGGAGATTTCTTTGTTTATGATGAAATGGGAAAACCCTATTTAAAGGGCAGATACGCAGATGACCGACGACAGGGGAAATGGACCTTTTTCAGGGAAGACGGAACAGTTGAGGCTGAATTGGAATATGTGAATGGTAAGCCTTTGAATGAAGATCAGCTGAATGAGAAACAACAGGAGCTTTTCCGCTCCATCGATGCCAATGAAGGTAAATTTGAAGAACCCGATGAAACCAATTTCCTTGTTCCGCAAGAGAAATAGCCCATCGCCAGCCCTTTCATCCCTGCTGCGTTGCCTGTTGGTTTTACCGGTTGTTTTCACCTGGACACTAGCGCGTTTATCGGCGCAGGCAGTTTTTGAAGAAACAGCTCCTTCGTGTTACAGAATTGAATTCACCAACAAGAACAACAATCCCTTCACTATTGACAATCCTGCTGAGTTCCTTTCGCCAAGGGCTCTAGAACGGCGTGAACGGCAGGGCATAGCGGTTAAAGAGAATGACCTGCCCGTTACCCCGGCTTATCTTGACAGTCTGGTTGCCACCGGCGCCAATATACTCAACGTTACCAAATGGTTCAATGCGGCAACAGTTCATGTCAGCCATGACAGCATTCTGAACGCCATCGCCCGGTTTACTTTTGTAAAAAAGGGTCAGCAGAAAAAAACGGCCTATCCTTCTCTCTATCAAGGGAACCGTTCAGGAATAAAACAGGAAACAGCGCCCCTGGAGCAGGATTACGGACCTTCGTGGTGGCAAACCGCCATACACCAGGGACAGATCCTTCACGACGCAGGTTACTGGGGGAAAGGCATGACCATCGCTGTTATCGATGCCGGGTTTTATGCGGTTGACGAACTTCCTGCTTTTGACAATCTCTGGAATAATGGCAGAATCCTGGATACCAGGGATTTTGTAGAACCCGGCTCTGATCTGTTTTTCGGTCACTCGCACGGCATGGTTGTCCTTTCCATTATAGGGGGTTACCTGCCCGGGGAGCTGATCGGTACGGCGCCTGAAGCAAATTTCTTGCTGCTGCGGTCGGAAGATGCCAATTCTGAATTCATTATTGAGGAGGATAACTGGATTACTGCCGCTGAATATGCCGACAGTTCCGGTGTCGACATCATCAATACCTCGTTGGGTTATACTCGTTTTGACGATCCCCGCCAGGACCATCTTTATGCCGACATGGACGGAAATACCACACGCATTTCCCGGGCTGCCGATATAGCTGCCTCAAAAGGCATACTGGTTATGATCAGTGCGGGAAATGAGGGTAATTCGACATGGAGGCACATTGGCGCACCGGCCGATGCCGACAGTGTCCTGGCCGTTGGCGCTGTTGATGCAACCTATTACATAGCTGGTTTCAGCAGCCGGGGACCTTCAGCGGATGGTAATGTAAAGCCTGATGTAATGGCTATTGGCAAAGGCACCTACATGGCAGGAATTGGAGGAGGCATCGTTCAGGGAAACGGCACATCCCTATCAGCTCCTGTCATTACCGGGCTTGCAGCCTGCCTGTGGCAGGCCAGTCCGGGTTCAACTGCTATGGAGGTGCTTGCTGCCATCAGGGAAAGCGCAGATCGCTATCAGCAGCCCAGTGAGGACTATGGCTATGGTATCCCCGATTTTAATCTGGCGTGTGTATTGCTTAAGGTTGGTCAGGATGATCTGGAATCTGCAGAGCCTATTACTGCTTTTCCCAACCCCTTCAGCGATCATCTTTATGTCATTTTTCAAACCCCGGTGGATGGCGCCCTGGAGATCAGCCTGATTGATCTTGCCGGAAAGGAAATCATGCAGTCAACAGCACCTCCTTTGCCCGGCAGGAATTACCTGAAACTGGAAGGAGCCTTTAGCCATCTGCCCAATGGAGCATACCTATTGAAAGTCCATTCCGAAACCCTGCATGGTTATGCCAAACTGATCAAATACTGAATCGTGGAAAACCAGGCGCTATCACTTTACCAGTTGCTGGGTCAGGTCAAAGCGACACTAAAAAATTCCCTGCCCTTTTCCTGGTGGGTTATTGCTGAAATCAGCGAGCTAAAAGTGAATTATACAGGCCATTGCTACCTGGAGCTCATTGAGAAAGAAACTGCGGGTGAGACTATCAAAGCCAAAGCCAGGGCAACGATCTGGTCCTCTGTTTTCAGGATGCTGCAGCCCTATTTTGAGACAACCACACACACCCGGCTGGAGGCAGGGATTAAAGTGCTGGTAAAGGTTGGCGTCGAATTTCATGAACTTTATGGATTCAGCCTGAACATCACTGATATTGAGCCCTCCTATACGGTGGGAGAGCTTGCCCGTCAAAAGCAGGAAATCATCAACCGGCTGATCGCCGAAGGGGTCTATGAGATGAACAAAGCCCTGGTCATTCCTGAATTGCCAAAAAGAATTGCTGTTATTTCCTCAAGAACTGCAGCAGGCTTTGGTGATTTCATGGATCAACTAACCGGTAATGTCTTTGGTTACAGGTTCGATGTTAAGCTTTTCCCTTCAGTGATGCAGGGTGATGAAGCGGAACAATCCGTTATTGCTGCACTGGATCGTATTTTTCCCTACGAAAACTTCTTTGATGTTGTGGTTCTCATCCGTGGAGGTGGCGCGAAATCGGAACTCAACTGCTTCAACAGTTACTGGATGGCCTCACACATCTGCCAGTTTCCACTTCCGGTATTAACAGGAATCGGTCACGAACAGGATGAAACTATTGCAGACCTGGTAGCGCATACCCGACTGAAAACACCCACCGCTGTGGCGGAATTTCTGATCAACCATTTCCGGCAGGCCGATGAGAGAATCAGTGAATTGTCACTGGCTTTTTCCGAGGTAGTTTCCGGGAAGGTCAGAGCCGAGAAGGATCGGCTGAGCAGATTGCTGTTGTTGCTGAAGCCCGCAATAAAGGAAAAACTGTCTTCCGGTGCGGCCAATCTCCGTTATCTCGGTATGCAGCTGAACGGATCGGTGAAACATATGCTTGCCAGGAAGTCTGAAGCCGTTATCAGGATGAACCTTCAGGTAAAAGCAAATGCCAAACAATTTCTGGCAGTTAAAAACCATGCGCTTGCACTCCTGGAAAAGGCCAACACTTACCTGGATCCTTTCCTGATCCTACTGCGTGGTTATTCTATAACCTACTTTAAGGGGAGGGCGTTGAAGGACCCTTCGCAGGTTCCTCCAGGAGAGATCCTTGAAACCAGGATGGCTCGGGGCATGATGAAAAGCAAAAAACTTTAACCTATTGATATGAGCAAGAAAAATTTTTCCTATTCCGAAGCTGTAACCAGGATTGATGAAATACTGCAACAGATAGAAGCAGGAGAACTGGATGTGGATGAACTGGCTGAGAAAGTTAAACAGGCTGCAGAATTGCTGAAGCTGTGCAAAGCTAAATTGTTCAGTACCGAAAAAGAAGTGGAAAAAATCCTGAAAGAAATGGACGATAATGATGGGTGAAAAGTGAAAAGTGAAAAATGAAAAATGAAAAGTTAAAAATTTCAGATTAAAAAAGACCTTGAAATGTGCATGGGGAATAACTTTTTGTGGCTTTTTCAGTATACAGGAATATATTTCAAATAATTGAAAAATGATGAAGAGATTGATTTTGGAATTTATAATGGCACTGACTCTGGTTTCATCAGCCTTTTCAACGGATCTTTCGAAAATCAGGTTTGAATACCTCACAGTAGACGACGGTCTGTCTCAGGGGATCATTGAGGATATCTTCCAGGACCGGCAGGGCTATATGTGGTTTGCTACCCGTGACGGATTAAACCGCTTTGACGGCCGCCAGTTTGTTACTTTCCGGAACGAAAGGAACAATCCCCAGAGCCTTGCCTCCAATTGGGTGCTGAGCCTGGCGGAGGATAAAACAGGGAAGCTCTGGATCGGATCAGCGGGATTAAATGTTTATGATCCCATCATGGATAAAATGACACGGATCCCTGTTAACCCGGAAGATGAGAATGCCTATCATGGGGGCAGGGTTTACAGCATCACGGTGGATCTTGACAGCACGCTTTGGCTTTCGACCATTAGCGGCCTGGTACATTACTTCCCCAGGCAAAACAGATTCAAAACGTATACGCACGATCCCGGAAATCCCAAATCGCTTCCCAGTACGGAGGTGTACAGTACTTTCGTTACCCGTGACAAGAGATTGCTGGTGGGGACCAATACGGATGCCATCTATGAGTTTGACAGGATAAATGAAGTATTCAAGGAAATATCCTATAAATTGGCCTACCTGGGCAGCAATAACTTCAAGTACATGCAGGAAGACCCGAATGGCCTGATCTACATTACTTCTGAGTTTTCGGCCCTGCATGTTTACAATCCGGTGACCGGAGAATCCAGGCTTATTGATAGAACTGATGGCGCTCTTAACGCAGTCAGCATAAAAACCAGGGTATTGCCCATCAGCGCAGATGAAATCTGGATCGGCACCGATGGCGGCGGTATAAATATTTACAATCCCATTACCGGTGGCATGCAATACTTAACGGTGGATACCCGGAACAATTACTCATTAAGTGGTAACGCGATATTTAAGATGTATCAGGACAAGGATAAAAATATCTGGGTCGGGCATTTTGGTACTGGCATTAGCGTTTGGAAAAGAAATAAGCAGAAGTTCACTTCATTTGCCCATAGTCCATTCAATCCTGCCTCCATCAACAAGGAAGTGGTCAGTGCTATCTTTGAGGATTCCCGGGGCAGGATCTGGATTGGACAGGATGGTGGTGGCCTGAGTCTGTTTGATGAAAAAACACAAAGCTTTGAGCATTTCAGGCGTAAGGCTGGTGATCCGGGATCTCTTACCTCCGATGTGATCCTGACCATAAACGAAGACCCGGATGGTAATCTGCTACTGGGAACCTATTCCGGGGGACTGATGGTATTTAATCCTGAAACCAAAAGGGTGATCAGAGCATACTGGGGCAACGATGGCATGGGCTCGGATCACATCTGGTATGTTTATAAGGACCAAAATGCAAGATACTTGCTGGGAACACTGGGCGCCGGTTATACCCTGTATGACCCGGCGACTAAAACCTTCAGAAATTTTGCCATGAATACAGGTGAGCTGGCCTCTTGCTCAAATATTGTAATGCATATTACCGAAGATCCATCGGGTAAAATCTGGATGGGAACCGAAACTGCAGGCATCTGCGTGCTTGATTTTGACAAAAAAGCAATCAAGAATTATGCACATGATGAGAATAATAAAAACACATTATCCTACAATGATGTAAAAGCCATTGTTTTTCTTAACGATTATGCCTGGATTGCCACAAACGGAGGAGGACTGAACCGCCTCCACCTGAAAACCGATTCCTTTAAGATATATACCATGGATGAGGGCTTGTCGTCCAACGCCCTCATGGGAATACTGAAAGACAAAAATGATAACCTCTGGATCAGTTCCACCCGGGGCCTGATGAAATTCAATCCTGTTACGGAAAAGATTGAGGTTTATGATAAATCACAGGGGATCCAGGGCAGTGAGTTCAAGTACAATTCGCAGTTTCTGCTGAGTGACGGCCGAATGCTGTTCGGAGGGATCAACGGACTTACAATTTTTCATCCCGACAGCATCCGGTACAGCCGTATTGTTCCCACCGTGGTTTTCACTGATTTAAAGGTATTTGACAAATCGGCCATACCCGGTGCCAAACATTCCCCCATTAAGAAACATATTAACTTTTCAGATTATATTAAGCTCAATCCCAGACAATCACTTTTTACCATTGAGTTTGCTTCTCTTGATTACAATACACCAGTCAAGAACAGGTTCATGTACAAGATGGAGGGTTTTGATCAGGATTGGGTAGATGCCGGGAGCAGGAATTTTGCGACTTACACTAACCTGGATGCCGGAAAATACACCTTCCTGGTTAAAGGTTCCAACAGTGACGGAGTATTCAATGAAACCCCTCGGAAATTCCTAATCCGGATCCGTCCACCCTGGTATAAGACCAAAGTGGCCATTGTACTTTATGTTGTCCTGTTGATCTTACTGGTTTTGTTATACATCAAACAACGGGAAAAACAATCCATTCATGATAAAATGATCCTGGAGAAGAAGATCCAGGAGGCCGAGCAGGAGCTCAACAGTAAGGTAAAAGAACTGGACCGGCAGCAGGATGAATTGCGCAGGAGGGATGAGGAAGAAAAGGAAATCCGGTTTTTCACCGAAGGTATTGCCCGGTTTAGTGACATCATCTCCAAGAAAAGGAGGGACCTCGAAGATCTCTCCACGGGTATGATCTCTGAAATGGTCCGCTATATTGATGCTTCAGCCGGCGGTATCTTCATTGTGGATGACAGCGAACCCCAACACATCATGTTAAGGGCGGCAGGTGAGTTCTGCATGAGTTCAGACCAGAAAAGGAACATGGCATTTGAAGCAGGAGAAGGCAATATCGGTACCTGTTATGTGGAAAGGCAAACCCTGCGGGTGGATAATCTTCCGGAAGGATATATTGTATTGCGTTCCGGCCTGGGGAACCTTTCTCTGCACCATGCCTTATATGTACCGATAATGCAGGATAGCAGCTGTGTTGGCGTTATCGAAATTGCCTCGCTTAAGAAATTGCCCGACAATAAGGTGGCTTTCATTGAAAAAATATCCGAATCTCTTGCCTCCGTGATCACCATCATCAGGGCCAATGAGAAAACCAATGAAATGCTGGAGCAGAATAATACCCAGGCTGAAGAACTAAGGGCCCAGGAGGAGGAAATGAGACAGAACATGGAAGAAATGCTGGCTACCCAGGAAGAAGCTCAGAGAAGGGAGAAAGAAATGACCGCTGAACTTGTGCTAAAAACAGAAGAACTGAAGAAACTGGAAGAAGAAATCAAGCGGTTGAAAAGTAAGTAAGCGCTGCCGCATCATTTTCTGAATCTTCTGATTATGAAAATAAATACTATCAGTAAAGAGAAAATCGCCGCAGTACGTCCGATATAATCACCATGCTGAACATAAAAGGTAAGGGTATCATTGGCGTTGATGGTTCCCTTTACTGTTCCCCGCTTCCACCAGCCGAGCTGATCCAGAACTTCACCTCGTTGGTTGATCAGGGAGGAAATACCGGTATTGGCTGAACGGGCAATGCTCCTGCGGGTTTCAATGGCTCTTATGCTTGAGAATGCATGATGCTGATGGTATCCGGGTGTGTCACCCCACCATCCATCATTCGTGACGACAAATAAAAGATTTGCTCCGTTTTTGACATATCCGGTGACAAATTCACCGTAAACCGACTCATAGCAAATAATCGGACTAACACCTGTTGAATCTGAAGCAGAAAAGAAAACGCCACGATAATCCTGTGTTCCCCAGCCCCGGAAGGTACCGCCCAGCCTGACCGTAAATTTCTCCAGAAATTTCAGATACCGTGCATAGGGCATTTTTTCGACGCCCACCACCAGTTTCGATTTAAAATAGAAAGGAACTCTGTTGGTTGAATCAAGTTGTATGGCTGCATTAAAACTTTCAAACTTCATTTCCGTACCCGGGATTTTACGGGCATTGTCTGATACGGGATCTCCGGGTAAGATCCGCCTGTAACACTGTATACCGGGTACATAGGCTGCACCGGGGTATAGCCGGAGAAAATCGCGGATCATCCGGATATCGGGAACTTCCTCAATCCTGTCCATCCAGATGTTATTATTAATGGAGGTTTCAGGCGCAATAAAGTAATCCACCGTGGAATCCGCTACTTTCATGGCTTCAGTAAGCTGAATTATGGTCTGCTCCTGGCTGGGTATCGATACGAACTTTTCATACGGATCAATGTTTGGCTGAATCACAACGACGGTTTTCGGATCAGGTTTTTCCCGGTAGGTATAAAACCTGAACAGGGATATGGCAATCGGGCCCAAAAGAATTACCAGAATCAGAATAGCCTGAGCCAACAATCGCCTGCGCGGGATTTCTGCCTTATATCCTTTCAGAAGGTTGAACAGCAATACATTCAAAACCAGCATCCACAGGGATCCCCCAAATACTCCCGTATAATCATACCACTGCATCAGCCTGATGTTGTACATTAAGCCGTTGCCAAGCGTCAACCAGGGCCATGAAATTTCAGAATTGTGATAAAAGTACTCCCAGGTGATCCAGAACAGGATCAGACTGAAATAGCCTGTTTGAGGTCCAAGTCTGCGTTTAACCATATGAAAAAACCACATAACCAGTGACCACATGAAGGTATTGATCAGAACAGCAGCAACCACACCTATGGCTGTAGAGTTATAGATCCACCAGGTAGTGGCGGTATTCCAAACAGCAAAGGCCAGTGCTGCATACCGGAAAAAGGTTCCGGAACCATATTCCGTTTTGTTCTCGCAGAGGTAGTCCTCAACCGCCAGCAAGGGGATGAGTGCAACGATAAGCACAAGGCCATGGCCCCACTCATACCAGGCCGGCACTAATAATAAACCGCTTAAAAGGGAATAGAAAATGCGTGTTCTTGTGTTCATGAAAAGAGATAAGTATATCGAATTGAAGCCGCTAAGATATAAAAAAACGTTATCATGGAACCACCCTGTTGCGTGTACCGCTATCGGTAATTATAATAAGCCTGGCAGGCTCCCTCGCCTGAAACCATGCAGGCGCCAACTGGACTGGCCGGAGTACAGACTTTGCCAAATAAAGTGCATTGATGCGGCTTTTTAAGCCCCCGCAATACCTCCCCGCATATGCATCCCCGTGGTTCGGGCACTGGTTTTACCTGCAGGTCAAACCGTTTCTCTGCATCCAGTGCTTCATATTCTTTCCTTATCTTCAGGCCGCTTCCGGGAATGGTCCCCAGTCCCCGCCAGGCATCATCCGAAGGTTCAAAAAACCTGGAAACCAACTCCCTGGCTTTAGAGTTACCTTCGGGAGTAACAGCTCTTGTATATTGAATTTCCGCACCAAACCGGCCTTCCTGCTGCATTTTTACCAGCATGTAAATCGACTGGAGCAGGTCAACCGGCTCAAATCCGGAAATTACAACAGATATCCTGTATTTACTGATCAGTGCGTTGTACATATCTGCACCTGCTACTGCCGTCACATGCCCGGGACCGATGTATCCGTTAATGCGGACACCCTGGTCAATAAGGGCAGCCATTGCGGGTGGCATTACCTTATGCATGCTGTAGAGGCAGAAATTGCCGATCCCCTGGCGCAAAGCTTCCATTAAGGCCACGGCACTTGGAGGTGTGGTGGTTTCAAAGCCTATCCCGAGGAATACAACCTGATGCCCCGGATTCTCCCGGGCAATGGCAAGGGCCTCGAGGGTGGAATATACGATCCTGACATCAGCTCCGGCAGCTTTTTCCTGGTTCAGGCTGGAACCCGATCCGGGCACTCTTATCAGATCGCCGTAGGTAGTAATGATCGTTCCGGGAATTCTGGCGAGCTTGATGGCCTTATCAATGGATTGACGATCGGTGACACAAACCGGGCAGCCAGGGCCCGACAACAATTCGATGCTGGCAGGCAGGAGGTGCTGAATTCCATATTTACGTATGGCCAAGGTATGCCCGCCACAAACCTCCATGATCCTCAAGGGCAGCCCGGATTCCCTGGAAATTGAATTTACCAGTTTATTAACCAGGTTCATATCCCTGTATTCATCAAGGTATTTCATGCTTCTTTTTCCTGGTTAAGCCTGTCCAGTTCCTCAATGATCCTGATGCTCTCAAGCGCTTCCTGCTCACTGATCTTCTGAAGCGCAAAACCGCTGTGTATCAATACATAGTCTCCGGGTTTCACATCATCCACCAGGTGCAGGCTGGTTTGTATGATCGCTCCCCCAACTGAAGCCTGGGCAATAACGCCGTCAACTGAAAGTACTTTTGCAGGTATGCTCAAACACATATTATCAATTATGAATTATGAATTATGAATTGTAAATCTTAAATGCTGAATGGATCAGGATGAATGGAATATGATGATGCATTCTTATATTGGCACATTGGCATATTTTCAAGTTTTCATATTTTACGTCCTTGTCCCTTGCCACTTTCTTCTCGCGGCAACCACAAGCTGACCCAGGGCCAGTCCTCCGTCGTTGCAGGGTACCCTGCTGTGGGTGAACACGGCGAAATTATCCCTTACCAGCTTGTTTTCCAAAGTTTCAGCCAGATATTTGTTCTGAAAGGTTCCACCCGACAACACTACCTTGTGCAAACCGGTTTCCGCACTGATTTTTTTCACCATTCTGTAGGATGCCTCTGCCACTGTGTTGTGAAACCGGGCCGCAATTACGCCCAAAGGTTCACCTTTTGAAAGGCCCGCGCAGATCTGCCGGATTGCGGGGATAAAAGACAGGGTGTCTGTCAGATTGAAATCGTAATACTCCTCAATGCCCGGGATTACAGAAGATTCAAGTCGCATCGGAGCCTCAGCATGAAAAAGCGCCCGTTCACAAATACCCATAATGGCCGCCACACCATCGAATAAACGCCCGGCTCCCGATCCCAACGGGGAATTGATTTTTTTTTCCATGGCTTCAACCACGGTTGTCAGAAGGGACCGATCGATATGTCGGAGCAAGGGCAGTTCAAGGTTGAAGAGGTCCCTGCCATAAGCCTGGTAAAGCAGCGACAGTCCCATTCTCCAGGGCTCTTCCGATGCACGGTCGCCACCCGGCAGAGCCATATCATCGAAATGTCCCTTACGGGTACTTTCGTTGTAATCGCATACCAGGAACTCACTGCCCCAAATGGCACCATCGGTACCATAACCTGTTCCGTCGAAAGCCAGTCCGATCACCATTTCATCCAATCCGTTCTCCGCCATGCATGAAGCAATGTGGGCATGATGGTGCTGCACTGCAACCACAGGTAATCCCATGTTGCGGGCGAAACGTGTTGTTCTGTAGTCGGGATGGAGATCCGATGCTACAGCCAGTATTTTTATTCTGAACAATTGTTGAAACCTTTCCAGGCTTTCTTCAAAAAACGCAAAAGTCTCCTGATTTTTCAGATCGCCGATATGCTGGCTCAGATAAGCCCGGTCGCTTTTACCCACGCAGAAGCAATTGGACAGCTCGGCGCCGGTGGCCAGCCATCCGTCGACTTCCAGATCAAGCTTTACCGGGGCAGGTACGTAACCGCGTGAACGGCGCTGCACCCTTTCCTTTTCGGCAACCACACGTACCACCGAATCATCATTACGGTTATAGATTTCCCGGTTGTAGGTGATGACGGCATCCGTTATAGGCCCCAGGATGCCGAGGGCTTGCTCATTGCTGATAATAACAGGCTCTTCAGCTATATTGCCGCTGGTAAGCACCAGGGCAGGAATGCCGGCCTTTTCGAAAATCATATGATGCACGGGCATGTATGGCAAAAAAGCCCCCAGGGTATCCAATCCCAGGTTAACACCCGAAGCCAGGGGACGATGGGTCCTTAAGATCACGATAGGACGCCTCCATGAATTCAGGGCCGATGCTTCAGCATCGCTCACCACAGCATATTGTTTAATACTTTCCATGTCCCTGAACATTACCGCAAACGGCTTCCCTTCCCGCTTTTTCAGCTTTCGCAAGCGGCTGACCGCTGCTTCATTAAGGGCATCGCACATCAGGTGAAAGCCGCCTGTACCTTTCACAGCGATGAGGCCTCCCCTGTGGATAAGATCGCGTGTGTTTTCCAGGATCTCTTCAGTGCCCGTAAGCATTGTGCCATCCCTGTGCATCTGATATTGAGGACCACAATGATTGCAGGCAACGGGCTGGGCATGAAAACGACGGTCAGCCACATCCTCATACTCTCTGTTGCATTCCGGGCACATGGCGAATGAGGCCATTGTTGTATTCTTTCTGTCATAGGGAAAGCTCCGGATGATGGTAAACCGGGGACCGCAATTGGTGCAGTTGATGAGCGGGTATCCTTTGCGATGTGACTGATTCCTGAGATCTGCCAGGCATTCGGGGCATACAGCAATATCCGGACTGATTTCCGAAGTTTCGTCAGCCAGGTCCTGGCTTGCCAGGATGAAAAAACCGTGCAATCCTTCCGGGTAGTCCTGATCAATGCTGATTTCAAAGATCTGAGATACCACAGGTGCCTTATAACGCAAGTCTTCCAGGAATAAAGGCATATCCTGTGCCAGACCTTCAACTTTGAGGGTAACGCCATCCGTCCGGTTCACAACCCAACCATTGAGATGATATTGCTGTGCCAGGCGGTAGACAAAGGGTCGGAACCCGACACCCTGGACCAGTCCTTCAATACTGATCAGCAAGGCAATGATATGATCGGCGTTTCCGGATGGCAATGTGAAATAATTAACAATGGATACTGGTATTTACCATAAAAGTATGAAAATAATAATTTATTAGCTTTAATTTTAACCCATCGTAATGGGCTGGAAATAATCATGAACATGAAGCTGCCACCACGCACGGTTGAAAGACTAAGCAAATACAGGCGCCTGCTTGATAAATACAAGGACGTGGCTGAAGCCCACATTTATTCCCATAAACTGGCCGGCCTGCTGAACCTCACTCCGGAGCAGGTGAGGCGCGACCTGATGCTCATCGGTCTCACCGGAAATCATCGCAAGGGATACAATATCAAAGCCCTGATCAGCATGATCGGACATACCATCGACCGGGAAGAGGGTTACCAGGTAGCCCTGGTGGGAATAGGCAACCTGGGGCGGGCTGTGCTTGGATTTATCCGAAAAGCGGAGACCAGAATGCAGGTTGTGGCTGCCTTTGATATTGATAAAAGCAAAATCAATACCCATCTTGCGAATGTCCCCTGCTATGATCTTATAGAAGCTGAGAACGTAATAAAAGAAAAGAATATTCAGATCGCCATCCTTACCGTCCCCCCGGAAACCGCAGCTGAAACTTCCACAAAGTTGCTGCATTGGGGAATCAGGGGAATTCTGAACTTTACCTCGGTGCATCTCGATGTTCCCCAGGACATTTACCTTAAAGATTATGATATCATTACTTCACTCGAGGAGATTGGCTTTTTTATTAAAGAGTAGTCTGTTCCTGCTGTCAGGCTTTTTTGATCTCGGTGCGCAGCAATTAGCGGCTTATCATGACAATCAGCGCAGGTTTTTCATCTTTGATGGCGGCCGTACACTGCAGGCAGAATACCTGCCGGCGAAAGACTTCAGCATTGGCGGAACTTGCCTTTTGTACACCGACAGCAAGAGTCATCTTAAAATGTATTATGGCGGTACCATTTCCACCCTGGAAGTGAGCACGCCCAGCAATTTTGTTGCCCTGGATTACCTGGCTGTATATAATATCGGCGGGATCGTGAAGATTATTGAGAATGGCAAGGTTACTACCATCAGCACCAATGCAGTTCAATACCAGGCTGATGACAGCCTGGTGACATTCTATGACTCTAACCAGGAATTGCTTGCAGCCTATTATAAGGGGACTATACACATCCTGGAAGATGGACTGGCAGGAAGAACCGTTGCCGGTTTTCAGTCGGGCGATAACCTCGTGGCTTACGTTTCCTCCCGCACACGCGATTTCAAGATCTTTTACCATGGTGAGAACCGGACCATAGAGCCCTTCCTGTCAGGAGGCATCTTCAAAGCGGGTCGTGATATTGTGGCCTATGTTAATTTGTCCGATAATAAATTCAGGATATTCAGCAACGGTGAGGTATTCCTGGCTGAGGAATTCAAGCCCGAATCCTGGAAGATGGGTGATGGTATAGCTGCTTATGTGGACAATACCGGTTCATTCAAATTCTTTGAAGGGGGTGAAACGGAAATCATCAGTTCTTTCCCGCCAGACTTTTACCTGGTGCGTAACCGGCTTGTCATCTATGGTGAGCAGGGTTATTTTAAAGTCTGGTTCAACAACAGGTCCTATACCCTGGAATCCTTTGTACCCGCAGAATGGAAAGCAGACTGGAATACCATCGTATACCGGGATCTAAATAAGAATGTTAAAATTTTCAGCAAGGGTATAAGCAAGATCCTCACTTACGACCTGGCCGAAAGTGTTGATCTTTATCGCGACCTGGTGGTGGTAAATAAGGGAATGAACAATTATAATGTATATTATAAAGGAAAGAAGTATTAGGAAAGTGATTGGGTGATTAGGTGATTGGGTGATTAAGTGATTAAGTGATTAGGTGATTAAGTGATTAAGTGATTAGGTGATGAAGATTTAATGCAGGAATTTATTGACGGGAGTGTAAGGTATGTTGAATGCCTTGGAAACGTTCTCATAAACACATTTGCCCCGATAGACGTTTATCCCGAGCTTAACAGCCTCTGATTTCAGAGCGGCCTTTTCCAAACCCATTTCGGCAATCATCAATCCAAAGGGCAGCGTTGCGCTGGTCAGTGCCTTTGTGGATGTCAGTGCCACAGCACCGGGCATATTGGCCACTCCGTAGTGGACGATGTCATCGATCACATACACCGGATTATCGTGGGTGGTAGGCTTGATGGTTTCCACACATCCTCCCTGGTCAACAGCCACATCCACAATTACCGCACCCTTTTTCATGATCTTCAGATGATCACGCTTTACCAGGGTCGGGGCCTTTGCCCCGGGCAACAAAACCGCGCCGATGATGACGTCGCATTCCCGCAATATCTTCTCAATGTTGGCATCGGTACTGTAAAGCGCCGTGATCCTTGAACCGAAAATATCATCCAGGTAAGCCAGTCGTCTTGCACTTATATCCAGAATGGTGACTTCAGCGCCCATTCCGGTGGCAATTTTACAGGCATTGGTGCCGACCACACCGCCTCCGATGATGCCCACCCTGCCGCGTTCAACACCCGGTACGCCACCCAGCAATACGCCACGCCCACCGAAGGTTTTCTCAAGGTATTTGGCACCTTCCTGCACCGAAAGACGGCCGGCAATTTCACTCATGGGTTGCAGGCAAGGTAACTGCCCGTCTGACATTTCAATTGTTTCGTAGGCCACCCCCTTAATGCCCGAATCCAGCATGGCCTCGGTCAAGGTCCTGTCTGCCGCCAGGTGAAGATAGGTATAGAGAATCTGATTCTCATGAAACAATTTATACTCCTCCGGCAGTGGTTCCTTTACCTTAATGATCATCTCGCAGGACTCGAAGATCTTTTTGCGATCGGATTCAATTGCTGCTCCTGCTTCCTTATATTCATGGTCGGTAAATCCGGCTGCTTCGCCGGCTCCCTGCTGTATGGTAACCTTATGTCCCCTGGATACATAAGACTTCACATCAGAAGGCGTAAGACCTACACGGTATTCATGCGTTTTTATTTCTTTGAGACATCCGATCTTCATAAGTACAGGATTTTAAAAGTGATTAGCCCTTACCGGTTTGAATCATCCGCCGCAAAGTAAATGAACAGTGATCAGAACAGCTATGATTTTGGTCACATGTTTTGATCTGCACTTTTATTGACGAAAAGCTTGACATTGTTATTCCTTTATCATAACTTTAATATTAATGTGAAAAAAAGAACAATCTGTTGGAAGATGTCATTCAGATTTCTGTTTCTAACTGGCATTCATTTCTTCAGAAGCTTTCATTTGATGCAGATGTCTTTGTGCCGGTAGAACGCGGTGTTCGTGTCGAATACGCGTTATTCGATCCTATGACCCTGGCCGTCCCCTACAACAGGCCTGCTCCTGTTACCCCGCTTAAAACATTCTTTCTGCCCGTAAAAGAGAACGTGACTATGGACCGCAACAGCCATAGAAAAAGAATGATTGTGGGCATTCCTGCCTGTGACCTGAAGGGACTGGAATTACTTGACGAAATTTATCTCGATAAAGCCTATCCAGATCCGTTCTATAAAGGAAATCGGGAAAACACCATACTTATCGGCACGGATTGTTTCGATATCCTTCAGAACTGCCACTGTACTACCTATGGTGTTGAGCCCACTCCTTCAGTCAATGCCGATGCATCGCTGATTGCACTGAACGGCGCCATCTTGTTTACAGCAAAATCCGCCAGGGGAATGGATTTAATCCATCAGATGAGCGAAAACTTTTCCATGGCCGAACCCGACAGGGAATTCCTGCAGGAGACAGAAGAACGCAGAATACATATCCGTGAACGATTGCACGCACAAAATCAGTCACTTCCGGATTACGCAACCACAGGTGAACTGATTAAAAATTTGGACGATCCATTCTGGGTTAAGCAAGCGGAATCCTGTGTCTCATGCGGCGCATGTGCCGCTATTTGTCCAACCTGCTCCTGTTTTCTGCTGATCGACCGCCCTGGATTCAACAAAATCAGGCAACTGGATGCCTGCCAGTATCCCGGATTTGAAAAGATCGCCGCAGGAGAGGACCCATTGCATAAAAAGCATATCAGATTCAGGAACCGCTATATGTGCAAGTATGTGTGGAAACCCGAGAAGTTCTCTGCCCAGGCCTGCACGGGATGCGGCAGGTGCATCGATTGCTGTATCGGGAATATCAACAAGAATAAAGTATTCTCTGAAATGCAGGAATCATCCAGAAATTAAGGTGATGTCTGGAAAGACGAATATATATCAGCCCATAAAAGCAATGATAGAAGAGGTGATCATTGAATCTCCCCTTATCCGGTCATTTGTTCTGGCACCAGAAGAGGAGTTTGCCTTCAGAACCGGTGAATTTATCGAACTTACCATAAATGGTTGTGGTGAAGCGCCATTTACGCCTTCTTCCTCTCCGTTTGAAAAATCTAAACTTGAGGTTACTGTGATGAAGGCAGGTTATGTGACCGAGAAAATACACAACCTGAAAGTCGGAGAACTTGTCGGGATCCGCGGTCCCTTTGGCCGCGGGTATCCCCTGGATAAGTTCTACGGGAAAGAGATCCTTATCCTCGGTGGCGGCTGTGGCTTTGCACCCATCCGCTCTCTATTGTTCAGCCTTATTGCGGAAAAAGAGCGATTTCCAAAGGTCATTCTTTGCTATGGAGCAAAAACACCCGAGGACTGCATTTACAAACCTTTTGTTGAGGAGATCCGGAAGATCGGGAATTTCGAGGTTTATCGCAGCGTTGACAGGACAGATGGATCCTGGAAGGAAAGAGTAGGAATGGTTACGGTTTTGCTGGATGATATTCATGTGAATATTACCCGGTCGGTGGCTGTTGTGTGCGGCCCTCCGGTTATGATGAAATACGGCACTTTCAAACTGCTGGAAATGGGATATGCTGAGCAGGACATCTACCTTTCCATGGAAAAGAATATGTCCTGCGGACTGGGCAAATGCGGACATTGTATGATGGGCAAATATTATGTATGTAAAGATGGCCCGGTTTTTACCTATGATGAGATCAAGAATCAGCCGAATATCTGGCTGTAAAAGTAAGGAATGGTTGAAAAAGCTGCTCATTGATATGGAAAAGCTCAGGGAATATAAAAACATCCCTGATGAAGGATTACCTGCAGGGAATGCTATTAGCACATCCTTAAAAGCAATACTTGAACTTGCTACTTTCCGCTATTCCTGCCGAAAATGTGAAAAAGCTCCCTGTATTGAGGCCTGTCCCGCAAGCGCCTTGGAAAAAAATGAAAAGGGAATTTTAACCCGGTCCCTGTATCGTTGCATACGCTGCAAATCGTGCGTGGTCATTTGTCCCTTTGGAACGATAATGGACAACCTTTTTGATGCCAGAGCCTCATGCCTGCGGTTTCCAAAACTAAGGGATGAAAGGGACCTTTCTGATTTTGCCAGATGCTTTCCCGAAGAAGCGATAAGCATCACAGAGGGAGAGGAAAATCCGGCAGAAAATATTTTTAGCCTGAATGAATACATTCTGATCAAAGAACATACCTGGCAATCCTATGGTTAAGGATTTGATTTATTATCTGGTGTTCCCGGGATTTACCTTTCTTGCAGTGGCGGGTGGATTGTTTAGCTGGACTGACCGGAAAATTACCGCTTGGATTCAGTTTCGCAAGGGACCGCCCCTGATGCAACCCTTTTACGATTTTTTCAAATTGCTCCTGGTCAAGGAAACCATTCTGCCTGCCCGAGGATCCAGGCTGACATTTCTATTATCTCCGCTATTGGGACTGTCAGGGGCCACCGTTTCCGGTATTTTGGTTCTTTTGCCTGCTTTTGGAATAAGACCCGGGTTTGATGGTGATATCATAGTGATCTTTTATATGCTTACGGTACCGTCACTTGCCTATATCATTGGTGCGCTTGCTGCCGGCAATCCGCTGGCATCTGTTGGGGCATCACGTGAAATGAAACTCATCATCAGCTATGAGCTAACCTTCATTCTGGTTATTGCAGCCATCATCCTTAAAGCCGGAATGACGACCGGAATCCAGGATATTATTACCGCGCAGCATGAGCATGGTGCCTTTGCGGGAAGTATTTCCGGTGTGTTGTTGTTCATAGCTTTTATTTTTTGCCTGCAGGCAAAACTGGGATTTGTTCCGTTTGACATGCCGGAAGCGGAGACTGAAATTACCCATGGGTGTTTTATTGAGTATTCAGGATCAGCCTATTCCCTGATCAAACTCACCAAATACATCATGATGTTTGTCCTGCCAGCCTTCCTGTGTACCCTGCTTCTTGGAGGATTCAGATTCGACGGAATCAATGGATTATGGTCCCTCCTGAAACTGATTGGCGTGCTGCTGCTGCTTACCCTGCTCAGGAACACCAATCCGCGCATCAGGATCGACCAGGCTATGCGGTTCTTCTTCATTTGGATGAACCTGCTTGTTATTGCGGCGATCTTGCTGAACCATATACATTTATAAACACTGTATTGCTGAATTTTAAAAAACATTGTTTTAAAAAGTCGTTGTGGGTCTTCCATTTTGCCGGAGCCTCCTGCAACAATTGCGACATTGAGATACTCGACTGTCTTACACCCCGTTATGATATTGAACGTTTCGGAATGCAGCTGGTCGGCAGCATTCGCCATGCAGATGTATTGCTGGTGAATGGCTCTATTAACCACAAGGATAAGAGCAGGTTACTGGAAGTTTATCACCAGGCACCAAAACCTATTCTGGTGGTGGCCATAGGTGCCTGTGGCTGCACCGGAGGCATATTTGCTGATGGTTACACCTTTGCGGGTCCTGTTGACAAAATAATCCCGGTGGACGCGTATATACCCGGATGTCCTCCAAAACCAGAGGCCATCATTGCCGGTTTATTCAAATTGATAGAAAGCTAACCCAATGAGACCGAAAACATGAGCATATGGAGTTATTGCCTGAAATAGAAGAACTCAGCATTCGCTTTAAGCAAAATATCCTTGAGATTGCGGCTAAAAGCGTTAAACGTGCAACCATTTCGGTAGAGCCTGCTGAAATTGTAGCCATCTGTGAATTCCTATACAGAAATCTGAATTTCAGGTTTATCATAGCGACTACGCTGGAAACCGAAGCAGGAATTGAAATCCTCTATCACTTCAGCAAGGATTCAACAGGATTGATCCTGAATGTAAGAGTTGTATTGGATCGTGCCAATCCTGAGATAGCCTCTCTTACAGAATTGTTTGAAGGAGCCAACTGGATTGAAAGAGAAATGCACGAGATTATGGGGGTTCGTTTCCTCAACCATCCCAACCTGGAGAAATTAATCTCCGAAGGCAACTGGGCGGAAGGTGAGTACCCTTACAGGAACAGGGACAAGGGACAAGGGACAAGGGACAAGTGAAAAAACTAAAAGTGAAAAACTAAAAGTGAAAAGTGTCCAGCACTAACAACTAACAACCAACAACCAACAACCAACAACTAACAACTAACAACCATCAACGATCAACTATGTCCAGAATAATTCCCATAGGACCCTATCATCCCTTACAGGAGGAGCCTGAACTTTTTAAGCTCTATTGTGACGGGGAGATTGTCAGGGACATCAAATGGGAAACCGGATACAATCACCGGGGCATTGAAAAGTTAAGCCAGTCTAAAACCTTTGATCAGGTCTTTTTTTTGGTAGAAAGGATTTGCGGTATCTGTTCCACATCACACCCCTTCGCCTACGCTAACTGCATAGAAGAGATTGCAGGTTTGGAGATTCCCGACAGGGCAAAATACATCCGTACCATAATCGGGGAGCTTGAAAGAATTCACAGCCACTTGTTGTGGGTTGGCCTGGCCGGACATTTTCTGGGATATAATACCGTGTTTATGTGGGCCTGGAAGTATCGTGAACCGGTGCTGGATCTTTTTGAGATGATCACCGGAAACAGAAACAGTTATGCGATGTTCAAGATTGGCGGGGTGCGACGGGATATTGAAAATAATACAATTCCCATGTTCCGGGAGACCCTTGATCTCATCCGGAAAAAAACAGATCTGCTTACCGGGGCCATAATGGATGATCCTGTTATCCATGCACGAACAAAGGGTGTCGGGATTCTCACCCGGGAGGATATCCTGGATTTTGCCGCAGTGGGGCCTACAGCCCGGGCTTCAGGGGTGGAAATCGATGTCCGGCGCGATGATCCTTACGCAGCTTATCCCCTGGTGAACTGGAAAGTCATCACGGCAAAGACAGGAGATGTATTTTCCAAAGCTGAGGTTCGGCTTCTGGAAATGTATGAATCCCTGTCTATTATTGAACAGTGCCTCGATAAGATGAAAAAGGAAAAAGAAGGCGAGATTGCTGCTGAGGTCAGGGAAATTCCGGAAGGCATGGGCACCGGCCGTGCTGAAGCCCCGCGCGGTGAAGTTTTCCATTTTGTGAAAACCGACGGATCAAATTACCCGGTCAGACATAAGATAAGAGCACCAAGCTATGTGAACATCGCCACATTCAGGAAATCCTGCATCGGGCAGACGATCACCGACGCCACGCTCTCGCTGGCAGCAGTAGATCCATGCTATTGCTGCACCGAGCGACTGGCAGTGGTCATTGATTTGCATACCGGTGACAGAATCATGAACGGGCTCGACCTGATTGAGCTTTCTGCCAAGAAAACAAGTGCATTGAAATCTTAAGGACGATATGACGACTGGAGCCTGCTATATGATATTTATCCCTTTCCTCTCCGGCATCCTGCTGTTTATGGTCCCAGCCAGGACCAGATATGTAAGAGAGATCGTGGCCATGCTGACCATGCTTGTAACCGTGTATTGCTCCCTTTTACTTTATGGAAAGGAAGCAGGATTGCTCCATCCGGGTGAATCGCTTCAGCGATTCATCAATGCATCAGGTATCCCATTTAATAATGTTGGAAATGATTTCCAATTGCTGATCGATCCCCTAAGTCAGTTGATCATATTGATAATCAGCCTGTCCGGTTTTCTTGTAATGCTCTATTCCTTTGCAGGTCACCGGGGGAACGACAGGAATTTCTATCCGTTTTACCTGATTACCTTAGGCGCATCCTATGGTGTTGTTTTGGCTGATAACCTCCTCGTTTTGATTATTTTCTGGGGACTGCTCGGCATCACGCTCTATAAACTGATACCTGGTAATCGTGACGCGAGTGCTGCCGCCGCCAAAAAGGCACTTATCATTATTGGCGCTTCGGATGGGATCATGATACTGGGAATTGCTGTCCTCTGGAAGATTACCGGATCGTTAAGTTTGGCTGCTATTTCCCTTCCCACGAAGGGCATTCTGGAAATTACGGCGTTTCTGTCACTGATCATTGGAAGCTTTGCTAAGGCGGGCGCATTTCCATTCCATTCCTGGGTGCCTGATTATACCGAATGTGCTCCTGCCGTAACATCGGCATTCCTGCCTGCATCACTGGATAAACTGCTTGGGATCTACCTGTTGGCGAGAATTACTACAGATCTGTTCATCCTGACAGATCCCGCGAAATTCATGCTGCTAACACTGGGCGTCATTACCATAATAACCGCAGTAATGATGGCCCTTGTGCAGCACGATTACAAACGCCTGCTGGGTTTTCATGCGGTTTCACAGGTCGGATACATGATTCTTGGATTTGGGTTGAGCACTCAGATCGGCGTTGCTGCAGGACTATTTCACATGGTCAATAATGTTCTTTATAAAAGCGGCTTGTTCCTTACAGCGGGAAATGTTGAATTCCGGACCGGCAAAGTGGATATCGATGAACTGGGAGGCTTGTCACGAGCCATGCCTGTTACGTTCTTCGGGGCGCTTATCCTGGCTTTATCCATATCCGGGATACCTCCTTTCAATGGATTTGTCTCCAAATGGATGATTTACCAGGGAATTATAGATTTTGGAACCGGTGAGGGCCTTGCAAACAGACTATGGATCATTTGGCTAAGCCTGGCTGTATTTGGATCTGCCCTGACGCTCGCCAGCTTTATTAAATTTACCGGGGGTATCTTTCTGAACCGGCAAAAACCGGAGTTTTCCGGCATCAGGGAAGTTCCTGCGCTGATGTGGGTCCCGGTAATGCTGTTGACCCTATTGTGTATGGTTTTCGGTATATTATCCACCAAAACTATAGTTCCAGAACTTTTTATGCCTGTTACCGGAAAGTTTACCATGCTCGGGTTCTGGAACTCATCCCTGGTCTCTTTGCTGGTACTTGCTTCTATTGTACTGGGTATTATACTGTACCTGATTTCAGGCATCAGTAAATTCCGGACAGCGGACAGTTTTATCGGGGGTGAGGTATGGTATGAAAAAACAGGTTTCCCATTAACCGGATACTATCAGACCCTCAGGGAATTCAAGCCCCTTTCCTGGTTCTATAAAAAGGCCGGAGAAGGATGGTTCGATCTTTACGACCGCTCCAAACAGGCTACCCTTTGGTTCAGCCGGCTTTTGGGTGATGCGCACTCCGGTATCCTGCCCATCTACGTAATCTGGATACTTGCAGGCCTGGTAATTATGTTGTTTCTAATGATGTAAACTGAAGCCTATGGAACTGGCGATAACCATTATTACGGGTTTCATGATTGCGGGGGCCATTTATGCTATCCATGCCAAAGATCTGCTTTCGGCCGTCATAGCCTGCGGTATTGTGGGCTATGGCCTGGTGATCTGCTTCCTGCTGCTGAAAGCACCCGATCTTGCCATTGTGCAAATTGTGGTGGATACGATATCACTGATCATTATGGTTGCAGTGGTGCTCAACACCTCCCGGAATGAATCCTATTCCGGAATGGATCCCCAGGGATATGCCCATGCCCTGCTGGGTCTGATCATCATAACAGTACTGTTATATTTTTACGGTAATGCTATCAGTAATCTCGACAACCTGGGAATCAGCACACTCCGGATGTCAGACGCCTATATCAACGGGGCTACGGAAAAGACAGGCAGTGCCAATCTGGTTACCGGGGTGGTTTTTGACTTCAGAGGATACGACACGCTGGGAGAGGCCACAGTTCTGGTCACTACGGTGCTGGGCGTCATTGCTGTATTAAGGTTGCGCGGTAAAAAGGCAGGCTTATGAAAGGTATGACCATCATAGTCAAAAAAACCACACAGATCCTTGCCGGAATGATTTTCCTGTATGGCGCATATGTCGTGATCCACGGACATCTTACACCCGGCGGTGGTTTCGCAGGAGGTGTGATCATGGCCGGTGCCTTTATCCTGGTAACGCTTGCCTTTGGAAGCGGATTTCTGAATCTTAAAAAAGAAGTGACTGAATCAACCATTACGGAAAACATATCCATGCTGATGGTTATTCTGTTATCTGCAACCGGCCTTCTTCTGAGCGCCAGGATATTTTTCCTCAATTTCTTGCCCAAAGGGACATTGGGGGAACTCATCAGCGCGGGGGTCCTGCCGCTTTACAACATATTTGTTGGGATTGAGGTCGCAAGTTCCATCTTCATCATCTTTCTGGCATTGGTAATCTTCAGGGAGGAAGATCAGTGATGATAACGTACCTGATGTGTTTCGTGTTATTCCTGACCGGCTTATACGGGGTCATCACCCGGCGGAACCTGATAAAAATAGCCATCTCGCTGTCCATCATGGAGGTGAGCACTTTTTTGTTTTTTGCCCTGATAGGATATGTGGATGGGGGCAAGGCACCCATCGTGGATCCTGCGGAACCGGGCCAGGTATATGTGGATCCGCTCCCCCAGGCCCTTGTGCTCACCGCCATTGTTATCGGACTGGCCACCACATCAATGCTTATGGCTGTAATCATCAGGATTTACCGGAAATATAAAACCTTTGATATCCGGGAAATTATAAATTTGAAAGGATAAAGCATGAATCCGTTGATTCCATTATGGGTTATTGTTCCCCTGGCCAGCGCCTTTTTGATCATACTGCTGGGCAAACTGTACGGGGATATACCAAAATATTTCACTCCGCTGGTCATGCTCTTCCTTTTGGTGACAAGTCTGTATGCCTTGATCCATTCCGGTTTTACAGTGACCGTATATGAAGTTGGAGGGTGGAAACCCGTTAACAATATTCCAATTGGCATTTATATGGTTTATGATGGCATTTCAGCACTCATGCTTTGTGTCATCAGTGTGATCGGTTTTCTATCAGCCGTGTATTCCCTGTCCTACATGAACCGTTATACCGGAGAACATTATTACTATGCCCTGTTTTGTCTGATGGTTGGAGGGATGAACGGTGTGGTGCTGAGCGGAGACCTGTTCAATATTTTTGTTTTCCTGGAAATATCTGTTATAGCTTCTTATGCACTTGTTGCTTTCGGGGTTGAAAAAAATGAGCTGGAAGCTTCCTTCAAGTACCAGGTTCTGGGTGGTATCGCCTCATTTCTAATACTTTTTGGAATAGGACTTATTTACTGGAAAGCTAAAACGCTGAACCTGGGTGATATCCGTGAGGCATTTAAAACGGGTTATGATAAGCGCTATTATCTTTTTGTCCAGTTATTAATACTGAGTGGCTTTGGACTTAAAGCTGCCATCATGCCCTTTCATGCCTGGTTGCCTGATGCCCATTCATCAGCCCCCTCGCCCGTTTCTGCGATGCTTTCCGGGGTCTTTATCAAGGCAGTGGGAATTTACGTGATCATCAGGCTGTTTTTTACCATGTTTGCAGTAACCCAACCGGTGGCCGTTCTCATTACAGCCCTGGGCACAATATCCATGGTGGCCGGTGTTTTTCTGGCAGTTGGCCAGTGGGATATCAAGAGATTACTTGCATACCACAGTATCAGCCAGATGGGATATGTGATCCTGGGAACAGGATCCGGGATGATCCTGCTGTCACGTGGTATAAAACCCGAGGTTGCAGCCCTGGCTATTACCGGTGGGTTATTCCACCTGATCAACCATGCCGCTTTTAAAAGTTTGCTTTTCCTCAATGCCGGCGCTATTGAATATCGGCTGGGGACGCGCAACCTGAAAGAAATGGGCGGCCTTTCATCCACCATGCCAATTACCTCCGCAACCTCCTTTATAGCCTCCCTGTCCATTTCCGGGATACCCCCTTTCAATGGTTTTCTCAGCAAGCTGATCATAGTGGTTGCCTGTGTCAGGGCAGGGTTTTACTTATTGGCCATACTGGCCGTCATTGTGAGCATCATAACGCTGGCTTCATTTCTTAAATTGCAACGCTATGCTTTCTATGGCAAAACACCTGGTAACCCTCAGCGTCAAAGCAAAGAAGTCCCGGGTCCCATGATATTCAGTATGATTATCCTTGCGATTATGTGTTTCATGATGAGCGTTCTTGCTTTCCCCTTCCTCAGAGAGTCACTCCTGAAACCCGCAGTGGATATTCTCATGGATCCGGACGCTTATTCACTAAAAATACTGGGGAGGTAATATGAGGTATGTAACATTATTCATATTGTCCCTGATGCTGTGGCTGATGTTAACCTTCCGGTTAACCCTGTCCAACCTCATCGTTGGAGCCACAGTGTCGCTGATCACCGCCCTGGTATTCGGGAAATACTTCTTTCGGAATGTATATAAGTTTCTGGAGCCACACCGGTATTTCTGGTTGTTGATTTACTTCTTTGTTTTTCTCTGGGCATGCCTGAAAGCGAATCTGGATGTGGCCTACCGGGTTTTACATCCAACCATGCCCATAAAACCGGGGATCGTTAAGGTTAGAACATCTCTTAAGTCGGAATTTGCCCGTACCATACTGGCAAATTCAATAACCATGACTCCCGGCACAATATCGGTTGACCTTATTGATGATTTTCTTTACATCCATTGGATCTATGTTCACTCAGAAGATGCGGAAGTATATTCATCCCTGATATTGGGGCAATTTGAGAAATACATTAAAAAGATACTGGAATGACAACATATCTGGAAATACTGCTTTACATCCAAATAGGCCTGAGTAGTATCTGTCTGTACAGAATAATTAAGGGCCCGACCATACCGGACAGGATGGTGGGTATTGATATTTTCGGGATCCTCGTCGTGGGCATCTGTGCTATAATCTCGATCCAAACCGAGCGTGCCTTTATCCTTGATATTGGTATAGCATGGATAATCCTGAGTTTTATCGGTACGTTGACCCTGGCAAAATATTTGAGTGGTAAAAAACTAAATGAATAATATGGCCAGTTTCATATGCTTGTGTATCGGAATAATTTTTAACCTGCTCGGCTGTATCGGGATGATCCGCTTGCCCGACGTATATAACAGGCTGCAGGCAGCAACAAAATGTGTAACCTTGGGTACATGCAGCATTCTGATAGGCGTATTGCTGCACTTTGGCTTCAGTGATGCGGGCATTAAGGCACTGGTGGCTATTCCGATCCTGTTCTTTACATCAACGGCAGCCGCGCATGCACTCATCCGGGGAGCCTATCACTTCGGCATTCCGCTTGGCAAAAAAAGTATTCGGGATGATTATAAAGACGCTATAAAATGAGATACCCCAAAATCAGAGAGATCAGGGAAGCTCTGATTGCCTTGTTCTCGCCTGCCTATACTACCCGGTTCCCCAGGGAGCCACATGTTCCCTTTAAAAATTTCAGGGGTAAACCCATTGTTGACGATGACCATTGTGTGGGTTGCGAAACCTGTGCCAATGTGTGCCCAAGTCACGCCATTACCTTCCATGATGACCCGCAACGAAAAATGAGGATCATCAAAAGGAATTACGGTTCTTGCATATTCTGCGGCCAATGTGAAGAACATTGCATTACCGGAAATGGAGTGAAGCTAAGCGACAAGATCTATGATCTTGCTACTCTCAACCGCATGACACTTATTGAAACCCAGGAAAAAGAGCTGCTCATTTGCATGAACTGCAGTGCCGTTATAACTACCCGGCAGCATTTCCGGTATCTGCACGATAAACTGGGCCCCATGGCCTATGCCTCTATACTGAATCTGAATATGCTGAATGAAAGACTGAAGCTGGACGATCAGGAGGCTGTACTGGTTGAAATAACAGATGACCTGAAAAGAAAGGATATGTTCAATGTATTATGCCCCAATTGTTTGAGAAAAGTATTGCTTACCTCTCTTTAAAACATGCTTTCTGGTTTAGAAAAACTATCGGAATTCCGCGACAAAATGGTATTGTTTGTCGGCCTGGGGAATGTCCTTCACCATGACGATGGCGTTGGCGTTTATCTGGCGCAGCGGATTCAGGAAAATCGGCATATCCGTGTACTCAATGCTGAAGTCAGCCTTGAGAATTATATCGGGAAAATCAATTCGATCCATCCTGACTTTCTGATTCTGATCGACAGTGTTATTTTTAACCGGCCACCGGGGTATAGCCAAATGATGCCTGTTGACAGGCTTGCTGAATTTACTACCAATACACACAATATTTCCCTGAAAAAAATCATGGCATTTGTTCAGGCACAAACCTTCGTTCTAGGCATTCAGCCTGCAATTGTGACATTCGGAGAAGGACTGTCTTCTCCCGTGCAAAAGCAGGCAAATCTCCTGTCAGCAAAAATAAATGCCTGTTTTACTTGCGAATAGACGAAGCTTTTTGTAACTTTTACTTCAATTTAGTTATAAAAGGAGGTACTGGTATGACTAAGCAATTGGTTTCCCTGAAAGTCAAATGTCCCCTGTGCCAGCAGTCACTCATGGACTACACCCATTTTCTGAATGCTAAGCCGAGTATTAAGCTTATCATTGAATGCGGAGGTAAACATGGCGTGATCAATCTTTGTTCCTCCTATGGTTGCTTTGACAAGTCCAGCACTATTGAACTGGTGGAGCAGGACATCGCAAAGTTGTTTTGTCCCCACTGCAAAAAGCAACTGCCCTCCCGCATTAGCTGCAGTGTTTGCGAAGCACCCATTGTCAGTTTTCTCCTGGATAAAGGTGGTAAGGTACATGTCTGTTCAAGGATCGGATGCAAAAAGCACTTTGTATCCTTTGAGGATATTTACACTACCTTAACCAGTTTTTATGAGGAGGACCTTTATGGAGCAAGGGATACCGATTTTTAGTTAATCCTGTCTGCTGACCGGTTAACTCAGGGGAAAGGTGTTATATCGCTACAATACGTTATTTGAATAACAATGACCCCGGGCAATCGTTCCTGAAATGCCGGTTTTTTTCCATCTCAGTTCCTTCCTGCCCGAAGCACCCTATGACATTTATTAGTTTTAGAGAATAAGGATATTAACAATCCTTTAAATATGAGAAATTTACCTTCAAAGCTTATACTCATTCTAAATTTCCATTTTCATTTGTTAATGTGGTTTTTCGTTTCTATTTTTAGTTGTGAATAAATTAACAATTATTGTAAACCACTATTTAAAGCCATTATAACTGTTAATGCTTTTTGCCTGATTGAATCTGCGGGCATTTAAATATTAAAATTCTATTCCTATGAAAACAGGAGTTCGGAAAATTGTAGATAAATATGGTAAGGACAAGACCAGGCTCATGGATATCCTGATTGATGTCCAATCGGAGTTGGGCTGCATTCCCCGCGAAATTACGGTTCAGATAGCGGATGATCTCGGCATGTCGGAAGTGGATGTGGACCAAACCATTTCCTTTTATCACTTCTTCACACAAAAACCCACTGGCAGGTATCAGATCTACCTCAACAACAGCGCTGTAGCTCATATGATGGGCATGGCAGAAGTGGCCGATACCTTTTGTAAGGAATTGGGGATCAAATTCAATGAGGTCACTCCCGACGGACTCGCTGGACTGTTTGAAACATCCTGTATCGGCATGAACGACCAGGAACCGGCTGCCATCATCAACAACCAGATATTTACCAGGCTGACGCCATTCAGGGTCAAGGAAATTGTCAGGGATATCAAGGAAGGAAAGAGTGTTGAGGATATGGTGGTAGCGGATTACGGCGACGGTGAAAACCGTTCCGATCTGATCAAATCCGTTGTATCCAACAACATCCGAAAAATAGGACCTATTCTGGAAAGAAATTATAAATCAGGACAGGCTATTGAAAAGATCATAAAAATGACCCCCGAAGAGGTCATTGATGAAGTGAAAAGGTCCAACATGAGGGGCAGGGGTGGCGCCGGCTTCCCGACTGGATTAAAATGGGAGTTTTGTCGCAATGCTTCCGGTGAAAAGAAATTTTTATTATGCAACGCCGATGAGGGTGAGCCAGGTACTTTCAAGGACAGGGTCATTCTCACCGAACGTCCCCGCTTGCTGTTCGAAGGAATGGTGATCGCCGGTTATGCCATTGGCGCCACAGAGGGCATTCTGTATATCCGGCACGAATACAAATACCTCCAAAACTACCTGGAGACCATTCTGCAAAAAGCCAGGGAATCCAATTACCTGGGCAAGAATATTCAGGGCAAAAAAGGGTTCAATTTTGATATACGCATTCAGTTTGGGGCCGGCGCTTATGTTTGTGGCGAGGAATCGGCACTGATTGAATCAGCAGAGGGAAAACGCGGGGAACCGCGCGACCGTCCTCCCTTCCCCGTGGAAAAGGGCTATCTCGATATGCCCACGGTAGTAAACAACGTGGAAACCCTTTGCTCGGTAGTCAAGGTAATTCTTAACGGCGGTGAGTGGTATAAATCTTTTGGGACGACAGAATCCACCGGCACCAAGCTTCTCAGCATTTCAGGCGATTGCAGGTTCCCCGGTGTATATGAAGTTGTTTGGGGTTTCTCCATTGCCGATATCATGGACATGGTAGGTGCCCGACCGGAGGATATACAGGCCGTGCAGGTGGGAGGCCCTTCCGGGGCCATTATCTCGCCGAATGAGTTCAACCGGATCCTGGGATATGAAGACCTGGCTACGGGCGGATCACTGATCATCATTGGTAAAAACAGGGACATCCTGAGCGATATTGTGCTGAACTTCACGGAATTCTTTATTGAGGAGTCCTGCGGAAGTTGCTCCACCTGCAGGATCATCCCCACCCTACTGCGCAACAAGCTGGTGAAGATACTGAATGCACGCGGGGTTAAACAGGATATTGAGGATATGACCGAATGGGGCAGGATATTAAAGGCCAGCCGCTGTGGACTGGGCCAGACGGCTGCCAACCCGATCCTTTCAAGCATCAAGAATTTCAGGCACTTGTATGAAGAGAAGATCCAGAAAAACAAAGTATTCGACAGCGGTTTCGATTTGAGTGCAGCGGTTAAGGAATCCTGCAGAGTAACCGGCCGGGTACCTAATATTTAAAACATTTTCATTATGAGTCAGTTCGTAAGATTTACCATCGACGGTACCGAGTGTATGGGCACAAGGGGTCAATATCTGGTTGATGCAGCCAAGGAGAACGGGATTTACATCCCCACCCTTTGCAACTATCCGGGAGTGAAGCCCAAGGGCGGTTGCCGCATCTGCACCGTCCGCGTGAACGGCAAGCTGATGACAGCCTGCACTACACCGGTTGCGGAAGGCATGAACATCGAAAACGAGGTCAAGGACGTGAATGAGCTGAGAAGATCGATCATCGAACTCTTGTTCGTGGAAGGCAACCATTTTTGTCCTGCGTGTGAAAAAAGCGGCAACTGTGAATTGCAGGCTTTAGCCTATCGTTTCAGGATGCTGGTGCCCAGGTACCCTTATCAGTTCCCGCTGCGCAAGGTGGATGCTTCGCATCCCCGGATCATCAAGGAACAAAACCGATGCATCCTTTGCAAACGTTGTATCCGTGCCATTACTGACGAATCCGGCAGGAGCATTTTCGCCTACCGTCGCCGCAGCGCCCGGGTTGAAGTAATGGTGGACCCCAAACTGGGGAAACAGCTCACGGAAGAGCTTGCCCAGAAAGCCATGGATGTGTGCCCAGTAGGTTCGATCATAGTGAAAGAAAAAGGATTTCTCATTCCCATTGGGGAAAGAAAATACGACAATTCACCCATTGGTAGTGATATTGAAAACATGCAAATCAGTAAAATTTAAAGTTTTTATTCCATGAGTAAAGCGATTATAGCCACCACATCACTGGCCGGATGTTTCGGATGTCACATGTCATTGCTGGATATCGACGACAGGATACTGGAACTTATTGAGCTGGTCGAGTTCAATAAATCCCCTGTGGATGATATCAAAAAATTCACCAAGAAGTGTGACATTGGATTAATCGAGGGAGGATGCTGTAACAGTGAGAATGTCCATGTCCTGAAAGAATTCAGGGAACACTGCCGTATCCTGGTTTCGGTGGGTGAATGTGCCATCATGGGGGGACTGCCTGCCATGAGGAATGGCATACCGATCCGGGAATGCTTCGAAGAGGCCTATCTGAATTGCCTTACTGTGGTTGGCAATGAGGCCGGTATTATTCCCAACGATCCGGAACTACCCATGTTGCTTGACATGGTGTACCCCTGTCATGAAATTGTCAAAATCGATTACTTTCTGCCGGGCTGTCCCCCGCGTGCCGATCTGTTATGGGAAGCACTGGTTGCCCTTGTAACCGGTGATGAGATGAAGTTACCCTATGAAGTAGTGAAATTTGATTAATACAGAATACTATGGGACAAAAGATAACCATTGAACCGGTAACCCGGGTGGAAGGTCATGGCAAGGTTACGATTCACTTAGACAATGAAGGAAAAGTAGAACAGACCCGTTTGCATATTGTTGAATTCAGGGGATTTGAGCGATTCGTCCAGGGTCGTCCATACTGGGAAATGCCCGTACTGGTTCAGCGCCTGTGCGGAATATGCCCGGTCAGTCATCACCTGGCCGCTGCCAAAGCCCTGGATGTGATCGTCGGTGCCGGAACCGGAGAGGGACTTACCCCAACAGGTGAAAAAATGCGCCGGCTGATGCATTACGGGCAGATTTTCCAGTCACATTCCCTGCACTTTTTCCACCTTGCCTCCCCCGACCTGCTGTTTGGCATTGACGCTGACCCCCTGAAGCGTAATATCATTAATGTAGCGATACAGCACCGGGATCTTGCTGTTCAGGGCGTGATGATGCGGAAGTACGGCCAGGAAGTAATCAAGGCCACAGCCGGTAAAAAGATACATGGTACCGGAGCCATTGCCGGTGGCATTAATAAACACCTGACCGAGGAAGAGCGCGAATACCTCCTGCATGGAGATGAATATATGGATATTGACAAAATGATTTCCTGGTCGCAGGATGCGTTGGAATTTTTCAAAGATTACCATAAAAAGAACAAGGCTGTTATTGACGGTTTCGCTGAATTTCCCGGCAGCCACCTGAGCCTGGTTCGAAAGGACGGCGCTCTCGATCTGTATCATGGCGTATTGCGCGCGGTGGATGCTGAGGGTAAGAAAATCCTTCATGATGTTGATTATCAGGACTATTACAAGTATATCGATGAAGAAGTGCGCTCCTGGAGTTATATGAAATTCCCGTACCTGAAAGAGATTGGAAAAGCCTCAGGCTGGTATACGGTAGGCCCGTTGGCCCGCATGAACACTGCAGAATTTATCGATACTCCCCTCGCACAAAAGGAATTTGAATACTTCAAGCAATACAACCAAGGCAAACCCAGCCACAAACCCATGCATGCCCATTGGGCCCGCCTGATAGAAATCCTGCATGCTGCTGAGAAAATCAAACAACTGCTGAACGATCCTGACCTGATGGAGGGCGAACTGGTCACCAAAGGAACCAAGCAGTTCGAAGGTGTGGGACTCATTGAAGCACCACGCGGTACGCTGTTCCACCATTACAAAATCGGTGAAAATGACATGATCACCATGGCCAACCTGATCGTATCCACCACCAACAATAACCAGCCCATGAATGAAGCCGTCAACCAGGTGGCAGTAAAGGTGATGACGGGCAGGAAGGAAATTACGGAAGGTATGATGAACGCTGTTGAAGTTGCCATCCGGGCTTACGATCCCTGCCTCAGCTGCGCCACCCATGCGTTAGGCCAGATGCCCCTAGAATTCGAGGTTTATGACCGGTATAACAATCTGATTGAAAGGAAATTCAGGCATTGACTGGAAAGCCGCCGAAAATACTGATATACGGATATGGAAACCCCGGCCGTCAGGATGACGGGTTAGGGATTGGGCTGGTCGAGGAAATTGACCGGTGGCGACTCGAAACCGGTCTGGATCATGTGTTCACTGATTCCAACTACCAGCTAAACCTGGAGGATGCCGTCGGAATTGCCGGTTATGATGTGGTCATCTTTGCGGATGCTTCGCGGGAAGAAATCCGTGATTTCTGCCTTGACTCCCTGATTCCTTCGGATAAAACTGAGTTCAGCATGCATGCGGTATCACCGGCTTTTATCCTGCATTTGACCAGGTCTGTGTTCCATCAGGAACCTGAGGCATACCTGATGCACATACGGGGTTATGCATGGGAATTTATGGAAGATATGACTGACCGGGCAAAGACCAACCTTGCCGGAGCGGTGGAATATATTAAGGATTTTGTGAAACAACTTAGCAGTTAAAGTCTTCGACTCCGCTCAAACTGACATTGATGTCATCCTGAGCGGAGTCGAAGGATGGCATTCATCAAATCATTAGATAATTCCCGTTCAATTGTCTAAATTTACGATACTCGAAAACTTCTAAAAAAACCAATATGGACCTTTCAACAACCTTCATGGGCATTAAAATTGCCAATCCTTTGATTGTAGCCAGTTCAGGACTAACCAATTCCGTCGATCGGGTTAAAGAGTGCGCCGATAACGGTGCAGGAGCAGTGGTGCTGAAATCCCTTTTCGAGGAGCAACTGATCACCGGTAAAACAACCCTTATAAGCCAGGATGATATGTTTTTCTGGTATCCTCAGGCTGTCGATTTTGTGAACACCATCTCCAAAGAGGATGGGATTGCTGAATACCTCAGGCTGATTGAAAATGCCAAAAAAGCTGTCTCCATCCCGGTTATGGCCAGTGTCAACTGCATTACGCCCTGGGAATGGCCCAGGTTTGCCGCCGAGATCGAAAAGTCAGGTGCTGACGGCCTGGAACTGAATATTTTTATCCCGCCCACCAACATCAACATTACCGGCTACAAAATTGAGGAGACTTATGTGGACATCATTCATGAGGTACGTAAGAATGTTACCATTCCCCTGGCTGTGAAAGTTGGTTTCTACTTTACGAGCCTATACAGGATGCTCTATAAGATCAGCAACCTCGATATCAACAGCCTGGTTCTGTTTAATCGATATTATCGCCCGGATATTGATATTGATACACTGCGTGTGGTAGCCCAGAATGTATACAGTTCGCCTCATGAGATCACACTTTCCCTGCGCTGGATAGCGCTGCTTTACCATAAGATCCAATCAGAGCTGGTGGCTGCCACCGGAATACACGACTACCAGGGCGTCATTAAGCAGATCCTTGCTGGAGCCAACGCGGTTCAGATCTGTTCAACCCTTTACCAGAACGGAATACCTTACCTCCGGACCCTGCTGGACGGCATTGAGAAATGGATGGGAGAAAAAGGCTATTCCAACCTGGATTCCTTCAGGGGACTTGTCGCTAAAAACGAAGAAAACACGGCGGCCTTTGAGCGCCTGCAATTCATGAAGAAGACCACCGGTAAGCTTATCTAAAATAATAGACTGACAGAGAGTTGAAGGGGATCAAAATTGATCAACTGTTAAAAAAATGTGACAAATTTCGGACAAGCGACTCATAAGTATATGAAATTATTAATAGCTTAGTCCGATTTTCAATACATAGTATCCCATTAACTTAACCTCTATGAAAACACGTTTCAGTGGTTTTATTCTGATCAGCCTGGCCATCATCGTTTCGTGCAGACCTGCCGGAAAATCCGGCAAAGCCGAAGGCATTGACAGCATCAACCTTGGCGACATAAAACCCCTTGTGCACAATATAGACTCCATGGGTGAGGGATTGCCGATTTTTTACAACATGTATCTTTCAGTGGAATTGTCGTCGCTGTTTCAATCTTCAGGCGCAGTTTTCAAACAGGACCTGCTCAATTCAACAGATAATCTTTCAAATTATATTACCAGTTCCAAGAAAGCCCTCAATCTCGGAGTTTATGCCGTTGACCTGAGTTATGCCAAGGTGAGCGAGCAACTTGAAACAGCAGGGAAATATTTCAATGCCATGCAACGATTGGCCGAAGAACTGGGCATACCTTCAGTTTATTTTAAAAATACCGCGGAACGTTTTGACAAAAACATTGACAACAAGGATTCCCTGATAAAAATAGCCAATGAGATGTATATGGCTTCCGACAATTACCTGCGGCAAAATGAGCGATACAGCGCCTCTGCACAGATTATCCTGGGAGGTTGGGTGGAAGCCATCTATATTGCTACTCATATTGCCCTTACAACCAAGGACATCGATATAATAGAACGTCTGGCTGAACAACGTACCTCACTGGCCAACGTGATTACCATGCTGAATGACTATTCAAGTGACCCCGACATCAAACAGAACCTCTATAAGCTGAAACAGTTACAACATTGGTTTGACGCCCTGGTCGTAAAGGTGGATTCGAAATTTGATCCTGCAACCCCGGCAGGCAAGAAAATAATACAAGATTATCTTCTGAAGATAGATCAAATCAGCAAACAGATCATTCTGATCAGGACTGAAATTGTCTCTTAGCGGTATCCCTAAAGTTCTTGTACAATTTCCAGCCCTCTTTTTACAGCATCTTCATTTACCTGCAACAGGTGGTGATGCCTTGCAGGCAGGGAGTCTTTAATGCCATACAGGACATTCTCCAGGCTGATCAGCGGTTTTATCTTTAAATAGGCTCCCAGGACAATCATGTTAAACGACTTTGTGGTAAGCATTCTACCCGCCTCAGCAGCAGCTTCCACAAGATATCTCCGGATGTCCTTCCGCTGCGGGTGGCGCGTAATACCATTTGAATCATAAAGGAGGATGCCTCCGGGTTTGACCGTAGGCTCAAATTTATCCAGCGATTGCTGGTTGAGCAGAATGGCAGTGTCAAAATGGTTCAGGATGGGACTGCTGATCCTTTCATCACTCAGGATTACGGTAACATTGGCAGTTCCGCCGCGCATTTCCGGCCCGTAGGAAGGCATCCAACTTACTTCCATTTTTTGCATCATGCCTGCATAGGCCAGGATCTTACCCATGGAAAGGACACCTTGTCCGCCGAATCCGGCGATAATGATTTCTTCATTCATCTTGTAACTTTTTGACGTTATGCAGATTCTCCGGCTTTCCGGATCAGTTCTCCGTTCACCTTGATGTCCCCCGTCGGGAAAAAGGGCAACATGTTTTCTTCCATCCACTTGTTGGATTGGACGGGAGTCATTTTCCAACCCGAGTTGCAATTGGAAACTATTTCAATAAAGGATAATCCCTTGTTGAGCTTTTGATTCTCAAAAGCTGTTCTGACCGCCTTCTTAAGTTTGCGAACTGCCAGCGGAGTATGAACCGTATGCCGGGCTACAAAATAAGTACCCGGGAGCATGGCCACCAGTTCTGTAATCTTCAGCGGATTACCCATCAAAGCAATGTCCCTGCCGTATGGCGTGGTGGATGACCGCATACCCGCCAGGGTTGTCGGGGCCATCTGACCTCCTGTCATACCATAGATACCATTATTGATGAAAAACATGGCAAAATTCTCGCCGCGATTGCAGGCATGAATGGTTTCGGCTGTTCCTATGGCAGCCAGATCACCATCACCCTGGTAGCTGAATACGAACTTGCCGGGCCAGCATCTTTTAATACCCGTAGCAACTGCCGGAGCCCTGCCGTGTGAGGCCTGCTGCATATCGATGTTCATGAACTCATAGGCCAGAACGGAACACCCTACGGGCGCCACTCCGATAGTATCTGCCTGTATGCCCATTTCATCAACCACTTCCATGATTATGCGATGCACCACACCATGCCCACATCCTGGACAGAATGAAAGTGGCTTGTCCGTCATCAGCGGGGTTTTGGAATAAACAAGATTTTCCTGGCTGATGATTCCTTCAATTTTTCTGCTGCTGACTTCCATAATGTATCAGATTGAAAAGCTCTTAATTAATGCTTCAAATACCTCCTCCGGAGAGGGAACCATGCCACCCATCCTGCCGTGCAGGGCAACAGGAATTTTCCCGTCCACGGCCAGTCTAACATCCTCAATCATTTGACCTGAACTCATTTCAACTGTGAGAATTCCTTTCAGTTTCCCAGCCATACGATGGATCTCCACCGAAGGGAAGGGGAAAAGCGTAATGGGTCGTATCAACCCTGCTTTTATGCCTCTGTCCCGGGCCAGCTTTACTGACCGCTGACAGATCCGCGCACAGGACCCATAAGCAACAAAAAGGTAATCGGCATCATCACAATCAATAGCCTCATAACGAACTTCGTTGTCCCGAATCTTCTGGTACTTAACCTGAAGCTTCTGGTTGTGCCTTTCATGGCGCGCCGGATCGAGGTCGAGCGAGGTGATGATGTTTCGTTCACGATCAGGGGTCTTCCCGGTAGTAGCCCATTGCTGGTCGAATTCGGTGAGCCTGGGGATCTGGTCAAACAGCTCCACTTTCTCCATCATCTGCCCGATGATGCCATCCGAAAGCATCATGACCGGATTGCGGTACTTGAATGCCAGCTCAAAGCCAATCTTAACGAAATCCGCCATCTCCTGGACTGAAGCCGGTGCCAGCACAATCATCCGGTAATCCCCATGACCGCCACCTTTGGTAGCCTGGAAATAATCGGACTGGGAGGGTTGAATGGTGCCCAGGCCAGGTCCGCCGCGCATAACATTCAGGATCAGGCAGGGGAGCTCACTGCCGGCCAGGTAGGATATTCCTTCCTGTTTCAGGCTGATGCCCGGGCTTGATGATGAAGTCATCACCTTCTTGCCGGTGCCGGCCGCACCATATACCATATTGATGGCAGCCACTTCGCTTTCGGCCTGCAAAAGAACCATTCCTGTCCGCAAATGAGGCTGTTGTGCTGCCAGGTATTCCATAACCTCACTCTGTGGTGTAATCGGGTATCCGAAATAGGCATCGCATCCGGCCCTGATGGCTGCTTCGGCAAATGCCTCGTTTCCTTTCATTAATTTTGTATCGCCCATATAGAGGAAGTAATTTTATTCTTCAACCTTTTTGCGGTAAACCGTAATGACCCCGTCGGGACAAACCACTGCGCAATTGGCGCAGCCGGTGCAATGATCAGGGTGTTCCATATAGGCAAAATGATACCCCTTACCATTAACCTTTTTCTCCATCCTGATCACATCCGTGGGACAGGCAACGAGGCATAACTCGCAGCCTTTGCACTTTTCGATATCAATTACAATAGCACCAACTATTTTTGCCATGTTCTAGATGCATTATTATAAGGAACAAAACTCCGTCAATAAAACCACAATCAAATTTCAGCAACTTTACGATATAATTACCAGTCAAAAGTCAGTAATTGGTTTTAAAAATGCAAATTTGAGAAAAATCAGGAATGTTCCCTGAAAAATTGCTGCAATCTCGTCTCCAGCAATGGAAAATATTCGGGACCAACCTGCGATACGCAAGCCCTTAATCCTTCAGTGCGGGTACTGCCTGTAATATCGAGCGTTATGGCACTGATACCATAAAGCAACAATTCCTCCAGCAATTGGGCCCCGGTATAACCCTGATAGGAAATGGTGAAATAAAAGCCATCCGCAACGGGCACATCCAGATCCATATCGTACACAATCCTGAATCCGTTGTCGGTAAAAAGCTTCTTCATGATCATGGCCCGTTCTCCATACTGACGGATTTCTTCGAAGGGATTAAAAGTACCGTCATTGACAGCTTTCAGAACTGAAGCCACTCCAAGCTGTGCTGAATGGGCGGCTCCTGCTGACAGGGCATAGAGTGCTCCATAAATGATGGTATGGCCCAGCACTTCAGAGGTATAGTAGCGCAGTAAATCGGGATATTTCCTGCTGAAAAGCTTGTCCGATACAGCCATCATGGCTATACGCTGCCCGGCATAGCTAAATACCTTGGAAGTGGATACCAGCAGGATGTAGTTATCTGTATATTTGGCGACGGTGGGCTGGAAAGGCTGAATGCCGGGCTTTGAAATGTCTCTGCGGAAGTCCATCCCGAAATATGCCAGGTCCTCAATCACAACCACATCGTACTGGGTTGCCAGTTCACCGATTATTGAAAGCTCCTCCTCGTTCAGGCAAATCCAGGAAGGATTGTTGGGATTGGAGTATAAGAGGCTGGAGATTCTCCCGGTTTTCAGGTAACCCTCCAGTTTATCCCTAAGCTTCTTTCCCCGGAAATCATATATATCAAAGGAGAAAAAATCATGCCCCAGCACATGGCATTGCTGCTTGTGAACCGGGAATCCCGGATCGATGAACAATGTACCTTCTTTATTTCTGTCGGTGCGGTTTACTGTGAGAAAGGCTGCACAGGAACCCTGCATGGAACCGCAGGTGGGTATGCAACCTGCCGGATCAATGCTGATATCCAGATACAGTTTCAGAAAACGGGAGGTCTCCGCTTTTAGGGAATGAACCCCTTCAATGGGCGGATAAACCGAAGCCACTCCTTTTTTAAGCGCTTCAATCTCGGATGCAGTGGCAATGGCAGGTGGTTTCAGGCCCGGAATACCCATTTCCATCCGTATAAAACGAATGCCGGTTTCTTTCTCCACCCGGTTTACCAGGTTCACGATCTCACGGATCGAAGCCCTTCCGGGCGCAGGTATTCCGGCTTTTTTTGCAGCCGTTTGGATCAGGTCGCGGGGTATTGGTAAGTTGTTGACCATGTCATATAATTAACTCAGAACTTTCTTTTGTCCAGCACACGTTTGGATTTGCCCTCGCTTCGTTCAAGGGTCTTGGGTTCTACCAGGTTAACCTTGATACCCAGTCCCAGGGTACTTTCCAGGTTTGTCTGTATTTTTTGTCTTAAAGTCTGCAACTGGCTGATCTTGTCCTGGAAGAATTCCTCATCCACTTCAACCTGCAATTCCAAGGTGTCGAGGTTATTCACCCTGTCGACAACCAACAGGTAATGCGGCTTGATTTCACTCATTTCAAGCAGCGCACTTTCAACCTGGGAGGGGAATAGGTTTACACCCCTGATGATCAGCATGTCATCGCTCCGACCCAGACATTTTTCCATGCGCACCAGGGTACGCCCGCAACGGCACTTTTCATACCGCAATCTGGTTAGATCGCGCGTGCGATAACGGATGAGGGGCAGGCCTTCCTTGGTAATGGTGGTAAACACCAGTTCACCGGTCTTCCCCTCGGGTAATACGCCCAGCGTTTCAGGGTCAATGATTTCAGGATAGAAATGATCCTCGCTGATGTGTAATCCTTCCTGTACGAGGCATTCGCTGGCAACACCGGGTCCGATGACCTCACTGAGTCCGTATATATCAATGGCCTTGATGCCCAGCTTGTCTTCAATCTCTTTACGCATGTTTTCGGTCCAGGGCTCGGCACCGAAAACTCCCACCCGCAACTTCAGATCTTCACGGTGAATTCCTGCTTCTTCAATGGCTTCAGCAATAAACAAGGCATAAGATGGCGTGCAGGCCAGCACGGTACTCCCGAAATCTATTAGGAGTTGGAGCTGCCGGAGCGTATTACCACCGGAAACAGGGATCACCGAAGCCCCTATCTTCTCACCGCCATAATGCAGGCCGAGACCCCCGGTAAAAAGCCCGTACCCGTATGCCACATGAATGAAATCATGCCTGTCAGCCCCGGCACAGGTAAGTGTCCGTGCCATCACCTCCGACCAGGTGGCAATATCCCGGCGGGAATATCCCACCACGGTAGGCTTCCCGGTGGTTCCGGAGGAGGCATGAACCCGGACGATCTCGCTCATCGGGACTGCAAACAGGCCGAAGGGATAATTGTCCCGAAGATCCTGCTTGGTGGTAAAGGGAAGTTTGTGCAGATCATCAGTGGATTGTATGCTTTCAGGACCTAACCCGGCTTCCTGCATCTTATTGCGATAGTAAGGCACATTAAAATAAACCCGCTCCACGGTTTCCCTGAGCCGTTCACTCTGAATTCTTTTGAGCTCCTGACGTTCCATGCATTCGATATGTCGGTTCCAGATCTCCATGACTACCTACAGTTTATAGAGATCACTTGCCCTCACCAGTTCCAGTTCGTGGGTTTTAAGTGCTTCGATGGCCTCTTCTGGATTGCTGCAGCGCAGGATGATAACCGACTTTTCACCAACGGAAAAGGCATAGGTATATTCAATGCTGATATTAAGATCTGACAAAATTTTCAACACCAGGGCGTAATACTTGGCTTCGTTGGGTGCCATGATCGAGATGACTTCCGTAAGATTAACCGTGAAGGAACGGTTCTTTAGCAGTTCCTTCGCTCTGGCAGGGTCAGAAACGATCATGCGGAGGATACCGAATTCAGAAGTATCCGCAACACTCAGTGCCGTGATTCTTATGTTCTCACTTCCGAGGGTTTCCAGTACTTCGGTCAGCCTGCCGGACTTGTTTTCAAGAAAGACCGACAATTGATGAATGATCATAACCTGAGTTTTTAGCGGTAAATAGGGTTTCTAATATAAATAAAATATGCATTGTTACAGCATTTATATTCACTTCAACTTACTTTTCAATCCTGATCCGGGCATCCACTACAGTAATTTCTTCAGGATTACCAATCAGGGGATTGAGATCCATCTCCTTGATCTCTGTGGCAAATCGCAGCAAACTGGAAAGCCTGACAATGATTTCGGTAAATTTCGTCTCATGGACACCCGGTTTTCCCCGATCTCCCTGAATGATCCGATATACCCGCAGGCTCCTGACCATGGAGCTGGCTTCATCAAAAGTAAGCGGTGCCAGTCCGGATGATATATCACCCAGTACCTCCACGAAGATTCCGCCCAGTCCGCAAAGGATAACATGTCCAAAGCGAGGCTCGTAACTGGCACCTATGAATAGCTCGGTGCCTGTCATCATTTTCTGCATGATAACCGCTTTCACTCCCCTGATCTTCATCATGCGCCTAAATTCGGCATGCAGGTGGGCATCCGATTTGATATTCAGTGTAACACCTCCTACATCCGACTTGTGAACCGGCCCCACTACTTTTAATGCCATCGGGTAACCGATTTCCTTCGCTGCTTTTCTTAGTGACCTTTCCGAAGACACCACCGCTTCCTGAACCATGGGAATGCCAGCAGCGACAAGCAACTGCTGGATCATCTCAGGTTCGAGATAGCCGTTGGGTGCCTGCTCCACAATTCTTCTGATCGAGGGTACATTAACATGATCCAGGGTGATTTTCTCCTCGGCCGGGTAAGGTGTATTGGAGATCCGGGTGAGGGCACGACCGAGCACCACTTCATCGGGGAAATTCACATGACCGAGTTTCATGAATAATTCAAGCTCTTCCCGTGAACTGGTGATGGACGGAAGTATGGGGATAACCGGTTTGTTGCATTCCTGGATCTTCCTGTGCAGCAGGAGATAGATTTCCTTGATGTCAATCATGCCGTTACTTCCGAATATGACTATAATGCTGTCGATGAAAGGCAGGTGCTTATCGGCATATTCGATCACCCGGTCCAGCTGATCGGAGGTTGCCGTGGCAATCAGATCAACCGGATTGTCTGCCGATGCCCCAGGGTTCATCATGGCCAGCAGTCGGCTGCGATCCTCACCCGTGATCCTGGGTATGTTCAGTCCGCCTGCAGAAAGGGCGTCTGTAAGCATTACGGCAGGACCGCCGGCATGTGTGATAATGGCAATGTTTTTACCTTTAAAAGGCTTGTGTGTAAACACCGAAGCAACCGTGGTAAGTTCCTCACGGCCGAAACAGCGCACTATGCCCGCTTTTCTTAATAGGGCTTCCACGGCCAGATCGGATGATGCCATGGCACCGGTGTGCGATGAGGCTGCACGGCTTCCGGCCTCGGTGGTACCTGCCTTAATGGCAGCGATCCGGCAACCCTTGCGGATCAGGGATGAGGCATGATGAAGCAGTTTGTCGGGATTTATGATATTCTCGATGTACAGTAACTTGATCGGCGAGCTCAAACCCGGCTCATAGGAAATATCCCAGTATTCCAGGATCTCTTCAATCCCGGTCTGCGCGCTATTCCCTACCGAAAAAACAGATGCGAATGTCAGTCCTTTGGGAAGGGCCGATTCAATAATAAAAACAGCCGTCGCGCCCGATCCCGATGCAAAATCACATCCTCTATCACTGAGCCTGGGGACTGGCGATGTAAACACACCATTGTAGTTTTGTGTGATAACCCCGATGCAATTCGGACCGATGAGGCAGGCCCCGCTCCCTTCAACCGTTTCCACAATTTCCTTTTCCAGCAGTCGCCCTTCCTCGCTGTCTTCACTAAAGCCGGCTGATAGAATAATAAAGGCCCGGGTGGATTTTTCCATGGCAAGAGTGCGGACGGCCTCGGGACACTGCCTGGCAGCAATGGCCAGTATGGCAAGATCAGCCTGCGGCAGCTCACGCAAATCTTTACAGGTTGCAATCCCCTGCACAAGCTCATCCTTGGGATTCACAATATACAAACTGCCCTGATAACCGCCTGCAATAAGATTCTGAACAATCCTGCCTCCGGGTTTGAGCAGATTGTTGGAACCGCCCACGACCACGATGCTGGCAGGATTAAGCAACTGTTGGTTAATCATATCCTTATCAATCGGGTATGATCAAAAGTAACGAATTACGATTTCATTTTTCAAGATAAATGTCATGAGCCAGGATGCTCAATTTCATGCAACATTTTTTATATTCGCGGCTTAATGTTAGAAACTGTTGATATCGCATGAGGATAAGATTCATTATTTTATTCCTGATATTACCCCTGCTGAGCCCTGTATTGTCTGCCCAATCTGCCGGCGAAAGCCCTTTCAGAATTATTGAGATCCGCACGGATACACTGGTCTTCAGCAATACCAGGAATTCCGTGTATGTCAGAGATGGAATGCAGCAGTATTTTATATACGACCAGGAGAATGAGGTGGCAGAAATTGCCCTCTTTCCCAAGAGAAACACTACGGTTCAGAATCTCAGCCTTATCCCCTCCGGGGATTATGATTTGATTGATTCCCTGGTTTTTTATAATGATGCCTGGCGTTTCAAGATTCAGTTCAAAGGTCTCACCCGGATCCAGTTCCTGAAACTGCAGCTCAAATATACGAGCAACAATACTGAAAAGCTGGAAATCGTCCGGTTGCTGCCATGTACGCGCACTGTTGTTGAACTTAGACCTTCGGGTGATGAATTGTATATCGGTGAAGAGAAGGTTTTCGACCTTTTTACCAATAATGCCGAGAACCTGAGTTTTTCCGGTGAATGGGTATCTGATCCTGGGATTAATTACCGCATTGACCGACAGAATGATCAGATGAGGCTTCATGTGGTTCCCAGTGAACTGGGCAGCCAGAAACTCGGGATCATCTTTAATACCCATAAACCTAGTGTGGATTTAGAGTCGAACCGGATTAATACACAGCTCCCCCCCTGGAATATACTTTCTCGGTAAAAGCCAGCCGGCTGAAATTCCTGAGCATCGACAGGCAGGATATCTCTCTGGATGAAAAATCGAGAACACAGGGTGTTGAAGTACAGCTTGATAACAACAAATTGCTCCAGATCAATAAAACTTACCGGGTGGAGAACCAGGAAAATCCGGGCGGTGTTCTGATTGCCGAGATTTTCACTCGCAGTTTCCTGTCAAATAACAAAGTTCTGTGTTACCTTAAAACTTACAACTACCATAGGAATTCAGAAGGATACCTGTACATCAAAGATGGGGATATGCCATTATTTATTTCGAATTTCAATATCACCCCTGCCACTTCTATCAATAAAGTTACCGTGATCCGTGATGGAAGCGACTGGACATCTGATCTTTCAGTTTTTCCGGGCGAGACCATCGGCGTCAGGATAGAGGGACAGTCGCTTTATAAAGCAAAATTCCACTTTGAGGATTTATACGATCTGACCACCGATACCCTCATTCAGAATGAAAACGAAGTGGTGCTTAAACTGCAGGTACCCCTGAACATCAACAAAAAACGAATTAATCTTTACAATTATTCTTCTATTACAGGGTATATGCTCACGATCAGGGAATATGAAAGCCCCAGGCCCTTTGACTATATTTCCATCAACTACGGCGATCAGGACCGGATGTTAACCGATATTCATGGTCCCATTTTATACGACAAAGCCCTGCGGGATGTCATCTTGACCTTCAACACAGATGAGATAGATTCCGAAAACAAACTATATGGCAGACAGTATCTAACCTTTGATATCCGTGTGACAGGATCTAACAACGAACTGGTGGATTTGAAGACCCTTTCCAATGTCATCGTTTGTCCGTCGGATCATTCTCCCCGGTATGATTTCTATGATAAAAGAAACTGCTCACAGAACGAGATCAGCCTGAACAAGCACTTGCGGAAAAACACCAACGACCTGGATGATTGGTCGAGAGTATCGGTTACAGTGAAAACCAGTCCCGAGAAATACGGCAGTGAAAGTCAGCAGAAGGAAGTGGAAATCATCCTCAGGAAGAAATATAAATTTGATATCGATGTATCCTTTCCCGCCGGACTGATCACGGTTTCTGAAGACAGTGAAAATCCCGGGCAAACTACTTTCAGCAACCTCTATGGCATCAGCATGGCCATGGTCGCCCAATTTGCCTTTTACAATCCAGAGAAGATAGCCAAACTGCGTCCTTACCGCATCGGCGCAGGCTTTCTTGCACTCGATGCGTTCAATTTCCAGAGTGAACGCCAGGATCTGGCCCTGGTGGCACTGGCCAGCCTCTATCCAACCACCCGTAATCAAAAACTTGCGTTCCCCCTCTATATAGGCGGTGGCTATCAGTTCAAAGCCAACAAATGGATGATGCTGATAGGGCCGGGTATCAGTATAAAGCTATAGTCGTGCAGTCGTGCAGTCGTGCAGTCATGCAGTCGTGCAGTCGTGCAGTCATGCAGTCGTGCAGTCGTGCAGTCGTGCAGTTGTGCAGTTGTGCAGTCGTGCAGTTAATGTTGGCTGGTCCCTTGTCCCTGGTCCCTCGTCCCTTCTTTTTTCCTGAAATGCAGTGAATCCCCGAATTCGCCATAGGCAATGGTATGTTCTGCGAGGGCAACCCTGGCTTCGAGGCAGTTCTTACAGTCCTCTGCATGCTCATCCGTGCAGGGTTTGTCCTGATACAGCAGGTAGTCATCCCTGTATTTTCCGGGGGTGATGTTGGGCATGATCACATTGGCACCTGCTTTCAGCCCTTTTTCACGACCCAGCTTATCAATGGCCTGTAAAGCCGTGGTGGCTGCAATGTTGATATCCTTCATCAGGATCCGCAAAACGGCGATCATTTTCAGGGTAAGCTGAAACCGCTCCTCCCTGGGCATCAGCTGATCATGGAAGGCGAAGAACGGCGTATGCTCATGTTCGAGGTAAGGTCCCATGCCCACCATGTCGATATCAAACTGCTTCATGAACAGCAGATCGTCTGCGAGGTCATTCAGGGTTTGAAAGGGCAGTCCGATCATAACGCCTGTGCCCACCTGATATCCGATTTTCTGCAGGGTGAAAAGGCATTCAAGCCTTCGCCGGTAATCATGCAAATGGTCCATCGGATGCAGTTTCCGGTATAACTCCTGGTTTGAGGATTCGATACGCAGCAGGTATCGTTGTGCACCACTTTCGTACCACCGGCGGTAGGTTTCTTCGTCCTGTTCGCCGCAGGAGAGCGTAACCCTCATATTGCCCCGGGTTATGCGCTGAATGCCTTGCAGAATTTTCTCCACGCGGCGTATAAAATTGCCGGTGTCGAGTTCGCCGGACTGCAATACAATTGAGCCATAGTTATTTTCAAAGGCATAGCGCGCTGCAGTCAGGACTTCTTCATCACTGAGCTGATAACGGTTAACGGTGCTATTGTCGTGACGGATGCCACAATAAAGGCAGTTTTTATGACAGATATTGGAAAACTCAATGAGACCCCTGAAATACACCTTATTGCCCATATAGGCTTGCTTGATCCGGGCAGCCTGTTCGAACAACATGGTTTTTCCGGCACCCTGCAATCCCAGTAAACAAATGATATCCTGTTGGTTCAGCGCTGGTTTCTGCAATATGGCCAGGATGTCGGACATGTAACTCAAATTGTCTTCACTATAAATCATTTACCATATTCTCCTTCACAAACGGCCGGATAGCCCTGTTGTAAACACCCTGCAAATAGGCGATGGCCATGCCGTAATTGGTGACCGGTATTCCTGCATCAATGGCTGGTTTCAACCGGTTGACAAGTTGCCTGCGGGTGATCATGCACCCTCCGCACTGAACTACCAGGGCATAATCCGTTATCGGTCTGTCCAGGTGATTTAATCCGGAAACAACTTCATATTGCAGCTGCTTTCCGGTGTAACTGCTCATCCAGCGGGGTATCTTTGTGCGCCCGATATCATCGCACGACACATGATGGGTGCAGGATTCGAGCAACAAAACCCGATCGTTGTTCTGCAACTTTCCGATCGCAGGTGTTCCCTGCAGGTAATGCCCGAATTCACCTTTATGCCGGGCAAGCAGTATGCTGAAACCTGTGAGCGGGATATCTTTGGGCAGAGCCGCATCCGCCTTCAGAATTACCGATGTATCGCAAATGGCCAGCCTAGGCCTGATTCGCGAATTCTTCAGGAATGCATCCAATTCGCGCTCTTTCAGTACGATGGCAATACAGTCATTGTCGAGCAGGTCGCGTATTGCCTGGACCTGGGGCAGGATCAGCCGGCCTTCGGGGGCCTCAGTATCCACCGGGGTGATCAGCAACACGATGTCGCCATAACTGACCAGATCGCCCAGGAGGGATTGCTTCCGGTATGCCGTTTCGGGCATGGTCCCCCGGATAGCTGTCACCAGATCTTCCAGATTATCCCCTTCTACAGAATTCAAGGCAACCAGGGGGGCATGATGCCTCCCCAGCATGGTTTTCCGGAAAGTCTCATCCAGGGGAACAAGATCTGACTTGTTGTGAACCAGGATATAAGGAATGCCAGCCTCGTAGCATGCATTCATCAGATCGTCCTCAAAAGGTCCGCATTCATTATTATTAAGCACCAGGATAGCCAGGTCTATGATTTTCAGCATCTCCCGGGTTCTTGATACCCGAAGTGCACCCAACTCACCGGAATCATCGATCCCTGCCGTGTCAATCAGAATGGCAGGCCCAATGCCGGGTATCTCCATGGATTTTTTCACAGGATCTGTAGTGGTACCCGGTTGTTCTGAAACAATAGACACAGCCTGCCCGGTGAGTGCATTGATCAACGAACTCTTGCCGTAATTTCTCCGGCCAAATATACCGATGTGTGGTTTATGTTCTCGACCTTTCTCCATTCCTGTTCAGTATTTCATTCAGCATGAATCCTTCCTTCAACAGGTTGGTGGGCTCAATGATCTGCAGGATCGTTTGCTCCTCAAGGAGGCCCAGGATCCTGTTGGCCTCCAGCAGGTTCACTTTCCGGCTTTTCATTTCCCGCGCCAGGGCTGCAGCCTGGTTATACCCGATATAGGGCAGCAGGGCTGTGGTTATGGCCGGACTGTTGAGCAGGTTTTCCCCTGCTTTGGCGTGGTGCACCAGGAGGCCCTTAACCAGGTGGGCATTCAAACTGGTATCGCTGGCAATCAATAATTTAATACTTTCTATGAGTGCATGTCCGATCAGGGGCAGGTAGGCGTTCAGATCCAGGCAGCCGAGTCCGCTGAGGTTGCCGATCAGCTGATCATTACTGTATACCTTATGGGCCACACTGATCACAAACTCAGGAATCACCGGGTTTACCTTGGCAGGCATAATGGTACTGCCTACCTGCAACCGGGGTATCTCAATTTCCCGGTTCCCCATCAGATCGGAGGCAAGCAACCTCAGGTCGGATACGATTTTTTCAAGGTTTACCGCATGAGCTTTTAAAATGGCATGCACCTCGACCAGGGAATCCATGTTGCAGGTAGCATCCTGCAGGTTCTCAGCGCGCGTTACCGGCAACCCCGTATTCTGCTGAAGCATCGGTACCACTTCGCGTATAAAAAACTTTGGTACGGTGATTCCGGTTCCGACCGCACTGCCCCCCAGGTTAACTGTCTTGATCCGTTCAAAACACTTGGAAATTCTCCACCAGTCGCGTGACAAAGCATCACAGTATGTGCTGAAAAGCCTGCTGTAGGTAGAAGGAACGGCTTCCTGCATCTGTGTATAAGCAATCCGGAGGTGATCCCTGGAACTTCTTTCAAGTTCTTCAAAAGCTCCGCGAAGGATGTTTACTGAATTTTCGTGATGTTGCAACAACTTCAGGAGGGCTACTTTCAGCGAAGTTGGGATGACATCGTTGGTGGACTGGTAAATATTGGCTTGTTCGATGGGATCAATAATATGATATTCCCCGGGTTTCCTTCCGATACGGATCAGGGCGCGATTGGCCAGGATTTCATTGACATTCATGTTAATGCTGGTACCTGCCCCTCCCTGGATGGCAGGTACAATGAAGTGATCAAAGTGCTGTCCCGATTCCACTTCTTCCGCCGACACGATCAACGCATCAACCACCGACTCCTCCAAGAGAGGCTGTGGCAGGGTGGCGCCAGGATACGTTGCCCGAACCGCGGCCGCATAGTTCCGGTAAGTCAGCAGGCAGGCTTTCTTGACTGAACCGACAGCCTGGTACCATTCCAGGTGAAACCGTGTTGAATCGGGGAAATTTTGAGATGCACGCAAAGAATGAATGCCGTAAAGGGCATCATCCGCTATTTGTAAAGTACCCAGAAAATCCTCCTCTATGCGCATGGCTGGCAATTAAATATCAATAAACAACAACCCACAACAATCACAACCCACAACAATCACAACCCACAACAATCACAACCCACAACAATCACAACCCACAACAATCACAACCCACAACATTTAAAAATATAAGTCCCGCTCCCCCGCCCCGATCCTGCTGATCCGGGAACGAATCTCAGCAGCATTCACACTGCCGTTCAGCTGAGCAATATTTTTCTCAATAATATCATATCCTTTCTTTCGGGTTTCTGATGAGGCATAATCCTCGAGATATTCCGCCAGGGTAAGCATCGCATTGGGCGAGCAAAAATTCTTAATAAATCCTGGTACTGAAAACTCCATGAAATGCTCCCCGGTTCTGCCCAAACGGTAACAGGCCGTACAAAAGGAGGGCATGTGACCGGTCTCGATAAGCTCATCAACGATCTCGCCCAGGCTGCGGTCATCATTAATTCTAAACTGTTCCTTGTCCAGGTCCTGTTTAAAACTGCCTGCTCTGGCATAGGCGCCAAGTTCAATCTTAGTGCCCCCGTCTATTTGTGAGATACCGTAATGCAGCAATTCCGTTCTGATATGCGAAGGCTCCCGGGCGGTAAGTATCATACCGGTATAGGGAACTGCCAATCGCAGAATAGCCACCATCCGTGCAAAATCCTCATCGCTTACCCTGTATTGTTCCTGTATCATCATGGATGAGGCTTCCTGTAGCCTGGGGAAGGATATGGTATGGGGCCCCACGTTATAGCAGGCCTCCAGGTGATTGGTGTGCCTGACCAATGCCATCACCTCAAACTGCCAGTCGTACAATCCGAACAGGGCACCGATGCCCACATCATCCAATCCTGCCTCCTGGGCCCTGTCGAGCGCTGTGAGCCTGTAATCGTAATCCCGCTTCTTTCCAGAAGGATGGTAAATCCTATAGGTCTCAGGATGGTAGGTTTCCTGAAATACCTGGTAGGTGCCTATCCCGGCCTCCTTAACAATCCTGAATCCTTCAATGTCCAGGGGTGCAGCATTGATGTTCACCCTCCTGATCTCGCCCTTTTTACTTTTTACGCCATATACAGTCCTGGCAGCCCCGGCAATGTAGTCCGCACTGTAATCGGGATGCTCCCCGAAGACCAGGATGAGCCGTTTCTGACCCTGGTCCTCCAGGGCTTCCACCTCGCCAATGATCTGTTGTGTATCGAGGCTGGTGCGCACCGCATCGTGGTTCGAAGACCTGAAACCACAGTACTGGCAATTGTTGATGCATTTGTTCCCGATGTACAAGGGCGCGAACAGAACAATGCGGTTGCCGTAAACAGCTTTTTTTAGCCGGCCGGCGCCTTCCTTGATCTGAAGGATCAGCTCCGGATCGTTTGCATTCAGCAGCATGGCGGTTTCAGCAAGACTCAGCCTGTGCTTATCGAGCGATTTGGAAATGATATCCCGGATCACCAAACTGTCAGGCCTGGCGTGCAACAGCAATTCCTCAATTTCCGATGCATCAATAAAAGGCATCATGGGTGCATCCGTGATGCGATATTTCTCCGGATTAAATCTCATTTTTTTAAAACTATATACCTCGTCCCTGGTCCCCTGTCCCTTGTCCCCATCTACTCCTTCGCCAGCACTGCCTTGCACGATACCCCCTCAAGCCTTCCCAGCTGTCCCGATAGCGTACTGATCTCATCGGTAGTTCCTTCCACTACCAGCGAAATCACACTAACGCCCCGCTCGCGTATGGGAATACCCTGCCTGCCAATGATGATGGAAGCATGGTTTGAGAGAATTACGTTCAGCTTTTGAACGTCTTCCTTATCCCTAATGAGTATGACGATGGCTCCGATTCTCTTTTCCATTGGAAGCTCCTTTGGGTCAGACTGATTTATAAGGCTCTTTGCTGAAGAATGATCCGCAGCGCAGACAGTGTATATTATGATTTCAGGAACAAAGGTAGTAAAACTTTTGTTATTTCAATAACAATAAAACAGGATCCATGAATAACTCAATACAATCCACAACCTTTATCCCAATTCCTCAATGATCCTCTTCATTTCCCCGTACTGCTCTTCCATGCTCAGGAGGAGTTTAATCTGCGCCCTGGCGCGTTGCAGGTTATGTCCGGGATGATGAATGCGGTAATAGGTGTCGCCGTTGAGATAATCAGCCAGGAAGCGTAACGCCTGCATGTAGGTCATTACCCGGACTGAAAGTGCCAGGTGATCCTTTTCCGCCTGATTGAGCATGGTACGCGTTACCTCCAGGAAACCCCGGGTAAATGCTTCGAAATACCGGATATTCATTGACACCCTGCGGAGATCAGCATCATCCTCCTCACCCGTGTTGGTAAAAGTTCGTATGGAGTCTCCGAAATCGTCGTGCACATAACCAGGCATAACGGTATCAAGGTCAATCACACACAAAGCCCTGCCATCATCACCAAAGAGCACATTATTGATCTTGGTATCATGATGAACGATCCGTATTGGAATGCTTCCGGCCTTTCCTAAAAGAAGAATGGTCCTCATCTCCTCCTTTCTTTCCCTCAACAGATCAATTTCTGGCTGCGTTTCAGTTATTCTTTCGCCGAGACCCCTGAAGCGGGCTTCCTCAAACTGATTCAGGCGGAGGTCAAGATCATGAAATCCGGGAATAGTATCCTTTATACTTTTGGCCGGCAAATCGGACAGATACTGAAGAAACCTGCCATAGGCCTTACCGCCTTCATAAACCTGCTCCTCACCAACAGCACGGTCGTAAGTGCGATGGTCGCGGATATAAAGAAAACAGCGCCATACTTTGCTTTCATTGTCAGTTAACATGAAACCGTCTTCCCGAAGGGCAACAGGAGTCAGTACAAACTTTCTGGTGTCGGTAACTCCGGATGCTTTCAGCTTCATTCGAATGTGCGAGGTTACCAGGCCAAGATTCTGCATCACGGCTTCCGGGTCGCGGAAGACATTTGTATTAAGCTGCTGCAATACGTAATTCTCCTGTTCAGCAGTTTCCGTGATGACCTTGTAGGTTTCATGTATATGGCCTGAACCCATGGGAACGATATCACTGATGGTTCCGGATGTTGAAAACCGGCTGATGATGGAATAAAGATCACTCATTTAAATTCTAGTATTTCTGATACTTTACAATAGCCCTCTGACTCCACTCAGGATAACCTGTTTGTTGCTCAGGGTGACATGTCTGTCCTGCTGAGTCAGTTGAAGCATTAAAAAGCCCGGCAAAGGTGCCGGGCATAAAACAGACGCATACCAGGATGCGCTGTAGAGGTCCTTTGGACCAAGATTGTTGAACAGACTTCTTAGCCGTCTGTCATGCTGTAAATGTTAAATAAAGTTACAAAAAGCATAAGACTTCTGCAAATTTTCTGGCGGGAATTTTTAAACTAAAACCCTTATTAAATAAGGACCGCATCGATTTTTACCCGGCCAGGATATTTGTCATAAATTCGCGGGCCAGTTTAACCTGATCGTGGACATATTCAATGCCGGCTCGGGTATGATCATCATTCAGAACCGGGTGGCATAATTCAAAGGTAAAGTAGCCCTGGTAGCCGATCTCGTTCATCAACCCGATAAAATGTCTGTAATCCGGCATCAGCCTTCCGAAATTATAGTCAAGCACCTTTTGTTTCACTGCTCCCGATGCATCACGATAATACTCGCCTCCAAAATGGGAATGGACCTGCAGGTTACCCACCGAGCGGACCGCCGTGGCCACATATTCCTTTTCATGGTTTTCCATGATCGGCAGATCGAGGCAAACCTTGAGCCAGGGAGAATTAACCTCCTTAACGAGGCTTAATGTATCCTTCCAGTTCCGGATGAGCGGTGTGTGATTTTGGAGGGCCATCACCACGCCATACTCCTCTCCCATTCTGGCCGCTTCAACCAGACCCTGCTTTACAAAATTCCACCGGTCAAGGTGCGTGGCATAGGGATACTGCCTGAGGAAGGTATAGTAGCCGGCATCGTCATGGACAAAATCATACGTCCCCACTCCTTCATGGATCGGAACACCGGTCCATGCAGCAAACAGCCGTACTACCTTCGCTCCGAGGTCCTTAGCCAGTTTGGCAGTTTCCCTTACCATAAGCAGCTGACACTCCCGGTGTTCGGGGATCGGGCTTGAAAAATCATTATTGGCCGCCACGCACGGAATTTCAAGTCCGTATTTGGCAAGCAAATTCTTCATTTCATCCCGTTTGGCCTGATTGAGGTCCAATGGACTTCCCATGGGTCTCTTGTTATCAAGCTCAATGCCGTCAAAACCCATCTCTTTGGCTGTTTTGGCAAGTTCTTCAAACGACAGGGCACTCCCCTCGTACCATATACCACCATAAGATATGGAATACAGTCCGAGTTTAATGTTGGCTGCTTTGCCTGTCCTGGCGCTGGGAGCAGGACCGGCCTTGGCAGCCGGCGCTACACTGCCTAGCATGGCAGCTCCGGCAGCCACTCCGGAGGTTTCAATGAATTTTCTGCGGTTCATATTAAAAAATTTGGTTGCGTGAATCGTTATGAACTTATGCTGCCCGACTATTTCTTTTCAAAAGCAGCGTCGAAAGTTATTCCTGATGACTTGAAATCAATATCCTTCACAAAAAGACAGGCTTCTTCAGCACCGGCTTCCCGGTCCATGGCTGAATCTTCCCATTCCACCGATAGCGGACCCTGGTATTTGATGTTATTCAGGGCGCGGATGATTTCCTCAAACTGTATGCAACCTCTTCCAAGGCTCCTAAAATCCCAGTAACGGCGAGGATCACCGAAAGAAACATGACCTCCGAAAACACCAACGGGACCGGGAGTATCCTTCCAGTAAACATCCTTCATGTGTACATGGAAAATGCGATCGCTGAAACGGTAAATAAACTCCACATAATCAACACCCTGGTATCCGAAATGACTGGGGTCATAATTGAATCCGAAGGCAGGGTGGTAATCCAGTGCTTTCAGTGCTCTTTCTGCTGATGCAATGTCAAATGCGATTTCCGTAGGGTGGACCTCCAGTGCAAACTTTACGTCCATTTGCTGATAGGCATCGAGTATGGGTTTCCACCTGCGCGCAAAATCCTCATAGCCGGCATCGATCATGGATGCTGGCACCGGCGGGAAGGAATAGAGATAAGGCCAAATAGAGCTTCCGGTAAAACCGTTCACAACACCGATACCCAGGCGCTTTGCAGCCTTGCCGGTGGCGATGATCTCGCTGGCAGCACGTTGCCGCACCCCTTCAGGATCACCATCACCCCATATGTAATCGGGAAGTATGCTTTTGTGACGGATATCGATCTGATCACAGACAGCTTGTCCCACCAGATGCGTGGAAATCGAAAACAGCTGTAATCCGTATTTTTCCAGGAGCCCCTTGCGGCCCTGGCAATAGGAATCATCAGCCTTGCCTATTTCCATATGATTACCCCAGCAGGCCAGTTCAAGACCATCATAGCCAAAGGATTTTGCTTTCCGGCAAACGACTTCCAGGTCGAGATCAGCCCATTGCCCGGTGAATAAAGTTACAGGACGCATTGTTTATGTATTTAAAGTTGAGTATCATCAGTCAATAAAGGGAACCCACTTGGGCGAATCGGCATACCCTGCCTGAACCACCGTTTCTATAAATTGCATACCTCTTACACCGTCGTCTGCCGTGGGGAAATCGAGCCATTCTGCCTGTGGTGTTTTCCCTTCCAGCCTGGCCCGCAAGGTAAGGGAGAAATTCCTGTAAATATTGGCAAAAGCTTCGAGGTATCCTTCCGGATGCCCGGCCGGCGTGCGGGTATTGTGTTTGGCCACACCTCCCAGGTAACCCTGGCCTGTGCGAAGCATTTCTACCGGCCGGTCTGTCCATTTCAGCCACAACGTATTGGGTTCTGCCTGGGTCCATTCCATACCACCTTTTTCACCATATATCCTGATCTTGATGGCATTCTCTTCTCCGGCGGCCACCTGGGTGGCCATCAGCACACAACGGGCACCGTTGCTGAACCGGATGAAGGCCGCACCATCATCATCGAGCAGTCGGCCCGGGACAAATACATTCAGTTCCGCGCAAAGCTCGGTGGCCCGTAAACCTGTAATATATTCAGTCAGGTGAAAAGCATGTGTACCGATATCCCCCATGCAACCGGCTTTCCCGGAGCGTTTGGGGTCAGTGCGCCATGAGGCCTGGGCATTACCCCTGTCTTCGATTTTCGAGAACAGCCATCCCTGGGGATATTCCACGTATATTCTCCTGATCTCGCCGAGGTCTCCGCGTTTGATCCGTTCACGGGCTTCTTTCACCACGGGATAACCCGAATAGGTATGGGTTAGGGCGAGGATCAGTCCTTTTTCTCTGACTTTATCGCGCAACTTTTTGGCCTCGTCCAGGGTGAAGGTGATCGGTTTGTCGATTACCACATGGAACCCATGCTCGAGGGCCATCATGGCAGGACCGAAATGGGCGTGGTTGGGCGTTACTATGGTTACAAAATCCATACGATCTTTTTCAGGAAGTTTGGCTTCATGATCGAACATTTCCTGGTAAGACCTGTAAACACGGTTATCAGGCAGGTAATAAGACTTACCCGAGGTTAAGGATACATCCGGATTGACACTGAAACAACCACAAACAAGCTCGATCTGGTTGTCCATATTGGCTGCGAGACGATGAATGGCACCAATGAAAGCATCACTTCCACCTCCCACCATTCCCATTCTGAGTTTTCGGTTTATCATCACGATATGATTTTATGAATGATCCATCAGGCCATGTCCCATTGTTCACGCAACATTTTGAGTGCGGCGGGAATAACCGTTTTCTTGTCGCCTGCCGTGCCACATTCGAAACTTACATGGTGCTGATAGTTGAGCGTCTTGAGGCCCTTAAAGCCATCTACATAATTATCCCCAAGGTCTTCACCCGGGGTATTTCTGTTTTTGCGGCTGGCAACATGGACATGGTTCAGGTATTTCCCTCCTGAAAGGAAAGCACCCATATCGCTGGTCTCTTCCCAAGTCATGTGCCAGAAATCACCCATGCAGGTAATCCCGGCGCTGTCAACATCGCGGCAAATGGAAGCGGCATCGGCAACCTGCCGGAGGAACCAGGCCTCCTTACGGTTGAGCGGTTCGAGTATCACCGTTGTCTTGTTCTGCAAAGCAAACGCTCCCAACTCCTTCAACAGGTCGATCAACAGGGCACGGGCTTCTACATTGGGAAGGGAGGGCTGCTGACCGTTAAAACCAGGGACCAGGATCATGCCGTAGGATCCGAGCGCACCAGCTGCCTGAAGGATGACCTTGGAAGTCTCCATACACTGTTTCCGGTTTTTCTCATCGGAAGCGATCAGCCAACCCTCAAAACCAGCACAGATAGCACCCACCTTAATCTTCCTGTTTTTCAGGGCTTCGGTAAACTCATTAATGCGTTCCTCCAGTCCACCTCCCCAAATTTCGAGCCCTTCCACACCATTGGCTTCCATGAAATCGAGCTTTTCAGTAAGTGTTTCACCCGGGGCAACTCCTTCCTGAAGGCTGAGTCTCAAAGGAGGTGCGGCAACCGCTGCACTTCCAGAAGGATTCTTTTGATCAGACGGGACACAACCTGCTGCACTTACCAGTGCCGTTCCACCTGCACATACAAGTGCGCTGCCTGCAGAAACAGATTTGAGAAATGATCTACGATCAGTCATAGTTTTATTATTATTGGTTAGTACATTATACTCGGAGAACATGATTGGAATATCAAATATAAAGAATCAGTCCTTTTAATGAAACAGTTACCGGATTAATTTTTATGATATTCCTCGGACAAAGGAGCAGTTCATACCGATATGGCATTTATTTAACAAAATCAGGAAAATAATCAACGGCGAAATCTCCGATTTCACAAGATATTCGTAATTTTATTAGAGCGCTGTTGGCTTCAAAACGAAATTCCAATTTAATTCCGCGAACCATGAAAAAAGCTATTCTTCTCTCCTCATCCCTCCTGATTTGCTCTCTTTCTCTTTTTGCCCAGCAAACGAGCATTCCGAAAGGATTTCTACCCCTCTTTAATGGAAAGGATTTTACCAATTGGAAAGTTCCGGAAGGCGACCATGGACACTGGAAGATCCAGGACGGTGTTATCGATTACGATGCCGAAAGCGAAGCGCCAATGGATAAGAGTCTTTGGACCACTAAGACCTTCAGGGATTTCATCCTTTATGTGGATTTCCGGATTAAAACAACTCCTTATAAGAATCCAAACGTACCGCTGATTCTGCCTTCGGGATTGCACAAGCTGGATGAGAACGGAAAGGAAATCACCATGGTGGTTCCTGATTCTGATTCCGGAATTCTGTTTCGTGGACAGGGTAAATCCCAGGTGAATATCTGGTGCTGGCCGGTTGGATGCGGCGAGGTTTATGGATATCGGATGGATGAAACCATGCCTGCCGAGGTTCGCCGCGCAGTCACCCCGATTGTAAATGCCGATAAGAACATTGGAGAATGGAATACCTTTAAGATTACGGTAAAAGGAAACGTGCTGAATGTGGAGCTGAACGGAGTACCGGTAATCATAAACGCTTCACTGCCCGGTTTGCCCGAAACCGGGGCTATAGGTCTGCAACATCATGGCAGTAAAGAAAACGGTGAATGGAACAGTCCACCGTCCCTGGTGCAGTTCAGGAATATTTATGTTAAGGAGTTGTGAAGAAGTATGTAAAAGACCATAAAACAAACTATAATATCAATACCATCATGAAAAGAAGAAACTTTTTGTCAGCAACAGCAGCTGCTGCCGGATTAACCATTATACCCCGTCATGTTCTGGGCGGCATGGGCTATATCGCACCCAGCGACCGCCTGAACCTTGCCTGTGTAGGGACCGGCACACAAGGTACACGGGTAATGCTTGAATTGCTGAAATTACAGGACATCCAGATAGTTTCTTTAGCCGATCCGGTCAAGGATGATAACCGGTATCAGAACTGGGGGGAATTCGAACTCCGTAACAATATCCGGAGGACTATTGAGGAACCTTTGTGGGACGAAGGTGTAAAGGGATGCAGAGCGGGACGTGAACCAGCCAAAAGGATCGTAGACACCTGGTATTCCAAGAAACAGGGGACGGATTACAAAGCCTGCACTGCTTACGAGGATTTCAGGGAGTTACTGGAGAAAGAAACAGGCATTGATGCTGTGGTGATAGCAGCCCCCGACCATCAGCATGCCCAGGTTGCTGTTAAAGCCATGAACAAAGGAAAGCATGTTTTCTGTCAGAAACCCATGACCAATGCTGTTTATGAGGCGAGGTTGATGGCGGAAACCGCAACGAAGACAGGAGTGGCTACCCAGGTGGCTACCGGTAATGCTTCCTCGGTGGATGTGGACAGGCTCTGCGAACTGATCTGGAGCGGCGCCATTGGACCTGTGAGGGAGGTATTCAACTGGTCGAACCGGCCCGTATGGCAGGCCGGCTTTACCCAGTTGCCCGAAGAACAGAAGGTACCCAAAGGATTTAACTGGGACCTCTGGTTGGGAAGGGCAGCAGAGAGGCCTTTCAGCTATGATTATACACATACGGTCTTCAGATCGTGGTTCGACTTCGGAACAGGGGCTCTCGGGGATATGGGCTGTTATTCTTTCTCTGCTATATTCCGGGCCTTGAAACTTGGAAACGTTGGCTCTGTAGAGGCCTCCGGAAACACAATCGTGGGACTGGTGAATGGCAATCCTCAGCAAATACCCTATGTATCTCACCCGCATGCCATGAACGCACATTTCACCTTCCCCGCCAGAGCGGGAATGCCGGCTGTAGAACTTTACTGGATGGATGGCGGACTCAAATTCCCGCGTCCCAAAGAATTTGATGAGGACGGCATGGATTTCGGACCCGAAGGATTGCTCTTTGTGGGAGACTACGGTAAGATCCTCTGCGAATTCCAAGGCCGGAATCCCAGGATTATCCCGCTTTCCAGAAATAAGAGTCTCATCAAACCTCCGGAAACCATTGAACGGTCGAAGGGTCATATACCAGACTGGATAGAAGCCTGCCGGGGCGGTAAAAAAGCCCGCTGTACTTTTGAATCAGCAGCACCCATAACCGAAGCCCTGAATCTGGGCATTATCGCCATGCGCACCCGGAAAAGACTGACCTGGGATCCTGTAAATTTCAAAACCAACAATGAGGATGCCAATAAGCTGTTGAAACCGACGTACCGGGCGGGTTGGGAGCTGTAAGGCAGGTAATAGTTGTTAGTTGTTAGTTGTTTGGGTTTAGTTGTTTGGGTTTAGTTGTTTGGTGTTACTGATTACCGAATACCGAATATCATTCTTATAACCCATCCATGACATTTATCCTGTCTTGAAATCCTATAATTCAGTAATTTTATGTAATGAACAAACAACTGCACGACTGCACGACTGCACGACTGCACGACTGCACGACTGCACAACTGCACAACTGCACAACTGCACAACTACACGACTTCATAACTTCATAACTTCATAACTTAAAAGAAATGCCTAAAGTAACCCGTGAAGAAGCGCTGCGCTATCATTCCTGCGGCAGACCCGGTAAAATAGAGGTTATCCCCACAAAACCCTATAATACCCAGTATGACCTTTCCCTGGCTTATACTCCGGGGGTGGCAGAACCCTGCCTGGAGATTCAGAAGAATCCGGAGGATGCTTATATCTATACCTCCAAATGCAACCTGGTGGCGGTAATTTCAAACGGAACCGCAGTGCTCGGGCTGGGCGATATCGGTGCCATTGCCGGGAAGCCGGTTATGGAGGGGAAGGGCCTTCTTTTCAAGGTATTTGCCGATGTGGATGTTTTTGACATCGAGGTGAATGAAAAGGATATCGAAAAGGTTATTGCCACCGTGAAAGCCATTTCCCCCACATTTGGAGGCATTAACCTGGAGGACATCAAGGCTCCCGAATGCTTCGACATTGAGGAGCGGCTGAAAGCGGAACTCGACATTCCGGTATTCCATGATGATCAGCATGGTACGGCTATCATTTCAGGGGCAGGATTACTCAATTCTCTGGAAATCTCCGGCAAAAAGATCCATCAGATCAAGCTGGTAGTCAATGGTGCCGGGGCATCCGCCATTTCCTGTGCCCGGCTTTATAAAAAACTGGGCGTGAAAGCAGAGAATATCATCATGGCCGACAGCAAGGGAGTACTCACCACGCGGCGTACCGACCTGAATAAATACAAGCTCGAATTTGCCCGGGATATTCCTTTTAACACTCTGGCTGAAGCCCTGGTAGGAGCCGATATGTTCCTCGGCCTCTCGGTCGGCAATGTTCTTACACGGGAGATGCTGCAGTCCATGGCAGCCGATCCGGTGGTTTTTGCCATGGCGAATCCGACACCCGAAATTTCTTATGATGAAGCTGTTGCCGCCCGTAAGGATGTTATCATCGCTACCGGTCGCAGTGATTATCCCAACCAGGTCAATAATGTACTCGGGTTCCCCTTTATCTTCAGGGGTGCACTGGACGTCAGGGCTAAAACCATCAACGAGGAGATGAAACTGGCCGCCGTATATGCGCTGGCCGGGCTGGCCAAGGAAGCTGTTCCGGAGCAGGTAAATGCGGCCTATAAGGTGAGCAATCTTATGTTTGGCAGAGAGTATATCATTCCCAAACCACTTGATCCGCGTCTGATTACCCGGGTTGCGCCTGCCGTGGCCCGTGCAGCCATCGAAACCGGTGTTGCCCGCAAAGTGATTACAGACTGGAAAGCCTATGAGATAGAATTGATGAAACGCATGGGATTGTACGACAAACTGGTTGATGATATGCGGAACAGAGCGCGTCAGCATCCCAAAACCATTGTATTCGCCGACGCCAATAATTTCAAGGTGCTCAAGGCTGTTCAGGCGGTTATGAATGAAGGCATTGCCAATCCTATCCTGCTCGGAAATGAAGAAGAGATCAGAAAACTGGCCACCGACAACAATATTGACCTTAACGGCACACCCATTGTAGATATTCATAGTCCGGCCGAGGAAGAAAGAAGAAAACGGTATGCCCAGTTTCTGTTCCTGAAAAGGCAAAGAAAGGGCATGAACTATGATGAGGCGCTGGAGAAAATATACGATCCCAACTATTTTGGGGTCATGATGGTGGATACCGGTGAAGCAGATGGTTTCCTGTCGGGATTTTCGGGTAAATATGCCAATACCATTAGGCCTGCCCTTCAGGTGGTAGGCACAAACAACAGCCTGAAGCATATTGCAGGTATGTATATCGTTATTACCAAGAAAGGTCCCTTCTTCTTTGCCGATACTACGGTGAATATCAACCCGTCGGCCCGTGCGTTGGCAGATACCACATTGCTGACGGCCAATGAGGTCAGAAAATTCAACCTGGTACCCCGTATTGCCCTCCTTTCCTATTCCAACTTCGGATCGAACCGTGACTCAAGTCCCACCATTGTGCGGGAGGCTGTTGAAATACTGCACCGTGACTATCCCGACCTGATCGTGGACGGCGAAATGCAGGCGAACTATGCCTTTAACAAGAATCTCCGTATGGAAAAGTTCTCCTTCAGCAAACTGGCCGATATGGAGGTGAATACCGTGATATTCCCCGATCTGAATTCAGGCAATATTGCCTATAAAATGATGCAGGAACTTGGCGGGGCCGAGGTGATCGGACCTATCGTTACCGGTTTGTTCAAGCCCATTCAGGTGCTGCAAATGTCCAGTTCCGTGCGGGAGATCGTCAACATGACTGCCATTACAGTTATTGATGCACAAACACGTTCCGAAAACATCATTAATTTGTAATTTTGGCCGACTTTCTTCGTCTTATCTTAAAAAACACCATGCGAAACCTGTTGTTAATTTATGTCCTGCTTCTGCCATCTATGTCTTTTGGACAAAGCAAAAGCATTACCCGTTTCAGGTCTGATTTCAAGGAGAATTCCAACATGTTCTTTTACAGCAGCACTTTAAAAATGCTGAATACAGAAAACAATCCCGAATTTGCGGATTTACTGAAAGATATTGAGGAGATCAGGGTGCTGAATTATGATAAAGCAACCATGAAAATCAGCAACGAGGATATTCGTGGACTAAAGACCGCCCTGCAGGATGAAAAGTTTAACAGCATTATGGAGTTGCAGGAAAAGGGTAATTCAATACATTTGTACAGCCGTGAAAAACATGGAAAGACTGTGGGTTTTGTCGCCATCATCGATAATACGGAAAACCTGGTGCTGATCGATCTGATCGGCAGCATCGATGTGAAAAAATTCATGGAGCTGAAGCATCAGCTGGATACCCGCAATGTAAATGCTTCCTCATAATGTACCGTTAAAAAGTCAGCAATTTTGAACAACGTAGTAACTACCAGCGGCCTCACTAAACACTATGGGCGTATCACGGCCGTAAACGACCTGACTTTCGGGATTCCTGAAAAAAGTGTATTCGGCATCCTGGGACCCAATGGAAGCGGCAAGACCACAACACTGGGCATGTTGCTGGATGTAATTAACCCGACATCCGGCACTTTTTCCTGGTTTGGTAATTTTTCCAATAAGGAGAACCGGCAGAAAATCGGTTCTATCCTGGAAACACCTTCTTTTTATCACTACCTGTCCGCAATGGACAACCTCCGCATCATTGCCGAGATCAAAGCCATCGGGTATGAAAATATCGGGGAAGTGTTGAAGTTAACCGGCTTGTACGACAGGCGTTTTTCTGCTTTCCGCACTTTCTCCCTCGGCATGAAACAAAGGCTGGCCCTGGCTGCAGCGCTCCTGTGCGATCCGGCTGTGATGATCCTCGATGAACCTACCAACGGGCTCGATCCAAGGGGTATTGCCGAGATGCGTGAGCTGATCCGGACCATAGCCAACCAGGGGAAAACAATTATCCTCGCCAGCCACCTGCTGGATGAGGTACAGAAGGTTTGTTCCCATTTTGCTGTCCTTGATAAAGGCAGGCTCATGTATACCGGGTTGGTGAATGAAGCTGTCAATGAAGAACTTCAGCTGGAAATCGCTGCTGATAAAAACGACGAACTGCTTGCCGTATTAAAAACCTTCCCCGGTATCAGAAAATTTGAACCGGCCGGTGAAACCCTGCTGATAACCTTGCCCGGTAATACATCCATCCATGATCTGAGCCGGTTCGTTTTTGAAAATGGAATCATTATTACACACCTGGTTGTCCTGAAGAAATCGCTTGAAAGCCAGTTTCTTGAAATCTTAAACGAAAAAGCATGAACCGGTTAATCAGGATAGAACTTATTAAGATAAGATCAAATTCATCCTTCTGGGTGCTGGCCAGTTTACATATCGGCATTATCCTGCTCATAGTGCTGAGCGGAAAGGTTTTTCTCAGTTCCCTTTCCATTAATGGCGAATCCATCAGCAAAATGGTCGACCCGGCCAATATTCCCATCTACCAGTTCCCCGACATCTGGCATAACATTACCTATGTTGCCGGGTATCTCAAATTTATCCTGGCCATTTACATGATCATTTCCATTACCAGTGAAATCAGCTATGATACGCTGCGGCAGAACATCATGAACGGCCTGAGCCGCTTTGATTTCATCCTCTCGAAACTATTCCTGGTGATACTGCTTTCCTTCGGATCGGCCCTGTTCCTTTTTATAACGGCACTGATCATCGGGTTCTCCAGTACGCCTGAACCACACCTCCATGATATCATCAAATACTCCGGTTTTATTCCTGCTTATTTCCTGCTGCTTTCCGCTTACCTGATCTTTGCCCTCCTCATTGGATTGCTGATCAAAAGAACTGGTCTGGCCATGGGACTCATGTTCTTGTACACCATAATCCTCGAACCTGTTATTGTATTCAGGATCAGGATCGAATGGATCAAAGACCTCTTCCCCCTGAAAGCCATCAACAACCTCATTCATATGCCTTTTGGCAAGTATGCCCTGCGCGAGGTGCAGGACTATGTGGCTTTCAGCGACATTCTGATCGTTCTGGCCTATAGCGCAGTTTTCATATACTGTGTTTACCTGCTCCTGAAAAAAAGAGACCTGTAATTTCAAATTCATGAAAAGATTCGGAAGTTTTATTGACCTGGTGAAACACCGGGAAAGTGTGAGGGCTTATAAGGCAGATCCAGTAGCCAGAGAAAGCATTGAAAGATGCCTGGAAGCGGCACGTATGGCACCATCCGCCTGCAATGCCCAACCCTGGAAATTTGTTGTGGTGGATGATCCCGAACTGAAAAATGCTTTGGCAGATGCTACACAGGACAGGCTTATTCCTATGAATCATTTCACCAAACAGGCGCCGGTTCACGTGGTTGTGGTGCGTGAAAAGGCCAATCTCACCTCAAACATCGGACAGGTACTGAAAAATAAGGAATACCCGCTGATTGATATTGGTATTGCCGTAGAGCACTTTTGTCTGCAGGCAGTTGAGGAAGGCCTGGGCACCTGCATCCTGGGCTGGTTCAGCGAAAAAAAGGTAAAAAAACTGCTGAACATACCGCCGAACAAACGTGCCGAGCTGATCATCACGGTGGGCTATCCGGCCACGGAACTGATCAGGGAAAAGAGAAGAAAGCCAATGGTGGAGATTGCTGTTTACAACAGGTATGCATAAGATCCGGGAAAGCGGGCTCCGGTTCATCAAATCCTTACCTTATTCTATTGCACTGATAACATCCCCATGGCTTTCCGGTAAATATTGGTCAGGATTTCTTCCTCCTGCTCCCAGCAAAGCTCACGGGCTGCTACTTCCAGATTTGACCGCCATTCCTGTCTTTTATTCCGGTCACTGAGCATCTCCTGAAATACCAGGGACAGTTCATACGGATCATGCGTATGATTCACTTTTCCAATAGCATATTGTGCAACCACATGGGACATTTCGGGCAGATCGGATACAAGGACGGGAATGCGGGCTTGAATGTAATCGAACAATTTGTTGGGCAATGCATAATAGTAGTTCAATCCCAGCTTCTCCTCCAGGGATATTCCCAAATCAGCCTGAATGGTATAGAGCCGGAGTTCCCCGGGAGTTATCCTCCCGGTAAAGTGAACCCTTTCCGTTAAGGATAATGACTCAGTCAGTTCCCGGAGCTCACCTTCCAGGTCCCCGGACCCTGCGATGATAAGTCGAGCGTTGTCCATATACCGCATGGCGCGTATAGCTAACTCAAGACCGCGACCCATGTTCAGCGATCCCTGGTAAATGATGAGGTGTTCCCGGTTCTTTCTCAGTAACATTTGCGGCTGCAGGTTCTCCGATTTTGCTGGCAGGTTGCGGATTACCTGCATGGGAATACCGTATTTCCGCCTGTATTCCTCTGCAATGGAAGCACTCACGGTATAGGCAAACTGAATATGAGGAAGCATCAGGGACTCCAACATTTCCCAGGTTCTTTTAATCCATTTGCGGCCAACCAGCTCGGGCACTTCCGTAAAATACTCATGGCTGTCATATACAAGCGGAAGTCCCCTGATTTTTGAAACAAGAAATACAGCTGGCAGGGTATCCAGGTCATTGGCTACCAGCACCGATGGTGTTACAAACAATAAGCGAAAAAAAAGCCGGATGTTGTATTCGGCATAATACAGGGGGCCTTTTTTGAAGATCATTTTCATCCTCAGGACCGGGCATGGAAAAACCGTCAACTCCATGCTGCCGGGGAAAACACGGCCAATGACCAGAACCTGTGCCTGCAGCTTCACCAACGAAGAAGCAATGCGGTTCACCCTGCAATCCGTAACCAGGTCATTGGTTACGCAAAGAATTATCCGACTCAGCGGTTTGTTCATCAGATTTCAAATCCCTTACTAAATTATAAATTCTTTCACAATACGGAATCTGAATCCAGGCATTGATCGTATCTTTGTTGTTCATCATCACTGAAAATGAGCCAAATAATCAAGAATTTTCCCCTGTTGCGTTACAATACTTTCCAGGTTGAAGCAAATACCTGTTTTTTTATTGAGTTTAAAGATATTGCAGGGATCCAGGCTTTTCTGAATTCCGGTGATGCAGGAATATTTCCGCGTTTTGTACTCGGAGGGGGAAGTAATGTGCTATTTACCAAAGACTTTGAGGGCATTATCCTGCATCCTGCACTGAAAGGCATCGAAAAGGCCGGAGAAAACAGCGAAACTGTCCGGGTAAGGGTGGGAGCAGGTGAAACATGGGATGATTTTGTGGAATATTGTGTGGCGCATGATTGGGGTGGCGTGGAAAATCTCTCCCTGATCCCCGGATCCATAGGTGCATGTCCCGTTCAGAATATAGGCGCCTATGGCGCAGAAGTCGGGGATGTGATTGATACAGTGGAAGCTATTGTATTGGAGAATAATAAAAAGCTTCTGCTAAAGGCGAAAGAATGCCGGTTTGCATACCGTGACAGCATTTTTAAAAAGGAATTGCACAACAGGACAATCATCACCCATGTTACCTTCCGTTTAGACAAGTTGCACCGATTTAATACCTCCTATCCCGAGCTGGAGAAAGAACTTGACAATTATCCGGAGACCACCCTCAGAATCATCCGGGAAGCCGTGATAGCAATCCGCAGCCGAAAATTACCGAACCCTGCCGTAACCGGAAATGCCGGCAGTTTCTTTAAGAATCCGGTCATCGAACGCGAACAGGCTTTAAGGCTCCGCAGGTTTTTTCCCGACATGCGGGGATTTGATGCTCCTGACGGATCGGTTAAACTGTCAGCTGCCTGGCTGATTGAACATTGCGGCTGGAAGGGAAGAAAAACCGGAAGAACCGGTACACACAAACAGCAACCGCTTATCATCGTCAATCATGGTGGAGCTACCGGTGAGGAGATTTTTCAGTGCGCAAAGAAAATCCAGAAAGCCGTGATGAATCATTTTGCTATAAAACTGGAAATGGAGGTGAATGTAATTTAAACCTCACTTCTCCAACAAATCAATATACACCGGCAAATGATCGGAAAAACCTCCCTGGTATAAGTATCCGTTATAGGTTCGAAATGGCTTGAATCCTTCATATTTCTTGTCGGGGACAAGCAGGAAGGATGCGTTGAAAACATGGTAGCCATCTTCGCTCACTTTAAGGCCCTTGCCTCGGGTAAGCAGGCTCCCTGAAACAATGATCTGGTCAAAGGTATTCCACTCACCCTGGTATTTCAGGGTTCCTCTTACCGGGCCGGATGGAGGGACTTGTGTGAGGTTATAGAGCCGGGCCGGAAAGGTATTTTTCACTTCCCCAGTTGCTTTCAGCGTCCCGGCAAGACTTTCATCCAAAGGATCATCGTTAAAGTCTCCCATGATAATAATCCTGGCATGTGTTGCACGTTTAAAAAGCGAGTCGCTTACATATTTCAGCAAACCAGCGGCGGCCAGCCGGTCAGGTTCGGTTTCGAGCTGTCCTTCTGACCGGGAAGGCCAATGGTTTACCAAAACATGACAGGTATCGCCTCCCAGCTTTACTTTACAATAGAGGATATCCCGGGTTAAGAGCCCGCGTTTCTTGATGCGGTAGCATTCGCTCGATAGAAAGCAAACTGTCTGCGGATTATACAGCAGGGCCACATCAATACCTCTCCTGTCTGCGGAATTTTCATGAACGATCCTGTAGGCATATTTCGAAAACGGGGTGATGTTGATTAAATCATCCAGTGTTCTCCGGTTCTCCACCTCGCATAAACCGATAATATCGGGAGGTTGCCAGGCACCGGCCGCCACCAGCACTTTGTAGGTGTTATTCAGCTTGGTTTCATAACGCTTGTAGGTCCAGTGCATCCGGCCCGAAGGAGTAAAATCCTCATCGGAAGTCAGGGTGTCATCGAATGTGTCGAACAAATTTTCCACATTATAGAACAGTACCCGGTAGGTCCTGACGGGCTTCTCCGGAACAGAAAGGCTGGTTTGAGGCGACAAACCGGTCAACACCGTAGCAAGGATACCGGTTATGATCGTGGGGAGGAGGGGAATGCCCATAGTCCAAAGTTCAGGTTCTATTCCTCTTCTTTTCTTTCAAAGGCCCCCAGGTCGGGCTTTCCGTCTGCATTCCGGAAATTGCCCGATACATCTGTGTCCAGATAGGGATAGGTCAGCAGCAGCTGCGGATCTCCCGCATCTTTGGCCGGAGACAGGGTATCGAGTCTGTAATCGAGGTGGTATCGGTCGGAATCATTCATAAATACCGGATCCTTATTTAGGATCAGGGCATTAAAATGCTCCAGGTCATTGCTGCCGATCGAATCTTCACTGGCTTTGACCAGGCAGTGATCAAACCTGTACTGGAAAAGGTTGGCCTGCGTACTGATAAACTGCAACTCATGTTCCAGGTTTCCATACACGATACAATTGGCAAATTCTGCCTCTTCCAGGTCGCCGGTGACCGGTACATAAATATACTGCCCAGAAACCTCATCATATACCGGGTTGTAAAAGATATTTGTCAAAACAACAGAGGGACCGGACCGGGAACTTCCTAAAACTCCGTTATTGGATACGGTACATTGCAGGAATCGGTAACGGCCTCCCCTGAGCAGTGCGGTGGCTGCTCCGGCACAATTGGCAATAACAGTATTGTAACAGTTGATATCGGCTCCGAAGGCGTAAATCCCCGCATAGGACTGATTCAGGATCAAGCTGTTCGACAATTCCAGCTCGGGCACCTGGTAGCCGGTCGGGTATCCGATCTGGATGCCGGCAATGCCATTCCTGATTATAGCATAATTGATTTTATTTCCTTTACTGATCGGGTCAATATACAAGGTTCCCCATTGCCCGGCTATTACATCATAATATTCTTCCAGTCGGTCATTCTGAAAAACTACCGGTTGTTCCCAGGTACCGTTCACCAGGAGGGTTCCCCAGATAATCATGCTTGAATTCGTGTGAAAGTAAACACGCGTTCCTTCCATAATGGTAAGAACCTGGCCTGTGTCCACTGCCATGGAATTATAAATCAGGTAGGGTTTATCATTAATCCAGGTCTGTGTTTGCATGATTTCTCCGTTAATGAGATGTACATCCTGACCGTAGGCTATCAGTTTTACATCCTGTTGCGTTCCCTGGGTAATAAAAAGTATGGAATCTTTTATAACAACAGGATTGTTCAAATTTGTCGGATCAACCGTAACTGCAATAAAGATATAGAGGCTGTCATCCGGTGGGATCTCAATATCACGCTGACTGGTGGCAGGCACTCCATCAATATTGAGCCGGAAAAAGGATTGCTCACCCCCGGCCAGGGCAATGGATTGTATCAATAAAGGCCTGTTGCTGTTATTGTATACCTTCATGTGCAAGGTAGCAGAGCCGATGTTGGTAAAAATCGTATCGAAGGTAACCGTATCCGCAGAAAATGACGGGAGGGCACCTGGATCCGGATCAAGTTGGTCGCGATTGCACGCGATAATAGAAAAAACAAACAGGAACGGTACTAAAGACCACCATTTAAATCTCCACGTATTGAATACGGCTGACGGTAACTGGCTCCTGTTAAGCATATACACTGCTGGTTCCGATATATAAATGAATAATAAAAAGATATGTTAAATGAAAAAAACTAATTACATTTATGGCAAAAATAATGGAATATTTTTTGCTGTGTGCATAACACCATTTCAGATATTTTCATTATTGCCTATATTTGAACCGGACCTTTTTACGTTGAATAGAGAAATCTGAATCCGATGGAAATCTTACTGGCCAGGCCATCCGACCTCATAGAAATCCTTTATTTACTGAAAGTATGTCTCCTCGATATGAATCAAAAGGGACTTAAACACTGGAACAATACATGTCCCGGCACCGACAGGATTCAGAAGGACCTTGCCGCAGGGTTCATCTATCTGGCAAAAGAAAAAGGAGTTTGTAAAGGCATGATTACACTCGCCGACCAGGAACCGGAGGATTATAAACAAATTGTATTTAAGTCAAGCATAAAAAAACCCATTTACCTGCAGCATCTGGCCGTGCACCCCAGATGGCAAGGAAAGGGTATTGCCCGACAGTTGATTGAGTTTGCCCAAAAAGCAGCTAAAGAACGAGGTTTTGATGCAGTCCGCCTGGATGTATTTAAAGCCAATGAAACCGCCCGGCATTTTTGCGAAAAGGAGCGCTTTAAGGAAATCGCGCCCTTTCATGCTGCATATCAGCAGATACCATATCTTTGTTATGAGAAAGAATTATAATTATTCATTTTCCTTGTATATGGAAAATCTGCCACACTAGCAGTCCTGCCTGTTCTTAATGTGTTCATATCTTTTTTACTCTTTGGTGATGCATAAAATATCTTTGCAGCACCATACTGATATTGTAAGCTTTACAAAAAGCATGGACGGAACCCTCTAAATATTTATTAACAATAAAAAATAATACTTTCATTTCTTATCATACATCATTAATCTTGCATGGTAATTTTTAATTGTAACACTGAAATTTAATATCATCCGATGAAACATAACGGGAATAATGGTTCACGGTCGAGAAAGAATGGCCAGACACCAAACGGTTCATTTGGCCCCGTTGAAAACCTTGAACATTACCTTCAGCCCGACTGGTGGAGAAGGATCTTTAATTCGATGTATCTCAAGACCGATGCAGATGTGGTTGAAGATATGCAGATCACAAACAAGGAAGTGGATCTTTTTACCGAGATACTCGGGCTGGAGAAAAACATGGTCATCCTGGATCTGGCATGTGGTCAGGGAAGACATTCCCTCGAACTTGCCCGCCGTGGATTTAAGAATGTTAATGGCCTCGACAGGTCTCATTACCTGATCAGGAAAGCCAAGAATATCTGCACTACCGAGCATTTGAATGCCGGCTTCAGGGAGGGGGACGCCCGAAAACTTCCTTACCCCGCCGACACTTTTGATGTGGTAATGATCCTGGGCAACAGTTTTGGTTATTTCGAAAGCACTGAAGATGACATCAAGATCCTCCGGGAAGTGTTCCGGGTATTGAAACCTTTTGGCAAATTCCTCATTGATGTTGCCGATGGCAATTACCTGCGGGAAAACTTTAATCCGCGCAGCTGGGAATGGATCGATACCAAGCATTTTGTATGCCGGGAACGATCACTGGCCTCTGACAATCAACGCCTGATATCCCGTGAGGTCATTTCCAACATTAACAAAGGTGTTATTCTCGACCAGTTTTATGCTGAAAGACTTTACAACAAGGAAATCCTGTGTGAAATGTTCGATCGTACCGGGTACAACAATGTTATCTTTCACGGCAATCTAAAGACCGATTCCAAGAGGAACCAGGACCTGGGCATGATGGAGCGCCGCATTATTGTAACCGCCCAGGCTTCCAAAGAATGGACTCCGGTCAAGGCGAAAAAATCCGAGCTGAAGAATGTAGTGGTCCTCATGGGAGATCCTGAAAAGCCCGACGTGGTTAAGCCTACCGGTAGCTTTGATGAAAACGACATGGCTACCATCCGGCACCTGAAAATTGCTCTCAGCCGGCTCAAGGAATATAGGTTCACCTATCTCACCAACCACAATTCCCTGTTGAACGACCTGATAAAACTGAAACCCCGGACGGATTTCGTGCTGAATCTGTGTGATGAAGGCTTTATCAACGATCCCGGAAAGGAACTGCACATACCAGCCGTGCTGGAACTGCTGAATATGTCTTATACCGGCGCCACACCCCAGGGATTAGCCTATTGCTATGACAAATCACTCGTGCGCGGCATTGCCCGCGAAATGGGAATACCGGTTGCCGATGCAGTTTTTATCAAACCCGAAGACAATGTCTTTGATATGAATATCGACTTCCCGGTGATTGCCAAGCCCAATTATGGCGACAGCAGTATTGCCATTACTGCTGAAAATGTTGCCAACGATTTTGAAGAGCTGAATGACGCGATTATCAAGATCCGTGAAAAAGTCGGCTTCGATAAGCCGATCATCATTGAGGAATTCCTCCCCGGGAAGGAAATTACCATCGGCATCATCGGCAATCCCCCGGAATCGTATACCATCCTTCCGTTTGCTGAAGAGGATTACTCCAGCCTGCCTCCAGAATTGCCGAAAATCTGCGGATACGAAGCCAAGTGGCTCGAGAACACCCCATACTTCAAATTGTTGAGGTCAGTGCCCGCCACCCTCCCCGAGGAGACGGAAAAAATACTTACAGAACAATGCTTAAGGCTTTTTGAAAGGCTCAACTGCAGGGACTATGCCAGGTTCGACTGGAGATTCGACCAACAGGGCATACCCAAACTGCTTGAAGTGAATCCTAACCCGGGATGGTGCTGGGATGGACACCTGGCCAAAATGGCTACCATCAAAGGCATGGAATATACCGAAATGCTCCGCCTGATCTTACAAACTGCAGAACAACGCTTCAGCAACAACGGTAATGGTAACGGGAACGGAAACGGCAATGGAAACGGCAATGGAAACGGGAACGATCATGTATTGCAGGAATCTATGGCTAAATTTAACAAGGTTGAGCTGGATCAGATGATGAACTGAAAGGCTTAAAATATCCTGTTCCATTCCCTTGCCGGTCTTTTCTCCCAGGCTTTAGTGTGGTATACATAGCTCACCATGAGCGGCAGAACTGTAGTTGCTTCAGCATATACCATCTGTTCAAACTTGGTATCTACCTTGCCCCATGAAGATGCTTCCTGGAGGGTTGAGGAGGAGCAGGCACCGTCACGTGCGTCTGCCACTGTGATCTGCACCGCATATTTGTGCATTGGAACCGATTTGCCGAGGATTTCTGCACATACGACCGTGTCCTGGGCAAAATTTTTGGGTACACCGCCGCCAATCATCAACAAGCCAGATGTCTCTGCCTTCATTTTAATCATGGTCAGCTCCCTGAAATCGCGCACAGAATCAATCGTTACATGCTTATCCGGGTTTTCCCACTGGTGTTTTACCAGACCGAATCCCGCACTGCTGTCGGAAAAAGCGGGACAGAATATGGGAACATTCTTTTCAAAGCAAACCTGCACCAGAGAGTCTTTTTTTACGGAATTCACGGACAGATATTTCCCGAGTTCCCAGATAAATTCGCGGGATGAATAGGGCCTGGGTTCCAGGGTATCTGCAACCGCTTTAATGGTACCATCACATACCTGTAAATCGTCCTCATCGATAAAGGTATCGTAGATCCTGTCGATATAATACTCCCTGAGTTTCTTGTCGGGTACATTAGTGCGGCCTTTGTAATGCTTGAAACCAATAGCTTCAAAAAAGTCCATGTCAATAATGCTGGCACCTGTAGCTACAATGGCATCAATCATGTTGCATTTCACCATGTCCACATAAACCTGCATGCATCCCCCAGCACTGGTGCTCCCGGCAAGTGTTAAGATATTGGTGCACTCCTTATCCTTAACCATTTTGAGCAGGATATCGGCAGCATTGGCCGTATCGCGAGATGAAAACGACATTTTCTTCATCGATTCAATGATGGCTGTGGCATCGAACGATTTGATGTCAATGTGCTCTATGGTCTCTTTTAACAATTCCCGCTTAGCTTTCATTTTTTAAAACACCAATTGATTATCATACAAATAATACGGATCATCCAACCGGACAAATATATAAACTTCAATAAGATTTCAGGGTATGTGAGTTTTTTTTTTGAAGAATATTTCAGGCAATAGCCTAAAGGCTGTAGATATGACTTCTGGCCTTTGGCCTTTATGCCTTTGACCTTAATTCCTGAACCGTTAACAACTTTATTTGTGTGGAACCATAAAAGTCTTACCTTTGCGTCTGCTATCCGAAATCCTGTCACTATGTACAAGTGCAAGTGTATCAAGAGGTTTGACGACCTAAAAGTAAAGTTCGACGAAAACTATTTCTACGATTTTGAATATGTGCCTACCATTGCCATGTATCCGCCGTCGTACAGGGTATATCACGATTTAAGCTGTTTTCGGAGCTTTACACTGAACGAGTTTAAGCAGTACTTTCAAAAGTACTGAACACCGGTCAGCGTATAAAGGTTTTCCTGAACCATAACACTACATTGACCAGTCCGATCATTACCGGGACTTCCACCAAAGGACCTATTGCCGTAGCAAATGCCGGTTGCGAGTTGATGACAAACATGGCCAGGAAGATCCACAGTGTAAGGAAACGATCAAAGAAAGACAGCTTCATTTTGTCCAGGTTTTGTATGGTTCAGCAACAGTCTGATGAATTGCCGGAGCAACCGCAATTGGGCTCGCTGTTGTTCAGAATGCCGTTGAGTATGCCGGCCGCGCAGCCAACACCCGATCTGACGTATATGGCCTCCATGGGACAGTTGAGCGAACAGGCACCGCACTCCATGCAGTGATCATGGTTGATGATATGGGCCTTTCCGCCTTTGAGACGGAATACATCATGCGGACAGACCTTCAAACACATGCCGCATCCGTTGCATTTTTCCGGGCTAAGTTCAAGGGTCACAACATCTTTCAGATAAGAAAAATCATGCATGTCGGATTGATTTAAACTAGTTTCCCCAAAATAAAAAATATCACTCCCAGGGTTGAAAAACCCAACTGCAGCGGAATGGCAACCTTCATCTCCTTTTTAACCCCGGAGAGTGAGGTGAAGGTGGAAGAACCGGTAAAATTCATGGCCATGAAGGAGGAAATTCCGCACATGATCAGAAACCATGAAATCAGATCCAGGTAATTCCGGTCGGAAGGGTAAAACAACAGTGAAAGTCCGGATACAACCGCCCCCATTATAAATCCTTTCAGCGCAAAACTCCGGCCGGGGATATGGGGAAGGGCCATGGGGGTAAGGACTATACCTGCCACATAGGCCAGGAATATGTTCAATAGTGCTGCAGGGCCCGTATCCAGGGCAAGCTGTAAAGAAAACCCCTTCCTGCTCAATCCGGAAAGTACAAAAAACAGCGCGAAAGCAATCAGCAGCTTATATTTTCCGTACAAAAAGTCAACCGGTATAAGCCTGATACGGTCGGAAAAGGTAAAGGTAACTTTTCTCATCTCCGGTGTGGTGACATACCTGTTCCTGACAAAGTCCTTAATATCCTTTGCCCTGACCGGCCCGTAAACCACGTTGAATCCCTCTTGCTTGGCGGATCTGTCCACCAAAAGTTTCATTCCTGAATACGCTTGAGCTGCAGTTCCTTTTTCCAGGGAGGATGGCACAACCGGGGCGGTCAGCTTTTTAACCTGGTGAGCCGAAACACCTACAGCGCCCAATTGAGGAACAATAATTCTCCGGTGAGAGATCACCTCATCAAGCCGGGTAATCCTGATCCTTTTTACCAGTTCCCGGGTACTGAAGGTTCCTTTCCCGGCCGCACACCATACATTGATGCCATGGGTGTCGAGCACCAGGATCCAGGCGTTCAGTCCGTCGAGATTCCTCCGGAGATGGTCGAAAGAGAGTTTATAGTTAGCGGTAACAAACACATCTGAAGTGATTGTTGGAGTTCCGGCGGCATATAGGCCGGGGTCTACCCTGTAGTTGTCCCTGTTAACAGACCACCGAACCAGAATGGCGCCAAGCCTGTCCCTGAAACTTAGTCTGGCGGCAACCCTGGGAATATAACCTGCAGGTGAGGCAATAATGCCCTCTATATAATGAGGGCTGCCATTTTCAGATTTCTTTGATGTTTTCACAATAGTACTGGTATAACCTGTTTTTAATTTCGTCCCGCACCCTGCGGAATATTGTCGGATATATCCCCGGATATGCAGGTGCAGGTCTCAGCCAGGTATTTCAGGATAGCCAATCGTGCGGGATGGGAAATGACCCTGGCAAACCGGGCCAGTTCCTGTAATTCGGGATCAAAGTTTTCCTTCTTGATCATATTGTTATTATTTATGTCGTAAACATACGACATATTTTTAAAATAATGATACAAAAAGGATTCTTTTTAAGAATTTTTTTTTGAAATAATCAAGATTTCAAAAGATGTTCACTGGAACAGGCGCATCCGCATTCTTTACCAGCGGCCTTTTCAAAGGATTCCTTCCCTTCGGTGAAAGAAAACCAGGCCAAACCAAGCGCACCCAGGGTATCCACCCAGCCAAAACCGGTGAGTTCATAGATTGCGCTGGAGGCCAGGAGCACAGCCGACATATAGATGCATACCAGGGTACAACGTCCATCGGCAATTACCGGTTCGGCATCCAGGAGCCTGCCATAACGGATCTTCGACCGGTATAGCCAGATCATCACCATTAGTGATATCACTGCTATCACAACGCCCCAAAGGGTGGTTTCAGGTTTATGCCCGTACCAGAGATTGACCAGCGCGCCGGCTAACAAACCTGCGGTAAGCAGGTAGAAGACCGTCCCGGTGATCCGCAGCGCCGTCCTTTCATACTGGCTGACCGGGGAATGAGGATTGGAACGGATCCGGATAACCATCATGAGGATCCCTGCACCGGAAATCACCTCTGCAAAGCTGTCTATCCCAAAGCCCAACAAAACAAGGGTTTCATCATGAATGCCAAACAAAACGGACACCATCCCCTCGATCAGATTATAGCCGATGGTAAAGACGGCCAGCCAAAGTACCCGCCTGTAATATTTCACTTCTATGCTTTTCATAATTATCCGATAAACAGCTTGGAAGCCTAAAAGTTCTAAAAGTTCTCAGCAGGCCATCTCACCTGCATTTTTCTTTGCCGACAAGAGGTTATAGGCACCCCGGACGACAACCCTGGCCGTTTTTATATCCAGGCCCTCAGGCACAGCAACCTGGGTATATCCATTATCACTGACACCTGTTTTCACCTCGATCATCCGGTATTCACAAAAGGATTTGCCGCTTTCTTCCTTGTTTTTCTCAAAGATAAAAATGTAATCCTTGTCGTCAAAGTTAACAACTGCCTCATCCGGCAGTGCAACTACCTGGCTGTCTGAAGTAGCCACCAAAGCATTCACATACATGCCCGGCAGCACGTTTTTGCATTTCCCGGTAACGCTGGCATAAACGGTAAACGTTTTATCGATATTGACCGATTTGCCTGTCTGATAGATTACCGCCTCATGCATTTCAGCTTCGTTGTTGATGAAAAACTGCAGGTTTTGTCCCTCAGCCACTTTATCGGCATCCTTTTCAAAGAGGGTGAGCTCGAGAAGAAGTTTATCGCTGTTCACAATCTCGAATAGAATATCCGTAGGTGTTACGAACTTGCCAAGGTTTACATTTACGGTTTTAATATGCCCCGCGATGGGCGATACAAGGGGCAAAGAAAGGCTGATGTCATCTTCGTGCAGGTTGCCCGGATCAATACCGATCAGGGCAAGTTTTTGCTCCAGGGCTTTTACCAGGGCTTTGAGACTATGATATTCCGATGTTACCTGCTGCAGATTCTGCTCAGAATACACATCGCTCTTATACAGGTCGGAATGGCGCTTAAACTCCGATTCCGCGAACTGGTACTTATTCCTGGCCTCCAGGTAGTTCTGCTGGATATCCACAAACTCCTGATTTTCGATAATGGCCAGGGTCTGCCCTTTGCTGACATAAGCGCCGGGCATGAGGTTTGCACTTTTCACAAAACCGCCGAGCGGGGCACATACAGTGGCCAGGTTCTGGGGTGAAACAGTAACCTTTCCGCTGACTCTCAGCGAAGTGCCAAGTGACTGCATCTCAAATGCCCCCGTTTCAATGCCGGCCAGTTTGATCTGGTCATCACGCATTTCAACTATATCTTCCGGAAGATTTTCAACCACTTTCGCTTCATCAGCACTCCCATTGTTGCAGGACGGTGCTAAAAAAACAGCGGAAAACAATATGGTTGCGGTTATCAAATTAAATTTTAACATAATGCTCTAATTTAGAAAATTTTACCAGTAATAGATTCAAAATTAATGATGGTCTGGTTGTAATTGTTCAGGGCTTCGAGATAGTCCTCCTTGATCTTCATGGCATGGGCCAGGTTCAGGGCGTAATCAATATAATCCATGACCCCGGCCTTGTATCCACGTGTAGCCTGTTCAATGATCATATCGGCTTCAGGCAGCACCTGTTGTTCATAATACTCCACGGTGCCAAGGTATTTATCGTATTCATCCAGTAATTCATGATAGCTGACTGAAAGCGACCTGGCGTAATAATCCGCCTGGTTGCGGGCAATATCCACACTGATCCTGGCTGCTTTGGCTTTTGAAGTATAGGGAAGGAACCAGAGGGGCATAGCGATGCCAGCCTGGATTCCGGTAAGGCGATCACCCGTCCCGAATGTCCGGGCAATGCCGTCAACTTCCTGAGTACCCTGCATGGTCTGGCTGAAGTAACCTATATTCAGATCAGGCATGATCCTATTCTGCTCCAGTTTGTGTTCCTTCTTCGATACTTCAACCTGCTGCTGCGCATAGCCCAGATCCGGATTTTGAGAGAGGGCCATACTATCGGGGACTGGTATGAAATCGATCCGCTTCAATACGGTATCGGCAGGGTAAAACTGCCTTTTTGTATTTAAAAGTGCCTGCAGCTTCCGGTTGTATATGCCAATATCAATTTTGACCTGCCGCAGCTGGTTCTTGATCTCAAAACTTGCGGAGCGCGCTGAGATCATCTCCAGCCGGTTTGTTTCACCTGCCTCAGCCCGCAATTTGGCTGCCCGAAGAAAGCCGGCGGACAACAGGCTGTCCTCGTAGCCCAACAGTCGCTTCATGGAATGCAAATAGGCCAGTTGCCAGTATACCTGTTTTACCTGAGTGGCGGTCTGGAGCTGTGAGCCTTTCAGCTGCCATTCAGTACTTTTTACCCGCGCACCGGCAAGCTTGCTCTGGTTGATATAAACTGACGGAAAGGAAAAGGACTGTGATACGGCAATGCTGTTATCCTGGGCATAGGAATTGAACTGCCCGTACTGAATATCAAAATTGGTTTTGCCCAGGTCCCACGAAGCGCCTTTCAGTGCTTTTTCCATTTCAACCGAATAGGCTGATGAACGCACAGCCAGATTGCTGTCAAGTGCCATCTGGATGGCATTTTGCAAAGATATGGGTTCGGCATCCTGTGCCCTCAATCTGTTAACCAGGGATGTGCCTGACAATACAACCAGAAGTGTGATCATGTTCCTGGAAAACAAACGCTTGGGTAAGATTCTGTATCGCCGGGAGGTGAAAATGATATAGAAAACAGGAAGAACCACCAGGGTGAGCAGGGTGGCCGTGATCAACCCGCCAATAACCACAGTGGCCAGGGGTTTTTGCACTTCTGCTCCAGCAGAAACTGATAAGGCCATAGGCAGGAAGCCGAACGAGGCGACGGCAGCCGTCATGATAACCGGACGTAAACGTGTATGAAGACCTTTCAGTACCCTTTCGGTGATATCGGACATTCCTTCCTTTTCCAGGCGGTTAAACTCGGCAATCAGCACAATGCCATTGAGCACGGCTACGCCAAAAAGAGCAATGAAGCCCACACCGGCAGAGATGGAGAAGTTCATGCCCCGTATCCAGAGGGCAAAAATACCTCCTATGGCCGACATGGGAACCGCCGTATAAATCAGCAGGGTTTGCTTCACCGAATGGAAGGTAAAATACAGCAGAACAAAGATCAGCAGCAGGGCAACCGGCACTGCCAGGGCAAGCCTTTTTTTAGCCGCTTCAAGATTCTTAAACTGCCCGCCATAGGTGACATAATATCCTGCGGGCAGGTTCACCCGACTGTCAATGCTGCGGGTCACATCCTCAATGACACTGCCGATGTCCCGGTTGCGGACATTAAAACCAATGGTGATACGGCGCCTGGTGTTTTCACGGGATACCTGGGCCGGTCCTGAACGAACCGAAATATCAGCCACCTGGTCAAAATGTATTTGGCCTCCGCCGGGAAGGGCTACCGAAAGGCTGCGCACATCATCCACACGCTGACGGTAATTTTCCTCCAGCCGCACTACCAGACCGAAGCGCTTTTCTTCATCAAAAACAACCCCGGCCTGGCTGCCGGCGAACGCAGCACGCAATACCCGGTTGACATCATCAACGGACAGGCCGTATTGTGCCAGCCGATCGCGGTTGTAATCAACCTGGACCTGCGCCAGCCCTGTGACTTTCTCCACATTGATGTCTTCGACACCACTGATCTGCTGTATCAGTTTCTCTACTTCTGCAGCTTTCCCCGCCAGGGTATTAAGATCATCTCCGAAGATCTTGATGGCTACATCCTGCTTGGAACCCGTCATCAGTTCGTTGAATCGCATTTGTATGGGCTGCTGGAATTCGAATTTGACCCCGGCCAGCACTAACAGCTTTTCTTCCATTTTTGCCACCAGTTCCTCCCTGGAGCTGGCCGAGGTCCACTCTCTTTTGTCCTTGAGCGTAATGATGTAGTCGCCGGTTTCCATGGGTGTTGGATCGGTCGGGATCTCCCCTGCCCCGATTTTGCATACCGCATGTTTTACCTCGGGAAAACTGTCCAGCAGGATCTTATTGGCTTTTGTAACCATGTCGATGGTATGGGAGAGGGAACCGCCCTGCAGGGTCATTACGCCTGCCGCGAGGTCCCCCTCTTCAAGCTGCGGGATGAACTCGCTTCCCAATCGGTTGAACAGGAAAAGGCTGACGATGAACAATAAAACAGCAGAAACCGAAACCAGCAATTTTCTCCTGAGGGCAAAGGCTATTAAAGGATTAAAGGCCCTGTGAAGCCAGTCGAGCAGCCGGTCAGAGAAATTCCTTGTGTGTCCTGTTTTTTTGTTCAGGAACAAAGCTGATGCCATGGGAACATAGGTAAGGGAAAGTATGGCGGCGCCGAGCAGGGCGAAAGTCACCACCTGGGCCATAGGCCTGAACATCTTGCCCTCAATGCCCACCAGTGCCATGATGGGTAAGTAAACGATCAGTATGATCACCTGACCGAAGGTAGCTGAACTCATCATGTGCCGGGCGGATTCCAGAACATTCTCATCCATCTGCTCCTGCGAAAGCCTGTCGATGCCCACATTATGTTTGCTCATGAAGATGCGGTGGACCGCACTTTCGACAATGATGACGGCCCCATCCACAATCAAACCGAAATCAATGGCTCCCAGGCTCATCAGGTTGCCCGATACGCCAAATAGGTTCATTAAAGAAATGGCAAAAAGCATGGAAAGTGGAATTACCGAAGCCACAATAAGTCCGGCCCTCATATTGCCCAGCAGCAGTACCAGGATGAAGATCACAATCAGTGCACCCTCGATCAGATTGCGGGATACGGTATTGATGGCACGACCCACGAGCTCTGACCGTTTCAGGAAAGGTTCAATATGGACATGCTCCGGCAATGATTTCTGTATAGAGGCCATTCGGATTTCTACATTATCAATTACTTCGTGCGCATTGGCTCCCTTGAGCATCATGATGACACCGCCAACGGCCTCGGAAGTATCTACCACAAAAGCTCCATACCGGGTGGCGCTACCGTATTGCACTGTAGCTATATCCCTTATCAGAACTGGAATTCCGGAGACATTGGTTTTTACAACTATTTTTCCGATATCCTCCAGGGTTTTTACGAGTCCCATGCTGCGGATGAAATAGGCGTTGGGCTTTTTATCGATATAAGCGCTTCCCGTGTTCTCGTTATTCCTTTCAAGTGCATCAAAAATATCAGTGAGTGTCAGGTTCTGTCCCCTGAGTCTGTCAGGGTTCACTGCAACCTCGTATTGCTTCACGAAACCTCCGTAGCTGTTGATATCTGCCACTCCCGGTGTCCCCAGCATTTCACGCCGCACAATCCAGTCCTGGATGGTGCGCAATTCCATAGGATTGTATGCCTTTTCATAACCACTATCTACGGAGAGCCGATACTGGTAAATCTCACCCAGCCCTGAGGAAATGGGAGCAAGCTCTATTTTGGCAAGCCCGGCCGGAATAGCTTCCTCTGCCTCCTTTAACCTTTCACTTAGCTGCTGCCGGGCCCAGTAGATGTCCACACCATCTTTGAACACCACTGTAACAACTGACAGTCCCAGCCGGGATATGGAACGCAGCTCTATAATATCGGGGATATTGGCTACGGCAACTTCAATGGGTGCCGTGATGAAGCTTTCCACTTCCTGCACCGCCAGGGATGGCGCCAGCGAGATCACCTGCACCTGGTTGTTTGTAATGTCGGGTATGGCATCGATGGGCAACCGGGTGAGCGAATAAGTTCCCCAGCCGATTAAGGTTATGACAAACAACCCGACAATGAACTTATTTTTAATGGAAAAATGAATGATAGATTCTATCATAAAAAAAATGATGATATGATTAAATAATCAGGTATTTTTTAAACAGGCCGGGACGAAAAAAAAATCGTTTGGCTCATTTAAACGCCCATCAATGCGGGCGGTGCTCTACCAGGAACCGGCAACATCAGCGGATTTTGATATTCCGCTATTACAGGATGTATAAAGAAATATGCCCGGGGGGCATTATATTCCGGAGCCTGCTGACAAATACTGTGCAGGGGACCAACGGGAAAGAGTGACATCGGTTTGCTTTTGCTCAACAGCAACCGCTCAACAAAGACGACCTGATTGAGGGCATGACAATGCCATGGAGCTTCCACAGGCTTGTCCTCAGTACCGGTTGCTTGTGACATGCAGCCATAAAAGTATGGTTCCGCATGATGATGATGCGGTATGATGCTGTGCGCCTGGATAACCGTAACGGCGAACAGAAATATCAGGGATATGCACGATCTGAACTTCAACACAGACAGAATTATAGCCTACAAATATACGAAAAAGAAAATATCCTGTTAATTTATAAACGTTCTAAATTCAATGCCTGCATTGTTCAACAGCCAAAAAGCCTGTAACTTTAGGTTACAATACTCACGAATTATGAACTTCGAAGCCTATTTTAAGATCACTTACGGACTATATGTGGTAAGTGCTGTTAAGGATGATAAGCTTAACGGGTATGTGTCCAATACTGTATTCCAGGTCACTGCAGAACCGGCAAGGTTTGCCATTGCCTGCAGCAAGAATAATTTCACCGCGGATATGATCATGCACAGCGGTGTATTTTCAATATCTGCACTAAAAAAGGAAACCCGGACCGACATCATCGGTACTTTCGGTTACCGTTCGGGAAGGGAAACGGACAAATTCTCCACCTTCAATTACAGGAAAGGAAAGACCGGTGTTCCTATTTTGCTTGAGGATACACTTGCCTGGTTCGAATGTGAAGTGATACAGACCGTGGATGCGGGTTCACACTTGATTTTTATAGGAAATGTGTTGGACGGTGATCTGCTCGATGCAGATGGTGAGCCGCTAACCTATGCTTATTACCGCGATGTGAAAAAAGGCAAGGCACCGAAGAATGCCCCCACCTATATTGATGCGGAAAAACTGAAACAAAAGGTTCCGTCCGCAACGTCCGACAAATATTATTGTACAGCTTGCGGGTATATCTATGATCCGGCCCTGGGCGATCCTGAACGTGGAATCCCTGCTGGCACACCCTTTGAAGGCCTGCCAAAGACCTGGGAATGCCCGGTTTGCGGAACCGAAAAGATCGATTTTGCGATAAAGAATTAAAAACGTTTAAAACTAACATAATGGAAAAAAGTATTAAGGGAACAAAAACAGAACAAAACCTGCTGAAGGCATTTGCAGGTGAGTCACAGGCACGAAACCGGTATGAGTTTTTTGTGTCGCAGGCCAGGAAAGAAGGCCTTGAGCAGATAGCCGCCATTTTCCAGGAAACCGCCAACCAGGAAAAAGAACATGCGAAACGTTTCTTCAGCTTCCTCGAAGGTGGCATGCTGGAAATCACAGCGGGTTATCCTGCCGGTAGGGTCGGCACCACGAAAGAAAACCTGAAAGCCGCGGCAGAAGGTGAGAATGAGGAGTGGACCAAACTTTATCCCATGTTTGCAGAAACAGCCCGGGAGGAAGGATTCCCCGAGGTGGCCACGGCCTTTAAGATGATCGCCAAGGTGGAGGCTGAACATGAGCGCCGCTACCTGAAGATGCTGCAGAATATCTCAGAAGATCAGGTATTCATGAAAAAAGGCAAGGTGTGGTGGAAATGCCTGAACTGCGGGTATGTTTATGAATCGGAAAAAGCCATGGAGAACTGCCCGGCCTGCCTCCATCCTAAAGCATTCATGCAGGTGAGGGAGGAGAATTACTAGTAAAGCAGAAGCTTCGTAGTAATAATAAAACAGCCGGGAAACTGCCCCTGCAGAGTATCCCGGCTGGTAAAATCCATAAAGAGTTCCAGAAATTATATCCTTTCGAACTTTTCCCTGGGGGTCATGCAGAAAGCGCATTTCTCATCGAGGGTGGCCATTTCATATGTGTTGCCGCAAACGGGACAAACAGCATATTCAAAGGATAAGGTCTTTTCCGAATTCATTTTCAAGGCTTCCAGTGCTTTGGAATAGAATTGCTGGTGTTTCTTTTCGGTATCGGTAGCCCATGTAAACGATTTGACGGCCTTTTCAACTTTTTCGGCCTGTGCGTCTGCAATGAATTGCGGATACATCGTGCTCACCTCATAGGATTCCCCTTCAATGGCTGCCTGAAGATTTTCTGCAGTGGTCTTGACCTCAAATTCAGGGGTAAAGGCTTCCATTTTTTCCCCTAACGCTTCCAGCACTTTGGTGTGGTTGACAGCATGAATTGACTCTGATTTTGAAGCAGCATCAAAAAGTTTGGCAATAGTATCGTTGCCTTCTTCTCTTGCTTTCTGCGCAAAAGCTGCATACCTGGCACTGGCAGTAGTTTCTCCTTTAATGCCGGCCTTGAGGTTTTCAAGGGTCTTAACAGGTGCTGCCTGTTTACATCCCGTAAAGGCTAAAAAGCCAATACATGCTAATACAATCAAGTTTCTCATAAAAAGTTTGTTTTTAGGTTATAGTGGCATCATATAATTATAGACCAGGGTTCCGCCATAATATCCGGTTATGGTCACGAAGATCATGGCCAAGGCATACAGGATAAACGCTATCCATTGCAGCCTGGTGTTTTCACTTTTCCGGTATAACATTAAAATGCGAATCACCGAGGTTACGATCAGCGTACCAAGCGTAAGCCAGGCAAAAAGCTCATGGGTTTCCTTAACATCACCAGCCGAACCTGACAAATCAGCAGTAAATAAAATACCTGTCAGCCAGGCTACCAGGGCCGAAAGAGTACCCACAATCAGCAGGTAAAAGCCTGTCTTTGATAAACAGGGTTCTTTTTTGAATACCAGGTTGGCCAGGTCTGCAAAGAAACCAATAACGACAAGTGCAATGGGAAAGTGCACCAGCATCGGATGAAAATGACTTGTATCAAACATTGTTATTGATTTTAATAGGATTTATAACGAAAGTTATAAATAATATTTAAAAATCATACCTGTTTGAAATAAAAGTCTTTCCCCTTCTTATTTTAAAAGTGCAATGACCCTTTTCAGCTTTTCAGCCACTTCCGAAGCCAGTGGTTCCAATGACTGATTCTGGATGGCCATCATGGAGGCTATGGGATGAACGGCAGCCACCTCGGTAGTGCCGTTTCCCTGGTCGATGACCACCACGTTACAGGGAAGCATGGTCCCGATCTTTTCTTCTGCCTGCAGGGCCTTATAGGCAAATGCAGGATTGCAGGCCCCGAGGATCTTGTAGCGCTTAAAGTCCACACCCAGTTTTTCCTTGAGCCTGGCCTGCATGTCAATTTCCGTGATTATCCCAAAACCTTCTGTTTTAAGGGCTTCCGTAACATTGGCAATGCAATCGTTAAAATCTGCCTTGAGCAGGGTGCTAAAATAGTATTCCATAGGGTATTGGTATATTTATGTTATGCCTGCCGGACTCTATGCCTGCTTTTTAATCGAGCTGATTCCCAATACCTTCCAGATGGGACAAAAACTTATCAGACTGGTAAGAACGAAAATACCTGCCAATACCAGTAAAACTATGGCCAATATTCCTGCTATTACATTCGTAAATGCGAGAACAACAATTACCAAGGCAATCAGGATTCTAATAGCCTTGTCGATACTACCCACGTTTTTTTTCATATTTGAATGATTTTAAATTTGTTAAATTAAAAGTTACGAAGTTTTTCATTCTGTTGCTAATCCCAGCATGCCCATCTTTTTGAAATAGGCGAACCACTTTGCCTCGGGCTTCTGGATCCTGAGCAGCGTCCGCAATGAGGACGCCTCATCCTCGCCCTTTTCCAGTACCTGGTACATATGTACCAGGTTAGAGGTTTTGATATTGGCCCCGCAATGCATGAAGATCTTTTTCCCTTCGGCGGCGTTCAGCAAAGCCCGGATGGTGATGTAATGGATATCCCGCAAATTGGAGCAGTCGATTGGAAAATGAATATAATCCATGTTCAGTTTTTCAACGGTCTCATGTTCTTCGTGATATGCATTTCGGGCTGAAACCGGGGAAATATTGATTACAACTTCAACACCGGATTCCTTCAAATGTTCAAACTGCTTTGGAGTTGGCTGGCCGCCTGCTGACAGGATATCGGAATACCGGAAGAAATTGGGGATACGGTTCAATAGTTCTATATTGGGTAATTCCATTTATTTGGTTTGATTCAATTGCTTTAACAGAAACTCCTTGTTTTTTATACCCACAAAACGGTTGATCTCGTTTCCATCCTTTAAGAGGATCAGTGTTGGTATGCTTCTGACCTTGAATTTTTGTGCCAAGGACTGGTATTGTTCAATATTCACCTTACCCACACATGCCTGGCCTTGCAGTTCCTGCGCCACATCGTTCAAAACGGGACCCATGATCCGGCAAGGCGCACACCAGGCTGCCCAGAAATCCACCAGGACCAGTCTGTTCCTGGTCTGGTGCTGGAAGTTTTTATCGGTAAGGGTCAGTATTTTCTCATGATCGGTAACCAGGGGTATATTCTTCATCCTGGCTCTTGCACGGATAAACAGTATTGAAAAAGCGGCTAAGATAAGTCCTGTGACAATAAGTGACGTTTGCATAAAGAATGATTAACAATAACACCGCAAAGTTACAAAATCCTGTTTCCCGTTCAAAAGATATCACTACCGGGTACCCCAACCACTTCAATGAAACACAACAACTTTTTTATTGATTTAGATTAACTTTATACATTGAAACGCTTTTTCAGGAATGAAAACCATTGTAGAAACCGACCAGGAGTTTATTTGCGATATTCAAGCACCCTGTTTCCAGATGCTCTCTGCGGATGAGGTGGAACTGGTAAGTGCCAGCAAAACACAAGTATTCTTCCGCAAGGGGGACCACCTCACCAAGCAGGGAGCCTTTGCCTCCTATGTGCTTTTTGTTATAAACGGACTGGCCAGGCAATATCTGGAAGGTGACCAGGGCCGGAATTACAACCTGAGGATCATCAGACCGGGTGAATTTGTGGGACTCTCCGCCGTTTTCACAAAAAATACCTTCAATTACTCTTCTGTTGCCCTCACCGATTGCCAGGTTTTTTTGGTGGAAAAAGATGCCATAGCACAGCTGGCGAAGAACAACGGCCATTTCGGGTTCAACATCATCAAACGTTATTGCGAACAGAACAACAACCTGTTTGGCACGATCCATAACCTCATGTATAAGCAAATGAACGGGCGAATGGCAGACACCCTGCTCTATCTCGAAGGTCTGAAATCGGACTTCCGTGATATATTCCAGCTGCTCAACCGGAAAGACATTGCTGATTTTTCTGGCATTACCACCGAGAGTGCCGTAAAGCTTCTCAAATCCTTTGAAAAGGACGGCCTGATCCGGTTGCAGGAAAAAGACATCTCCCTTACTGATCCATCTAAGCTATTGGAAATAAGCCGCAAGGGATGATCCTGACCCTTACCACCACAACGGAGTGTAATTTTCTTTTCACCCCGCATTAAACCTTTTTCATTTTTTATCATCCAATACTACAAAGAAACCAAAAGTTGTTTCTGATAGCCAATACATGAAGTAAAACCAAATAAAACAGTTATGAAAACAGTAAAAGGACTTTTAGGATGGGTGATGGTAACAGCAATTACCCTGTTTGTCGCTCAATCATGTTCAAAGGATGATGCCGCAGGAGATATATCGAATACAGATATCGCACTGGCACAGGATGATGCATATGCAGACGCCCTGTTTGATGAAGTCGACAATTTTGTTGTTTCCGAAGTTGTTACTCTGGATTTGAACGGGTATTCCACGGGTCAGCTTAAATCGACCAGCGAGGAAACCTGTTACACCGTAACAGTGGATCATCCCGATCTCATGACCTTTCCCAAGGTGATCACCATTGATTTCGGTGCGGGCTGTTCGGTGGTATTCAACGGAGATACCATTACCCGTGAAGGGCAGATTATCATCACCATAACCAATCGGTGGTATATTACCGGGGCCGAACACAGTATTACTTTCAATGACTTTTTCATCAACGGGGTTAAATTGGAAGGTACACGCACCATTACCAACCTGGGCATGAACATGAGAAATCATTTCGAGCAGCGCGTGGTGCTTGAGGCCGGAAAAGTCATCTTTAACGATACCGCCTGGGTATCGCGTGAAGCAGAACATGTGCGGGAATGGTCGCGGCAGCTCAACCCGATGAACGACACGCTTTGGATCACCGGAATTGCCAGTGGCGTCAACATCCTGGGTGAGGAATATTCAAGGGTAATTGTTGAACCACTGACCCTGGTGCATTGTGCTGATGTCGATTTCCGTTGGGTGATAGCAGACGGCGTGGTGGAGGTCACCAACAGTGTAAGGGGCAACACTACAATTGATTACAGCAACAGTGGCTGCAGTGGCGATGTGGTTATCTCTAAAAACGGCAATGAGTATCAGTATCACTTCCGTTACCGTTCTCATCACCACAGGAGCGAGAATTAGTTATGTGCAAAGGATAGGATAAGGGTGTTAACCCCGCCACCGGCGGGGTTTTTTATTGTCCTGTGCGCATGCCTCCGCAAACATTTTACATGATTCTTTTGCGAATGCATGGAGATTTTATACTTTTGTCAGACTCTGAAAAAGAGTGATCGGCCATGGAGAGGTGGGTGAGTGGCTGAAACCAACAGTTTGCTAAACTGTCGTACTGGGTAACTGGTACCGGGGGTTCGAATCCCCCCCTCTCCGCAAAAGAAATTCAATCCCTGGCGAAGCCCGGGGATTTTTCATTTTAAAAAGGCCCAAACTCGTTTGAGGCCGTTTTAAAATGAAAAAGACCACCAGCGCGAAGCGATGGCGGGATTGAATTTCTTTTGCAGGGAACACCCCCTGCGGATCACGCAGTAACTAAGCGTGGCGATCTCACGAACGTAGTGAGTAATCCCCGCCTGGGAGAACACCGAACAATGCCTGCCCCGATTTATCGGGGGAACGCCGGATATCGAATGATGAAGAAAAGACCACCAGCGCGAAGCGATGGCGGGATTGAATTTCTTTTGCAGGGAACCCGGTTGATCCTTCCTACTTCGCTCCAAAAATGGTCCACCCCACATAGATCTGAAAAGTGCGGTTCTTAACCTCCTCGCCAGACACATCTGATATATTGGTAAAGCCCAGCACATAACGGGCACCGGCCTGGAGACCGAGTGGCAGGTGCACCGCGGCACCAAAAGCGAGGCCGAAATCGTTGTTTTTCAACTGGTCCTTAACATCTCCCACACCCTCGACTTCCGCCTTGGTAAGGAAACTGAACTGCGGACCAGCCTCCAGACTGAGCAATGAAATTGGCTTATAGCGGATCATCACCGGTACAGCAATGTAGTCAGTTTCAACCTTTATATCATCCCATTCACTTCCATTGGCTGTATAGAGAACCTCAGGCGTGATCCCGAACTTTTTGGAAAGATTCAGATTGAGATAACCGCCCACATGGTAGGAAGTGATGGAATTGGTACTGACATCTTTTACAGCCTGGTTGGCGAAGTTCACGCCGCCTTTAATACCGAATCCGACACCCTGTGCGTGAGCAACAAATGGCAGAAAAGCCGCAACAACAATTACAATGATCGTCTTTTTCATAGGTAAAACTGATTTTATTATTATTAAATCAAAGCACATTCTATAAGATGGATTAACCTTTCAGGATTACTTCCATTAAATAACGTGCCCTTCATAAAATTGTTACATCCCTGTCCTTCCTTATTAAAACATGGTATTCCTCCGTCAATTTCAGACCAGGCTGAAAAACTTAACCGATCATCAGGATAAATTGTTATCTTCGCAACGGAAATTTTATCGGGGTGTAGCGCAGTTGGTTAGCGTTCCTGGTTTGGGACCAGGAGGTCGTGCGTTCGAGTCGCACCACCCCGACATAATCACCCGGGGTTTAGCCCCGCCATCGGCGGAGTATCTGCTTTGGGAGCAGAGGCCATATTTTCCGCCTCCACCCATCTTATGCAACTTAAAAAAAATAGCCCGTTGTGCAATGCTATTGCACACCAACCTGTTACATTTGACATGCAAGTTGCGTTTAGGCCTAAGTATTAAACTATGCTGGCAGCATCCGAAAAGCCAGAAAAGAGTAGGAATTTAGTAAAATCACTTGTTATGAAAGATCTAAATGATAACAGCCTGGTGGAGCTTTCCAACGATGAGAAACTGGCAACCCATGGCGGTTGGGTAGTCCCGCTGCTTATTGGCGCCGTTATTGGTGCAGCCTTATCCGATTGGTCAGGGTTCAAGCACGGCATTGTAGACGGATACAACGGTCAGTAAATAACTCTTTAAATCTTGAACCTATGGAGAACTTAGTTTTGTTATCAACTGATGAAACTCTGTGTATTGAGGGGGGAAAAATGTCCCTGGATACTTCCTTTGGATATGATGTAGGATGGCTTATTGGGGCCGGCTACAAATTCCTTGAAGAGTGGGCTATGGGCACTTTTCACTAAGTACGACATGAAGAGGGATAGCTTTTCCTTGCCATCCCTCTTTTGCAAACAAATTCTGAACCATATGAAAAGATATCTGCTGCTATTCCTGATCACCTTCCTATCAGCTTTTGTTATCATGAATTGGATACCCGTTAAAAACACCGTGTTTTTAAGAAGTGTGGACAAGGTTGATCTCTTGAAACCCTTGCTGGTTTCCATACTCATTATGATCATACTTCTTGTGGATCAAAGAATAAAGACCAAATAGCACATTAGTTCACCCTGACATAATGAAGCCTCAGCGGTTATGCCATTGTGCAACTGATTTTTTTACTTAAACCCTTTACATCATCTCTAACTTCAACATTTGTAGGGAGGAACTTCCATTTTCTTCCTGTGATTTCCCCAAAGGCTTTTAATATCCATAGAAGTCATACAGCAGGAAATGAAATAATTAGTATATTAGACAAAGAGTATTATCCAAATGGCGTACGCTATTACATGTTATTATGAAATCACCCCTGATCATACAAGCAGTAGTTTTTGCATCGATATTGATAAGCTATCCTGCAAATTCACAGACTTCACATCCCAAAAGCCAAGTAGTAACCGATAGTGTTTTGTTTTATAATCTTGTGGCTCAATATACCCGATCAATTGATCTGGCCGATACAGTATTGGCGCCGGCAGTTGTGAAGATGAGCAACAACCCCGTTCAAATAATATCGCCTGAATCAGCAGAGTCGCCCATTTCGGTTCTCATCAGGAGCGTGAAATCCGAATACCTGAGCGCTGGATTAAATTCTATCATAATATCATGAGTCTAGAAAACAGGGTACCTCATTGGTTTGCGGGATTTATCTGTATCCAGGTAGTATTGCTTACAGGTCTGATGCGGTCATCTGCACAAGACACCCTGTCCAACAGCAAAGCCCTGAACCTCCCGTTCAGAAAGTACGGGCTGAGCATTGGCAATTCAAATGATTTTAACGGTATCCGGATAAACTTCATTGATAAGAATGTTAAAAGAATCAATGGCCTGAATGTCACTTTCTGGTCAAATAATGCACTCAGATTCGATCGATGGCTAAATGAAGGCAACGACAGTTCAGTTATTAATGGGATTAGCATGGGTATTATACCTACTGCTGGTTCTATGCAGCCTATAAATTTAGGACTGATGGGTGTGAGAACATCGCCAAAAAATCTGAATGGACTTTCTGCTGGAGGAACCTATATCCTATCAGCAGGTAATATCAATGGTCTTTCTATCAGTGGGCTATTGACGCAGACTGGCGTCATTAATGGCATTGCGGTATCCGGACTTTTCGTGGCAGGCATCCAGGGTATCAATGGATTGGCCATTGGTGGTTTAGCTGTTAGCTCGGATACAAAGAATATCAATGGTGTTGCCCTTAGTCCGGGGATATTGTATTGCGGAAATAATTTCAAGGGTATAGGAGTATCTGGTATTTTTCTCAGATCCGGTGTATTTAAAGGATTGGCCCTTGCAGGTTTTGCCAAAACTAACCAAATGTTCGGCTTATCTTTTGCACTGTACAACAGAACAAATGAATTGCATGGCATCATGCTGGGATTATTGAATTATGCCGGGAACAATCCCAGAGGATTAAGGATGCTGCCCTTTTTAAATATGCATTTGATGAAAAAATAATCCTGCTGAAAATGAAATCAAAGGTTGCATATTGCGGCTTGAGATGTGACTGTTGCCCCATTCATCTGGCAACATCAGAACAGGATAAATCTCGACAAAAGGCCATGCGGGTATCGATAGCTGAACAATGTTCTAAGGTTTATGGAATGATAATCCAGCCTGAGCATATCAATGACTGCGATGGATGTCGTGCTAGTGACCATAGGCTGTTCTCAGGATGTTTAAGTTGCGAAATCAGAAAATGTGCCAGTAAGAAAAATATTGAGAGCTGTGCATACTGCAGCGATTATGCGTGTGAGAGACTTAAGCAACATTTTTTGCTTGATAATACTGCAAAGACAAGACTTGAAGAAACTCGGAAAGCATATAAATTAAGTAAATAAAGCACAAAGGAAAAACAGTACAATTACAACGCATTTGCTCATTGCTGAATCACTTGCTATAATACAACCATCAATACCGATAACCATGAAACCAGAATTAAGGGAATACAAGAAGATCTCCACCATTATCTTCCTGAGCTTCCTAGTCAATTTCATTTGTATCCTTGCTTTTAACTATTCAAGGATTGAAAACCTCATAATACTGAATTTTGGAAGAATCAGTTCTGAGATCATTAAGCAATTTTTCTATGGTGCCATAGGAGCAACAATATCCTGCTCTATTTTTCTGAAAAGAGATAAAGAAATTAATGAACTCGAATCCTTAAAAGAAAATCCAGATCCAAGCGTGCTCAGATTACCAGATATAATTGATAAAAGACTTTATATCCAGAGAATTATAACCAGCGGGATCCTGGCAATTCTCGGTATGCTTTTAATATTGGCTGGATTTAGCTATTTGGAGGTTGACTTTTCCACTGATTTTACCTTCAAACACAAACTTTTTTTTGCGATCTCAAGCTTACTGATAGGAATTTACCAGTCAAAATTTCTGATCAGGGTTGAGAAGATATTTGACGGCATTTTCAAAAGCAGTAAGAGTAAGAGCAAGGACAATGAATAATGCCCTGTTGACCCTGGCTAAGCGATGCTCTTTCAGGCTGTAAATGCAGCGTTTAGATCCATTTTTCGTCTTTTAACCAAACGCAATGGTGAAGAAGATGATAAAACTTTTATTCATAATACTCCTGTTGATTATCGGAAGCACCGCTGATGCGCAATCCAGCCCTGAGAAAATAGATGCGCTCATCCATGCATACAACAGTGCCGATGAATTCAATGGTGTCGTTCTGGTTTCGGAAAAGGGGAAAATCATTTTTAAGAAAGCCTATGGAATTGCAGACCGGGAATTGAATGTCCCCATGACTGTTGAAATGAAATTTAAAATAGCCTCCCTTTCAAAACCTTTTACGGCTATGGTGATTTTGCAGCTGGTCGATGAAGGCGTTATTGAACTGGATGGAAAAATCACAGATTACCTTCAGGATTACCAGGGAGAAAAAGGAGACAGCATTACCATTGAACAGCTACTCAACCATACATCAGGAATTTTACAAAGCCTTGATCCTGAACAGGAAGCAATTCAGGAAAGACTGTATCACAGTCTGAGGGACATGGTCCGGTATGCCGAAGAAACCGATCTGTATTTTGAACCGGGTACCGGATTTCATTACAGTAACCTGGCTTACAATTTGTTGGCCTGTATTGCCGAAAGCGTCACCGGAATGCCTTTCGACAAGCTTTTGAAGGAACGGATTTTTGAGCCTCTGGAAATGACCCATACAAAGCAATATCAGGCAGAAAACATAGAGAAAAATCTTTCGAAAGGATATGAGTATAAACTATTGAGCGGCTATGAAAATGCATCGTCTTTTGATCCTTCCTATACTGTTGGTCCGGGTGGATTGATCTCGGATGCCGGTGATCTCTTCAAATTTGATCAGGCATTGTATGCCCGTCGCTTTCTATCTAAAGATCTGTACAGGAAAATGTTTACACCCACCCGTTACGGTTCCTATGGCTGTGGATGGGAGTTGACCGAAAAGACAACAACCCGCCATCCTGAGCCAATCAGTATTGTTTCACACTCAGGAAGCATTAATGGATTTGGCTCCTATATGGCGCGTATTGAAAGTGACAGCATTCTGGTTATTGTGCTCAAGAACAACAGGACCGATACCTACATCAATCCGGCGTATGCACCGGTTATCGGTCAGGAGATCATCTCGATCCTGTATGGTGAAGCCATTCAGCTTCCAAAAAAATCAATTGCCAGGGAAATGGGATTATTGCTAGGCCAGCAGGGAATTAACAAGGCCATCGAAGCGTATTACAGAATAAAATCCCAGGATTTTGAAAACTACAATTTCGGGGAATCAGAATTGAATAAGCTGGGTATCGAGCTGTTTTTTAAGTTCCATATGCCTGAAGAAGCTTTAAGGGTATTTGAGGTCAACATGCTTGAATATCCGCATTCCTACAATACCTATGATAGCTATGCCTATGTGCTCATGCAAAAGGGCGATTACAGCAATTCAATCAGGTACTATAAAATGGGACTGAAAATCTTAAAAGAATATCCCGAACAGAATTCTGGTGAATCCGTTTTGAAAGACGCTGAAAATGCGTTGAAATTAATTCAGGAGATGGAAATAAAAAGTAAAACCTGATTGCACCAGCCCTACTTTCAGCGCATTTAACATTTATTAACTGAAATTCCAATTATATAACTTATTCTTCAGTTGTATAACTGTATTTTAAGTTATACATTTGATGCGAATCACAAAAGGAGGAATCATGAATCATTCATTCATCCATTACCTGATCGCATCATCCGTTTATTCGCTAATCTTCTTTCTGATTTATAAATGGATATTTTCAGGTCTGACCCATTTCAACTGGATGCGGGCGTATATATTGTCAAGCCTTGTACTTAGTCTTGTTTTACCCCTGGCTTCCCTGCCGGTTCAATGGACTTCCATCATGCCCGGTAATGCTTTATTTGAAAAGCCTTTGTCCGTATCCATGCCTAACACAAACCCTGTTTTTACTCCCACCGCAATGGATCCGGACTTCTGGTCAGGTCATAGCCTCCAGATCCCTGCAATCCTGGCCCTCTTACTAACACTGATTTATTTCACCGGAGCATTATATAAAGCAGCTGTTCTGATCAGAAATCTTTTATGGATTCGTGAATGCATCAGAAATAACCCCAGACAAAAGGAGGGCAACTGTTGGATTATCAGCATGAGCCATAACGCTCCAGCCTTCTCTATTTTCAATTTCATATTTATTAATTATGCTTATAAAAACCTGACCCGTGATGAATTCCAGCAAATCAAAGATCACGAGCACCTGCATGCGAAACAATTTCATGCTCTTGATATCCTGTTTATTGAATTCATTTCCATTCTGTTTTGGTTTAATCCCGTATTGAAATATTTGAAAATTGCTTTGCAGGAGGTTCATGAGTATCTGGCAGATGAGTATGCAAACCCAACCGTTGAATTAAGGTTTAACTATGCGAATATGCTGCTGAACCTTGTGTCTGAGGCTAAAACCCCCAGCCTTTCTTCAGGCTTTTCAGGGAAACAGATTAGCCGGAGAATTCTGATGCTAACCAAAGCCAGGTCTTTGAAAAGGCATAAACTGTCCTTTGTCTTGATAATCCCCGCTGCCACAATCCTATTACTGTTATTTTCCGGTTTTGATAATACAGCAACAAATTATCCCTCCAAGGAACAAAGCCAGAAATTTCCTGCGCTCAAAGAAAGTTCACCCAGGATCGGGCATATTCATTGGACAGATAACGTGGCGTTCAGTGATGATCAATTGAATGCAGTATTGAAGTTGCAGCATGGAGATGAATACTCCCGGGAAAAATTAAACCACCGCATCTGGATAGACCGGGATGGAATTGCCACCCTTTATTTCGACCAGGGTTACGTGTTCTTTAACTCTGAAATTACTGAATTACAGGCAGGAGAAGGGGTTGTGGATTTAAACATCAAGGTTTATGAGGGGATACGCGGGAAGATAGGTAACATCCGGATCAAAGGGAACAGGAAAGTCTCTACGGAGGATATTCTTGACAAAATCGTTATTCATCCGGGAGACTGGTTCAATAAAACAAAAATAATCCGGTCGGTTGAGGCCATTAAAGCCATGGACAAATTCATTCCGGAAAAAATCATACCAACACCCGTTCCTGTTCCGGAACAATCAACCGCTGAATTTGCTGTCGTAATTCTGGAATTCCAGGTAACTGAAAAATAGCGTAAATATGGAAGAACTGACAAAGGCAGAAGAACGGATCATGCATCTATTCTGGAGGATCAAAAAGGGTTTCATAAAAGATGTTATTCAGGAAATAGCCGACCAGCCTGCGCCGCCTTACAATACTGTTTCTTCAGTGGTGAGAATACTGGTGAGTAAAGGTTATCTCCATTACAAAGCCTATGGCAAGACCTATGAGTATTATCCGACAATCAGCAAATCGGATTATCGCAGAACACAACTCAGGAAAGTAATATCGGGCTACTTTGGTGACTCTCCGGCTTCTTTGCTCTCATTTCTTGTAAAGGAGGAAAAGTTGAGCAAAGAAGAGATTGAAAAACTCCGGGAGATTATTAATAAAATTGAATAGGACAATATTTTATATAACTATAATTATCTACCAATATTTCGCCCCTTTGGGGCTGTGGGAAAATCAATGATGATGCTGAATGGAAGTCAGAGAGATCACTCCCCTACCCTGAAAACCTGTAGATCCCCGTTGTTCACCGCAACAACGGAACAGGGTTTGCCCTTGATCATTATCCGGCGGATCTTCCGGGCGTCACCTTTTACGATGAAGCCGCTTTGTTGGGGCATCAGGGTTTTGTAAGTGTTACTGGTATCAGCTTTTAAGAACCAGCCATAGCTGGCATCATAGCGCCCATAGGAGGGTCTTACGGCGTAATTGTTCCCCACGAGGATCAGGTCAGTGTTCCCATCACGATCAACATCCTGGGCCATGATGCCGCGGACAGGGGAAAACTGAGCCATTACGGGCAGTTTGCTTATTTTAAAAGTTCCATCACCGTAATTCAGGAATAAAGAACTTTCAAATAACACAGCTCTTTTTACTACAGACTGGCCGACCGCATTCTTACCAAAGATATCCATTACTGTTTTTCCTCCAAAATCAGAATAACGGGGATACTTTTTTTCAATACCAGTTATTTGACTATCCATCTCATCCAGGGAGGCCACTGGGTAGCTAATACCTTTCTGATAAGCACTTATCACCTGATCGAGCGAGCCGTTGTTGTCAAAATCACTGAGGAACATTTCCACCGGTTCAGCCGGAGAGGCTTTTAATATTGAATTCAGCCCGAGATTTCCTCCTATGAGATCCATATCACCGTCTCCATCCACATCAGCTGCCTCAATACAGTTCCACCATCCTGAGGTTTCTTCCAGTCCGGCTACTGCCGTAACCTCTGTAAAATGTCCTTTATCATTCCTGAACACGCTGATCTTCATCCATTCACCTGTTACCACCAGGTCGGGGTCGTTGTCACGGTCATAATCCGTCCACACGGCGTCGGTCACCATGCCCGCGATTCGCAATCCTTCTGTCCGCTCACCCGTCACATCTTTAAAATGACCCTGGCCGTTGTTCTCCAGCAGGAACTGGAAAGGTGTCCAACCATAGGCTCCAGGCAGCGATCTTGAACCCACGAACAGGTCTGTGTCGCCATCGCCATCAAAATCAGCAGGTCTGGCGCATGATCCGTTATGCTTCAGGTCAGGCAGGGCTCCCGGCTCAGCCGGTGTAAATCCGCCCTTGCCGTCGTTCATCAGCAGCCGGTCCGAAAGTAAAGGATTGCCCGCAGGTATTTCGTTTCCGCCCCGCACGAGGTAAAGGTCTTCATCACCGTCGCCATCGGCATCAAAGAATGCCGCATCCACGTCTTCGGCGTATGCTTCCTGTTCAAAAACCGGCACCGTTAAAGACCTGAACGATCCATCCGGCTGTTGTATAAATATACCGGAAGCCTGTCCCTTCGCCCCGCCAACCATCAGGTCATCCCTCCCATCACCATTTACATCTCCCACAGCAAGAGCTGGTCCTTCTGACGATAAACTATGCGGTATGAGCTTTTCTCGCTTGAAATCTGTGTAAGGATCTTCCAGGTGCCGGTATTCCAGTCCGGTTATATGGACAGACCCAAACAATTTCTTTCCGGCAGCCTGAATTTCCTTATCAGCAGCTACCCCCGCCTGGTCCCTTTCCAGCGTGATGACCTGGTCAGCCGGTATATTTTTCATCCGTTGTTCCGCGTTACCGGGCCAGCGCACCACCAGCGAATCAATTGTTGTCGCCATTCCCAGTCCAAAGTGGAGCACATCGGGGGTCGATGACATAAAGCCACGGGTGGCAAACTGTTCAGCCACCTGCTGCTGTCCACCGCAGTATACCGTCACTCGCGCGCCGGTACCCCTGATATTCAGCCCTTTGCCCTTTAGCTTGACCAACAGATAATGGTTTTTCAGCTGGACCGAAGCATTGTTTTTATATATAGAAGCGGGACCATTGATGTTGTTCACCACCAGGTCGAGGTCCCCATCGTTGTCGAGATCGGCATAGGTGGACCCGTTGGAATACGACCGGTCTTCAAAACCCCATTCCCTGACTTTATTCGAGAACGTGAGATCGCCATTGTTCCTGAACATGTAGTTAACGTTGGGATATAGTGGCATCTTTTCGTAAAGCGTCTTGTTGGAAACTCCCTTATTGTCCTTTTCAGGGAAAAACCGGTTCCCGCCGGTCAGGAACCTCACGTATTCCAGGTCATTGGCCCGCCGGTAAATGCCGCTGGTGATAAATAGGTCCCTCCACCCATCGTTGTCCACATCGCAGAGCAGGGGCGACCAGCTCCAGTCGGTTGAATACACCCCGGCCAGTAGGCCGATCTCGCTGAACATCCCGCCGCCCAGGTTGAGCTGCAATGTGTTGCGCACAAACTGGAAGTAATAGCCGTATGACCGCTTGATCTCAGTCAGTTCATAGTCATCCTCCCCGCCAGACTGCTTCCTGATCTTTTCATCATCGGGCAGCATGTCGAGTACGATCACATCCAGGAGACCATCGTTATTGATATCACCCACATCATTGCCCATGGATGAGCGGCTGGTATGTCCCATGGAGGAAGTCAGTTGTTCCGTGAAGGTGCCATTGCCGTTGTTGATGTAGAGATAATCGTTCTCGTGAAAATCATTCGATATATAAATATCCGGATAGCCGTCGTTGCTGATGTCGGCGACATTTATGCCCAGGCCGTAGCCGATCTGGCTGCTGTAAATGCCTGACTCTGCCGTAACATCGCGGAAAACACGCCGGCCTTCTTTCTCCTCATTCCGATAAAGACGGTCACCGGCCAATGGGTCACGGTCAAAGCGCAGGTCAGTGTTTCCATAGCTGCGGGAAGAATGCACCGAGTGGTTGAGCAGGTACATATCCAGGTCCCCGTCAAGATCGTAATCAAAAAAAGCTGCCTGTGTAGAAAAACCCTGGAAATCAAGTCCGTATTCCTTTGCCTCCTCTTTAAAGGTGAGGTTTCCCTGATTGATGAAGAGCTGGTTCCGCCCTGACAGTTCCTTGTATTTTCCGACCTGGCAAACATAAATATCTGCATAGCCATCACCGTTCACATCGGTCATGGTCACCCCGGTTTTCCAGTCGCCCTCTCCGGCCACCCCGGCGGATGCCGTGATGTTTTCAAACCGGAGGTTCCCCTTGTTCAGATAAAGGGCATTGGGCTGTTGATTGGAAGTAAAATACAGGTCAACAAGCCCGTCGTTGTTTATGTCGCCGGCAGCTACTCCGGCTCCGTTATTGAAATAGAGGTATTCAATGATGTTGAACTTCTCGGTCTCCTCGAGCTGATTTACAAAATCAACTCCGGTGATGGAAGGGGGCAACAGCGTGAACAAAGTGACACCTTTATCCTTCGGTTTACAGGAAACAACCAGTAACAGGATCAGGACAATATGAATGATATTCTTCATGGCACCCTATCAACGGCCAGCGACTTTAAAAACCTGCACAGGTTCATTGCTGCGGGCGATCACCAGTATTTCTCCTTTGGAGGTATTCACCCTCATGATGTCGCGGATCTCACCACCAAGACGAAAACCGGAAACCTTGGGCGGGATATTGATAAATCCGCCTTTGCCATCTCCTTCCAGGAAAGAGCCATAGCTGGCATCGTACCTTCCCACCTCGGGTTTTACATTAAAAAGATTACCCCCCAGCAGGATGTCTGTTTTGCCATCACCGTTATAATCACCGATCTCAGCTGCATACACCGGGGAGAACTGCACTTCCGGGGGCAGCGGTGCCCTGTTAAAATTACCTTTCCCGTCGTTCAGGAACAGCGAGGTTTCCAGCAGGCTGACATCGAGTTCCACTGCATTCTGAAGTTGTTCCGGGGTGAACATGTCGGCGATCTGCGTATTCTTGTACTGCTCGTACTTTGGGTATTTAGCCGCCAGCGCCGGTATTTGCTGGACAAGATCATGCTTCAGCGCCAGTGGATAAGATTTGTCGCCGTCATATACACAAATGATCTGCTCTACCCGGCCATTCAGGTCAAAGTCGTTCACAACCATGCTCACCGGCTTTTCCGGTGAGGCCTTGAATCTGGAATTGAGACCGTGGTTACCTGCCACGAAATCAACATCGCCGTCGGCATCCACATCTCCGGCTGCCAAACAGTTCCACCAGCCCCGCGTATCCAGTGTTCCAAAGGCGTTCTTCTTTTCTTTAAAAGTGCCTTTGTCATTCAGGAACACCCTGAGGGCCATCCAGTCGCCAGCCAGGAGGATGTCCATATCGCCGTCGCCGTTCACATCCTGCCACAACATATCCCGGATCATGCCCACATTGAGCAATTCAGGAGCCACCCGGGGCGTGGCGTTGGTGAATGTCCCCTTGCCGTCATTCTCCAACAGGTAACCGTTCACCGGCACGCCGTATAAAAAGGGCTTCAGGCGTAGACCCACGAAGAGTTCCGTGATCCCATCGTTATCGTAGTCACATGGCCGTACACAGGATGAGCTCTCATAACGGCCCGCCGGCAGCACCTGCTTCGATTTGGCAAAATGTCCCATGCCATCGTTGAAATACAGGCGGTCGCTCAGCGCGGAGGAGCTTTCCGGGAATTCATTACCCCCGCTGGCCACATAAAGGTCCAGGTCGCCATCGTTGTCCGCATCAAACATCGCGCAATCGGTATCCTCGGAGATCTTATCGGCTGCAAATATCTGTTTTTCTGAAGAAACAAAAGTACCATCCCTGTGCTGGATCATCAGTGCCCCCTGCTGGTCCTTAGCTCCTCCAATGTAAATATCAGCCAGTCCGTCTCCGTTAACATCTCCCTGGCACATTCTCGGGCCTTCGGTCGACATCATGTGGTAGATCAGTTTGTCGCGCTTGAAATCCTCAAAATTATTTTCAATGTGGGTGAAAGCAATCCTGTTTTCCCTGGTGATATTCTTCAGGTACAGACTTTCAGGCATTGCAGGCGAAGTAAATAGCGCGGATTGTTTTTTGCCATCCTTCTGATAAAGTGTCAATATCTGGTTTGTAGGCACCCGGGTCAAGATGGTGATCCGGTCATCGGGCCATTCCACGATAAGGGTATCCGCCATGGTAATTGAACCCAGGCCCAGGTTGGGACGGGGATCCACAGAAGACAGGTAGCCGCGGATCGGCATCTGTTCCTGGTAAAAGAGCATGCCTTTGTGCCGGACGGTAACCTTGGTTCCTATGGCAGCAGTATTGCCGCCTTCGCCCTTTAAAATGACCTTCAGGTAGTGGTTTTCGGGAAGCTGCTGGCTGGTCTCGTTGCGGTAAATGAACATGGGCATGTTCACGTTGTTGACCACCAGGTCCATGTCGCCGTCGTTATCGAGATCGCCATAAGCCGAACCATTGGAGAAGCTGGGTTCACCCAGTCCCCAGGCATCTGCCATATTCTGAAAACGGCAGCCGCCCAGGTTCTTAAAGGCATAGTTGGGAATCTTCACCGAGGGTATGGCGTCAATCAGGGTCTTGTAGTCTACATTATTGCCGGAAACAATGGACATAACCATGTCACGGTTGGAGAAAAACTGGATGTAATCCTGGTCGGTCAGGTCTTTAAAGATGCCGTTGGCCACATAAAGGTCCTTCAACCCGTCGTTGTCCAGGTCGCTGATGAGGGCGCCCCACGACCAGTCGGTGGCATTTACGCCCGCCAGACGGCCGATTTCACTGAAGGTACCGTCGGTATTATTCAATTGCAGCATGTTGCGGGTAAACTGATGATGATAGCCGTTATCCACACCCGATTTATAGCTTTCCCAGCTGTCGAAGGTGGTTTTGGTCTTCAGCCGGTCGTTGTGCTCGGGCACCATGTCTGTCGCAAAGATCTCGGGGTACCGGTCGTTGTTGATATCGGCCATATCGGCGCCCATGGAGGCTGCGGATATGGAGGGCATCATTTCCGTCAATTGTTCCCTGAAGGTGCCATCCTGATTGTTGACATAGATGTAATCGCGCTCAAAGAAGTCATTCGACACATAGATATCCATCCAGCCGTCGAGGTTGATATCGCCCACCGTGACCCCCAATCCAAACCCGATCACGCTGCCGAAAATGCCGGCTTTTTCACTGACATCGGTAAAGATGTTGCCATCGTTCCGTAAAAGCTTGTCGCCGCCTACAGAATCCCGCACATTTCGCTGATTTTCCTTCATGTTAAAGCTGCCAATGGCCCGGGAGGAATTGTTCATCAGGTACATATCGAGGTCCCCGTCCTTATCGTAGTCAAAGAATGCCGCGTGGGTTGAATACCCTGGATCATCGAGGCCGTATTCAGCTGCCTTTTCCTTAAAGGTGAGGTTACCGTTATTGATGAACAATTCATTGCGCCGGTCGTCGCCTGCAACATTCCCGGAATTGCAGATATAAATGTCCGTCCATCCGTCGCCGTTAACATCGGCAAAGCTGACCCCCGTGGACCACTGTCCCGTGCCCTCAATGCCTGCGCTGGCGGATATATCCTCAAAAACAAAATTTCCCTTGTTCAGATAGAGGGCATTGGTCTCCATATTGGAGGTAAGAAAGATATCCATCAGGCCGTCGTTGTTGATATCGCCCAGCGCCACTCCCCCGCCGTTGTAAAAGTTCCGGTAGGTATAAATGTTGAATTTAGTTTTCAGCTGCGTGCTGTAATCGAGGTGGTTGACAAAGCCGGCATTTGTCAGAGAAGCCGGCAGGAGGGTGAACAGAGGATCTTTGTTTCCCTGTTCCCGGCTACAACCCGTTACGAAAAACACAATCAGCGAGCCTGCCAATACGCTGAAGATCTTATTTTTATGCTTTCCGTACATATTATTTTAAAGGGAAGTTGAGGGTGTCGCCGGGAGTTATCTGGTTTTTGGGCGGAACAACAGTCTGATCATGTTTCACCAGCATATCGGTAAAGTAGGCCCAGACTTTCATGTCATCCTGCTTAAAAATGGTGATGCGCCGGTTACCATTGATATTTACCCAGGCAATACCGTGCTTGGGATGCCTGACCGCCATAAAATCTCCTTCATATTTCTCTTTGTACCAGCGGAGCACATCTGCCTGGAGGCTGTCTGCTGAAAGCTTCTTATTCCAGGGGGCCCAGCCTGTATATACGAACTCTACCGGCATTTCCACGATTTTCGCATTTTCAAATGTCGGGTAAAAATTCATCGTCGCCGGGTACTTCAGTTCCTTTCTTAACTGGCATTCAACAGTAGTGTTGCTCGGTCCCTGTCGGATCAATCCATTTTTGTTCAGCATCCAGCAATGGGTGTAGAAATCCATACTGCCCATCCCGAAGTAAATGCCCATAAAAATGGAATCATTGCGCACCCCGCTGGCCAGCTCTTTTTTCAGCCGGCGTTCGTACCTGGCTTTTGGTGAACATCCGGTAACAACGATACTAAAAATCAGGACCGGTAGAAACCATAAAACTCTAATCTTCATAGCTATCTGTCAATATTTATAAAACTGCAAATTATCATTATTTCTGGCAACCACCATGATCCGGTCACCTTTTATTTTTATTATTTCCAGGTCCCGTATCTCACCTTTTGTGAAAATACCGGAAACCTGCAGCGGGACAGCCTTCCAAACAAGACCCGAATCACCTTTCAGGAAAAGTCCGTATCCCGCATCGTAGATTCCGGTCTCCGGTCTGGCCCGGAATTGGTTCCCGCCAAGGACGATGTCGCAACGGCCATCATTGTCGAAATCATCAGCTGTAATGGCATAAACCGGTGTGAACTGGGCTTCCCGTGGTAGCGGCATAAACCTATAACCTCCCTGGCCGGTATGAATCAAAACACCGTTTTCCAGGATCCGGGCGTTCAATATCACCGACCGCTTCAATACCTCCGCCGGAAAAATGCCGGCCATGGTCTGGTTTTTATAATCATCGAATTTCCTATATTTTAAATCCAGTGAAGGGATCTGCTTCACCAGATCATCCTTCATGACCAGGGGATAGGATACTCCGTTGCTGTAGGTACAGAGAATCTGTTCCACGGATCCGTTCAGATCAAAATCGTTTACATACATGGTCACCGGCTGATCCGTTCGGGCCCTGAAAAAGGAGTTCAGACCATGGTTACCCAGTATAAAATCCACAAAGCCGTCACCGTTCAGATCTTTTGCCACAATCACATGCCACCAGCCTTCGGTACCGGAGAGTCCGAATTGCTCTGATTTGTTGGTGAAATTTCCTTTGTCATTCACCAGGATCTTAACCGGCATCCAGTCGCCCACGATCACCATATCCAGATCCCGGTCATTATCCACATCGGCCCACACCATGTCGGTGATCATGCCAATATTATTCAAAGCGGGAGCCTTTTTATCGCTGACATTGACAAAATTGCCCTTGCCGTCGTTTTCCAGCAGATAGCCATTCACAGGCAGCCCATAGGCAAAGGGGCGCAGCCGTATGCCCACAAAAAGGTCGATATCGCCGTCACTATCGAAATCTGCAGGCTGCACACAGGAGCTGCTCTCATAGCGGGCCACGGGCAACATCTGCTTTGATCTGGTGAATGCACCCCGGCCGTTGTTGATATACAACCGGTCTTGCAAGGCCGAAGAACTCAGTGGAAACTCGTTGCCGCCGCTGGTGACATACAGGTCCTCATCGCCATCACCGTCTGCATCAAAGAAGGCACAATCCGTATCCTCCGATAACTTATCCGCATCAAAAAGCGCCACGTTGGACTTTGAGAAATTCCCCTGCCCGTCCTGCACCAGGAGCGCGCCCGGCGAATCCTTTGCCCCGCATATATAAAGATCCTTGCGACCGTCGCCGTTCACATCGGCCACTGTCATGTGGGGGCCTTCATTCGATAGCATCTGGAACAGCATCCCGTCGCGCTGAAAATCATTGAAATCATTTTCCCGGTGCCTGTAATCCAGACCGCTGATCTGCTCTAATTTCTGAAAAACATTCTGAGGAGGATTATCCCTGATTGAAAAACAAGGGCCAGCAGTTTCCTGCTGATCCAGCGTTAGAAACTGGTTGGCTGCCAAATTGCGGACAACGCTGCATTTGCCGTTTGGCCAGTGCACCAGCAGGGAATCCAGGCTACCCGTTCCGCCAAGTCCGAAATGGAGCCGGCTGTCGACGGTGGACTTGAAACCGCGGATGGGCTGCATTTCCTGATAATACTCTTTTCCGCCGGCATACAGGGTGACTGCGGCTCCGATGGCACCTGTATTGTTGCCTGCGCCCTTCAGCGTTACAGAAAGGAAATTATTTCCCGGCTGCTGATCTGATTCATTCCGGTAGACAAAAGGAGGCATATTCACGTTGTTCACAACCAGATCGAGATCGCCGTCATTATCCAGGTCGCCGTAAGCCGCACCGTTTGAGAATGATGGCGTACCGAGACCCCAGGTATCCGCATGGTTTGTAAATGTGAGGTCTCTGTTATTGTGAAAAGCGTAATTCGGGACCTTCACCGAGGGGATCATGTTGATGATGCTTAGAATAGCCTTTTCATCGCTTTTGATCAGCGACCGCATGGCGGCAGGATCAGAATAGAAGTCCAGGTAATCCCGGTCAAGCAAGTCCTTATATATGCCGTTGGCTACGAAGATATCCTTCCAGCCGTCGTTGTCCATATCCAGGATCAGGGCTCCCCAGCTCCAGTCAGTGGTACTGACGCCACTGTATCGTCCGATCTCGCTGAAGGATCCGTTTCGATTGTTGAGCTGCAGTACGTTGCGGGCAAACTGGTGATAATAGCCTTTGGACACTTTTTCCTGGTAACGCTCCCAGCTTTCGAACAATGCCTTTGTTTTGCGCCGGGAATTGTCTTCAGGGGTCATCTCTGTGACAAAAATCTCCGGCCAGGCATCGTTGTTAATGTCCGCAATATCGGCACCCATGGCGCCAAGGCTGATCTCCCGCAGCTGATCGGTAAGGGATTCGGTAAAAGTGCCGTCGTGATTGTTGATATACAGATAATCCCGTTCAAAAAAATCGTTTGAAACATAGATGTCAGGCCAGCCGTCGCGGTTCACGTCGGCCACGCTCACCCCCAGGCCAAATCCGATCTTGCTGCCGTATATACCGGCTTTTTCACTCACATCTGCAAAATGTCCGTTGTTATTCCTGTAGAGCTTGTTGGCGCCCAGCGTATCCCGTATTTCTCGCTGACCGGGTTTGATATCAAACTCAGTAACCGATTGAAAAGAGTTGTTCAGGAGGTAACAATCGAGATCGCCGTCGCGGTCGTAATCAAAAAAGGACGCATGATTTGACAGGCCAATATCAGCCAGCCCGTATTCTGCAGCCTTTTCAGTGAACGTCAGGTCACCGTTATTGATGAACAACTCATTGTGGCGATGCGCACCACCAGGCATTCCTGATTTGCACACATAAATATCCGGCCATCCGTCGCCGTTGACATCGGCAATGCTCACTCCGGTGGACCATACATCCTTACAGGCAACCCCGGCTTTTTCGGTGATGTCCTCAAAAACAAAATTGCCCTTATTGAGATAAAGCTTATTGTCAACCAGGTTGCCGCAGAAATAAATATCCATCAGGCTGTCCTTGTTGAAATCACCAAGGCCAACCCCTGCCCCGTTGTAAAAATTGCGGTAGGTATAGGTATTGAATTCCTCGGTATACGCTACCTGATTAATGAAGGAAATGCCCGTGCGCTTCGCATCGAGCAGGGTGAATAAGTGCTTTGATTCTGAACTGTTTTTGCTGCAGGAGGGTATCAGGATAGTCGCCATTAAAGCGGTTGTCAGGAATGAAAAAATATACTTGAAACTGTTCTTCATACAGATAATGATCTGAAAGTCATGCTGAGCGGGATCGAAAAAGTCATGCTGAGCGGAGTCGAAGCATCTCTCAACGAATACCCTTCGACTACGCTCAGGGTGACAGTTGTAATAAACCTAATCCTGTAACAAAAAAAGAGAGCAAGCAAAGATAATCATTGCTTGCTCTCTCTGAGAACAGTTCAGAGAATATTTCTACTTGGCGCCGGTGTAGCCTGGGTTCTGAATCAGATTCGGGTTGGCAGCCAGTTTATCCTTGTGAACCGGGAAAAGGGTGGTATGTTCACCTTCTTCGATCCGGTCACCGGGATTGTAGAAAGGAAGTGCCCATTTGGCCACGTCGGTATACAATCCCCAGCGTATCAGGTTGGTTCGCTTGTGGTTCTCAGCAAACATTTCACGACCGATCTCATTGAACAATTCACCACCGGGAACGTCACCGCCGCCCAAATCATAGCTAAGGGGACCGTCGAGGGAGCCAATGTCCGGAACACCGGCCCTGGCCCTGACCTCGTTAACCAGTGCGAGCGCTTCGCCATCACCAGGGTTCAGGCGCCACAAAGCTTCAGCTTTCATCAGCAGTACATCGGCATAACGGAATACCGCATAGTCATTGCTCATCCTGTCGGGGTAGCTTCCTTTTGCAATTTCCCATTTGCCGATCCTCACGCCCGACTGGCGATAAGCCTGCGGACCGAGTTCATTGATCTGGGCCTGAGTGGACCCTATGTTGCCAAAATTAAGCCATTCACCATCCGGGTCTCCCAGCAAGGGCTGAGGCAAACGACCAGGATTCGGAACCTCAAATCCGCCATCTGTCACCGGTGTTCCATCGGCCTTGTACTGATAGCCGGCGATGAAATTACCGCGTTTGCTGGCCGGAGCATCTACAGTTCCAACATCACCCTTGCGGAGGTCAGCATCATCGTAGGAATTGTAGAATTCCTCCAGTGTGCAGAAACCGTTCCAGGGCTGTGCTGTCAGGTTATAAGTCTGCTGGCTGCCATAATGCAGTGTGCGGACAGCGATATTGAATCCCTGAAAAAATACCTGGTCATAGGCAATGGCGAAAATAATCTCATTGGATCCGGCATTGTCCACATTGAAATTGGCAAAATAATTGCTTTCCAGATTATACTCACCCGAGTTAATAATTTCGTCGCAGGCGTCGATTACCTTTTGCCATGCCGGGGTGCCTGTGTACACTTCGGCATTCAGGTACAACTTTGCCAACAGTGCCTGTCCAGCGTAATAGTTCATACGGCCATAGGTGGATGCATCTACTGATTTTGATAATTTCGGGACAGCCGTTTCCAGGTTGTCAACAACAAAATTATAAACTTCCAACCTTGGAACTGTTGGGGGTGCAGCAGGAGTATTCACGAAATCGGTCACCAGAGGCACATTTCCGAACATATCGATCAGCTGCCAGTAGAAGAAGCCGCGAACAGCCTCGAGCTCAGCAATATAAGCATTACCTACTTCAGCATCTACGGTTCCGTCCTCTATCAGTGTTCCAAACACGTAGATCAACCGGTTAGCGCTATTTACGCCATTGAAACCAAAACTCCAACCGTTATTCATCTGGTAGTCTTCATTGGTCCAGGAATGCAGGTGTAACCGTCTCCAGTTGCCACCATCGTCCCAGTCCTGTCCGCGGGTAGGAACCACCATTTCATCTGTAGTAACCTCCTGCAAGGCAAGTGTGCCGTCGCCGGTGGCCCAATCTGAGAATTTTGTATAGGCGTCACCCAGGGCGGCGATAAACTCCTCCTCAGTTTTAAAGAAATTATCCGGCGTAACTTCGCTGTAAAGTTCTTCATCCAGATTCGTACACGACTGATTAAAAGCAGCTATGATTGAAACAACCAAAATTGCTCTGATCAGAAAAAGCGTCTTTTTCATGTTCTTTCTTATAATTGTTTTCATATCTTATTCGTTTTCAGGATTAAAAAACAATGTTAGCACCAAATGTGAACGATCTGGTCCTGAACCATGTATCACGTCTGTCAACACCTGGTACGAGGGGATTGTTGTTGTCTTCACTGTCGCCGTATCTCGGGTTAGGATCTACACCTTTATAATCGGTGATGTAGAAGAGGTTGTTACCGGCAAGATAGAGCCTGACTTTGCTTAATACGGATTTCTGGCCCAGAACAAAATTATAACCAATGGCCATGTTATCCAGGGTAACAAAGGAGGCATTCTCCACATGATAGCTGGAAAGAACACCTGAAGAGTTGTTCAGCAGGGTGCCGGTTGTCGGATTTCTCATATCCTTGGCAGTCGTCGGCAGGTTATAGGAACCGATCATGTTGGGAACTTCATAGAAGCCACGGTAGGAATTGATCAGGTCGTGACCGAAAACACCACGGAAGAAAATATTCATATCCCAGTTCTTGTAAGCAAAGGTGTTACCCCAACCTATGAGGAAATCGGGCAAACCATTACCAACGATGGTCCTGTCGAGCGCGTCAATGCTTCCGTCAGGAACACCATCCGGACCACTGAGGTCTTTAAAGATGAGGTTGCCGTCTTCATCAATCTTGTCATATTCCAAAGCCAGCAACTGGCCGATGGGTTCGCCTTCTTCAGCGCGTACCAGCGGTACTGCACTCTGACCGGGGGCACCCATACCACCAAGGTCGCGCACACCATAGTTCAGCTCGGTACCATTGTAACTACCCGAAAGGGAAACCAGGGTGTTTTCGATACTATAGGAAGGTGTGATGGTTGTGCTATAGGAAAAGTCACTTTTCTGAATGACATTCCAGGTCAGTGTCAGCTCAAGTCCGCTGCTCTTGATCTCACCCAGGTTCAATGTAGCCGTGGTGGTAATATTTGGAGGAACCGGTACTTCGTACTCGAATATCAGGTCGGTTGTGGTCCTCGTATAGAAGTCAAACGCACCGAAAAGTTTCGATCCAAATAGCGAAAAGTCGACCCCGACATCAAACTCGCCTTTCTTTTCCCAGCCAAAGTTGGTATTACCATTACTGTTCCAGGAATAAACATTGCGATAGGATCCATTATAGAAGAAGTACTGGGTAGTATTAGGTCCTAAGCGCTGCAGGGACAAATAGCTGTCTGCGGGCTGGTTACCAGTAACACCGTAATTAACCCTTACTTTCAGGTTATCGATGGAACTGACATTCAAAAACTTGTTCAATTCCACACCACCACCGATACCGGGGAACATACCCCATTTGTTGTCTTCACCAAACCGGGACGAACCTTCATACCGGAGACTGGCATTCACAAAGAAGGTGTTGTTGATGTTCAGGTTGGCGCGTCCGAAGAAGGCGGCAAGCTCATTTGAATTCTTATAACTGTTCACTTCACCTCGACCAGTTTTAAAATCGCGTGAGGCACTCATGTTATAGTATTTATTGGCATCTGTGGTAAAATCACCACCGCTCATGTTGCTGCCTTCAAACATAAACTTCTGGTAGGAATACCCACCCAACACATTGAGGGCGACTGTAGAAGTTATATTGCCATTCCAACGGCCTGTTGCTTCAAACAGCTGGCTGTAGCCATTGTCCTGGCGGACATTGGCCAGACCATTCCTGTCCTTGCCAACCCAATAGCTGTTCTTGTCGTAATATTCTCCTCTCTGCTGGTTGCTGCTCTGCAGCGAATAGAAAGCGTCGACCGACAATCCGGGAATGATCTCATAGGTACCTTTAATCGCTACGTTCAGGATCCTGTCTTTCCCTTCACTGAGATCTTGTTCCAGAATCTGGACCGGGTTATAATAATCGTACAATACCTGCTGGAAATATCCGTCATACTGTACAAACTCAGGATCATCGCTTCTTACCGGAGACGTTGGATTGTAAATGGATGCATAGCGGAAAGCCTGTGGGAAACCATACTCAGCTTTCCTGTCCGTTGCGCCCACATTCAGATCAATAGTCAGTTTGTCCTTCAGGGCTTTCTGGGAGAGGTTGACCCTGCCGTTGAGCTGGGTGTAGCCTGTGTTGATGATTGAACCATCTCCGTCACGATAGTTGAAGGAAGCCCGGTAATTGGTCTTGTCGGTTCCACCTGATAAAGAGATATTATGTGCCTGTACTACAGCTGTCTGGGTAATCTCATCAAACCAGTTGGTGTTGTATCCAAAATCGGTACCCAGACCGGTCTCATCCGACAGGGCCCTCCATTCGGTGGCATCCATGACATCGGTGGTCTTGGCAATGGTCTCCATGGTTACATAACCGTTGTAGTCAACTACTGCTGTTCCGGCCCTGCCCCTCTTGGTGGTAACAATGATAACACCGCTGGAACCCCTGGTTCCATAAATGGCTGCACCAGAACCATCCTTCAATACGTTGATGGATTCGATGTCGTTCGGATCCACGTTCTCGAGTGCTCCGCCGATTACACCGTCAATGACCACCAGTGGCTGGCTGCTTAAACCAACCGTGCTCAGTCCCCTGAGACGGATGTTGTACCCTTCGTTCGGGTTACCGCCAACCTTGGTTATGGACAACCCTGATACCTTGCCCTGGATCAGCTGTTCGGGGCTGCTTACATTACCTTTGTTGAAATCGTCGGATTTCACACTGGCAACAGCACTGGTAACCTCATTTCTTTTCTGGGTACCATACCCGATGACCACAATTTCACCCAGCGAGGTGGCTGCAGGTGCCAGTACCACGTCGATGGTGGACTGTGCGCCCACTGTGATCGTCTGTGATGTGTAGCTGATGTAGGAAAATTCAAGCACTGCTTCCGGGCCCGGCACTGTAATCGTGTAGTTTCCGTCAGCGTCTGTTACAGCTCCCTGGAGAGTTCCCTGAAGTTTAATGTTAACCCCGGGCAGAGGTCCTTCCTCTGCAGAGGTAACTTTACCCTTGATCGTTCTCTCCTGCGCACTGGCTATGCCTATAGCAAAGCAAAATAAGAGAAGAAATAAACTCCTTCCCCTCCATAAAAACACAGAATTCCGCAAAGTTCCCATAGTAAAAATCATTTAGGTTAATTAATAGTATATGGTCAGGTTAATAATCTGCAACTTCACACAACACGTTGATTCACAAATAATTATATAAAAACATTCTGTATGGGGGGAAAGTGGGGGTCAACATTCGTATTTTGTTTGTATTCCAATCACTGATAAAAATCATATTCTTCCAGCACAGGGTTTCTTAAGAATTCAAATATAATTATAGTTTTTAATTAAGTTTTAATTTTATTTTAATTTTCTTAAGAATATTTAACATTTTTTTTTACTCCGGAGCATCCCAGTCGGGAATCTTCTCTGAAAGTCCTCATTTTCAAATCTTCCGAATCACAAGAGAACCTGTACTTCACCCGAATCATTAACCCAAAGAATGGCCCGGAGCAGGATTTTTCTGTACCACGGTGTTTCAAAAGTACGGGCATCATGTCCCGGCTGAAGAGTAACGACCCTGGACCCGCCGTAGGTTTTTGCCCAGCCAATGACCGGGGAACTGCCGGGAGTGCTGGTGGTGAGCAGCGGGATTACACCCGGTTCCACGTAAAAATCACTGTAGGTCTCATCCATAAGTTCGCCATCCGTCATATCCTTGGTTACCGGATGCGTGCTGTCGGCGATATGGATATTCACCCTGACGTCGTGTTTATAGCCGGAAACAGGATAAATCCTGCCATCAATGGTATCGGACCGGTGAAAATACCTGCCTCCGGTGATTTTGTGGTATTCCTCCCAGTCATCAAAGGCACAGATGCTGTGATGCAATACCACCAATGGTTTACCCTCTCCAAAGCATCCGGTCAGGTTATACTCCTGCTCAGGGGTAATCTTCTGCCACATCTGGTACAGGACCACTACATCAAATTCCTTCCTGTGCTCCGGTTCAAATGAACGGAATGCTTCGGGAAAGGAAACGGTTTTATAGGAAAGAATGCCCTGCATGCTATCAAACAGGGCTCTGAAGGCCACAGTATCATATTCATGCCCGCCCGTGACCACAAGAACCCTGATGCGTTGTGACTGAGCTTGCACCAGTAGGGCATTCATCAATACTATCAGCAAAAAGAAAAGGTTCAGGCAGGGAATGAGTTTTTTCATGGTTTCTGTATCGGGTTTTTCAAATATACCAAAAATATTTTTCTATATCTTTATGACCATTAGCCCGGATTAAAACCAAAATGACCATGAAACATATACTAATAGCAGTGTTGACGTTCTTCTTGATAATGCCGGAGATACAAGCCTCTGACCCCAGAACCGTCATTAACCTCAACGGGTCATGGGACTTCGACCAGACGACAGATGCCTTCCCCCCGGCCAAATTCACCAGGAAGATCCGGGTCCCTGGTCTGATTACCCTGGCAGAACCCCGGATCGAGGATTACGATAAATTCTTCAAGCGCCCAGGCCTGGTGGTGGCCAAAGAACAGCACAGCCTTTACGACATTGATTATACACCCCGTTATAACTGGTACCGGAAAACAGTATTTGTAGACCGCGAACTGGAAGGCAGCGAGGCGGTGATCACCCTTAAAAAAAGCCAGTACGTTACCCAAGTCTTTATTAACGGCAGGGACCTGGGCACTTCCATGGCCTGTTATACGCCTGTGGAATGCCGGGCCACCGGAGCCCTGAAATACGGCGCTGTAAATGAGATCCTCATCCGGGTGGGCGACCGCACCTGGCTCCCCAGCGAGGCTGCCGGCGGCACCGACAAGGAAAAGGAACACTATCTGCCCGGCATATGGGATGATGTGGAACTTTCCTTTACAGGCAAAGTGCGGATAAACCGTTTGCTTCTGCTGCCCACCGTAATGGAAAAAAGCATCACCCTCAAGGCTTTGTTGCGGAATTTCAACCCGGCGCAGGTTTTCTATGGCGATGTCATGCAGGATTCCGTACAACTGTCGGTTACGGTTAAAGAACGGAAGTCCGGTTCAGTGGTAATGTATTCCCATTCAAAATACAGCACCCGGCGTGATAATCTCACTGAGATCCAGATGGAAATCGCGTTACCGGAATGCCATCCCTGGTCACCCGAAGATCCGTTCCTCTACACTGCCGAAGTGACGCTGAGCCAGGGGAAGACAGTCTCGGACAAAATCGCCCGATCGTTTGGCATGCGCGATTTCAACCGGAATGGAAAGTACTTTTACCTGAACGGCAAACCTTATTATCTGCGTGGTACAAATGTCACGCTGCAGCGTTTCTTTGAGGACCCCGACAGTCGCGATCTGGTGTGGAACAGGGACTGGGTCAGAAAGTTCCTGATTGATTACCCCAAGCAGCTCAACTGGAACGCCATGCGTATTTGTGTGGGCATTGTGCCCGACTTCTGGTACGATCTCGCAGACGAATACGGGCTCCTGTTCCAGAACGAATGGCTGTACTGGCAGAATCACGGCTGGGACGAACAGATCCGGAGGGAGTATACCGACTGGGTATGGACTGACGGCAGCCATCCGAGCATCGCGATATGGGACGCCATCAATGAAAACCAGGATGATTTCATCGGCAATACGCTCATCCCGGAGTTAAAAAGACTGGATCCTGGCCGGCTGTGGGATGCCGGTTACATGACGGGCAGCCAAATGACATTCGACGAAATGGACGAACCCCATCCTTACCAGGGCCCCTGGAATCAGGACATCACGGAATTTGAAAAAGAACCGTATCCGTTGGGGAACCTCGATTATAAACCTGCCATGATCCGGCAGGCCGAAGAATCCCCAGCTGCACAGCTGGTGAATGAATACGGCTGGATCTGGCTGTGGCGGAACGGTATGCCCAGCAAGCTGACCGTGGAGGTATACGAATACTACCTTGGTCCAGGGTCTACCCCTGAGCAAAACCGTGAATTGCAGGCCTACTGGCTGCAGCTTGAAACGGAATGGCTGCGCAGTAATCCTTCCCTGGCCGGCGTACTCGCTTTCTGCTACCTGGCCAACAATTACGGTTATACTGGCGACTGGTTCATTGAGGATATCAAGGATCTGAAACCCGGTCCCACCATGCACTGGTTCCGGCACTGCTTTGCCCCGGCAGCCATATTCATAAACCTCACCGATGAGCGGTACATGAAACACATCACCCCGCACCAGCCAGGATCTGAACTGGTTTTCAGCCTCACGGGGGTGAATAATCAAGCTATACCCATCTACGGTTCTGTAAAAGTCCAGCTGCTGGATGCCGCCGGTAAAACCATCGTACAGCAGACCCGGGAAGTGGAGCTGAAATCCCTGGGCCGGTCGGACTACCCTGCAAAACTCAAGCTGCCTGATCAGCCCGGAGGTTATATGATCATTGCATCATTCACGCCTGCTGGCAGCTCCACGCCCCTCATCTCGCGCCGCTACATCCGGGTGGGAGCATTGGATACCTATAATTATTATACACTCAGACCCGAAGAATTAAAATAACGATCCCATCATCCATGATCAGCAAAGACCCCAAGTTCCTGTTGCTCGCAGCCACAGTGGCGGCCCTGGGCGGCCTGTTGTTCGGTTTTGATACCGCCGTTATTTCCGGCACCATCCCTTTTATACAACCCTATTTTGAACTGGATGACATCAGCCTGGGGTGGACCGTCAGCAGTCTCCTGGCCGGCTGCATCATGGGTGTGATTGCAGCAGGGAAGCCGGGGGACATATTTGGCCGGAAGAAAACGCTGATGTTCGCCGCCCTGCTGTTCCTGATGTCGGCCCTGGGATCGGCCCTTTCACTAAATCACCTGGTTTTCATTGCATTCAGGGTTATAGGCGGGCTGGCGGTGGGGGCGGCCTCCATGCTTTCGCCCATGTACATTTCAGAGATTTCGCCTGCAGCACGAAGGGGCCAGCTGGTCTCCCTCAACCAGATGGCCATTGTAGTAGGCATCCTGCTGGCCTTTTTCTCCAATTACTGGCTGTCAGGATCAGGACCCAACAACTGGCGGTGGATGTTTGCCGTTATGGGCCTGCCTGCCTTTCTTTTCCTGTTCACGCTGTTCCTGGTACCTGAAAGTCCCCGCTGGCTGGTACAAAAGAACAGGGACCGGGAAGCCCTGCATATACTCACCCGTATTGGCGGTGCTGAAAATGCCCGAAAGGAACTGGATGAAATCAAAGAATCCCTGCTGCAGGAAAAGGGAACATACAGGGAAGTCTTCTCCCCCGGTGTAAGGCCCATATTGTGGGTGGGCGTCCTTCTGGCTGTGTTTTCCCAGGTTACCGGCATCAATTCTATTATGTACTACGCACCGGTGATCTTTCAGCAGACCGGTACCGGTACAGATGCCGCCCTGCTGCAAACCGTAACCATCGGAGGGGTGAATTTCCTGTTCACCCTGGTGGCCATAGCCTGGGTAGATAAGGTGGGGAGAAAGCCCCTGCTCCTCTTTGGCACCTTGGGAATGGCCGTTTCCCTCACTGCCCTGAGCGTGGCCTTTTACCTGCACCGGTTCGGGGGTTTCCTGATTCTGGTATTTATACTGCTGTATATTGCTTCGTTTGCGGCATCACTGGGACCGGTGACCTGGGTGGCCGTAGCAGAGATATTTCCGAACAAACTGCGGAGCAAGGCCATGTCAGTGGCCGTGGTTGCACTCTGGCTTGCCAATTTTCTAGTAATCACCACCTTCCCGGTGATCCTGAACCGCCTGGGTGGCGGTGCGGCCTTCCTGATCTTTGATGGGATGTGCGTGCTGCTGATCCTCTTTGTGATATTTAAATTCCCGGAAACCAGGGGAAAGAGCCTGGAAGAGCTTGAAAAAATACTGGTTCGCAAATAAACCTGCAGGAATCTCAGAAGGGCACCTCATCGCTGTAATCAGCGCCGGCTATATCATTTTTACTGAAGCCATCCCCGATGATGTTCTTGTTCATCTTTGACCCACGGGTGACGGCAACGGGCTGCATTTCAACATCAGCGAGCGGGGCCAGGAAGTTTTCCTCCAGTTCGGTGAATTTGGCAAATTCATCCTTGAACTTGAGGAAGATATCACCTATGGGGCCATTCCTGTGCTTGGCCAGGATAATCTCGGCCAGTCCCCGCAACGAATTACCGTTTTCATCCTCCATCAGGCCATACTTTTCAGGCCTGTGGATGAAGATTACCATATCGGCATCCTGCTCTATCGCCCCGGATTCGCGGAGGTCGGATAACTGGGGGCGCTTGGTGCCGGAACGGATCTCCACGGACCGGTTCAGCTGGGATAGGGCAATTACAGGAATGTCAAGCTCTTTGGCAATGCTTTTCAGCGCCCTGGATATGGTACTGACCTCCTGTTCGCGGTTTCCCCGTGTATCGGGTGTACCCGACATCAGCTGCAGGTAATCGATGATCAGGATTTCGAGGTTGTGCTGTCTTTTCAACCGCCGGGCCTTGGCACGGAGCTCAAAGATGGAAATCGCCGGTGTATCGTCAATAAAAATGGGTGCATCTACCAGTTTTTTGATCTTATAGTCGAGCTGTTCCCATTCAAAATCCTGAAGTTTTCCGTTACGGATCCGGTTCGACGGCAACTCAGTTTCCGAAACGATTAGTCGGTTCACCAATTGCAGTGAGGCCATTTCGAGGGAGAAGATGGCTACAGCCCGGTTGTGCTCTACCGCTATATTGCGGGCCATGGAAAGTACAAAAGCTGTTTTGCCCATGGAAGGCCTGGCTGCTATGATCACCAGGTCGGAGTTCTGCCAGCCGTTGGTCATCCGGTCGAGTTTGGTAAAGCCCGACGGAATACCGATCAGGCTGTCGGCACGTTTGCTGGCTTCCTCCATTTGCAGGATAGCCTCCTTGATCAGCACACTGACCTTTTGGGATTCCTTTTTAATATTGCCCTGCGCAATATTGAACAATTCAGATTCCGAAAAATCGAGGAGGTCATCCACGTCGGTACCCTCATCGAAGGCACGGGTCTGTATCTCGGAAGAAACCCGGATCAGCTCCCGCTGAATATGCTTCTGGGCAACGATTCGGGCATGGAACTCCACATGGGCAGCAGAAGCTACGCGCGAGGTAAGTTGTGTAATGTAAACGGGACCGCCCACTTCATCGAGCTGCTTCTTCTTTCTAAGCTCTTCGGTTACCGTAAGCAAATCTATGGCTTTGTTGGCGGAGGTCAGGTCAATGATGGCCTGGAAGATCTTCTGGTGTTCATCCTTGTAAAAGCTCTCCGGTTTTAACAGGTCAATTACCTGGAGGATGGCATCTTTTTCCAGCATGATAGCTCCCAAAACGGCTTCCTCAAGATCGGGGGCCTGTGGGGGCACCTTACCCAATTCGATGCCTACCGGGATAATGGAGGAACCTGTCGATTGCATTCTCTTCTGAGCCATAATCCTTGCTTTTAAATTCTTTATTCCAGCTTTTCCGGGCTTTCAAAATTAGGCAGGAACAAACCGAATATACAACTAACCCCGGGTTTGTTTATAAACACGTTACAAACCGGGTAAAAGTTTATTGTTGATAAAATAATCCGGCGTGATCCTGATTCGGTACCGGATAATTCCCTATATTTTACGGCTTCATACCCCCTAATGCGCAACAGTCATGCTTTGTTTCCCCAACGCCAAGATCAACATTGGATTGCATGTGATCAGCCGGCGATCCGATGGCTACCATAATATCGAGACTGTATTCTGGCCGATAGCGCTCAGCGATATCCTGGAATTCGTACCGCTGCCTGGTGTGCCAGCCGGAAATGCCACTTTAACGCTCACTGGCATCCCGCTCGAAGGTAACAGTGAAGACAACCTCTGTGTGAAAGCATATCATCTGCTTTCACATGACTTCAAGTTACCGGCCATTGACATCCATCTCCATAAGATCATACCTTCACAGGCGGGACTTGGAGGCGGGTCCTCCGACGCTGCCTTCATGCTGAAATCCCTCAATGTCTACTTCGAACTCTATCTCGACGAGGACAGGCTGTGCAGTTATGCCTCCGAATTAGGGAGCGATTGTGCCTTTTTTATCAGGAACAAACCCATGTTCGGTTACGAGCGGGGGAACCGGTTCCGGGATGTTCCGTTAATAAAGGAACCCCTGGATTTTATTGTGGTAAATCCGGGAGTACTCATAAAAACATCAGGAGCTTATGCGGCGATTCAGCCCGGAAAACCGGATGCGGAACTGGAGACCCTCATCCGTCTGCCCATAATACAATGGAGGGACCATATCACCAACGATTTTGAAAACTATGCCATCGGGTTGCATCCGGTGATCGCGGAGATCAGGGACAAGCTTTACCGGCAGGGAGCGGTGTATGCCGCCATGTCGGGCAGCGGTTCGTCGGTTTATGGAATATTTATGGACAAGGCCCCGTCCGTAAAAGATCTGTTTCCGGATTTCTTTTGCTGGACGGGACCTGCTATACTCATGTAATACTGTTCAATTCAAAAAAACAGTTTGATATGAATATCGAACAAGGAACACCGAATGATGAATTTCGAAGGTAATTTCCTTCATTATTCTTAATTCATCATTCGGTGTTCCTTGTTCGATGTTCTATACAAACAATACTGATAATTTATAATTGTTTAATCAAACTCAATCATCACGGTACCCTTGGGTATGCGGTCGCCTTCCTTCACAGTAACCGATCTGATCTTGCCGTTAATGGGTGAGTAAATGGAATTCATCATTTTCATGGCCTCCAGCACCAGCAGCTTATCTGCTGCCGCAACGGTGTCGCCTGCCCGGACAAGAACCTGCCGTATTGTTCCCGGGATGAAGGAAACAACCTTTTTAGGATCGGGCTTGCTCCAGGACTTCCTTTGCTGGTACTTTTTGGTATACCGGGTGAGAAAGGTATCTCCCTGAACCACAAGCTTTTTCAATTCAGGTACCTCATTTTGATCTTGCTTTGGACTTTCTTTCATAACAGTGCTTTTTAAAAAGGAGGAATACCATGCTTTTTTCTGGGTAGACTCACTGCTTTTTCCCCCGATACTTCAATGGCATGAAGCAGGATGTTCCGGGTCTCTTCGGGAGCGATGACCGTATCGATATACCCTTTGGACGCTGCCACGTAAGGATTGGCAAATTTCTCCTTATACTCTTTCACTTTCTGTTTGCGCATTTCCTCGGGATTTTCAGCTTCCGTGATCTCTTTCTTGAAAATAATGTTGGCGGCTCCTTCGGGACCCATTACTGCAACCTCGGCAGTTGGCCACGCAAAAACAAAATCAGCACGCAGGTGACGCGAACCCATAGCTATATAACCACCGCCATAAGCTTTCCGGATGATTACCGTTAGCTTGGGGACCGTAGCCTCGCTGTACGCATAAAGGATCTTTGCACCATGGCGGATCACACCGGCGTGTTCCTGGTCAATGCCGGGAAGATATCCAGGCAGGTCAACCAGCGTGATAATGGGAATATTGAAAGCATCGCAGTACCGGATAAAGCGTGCTGCCTTGTCGGATGAATCCACATCCAGCACACCGGCGAGCACCAGCGGTTGGTTGCAAACAAATCCGCAGGTTTCCCCGTTCATCCTGCCAAAACCAATGACCATGTTGGCCGCCCAGCTCTCCTGTATCTCAAAGAAATCCGAGTCATCCACCACAGCGCGGACCACATCGCGCACATCATAAGGTAATGCCGGATCATCCGGAACAATTTCCCCGATCCTGTATTCTTTTCTGGGAAGTTTGGGCTGAATTCTGTTTGCACGGCGGTCGTTGTTGGCCGGTATGAGCGAGAGCAGTTTTTTGATCTGATCAAAGCAGTTCTGTTCGGTGGTGGCAAAGAAATGAGCATTCCCGGTAATCTCACTGTGGACGCGTGCACCGCCGAGGTCCTCCATGGATATCTCTTCGCCCAGAACCGTTTTAATCACTTCGGGTCCGGTAATGAACATTTTGGAAATGTTCTCCACAACAAAGACAAAATCGGTAAGTGCCGGTGAATAAACGGCTCCTCCAGCACAGGGTCCGAGGATTACCGAAATCTGAGGAATTACACCGGAATTCAGGGTATTCCTGAAGAATATTTCGCCATACCCGGCAAGGGAATTAACCCCTTCCTGGATGCGGGCTCCACCCGAGTCGTTGATGCCGATCAGGGGCACTTTCATTTTCAGCGCATGCTCCATGATCTTGACAATTTTCCTCGAATGCATCAGGCCAAGGGATCCTCCTGCCACGGTAAAATCCTGGGCAAAAATGCAAACAGGCTGTCCAGAAATGGTTCCGCTCCCGATGACAACACCATCTCCGTGCAGAATCTTCTTAGCCATATCAAAGTCCCTGGCCTCATGCTGCACGAACATGTCATATTCCTGAAAGGAATCTTTGTCTACCAGCGCGTGGATGCGGTTCCGGGCTGTCATTTTGCCCATGGCTTCCTGTTTCTCAATGGCTTTTTCACCACCGCCCATCTGGACCTCCTCACGCCTTTTCTGAAGTTCCTGAATCTGTTTTTTAATTGCCATGATTGATGATTTTTTTGGAGGCAACAAATATAAGGTCAAATTAAATAAAAGCAAATAATACTGATCATATCCTGCCCGGCAATGCAAATCTATTTGGGGGCCAGACGGTAAAGAAAGACGGCAATGATGGCAAACAGGAGATTGGGGATCCACACTGCAATGAAAGGGCTAAAAGAACCGCTGATGGCAAATTGTGCGGAAAACTGCATAAAAACGATATAGGAAAAGCTGATCAGCAGTCCGATCCCCAGCTGCACGCCGATGCCTCCTTTGACCTTTTTTGATGATACGGATATGCCAATAAGGGTTAAAATAAAAGCAGAAAAAGGAAAAGAAAATCTCTTGTGCTTTTCCAACAGGTATACATCAATATCAGGTGCTCCCTGCAGCTTCTGCTCACGGATAAAATCATTCAGCTCGCCGAGGTTCATAGCTTCCACGGCATTATCACGGCGCCTGAATTCCCCGGGACTTAGTACAATAGTGGTATCCATTTCACCCCCGGTGATCAGGGTTTGGGATTCCCCGTTAAAGTTCCGGATATAATAATTGCGCAGGCGCCATTTGTTCGTGGTGGAATCCCAGCGAACGTTATCGGCAAAAAGCTTTGACCGGAGCTGACCATTCTCAAATTTCTCCATCGAAAACATCCTGCCGCTGTTGTTGAGGGTGTTGAAAGTCTCCAGGTAAATATAAATGCCTGGTTCAATCTGCTTGTGAATATTTCTTTCCCGCACCACCCGAGGAGAATTGTGGTAAAAAAGCTCCTCAAACGCAAGTTTGCGCCTGTTGGCATGGGGAATGACAAAATTGTTCAGGGCAAAGGCAAAGACGGTAAGGAGAAAGGCTGATATAAAATAAGGCACCAGGAGCCTGTGAAAACTGACCCCACTGCTCAGGATGGCTATGATCTCGGTGTTGTAGGCCATGCGTGAAGTGAAATAAATTACCGTGATGAAGGTGAAGAGCGGGCTGAACAGGACAGCAAAATACGGAATGAAGTTGAGATAATAATCAAAGATGATCCTCCTGAAGGGCGCATTGTTTTCCAAAAAATCATCCACCTTCTCCGAAAAATCAAAAACAACAGCTATGGCTACGATGAGCGCAATGGTAAAGAAAAACGTCCCGAGGAATTTCTTGATGATGTACCAGTCGAGTGTATGCAGTTCAAATTTCTTCATATTCTTTCCGACAGTTGCTTAATCATGATCCCTTTCCATTCGCCGAAACGCCCCTCCTGGATTTTTCTGCGGGCTTCTTCCATTAACCAAAGATAAAAACTTAAATTGTGCAGTGAGGCAATTTGCGCCCCAAGAATTTCCTTGGAAATGATCAGGTGACGCAGGTATGCCTTTGAATACTGCTGGTCAACAAAACAGGTGCTTTCAGGATCGAGAACGCTGAAATCATCTTTCCATTTGTTATTGCGCATATTCATAATACCATTGCGTGTAAAAAGCATGCCGTTCCGTCCGTTCCGGGTGGGCATCACACAATCGAACATATCGATTCCCAGCGCAACGGATTCCAGCAGGTTAACAGGCGTGCCCACACCCATCAGATATCGTGGTTTGGCAACCGGAAGGATCCCGGTAACCACCGCGGTCATGTCATACATCATTTCTTCCGGTTCCCCAACCGACAATCCGCCGATGGCATAGCCGTCGGCTGGATAATTACAGACCTCTGCAGCTGATTCCTTACGGAGATCTTCGTATATACTTCCCTGTACAATGGGAAAATAAGACTGTTCATACCCGTACAATGGTTCGGTCTGTTTAAAATGCCGGAAGCCTCTTTCGAGCCATTGGTGAGTGAGCTCAATGGATTTTTTTGCTGTTTTATGATCAGCGGGATGGGGAGTACATTCGTCCAGGGCCATCATGATATCGGCGCCAATGATCCGCTGTACCTCCACGATTTTCTCCGGCGTAAAGAGATGCTTCGAACCATCGATATGCGAGCTGAAAAGTGCGCCTTCATAGGTGAGTTTCCGCATCCCGGCCAGTGAAAACACCTGGTAGCCGCCACTGTCGGTCAGTATAGGCCGTTGCCAGTTCATAAACTGATGCAGCCCTCCTGCCTGCCGGAGAATCTCCATTCCCGGTCGTAAATAAAGATGGTAGGTATTGCCGAGAATGATCTGAGCCTTCACATCATCAGCAAGTTCACGCTGGTGAACGGCTTTCACTGTTCCCGCAGTTCCAACAGGCATAAAGACAGGTGTTTGAATGATGCCGTGCGGAGTAATCAGTCTGGCCGCCCGTGCACCGGTGGAAGCATCCCTGTGCTCAATTTCAAACTTCATGAAAAACCCTGTTTGGCGGCAAATATATAATTAATTACCAGGATTGTTATTTTCTTTGACCTGCAGAATTTGGTTTCCAGCAAAAACTTTAATAAAATTGCCACCGTGGATTAAATAGGACCGATGACGGCTTTCAGCAATTTTTTCACCGACAAACAAGGGCTTGTAGTCTTGCTGGTATTTATACTGGCAGCAGCAATCCAGTTGATGTATTACCTGGGCATTTACATGCGTTTTGTAATCTACCGGAGAAGAACGGAGCCAGCCGCTCAGGATCCCGTTTCTGTGATTGTCTGTGCCCGAAATGAGGCCGATAACCTCGACCAGTATCTGCCGGCACTGATGACCCAGGACTATCCCGAATACGAGGTAATCGTCGTGAATGACTGCTCCACCGACGATACTGACATGGTGCTCAAAAAGCACATGGCCCAATATCCTAGGCTCAGAACCACCACCATCAAGGAAGATAAAAAATTCTCACACGGTAAAAAGCTGGCGGTAACCATCGGTATCAAGTCAGCTCAGCATGAAAGGCTTTTATTCATCGACGGCGACTGCAAACCTGAAAGCAGCCATTGGCTGAACAGGATGTCTTCGCATTTTTCAGGCAGCACGGCTATAGTACTTGGCTATGGTGGCTATTTTGCACAACCCGGGCTGTTGAACAAATACATCCGCTACGACACGCTCGTCATTGCCCTGCAGTATTTCAGTTATGCCCTTTGCGGGTTTCCCTATATGGGTGTTGGCAGAAACCTGGCCTACAGGCGTTCCCTGTTTTATTCGGGTAAGGGTTTTTCGAACCATTATCACCTGGCATCGGGTGATGATGACCTGTTTGTGAATGAACATGCAACAAGGAACAACACTGCCATTGAGGTTTCTCCGGAAAGTCACACCCGTACATCCCCCAAGGAATCCTATGACAAGTGGTTCTTCCAGAAGAAACGTCATCTCAGCACAAACAACCTTTACAAACCGGTTCATAAGTTTTTGCTCGGACTGGAACCAGTGAGCAGACTTTTATTCTATGCCGGATTTATCGCAGTGCTGATGATGCCTGTTAATAAGCCCCTGGTTTTATCCGTATTCGCCTTTCGCATGCTGGTGCAACTCTTTGTTATTAAAAAATCCATGATGCAATTAAAAGAGAAAGATTTATTACTAATTTCGTTATTGTTTGACCTTGTATCTCTGTTCATTAATTTTGGCCTTCTCATTATAAGCCGCATCAGACCATCAAATTATCAATGGAAGTAAACGCTAACCTATCCGAAAAAGCACAGCGCGATTACATGCTGGTGCAGCGCGCAACAGAAGGTGATCAGCGGGCATATGCCGAGCTCATGGGCCGATATCGCGATGCAATTTATTACATGCTTCTGAAAATGGTGAATAATGCCAGCGATGCTGAAGATCTTACCATTGAAGCATTCGGGAAAGCCTTTAAGAACATCACCCAGTACGCCCCCAATTACGCTTTCAGTACCTGGCTTTTTAAGATCGCCACTAACAATTGCATCGATTTCATCCGGAAGAAAAAGACCAGTCATGTTTCGCTCGACCACAGCAACGAGGAACATGAAAAGGCCACCAAGGATATCCAGGCCCCCGTGCTTGATCCTGAGGAAACTCTGATAAACGAACAGAAGATCAGGTTGATGCGCTCCCTGGTGTCCAAACTGAAACCACGTTACCGGAAACTGATTGAGTTGCGGTACTTCAACGAACTTTCATACGAGGAAATTGCTGAAGAACTTGAACTGCCGATCGGAACCGTAAAGGCCCAGCTGTTCAGGGCCCGGGAACTCCTTTACAACATCCTGAAAAACACTACCGGAAAGATGTAATCGCGCACTGATCGGCGCCCGCTTGTATGGACATCATCCTGAAATATTTCTCACTTCTGTCGCCCAGGCAAACTGCCCAGTTTGCGCAACTCGGACTGCTCTATAATTTCTGGAACCAGCGTATCAACGTGATTTCCCGTAAAGACATTGAACAACTCTACCTCCATCATGTGCTGCATTCCCTGGCCATTGCCATGATCATTCGTTTCAGGGCAGGATCCGTGGTCCTGGATGCGGGCACCGGCGGAGGATTTCCGGGGATTCCCCTGGCCATTCTGTTCCCGGATGTGCGGTTTGTCCTGGTGGATTCCATCGCCAAGAAGATCCGGGTAGTGGAATCTGTAATCCAGGAAACCGGGTTGGAGAATTGCACATTGGTCAACAACCGCGTGGAAGAAATCTCCCGATCGGCCGATTTTGTGGTTTGTCGGGCAGTCACTGAAATCCCCAGGCTTTACGGCTGGATCAGGAGGAACCTGATCCCTGGCGGACAAAATGAACTGAAGAACGGATTGCTGGCTTTGAAGGGCGGTGACCTGGAGGCCGAACTGAAGCCGATGGGACCGGGTGTAAAGGTCTTCGACCTCAAGGATTATTTTGAGGAGCCGTTTTTTGAAACAAAGAAATTGGTCTATGTGCCGGCATAGTCATGTTTTACAATAATTCATCCTCTACGAGGATGGATTGTATCATTAATGTTCCTTGCTACAATAATTCATCCTCTACGAGGATGTGGAAATGGATATATTGGTTGTATCTACAATAATTCATCCTTTACGAGGATGGTATTGTAACCAATATTACCCATGAACCTCGCAGAGGTTCCATTATTGTAGAACGGATTGCGCCGCCATGTTTCCCAACCCCGCAGGGGTTGAATAACATTAATCCGTCAACTTCATCTGCACTTGCCCCATCAGTACTAAAAACCACCCTATCAACCCGTAAACAATCTCCTCCACTCCCTGTTAATATTCTATTGAAATTAATTTTTCGTTTTTTTACTACGATCATTCGGTAATTTGTATTTTTACTAAATCAGAAATATATGACACAGTTAAAAGAAGGCGCCGTTGCGCCTATGTTTAAGGGAAAGGACCAGGATGGAAAATGGGTAAGCCTGGATGATTTCAAGGGAAAAAAGGTGGTTTTGTATTTCTATCCCAAGGATGACACCCCCGGATGTACTGCCGAGGCCTGCAACCTGAGGGATAATTACAACGCTCTTTTATCCAGGGGATTTGCCATTGTGGGGGTAAGTCCCGACAATGAAAAATCACATGCCAAATTCAGGGCCAAGTTCAATCTGCCTTTCAGCCTGATTGCCGATCCCGAAGCCGTCATTCTGAATGCATACGGCGTCTGGGGCGAGAAAAACATGTACGGAAAAAAATACATGGGCGTTCTCAGAACAACCTTCCTGATTAACGAAAAGGGTAATATATTGAAAATCATTGATAAAGTGAATACAGGGGATCATACGCGTCAGATCCTGGAACTTTTAGGAATCAATTAAAACCAAACATAATGGCAAAAGAGCAGACCATCGACGACATCAGGAAAGAAAAGCTTAAGTCGCTTGAAACAACCTTAGGCAAAATTGAAAAAGATTTTGGCAAGGGTGCCATCATGAAGCTGGGCGACCATGCCGTTGTTTCTGTCGGGGCAATTCCTTCGGGATCTCTGGCCCTCGACATCGCTCTTGGTGTTGGTGGTTACCCGCGCGGCAGGGTAGTTGAGATTTACGGACCAGAATCGTCGGGTAAGACCACACTGGCCATTCATGCCATTGCCCAGGCACAAAAAACCGGAGGGATCGCCGCCTTTATCGATGCCGAACACGCCTTCGACAGCTCCTATGCCCAAAAACTGGGTGTTGATATTGAGAATCTGTTGATTTCGCAACCCGACAATGGGGAACAGGCCCTGGAAATTACCGAACACCTGATCCGCTCCGGAGCCATTGACATCATCGTGATCGATTCCGTGGCCGCCCTTACACCGAAAGCTGAGATTGAAGGAGAAATGGGTGATTCCAAGATGGGTCTTCAGGCCAGACTCATGTCACAGGCCCTTCGAAAACTCACCGCAACCATCAGCAAAACCAATACTTGCTGTGTCTTCATCAACCAGCTGCGGGAAAAGATCGGCGTGATGTTCGGTAATCCCGAAACCACAACAGGCGGTAATGCACTGAAATTCTACGCTTCCGTAAGGCTGGATATCCGGAAGGTCAGCCAGATCAAGGAAGGTGAGGAAGTCTTTGGCAACCGCACCAAGGTCAGGGTCGTTAAAAACAAGCTCGCTCCCCCTTTCCGCAAGGCAGAATTTGATATTCTATACGGGGAAGGTATATCCAGGATCGGAGAGATCATTGACCTGGCCACAGAACTGGAAATCATCAAGAAGAGCGGGTCGTGGTTCAGCTACGGTGAAACCCGGCTGGGTCAGGGACGCGATGCCGTGAAACAGCTGCTGCTCGACAATCCCGAGCTTTCGGAAGAGGTGGAAAAGAAGATCATAGAGAAATTGAAGCCGTAACAGGCTTCGACTGCGCTCAGCCTTACTTCTGTTGTCATTGTCACCCTGAGCGGAGTCGAAGGGTGTTTTATTCAAAAACAATTTTAGCCCGCACACACACCTGACCGGTCCCGGAAAGGCTTCCTTCCGCCGCAAATGTCAGTGGCTTCGTGGCGGTTTCTGCCTTGCACATCAACACGGTATCACCTGCCTTCACTTCCTGTTTGTACTCAATGGCGAAAAAGGACGGGCTTCTTTTTTCAAGCAGTTCCGGATCGAGGATGTCAAAGATCCATTCGACATACCGGGCATTGTTCACATGCCGGTTGTGGTCGAGATCACTGTATTTAACACGGCGTTCTTCTGTTTCCGGATTTCCCAATGCCGGAAAAACTGCTGCAGGCATTTCCATGCTGAATCTTCCGGCATTGGTGTTAATGACCTTTTCATTCAGGGGAATGAGGGTTGGCCTTCGGGTGGAAAGATTCAGCAGGATCCAGTAAGATGTTGCGGTGACCCTGGTTTCCTGCCCGATGCTTAACCTGTAATCACGACGGTAGAAAATACGCTCGTTGCCAAGAGGCCAGGTTTCAAGCAGAAAGGTGTCATTCCATGCAGGCAGTTGGTGAATGTTCATATAAAGACGGGAGAGCAACCAAACCATTCCTGATTGCTGGACAAATTTATACCCGACATCCAGGTGGGTGGCATGCTTTCCGGCGACCTCCTGGAAGTAGCTGCAAAGGCTGCTGATGCGCATGGTACGGTTTAAGCCGATATCATACGACCGGACCTGGAAAGTTTCCTCCCAAACCGGATTGTATATTTTTGACTGCATGGAGGCTGAGTAACCGGGTTTCACTTAAAAACCGCAACCCTTCAGGGGTGGGTGACCACCGGAAGGGTTGCTGGTACCATTTAAAATGAATGGTATTATGTTTAAGCCGCGCTGATGGCTTCTACCGGACAAACATCAGCACATGCTCCACAGTCGATACATTTATCAGGATCGATCTTGTAAATATCTCCTTCAGAAATTGCCTCAGATGGACATTCAGGTAAACATGTGCCGCAAGCAGTACATTCATTACTAATTACATAAGCCATGATAAAGAATTTTTAATGTTAATGCGACAAATTTAATGCTTTAAATGAAACGACAAAAGGAAAAATATCAGGACCTTCATGCACATCTGCTCGTCCCGTAAGGACTGTTAGTCCTCCTGCAGGAACGACAGGGCCAGCCAGGCCAGGTTGCCCATGGCGGTGATCAATGCGGTTTCATCGGCCATGTAGGTGGCTGAATGCAGCGGTGCCGTATACTGGCCCTGGGGATCAGTTGTCCCGAACCGATAAAACACCGCCGGAAAGCACTGTGCATAATAGGCAAAATCTTCGGATGTCATTCGTAGCTCCAGATCGATTACTTTTTCAGGCCCGAGCAGTTGTCGCGATAATTCGGCTGCCCTGGCTGTGTATCCGTTATGATTCTCCAGAACCGGGTAGCCGTGCAGGATGTTCACTTCACAGGCACCACCCATGCCTTCAGCAATGGCTTTCGCCAGCCTGCTGATCTTCTCATGGGCCTCCTTTCGCCAGGGTTCGTTCATGGTCCTGAAGGTGCCTTCAATCTTCACCTCGGCCGGAATGATATTGACCGCTCCGGAAGCCTCGATTTTACCGAAAGATAATACCGACGGTATGGCTGCATTGGCATTGCGGCTGACAATCTGCTGTAATGCAACGATGATGTTTGCGGCAATAACAACAGGATCGACAAGCTGATGCGGCACGGCTGCATGGCCGCCCTTACCCTTCACAGTCAGGTATATCTCGTCGGAAGAGGCCATATATACTCCGGGTCTGTACCCTACGGTGCCTGCAGGAAGTCCCGGCAGTACATGCTGCCCGATGATCAGGTTGGGCGTGCAGCCCTCAAAAGCCTTCTCCTGCATCAGGAGGTTCGCCCCGCCCGGTAATTTCTCCTCGGCCGGCTGAAAAACCAGCAAGCACCGTGCCTTCAAAGGTGCCCCTGATTTTCCGCAGGATACGGGCAGCTCCCAATAGCGCTGCCATGTGCAGATCATGACCGCAGGCATGCATTTTGCCGGGGTGTTCAGACTTATAGGGAATAACGTTCATTTCGGTAATGGGCAGGGCATCCATATCGGCCCTCAGGGCTATGATGCGTTTGTCCGGATTGTTACCTTCGATCCTGCCGATAATGCCGGTTTTAACATAACCCGATTGGTAAGGAATATCTAAAATCCGCAATTGCTCTTGTATGTATGCAGAAGTGCTGAACTCCTCATAGGAAAGTTCAGGGAAGCGATGTAAATGACGGCGGATGCCGACAATGTCGTTGTAATATTCCCCAGCAAGATGTTTTATATTCTCAGCAAGTTCCATGGTCTTACTTTTGGTATTATTTACTGAAGATCATCCTGAATCCCAGGATCACGATCAATATTCCAAAGCCGATCCGCAGTGGCTTCTCCGGAAGGTTGACCGCAGCTAACGATCCCAGGTATCCTCCGATAAGGAAAGCCAGCATCACAATCAGGGCCAGTTTGAAATTGACATATCCCTGCTTATAGTAATTCCAGAAAGCCAGCAATCCAACCGGAAATAACAGGATGGCCAGGCTGGTCCCCTGCGCCTGGTGTTGTGTCATGCCAAAAAAGAATACCAGGGCCGGAACAATGATGATGGCTCCGCCTACGCCAAGCATGCCGGAAACCACACCGGCTGAAAGACCGATGAGCACCAAAGCTGTTATTTCACTTAAGCTCATATGTAATTATGCAAGATACATGATAAAGCTAAAAATCGAGGCTCATGGAAAAATAGAAAACGCTGGGCAAAACCTGCTGATTTTCGATACCCCAGGCCCAGTCAAACCGCATAAAATAACCGAGCAATTGCGTATGTATGCCGAATCCGTAACCGGCAACGATCGGATCGCGGTTGGAATCAATGATGATGGTGATAGGTCCCTGCTGGATGATATCGGAATCATAGGCATTCTTGCTCGACCAGGGTGTTGGTCCCGACCAGGCGGATCCGACATCAAAAAATGTAACCAGCTGGAAATTTTCAAAAAAACTTCTGCTCAGTGGGTAATTGGCCAGGTATTTGAATACCGGAAAGCGGATCTCCGTATTGAAGACTGCAAAATTGTTACCATTACGAATATTCTGTGAAAATCCGCGCATGTTGGTACCTACTGCCTGGTAGGCATAATTTTGTGTACGATCGTATGGAATTTCGGTAAAGGGAATAAAGGTGGGCGTTTTGCTGGAATTCAGGTTGATCCAGTTATCTACACCCCCCAGATAATAGATGATGCGGCTCGATCCCTGTGAGGAACTCCAGGCAAAACGGTTGGCCAGGATGAGCGAGCGGTGAATACGGGTATAGTGCCGGATATCGGCCCCGAATACGATGAGTTCGTAAAGGTTCTTATACAATTGCTCCTGAACTTCAGCGAATATTTTATAGCGCGTGCCGGTATAGAGGTTCATGCCCAGCGACCGGGTATTGTCAAAGTTATACTCGAGTTTCAGGCCCAGCCAGTTCCGGTAATCATTGGGCAGATTCAGGAAGGCAGTATTACTTGACAAATAGGCCGTCCGGTCATTTCTGTAAGAAATCGTGGTGGAAATGGATTTTACCTGTGTCAGCGGATAACGGAGTATCAGTGAAAGCAGGTGCATATGGGTCTTGATTTCCCCTACATAAAAACCGTCATTGTCAAACACATTATTCCTGAAAGCCTGCCGGTGAAAAACAACCTGCTTATCCAGCCTTCTCTTCAGGTTTTCAAAACTAAGCAGGTATTCATTGGCATCCAGATCGGGTGAGATCCTGATCCCCCCCGTGATTTTGAAGTCCTCGAAAAGGTCGTTTGCGCCAACCTTCATGAGCACGTTGAATCCAGGATTAAAATAAAAGGCACCTCCCGTAAAGGCCTGGTATGAAGCATTCAGAAAGCTGAAATCGATCTGGGTCACCATACTGTTCTGGTAAAATACAGGCCTGTAAAGCCGTATTTTGGGGCGGGTTTTCTGGGCGGTATCCAGGGCAAGTTCAACCTTGCGGTTGCTCAGCTTTTCATTGTATGCATTGATCTTCTCAATCTCAAACACGTATTTATTAATATCAATAGTGCTGGTTCCCAGCAAAAGGGTATCGCCTCCCGTAACGATGGTATTGTTTACGACTTTATTGATGGGAATGATTTCTTTTTTTATGTTTCTCATGCTATCCCGGGCCGCCCGCAGCTTAATCCGTTGCAGCTGGGTCGGAGTGGACCTGATGGGTTCGGTTATCACAGCCTGTTTATCCACTGGATAATGAAAAATATTGTACCGGCCTTTGTTAAAAATGATATCGGCCACTTTCTCGGTGGAGGGATTGTAATCCTGTTCAAGGATACTCCGGGAGTATTTGGTGAGCGGGGCAGTCTCAGCATAATACCGGTAATGAACAGTGGTATCCACAAAACTGATGGTGCTGTCAAACTTGGAAATATAGCGGTTGATAATGCCCTGGTTGTCGCTCAGTTCAATGAAAACATTCCTGTCCACCTCATTGGGATTGGTTTTATGGGTGTACTTGTAATCATTCAGGCGCATCAGCACATCTGAATTTCCTTTGTAATCGTATATAAAAAGATCGCTGGTGAGCGCCCGGGTGGTCTTTCCTGGCTCTGCGCTCAGGGTATCGGATATGCGGTTGGAACTGAAAATGATTTTACTGTCATTCTCAATGAAACGCGGGAAATTATCATCCGCCTCGTCATTGGTAATCTGCCGGGTAGTGGAGGAAGCGATATCAAAAACATAAATATCAGTTTTCCCAAAACGGGTCCCTGAAAAAACGAACATGGAACCCTCCTGGGAAAAGGAAAAATCCAGCACCTTGTCGAAATACAGAAAATTTCTTACAGTAAGCTTTTTTTCAGCTATATTATAGTAATAAAGCTTTACCCCGCCTTTTTCCTCGGTAATAAAACTAATATACCGGGCGGAAGGGTGCCAGGTGATCACCGGGAAGCTGTGGTCTGTGATTTGTTCCAGCCTGTATTCCCGTTTGAATATTTTCTTTTTCTTCCCGGTCTGAACATTGAGCAGCCATATCTTGTACAAACCCAAGTCGTTGGTGACGTAGGTTAAATAATTCCCGGTAGGACTGATCTTGATCTTCTCATACACGACACCCTTCTTTGGTTTCTTCAGCAGGGCCGGGGATTCAGGCGTTTTCTGACGGTTTTCGTCGTCTGCAAAGAGATTCAGGTAATAGCCCGTCCATTCGTAGGAAAGGTCCTTGATGTTGAGTCCCAGGACATTCGAAAATCCTGTTTTTATGGATTTGCTGATGCTGGTGAGATAAATAATACTGGGGATCACCGACTCCCCATAGGTGTCCGCGATATACTTCCAGAATGAATGGCCCGCATAAATGGCATCCTTACCGGTTAGGCGGTTGAACTTTTCGTACTTGCCGCTGACAATACCGTCCTTAACGATGTTTTCTGTTTCAATGTCCCATTGTTTCGACAAGTAAGCTACCAATCCTTCACTGTACCAAACGGGAACGTTGATCAGGGTTGAATTGGCGACATTGTCGATCAATGCTGAGCCGTTCAGCATTTCATTGACGACAATCCGCGTAATGGCTGCAGTAATTTGTTCATCGTACTTGTCAAAACTTCCTTCGTAATATAAAAAGGCCTTATTCCGGTTGATGGTGGTTGTTCCGCCGATATTGTACTCATCCTTGCCCGTAACCAGTCCGATATTGCTTTGCCTGAAATCGGTAAGACGGTTGTACACTACAAATAAGATCCGTCTTTCAAGGGTATAATCAAAGAAAGCTTCTATTCTCGGAATAATCTGCTCTGCATAATCAGCTGTGTATTCCGCCAGGTTTCTCCCGTCTTCGTTGAAATATACATCGTATTTTTCATGCCGGTAGAACGACCAGACAAAATCGTTGTACTGGACGCGGTTTTTGCCAAAACTCATCTGATGCCCGTTATAGAACTGAGATTGGCCAGTCAATGAAATACCAGCCAAAAAGAGGATCAGTAAACGTTTTCTTAAAGCCTCATTCATAATTCCTAGTCACGGATACAAATCTTTACCGGGCTATAAAATTAATTTATTCCGGTAAAATAGCAATGTAGTTAATTCTTTTAGCCGCTCAAAAAGCAAGCCAAATCAGGTATTGTTCAGTTGCTTTTTAAACGCATCGAAAACAAAACACCCCTCAAGAATGCTTGAAGGGTGTGTCATTTCCAGCAACAGCGTTAATATTTTCAGGCTTTGTCAGCACTGCCCAGTACATGGATAATTTTATGTTTATAAAGTTCGCGGAGTTTATCGCGGGCAGGTCCGAGATAATTGCGCGGATCAAATTCGCCCGGTTTTTCGACAAAAACCTTACGTATAGCAGCCGTCACTGCCAAACGGCCATCGCTGTCGATATTGATTTTGCAGACTGCAGATTTTGCCGCCCGGCGCAACTGGTCTTCTGACACGCCGGCAGTGTTTTCCATCTTTCCTCCGTATTTGTTTATCTCGTCTACGATATCCTGCGGAACAGAGGAGGCGCCATGCAGCACGATGGGGAATCCCGGAATCCTTTTTTCCACGCCTTCGAGAATGTCAAAACGCAACGGCGGAGGCAGTTCACCCGGTTTAACCTTGAACTTGAATGCACCGTGGGAAGTACCGATTGAAATGGCCAGGGAGTCAACACCGGTCTTTTTTACGAAATCCTCAACCTCTTCGGGCCTCGTATAGGAAGAATGCTCAGCCACAACATCATCTTCGATGCCGGCCAGGACCCCGAGTTCGCCTTCCACCGTAACATCATACTGGTGCGCGAATTCCACCACCTGCTTTGTAAGCCTTACATTTTCCTCATAGGGGAAATGAGAACCATCGATCATCACAGATGAAAAACCTGTTTCGATGCAGGCCTTGCAGGTCTCAAAAGAATCCCCGTGATCGAGGTGGAGCACTATGGGAATGGCATGGCCCAGTTCTTTGGCATATTCCACAGCACCCTTGGCGAGATACTGCAGCAAGGTCTGATTGGCATATTTACGGGCACCTTTGGACACCTGGAGAATAACCGGTGATTTTGTCTCAACACAGGCACTGATTATAGCCTGTAATTGTTCGAGGTTGTTAAAATTAAAAGCCGGAATAGCATATCCGCCTTTCACAGCATTTTTAAATAGTTCCCTCGAATTCACCAAACCTAATTCTTTATAATGTAGCATAATGTATTGTTTTAAATTGAGGGCCGTAAGATAGTTCATTTAGCCTAAGCAGCCAAAATATTTGTAGAAATTTTGGGAATTGCCGGCAATTCTATATTTTTATAACAAACGACTTTATCTTATGTTTATCAGCAGGAATCTGCGAATGATAACTTTTTCTTCTTCCTATGAATTCCGGACAGCAGGGTAAGTTCCAGAAACGCCTGAGACTGTTTGATGCCACAGCCATTGTTACCGGATCGATGATCGGTTCCGGTATTTTTATCGTCAGTGGCGATATCGCCCGGAATGTTGGTGCACCCGGCTGGCTTCTGATGGTATGGCTCATCACCGGAATCCTCACCATCATCGCGGCCTTCGGATATGGTGAACTCGCCTCTTTGATGCCGCATGCCGGTGGACAGTATGTATTCCTTAAAGAGGCTTATAATCCCATGATCGGATTTCTGTATGGGTGGTCCGCGTTCCTGGTCATCCAGGGCGGCACCATTGCCGCCGTGGCCATGGGCTTTGCCAAATTTACAGGGGTGGTAATACCCTGGATCTCAGAAAGCAATCTTTGGTTTCAATGGGGATTCCTGAAATGCTCCACAGTCCATCTGGTTGCCATCGGCTCCATCGCGATCCTTACCTTTTTTAACACCAGGGGCATACTCCTGGGGAAGATCATTCAGAACCTGTTCACTTCCACGAAGGTGGGCATCTTAATAGTTTTTATCATTATGGGATTGTGGGTTGCCGGAAATGCCGATGTTACCGCAATAAACAGGGAAATCTTCTGGTCGGGCGCTGCCATGCATGAAGGCCTGCTGGCCCCGCTGGCTGGTTTCGCGCTGCTGATCGCCCTAACCACTTCCATGGTGGGTTCGCTGTTTTCCTCTGATGCCTGGAATAACATCACCTTTGCCTCGGATGAGGTGGTAAATCCGAAAAGAACGATACCCTTGAGTCTGGTATACGGCACCATCGTCGTAACTGTCATTTATTTCATGGTGAACGTAGTGTATCTGACCTCTCTGCCCTTGCGCGGTTCTGTATCGGGAATTTCCGCTGCCGAAAGAGGTATTCAGTTTGCCACTGAGGATCGGGTCGCCACAGCGGCCATGGAAGGAATCCTGGGTGAAAATGCTGCCCTGGTGATGGCCTTGCTGGTGATGGTTTCCACTTTCGGATGCAACAACGGCATTATCCTCGCCAGTGCCCGCGTATATTATGCCATGGCCCGCGACGGCCTCTTTTTCAGCAAGACAGGCGAGCTGAATGCACGGGGCGTACCCTCCAGGGCACTGGTGGTGCAGGGGATCTGGACATCCCTGTTGTGCCTTTCAGGAACCTACAGTGATCTGCTTGATTATGTGGTCTTTACGGTACTGCTTTTTTACATCCTTACCCTGTCATCGGTTTTCCTGCTGAGGAAGAGATACCCCAACCGGGTGCGGCCGTTCAGGATACCCCTTTACCCTGTATTGCCGGCATTCTATATCACGGCCGTAACCTTTATTATGATCGTCCTTCTTATTTACAAGCCTTTGTATACCTGGCCCGGACTGATCATCGTACTTCTGGGACTTCCTGTATACTTCATCTGGAAAAAAAAGAGGGGGTGAAAACGCCATAAAGAGCCTTCCCTTTGATTACCGGAGCATCACTCGGGATTATCGCAGTTCTGAGGGGTCCGTTGTATGCGCTTCAGGTCGTATCCTTTTTCTCGGGCAACCTGCAGTGCCTGGTTATATGAATCCGTGGTCATGTAGGATTCGCGGCTGAGGATCCAAAGGTATTTGCGCCCGGGGTGCCCGATAACCGCCCAGGAATAATCCCCTGCCAGTCCAATGATGTAGTAATCCCCCCGGAGCGGCCAGAAAAACTGAACTTTCAACCTGGCATTGCCTGATCCCTCTACGATGAAAGCCTTCCCCCGAACCTCGGAGATCCGGGATTTTCCATTTTTGAACTTCACACAACGGTTCACCACGCGGATATAATTGCTGTCGGGGCCCATGTCATAGTCCGCGGTGGTGCAGCGGCAATCCTTTTGGAAGCGGGCCGGATAAGAAGCAATATCGAACCAGCGGCCCATGTATTTTTCCAGATCAACCTGTGCAACCGTTTGGAGCGACTGTCCGTTTGCAGTGACCGTAAGGAGCACTGAAACAACCAGGCATAAAATGCTGTGTTTCATTTCAGCGTTAAGGTTGGTTATCAGTAGCGATTATCTCCATATCAAATTTACAACTTTTTTCCCTACCTTTGCAGCCCAATTTTGATTAGGAATGAGAGATATCCGAAATGTTGCCATAATTGCCCATGTTGATCACGGTAAAACAACGCTGGTAGATAAGATCCTGCTACAAACCAAATTTTACAAGGATTACGAAAATCCGGGTGAACTGGTCATGGACAGCAATGAACTGGAACGTGAACGGGGTATCACCATTGTGGCCAAGAACCTGTCGGTAACCTACAATAACGTTAAAATAAACATCATTGATACGCCCGGGCACTCTGATTTCGGCGGTGAAGTAGAACGGGTGCTGAACATGACCGATGGTGTACTGCTGTTGGTTGATGCTTTTGAAGGCACTATGCCGCAAACCCGCTTTGTGCTGCAGAAAGCCCTGCAGCTTGGACTGAAGCCCATTGTGGTTATTAATAAGGTAGACAAGCCCAATTGCCGTCCGGAAGAAGTCCAGGAACAGGTTTTCGAACTGATGTTTAACCTCCACGCCACGGAGGAGCAGCTGAACTTTCCCACCATTTATGGCTCGGCGAAACAGGGCTGGATGTCGGACGACTGGAAGAAACCCACACGGGACATAACACCGCTGCTGGATGCCATCGTGAGGCACATCCCCAAGCCGAAAAAGTTGCAGGGTTCCCCCCAGATGCTGATCTCCAATCTCGATTACTCGAATTACCTTGGCAGGATTGCGATTGGCAGGCTACACCGCGGGGAACTGCTCGAGGGCATGAATGTTTCGCTGGTCAAAAGAGACGGGAGCGTGATGCGTACACGAATTAAGGAATTATCAGTATATGAAGGGCTTACCTATAAAAAAGTCACCAATGTAGGTTGTGGCGACATCTGTGCCCTGGTAGGCATTGAAGGATTCAACATCGGGGATACTATTGCCGAGGCAGAAGATCCGGAAGCCCTGGAATCAATAACAGTTGATGAGCCCACCATGAGTATGCTGTTCACCATCAACGACTCTCCATTTTACGGAAAGGATGGAAAATACGTCACTTCACGTCATCTGAAGGAAAGGCTTGAAAAAGAGCTGGAAAAGAACCTGGCCCTGAGAATTGAGCCTACTGAAAATGCAGATTCACATATTGTTTACGGCAGGGGCGTCTTGCATTTGTCGGTGCTCATCGAAACCATGAGGCGCGAGGGTTATGAAATGCAGGTAGGACAGCCTAAAGTTATCATCAAAAGCATTGCAGGCGAACCCTGCGAACCTGTGGAGGTGCTCTTCATCGACCTACCGGAGGAATACTCCGGCAAAGCCATTGAAATGGTTTCTGCCCGGAGGGGCCAGATGATTATGATGGAAAGACGCGGTGACCGCATCCATCTTGAATTCAATATACCTTCCCGGGGCATCATCGGACTACGCAGTAATCTCCTCACTGCAACAGCCGGCGAAGCCGTAATGTCGCATCGTATCAAGGATTTTGAACCCCTCAAGGGACCTATTGAACGACGCATCAACGGCTCTTTGATAGCAATGGAAACGGGTACGGCCTATGCTTATGCCATCGACAAGCTGAGGGACCGCGGACAGTTTTTCGTGGATACCCAGGAAGAAGTTTACGCTGGCCAGGTAGTGGGAGAATATTGCCGGGCCGGTGACCTGGTGGTGAATGTTACCAGGGCTAAAAAGCTTACCAATATGCGGGCATCAGGAAGTGACGAAAAGGTAAAACTTACTCCGCCGATCCGCTTCAGCCTGGAAGAGGCCCTTGAATACATCCAGGAAGATGAATACGTTGAAGTTACTCCTAAATTCCTGAGAATCCGTAAAATTCTCCTGGCTGAACACGACCGGAAAAGGGCAAGCAAAGCCTGATAAAAGACCTAGCTGACAGCATTGAATATACACAAAAACCATGAGACCCCGTCCTTGACGGGGTTTTTTGTTTTATTGCCAGCATACCCCATATTTTTAATTGAAATATCATTAATATATTACTTTTTTATTATTTAATCCATGTATTTATGGGGTATAAAAATTTATTTTTATTATTTTTTGGATATATACCCTATTATTTTATATATTTGTCCCAGATAATTGACAATAATAATTAATCAATTTGAAATCTTATGAAAGGACTGTTTAAACGAAGTGTAATAGCATCCGGTGTACTGCTCCTTATGGGAGCCGGTTCGGTCATTGCATCAGACGGAGTACAGATCGATACAGGCGTTACGGCCTGGATGCTCACCTCAACGGCGTTGGTGTTACTTATGGTCCCTGGCCTTGCCATGTTCTACGGCGGTTTGGTCAGGACCAAAAACGTTCTGGGAACCATGATGCACAGTTTTGTGGCCATGGGTATCATGGGCGTACTGTGGGTAATGTTCGGCTATTCCATGAGTTTCGGGCCGAATGTGCTGGGTGGTTGGTTTGGCTGGAACAAGGACTTCTTCATGCTGAAGGGTATTGATGAAAGCATTACACCAGCCGGTGTTCCTGAATATGTTTTTTCCATGTTCCAGGGGAAATTTGCCATTATTACCCCGGCATTAATTGCCGGAGCTTTCGCAGAACGTATTTCGTTTAAAGGCTATGTAATATTCATCGCCCTGTGGGGATTGCTGGTATATAACCCGCTCTGTCACTGGGTATGGGCCAGTGATGGCTTCCTGTTCAATATGGGCGCCATGGGTGCCATTGATTTTGCTGGCGGAACCGTGGTCCATATCGCTTCAGGGGTAAGCGGACTAATGGCCGCCCTTTATCTGGGCTCGAGGCGGGGACATCCTAAAACTGCCGTGGCACCCAGCAACCTGGTTATGACCATGATCGGCGCCGGTTTGCTTTGGGTAGGCTGGTTTGGTTTCAATGCTGGAAGTAGTGTAAGCAGTGGTCTGCTTACTGCACAGGCCTTAACAGCCACCCAGGCAGCTGCTGCTGCAGGAGCCCTATCCTGGATCATTATCGAAGCCATTCACCAGGGCAAGGCAACCGCTTTGGGTTTTGCCAGTGGTATTTTGGCCGGGCTGGTGGCGGTTACACCGGCAGCGGGCGTAGTTCAGCCTGCAGGTGCCATGGCACTAGGAATTATTGCCTCTGTGATCTGTTACATGGCCATTCTACTTAAAAACAGGCTTGGATACGACGATAGCCTCGACGCTTTCGGTATACACGGCGTGGGTGGTATCGTGGGTTCACTCCTGCTGGTCTTTTTTATCCGTAAAAGTTGGATGCAAAGTGCTGCAGAAGCAGCCGGAGGATCTTGGACGACCCTGCAGCAGTTTGGCGTTCAGGCTACCGCTGTTGCTATAGCCATTGCCTATGCCGCCATACTCACCCTCATTATCATCTTCGTTGTTAACAAAGTAGTAGGTTTCCGGGCTTCCACCGAAGCTGAAATGCAGGGTCTCGACCACAGCTATCATGGGGAACAGGGATACGGCATGCTCAATCCCAGGTAATTACAGAATCAATTCCGAGAAATTTTATAAAATAAAAGGCGCTATGAAACTGATAACAGCAATAATACGCGAAAACAAACTTGATCAGGTGAGAGAAGCCCTGATAGAGGCTGAGATCACCCGCATCACCGTAAGCCGGGTTTCAGGCCACGGCCAGCAGCAAGGGGAAGAAATTTACCGGGGATCGCGGGTGATCCCCAACCTGATCCCAAAAGTCAGACTCGAAATAGCCGTGAATGATACTTTCATGGATATTACCGTGGACACCATCATTAAAGCAGCCCGAACCAATTCTAAGGGAGAAGTGGGCGATGGCAAAATCTTCATTACCTCGCTGGAGGAATGCATCCGCATCAGGACCGGCGAACGGGGGGGAAAAGCCATTTAGGTATTCAGGCCAAAGTTGTTAAGAAGTTAATGTAAAGATGCCGGGCGTAGTTTGTAACTACGCCCTGTCTTTTTACTTGCAGTCCAGTTATCTGTAACAATTATGCTTCCGAAAGACAACTGGTTGAATGCTGGAAAATACTGAGCTCAAATTCAGGCAGGATGGCCAGGAGGTGGTCGAAAAGGTCCGATTGCAGCTCTTCATATGTCAGGAAATCGGTTCCCTTGCAAAAAGCCACTATCTCAAGCGGGATACCGTATTGCGTGGGCTGAAGCTGCCGGACCACCAGGGGCAATTTCTGATTCAGACCGCTGTGATTCTTTAAGACCCCAATTAAATATTTCCTGAAAAGTGTGAGATTGGTGAATTCCCCTTCGTGAAGCATTATATTGCCCTCCCCTTTCCTGGCCTTCTTATATTCCTGCCGCCCGATGAATTCTTTTACCGTATTCAGGTTACTGAACTTCTCCAACAGTTCCGGACTGCAATACCTGACTGTTTTCATGTCGATATTGAGATACTTCTTGAACCGGCGTGCTCCTTCCTCTTCCATGCCGCGCCAATTGATAAAGGAATCCGAAACCAGCGCATAGGTGGGTAGCGTGGTGATGGTTTTATCGAAATTCTTTACTTTAACAGTGTTCAGGGTAATTTCAATTACATTGCCATCTGCACCGTACTTGGTCATGGTGATCCAGTCCCCGATCCTTAACATATCATTTGCAGAAAGCTGGATTCCGGCAACCAGACCAAGGATGGTATCCCTGAAAATGAGCATCAGCACTGCAGCAGCAGCGCCCAAACCGGTCAGCAAAGCTTTCGGAGAAGTCCCCGTCAGGATGGAAATGATCAGAATAATGGCAACGGAATAAAACAGGATCTGAGCCACCTGGATATAACCCTTGACCGACCGGCCCTGTGCCACCGGGAGGGTCATGTAAATGTCGTTCAATCCCCTCATGAAGCCATTGATGGCCATCAGGGTCAGGATGATCATATAAATGCTCAGCGCCTTATGCGTAATATCTATGATCAACGGGTAATGTGACAATACATAACTCACACTGTACCATAATACAATGGCGGGGGCCAGGTGCGACAAACTGCTGAAAACTTTCTTCTCCAGCAGGATATCGTCCCAGATGTTCTTGGTTCGGCTCACCAGTCGCGCGATTACGATAATGATCACCTTTCTGGTAATGACATCGGATAAGAATGCCAGCAGCAGGATAAAAAATATGCCAAAAGCAATATTGATGGTCCGTGCCTGCCCGGCATCCAGCCCCCAGTTCTGCAAAAATTGCTGTATATCAAATAGAAATTTCAATTTTGTGGACACGACAATATTCATGGCGATATTTATTTGTCGCAAATATAATATAACCAGATAAAAAAAACGGCGAAGTCGTCCACCCCGCCGTTTTTCTGGCCTTCATGCCTGAACATCCGGATACCTGGTCAGTCCTTTACCCTGCGTGATACAAAGTAGGAAGCTACCAGACCGGCCCCTGCAAAAATAAAAATCATGGAAAGATAGGCCACCGGCTCTTCAAGCCGGGTAGAAACGGTAAGGATATTTCCCACCAACACACCCAGGCCACCACCTATGAATAACATTCCCAGCTTGATGGAGAATTTCTTTAAAATGTTGACGGGTTCCACTTTGAAAATGGAAGGATCAGCATTCTTCTCGATCAGTGCCAGTCGCTCGCGGTTGCGGGTAGTGAAATAGAAATAGGCTACTCCGAAAATAGCTCCGAAAAAAGTAATGAAGAAGATGATTGCAATTAAATTTTCTCCCATGGCGTTTAAATTAAAAGATGAATGAATGTGTTTTGAATCTATGACGCCGGTTTTTCTGTGTGGTTACAATTTACAGTGGAAATAGTTGTGCAGTCATGCAATCAACTGTTCCACTGAATACCGAATACCAATATCTTTACTTAATTTTGTAACCAATCTGCAAAACCCGCGTCCTATAGTTGCATGATGCAGCGAAATGACATCCAATTGATCAATCATATCCTCACTGGGGATACCCGGAGTTATTCGGTTCTGGTTGATCGGCACAAGGACCTGGCCTATACCATTGCTTACCGTTTGCTGAACAACCGTGAGGATGCAGAGGAGGTAGTACAGGATGCTTTCGTGAAGGTATACCGCAACCTGTCGGGTTTCCGCAGGGACTCCAAGTTTTCCACGTGGCTCTTCAGGATTGTCTATAACACGGCCATCTCGAAGAGGCGTTTGAAAAAGCCCGGTTTTCATTCCCTGGAGGAGCTCCATCCGCTGAAGGATGACCTCGATCCGTGGGATCAGGAAAGTGATGTTGATGAAGAAAGGGGCCTGATGCTTGAGAAGGCGATGCAGCAGCTGTCTGAAGAAGACAGTGTTCTGATTACTTTATTTTATATTCATGAATCCAGCGTGGAAGAAATTCACAGTATTACGGGATTGAGCAAATCGAATATCAAAGTGAAGCTATTCAGGGCCAGGAAAAAGCTTCAGGAATTGATGCGGCTCATGCCGGAAAAGATCTATATTTAACCAATGATACCAGGTTATGGAAGAAATATTTGAAAAAGACGATGCCCTGAAAAGGCTGATCCGGGAAGAAGGTTTGCTGAGTCCCTCCCCTGATTTCACCGCACGCGTTATGCAGATGGTGGAATCTGTTGAGACAAAGCCCGGTATGGGGTATAAACCACTTCTGAACCGAACTGCCTGGATCCTCATAGCGGCCTTCATGATCCTGCTCCTAACGGCTGGCTGGCTGTCAACTGATGATAACCCGGGCGAAATGGTTTACTCCAGTATGTTCAGGCCGGCATTTGATTTTTTAAGCAACTTGCAGATCAGCGCCGGTTTGCCGACCAGTGGTTTGCTGATCGCTACCATTGCCATAGCCTGCATAGGCCTGCTACTATCGCTTGACATTATTATATCGCATAAGTATCCCAAGGTTACAGCATAAAAAAAGCCTTCAGGTGTTCAAATGACCGCCTGAAGGCTCTGCTGCAAGATATTACCCTTACTGTTACTGTTTCTGAAAAGGAACAATGTCAAGCAATTCCACTTCGAAAATCAGGGTTGAAAACGGCTTGATTGCCGATCCTTGAGGGGCCTGACTGCCATAAGCCAGATTTTCGGGAATAAAGATCCTCCATTTTGAGCCAACGGACATCAGCTGCATGGCTTCGGTCCAACCCGGAATAACTTCGCTTACATTGAATTCGGCAGGCTCATTCCTTTGATAGGAGCTGTCGAAAACGGTGCCATCAATAAGTGTACCGGTATAATGAACTTTGATCCTGTCGGAGGCTGCAGGCTTATTTCCCTTACCCTCAACCATTACGATATACTGCAGGCCGCTGGGAAGGGTTACCACGCTGTCCTTTTTGGAGTTAGCCTCAAGAAAAGTCTTATTTTCTGTAATATAATCCTTATATTCTTTCTTTACCTGCTCCTGTTGAAAAGCCATAAAATAGGAATTGAGATAGGATTGAATGGCAAACTGGCTTACAGGAAGGGTATCCTTATCCAATGCCTCAGTCATCCCCTTAACAAATGCCTGGTAATTAAAAACACTGTCGATTTTTGCCTGTTTCAGTCCGCTGCCGTATGTCAACCCCAAATAGTAACTCACTGAATCCTCCTTGGATTTAATCTTGACCGCTGCATATTTTTTTTCTGAACTGCACGAAGTAATAATAAACAGACCTATTGCTGAAAGAATTACCAGATTTCCAATCTTTTTCATTTCTTTTGAGTTTTAAAATTTAAGCAGCGAATATAGAGCATTTATCTATAACTGTGAGTAAAATGTTAAAAATCTTTTACCTGAATCCCCGGGCAATTTGTAATTTTCGGTGCTATTGATTATAAATATTTATACATGAAGAAACAATTTGCCCGGGCTTTGGCCATGCTTTTTATACTTATCGGTTGCGTGGACCTGTCAGCACAGGATAGCCTTAAGAATGACATTCGTACCAGGGCCCGGCAATATTTCGTGAAAAATAACTACACCGAGGCCTTGCCCTTGTACCAGGAGCTGTTAAAATCCTATCCCAAGGAACCTGATTATCTGTTTCATGCCGGCGTTTGTATGATCCAGCTCAACCAGGATCCCCAGGCAGCTGTCGACCTGCTTAGGGCAGTTTCCATTTCCTCTGACGACCCACTGGTATGGTATTACCTGGGCCGGGCCCATCATCTAAACTATTCCTTTGATGAAGCCATAAGAGCCTATTCCAGGTTTCTGTTGCTGGGTAAAAGTGCCGATATTAAAAACTTAGATGTGGAACGGCAGATAGAAATGGCCAAGAACGGCCTGGAATATACCCATACCGGCCGTTCCGTACAGGTGATGAATACAACAATTATTCAGGCAGAACAGATGTCACTGGCCGCTGAGATTAACGGAACCGGCAAACTGATGAAGAAACCCCTGGAATTCTGCAGCAAATCCGATATTAAATCAGACTACCAGCCATGGATGTTTCTGCCGGTGTTCACCCAGATCAATGAATACGTGTTTTTCCCGGGTTTGGAAAAGGGTGGTAAAAACCGGAAGCAGCTGTTCCGCATAAAGAACCTGAATCATGAAATCTGGGGAATCCCGGAACCTCTCCCCGACGCTATCAATACGCCCTATGATGAGGAATTTCCCTACTTTAATCCCAGATCATCAGTATTGTATTTTAGCTCCAGGGGTCATTCCAGTATGGGTGGTTATGATATTTTCCGGTCTGCTTACGACTGGAACACCAAAACCTGGTCAAGACCTGAAAACATGGGATTTCCGATCAATTCACCCTTTGATGACTTTGTATTCATCACTGACGAATTCAATCATTCCGCATCCTTCGTTTCTGACCGCGTTACGGGACCAGGCGAATTTACCCTTTACCGGATAAAAATAAATCCGGACACTACCAACATCCGGTATACCAGTGTCGAAGATATCCGGAACGCTTCCCTTCTACAACCGATACTGGCAGGACATACCAGCAAAGTCAATTCGGAAAACCCGCCGGTTACCCAGGTGGTTATCCCTGAAACCGCTGCAACGACGGAAATTTTGCCCGAGAGACCAAGGCGGCCCAGAAACGATTACAGTAAAACACTCGCTGAGGCCCTCGTGCTGCAACTTAGGGCTGATTCCCTGGCAAGGATTACACGGGATAGGCGCATCCTGGCCAAAGAAACACCAGATGCCGAATTGAAAAAACAACTGGTTTCCGAGATCATTCAGTCAGAAAAAGAAGCCAAGGCCACCCAGCGCCTGGCAGACCAGAAATTTACCGAAGCCAGGAAACTGAAAAGTGACTATCAGGCACCTCACGAACCGGACGGGTTAATTACTACGGCTGAATCATTACCTGTTCCCGGGGAAAGCAAACCGGTTGGGCTGGATGAATTTGACCTCATTGAACGGTCACCTTACAGTGACTCCAATCCCATTCCCCTTGGTCTTGCTGTATTTCCGGGATTGGTGTATCGCATCCAGATAGGCGTATTCAGTAAGATAAAACCACCTGATGCCTTTGGCGGAATTACCCCGATACTGTATGAACATATCAACGGCAATGGTGTTTACAAATATTATGCAGGCCTTTTCTACAGCATGAATGCAGTTAACGGAGCACTTGAAAAAGTGCGTGCGCAAGGATTCCCGGATGCTTTTGTCGTGGCCTTTGAGAACGGGAAACCGATCTCAACTGAAAAAGCACGGGAAATAGAATTTGCAGGATTTAAACTCTAAGGAAAGGATTGTTGTGAATGGCATATTATTTTTATAATTTTGGATCATGAAACCAAAAGAATATACGGATAACAAGCCGGATTCTGAAGAACTTGTGGCCCAGGATAAATCTGAGGGACGATTTCTGATACTGCACAATGATGACGTACACAGTTTTGACTACGTGATCGAAACCCTTGTTGAGGTATGTGATATGGATGCCACGCAGGCTGAGCAGTGTACCTATCTCGTACATTATAAGGGCAAATGTGATGTAAAAAAGGGTAGTTTCGTTACCCTGAAACCCTACAGGGAAGGACTGGTTGAACACGGTTTGAACGCTACCATAGACTAACCTGAAAATCCACCTATCTTACCATGTCATTGCTGGCCATCATTATTATTATCATTCTTGGAATTTTCCTGCTACTGGTTGAATTTCTCCTGATCCCCGGTTTCACCGTCTTCGGGATCGGAGGCCTTGTTTTTATCCTCCTGGGGATCGGCTCCTCCTATTATTTTCACGGCATACCCACCGGCAACTTCACGCTGCTGGGCACCGTGGTGTTATCACTGATTACCATATATTTTGTATTTAAAGGCAAGACCTGGAAGAAAATTGGCCTCCAGGCCAACATCAGCAGCAGACATGAACCCTTTAGCACCGAAAGCATTCATCCCGGTGATCCGGGAAGAACGGTCACCAGACTTGCACCGATCGGAAAAGCCGTGGTGAATGACATCATCTGTGAAGCCAAATCGTTAAGCGGTTTTATCAATGAAAACACAGATATTATTGTTATTAAAGTATTGAGCACGCAAATTATTGTTAAACCTAAAACTTAAGTAATTATGGGAACAGGAATCGGCATTTATATGGTTGTTGCACTGGCAGTTATTGTTTTTATCTGGTTATTCTTTTATTTTGTGCCACTTGGCTTGTGGTTCAGTGCTGTTTTTGCCAAGGTTTACGTCCCCATCTGGCAGCTGATCGGTATGCGTATCCGTAAGGTCCCCCCTTCAATCATCCTCAACAACCTGGTAAGTGCTACCAAAGCCGGGCTGATCCTCAATGCCGATGAACTGGAAGCCCATTACCTGGCCGGCGGCAACGTGAAGCAGGTAGTGAATGCATTGATCTCAGCGGATAAGGCCAATATTCCCCTTGATTTTAAGGCCGGTACCGCCATTGATCTTGCCGGAAGAAATGTATTCGAAGCCGTTCAAATGTCGGTCAATCCCAAGGTTATTAACACTCCGCCGGTGACAGCCGTTGCTAAAGACGGTATCCAGTTGATCTGCAAAGCCCGTGTTACCGTGAGGGCCAACATACGTCAGCTGGTTGGGGGTGCCGGTGAGGAAACCGTGCTGGCCCGCGTGGGTGAAGGAATTGTATCTTCCATTGGTTCTGCAACATCGCACAAGGAGGTCATGGAGAATCCGGATAATATCTCCAAAGTGGTTCTGAACAAAGGTCTGGATGCCGGCACCGCTTTTGAGATCCTTTCCATCGATATTGCTGATATTGATATTGGTAAAAACATCGGTGCCGTGTTGCAGATGGACCAGGCCAATGCCGACAAGAATATCGCACAGGCCAAAGCTGAAGAGAAACGGGCCATGGCAGTGGCTGTTGAGCAGGAAATGAAGGCAAAGGCACAGGAAGCACGGGCCAAGGTTATCGAAGCAGAGGTCCAGATCCCCCTGGCCATGGCAGAAGCCTTCCGGTCGGGTAACCTGGGTATCATGGATTACTACCGGCTTAAGAATATCGATGCAGATACCCAGATGCGGGATTCGATTTCCAAATCGGAAGGGCAGCAGAAAAAGTAGGGACAAGGGACAAGGGACAAGGGACGAGGGACGAGTGCTTTTCAACTAGAGAATTTCCCTCAACTTCGAAATATCACGGATCTCCCAGGTAGGTTGAACAACACAGGGTTTACCCCCTGTGTTGTAATATACCTGATCAATGCCGGCATTGTATGCCCCCCGAATGTCAGCTTCGGGATCATCCCCAACCATTAGACATTCGTTTTTGTGTGCGTGAGCACTCTTGATGGCATATTCATAGAAGCGTCGGTCGGGTTTCTGATAGCCCACCATTTCTGCCATGAACAGCTTTGTGAAATACGATTGTAACCGGCAGTTGTTTATCTTTTGCACCTGGATCTCAGCGAATCCGTTGGTCAGGATGTACAGCCGGTATTTACCGCTCAGGTATTCCAGTGTTTCGCGAACACCTGGAAAAAGATTGGTTTTACCGGGAGCTTCCTTCACGTAAAGATCACCAACTCGCTGCGGGAGTTCCGGATCATCGAGTCCTACTTCTTTAAAAGCCTGTACCATACGCTGTATACGCATCTGCTCCTTCCTGACCTTACCTTTGCGATATTCATTCCACAAATGCTCGTTGTGCTTTTCGTATACTTCGAGGAATTTATTAAAATCCGCTATTCTACCCAATAAATCCAGCCTGTCAAAGATCCCGTAAAATGCTTCACGGGCATTGGCTTTAAAATCCCACAGGGTGTTGTCCAGATCAAAAAAAAGGTGTCTGTAAGTTTTCAACTTTTCTAATTAAATGCTTTTATATTTGCATGACGTTGGTTCGCGTTGCTGAGTTGACAAATGTATGACACCAGCCGCAAATTCATCTCTTAAAATGGGAATTTATTCAACCGGAAGTATTGCTGAAATCACAGGAGGTCGACTGGAAGGGGATTCTGGTATCATAATCCACCAGTTGCTGATTGACAGCCGTTCTGCCTCGGTATCCCCCACCACCCTTTTTATTGCCATTCCGGGCAGGCAACATGATGGTCACCGGTATATCCCCGATTTATACCAGCGGGGCGTGAGGGCATTCGTAATCTCCAGTATGCACGAATCCTACCTCACGATGGCAGGCGCGGGGTTTATCATGGTAAACGATACGCTGCAGGCGCTCCAGGATATAGCCCGTTTCCACAGAAAGCAATTTGCATGTCCCGTGATCGCCATCGCCGGGAGCAACGGTAAAACCATAATTAAGGAATGGCTCTATAACTGTCTTTCAGAAAGATTCATGATCACCCGCAGTCCTAAAAGCTACAATTCACAAGTTGGCGTGCCCTTATCATTATGGCTGATGGATGAAAAAACCGAACTGGGCATATTTGAGGCAGGCATATCGTTCCCCGGGGAAATGCAGAAATTGCAGCTCATGATTAAACCGCGGATCGGAGTCTTTACAAACATTGGTGAAGCCCACCAGGAGAACTTCAGCAATATCAAGGATAAGGTCAGGGAGAAACTGAAGCTTTTCCAGGACTGTGAGACCCTGGTCTATTGCTGCGACCATCCCCTGATAGAGGACTCCGTTAAGCAAGTCCCGGAACTGAAGGGAGTCCGCTTGTTTGGTTGGTCACTCCAGGGAAGAGGTTCAGTGAACGTCACCCGTTTACACCAAAGTGATAAGACAACCTGTCGGGTCAGTTATAATGCCATTATCCTTGATATTACAATACCCTTTACGGACAGTGCCTCCGTTGAAAATGCCCTGCATTGTGCCGCACTGATGCTCCTGATGGGAATCGACCCGGAAACCATCCGTTCCGGACTGCGCGATCTGCAGCCCATAGCCATGCGACTGGAACAGAAAAGTGCCATCAATGGCTGTACCCTGATCAATGACAGCTATAATTCCGATATCAATTCCCTTTCCATAGCCCTGGAGTTACTGAACCGCCAGTGGCAGCATAAACAAAAGACACTTATACTTTCCGATATTCTGCAGAGTGGCAAGGAAAGTGATGCTCTTTACAGCCTTGTGGCCTCCCTGGTCAGGGATAAAGGAGTTAACCGCATCATCGGTATCGGTAGTGCCATCAGCAAGAATGCAGGCTTATTTTCAATACCTGCTAAATTCTACGAGACCACCCAGGCATTTCTGGAGGATTTCAATCCAGGTGAATTCCGGAATGAGGCCATCCTGATCAAAGGATCCCGGAAATATGCATTCGAGAGGATCGCTGCATGGCTCGAACAGAAGAAACACACCACCAGCATAGAAATCAACCTCGACGCACTTGTCCATAACCTGAATTATTTCCGGTCTTTACTGCGGCAGGGCACCCGGACCATGGTCATGGTTAAAGCCTTATCCTACGGGAGCGGGCGGCATGAAATCGCCGGAATTCTGCAGTTTCAGCGGGTCGATTATCTGGGTGTAGCCATTGCCGATGAAGGTGTCAGCCTGAGACAGGCGGGCATCACCCTACCCATTATGGTCATGAATCCCGAACCGGAATCTTTCGATACTATGATTCATTACAGGCTCGAACCGGAGATCTACTCCTTCCGGATCCTGGAAATGTTTCACAAAGTGGCCGGACGGAATCAGGAAATCGATTACCCGGTACACATCAAACTCGATACAGGCATGCACAGAATGGGGTTCCTGTCCTCAGAAACGGAACAACTGTGCAGGGAACTCGTCCGGCTGAAACATATCAGGGTTTGCTCCGTTTTTTCGCACCTGGCCGGTAGTGATGAAGAGGTTTTGGATGACTTTACCCGAATCCAGGTCCAGGTCTTCTCAGCCGTCTCCGGCCAGATCATCAAAGCTCTTGGTTATCCCGCGATCAGACATATCCTTAATACTTCCGGTATAGAAAGGTTTCCCGAAGCACAGTTCGACATGGTGCGCCTGGGTATCGGCCTTTATGGAATCAGCAGCACCGATTCAGGCAAACTACGGCCTGTGAGCACATTAAAAAGCACCATTCTGCAAATCAAGACAGTTCAGCCCGGGGAAAGTGTAGGTTACGGACGCCGTGGCATGCCAAAGAAAACCTCTCTTATAGCGGTAGTGCCTGTCGGGTATGCCGATGGTCTGAACCGCCGGATGGGTAATGGTACCGGCAAATTCCTGGTCAGGGGCAAACCCGCCCCCACCGTGGGCAATATCTGCATGGATATGACCATGATCGATGTTACGGGACTGGGAGCTGTCGAAGGTGATGAGGTGGTTATTTTTGGTGAAAATCCTCCGATCACCACACTGGCTACCGACCTTGAAACAATTCCCTATGAGGTGCTTACAGGGATCTCAGAACGGGTTAAACGGGTGTATATTCATGAATGAACATGAAAGTATTTCTCATTAACAGCTCAAAAACCTGGGGAGGAGGGGAAAAATGGCACCTGGAAACGGCCTGCTCCCTGAAGAACAAAGGATTTGATGTAGCCATTCTTGCGCGCCGGGATAAAGACCTCTATAAAAGATCCGTTGCTTCAGGTATTACAACCCGACCGATCTCCATTTCCAACCTCAGCTTTATAAATCCCTATTGCCTGATCATGTTGGTCGGGTTATTCAAAAAGGAAAAACCCGATGCCATTATATTGAATTTTTCTGCTGACATCAAAACCGCCGGTATAGCTGCCAAAATTGCCGGCATCAGAAATATCATCTACAGGAGAGGAAGTGCCATACCCATCCGCAATACCTGGATTAACAGGATGTTGTACAGCACTGTCATTTCGCAAATCATTGCCAATTCCGAAGAAACCAAACGGACCATCCTCCAGAACAACCCGAAACTGTTCCCGCCTGAGAAAATCACGGTCATTTACAATGGCATTGATCTCGTCCAATTTGACCAAATGCCTACTGTAAAGCTCTGTGAACGAGGGAAGGATGAAATCATTATTGGGAATGCCGGCAGGCTTGTTCTGCAGAAAGGCCAGAAACACCTGATTGAAATGGCCGTCGAACTGAAAAAACATGGCAACATTTTTAAGATCCTGGTTGCCGGAGATGGTCCCCTTGAAGCATCCCTGAAAAAGTTGGCATCAGACGCCGGTGTTGAGGATAACATCATGTTTCTTGGTTTCGTGGATAATGTCAAAGCCTTTATGGAGACGATCGATGTTTTTGTTCTGACCTCCATATGGGAAGGCTTTGGATATGTCCTGGTGGAAGCTATGGCCTGTAAAAAACCAGTTGTGGCGTTCCATATCAGCAGTAATCCCGAAATCGTTGCACACAATGAAACCGGTTACCTGGTAAAATACCTTGATATTAAAGCGTTTACAGCGAAGGTGACCGAGCTGATCCTGGATCCCGTTTTGCGAGAAAAGTGGGGCAAAGCCGGAAGAAAAAGAGTTGAAGATTATTTTGAGATCGGAAAAAACCAGCATCAGGTGGAACTGTTTCTCAGGGCATTAACCGGAATTGAACAAAAAGTGTGACGGATTATGAAAACAGAAGCAACCGTTATTATTTCATTTTACAATAAAATTCAGGTTCTGCGACTGGTGCTTGCCGGCTTCGAACGGCAGTCGCAGCGTAACTTTGAAATTATCATTGCAGACGACGGTTCCGATCCTTCAGTAGTTGAGGAACTGCAATACATGATTCGCTCCTTTCCACAACCTCTAAAACATGTCTGGCACTCAGACGAAGGCTGGAGAAAGAACATCATTCTGAACAAAGCCATCCTGGAAGCAAGCTCTGATTATATCATCTTTGTTGATGGCGATTGCATCCCGCACCGCCATTTTATCAGGGAACATCTGCTGGCGAAAGAAAAAAACCTCGTGCTCACCGGCCGCAGGGTTCTGCTGAGCAGGAACATCAGCGAATCCCTCACTGTAAATAAAGTCCGGCTTGGATTTTTAGAGCACCTGCTTTTCCCCTGGATGATCGTGGAAAGGATTACAGGTAAAGGAGAATTTATTGAAAACGCGGTTTATTTTCGTTCGAAATGGATCCGAAAACGGATCAATAAAAAGGATAAGGGTATGCTGGGATCCAATTTTTCGCTTCACAAAGAGGATCTTCTCGCTGTAAATGGATTTGATGAACGGTATTTATCCCCTTACGTTGGGGAAGATACCGACCTTGAATACAGGCTCAGACTGAAGGGTTGCAGATTCAGGCATTTAAAGCACCTGGCCATCCAGTATCATTTTTTTCATCCCCGGTTGGCATTTACCCAGTCCAACAACAGTATTTTCGACGATAACAAGAAGCGCGGAACCGCGTATACGCCTTTCGGAATCATGAAATCCTGATCCATGGAAAACATAAAGAAAACCATCTGTTTCTTTAACAGTAACCGGGTTTGGGGTGGTGGTGAGAAATGGCACCTGGGCACAGCGCTGCTGATGAAGGAAAGAAACCAGCCTGTGGTTTTGTTCGGTCAACCGGACAGTGAATTGATCCGGCGTGCCCGGCAGGCAGGCATTCCCAGCCAGACCCTGAGTGTTTCCAACATGACCTTTCTGAATCCCTTGAAGATCCTAAAGCTTACCCTGCATCTGAGGAGACTTGGAGTGGGGGTCATTATACTCAACCTGCCGTCGGATGTTAAATTTGCAGGTCTTGCAGCAAGACTGGCCGGTGTAAGAAAAATCATATACCGCAGAGGATCTCCAGTTCCAGTGAGAGATACCCTGGCAAACAGGTTACTCTTCCGTCGCCTGTTAACCCACCTCATTGCCAATTCGGAACAAGTAAAACAGAATATCCTGCAGAACAACCCCAAACTGGTAGGTACACAAAAGATCACCGTCATATACAATAGTGTTGATAGTCCCGCTTCACAGCAAAAACAGGGTTTCCACGAAGGAATTGAACCGCTGCAAGGCTTGATCATTGGTACTGCCGGAAGATTATCTTACGAAAAAGGCCAGGATCGACTCATCAGCATGGCCGGGATCTTAAAGGACAGAGGTCTTGATTTCACGCTCCTGATTGCGGGGGAAGGACCTCTGAAGGAATCCCTGATGCATTTGTCACGGTCTCTTGGTCTCTCCGACCGCATCCATTTTAAAGGTTTTGTTTCAGAAATGGATAAGTTTTACAGCATGCTGGATATTTTTGTGCTTACCTCATGCTGGGAAGGCTGTTCGAATGTAACACTCGAGTCAATGATGCGGGGATTGCCCGTTGTAGCGTTCTGCAATTCTTCCGCTCCGGAGTTGGTGCAAGATACGGTGAACGGATTTTTGGCGAAGGACGGCGATACCCTTGATCTTGCTGATAAAGTGGAACAGTTATTAAGGGATCCCCTGCTGCGCATGAAGTTTGGTGAGGCAGGCAGGCGTATCGTCGGCGAAAAGTTCAATCAGGATTCCTGCTTTGATCAACTGATAACCCTTATTCGGGAGTAAACGCAATTCAATACCCAATAACACAGAACCTATGCTTGAAAGACTGTTCCAGCTAAAAAAGAACGGTACGAATCCGAAAACTGAAGTCATTGCCGGCATTACTACTTTTATGACCATGGCATACATCCTGGCTGTGAATCCGGCCATTCTCAGCAATGCCGGGATGAACCGGGAAGCGGTTTTTACAGCCACAGCCCTTGCTTCTTTCATTGCCATCCTGATCATGGCCTTTTATGCCAACCTGCCCATCGCCCTGGCTCCGGGAATGGGATTAAATGCATTTTTTGCCTATACGGTGGTGATCCAGATGGGATATAGCTGGGAAATGGCCCTGACCGGGGTCTTCATTGAGGGCATCATCTTTATTCTGCTAACCTTTTTCAAGGTTAGGGAGGCTATTATCGACAGCATACCCCTCAACCTGAAACACGCCATTTCTGTAGGCATAGGCTTGTTTATTGCCCTGATTGGTTTCAGCAATGCCGGGATCATCGTTAAAAATGAGGCAACACTGGTATCCCTGGGAAGCCTGTCGGATCCCAAAGCTTTACTGGCTCTGGCGGGCATTATTTTTACCGGCATCCTCCTGGTATTCCGGGTGAAAGGCGCCCTTATCCTGGGCATTCTGTTTACCGCCCTGTTGGGTATACCCTTCGGCATCACACAGGTGCCCCAGCACGGAATCATCAGCCTTCCACCCTCTCTTTCTCCGGTATTCATGAAGTTCGATTTCAGCAAACTGTTCACGGCGGATATGCTTATTGTGGTATTCACCTTCCTCTTTGTCGATGTTTTCGATACCGTGGGAACACTGGTTGGGGTGTGTTCAAAGGCCAAACTGCTGGACGAAAAAGGCAGGGTGCCCCGTGCCCGGCAAGCGCTGTTTGCAGATGCCGTTGGCACAGTGGCGGGCGCTATGCTGGGAACCAGCACCGTTACTTCTTACATTGAAAGTGCTTCAGGCGTTTCTGAAGGAGGTAAAACAGGTCTCACTGCGCTGGTTGTCGGCATCCTTTTTCTGGTTGCCCTTTTCTTTTCCCCCCTGTTCCTGATAGTACCCAATACTGCTACGGCACCGGCCCTTGTACTGGTTGGCCTTTTCATGATAAGTCCCATTCAGCATATTAACCTCGAGGACTATTCTGAGTCCCTGCCCGTCTTTCTTACGATCATCACCATGCCGCTGGCATACAGCATATCCGAAGGTATCGTCTTTGGCATGTTAAGTTATGTTTTGATCAAGCTGTTCACCGGTAAATGGAAAGAGGTATCGCTGGTCATGTATATTCTTGCTGTACTTTTCTTTATCAGGCATTTGCTTTAATTGCCATTTACAAAAGGCAGATATTGGGGATAATTTTATCTTTGTCTTTCCGTTAATTTATATTCCTTGCCATCATGAACACAGACCAGATCATTGCCCACATCAGAAAACTGATCCGTTACATTGAAGAGCGGATTGTACTGAGAAACATTGTACTTGCATTTCTGATCCTCTTTTTTGGCACCACCATTATTATGCAGATCCTGAAAATATATACCCGGCACAACCAAGATCTTACTGTTCCTGATTTTGCTGGACTTACACTTATTGAAGCTATTCATACTGCCTACCAGCGGGATCTCCGCATTGAAGTTTTTGATTCCGTGTTTCTTGCTGATTTTGAAAAGGGTACAGTTGTTGAGCAGCATCCCCGGGCAGGTTTCAAGGTAAAAAAAAATCGGAAGGTCTTTCTGACCATGAATGCCATCAATCCAGAAAAGGTAGCCTTGCCGGACCTGGTTGATCTTACCTTCCGGCAGGCCGGTGCCAAACTCGAATCATTCGGATTAAAAGTGGGGCGTATCTCCTATGAACCCAATATGGGAATCAATATCGTGCTGGCCCAGCGCATCAATGGCCGTGAAGTATCACCCGGTGATTCTGTAACCAAAGGAGCACGCATTGACCTTGTGCTGGGTAAAGGATTGAGTGATGAACAGGCTGCGATCCCCAACCTGGTGGGACTAAACCTGGAAGAGGCTAAGATCATGGCTTCGGAACGTTTCCTGAGTGTTGGCGCTGCAGTGCACGATCAAACGATATTAACACCCGATGATGAACTCCGGGCGCTGATATTTAAGCAAAAACCGGAACCCGGATCCAATATGACCCTTCCCATGGGTTCTGCCATTGATGTATGGATCAGTCTTGATTCCACTAAAATCTACAGGTTCAGTCATCCAGGAGATACCCTCACACATAACCGATGAACCCCATCAGGAACATATGCTGTATTTTGGTGTTTCTCGCCGGTACGAGGCTTGCAGCACAAAGCCTGCAGGGACTCCCGGAAAATCCTGTTCTCAGGAAGTTCCGTTTGGAACATCCCCATATCCTGAAATCAGCCCAGGCGACATCGCTGGTGACACTGCCCTTTTATGAGGACTTTTCCGATATTAGCGTTGTTCCTGACCCTAACAAGTGGGCGGATTCCTATGCCTTTATCAATACTTCTTTTGCACAGGACCCTGTTTCCATTGGTGTTGCCACGCTGGATGCCATTGATGAGAACGGGGAAGTTTATGCGCTTACCAGCTGGCCGGCAACTTCAGATGTGCTCACTTCCCAGCCAATTGACCTTTCAACTTATTCCCAGCCCGGTGATACTGTGGTCCTGAGTTTTTTTTACCAGTCGGGTGGAAAAGGCGAGGTGCCCGAGATCAGGGATTCCCTGTTGCTGGAATATTTTAACCCTGCAGGTAACCGTTGGAACAGAGGCTGGTTTGCCATCCTCGATACTGCAACCCAGTTTCAGCAGGTCATCCTCAAGGTGCCGGGATCCTATTACACGTCTGGTTTCCGGTTCCGGTTCCGGAACTATACCAGCGTATCTCCTGAAGAGGTTGCCGGCGGCAAAGGCGCGGTGGGAAACGCCGATTGCTGGAATTTAGATTATATCGTAATGGATACCCGGCCGGCCTCGGCACACGCTTCTATCAACGATATCGCCCTCATGGAGCCACCCAGGAACCTGCTGGACTTTTATGAAACCGTTCCTTGGCTTCATCTCAATGACGCCCAATCCATCACCCGGAATTACCTGCAATATGTAATCCGCAACCTGCAAAAAAGCTTTATCAGCAACCTGGGCAGAAGCTATTATGCAAAAAACCTGCGTAACGGGAACGCTGAAAATGGTCCGGTTTATGTTGACGATTTCGAACCCGAAGAAATCATCCGGAGAAACGATCCCTTTATTACACCGTTCACCCGGAATGATGATTCGAAGACCGGAATCATTGAAGTTGCCGGCTACCTTGAAACCCCGGAAGGCCAGCCCAAGGAAAATGATACAGCGAAGATTATCCTTCAATTCAGGGATTATTATGCCTATGATGACGGCACCCCCGAATATGGATTTGGCATATCGGGACCTTCCATGGCCGGCGCGCTGCTGGCCTACCGGTTCAGGATTTACACGCCTGACACCCTCAGAGCGCTGGACATGTTCTTTAATAAGGCCAGGGACCATTATAATGCCGATGCAGGCTTTAATCTCTGTGTTTGGAAGGATGACAACGGAATGCCCGGAGAACTGGTTTACCTTTCGCCGGATGTTTACTATCCGGTACTGGATGAGGAAATGCCCGGATTTAAAAGATATGCGATTGATCCCGATACCAACCTGGTGGTGACTGACACTGTTATTTTTGTTGGCTGGAAACAGGTGACCGATATATTTATCAACCTGGGTTATGATGTAAATCGGGATAATGTTTCGCGTACCTTTGTCAATACTTCAGGGGAATGGTACAATCCCGGAAAAAGCCTTATTCCCGGTTCATTAATGATCAGGGCTGTTTTCGGCAGCAAAGCGGTATTAACCGGTCCTGGGGAGGTCACTGGAAAACCACTGGATCTCGTTTTGTATCCCAATCCCGTTTCATCGAAACTTTTCATCAAGGGTTCCGGCATTGCCCTCCGTCGGATTTCTCTGTATGATCTTTATGGCAGATTGTTGTTACAGCAACTGGATAACTTCGAACAGGTGGACGTTTCAGGGCTTCCTCCCGGCCTCTACCAGGTGATCCTGGATGACGACCAGGGACGCAGCGTCACCCGCAAAATTGTTGTGGTTCATTAACATCCCGGATCATGCAGGAGGAACTTTATGATCAGTCGGAATTATATGAGCATCATCGCATCATAGCCGATAAGGGACAGGGCTTGCTGCGCCTGGACAAGTTTCTTCTCAGCCGGCTCGAGCACGTTTCACGCAACAAGATACAAATCGCCGTTAAGGCTGGAAATGTACTGGTTAACGGCAACACGGTCAAATCGAATTACCGGGTTAAGCCCGCCGATCTGATAACCATCGTCCTGCCCTATCCACACCGGGAATATGAGATCATCCCTGAGGATATCCCGATTAATATCCTGTATGAGGATGAAAGCCTGATAGTTGTGAATAAGGAAGCGGGTATGGTGGTTCATCCCGGCCATGGCAATTATACGGGTACACTGGTCAATGCCCTTTGCTGGCATCTCAAAGATCTGCCCCTCTTTCAATCGGGCGAAGTTCGACCCGGACTGGTGCACCGTATTGATAAAGATACCTCGGGCATCCTGGTGGCGGCCAAAACAGAACTGGCCCTAAACCGGCTTGCAAAGCAATTCTTCGATCGGACCACCAAAAGAACTTATCAGGCAGTGGTTTGGGGAACCTTTGATCCTCCCGAGGGTACCATCATTGGAAATATTGGCCGCAGCAACAGGGACCGCCTCAAAATGCAGGTATTCCCTGATGGGGAATCCGGGAAACACGCAATCACCCATTACAAAATACTGGAGAAACTGGGATATGTAAGTCTCATTGAATGCCGGCTCGAAACCGGCCGCACCCACCAGATCCGGGTACATATGGAATACATCCGTCATCCCGTTTTCAATGATGAGCGCTACGGCGGGAACCAGATCCTGCGGGGCACCGTCTTCTCCAAATACAGGCATTTTGTGGAGAATTGCTTCAAAATCATACCCCGACATGCCCTGCATGCAAAATCACTGGCCTTCAGGCATCCCGAAACCGGAAAGGAAATGTCTTTCGAATCGGAGTTACCTGCCGATATGCAACAACTCATCGGGAAATGGCGGCAGTACGTGGCCGGCCGGAATGAGTCAGCCATAGAGGATGGCGAATCTGAATCGGATTAATCCTGTTCTCCCGGTTCTTCTCCCTCCTCACCCGGTTTGGGTCTCGGTTCAGGCTGGGGTGGAGGTGGTTCAGGAACTCTTTTTCTACATACTCCTGCAACACTAAATTGTTCTAACGTTTCCATAACTATACTGTATTATTGAATAAAAATAAAAATAATGCTTTTCCCCATTAAAGTCAATGACCTTTATGCTTATTTTTAAAACATAAATAACAGCCCGGCATGCCCGCATTGCTTGCAAAACAAACCCGGTTATTTTGTCTTCTTATGATCTGCATCACCTGGTTGCACCCTTTAACCGACATGATTGCAGGCGCCGGTCGGGCTGGGCAACAAGCTGACTCACTGAGCAGGGAACAGGCTTCCTGGTTACTTGGGGCCAGTGAAGTTCACTTGAAGTCAGGCAATCTGGAAACTGGAAATGCCTTGCTGGAGAATGCCGGTATCATGCTGCATCAGATGCAGCAACCGGATCACTTGCTCTTCCTTCGACATGACCGAATCAAGGGCGCGTACCTGCTGATGGAGAACCGGACTTCAGAATCCGTGACATGGCTGCAGCAAGGTGAAAAACATTTCAGGTTACTGAAAGATCCCGATCGTATTGAGTCCGCTTTGTTGTTTGGTGAACTGGGGCGTGCTTTTTTCAGGTTGCGCCGATATGATGTCTCCCTGCAATACTACCGACAGGCACTTGAAATGCAGCCCATTAGCACGGATCTGTACCGGCATGAAGCCATTTGCCTGAAAGTCGCTATGGCCGATGTATGCTGGCATAGCCAGGAAAAAGACAAGTTCTACCGTTTGACCGGGGAATGCCTGGCTTACCTGGATACTACTCCGGATCCTTTTCATCCCTCCTTAATTGAGGCCTACCTTACGTTATACAAATACGGGCTGAATCTTCGGGACCGGTATGACACCCCCTGGGATTTTTCAGGGAAGATCAAGATCATCCTGGAAAAGCACTTCCCGGCTGAACACTATTTTGCCGGCATTTTCTACGCGGTAAAGGCTGATGACGAATATTCCCGGAACGATTTTGAAAATGCCCTGCAATACAGCAAACGCTCCCAATTGATTATTGAAAAATATCCCTTCCTGTATGATTACTGGCAAATGAATTACCAGATTATCGCCCAGGTCTTCTTCTGGCTCGAACGTGATTATGAGAAGACAATATCCTTCAGCAGACAGGCTATTCAGCGTCTGCAGCCTTACCATGTATCACCGGCGTTCCTGTATTATATGATTGGATTATCCTACAACATGATGCAGAACAAAGAGATGGCCATCAGGAATTACAACCGGGTCATTGCCCTGGCTTCGGATGACGGGCCCTACCATGACGATTACGATTGTTCCATTGCCTATCATGAGCTGGGCAGGATGTATCTTTACGAGAACAAGCATATAACAGCCCGCCAGTTCCTTTTTAAGAGCCTGGCCTTATCCAAACGGATTCATGATAAAGGATACCGGATCAATAGTATTTACAGTGACCTGGGCAATTCATTCAATACCACCGGGAATCACCATCAGGCTTTGCAGTGCCTTCAGCAGTCGATCATTGCCGGCTGCAGCACTTTTAAAGATACCTCAGCCTTTTCCAACCCCCTGCTGGAAGACATCGTACTGGCGCAAAATCTGATCAGTACGCTGACGCTGAAAGCCTATATTCTGTATTCCATTTATGAAAAGAACCATCAGCCCCTTCAATACCTGGAGAATGCCCTGCGTTGCCAGGAACTGGCCTTACAGCTCATTGAAAAAAGAATCATTGATATCGATGAAGAGCAATCCGGGTTAATCACAGCCGACCTCATAAGAATCCCCATGAACAATTCGGTGAGTTATGCCGTGCTGCTCTATTTGAGAACAGGAGAAGAACAGTATGCACAGAAAGCATGGGAATATGCCGAGAAAAGCAAGATGCAGGTGCTGTCGATCAATACCATGAAGAAAAACAACCTGCGCTCCTCAGGTATACCCGACTCCCTGGTTGAAAAAGAGAAAAAGTTGAATGAGGACATCCTGGAAATCGAAAACCGGCTGGCCCTGGATGAAAAGTATGGCAGAAAGGCCGGATCAGAACCCGGAGCATTGGGCCGGCTGGCTTTGTTGTATGGTCAGCGTGATGCCCTCAGGATCCGCCTGGAAGAAGGTTTTCCGTCGTACAGACGATTGAAATACAACTTCCAGGTGGCCCCCATGGAAAAAATTCAACAGGTTCTGGAAAAGGATGAGGTTCTTGTGGAATATCAGTTACTGAGCACGGAAATCATCACATTTGTGATCTTCAGGAACGATTTCAGAATCCTGTTCAGCCCTATTGACAATAAGGTAGCCGATAATATTGCCATCCTTCGGGAAACCCTTACCTCAGATCCTGTTTCGGGAGATCCGGTGGATACATACAGGAAATTTGTCCTTTCCTCTTATTACCTCTATACCCAATTGATGGGGCCCCTTGAAGCATTGATAAAAAACAGGCGCCTGATCATTATTCCCCATAACCTGCTAACCCTGCTCCCTTTTGAAGTGCTGATCAACCGGAAACCCCCGGACATTCAGAAACCGGATTTCCGATCACTACCCTATCTCATACGGGAGTTTCCTGTTTCGTATGCTTTTTCTGCAAACCTGCTGGTCGACCGGGACAACGATCAAGATTTCGGCTCCGGAACAGCCATATTCCTGCCCGACTACGATCTGAAAAACAAGGAAATGGCAGGTCTATCATCACTCGAAGGTGCGGCTTCAGAGGCACAAGCTGTAAAAAGACTAACCGGAGGCAGGCTTTACAAGGGACCTATGGCCAATAAAACAACGTTTAAAGCACGGGCAGGACGTTACAGGATCCTGCATATCGCCTCTCATACCATACTGGATGAAAAGAATCCCGGTTTATCCAGCCTGGTGTTGACCTCTCCTGAGGATTCAAGTTCCGAGGGCAGTCTCTATTCGTACGAACTTTCGCAAATGGAACTGGATGCCCAATTGGTAGTTCTCAGCGGATGCAGCACCGGTTTCGGACTGTTGCGCAACTGTGAGGGACTGGTCAGCCTGGCACGCAGTTTTTTTTACACGGGTGTCCGCACCATGGCATTGACCCTTTGGCCCGTTGCCGATCAGTCGGGTTCTCAACTTGTATCCGGCTTCTACAAAGGACTTCGGAAACAGCAAACCCTGGATCAATCCATGAAAAACGCCAAACTGGATTTCCTGGAAAGTGCAGATCCGGTCAAGGCTCACCCGTTCTACTGGGCAGGATATATAATCGTGGGGAAAACAGATCCCGTACCCTTGAGAAAATCCCCTGTGGGAGTGCTGGCAATTTCTATGGCCGGAATAATATTCTTTTATCTGCTTTACAGAAAGATCAGGGATCGAGGCTCCTGGAGATCTTTCTGGCTTTTTCTGCATAGTAACCTCCGTCGGAACCAATCTCATTAAATAATTTCATTGCTTCCGGCACCCGCTGTTCTTTAAGCAGGGCCAGGGCCAGGTACCAGTTGCGGTGTTCGATAAACGGACTGCTCCAATCGGCCGGAATAGCCTCAAATGAAGAGATGGCAGTCGTTCCGTCACTGGTTCCCAGAGCAGCAAGTCCCCTGTAAAACAGGGCCAGGTTGCTTCCAGCATCCTTGCTTAATGTATCTTCCAAAAGGGCAAGGGTTTTTGTATAGTTGCCCATACTGTAATTTCGGATGGCCCTATCAAGATTCGTTCCGTGAGACCCTGAAGAACGCATCACCACATCTGTATCGTATGGTGAATAATATTTCTGAAAAAGGTCTTCCGGCGACAGATTGCTGAATAACAAGAATTTAAGTATTAGTCCTGCAACCACCAGCAATACCAGCATGGCAGCTGCGCGGAATACGATCCTGAAAGGAGCCTTACCAGAAGCATCAATAAACCTGTTACCGATCCGTTTGATCTCATCCCGGAACAAAGCCAGGTCCCTATCACGGATACTTTCATCAACTTCCCGGTGCATCCGGATCAGGGCCCGGAAATCCTTATCCTGGCGGATTCGCTCTTCAACTTCCTGCCTTTCCTCCTCACCCAATGTACCATCGAGGTACTGTTCAATTTTCCGCGTCGTCTCCATAACTTAAAATTTCATGTCCGTAGGTTGTCCTGATGCTATCGATCAACAGCGACTTGCAGCGATAACGTCTGTTCCGGGTATGCTGTTCACTGCTGTAGCCCATGATATGTGTTATTTCGGCAATGGTATGTCCTTCCATAAACAAACCGAGTACCTTTCTGCAGTCAGAAGATAGTTTTTCAAAATGCATCCTGTACAGTCTCATGCGCTCATTATATTCACTGAGCCGGCCAATATCCGAATCGGTATCGATAAAATCCTCCGGATCCACTGTCCGGTGCGTTATTTTCTTTCTTTTATCCAGCTCTTTCAGCCATAAATATCTGGAAACAGAATAGAGATAGGTGCTCAGGGAACAGGTAAGTTCGAACTGCTGTCCCCTGACTTTCTGAAACAGAACCAGCAATGCATCCTGAAACAGGTCACGTGCATCTTCCTCGTTACCGTTGTTCGAAACAATGAAACGCCGAATGCCTGGATAATACAGGGTATAATACTCCCGGAGAACCTTTTCATTCCGGGTAACTAGCCCGTTGAGAAGTTCTTCATCTGAATATTTCATTGACCTCATCGGTGCTTAATACGGTGAAATGAAGAAAAGTAACCCTTACCTTTTTAAAAAACTTCTTTGCAATAACAAGTATACAACAATTATGCTTAAAAATACTTTTCTCCTGTATAATAATCCAGAATAATTACCGGTATGTTTCAACGGGTCGGCATGAGCAAACCAGGTTGCGGTCTCCAAAGGCATCATCTACCCTGCGGACCGTGGGCCAGAACTTACTTTTCTCACAGGATTCACTGGGAAAGGCAGCCTGTTTTCTGGTATACGGATGGGGCCAGTTCTCCTCGGCAATCATAAGTTGTGTGTGTGGTGCATTTTTCAGCGGGTTATCCATTTTACTACCTCCGGCAATTACTGCTTCTATTTCCCGGTAAATGGATATCATGGCCTCGATAAAGCGGTTGAGTTCAAAAAGTGATTCACTTTCGGTAGGCTCTACCATCAGGGTACCGTGTACGGGAAAGGAAAGGGTTGGTGCATGGAATCCATAATCCATAAGCCTTTTGGCAATATCGGTCTCCGTAATATCAGAAACGGCTTTGAAGCTTCTGCAATCCAGAATCATTTCGTGGCCAACCAAGCCATTTTCTCCAGTATACAACACCTTGAAATAATCTTTCAGGTTGGCTGCCATATAATTGGCATTCAGGATGGCGATCTTGGTGGCATATGCCAGACCTTCCCCTCCCAGGAGGCAGCAGTAAGCATGCGAGATGGTCAGGATGCCGGCGCTGCCCCAGGGTGCCGCGGCAATGGCACCAATGCCGCTTACGCCGCCGGTGGCCACCACCGTGTGTGATGGCAGAAATCTCACCAGGTGGCCGGCTACCACAATAGGTCCGGCTCCGGGACCACCACCACCGTGAGGTATAGCGAAGGTCTTATGCAGATTGAGGTGACAGACATCTGCCCCTATGCTGGCCGGATTGGTAAGTCCAACCTGTGCATTCATATTTGCCCCGTCCATATACACCTGGCCACCGTACTGGTGGATCAGCGCACACATCTCACGGATAGCAGATTCAAACACGCCGTGGGTTGAAGGATAGGTAACCATGAAGGCCGCCAGGCTTTCCTTATGCAGCTCGGCCTTGACTTTTAAATCGGATACGTCGATATTCCCGCTTTCATCGCAATTGACCACAACGACCTTCATGCCGGCCATGGCGGCACTGGCAGGATTGGTACCATGTGCCGATGCAGGTATCAGCACTACATCCCTGTGATGCTCATTCCTGCTTTCCAGGTATTTCCGGATCACCAGCAAACCCGCGTATTCACCGGCTGCCCCGGAGTTAGGCTGGAATGACACTTCATCCAGTCCGGTGATGATGCGCAGAAAGCCTGCCAGTTCATGGAAGATCTGGTGATAGCCCTCTGCCTGTTCGAGTGGTACAAAGGGGTGCATATTCCCGAATTCAGGCCAGCTTAGTGAAAGCATCTCCGCAGCAGCATTCAGTTTCATGGTGCAAGAACCCAGCGGAATCATGCCGTGTGCCAGTGAAAAATCCTTCCGTTCCAGGAGTTTGATATAGCGCATCATTTCCGTTTCGCTCTGGTAAAGCCTGAAAAGCGGGAGATCCATATAGCTGTCGGAACGAAGGACATTGGCAGGGAGGTTCATGACCGCAACAGTCTCTTCAGTAATTCTTCCGGCGTATTTCTTAACTACCGTGGCAAATACGTCCACGATACGGTTCAAATCGTCAATAGAGGTGGTTTCATCCAGGGATATACCAATACTCTGATCGGGATAATACCGGAAATTGATCTCTTTTTCAAGGGCGACCGTTCGCAATTCGTCCACGGAAGCACCTGCCGGCAGCATGAGGTGCAATGTATCGAAAAAACTCTGGTTGGTTTCAAGACAACCCAATCCGACAAGCTTATCATATAGGGCGACCGTATGCAGATGGATGCGTGTGGCAATGGTCTTCAATCCTTCGGGACCATGGTAAACGGCAAACATTCCCGCCATACTGGCCAGCAATGCCTGTGCGGTACAAATATTTGAGGTGGCACGTTCCCGTTTGATATGTTGCTCGCGCGTCTGCAGGGCCATGCGGAGGGCCGGCCTGTTGTCGCGATCAATAGTAACCCCGATGATACGACCAGGTATAAAACGCTTATACGCGTCCCTTGTTGCAAAGTAAGCGGCATGCGGACCGCCGTAGTTCATAGGAATGCCGAACCGCTGGGTGGATCCAACAACAACATCGGCACCCCATTGTCCGGGTGGTACCAGCAACACCAGGCTCATAATATCCGCAGCCACTGTAACCGGGATATTCCTGGAATGCATGAGATCAACAAAAGAACGGTAATCCCTGATCTTTCCGTTTCCGTCGGGATACTGAACCATAGCACCGAAAAAACCGTCAGTGGATTCCAGAGCACTGAAATCCCCGGTAACAACCTCTATGCCCAGCATAGCAGCGCGGGTATTGATTACATCCAGCGTTTGCGGAAAAACACGGGTGTCCGCAAAAAAGCGATTGGCCCCCAGTGATACTGCTTCCCTGGATCGTGCATTGTAAAGCATGATCATGGCTTCAGCGGCTGCCGTTCCTTCATCGAGCAGGGAGGCGTTTGCAATTTCCATGCCGGTGAGTTCCATCACCACCGTCTGGAAATTCAGCAAGGCTTCAAGCCTTCCCTGGGAAATTTCTGCCTGGTAGGGTGTGTAAGATGTATACCAGCCCGGATTCTCCAGAATATTTCGCTGGATTACAGGTGGCATAACGGTCCCATAGTACCCCATGCCTATATAGGTGCTGAAGACGTGGTTCCTGGAAGCAATCTCCCGGATACGGTTCAGGTAATCCTGTTCACTGATTCCCGGCATCATTGGTAATCCTTCTTTCAGCCTGATGCTGGAAGGAATTGCTTTTACTATCAATTCATCAAGTGAATTAACACCTATCTTTTCCAGCATGCTGGCAATTTCTTCCTGCCGGGGACCGGTATGTCTGAAGGCGAAATGATCATGATTCATGGCTTTCTTATCTTTGATTTAAAGACTCTGTTCCAGTTTTATGGCCGTAAAATTGACTGGAATGCTTATTTTAAAAAAGGATTTGTGTCATATTCGTGACCGATTGATGTTTTGGGTCCGTGTCCAGGCCAAACATCTGTATCCCCCGGCAGCGTCATCAATTTGTCCCGGATGCCCCTGATGAGCAGTTCGTGATCGCCCCCCGGAAGATCAGTACGGCCAATGCTTCCCTGGAACAATACGTCGCCGCAGATCAGGAACTTGTCGGAGGCTGAATACAGCACTACGCTTCCGGGGGAATGGCCAGGAACATGAATAACATCAAGACTGGAATTACCGAAGATCACTGGTTCCCCTTGACTGAGAAACCGGTCAGGCAAGGGAGGGCTTTCCATGCTGAATCCAAACACGCCGGCATATTTGTCGGCATGTTCCAGCAAAGGCACATCATCCTTGTGTATGCGCGACGGGCAGTGGTAGATTTCCATTATCCGCGCATTTCCGAAAATATGGTCAAAATGACCGTGGGTATTTACTATATATACCGGCTTGAGCCGTGCTCCCGAAATGTAGGTTGTGAGTTCACCGTACTGCCTGCCGGTGTTGCATCCAGGATCTACTATAATGCATTCACGTGTCTCATCGGAAAGAACAAAACCGTTCACCTCCAATTCATTAAAAACAAAACGTTTGATTGTGATCATCTGATTCAGGTTGAAAATATTTTCCTGTGCAAGTTATTCTTTTCCTGCTAACATGGGAACAAAAACAAACCATCCATGCTCTGTCTTCAAGTAGTCCTGATCTCCCCTCTTTTCTATCAGGGTCATCACCTGCGACTTTTCTCCGCCCAGGGGAACCACAAGCCTGCCACCCGGTTTTAACTGTTCGAGGAGTTTCTCCGGAATTTCAGGCGCTGCCGCAGTAATCAGGATGCGGTCGAAAGGGCCGTAGGTGGGTAATCCCTGGTATCCGTCGCCATAAAAGAAATGCAGCCGGTAATGCAGGTCGCTCAGCAGTGACTGGGAATGGAGATACAACTCCTTTTGCCTTTCAACAGTGTATACCTGGGCACCCATTTCTACCAGCACGGCAGCCTGGTATCCTGAACCTGTACCTACTTCGAGCACTTTATCCCGTGCCTTTACAGCAAGTAACTGGGTTTGAAAGGCAACGGTGTATGGTTGTGAAATGGTCTGACCGGCACCAATAGGAAAGGCCTGATCGCGATAGGCAAATTTGATGAATCCACTATCCATGAAGAGATGCCTGGGAACCTTATTAATGGCCGCCAATACCCTTTCATCTGAGATGCCCTTAAGGCGAATTTCATCTACCAGCTTGCTGCGCAAGCCCTTATGCTGAAAACTGTCCTCCATCTTTAACGGTGCTCTATCGCTGTTATCAACAAAATTAGTTGATAAGTTAAATCTAAAAAAATTATCCCTTATTTCTAAATAATTTATGTTTGTGCAAACGCCGGAAAAATGATTAATGTTGGTATTGTCGGCTCCGTTTCGGCTATCCGCAAGCATACCAGTGCCTTGAATAAAATTGGAGGTGTGCGCATCATCAATCATTGGATTTCCGGTGGTATGCTGGATTCTGCAACGGATTCCGAAACCGGCAGGGTATATACTGAACCCGGTCCTCTACTCGAAAAAACGGATGCCCTGATCATTACTGAGGCAGGTACCTTTTGCAGCAGGATGGCTGTTGCCGCACTCCGGAAGGCCCGGCATGTATTTCTTTACCCCACGGTAGTTCATTCCATTACCGAGGTCTATCATCTCATTCAACTGGCGCGTGAAGCCAATGTCATTCTTAAATGCGGCAGAACCGGGACTGCCGGAATACAGGCGTTGATCAAGGTCATGCCTGATACACATGACATAAGCATGATCGACTTCCAGCATTACCGCAAGATAACCAGACCCGGATCCGCCGGCATTTCAGAAGCGCTGCTCAGCGATGTGGAAATCATTAACAACCTGGTTCATGCCAGGGTTATTTCAATCAAGGCCAAAGGCCTGTGCATGCTTTCCTCACAACCCGAAATCCTGAATGCCAGGCTTGAATTTGACAACGGATGCGCGGTAAATTATAACTGCAATCTGGTTGCAGCGCAAGATGAATTTCTGATCACCCTGGTAGTCAGGAATAAAATACTGAAATACAACTTCCTCACCGGCGTATTAACGGGTTGGTACCTGCAACGTACCATAAATCAAAATGAATGTCCTATCTTTATCGAAAGTATCCAGGTTGAACAAACCGATTCGCTCTGGAACGATCTGTCGGATTATTTCACTATGATTCTTTCTGGTCCGGCCTTTCTTTCCATCAATGATAACGGATTTGAATCTTATGTTCTGACGGATCGTATACTGGATAAGGTAATGAAAACACTCATACAGTGTGCCTAACCTTTCATGCAGATGTTTTTTGGAATTGAACCGTAGTGAATGAACAGGAAACTCCAACGGCTGAAATACATTGTAATTGACTATTTAACGGCTCTTGCCGCCTGGAGTGTTTATTGCCTGTACAGGAGATTCTCAAATGATGTTTTTCAAAACAATGCTGAAAGTCTTGCTTTTCTAAATCAATTGTATCTAACGGGTCTGTTGATCTTCCCGTTCATCTGGCTTTTGGTTTATACCCTCACCGGCTATTATAGTGATGTGATCAGAAAGTCAAGGCTATCCGAGCTCTGGCAGACCATCAGCAATACGTTTGTCGGAACGGTCTTTCTGTATATTGTTTTCAGGATCGGGCGTATTGAACTTAGCGAAAATGCCGGTGCATTGTCCAACTGGTTCAGCTTCTTTATCCTGCATTTTATTATCACTTACATTCCCAGGTTGATCATCACTACCATTACCACCCACCGGGTGCATCGAGGTGAGATCGGTTTTAACACCTTACTGATTGGCAGTAATTCAAAAGCATATGACGCCTGGCGTGAAGTCATCAGCCAGAAACGGGGTAGCGGAAATCTGTTTGTTGGATTTGTAACAGTGAATGACAATTCCAAAAGCCTCCTGGGCAGCTATCTTCCTCCGCTGGGTAATATCAGCGACATCCGCAGCATCATTGCAGAAAAGAAAGTGGAGGAAGTGATCATTGCCATTGAAACTTCGGAGCACGACATGATCAACCGCATTATCAACAAACTGATCGATTCCAATGTGGTGATCAAAGCCATCCCGAGTTTATACGACATCCTTACCGGCCGGGTGAGAATGAATTCCATCCTGGGCACCCCGCTGATTTCCGTTTCCCACATCCTGATGCCGGCCTGGCAGGAAAATATCAAGTATTTCCTTGATTATTTTATTGCCTCCTTCGCACTCCTGGTTACCTTACCCCTTTCTGCCATTCTGGCTATCGGCATCAAGCTTTCCTCCAAAGGGCCGGTGATATACAGCCATGAGAGGATCGGGAGATATGGACAGCCTTTTATCATTTATAAATTCCGATCGATGTATCTGGATGCCGAAAAGAATGGTCCGGGCCTCTCCTCAAAAACAGATGACCGCATTACTCCATTTGGTAAATTCATGCGTAAGATGCGGTTTGATGAAATCCCGAATTTTATAAATGTGCTGAAAGGTGATATGTCCCTGGTTGGCCCAAGACCTGAACGCAAGTATTTTATCGATCAGATCATACAAACTTCACCCCATTACCTGCACCTGCTTAAAGTTAAACCCGGTATTACCTCCTGGGGACAAGTGAAATACGGATATGCCGAAAACGTGGAACAAATGATCCACCGGTTGAAATACGATATGATCTACCTCGATAACATGTCTCTCTTTGTAGATTTCAAGATTATCATTTATACCATTCTCACCATTATTAAGAGAAAGGGAATATGAAGACAGGGACAAGGGATGAGGGGACTTGACCATTTGAAATATTCAGCACTATGAAGAGAACCTTTCTGGCGGTTGATATCAGACCCAATGAAAAAATGAAGGAGGATTTTGAACTGATACGTTATCGGTTGCGCCTGGAACGTATCAACTGGGTATCTGCTGAACATCTTCACATAACCACCAATTTCTTAGGCGACACAGATGAAGATTTAATACCCGTTATGGTGCAGCGCATTGAAAAATCAACAACCTTTCTGCCCGCCTTTGAATTGGTAATTCGTTCATTTGGCGTGTTCAAAAACATCCAGGATCCCCGTGTGATCTGGCTGGGTTGCGATCCTTGCCCTGTCCTGCATCAGATCAAAACAGAGCTTGACCTGGTTTTATCGGGGTTGGGTTTCAAGGCCGAGACAAAGGGTTTTTTGCCCCACCTTACACTCGGCAGGGTGAAGAATCTGCGTCAGGCCAACCAGTTATCCCAACTGATTGCCCTGTTTAAAGATGTTGTTTTTCAGAAACACTGGATTGACCAGGTGATTTTCTACGAGAGCAGACTTACGCCCGCCGGTCCGGAATACACCAGGATCAAAGATTTCCGCCTGCGCTAATGCTTCCCTTGTCCCCTGTCCCTTGTCCCCTGTCCCTTCTCCCTTGTCCCTACTACAGCTGCCCATTTTCTATCATAACCATTATATCATTCAACACCTTGTCTTCCCCATCTGGATCAAATTCCGTTTTCAGGTTTGATCCGAAGATTCGAGCTATTGCCTGCCAGAAAGCTGCCTGGAATGATCCGCGCAAATCCTTCACCACTTCGTATGAAGTTTTACTGGTTTCCCGGTCGATCAGTTTGATGAGGATCCTGCCCTGGGTGATGGTAAGGTTCTTTAAATCTTCTTCGTATTGTTTAAGGATCTCCTCTTCCACTTGTTTTATATATTCCCGTTGCTCTTTGTTGGTTTTCAGGGTTTGCATATGGGCGCTCACCTCCCCGAATTTAGCTCCGGCAAGCTTGGCGTAGGGATATACTTTTTTAACATTGTATACAAGTTTCCTGTACTGACGCATGTCACGGGTTTCGGCGGACCGCCTGCGCGGCTGAATGACAGCTTCTTCAAGAGTTGCCATATAAACAGTATCCCCGTTTTGAACCAATGCAGTTACGGGAAACCCTCCCAGGTCCACCCGGATGGTATCCTGCGTGAGGGCAGGTAAACAGTTACCCGCAAGGATACAGCACACTATGAGAATCCTTGGCATGACTCTATAAAATAACAAAATATTTGCCAAACCTGATCATTTGTTAAACGAATAAAGCCGGTCATTGTTTTATGTTTCCGCTTCAAGAGTCTCGCTAATTTGCTAATTTTACAAAAAATATTGAATGGACAAGAATGATAAGAAATACACCAATGGAGAAATCACTGTTTTTTGGCAGCCCCATAAGTGTATACACGCCACTACTTGTTATCGTGAACTGATTGATGTTTTCAATCCCCGTAAAAGGCCCTGGGTAAACATGGATGGTGCCCCCACGGAGGAGATCATCCGGGTGGTCAAGTTATGCCCCACACAGGCACTCTCCTACCGGTATAACAAGGATATTGAGGCGGAAAATGAAGTTGAAACGACCTCCGGACCCGATATGCCGCCTGCCGAAGTGCGTGTGATGGAGGATGGCCCCCTGGTGATCCGGGGCAGTTTTGTTTTATATGACATTGATGGAAAAGAATTGCGGCAGCTAAAAATATCATCGCTCTGCCGTTGCGGTGTTTCCAACAACCTGCCCTGGTGCGACGGAACCCACCGTAAAATTGGCTTCATCGGAAAATAATGCAAATCATGGAAAACGAAAACAAGGAAAAGCGCCATCCAGCTGAAGCGTGGATATTGAAGGATGGGCCCATTATGCTCAGAGGAAATTTTACTTTTAAGGATTCCTCCGGTAAAATCACGCAGGGCGAACAGGAATTGTATATCTGCCGTTGCGGCGGATCGTCCAATAAACCCTTTTGCGACGAAACACACAAAAAGATCGGAGTGGCCTACTAAACGTTCTTTTTGACCAGGTCCGCTGCTTCCTGCAGTGTGACGGCTGAGTATACCTTTAACCCTGAATTGTCAATAAGATTTTTAGCTTCTTGTGCATTGGTGCCCTGTAAACGGACGATAACCGGTACAGTAACGTTGCCGAGTGTGTTATAGGCATCCACCACACCCTGGGCTACCCGGTCGCACCGCACAATGCCGCCAAAAATATTGATAAGGATCGCCTTCACGGCAGTATCCTTCAGGATGATCCTGAATCCGGCCTCTACAGTCTTTGCGTTGGCAGTGCCGCCCACATCCAGGAAATTTGCGGGTTCACCCCCCGACAATTTTATGATATCCATGGTGGCCATGGCAAGACCCGCGCCATTCACCATGCAGCCGACATTCCCGTTCAATTTGATGAAATTCAGGTTGTGCCTGGATGCTTCCGTTTCAGTGGGATCCTCCTCATTCTGGTCACGCATTTCCTCAAAATCGGGATGCCTGAATAAAGCATTGTCATCCAGGTTCACCTTGGCATCCGCAGCAAAGATGCGATCATCGGAAGTTTTCACCAGGGGATTGATTTCAATCAAAGAAGCGTCACTCGCCACATAAGCTTTATAAAGTGCCGTAATAAATGCTGTCATCTCCTTGAAGGCCTTACCATTAAGCCCCAGATTAAAAGCGATTTTCCGGGCCTGAAAGGGTTGGATGCCTACCGCAGGATTGATTTCTTCCTTGAAGATCAGGTGAGGGGTTTTTTCCGCCACGGTTTCAATATCCATGCCACCTTCGGTGGAATACATGATGATATTCCGGCCGGTACTCCGGTTCATCAGAACGCTGATGTATAATTCACGGACCGGTGTATCTCCGGGATAATATATATCCTGCTGTATCAGTACTTTATGCACCTTCCTGCCTGCCTCCCCGGTTTGCGGCGTAACCAGCTGCATACCCAGGATGTTGCCTGCATGCATGCGCACTTCTTCCAGCGTCCGGGCAAGCTTTACGCCGCCACCTTTCCCTCTTCCTCCGGCATGGATCTGGGCCTTGACCACCCACATACCTGCGCCTGTTTTTGCCTGCAACTCTGTTGCAGCTTTCTCGGCATGTTCAACATGATCGATCACTACGCCGGCGGGGACAGAAACGCCAAAACGGCTGAGGATGGCTTTACCCTGGTATTCGTGAATATTCATTTTTTATTAAATATCATATTTCAAGTTACGAAAATATTTAAATTTTCTCATCTATTGCTATCATTGCAATTATTTCAACCAAACGGTTTATTGCGCATGAAGAAATTGCTGAACGAAGAACTGAACCGGAAAACAATCGAAGAATTCAAACTGGCCGGCAAGTACCCGGTGATGGTGATTCTTGATAACGTGAGAAGCCTGAACAATATCGGTTCCATATTCCGGACGTGCGATGCTTTCCTGCTCGAAGGCCTGTGTTTATGCGGAATAACAGCCACACCCCCGCACCGTGAGATCAGCAAGACCGCCCTGGGCGCAACTGAATCCGTTCACTGGCAATACTTTGAAAACACGCTTGACGCCATACACAAACTTAGAGAACGGGAATATCGCATTATTGCTGTGGAACAAACCATTCAGAGCCTTGAACTTCATACCTTTCCCATTGCTGCCGATGAGAAATACGCCCTGATCTTCGGGCATGAAATCCGGGGTGTTGACCAGGCAGTAGTGGATGCCTGTGACGGTGCTGTTGAAATACCGCAATATGGCACCAAGCATTCGCTGAACATTGCAGTAAGTGCGGGGATCGTTTTGTGGGAATTTTTCAGGTTTTACCAGCTGAATCAAACGGACAGCCTTTAGGTGTTGTCTTTCACCAGGGTCATCAGCTGGGCCCGGCTACTGCAATTGGTCTTGTAATAGATCCTGCTGGTGTGATCCTTTACGGTTTGCAGGCTTATAAAGAGCTTGTCGGCGATCTGCTGGTTCGACAAACCCTGGCAGACTTCAAGGATGACCTCCTGTTCGCGGGGGGAAATTTCATAGCTCCGGCAGAATGCTTCAAAAGTTATTTTCTGTTCGGATTTTACATGTAATACAGAAAGATCCGCTTTGTAATTGATGTATACCGGAATCCAGGCCCCTGTTGTGAAAAACAGGAAAATAAAGGACAAAGCAATATAAGCATTGTCATTGTAATAAACCAGGGCTGTGCTCTGAAGCAATACGGCCAGCAGCAGTCCGGCGGCAAGCCATTTCCTGTCAGCCTTGCGAAAAAGGGGCTTCTTTTTGCCCGCAAAACCAAGGTATAGAACTCCTGCAAAGGAATAGGCAAAACTCAGGACAATGTAACTGAATTTTATCAGGGTAAAAGAATCAACGATTGTAAAAGTCGACAATGCGTACCCGATGCCCGTTGCCAGTAAAATGTTCCCGGAAAGAAACCAGAAGATAAAGGAATTTCCAGTTGCTCTCCCCGATAATTCCCGGGCGAACTTTATCAGCATGAGCCAGGAAAGGAGGAAAAAAGGCGTCCCGAGCAGGATCAGCATGATGGTAATGCGCTGCAGCACTTCCCGGGTAAGGAGCGGAGAAAAGACTGAAAACAGGATAACCTGGCCCCAGATAGCATAGAAACCGAAAGTGAAATAAAAGGTCTGCCCATATATCAGGGTGGAGAAACAATCAGCTTTGCAGGCATTTCTAAGCCTGGAGGAAATTAAGATACCCCCGGCAGTAAGGGCCACAGAAAGGATAAAGATCAGAATGACAAGAAGTTTAACCATGGTTAAAGATATGAATTTAACCGATTGTTTCCACCGGTTTAGGTTATCCCTACCAAAGTAGCGCTGCGCCTACCAAAGTAGGAATTTATACAAACACTACTTTGGTATGCAGGCAGTGTATAATGGAGTCCATAAATTTGATCCGGTTATTCAAAAAAAAAATTATGGAAACACTTGAACAAAACAAAACCCTTCCTTCATTCGGAAACAGTTTTAGCCAGGGCTGGGAGGTCATGAAAAAGTATTTTCTGATACTTTTTCTGGTTGTAATAGTTGTTGGAATCATCATGGGTCCAACCCAGGCTTTCAACATCAATATTGATCCCTCTAATCATCATGACTGGTCATGGGATTGGCATTTACCCAGTGCAGGATTGATTGCAGTTGGAATTCTTGCAGCATTTTTGGCTTTATTTGCACTGGCCTATTCCCTGCTTATTGTACCCGTTTTCAGGTACGGCGGAAAAATGATGTTTCTGCAGGCCGTGAGGGATATCCGGCCCGACTTCAACATGCTGATCAGCGGTTTCAGGGAAAATTACCTGAACATTGTGCTGGCCAACCTACTAACGGCCGCTTTAATCATGCTGGGCTGTATCGCCCTGATCATTCCGGGTATCATCATCGGATGCCGGCTGGCCTTTGTAGGGTACCTGGTCATGGATAAAAAACTGGACCCGATCATGGCTGTGGAAGAGAGCTGGAAAATGACCCGCGGGTACGGCTGGACCATTTTCTGGATGGCCATCGTCTCGTTCTTTATTTATGTAGCCGGCTTTTGCCTTTTGCTTGTCGGGATATTCCCTGCTGCCATATGGGTAAGTAGCTCCTTTGCAAGCCTGTATGAGGCGGTTTCGGTCAACAGGAGTAATCAGTAACCACCTCTCATCTCCAGCCCTATAACCGGCTTGGGTACAACTGATGCCCTAAGCCGGTTTTTTTATGCCTGAGTGGCGCAAACGTTTGATGCTATCCAGTAAATCCTGATGGGTGGTGGATTTTTTGCCTGAACTCGCTGATATAGTCACTGCGGGCCAGAAGAACCCTTCCAACGTCATACCCCCGGCAATAATAATCTGGTCACTGTAAGTATAAGCGGCAAGAATGCTCTCTATATCAGAAGCAGTCAGCAGGAAATCATCCACAAAAAGCCACAGATCTTCATAGCTTGTAAAATCCTCTTCCTGTAAAACCAATGCATCATCATAATAAGATAGATTATAAAGCTCTCCGGTCCCAAATTCATCCTCTGCCAGGCTCATCAGGTAATCTGCTGCGTCAAGTTCTTCAGATTCGCCCAACATGACAATACCATCACATTTATCCTCGATAAAATCATAAGCAATCACGAGATTACCGACCACAGCAATCTCATCATAGTTGAAAAACAGAAAGTCAGTTTCCGAAAGATCTTCGTCATACACTCCGGGGCTTGCATCTTTAATGTACCCCTGGGATTTTCCCATCAGGGTGGTCATGTTGGTAAGTGTAAATTCAAGTTGTTTGACATCCTCTTTATCTTTTTTGCAGCCCGGTATGGCAAGAAGGATAATCAGCGCGGTGATCAACAGTTTCTTCATGAGTTTTATGGATTAAAGGTTGAGAATAAAGGTAGTAAAATAAACACAAACCATGCAATATAAATAAAAAACCCCGCTTGTGGCGGGGTTTATATTATTGGTGAAGTAGTTACTGCAACAATTGTTTGAAAGCGTCAGTGGAAGCGAATTTGAGGAATTCAGCATCCTTTGCGGCATAAGCTTTGACACTGGCATCAAGGCTGATGGCCTGGCGCAGGTTGGTGATAACTCCGTCGGCTACACCGCCCCTTGCGCTGGCAACAGCTTTCAGGTAATATACCCAGGCGTCTTTCACATCTCCCATGGCATTTAAAGTAGCGATGGCCTTATCATTGCCGCCGTTGAGCAATTGAGCGAGAGCTGCATTGAAGGAAGGCTTGTTGCCGAAATAGTTAACAGCAGCAGCATAGTCGCCCTGTTTCACCTTAATGATACCGAGGTTATAGCTGGGAGCATCACCGGCGCTCATGGCGCTGGTAAGTAATTCTTCAGCGGTCTTCAGATCGCCTTGGGCCAGAGCAACAGCACCCAGGTTGGCCTTAACAGTGGCATTGTCATTGATGGCCTTGGCGGCTACAAAACAATCTTTTGCATCAGCAACCTTTCCCTGTTGCAGATAAACATAGCCCAGGTTATTCTTTGCCCTGATGCATTGCGGGAAACTTTCAGTTGCGGCTTTATAGATAGCGGCCTTCTCATTCAGGTTGCTGGTAAGGGTACCTGCATACAGTATCTCTTCAAGATTTAATACTTTGGGATCGCTGAGTCCGAGTTTGAGCAATTCCTCATCTGATTTACCAACTACGTCAACATCAACGCTCATAACAGAACGGCGGAGCTGGGGCAATACCTCATCAGCAATTTCTTTGTAAGCTGCGGAAATATTCTTGATTTCTTTTTCACGGACAACCGGATCGGAATACATCGACAGAACGCGCAGGATCAATTCCTTATCCTGGATGCTTGATTTTTCCATCAAGGCCTTGAAACCTTCCCAGTCTTCGGGAGTGGTCATCATACTCAGGAAACCCTGTGCTTCAGCTTCGGTGATCTGTTTGTCCTTCAATGCTTTTTTGAAGTATTTCTCAGCGGAAGTTTCACGATTTGCAGAGAGCTTTTCGTTAAGTTCGAGAGCACCATCGGGTGAAGCATATGCTGAAATCTTGGCACCCTTGATTTGCTTATTTGGGGTGGCCTTGGCCTCGCCAAGTTTCTGTTCCATAGCCACAACATCCTCACCTTTCAGTTCTGTCTTCCTGACATCAGCTTTGTTGATAACATAGTGGATATCGGCAGTATAGCTTTCGGGAATAATCCGCTGGAAATTGTCATTCATCATAACAGCCTTGGGATCAACCTTTACCAGTGTAGGGGTAGCAATAACACCGTCAGCAATCTTCACAGATCCGTACTCAACCGGATCCTTCTCTTTTATGCGTGCAGAATAATTGACAACAAGTTCCGATTTCATCAGTTCGGGCTTGTAAGGAACGGCGCCTGAAAACGTATAGCCACCGCCGGCATAGGGAATCACTTTATTGTTGGCTTCCACTTTTTCACCCTGTAAGGTTGTGGCTGGAAATTCCACCTGTCCGCCTTCATACTTAAGAACCGGTGTAGCGACAACAACGGCTTTCTTGTTAAAATATTTTTCCGGAAATTTCACATCACCCGATACTTTAACTTCTCCGGCGTGTGTTTCGAGGGGATTAGGTTTAACCTGGTATGAAACCGTACTGGAATTATCTCTCATCTTCGTGAGACCGGCACAACCGCTCAGGATAAAAGCGGCAATAACAATAATGGTTAGGTAGTTCAGTTTAATTTTCTTCATGATTCAATAGTTATTTGTTTTACAATTCTGAAAAATAAGCGATGTAAGATTATGGTGTTTACAAAGTTACAAAATGTTATGATTTAATAAAAGAAATTGCAATCAGACTTTGCTATTTTTTAATCAAAGTTAGCAAAAATAACATACAGTTACAAGGTATGCCCATATATATGCTTCTCGTTTAATGCCCCCATCGGTTACAAAAACCGGGCCAAAAAAAGACAACCTCAAAAAAATGGTAAAAAATATGTAACCCGCAGAATGCCTAATCCCTGCGATCGCGATGGCCCCTGTTATCCCGCCTGTCGCGTCCGTCGCGTGAATCCCTTCTGCCCCTGGAGTCCCCTCTGGGTTCCCTGGGTCGCGGTGCAGGAGGTACAAATCCCTCGGGTACAGGCAACAGTACTTTTCGGGAAAGACTGAGTTTTCCGCTCTTGGTATCCACCTCCAGCAGTTTAACCTCAACCTCATCACCTTCCTTGAGCACATCTTCAACATTCTCCACGCGCTGCCAGTCAAGTTCGGATATATGCAGCAATCCCTGCTTGCCGGGCAGAATTTCCACGAAGGCACCGAAAGTCTGAATACCTTTTACGATTCCCTTGTAGACTTTCCCGGCTTCGGGTTGCTCAACAATAGCATTGATCCTTGCAATAGCAGCCTCTATAGATGCTTTGTCGGCAGAAGCCACATTGATCTCCCCTCTTCCATCGATTTCCTCGATGTTTACCACGGCTCCAGTTTTTGCCTGGATATCCTGGATCACACGGCCTCCAGGACCGATAACAGCACCAATGAGTTCTTTGGGAATGATGATCTGCACCATGCGGGGAACCTGGGGTTTGTAATCTGCCCTGGGTTCCGGTATGGCTTCAATTATTTTATCCAGAATGTGCATTCTTCCTGCACGTGCCTGTGCCAGTGCTTTTTTCAGTATTTCAAAAGTAAGGCCTTCCACCTTAATATCCATCTGGGTTGCGGTGATTCCGTCACGGGTTCCGGTAACCTTAAAGTCCATATCGCCCAGATGATCCTCATCGCCGAGAATATCGGAGAGGATGGCAAATTTTCCAGTTTTGGTTTCGGTGATCAATCCCATGGCAATGCCTGAAACAGGCTTCTTGATTTTTACGCCTGCATCCATAAGGGCCATGGTTCCGGCGCATACTGTAGCCATGGAGGAGGAGCCATTGGATTCGAGAATGTCAGACACCACCCGGATGGCATAAATATTATCAGCCGGAATCATGCGTTTCAGCGCCCTGTGGGCCAGGTTGCCATGCCCCACTTCACGGCGGCTGATACCGCGTGATGGTCTGGCTTCTCCTGTTGAGAAGGGAGGAAAATTGTAATGCAGCACGAATTTTTCGGTACCCTGGATCAATACCTCATCAATTGCTTTCTCATCAAGCTTGGTCCCCAGGGTAACCGAGGTAAGCGACTGGGTTTCTCCACGGGTGAAAACCGCAGAACCATGGGCGGCAGGAAGATAATCCACATCGCACCAGATGGGGCGGATATCGGTTGTTTTGCGACCATCCACACGGAGTCCTTCCTGAAGAATCAGTTTGCGGACTGCTTCTTTCTCAACATCATGAAAATAACGGTTCACCAAAGTTTCATTCACCTGAGTGCCTTCCGGGAAAGAGGCTTTGAAATCAGCCCTCACCTGCTCCAGCGCATCATGGCGTTCGTGCTTGCCGGGAATGGTTTTGGCAATCTGGTAATACTTGTCATAACCGGCTTCCCATATCTGCTTCCGGAGCTCTTCATCATGAACCTCGTGGGAGTATACTCTTTTCTGGCTTTTTCCGGCTTCAACCATGAGGTCGAGCTGCGCCTTGCACTGTATTTTAATAGCATCATGCGCCACCTTAAGCGCCTCAAGCATATCCTCCTCGGAAACTTCACTCATCTCGCCCTCAACCATCACGATGTTCTCGGCCGTGGCAGCAACCATGATATCGATATCCGATTTGCTAAGATCCGCGAAAGGAGGATTGATGACAAATTTACCTTCGATCCGGGCAATGCGCACTTCAGAAATCGGTCCCTTAAAAGGAACGTCCGAAACCATCAAAGCCGCAGAGGCAGCCAATCCTGCCAATGCATCCGGCATTGTATCCTTATCAGCTGAAATCAGCATTACGTTTACAAAAGTGTCGGCATGATAATCTTCCGGGAAAAGCGGACGCAGGGCACGGTCAATCAACCGTGAAATGAGGATCTCGTAGTCGCTCGGTCTGGATTCTCTTTTCAGGAATCCGCCGGGGAAACGACCAATAGCAGCAAATTTTTCTTTATACTCGACCTGTAAAGGCATATAGTCACTATCCGGTGCACCTTCTTTGGCAGAAACCACAGAAGCCAGCAACATGGTGTTGCCCATCCTGACTACCACAGCTCCGTCTGCCTGTCTGGCCAGCTTACCGGTTTCAAGGGTAATGGTTCTTCCATCATCAAGGGTAATGGTTTTTTCAAATGTATTAAACATAATGTATTGGATTAAAATAAATGAATGGCCTCATCGGCCATATAGGAAAAGAAAAAGGCAATTTCAGAATTGCCCTTTTCTTGTTATTTACGTAGATTAAGTTCTTTTAGGATCGAACGGTACCTTTCGATATCGCGGGTGCGGAGATAATCAAGAAGCCTCCGGCGCTTACCAACCAACCTGAGAAGTGCACGCTGGGTGCCAAAATCCTTTTTGCTGACTTTGAGATGTTCTGTAAGATGACTAATCCTGTGGGTGAACAGGGCAACCTGACTCTCAGCAGAACCGGTATTGGTTTCTGAATTCCCGAATGATTTGAAAATCTCCTTTTTCTTTTCAGTTGATAAATACATAACTCCTAATTAATTACACTTCTTCAAATTTTGAGTTGCAAAAGTATTTATTTTTTTTCACAAATCAATACTTTCTTCGTAAAAATTTACCTTTCCTCATCCCCTTGTCTTGATTTTAAACGGCCTGATTCTTTGAGACATTTGTTCAGCATCCATTCCATCTGACCGTTTACACTCCTGAATTCATCAGATGCCCATTTCTCGATCTTCTTCATGGTCTCCGTATCAATCCTGAGAACGAATGGTTTTTTATCTGCCATTTTCTATTGATGTAAAGTACCAGCGTTAATAACCGGTTCCACATGGCTGTCACCGCAGAGCACCACCAGTAAATTGCTCACCATGGCGGCCTTTCGCTCCTCGTCAAGATTAATGATAGCCTTCTTTGAAAGCAGTTGAAGTGCACTCTCAACCATGCCCACAGCGCCTTCAACAATCTTAAACCTGGCAGCCACAGTGGCCGTAGCTTGCTGACGCCGCAACATCGCTTGCGCAATCTCCGGGGCATAGGCCAAATAGGCTATACGGGCTTCAATTACTTCGAGCCCAGCCATTTCCAATCTTTCTGATATTTCTCTCTCCAGATTATCATTCACCTGCTCAAAATTCGAACTGAGTGTGATATCAGCCCTTTCGTCCTCAAAGTGGTCATAAGGATAAGTGCCGGCGAGCTTACGAACCGCAGAATCGGTCTGTATTTTCACAAAGTTTTCATAGTTATCGATCTCAAAAGCAGCCTTAAAGGTTTCCTTTACACGCCATACCAGGATCACACTGATCAAAACCGGGTTGCCGATCTTGTCATTGACCTTGATCTTGTCACTTTCGAAATTTCGGGCCCTGAGCGAAATATCTGTACGTTTATAAAACGGTATAAGCCAGAAAAAACCGTTTTGCTTGACACTTCCCCGGTAAGCCCCAAAAAGCAGCAGTACTTTGGAGGCATTCGGATTTACGATAAAGAATCCAGGGCCTATGAAAGTGAGACCTAACGCCAGTGGAATCCCCAGCCAGACGATCTCCCGTATACCGGCAAACACTAACGCTACCAGCAGGAAGAATGCTACGGCAAACATAACATAGCCATTAATGGGCACAATAGTTCTTTCAGTTTTCATAATTTGATATTTTAATGATATTATTTTGATATCAAATGTAGGGTATGTTTTACTATTCTCCAAATATTTTACTGATTTTTTTACAAGTATTTTCAGGGCTTAAGCCCTGCCTGATAAGTACAATATCTGCGAGGCTGTCTCAAAAGCAATAACAGGCTTCGACTTCGCTCAGCCTGACATTTGATAATCAAATGATTGTCATATTTCGACTCCGCTCAATAGGACAATTATACTACTTTTGGGAAAGCCTCATGTGTCCATTTGTCAACAAGGGCCTTAGCCCTGAATAAGTCTTGCTCCCACGGAGCACGCCAGGCAAGCTTTCTGGCTGCAGTAACGGGTTTGCATCTGCAGCAACGCCTGGCTGTAGAAAGCGGACGCCGGTTTCATACCCAGGCTGTTCCACCGGGAAATCACCCGGTTTTTCTCCGGGGGAAGTCCATTCAGCCATTCCATGGCCCGGTCTTTATAAACGGACTGACCGGTTCTCTGGCCATAAACAAAAAGAAAAGGGACCACGGCATTGATAACCAGGACCTGGAATGCCTCTGTTCCGAGTCTTTTTACCCTGAAGGAAGTCTCCGTCTCAAAGGTGTAATGGGTATCCCAGAACGAAGTGGCCTGTACATCAAATATCGCATGCAGTTCACTTATATCCAGGCAAGCCGTTACCCGGGAAAACAAACCGGCGGACCTTGCCACCACAGACGCGAACTGGGCGATCCTGATTGTAGGGAAATTTACAGGTCTGAGCCGCAGAAATTTCCATAAATGCTTCTCCACAGGTTTCAGCCCGTACTTATGTCGCTGGTGGATATATTCCTTTCGTAATGCAGCATAATATGCCGGAAACAATCTTTCATCTTCCAGGAACCCTGCCTGACCCAGCAGCACCGCCTCTGACCGGAAAGGATTGTTGCAATAACGGGCCAGAACGGCCAGGGGAATAGATTTTGCAAGCATTTCAAATGGCAGGGTGTTCAGTCCGAATCCAAAGCCACGGGCGAGGACGATATAAAATGCCTCATCCCAGTTGTTCCTGTAATGATCGAGCAGTCCGCCGATATATTGCGCCTTTTGCTGCAGCCGCTCTATTACCAGGGAATTGAGCCACATTTCCAGGAGAAACGGGTCGATCTGCCGGATCCTGTAGCTGCATGGCTGCCCGTTCCGCTGGCCCAGGAGATACCGATAGTTCTCAAAGAGCACCGGATTGAACCGAAGCTCAATTTCAGGAATTATTTCGCCGGATGACCGTGCAATCCTATCGTTGCGAATGTGAACCACATGCAGGATCACACTATCATACGACTTGTCGAGGTGATGCCGGTGATCGGTCCAGTCCGTTGAACGCAGGTGAATCTCAACATTGCCCGCCCACGTGGTTTGCCCTATCCTGATGCGGGCATTCAGGAAATCGGGGCCTGCGTCTGAATTGTGCTGCCCCAGGGATATTACCTGAACCTCTTCACCGGCATCCGTGACCAAGCCGGTACGTTCAAACAAACCAAATTTCCAGATGAAATGGAGAAAATCTTCAGTCATGATTTAACGTTTTAACGATATTACCTGTAAACAATTCCATTAACGGCGGGTAAGTCCGCCTGCAATCAACTCAGTACCTTCACAGCCTGGCTGCTAGAATTTCCTGCATCTGCCGCTGCAAATGAAGTGCCTGTTCCCTTGCCGCCCCTGCGAATTTCTCCGAATCATCAGCGTAGAGGATTGACCGGGAAGCATTGACAATGAGTCCGCACCGTTTGTTGAACCCATAATCAACCACCTGGTTCAGATCGCCACCCTGTGCGCCAACACCGGGAATCAGCAAAAAATGGTCTGGGACGATTTCACGGACTTTAACGAGCAGGGAAGCCTGCGTTGCTCCCACCACATACATCGTGTTGTCAGAATTTCCCCAGGCTGAGGATTTGCGCAATACCGTTTCAAACAATCTTTCATGATTTCCGGTGACCAGGAATTGAAAATCCTCTGCACCCCGGTTTGAGGTCAGGGCCAGAAGGATTACCCATTTGTCCGGGTATTCCAGGAAAGGAAGGACTGAATCGATTCCCATATAGGGTGACACGGTGACAGCATCGCAACCGAGTTGCCTGAAAAAGGTTTCTGCGTATTTTTTGGAGGTATTCCCGATATCCCCGCGCTTGGCGTCCGCAACGATGAGAATGTCGGGATTGCGGTCCCTGATATAGCGAACCGTGAGCTCCAGTTGTTGCCAGCCGAAGGTTCCCAGGCATTCATAGAAAGCCACATTGGGCTTGTAGGCGATCACCAGGTCGTGTGTGGCATCAACAATCTGCCGGTTGAATTCAAACAGCGGAAGCTCCTTTCCTCTTAAGTGAGCGGGAAGTTTATCGATTTCCGTGTCGAGGCCCACACAAAGAAAGCTTTGTTTCTTTCTGATCTGGTTATAGAGGTGTTCTGCATTCATGCCGGCTGAATTCAGACAATGGCACTTGCTTTAAGACGTTCAGCATTCTCAGCCATCTGAAGCTGGCTGATCATTTCATGGATGTTTCCGTCGAGCACGCCGGGCAGGTTATACAAAGTGAGATTGATGCGATGATCGGTCACCCGTCCCTGCGGGTAATTGTAGGTCCGGATCTTGGCCGAGCGGTCGCCTGTGGAAACCATGGTCTTTCGCTGACTGGAAACACTGTCGAGGTATTTCTGGTACTCGATGTTGTATAACCGTGTCCGTAATTCCGACATGGCTTTTTCCAGGTTCTTGAGCTGTGATTTCTGATCCTGGCAGGAAACCACCACACCGGTAGGAACGTGGGTGAGCCGCACAGCTGAATAGGTGGTGTTAACCGACTGCCCTCCGGGCCCCGATGAACAGAACCGATCAATGCGGATATCTTCTTGTTTCACCTCGATATCAAATTCCTCTGCCTCGGGCAGCACTACGACTGTCGCAGCCGATGTGTGAATGCGACCCTGAGTTTCGGTTTGGGGTACCCGTTGAACGCGGTGAACACCCGATTCATATTTCAGAATGCCATATACGCCGTCTCCTTTGACAGTGACAATGATTTCCTTATAACCTCCTGCGGTGCCCTCAGTGCAAGTACTGATCTCGGATTTCCAACCCTTCTGTTCACAGAATTTCGAGTACATCCGAAACAGGTCTCCGGCAAATATGCTGGCTTCATCACCTCCTGTGCCTGCCCGGATCTCAAGAATGGCATTCTTGGCATCCTGGGGATCCGCCGGGAGGAGCAGCAGCTTCAACCGCTCCTCCATATCGCCAACCTTACCGTTCAGTTCATCCAGTTCGGCTTTGGCCATTTCCCGCATTTCTTCGTCCTTCTCAACGGCCAGAATTTCCTTGGCTGATTCAATGTTGCTCAGGGTGTTTTTATAATTCATGTAGGCGGTGATAACCGGACTCAACTCCTTGTATTCCTTATTGAGCTGGATGTACTTTTTCATATCATCCATAATATCCGGTGCTGTCAGCAACCTGCTAACATCGTCGAACCTTCCCTTCACCCCTTCCAGTTTATCCAGAATAAGATTTTTACTCATGAGTTGAAAATTAAAATATTAACTGCAAAATTAATAGACAAACGTACCCTGCGGGCTTTTAATGGTCACCCGGCGCCCGGAATATGACTCCACCCTCCCGATAATCCTGGCCTCAATGTCCATCTCTCCGGCCATACTGATGATTTCTCCGGCAAAAGCCTCGCGTGTATAAAGTTCGAACCTGTGACCCATATTGTACACTTCATACATCTCATCCCAGTCGGTCTCCGATGATTCCTGTATCATGCGGAACAAGGGAGGTAGTTCAAACAGGCTGTCCTTAATGACATGCAAATTGCTAATGAACCTGAGGACCTTGGTCTGCCCCCCGCCCGAACAATGAATCATTCCGTGTATCTCCGGCCTGAACCTGTCAATAACCCGTTTCATCAGCGGGGCGTAGGTACGTGTGGGAGAAAGTACCAATTTCCCTGCATCCAAAGCCAGTCCGGGAACATCCTGGGTAAGCTGGTATTTCCCGGTATATACCAGGGATTTTGGTATCAGGTCATCGTAAGATTCCGGGTATTTGTCGGCAAGGTGATGCACAAAGATGTCATGTCTGGCTGAAGTGAGCCCGTTGCTGCCAATCCCGCTGTTGTATTCTCGCTCATACACCGCTTTGCCTGATGAAGCAAAGCCGATGATCACATCTCCGGGCTGAATTCTGGTTTCGATCACTTCCTCTCGTTTCATACGGCAAATCACCGTGGAATCAATAATAATGGTGCGGACGAGGTCTCCCACATCGGCAGTCTCACCACCGGTGAGATATACATGCACTCCCCAGCGGGCGAGTTCTTCAATGGTCTCGTCAAATCCCTTCAGGATGTGCATCAGTACATCACCGGGAATTTTGAGCTTGTTCCGGCCGATGGTGGATGACAGGAGGATGTTGTCCGTTGCCCCAACACATAAAAGATCGTCGACATTCATGATCAGGGCGTCATGGGCAATTCCCTTCCAAACCGAGTAGTCGCCTGTTTCCTTCCAGTACATATAGGCCAACGATGATTTGGTGCCGGCTCCGTCGGCATGCATGATGTTGCAGTAAAGCTCATCTCTGCCCAGGATATCGGGAAGGACTTTGCAGAATGCGTTGGGATACAGCCCCCGGTCGAGATCTCTAATCGCCCGGTGAACATCTTCTTTCTTTGCTGAAACGCCGCGTTGGTTGTATTTTGTGGTTTGGCTCATGCAAATCGATGATAAATAAGTGGTGCAAAGTTAGTAAAATGTACTAAAAAAAATCCCCCCGCCATGGGCGGGAGGACAATTTAACCACTATAACTCAATTAACCAAACCCAAAAACCTTAATTGTATCCTACTCCAAGGGAATTCATAAGCCTTTTTCGGGTAAAGAAGATCCGGCTTTTTACCGTACCGATCTTTAATCCCAGGTTATCGGCGATCTCCTTGTATTTGTAACCCTGTATGTGCATGTTAAAAGGAACTTTGAACTCCTCTTCGAGGCCGTCGATATGCTTTTCTATTTCTTTTGCCAATACTGAAGATTCGGGAGTCTCAATACCCGATTCGCGGGTAAGATTGAGAAAATATAAATCATCGGTGTTATCAAAAGTCGTGTTGGCCTTAACCAAACGTCTGTAATTATTTATGAAGGTATTTTTCATGATGGTAAAGGTCCATGCCTTCAGGTTGGTATCATCGGCGAATTTATCACGGTATGATATGGCTTTGACAAATGTCTCCTGCAACAGATCCCTGGCATCTTCCTTATTGGAGGTAAGACTGAAGGCGAACCTTTCAAGACTGTCACTGAGACTTGTCAGCTGATAATTAAATTCTAAGGCAGTCATGGCGATATGTTATTATTTTTTTGTTCATCAAAATTAAGTATTCTTTAAACATTATCCAAATGTTTTTTATTTAGAATAATTAAAAATAGTTAAAATTTCTTAAAATTACTGCCTTCTGATAAACATTAAACATTAGGTAAATATTATGAATAAAGCTTATTTTGAAGATTTTCTAAATAGTGTCTAAATAAGGAATGGGGTAGGGCAACTGTTAAACTAGTGTTAAAATAATGTTTATTCTTTCGAATATATAGCTTAACATTCGAATATGCGATCTTATTATCCTTATTAATAGGATATTATAATCTGTGGCGGTCGTGCCTTATCTTTGAATGCGGGGAAACCGGTATGTCAGTCAGCAGGAACCGGAACGGGCTGGATGCGTTCCAACTCTTTTAAAAACAGAGCAGGCGAGGTCAGGATCCGGATATTGGGGGGAAGATCTTCCTCGTATTGCATGACCCTGGAACCGGAAAGATAAATGATATGTTTGCTGAATTTGGCAGATAACAAACCGATGTACTCAGGAAGTTCGATGCCGCTGTAAGAAGAAATCAGGGTAGTGAATAAGAAATCCACCTTTTTCGTATGAAGCGCTTCCTCCAGATCATTCAGGGGCAACGACTGCCCCAGGTAGATGGTACGGCATCCATGCTTCCGGGCCAGGTAACAGGAGAATAACAGCCCGATCTCATGGAATTCACCCTCAGGCAGGAAAAACATGAGAAGCTTGGCTCCTTCTTTTTCCTGACCGACCAATCCGTCGATGGCTGCATAGAATTTTTGCTTCACCAGGTTGGTGATGAAATGTTCCTGCACCGGGTTTACAGAGCCGGTCTGCCACATCAGTCCCACCCTTACAAAGAAAGGATAAAGCACCCGGATTACCGTTTCCTCAAATCCAAACAAGATAATGGACCTGGCCAGTACATGCTCAAACCGGTATTCGTCCATATCGATCATAGCCATGGTGAGGCTCTCAATCTGACTTTCCGTGCTGGTTACTTCCTGGGTGAATTCATTGATCTTGCCGGTGATCTCATCGGGCGATAGTTGGGCAATCCTGGAAATCTTAATGCCGTTGCGGTTGAGGATGGAAATATTGAGCAGTTTCTTCAGCTCAGAGTCACAATAGGATCGGATGTTGGTAGAGGTGCGCTGCGGAGTTATGAGACCATACCGTTTCTCCCAGATACGGATGGTATGGGCTTTTATCCCGGAAAGGTTCTCTAACTCGCGTATGGTATAAGCTCCCATGCCATTGGTTTATGTACCGAATTTAAACAACTTCCTGGTAAAAAAGTTCATTAATTGTCATCCGATATTTTCTGTATGATAAACAATCCGTCCCTGAAAGGCAGCAGCACTTTTTCCACGCCGGGATCAGCTGCCACAATGCGGTTAAACTCTCGAATACCGGTTGTTTCCCTGTCCCTGTCCCGATAACCCGGCAGTACCTTTCCACCCCATAACACATTGTCGGCTACCAGAAATCCCCCGGTTTTCAATTTCATCATGGATGCAGCATAGTATTCGGGGTACTGTTCCTTGTCGCCATCAATAAAAACCAGGTCGAACTGCTCCTGCATCCCAGGAATGATTTCCCGGGCATCACCGGTGTGGAGCGTGATCTTTTGACCCAGGCCTGCCAGGTCGAAGTATTTCAGCGCCATTGCCGCAAGCTCATCGTTGATGTCGATGGTGTGCAGCATTCCTCCTTCAGCAAGACCCCGGGCCAGGCAAATGGCCGAATATCCCGTAAAGGTCCCCACCTCCAGGATCCGAAAAGGCTGTATCATCCGGCTGATCATTTCCAGCAGTCTGCCCTGCAGATGCCCCGAAATCATACGCGGATAAACGGTCTTCCGGTTTGTTTCCCGATACAGGTTACCGAGCACCTCGTCTTCAGCAGAAGTATGCTGCCGGGCGTACTCCATGACTTTATCGGTATCTTCGACCATAACACAGTTTTAATGGTAAATCAGATAGGAAAGCTTCCGGTCGTCCAGCACATCATTGGCAATCTCAAGCAATTGCTGGGATGTGATGGCCCCGACCTTTTTTCCAATTCCATCCAGGGTTTCAATGTGGTTGAACAGCATCAGGCTCTTCCCCATCGAAAGCATATGGTTCTCATTGTTTTCAGAAGAAATGGCAATATGTCCGAGCACCTGCCTTTTGGCCTTTTCCAGCTTTACCGGAGATAATGCCTTGTTCCTGAGCTGCTGCAGTTCTTTCAGGACCAGGGTCCTGCATTTCTCCAACAGGACTTTGTCGGTACCGAAATAAATGGTGACATTACCCGTATCTGAGTATGCCGTGTACATCGAATCGATAGAATAAGCGTAACCCTTACGTTCACGCAGCGCCATGTTCAGTCTTGAATTCATCCCGGGACCGCCAAGGTAATTGTTCAGCAGGTAGAGCGCCAGCCGCCGGTTGTCGTCGATCTTATAGGCAAGGTTGCCTATGATGCAGTGTGCCTGGAAGGTATTGCGCTCCAGCTTCCTGAATACAGGCTGGTAATTGTAGGTTACAATCCTCCGGTCGCTGGAAGACTTCATGGCCGGGACCGAGAAATAGGTTTCGAATAACCGGACCAACTTTTTAAAATCAATTTTCCCAACCGAGGAAACGACCATTTGTTCCGTACAGTAATTCCTGCTGATGAAACTCCTGATCATATCGGGGGAGAAGGTCTTCAATGCTTCCTCGCTGCCGAGAATATTGCGGGCCAAAGGATTACCGTCAAATAGAAGTTCTTCGAACTCATCAAAAATAAGCTCGGCAGGGGAATCCTTGTATGAATTGATCTCGTCGAGGATGATCTCACGTTCCTTTTTGAGCTCATTGGATGGAAAAGAAGAATGAAAGGCAATATCGCTGATCAGCTCCAGCGCGCGGGGATAATACTGGTTAAAGAAGGTCCCGTGAATGCAGGTCTCTTCTTTTGTGGTATAGGCATTCAGCTCACCTCCCACATCTTCCATGCGGCTCAGGATGTAATAGGCCTTTCGCCGCATCGTACCTTTGAACAACATATGTTCGATAAGATGTGCCAGCCCGTGCTCATCCTCCAGCTCGTCACGCGAACCGGTGTTGATGATCAGCCCGAGATGCGCAACAGGACTGTTTACTAACCTGTGAACCAGTCTTATACCATTGGATAATGTATGGATGTGATATTCAGTTTTTGGCATAGGTGCTGCAAAAGTAAGAATAAATGGTATAAACAACTGCCTGAGGAAGCTGCTATAATATTTTTAAAAAAAGTTTTGCTGAATAGATTTTTTCTTTAGATTTGCACCGCTGCAAAAAACTGGTGCCATAGCTCAGTTGGTAGAGCAACGGACTGAAAATCCGTGTGTCCGTGGTTCAACTCCACGTGGCACCACCAGTAAACCCTTCATCCGGTTAATTTCGCCTGAAGGGTTTTTGCTTTGGTGCCACAGCTCATCCCGACGGTAGTCGGGAGGACTGAAAATCCGTGTGTCCGTGGTTCAACTCCACGTGGCACCACCAGTAAACCCTTCATCCGGTTAATTTCGCCTGAAGGGTTTTTGCTTTGGTGCCACAGCTCATCCCGACGGTAGTCGGGAGGACTGAAAATCCGTGTGTCCGTGGTTCAACTCCACGTGACACCACCAGTAAACCCTTCATCCGGTTAATTTCGCCTGAAGGGTTTTTGCTTTGGTGCCACAGCTCATCCCGACGGTAGTCGGGAGGACTGAAAATCCGTGTGTCCGTGGTTCAACTCCACGTGGCACCACCAGTAAACCCTTCATCCGGTTAATTTCGCCTGAAGGGTTTTTGCTTTGGTGCCACAGCTCATCCCGACGGTAGTCGGGAGGACTGAAAATCCGTGTGTCCGTGGTTCAACTCCACGTGGCACCGCAAAAAAAATCAGCAACATGAGGTTGTCTCAGAAGGAGTATGCTTGTCCTATTTCTACGCCACTCAATATGACAATCATTTAATTATCAAATGTCAGACTGAGCGAAGTCGAAGCCGTTTGTCACTTTTGATACCGCCTCATTTATTGACCAGCTCGATGCTCACCGGACAATGGTCGGAACCCATAACCTGATCCATAATAATAACCTCTTTCACCCTTTCCATCAAACGTTCGCTAACCAAAAAATAATCAATCCGCCAGCCCAGATTCTTCTCACGCGCCCTGATCCTCATGCTCCAGTATGTGTATTGTACCTTATCGGGATTTCCTTTCCTGAAAACATCTACCAATCCCATGCCGAGCAGGTTTTTAAAACCATCGATCTCTATCTGGGTATATCCCGCAGTTTTGTTATAGTTTTCTTCAGGTCTGGCAAGGTCAATTGGTTCATGGGCAACATTCAGGTCACCGGTGAGTATGACCGGCTTTTGGGCATCCAGTTTCCGGAGATAGGACAGGAAGTGCTGATCCCAATCCTTTCGGTAATCCAACCGTTTCAAATCCTGTCCTGAATTGGGAACATAAACATTTACGAGGTAAAAGGACTCAAATTCCAAGGTGATCACCCTGCCCTCCTGATCGTGCTCCTCCTTACCGATATTCACGGAGCTGCGGACAGGTTTTATCCGGGTTAACACCGCTGTCCCGGAATAGCCCTTCTGGACCGCTGAATTTATAAATAATTCATATCTGCTCATTTCCGGGGGCAGAGCCGGCATGGTTTCCTGCTGTGCCTTGGTTTCCTGGATGCACAGGATATCCGGACTGATATTCTTTACTGTTTCAAAAAAGCCCTTGCCTACCTGAGCCCTGATGCCGTTAACATTCCAGGATATTATTCTGATTGTGTTGCCCATGTGGATTAAATTAGTTTTATACTAATGTAACAACTTTCGAAACAACATGTTCTCACAGGGATTGATTACCTTTAAACAATTTATATGTTCTCATGTTATTCCCATAACAAATCAGATCATCCATGTTGGCCAATATTCCGGATAATGATCAGCAGCGTGTTGTCATAGCAGGCGCAGGGTTTGGCGGGCTAAGACTCGCACGCTACCTGGCTACCAGGAACTTCCAGGTGGTTCTGCTCGATAAGAACAATTATCATTCCTTTCAGCCCCTTTTTTACCAGGTTGCCACTGCCGGCATTGAGCCCAGTGCCATTTCTTTTCCGCTGAGGAAAATCTTCCAGGGTTATAAAAACATTCATGTGCGTATGGCACGGGTTAAAAAAGTTAACCCCATGGAAAATGAAATAGAGACAAGCATTGGAAATCTGCGCTATCACTATCTGGTCCTGGCCATGGGCGCAGGCAATAATTTCTTCGGGAATTCCTCCGTCAGCAAGTATTCTCTGCCCATGAAAAGTGTTGGGGAATCGCTCGGTTTACGGAACACCATACTCAATAATTTTGAAAGGGCGCTGAATACTACTGACCCTGATGAACAGGCTGCTCTGATGAGCATGGTTATTGTGGGTGGAGGACCTACAGGCGTTGAAGTAGCAGGTGCCCTGGCAGAAATGAAGAACTTCGTCCTGCCCAAGGACTACCCTGAACTGGATTTTTCCCGGATGGTCATCTACCTGGTTGAGAATGGTCAGAGGCTCCTGAGCGGGATGTCGGAAAAATCTTCAGCCAAAGCACTTGCTTACCTGGAACAGCTTGGAGTAAAGGTAATGCTGCCCCGGCTTGTGAAAGATTACAATGGTGACACCGTTTTCCTGAATGACGATTCTACCCTGAGATCCCATACGCTGATCTGGGCGGCAGGCATTCAAGCCAATGGTATTGATGGGCTTTCTGAGGATGCTTTGACCCGTGGAAAACGCTTATTGGTCGACCGCTTTAACCGGGTTAAGGGATATGCCAATATTTTTGCCATCGGCGATCTGGCTTACATGACCGAAGAAAAGTATCCCAACGGTCATCCCCAGGTGGCACAGGCTGCTATCCAGCAGGCCCGATGCCTGGCTCGTAACCTGGTACTGCTGAGAAAGCATAAAGATATGCATCCCTTCACCTACAGGGATCTTGGTACGCTGGCCACCGTTGGCCGTAACCGGGCCGTAGTCGACCTGTCTTATCTCCGGTTCCAGGGATTGCTGGCCTGGTTTTTCTGGATGTTCATACACCTCATGGCCATCGTAGGCGTAAAAAACCGGCTGTTGATTTTTATCAACTGGGCCTACTACTATTTTACCTATGACCAGAGCCTAAGGCTGATTATCAAGCCCAAAATGAGGGAAGGGATAGTATAGGGACAAGGGACAAGGGACGAGGGACAGGGGACAGGGGACAAGTCAACCATCACAACCCACAACCATCACAACCATCACAACCATCACAACCCACAACCATCACAACCATCACAACCATCACAACCATCACAACCCACAACCATCACAACCATCACAACCCACAACCCACAACCAATCACAACTTTCTAATCCATCATCCAACCATATTCAAATCGATCCCCAACGCCATCAGGATCAGAATAATCATACCCACTGCAATCCTGTAATACCCGAAAACCCGGAACCCGTGCTTCGTGAGAAATGCAATGAATCCCTTTATAGCCAGCATGGCCACTACAAAGGCAACAGCATTGCCCAGCAGCAGCAACCTTATATTATCGGCATTGATGGTGTGGTAGGTTTTGTACATTTCAAGAACCGAAGCAGCCAGCATGGTGGGAACTGCCAGGAAAAATGAAAACTCGGCTGCATTCTTCCGGGTTAGCCCCTGTGAAAGCCCTCCGATAATGGTGGCGGCAGCCCTGGACACTCCCGGGATCATGGATATGACCTGGAAAAAACCGATTGTTAATGCTTTGAGATAGCCCAGCTCCTGGTTTACCGCCGGCTTATTGAACCATTTGTCCACAAAAAGAAGCACTATCCCGCCAAGCACCAGGGATACGGCCACTACGACCACGCTTTCCAGAAGTGTATTGATATATTCGTTCAAGGCCAGTCCGAATACCGCTGCCGGCAGGAAAGCCACCAGCAGTTTCAGATAAAAGTCAAACCGGTGTATCTGCCGTTTCCACAGCGAACCCTGAACTGGTTCCGGATTCAGAGGCTCCATAAACTTCTTCCAATACAGCACCACTACCGACAGGATGGCTCCAAACTGGATGTTAACGGTAAATAAATTCACAAAATCACTGCTTTCAACTCCCAGCAACTTCTGGGCGATGATCATGTGGCCTGTGCTGGAGATGGGCAGAAACTCAGTAATTCCCTCAACAACCGCGATAATTATGGATTGTATAGTATTCATGAAACTGTTAATAAGGATATGAGGATAAAATTCAAAGGGGCAAATATACTGTGTTGACCATTATGGAAATTCATATCAGGAGATTAATTATCTCATTATCCTGTCTGATTTTGTATTTTTTTTAATACTTTCATCACACCCTAAAGCAATTCACATGGAAAAACTGATCGGTTATCTGTTCCCGGGATTGGTGTACCTCTATATTTTCATCCTGAATAATTTGCTTCCTGGTCGATGGGTCAAGGGCTATGTTACGGAGCAGTCTTCCGGTGAAAAGCTTAAGTACCGGCTGAACGGGCTAATGGTGCTTTTCACCGTGGTCGTCACCTGGGCCGCATTGTGCTATTTTGGCATAATGCCCTGGGATTGGCTCTATGAGAACAGTTGGTATGGATTTGCAGGTGCAGCGGTGCTTGGACTGGTTTTCTCTCTTGCAATGGTCCTGCCCTTTCCGGCAGTAAAAAAATCTTTTCTGGCCGACTTTTACCTGGGAAGGCTGGAGAATCCCCGGTTCCGGGGAGGCAGAACTGATGCAAAAATGTGGCTGTACCTGGTCGGAGCGGTAATGCTCGAATTGAATGTCCTGAGCTTCGCGGCTCATCACCATATTGTATACGGTACCCAGGCTTCCACCGGCATTTTCGTGTCTGCTGCCCTGCTTTCCTTCTTTGTGATCGATTACCTGACTTTCGAGGAAGTGCACCTGTATACTTACGATTTTGTGGCGGAAAGAGTAGGTTTCAAACTCGGATGGGGATGCCTGGCTTTTTATCCTTATTTCTATGCAGTTCCACTATGGTCAACCGTATCCCTGCCGACTGCACATACCAGTAACAACCTGCTTGTGTTGTACGGCTTGATCTTCCTGGTCAGCTGGTGTTTTTCAAGGGGGGCCAACCTGCAGAAATATTATTTTAAGAAATATCCCGGGCGGACTTTCCTTGGCATGGCACCGGAAATCATAACAGATGGTAATAAAACCTTACTGGTGAATGGATTCTGGGGCCTGAGCCGGCATATCAATTACCTGGGTGAGGTGGGTATGGCTGTTGCCATTGTTCTCTGCACGGGTTATCCCTTATTGCCCTGGCCCTGGCTTTACCCTTTGTATTATATGGCCCTGCTGGGTACACGGCAGCTGGATGATAACAGGCGATGCGCTCAAAAATACGGTACCCTCTGGAAGGAATATGAGAAAAAGGTCCCCTACCGGATTATACCGTATATCTACTAAGGGAGCCATTTGAAGAAATAACTCCGTTTACAGGCGGTACATTTTACGGGTGTTGTTGCCCATGATGTTGACGGCCATTTTGCGCGACAGCACCTTCTGCATAAAGAAGCTGGCGATGCGATTGCCCCGTCCCGAAATAATGGACGGCCTTCTCCCCAGCTGTCTCATACAGGCTTCCACAACCTCTTCAGGATGCTCCACACGGGGAGTAAAACGACTGGTCTTCTCCGGTTTTGTATTGATAAAGTTAGGCGTGGCTGTTGCCCCGGCACAGCAGGCTATAACATCCACCCCCCTGTCTTTCCATTCATACCATAGACTTTCAGCCAGAACCCTTGTAAATGCCTTCGAAGCTGCATAGGTAGCTAAAAACCCGCTGCCCTGGAATCCAGCCAGAGAAGCCATTAGGATCACAGCACCCCTGCCTTTCTTCAGCATTTGTTCTCCAAAGATCCGGAGCAGGCTCATGGGTGTGATCATATTGGTATAGGCAATCCGGATATGATATTCCAGGCTGTTTTGTTCAAAGGGTCCGATGTAGGACAAAGCTGCATTGTAAACCAACAGATTGATATCTTTATCCTGAAGAGTATCCCTGAGGGCAACTGCCGCATCGGTATCCGATAAATCGCAGCTGATACAGCTAACCTGAACACCATATTGATCGCTTAACCGGCCGGCCAGCTGATCAAGTGGTTCCCTTCGCCTGGCTACCAATATGAGATTCATGCCTGCAGCAGCCAGGTATTGAGAGAACGCTGCTCCTATACCTTCTGAAGCACCGGCAACCAGTGCCAGCGGTCCATATTTCTGTTTCAGGTTATTCATATCGTACCCTGCAAAAATAGCTTTCAAACCTGAATCCCAAAGAGGCTTCAGGTTTTTTTTTCAACTGTCTGTATAAAAGATAATAGGTGGCATTCCCGCCTTCCCTGAAATAAACCGGCATATTTAAACGTATTTACTGTAGCTTTGATCTTAAATGTCAGTCCGGGTATGAGAAAATTATCCCTTCCGGTTAAGATTGGTTCCCTGATGACACTGTTCATCATTTTGATTGTTGCCACTGGATACCTTTCCTTTCGCAGTCTCTCATCCATTGTCGCTTCCATTCAGATCAAATCCCAGCCTGATCTCCGTTTGCTGACGATCCGTGGAATTTCCGGAGACCTTGAAAAAGCAGAAAACAGCGTCAGAATGTTTATCCATACCCGCAGGCAGGAGGATATCGCCCCGTATTATGCCACCATTGCTGCATTCGACGATAAGATCAGCAGCCTGAGAAACGCCAGCCGCAAAGATATCCTTTTCCTCGTCCAACTTGACACCATCAGCAGGCTGATCGAAGAAAATATCCTGATCTGGAATGAGATGCTGTATCTCTACCATAACGATTCTCTGGATGAATTTATACGGAAACTTACCGCCAAAATGGCCGTTGGCATGCTGAATGAAAAAGAAGGGGAGAAAAGTATTCTCAGGCGGGTTTTCGGCAGAAAAACCGATACCCAAATGGAACAACAGGAAATTATCCTCGATCTCCGGAAAATTGAGGAGCAGGACAGCCTCCAGAATACCCGTCTGCAAGCCACTGAATCACAGCTTGCCTCAACAGGTGCTGAAATCAGGGCACGCCTTTTTCTCCTGATCTCTAAAATGGAGGATGAGGTGACGGCTTCTATGCAAAGTAATGCGATTACTGCTGATCAGCTTGCCCGCAAAACCTATTACGGGCTGGCCCTGTTTGCCCTGCTGGGTACCCTTCTGGTTATCCTGGTGCTGGTGATCGTGGTAAGGTTTGTCCGTAAAACCCGTGATTACCAGCGGGCACTGATCCGGTCGAAGCAGGAAACTGAAAAACTGGCTGGAACAAAAGAACGCTTTATGGCCAATATGAGCCATGAGATCCGCACTCCGGTTAACGCTATCTTCGGATTCTCGGAGCAGCTGCTGTATGAAAATCTCGATGAAAAGAATCGTAAAATCGTTGGGATCATCAAATCATCAGCTGATCACCTGGTAAAAACGGTAAATGATGTTCTTGATTTTTCAAAACTGCAGAACGATAAAATTATCCTTGGTAAGACACACTTCCTGGTCGGTGCTCTTTGCGAAGAAGTGCAGCTGCTTTTCAAGGATAAGGCTGCCGGGCAAAATACGCGTCTGTATTATATTTTGTCTCCAGCCCTGCCCCTGGTGTTGTTTGGAGATCCGTTCCGTTTGAGACAAATCCTGTACAACCTGGTGGGCAATGCCGTGAAGTTCACCGCGGGCGGGGAAGTTCACTTCTCTATCAGCTGTGAAGCGCTCTCAGGGGAACACCTGAACCTCGTGGGGAAGGTTACAGATAATGGTATTGGCATCCCCGAGGATATGCAGGAAAGAATCTTTGATGATTTTATCCAGGCTGGAGCTGATACGGCCCGAAAATACGGGGGGACCGGCCTGGGATTATCGATTGTGAAAAAACTGGTTGAACTGCACCAGGGGACCATCCAACTGGAAAGCCAGCAAAACAAAGGCACAGTGGTCACCTTTACCCTACCTTATGTCACGGGCAGCTGGGAAAAGCTTGACCTTGAAATGCCCGGCACTTTGGTACCCGGGTACTTTAAGAATCTTACCATACTGATTGTTGATGATGAGGAATATAACCGGATACTTTTCAGGACCATTCTTGACCGTTGGGGTGTTCCATGCGAGGAAGCCACTGATGGTCGTCAAGCAATTGAAAAGTTATCCGTGAAACGCTTTGACCTGGTTTTTATGGATGTCAGGATGCCTGAAATGGATGGCCTTCAGGCTGCAGCATACATCCGGACAAAACTCAGGAAGAATCCCGATGACCTCCCCGTGATCGGTATTTCGGCCACCCAAACGGCCGAAGAACTTGAGGCCTGGAAGGCATCAGGCATGACAGCCTTCCTGTCAAAGCCTTTTACTGAGAAGATGCTGATGGAAATTATCTGCTCCGTAATAAAGACAGAAAGACCAAAGATCAACCTGGACAATTTATACCACCTGGCAAACCATGATATCTCCTTTGTAAAACAAATGCTGATCAGGTTTATTGAATCCACTGAACAGGGATTGCAGGAAATACATGGGGCTTTAACATCTGGCAAGAGGGAAACCGTTATGGAACTGGCCCATAAAATTGTGGCACCCTGCCGGCACCTGGGAGCTGATATGCTGTATACCCATCTGAAGGAACTGGAGAACCAGGCTCAAAATCATGAAAATATAGCTAAATTGGCAGGACTGTATGAAAATGCTGAAAGGGAATTTGCAGTTGTCAAGGAAGCATTGCAGGATCACCTGGCTAAAATGCATGGATTATGGCAAATCATTCGGTAAGGATTTACGTGGTTGAAGATAATGACTGGTATAACCGGCTGCTGGTGCATACCCTGTCCTTGAATCCGGATTATGAAATAAAAGGCTTTTTCAACGGCAGGGATTTCCTGAATGCCCTCCATGAACCACCGGATATTGTGACGCTCGATTACAGGCTGCCCGATATTGGCGGAACCGAGCTCCTCAAGCAAATAAGAACGGAGCATCCGGAAATTCAGGTCATCCTGATTTCAGAGCAGGAGGATATCAACACCGTGGTGGAACTGCTGAAACTCGGGGCACGCGATTACATTATCAAATCCAATGACATACGCGACCGGTTGCTGAACACGGTTCAGAATCTGCGTCAGGAAATGGGACTTATTCATGAGATCTCCCGGCTTCGCAGGGAAGTCCAGAAAAAATACAGTTTCAAAAGCAGTATTATCGGCGACAACGAGGCCATGACCACTGTGTATGACAGGATCGAGAAAGCCAGGAACACCAATATTACCGTGTCGATCTCGGGTGAAACGGGAACCGGGAAGGAACTGGTGGCCAAGGCCATTCATTATAATTCGAACAGAAAGGACAAATCGTTTGTGGCTGTTAATGTGGCAGCTGTTCCCGCTGAATTAATTGAAAGTGAACTATTCGGTCATGAAAAGGGCGCCTTTACCGGGGCTACCTACCGCAGGATCGGAAAATTTGAGGAAGCTAACGGCGGTACACTCTTCCTGGATGAAATTGCTGAGATGGATCCCTCCTTTCAGGTAAAACTCCTGCGTGCACTGCAGGAGAAAGAAATAGTGCGCGTGGGCAGTAATATGACGGTGAAAACAGATTGCCGGATCATTGTAGCAACAAATAAAAATCTGAAGGAAGAGGTCAGGAAAGGAAACTTCCGTGAAGATCTGTATTACCGGTTGCTTGGATTGCCCATTGAATTACCCCCGCTCCGGGAACGCGGAAATGACATACTCATCCTGACCAAACACTTTGTTGAACACTTCTGCAAGGAAAACAGGCTGCCCGTTAAAAAGCTGTCTGACCAGGCCCTAAACAAATTGCTCCATCATTCCTACCCGGGGAACATACGCGAGCTTAAATCGGTGCTTGAACTGGCCGTGACCTTATCCGACCACGAAGAGATTCAGCCGTCCGACCTGGTTTTTGATACCGATAAAGCATCAGGCGATATGCCCGGAAAAGAGCTTACCCTTCAGGATTATGAGCTGAAGATCATCAAATCATACCTGAACCAATACAACAACGACGTCAAACTGGTGGCTGCCAAGCTTGATATTGGCGTTTCCACGATCTACCGCTTGATGAAAGGTATGAAATAGGTTGCAGTTAATTTAGTCATTTTGTTATAATCAGGCCCTTCCCAAAATGAGACAACCTTTCTCAAAATGAGAATCGGTCCGCCGCAACTTCTTTCTATTCTTCTGATATATTGCCGATTATTATTTCCGACACGACATGGAACAATACTTGTAATGGTCGTTTCAGATCTTTCAATTGAAACGTTATTATAAACCATAAAAAATGTGCTATGAAAAATGAAGAAACGAATATCCATAACCTGAGTAACCGACCCCGGAGCGAGGGTAGTAATGTGCTGGTGGCAGGTTTGCTCCTGGCTTTTGCTGTTGTGGTGATTATATCGGCCATTGTACTCACCAAAAGCCACAAAGAAAGAATGCTGGAGGCCAGTAATTTTGAAAACCAGAGGATTGAAATGGCCACCCAGCTCAGTCAGCGCGATTCCATCATCAATGAATGGGTAGTGGTATTCAATGAGATTGAAAGCGACATCAGGAAAATAACCGCAAGGGAAAACATGCTCACGCTGCAATCCATGGATCCGGAGATCTCGCAGGATAAAAAAGAAGAGATCCTTAAGGAGATTCAGCTAATCAGGCAAATGATTGACCAGAACAAGAAGAAAATCGCCTCACTCAATGCCCAGCTGAAGAATTCCAACATCAAGATAGCCAGTCTGCAAACACGGATTGATACCCTGGATGCAGAAATTGCTCAGCGTGACCAGGATATGGCCTCCCTGAAAATGGAGCTTGTCGACCGGAATTTTGAGATCGGCCAGCTTAATGAGAAAGTGGTGGTCATGGAAAGTAATATAGCAGAAAAGGATACCAGGATCAGTCAGCAGACCGCAGAGATCAACAAGGCTTTTGTGGTATCAGGTACCTACAAGGATCTTAAGGAAAAGGGGTTACTGACCAAAGAGGGAAGAGTACTCGGTCTTGGCGGCAAAGAATCGCTCCAGGAGAATACCCTGAATGATCAATTATTCACCCAGGTCGATATCACCGAAACCAGGACCATCCCTGTAAATTCAAAGGATGCCCGGCTGGTTACTGAACATCCCGCCAATTCCTATGCCCTCATCAAAGATGACGACGGAAAGGTCGCTTATGTAGAAATCAAAGATCCGTCGACCTTCTGGAAGCTTTCGAAGTATGCGGTGGTGGAGGTGAGGAATTAGGCTTAAGGCTGTAAGGCTTAAGGCTTAAGGCTGAAGGCTGAAGGTTGTGGGTTCTGGCATCAGAATCAGCATCAGAATCAAAAGAATAATGGGCTGGCCGTTAAACGCAATAAACGTGGCCGGCCCATTGATATTTAAAAGAATCTGTTATAATCTACAATTCCGGCATTGGATTACGTTCTGAAATTAAAGCTTCGAGTGAAGTTCGCTTCAGGATCTCATAGGTGGTATCACGGACTTCCTTAAAAACCCTCCGGATCTGGCAGGTAGCTTCGTCCTTGCAAAACTCACAAGGCTGATAAGCTTTTTCCGATACACAATACATCAGGGCAATGGTACCTTCAAAATGACGCACAATCTCTGACAGGCTCACCTCACTGGGTTTTTTCAGCAGGAAATAACCCCCTTCCTTTCCGAGTCTGCTTCCCAGTATACCCAGCTTTCTGAGTTCCAGGAGGATATTCTCCAGGAAGCGTTGCGGAATTTTTTCACTTTCAGCAATATCCCTGATCTGAATGGGTCCCCGGCCATAATCACGTGCCAGTCTGGTAAGGGCAACCATTGCGTATTTTGTCTTCTTAGAAAGTATCAACTTCAGTGCTTTATTTCCAGCAAATATACGTATTTTTACCCATGCGGTTTTAGTCTTTTTACCGATACAAACAGCCGTGTGGTCATTTACATTTGTTCACTAAATTTATAGACATTGTGAATCTAATGTACCATAAAATACCCTAACATGAAGAAATATGCTTTTATTATGCTGGTGCTTTTCACCAGCAAGGTTCATTCCCAAACCACCAATGATGTTCTGAATTTGCTCGTATCCAATAAAACGATAACCCAGGAACAGGCGGATTCACTGAGAGCTGAGGCGTCGATAAATGAACAAGAATCAGCAGCAAAGAAAAAATCCTTCCAGATTACATCGGGGAAAGCTCTTAAAATTAATGGGTATGGACAATTCCGTTACCAGTACTTTCAGGAAGATCAAAAAGTAAAAGTTGATGGTTTTGATATCCGCCGGGCATATCTCGATATCAAAGGCGATATAACTCCCTTTTGGAGCTACCGTTTACAGACTGATTTTGCCACATCCCCTAAAATTATTGATGTGTATACCGAACTGAAACCGCTTGATGAAATCAGTTTTACAATCGGACAGCAATTATTACCTTTTTCGCTCAATAATGTTACTTCAAATACTAAATTAATACTTGCTGACAGGGCACAGGTTGTGGAAGCTGCAACTTTCCGCAGGGGCGATGTATTGGGCGACAATAATGGGCGCGATATAGGAATCACTGCTTTTGGAAGCCTGTTTTCGCATAACGATTTAAAACTGGTCGAATATCGGATTGGGGTATTTAACGGTTCAGGGATTAACAGACCCGATCTCAACGACGGGAAAGACATTAGCGGAAGACTAATACTTCATCCTGTTAAAGGCCTTGATTTGGGAGGTTCGTTTGTTTCGGGATGGACTCCCGACTCACTTTCTCTTAGCAAAATTGGAATAAATGTTTCACCTAAACAACTGGGAAAACGAAAGAGACTTGGAGGCGAAATCAACTATATGTATAAATTTTTAAGCGCCTCGGCAGAGTATATTGTATTTCAGGATGGCGAAGTTTCACGCACAGGATATTATGTTCAGCTTGCTGCCTTTTTATTACAAAATAAAATTCAGTTGGCTGGTCGCTACGATTCGTTCGACAAAGATGTTGATCAGGATGATAATATTTCCACCAACATAACTTTTGGCGTGAACTACTATATTAATCCGAATGCTGCGCTTCAAGCAGCATATACTTTTAAACAGGAAGAAGGCACAAGTATTGACAACAACTTTACAGCTTTACAATTTCAAATCAGCTTTTAATCGGCTCAATCTAAGCTAATGAATAAATAATACGCTATAAGAATGAAAAAAACAATTATTACAGGTCTGTGCCTAAGTTTACTGTGCACGGCAATTCCTACCACCCGATCCTTTGGCCAGGAAAAACTCAAGGGACAGCTCAGTATTTCAGGTGCTTTTGCCCTCTATCCCATGACGATCAAATGGGCCGAGGAATTCAGAAAGATCCATCCCGATGTACGCATAGATATATCTGCCGGCGGAGCCGGCAAAGGCATTGCTGATGCCTTGAACGGAATGGTTGATATCGGGATGGTCTCACGCGAAATAAATCCTGAGGAGATTAAGAAAGGAGCCTTCCCTATAGCTGTTACCAAGGATGCTGTGGTTGCCGTGGTGAGTGAGCTGAATCCGGTTTTGAATGACATTCTGGCAAAAGGTCTTAAGAAGGATGCAGGTAACAATATATGGATTACCGGGAAGGTAAAGGGCTGGTCACAGGCCTTTGCCGTGAAATCCACAGCGCCCATCCATGTGTACACACGCTCCGACGCCTGTGGCGCGGCGGAGATGTGGGCCAAGTTCTACGGTAAAAAACAAGAGGACCTGCTGGGGGTTGGCGTTTTCGGGGATCCCGGACTCGCACAGGCAGTAAAGAAAGATCCGCTGGGAATCGGTTTCAACAACATCGGCTACGCCTATGACGCCACCACCAAGAAACAGGTTAAAGGCCTCCGTGTAGTTCCGCTCGATCTGAACAGCAATGGCAAGATAGATCCGGATGAGAATTTCTATAATTCCATGAACGATATAATAGCGGCCATAGCATCAGGAAAATATCCTTCACCCCCTGCCCGTGAGTTGTATTTCGTTGCCAAGGGCAGTCCGAAGAACAACAAGCTCCTGGCAGAATTTATCCGATGGGTACTGACCGATGGACAGAAGTTCGTCCATGAGGCGGGTTATATTGCATTGCCTAAAGAGAAAATAGCGGCTGAACTTAAGAAGATTCAATAACTGGTTATGCATTATTTGCGTAAGATCAAGGACAGATCTGCCCGGCATATCATGCTGGGTATTGCTGTTTTTGCAGTGCTTTTCCTCCTGGTGATAACTGTAAGCCTTTTTATCAAGGCTTTGCCCATTATGCGGGAGAAGAACATCTGGGTTTTACTCACATCGGGTAGCTGGAAACCTTTTAAGGGTGAGTTCGGTTTTTTCCCATTTATCATCAGTACCGTTCATGTATCCCTTCTGGCTATAGCCATGGCCCTGCCACTTTCGCTGCTGACCAGTATCTATCTGAATACCTATGCCTCCCGGAATACCCGAAGATTTTTCCAGCCTTTCATCGATGTATTATCAGGTATTCCCTCGGTCATTTACGGTGTGTGGGGAACGCTGACCATAGTGCCTCTCATAGCCAACAAAATAGCACCCCATTTTGTGGAATTCTCTTCAGGTTATTCGGTACTGGCAGGAGGCATGGTACTGGCGGTCATGATACTGCCGCTGCTGATCAGCATTTTACTGGAGGTTTTCCGTTCCATACCGCAGGAAATGACCGACGCATCACTGCAGCTGGGAGCCACAAAATGGCAGACTGTCAAGAAAGTTGTTCTGCGTAAATCCTTCCCGGGGATCCTCGCTGCAGTTGTGCTCTCGGTATCCCGTGCCTTTGGTGAAACCATCGCAGTGCTGATGGTCTGCGGCAACATAGCTGAAGTACCCCATTCACTTTTTGATGCCTGCTATCCACTGCCGGCGCTCATTGCAAACAATTACGGAGAAATGCTTTCCATGCCCAGCTATGAATCAGCCCTGATGCTGGCAGCGTTTCTGCTTTTTATCATTATTGTTGTATTTAACGCACTCTCGCGGGTTATCCTCGTACAGATTGAAAAAAGATATTCATTATAAAATACCCACTTATCCGGAATGGACTATGAAAAACTTTGAAGAACGATTCTTTAAAATGCTCATGATGGCTTCGGCGTTAATCCTTATTGGTGTCCTGATCTTCATTATTGGAACCATTGTATATAAAGGACTTCCGGCACTTTCCTGGGACATGCTCACCAAGCTTCCGGGAGGAGGGTTTTATCTCGGCAAGGAAGGCGGCGTATTGAATGCCATCATCGGTTCTCTCTATATTGTGGGCGGATCCCTGATCATCAGCATTTTCCTGAGCATTCCCGTTGTCATGTTCATCAACTTCTACCTGCCTGCCAATTCCATATTCGGCAATATAACCCGGTTTACTTTTGATATCCTGTTCGGCATTCCTTCTATCGTGTATGGCGCATTCGGATTTGCCCTCATGGTTTACCTGGGGATCAGGGCTTCGCTGCTGGGTGGCATCATTACCGTGGCCATGCTGATCATGCCCATCATGATGCGCTCGCTGGATGAAGTAACCCGGTTACTGTCAAGAGAACTCCCTGACGCCCTGCTGTCGCTGGGTGCCACCAAATATGAAATGGTCAAGGTTATTTTACGACAGTTGATGCCAGGTGTAGTCACCGCCGTGCTGCTTGCACTGGGTAGGGGTATCGGAGATGCAGCCACCGTGCTTTTCACAGCCGGGTATACGGACAATATTCCAAACGCGCTGAACCAGCCTGCAGCCACACTTCCCCTGTCAATCTTTTTTCAGTTGGGGAGCCCGGTACCGGAGGTGCAGAACAGGGCCTATGCTTCAGCAGTAATACTCACTGTGATCATCCTGATCCTGAGTTTTAGTGCGCGTTATTTCAGCTCGAAATTCTCGAAAAACAAGATATAAGTATGAAAGATATTGATATGGAAACCATGCAGGAAAAACCAATTTCCGGACCCTTACAGGACAAAACTTTGAAGTCAGAACCATTTCCCGTTTCTATCAGGATCAAGCATCTGAATGTTCATATCCAGGATCAGCATATCTTAAAGGATATTGATCTCACGCTGCCCGAGAAAAGCATCATCTGTGTCATCGGTCCTTCGGGTTGCGGTAAATCCACCTTTCTCAAAACCCTCAACCGGATGCATGATGAGACCCCCGAGGTGAAAATAACGGGGAGCGTTTTCGTCGACGGAAAGGATATTTACAGCAACCATGTCAATGTTATCGATATCCGGAAGAAGATGGGCCTGCTGGCGCAACGACCATGCCCCCTTCCGATGTCCATCTTCGATAATGTAGCATACGGACCCAGGATCCATGGACTGAAAAAGAGGAAGGCATTGAATCAGACTGTAATCCAGTATCTGCAATATGTTGGATTATGGGAGGAAGTTAAGGGAAGGATCCGCACTCCGGCAACCCGACTTTCCATTGGGCAGCAACAAAGGCTTTGCCTGGCCCGGGGACTGGCTGTAGAACCTGAGTTCATCCTGGGTGATGAAGCCACTTCGGCTCTCGATCCCATCTCCACCAAGAAGATCGAGGAACTGTTTCTAAAGCTCAAGGAAAAATACACCATCATTATGGTAACCCATACCCTGCGACAGGCCAAGCGGATAGCGGATCATGTCGTATTCATGTACATGGGAAAAATCATTGAGTCAGGGCCCACGGAAGAGTTCTTCAACAATCCCAAAAAACAACTGACGAAGGATTATTTATCGGGAAGCTTTAGTTAATCAGGGTGCACATCCCTGATCATCCAGATGTTACAGCCGGTATGCCCGGTATGGCCCAGGGGAGCATCCAGGCGTTTAAACCCAAACCGTTCATACAGTGAAATGGCCAGGCTCAACTCCGGCAGGGTTTCGAGGTACATCTTGCGGTATCCGATTCCGGCAGCAAACCGGGAGCACCGTATGAGCAATTCATATCCAAATCCTTTCCCTCGGGCGTGCGGAAGCAAGTACATTTTCACCAGTTCACAGGTGTCATCAGGCAACCCCGGTGTGGGAAATATACCCGCACCTCCTGCTATTTCTCCGTTCCATAACAAAACAAAATAAGCGCTGCCTTTCCTTTCAAAAACTTCACTTAAACGGTCGGTGCTCTCATCATAATATACAGTTCCCGGTTTATCGGCGCCGAATTCCTTCAGCGATTCCCGGATGATCCTGGCTAGCTCACGGTTGTCCTGTTTGATGACAGGCCTGATCTGAACATTGTTGTTTTGCATGGATTAGAATTTAACGCATGGTAAAAATAATGTATATTTAGGGTCATATGAATCCTCAATATGCATTCCTTATTCTGTAAATGATAACCATGAAAATAAATACCGGAATCCGTTGGCCCTGGAGCACAGGTCTGTTAATGATCCTGACCTGGTTATTATACTCCTGTTCAAAACCTCAGTCCAGTGATGTGGAATGGTGGCTCACCAACACCGACAAATCAGTGCTGTTTCAGCGCCAATCCACTGCCCTTCCCCTTGCCGGTAATGCTGACACCGGAGCCGTGATTGAGATCAACGATTCTCTGGTTTACCAATCCATCGACGGATTCGGGTATACCCTTACCGGCGGCAGCGCCATGCACATCAACGGTATGGATGAATCCGCACGGCAAGCCTTATTGACGGAGCTGTTCGGAACCGACAGCAACAGTATCGGGGTCAGTTACCTGCGGATCAGTATAGGGGCATCTGACTTGAGCGATCACGTTTTTTCCTATGATGACATGCCCAGGGGAACAAAGGATCCCGGTCTGGAACACTTCAGCATTGATCCGGAGCGCAAGGATCTCATACCGGTACTGAAACAGATTCTTGCCATCAGTCCCGGTTTAAAGATCCTCGGTTCACCCTGGTCACCGCCTGCCTGGATGAAGGATAACCAGGATTCCCGCGGAGGCAGCCTGAAAAAGGAATGGTATGGCACCTATGCCAGCTATTTTGTAAAGTACATCCGGGCCATGGAACAGGAAGGTATTCCCATTGATGCTATCACCATCCAGAATGAACCGCTGCATCCCGGGAACAATCCCAGCCTCCTGATGCTGCCGGAAGAACAGGCCGATTTTCTGAAGAATCACCTCGGACCTGCCTTTCAAAAAGCCGGTATTAAAACAAAGATCATCCTCTACGATCACAATGCCGACCGGATTGATTATCCCATAACCATCCTCAGCGATCCGGAGGCCTATCCCTATGCTGACGGCTCGGCCTTCCACCTCTATGGCGGCAATATCGAGGACCTTTCCAAGGTGCATGAAGCCTTTCCGGAAAAGAACCTCTATTTTACCGAGCAATGGGTGGGTGCGCCCGGCGACTTTGCCGGGGATTTCTCCTGGCACATCCGTACCCTGATCATCGGTGCAACACGCAACTGGTGCCGTATCGTGCTGGAATGGAACCTGTCTTCAAACCCGAAGCTTGAGCCTTATACTGACCGAGGTGGATGTTCCCTGTGCCTGGGAGCAGTTACCATTGATGGGAACACGGTCACACGAAACCCGGCTTATTACGTTATTGCCCATGCTTCTAAATTTGTCCGGCCCGGATCGGTGCGTATTGGCTCTAATGTTCCTCCATGGCTTGAACAATGTTGCCTTTAAAACCCCCGAAGATAACCTGGTGGTCATCGTGCAAAATGACACTCCTGAAATGCGGCAATTCACTGTCCGGTATTCCCGGGGAAGCTTCAGGGCTGCGCTAAAGGGAGGAGCGGTGGCTACGTATGTTATTGGGAGAAAAGTGGATCAGTGAAACGACGGAAAGGTGAGCAGCAGATAAAAAGTCGTGCAGTCGTGCAGTCGTGCAGTCGTGCGATCGTGCAGTCTTGCGGTCTCCATCGAACATTGAATACTGTTGCTGATTACCGGAGCCTATTCAAAAAAATCCTTCTATGCCAAAATACACTTGAGTTCCTCAATCCTCCCGGCAATCTTAACCGAATTTTTGCAGGTAGCAACGCATTCTTCGCAAATGTTGCACGATGCCAGTCCTTTGCCATCTTCGATGCCCGATAAGACCGACCTGGTCATGTGCGGATTCCCGTATGACAAGGCATACATGTGCATCCGCATCAGGGCAGGAATGTCCACTCCCCCGGGACAGGTTCTTTTGCATGTGCCGCAAAACCGGCAGACCGACTGGATGGCCAGCTTAACATTGTGATCCTCGAGGAATTTTAATTCCTCCTGGCTGTATTCGAGATCATAGGCGACTTCCACATCCGCCTGCAATTGCTCAAAAGTTGTGAATCCCGGAACTGCTGTAGCGATTTGTTCGTTCCGGAGCGCCCACTTCAGCAAGGCCGAATGCATAAGGGTCCCCTCATAGAACTTCTGGGTTTCTACAGGTAGATTCTCCTTGTACCAGTCCTGCTGGCATTGAGTTTTCATGGCGATCAGTCCCATACCTCTGGAAGCAGCGTATTTCATGGCCTGGAGTGAAGTCTCGTCATTGGCCATGGAATAGTTCAGCGAGAGCAGCACCACGTCATAAAAACCTTCGTCGGTTGCCACAGTTAGCTGTTCAGGCCAGTATGAGTGTGTTGAAAAGGCCGGGAAACGGATCTTTCCCTGGTCTTTTAACTCCTGCATGGCCTCCTGAACCGCTTTGTCCTTAACCTCTTCCAGCGTATTCACATCGTGGAGCATCAGAATGTCCACATAGTCCATCTGCAGCCGCTCCAGGCTCTGGCTGAAACGTGAGAGAAACTGTTTTTTCCGTTCGGCTCCATATTGAGGTTTCTTCAGATTCTGGTCAAGGACTATCTTGGTAGTGATGATTACGTCTTTACGGTCAACCTTGAGTTCCTTCAGCACAGCTCCTACCATTTTCTCATTGTTTCCTCCCTGATAGGTCCAGGCCGTGTCAAAATGCCTCATACCCAGCTGCCAGGCCACTTTTAACAGGTTCGGGTTGCTGCTGTTCATGACACCCATGCTTACGATGGGCACCTTCACCCCTGTTCTCCCCAGCGTGCGGAAAATCATTTCTTTTTTTTCATCGGCGGGCGCGGCCTGTTGCATGGTAGTACCCAGGGCGGTATTGCCGACCAAGCCTGTGGCTACCAGCCCGGTTGCATTTCTGAGAAATTTGCGGCGACTGTTGTTCATGGGGTAATGTAAGGTATTAAGTTATTAAGTTCTGACGTCGTGCAGTCGTGCAGTCGTGCAGTCTTGCAGTCGTGCAGTCGTGCGGTCTTGCAGTCTTGCAGTCTTGCAGTTGTAAAGTCAAAAACCAATTGTATAGTACTGTTAATATTTCACTTTTCATTTTTCACTGTTCGTTTTACACTGTTCCACTTTTCCACTTTTCCACCTACTTCCTCTTGCAAATAAATAAGGTATGACTAACACCAATGTTTAATATTTCTTCTGTCAGCACGAGTCCGGATCTCTCTATCAGCTTCCTCATATCATCCGAATGGTACATCTGGCTGCAGCCATTGGCAATATTGGTGAAATAGAGCGAGGTGGCGTGCAGGCTGTAGGTAGAGGCTTCATATTGTTGCTGGTCCCAGTAAGTTTCCAGTATATACAGGGCGGAATTTTCATGCATACAGGCGGCAGACCGGGCCAACAATCCGGAAATATCCTGCTGGGAAAAACAATCCAGAAACTGGCTCATCCAGATGATGTCGGGATCTTTCGGAAAAGGTCTGGAATGATCCAGCAGGTTGATCGGAAACAGGTCAATGCGACCATCCAGTCCTGCTTCCCTGATATTCTGCTCAGCCTTGGCCAGCTGACCAGGCAGATCGAGTATGGTTACCCGTGCCCTGGCGTTATAGCGGGCGCACTGCATGGCGAACTTTCCGGTATTACCGCCGACATCCAATATGTGTCCCGGATCATTCCGGAATACCACCGGCAGGATCTCGGGGAAGGCATAATCGGAATAGAAATGATCAAATCCGAACCAGCTTTTTTGCGCCTGTAACGGAAGTTGTGATAATCCTTCATAAACAGTCGGCCAGTTGCCAAATACCTTCAGACCCGTAGGTTGACCGGTTTTAACAGATTCGGCTAAAGAAAACATGCCCAGGTAATTGACGTCATTGGTAAAATCCATGTTCACCCGGGTAAGCTCATCACACAAAATAAACCAGCCGGTTTTGGTCAGGTGGAACCTGTCATTTTCAACCCGTACCACTTCAAGACTCAGTCCGGCTTCCAGCAGGACCTTCACCCCGTAAAGCGGAAGGTTCAGTTTTTCAGAAACAGCTTCCATGGTAATCCCGTCCTCGGTGTTTTTCACCAGCTCAAGTATGCCCAGGTTCCTGAGCGCAAGAGCTGCCTGGAACATGATGGGACCGAAAGCTATTTTTTGCGCATCGAATTTTGCCTGTACAGCACGTTTTTTATCTGAACCGTAGTTCAATGCCATGAGAGAAGAATTATGAATTATGAATTATGTTTATGAATTATACATCTTGAATCTTGAATCTTGAATCTTGAATCTTGAATCTTATTCTTTAAACATTGACTGAGCTGCAAATCTAAAAAAAAGATCGACCTGCAACCAGCAACGATCAACTATTTCAAATTCGCCTGAAATTCACGTACCACTTCCAATGCCTTCTCCAGATCGGCACTGGAAACCATGACCTTGACCGGGTTAGCACCGCCTGGTGAAACCACAAAGGGTTCCTGTAGACCCCGGATCTCATCCTTCAGAAAAACCTCAATTTCAGCATTTTCCAGCAAGCTCTTCAGGAGTGAGGTATCCCAGACCGAACCGGCAAAAACCTCAACGGGCGTGAAAGATTCATTCATAGGTTCTATATTATAATGGTTTAATGGCCGTGAAATTAATCCCAAAAAACATAAACTCACGAAGATTTACCAGTTTCTTTCCTGCCTGCCTTTCCTTTTCCATTAAACTGAAGTAATTCTTCCCCGTGAAGCAAAAGGGTGGCAGAACCCGGATGTACTCAACTGAATCTTCAATCAGCTTAAGATCAGCTTTTTCAAGTATATGATGCCAGGCTTGCATACTTCTTGCATTCTCATTGCCAAATAATATGAACTTCTGCAGCCGCTCATCATAGTAGTTGGTCACCCTTTCAAAACCCCGGTAATAAATGTTTCTCAGGGTAATGAAAGCATTCCGGCCGTTTTCTTCCGTTACGATCAACCGACTGCCGGGTTTCAGAGCGTCCTCGAAAATGCTGATCGCATCCTGGATGGGCTCAAGATGATGAAGGGTATCCTGGGCTATAATCCCATCATAGTGATCGGGCGAAACAGACAAATCATAAAGATTGGCGTATTCAAATTTCAGGTTATCCATATTCCCATATCTGCTCCAGTAATCCAGCCTGGGGTTAATCTTATCATAGTAAAACTCGAGCGTATTTCCAAATACGTTATGCCCGTTCAGGGCGAGGAAAATTGACGTAGTAGCATATCCACAGCCAATATCCCAGATTCTTCCGGAAACTTTTCCCACATGGCTATTGATGTATGCCAGTCTTTGTTCAAGATAGGCTTTCCGCCAGTAATACCTGCTTTTCTTGTTCAGTAGCCTGTAATACTTACGGAGATCATGATTTACCTCCAGCTCCTTAATAAACAAGTCTAAAAAAGTCTGTATATCCATTTACCCGCATATTATTCCAAAAATACTACTTTCCCCATTGGCAAATTAGCACTATTTTTATACACTTTAAAACCCATTCTCTGAAAGAAGGTAATCTCATCGACACCCCTTTGATGAAGCAATATGCCAGCATCAAGGCAAAACATCCTGACGCCATTCTGTTGTTCCGGGTGGGTGATTTCTATGAGACCTTTGGGGAGGATGCCGTAAAGACCGCTGACATTCTCGGCATCACGCTCACCCGTCGGGCCAACGGTGCGGCCTCTTTTGTCGAGCTGGCAGGATTTCCGTATCATGCCATCGACACATACCTGCCGAAGCTGGTAAGGGCGGGTCAGCGGGTGGCCATCTGCGAGCAGCTCGAAGACCCGAAGCTGGCCAAAACCATCGTGAAACGGGGCATCACAGAACTGGTAACCCCTGGTATTGCCCTCAACGAAAATGTCCTGGAGCACCGTGAAAATAACTTTCTGGCATGCGTGCATCTCGAAAAGAATGCTGCCGGCATTGCCTTCCTGGATATATCCACCGGAGAATTTCTCACGGCTGAGGGGAGTTTTGAGTATGCAGACAAACTGCTTCACAACTTTTCACCCAAGGAGGTATTGTTCGAACGGGGCCGGCAGATGCAATTCCAGGAACTCTTTGGCACACGGTTTTGCACCTATAAGCTCGATGATTGGATCTTCACTGAGGAATCCGCCACCGATAAACTCCTGAAACACTTTGACACTGCTTCGCTCAAAGGATTTGGCGTTAACAACCTGAGACTCGGCATCATCGCTGCAGGTGCCATACTCCGGTACCTCGACCTGACGGAACACCACCAGGTAAAGCATATCTCGACCCTGTCCAGGATCCAGGAAGATCATTATGTATGGCTCGATAAATTCACAGTCCGCAATCTCGAGCTTTTTCACCCGATTTTTGAAGGCGGCAGGACTTTCATCGACATCATCGACCATACCGTTTCACCCATGGGCTCGAGGCTGATGAAACGCTGGGTGTCCATGCCGCTGAAAGACATCAAGCCGGTGAACGAACGGCTCGATGCGGTGCAATACCTGATTGAACACGTTGAAATGCGGACTGAGATCATTGAGCACATAACCCGGATCGGCGATCTTGAGCGCCTGATCTCCAGGGTTGCCGTGGGAAGGATAACGCCCCGCGAGGTAATTCAACTCAAAATGGCACTTCATGCGCTCCTGCCCATTAAAGAGCTTTGCGGAAAATCTGATGAACCGGTATTGCAGCGTACCGGTGAACAGCTGAACCCCTGCCAGCTGATCTGCGACCGCATGGAGCGGGAACTGCAACCCGATGCACCCGTACAGATCATCCGTGGCAATATTATAGCTCACGGCATTTCAGCGGAGCTGGATGAACTCCGGGGCATGCTGCATTCGGGAAAGGACTACCTTCTGCAGATGCAGCAGCGGGAGATGGAGCGCACCGGTATTTCCTCACTCAGGGTGTCGTTCAACAGTGTATTTGGTTATTATATCGAAGTACGGAATACCCATAAGGATAAAGTTCCCCCCGAATGGATCCGGAAGCAGACCCTGGTGAATGCCGAACGGTATATCACAGAAGAGCTGAAGGAATATGAATCGAAGATTCTGGGTGCGGAGGAGAAGATCCTGGAGCTTGAAACCCGGTTGTTCAGCGAGCTGGTGCTGGCCATTGCCGAATATACGGCACCGGTGCAGCTGAATGCATCCCTCATCGCCAGGCTGGACTGCCTTCTTTCCTTTGCCCAAATTGCTCTGGATAACAAATATGTACGCCCCTCAGTGAATGACACCGACAGCCTTGTGATCCGGCAGGGACGTCATCCGGTCATTGAGAAGCAACTCCCGGCAACAGAACCCTATATTGCCAACAACCTCTTGCTCGACAGCAGCGAGCAGCAGATCATCATTCTCACCGGTCCCAACATGTCGGGCAAGTCCGCCCTGCTGCGGCAGACAGCACTCATTGTGCTGATGGCGCAGATGGGGAGCTTTGTTCCGGCTGAAAGTGCCGAGATCGGCTATGTAGACAAAATTTTCACCCGCGTAGGGGCATCAGACAATATATCCATGGGCGAATCCACCTTTATGGTAGAAATGACGGAGACAGCCAGCATCCTCAATAACCTGTCGCACCGCAGCCTGATCCTCCTCGATGAGATAGGACGTGGCACCAGCACTTATGACGGCATTTCCATTGCCTGGGCCATGGTTGAATTCCTGCACGGCCATCCCCGGTTCAGGCCGAAGACCATCTTTGCCACTCATTATCATGAGTTGAATGCCATGGAAGATTCCTTTGAGCGGGTCAGGAATTACCACATATCCATCCGCGAACTGGATGACCGGGTGATCTTCCTCCGTAAACTGGAACGTGGTGGCAGCGAGCACAGTTTCGGCATCCATGTGGCGCGCATGGCGGGAATGCCTAAAAGTCTGGTTAGTCGGGCCAATGAAGTGCTGGCCGAGCTGGAAAATACCCAGTCTGAACACCAGTTGTCCAGGCCCGTGGCCGGTTTGGCCGATAAGCGCGAAGGCCTTCAGCTCAGCTTCTTCCAGCTCGATGATCCGGTGCTGAAACAGATCCGGGATGAGATCAGGCACATGGATATCAACAACCTGACCCCCATTGAAGCCCTGAACAAGCTGAATGAGATCAGGAGGATGATCGGATTGAAAGGCTGAGGCAAAGCTTAGATTATTAACTATTAATCCCTCATCATATGAATAAGTTGAATTTTCTTGGGATCGGACCTATAATCGGTGGTGTGGCCCTCCCCTGGCTGGCAGTCTCTATTCTGCTTTCGCTGAGGTTCAAGACGGTTTTTGCATTTCCCGATACCTGGAACCGCGTGATTTTTATCGCCGGGCTGGTCCTGGTCTCCCTGGGCGTGCTGATGTACTTTTTCACTGCCCCCACCTTGCTTCGTGGACTGAAGGAAACCAGGCTTATCACCAGCGGGGCCTATTATCTATGTCGTAATCCGCTCTATGCGGCCATCATTCTCTTTATTATTCCCGGAACAGCCTTCCTGTTGAATTCATGGCTGGTTCTCACAACCAGCGTGGTGGCCTTTACCCTGTTCAAGGTATTTATTAAAAGCGAAAACACAGAAATGGAAAAATTCTTCGGTGAGCAGTATCGCCAATACCGGTCAGAAACACCCGAGTTTTTTCCAATTCCGGTGAAGAAGTGGTTGAAAGCCCGGTTGAATAAATGAAAAACCCGACCTCATCTGAACTTTGTTCAGGTAAAGGCCGGGGTTTATAATTAAACAACGGAGGGTTAATCCATTTAGGATTATACCGGCATGTCAGGCAGCGAGAAGCCGTTGCGGTAGGTATGCTTCACCATTTCAGCGGCAAACTGTTTTGCGCTCATCGGTTCAGTATACTTTCTGTCAAATGTCGGATCGCCGTCGGTAATCGTAAAATGGTCTGAAATGCAGATTTCCAGTTTATCATTATCACCTATGTTGGTGAATTCCATTTTCTCGCCATTCCATTCAAGTTCCTTGTTTAGCCCCTGAAGTCTTACAGCAAGAACGCCCATAACAACCATTTCGTTGAATGGTCCGGCTTCTGAGAAATCTGATTTAGTCTTGACCCTGTTTTCTGGCGTTTCTTTGCAGGCCCTTACCCAGTCCATTTCATGACCGCCGTCCATGGCATTCTCAATTCTCCTTTCCGTTTTCGGAACAATCGGTTTGCGGCCCGACAACAACCATGGATTTACGCCATAGCAGCCGCAGATCAGTGTATCTTTCGAACCGTGGAAGATGACACCTCCTCCATCGTCATTCATATCTTTTCCGGCTGGCCAGCCAGCAGGTTTTTTGGGCTGCAAGCCTCCGTCATACCAGATTACCTCAACCTCCGGATATTTGATTTTTGCACCCTTTGGAGCTATGCGTTCCGGGAATGTCAGGGTAACCATCTGGGCATTGGGAGCGCAGTCGGTTAACAGCAACGTTGAACTTCCCTGGGCCTTAATGGGATATCCCAGTTTAAGAGATTTAAAGATAGGATGCATGATATGGCAGGCCATGTCACCAAGGGCACCGGTGCCAAAATCCCACCAGCCTCTCCAGTTCCAGGGCGTGTAGATATGGTTGTATGGACGCATCCTGGTCGGCCCTATAAAAAGGTCCCAGTTCAACGTATCGGGGACCCACTCACCACTGGGGACGTTAAGACCCTGCGGCCAGATGGGCCTGTCAGTAAAGGCTTCCACTTTTCTAACTTCACCGATCTCACCAGCTTGTATCCATTCAATGGTCTGATTTACACCTTCATCCGAAGAACCCTGGTTGCCCATCTGTGTTGCCACTTTGTATTTGGCGGCGAGTTTGGTGAGCAGTCTTGACTCATAAACCGAGTGAGTCAGCGGTTTCTGAACATAGGCATGCTTTCCCATCGCAATAGCGTTGGCCGCGACAACTGCATGGGAGTGGTCAGCAGTAGCGACAATTACCGCATCAATTGATTTGCCCATTTCATCGTACATTTTGCGCCAATCCCAGTAAGGTTTTGCATTTGGATTTGCCGCAAATACTTTCTTGGAGTAGCCCCAGTCGACATCGCAAAGTGCAACGATGTTCTCTGTGGGAGCAACGGCCTTCAGGTTTGAATTGCCCATGCCACCGATACCGATTACGGCGATGTTCAGTTTGTCACTGGGCGCCCGGTAACCCAGACCGCTGACAACTGAGCTCGGAATAATGGTCAGACCTGCAGCAACAGCGCCGGTTGTAGAGATAAAGTCCCGGCGGGACATGTTTTTCTTGTTTTCTTTCATGGTCAGGAAGAATTAAATTTTAAAGCTTAGATAAAGTTAGCAAGTCTTTTTGATATATCGGAACAACAGGAGCATGACTTTAGCTTTTGTTGTTCCGGGGATTTACAGGTTCATCCAGGTCAACAGGAGTGGATTTATCCTGAATTGGTGAACGATTAATTGAGTTTTAATCTGATGGCATTCTTTGTGTTAGTGCTTTTCCAGGCAAGCAGATCCAGAAAAATCAACAATGTTTTTTGCAGAAACAAAAAAGTAGTTTATTTTTGCACCACCATTTGAGGTGCCAAACACGAAGTGGATATAGTTCCTGGAAAAGAACTATTGCGGAAATAGCTCAGTTGGTAGAGCACGACCTTGCCAAGGTCGGGGTCGCGAGTTCGAGTCTCGTTTTCCGCTCCAAGACATTTGTTGATTTGTTGAGTTGTTGAGTTGTTGATTTAAGGGTGTGAGCGTTGGGAATTGAGTGTGGATAAGAAGCATTTGATATATGTGTTGGAAAAAATCAGGTTATTCTTATCAAATGGATATTAGAATTGGATATCAGGGCAGATGCCCGGAAGTCTTGAAAACCAAGTGAAATTGGTTTTTATTTTTTAAGCAGGTCGGTAACCGTTATATGCAATTGTTTATTTTAACTTATGGATGCTATTGTATTAAATCAGCGCACCAAGAAGTTTGCGGTAGAGATCATCAGGTTCTTTCAAAGTTTGCCCAGGTCTGAAGAAGCGAGAATAATTGGGAAACAACTGATAAGATGTGGTACGTCGGTTGCAGCAAATTATCGGGCAGCCTGTCGTTCCAGATCGGATCAGGAATTTTACGCCAAGATTTGCATCGTGGTAGAGGAGAGTGATGAAGTGCTTTTTTGGCTTGAGTTGTTGCTGGACGCTGCAATTATTGATCAAAGGAAGGCAGTACAGGTCATACACGAGGCAGATGAATTGCTAAAAATATTTTCAGCATCAAAAAAGACGATGAAAAATAGGCTCAAATTATAGCTGTATCAAAATCAATAAATCAACAACTCAACAAATCAACAAATCAACAAATGGCTTCCGCCCGGATGGTGGAATGGTAGACACGAAGGACTTAAAATCCTTTGACCAGTAATGGTTGTGGGGGTTCAAGTCCCCCTCCGGGTACAGAATCAGTTTGAGGAAGAGCATACAGCAAGAGGAAACCCGGATTGCTCCTGGAAATCGACCTGTATGCTCAACCTCAATCTCAACCTCAGCCTGATTCTCCTGTATGCTCAAAACTCAAACTCACACTCAAACTTCGAGATCATGCTGCGAGAGCAAGCATTCTCTTCCCTTTTTCCTCAAAACTCACTCACTCACTCACACTCTTTGACAGAGGGTTGCAACTTTTCAAAGCAGAAAATCTGATTTTTTAACAGCGTTGCAACTGGAAAGGACGGTGACACTGATCACACTTCGACGGAGTAAATTGACCACCTTCTATCTATGGGTAAATATCTGCTATCATGCAGCTTATGTTTTTGAACTTCAGATCGGCCTGATGTGGTCAAAGCTGTCGGCTTTTGCTATTAATTACTCCATTGGAAGTATAATCAATTAAAATTTGTAATTGGGTATAAAAGCTGGACAATCTTACCACATTCAGCCGGTCAAATCTAACTACTAGATATCCGATTTAGGCTCCTGATAAATAATAGAGTAGATTAAAAATAGAATAGTCGCAGAAATCTGGACAAGGACTTTGGCTTTTATACTTGAAATCAGATTTCATCCAATTTATATTCCATACATAGACCTTCTCAGAGACAAATACCGGCACTTGAATTTCATAAAATTATGGCTTACATTTGTTTATATAACGAATTGCAACCCGGCAAACTTGTTCCTTGATAAAATACATACTCGCTCTATCATGAAACCAGGAATAGCTCTTTTTATTTTTATTTTAATGATGTCATGGGTTACTGGATGTGAAAAAAATAAGGATGATCAGTATAAGATCAAAGATGATAACTTTCTTCAGGCTCTTATTGAACTGGGCGTCGATTCAAACAATGATCATATAATAAGCCCGGATGAAGCTGAAGGGTGGAAAACCCTCGAAATACCTTCCAAACAAATCTCCAACCTTTCCGGGATAGAGTTATTTAAAGATCTGGAAGTTCTTGGATGTTCCGGTAATGGGCTGAGCACACTCGATCTTTCTGAAAACACGAATTTAAGGAGGCTTGATTGTTCTGGAAATCAATTAATATTGCTTGATCTATCAGAGAACGATACGCTCTATTCCCTGAACTGTAGCAACAATATCCTCGCTAATCTTGACATTTCAGGTTGTCCTGAACTGATCTATCTATACTGCTCCCACAACTATCTGAAAGTTCTTGATTTTTCTAAAAATCCGTTACTTTCAACTATTGAATGTGACTTCAACAGACTGAGTATTCTGGACATTCCGCTCAATAGTAATCTGCAGTACCTGGAGTGTTCCTATAACCAGCTTACAAATTTTAATATACCTGATAATGCGAAGTTTACATATTTGTCATGCAACAATAATAACCTGACATCACTTGACGTTTCAAAGTGCCCCGAATTAGTCCTTCTCTATTGCTTCAAAAACAGTTTATCTGCCCTTGATTTGTCAAAGAATCTCGCGCTTGATAACCTGGCTTGCCACAGCAATCAACTGACCAGCCTTGATATTTCCAACAATAAATCTCTGCGACTTCTCTATTGCTATGATAATCAGTTGACCACCCTTGATGTATCAGGGAATCCGGGCTTACAAGCTTTGGGCTGTGATGGTAATCCGCTGACTTTCCTTGATGTTTCAGCTAACTTATTATTAGATAACCTGAGGATTAATAACAACATGTTGCTGACCAGTATTGATCTCTCTAAAAATGCTGAGCTGAGTATTTTGTTCTGCGGCAAAACCGGTCTAACCAGCCTTGATATTTCAAAAAACCCTAAAATGACCTATCTCAATTGCGATGGGGACATGCTGACTACTCTGGATATCTCCCACAATCCTATGCTTACAAGTCTATATATACGTGATATGCCTGTACTTCACAAGGTATGTGTGCCCGTAATGCCGATCCCAACGGGATTTCTCATCGAAACATCTGGAAGCCCGAACGTATATTTAACCACCGATTGCGCGAAATAAGAAGACAGATCGGGTGAAGAGTTTATCAATTTAATCCCACGAATGAAATAGCAAAAATCAATTATTCTGGTTGCAACTTTTAACCGTTGGGGGTACAGAAAAAGCCCCTTAATGAGCAGACATTAAGGGGCTTGGCATTTTACGGGATACAAATAGGATACAAATAACGATTTAATAAGGGATAATATCGGCAATTAGGAAGTTGACCTATCTTT
>CAWGGG010000004.1:0-1853091 GCA_963822145.1 uncultured Bacteroidales bacterium | reverse complement strand
TGCGTAGGTCAGCTCTTTTGGTTTCTTCGGCGTACCTAGATAAGTAAGCGCTCTGACAACGCAACGGCTCATACACGCGGACGTTAGCGGTCAATGCAGAACAACACAGTATTTCGCCAAGAGAAACTAGAAACGGAACAATTACAAAAACTATAGGTATCAACTAATATAAAAATACCAATATGATTATAAACAAAAATTTTCTCTTGGCTGGTTTAGTAACCGCAGTAATTAACCTTGTACTTCATGCTAGTGCATATTTTGTTTTTCTAAAGGATTTCTACGCAAGTCATCCTGTTGGCTCAGTAGAATATTTAAAACAACTTAACCGCCCACCAGGCCAACTAATAATTTGGGCATTACTTGTTTCTGCATTAGCATTTGGCTTTTTTATTACCACCACAATAAAATGGTCAGGTGCGAAAACCTTTGGCTCTGGCTTGAAGTATGGACTCATTCTCGGTTTACTTTATTGGACTTCTATTAATTTCGGACTATTTTCAGCACAAAACATTTTTTCACTACCCAGTGTTTTTGCTGATTTAGCTTGCAGTGCATTTACAATGACAATTTCTGGAGCTGTTTCAGCTTGGATACTGGGCAAAGCAAAAACAAATTGAAATCTAACATTGTATAAAGACATTTACCAAAAATAGACTTGAACAGCACAAGGAAAAGCAACGAACCGCTAACAGCGTGTATAAGCCATTGCTGGCCGCGGGTTTGCGTAGGACAGTTCACTTGCTTACCTTGTACTAACTCGACCACAAAGCGCATTGACAACGCAACGGCTCATACACGCGGACGTTGGTGGCAAGCTTAAAAAACAAAAAACATAAATTATATGACAAAACAAGACAAACCAGCTTTAATACTGATTGATATACAAAAGGGATTTGAAGATGAAGATATTGAGTACTGGGGAGGACACAGAAACAATCCTGAAGCAGAGACTAACGCAAGGAAACTCCTTGATTTTTGGAGACAAAATAATTTTCCAATTTTTCACATTCAGCACTGTTCAACAAACCCTAATTCGAAATTTGCTGAAGGAAAAATCGGGAATGATTTTCAAGACATAATAAAGCCAAATGATGGAGAACAAATAATTAAAAAGAATGTACATAGTGCATTTATTGGTACAGATTTGAAACAACAACTCGATAAATCCAACATAAAAAAACTTATAATAGTTGGTTTGACAACTGACCATTGTATATCAACGACAGTTAGAATGGCTGGGGATTATGGTTATGATACGTTTATAGTTTCTGACGCAACAGCAACATTTGACAAAGAAGGAGCAGATGGACAAAAATACCCTGCAGAAATAATACATGAGACAGCATTAGCAAGTTTGCACAAAGAATTTGCGACCGTAATAAAAACAAAAGAATTAATAATCAAAATAAACATATAAAAGAGCCAGCCACCAACAGTGTATATAAGCCATTGCTGGTAGCGGGTTTACGAAGGTTAATTCACTTGGTCAACTCGTGGTAACTAGATAAAAAGGCGCTTCGAAAACGCAACGGTTCATACCTGCGGACGTTGTGCGCAAAGCTAAAAAAACGACGGTCCTAACAATGATAAAATAGATATGACATTAAACTATATTCACTGGAATATTGACCCTGAGATAATTAATGTATTCGGTATTTCGATTAGATACTATGGATTGTTCTTTGTAAGTGGATTGATTCTAAGCATATATATTTTAGGCTGGATTTATAAAAGAGAAAACATTCCATCTGAGCATCTGGAAAAATTATCAATTTATAGCATGATTGGGATTATAGTAGGGGCACGATTAGGACATTGTTTATTTTATGAACCTTCATATTATCTCTCGCATCCATTAGAAATGATTTTGCCGATTACTTTTCCTCCTGGTGGTGGAGTTAAATTTATAGGTTTTCAAGGATTGGCAAGTCATGGTGGTGCACTAGGAGAACTGATTGCGTTATATTTCTATTCTCGAAAGACCAAACACTCAATGATTGATACCCTTGATTTGACTGCGGTTGTTGCGGGCTTGGTGGGAGTATTTATCAGACTTGGAAACTTTATGAATTCTGAAATTATCGGCATGCCAACAACAAAACCTTGGGGAGTGATTTTTGAGAGAGTAGATAACCTACCAAGACACCCAACTCAATTGTACGAGGCGATTTCTTATTTTATCATTTTTGCGATTATGATGCTTCTTTACAAAAAAATGAGAGATAAACTTAAAAGCGGATTCTTCTTTGGACTTTTGCTTGTATTAATATTTACAGCAAGATTTATAATTGAATTTGTAAAGGAGGACCAAGTCGGATTTGAAGATGGAATGAAATTCAATATGGGACAACTTTTAAGTCTACCTTACATTTTAGTAGGGATTGGATTTATGATATTTGGATTATGGAAAACAAAAAAGCTCAGCGCACAACAGCGTGTATAAGCCATTGCTGGTAGCGGGTTGCGAATGTCAATACTTTTAGTAGCCTTGGTGTACCTAGATAAGTAAGCACTATTTCAACGCCACGGTTCATACCTGTGGGCGTTATGTGGCATTAAATAAGGCAAGACTGTAAGCAAATTATTGACTAAAAACTGACAGAGATGAAAAACATGAAAACACGTCAATTTATTCATGGACTAATTTTAGTTTGCGGACTTATTCTTATGATAGGTGGGATTATAACCGGTAAACATGGTGCAACGGTTGGAGGTCTTATCGTTGCCGCGGTAAATGTTCAACAATGGATTCACTGGGATAATAAAAAAAAAAAACAACGATAAAAATCAATTATAAAAATATTATTATGAAATACAGAGTACATCGCATAGAAGTCAATAGCGACAATATGCAGGAAAAATTAGAACAGTTTCTAAATAAACTGGATGGTGAAGTTATTTCGGTAATTCCGAATGTTCGACCAACTTTCCAACTTATGGGAGCAACATCCAAAATTGACTTTGTTTTAATTGTAGAAAAGACCAATAATTAACCTTTCAAATGATAGATAAAAACAGGATATTCATTATTGATAATAAAAGAATAGCATTCTTCTTGATTTTTGTTTTCATGTTTTTTCTTACTGAAATAGGCAGAAAAATATACAGACCCTACATATATTCAAATGACATTTTTGATTACTGGATTGCAGACACAATAGGAAACTTAACAGGAACGATTGCGATAATTTTCTTTGATTTTGCTGTCGTTAACCCAAAACATAGACAGGGAAGAATATTTTTAATTATTATCACTCTCGGTTTGATAGTTTATGAACTGTTACAATATTTTTCACCAATAAGCATTCTGGATTGGAGAGATATGATTGCAACATTAATTGCCGGGTTGATTTCTTGGGGCATTTATGAATTTCTATTTAAGAAACTAAAGGAAAAAGAAATAACGCCACATAACAGCACCTATGCCCAATAGCCTATGAAAGAGCAATTTGAAACATTGTACCCCGCAGAGAATTTGTACTGGGTGACAGTGATGAAGCCCGCAAAACGACTACTGGGCATAGCTGCAGCACGTTAGGCTTAAGAATTCACATAGAACTTAATATTTAGATTCAAATTTTCTTTAGAAACATACTTTTAAAATTAATCTTAAAAATTACTACTATGAATAAGTCCATTTTTCTACTGACGTTCCTAATAATCAAATTATTGACTAATCAATCATTTTGTCAGAATTCAACTCAAGATCTAAATCAGGTAGAATTAATGAAACAGTTCGTTGGAATATGGAACGCTAAAGCAGGCACTGACACTTTAATAATTTGGGAATGCACATCATTTGGTCCAAGTATTGAGTTTGTTATTAAAAATGAAGTTAAAGGAGTGGAATCAATTAAAGGCAAAACATTTATGGGATATGATGTGAAAAGTGGGAAATTGCTGGAAGCTGTAATTTTAAAGAATAGCCCCAATATTATGCTCGCCCCATGCTGGTTCACATCCCCAAAAACTTGTGAGCAAATTCAGTATGATGATATTTCCCATCCTGAGACAGCAAGATGGAAATGGTCTATAGAATTTAAATCGGCTGACTTATTTATCCTGACAGAGACCATAAATAATAAAATTTCATTCATCAGGACTTTCTCCAAACAAAAAAATAAGACTTAAGAGAATCTAATATTCCTAAGCCTAACAGCGTGTTTAAGCCATTTCTGGCAGCGGGTTTTCGTAGATGTGTTCTTTTGGTTACCCCGTATTATCTAGACAACAAGGTGCTTTGAATCACGCAACAACTCATACACGCGGACGTTTGCACCAATTTTACAATAAAATCAACACCCACGTGGAAAGAATCAGAATAACCAGGGAAAATATCAAAAATTGGCCAAAATTTGAGGAATTGCTTATTTGTAATATAATAAAGTTTGATTCCCAAGGTCGCTTAAGATATTTGCATGGAGCCCCTGTTGGCGATTTAATTCAAACCAGAATTGATAAAAATGGAGTGCCAATCTTTAAAGAAAGTGCAGCAGAATGGTTTGATCCCGATTCTCCGAAAGCAAAAAGTTTTATATGGCCCTGAAAAATAGATAAAAACTGATGCTAACAGCCTGTCATACGCAATTGCCGGGCCGAGGGGTTGCTAATGTTACTTCATTTGCTTACCTTGTGGGTAACCCGACACGAAAGCGCCTTGAAGCGGCATCTGCGCATACCGGCGAACGTTTGCAATAATGCTGCGTTTACCTAGTATCAGAATATTTAATACTAAAATAATCAGCTAACAAAAGACTTATGAAAAAGATAGCTTGGACCTTAATTCTATTGATAATGATTTTAACATCATGCCAGGAAAAATTGTCCGTGGAAAATGATGTGAAAGCATTAGAACAATTAAACACGACGTGGAACAATAATATCCTTACAGGTCATAGAACGGCGAACGCTGATTTGTTCACTGAAGACGGGATTAGAATTGAGGGGGGAAAAATCTATTCAGGCAGAGAAGAGATCAGGGCTTTATTCAGCAGTCAAAAAGTACAAAGGAAATATGTGCATCAAGAAAATAAAATTCAAAAAATATGGCAATCAAAAGAATTTATTACAGCTGAAATAATTCAAATTCAATCCTACATTCAAAATGAAACTGGTGATACTATCATTAAAAGAAATGCAGCTGTTGCAATTTATGAACGTCAAGCGGATGGATCTTTAAGATTAGCCTATAATTTAAAAACAGAGCTTAGTGATCCGGACAAAAAATAAAATGAACCTTACCTATAAACTCGCACTATTGCTAACATACAGTATAGGTCATGGCTGTCTTCTGTAACCACACGAGCTTTGTAAAAGTAATATAATCCAGTTTAATTCGGCAGGGACATCTCCTTTAGCCGCCACGCCCCATAACGTCGGAACGTTGTGCACAATTTTAAGGAAACAAACCAAACCGATCGATTCAAAACCTTGAACCTGTAATAATAATCCTATTATTATATATCGTTATAATTATTGACCTACAAAAATAAACTTGACAGTGGCATAAACTTATTGTAACTTACAGATAATTAATCATAAACCTTAAGTATAATGAAATCAATCATCAGGTCATTTTTATGCATAATGACTGTGATTCTGTTGAACCAATGTGAAAAAAATGAACCAACTTCTAATGTAAAGATTCCTGATGATAACTTTTTAAAAGCTCTTATTGAATTGGGGATTGATACAGACGGAGATGGTTCAATTAGTTATACAGAAGCTGAAAAGGTAACAGATCTTTCGGTTTACAATAAGGGAATAGCGGATCTGAAAGGCATAGAGGAATTTGTCAACCTGGAATCTTTTTGGTGCCAGGAAAACCAGCTAACCGCTCTTGATCTTTCGAAGAATGTTATGCTGAAAGACCTAAATTGCAGTGACAATCAATTAAAGCAACTCGATGTTTCACAGAATGCTCTTCTTCGGGGTTTGTCTTGCGATAAAAACCAATTAACCAGCCTTGATGTTTCCCATAACATTTCTTTAGTAAATTTGGAATGCTCAGAAAATGATTTAACCGCTCTTGATCTTCCCATTGAAACTTTTTTGTATCAATTAATCTGTCATAATAATAAATTAACCAGTCTTGATGTTTCCAATAACACTGCCTTACATAATTTGGTGTGCTATTTTAACCAGTTAACTGAACTTGACGTTTCCAATCAGTCTGATTTGGAATGGTTGTATTGTGGTGGTAATCAATTGATAACTCTGGATGTTTCGAATAATATTGCCTTGAATATACTGGATTGCTCGAGTAACCGGTTAACCCACCTTGATGTTACAAAGAATGCCAACTTAACAAGCTTGCGTTGCAGTGATAACCAATTAAGCATTCTTGATGTTTCCAATCAGTCCGATTTGGAATATTTGTATTGTGATGGTAACCAATTAACCAGTCTGGATGTACTCCAAAATCCTTATTTACATTTATTGGTTTGCAGCAGTAATCAATTAACGAGCCTGGATCTTTCCAGTCAGCCTGACATGTGGACATTAAACTGTGGTACTAATCCACTAACCAGCCTGAATCTTTCAAAGAACACAAACTTAAGAAATTTGGGATGCGAAGCAAACCAATTGACCAGCCTGGATGTATCCAATCAGCCTCTCTTGGATGTGTTATATTGCGGAAGTAATCATATGACCAGCCTCGATATATCGAATAACGTTAAACTGGAGCGCTTGGACTGTAGATCAAATCAATTGACCAGCCTGGATGTTTCCAATCATCCTGGTTTGATAAGGTTGTTATGCGGTGGTAATCAATTGACCAGCCTTGATCTTACAAACAATTCTAACCTTGACTGGAATGATGGTTACGAGATGGGTTGCTATCTTGAAATTGGGAATATGCCAACATTGCTAAAAGTATGTGTCTGGACAATGCCCTTTCCTCCTGTCAATTTCGTTCTTTGTGCAGAAGGCAGTCCGAATTTCTATTTTACAACGGATTGCAGTAAATAGGCTAAATATTCTAAATTTATCTCTTTGGTTTTTATTTTACAATGACTTTCAATTTAACTCATAGGAGTCTGAAATTGCTCTTACTGGCTAAAATATTGAAAGGTGAAGCTGAAAATTTTACCAGGCAGGTTATCTTATAAACTATGCTGGCAAAAGATAAACCAAAAAGCTTTCCCACCCTGAATTGGATAATGAATTTCGCAATACCTGTTTCATCTGCAATTATTGTAACCTTTGTTTTAATCTCAATAACTTCGATGTTCTTAAACAAATAGAAAAGTAAACCTGTGCACAACAATGTGTATAACCCATTGCTGACAGAGGGTTTGCGGTGGCCAGTGCTTTTGGTCAAGCCGTGCTACATAGACCACACAGCGCTCTTGCCGCGCAACGGCTTCCCGACAAGTCGGAACAGGCTATACGCGCGGACGTTAGCTGCCAGCATAAAACGACATTGCAATGAAAATAGAACTAATTAAAAAATTATCAAACAAACCTCAGTTGTATGAGAAAGGTTCGTCTGTTATGTGGACAGACCCTTATATCTCGAAACAATTGTTAGAACTGCATATAAATCCAGACAATGATGTAGCAAGTCGAAGTAAAGTAAAAATTGAAAGAATAACAAATTGGATTTTAAAACGGACGGACCACCCCGAAATGAAAATCCTTGATTTAGGATGTGGGCCAGGTCTTTATGCGGAACTGTTAGCACAAAAAGGACATTCGGTAATTGGTGTTGATTATTCCGAAAATTCAATTCAATATGCAACTAGACAAGCAAAAGAAAAGAAACTGAATATCGAATACTTGATAAAAAATTATCTGAATTTGGACTTTGATAACCAGTTTGATTTGATAATCATGATTTATCTCGATTTTTGTGTTTTATTACCAGAAGAAAGAAAAAAAGTATTAGAAAACATTTATAGGGCATTAAAGAAAGGCGGTTTATTTATCTGTGATGTTGTAAATGAAAGAAACATTGATAAAAAAACAATTTCACAGTCGTGGGAGGTACAAGAAACCGGATTTTGGAGGAGCACACCGTACATTGCATTAACAAATGGATATCATTACCCTGAGGCAAAAGTACTTGCAAATCATCACATAATAATTGAAGAGAATGATACTATTAATACATTCATTTTTTGGAGTCATTATTACGAAAAAGATGACTTTGTACAAATTTTAGAATCAAAAGGTTTTAAAGACGTAACGGATTATGAAAATGTATTACCCGAAATTGGTGATTGTTGGAACGGCGAAAATGTGACATTTTATGTATCAAGAAAATAAAAATGTCGACAGCTAACACATGGTATAGTGCATGCGGGTTTCAGCAGTATGCGGGCGTTTGTAGCTCGTAAAATAAGTCGGTGTATCTTGATAAGTAACCGCTTCGTACTCCCGCATGACACCATACCATCAACCGTTGGTGGTAATGCTAAGAGAAACCATTGAGTCGATTTGATATGAATGAGATTTCAAAAAATATAAAAAGTAAAATTACGTCAATTGGAAAGCTAGATAAGGCAAAATGGCTTGAGAACTATATTAAGCATGACATCAAATCAAAAGGAGTTGGAATACCAGAGATACGAGAGATTGTTAAAGAAGCAACTAAATATTATAAACTACTTGAATTAGATTTTTCTGAGCAGATTGATTTACTCAACGATTTAATGACCAGCGAATATACCGAGGACAAGCTTTCTGCGATTATTTATATCCAATTAAACTGGAACAAAATAAATGAGCATGAAAAAATTGCGTTGTTTTCAGATTGGTTTGATAAAGAGCTAATAACAGATTGGAATGTATGTGATTGGCTTTGTGTGAGATTATTAACACCGATGATCGATAATTGGACAAAAGAGATTTTAATTGAACTTAAGAAGTGGAATATAAGTCAAAACCAATGGAAAGCAAGAGCTTCATTAGTCGCATTTGCTCAATGTAAATCACTTGACAATCACAAAGGAATCATTGAAGATTTTTCCTTAGAATTAATAAAACGGAATGAGAGATTTTGTAAAACTGCTGTTGGATGGGTTTTAAGAGAATACTCAAAAAAAGACTCTGGCTTTGTAACGAGATTCCTAGTTGAAAATGAAAATTGGACAACTAAAGAAGTGTTAAAAAATGCGACAAAATACATTAAAAAATAAGCACATACCTCCAACACGCGGTATAGCCAATAAGGGTTTACTCCCTTTGGTCGTGAGAAAAGTTCAGTGGTATGCGAAAGGTTTTAGCCCGCTTCAACTTTTCGTGTACCTTGATAGGAAATCACCCGCAATCGGCAGCTTTTCATACCGCCAAACGTTGTGAACAATTTTAAAAGAAAACCCAACCACCAAATTTTAAATATAATGACACCAAAACTTGACAAAGAGATTCTTTATTCAATGAATCAAAATCCATACAATTGGAAAGGAAAGTTTTATGTTAATCCTAAGGATCCTAGAATAATAGTTCAAAAGAAAGAACCATTAATGGGCTGGACATTAAATTTTGGCAGACCAGTTTCATATGTAATAATTGTAACCTTTGTCCTGGCAGTCATAGCCTCAATATTTCTGATCAAATAGAGAAAGAATAAAACTATTCACAACAGCGGGTATAATCCATTGCTGGCCGTGGGTTTGCGAATGGCAACTCACTTAGCTGACTTATTGTAGCTAGATAACATATGGCCATGAAAGACGCAACAACTCATACACGCGGACGTTAGGCGTAAGTTAAGATAAAACTTGCACTGTACGGATCAATGAAGTATATTTGTACGTATTAAATATTTCGATATGGACTCTAAGCTGACTTTAAAACTTGATAAGTTCGTGATTGATAAAGCAAAGGATTATGCTTCCTCACAGAAAAGAAGCTTATCACGGATTATTGAATCCTACTTGAGATCGTTGGTAAATAATAATAACCCAAAAGAAACAGACGATATTGAGATATCTCCTTTTGTAAAGAGTATAACAACAGGTGTTAAAATACCTGCTGATTTTGATTATAAAAAAGAGTATGGTGACTATTTATCAAATAAATATAAATGATTCCCAAACTCTTCATTGATATAAACGTGATGATGGACCTATTGGGTGAAAGGGTTCCTCATTATGAATCTATTGCCAAGGTAGCTACATTAGCAGATAAAGGAAAAATAAAAATGGTGGTATCTGCCTTTTCATACCCAACGGTTTATTTTCTGCTTAGTAAATTTGAGAGTTCTGAAAATGTGAAGGAAAAGTTAAGGAAGTTTAGGATAATTTCAGAGGTGTCGGAATTAGATGAAATTACTATTGAAAAAGGATTGGCATCAAACTTCAAAGACTTTGAAGATGCCTTGCAATACCATTGTGCTTTAAAAGCAGAATGTGATATTCTCCTGACAAGAAATGCTAAGGATTTCAAGGAATCAACCATACCTGTAATGTCAGCACAGGAATTTCTTCAAAGCATTAAGATTAAATAACCTACGCCTAATAACAGGTATAAACCATTGCTGGCAGCTTGTTTGCTAATGTCAGTTCACTTGGTTGCCTTGTGCTACCTAAACAATGAAGCGCCCTGAAGTCGCAACGGTTCATACCTGCGGACGTTAGCCGCAAGCGAATAGGCGACAGTGCGATGGACAATGAAATAGAAAATTGAAGTAAAACATAAAAATAAAAGAAGGAAATCCCATGCAGAAAAAGTCTTTAGTGGTAATTGACATTCAAAATGACATTACTAAAAACTACAAAGAAATCATTGACAATGTTAATCGGTCAATAGACTGGGCAGTGGAAAATGAAATTCATGTCGTTTACATAAGGCATTATAACTTATCTGACGGTACAAGGACTTTCAAACCTAATACTCTTGGGTCTGAATTAGTTTCGGACATGAAAATAGTTTCCAAAAACATTTTTGAAAAATCAAAAGGCAACGCATTGACTAGCGAAGATTTTGCTGACTTTATCAAGAAAAATGAAATAAGCGAATTTTACATCACAGGAGCAGACGCAATTGCCTGCGTGAAATCAACCGTATTTAATATGTGCAAGGAAAACTATAAAGTTACAGTCTTATCAGATTGTATTACGAGTTATGATAAAAGGAAAATTGACGAAATGCTGAATTATTACAAAAAAAATGGCAGTAAAATAATTAATTTGAATGACTTGTTAGATTCTAAATAAAAATGCCAGCGGCTAACAAGCGGTATAGCCAATAAGGGTTTACTCTCAGTGGTATGGGAAGGTTTGTAACCCGCTTTAACTTTTCGTGTAACTTGATAAGACATCGCCCGCAATCCCCTACTGGCCATACCGCCAACCGTTGTGAATAATTTTTTAAGAAACCAGATCCTATCGCTACCATGAGGAATATAAGAATAGTCGCCGAGTGTGGTGGGTTGTCCACGAACGGCGCAGAAAATCGGGGCGCACGGCCTTAGTTAGCGCAGGCCCTGTGCGACAAGGGCGAGCCCGATTTTTTCGTTCGTGGAGACTTTTTCTGTTCCTCTTTTGTGTGGCTGACAAAAGAGGAAAAAACCAGAACAGGGCACAAGATTAAAACGCTTGAATCGGCAACCACAAAGAACCAAAAACAGGAAATAAAAGTATTCACAACAGCGTGTATAAGCCATTGCTGGCAACGGTTTGCGTAGGTCGTTACTTTTGGTTACCTTGGTATACCTAGATAAGTAAGCGCATTGGCAACCCGCCTCCGCATAAAGCTTCGGGCGCCTAGGCTAAAGCTTCATCGACAGCGTGCGGACAGGCGCAACGGCTCACACACTCGGGCGTTATAACCAATGCTGAAAATGGATATGCTCTGGTGTTAAAATAAAAAAAATCAAAAAAGGAGGATTTTTATGAAAAGCGAATTGTACCTTATAAAAAACAAGATTCCTGAATTATCCTATGCGATTACAACAAATGGAATTGAATTAGCTGTTCTTGATATAACCCATCCTCTTTTTATATCAAGTATAGATGAAACCAAATTAAAAGAAATACTTTCGAAAGTTGAAAAAACAGCAGATAAGAATGCGGAAAAATTCAATAATATGCCTGCTTTTATAAAGAGTTTTTTTTCAAAACGATCTTTTATCATGTCCGAATTACTTCAAGAAAGTAACGCTAATGAATATTTGACAGGTATTAGCACCTTAATGCTCAAACTTGGGCCGAATCTTATTGGTAAAGGTAAGAAACGATTCTTTGACAGACTTTCATCTAGAGGAATTGGCGGAATAGTTTTGAGAATGCGAGTGAGGGATATAAGTAAGATTCAGGCAGAGGCATTAATTCCGTTACTAACAGAATCGCATGATAGAAATCTTTGCTTTATAAACATTGCCGGAGGGGCTGCAAGTGACAGCATTAATGCACTTTTTCTAATTCAACAAATGAATCCTTCATTGTTGCGAAACAGAAAAATTGAAATTAATGTTTTGGATATAGATAGATTCGGACCGGCTTTTGCAGATAGATGTATTGCTGCATTAAAAGCACCTGGAGGACGTTTTTACAATATGGATGTATCATTTAATCATATTCACTATGATTGGAATAATACTCAAAAACTCGAAGAATTGCTTTCAGAAAGAAATGAATGGTTACAAATATGCTCATCCGAAGGTGGACTTTTTGAATATTGTTCAGATGAAGTGATATTTCAAAATCTTAAAACAATCCATGAGAATTCAGCTTCAGATATAATTATAGCAGGTTCAATAATGCATGATATTGAAACAATTGATCGAGGTGCCATTGCCGCCCTAAAAATATCGACATCTATTAAGCCAAGATTTCTTGGTATTGATGGTTTGAAAAGCATAATCGAAAAAAATAAATGGAATCTTAGTAGCATTATCAATGGAAATCCAAGGTATTTGATTTTTAAATTAGACAAATGTTACTAAATATTTTTAATAAAGCACTGGCTATAACATGCGGTATAAAACACAGCGGGTTAAATGGATTTTGAGTCAGTTCGTCTCGCTTCAAGATTCGAGGAGTTTGAAATAGTAAAGTTCCGATTTCCGCTACGTTTCATACCGCCAACTTTAGTAAATATTTATAGCAATTCTGCAGCATCCTAAAAAGATGAGCGTCTTTAAAATACATTTATTAAGGGAACAGCTATGAAAAAGATATTTGTATTAACAAGCTTAATGTTTCTGTTTTATTTGACCTCCCCTACTTTCCCTCAGGAACAAATCATTAATGTAAATTTTGCTCAGATTACCGGAACCGATACGGACAATGCTAAAACTCTTATGAGTCTTGTAAAAGTGCGCGATATAAGCGAACAATATGCTACAGGCGGACTTTATTTGATAACGCATTATGGAAACCTGGATGAACTGTTCCAAAAGGAAAATCAAAAATTAATTGATCATCCCTGGATTGAACAAACATGGCGCTTTTGTAGCATATTCTCGACTATTACGGATAATGGAGTTGTTATAGGACGAAACTGGGATAACCAAAACGTCGGTTCGATCATCGTAAGTTATTACAAACCAGATAACGGCTATGCATCGGTATCATTTTTAAGAGCTATTGATATGGGTTTCCCCCTAAATGTTGGTCTTGACAAAATGGCGAAGACTCCTATGGGTGAAAAACTACTGGTTGCACCCTTCTATGCCTATGATGGAATGAATGAGCATGGTCTATGTGCCATGGTAACAGGTATAAATTCGGTTAAGGTATCCCCTGATAAAAACAAAGAATCATTATTTATAGGTTATATTGTTCGGAAACTTCTTGATCAATCCAGAACCGTTGATGAAGCGGTTAAGTTAGTACAGAATGTCATTCCTTTTGACATTACTCCAACAGAAATCAATTGCCATTTTTTAGTCAGTGATGCTTCTGGCAAATCTGTTATTTTGGAATATCACGATAATGAATGGAAAAAGAGTTATCCTAACAGAAAGTGGCAGGTGATGACTAACAAAATGATATACAATGTACCTGAAGCACAGCTACAGGAAAAATGTTGGAGGTATAATACCATATCGACTTTACTTGATAAAAGTAATGGCAATGTCAGTTGGAACGAAGGTATGCACATACTGAAGGATGTTTCTCAAGAAGGAACAACATGGTCGGTCATTTATTTGCCAAATTCGGATGAAATATATTTTTCGGTTTATCAAACGTGGGATAAGATATATCATATTAAAGGTTTTTTAAATACACAATAATTAAACATTTGCTCATCTAATTATTAAATCCTTATCAATTGAAGCTTGTACAGATTCTTCTTATGTTCACTAATTAATTACTGCGCCCAACAGCAGGTATAAACCATTGCTGGCAGAGGATTTGCGAATGTTGGTTCATTTGGTTGCCTTGTACTAACTGGACAACAAAACGCTTTGACCACGCAACGTTACATACCTGCGGACGCTAGCGTAAATTTTTATATGACAGACTTATATAAATGATTTTATCAATGGATATAAAAAACTGTTCTACCGCTTTATTTGTAAGAGATATTGAGATTTCAAAGCATTTTTATTTGGATGTTTTAGGATTATCCATTGATTTGGATTTGGGTAAAAATGTAATATTTAAAAACGGATTTGCAATCTGGGAGATTCAAGACACCCATATAATACCATCAAAACTTGGAATAAATAAGATAAATGATAATTCAGTAAACCGTTTTGAATTGTACTTTGAAACTGAAAATTTATCTCAAATTTATTCAATATTGAAAAATAAAAAGGTTAGGTTTTTGCATGAAATTCATGAAGAATCCTGGGGACAACAAACCATAAGAATCTTTGATCCGGATAATCACTTGATTGAAATAGGGGAATCAATGAAACAGTTTGTAGGAAGGTATTTCAGGCAAGGATTAGCAATCGAAGCAATTTCTAAACATACTGGCATTCCGATTGAAGAAGTTAAACGATTGATCAATGAAAAAAACCTACACTAAAAGCGTGTATAAGCCATTGCTGGCAGCGGGTTTACTCCGCTTCGCTACCCCCGATGAGATCGGGGCAAGCTGTGAGCTCCGGTATTCCCTTCGGTCATGAGCTCCCTTCGGTCGGTTCGATCGGTTGCGAAGGTTTGTTCTCTTTACAGCCTCGTGGTAACTAGATAAGAGTGCGCATTGGCAACCCGCCTCCGTATAAAGCTACCGGCGCCAACGCTAAAGCTTCAGCGACAGCGTGCAGGCAGGCGCAACGGCTTCCCGACAAGTCGGGACAGGCTATAAGCGCGGACGTTGGCAGCAAGCCAGATTGAAGTAAGAGTCGACGCCACCAAGAAAAGTCTTTTTTCATCTTAAATAGTTACACTTCAGAACAATGAAAAGAATCAGATTATCATTGCTCTTGTTGATAAATTTGTTCTCCTTTAATTGTTCACATGATGGTCAAGAGGAGAATACACTAGACCCAGTGTCAATTTTATATCAAGCAATGAATAATGTTAATGATCAGGAAATTTTGCATAGTAAAATAAGCTACAATGATATATTGGGTTATGATTCAATCAAATATGCTTTTCTACTAACTCAAAGTGCATCGGATCAAATAAATAGTTATTTCTATAGGGCGGGAGGAATGCCGTTTTCTCTTGAAGTAAATGGAATAACAATATATAGTGGATTGTTTTTCCCCTTCTACTCATCAAGTACCCCATGTGGTTATTTAGTAGATCCAGTAATTGGCAGCAATAATGAAATGATAATAAGGTTAGTTTATGGATTATGCCCAGATCAGACTGAGGATAACAGAAATGATCAACATTTGATTGAACAATTAGAAGCAGATAATAAAATATTGGATCTCAAATAATGGCTAGCTGCCAACAGCAGGTATAAACCATTGCTGGCTGTGGGTTCACTCAAGTTTGTTCTCTTGATTACGTTGTGCTACCTTGACAATATAGCGCTTTGAAAACGCAACGGCTTCCCGACAAGTCGGGACAGGCTATACACGCTGGCGTAAGCGACAAGCTGAAAATGAAGACTAAATTGATAGTATTATGGATAATCAATTACTAATTAAGATAGCAATTTTCATTGTTGTCATTTTAACCAGTTGTCAAAAAGATGACAATGGACGAATAAACATTACTGAAGGATATTATGAAGGTTATTGTGCCTATTTAAATGACACTATTTGGGAAGCAATTTCATTTAAAGTGGACTCGTTTTTTGAGCGACCTTCAGGTGGGTTACCATTAGGTTCACAGAAATTTCCTTGTATTGTTAAAGGGATTTATAGAATTATTGATGCAGAAATAGTTTTTGAATTTTCTGAATATCCGCTGTCTGAGTTACAATGTGATTCAAACATTTTATTATCTGGAACTTTTGTTATTCATACTGCCTATGATAGTATTTTGTTCTGGAAAGGAGAAGGAAATGAAAAACAATTATATAATTTAAAATTACAATCAGCCAGTCGTTAACAACGTGTATAAGCCATTGCTTGTCTTGGGTTTGCGAGGGGTAACTAATTTGGTTGCCTTGTGGCAACTTGACAGCAAAGCACTTTTGTAACGCAACAGCTCATACATACGAGCGTTAGCAGTTATGCTAAAATAAACTCCATGGATATAGAATCTGCAAGATTAAAATTAACAGAAATAAGCTGGAATGATTTAATGGATATACACAGTCTCCATTCATTTCCTGAGGTTGATGAGTATAATACGCTTGGAATACCTAAAAGTATTGAAGACACTAAAGAAATCATTGGCCCTTTGATAAATGCTCAAATTGAAGAACCCAGAAAATCCTATACATGGAAGATTGTTTTGAAAGAATCTGAGGCTTTCATTGGATTAGCTGGATTAAGGCTTTCTAATGATAAATTCAAGTTAGGAGAAATATACTATAAATTATTACCATCACATTGGGGAAAAGGATATGCGACTGAGGTTGCAAGAACATTAATTAAATCTGGATTTGAAAATTTCCATTTACATAAAGTAGAGGCCGGTGTTGCTACTGAAAATTTAAGATCTATAAAGGTTTTAGAAAAATCAGGCATGAGACAAGAAGGATTAAGAAGAAAAATCCTTCCTATAAGAGGAAAATGGATCGATAATTACCACTATGCAATAGTTGAAGATGACCCACGAGATTATTAATGGATAAGCACAAACTGCTAACAGCCGGTATAAGCTATTGCTGGTTGTGGGTTTGCGATAGTCGATTCATATTGTTTTGTCCTGCTAATCCGACCACATAGCGCTCTAAAACAGACAACAGCTTATACCGGCAAGCATTGTAAACCATTTTAAAGAGACCATCAGATGTATTATCCAGATTATTTCGCAGTTCTTGTATTTATACTTGGAGGTGTTTTTGCCATGGTTGCTTATTTTATCCGAATTAGACAAATTAGAAAAACCCTAAATATTACATACATTGAACTATATGATGAAAAATATTCAGCTAATATAAAAAGCGGACTTAAAGGACTAACTCGAATTCAAATAACCATAATGCTTACATCAATTATTTTAGCTATTTTTCTATCAATAATCAATAAACATTAATAAAACGAATTACAACAGCGTGTATAAGCCATTGCTGGCAGTGGGTTTACTTCGCTTCGCTACCCCGATGAGATCGGGGCAAGCTGTGAGCTCCGTTATTCCCTTCGGTCAAGAGCTCCCTTCGGTCGGTTCGGTCGGTTGCGTAAGTTGTTTAACCTGGTTAACTTGTGGTAACGAGATAGCAAACCGCACGGATCACGCAACGGCTTCCCGACAAGTCGGGACAGGCTATACACGCGGACGTTAGGCGCAATGGAGAACGATTGAATTGATTATTCGAGGGATATTATGTTTCAAAAACTCATAAACAAGAATTTCAGAAAGCCGAGTGGTTTATTTGGCCGTTATATCATCAAGTATCTAAAAAAGAATCAAATAGAATATGATGAAATGGATTCTTTGCTTAGACTACATAAGGACGACATCGTTCTTGAAATTGGTTATGGATTAGGTAAGGGTATTTATGATTATTCAAAGAAGTATGATTGTACTTTTTATGGAATTGATTTTTCTCGCCTAATGTATTCGAAGGCTCTTAGATTGAACCATGAAAATATAAAGCGTGGTAAAGTTATTCTACAACATGCTGATTTCGATAATTATAGTTTTGAAAATGATACTTTTCATTGCATTTATTTTTTGAATGTAATCTATTTTTGGGACGAAATTCATAGTCGATTGAAGAAGATATATTCAATCCTAAAGCAAAATGGTAAAGTTATAATATTCATGGCAGATGCTGAGTATTTCAAGGATATCAGGCAATCTGCGGGGAAAACAATATTCCACCAACATAGCATTGATGATGTAGTTAAAGAGATGGGGAAAATAGGATTTAAAACCATTGAAGCAATAGAGCATACAAAAGAGAAAAAGTGTTACTACCTCATAGGATATAAAAATTAATATACTCAACAGCGCCTAACAGCGTGGATAATCCATTGCTGGTTGCGGGTTTACTCTGCTTCGCTACCCCGATGAGATCGGGGCATGCTATGAGCTCCATTATTTCCTTCGGTCATGAGCTCCCTTCGGTCGGTTCGGTCGGTTGCGAAAGTTTGTTCATTTGGTTACTTCGTGCTACCTAGACTACAAAGCGCCTCTGCAACGCAACGGCTTCCCGACAAGTCGGGACAGGCTATACACGCGGACGTTAGCTGTAAATTTTAAAACCCTACGCAACCATTAACGTCTATTAATGATCTTAATATTTGTACCTAAGAATCTGAAACATGAGAAATATACTTATCTGTTTATTGTTAGTTTTCATTTATTATGGATGTGAAAAGGACAAGAGCGGGATTAATGGTGAGGTTGTGTACTTATTGTCTTCGGCTGATCCGGTTATCTTTAAAAAATCAGTGGTGCTATTTGATGATTTGAATTACAACATTAAAACACCCTTTGATACTTTCATTCTTGGTTATCCTTTTAATATTTTGGGTGGTTACGAAACAATGAAGGCAAAAGCTATGCATGATTCATCCTATCTTGATATACTCAATGTTTCCAATTACATGAATAACCAAGATGATAGTATTTATACTTTAGCTTACTATCTTGAAAACGGAAACTGTTTAATAATTGACAAAATAAAAAACGTAAGCATTAATTTTATTAAAGTTGAAGCATTTTGCAAGGGAGGTCCGATGACAACAACTTGCGGAAGAAGGTTTTATATTAGGAATGACCTACTTTTTGAAACTGTAGATATGACTAGTAAATGAATTTACAGCCAACAGGGTGCATAAGCCATTACTGGTAGCGGGTTGCGTAGGTTAGTTCTTTTGGTTACCTCTGTGTACCTAGATAAGTAAGCGCTCTGGCAATCCCCCTCCGCATAAAGCTATGGAAGCCTACGCTAAAGCTTCAGCGACAGCTTGCGGGCAGGCGCAACGGCTTCCCGACAAGTCGGGATAGGCTATACACACGGGCGTTGTGTGTCATAATAGAAAAAAAACTTTCAAAGTAATTGATAGAAGAGCAATTTAACGAGCATCAATGTGACAGAATGAAGAACAAAAAAAGCACTTATATAATTGTTTCAATTTCCATATTCATTGGACTATTACATTTCGTCATTGGCCCTGATTATCAAGGAATTTTCAAGCATTTTATTCGCGGATATTTAATTGACATTCTGCTGCCTATGAATCTATACTTATTGATACAAATATCACTAAGAAAGAAAATATCAGTAAATAAAGCGCGAATCATAGGTGCAACAATCACCTTTGCTTTTGGAACAATAGTAGAAATATTACAACTTTATGAAATTGAATTTCTTGGCAGGACTTATGACCCTTGGGATATACTCATGTATTTAATAGGAATTGGATTGGGTATTGTAATTGATTTGACAATAATTGACAAGTTTGAAAAGCAAAGACAGAAAAATGAATAATTACGACATACAACATCGTGTATAAAACATTGGGGTTTAAATGGTTATACAAAGAGTCTGCCACGCATCGGCGTTTGTGTCGGGGGATAGGAACGAAGCCCGCACTCTCCAACGTTTCATACACGTAACCCTTGTGCACAATTTTAAGGAAATAAACCAAACCGATCTGTTCAAATCCTTAAACCTGCAATAATAATCCTAGTGTTATATATGGGTATAGTTATTAACCCACTAAATGAACTTAATATTGGCATGAACAGGTTGTAACTTGCAGATAATTATACATAAGCTTTAAACATAATGAAAACAATCATCAAGTCGTTGTTATGCATTTTGAGTGTGATTCTGCTGGAGCAATGTAAAAAGGATGAGTTAATTTTTAATGTCAAAATTCCTGATAATAATTTCTTAAATGCTCTGATGAAACAGGGTGTCGATAAAAATGCGGATGGTATAATTAGTTCTGAGGAGGCTGAGGCGGTGATATCTTTAAATGTTTCGTGGGATAGTATTTCCGATATGACGGGTATTGAAAAGTTCATCAATTTAGATACTCTAATATGTTATGTCAATCAGATAAACACGCTGAATCTTTCTAATAACATTAACCTGGAATATCTGGATTGTGGATATAACCAATTGACCACTATAGATATTTCAAAGAACATAGCCTTAACATATTTGAAATGCAGAGGTAATCATTTATCCGAGCTGGATATTTCCGCGAACTCTGCCTTAAAGTATTTAATATGCTCAGAAAATGAATTAACCGAGCTAGATGTCTCGGATAATCCTGCATTGGTGGTTATAGATTGTGACAATAACCAATTAACAACTCTTGATGTTTCAAATAATATAGCTTTAGAAATTTTATCTTGTCATACCAACAAACTAACCGAACTTGATGTCTCAAATAACCTGGCATTAACATCATTAGATCTCTTAAATGACCCAATCACAGCCCTGGATGTTTCAAAGAATACTGCTTTGATATATTTAGGTTGCGCCGATAACCGGCTTATCAGTCTTGACGTTTCAAACAACAGGAAATTAAAAGGTCTAGATTTCAGCAATTGGGGCACTGATAATAACAAAATAACCTCGATTGATCTTTCAAATAACACTGCCTTAGAAAGTTTATGCTGCAATTATAACCAACTAACAACCCTGGATGTTTCCAATAACACCGCCTTACAATATCTAGTATGTACAAATAACCAATTAACCACCCTGGATGTCACCAGCAATGCAGCCTTAATAGATTTATGGTGCGATAATAACCAGTTAACGACTCTTGATATTACAAATAATATTGCATTAAAATATTTATTGTGTGGAAACAATCAGTTAATTACACTTGATGTCTCTGAAAATACATCCTTAATGCTTTTGGATTGCGACAACAATCAATTAACCAGTCTTGATGTTTCTAATCAAACTGATTTAAAGGTTTTGTCATGTAATGGCAATCTATTGACCAATCTCGATCTTTCAAACAATTCGTCCATGGGCAAGGATATACCCTACGAGATTAGTTACTATAATAAATACTGTTATTGCTATCTAGCGATTGAAGATATGCCGGGTTTGGGAAAAGTTTGTGTATGGACAACGCCCTTCCCTCCTGAAGGTTTTAAGCTTTGTTCAGAAGGCAGTATGAATGCATATTTTACAAAGGATTGCAGCAAATAGGGTTAATCTTCGAAATTTATTTCTTTGGGTTTTGTTACCTTGAACTGTCGATTGATCTCACAAAAGATTCGGAAGTCTAAGTTGCTGACTAAAGTTTTAATAGCGAACTTAAAAACTTCTTTTAGCTTGGTTTCGTAAAAATCATCCTGGACAATAGTAAACCAAATAGATTATGCTCCCTGGGTTGGCCGTCGAATTTTGCCAGGACTTTCTCATATTGCACCAATACATAATTTTTTTGCCGCTATAGCCTCAATATTTTAGTCAAATGAAGAAAGAAATACTGTACACAACAGCGTCTGTAAGCCATTGCTGGAAGAGGGTTTACTCAGGTTATCACTCTTGGCTTCCTTTTGCTTACTCGGCCGTAATGTACTTCTGCAATGCAACGGCTTCCCGACAAGTCGGGACAGGCAATACACGCGGGTTTTAGCGTTCATTGTAAAAATCAAAAACCAATAAACTACAATAAATATTAATCACATGGACAAACTATTTTATGCAGTTCATTTACTTCCTTCCAGACCTGATTTTGCGTTTACAATGACGGATGAAGAAAGAGCTATTATGATACAACACATAGCCTACTGGACCAAAATACTAAAGCAAGGTAAAGTTTATGCTTTCGGTCCAGTCATGGATCCAAAAGGACCCTATGGTCTTGGAATCGTAGCAGTCGACAATGAGCAAGAGCTAAAAGAATTTATAGCACACGATCCTGCGGGTAAAATTAATACGTATGAATATTTTCCAATGAAAGCAGTTGTTCCAGATATTATTAACGTTGATTAAAATATCACATAATAAACAACGAACCGCTAAAAACGTATATAAGCCATTGCTGGTAGCGGGTTTACTCTGCTTCGCTACCCCGATGAGATCGGGGCAAGCTGTGAGCTCCGTTATTCCCTTCGGTCATGAGCTCCCTTCGGTCGGTTCAGTCGGTTGCGAGGGTTTGTTCTCTTAACAGCCTCGTGTTAACTAGATAAGGATGCGCATTGGCAACCCTTCCGCATAAAGCTACGGGCGCCTACGCTAAAGCTTCAGCGACAGCGTGCGGACAGTCGCAACGGCTTCCAGACAAGACGGGAAAGACTATGCACACGGACAATGGCGACAACCCAATAAAAGAGACCACGTCAATTCAGTTTAAGGAACTATGATTTGGAATATATTACTTAACATTTTGATTTTCATTGGTATATTAATAGTTGTGAATATCCCAGCACCTTTTATTGGACTTGAGTTTGAAACTAGATCAACTAATAGACTTTGGTATGCCCCGCCTGGAATTGTAATTCCAATTGCATGGTTTATATTGTTTACCTTACTTGGATTATCAAGATATTTCCTTGTTCAGGCTGAAAAAACAGAATATCAATTGTGGCTCTATGGATTAGCATTGTTATGTGCCACATATGCATACTATACATTAGGTTTTGCAAAACTGACACATATTTCAGCATTGTGGTTTGGATTGATTGGAAATATCGTTGTTATTCTTTTCGCTGCTTTTGTAATATGGAAGCTCCATCCAATATCTAAAACTGCCGCATACCTTATCATTCCTATAATTGTGTGGACATTATATGCAACTTTGATTGTATTGGGCGAAATGAAACTCGGAAAACTAAAATAGAAATATAAAAGGATTAATTATAATGGGCCGCCGCCAAAAGCCGGTCATCCCCAATTGTCGGGCCGTTCGGGTGCTAATATTGGCTCAGCATACCGGCGAACGTTGGCAGCAACCTTTAAAAAAAGATTACAAACATGAATGATAAACTTGCACAGATTACATCAATTATAACATTTGCCAATGATTATTTGATTAATAATAGACTTGATAACGACCTCTTAAAGAAAAAGTGCTTTAATAACTGTGAATCGGTATATTTTATAGATCATAATAAGATAGATATTGCAAATAATCCAGTTGAATGGTTTAAGTATTTAAAAGCTGACGGTTGTAGGAAGGTTAGAACTCATTTCGTGCATACCGAAAATAATTCTATTAGCCCAGATTACTTTACCGAGGGAATATTTGGTGGTGGCGGTATTTGGAGACTAGAATCCGTGTATGCAGATTATGTTAAACATTGGACTGCAACTTGGTATTATGACTATCCATACCCGAGGAGTCAAAAATATTATCATGTTGTCTATAGGCAACAGTTTAAAAAGCATCAGATTGCAGAATACAGTTTTGAAGTTGAAAAGGTTAAAAAGCAATTAGGTTCAGCCTTATGGAACATCTCCGAGTTTGCTAATAAACTGGGATATGAAAAGTGGTCTGAGTTTTTTAATGAAGCTATGGATAATCTTTATGGTTCTAACCCTGTTGAAAATTGCTATTATAATGATATAATTCCGTTAGATAACTTTAATTTGTCAGAGCAGCAACTTATTTATAGTGCAAATAAAGCATGGTGTTTTGGACAAGAAGGCGGAGCATGGAATGCACTAGATTTTAAGGATAAGGTTTCGACTGAAAAATATCTAAAACTAACCGCACAATTGTATGATGAGATAATTAACAGCATTTTGACAATAACAAACAAATAATATAAAAGGCAGCTGCCAACAGCGTGCATAAGCCATTGCTGGCAGCGGGTTTACTCCGCTTCGCTGCCCCGATGAGATCGGGGCAAGCTGTGAGCTCCGTTATTCCCTTCGGTCATGAGCTCTCTTCGGTCGGTTCGGTCGGTAGTGAGTGTTTATTCTCATAACAGCCTCGTGGTAACTAGATAAGAAGGCGCATTGGCAACCTGCCTCCGCATAAAGCTACGGGCGCCTACGCTAAAGCTTAAGCGACAGCGTGCGGACAGGCGCAACGGCTTCCCGCCAAGTCGGGACAGGCTATACACACGGGCGATGTAATCAATTCCTAAATATATCCCTTTGCTAGACATCAGTAAAATAAAGTGATCAACCGTAAAGCCTCCTATAATCTTTGACATTATTTGCTGAAATCTATATCAAAGAAAGAATATCATCATAATATAATAACATTTAAAATCATTCAGTTATGAAAGTCATGCTTAGAATTTTTTTGAGAATAATATTACTGTTCATTGTTCTTTTTCTTGTAACTAGGTTATTTAAAAGGGCTGATGAGAAAACAATTTTATTCCCAGAAAAGTCTTTTTTTTCTAAGGGTAATGCCCCTGATAATACTAGAATGGAAATAATTTGTCAATTAAAAAAGTTTCAGGATGGTTATTCTAAACGTGATCCAAAGTACATTGACACTTTTATGCAATCACTTTATTCTAGAGAAAATATACTGATTCTTGGGACAATGCCTAATGAAATTTACAGTAGCTATGAAAAAGCAACCAGATTAGTAAAAACTGATTGGGAAACTTGGGGTGACTGCAGATTTGAAGTTGATAGTGCAAACATTTCATCATTAGGAAATACTGCATGGTTCACGACTAAAGGCTATGTTAAATTTGATCTATCAAAATTTCTGGTCATTCCTTTACGTTTAACTGGAATAATGGTAAAGGAAGATCAAGAATGGAAATTTCAACAGCAACAATTTCAGTTTGATATTGACTTCTCTTTCAGCCTACTCGCAACTTTGATACTTTCAGTTTGGATTCTCATTAGTTTAATTACTCTAGCGATTGGAACGGTTAAAATGGTAAAAAAAAACAATTAGATCGATACAATTAAAGTAAAAGTCTGGAAAAATCAATAAAGCACTGTTGCTAAAATGCAATATAAAAAATTGTGGTTTAATAGGTTATTCAAGGGATTGCGGCTCGCATCAAGGTCTGTGTATTTTGATAACGAATCGCTCCGAACTCCCCAACTTTTCATAATGCCACTGTTAGGTGTAATGCTGAATTAACAAACAAAGAAACTTTCGAAACTATGGTTATAAAAAGAGAGAACGCCATTGAGATTGAAAAGCAAGGTGTTAAAATGAGGGTGTATAATTCCAAGGATGAATGTCCTGATGCATCCATTGTATATCAAGAGACACAGAAAGGGCATAACGAAGAGTTCTATCATAGCAAAAGCAATTTTATTTTCTACATTATTGAAGGGTCAGGGACTTGGTATATCGAAGATAAGCCATATAAAGTTGAGACTGGAGATGTTGTTATTATCCCACCCAATCATAAGTTTTATTATAAAGGTACTTTAAAGCAAATATGCATTACAGCGCCTTCCTGGGAAATGGAATATGAACATCATGTCAGGAATATTGAATTGTAAGATCAAGTAAAGCGTTACGCCCAACTGCGTGTGTAAGCCATTGCAGGAAGCAGGTTTACTAAGGCCGATACTTTTGGTTACCTTGGTGTACCTCGATATGTAAGCGCTCGGAAAACGTAACGGCTTCCCGACAAGTCGGGACAGGCTATACACGAGTACGTTGTGTGCTTAGTTGAAAGACGTAAGAGCAATATGATGCATAGACAATAAACAAATGATAAATGGAAATGAATAAAGAAAAAGAACTAAAAGAACTAGGGTTAATATCGTCATTTGCAATATATGTACCTGCTGCATTATTGATGTATTTTTTAACCAAGTATGTGATACCATATCTAAGTCATACAACAGGTCAGGAAACTATATTATTTTGGTTTATCGTCGGTGGATTGGGCATTTTTGTCCCATTAATTATAACAGGGATGTCGATATTAAAAGCAGAAGGTTATAAAATCTCAAAAACTACTTGGATTGAGCGCTTAAGGTTTAGAAGATTAACAAAAAAGGATTTTATTTGGTGCTTTGTCGGGTTGGTTCTTGTTGGAATTATAAGCCTTTTAATAATGAAAGCATTAGAACTTATTATTGGGAAATTTGACTCTTCACCCTCGTTTATGTTATTTGACCCATTGACAAAAGGTCGGTATTGGTTATTAATAGTTTGGTTTCCATATTGGATCCTAAATATTTTTGGGGAAGAATTTCTATGGAGAGGAGTCATGCTTCCTCGCCAAGAAATAGCGTTTGGAAAGAACGCATGGGTGATACATGGTTTTGGTTGGGGTTTATTTCATATAGCGTTTGGGTGGCAACTATTAATCACTTTGATACCTTTGATCTTTATTCAATCATATATTGTCCAAAGAACAAAAAATTCATGGATTGGAGTATTAATGCATGGTGGATTAAACGGACCAAGTTTTATTGCGATCTCATTTGGATTAATGTAAAGGATAAATTGCTAAAAAACAGCACACAACATCGTGCATAAGCCATTGCTGGCAGCGGGTTTACTCCGCTTCGCTACCCCGATGAGATCGGGTCAAGCTGTGAGCTCCGTTATTCCCTTCGGTCGGTTCGGTCGGTTGCGTAGGTCAGTTCTCTTGGTTGCCATGGTGCACCTAGATAAGAAAGCGTATTAGCAACCCGCCTCTGCATAAAGCTAAGGGCGCCTACACTAAGCTTCAGCGACAGCTTGCGGGCAGGCGCAACGGCTTCCCGGCATGTCGGGACAGGCTATTCACACGGACGTTGGGCGTCATGCAGAAGAGAACCTTATACTAAATAGAATAATATAATTATGGAAAAGGATAAATTGAAATTTGGTACCTTCTTCTGGAGGGTAATGTCATCTCATATGATTTCCTATTTCATATTGGGATTGATTGCCTATATACTTCTTGACTACAAAGAAACTTTTGAAAATCCTCCAATGTCTTATCTTATGAGGTCAATTGATTCTCCATGGGTTGTGGCTGGTCCTATGTTACAGGTGATTCGTGGTTTTGTGTTTTCAGTTGTACTCTGGATTATTAAGGATACTTTTCTTTTTAAAGAATATGGATGGTTAAAATTGTGGGGATTAATAGTGGGGTTATCGATTTTATCAACGGCAGGGCCTGCTCCTGGTTCAATAGAAGGTATGATTTATACCAAAATACCTATAGTTGATCAATTAAAGGGATATTTTGAAGTCTTACCTCAAACTATGCTGTTTTCATTATTTTTAAATTACTGGTACATGAAGCCAAAAAAGGCATGGAATATTATATCTATTGCATTAGTAATTATAATATTCTTTTTTAGTTCAATGGGAGTAATTGTATCAATATAATGCACGGGCGCCTACACTAAGCTTCAGCGACAGCTTGCGGGCAGGCGCAACGGCTTCCCGACAAGTCGGGACAGGCTATACACGCGGGCGTTAGGTGGCATTCCACACATCGAAATTTCCGATTATATTCGCATGCTAACAGTCAAATGAAGATAACAACCCTAGTGATAAATTTTAGTATTTGTTACCTTTATTCGGCCATTAGTCAAGATTTCGACCACCTCCTTTATGATATTATCACTTACAATATAAACTTGACATTAATTCCTTATTTTATTAATTTTAAGATTAATTCCTACATTATCTAAATGTTATGAAGTTATTCGTTCAATTAATATTGATTGTATTGACATTGATTCTGATGGCTTATTGTAAGAAGGATAGGCCCGAACCGCAACCCGATAATGAAATTACCGATGCTAATTTTTTAAAAGCACTCATTGAAAGGGGAGTTGATACAAATGGAGACAGCATTATTAGCCCAATGGAAGCTGAAATGGTCACATCATTGGATGTTTCAGATTGTGGTATTTCAGATCTAAACGGTATTGAAAAATTCAAATATTTACAGCAGCTGTTTTGTTCAGATAACAATATTTCCAGTCTGGATGTTTCCAAAAATTTGGCTCTGCATGAATTACATTGCTTAAATAACTGGTTAACCAGTCTGGATGTTTCCAACAACCTTATCTTATATGATTTGGATTTAAGATATAACCAATTAACTACCTTGAATGTTTCAAAGAATACTGCTCTGTATATATTGTCTTGTTCAAATAACAAATTAACCAACCTTGATGTTACTAACAACACAGCTCTAAAGTATTTATTCTGTGATAATAACCAAATAACAACAATTGATGTTGCCAATAATAATGTTCTATATGAATTCCAATGTTCCGGTAACCGATTAGCCAGTCTTGATGTTTCCCATAATGATTCTTTATGTATATTAGGCTGCTCTGATAACCTGTTGACCAGCCTGGAAGTATCCCATATCAGTTCTTTATCAAGTTTAGTTTGTTCCGGTAACCGATTAACCAGTCTGGGTATTTCTCATATTACTTCTTTAACCGGATTAGGTTGTGCTGATAACCAGTTAAGCAGCCTGGATGTTACTAATAATCCTTCTTTAGAATGGTTGTATTGCGCTAATAACCAGTTAACCAGCCTGGATATTTCACATAATAACGCTTTGAGAAGTTTGTTTTGTGGTAATAACCAGTTAACTAATCTCGGTGTTTCAAATCTTCTAAATTTGAATATTCTGCATTGTGATGGTAATCAACTGACCCGCCTGGATCTCACAAATAATACTTCTATTGGCCAGGATTTTGAGGGTGTGGGGATGTGCTATCTGTCAGTACAAAATATGCCAGGGTTGGAAAAGATATGTGTCTGGACGATGCCTTTCCCTCCTGAAGAAATTAAGGTTTGCACAGATGGCAGCCCGAATGTGTATTTCACAACTGATTGCAGTAAATAGCTGCTTGAATCTCATAATTCTTACAAATTATAACTAAAAAGTATTCATTACAAAGGGTATCATAAATAAATACGCCGCCTGACAAGCGTTATAGCCAATAAGGGGTTAATCCCTTTGATCGTGAGAAAAGTTCAGAGGTATGCGATGGTTTACAGCCCGCTTCAAAGTTTCATGTACATGATAGGAATTCGCCCACAAACGCTTACTGGCCATCAAGACAAACGACACAAAAATTAAAAATGAAATAAATTCTTACAGGACAAATTATGAGTAACGAAAAACAAACCATTCACGATTTTGACATAAATATTATTTATGAGTATTTTTCAAATACTGAACGACAAGGACCGGGAAATACCAAAGAAACGCTTAAAGCATTGAGTTTTATAGACTGGTCTTACTGAAAAATCAAAAATTGCCGATATTGGTTGCGGAACTGGAGGTCAAACTATGACATTAGGACAAAATACACCATGTGAAATTATTGGAATTGATGTGTGGCAAGATTTTATCAATAAGTTTAATCAAAATTCCCTAAATCAAAATCTTCAAAACAGAGTGAAAGGAATTGTCGGGAATATGGAAAATCTTCCGTTTCAAGAAGAAGAATTGGATTTAATTTGGTCGGAAGGTTCAATTTATAACATTGGATTTGAACGTGGATTAAATGAATGGCGAAAATTTTTGAAAATGGGCGGATATATTGCTGTTACAGAAAACACTTGGTTTAGTGAGGAACGACCTGATGAAATTCAAGAATTTTGGCAAAAAGCATATCCAGAAATAGATACAATCCCAAATAAAGTTGCTCAAATGCAAAAAGCAGGTTATTTACCGATTGCTACCTATATGTTACCCGAAACTATTTGGACAGACTATTACACAAAACAGGCTTTGAATATTGATTCCTTTATAAAAAAACATAAGGGCAACAAAACGGTAGAAGAATTTGCTTCTTCCCAGCGATATGAAGCAGAATTATACAACAAATACAAAGCGTACTATGGCTATATGTTTTATATCGGAAAGAGAATAAAATAATGCCAGCCACGAACACGCGGTATCACCAATAAGGGTTTACTCCCTTTGGTCGTGAGAAAAGTTCAGTGTTATGCGAAGGGTAGTAGCCCGCTTCAACTTTTCGTGTATCTTGATAGGAAATCGCCCGTAATCCCTTTCGGGCTATGCCGCAATGCGTTAGCAAACACTAGCCTCCGAGAATGTTCAGTTAAATCCATAAGATTACCGTCAAATGAGCTCAAAAAAGCCAGGAACAAAATGGTTACATTTGTTACATATCTTTACTTTAAGTCATTATTAAACTTCGCTAAGAATGAAAAAGCAATTCAGATTATTCACGGTATTATTAAGCTTTCTGCTTTATATTACATCCTGCGAAAAAGAACCAGTGTCATCTGGTGCTATTTCTGATCAGAAGTTCCTGGCATCTCTTATCGAAGCAGGTGTAGATGCAAATGGAGATGGAAATATTAGTCCCTCTGAAGCAGAATCGGTAGAATCACTTTATCTGGTTATGGATAGCATCAGAGATCTTACAGGAATTGAGATGTTTATTAATCTAAAGAGCCTGGATGTTTCTTCCAATCAACTTAAAGCATTGGATGTAAAAAACCTTGCAGAACTGACCTATCTGAATTGCACCGATAACAGAATAAGCACACTAGATGTATCCCATAACCCATTGCTTACTACTCTTTCATGTAACAAAAATAATTTGTCTAATATTGATGTATCTAAAAATCTATTGTTACTCCAATTGGAATGCGAATCTAATAAATTGGAGACTCTGGATTTAAGTCTCAACAGCGCTTTGCTACATCTTGATTGTGCCAATAACTTGCTCAATACCATTGATGTCAGTAAAAACACAGTATTAGAAGCTTTCTATTGTCGTTTAAATCACATTACCGAACTTGATGTATCGAAAAATCTAAGGCTAAAAAATTTATATTGTTGTTACAATCCAATTTCAAGTTTGGATATCACGAATAACGTGGACCTAGAATGGTTGAGTTGCTGGCATGACAATTTAGATTTTCTTGATATTTCCAATAACACAAAATTAATTTGGTTATTTTGTCCTGGTAATAATCTTGAGGAGCTGGATATATCCAAAAATATTCTCCTTGAGAAGCTATACATAGGTGAAATGACTTCTCTTGGTAGGGTCTGTGTCTGGGAGCTACCCTTTCCTCCTGAAGGTATGATGTTCGATAGTACAGGAAGTTCAAACATTTTTTTCACAACTGATTGTAATTAAAACGTTTGCTAACGGCGTGCGGGCAGGTGCAACGGCTTCCCGACAAGTCGGGACAGGCTATACACGCGAACGTTGTGTTCAAGGCAAAATGAACATTCTGCATAATGGAAGCATTTGAGATAATTATATTATCGATTTTCATTATCGGGATTGGATACATTCTCTATTTGTTACTTCATGACCCGGTTTTAATGCTTAAAACCTTGCTTCGCAGTTTAAAATCCGATGGTAACTTGATATTGAAAATATTATTTTCTCTGGTTTGGATTCCGATTTGGTTAATGGATAAATTATTTAAATTAAAACTTTATGTCAAAGACTTTGAAGATGCTTCGAGACCAAAAGATATTATGTTCACTGATTATGATAAGTATATTCAAGTTGATACAAACGATTCTGATTACATTGCGACAATATTAAACTCCTTTCACAATGATTATGACCCCAAAGATTACCATTATACTTTAAATGGAGCATTGATTAAATTGGCCAAACATGATGCATGCACTTTCTTGAAAATTGAAAAAAATATTGATTTCAATAGTTACAACGCTTTGATTCAATATATGGATAACTCAGCACCCAAAAATAGAGTGTATCATGTTAAAGGGATCTTGATTAATAAGAACAACTGTTCTGATTCATATTTTTGCTTTGTTGATACGGCATACCCACTAAAATTGATTGGGAAAACCTACGATAACAAAAAAATGTACGTGGATTTTGACCCGGAGAAAAAGGAAAGTGAAAGGATTTATTTTAACTCAAACATTGAATATTTTAAGAATTTCAAATTTGATAAGTTTGAGTCAGATTTAATAAGATTAGAATTTAGAGACACTATAATAATGCCCAGCACACAACACATGGTATAGTGCATGCGGGTTTCAGTGGTTTGCGAAGGTTTGGAGCTCGTAAAAAAGCAGTTGTAACCTGATAGGAAATCGCTTTGTAATCCCAGGCGACACCATACCATTAAACGTTGTACGCCATAATACAAAGGCATTCGAGCATACACAGACAACATGAAAAAGTGGAAGACAAAAAGTGGTTATGAAATAATCCAGTTAATGTCTGGGAGAAGCAATGTTTTTTTATTGACTAATGGTCAGAAAAATATTTTGATTGACACATCTGTATCTCGATTATGGAATCGGCTTCAAAAGCGACTTGACAGATTAGGTATAAATAGGATTGATTATTTAATTTTAACACACGCACACTTTGACCATGCGGCAAATGCTAACCGAATCAAAAACAAATTCAATGCTTTGGTAATTGTACATAAAGAAGAGGCAAGTTATTTGTCAAATGGAGACAATATCCTACCTTATGGTACAACGATATTTACCAGGCCAATTGTGAATGTTTTAGGTAAGCGATTGTTTTCAATATTTAAATACGAGCCATGCAAACATGATTTATTGGTTGATTCCTATTTTGATTTGAAAGGCCTTGGTTTTAATGCTTATTTGATGCATACACCAGGTCATACAGTTGGTTCAATGAGTATTATTATTGATAAGGAAATTGCAATTGTTGGGGATACTATGTTTGGAGTATTCAAGTTGTCTGTTTTCCCACCCTATGCTGAAGATACTGAACGGATGATTCAAAGCTGGGGGAAACTATTAGAGACAGATTGTTCAGTATTTATTCCTTCTCATGGGACTGAAAACAGTAGATTATTAGTTCAAAAAGATTATAACAGAAGGGTAAACAATTACTTCGTATAAAAGCGTGTATAAGCCATTGCCAGCTGAGGTTTTGCGAGCGATTGCACTTTTAGTTACTATAGTGTACCTGGATAAGTAAGTGCTCTGGCAACCCGCCTCCGCATAAAGCTATGGGCGCCTACACTAAAGCTTCAGTGACAGCTTGCGGGCAAGCACAATGGCCTCCCGACAAGTCGGGACAGGCAATATACATGGACGTTAAGCAAAACTGGTATAAAATGTCTAACTTTCATTATAAATAATAAATTATGAAAACAAAATTTTACTTTTTATTCATAATGCTTGGATTAGTTCTAAACATTAATTCACAAATACCAACAGATAGTTTGATTGGCTATTGGCCATTTAATGGTAATACGATTGATGAAAGTGGAAATGGTAATGATGGGACTGTTTATGGTGCTGCATTAACAGTTGATCGATTCGGAAATGTTAACAGTGCCTATAGTTTTGATGGAACAAATGATTATATTTCAGCGAATTCTGAAGTACCAATAAGTAATCAAGCTCGAAGCATTTCTGTATGGTTTAATACGACATCTTCAAGCGGCAGTAATGGATGGTACGTAAATACTTTAACGTCTTGGGGTGCACCCTCTAATAACAACTTGTGTGCAGTCTCAGTTTACAAAGCAAAATTAATGTTTGGTGCATTTGGGTCTTCATATGACGTTTATACTGAACAAATTGTAAATGATAGTATTTGGCATCATACTGTTATAACATATGATGGTTCAATATTGAAGTTATTTTTAGATACAGTAGAGGTTGCTTCTGAAAGCAGAAATCTAAATACAGACAGTTCAAGTTTTTATATTGGCAGAAGAGTTGGTCAAGACAATCAATTTATGGATGGTCTAATCGATGACATTCGCATTTACAACCGGGCCTTAACTTCTGAAGAAGTAGTTTTACTATTTAATGAAGGTGCTATTACCGGAATAAATCCGCCAGATAATTTATATACCTTGAAAGTATATCCAAATCCAGCCAAGGATGTTATCTTTATTCATATAGATAAAAACTATTCATTAATTGCGGATTATACAATTAAGATCATTAACTCTCAAGGCCAATCGATTTTTGAATCGAATATTACTGAGCAAATATTTGAAGTTGATGTCAGCACTTTTGGTCATACTGGACTCTATATTATTCAAATAATTGATAATACCAGCCAAATAATTGACATTAGAAAAGTAATATTAGAATAACCAGCAGTGCATAACAGCGTGTATAAGCCATTGCGGGCAGCGGGTTTACTCCGCTTCGCTACCCCGATGAGATCGGGGCAAGCTGTGAGCTCCGTTATTCCCTTCGGTCATGAGCTCCCTTCGGTCGGTTCGGTCGGCTGTGCGGGTTAGTTCCTTTAGTTGCCTTGTGGTAACTTGATAACAATGCGCTCTGGCAACCCGCCTCCACATAAAGCTATGGGCGCCTGTGCTAAAGGATCAGCGACAGGGTGCGGGCAGGCGCAACGGCTTCCCAACAATTCGGGACCGGCATTACACGCGGGCGTTATAGACAATGCGTAAAAATGGATCGATTCTTAAATGGAAGTATTATATTATATATCTGAATATCTAAATATCAAGACAATGAAAACAGCTGTTTATTTTCTGTTTTTTCTTACAATAATATCTTCTTGTACGGGTATTATTCTTAAAGCAAATCCGACAAACAATGGTAACCCTAAAATCAATACCGACAGTCTTTATTCAAAAATACTGAACGAACAAAGAAATATCTGGGTTTATGTTCCTGCCTCATATGATGCTTCATCAATGCAGTCATATCCTGTCGCTTACCTGCTCGACGGTGATGCACAATTTCATACCGTATTAAACATCATTCAGCAATTAAGCGAAGAGAATATGAATTTGGTACTTCCTCAAATGATATTGGTAGGCATTCAAAACACTGACCGAATGAGAGATCTTACACCTTCTCATGTTTCATATGACCCTGACATTCCTGACTCGAGTTATGTGAAAACTTCAGGTGGAAGCGAAAACTTCACATCATTTATTGAAAAAGAACTTATGTCGTATATAGAGTCAAAATATCCTGCAGCGCCCTATCGGATCCTTATTGGTCATTCTGACGGAGGTTTGTTTTGCATCAACACAATGTTAATTCATACAAATCTTTTTAACGGTTACATTGCCATCGATCCTAACTTGAAGTGGGATAACAATATGATATTGAACCTTGCTAAAGAAACATTGAAGCAAAGAACTTTTGAAGGTAATTCATTTTACTTGTCCATTGCAAACCAGGGATATTCTGATTCTGACACATATAAGGACAACGCTGCAGCGTTCGAACTGACAAAGCTTTTAGACTCCAACAAATCCATCAAACTAAGGTATAAGTGGCAGTATTACAAGGATGACAACCATAGTTCCGTTCCACTGATCTCGGAATATGATGGCCTTCGTTTTCTTTTTAATTTTTATAATCCGAAGATCCCTTATGTGAAATTCCGTGATCCAAAATTTAATGCCGACTCATTTCTTATAGCACATTATAAAAAAGTCAGCAGTTTGATGGGTTATACTGTAAGCCCACCCGAATTAGTCATCAACTGGCTGGGATATCTTTTTGTTATGGAACAACAATATGACAAGGCTTACAAAATGATGAAATTAAATACAGAGAATTATCCAACCAGTTGGAATGCCTTCGATTCATTGGGAGAAGTACTAATGATACAAGGGAATAATGATGCTGCTATCGAAAACTATGAAAAGTCTTTGATCATTAATCCACAAAATGCGAATGCCCGAAAAATGATCGAACAATTAAAACTAAAAAACAAGAATATCATAGAGACAAACAAATAATCTAAAAAATAATACCGAATTTTCTTAGTGCACTGGCTTTAACACGCGGTATAGCCAACAGGGGTTTCATCGGCTTGCGAAGGGTTGTTAACCACTTCAGCTTTTCATGTATCTTGAGAGGAAAACGCCTGCAATCTCTTATACGTGAGCTCCGTTATTCCCTTCGGTCATGAGCTCCCTTCGGTCGGTTCGGTCAGTTGCGAAGGGTAGTTCACCTGGTCACCTAGGTATATCTAGATAAATAAGCGCATTAGCAACCTGCCTCCGCATAAAACTATGGGCGCCCATGCTAAAGCTTCAGCGACAGCATGCGGGCAGGCGCAACGGTTTCCCGATAAGCCGGGACAGGCTATACACGCGGGCGTTGGGTGCAACCTTAGGAGGTGATACAATACGTTGATAAAAAAGAACATAATAATTAATCAAGCAACAAAGACACTTATGAGAAAAATAACTTCAAATATCGGATTACTATATCAACTTGGTGGATTGTCCTGTATGATTTTAATCGTTTATTCCCTGATTACGATATTAATAGTGATAGGAATTGGGACTGCACCTGAGACTATTGAAGAGTGTTTTTCCATGTTACAGGAGAATAGATTAAACGGATTATTACGACTTGATATTTTGACCGTTATAGTAATGCCCCTTTATTATTTGCTATTCTATACTATTTATTTAGCCCTTAAAAATACTGGTAAAGAAATAGTTTCAATTTCGACGATATTGGTATTTGCTGGATTAACATTATTTCTGGCAACACCATCGGTATTTTCTTATCTCTATTTAAGCGACGAATATGCAAAGGCTACAACAGAATCTGAGAAAAGCCAATTAATTGCAGCCGGACAAGCTATACTTGCTTCTGATATGTGGCATGGAACCGGAGCAAAAATCGGTGGAATTCTGATTCAATTGGGGGCTTTGACAATTTCATTGATAATGCTTAAAAGCAATGTTTTTAATAAACTAACTGCTTATACTGGAATAGCGACACACGGCCTTGATTTAGCCCATATTGTAATTGGATTTTTTCTTCCTAAATGGGGGACCATATTAATGGCAATTGCCGGGCCATTATATTTATTATGGTTTCCGTTGATAGGGATACGATTATTTAGAATAAAAGACAAAAATGAATAAAGGCAGCACCCAACGCCTGCGGGTATAACCTGTCCCGACTTGTCGGGAAGTCATTGCTGGTAGAGGGTTTGCTAAGCTCTGTTCACTTGGTTTTATTTTGGTATCTCGATAACAAAGCGCTTTGGCACTGCAACGGTTTCCCGACAATTGGGGAGAGGCTATTCACGCGGATGTTGACACAAGTTAAAATGACAAATCTGAGATGAAGGGTTTTTAACGTTTGTTTGTTATTTTTAAATAATAACTGATATCAAATAAACTCATAACGATCTTAATATGATAAAAGCACAGGATATATTGACAGGGCTTCGTTCAATTGCTAATAATTACATATTATTTGCGATTATCTGGCATGTAATTTTTTATATGTTTATTATCGGGTTAATCGCTAGATGGGTTCCATCAAATAAGCTAATTGCAGCGTTGACCTGTATACCAATAATCTCTGTTGCGATATTTGCATGGATAACTGGTAATCCATTTAATGGGATAATGTTTTCAGTACTTGCGATCCTGATATTGATTTTTGGATTAAAAGCTTCCATTCAGCCCATAAATCAGTCACAATTGCCCTTTTTCATCATTGGAGTATTGATGGTCGCATTTGGATTATTATATCCACATTTCATTGAGAACAATTCGATTGTGAAGTATTTTTATGCAACCCCCGTTGGCTTAATCCCATGTCCAACACTATCCGTTTTGATTGGATTTATATTAATGAATAATGGATTTGGATCAAAGTCAATCACTTTAATATTCATTGCTTTTGGATTATTCTATGGTTTTTTTGGTGTATTAAAACTTGCTGTCAAACTTGATATTTTTTTAATTACTGGAACCCTTGCGCTACTCACGAAGTATATTACAGATAAAATATAACCTGTGCCTAACTGTGCTCCCTTTGGTCGGTTGCGAAGGTAAGTACACTTGGTTGCCTTGTACTAACCAGACAACAGAGCGCTTTGGCAACCCGCTTCCGCATAAAGCTAAGGGCGCCTGCGCTAAAGCTTCAGCGACAGCGTGCGGGCAGGCGCAACGGCTTCCCGACAAGTCGGGACAGCATATACACGCGAACGTTAGAAGGCATTGTTAAAAGACATCAGAACCCCGATAGATTGCATCCCAAGCAATACTCACCTGCTTATTCAGACTTATCCCATCCACAACAAATCGCAGGTAATAAACGGATCATCACAAATCCTTTTTAGGTCCGATAGTTGTTTTTTGAATAAAGATATATATTTATTGTTTATCAATAAAAATATATTATATTTGCGATATCAATTTAAATGTTAACAATGATGTCAAAGAAAAGCAACTTCGTATTTAAAGTCCTAAGTATTGTGGCTTGGGTCATTTTTGTTGGCTTGTGCATTGAAGCCGGAGGCTTAATAGTCAATTTTATATTCAGCCTATACAAGCCTGAATTTGTCCAAAATTTATATAAAAAGTTGGACCTTAGTGTAATGTATAATCTTAGTAAATGGGCATTTTTCAGTATGTACACTTTTATACTGGTAATCTCGATTTTGAAAGCGTACTTATTTTTTATAGTCATCAGACTTATAAGCAAACTTGATTTGTCAAAACCATTCAACAATTTTGTTTCAGAACAAATTACACAAATAAGCTATTTCACGCTATCCATAGGCCTATTAAGTTATATCGCTCAGCAAACAGCAAAACATTTGCTGCATCGTGGATTCGAAATCGACCAGCTAAATCAGTTTTGGGTAGACAGTCAGGCTTATATTTTGATGGCGGCTGTAGTCTATGTAATTGCGACTATTTTCAAAAGGGGGCTTGAAATTCAAAATGAAAACGATTTAACTGTTTAAGCTATGGCAATTGTAGTGAATTTGGACGTTGTAATGGCTAAACGAAAAATGTCTCTGAATGAACTTTCGGATAAAGTTGGACTGACTTTATCTAACCTTTCCATATTAAAGACTGGTAAAGCTAAGGCAATAAGATTTAGCACCTTAGAAACAATTTGTAATGTGTTAGAATGCCAACCAGGAGACATTTTGGAATATGCTAAAGGCGAACAAAAAGCAACGACCCGCTAAATGCTTATATAACCCATTGATGACGACGGGTTATTGCGGATTAGCACCTTTGGTAGCTTTGTGGTAACTCCACAATAAAGCACCCTAACATCGCAACGGCGCCCAGACAAGTCGGGACAGGCTATACACGCAGATGTTGGCTACTATTGAAATACACTGCACGCTTTAATCATCAAAACCTATGGAAATAAGGTATATTTCTTTTCTTTTAATTATACTAATTCTTTCTGTCTGCTATGGTTGTAAGGACAATGAAGCTTCTTCTAAAAGCATAAATAAAGATATACCGACAATTGACTATACATATGTTAACTCATATCCACACGATGTGACTTCTTTTACAGAAGGATTCCTCATACATGATGGTAGCCTATTTGAAAGTACCGGTGCAACAAAAGAATTTCCCCAGACAAGATCATTGTTTGGCATAGTTGACCTTAAAACCGGCAAGATTGATGCAAAAGCAGAGATTGATAAAGTTAAATATTTTGGAGAAGGTATTGCATTTCTAAATGGGAAGGTATTTCAGTTAACCTATAAGTCCAAAGTGGGATTTATTTATGATGCTATAACATTTAAAAAGATAAATGAATTTACTTTCCCAAGCGTTGAAGGCTGGGGCTTGACAACCGACGGAAAAAGCTTAATTATGAGTGATGGAACAAATATTTTAACCTATTTGGACCCTGTTACTTTTAAGGTCATTAAAACAATATCAGTATCTGCAAGAGGATATGCACGTAATAATTTGAATTTAAATGAGCTAGAATATATAAAAGGTTTTATCTATGCCAATCTATGGACTACCAGTATGATAGTAAAAGTAAACCCAACAGATGGTAAAGTTGTTGGAAAACTTGATTTAAATTCACTGGCAAATGATGCAAAGAAAGTATTTTCAAGTTCCTTGGAAATGAATGGGATCGCATATGATTCAATAGCTGATAGAGTTTTTGTGACAGGTAAATTTTGGCCTAAAATTTATGAGATCGGGCTTGTTCACTGATGCAAAATACAACAACCGCTGAAAGCGTGAATAACCAATTGCTTGGTTGAGGGTTTGCGCATCAGAAACAAAAAACAAAACTGAATCACCCGTCACTGAACGCCTTGGGTTCGTGTAACCAGATAGATTTGCGCTTTGTCTCGCAGCGGCTTCCCGACAAGCCGGGACAGTCTATACATGCGGGCTTTGTGTTCAATTGTAAAAGAAACTGAAACAGATGATTATGAGCATAGAAAGACAAGATAACGAGCCCCCTTTGGCAACATCTGAATGGGGTTGGCGATACCATCATATAGGAATTCCAACGGATAAACCGATTCAGGGGGAAAGATACTTGCCGCAATTTAAATTTTACGTTTCTGGTTTTGATTCTAGCCCTTATGGCATCGAGTGGATGAGATTTGATAATGATAGTCCTATAAGCGACTTGATAAAGAAAATACCACACATAGCCTTTGAAGTTGATGATCTTGATTTTGAACTTTCAAAACGGGACTTCAATATTCTTACACCTCCTAATTCCCCAGGTGACGGGACAAGAGTTGCAATGATTATTCACAATGGAGCTCCAATAGAACTGATTGAGTTTAATAAAAACTACAATAAGGCATAACAACTGAACACAACAGCGGGTATAAGCCAATGCTGGCCGTGGGTTTACTCCACCCGGCTCCGCATAAAGCTACGGGCACCTACGCTAAAGCTTCAGCGACAGCGTGCGGGCAGGCGCAACGGATTCCCGACAAGGGCGAGCCCGATTTATTTCGTTCGTGGTGACTTTTTCTGGTGCCGATATATTTGGTAAAGGATAATCTTCAACTGGATTTTTCATTGGGTTAGGATAAAACCAGAAAATGAACTACTTTTCTTTTGGTTTTAGTTGGAATATCGTTTGCCATCATAATAAAAGCAATTATATATGAAACTGGATTTTTTACTTGAATACAATCCTGTGATGCTGGCTCTTTGTGCAACGTTATTTACTTGGGGTTTAACGGCACTTGGATCATCAATGGTTTTTTTCTTTAAAACTATCAATAATAAGATATTGAACTCAATGCTTGGTTTTGCAGCAGGAGTAATGATTGCAGCAAGTTTTTGGTCACTTCTTAAACCTGCCATAGAAATGGCTGAGGAAAATGGTTCACTGCCTTGGGTGCCTGCCCTGGTTGGATTTTTAGGCGGTGGTGCGTTTATATTGCTTATAGATAAGCTATTACCACACCTACACATGGGACTATCAATGGATAAAGCAGAAGGAATTAAAACATCATGGCAAAGGAGTATTTTACTTGTGCTGGCAATAACACTTCACAACATACCTGAAGGACTTGCGGTGGGAGTAGCTTTTGGTGCATTTTCCAATAATCCTGATGCAGGAATGCTGGCCGGGGCAATTGCATTGGCAATGGGAATTGGTTTACAGAATTTTCCCGAAGGCGCTGCCGTTTCCATTCCTTTAAGAAGAGAAGGATTTTCAAGATTAAAAGCATTTAATTACGGACAATTATCAGGAATTGTTGAGCCTATCGCTGGAGTTATCGGTGCATACCTTGTATTGACAATTACGCCATTGCTTCCCTATGCCCTATCATTTGCTGCTGGTGCAATGATTTATGTTGTGGTCGAAGAACTAATACCTGAATCTCAAACCGGAAATGAAACTGACTTATCGACCATTGGAGCCATGCTGGGATTTGCTACAATGATGGTACTTGATGTTGCATTGGGATAAAAATGAGTAAAACACTACGCCCAACAAGCGGTATGGTTATTTGCAGATGTAGTGTATGTTCTGGCGTCTTGGGCCATTTCAAGAGTAGTTATAACTTGCCAGTTAAGTGCTTCGAAGCAGCTTGTATAAGCCACCTGCCGGCCGGCCTTGCTTGGCAACAATTTTAAAATTAATTTGGAGGATAAAACATGAAAGAAAAACAACTCAGGCACTTATCAGCGTATTCATGCTTTGGTTTTGCTGTATTTTGTCTTCTTTGGATAAGTCTTTCATATTTTTTACTGCCAATAAAAGAAGGACAAAATGATTACTCACTACTGGTTAATGATAATGAATGGATTTATGTTTCAATAATAGGATTAATATCAAGTATTCTGGGAATTTCTGCTGTAATTGGCGTTTTCTATGCAAATCGTGATGTCGGAGGTGTCCTGCTTTTTATTGGAGTTATTACTTTATTATGGGGACTTGCCCTTGAGTTTGCCTCTTTAACTTGGGACATATTCATATGGCCAGTATTGTGTGCCAATGATAAATTTCTCTCTTTTGTTCGGGAAGGAATTTTCATTAAGAGCTTTCAATTTAAAATCTTTACGATAGTCTTGTTATTTTCTCTTGGTATAGGAAATATCTTTACAGCTATTGGTCTTCTAAAAATCAAAAGATTTGGAAGGATAACCCCATTACTTTTAATTGCAGGCATCTTACTTTATGGAGTAGGTAGTTTACTTATAATGCACGTTGCTACAGTCGGACTTTGTATTTACAGTTTATCATTTGTTTTGATAGGATTAAGACTGTTGAAAGAATGACTGTAATTCTAATAAATATGAAAGCTGTTGACAACAACTCCTATGGCCAATGAAGGTCTTGTGAGTGCACTAATGGCAGCGCTCCTTGGGTTTTTCGTGTATCTGGACAAGTATTCACCTTGAAATCGGCCAATGGCAATATGCGTAAACGTTTTGAGCCATTTTCACAACAAACGCTGCATCAAATTTGTTTACCAAAAAAATAGATTCTCATGAATCAACTTTTTATAATGTGATCCTTTTCAAACCAAATTTAATAAAGATGAATTCTGTTATTAAACTTGCCACAGTCACTTTGATGCTTCAATTCACTACTATTATTCATGCTCAAGACATCAAAGATACAATTGCAATTCATAATATCATTCAAGAGGAAACGGCTTCCTGGAATAAGGGTAATGCCAAAGATTATTCGAAGCATTTTGCCAAAGAAGGCACATTCACAAATATTTTAGGATTATTTTTTACAGGAAATGAAGAGTTTGAATTGAGACATGAACAAATATTCAAAGGTGTATTCAAGGGAACTGAAATGACACAAAAAATTGTATCGCTCAGATTCGTGCACCCTGATGTAGCAATACTAGAGACTCTCACACTGATCAATGGCTTTTCACAGGATGGCCCGCCCAAGGGTACCTATCTTGATGAGAAAGGACGTCTTCGAACGCGACTTTTACAAGTTATGGTAAAAGAAGGTGATGAATGGAAAATTGCTGCTTATCACAACGTGGATATAAAGCCAGGAATCCCTTTACCAGAGACACATTGACTGTTAAAAGAGAATTGCCTATTTAATTCTTCATAATGTAGTTGTTGATAAAGAAAGATTAAAACGGCTTCCCGGCAGGTCGGGACAGACTATACACGTAACCATTTTGGGCAATGCTAATATAATACACAATTAAAATGGGTAAACCTGATAATAAAACTATTATTCGCCGATATGTAGACCGCATTGAAAATACCGGAGATGTATCTAATATCCGTGAATTCATATCACAAGACTATACGGAAGTATATGAAGGTGAACGTTACACTATTGGAATACAAGGAGCAATAGACCATGTGCTCGGTGTTCGGAGGGTCTTCCCCGATCTAAACCTAACCATAGAAAATCAAATATCCGAAGGTGAGTGGGTAGTGACTGCCTATACTGTTACTGGCACATTTAAAGATGAATGGTTTGGTATGAAACCAACCGGAAAACCCATAACCTTTACTGGTGTAAATGTTGACAGGATCAAGGATGGAAAAATAATTGAACATGGTGGCGCAGCAAACCTGTTGGATCCATTACTGAAAGCAGGAGTAATTGACAAGAAATGATTAAGCGCTGCCCATAACAGCGTGTTTAGTCACCTGCCTGCCGTCCTTGCTCTGACGAAGCGGCTGCGTGAAGGCGAAGCAGGCAGGCACAAAGGCTTCCAGACAATGTCGGGACAGGCTATACACGCGGACTTTATGGGTAATGGTAAAATGACACCGTAGCGAAAGAGCATGAATACCTATTGAATGATTTGGGAAATTTTAAAATGGGAAAAGCCTGCATATACATCAAGAAATTGTCCGACATCAAACAAGATGTTCTCAAGAAACTGATGAAAGTGACTATTGATAATTTACAAACGAAGTATAGATAAGTATTTGCAAAAACGTAAGGTGAAAGAACCACTGCACGAGGAAATAGACGGTAATTTTTACTAAATAAACCTTGAGTCAGAATAATGATAAAAGAAAGTAAGCATAATTTGATAATTTATTCCCTATTTCTCTTTATAGCATTAATTGGGATATTTTATGGAAACGCATTTTATACAAATATTAAATTCATTCGAATTTGGAATTATACTGATATATTATTTTTGCTAATCGGAATCCCATTTATTTTTTTTCAGACCAAAGCAAAACTCCCCAATTTTTGGCAAAAGGATATTTCAGTAAAGTTTAGGTTTCTACTTCCAATAGTAATAGGCATAATATTTGGGCTGCTCGATGTATTGGTTTTCAAAGTAATCTTACATCCTGAGCCATATCAGGAACTTCCTCCATTTCTTCAACCTTTCCCATATTCAATCTTCCTTTATTTTACGGGCGCATTTGAAGTTGAATTATTCTACCGGCTTATTCCTTTAACCCTTATACTGTTGTTAGGGAATTGGTTTAAGCAAGGGAAGTATTACATGATCTTTTTCTGGGCTGGAGCAATATTAACCGCAATTAGAGAACCGTTGGAGCAACTTCCTCAGGGTGGTATTTTACTTATTTTCTATGCTCTTTTGACGGGTTTCTTAATGAATTTATTTCAGGCAATATGGTACAAGAAAGCAGGCTTTTTAGCATCACTATCAATTCGCCTGGGGCACTATTTAATTTGGCATATTTTACTGGGGATTTATATTGAATACTTTGAATTGATTAAATGATTATAAAACTACCGCATGCTAAAAACGATCAGGTAACACGGCGTTACAGTGAGGGATTCAAACGGAAGGTTTTATACGAACTTAGCAGCGGAAAATATTGAAAAAGACAGCCGTAGAGCTGTAATCTTGCCACCCTCCGGCTTCGATAATAATTACTGTGGCACTTGACTTTCGATACAAAAAACCTTAAATTTGTTTATTGTTAAAAGAGAATTATTCTCTTTGGAAAATTATTAGCTATGAAAGCAGAAGATTTTAGTAACAAACTGATAGAGAAAGGACTTAAAGTAACGCCTCAAAGGATTGCCATTCTTGAGTCTATTGTTAAACTCAAGAATCATCCTACTGCCGATAATATCATTGAGTACATCAGGAAAAACCATCCAAATATTGCAACAGCGACTGTATACAAAGTTCTTGATGCATTGGTTTCGAACGAATTGATAAAAAAAGTAAAAACGGAAAGAGATATTATGAGATACGATGCTATAGTGGACAGTCACCATCATTTATATTGTTCAGAATCTGACAGGATTGAGGATTACCACGATGCAGAGTTAAACAAAATACTTGAAAAGTATTTTGAGAATAAGGGGATACCGGGTTTTAAAATTGAAGATATTAAGCTTCAAATAATTGGGAAGTTCACCAGAAAAAATGACCATTTGTAAACTAATACATATTAATAATGGAAAATAATTCGGAAAAAATAAGCAAATGTCCCGTAACGGGTGCTGTAAGCAAACATAGTGCCGGAACTGGCGGAACAAAAAACATTAACTGGTGGCCAAATCAGTTAAAAGTGAACATACTGCGACAACATTCCTGTAAATCTGACCCTATGGGCAAAGATTTTAACTATTCCGAAGAATTTAAAAGTCTCGATTTGAAGGCTATTAAAAAGGACCTTCATCAGTTAATGACTGATTCACAAGATTGGTGGCCGGCAGATTTCGGCCATTATGGCCCGTTTTTCATTCGAATGGCATGGCATAGTGCAGGTACATATAGAACAGGTGATGGTCGCGGCGGTGCAGGAGGCGGACAACAACGTTTTGCCCCGCTTAATAGCTGGCCAGACAATGTTAATCTTGATAAAGCACGCAGACTGCTTTGGCCAGTTAAACAAAAATATGGTAAAAAGATTTCATGGGCTGACCTTATGATTCTTACAGGTAATGTAGCCTTAGAATCGATGGGATTCAAAACCTATGGATTTGCCGGTGGTCGCGAAGATGTATGGGAACCAGAAGAAGATGTTTATTGGGGTTCCGAAACCAAGTGGTTGGAAAATGACGAGCGAAAGCTGGAAAGAACCGAAGCAGATAATCCGCTTGCAGCTGTTCAAATGGGACTTATTTATGTAAATCCTGAGGGCCCAAGCGGAAATCCTGACCCTCTTGCCGCCGCTAATGACATCCGAAATACTTTTGCCCGTATGGCCATGAACGATGAAGAAACCGTTGCACTTATCGCAGGAGGTCACACTTTTGGTAAAGCTCACGGAGCTGGTGATGCTGCCAATTTGGGGCCTGAACCTGAGGCTGCCGACATTGAAGAACAAGGCCTCGGCTGGAAAAACAAATTTGGCTCAGGAAAAGGAGGTGATACAATTACCAGTGGATTGGAAGTCACTTGGACACAAACTCCCGCCAAGTGGAGTTATTATTTCTTCGAAAATCTCTTTAAATACGAATGGGAATTAACCAAGAGTCCTGCCGGTGCGCACCAGTGGGTTGCAAAAAATGCGGGTGATGTTATTCCCGATGCATCCGATGCTTCTAAAAAGCATGCTCCAACTATGCTTACTACCGATCTATCTTTACGTTTCGATCCTGCTTATGAAAAAATCTCGAGACGTTTTTATGAACATCCTCTCGAATTTGCCGATGCCTTTGCCCGTGCTTGGTTTAAGTTGACTCACCGGGATATGGGACCACGTGCACGTTACCTGGGAGCTGAAGTGCCTGCAGAAGAATTGATCTGGCAGGATCCGATACCCGCCGTGAATCATACTTTGATTGATGAGAAAGATATTGCAGCATTAAAAGCTAAAGTATTAAAATCCGGACTATCTGTTTCTCAATTGGTATCAACCGCTTGGGCTTCGGCCTCTACTTTCCGTGGATCTGATAAACGTGGTGGCGCCAACGGCGCACGTATTCGTCTTGAGCCACAGAAAAACTGGCTTGTAAACAATCCGCCTCAATTGGCAATGGTTTTAGAAAAATTGGAAGCTATTCAAAAGGAATTCAATACAGCTTCAAATAATCGAAAAAAAGTTTCACTTGCCGATTTGATTGTCCTTGCTGGCTGTGCAGGTATTGAAAAAGCGGCAAAAGATGCGGGTAGCAGCATTACCGTTCCATTCACTCCGGGGCGTATGGATGCTTCCCGGGAACAAACGGACATTGAATCTTTCAGTGTATTGGAACCTGTTGCCGATGGCTTTCGAAATTATTTAAAAACAAAATATAAAGTATCAACCGAAGAATTGTTGATTGACAAAGCACAATTGCTGACATTAACTGCTCCTGAAATGACAGTGCTTATTGGCGGTATGCGTGTATTGAACACAAACTTTGACAAATCTAAACATGGTGTTTTCACTAAGCGTCCTGAAGTTCTTACCAACGATTTCTTTGTAAACCTGCTCGATATGAGTACAGCCTGGATGCCAACATCTGAGACCAGAGAGACGTTTGATGGACGTGATCGCAAAACAAACGCATTAAAATGGACAGGAACCCGGGTGGATCTTATCTTTGGTTCAAACTCAGAACTAAGAGCCGTTGCCGAAGTGTACGGTAGTTCAGATGCTCAGGATAAATTTGTTAAGGATTTTGTTTCAGCATGGAGTAAAGTAATGAACCTTGATCGCTTTGATGTGGCTTGATTATTTCAATAATCCGAAATTTACCAAGTTGAAAATCGACAGAGATATTATAATGGGTGGTCTGGATACAGACCGCCCATTATGCATCCTGCACAAACAGAGTTTCATGAGCCTTTAAGAGATTGGCAGAATAAAAACAGGGAAGCCGAAAACTGAAGAGAGTAGGCAAAATTAATAATCAAGTTTAATGAAAAAAAAATCGAAATTGAGACAAACATTCGACCTGCAGAAAATTCTATTGTCTATTTCTATTCTGTTTTTTGCAGTATTCCTGACATCCTGTAACTTGGGATCAAAGAATAGCATTCAATCATCGCAGAGCAGCCATGACAGCATTGGTCAATCTGAAACGCAAAATGCTGCACAAGATTCTATAGTTCATTTCTTACTTGATGTGGCTGCCGAAGATTTTCATGACCATCAACCTCCAGTTCCTTTAGGTTTTCGTAATGTTCAATTTAAATATTTAACAAAGCCTAATGAGGAAAAAACATATATTATTTGTGGACAATTTCTTAATCAGGATAACCAAAACAAAGAAGAATGGATTCATTTTGCAACCATTAAAACAGATCCATATGAACAATGGATGGGATCTAATGCTTTATCTTACTGCCAGGATTCTAAAGAAATAACCTATACAAAAACTGATTTATCTGTTGCTTTGAAAAACAGATATGACTCACTACAAAAATTAAGTAAATAAGTTATTGATCAACAATGATTCAGGGAAAATATATGCAAACTCAAAAATTATAATTACATATGCTCAAAATCAATGAAAGACCTTATGGACTGCTGCTGTTTGAGGCAATTGCTTTATCCTTGGCACTTGTTTTCCTGACAAATGCACGCTCTACTTTTCAGGATAAAAGTATTTTCAGTGTTCCATTAGCTGTTTTTGTATGGGCAATTCCTTTGTTTCTAATGGCCTTTTGGATACTTTATTTATTGACAGACAGGTTTCTTTTTTCTAAGCGTATTACCTGGGTACATGTTCTGATTACGGTTTCCACTACAATTCTTGCGGTTATTATCATTTATTTTGCAGTTCCTCCACTACATTCTACATTACATAACTACTTAAAATCAAGCGGAGTGGAAATAATGGGTAAGGCAGCTCGAATTGTATTTTTTATATTTGTTTTTTTTATTTTCATAAAAGTTCAATAAACAGCTGCTAACAGCCTGTATAAGCTACCTGCATGCCGGCCTGCAGGTGGCTGGCCGAGGGTTTACTCCGCTTCGCTGCCCCGATGAACCGAGGCGAGCTGTGATCTCCCTTCGGTCTTTTGCCTAGGTCTGTTCTTTGGACCACTTTGATGCACCCAGATTGGTAGGCGTTTTGACCGCGCGGCATCCCGACTGGGGGAAACAGGCTATACACGCGGATACTACCGACTATTAAAGTAAATGGACAACAGTACTGTATATAAGAACACATAAATGAGATATGTTAAAACCAAGAATAAAAATTTGCTGCATAAGTAGTGAAGAAGAGGCAAATATGGCAGTTCAATACGGAGCATCTGCTTTGGGACTTGTTGGACATATGCCAAGCGGCCCTGGAATTATCTCAGATGATTTGATTCGTAGAATTGTTAAGATTATTCCGCCCCCAATTGGAACATTCTTACTTACAAGTGAAACTGCAGCTCAGAAAATAATAGCTCATCACCAGATGACGCAGACAAACACAATACAAATAGTTGATTCAATTTCAATCAATGCGTTTGGTGTTATCCGTGAATCAATACCTTCAGTAAAACTGGTTCAGGTAATCCATGTAATGGACAATAAATCTGTTGATGAGGCCATGAAGATCTCAGAACAAGTTGATGCCATTCTTCTGGACAGTGGTAATCCGAATTTGAGAATAAAGGAACTGGGTGGTACAGGACGGACTCACAATTGGAAGTTGAGCAGAAAAATTAGAAATTGTGTAAATATTCCCATATTCTTGGCCGGCGGACTCAATGCTGAAAACGTTAGACAAGCGATAGCTGAAGTTGAGCCTTTCGGTCTGGATTTGTGCAACGGAGTCAGAACAAATGGAAAACTGGATGAGAAGAAACTGGAATTATTTATGAAAAATGCTCTTTACTATTAGCAAATCAATGACAGCCGCTAACAGCATGTTTAATCAATTACCCGGACTTAGGTTCTGGATATATTCACTTTAAACGATGTATGAAATGCATTTTAAATAATCTTTCAACTCCCAATATGAGATTTATTTATTTTTAACGCATCACCAGTAATTATAAAACATGAAACATATTGCGAAATCGATCAGGGCTTTTATAGGAGCCATTAATTTCGAGGAATCCAGGCTGTTTTATAAAGAGTTAGGGTTTGAAGAATCGGTAATATCAAAGAATATGTCATATTTCAAAGTTACAAATAAGCTGGGGTTCTACTTGCAGGATGCTTATGTTAAGGACTGGATTGATAATTCAATGATATTTCTTGAAGTTGATGATGTTGGGAGATACTGGAATGAACTGCAAAACCTGGCACTGCATCAAAAGTATAAAAATGTAAAATTGACTTCTATTAAAGAATATAACTGGGGTAAAGAATGTTTCATGCATGACCCCTCTGGTATACTCTGGCATTTTGGAGAATTCTATTAAAAATTACTAATTATAAAACCATCTTGATCCGTGCCCAAAAGGCAAAACGCTAACAGCTTACACAATTAATTACTGGGCAGTAAGTTGCGGATATCGACTATTCTTCCTATCTTGTGGTTGCATGGATAATTGGGTGTTTTACCTAGGCAGCAGATCATATATGCTATCATTAGCTGCACTGCACAAAAAGCGGATACATAATTCTTCATATACTTAAAATTATGGCTTACAACGAACAATTGGCTGCCAGGGTCCGGGAACGAATTTCGGAACTGCCTAACATAAATGAAAAAGAAATGATGGGAGGGCTGGTTTTTATGTATAACGAAAAAATGTGTTTGGGAATTATTAAGGATGAGTTGATGTGCCGCATTGATCCAGCGCTTCATGATATTGAAGTAGAGAAGAACGGTTGCCGTACAATGGACTTTACCAAGCGGCCCATGAGAGGATATATTATGATTGAAGAGGCGGGAATGAGATCAAAAAAAGACTTTGACTATTGGATTGATCTGGCAATAGGTTTTAACTCAAAAGCAAAAGCATCAAAGAAAAAGCAAAAAAGATCATAAATAAAAAATAACTGGAGAAAATTCAAATAAAACTTAACAATATGAAAAAGAAAAAAGGTATCCTGTTTGTTTTAATACCGGTATTAACAACCTTTGGCATCTACTTGGTATTCTTTTCAAGGATTGAGACTAAACCAAATGATGCTGGTTTCTGGATAATTATTGCTCTTGGAATGTCGCTAGGGGTGGCATTAACACGAATGATCCAAATGATGAAAGAAACAGATAATAAGTGATCTGGTAAAGGTTGTTATACCTATAAAAAATAGCACTCCTTTATTACAAGTGGCCTGATAAAAGGAAGATGTGTGTCAGGCAAAATAACTTTATTAACTAAAACAAAACACTTTCTTATGCAGAAGGACAGATTGAAATTCGGTATTTTTTTCTGGAGGGTAACATCAACTCACATGATCTCCTATTTTGTAATGGGATTGATTGCATCAATTCTTCTTGACTATAAAGTAGCTTTTGAAAATCCTCCATTGTCTTATCTTATGCGATCAGTCGATTCGCCATGGGTCGCAGCTGGTCCGATATTGCAGGTGATTCGCGGATTGATATTTTCTGTAGTTCTATGGGTTATAAAGGATAGTTTTCTTTTTAAGGAATATGGATGGTTAAAGTTGTGGGGGTTAATCGTGGGGTTATCTGTTTTATCGACTACGGGTCCAGCTCCTGGTTCAATTGAGGGAATGATTTATACCAAAATACCTATGGTCGATCAAATAAGGGGATATATTGAAGTCATACCTCAGACTTTATTATTCTCACTTTCTTTAAATTATTGGTATGTAAAGCCTAAAAAGGCATGGAATATAATATCTGTTGCATTAGTGATTATTATTATTTTCTTATGCACCATGGGCTTACTAGCAGCAAAATAAGGTATAATGCACGAAAACCTGTTATGAATCTGATAAGACAGATAGAGGAAGTATCCATGAATTCCTGGCCCTCTCTGCAGACAATTCATTACGATGGTTGGGTGCTTCGTTTTGCTGAAGGATTAACAAAGAGATCGAATTCTGTTTATCCGGTTTATGATTCAAAAATTGATGTCTGTGAAAAGATCAGTTACTGTGAGAATCTTTATCAACTTAAGAATTTACCGGCATGTTTTAAGATTACAGAAATTGCTCAGCCTTGTGATTTGGACGAAATTCTTGATGCAAAGGGATATCATCATGAATTTGATATATCCGTTCAATTAATGAATATAGATAAATTCACCGTCGATAAGGATAGTAACGCTCATATAATAGAATACACAGAAGGTGATTGGATTGATAATTATGTTCAAATGAATGAAACAGATTTGATTCATAAACCCGTCTTAAAAAAAATCATTGATCAGATTATTCTGCCCAAGTGCTTGCTGACTTATAATCTGGATGGATATCCGGTTGGTTGCGGATTAGGAGTGATCGATGATAAATTTGTGGGATTATTTGATATAGTGATTGATAAACAATACAGAAATAAGGGATTTGGCAAATCAATGATGGATAACCTATTGATGTGGGGTAAAAATAATGGAGCAGAAGTTGCCTACCTGCAAGTATTAACTGATAATAAAGCTGCTAATAAATTATATAATAAAGTAGGATTTAAGGAAGCCTATAGATACTGGTATAGAATAAAGAAATTAAACCAGTGATGCATAATGGATCCGAAAAAATTTTAGTCTTCATGTGTAAATAATACTGTGTAAGGACTACCTATACAAATAGCTATATCACATGAGAGGCATATTACTCATTTTAATAGCTCTGTGGATTTCTCAATCTGGATTCGCCCAGGCAACGATTGAGAAGGATTTTAAAGCACAATTTGACCAATATGGAGTTGATGGTTGTTTTGTTTTGTTCAACCAGGCAGATAATGAATTTTTGAGATACAATCCAGCTCTATGCGATTCGGGATATATTCCGGCTTCAACTTTCAAAATTCCCAATTCATTGATAGCACTGGAAGAAGGTGTGATCAAAGATACCAGCCAGATCATAAAATGGGATGGGCATGAATGGCCAAATAAGTCATGGAATCAAGACCAGACCTTAAAAACGGCTTTAAAATATTCATGTGTTTGGGTTTACACGGATCTGGCTGAGCAAATAGGTATTGATAAATATTATGATTATATAAGATCATTTGATTATGGTAATGAAAACCTTACCGGTCCACCATCACGTTTCTGGTTAGCCGGATTGTTCCGGATAAGCGCCAATCAGCAGATTGATTTCCTAAGAAAGTTTTACAACTACAACTTGCCAGTTTCAAACCGGTCCATTGATGTTGTTAAGGATTTGATCATACTTGAACGGACAAATTCTTATATTTTAAGCGGTAAAACCGGAGGCGGGTTGCTGACAGATTCGGATTATATTATGTGGTTGGTTGGATATGTTGAGAAAGAGAATAGACTGTATTTTTATGCCATGAATTTTAAGACAGATGATTTCAATAAATTGAGCCAGGCGCGTTACAACATCGTTAAAGATATTTTATTGGAGTTGAAATTAATTGAATAAAAAAATGGTCGGAATTACCCCATCATAAATGAACCGGTACTATTGGTCAGGAATCAGCAGCGATGAGAGAATAAAGGCAATCAGCGAAATAACCAGCACGGTCAGCAGATATGCTGCAATCATAAATTTTCAGAGGTTTTCAGATATCTCCCTGAATCTATTGCTTGAGGTGGAAGAAAACAGGTTAATGGATCTACATAAAAGTCTGAAAAAAATCATTTCATTTGTTAGCCCGGACGCAAGTTCTTCTGATTCAAGTGCAGATTGCCTTCTTCTATTAAATATTACTTTTCTGAAAAGCACAGGAGATCTTGAAATAGAGGTACCCAATATCCCTGAATAAGAAAATGCCAGATCGAAACATAACTTTAAAAGCATACATTTCCATATTGCGAGGAAAATTTCGAATCAACACAAACCATGAAGAGTACCACTTGTCAGATATGCATTAGCTAAACGTCATTCAGATGAAAAATCGTTTTCAGAAGAGAAAATCTGGATACCCATTAAACAAAGATTTTAGAATATCTTGTTATTTTTATAATTCATTATTCCATGATGCAGGCTGCTGACACATCCTGCACCTGTGCTATTACGACAAACCAAAAAGTAGCCTATGTATATTGACCACATTGCTATCTGGACAAATGATTTGGAGCGACTGCGGGATTTTTATATCAGGTTCTTTGACTGTCAGGTTTCTCACGGATATAACAATATTAAAAAGCAGTTTTCTTCCTACTTTTTATCCTTTCAGGATGGTGCAAGAATTGAAATCATGAAGCGGTCGGATATTACGGAAAATCCTGATAAAGAAAGAACAGGCCTGGCCCATTTTTCCGTGGTAGTTGGAACTCGTGAAGAAGTTGACGCAATGACCAGGAAGCTGGAGCTTGCCGGTGTTGAGGTATACAGTTATCCAAGGACTACGGGAGACGGATACTATGAAAGTGTAATACTCGATCCGGATAAGAACAAGATTGAGTTAACCGCCAGCAGATGATGCACATGAATAAAGGACTGCTGTCTAATTTGCTGAGGGGATGGCGATTGATCCGTTTTACGGACCAGGTAAGGTTTTATTTTCAGCGATTTAAGCAAAGCAGGGCAAATCGTGAATTCAGGGTTAATCACCCTGAGGTTAAGTTACCTCCTGATTATTTAATGTATGAAACCTTTCAGATAAATTATTCAGGCTATTATACGGGAGGAATGGAAACAGCCCTTTGGCTGATCAGTCATCTCAGAAATCATATTGATTTAAAGGATAAACGCATACTGGATTGGGGTTGTGGACCAGGACGGATCACCAGACACCTGCCTGCTTTGTTGGGTGATGGATGCGAGTATTTCGGGACGGATTACAATATAAAAACTATCGACTGGTGTTCCCGGAACCTTCCAGGTATTGTATTTGGCAGGAATTCCCTGGAGGCGAAACTTTCCTTCCCTGATCAATACTTTGACGTGATATATGGCATATCGGTTTTCACCCATTTATCGGAACAATCGCATTATGACTGGTACAACGAACTTTATCGTGTACTAAAAACAAAGGGTATTATGCTTTTTACCACCCAGGGTGATAACTTTACCATGAAACTGACGCCCCGGGAATTGAAACGATACAACAGGGATGAATTGATTGTCCGAGGGAAGACCCGGGAAGGCCACCGCACCTTTTCGGCCTTTCATCCACCCGGGTTCATGAAAAGACTTTTTAAAAACGTGCAGATCCTGGAGCATGTTGAGAAAAAGCCTGAAAGGGGGAAAGGACTGTCACAGGATATCTGGATCATTAAAAAGACATGAATGCTATGAAAACTCAGGAATATCCAACCAGCTTTGCCAGGTTTTATGATGTTATTTATCACCAGTTAAGGGATGGTGTTGATCATGATTTTTTCCTGAATGAAGTCATGAAAACCCAGGGAAGTGTGCTGGAAATAGGCGTGGGAACCGGAAGGTTCTTTGTTGAAGCCCTGCACAACGGACATGAAGTTTATGGCATAGATATCAGCCGAAACATGATTGAGGTCCTGAAAAGCAAACTTGAACCCAACCAGCATTACAGGGTTACCCGGCAAAACATGCTTGATTTCTCATTTGATTTCCAATTTGATTTGATCATTGCCCCCTTCAGGGTTATCATGCATATTCCGGAAAAAAAAGACCAGATCCTTGCTTTAAATAATGTTTGCAGGCATTTGAAACCCAATGGCAGGTTTATCTTCGACACTTTTGTCCCCGACCTGAACCAATTGATAAAAGGGCTTCATAACCAGGTTGATTTTGATGGTGAGTATGAATCTGGAAAAAAGCTGAGGAGGATGGTATCCACAAAACCTGACCTGATAAACCAGGTTATTCAGGTTTTTTTTACACTGGAATGGGATGAGGATGAAACCCTGAAAACGGAGGACTGGGATTTGCCGTTACGGTTCTTCTTCCGTTATGAACTGGAGCATTTGATTGAACGTTCCGAATTCACTTCCTACAGGATTTATGGGGACTATAAGGGCCACCCCCTGGATGAATCATCCAAGGAGTTTATTGTTGAGTGTAAAAAATAAAGGATACAGCCTATTGGAATCTGTTTTACCGGTAACATTCCTAATAAGAGTTTAATGTATGAATATGGAAAACCTCAAAGTTTCAACAGCACAATTTGAACACAGAAGCGGAGATAAAAACTATAATTTAAGTGTTATTGAAAATCTTTGCAAAAAAGCCTCCGGTGAAGGTTCAAGGGTGATTGCATTTCATGAATGTTCTATAACAGGGTATTCTTTTGCCAGGAATCTTACAAAAGCACAAATGCTCGATCTGGCTGAATTCATTCCGGATGGGCCAAGCATGGCTAAACTTGCCCAAATCGCAAAGGACAATGATATCATTGTACTGGCTGGACTTTTTGAAAAAGATGTTCATGATAACCTCTTTAAAGCTTATGTTTGTGTTGATAAAAACGGGTTGATCGCAAAGCACAGGAAATTGCATCCGTTCATTAATCCTTATCTGATGCCTGGCGACCAGTATTGTGTTTTTGACATCCTTGGTTGGAAATGCGGCATCCTGATTTGTTACGACAATAATATCATTGAAAATGTAAGGGCGACACGATTGCTGGGGGCTGATATTATCTTTATGCCTCATGTTACCATGTGCACGCCTTCTACACGGCCTGGTGCCGGATTTATAGATCCAAGCCTCTGGGAGAACCGTGAATCTGATCCAACCTCCCTCAGATTAGAGTTTGAAGGAATGAAAGGACGGGGCTGGCTGATGAAGTGGTTGCCGGCAAGAGCTTATGATAATGGAATTTATGTTGTTTTTTCCAATCCCATTGGAATGGACGATGACCAGCTGAAAAACGGCTGTTCCATGATCCTTGATCCCTTTGGGGATATCCTTGCGGAATGCCGTTCATTTGATGACAGTTATGCGACCGCTATGCTTACCCCGGGCAAAATGGCACATTCAGGGGGATACCGTTACCTGCAGGCCAGGCGGCCGGAATTGTACAAAGATATTATCGGACAGCCGCACCGGTCAGAACAATCGGTAATCTGGATGAATGGCATCAAGAAACAATAGACCATAATGTCGCACCTAAGGTACTTTCACTTCAAAAATGTATTAAAGGAGCCCCATTCGGCCTGCCCGCTAACTATTAAAAATATTTGACATGAGACGCTATCAAACCTCCTCATTGCAGAAGATAATATCATTAATGTTCTTATTTTCCTTGTTGATACACCGTGCTGATTGCAGCGAATTTTACGATACACTTTTCTATGAGAATTTCAGTGATCCCGGAAAATTTGGATTATTCAGGATTCCGGACAAAAACTCCTGCGTCATCAGGTATGCGGCAGAAAGACTTGAAATCACTGCAGGAGATACCACCGAGCTGGCAGGGGTTTATCATCTGAAGGAGGTTTCAGGAAATTTCTTTGCTGAAACAGAGTTTGAGGCAGATGATGCCGTAGGTCTCGTTATTATCGCAGCTAAAGACGGTGAGCCTGATATTAATAATTATACCCTTATTACTGTAAATAACCGTGATGGAAAGGTATTCGTGAACCAGTATGACCGTCAGCAGGGACTTCGGAATGTGCATGATCCCAAAAAGGTGATAGATCCATCCCGCTATGAATCCAAACTCGATGGCTCCGTATTTTCTGTTCCCTTTATTGGTACCAACAGGAAAATCCGCATTTTGCATGAGTCGCTTTCCAATACATTCCATTTTTATTACGGGACAAAGCTTGATAAATGGGGCATAACCTCAAACGACTGGCTCGAAGTAGCTCCTCAATACGCCTGGCTCGATGCTGGACAATCCTATTTTATCGGACTGATTTGTCGCAATGAATCTACAAACGGCCCAGAGACTGCCCAATACCATTACCTGACCGTGGTTAGAACACCAGTGAATGACAGGGATGACAGCCAAACCGGATTTAGGGCGCAAAAACGCAGTTTTTCCTGGTCGGGCTTCGAGGGTGAAGCCACGGTAGTTACCTTTGGCGATGAGTTTGGTTTTGATAAGAACATCAAGTTCCTGATATGGGACAGGGCCAATAATGCGCCAGCCTGGCGACTTTCAAACCAGTTTTTACTCAATTTTGAATTCTTTGAAAGTGGCGATTCAATATATGAAGGTTGTCACGAGGCAATGTCGGACCGCCAAAGGCATGGCCAGTCGGTTACTATTATTGAAGATAACGCGGTAAGAAAAATCATTCACTGGCACGGCATACCCTTAAATCCCGATTATCATTTTACAGGTGAGAACTTTGGGGGCACAGCATATCCGTATTACGACGAGTACTGGACCTTTTACCCCGATGGTACCGGAACGCGTCAACTGATTGATAGGCCCAAGCTTGATATTGAACACAGGCGCCAATGGGGACCTGAAATAATAGAACCTATGCCGATTGGCGGTTCACTGGTGGAAGCCGGAGATATCTGCAATGCCCCTGCTTTATCCGTTTTTAATATGACCGATTCGGTGAAGACCTATTTCCCGCCTCCAACTCATGATGAATATGCCAAGGACTCCTGGAACTGGCCTCAGGTGGTATTCGACTGCCATTTCAAAGATGGTCTGCCCGATTTTTATATGGCTTATAACCAAACTGATGACTACCCCGAAACATGGACCGGTATCAAAATTGAAACACAAATCAGCTGGCATAATACAAATTATAACTTTTCTCACTGGCCTGTGGGTCGCGAACCTTATGGTCAAAATACCAACGGATGGGGGGCAACCTCACGATCTTACGCATCACATCTCAATGAAGTAACGCATACCTCTCTGGTAAGTGCGGGTTTTTACCAGCAGGGAGTTGATTTTAAGGATCATTTTAAAACAGATAGCTCTGGCCGGATGTACCGAAAACATGTGATGTTGGTAGGGGTAGGCCGACCCTACGATTATAATGCAGTAAAAGACAACATCCAAACCTGGCTTGATCCGGGAATCATTGCCTCAATGGATAACAACATCACATTTGTTAAAAATGATCTGACTGCCCGCTGCTGGATTTTCGATAACGTTAAGGGGAGCGATTTGTGTCATATCGGGGTTCAGCCCGGGGGAAGGCCCGTCATCAACCCGGCCATACAAATACTGAACTGGAAGGGTAAAGAAGAAGTATCAGTTTTGGTTAATGGAGAAGCAGTGCCCTATAAATCAGCCCTGGTGGGCAATGCCCTGTTAATATGGATACATACTTCGATTGCCGAAAAATCGGATCTTTTAATAAAAGCATTATAAAACGGAAAAATAGTATTATCGGGATTTATAAAGGATATATACAAAATATGTATCTTGGTGAGCGATAGGTATTGTATATAATTTTTAAGACTATGTCCGGAGCAAACATTAAAATACCTGGAAAATTTGTTTTATGGATCGGCCTTATATCCTTTACGGCTGAAGCCCGGGAGGCAGTCCGAATCACCAGGGATAAGCCCGACTGGCCCATTATAACCCGGCAGGGGGATCAGTTGATGGAAGGCGATAGGGTTTTCAGGTTTTTTGGAATGGCGGCACCCAATATTCAGCAAAATGAATCGCAAATCCGTGCAGACAGGTCCAACCGCTTCCCCGATGAGTATGAGATCAGGGATATCCTTGGAGGCATACAACGTCTGGGAGGCCGTGCAACCAGAACATTCTCGTTATCCGTTTATTCTCCCGAAGATAAGGAAATGCCTGTATATATCACAGCACGCCGTACATACAACGAGGACGCTTTCAAGTGTCTTGACCGGGTAATCGCCCTTTGCCATGAATATGATGTCCGCGTGATCATACCGTTCATTGCCTCTCAGAGCTTTGGCGGAATTCGGGGAGTGGATGAGTTTTCGGCCCTCAGCGGAAAACCGAAAGGTTCTTTCTGGACAGATGAAGAAGTTAAGTCCGATTTCAGACACTTTCTTGATTTCCTACTGAATCGGAAAAATACTGTTAACGGGATCCTGTATAAAGATGATCCCGCTATATTGTGCTGGCAACTCGGCAATGAATTTGGCAGTTATGCCGGCGACCGCAAATTGGATTACCAGGAATGGGAGAAGCACATTCTTACATGGAGCATTGAAATGGCCGCTTATATCAAGAGGGTCGATCCGAATCACCTGATCCTGGAAGCGGGAGGGGCAGATCGTAATGCTTTCCTGGCTGATCCGAACATTGATATCATTAGCGACCACCTATATGAATACTGGAACCGCATGGGTGGAAAATCCTGGGAACTGGCACCAATCGCCCGGGCTTCGCGGGAACAATGCAGGGGGAAAAAACCACTGATGGTGGATGAGTTTGGTTTGGGCAGTACTGAAAACCTGAGGGCCCTGATGACTGTCATTCGTGAGGAGGATATAACAGGAGGCCTGATGTGGAGCATCCGGGCACATCGCCGTGATGGTGGCTGGTATTATCATAATGAAGGTGGTACACCGGTAAATTCGTTCCATGTTCCGGGATTCTCTGCAGGATTTGCCTACGAAGAAATCCGTTTACTCGATTTACTCAGGAAGGAAGCCTATTCCATTCGTGAACTTCCGCTTCCGGAAGTTGAAAGACCTTCCATGGCTCCGGTGCTGATGTTGCAGGGTACGGGCTTTACCTGGCGCGGTTCCACCGGAGCGGCTTTTTACATCATGGAACGTGCTGAAAGTGTTCAGGGATCCTGGAAGGTTATCGCAACCGGACTTGAAGATGCTGTAATTGCTGATGTGAAGAACTTTGAATATACTCCGGAAGCATCTGATCCCCTTATCCTGTATTATGATGAGACCGCAGATGCCGGAAAAACTTATTACTATCGCCTGAAAGGTGAAAATTCAGCCGGAAGTACCGATTATTCAAACATCCTGAAAGTTGAAATTCCAGCAGCAAAATGAAACCTATGACCTCACAACGAATTATCATCCGAAACCTGTTCATGCTACCCATGACGGTGATTGTTGCCCTTGCATCAGCCCGGGGGCAAATGCCCAAAGACTATAAAGGCCAGCCCTTTTCAGATAAGTATTATCAGCAAGGGGCCCAGGTAATCCCCGGACGGGTTGAACTGGCCTATTATGACCTGGGTGGTGAAGGAGTAGCGTATCATGATGTCACACCCATCAATGAGGGAAGTGCCCTGAACCATACGCAGGGACATGCCCGTCCTGGTGTATCCCCTTACATTTGTTTCTTTCGTGAAAATGAAGCTGTGGATATTTCCTATACCAAGGACTGGGCGGATTTTAACCATCCCAATAAAGTTGATCCCAAAGTGAACCAGCTTTATATTGGTTGGCAGGAAGACGGCGAATGGACCAATTATACCGTTGATATAAAGGTGGCAGGTAAATATAAGATTGTGACGGTGTATGGCAATGACGACAACAAATCAACGCTATGGCTGAATAACCAGAAGATCTGTGACCTGAAACTACCGGTCAGTACCGGAAACTGGCATTACTGGGACCAGGCGACCATCGGTGAGATATCGCTTGCATCCACTGGGTTGAATTTACTGACACTTAAATATAACAAGGGATCAAACCTGGCTTATCTCGATTTTATTCTGGTTGAAGAATTCAAGTAAATGCGATATCCTATGAAAAAACAAATTGTAAAGGAACAAATTGAAGCCATCATGACAGCAGCCGAAAAGCTGATACCCGCTTACGTTGCCGATCCAAAAGATGCCTTTTCAGAAGGGAATGTTGCCATATGCATCATCGATGAAGAAGGCAACGTATATGGCCGCCTGTACGGTAAGGATAAAATACCGACGAGGCGTACCTTTCAGATTGCCTGGACCAAGGCCAGTCAGGTATGGATCACCGGCATGAAAACGGTTGAATTTGAACGGAAGATCTTCAACGGTGAATTGAACGAGAAAGATTTTGGCATTCAGCCTCCCGATTTTATTGGATGGCCGGGGGGGCAACCTGTAATTTTGAAAGACGGCACGCGTTTATCCATTGGATTTAGTGGTTTCCGGGGATCCAGTGACCTTGAAATCGTGCAAAAAGCCATACGTGAGCTCGGTATTTAAATGCGTGCAGCTTAAATGAAAGTTCAACCAGAAAATATAATACTCCTATGAAGACTTTAGTATGCCTTTTTTTAATGCTTGGACTCTGCCCAGGTTTTATGCTCATAGAACTGGATGCCCAGCCGGTATTCACACCCTGGGGCAACGTGAACGGTATTTATATTGATGGTGAAAAGATGGAATTCGAATCTTCACTGCGTGCCGTTACTCCGGATTGGAAAGGGTATGTACAGACCGAGAAATACAACTGGGAAGGAGAACAGACCTATACAATCGAAGGGAAAACCCATACTGTTGCTCATGAATTGCTGGGATTGCCCGTTGCATTTACCACCGCCATGACAGAAACAGCAATGAGTTCTGCTCATGTGGATATTAAGGTTGAGATCATGGATGAATTGAAACTTGCTGGTTTGTATTATTGTGTTGAAGTACCCGGTGCGATTTTTTCTGCAGGCACCATCAGCTTTTTTAAGGATGATAAAAATGTCAGCATTCTTTCTCTTTCGGGATTGAAGAAAAATGAACAGGGTGAATTGGCCCGTGTCAAAGCCAGCAAGATGATCATACATTCCGAAAAACGGGAGTTCATTATATCCACAAAAAATACAATTGAAATTGTCCTTCGAAGTGATTTCATCAGTCAACCTGCTTATCTCAACGATCCATCACCCCGTCAGATCTTTACAGATCACGACCCGAACCTGACCTTGGCCAACTATCAGATTTATTTCACCCTACTGAAGGATTCCCCCAAAAAAGGCAGGAAAGCGAATATGGTTTTTGATATTAAAGCAAGCGGTACCATTGATAAGGAACCAATCGAAATTGTTATGGATGTCACAAAACCTGGCAGGCCGTTTGATGGAATTGGGGGCAATTTCAGATTGCAGTTCCCGGATAAAGATCCTGCAGTTATTCAATACTGTCTCAACAACCTGAATGTTGTCTGGGCCCGCGTACCTTTTTACTGGGATGAATGGCAGCCTGAAGCCGGAATGGATCCGGTGAAACTTGCACAATCAGGTCAATTGAGCGAACGCTTTGAGAAACAGATGCAGCTGGCCGTGGAACTGGCAAAAAGAAAAATGCCGGTTATTTTTTCAGTATGGTGGCCACCAGCATGGGCGGTTGACCAGGATAAAAAGGTTCCAAAAGGTTTGGTGCTGGACAATGACAGAATCCAGGAAATCAGTAAATCAATAGCTTCCTTTTTTGTATATGTCAAACAGACTTATGGTATTGAGGCGGATTACTTTTCCTTTAATGAATCGGATTATGGCGTTGAAGTATTCCAGACTCCCGAGGACCATGCCTTTCAGTTAAAGGCCATTGGTGAATGCCTGGCATCAAACGGACTTAAAACCAAGGTGCTTATTGGCGACACGGGTGCCGGAACGGCAAAAGCAAACAAAATTATGAGCATCATCGAAAAGGATCCCGGTCTCCACAAATATGCCGGTGCAGTATCATTTCACACCTATCACGGGGTTACCACACCTGACTTGATGGCCTGGGCACAATCGGCCGCGGCAACCAACCTTCCGATCATGGTTGCTGAAGGCGGTTCTAATTCTGCCGCTCACAGGTATCCGCTGATATTCCTTCAGCCCTGGTTTCAGCTCGATGAAATTGACAAGTACATCCGCATATGTGCCCTTTGCCAGCCGGTTACGATCCTGGAGTGGCAACTGACTGCGGATTATTCCGTATTGACCGGTATGGGGCTATACGGAGACAATGGCCCGCTGAGGCCCACACAGCGCTTCTGGAACCTGAAACAACTGGGGCTGACCCCGAAGGGTTCCTTTGCTGTTCCGGTGCGCTGCAATCGTCCCAATATCAGTTGTGCGGCATTTGGGGATGTCCTGAACGCGGTTTATACCCTGCATATCGTGAATAACGGAGCCGCACGCCAGGTAACGATTAAGGGTTTGCCCGAAGGGGTTGAAGCGCTTCAGCTTTATATCACTGATGCTGAAAAAGGAATGGAAAAGGCAGAGAAGATTCTTGTGCGGGAGCGTAGTGCCAGTTTCGTGCTGGCGGCATCTGCATACACCACGCTTATTAATGATCCTGTTAAACAGTAAGATTTAATTTCTGCTCTGTCTGAATAGCCATACTGAGCAGTTTCCCGGTCCGGGATTGCTCATTATGGCTTTTTTTCAGACAATTGGGATTGCTTTTTTGAACTTTTTTGTATATTAACATGTTCCATCGGTATGGACAACATATTTCATCTCTATAGTGATCCTGCTCACTTGATACAATATGGAGGGATCTTTCTGCTCCTGGTCATTATCTATCTCGAAACAGGATTCTTTCTGGGTCTGGTGCTGCCCGGGGGAGATTACCTCGTTTTTACCGCAGGGTTGCTCTGTGGGACCCATTATCTGGATATTCCGCTGGTTCTTCTGGTTTCATCCATGATCCTGGCTGCTGTACTTGGTGATTTTACAGGTTATGCCAAAGGACGGTGGCTGGGACCGAAACTCTTTAGCAAACCTGACGCAAGGATTTTTAAGAAGAAATACCTGGAAAAAACGAATGTGTTTTATGAAAAATATGGCATCTGGGCCTTTATCATCGGCAGGTTTTTGCCCGTAATACGAACCCTGATCCCCATGCTGGCGGGAGCATCAGGTATAAAACTTCGAAAATTCAGTTACCTCAACATTTTTGGTGGCGTTATATGGATCGGAACGCTTGCACCCCTCGGATATTTCCTTGGAGATGCCTATCCTGAGCTCATCAACTACAGTGTTTACATTATGATTGGCTTTCTTTTGCTGGTGTCATTGCCAGTTTTGAAGATCATTAATCCGTTCCATAAAAAAACCAAATAAATGGATAAGAATATAATGCTTTGGATCTTTTTCAATGTATTTGTTTTATTCATGTTGGGACTTGACCTGGGCGTCTTTCACCGGAAAGCGCATGAAGTGAAGTTTAAGGAGGCCATTATCTGGAGTGGCATTTGGATAGTGCTGGCACTGCTTTTTAATTGGTTTATATGGTATTCTTTTGGAAAAGTGAAGGCCATTGAATTTTTAACCGGATATATCATTGAGAAATCTCTGAGTATTGATAATATTTTCGTTTTTGTTCTGATCTTCACCGCTTTCCAGGTCCCTGCGGCCTACCAGCACAAAGTGCTTTTCTGGGGTATTCTCGGTGCCCTGGTCATGCGTGCCCTGTTCATTTTTGCCGGTGTTTCACTGATTGAAAAATTCCATTGGATCATTTATATTTTCGGAGCCTTCCTGGTGTATACCGGATATAAAATAGCCAGGGATAAAGGGACCAAGATCAATATTGAAAATAATTCATTTTTGAACTTCATCCGAAAGGTCATTCCTTTCACTGCTGATTACCATCAGGCGCGTTTCTTTGTTAAACAAAACAACAAGCTTATTGCCACTCCATTATTCCTGGTATTGATTCTGGTGGAGGGTACCGATTTGATTTTTGCTGTGGATTCAATTCCGGCCATTTTAGCCATTACCTCAGATCCTTTTATCGTGTATACCTCAAACGTTTTTGCCATACTGGGCCTAAGGTCGCTTTACTTTGCCCTTGCCGGTTCGCTGAAGTATTTCACTTACCTGCATTACGGACTGGCTTTGATTCTGGCATTTGTAGGCATAAAAATGCTGATCACTGATTTTTATAAGTTTAATCCTTTTGTTTCTCTGGTTATAATTGCAGTTATTCTTGGCATGAGTATTGCGGCATCTCTGATTTGGCGGAAGGAGCGGTAAACTTTCCTGGTATCTGTTTCCTGAACCTTTAATCCATACCATTATGAAATCACTGCTTTTCTCCTTCGTGTTTATAGTCATTGTCTTTTCACTGGGTTGTGAGAAAGACAAAACAGATAACAATCCTGATCCACACGGATGGATACTGGCCGGGAGCCTGCCACAAGATTATAGGATCGGTAGTGAGAATCAGTATGCTTATCATGGTCAGCAGAGCGGATTTATCGAATCGATCAAGGATACCATCGATGGATTTGGTACACTGATGCAGTTTTGCAGTGGAGACGCATACAGAGGTGAGCGGGTTAGAATGACCGGTTATATTCAAACCCTGTCACCAGTTGAATCCCGTGCCCTGATGTGGGCGAGGGTAGATGATTATGATCTGGATGTCATGGGTGATTTTGATAATATGGAAGACAGACCAATTTACGGAACAAAAACCTGGACAAAATGTGTAATTGTATTTGATGTACCAGAATCAAACTGTGTGATCAATTACGGACTTGTACTTGTTAACACGGGGAAAGCCTGGATGGATAATGTATCGTTTGAGGTGGTGGACAGTTCTGTGTTCAGAACAGCATATTATCTGAACCAGCCTTTTAATGTGGGAGCAGAGCTGCCGCTTGATCTACCGGAGAACCCCGTAAATCTTGATTTCGAAGAATAATTCCTTTAACTTCTTAGCGTTGTTTGGATGAAAACTGATAAAACCCTTCCTAAAACCATTGATGAGTATATCGCAGGGTTTCCGCAAGAAATTCAAAAAATCTTACAGAAACTGAGAGCAACCATCAGAAAGGCTGCCCCCGGAGCAACCGAGACCATAAGCTATCGGATGCCCACTTTCACACTGAAGGGCAATCTGGTACATTTTGCTGCTTATAAAAATCATATCGGGTTTTACCCGGTTCCTTCCGGGATAGAAGCATTCAGGACTGAATTAGCCAGGTACCAACAGGGCAGGGGGTCGGTGCAATTTCCAATTGGTGAGCCGCTTCCGCTGGACCTGATAGCACAGATCGTAAAGTTCAGGGTTCAGGAAAACCTGGAAAAAGCAGCTGCCAGGGGTAAAAAGTAAAGGCCCTTCTCAAAGGGTTGTCAATTGTCCATAAGCCGCCCAAGAGCTTTTCTTATGGGGACAGGAAATTTCTCTGCCGCACGATTTCGTAGAAAATTACTGAAGCAGCAGCACTTACATTCAACGACTGAATGGTCCCGTACATGGGGATCTTCACTACCATGTCCGCCATTTTCAGCAGCCTGGGATCAATACCGGTGTCCTCCGATCCCATGATCAGGGCAACTGGTTTTGTGAAATCAGGGGAATAGATATAATCCGCTGCTTTTTCAGTTGCGGCAATCAGCTGAAAACCGCTCTCCCGAAGATATTTTGCCGTATCGGCCAAAGAATTAACCCGGCAAACAGGCAGGGTATTCAAAGCACCAGCCGAGGTTTTAATGGCATCCGCATTGATCTGGGCAGAACCCTTGGCGGGAAGGATCATGGCATGGAAACCGGCACATTCGGCGCTTCGTGAAATGGCGCCTAAATTGCGTACATCGGTGATGCCATCAAGCAGGACTACTGCAGGCAGCTTTCCCTCATCAAACAAAATCGGTATGAGCTTTTCCAGATCTGTATATTCCACTTCGGATGTGAGGGCAACGATGCCCTGGTGATTTTTACCGGTTAGCCTGTTGAGTTTTTCAACCGGAACATACTGATAGGGTATATTTTGTTCCTTCATGGCAGGAAACAAACCGGGAACCATTTCATTCCGGAATCCATGTTTAAGCAATACTTTATCGAGGGGTTTACCTGATCTGACAGCTTCATTTACAGGATGGATGCCGAAAATTATACTGGTTTTTGCTTTCATGGTAAGGATCGCTCTCAGTTCGGGATATACTAATCAATAATAAAAATATTACCTCTGCGCCAGGTGTCTACAGCCTGACGCCAATAACTGTCGTAGTTCTCGGCACGCTGCAGGGTATAGTTGTCAAGCGCAAACGGAGTGGGGGTATGGTCAAAAGTAAAGGTAACCGTTGTGGTGAAATTATTTTTGTAATAGATCCACTTTTCCTGTGTGGTTGTTACCTTGACCGCCTGAGGCGGACCATAGATAATGAAGATCATACCACGATCGGTTTTCCATCCTGGTTTGAAAGAAGTGAAGTAGTAATTGGCAAAGAACACCCGGTTATAATATACCCGGATCAGTTCCCGCGCCTTCTCAACATTCCCGGTCTTATCCAGCCAGAAATTATCCACGGCGAGTTTTTGGTTGGCTGCTTTTTTAAGAGCTTCATATTCAGCAGTTGAGGCAAGGTATGCCAAAGGTTCGATCATGTGTTCGGCATCCTGGATCCTGGGGAAGCCGGTGCCGAAATTAAACAAGGTCAGACCGTCAGTATGGTTGGTGTCAAGCTGAAAATGATAGATACCCTCGTAATTGAGCTGGTAGGTCAATCCATTTTTGAAAGGCAGGATCCAGATACTGTCGGATGTTTCCAGGAATTCCCTTTCGCGGCTCATGGAAAAAGATGGTTTGGGCATGGGGATCTCTTTGCCGTAATAGCGCACATAAACGGTATCATATGCGCCTCCGGAATAATTGAGCCTAAATTTGGTGCCACCTACCACATAGGGTTGGTAAACGGGATTGTTTTCAACAGTTTCCAATAACATGAAATTCTGTTCCGAAAGTGGGGAGATTTTATCCAGATAAAAATAATTCAGGATTTCCTCGCTTCTGACCAGGTCCTTTAGTATGACCATGAGCTGGTAGCGCTTACCAGCCTGGGCAGCTAATACTACCTGCGTAAGGAAACGTTTATCTGCATTTTCACGTGCAAAACTATAGGTGATTCTTCCTGAGTCGGCCACAACTGGTTTTTCAGGCTCGGTAATATCGCTCAACTGATAGGTCAGGCGAACCATTCCTAAAAGTTTGTTGGGTTCAATGGTGCCTGAATAAAGGAGTTCTGAGGGGAAAATCTTAATCAGTAACAGGGACGAGGTGGGAGAGTCGTGATATATTGTGAAAGCCGGATGCAGTCGCGTATTCACCGGATTATACATATTGGACAGGTTAATCACCCCTGGTTCCTTCGCCGCAGGTTTTGGCGTAAAGCAAGCTACCGGCAGGAGCATTAATCCCAACAAACAATATAATGAAAGCTTCATGAATATCCGGTTAAATGGAAGACTCGTAAAAATACTCAAATTCTTTTATTTTTAAGCAGCTCCACGTCCTCATGCAATTGTTCCCAAAGCGACATCTGACTGGCAAGATCTTCCTTCAGCTGATTGTAAGTGGTATAAAAACCAGGCGCTTTAATACTTTCAGGATCAACTGCCGGATCCGATATCTTGTTCTCAAAGATGCCTATTTCCCGCTCCAATACCTCTATATGTATCTCGACTTTTCTGATCTGGTTCTCCAGTTTCCTTACCTCACGGTCAAATTCTTTCTTATCCAGGAAAGCCTGTTTGCTCTGAGGTTCTTGGTTGAAGACAGGGCCCTGTTTTTGATTATCCTTTATTTCAAGCTCAGCCAGAGTGATCAACTTCTTTTTGGCCAGAAAATCATAGATTCCGCCGAGGTGTTCCTTAACTTTCTGTTTTCCGAATTCAAAGACCTTGTTAACCAGCCCGTCGAGAAACTCCCGGTCGTGTGAAACCGCAATAAGTGTGCCATCATAATTCAACAAGGCTTTTTTCAGAATGTCTTTCGATCGCATATCAAGGTGATTGGTGGGCTCATCGAGCACCAACAAATTGCAAGGCTCCAGCAGCAGTTTTGCCATGGCCAGTCGCGACCGTTCACCACCCGAAAGGACCCTGACCTTTTTATCCACATCTTCTCCGCTGAATAGAAAAGCGCCCAGAATATCCCTTATTTTGGTTCGGATATCGCCTGCAGCCACTTCATCCAGGGTTTCCAAAACCGTCTTGTTTCCATCCAGCAGTTCATCCTGGGTCTGGGCAAAATATCCGATTTTCACCTGGTGTCCGATCTTCAGGGATCCTTCGGAGGGGAGATCACCGATGATTACTTTTGAAAGCGTTGTTTTTCCTTCCCCATTCCTGCCAACAAAAGCCACTTTTTCGCCGCGGTGCAGGGTAAGGTCGATTTGATCCAAAACTTTGTGATATCCGTAGCTGACTGAAAGGTCGCGCGCTTCCACCACAATGGCTCCGGAGCGGGGCGCACCGGGAAACCTGATGTTGATGGAGGACGTATCTTCCTCATCAATTTCAATGATGTCGAGTTTCTCCAGCATTTTGACACGAGACTGAACCTGTACCGATTTTGTAGGTTTATACCGGAACCGTTCAATAAAGTCGCGGGTGTCATCAATTAGTTTCTGCTGGTTCTTATAGGCCGCTGCCTGTTGTTCCCTCCGTTCTTTCCGGAGCTCCACATACCGGGTATAGGGCACCCTGTAATCGTTAATTTTCCCCAGGGAGATCTCCACGGTTCGAATGGTTACACGGTCGAGGAACACTCGGTCATGCGATATCAGGATCACGGCGCCATGATAATCATGCAGGAATTCTTCCAGCCACTGGATCGAATCGATGTCGAGGTGGTTGGTAGGCTCGTCGAGCAGCAAGGCATCCGGTGATTTGAGCAGAATTTTGGCAAGCTCAATCCGCATACGCCAGCCACCGCTGAATTCACGGGTGTGTCTTTTGAAATCTTTGCGGGTGAAACCCAGGCCTAACAGGACCTGCTCAATCTTCTGGTCCCGGCTGCTGCCTTCAAGCATATGAAACCGTTCGGTTTTTTCTGATAATTGTTCGATAAGATCGATGTATTCAGCCGATTCATAATCACTCCGCGTGGTGATCTGCAGGTTCAGTTCCCTGATCTCAGCTTCCAGTATAAGAATCTCATCGAAGGCGCTGCAGGCCTCCTCAAAAAGCGTTTTATCGTCGATGATTACCATTTGCTGGGGAAGGTATCCCAGCCTGATCCCCTTGGGTACCATGACCTTGCCTTCATCGGGCTTCTGAAGGCCCATGAATATCTTCAGGAGGGTTGTTTTGCCTGCTCCATTGCGACCCACCAGGCCAACCTTATCATGACTGCTTACCATGAATGAAACATTCTGGAAAAGAAACGATCCGCCGAAAGAAATGCTCAGATTGTCAACAGAGATCATGGGACAGGAATGGGTTGGACGGGAGATTGATTCCGTGTAATTTTTACGCTGTGGAAATAGAACATGAGAATATCCATATAAGTATATCCCACACGGGCCATTTCCATGGCGCCTTCCTGGCACATGCCAAGGCCATGGCCATAACCGTGACCGCGCAAGGTAACTGAACCATTGCCGGGTTCTACATGAAAGAAAGAGGACTTAAGCTTTTGGTCAGTCCGGATTTCGGTGAGCAGCAGCTTGTTGTTTGCCCTGTCGAGGTACTTCTGACGGCCCGTCTCCATGGTACTGTAAAGGTTTTCAGGTTCCCCGAAATACCCTTTTTTTTGCAGGTAAATATTCCAATCTGCCAGTGTGATGTTTTTAATCCAGCTGTGGTGTTCGGATTTAACACAAAAAGGATCCCTCACCGGACTCAGGTAAGGCAGATCCCTGTTCCATTCAATGGATGCATTTCCGGTTATTCCGCCGCAATTGGCATGATAGGCGGCTACTATCGGGTCGTTGGCGCGGTCAGTAAGTATTTCACCCTGTGTGGCACTTACGGCAGCATAGATCTTTGCGTTCATCCGGCTTTTGCCATTAAAGGCCTGGCAGTGCACGCCATCACACAGGTTAAAACCCTCGTGGGCATGCCGGTAAAAATTCTTAACCGCAAAGGTACGTGTCAGGACAGCCTGTGCTTTGTAATACTCAATGCCCGCATTAGAGCCTCCTTCGGCTTCCACTGTGCCGGGAATGTATTTTTCAAGACTGAGCCGGTTAATGAGCATCAGGGCATCGTTGAAGAGACTTATGTACAATATATCCTCGGATTCCTTCGCGGGAAGGGCAGGAAATACAGGCTTTACCTGGAAGATATTGTCACCGGAAACACCTTTGAACTCAAGGTTTTTAAACACACCGTAGGATTGCAGGGTGTCGTGAACTTCCAGCCCGGATGGAGTAAGTTCAATATGAAAGATATCGCCCTGGCGTATCACGGCTACCTGTCGCCCGTTGGCGGTCAACAGGTATTCACCCTCAACCGTTGAAAACACAACAGACTGAACCTCCCTGCCATAAAAAAGACCTACCGTAATATCAGCACCCTGATGTGGCAGCGTGCTGATTAACAGGGTAATCACAACAAATACTGTTTGCCTGAAAGCCATAACGGCCTTATTATTCATTTATAATCCTGTAAATCCTTGATGCAACGCGATCAGCCACGCCAGGACTGCCCAGCTTTTTACGGAGGTTGCTGTAATCCTGGATCATGGCATTCCTGTAAGGCTGGTCGAACAAAAGTCTCTCCAGTTCTTTCCTGACCTGGTCGGCCAGATTTTCCTGCAGCAATTCCTGTACAACCTCTTTATCGAGAATCAGGTTCACCAGGGAGAAGTATTTGATCTTCACAAAGAAATTACCAATAAAGAAAGTCAGGGGGCTGGTCTTGTAAATAACCACTTCGGGCACACCCAGCAGGGCGGTTTCAAGGGTCGCCGTTCCGGATGTCACGACAGCTGCCCGGGCATGTTTTAACAGCGTATAGGTCTGATTGTAAATAATTTTGGCACCGGTATGGCCCAGGTACTTCTCATAATAAGCCGGTGTTATGGAGGGTGCCCCGGCGACGACGAACTGGTATTCGGGGAAATGCGGTATCACGGCCAGCATTTCAGGCAGGAGATGGTCAATTTCCTGTTTTCTGCTGCCTGCAAGCAGTGCAACAACAGGCCTGTTATCGAGCCCGTTTTTGGTATTGAATTCCGGATCGGCAGTATAATTTTCTTCGAAGGCAGCAATGCTGTCAAGAACCGGGTTGCCGTAATACTCCGATTCCACCTGGTGTTCCTTGTAGAAGTCAACTTCAAAAGGCAGGATCACAAACATTCTGCGGATATGATCGCGTACCGTTTTTACACGCCATTTAGCCCAGGCCCAGAGTTTTGGGGAGATGTAATAAATGGTCCTGATATTGTGTTCCGAAGCAAACCTGGCCATGGGCAGGTTAAAGCCGGAATAGTCCACCAGGATCAAAGCATCGGGATTGTAGTTCAGGATGTCCTCCCTGCAACGGATTTTATTCTTCCTGATGGTGGGGTATCTCCGTAACACTTCGATCCCTCCCATCAGGGCCATGTCGCGATAATGAATATAAAGCGATGCCCCGGCTTCCTTCATGAGGTCTCCCCCGAAGCAGCGAAAGTCTGCTTCCGGGTCTGTCCGTTTCAAAGCCCTGATCAGATTGGCTGCATGCATATCACCTGATGCTTCCCCTGCGATGATATAATACTTCATATTAAACTAAAAATAAGCTTTGTGGCAAAGACCAGGACTGTGAGTACCACTGTGGTTCCGAGCACCCCTTTGGAAGCCTGTATCCAGTTGAAACCATTGAAAACAAAGAACAATAAAAGGTTCGGAAGAATACAATGGCTGATAATGATGGGGATGATGTTCCCAATGACCAGGTTATTTGAGAACAAGGTGAAACTGACATCCTGAACCTTGGCGTAGTACAAGAGAAAGTAGACAATCACCGGCAGTAAGATGCCGCCCACAATACCGGTAGCCAGGGTATTCAATTTGTGTGTTTTTTGATTACCGGGGTTATTCAAAGTTCCAGTTATTTAAGGTTTTCAGTGTATCGTAACAGGTGAGGTCAATATGCAGGGGCACTATTGATACATATTGATTGCTGAGCGCCCATTCATCCGTATCATGGGCTCCAGGTTCTGAATTATGAAAAGTTCCTGTCAGCCAGTAATAGTGTTTTCCCGCAGGATCCGTCCGTTTGTCGAATTCTTCACGCCAGTATCCCCTGTTTTGCCTGCAGATTTTAATACCAGCTATCTTATTCATTTCCACATCAGGGATATTGACATTCAGACAGACCGCTTTGGATAAGCCGTTCTGCAATACTTTTCGGGTAATGATATCCACATAATGCTGGGCCGCTGTAAAGTCAGCATTATGATCAAGATTAAGCAGCGAGAAACCAATGGAGGTAATTTCATTAATGCAGCCTTCCAGGGCTGCTCCCATGGTTCCCGAATAGAACACACTGGTGGAAGCATTTGAGCCATGGTTGATTCCTGAAACAAGAATATCCGGCTTCTCGGTCAGCAGGTTGTTAAATGCCATTTTAACACAGTCTACCGGAGTGCCGTGACATTTGTAAATTACCAGGTTTTCTTCTTCAGTGAGTTTGGTAAGTCGCAGGGGAACCTTTACCGTTATCGCATGAGACATACCCGATTGCGGATCAGCGGGGGCAACAACGATAACCCTACCGAGAGGTCTTACCGTTTCAATCAGTGCATTCAGTCCTTTTGCCTCTACTCCGTCATCATTGGTAACCAGGATCAGCGGCTTACTCTTTTTTTCCGGCATGGTTTGATCAATAAAATGCAAAGATACTATTTTTGACGATGAAGTAATCAGAGGGTGAGGTGATGAAGGGATGCACTCAAAAAATGCTATTTTTGTTTTGTTAAAATTAATTCAATGAATATATCGTACAGTTGGCTGAAGGAATACATTGATATCAATCTTACACCTGCTGAAGTGGCCAGGGTGCTTACCGGAATCGGGCTTGAGGTAGAGGCCATAGAAACTATTGAAAAAATCAAAGGTGGCTTGGAGGGATTTGTTATCGGAGAGGTGAAAACCTGTGAAAAGCATCCTGATGCTGATAAGTTATCTGTAACCACCGTTGATGTTGGAGAAGAGGCCCTGCTGAGCATCGTCTGCGGAGCACCCAATGTTGCGGCAGGTCAGCGAGTAGTTATTGCCACTATAGGGACCACGATTTATAAAGGAGAAGAGCATTTCCAGATCAAAAAAGCAAAGATCCGGGGCGTGGTTTCCGAAGGGATGATCTGCGCAGAAGATGAAATCGGGCTGGGCGACGGACACAGCGGCATCCTGGTGCTGCCAGGAGACGCCCGGGTTGGCATGCCTGCCAGAACCTATTACAAAGCTGAACCCGAAATCATGTTTGTCATCGGACTAACACCCAACAGGATCGACAGTGCGTCTCATTATGGTGTGGCCAGAGATCTGGCGGCTTTTATGCGGAAAGACAGGGATATCTCCCTGATAAAGCCCGATGTTTCCGCATTCAGGATCGACCAGGAAAACACACCTGTTACCATAGTAGTGGAAAACAGGAAATCATGCCCCCGGTATGCGGGTGTCAGCGTCAGTGGAGTTACGGTATGCCCCTCTCCCCGCTGGTTGCAGGACCGGCTGCTTTCAATCGGCATGAATCCCATTAACAATATTGTGGATGCGACCAATTTCGTTCTTCATGAGCTGGGGCAGCCCCTGCATGCCTTTGATGCCGATGAGCTCAAGGGACATAAGATTATTGTTAAGAACATGCCGGAAGGGACAAAATTTGTTACCCTCGATAACATTGAAAGGCAGTTGTCGGCCGGCGACCTGATGATCTGTGATGCCGAAAGGCCGGTTGCCATAGGCGGCGTTTTTGGAGGACTGCATTCCGGGATCACCGAAAATACCACCAATATTTTTATTGAAAGCGCTTATTTTGATCCGGTATCGGTAAGGCTTACCGCAAAACGTCATGGCCTGAGCACCGACGCCTCTTTTCGTTTTGAACGTGGGGTGGATCCGGAAATGACCCTTACGGCCCTGAAACGTTGCGCACTCCTGATAAAAGAGATCGCCGGCGGACAGATCTCATCCCACATTGTCGATGTCTATCCCGATCCCCTGAAACCTGTTCAGGTGAAGGTAACTTTCGCAAATATCAGCAGGCTGATCGGCAAAAAGATCGAGGCTTCCCTGGTCCGGTCCATTCTGTTGTCGCTTGATTTCACCATCCTTGGGGAGGATCAGACCGGGTATGATCTTCTTGTACCGCAATACCGGGTGGATGTTACCCGTGAGGCCGATGTGATCGAGGAGATACTCAGGATATATGGGTATAACAACGTTGAGATCTCGGAATCACTTCAGGCAAGCCTGTCATACAGCAGTAAACCCGACAAGGAAAAGCTGGTGGATATGATCTCAGAGTATCTTACCGCCAACGGTTTCTATGAGATCATGTGCAATTCGCTAACCTCTGCAGCGTATTACGACACACTAACATCATTTGCTCCGGAGAATCTGGTAAGGGTTGTAAATCCCCTGAGCAATGAGCTGAATGTAATGCGCGAAACGCTGCTTTTCGGCGGACTTGAAAGTATTCAGCATAACACCAACCGGCAGCGTCCCGATCTCAGACTCTATGAGTTTGGCAATTGTTATTCCTATCATGAAAAAAAAGGTAAACGGAATCCGCTGGATAAATACCAGGAGGAGTTCAACCTGGCCCTTTTCATCACCGGCAGAAAAAACGAGCCCAACTGGATTTCATCAGGGGCATCTGCAGGAATATATGAGCTTAAGGCCTACCTGCAGAATGTTCTTACAAGGATGGGCATTGACCTGGATGAAATGTCCATCAGGCCTGTTGAAGGGAAAAAGGACCTGTATACCGATGGCCTGGCCTACCAGCTGGGCAATACTTTGATCGCGGAACTGACCATTATTAAAAGTGCCTTATTGAAGCAATTTGACATCAGGAATGATGTTTATTATGCTGCTGTTTACTGGGATCAACTTCTTAAGGTCAGGGGCGATCATCATATCCGGTACACTGAATTGCCGCGTTTCCCCGAAGTCAGGCGTGACCTTGCCCTTCTGCTTGACAAATCCCTCACCTTTTCCCAGATCAGGGACCTGGCATTCCGCCTGGAAAGCAAGTTGCTCAGGAAGGTTGATCTGTTTGATGTTTATGAAGGAGAGCAGGTGACAGAAGGCAAGAAGTCCTATGCAGTTAGCTTTATACTGCAGGATACCCAGGCAACACTCACAGACGAGCGGATTGATAAAATCATGAAGAAATTCATAGAAGCTTATACCAAAGAATTGGGTGCTATTATCCGTTAAAAATGAATAAGATAGAGCTGATCCGCGGTGATATTACCAGGATTGACGCAGACGCAATCGTCAATGCAGCCAATACCTCCCTGTTGGGTGGCGGAGGGGTTGACGGGGCCATTCACCGGGCGGCCGGACCGCAGCTTCTGGAAGAATGCCGGACCCTGAATGGCTGCAAAACAGGGGAGGCCAAATTGACACACGGGTATAACCTCCCGGCACGGTATGTGATTCATACAGCAGGACCGGTATGGCATGGCGGGAACCACAATGAGCCTGAATTGCTGAAGTCGTGTTACACCAACTCCCTGGCACTGGCTGCTGCACACAACTTGAAATCAATCGCTTTCCCGAATATCAGCACCGGTGTATATGGATTCCCCAAACATGAGGCGGCTGCCATTGCCATAGCATCTGTTAAGAAAGGGCTATCTGTCCACCCGGAAATTAAAAAAGCTACATTCGTGGTTTTTGATGAAGAGAATTATGCTATCTACAAGGAAATGCTGGGATATTAATACCGGGATCTTCCTGATATTGATGTCAGGAATTGCCTTCATCTGTGGCATTGCCAGAGCACAGGAGGATGAATCCATTTCGAGGGTTTTTAAAAAGCATGATGCCCCGGTTAAAGCGCTTGCCTTCAGCACGGATGGAAAAACCATTGCTACCGGGGGTGATGACAAGATGGTATACCTCTGGGATATTGTGACCGGCGGAATAACCGGCAGCATTGAAAATCATTTCGCCATAAAAGCGCTCTGTTTTTCGTCAGATAATAGCATCCTGGCTGCCTGCGGACCCGATATCAAATGGATGGACCGGCAGGGTAGACTTGTGCGGACCTTCAGCGGCTATACAACGGATATCTGGAGTTTCAGTTATAGTGAACCAACACTTAGGATTGTGGCAGGCTCCTATTCGAAAATCATCAAGGTATGGGATTCAGCCTCAGGAAAAGCAGTCCTTTCCCTGGAAGGTCCTGAGAAAAGCTGCCTGCCGGTTTGCTTCAGTCCGGATGGTACCCGTATTGCCAGTGGATCGCTTGACAGAACCGTACGTCTTTGGGATGCCCTTTCAGGGAAGCAGCTTTTACAGATGGAATTACACTCGGAGAATATATTTGCCCTTGATTTTCATCCTTCCGGCAAATATTTGGTCTCTGCCTCTGCTGACAAGACTATCCGGTTATGGAATGCTGAGACCGGTAAGATTGTAAGGACCTTTATCGGTCATGATGGCGCCGTATTCGATGTCCGGTTCAGTGACGATGGCAACCACATGATCAGTTGTTCCGCTGATCGCACCATTATCCTCTGGGAAACGGCTACAGGCAAAAAGTTACATACTTTCACAGGTCACACCGGCATGGTGAATGCCATAAGATTCAGCAATGACAATCGATTTATCGCCTCCGTTTCGGATGATCAGTCGATGCGCCTCTGGTCCCTTGAAAAGAAGCACTTTGTAGAATCCTGTTATGAAAGTGAGATTGAACAGGCAAAGGCCACATCTGCTTTGTTTGATCCCCGCAAAAGTGATGAAACCCGACAGCAATATGCTGAACGTGAAAAGAAAGCGGAAAGTTTCTTAAAAACGCTTTATGACACTTATTACATAAAGTATACCGAAAGGATAGCGCAAATTCCGATTGAATCGGTTAAATAATTATTTCAGGTTGGCCAGCGCGTCTTTCATTCTTTTCATAGCTTCCACAAGTTTCTCATCAGAAGTGGCAAAGGAGATCCTGATGCAGGCATCATCTCCGAATGCATCTCCGGGGACAGTGGCTATGTGGGCCTGGTCAAGCAGGTAGAGGCACATTTCTGTAGAGTTTTGGATGGGTGTGCCGTTGAACTTTTTGCCATAATAGCTGTCAACCTTGGGAAATACATAAAAGGCGCCATCCGGATCATACACCTTTACACCCGGCATTTCGCGGACCAGCCTGACAACCAGTTCCTTTCTCCTTTTAAAGGCCTTGTTCATATCGGTAACACAGGTCTGATCACCTGTAAGCGCAGCCACAGAAGCCTTCTGTGAAATCGTTGTCGCTCCTGTGGTTGTCTGGCCCTGCAGCTTGTCACAGGCTTTTACCATCCACATCGGAGCCGCCAGGTAACCTATTCTCCAGCCGGTCATGGCATAGGCTTTAGATACTCCATTGATCAGAAAGGTCCGTTCCTTCATATCGGCAAACTGGGCTATGGTTTCATGTCCACCGATAAAATTGATGTGTTCATAGATTTCATCGGAAATGATCATGATATTGCTGTGTTTGGCCAGCACATCTGCGAGGGCACGAAGCTCCGCTTTCGTATAAACAGCGCCGGAGGGATTGGAAGGTGAGCAAAGGAGCAGCGCCCTGGTTTTCGGGGTAATGGCCGATTCAAGCTGTTTGGCAGTAATTTTGAAATTGGATTCGAATTTGGCTTCAATTACCACGGGAATACCTTCGCAAAGTTTCACCTGTTCGAGGTAACTCACCCAGTATGGAGCCGGGATGATCACTTCGTCGCCCGGATCAACAAGCGACATCATGACGTTGGCAAGCGAGTGTTTAGCTCCGCAGGAAACAATGATCTGATCAGGAGTATAGTCGAGATTATTCTCCCGTTTGAATTTATCGGCAATGGCCTTTTTAAGATCGGGATATCCGGCAACAGGAGGATAAAATGAAAAGTTATCATCAATGGCTTTCTTAGCAGCGGCTTTTATATGATCCGGGGTGAAAAAATCGGGTTCACCCACGCTGAGGTTAATCACGTTAACTCCTTTTGCCTGGAGGTCACGACTTTTTTGATTCATGGCGATGGTAGCCGAAGGTGACAGGCTGTTGACGCGGTTTGCGATTTTTTCCATGTATATTAGTTGTTAGTTGTTAGTTGTTGGTTGTTGGTTGTTTTTGGTTTATAGAGTTGTTGGTTTTGACAGCGTAAAAATAAACTATTCAATATAAAATCATTAATATTACCAGGTGATATTTTATCAGAATTTATGAGCATGGATACAATACTTGAAATCCTTAAATACCTGCTTCCTGCGCTTGTAGTTTTTAGCACTACCCTCTATATGGTTAAAAAGTACTTTGATGGTGAGGATAGTAAACGTAAACATCAGCTATTCCTGAACAACCAGAATTTGATCACGCCGCTCAGGCTGCAGGCATACGAAAGGACGATCCTTTTCCTGGAAAGGATTTCGCCCGATAACCTGATCATGCGGGTCAACAAGTCGGGTTTTACCTGCCAGCAATTGCAGGCGGAACTGATGCATGCCATCCGGTCGGAATTTGAGCACAATTTATCACAGCAGATTTATGTAACGCCGGGAGCCTGGGAAATGCTTAAGATAGCCCGGGGACGCACCATCCAGATAATCAATTCCACAGCTGAGAAATTCCCCAAGGATGCTCCTTCCATTAACCTGAGCAAAGCCATCCTGGAATCGATGGTGGATCAGGAAAAAACGCCTACTGCGGATGCGATTGCGTTTATTAAGAAAGAGATCAGCCAGCTGTTTTAGGGACAAGGGACGAGGGACAAGGGACAAGGGACAAGAAAACCTTCTTTCACCTCTCGTCCCTTGTCCCTCGTCCCTCGTCCCTTTCTTATAGAAGTTCAATACTCCTTTTCACAAACCGGTTCAGGTCTTCGCCTTTCAGCATATTGTTCGAGAGCAGGGCTATATCCACCAGCTGACGGACGATTTTGTTCTCCTTGCCAAACTTCTTGAGTGCTTCTTTCTGCTTGTCCTGGAATTCCGCTATTTTCTTATCCAGTTCTGCAATCCTGTCCTTGTCCGCCTGTGCAATTTCCTCATCTTTCTTATCCTTATTGCCCTTCTCTATTTCTGCCTTGGCATCCTGCAGCGGTTTTATTTTCTCGCCGAACTTATCCAGGTCCTTACGGCACTTTTTCTCTTTTTCTTCATGAACACGCGACACCAGCGGATGATTGGCATTTACCACCACATTGTACTGGTTGGGCAGTTCGCCATAGAAACTCATCGGACCGCCGAGTGCCGACATATCTTTCATCCTGCGCATAAATTCCATCTGAGTGATCATGACCGGCTGATCGTCTTCTGAAAGGCTTTCAAAAGTGACAGAATAGTTGGCTTTGGCGTCGGGGAAATGATCCTGAAACACCGGTTTCAGTTCATTCTGCTGATCAACGGTTAACCGGGATTCACGTGTTTCGTCCTTCTGGATCAGTTTATCGACCACATCACTGTCCACCCTGACAAAATGGGATTCCTTAAATTTGGTTTCCATCTGGTTGATGAAATGCATATCGAGATGACCGTCCATCACCAGCACATCATATCCCTTATTCCGGGCCGATTCGATGAAACTGAACTGGGCTTCTGTATCCGTAGTATACAGGTAAACAAGTGTTTTGTTCTTATCGGTCTGATTTTCCCTGATCAGCTTCTCATATTCTTCGAAGGTAAAATACTTGGCTTCTGTATTTTTCAGCAAAGCGAATTTGGATGCCGGTTCATAGAATTTCTCTTCTGAGATCATTCCGTATACAATGAAGAGTTTAAGATCATCCCACTTTTTCTCGAATTGCTCGCGGTCATTTTTAAAGATGTCCTGTAGCCGGTCGGCAACCTTTTTGGTAATATGACTGGAAATCTTCTTAACATTGGAATCACTCTGCAGATAGCTGCGTGAAACATTCAGCGGAATATCGGGTGAGTCCAGCACGCCGTGCAGCAGTGTAAGGAATTCCGGTACGATACCTTCCACCGAGTCCGTTACAAAAACCTGGTTGCTGTACAGTTGGATCTTGTTTTTCTGAATATCAAAATTGCTTTTAATTCTCGGGAAATAGAGGATACCTGTAAGGTTGAAGGGGTAATCCACGTTGAGATGAATGTTGAACAGCGGTTCTTCAGCCACGGGATACAACTCTTTGTAAAAGTCCTTGTAGTCCTCATCCTTAACATCAGCGGGTTTCTTTGTCCAGAGGGGTACTGTATTGTTGATGATTTTATCTTCATCGAGTTCCACGGATTTTCCGTCCTTCCATTCGGTTTTTCTGCCAAATCCAATAGGTACCGGCAGGAACCTGCAGTATTTGCGGAGAATGTCATTTATCCGCGATTCTTCTAAGAACTCCTCTGAATCTTTGTCGATGTATAATACAATTTCGGTGCCTCTTTCCATTCTTTCAGTTTCCTCCAGGCTGTAATCAGGTGTACCGTCACACGACCATTTTACGGCTTTAGCGCCTTCCTGGTGCGACCGTGTGATCACCTCAACCTTTTCCGAAACCATGAAGGAAGAATAAAAGCCCAGTCCAAAATGTCCGATAAGATTATTTGCCTGGTTCTTATATTTTTCAAGGAAGTCTTCAGCACTTGAAAAGGCGATCTGGTTGATGTATTGATCAACTTCCTCTGCCGTCATTCCGATACCCTGGTCAGAAACCGTCAGTGTTTTATTTTTCTTGTCAATCTTGACCCGGATCGTAATATCACCCAGTTCTCCTTTGAAGTCACCCATATTGGCAAGGGTTTTCAACTTCTGTGTGGCATCAACAGCATTGGAGACAAGTTCTCTTAGAAAAATCTCATGATCCGAGTATAGGAATTTTTTTATGATCGGGAATATGTTTTCGGTGGTAACGCCAATTTTACCTTTTTGCATGGTTTTAAGTTTTAAGGTTCAACATCATTTTTACCGAAACCGGCAGTTTCAAAGATTGTGCCGTAACCCGGAAACTGTCAATACGTCACAATATTCGTGACAGGAATGACATTTTTATTTGGTTACTGGTGACTGGTGACTGGTTACTGGTTACTGTTCCTGACATCAATATCCTCCACGCTTTCCCATATCCCTTTGTCGAATCTCAGTCCGTCGAATGAAAGATCCGGTCCGTAGAACTGGTAATTCCCTTCATAGGAAGGTTTAGCAGGGGAGAGGTGGTCATAGACGATCATGTCCATCTTGTTATTCCATTTGAGGCTCATGGAGACCTTGGCTGAATATTCAAACACGATGCGGCACTGAATCCGCTTCTGGAAATGAAAAACTGGCTTCCCGAAGACCGGTTCGTGCAGTTCGTTAAACCAGAGCAGATCAATAACCTTTTTCGAAATGAAGAGGTTTTCAGGATTATAACCGAGCAGTGTGTACCAGGTGATGCCGGCCTGTTTCTTTTCAACGATCTCATAAATCAGGCATCCGTACCAATTTTCCCGGGTAAGTGTGGCCGTGGCAGGATCGGAGATAGATGATCGCGCGTCTGTCAGCGGAAATACCCTGATCGCATCATCATTGCCCGATCTGTACTGTAAGAAACCGTAATAGGTATTGGTGCCGTCGCTGGAAGGAACGTTCCATGTAAAAATCCGGAGATGCTGATCGGGGGAGGTAATTTTGCCGAGTGCGCTGAGTGTTTGAAAGGCATATTCGAATGAGCCAGGCAAATGCAGGGTGGCGTTCAGGAGGTTCGTTATACTGTCGGCGGTGGCAGATTTTTCCAGCTCCGTGTGCCCGGAGGTTAGTTTTGTAAACAACACCTTCAACTTGGTTTCCGATTGCTGCAGCGAAAGCGGTACAGGTTCTGATGCACTGACTGACAGCACCAACCGGCACAAAAAAAGAAACAGTCCAAACCTCTTAAGAAGATCCATTTCCTGAAGAAGTTACCATGAAAAGCGGCAGGTGCGGCGGCATCAATTATTTAATGATCAGGTTTATGTCCTTGAGAAGTTTGTCTCTATAGGACTTCCCGATAGGAATGGATTTGGATCCTTCCTGTACTTTGATGATGACCGAATTGTCCTCGATGATGTTGATCCGACTGGTATTTACGATGAAGGAACGGTGAACACGGGTGAATTTGTTGCTGGGCAGTTTGGTTTCAACTGCTTTCATAGTAAAATGAATGGTAAACTTTTCGTGGAACGTGTTGAAGATCACATAATTTTCAAGAGCTTCTACCCACAGGATGTCTTCATATTTCAGTCTCACCAGGGCAGAGTTCTTCTTTATAAAGATCTCATTGTCCTTGGTGTCGACCTTGGTTTTGAACCGCACATTGGCTTTGTTGATGGCTTTGAAGAAGCGGCTGTAGGAAATGGGTTTGAGCAGGTAATCAGTTACATCATAGTTGAAAGCTTCGAGGGCATATTTGTCTTTGGAGGAAATGATAATGATCTGGGGTGGGTTGGTGAGTGTTTCGAGGAAGTCGATGCCGCTCATTTCCGGCATTTCAATATCGAGGAAGATCAAATCAATATCCTCATCCCCGTTAAAGGCATTAATGGCATCCACGGCATTCTCGTAGGAAGCAAGGAATCTAAGCTGATCGGTTCGTGAAATGAACTCTTCGACAATCCGTCTGGACATCAGGTCATCATCAATAATAATGCAATTCATAGAGGGTGGATTTCATCAAGTAAATGAAAAACTTCATCAAAATCTACCTCAAATATATGAAAAAAATGATATTAATCCGTGTTTGTTTCTGAATTTAAAGTGGCATGATACCCTTTAAGAATCTGATCCTCAAGAAAAGCTTTTTCAATCATTTCTGATTTCCGTATGGACTTTTTCAGCCAGTCGAGCTTGATTTCCTGTTTCTCTTTCTCAGAAAGTTGCCAGGGAAGATGAGGGGTATTATGAAGTTTTGCGGTAAGATGGTGGATAAAAATGGCAGCAGTAACGGAAATATTAAGGCTTTCCGTGAAACCAATCATGGGAATTTTAACGAAGGCATCGGCCAGTTCCATGGCTGTTGGTGAAAGTCCTTTCAGTTCTGTTCCGAACAGGAGGGCGACTTTGCCCGGGAGGAGACTGAAGTCTTCCAGGGTACAGTCGTTTTTATGTGGTGTGGTGGCCACAATGCGGTAGCCCGCCTTTTTGAGTATGGTGATGGCCGGGCGGGTATTATTGTTTTCCTGGTTGTGGTGGATCATGGTGAGCCATTTATAGGAGCCCAGCGCGACATCCGGACTTATCCGGTATTGATTCTGATTTTCAATAATATGAACATCCTGAATGCCAAAGCATTCGCACGATCGTAGCACGGCGCTGGCATTATGCGGCTGAAAAAGATCTTCGAGCACCACGGTGATATAGCGGGTGCGGTAGTTTAGCAGCCTGTCAAACAGCTTCACCCGCCTTTCGGTAACAAAACCGGAGAGATGTTCGATGAGTTTTTCAGTCATCAGGGTAAAAAAAAAGGGAGCAGCAAGTGCTCCCTTTAAATCATTTCGACAGCATTATTTAACAACAGTTGCTAAATCGCTACCTGCTTTAAACTTTACAACTTTTTTAGCAGGAATTTTAATTTCCTTGCCAGTCTGAGGATTTCTGCCAGTTCTTGCACTTCTCTTGGAAACTGAGAATGAGCCAAAGCCTACGAGCGCAACACGGTCACCTTTTTTCAAAGCTGTAGTGGTAGCCTTAATGAAAGCATCGAGAGCTTTTTTTCCATCAGCTTTAGTCAAACCTGCACCGGCGGCAATGGCATCGATCAATTGTGCTTTGTTCATAACAAAAATTTTTAGGGTTAGTAAACTTTCTATTTTGTTAAGCAAATATATACCATTTCTGACGTATAGCCAACTTCGTATCAGAAATTTATTCAACTATTTACGTGAAATTGTTAATAACTACCTCAGTATTTAAAGAATTCTCAGAAGGAAAATTAAACAATTAGTTTAGTTAAGAACTATTAAATATCTATATTTGAGAACTATAAAAATACCAGGAAATTTACCTGTCTTGAAAGGGCTTATCGGCGCGGAAAATATTAAAATGTTGATTTTTTTTTCAGCATTCACAAGGTCAGGAAACATTTTTGGGCGCCGGAAGGCCTATGAGAACAAAAAAGTTGTAATTTTGCGCGCCATGGAGGAATGGCAGAGCGGTCGAATGCGGCGGTCTTGAAAACCGTTGTCCCGCTATCGCGGGACCGGGGGTTCGAATCCCTCTTCCTCCGCAAAAGGAATTAAATCCCGGGGCGAAGCCCTGGGATTTTGTCTTAGGGGAGGTCTCAAACCCGCTTGAAGACCTCCCCTAAGACAAAAGACCCACCAGCGCGCAGCGATGGCGGGATTTCATTTCTTTTGCTGGGACCACCCCTCAATGGATCACGCAGTAATCCCATCTCTTCCAAAGACCCACCAGCGCGCAGCGATGGCGAAATTTCATTTCTTTTGCTGGGATCACCCCTCAAGGGATCACGCAGAAACTAAGCGCAGCGATCTCACGAGCGAAGCGAGTAATCCCCCTGCGAACACTGAACACCGAACATCGATTTTTGAAGTTTAAAGATCGCTTGACGATCTTCCCATATTCCAAAGACCAACCAGCGCGCAGCGTCGGAGGGATTTAATTTCTTTTGCCGAAATCACATCCTTGGAAGATATTCCAACTGCATGTTGAAAATCAGCTTTGTCCCTGATTAATACAAAATAAATATTCTATATTTAATGTATATTCTCTAACAGAAACACCTGTAAATCATTAAACCTGCTTAACAATGAAAACTGTCTTTAAAATTGTTTTCTGGATATTGGGGGTCATAATAGGACTACCCCTGATTCTATTATTATCCCTTTACCTCTATTCGAAATTCACCAACAACGTTGATGTTAATCCAACCGCCTATCACTGGAAACAGGGAATGAGCGATGCGGAAATCGAAAAAGCCGCCATGGATCTGATTGCCCGGATGACGGTTGAGGAAAAAGTTGGTCAGCTGACCGGGGACAAGGGCAACCTGACAAGGCTGATGCTTATCAGGATGATGGAGAAAAAGCTGGGCCATGTCTATGCAGGTGGTAATAAGCGGCTGGATATCCCGCCCATATCCTTTTCGGACGGGTCAAGGGGAATTACCGTTGCCAGAGGCACCTGTTTCCCTGCAGGAATCGCCAGAGCCGCTACCTGGAATGCTGATCTGGAAAGACAGGTGGGTGATGTTATGGGTAAAGAAGCCAGGAGTGCAGGTGCAAATTATTACGGTGGTTTATGCATCAATCTGCTGAGACATCCCTCCAACGGTCGCGCACAGGAATCTTTTGGGGAAGATCCCTGGCTGGTGGGTGAAATGGCACTGGTCACCATGGAAGGAGTCCAGCAGAACAATGTCATGGCCTGCGCCAAGCATTATGCCCTGAACAGCATCGAAAACTCACGAAACTATCTTAATGTCAGGGTAGATGAACGGACCTTGCATGAGGTATACCTGCCTCATTTTAAAAAATGTGCCGATAACGGTCTGGCATCGCTGATGTCTGCCTACAATAAGGTTAATGGTGAGTATTGCGGACATAACCGTTATCTGTTGACTACCATTCCGCGGGAGGAATGGGGCTGGAAGGGTTTTATCAGCTCCGACTTTATCGCCGGTATTTATGATGGCGAGAAAGCGGCTAATGCGGGTATGGATGTTGAGATGCCGGTTCCCGAAGATTATGGCGAGAAACTTGTCAAACTTATTGAGAGCGGGAAGGTCTCCATGGAGCAAATTGACAACATGGTGTTGCGGGTCTTGAAAACCAAACTTTACTATATTACCCGGAAAGATCCTGTGGAATATACCAAAGATCTGATCGGTGCAGAAGCCCATGTTAAACTGGCACAGGCCACTGCTGAAGAAAGCATGGTATTGCTTAAAAATGACGGAGATGTACTTCCGTTCGATAAATCTTCAATTAAAAGTCTGGCTGTTATTGGAACGTTAGCCAGTGAAGAAATCACCGGCGACATAAACTATCATGTAAATTCCAGGAACATTGTATCTCCTGTTGAGGGTTTAAGAAATCTGCTCGGGAAAGAGGTTGAGGTGAAGTATTGTACAGGCGAGGACCTTGAAGAAGCAAAAACGATAGCCGGACAAGCTGATGCCCTGGTGATTGTTGCTGGTTTTAAATCTATTGAGGAAGGCGAATCGATCAAAATCGGAAAGCTTATCCGGGGAGGTGACCGCCTGGATCTCAGGCTAAAAGAGCGTGATCTCGTTTTGATTGATGCACTGGCCGGCCTCAATCCCAACACTGTTGTTTCGATTGTCACCGGCAGTGCCGTTATTATTGAGGACTGGAAGGATAAGGTACCCGCTGTCCTGATTTCCTGGTATAGTGGTATGGAGGGCGGAAATGCACTGGCCCGGATCATCTTTGGTGAGGCCAATCCTTCCGGAAAGCTTCCATTTACAATTGCCAAAAGGCAGGAGGATTATCCCTATTTCAACAATACCGATTCGGTAATAGACTACGGATATTATCATGGTTATACCCTGTTCGACAAGCAGGGAATCACACCAGCCTATCCTTTCGGATTTGGAATGAGCTATACGACATTCAGATTTGACAGCCTCCGTATTATTACACCTGAGATTGCACTGAACGATTCATTAAGGGTTTCTGTGGCTGTAACGAATACCGGAAGATCAGCGGGTAAGGAGGTGGCCCAGTTGTATATCGGATTCGGGAACTCCAAACACGACCGGCCGGTAAAGCTCCTGCGCGGATTTAAGAAAATCCACCTGGAACCTGGTGAAGTGCAGATGGTTCATTTTACCATCCCGGCGAAAGATTTGGCTTATTACAATCCTGAATCCAAAACTTGGGAAGTGGAAGAAATGGCCTATCAGGTTTATATCGGTTCATCCTCAGTCCAGGCTGATCTGCTGAAAGGTGATTTCTTATTAACGGTCACTTCCATTGCAGGAAAAAAGTCCACTCAGTAGCCGGGAAAATCTTTTTTCTGTGAGTGAATTAACACCAGTTCATAAATCATGGAAATCAACAGTTCCCTATTTAAAGGCTTACTGATGAATTCGTTGCACCCACATTCCATGGCCTTTTCTACATCTCTTTCACTGGAATAGGCTGTCTGTGCAATTATGGGCAAATGGGGTAAAAATTGCCGTATTCGTCTGGTGGCTTCGTATCCATCCATTTCAGGCATTCTCATATCCATTAAGACAAGGTCAATCTGGTTTGATCTGCATGCTTCAATCGCCTCGATACCATTATTGGCGCGGATAATATTCAGTTTTAGGGTCGACAGGAATTCTTTCAGCAGTTTGAAGTTAGAGTCCTCATCTTCTGCTATAAGCACAGTGATGAGGTTTGGGAGGTTTCCCTTATGGGCGTTCTGATTTGGTTTCTTTTCCGATTGGGCAGCAGGTTCAGCTTTATTGAATGGTAATGTAAAAAAGAAAGTAGATCCTTTTTCGAGCCCGGATTTTACCCAGATTCTGCCACCCAGTAATTCAACATAGGCCTTTGAGATGGATAAGCCTAAACCTGAACCTCCGAACTGCCTCGAAAGCGAGTTTTCAACCTGTCGGAATCGTTTAAAAATTTCATCATGCATGGAAGGATCGATGCCAATGCCTGTATCTTCAACAAAGAACTCAATTTCATTGTCTTTCATCTCATATCCAAAGCTCACATGACCTTTTGTAGTGAATTTCAAGGCATTCTCGATCAAATTGGTAAGTATTTGCACCAGCTTTGTTTCATCCGTTATTATGGCAGTTTCCTGATGTGATACATTTAATTTTAATTCCAGGTTGATTTCTTTCTCAACGGTTTTCAAGAGAAACTGTTCGTGAATATAGCTCAGGGTTCTATTCAGATATATCTGTTTTTCAATGATTCTTTCCTGTCCTGCCTCAATGGAAGCAATACTGATAATATCTGTGATGATGCAAAGCAATTGGTTTGTGCTTTGAACAATGATATCTGAATATTGCTTTCGCTCTTCATATTCCAGGGTTGGATCGTTCAAAAAGCCCGAAAATCCCACAATGGCATTCATGGGAGTGCGTATTTCATGGGAGATGTTATGCAGGAAGGCAGTCTTAAGCCGGTCGCTTTCTTCAGCTTTCGTTTTGGCTGTTTCCAGCTCTTGTTCGTAGTTTTTAAGGTTTGTAATGTCCGAATCGATAGATATGATCTTTGAAATTTCATCCGACCGGATAAAAGGTGAAAGTGTGGTCTGGATCCACATTTCTTTCCTGTTTCTATAAGTGATTCGGGTTTCAAAAATCACTGGCGACCTTGTTTTCCTGCACGCATCAACATATTTGCTGACTTTTACATTGGGAATGATCTTCTCAATATTATCCCTATTTTTTCTGATAAGGTCATTAATAGTCACTTCATACAGCTTCTCAAAACCTGAATTGGCCCATTCCAGCCTTCCATTATTATCATAAATGGCGATACTGTTGTCTGTTTCGCTTGCCACAATAGAGAGCTTTTCGAGTTCAGTATTGATGATCTCCAATTCTTTATTTTGTCTTTCTATTTTTACCAGACTGTTCTGGATAATCTGCTTGTCATTTCTCTGAGTTACCCGGAAACGTTCAAGAACAGCAATAGTCAACAGGATATTCTGAACCATAAACCCGATTTTGATTGAATTGATCACGGGATAACTTGCTGAAATGAAATTCATTTCTTTTAGCAGATGAAATGAAAGACCAATAAATACAGCCAGATAGGCAAAAACAAACAACTGAATTGGCAAATAGTCCTTGCTGTATGATTTCCAGGCCATTCTGATAATAATCACAAACACCACCAGCACAAACAGTGGTATACCAATATCGGCAATCAACGAAAAAGGAAATCTCAGGGTATAAGTAAATGGTGCTAGCAAAATAAAAAGCTTCAATGGGTTCAGGAATCTGTTAATCATTCGGTTGCTCATATGAACGGGAACAAACGATTGTGTGAACTGCAACAGAAATACACTGTAAAGACTGGGATTTACCCACTTGAGATTTTCTACGATTGTTGAAGGATTTAACAGGTAGAAATAGCCATCATAGTGCATGAAGGTCAATATTGCAAATAACAGGCTAAGCGAGTAATACAGACTGACCTTATCCTTTAAAGCCCAGTAGAGATAAATGTTGAATAATACAATAAAAATGAGCAATCCATAAATAGACCAGTTAAAAGTATCTGAGACAATGTTATTCCTTTCAAAAAAGGTTTTTTCTTTTAATTTTAAGGGAATTGAACAAGGATGGCCATTATTGTTCACAGACAGATAGTAAGTTCGAAATTCTGCCGGTAACAGGGAAATACTAAACAGGTAATTTCTGTTAAATACTTCTCTTGTATTAACATCGAACAATTCGCCTGTCTGCACTGTACGAATTAAACTATCCTCCTTTGTTTCAGAGAAGTTTATGCAATCAAGATCTGGATTGGCTATTTCCAATAAATAATCTTGCTGAACGCTGGAATTATTCTTAATGGTGAATCTGATCCAAAAAGTTGACCTGGAATAGTCGAAATTAAGTTCCGAATTGCTATAAAATTTATAGGGGTAACTGGTTGCATTCTTTAAAATTGTGCTTATATCCAAAGATTTTTGTACGTCTTCCATGACATAAATACAATCTTTCAATTCCAAGATATTTTTCGCACTGTCAATATAAAGTGTGTCTGATGCACCTGCATTTTTCATCAGAAAAATGAGAGCGAGGAGGATCATATAGCAGCGATTTGACCTGCCCATTGGTTTAGCCCTTTTATACAAATGAACATAAATATATACGTAACCAATACCATTAAGTTTGGATGTGACCAGCGGCCGCCAATTTATTTTTTTAGTACTTGTTTATCCAAAAGCTTCCGGGAGGATGCTCGTGGGAAAAACTTCAATATTTGAGCTTTAAAGTTCCAATTTCCGCTAATTTATCCTATAACTTCGGTTGATCAGATCCATCTTTCAGGAAGGGTTTTGTAGATATTTTTCATGTGAATAAAGCGTTTTAAAGTATTTTCATCATTAAAAACATCCTCATACAGGCGGATCAATGCATCCTCTGCCTCCTTTTTTGTAAGATTTTCATGCGTATAAACCAGATTGTAAAAATTGCATTTGTTCCAGAAAACATCATGATATAGTCTTCCTTCCTGCTGCAATTCCTGATATAAATTGCTGCCGGGTATGGGAGTGGCCAAAGTGAATTGTCCCGGCATATGGTTCTGAACAGTGAAATCTCTAATCTCATCAAAGGTTGAAAGATCATCGTGCTGAAATCCGATGACAAAGGCACCAAAGGCCACAATGCCACTGTCTTGTATTTTTCTTATGCTACGGGTGTATTTTTCCACCTGCTTCATTTTCCATTTGTTACGGTTTATCTCTCCCAAACTTTCTTCCCTGAGGCTTTCGAGGCCAATGAAGGCGATATGACAACCACTCCTGTAAGCCAGACTGAGCAGTTCCTCATCCTCGGCAATGCTGATATCCGTCTGGGCAAAATATTTTATCTTCAATGGGATTAACGCTTTTAAAAGATTTTTGCTAAACCTTTTATCCACAAATAAATTATCATCAGCAAAAAGAATGAGGGAATCACCGACGTGAAGTTGGATTTGTTCTATATCCCTGACCACCTGGTCTACAGTTTTTTTTCTGATTTTTTTTCCATATAGCTTGGAAACAGCACAGAAAACGCAATCATGCGGGCAACCGCGTGTTGCCTGCACAGGGATATAGTTGAAATAGTTATCATTGTCCTTATATGCGTTATAATTAATCAGATTGTATTTTGGTACAGGTGATTTTCGAAGATCAAGAAATCCATCGGACTTATATATTTTCCTTTCTTTGCCTTCCTGCAATTCATCGAGGTACACTTTCCAAAGCTCTTCAGCTTCTCCAACGAAAACCGTATCAGTATGCTGCAGGGCTTCTTCAGGAAGCACGGAGGCATGAATACCTCCCATGACAACGGGAACATTCTTGTTTCTGAATATCTCCGCGATTTCGTAAGCCCTGAAAGCCTGTTGTGTCATTGCTGTAATGCCAATCAGATCATATTCCGAGGTGAAATCAATGCTCTCGAAGTGTTCATCAATAACACATACTTCAATACTATCCGGGGTGAGTGCTGCAATGGTCAACAAATTCAAGGGAGGAGCAAGCCATGGCTTGAGTCTTTCCCTGTTTCTTTGAAACATTTCAAATATCCCGGGATTTTCCTGTTGAAGCGGTGTTTTGGGATTAATCAGCGCTATTTTTCTTATCTTTCTTGGCATCACACTGCATTGTTTCTAACCGGTATACTTTAATCTTTTTCCAGGTCAAATATGTTCCTTAAAGTCTCCAGGAAACTGTTTAGATCGTTTTTTGTCAGATGCCGGGTGATATTTACCCTAATACCTTCCTCTCCCTTGGCTACGGCGGGATAACCGGCGGTCATGGGAAGAAATCCTTTGTCTATCAGCTGAACCAATACCCTGAACATCCTATCCATACTGCCGATTCTGAAAAGCTGTATGGGTGTTATGTCCCTGGTCTGAATCGGCAGCTGAAGATCATTGCTTTTCGCAATGAAGAACTCAATTAATTCCACCAACTCATGCTGCAGCCCGGGAAGTTCATCCGACAAATGAATTTTAAGGCTTGCGTTTATTGCACCTAATGTCGCAGGTTGAATGGGACCGGAAAAGATCATGGTTTGTCCGGTATATTTGAGGTATTCCGCAACCTCCCGGTCTGAGGAAATGATCACGGCCCCGTTGGCAGCCATTGATTTGGCAAACGATTCAACCAAGATCATTTTTTCATGAAGACCATGTTGTGAAGCAACATATCCGCAGCCATGCTTACCATACCAGCCTGTACTGTGCGCATCATCCACATAGGCATAAAAGTTGTCTACAGTATCCAGTAACTTTACTAAACCTGTTACATCACAGAAATTGCCATGTATGCTGTACAACCCGTCGGCGCAATACCAGATTCTGGCATATCCCTCTTTCCTAAGCCGGTAGGTCAGGTACTTAACATGATCCATATCATTGTGCCTGGATAAGACAACAAAGGTGCCACTGGCTTTGCATAACTGGCTTGCCATGCGTACACTGTTATGCACATGTGCATCCAGTATAATGGCATCCTTATCCTGGATCAACAAGGGAAGTGCTGAGCAATGGGCCAATGTAGTGGTGGGGAAGACTGCCTGATAACCAGGGAAAACTTCTCCCAACAGTTGTTCCAATGACTTATAAAGGGGAGAAGATAACATAGCCCTCGACATGGAGTTTTGGGTACCATACCGCCTCAGCGCTTCTGTCGCCTCAGATATCAGGGAAGGATGTTTTTCAAGACCGAGATAACTGCAGTTTGCCAGATGCAGGAGTTCACGGTTATTAACGATAACAGTCCTTCCGTTATACTCAGTATCTTCATAATATTGAAATACACAACCATTCTGCTGAAGGATCTTAACCGCAGCATATAATTCGCCCAATCCATTTCCCATTTTTATCATATGCTGAGTTTTTATTGTTCAAACAACCAAATCTTCGGAAGAATAATGTTATTTATGTTCTGATAGCACCAGTTTTTCACCTCCTTCTGGGCACTTTCTGATTTTTTATGCAGCTGGAGCCTGGCGCCCACAACCTGGCCCTGCAACACAGATTCTTCATGAAATACTTCAACTTCGGCCACCCTTTTGTTTATTTTTAAAAGACGTTCCAATTTTCTGGGGTATACATTGTTTCCGGCCACATTGATCATGTTCTTTTTCAGGCCGCAGAAGTAAATATTCCCTTGCGGGTCTTTTTTTCCGTAATCGCCGGAATGGAGCCAGCCATTCCTCAGCACGCTGCCGGTAGCTTTTTCATGATTGAAATAGCCTTTGAACACCATGTCTCCGCTGATGCATATTTCGCCGTCCTGGCCAGGTAAACATTCCTTATTATTTTCATCCAGTATTTTGATGTCACAACCTGGCATTGGTTTCCCGAAACTGGATACGACCGGCTTTTCATTTTCATAGTCCAGACCAACACCCGGGGAACATTCGGTAAGTCCATATCCCTCTCTTATCGTCCGGTTTGTTTTCTTAAAGAAGCTTTCATAAATAAAAGGGGATAACTGAATGCCACCTGAGTAAAATTCAAGAATACCCTTCACCAGGTGATCAATTCCGGTCACTTTGCTGAGCAAATAATACAGCGAGGGTACTGTATAAAGATGGGTTACATGATTTTGCCGGATCTCGTTTATTATTTCGCTGATCCGGAGTATATCCATCTCAATAATCACAGCTGTTGAACCGGAATGGGTTGGTAACAGTATTCCCTGAACCAAACCATATAAGTGAGAAAACGGCAACAATGCACAGGTAACGGAGCTGGTTGTTAACCTGTTGGTAATAACCAGGGCCCGAATTTCCGATAAGAGATTTTTTTCGGTAAGCATAGCACCTTTCGAATAACCATCTTCTGCATTGGTGAAAGCCAGTGTACAGACATCTTCTAAATCGGATGTAATCAGGAAGCCAGGTTTCGGCTTTCTGAAAATAATTTCCTCCTCATAGGTGAAACCAATTTCACTTGAGTTCAGGAAAATGATTGCGGCCGGATCAATATCCTCGATGATTTCGGTAAGTTCGATTGATCGATGACCCGGATCAAGCAATGCAGGTATCTTACCTGCTTTGATAATTGCATAATACGCTATGATCGTTTTTACATGATTATAGGCAGTCAACAAGATAAACGGCGAAGTGGACTGGTTATTTGTACGCAGGAATTTTACCAGGTGATCAATGGCTTCAGAAATCAACCGTTTATCAAACCTTTTGCCTTTAAATATTACATACTTAAAGTCAAGCTGCGTTATGCGCCGGAAATCATTCATCTGTAATCCAATATTAGTTTAAAACTCAAATATGGACTCCAGGGTCATTTATGAAGCTCCTCTTCAAGTATCATTAGAAATTCCCTGCCGGTTTTTACTGTCATTAACCGGAGTGGCAGTTCAACTCCCAGTTCCTTTTCGAGGACCGCGAATAATTCAACGATCTGAACCGAATCAACTGAAAGCTGCGTTTTCAGGTCACTTTCAAGATTTATTTCCTTAATATTCCTTCCGGTAACCCGACTGACAACCCTTAACACTTTTTCCTTGGTTTCAATATTCATTGCATCGATGTTTATGATTCACCATTTTCTGCAGGTTGGGTCAGATCAGGAATATTCTATGGAATTTTGGTCAGCCAAATTTAGTGATGTATCAGAATAAAAAAATCATTATCTTGTTTTTTTGGAAATAATCGGCAGGCAAGCCGGAAATGACCAATAAGGCAAAATCCGGTTATCCAAAAAAATTTTCCTACATTTATGATCCAAAATCCAATTTGAAATATCAATGAAATTCCCATACTTGATCTGTTCCCTTATCATGCTGACCTTCCTTTCCCTGAGCGCACAGCCTGAGCCGAACTATCGTATCGATAACCTGGGTAAAGGCTTCTGGAGGATTCAGACCATTAAAGGCACCCTGTCCACCGCTTACCTGATCGAAGGAAGCCTCGAGGCGCTCCTTATTGATGCCTGTTCGGGACAGGAAGGTCTGAAAGAAACCATTCATGAGCTTATAGGCAGCAAACCTTTTAAACTCGCACTGACCCACGGTCATTCTGACCACAGCGGAGGTATAAAATATTTTCATGACATATACATGCAGCCGGCCGACACGGGTATGATCCCCAAGTCGGCCGGAATGCAGTGCCATTTTATTGAAGACGGCACCGTGTTTGACCTGGGCGGAAAAAAGATTGAAGTCATCGGTATACCCGGTCATACGCCCGGATCGGTGGCTTTCTATGACCGGTCGGGTCGGTACTTGCTTACCGGTGATGGCATCGGATCCACCATGGTGTGGATGCAGATATCCAGTTTGCCACTTACCGCTTACCTGGCCTCTGTCAGGAAGCTGGAAGGCATGAAAGGCGATATTGATGAGCTGTATGTGGGCCACTATGAACAGGAGAAGGTGAAACTGACACCGCAGTACATTACAGATATGCGCATGGTAACAGAAAAAGTACTCGACGGCACTATTGAGACCAGTCGCTATGAGATGGGTTCCCGGAGTGGCATGAAAGCTGTTTATGGCTCTGCCACCCTGGTATTTAATCCCGACAGAATGAGATAGATATCCAATTATTCAAGTTAAAAAACTATTACCCAATGAATACTATTCGTGAAAAAATCTGTTTAATTGTTTTGCTGGCTTTGGTTTTAAGTGCAAATGGGCAGGACTGGAAACCTGCCGGTGACCGGATCAGGACAGCCTGGGCCGAAAAGGTGAACCCGGCCGACCCGTGGCCGGAATATCCGCGGCCCCAACTGGTGCGTGACCAGTGGCAGAACCTGAACGGTCTCTGGGAATATGCCATTCTGCCCAAAGGCAATGCATTTCCTGCTGCTTATGAAGGAAAGATCCTTGTGCCCTTTGCCATTGAGTCGAGCCTTTCCGGAGTCCAGAAAGCCGTTGGCGAAAACAGTGAGCTATGGTATCACCGCACTTTTACCACTCCGGTCTCGTGGAAGGGCAAAAGGGTATTGCTCAATTTCGGGGCTGTCGACTGGAAGGCCGACATCTGGATAAACAATATCAAGGCCGGTTCGCACAGCGGCGGATATACGCCTTTTTCCATGGACATTACTCCCTTCATCAATAAAAGCGGGAATCAGGACCTGATTGTCAGGGTCTGGGATCCGAGTGATGCGGGTTATCAGCCGCACGGCAAACAGGTAAATAAACCGGAGAGCATATGGTATACTTCTGTAACCGGTATCTGGCAAACGGTTTGGATAGAACCTGTTGATCAGGCCTACATTGGAAGCATCAGGACTGTTCCTGATGTGGATGGCGGTTCCGTTTCCGTTTTGGCTGCAGCCATGGGTGCTTCACCAGACGATCTTATCGAGGTAAAGGTTCTGGAAAACGGCAAAGTTATCAGCGCCGGCAAATCTGCACCAGGGCAGGAAGTATTGCTCGGCATCCCCCGGGCCAAGCTCTGGAGTCCCGAATCACCCTTCCTCTATGATATGGTGGTAACCTTGCTGCGTAAAAATGCTGCTGTTGATGTTGTCAAAAGCTATTTTGGCATGCGCAAGATTTCCTCAAAGCGTGACGAATACGGGGTGGTTCGTCTGCAGTTGAACAATCAGGATTACTTCCAGTTTGGCCCGCTCGACCAGGGCTGGTGGCCTGACGGACTTTACACCGCACCCACGGATGAAGCCTTGTTTTACGACATACAAAAAACCAAGGATTTTGGTTTTAACATGATCCGCAAGCATGTGAAAGTTGAACCGGCACGTTGGTATTACCATTGCGATCGTCTGGGTATCCTCGTATGGCAGGACATGCCCAGTGGCGACCGTTCGCCCCAGTGGCAGATGCGCAATTACTTCAACGGAAAGGAACTGGAGCGCAGCGCGCTGTCGGAAGACAATTACCGCAAGGAATGGAAGGAGATCATCGATCATTGCATCTCCAATCCCTGTGTGGTGACCTGGGTGCCTTTCAATGAAGCCTGGGGTCAGTTCAAAACCCCGGAAATTGTGGAGTGGACAAAGATATATGATCCCTCACGGCTGGTCAACCCCGCGAGCGGCGGCAACCATTATGATACAGGCGACATGCTCGATATTCACAATTACCCGGATCCCGTGATCGCCATGTTTGATGGTAAGCGGGCCTGTGTGTTGGGCGAATACGGGGGAATAGGTCTGGCACTTGAAGGCCACCTCTGGGAGCAGGGCCGTAACTGGGGATATGTTCAATACAAGACATCGGAAGAGGCCACGGATGCGTATATCAAACTGGCTGAAAAGCTGAAAAAACTGATCCCGACCTGTTACTCCGCAGCGGTATACACACAAACCACGGATGTGGAAATTGAGGTGAACGGATTGATGACGTATGACAGGAAGGTGATCAAGATGAACGAAGAAAAGATCCGCAAGGTGAACCTGGAAGTGCGTAATATGCTGAATCAGAAATAGGGACCCCGCCTTCACCGAAGCTACGGACGGGCGAAGAAGGGACGACTAGAAGCTCAATACTATTGTAGTTTGCTCTCCCTGCTTTGAAAATACGGAAATACTGCCTTTGTGCAACCGCATGATTTTACGGGATATGCTTAATCCGATGCCCGAACCATTTTCCTTGGTAGTATAGAAGGGGATGAACACCTTGTCAATTTCATCCGGGGCAATCCCCTTTCCATTATCGGTAATGCTGATTTTAAATCTACCGGTTGTGCTTTCCGACAGACTGATCACTATCTTTTTCTGCGCCACGTTTTTTAATGCATCCATGGCATTATTCAGCACATTAATCATTACCTGGTTCAGCAGTTTCTCATCACCGATCAGTTCATGCAACGACCCCTTCGCCTGAATGCTGAGTTTAACATTTTCTTCATCCAGCCTGAATTTCATCAACAATTGAAGCGCGTTTAACCATTTGATGGTATCAATGGATTTAAAGACAGGTTTTGGTATTTTGGTCAGTTGTCTGTAATCCTCCACAAAATGCATCAGGCCTCTGCCTGTACTTTCAATCACATCCAATCCCTGAAGGATATTTGCTATGTGCTTTTCAGTGACCTCAGAGACGGGCAATGGCAGACTATCCTTTACAAATATTGCAGTAAGCGTGCTGCTCAGGGAAGTGATCGGTGCTATAGAATTCATGATCTCATGGGTCATTACCCTGATCAGTTTTTGCCATGAATCCACTTCATGCTCCTCCAATTCGGATTTGATATCAGAAATGGAATACAGCCTGTATTTCTTCTCACCAAAATGCAACAATGCCACTTTCAATGATAACAAGCGAAGCTCGTTGCCCTGTAAGACTTTAATTGTCCGGCTCTGTCCCGGACCGATTTGCATCAGCATTTCATACAATTCACCGCTTTTTTGCCTCAGCAGATCTGTGTGTGCGATGTGTGGCATTCCAATGAATTCAAGAGCGGAATCATTTACCTGTTCAACATACCCGTTTTCATCCACCGCCATGAGTCCGGTGGCAGAAGACTTCAACATCTCATGAAAGAACTTCTCATTATGGGCGCTGATTAATTTAATGTCGGCAATATGCTGGTTAAGCCTGTTCAGACTTAGGTGCAAAGCATGCAGCGAACTGGGTTTAACATTTTCAGCATAGTGAAGGGTGGTATCCTCATTCCTGATCGCATCGAAAAAGAATGCCACTTTGCGGTTCACCCCATTCACGAAATAGACCAGGTCAAACATGATGATCAGAACAAGGAGGATCAGTGGTGCCGAAACAAATACATTCCGGTGATACAACCCGATTCCCAGGCATGCCGCCGTAACCGCAAAAACAATCAGGCGGATCACAATGGTGAGGTTGAACGATTTATAAATCATACCGTTTCATTTTATTGTACAGGGTTTGACGTGAGATTCCCAGTTGGTTGGCTACAGCATTATGCTTGCCGTTGTGTTTTTCGAAGGCTGCCTCAATCATCTGTTTTTCCATTTCTTCAAAGGTCAGCAAAGGAGAATTTACTACCCGGCCGGCTGCCTTAAAAATAAAGTCCTCCGCCTTAAGTGTAAGGGAATCGCTAAGGATTACTGCCTTCTCAATGGTATGCTGCAATTCCCTCACATTGCCCGGCCATGCATATTTCATCAGCTTATTCATGGCCTGAGTACTGATTTTGAGTGCAGGCTTTCGGTACTTTTTTTCAAAACATTTCAGGAAAAATGTTGCCAGCAGTTCAATATCCTGGCCCCTTTCCCGAAGCGGTGGAACCTCGATGCAAATGGTGTTGATCCGGTAAAGCAGGTCCTCCCTGAATTTCTGTTCAACGATGAATTGTTCAAGGTCACAGTTGGTGGCACATATCAGACGGATATCGATGGCCACAGTTTGATTGGAACCTACCGGCATGATGGTTCGGTTTTGCAGCGTGGTTAAAAGCTTCGACTGAAGTGACAAGGGCAGGTTACCTATTTCATCAAGGAAAAGGGATCCTTTTTGTGCAAGCTGGAATTTACCTATGCGATCCTCATGTGCATCTGTAAATGAGCCTTTTTTATGGCCGAATAATTCGCTTTCAAACAAGGTCTCCGGGATGGCACCCATGTCAACCGTCACCAGCAATTCACCGTGCCGGTCCGATTTCCGGTGAATTTCCCGTGCCACCAATTCTTTGCCCGTGCCGTTTTCCCCGGTGATCAGCACATTGGCATCGGTTCTGGCCACCTTTGAAATCATCTGCATCATTTGCAGCATGCCAGGTGATGACCCAACGATGGGACGCTGTTCCTGGTTAAGTTCAGATTTGAGACTTTGTTCCCTTTGCCTGAGCTCTTCCACCTTGATGTTCGACCGCCTCAGCTTCAGGGTGGATTTCAGTGTGGCCAGCAGTTTAACATTCTCCCAGGGCTTGACAATAAAATCGGCCGCACCCAGTTTCAGTGCCTTAACGGCAAGTTCAATATCACCATAGGCCGTGATCATCACAACTTCGGTGGTCGGAGTCTCTTTTTTTATTTCACCCAGCCAAAACAGTCCCTCATTGCCGGTATTGATGCCGGTAGAGAAATTCATATCAAGCAATACCAGGTCAAAATCGTTTTTACCCAGCGTTGCCATAATCAGGTTCGGGCTGGCAATGGTTTCAACCATTTCAAATTCACCCTGTAAAAACAACTTCAGTGCACTCAGTACACTCTTGTTGTCATCCACAATAAGTATTTTTCCCGTAAGCATCGTTTACGATCTTGTTGATCAAAGGTATTGAACTTAAACTCGGATCGGTCAAAGTGTCCAATTATTTTACAAAAGAAGGCCAATTTTTTTACACTTTTTTATTGATATTATTTTCATCTATTTAATAGTGAGTTAATTACATGTATGGCACCGGATTTGAATGTGAAGGAATTGAATGGGCTAAAGCATAAATACTTTATACAAAATCAATGATAAAAACAAAGGAACTCACCAGGATTTTCCGCACCGACGAGGTTGAAACCACAGCATTGAACAATGTGACCATGGAGGTCAGCCAAGGCGAGTTTGTGGCAATAATGGGACCATCGGGCTGTGGTAAATCAACCCTGCTGAATATCATCGGCTTGCTTGACAATCCAACGAAAGGAAAGTACTTTTTTAATGATAGGGATGTTTCAGCGCTTAACGAAGGCCAGCGCACCGAAATGCGAAAGGGGAATATTGGTTTTGTTTTTCAAAGTTTTAACCTGATTGATGAATTAACGGTTTTTGAAAATGTGGAACTTCCCCTGGTGTATATGGGGATCAGGGAATCTCAACGCAAAAAGAGGGTTGAAAGCATCCTGGAACGGATGAAGATCGGTCACCGGGGAAAACATTTTCCCCAGCAGCTTTCAGGCGGCCAGCAGCAGCGTGTAGCAATTTCACGTGCCGTGGTGATCGCGCCAAAGCTTGTCCTTGCTGACGAGCCCACAGGTAACCTCGATTCTAAAAATGGTATTGAAGTAATGAAATTGTTATCGGACCTGAACAGGGAAGGTACCACCATTGTGATGGTGACCCACTCAGAAAGGGATTCAAGTTATGCGCACCGCATCATTCATTTGTTTGACGGAAGGATTGTTACGGAGGAAATGAAAGGGAATGCGGAGGTGGTTTACAGGGATAAGGAGGAGATATAGGGGGAAAGGCAAACGGCAGTCGCTGAAGAAGAGGTGCTAAAGACCAGAAAACCGATAATATACATGGATCAATCAATTTTAACTGCAATATAAAAATGAAAAGATTCATAATCTCGATGATTAGAAATATTAAGCGAAACCTGCTTTTCTCCTTGATCAATCTTTCAGGTTTGGTACTGGGCTTTGTATGCGTCATTGTCATTACCGTATGGATAAAAAACGAGCTGAGTTATGACGGATTCCACGAAAATAGCCATAACATTTACCGGGTGCACCGCTATTTTTATGATGAAAACGGTTCAGAGAACCTGCATTTGCCCAATGTGGCCGCTGTAATAGCGCCCCTGCTCAAGAATGAATTTTCTGCCATCCAGCAAATTGCCCGGGTTTACCACACCGGCATGGTGTTTTCATCAGGCAATTACAATACGGAGGAAAACAAAGTATGCTTTGCAGAGCCTGCTGTATTGAAAATTTTTACATTCGAAGGATTGCCCGCCGACAGTAGCCTGCTGATACGTCCCCTCACCGCTATTATTACAGATGAGGCAGCGGATAAATACTTCCCTGAACAGGATGCCATTGGTAAGACTCTGGAGTTTAAAGATGAAAACGGTGGAAAGCACACCCTTGAGATCACAGGGGTTTTTAAAAGATGGAAACAACCTACCCACTTTAACCCCGATTTCCTGGTTTCCTTCAGTACCCTGGAGGCTGCTGTTGGCCCGGATGAGTTAAAGGACTGGGGCAGCAACAACTACGAGACGTTTGCACTGATACCATTCCTGCCTGCGGATATCGACAATAAACTTGACGCATTCATTGATAAGCAGCTGGACAATGGTACCAAATGGACAAAAATCAGGCTCGAACGGTTGACGGATATTCATTTTAACTGGTACAGCAGCCGTTCCTATATTTATATTTTAACCTCAATCGCCTTGCTGATCCTGATCCTGGGGAGTATCAACTTCATGAACCTGAATGCGGCTATGTATTCCAAAAAGATGAAGGATACAACCATAAAAAGGATCATCGGAGCATCCCAAAAAAGGCTCATTGTGCAATTGCTGGCTGAGTCGGTATTGTTTTGTTTTGTTGCGCTCATCCTTGCAATGTATATGGCTTCAATTTCCCTGCCGTTGTTCAATGCCTTTTTTATAAACTCCTTTAGTTTTAAATTTACTGAAAACCTGGCTCTAGTTGGCGGTTTTGTGGTGTTATCCTTGCTGACAGGCATCCTTTCGGGCATTTATCCGATGGTTATTTTATCATCGTACAGGCCGGGAAAAACAAAGACTTATGATTCCCGTTTCGGAAAAACAGCATTCCGGAGCGGCCTTGTGGTTTTTCAATTTGTAGTCTCTATTGCGTTGATCATCTCGTTCCTATTGGTATCCAAGCAATTGAACTACCTGCATCATAAAGAGCTGGGGATCGACAAGGAAAATATCGTTATAATACCGGTCACACCCTTGTTACTTCAAAAGTTTGATGATTTTAAACAACAGCTGCTAAAGAATTCCAACGTTTTAACTGTATCCGGGTCCAAACGGGTACCCTCCTCGGGGCTTTGGGACAGCAATGGCGCCAGGGTCATATCGGGAGGCAATGCGATTCCCCTGGGATTCAGGCTGGCGAATGTCAGGACAGATGATCAGTTTATACCCACCTACAAGGTTCAACTTTTAGCCGGCCGGAATTTCCACGAAAATATTGCCAGTGATTTCGGTTACCTGATCAATGAAATGGCAGTGAAGGAAATCGGATGGAAGTCGCCCGAAGAGTCCATCGGACAGGTGATTGAATATGGCGGTCGAGAAGGAAGCGTAATCGGCGTTGTGAAGGATTTCCACTATGAATCACTGCACAACCCCATCAGTCCGATTATCATTTATTATGATCCCAGTGATTTTGATCTGGTTTCTATTAGGATTGCCTCGATCGATAAAAAAAACACCCTGGCCTTCATCGAAAAAACCTGGGAGGCATACAATGTTGCTGACTACACTTTTTCCTTTGAGTTCCTGAATGACCGTTACAACAACCTGTACCGGTCCGAAGAAAACGTACAGACACTTTTGGTGTATTGTATGATCATTGCCATTTCCATTGCAATACTGGGTCTGGTGGGACTGTCGGTGTTCTTGACCGAACGCCGCACCAAAGAAATCGGCATCCGCAAGGTGAATGGTGCACGGACTTTTGAAATTATGGCAATGCTCAATAAAGACTTTATCAAATGGGTAGCCTTTGCATTTGTCATTGCCTGTCCAATTGCGTGGTATGCCATGCACCGGTGGCTGCAAAATTTTGCCTACAAGACGGAATTAAGCTGGTGGGTGTTTGTGGTGGCAGGAACTCTTGCAGTGGCAGTGGCAGTAATAACGGTGAGCGTACAATCATACAGGGCTGCAACCAGGAATCCCGTGGAGGCGCTGAGATACGAATGAGGATGAAACCGAACCAGACAGTTGTCAGGCTAGGATCCTGATTGAAGTATCTGCCAAGAAACATATATAAGAAATGATTATGAAAATTTCCAATTTCTACAAAGAACTTAAATACAATATAACGATAACGATTGTAAACGTCTTTGGATATTCAATTGCCTTATCGGCATGTTTGATTATAGGTCTTTTTGTTTATCACCAATTTACTTTTGACAGGTTTAATGCAAGGTCGGAAAGGATTTTCCGGTTAAACTATATTCAGAATCAGAAAAGTACAGATAATGCGACTACCAATCACAATTGGTTCAATGTATTACCCAAAGAGGTCCCGGGCATTGAAAAAGCTGCCCGTTTTGGCTGGGCATGGGATCAAAATATTGAATTTGACAAAAAATCCTATAAAGCAAAAGGCGCGTCTGGTGATATAGAGCTATTCGATATCTTTTCATTCCGCGTGTTACAGCAGGAAAGTGAAAATTTTTTTGAAAAGCCTTTAAGTATTGCGCTTTCCAAATCGCTGGCCAATAAAATATTTGGAGCTGTTTCACCAGTTGGGAAGACCCTTACTCTTAATTATGGACAGAAATATACTGTATCGGCAGTTTTTGATGATATTCCCTCAAATTCGTCATTACAATTCGAGTTCCTCACAAGTACAAACGATGCGCTGGATGAATTCGGAGAAGAGATGAAAAATCACTGGTTATGGTGGACGTGGAGAACGTTTGTTTTGGTTGAAGATAAAACAATGGTTGCAGGGTTTGGAAACATTATGAAACCACTCCAAGCCAAATATGTTGGAAATTGGTATGCAGAAACAAGTGATTATTATTTACAGCCACTTGAAAAGATACATTTACACAGTTCTTCAATTTTGGGAAGTTTCGATTCCGATATTAGTATTATTCTTATATATATATTCTGCTCTTCTGGCATTCTGATACTCATCATCTCTTGTATAAATTACATTAATCTTTCAACAGCAGGTTTTGAGGCAAGAAAGAAATCAGTTGCAGTAAAAAAGATTATTGGTGCAAGCAGAAAATATCTATTCAGGGAATATATGTCATTTTCGGTATTATTGACTTTTTTATGTATTCTGGCAGCTTTTATTATTTCACTCTATGCAATCCCGCTTCTTAAATCGCAGGGTATCATTGGGATAGACATACCACTTAGCAAACCCTTTTTTTGGATGATAATTGTATTGTTCGGTTTAATTATCGGAGTACTTTCCGGATTATATCCTGCAAACTATATTAGTAGAACAGTTGCAATTTCAACCTCTAAAGCTTTAAAATCCAAATCGTTGTTTAGAAATGGACTGATTACTGTTCAGTTTTCAATTGCGATAGTATTACTAATAGCTGCCATCACCATAAAGAAGCAATTGAATGAAAGTACAAAAGGCGAATTGGGTTACGACTATTCTTCGCTAATATGTTTTAGTGGTACCAAAGCGACTTTTGATCATTTCGACGCCATGAACAACGAAATTAAAAAGATCCCGGGAGTAGTAGCAACAACATCCTGTGCATTTCCACTGCCCGGATACCTGGGAAATTATTGGCCTGTGCAGCCAGAAGGTACCGATGTAAAGATCGAAATTTTCCATTCTCAGGTAGCATCCAATTTTTTTGATGTTTTAAAAATTCCGGTAAAAAACCAACTTGGTGAATTCACCGAAGACACGACTTCGATTTACGATCGAGCTGTTATTAATGACAAAGCATTCATACAATTCGGTATCGGAGAATCAATTTTAGGCAAATCGTACAATTTGGGGGAAACCAAAGTGCAGATTGTAGGTATTGTAAGTGATTTTCATATTGGATCCATGCACGATCCGATTAAACCTATACAGTTTACAATTGCTGACAAATGTTGGAATTTCATCATTCGTCTGCAAAAGACAGGATTTGAAAATAATATTGCTGAAATCCGTCATGTTTGGGAAAAATTTGAAACTGTAGAGCCATTTGAATATCAATTCGTTGGCGACCTTATTATACAACAGTATCGCAATGAAAAATCACTTTTAAAATTGTTCAATTTGTTTTTTGCTTTGGCAATGCTCATCTCCTTAATCGGTCTGTTTGGTTTAGTTCAACTTTTGCTTCGGTTCAGGATAAAAGAAATCGGCATCCGCAAGGTGAATGGTGCACGGACTTTTGAAATTATGGCAATGCTCAATAAAGACTTTATCAAATGGGTAGCCTTTGCATTTGTCATTGCCTGTCCAATTGCGTGGTATGCCATGCACCGGTGGCTGCAAAATTTTGCCTACAAGACGGAATTAAGCTGGTGGGTGTTTGTGGTGGCAGGAACTCTTGCAGTGGCAGTGGCAGTAATAACGGTGAGCGTACAATCATACAGGGCTGCAACAAGGAATCCCGTGGAGGCCTTGCGGTATGAATAATCCTGAATTCACGTTGAAATTTGTGGTTTCAGGTCAAAGATTATGGCAAAAGGAATCAGCTTAACACTAAATCGTATGACAAGCTTGACCTATTTTTTAAGGATTTATCTACGTAACTTGTTTATCTACAAAAAGTTTGCGTTCATAAACATTATTGGCTTATCGGTTGGCCTTACCGTGAGTTTGCTCATCCTTCTCTATGTCCGATATGAAACCTCATTTGACAGTTTTAATCCAAATGCGCAACAGATTTATCGTGTTGTTGCAAAAAACAACCAGGACGCTTCAGTGAGGGCTTCCACACCACTTGCCTTATCCGATGTGCTGAAAAAGGATTATCCCGAGATTGACAAGGTGGTTGGATTAATGACTACCTGGGATGAAATCATGGTAAAAAAAGAAAGGTTCAAGGACCTGAAAGGGGCCATCGTTGAAAAGGACTTCTTTGAACTATTTCATTTTCCTTTAATCTCAGGGAATCAGGGTACAATTTTTCAGGATCCGTTTGAAGCGGTAATCACGGGCAAGCTGGCCAATAAACTCTATGGCAGTGTTGATCCGATAGGCAAAACATTTGAATATGAAAATCAGACCTTTACGGTTACGGGTTTGGTTGAACCGCTCCCCTCCAATTCACTTTTTAATATTGATTTCTTTTTGTCAGATGGTTACAGGTATAAGACATTTCCTGATTTAAGCGAACGGTGGTACCATTTTGGACTTTATACTTTTATAACTTTTAAAGGAACAATCCCCGAAGGGTTTGAACAAAAGCTTTCGAATATAGAAAAGCATTATTATCCTGATTTCATGAAAAACAGGCATCATTATCTTGTAACACCTTTCAGGGGGAGTCATCTGAATCCCGCACTTGAAAACGATTTAAAACCGGCAGTTGCCCCGTCGTACTTATGGATACTATCTGCCATAGCGGTTGGAATTTTAATCATCGCCTGCCTTAATTTTATGAACATCTCCATTGCCCATGCTGTAAAAAGGAATGTCGATACCGGAATAAAAAAGGTACATGGAGCGACAGCCAGTGCCGTAATCAGTGAGGTTTTTGCGGAGATCTCCATTGTGGTATTGATCAGCCTTGTGATCTCGTTTTTCGGAATGCATTTGTTATTACCCTGGTTCAATGGTTTGATTGAGAAGCATATAGTAGTTAACTTTTACGACCCGGTATTTTGGGTCGGGATTGCTGGTTTTGGCATTGTAACCATATTAATTTCGGGTTTATATCCCGCCATTGTCTTTTCAAGGCCTTCACCGGTAAAGGTATTGCTGCAACGAAGGGGTACGGTTAAAAACAAAATGACCTTTCAAAAGAGCTTTGTTGTACTTCAGTTCAGCATCGCTATTATTTTAGGGATTTCGCTGCTATTCCTTTTTAAACAAATTGCTTTCCTTCAACATCATGAAACAGGATTCAACAAAAAGAATCTGATTACCATGCCCGTAAGATCGCTTGGAAATGATGCGGAAGAACAACTGAAGAATACAGCCCTTTTTTCACAGGCATTGGAAAAATACCAGGCACAATTCGGTTATGGGAAATCTTCCGTAACGGAATTTGTTCCGGGATTTGGTTTCAAGAACCTGTTTAAGATCTATCCCGGTGAAGACGCATACCCCGATGGTTTGGAGCTGCTGTCGTGCGATGTTGATGAGAATTTTTTAGATGTATTCGGTCTGCATATGGTTGAGGGGAGGTTTTTTTCAGCAAATCACGCGACCGATTACGATGCTATCATTATGAACGAATCGGCCTTTAAAAGCCTTGGCTGGAAATCTGTTGACGGAAAATGGATCGGACTGTTTTCAAAGGAAAACAGAAAAGAAGTTATTGGTGTAATTAACGATATCAATGTCACTTCATTACAAAATCCCATCGGACCCATGATCTATCAATTTGGCCGCCACCACAATTATCCCGGTTTTCTGACAATCCGGCTTCATCCTGATAAAGTAACAGCCTCCGTTGAATTTATGAAGGCTCAATGGATGAAGCTTTTCCCTGATATACCTTTTACCTTTGAGGATATTGAGGAGAAATATAAAGCCGCATATGGAGAAGAGGCAAAGCTGGTCCGGATCATCGGTATTTTTTCTTTACTGGCCATGTTGTTGTCATTACTTGGTATGCTGGCGTTAAGTGCACTCGAATGTGAACAACGCACCAAAGAGATTGGCATTCGCAGGGTAAACGGAGCATCTGTACCAATAATACTTGCCATGCTTAACACAAGTTTTATTAAATGGGTACTTCTTGCCTTTATCCTTGCCTGTCCCTTTGCCTGGTACTTCATGCAAAAATGGCTTGCGAACTTTGCCTACAAAACGGAATTGAGCTGGTGGGTATTTGCAGCGGCAGGTGCAGTGGCAGTGGCGGTGTCGGTGCTAACGGTGAGCGTACAGTCTTTTAGGGTTGCAACAAGGAATCCCGTGGAGGCGCTTCGGTATGAATAGTCCTAAACTGTGATCTATGATACCTATGCGACTAAATGGAGACCATAAAAAATAAGATATAAACGAAAACATTTAAAACCACTACGGCTTGTTGATAAAATAAATAAGAAAAAAGGTTTGATTCATGGGAAGTAGATGAAAATAAGGTACTTTTAAAGTACTCTATTACCTAAACATAAGTATCCATGAAATCTAAAAACCACCTTCTGTTCCCAGGTGTGCATTTTATCTGCTCCCTGGTCATAGCTTTCATTATGTTTTGCCCTCCTTTTATTCAGGCACAGACCGTTCCTGTTGCAAAAGGATATGGCAATGCCGTATATCAGGGCTTGCCGGATGGTGTATTCTTAAGGAAATGGCTGATCCTGGGTCCGCTTCCGGTTTCCGACAAACCGGGCGAGCCTGGCAGTGACGTCCTGAAAAGTGCCTTTGATCAAGATCCTTTTACCCCCGGGCCGGTTGATAAGAAGAAAAGCATCCCGCCGGTGGACTATTCTGGTAAAAAATATGCCTGGCAGTATGTCGAATCGAAGGGTGATACCATTCAACTCAATAAAATACTGGGCGATACCAATTTCGTATTTTGTTATGCCCTTTCAGAAGTTATTCTTTCAGAACCCAGAACTGTTCTGATAGGACTGGGCAGCGACGACGGCGTAAAAATGTGGATCAACGGAAAGGAGGTACACAGTAATTATATCGACAGAAGCTTGTCCGTTGATGATGATGTTTTCGAGATTGCGCTGAACAAAGGCAGCAACCAGTTGCTCATCAAGGTCCTGAATTCCAGGATGGATTATGGTTTCATCATACGACCCATAGCGGGACCGGCTGTTACTGATTTATTGCACAAAGCGGCTGCCCATGGTGATTTTGACAATGTTAAAACGCTGGTGAAGTATGTGCCCGACATCAACAGCCAGGATAAAGTAGGGCTTACTGCCTGGCAGCAGGCAACTTATAAGGGCCGTACCGAAATTGCAGATTATTTGAAGGAGAAAGGGGCAGCAACCTCCCTGGATTTTCCTCCCCTGGGCAATTATATCGATAACTTGTTTGCCGGCATGTCAGGAAAGAAAGCTCCCGGTGCGGCAGTGCTGGTTTCCAAAAATGGAGAGATATTGTACAGCAAGGGTTACGGCATGGCCGATATCGGATATGGTATTCCGGTGAGTACCGTCACCAAGTTCAGGATTGGTTCCATAACCAAACAGTTTATTGCTGCAGCCATCCTGAAATTGCAGGAAGAAGGAAAGATAAGCGTTCAGGATAAGCTGTCCAAATTCATTCCTGATTTTCCAAGGGGTGATGAAGTCATGATCCATCATTTGCTTACGCATACGTCGGGCATCGCCAGTTTCACCAACCGTCCTGATTTCCTGAAAACAGCTACTGTAATGACTACCACGACTGAAATGCTGGACAGTATTAAAACCTGGAAATTTGATTTTAATCCCGGTGATCAGATCAGGTATAACAATTCCGGCTATTTTATCCTGGGTGCCATTATTGAAAAAATTACAGGCAAGCCTTATGGTGATTATCTGAAAGAGACTTTTTTTGGCCCGTTAGGGATGAAGAACACCGGTGTGCATGCTTCACAGCTCATCCTTGAAAACGAGGCCACCGGATATGCCATTAATAACGGTGTGTTTGAAAAAGCGCTGAACTGGGATATGTCAAGGGCCGGCGGTGCCGGTTCTCTCTATTCTACGGTGGAAGACCTTTATCTATGGAATGAAGCATTGTTTAACGGCAAAGTGCTGAAGGAAACGAGTCTGAATGCAGCCTTTACCCCGGTTGTCCTTAATAACGGCAAAAAACCTGCAGAGATGATTTATGGTTATGGCTGGTTCATTATGGATTTGAGAAACCTGACTTTCATCAATCATGGTGGCGGTTTACACGGTTTCCTGAGTCATCTCACGCGTCAACCTGAAGAGAAGGTGACGGTAAGCATACTCACCAATTGCACCCCGGCCCAGGATAATCTAAGTCCGGACCAGGCAGCTTATTCCATAGCTGAATACCTGCTTTGGCAAAAAATGGGCAAACAGCAAAGTTACCGCACGGATACCTCTCTTTCTGCTGCTGATCTGAAAAAGTATGAGGGGAGGTACGACTATGGCAATGCTATGGTACTTGCTGTAACCGTTGAAGGAGATAAACTTTTCGCTCAAATGACTGGACAGGCCAGGTTCCAGATTTTCCCCAGCGGGAACAATGAATTTTACTGGAAAGTAGTGGAAGCCCGGATCAAATTCCTGGAAAATGAGTCAGGCATGATCACTGGCGCCATACATTATCAGGGAGGTCAACAATTGAATGTAACAAAATTGCCAGAAATTAAAACCATTAAAGTTGATCAAACCATTCTCGAAAAATATACAGGCAAATACCAGTATGAACCAAATATTATCCTGACCATTACAGCAGCTGATGGCAGGCTGTTTGCACAACCCGGAAGGATTAAACAAGGTTGAACTGTTCCCGGCATCGGAAACTGAATTTGCAGCCAGGGAATTGGATGCGGTTGTGACCTTTATTCCTGATGATGCCGGCTCATTCAACATGAAAGTACGCGTTGGTCCCGATGAAAGAACCATCAGCAGGGTTAAATGATCTTTGCCTTTTGAGGGGCTATTTTTCAGAAGAGCAGGAGAGTCGCGGTTTTAATTGGTATTGTGCCAGGTGTAGCTATGCGGCCAGGCTGCTGTATTGGTAGATATGGCAGTATGGCATACATGGCAGGCGTTTTGTGCCTCAGGGTTAGTACCCCCATGGACTTCAGCAAATTCACCTCCCACACCTTCACCCCTGGAATCGTCATGACACACTCCGCAACTCCCAATGGTCTTTATGGTGCTTCCCATATACTGGTTAGGCTGATAATTATCCTTTGCTTCACGGGAGGGGTACATGGCGTGCGGGCTTCCATGACAGGCTGAACAATACAGATTTCCATGCCCGGAGGAATTCCGGTAGAGTGCCGTCTGGGTATCTACGCCATTGGTAGCGTCGTGACAGGTTGCGCATTTGGGCTCAGTTTGCCAGGGGACTCTGCCGCTGCTGATGCTGGAGGCCACCTGGGCCATATCGCCGTGGCAGGTTGTGCAATTCCCGTCGCCGGCAGTGCCCATATGGGCAAGGCTCCTGCTGCATTTGGTCGTAGAGCCCGGATGGCAGTCATAGCATGCGGCACTCCTTGATGCGTGAGATCCATGGAGTGCCTGAGACAGGTACTTGCCCGAGGTCCCGGGACCAGATGTTCCCAGGGCAGGGCTTCCATGACAATCGGCGCATAAAACCGGCTTCTGCGAAACGAGCGAGGTGCCTTCCTTATCATCATGTGCCTGGAGTATATTGGTAAAAACACTGGAAGCACCTCCGGAATGACATTTAGCGCAGTTGATCTCGTCGGAAGTAGGCACTGTGGCCTGGGTGGTGGCCAGCAGATTCCCCGATCCGTCCTTCACCTGGATATCAATAACCTGGTAAGGATCCCAGGTTCCAGCGTCATTTACCGGCACTACCGGCATTCCTTCAGCCGTAAAATGATCGGTTTTCAGTGTCATGTTTCCTGAGAGCGCTGTACCGGTAAGTCCGATATCTTCAGCCGGGGCAGTGCCTCCAAACAGATCGGTAAAATAGGTCCAGAATCCGCCATACTGTCTTTTCCCAAAGGAGTATGAGTTATTCACCAGGCTGTATTCAAGAGTTATTCCTGTAGTCACTATCTGAGGCGGATTTCCGCGCTTTACAACCTGGGCATTGACTGTATTATAAGGAGGAAGTATCACCAGTTCATCATAGGTCGGGTTCAGGCAGTGCATTCCCAGGTCATTCCAGGCAAATACAACATAATCACTGTTGGTAATGGGAACTGTTGTTCCATCATCCTTCTGACAGGCTGTAAATAACATCATTCCTGCCAGAATCATTATAAACAAGTTATTCGCTTTCATAATTTCAGGTATCTGAAGGAGGTTCTAATCAAGAACGGTTAATTCCACGATCTATTGCAGAAATTCAGATAAGAAACAGATAACATTAAATTTACTCAATTGAAAATTGATTAGCCAGAGAACTGTAACCCTTTTAGGATAAATCCATACCCTGACGGTAATTACAATCAACCCATTATATCTATATCAGGAAGAAATTTTCCTGCATAGCAGTTTTAATTATAATAATCGTGCTTTCCTGATCAATAGGCATACACCCTTCATCGCCTGCTGTATCCAAAGGCGTGGTGTATTTCAGCAGTACTGACCGCTGTATCGATGCCCTGCACTAAACGGTTGCCAAAGCCTAGCTTCCGTGAAAACGGAAGGAAAGCCTGACTTTGGTGCGATAGGCCACTACGTTATTGTCCTCGATCTTCAGGTCTTGTGAAACTACCTCAGCCACTCTCAAATCCTTCAGTGTTTTGGTGGCCTGATCAATGGCAACCTTGGCGGCATCTTCCCAGGACACCTCACTGGTACCGATCAACTCAATAACTTTGTACACGCTCATGGCAAGTTCCTCCGTTTTTATTAAGATTAAAGCAATATCTTGGTAAGCAATTCTTCATTCAATCAGCTTTCAATGATGAGAACCGTCTATTAAATTTACGAAATTTTCCTTAACACCCAAGTTTCGTTCAGTAAATATTTTGTGATAATTTTCTAAAAATCAATGCAGTGAACCACCCCGTCGGGGTGGGGTACCCCGACGGGGTGGGGGTGGCTATGATCTTTAACATTTAATAACAATTTTTTGTCCGGGATTGCCTTAATTTTTCTGACCTTTACGGATCTAATTAAAACCAATTAACTTCATTATGAAAACTTTCAAAATCGTCAGTGTTTTACTTCTTTTGCAGGTACTGGCCTCACCAGGCTACAGCCAGCAAAAGTCCTACTTCAATCCCGAGCAGATCGATATACCCTATACCCGCTATGTGCTGGATAACGGTCTGACGCTTATCGTGCATGAAGATCATAAAGCACCTATTGTTGCGGTGAATATCTGGTATCATGTGGGTTCAAAGAATGAAAAGCCCGGTCGTACCGGTTTTGCCCATCTTTTTGAACACCTGATGTTCAACGGCAGTGAAAACTTTAATAAAGATTACTTCCAGGCGCTGGAAGGCATCGGGGCTACTGATCTGAACGGCACCACCAACAATGACCGTACGAATTACTTCCAGAATGTTCCTACCGCAGCCCTCGACGAGGTGCTGTTCCTGGAAAGCGACCGCATGGGCCACCTGGTTGGCGCCATCGATCAGGCCAAACTCGACGAACAACGCGGTGTGGTTCAGAATGAAAAGCGGCAGGGAGAAAACCAGCCCTATGGACGTGAATGGGAAATTCTCACCCAGGCATCCTATCCCAAGGGGCATCCTTACTCATGGACCGTAATCGGATCGATGGAAGATCTGAGTGCTGCCAGCCTGGATGATGTGAAGGAATGGTTTAAAACTTATTATGGTCCATCCAATGCGGTTTTAAGTATTGCCGGTGATGTGAAGCCAGCGGAGATCCTGGAAAAAGTGAAGAAGTATTTTGGTGATATTCCTCCCGGGCCATCGCTGATAAAACCTGAAATCAACGTGGCAAAAAGACTTGAGAATACCCGGGGCTATTATGAGGACATCGTACCGGAGGCTAAGATAACCATGGTATGGAATGTACCGCAGTGGGGATCCAGGGAGGCAACGCTGCTCGATCTGGCAACTGATGTGTTGTCTGCCGGTAAAACATCCCGGCTTTATAAAAAGCTGGTTTATGAAGATCAGATTGCCAGCAGTGCCTATGCTTATATCGATCCCATGGAGATTGCCGGAAACATTTATATGGAGGCTCTGGTAAAGCCCGGAAAGACTGTTGAAGAGGTGGAAAAAGCCATGAATGATGTATTGCAGGAATTCCTGGACAAAGGTCCTACCCAGGAAGAACTGGACCGCGTAAGGTCGAACTATTTTTCCAATTTTCTGAAAGGCATCGAGCGCATAGGCGGATTTGGCGGTAAATCCGATATTCTGGCAACCAACCAGGTATATGGTGGATCCCCCGATTTTTATAAAACAACACTCAAATATGTTGCAGAGGCAACGGTTGAGGATATGCAGAAAGCTTGCCAGCAGTGGCTGGGCTCTGGAAAATATGTTCTGGTCTGCAAACCATTTCCTACCTTGCAGGCAACAGGAACCGGGATCGACCGCAGCAAAATGCCTGAACTCGGCACACCTGTCCCTTCCTCTTTCCCCGATCTGCAGAAAGCAACCCTAAAGAACGGGCTGAAGGTAATCCTGGCGCAGCGTAAGGGCGTACCGACTGTAGTGGGCCGATTGGTCATGAATGCCGGCTTTGCTTCCGATGCACTGGCTAAACCGGGTCTGGCCAGCCTCGCCATGGACATGCTTGATGAGGGTACAGCCACCCTGGATGCCCTCCAGATCAGTGAAAAAATGCAGTTGCTGGGTGCTTCCATCAACGCAGGATCCGATCTGGATGCTTCCTATGTGAATTTCACCACCCTGCTGCCAACCTTCGATCCGACACTCGATCTTTTTGCCGATATCCTGTTGAATCCTGCGTTCCCGCAAAAGGAATTCGACCGGTTGAAAAAAGATCATCTGAATAACATAGAGCGTGAAAAATCTGAGCCTTACGGAATGGCCCTGCGGGTTATGCCCAAGGTACTTTATGGTCCCGGACATGCTTATGGCAATCCCATGTACGGATCCGGCTATGAAGGCACTGTGCAGTCGATAACCCCCGAAGACATCCGTAAGTTCTACAATACCTGGATCAAACCCAACAATGCCACCCTGGTGGTTGTTGGGGATATCCAGATGACTGACCTGGTTTCCAGTCTGGAAAGCAAGCTTGCAACCTGGAAAAAAGGTGACGTGCCCAAAAATATCATTGCCAGTGTACCCAATGCCGCGGGCAAGAAAATATATCTGATCAACAAACCTGAGGCTACACAATCGGTAATATTTGCAGCCTATCTTACCGTTCCCTACGGACAGGTTTCCCAGCCCGCATTGAACGCCTTGAATAATATTCTGGGAGGTGACTTTGTATCAAGGTTAAACATGAACCTTCGGGAAGACAAGCACTGGTCCTACGGAGCCGGCAGTTTTGTCTGGGATGTTAAAGCTCAGCGACCTTTCCTGGCTTATGTTTCAGTTCAAATGGATAAAACAAAAGAATCGATCCAGGAAATTGAGAAGGAATTTACTTCTATAATCAATATTAAGCCTGTTACTGCCGATGAATTCAACAGGGTTCAGCGCAACATGACCCTTCAGCTGCCCGGCATGTGGGAGACAAACAGTTCAGTAGGAAGCTCCGTTGTTGAAATGGTAAAATTCAATCTGAATGATGATTATTATAAAACCTACGATGGCAAGGTCAGGAAACTGACCCGGGAGGAATTGCAGGAGCTGGGCAAGCAGGTTATAAAACCAGAATACCTGACCTGGATTGTTGTAGGGGATAAGACCAAGATTGCTGACAGCATGAAGGAACTGGGTTATGAAATCATTGAAGTGGATGCAGACGGAAATCCGGTGAAATAATCCAAAGGTTTAAAGGTTTTAAAGTGTATAAGCTGCCTGAAACTTCGGTTCAGGCAGTTTTTTTATTTTATCAGATTATTCAACCTCAATAACAAACCGGATAACGATCTGTGCTTCAATGGGTATTTTGTTCTTTAATGCCGGTTGCCACCGGGAACTTTGGGCAATGATCCCTTTTATATCTTCAGTGATGAGGGCCGGGTCATTCGCTGTTGTTTCGATATCTGTCAGCGACCCATCAGCCTTTACGGTTAGGGTAACCTGTATCCTGTATTTACCGGAGAATTCACCGTATTTTGAATAGTCGAGCTTCTCTACGACCCAGTTCTTGAAAGCCTTTAAAGATCCGCCGGGTGGAACTGGCTTTATGAAATCATAAGGCATTCCTTCCCGTCCCGGAGAAATCTCATCAGCCTCCAGCACTGAAACAGCACCGGTCTCATCTTTTTTCTTCTGCGTGCCGTAACCTACCACCACCACCTCTTCCAATGCCATAAGATCTTCCTGCATGATGATATCCTTACCCGTTATTTCCCGGGCATTCATTTCCAGGGATTTATAACCTATATAATTAATAACAAGCATGGAATTCGAATCGGTTGTTTTAATGGAGAACCTCCCATTGATGTCGGTGACGGTACCCCGGTCGGTGCCTTCTTCAAGCACGGCAACGCCTGGCAGGGCTTCTCCGTCGCTACCCACGATCCTTCCGGTTAGCAGGCCGGTAGTTGAAATTCCGTCTGTTGAAGAACGGGGTGCTGCTGATTTCTGTCTTTCCGGTGCTGTATTCATTACTGCTGATTCTGATGCGAATTCTTTGGCTGTTGCTGATTTTACCTTCTCCACCATGGGGGAAGCCTCTTCGGAACGTTGTTCAGGAATTTTGTCAACTTCAGAGATTTCCTTTTTTACCCCGCTTATGGTCCGGGAATCCACGCCTGCCTCCGTTTCATGGGTACCGGTCTGTTGATCTGTCGGTGAAGACGCGGCTGTTTCTGGAGGTTTTAGCGGTTTTTCCCGGGTAATCTCCTGGGTGATCAGGCTTTCTGAAGGTGTCCGGAAAATAAAATAAAGGACGGTACCAATACCGGCAAGCAGCACAACAGTGGCTGCAATGCGCAAAAGGAGCGGCATGTTGCGTCTTCTGCCAGGTTGCATTCTTTTGTCAAGCCGGTTCAGGAGAACACTGCTGTCATGCTCCAGTTCATCAGCAGTCAAATGGTTCAGACCCTCAAAGGCCTCCTCATCAAAAGCATTATGCATCATCTCCCGCTCAAGGTCATGCCGCTGCCGGTTCGACAGTAACCCTTTCAGATAGGCCAGGATGCGTTCATAGGTATGATCAGTTGCCGACATCTTTCAATACTTTATTTGATTCCAGACAGATCTTCAGATTTCGCTTTCCATTCTGAATAAAACTCTTCACTTTGAGCTCATCGTACATCAGTTCTGCGGCAATTTCCCTGTAACAATGCTGCTGATAATAGAACAGCTCGATACAACGGCGCTGTTCTTCCTTCAGTTGTTCCAGACAGGTCTTCAACCGTTCCCGGATCTCTTCATCATCATCTTCTTCCAAAGGGTGCAAAAACGCCGTGGATTCCATAAAAAGCTCCCCGGCAATTTCATGTTGTTTGTCCCTTTCCCGGATGTCCTTTCTCAGTTTCATCAGGCAGTGGTTGCGGGCCACCCCGTAAAGCCAGCTCTTGAAATTGCGGATCTCGAACCTGGGAACATCGCGGATAAGTGTTTCAAAGATCTGCATCACAGCGTCCTGGCTGTCGTCACGGTTTTTCAGGTACTTCAGGCAGACACCATAAACCAGCAGCATATAACGCTTATACAGGGCTCCCAGTATATCCAGGTCGTGTTTTTCGCGGTACCGGCTCACCAGTTCGCTGTCAGAAAAACCGTCCAAATGATTTTGATGTCCGGATGGTGACAAGGGAATTATGATAAAAGAATACAGCTTATACGATCCATAAAGGCTTCGACTCCGCCCAGCCTGACAGGCCAGTCACCCTGAGCGGAGTCGAAGGGTGATTGAATAAAATGTAAAAATATCAAAAAGATTTATGGAATCTTCACGACCCCGTCACCTTAATCGCAAAAGAATCTCATTTAAAACCCAAAGTCATGAAAAAAATTTTAATAACAATCAGTCTGATACTTATTATGGTATCTGGTTCGTGGGCGCGTGTTATTACCGGGACTGTCCTGGATGCATACAACAACCCGCTGCCGGGAGTTAATGTTCTGATTAAAGGCACGAAGTCCGGGACCCTGACGGACATCAATGGCACTTTTTCGATTGCGACACCTGAGTCAAATGTTATCCTTATTTTCAGTTACATCGGTTATTCCTCACAGGAGGTCAAGGTCACCGGACCAGAACCACTGACCGTGGTAATGGCGGAAGACCTTACCAAAATGGAAGAAGTTGTAGTCAGCGGTTACGCCACCCAACGCAAACGTGACATCAGCGGAACTGTGGCAGGTGTTGCTTCTCCTTCCCATGCATACGATGCCCGTTTAAAATCCTACTGTCCCCCGCCGCAGGATTTCAATACCGAAGGTTATTCAGCCATACATGAGAATGGCTTTAAAAGTCCCATGAGGGAACCGTTGTCCACTTTCTCCATTGACGTGGATGCTGCCTCCTACAGCAATATCAGGAGGTTTATCCTGGAGGGACAAAAACCGGTGCCAGACGCAGTAAGGGTGGAAGAAATGATCAATTACTTCGATTATGACTATCCCCAGCCGAAGAACGGGCATCCTTTTTCAATTGTTTATGAGTTGGGAGCCTGTCCCTGGAGCATTGGCAATAAATTGCTTCACATTGGGCTGCAGGGTGAGAAGCTGTCAAACCAGGAAATCCCTCCCTCAAACCTGGTATTTTTACTGGATGTATCGGGTTCCATGGATGTGCCCAATAAACTGCCCTTGCTTAAAAATGCCATGAAACTGCTGGTAAGTCAGCTGCGTGCGCAGGACCGTGTTGCCATTGTAGTGTATGCAGGCAGTTCAGGACTTGTACTGCCCTCCACCCCCGGGAACCAGAAAGAACTGATCCTGGCTGCCCTTGACCGTTTACAGGCCGGGGGATCAACGGCAGGATCAGCCGGACTTAAGCTGGCCTATGAGGTTGCCGAAGAGCATTTCCTTAGCGATGGCAATAACCGTATTATCCTGGCCACAGACGGGGATTTCAATGTTGGTCCATCAAGCAATGCGGAAATGGAGCGGATGATAGAAAGTTATCGTGATAAAGGCATCTACATTTCTGTTACCGGTTTTGGCATGGGCAATTATAAAGATGATAAGATGGAGATCATCGCCGATAAGGGTAATGGCAATTATTCCTATATTGATAACCTGATGGAAGCCAAAAAGGTCTTTATCAACGAATTCAGCAGTACGTTATATACGATCGCCAAGGATGTAAAGATCCAGATTGAGTTCAATCCTGCTTATGTAAAGGAGTATCGGTTGGTGGGCTATGAAAACCGGCTGCTGAACGAGGAAGACTTTGACAATGACAAAAAAGATGCCGGGGAAATGGGTGCAGGACATAGCGTTACAGCCTTATATGAGATCGTTCCGGCAAACCGGCAGGACGATTGTGTTCGGCAGCTAAAGTACCAGCAGTCAACTGCATTGCCTGGTATTGCTGAAAGCGGTGAGCTGGCCACCATCAAATTCCGGTATAAAAAACCTGAAGGGACTAAGAGTATCCTGATGACCGAGACCATTCCACAAAATGCTTTGACGCTCGACGAGACCTCGGATAATTTCAGGTTCTCTGCCGCAGTGGCGGGTTTTGGCATGCTGCTACGCAATTCGGACTATAAAGGGAACCTGGGTTATAATGCGGTATTAAGTCTGGCCCGCGGCGCCAAAGGTAAGGACACAGACGGGTATCGGGCGGAATTCATCAGGCTTGTGGAACTGAGCAGCAGTGGACTGACGAGTATGACCAATGAAGAGTAAAAAGTTATTGGAAGGTTGTGATGGTTGTGATGGTTGTGATTGTTGTGATGGTTGTGATGGTTGTGATTGTTGTGATTGTTGTGATGGTTGATAACATTTGTCTGCCGGCAGAAGCATTATAAAAGTCTGCCGGCAGATTGTTTATCGGGTCAAATAATTCCTATCGTCTTGTCATGAAAAAAGCCAAATAATGCTTATATTGGAAGGTTAAAAGCCATAAACTGCTCAAGCGAATTTTGTCTGACATGAATTCGAAGGAAAGATTCACTACCACACTGATACATGCAGCCCCGGATAAGATTGCGGTTGATTTCGGTTCTACCCCGGTCTCTGGTATTCATGTTCTGGCCATACAAAAGATCAGGGAATATTTCGGTCTGAAAAGTATACCGGTGAAGGTCACCGAGCCCTATCAGATGCTGGGAGAGGTGGATGCCGAGCTGATGGAGGTTCTGGGGGTGGATGTAATCGGTATTGGTGCCAGAAATAATATTTTCGGTTTTGAGAACAGGAACTGGAAGGAATTCAGAACGTGGTGGGGTCAGGAGGTGCTGGTTCCTGAAAATTTCAATACATCATCAGATGAAAAGGGCGACCTGCTGATCTATCCGGAAGGGGATACCCGCGTGGCAGCCTCGGCCAGAATGCCTTCGTCCGGGTATTTTTTTGATTCCATCATCCGGCAGGAACCCTTTCAGGAAGAAACCCTGAATGTAGAAGACAACCTGGAAGAGTTTAAGCCTGTTACCGAAGAAGATCTGGCCTGGTGGGCAGATCAGGTAACAAAGGTAAAGGGGAGTCAAAAAGGTATTGTGGCAAACTTTGGCGGCACTGCCCTGGGGGACATTGCCCTGGTACCGGCACCTTTCCTTAAGCATCCCAGGGGAATCCGTGATATTCAGGAATGGTACATGAGCTCACTGATACGGCCGGATTACATGAAGGAAATCTTTGAAAGGCAAACCGATATTGCCGTTGAGAACCTGAAAAGGTTTTACCAGGTGGTGGGTGAGGCTATTGACGTGGTTTACCTATGTGGAAATGATTTCGGAACACAACAATCTACCTTTTGCGATCTCGGTACATTCAGAGATCTGTATTTGCCATATTACCGGAAAATGAACGATTGGATTCACCGTCATACCGGCTGGAAGACATTTAAGCACTCCTGCGGAGCGGTGGAACCATTGATCGAAGGTTTTATCGAAGCCGGATTTGATATTCTGAATCCGGTGCAGGTGAATGCAACCGGTATGGATCCTGAACTGCTCAAGGGAAAGTATGGTGACAGGATTGTATTCTGGGGCGGAGGCGTTGATACCCAAAAAGTGCTTTCCTTTGGCACACCCGGGGAAGTAAGAGAGCAGGTCACACGGCTCTGTGAAACCTTCTCGGTGAACGGCGGGTTCGTTTTCAACACAGTGCACAATATACAGGCCAATGTTCCTATAGAGAACCTGGCGGCCATGTTTGAAACCCTTACAAAAATACGATGATCATGATCAGTGAATTGCATGAGAAAACCGATATCTCCAGCATAATCAGGCTGGATTTCGAGGAACTGACCATTGAACCGGCCGTAATAGAAGACTTCGTCGGATTCCCGCCCGGCATGTCACCCGAGCCCTTTCCTGGCATCATCGGGGATTTGCTGACACAGGCAAGGGATAAGATCAAACCTGCCGGAGGATATGTTGTATTTGATGCCTTTCAGACCAATCCGGCCCGTAAAAGCATAACGGTGCAAGGGGTAGAGTTTTTCACCAATACCATTGTTACCAAACATCTGGAAAAATCTACTGCAGTGGTTTTATTCGCATGTACAGCAGGAAGCGAGATCAGTCGGTGGGCAGCCACCTTCAATGATATGGGACAGTCGATTCACGCCTACATTGTTGATTCCATCGGATCCATTGTCGTGGAAAAGGCAATGGATGTTGTTCAAGCCCGGCTTAAATCCGAATTGAGACTGTCCGGATTGGGCATTACCAACCGTTATAGTCCGGGCTATTGCAACTGGGATACCGCAGAGCAGAAAAAACTTTTTAGCCTTTTGCCAGCCGGATTTTGCGGCATAACCCTTACTGATTCATTGCTGATGAAGCCGATCAAGTCGATCAGCGGTATCATTGGCATCGGAAAGGATGTTACCTACCGTAAATATACCTGCAATTACTGCAAAGATAAGCATTGCCTGTACCGGAATAAGCGATAACCCGTCGTCATGCCCTGCCGATCGTTTTGATTTACCCGAAGCGTTGATCTGATATGGAAAAGTTCAAAGGCGTCGTGTTTGATTTTAATGGCACCCTGCTTTGGGATACCCGTTTGCATAATGAAGCCTGGGATATCTTCCTTTCGAGACATCGCATTTCCCTTTCCGACCAGCAGAAGAATGAAGTCATCCATGGCAGGAACAACAGCCTGATTATTCCTGGGCTTTTCGGGCCGGGATTGACCGGCGAGGAGATCCGGCGGTTCATTTATCAAAAGGAGTCCATTTACCAGGAGCTTTGTTTTAAAAAGGGGATTGATTACGCACCCGGAGCACGGGATTTCATCTGCTATCTGAAATCAGGGAAAATACGCTATTCCATTGCCACTGCCTCGGGCAGGGAAAATGTCGACTTCTATTTTGAAAGACTTGGTCTGGGTTCCCTTATCGACCGGGAATATGTCATTTACGACAACAACCGGATCAAAAGCAAGCCTGACCCGGAGATCTTTCAGATCGCGATCAATAAATTAGGCCTAGAGAACGATGATGTGGTTATTTTTGAGGATTCCTATGCCGGAATTCTTGCGTCCCAGCATGCAAAACCAGGAAAAATCATCATAGTAAATTCCACACAGGCTGATTACAGTGATTTCAAACACCAGGTCATCACCAGTTTTGATGAAGTAGACAGGAGTATATTTTCTTTATAATTCAATCCTATGCTCAGCGCTGATCTTCATATGCATTCCGTTTACAGCCTTGATGGCGAATCTGATATTGAAACCCTTGTTGGCACCTGCAAAAAGGCAGGTCTCACCACCATTTCCATAACCGACCATAACCTGGTTACCGGGATACCTGAGGCCTTGAAATTTGGTGCGCTGGCGGGTATCCGGGTGATACCCGGTATTGAAATTGATTGTCAGTTCAGGGGAATTGATCTGCACGTACTGGGATATCAAATCAATTGGACTGACGATGATTTCAGCATCCTGGAGGAATCCATCCGTGACAAGGTAATGGAGTGTTTCCCCGTCATGATCGAAAAACTTTCGGGTGCAGGTATTGAGGTCAGTTTGGATGAGGTGCTGCAGAAAGCCGGTGGTAATCTGCCCAGTGGCGAAATGATTGCTGAAGTACTGCTGGGCAACCCGAGATACAACAGGATTAAGCAACTTGATCCATACAGGACAGGCGGATCCAGGAGCGATATGCCCTATATCAATTTCTACCTCGATTACTTTGCCCAGGGCAAACCGGCTTATGTGAAAATTGATTATATGGAGTACGGCGAGGCCATCGACTTAATTCGTAGTAACATGGGCGTGCCGGTGGTGGCCCATCCGGGTCTTAACCTGAAAGGAAGGGAAACCGCAGTGGAGGAGCTATTAGACCAGGGGGCGGCGGGAATGGAAGTATTCAACAATTACCACACGGTTGAACAGATCGCCTATTTTGCAGGTGTTGCCGTGACAAGGAAGGCACTGATGACCTGCGGCAGTGATTATCATGGAAAGACAAAGCCATTGATCAGGCCGGGAGCCTTCAGAAGGGTCAGAAAGTTTGAGGGGTATGTGGAGGAGAGTGTGAACACCCTTCGGCTAAAGGATTAAAACAAAAATGGGAACCATTAGTTAAAACGGTTCCCATTCCATTCCGGAATACCGGAGTATTCCTTCCTGCCAGGCTACTGTTATTACTGCCGGCTGAATCCGGGTGGCCAAAGACCATCCGGTGTCAACCCGTGGCTTTCGGATAAAGCTTTTTAAGGCTTTAACCTACAGCTGTCATTTCAGTCATCCCGAAGGGTAACTTTCCATGACGAAGCGTCCTTCGGACCCCCCTGATCCGCCTGTCCGAAAACAGGTTCATCCTGGGGTAAAACACTGCCGGCGATTAACCGCGTTTGTTTTCAGTTTCAAGAACATGAACCGAGGTTCATGCTTTTGTAACCGTCCTGTGACCCAACCGATTAAAGAACGACGAGCGCCTCTGATGGTTAGTCTGACAGCGAAGAGGTTATCTTCTGGTCAGGACTTCGGCTCTTGCGATGTGCAGGTAAACCTGTAAAACCCTTTCAAACTTCAATTAAGAAATCATCATTGATTCCACATCCTGGGAGCAGCCTTTTATCGCTCACCTGGTAGATCAAATGTACAAAATCCATATGCCCCAGGTTTGATTTCTTCTTCATTAATATAAACGTGTTATACACCAGGGTTATTAACATTTGTTGATAACCTTGCTATGGTATGTTGAAGATTTACAGATTTTAGGTACTTTTATCCAAACAGTGCTCATAATTTAACTCATTCAACCTTCCTCATGGCAACTAACCAGAAACATTTTTCCTCCCGGAACACCGTTTGTGTTCATGAAGGTCAGCATATTGGTGAATTCCAGGGTATTAATACACCCATTTACACTTCAACCTCTTACGGCTACCTGGATACTTCGGAAAGATTATACCCCAGATATTTTAACATCCCTAACCAAAAAGCTGTTATCGACAAGATCACCCGTCTGGAACATGCTGAAGACGGTATCCTTTTCAGTTCGGGGATGGCAGCGGTGAGTTCGGTGCTGTTGAGCTTTCTGAGCAAAGGCGATCACTGTATTTTTCAGAACGGACTTTACGGCGGAACGTTACATTTTGTAACCCGCGAATTTGAGCGATTCGGTATAGCATTCACCGTGCTGAAAAATAACGACCCGGAGAATTTCCGGAAAGCCCTGAGAAAGAATACACGGGTCATCTATATCGAATCTCCTTCAAATCCTTTGCTGTCCATCATTGACCTGAAGAAAATCGCCTTACTGAGCAGGGAGCATCAATGTGTTTCAGTTATTGATAACACCTTTGCCTCCCCGATTAACCAGAATCCGATTGATTTCGGGATTGATGTTGTGGTGCACAGCGCCACCAAGTATCTCGGTGGTCACAGCGATATCTGTGCAGGCCTTGCCGTTTCAGGCAGGCAATACATTGCAAGGATCAAAGAGGTTTCCATGAGCCTGGGAGGCAGTCTGAATGCCCTCATGTGTTACCTGCTGGAAAGAAGCATGAAAACGCTGGCCATACGGGTGGAAAAACAAAATCAGAATGCGGGACTGATCGCAGCTTTTTTGCAGGACCATCCTCAAATAGGAAGGGTTTATTACCCCGGATTAAAGGATCATGAAGGTCATGCCATCGCCAAAAGCCAGATGCACGGTTTCGGGGGAATGTTATCTTTCGAACTGGAAGGCCAGGATATTACGTCCTTTCAGAAACGGTTGCATCTGATCAGGCCTTCCATGAGCCTGGGTGGCATAGAAACCATTATCTGCGCACCAGCCGTCACCTCACACCGGCTTGTTTCCAAAGAACAACGGGCAGAAGAAGGTATCCGCGACAACCTGCTGAGGCTTTCGGCAGGAATTGAAGAAACAAAAGACCTCCTTGAGGATTTAAAACAGGCGCTGATTCAGTGATCACAGTTCTTAATGAATCAGCAGCCGTCAGGATTTTGTATCAAGATTTAATCTGCATGAATATGAAATATCGATAACTTTAGTGTATACTATTTAATACGCATCTATCATGACAGCATCTCGTGAAAAAACTAAACCTGCGGCCGGTTCCTCAAATCATCCCCGCAGGGAATTCCTTAAAAGGAGCGTCCTGCTCAGCACCCTGACGGGTATTTCCGGAATCGGATTGGTTTCAGGTTGCACCAAAACCGCTGTGAATGAAATCGGTCCTGCTGAAATGCTGATGCAGGACCATGGCCTGCTCAACAGGATCATGATGATCTACGATGCCTGCCGTATGAAATTGCTTGCCGGGGAAAATTTTCCGGCAGATGCGCTCCAAACAGCAGCCCGGCTCATCAGGACCTATATCGAAGATTATCATGAGAAGCTTGAAGAGGAATACCTTTTTCCCCGGTTTGTAAATGCGGATAAACTGGTTGGATTGAATCAGTTGCTGTATATTCAGCACTCCACTGGCAAAATGATCACCGACCAGATACTGGCACTGTCAGGGGTGAGCATATTAACGGATCCTGAAAATGCAAGGAAACTGGCTGATATGCTGAACACATTTAACTGGATGTACCGTTCCCACGAATCCAGGGAAGACACAGTTTTATTCCCTGCTTTGAGAAGCATCGTTTCAAAAAGCGAATACCTGACTATCGGGGAGAAATTCAAGAAACGTGAAGCAGAAATGCTCGGTCAGGATGGCTTTGAAGCTGCATTGGCTGAAGTTGAGGCGGTTGAAAAGCAACTTGGCATTCATGATATGGCAAAACTCACTCCGGCCATAACTAAGTAATTACTGTAATACACTGTTCTTCCAGCCTGGCAATTTGATCACGTGAAATTTTTAATCCCGACAGGTCTGCAAATTCCAGCTTGTTCAGATATAGCAAGGGTGATATATCCCTGATGCTGTTGTTCGCCAGATTAATGACTTTCAGGTTCCTGAGGTTGGCCAGGCTGTCAATATCCTCGAGCCGGTTATCTGCCAGGTTCAGTTCTTCAAGCTGAGTGAGCCCCCATAACAGCGATATATCATGGATAACATTCCCTGAAAGATCAAGAATGGTGGTATGAATGCAGTATTGCACCCCGTCGAGATCGCTGATGTCTGACTGAGCCAGTTCAATTTCCTCCAGATCTTCGAGATAATGGGGCAGGAATGAGACCGAGGTTTTACCATACATCCTGATCTTGATGGCATTATAGAAATCCAGGTTTCTTTTAGCAGGGCGGTTTTGTAGGGTTTTCTCGTGCTCTGCCCGATCCCGGCTGTTAATAATAATAAATCCATCGAGATTAATATCCCATTCATAAACTGGCGTATAGTCAATATCTTCGTAACTGGTGAGGGTGGCTGCAATTTCCTCTACCCGGTTCAGCATGAGAATATGTGTGTATCCCAGCAGCCCTTCATGGTCATTGTTCAGGGCCAGTCGTTCAATTTCATTCCTGTGAAAATCACCCCGGTCAGGATGGTACAGCATCATCAGCTTCGAAAAGAATTTTCCTTCGGGATCAATGTGGATATCCACCGATCCGCTGATCATCTCGGCGATCTGGCGCAGGGTACCCAGTTGCTGTTCTTTGTAAAGGCTGATCAGGATGACCGTAATCTTATTCAGGTTCTGATTGCTGTATGCCTCCTTAAGTTTGGAATGCAGCTCTGTTGTATTCATGAATATTCTTCAGGGGAATTGCACAAAAATAGCGATATTCTCTTAATCAGTATTTTTATTACTTTTAAGTGCCTGTAATTTGATTTTCAGTAAACCATTAATCACCTTAATTTCTACGAGTATGATATCCGCGAATAGACGCATCCTGATTTTCTGTGTATGCCTACTGTCCCTGCCGATTTGCCTGAATGCCCAGTTGCCTGTCAAAGTGAGTGGCGAGAATATTAAAAAGATCATTTCAGAAATCGCCTCTGATGAATACCAGGGCAGAGCAACCGGAACTCCAGGCTGTATAAAAGCGGAAGAATACTTTGCGAGTGCTTTTAAAAAGCTGAAGCTGGTGCCCATGGGTGACAGCGGCACCTATTTCTATCATTACACCATCACCAATGATGACTATGAATTCAGGCCAACACTGGTTGTTGATGAGCGTATCTTTTACTATGGTTCTAACGAGGATTTTGCTGTTTTCGATGGCAGTGACCGGGGAGCAGCGGAAGCTGAGATCGTGTTCGCCGGATACGGGATCGTAAACCCTGATAAAGACCGCAATGATTTTGACAGCCTGGAGATCCGGAATAAAATTGTCCTCATGAAGCGCGGGGCCCCCGGTAATGATATCGCGGGATGGAGGCCATCCTGCATCGATTCGGTAAAAGTGGCCTACTGTTTCCAGCATGGCGCCCTCGGTGTGCTTTTTTTTGAACCTTCTCCACGGTTCAATCCCCAGGTCCTGCTGCCAAACTATAACAATCACCTGGCCGGTACCATTATCCCCGGCTTTCCCGTTTTCTCCGTCGAAGATCGCGTTGCGCGTTTTATCCTCGCTAAATCAGGACACTACTATTACCGTCTGATGAGCAACCTCGAAAACCAGGTGGTATCCTTCAACACCGGAAGAATAGGTGCCATGAGCGTCAAGCCCAACAGCAAACCCATCATCAAAGCAAGAAATGTGCTGGCCATGTTACCCGGCACCGACAGGAAGCTGAAGGATGAGTATATCCTCATCGGGGGACATATGGATCATGTGGGTATGGACGATGAGGGCAATATCCGAAACGGAGCTGATGACAATGCCTCGGGACCGTCGGTTGCCCTTGGGATAGCTCAGGCCATGGTTGAGAGCGGATTCAAACCGAAAAGAAGTATTGTGTTTATCGGCTGGACGGGAGAGGAAATGGGACTCCTGGGTTCCAAAGCCTGGTGTGAAAAGCCCAACATTGATCTAACGAAGATCCTGGTCTACTTTAACCTCGATATGGTTGGCCTGGGCAATGGTGGCCTCAATATGCCGGGAACCGAATTCGCCCCGGAAGTGTATCAATATATTCAGAAGCATACCGATACCACTGCGTTGAAGAAAATCACCTGGAGCAAGGGCGGCCTGGGGGGTAGTGATCACAATTACTTCCTGATGAAGGGTGTGCCTGCATTCGCCGGGATGACTGCCGGTTCTCACCCTGAATACCATCAGACGGGAGATGATCCTGAGAAGATACAGGTTGACATACTGCAGTTTACCGGTGATTTCATATACAACTGCGCAGCTATAATTGCTGACGCAAAAGAAAGCTTCTTATCGGCCGGGCGTATGGATGAAAATAAGTTCAAGCTTCTTACTTACAACATCTTAAGCCCTATTTTCTCAGGAAGCTATCGGAAAGATTTGGAAAACAGGAGTTATCGTCTCGGAATTGTTGATTTTTCCGATGCTGCTTACTCTGCTGTGCCTGCTGAAAACTTCATGAGCCTGCTGGATGCCTATACCCTTGCGGCTGCTCCCCAAAAGCAAAGGGATAATTTCACCCTGGCAAAAAGCGCTTATGAGGCTATGGTTAGCAGAACCGGATTGCTGGCGACTTTTAATGCTGATTTAGTGCAATGGGATGACCTCATGTTAAGGGTACTGGCACGATATGGGTACCGTCTGACGAGGATTAACGACAACTCCGGTGTACTCAAGGATACCGCTGCACTGCGGAAGGGAGTCCTGCTTGCTGCAGAAGCCGGGGTGGGACTGATCCTGGATAACCTCAATACAGCATCGTTGGACCAGGTGATCAGCCTTGCAGCTGATCCCTGTCTTATCCTGAGCAGCAATACTTCACTGATTGCAGATTCTCTACTGAAAAAGATTGTAACCAAGGAACACCTGGTGGTTTTCCAGCCCCGTGCTGGTTCTGACACGGACGCAGCGTTTGAAAACTTCATCAGTCTTCTGAAGAAGGTGGGCAGGGATCATATCATCATTGCTCCTGCTGATCTGACAGAAAGTGGATTTACCGCTTTCAAGCTCTTTATGATGGATTTCATTGCCCATTACCCCTCAAGGGAATTTCAGACTAAGATCCTGACAGGCAATATGCAGAACTTTGCGGCGAAGTCGCTGCAACCCTGATAAAACTCCAAACGATATGAGGGACACACTGATCAAGGCCTTAAAAAGTGCCGGTAACATTCAGCGGCAGCGGTTCGGTGAATCCCTGCAATCATTGCGCAAGGAATCGCTCAGCAGTATCGTAACCGAAGTGGATGTTTCCTCTGAAAAGGTTATTATTGAAACGATCCAGCAGAGATTCCCCGGCCATAATCTTCTGGGCGAAGAAAGCGGATTTAAGAATAACAATTCTGACTGGACCTGGGTGGTTGACCCGTTGGATGGCACGTCGAATTACGCTGCCCATTTACCCTGGTTTGGCGTGTTGATAGCCGTTTTTGAAAGGCAGGTCCCTGTATTGGCAGGAGCCTACCTCCCCCTTGAAGATATTTTGTATATTGCTGAGCGGGGTAAGGGAACATACAGGAACGGCCAGCGGATCAATTTACAACCGGCAGAACTGTCAGAAGTTCTTTTTGCCTTTTCCACTGACTTTACCCTGGATGAGGCCTTTCTTGAAAAGGGGATCGTTTGGTATAAATACATTATGAAAAACTCACGAAACATTCGTTCGACTAATTCGCTGGTCGACATGATGTATGTTCTGGAGGGAAAATTCGGGGGATGTATTAATCTCTTCACCAAAATTTGGGATATCGCTGCTCCGTGGCTGCTGATCAGGGAGGCAGGAGGGGTGTTAACCGGACTCGACAGGAACTCCATAGTCTTTGATTTATCGGAGAAAGCCATGTACAAAAACTATCCTATCATTACCGGTCATGAAATCCTGGTAAATAATCTGCTGGATAAATTACCGGTGTGAATTTAATTACAGAAAGTCCTGCCAGATTGAACAGGAAACCTGAAATTTGCCTAATTTGCACTAAATTGAATATCCGAAACCTGGTTTTTTAAACAAGTATGGACCTGCAGACCTGTATAGAATTTGTCACTGAAAACAAGCTTTGTTTCCTGGCAACCGCAGAAGGAGATCAGCCCAGGGTTAGGGCAATGGGTTTCTGGTTTGCTGATGAAACAGGCTTTTACTTTCAGACCGGTGATATGAAATCCCTTTACCATCAGCTGAAAGTCAATCCAAAAATTGAAGTCTGTTTTTACAAACGGGAAGGTACTATAGGCACTACATTGCGCATCTCCGGCGAGGCGGAATTTATCCACGATCTCAAGCTCAAGGAAAAAGTACTGCAAGAAAGGCCCTTTCTAAAAAGCTATGGACTAACGGTTAACCATCCAGGGCTGATTATTTTCAGGATTGCCCATGGACGGGCACATTTCTGGACCATGGAAGATAACCTGAGGCCAAAGGAGCTGATTTGTTTTTAGGAGGGTTGTGATTGTTGTGGGTTGTGGTGGTTGTGATTGTTGTGATTGTAGTGATTGTTGTGTGTTGTGGTTGTTGTGATTGTTGTGGGTTGTGGTTGTTAGTTCGTTATAAGCGTTTACCTTTCAGGCGAAGGCTGTTGGTTACCACCGACACCGAACTCATGGCCATGGCTGCGGCTGCAATCATAGGATTCAGCATGAAGCCCCATAGGGGATAGAGGACTCCTGCAGCAACCGGAATTCCTATCAGGTTATAGAAAAAAGCCCAAAACAGGTTCTGGCGTATCGTATTTACCGTATACCTTGATAAAAGGATTGCTTTAGAGATCTGGCGCAGGTCAGATGAAATAATGGTCATTCCGGCCACATCGATGGCGATGTCGGATCCTCGGCCCATGGCGATGCTAACATCTGCCTGGGCCAAAGCGTGAGCGTCGTTTATGCCGTCACCGGCCATGGCCACAACTTTGCCCTTAGCCTGCAACTGTTTCACGAAAGCAGCTTTTTCAGCCGGCATCAGTCCGGCCCGGATGTTATCGATCCCTGCCTGGGCGCCAATAACCGCTGCAGTCTGGCTGTTGTCACCGGTGAGCATGTAAACTTCAATACCTTGCTCCCGAAGTTTCTGAATTGCTTCAAGCGAGGTTTCCTTCATTTTATCTGCCAGCGCGATCAAAGCGAGCAATTCATTTTCCCTGGCAAAGCAAATTACGGTCCTGGCTTTGAGCTGCAATTCCAGGATCAGCTGGAGCTGCTGATCCGTTATGATCACCCCGGAAGTTTCTGCCAGCTTCAGGTTGCCTGAAAGGTACCGCTTGCTGTCGTGGCTACCTATTATCCCTTTACCGGAAAGGTTTTCGAAACTATTGAGGACAACTTTGTTTACGGCCTTTGCTCTTATTGATTCAGCAACCGCTTCTGCCAGGGGATGCGCTGATTGGGTTTCCATGGTAAACAAAACCTGTTCCGCCAGCTGCTGCTCCTCACCGGAAACAAACCAGAGCATATCCGTAACCACCGGTTTTCCTTCGGTAAGTGTGCCTGTTTTGTCGAGCACCACTGCATTCACTTTATGGATGGTTTCCAGGCTGGCTGCGTCTTTGATAAGGATGCCATTTTCAGCTCCCTTACCCATGCCCACCATGATGGCAGTGGGGGTTGCCAGGCCCAATGCGCAGGGACAAGCAATAATGAGAACTGTTACCATGGCCAGCAGGGCCTGGGCAAGATCATTCTTTCCGCCAAAGATCATCCAGGCTATAAAACTGATCACTGCAATGGCCATCACCACCGGTACAAAAATACCTGCAATTCTGTCGGCAGTTTTTTGCGCCGGGGCCTTACTTCCCTGGGCCTGCTTCACCATTTCGATAATATGTGCCAGCAGTGTTTCTGAACCAACCTGCCGGGCTAATAGCACGAAGCTTCCGTTCAGGTTGAAGGTGCCGGTAAGAACTTTGTCCCCGGCCTGTTTTTCAACCGGCATTGATTCCCCTGTAATGGTGCTTTCATCCACCGACGAGGAGCCGGACCATATCTCGCCATCTACAGGTATCCTGTCACCGGGCTTCACCAGGAGCCGGTCGCCGGCACGCACTGCAGAAATGGGGACCTCTTTCTCTTTACCGGATTCATCCAGGAAAGTTACTTCACGTGGCTGCAAGCCCATCAGCTTTTTAATGGCCGAGGAAGTCTTTGCCTTGGCCCTGTCCTCCAGCACTTTTCCCAGCAGAATGAAGGCGATGATCACCGTGGCGGCCTCAAAGTAAACATGGGGATGCATTCCCCGGCGATGCCAGAATTCCGGGAACAGGGTGTTGAACACACTGAACAGATAGGCGATACCTGTGCTCATGGCCACCAGGGTGTCCATATTGGTTTGCCCGTGCTTTGCCTGCCTGAAGGCATTGATAAAAAAGCTCCGGCCAAAGACCAGGATTACAGGGGTGGTAAGAACCAGCATGATGATCGAGGCATAGGGCATCTGCATCAGAAACATGCTGATGAAAACAACTGGTAACGCCAGGATGATGGCCCAGGTTGTGTTCCTTTTAAGCCTGGTGTATTGACTCCCGATCAGTTCATCCAGTTGGCCCGGATCATCCTCCTGGACCAGCAAATCGTAACCGATGGATTGTACTGCTGCTTTCAGAGCATGCATATCGGCCTCACCCGATTCCATTTCGAGCATGGCAGATGCATTTGCATAATTCACCGAGGCACTATTAACACCGGGTTGCGCCTTAAGCATATTTTCCACATTACGGGCACAGGAGGCACAGCTCATGCCGGTAACAGGAAAAGTCTTAATCGATATTTTACCCATACAGGTTATCTCCGCTACAAATTTCCGAAGCCGGAACAGATGATAAACAATCCTCGTGATAAAAAGGTCAATGCAGCACCTGAAAAAACTTCTTTCTCCAGGTGACGCCTTCAAAAATGGCGATAACAAAAAGAATACTCACTTCACCAGAACAGGCGGACCAGTAAGAATTATCTCAGCCTGAACGGCTGAACCATCAACAGGTGCCATCCGGGGAGGCTGCTTCCCGCCAACCGAGAGGGTGAATTTTCCCGGTTCGATATAACGGTTATACGTCTTATCGATCAGCGAGAACCGTTCCGGTTTCAGCGTGATTTCAATCTTTTTTGTTTCTCCGGCCCTCAGATACACTCTTTTAAAACCTGCCAGCGAACGGAGGGGTACAGGTGCGGAGGCTTCATTGTCGGTAATATATACCTGCACCACTTCTTCGCCGTCCATTTTTCCGGTATTGGAAACTTCAACGTGTATTTTTACCTCGCTGCCTGTGTTCACAGTGGTCGGAACTAACAGGTTCCGGTATGAATAAGTGCTGTAACTGAGCCCGTAACCGAAGCCATACAAGGGCTCTCCCGAGAAATAGCGGTAGGTTCTTCCGTCCATGGTGTAGTCTTTAAAAGGAGGCAGATCCTCCACCGATTTGTAGAAGGTAACGGGAAGCCTTCCAGAAGGATTGAAATCTCCAAATAACAGTCGCGCCAGCGCCTTCCCGGTTGCCTCACCCGGATAGAAAGCCTGGATAATGGCAGGCAGATTCTCATCCTCCCAGTTCATCGCCATGGCACTACCGCTGAAATTAACGAAAACAACAGGTTTACCAGTTTTATAGAGTTCCTTGAGGAGACCCTCCTGTATGGCAGGCAGGTTAATATGGGTACGGTCGCCATGAGAAAAGCCATCGATTTCCAGCGGCATTTCCTCGCCTTCCAGGTTGGCGGTTATTCCGCCGCAGAAAACAATAACATCAGCTTTACGGGCCGCATCCAATGCTTCCTGGTGATAATCGCGCGTTGTTTCAGTCCAGGTAAGCGTTGCCGATGGCTCAACAGCATTGGACCACCAGAAGGGTGCAACCGAAAGTGTGGCCTCGAGTGCATAGGATTTACCCTTTTCAAGAGCAATACCCTGGTCACTGGTAGGTTTCCCGTCGATTTTGGCCTGAACACTTCCGCCAAATAAATAACTGCCGGATTTTTTGGGAACCAGGATACCGGTCCACCTCACCGAAAACTCATCTTCCAGGGCATTGTTCAGCGGTGACCGGGTCCAGTAGAAGTTGATGTTGTTATCGGTTCTGACCACAACAGGACTTCCTTGGAGGCCGCTGTCGCTAAAATACTCAGCTTTGAGGCCTTTCACGCGTTTCCCGTTCTCGATGTGGAAGAGGACCTCACTGCCAACAGGTTCAAAATTGGTGAATACACCCGGAACAATGGGACATCCTGGTGTATACAGAACATTTTCTTTGCCCAGCCTGGTTCGTAAACCTTTCAGCGGCGTCACCGGATCGATGGGTTCGCCGTTGTAATTTCCGATCAGGATGGCAAAATTGTCGGCATTGGGACCGATAAGCGCCACTTTTTTTATGTTCTTCAGGGGCAGAATGCCGTTATTTTTTAGCAGAACAAGTGATTTCTCAGCTGCCTCAAGCGAGAGATCGAGGTGTTCAGGAGAACCGACTGCTGAAAAAGGTATGTTGGAATAGGGAACCAGGCTGTCGGGGTCGAACATGCCCAGAGTGAACCTGGCTTTAAACAATCTTTCCAGGGAGGTGTTGAGGTCTTTCTCATTGATGATGCCGGTATTAACGGCGGAATCCAGGTTGTTGACCAGGAATCCCCTGGACATTTCACAATTCAGATCGGTTCCGGTAGCCACCGACCATCCCCAGGCCTGTGAGGAAGTTCCAACCAGGTTGTGCGCCGTTTTATTGTAAAAGTCAGTTATGGCGCCGCAATCGCTTACCACATAACCGGAAAATCCAAACTGATCCCGCAGGATCTTGCCCAGGAGGAGGTCGGAGCCGCAACAGGGTTTATCACGGAATCGGTTATAGGCGCACATTACTGATTGAACGTTGGCTTCAGTTACGGCTGCTTTGAAAGCAGGGAGGTATGTCTCCTGCAAGTCACGGTCGTTCACAAAAATATTGTCGACATGCCGGGTAAATTCGGGACCGCTGTGCACTGCATAGTGCTTGGCTGTGGCCACGGTTTTAAGATATTTGGGATCGTCGCCCTGGAGCCCTTTAATGAAATTCACTGCCATACGGCCGGTAAGATAGGGATCTTCACCGTAGGTTTCCTGGCCTCTTCCCCAGCGGGGATCGCGGAATATGTTGATATTGGGAGACCAGAACGTCAGGCCGGTATAAATGCTCCGCACATTGTTGCGAACAAAGTTGTGGTGCTTGGCCCTGGCTTCATCAGAAATGGTAGTTCCTATCCGGAACATCAGGTCTTCATCAAAAGTAGCCGCAAGTCCTATGGCCTGAGGAAAGACTGTAGCTTTGCCTGCCCGGGCAACACCATGCAGGCACTCGTTCCACCAGTCGTACTGCAGGAATCCCGAGCCTGGGTATGGCTTCGGCATGGTTAAAAAACTGGGTGACCTTTTCCTGCAGGGTCATGCGGGAAACCAGGTCGTGAACACGCTCCTCAAGCGGGAGCTGGGGATTTTGGAAGGGGTACTGGTAGGTTGACTGCGAGAAAAGGCTGATATTAATAAGAATCAGCAACGACAAAACGAATGCATATGTTTTCTTCATAAGGATTATAATATACAGTTAATTATATAGTTTCTAAGCATACATTACCGCTCTATAAACACTTCATATTCCTCTGCCACTCAAATTTAATTTTTGTTCTTGAATTATTGCTAATCCGGAATGAAGATTCACCTTTTAGCAATGGCATTACTTGCGAAAGGGTTTGGTCAGGATTAAGCGATGAAATGCAGTGAATATGTTCCTCTTGGTGAATTCATTTACCTGTAAACAACTAGCCATCCGCCCCGGCCACCTCAATCTGTTTCTTTTCCTTAAAGAAGAAGATAAAGCAGATGAGCACTGCCACGGCGATATAAGTGGGCACAAACCAGATACTCTTCCAGTTGTATGCCTGGTTCACCGTATAATAACTGGTCACAAAGCCTGAGAACCAGGTTCCAATGAACATGCCCAGACCGTAAGTTACGAAGGTGAACAGTCCCTGGGCTGCATTTTTTATCTTGTCATTCGATTTCTTTTCAGTGTACATGTACCCGGTAACAAAAAAGAAATCATAACATACACCGTGCAAAATGATACCGGTATACAGCATCCATAAACTCGCATCTACATTGCCAAAAGCAAAACACAGGTACCGCAGTATCCAGGCTAGCATGCCGATCAGCAGCATCTTTTTGACTCCAATGCTGTTGAACAGGAATGGTATCGCAAGGATGAACACCGCCTCGGAAACCTGTCCGAGGCTCATTTTACCAGCCACATTCGTCATCCCCGACTGGTTCAGGTAGAGGTTGGCAAATCCATAATAGAACGACAGGGGAATACAAACAAAAATCGCTGCAATGAAGAAGATGAGATATGGCCTGTTCCTGAAAAGAACCAAGGCATCGAGTCCCAAAACCGATTTTGCTGAAGAGCTGATTTTTCCGAGGGGTGGAGTATCAGGCAGGGTGAAGCTGAATATACTCAGGGCGATGGATACCAATGCGGCCATGTAAAAAGTACCCGGTGTTTTTTCAATATTCAGTTGGGTGATTATATAACCTGCAATTATCCAACCAACTGTGCCAAAGACCCTGACTACCGGAAATTGCTTTCCGGGATCCGACATTTGTCTGAAAGCCACACTGTTCGATAAAGCGATAGTGGGCATGTACACCAGGGCATACAGCAGTATCACTACATAAAAACCTGTATTGCTTTCCACTTTCGAAGCCAGGAAAAGCAAAATGCTTCCAATCAGATGCAAAAAACCCATCAGACGCTGTGCGGAAAAGAACCTGTCGGCCACCATACCTATGAAAAATGGGGATATCATGGTAGCTATGGCTATAGCACTGTATACAGCTCCAATCTGAATACCGCTTGATTTTAAATAAATCGTCATATAGGTTGCAGTGGTTACATACCAGGATCCCCAGATGAAATACTGGAGGAACATCATGGATGCCAGAATAATGCTGTTCTTTGGTTTCATAACGGAGAAAAAAAGTTAGTGTATCAGAATAATCGACAAGAAAGATAAAAAAAATATTGAAAAAGTTGCCACATAATGGCGCAGGCAATTTCAAGAAGACTCAGCTTCCGGTTCAGGACCTGTCCCATATGGTGGATTGCTGTGCTGGAGTATTATGACGTTTTCAGGAATTTTGAATAAACGCTTTTTGTTTATCATGGCTGATAAGGTTGATTGAGTATAAAAAGTAATATTTTATATCTTTATCAAAGAAAATACTGTTTATATATGATAATGTACCCGGTATTTCTGATGAAGAACTTTTTCAAAATCATGCATCCATGAATGAATTATTAAATCAACTGGCTGAATGTATTGAGTTTGGCAAGATCAACATGGCCTCCCCCTATCCCCCCCAGATGAAAGGACAGGAAGGCGCCGATGAAATAACCCGCCGTGCCTTACAGGAAGGCGTTAATCCGCAGGACATCCTTTCTAAAGGCCTGATGCCGGGAATGGAGCGTGTAGGGGTGAAGTTCCGCGAAAATAAGATTTTTGTTCCACAGGTGCTGATGTCGGCAAAAGCCATGAGTACGGCCATGCTTCACCTGAAACCCTATTTTTTATCAGGGGCGGCAAAGCAGAAAGGGACCTTTATAATCGGTACCGTGATGGGAGACCTGCACGACATTGGCAAGAACCTGGTTGGCATGATGGTGGAGGGGAACGGTTATAACGTAATTGATCTTGGAACCGATGTACGGGCCGAGAAGTTTATCGAAACCGCGAAGCAACACCCGGGTGCCGTGGTTGGCCTGTCGGCACTGCTGACCACCACCATGATGAACATGCAGGCCATTACACGTGAGATCAAGGAGGCCTTGCCCGGAACCATAATTACAATCGGCGGAGCGCCAGTCAGCAATGACTTTTGCAGGAAAATAGGTGCTGATTATTACGCTCCTGATCCTCAAGGTGTTGTTGAGTTCTTAAATACAAAAGTTCCTCAAACCATATAACATCAGGCATGAAAAAGATTAGTGAGAAAATTCAGCAAGGGAAGATCCTGGTTTCCGATGGAGCCTGGGGCACATTTCTGCATCAGAAAGGATTAAAACCCGGCGAATGTCCGGAGTTATGGAATATTCAGCGGCCCGACGATGTTTTTGACATTGCCCGGAGTTATATTGAAGCCGGTGCCGATATGATTGAGACCAACAGCTTCGGAGGGTCACATTTCAAGCTGGCGAATTACGGCCTGGGGGATAAGGTTTATGAACTGAATAAAGCCGCCGCGGAAATCAGCAGAAAAGCTGCCGGTTCTGATCATTTTGTTTTGGGTTCAATCGGTCCCACCGGAAAACTCTTGATCATGGAAGAAGTGACGGAGGGGCAGCTTTATGAGTGCTTTAAAACACAATCCATGGCCCTGGCAGCTGGAGGCGCGGATGCCATCGTTATTGAGACCATGACCGATCTTGAAGAAGCCAGGATAGCCGTGCGTGCTGCTCTTGAAAATACTGCCTGTGAAGTGATCTGTACCATGACTTTTGAAAAAACCATGAATGGTGAATACCGCACCATGATGGGGATCTCTCCCGCTCAGATGACAGAAGCCCTCATTCGGGAGGGAGCATCCATTATAGGAGCGAATTGCGGGAACGGCATAGATGACATGGTGGGCATCGTTCGTGAAATCAGGAAGTTTCATGCCACTGTTCCTATACTGATACATGCCAATGCCGGTTTACCGATATTCTGTGATGGGGTGACCACCTTCCCGGAGTCGCCTTCGGATATGGCAGGTCGTGTCAGGGAACTTGCCGAGGCCGGGGCCAATATTGTCGGTGGATGCTGCGGTACTACTCCCGATCATATCCGACAGATTAACACCATTGTACGATCCCTTTAGTTTCAAGGCGTCTATCCCCCAGTATCTGATAAACTTTCATGATATGAACATACCGGAACAAGCAGCCCAATTATTGTCCCTCGCAGGAAAAGTATCGGTTGTTTCAGGCGGAGCATCCGGAATAGGTTTTGGCACTGCCAGAAAACTCGCTGAGTTTGGCTCTTCCGTCGCTATTCTCGACATCAATGAAATGAATGGACGAAGTGCAGCGGAGAAACTTGAGCAGACCGGATTAAAAGTTATATTCATCCGCTGTGATGTCAGGAATGCCGACGATTGCCGGAAGGCTATTGAACAGGTGGTGGAGGCTTTTGGCAGGATCGATGTTCTTTTCAACAATGCGGGAGTTGCTGTCCGGAAGAACGCAGTGGACCTCGAGCCAAAGGAATGGGACCTGGCCCTCGACGTTTCGCTTAAGGGTCAATACCTGCTGACCAAGTATGCCGTACCCGTAATGATTAAGAACGGCGGAGGAAGCATTATCAACACCGGTTCGGGATGGTCGCTCAAGGGAGGCGAAAATGCGGTTTCCTACTGTGCCATGAAGGGAGGGACCTTGAACATGTCACGAGCCATGGCCATTGACTTCGGAAAATATAACATCCGCGTCAACACCGTATGTCCCGGAGACATTGATACCCCGATGCTGCAAAGCGAGTGTGAACAGCTGGGCGGGACATACGATGAAAATTACAAGAAAAGCTGTGCAACGGGAAGGCCCCTGGAAAGGATCGGCAGTGTGGAAGATGTAGCATACAGTGTTTTGTTCCTCGCCGGTAGCATGTCATCGTGGATCACCGGCACCCATATTGTGGTGGACGGTGGTGGGATAGCATGAGGATATTTAAAGTTCAGATGTATGCTTGAGAATGATTACAGGAAATGCAGGCGCCTACCCCTGATCATTGTATTGGTGGCCATGCTGCAGGGTGTTGCAGGAGAAATATCCGCCCAGCAGTTCTTTCCCAAAAAAGACCTGATGAAGATCGGTGTTTTCTACTACCCCGAACAGTGGCCACACGATCAGTGGGAGCGTGATCTAAACAACATAGCGCATTTTGGATTTGAATTCACCCACTTCGCTGAATTTTCCTGGGCTTTGCTGGAACCAGCAGAAGGAAAGTATGAGTTTGGCTGGCTCGATGAAGCTATTGATCTGGCTTCAAAAGCGGGACTAAAGGTCATCCTTTGCACGCCTACCCTTTGTCCGCCAGCCTGGATGGGCGAAAAGTATCCCGAAGTTTACCTGGTTGGGCCTGACGGCAGGCGCCGCGAACACGGCATAAGGGCCAATGCCTCCCTTTCCGATCCCCGGTACATGGAATTTGTGGAGAAGATTGTAAGGGCTATGGCGAAGCATTATGGCAGCGATACACGCATCTGGGGTTGGCAGGTCGATAATGAGCCCCTGGCTGCTGCCGATTACAGTCCTGCAGCACGTGCGTCCTTCCAGGACTGGCTTAAAGCAAAATACGACACCATTGAACATCTGAATGCTGCCTGGGCAGGAAATTTCTGGAGTACCCGGTATGATAGTTTTGAGCAGGTGCTGATCCCTAACGCTGCCATGAATGAGGAAGATAAATTAAGTCCCCATGCCCTGCTTGATTTTCAGCGATTTACAGCGGATGTTACGGCGGGATTTCTGAACCGGCAGGCTGATATCCTCAGGGAGTACATCCTCCCCGAACAATGGGTCACCACCAATTACATTAATGTGAGCACATCTGCGGATCCCAGGAAATCTGACCACCTGGATTTCCCCACCTTTACCATGTACCCGGTGAGCGGCAGGAATGAACTGGGCGGCAATAATTTCAGAACAGGCATACCCTACAGGATCTATGAGGCCTGTGATTATTACCGGTCGGTAAACGGGGTAACCGGACTGATGGAACTGCAGCCCGGTCAGGTTAACTGGGGAGCAGTTAATCCGCAGCTGTTGCCGGGCACGGTTCACATGTGGATCATGCAGGCTTTTGGAGGCGGATGTTCATTCCTGTGCACTTACCGGTTCCGCCATCCCATTCGGGGCAGTGAAATGTACCATGAGGGTATAGTAGGAAATGATGGCGTAACCCTTTCGGCGGGCGGCAAGGAATTTGTTCAGGCCATAAGGGAAATGAAGCATTTACGGGAGGCTTATGATTCTGCAGCCAAAGTGCCTGAAGACCTTGCCGGGCGTAAAACTGCCATACTCTGGAGTCATGAGGTGATGTGGGATCTGGACATCCAGAAACAGACCCTGCTGTGGAACACCTGGAAACACCGGAACAATTATACATCAGCCGTTAAATCGGCCGGAGCACCCATGGATTTCATTTCGGAACAGGATGATTTTACTGATTATCCCTTCCTGATAGCTCCGGCTTATCAGCTGGCTGACACTATTCTGGTGCAGAAATGGAAAAAATATGCTGAACAGGGAGGGCATTTGATCCTGACCTGCCGTACCGCGCAGAAGGACAGGAATGGTCACTTCTATGAGGCGGGATGGGCCGCGCCCATAAGATCACTGATAGGAGCTGACATTGATTTCTTCGACATGCTTGTTCCGGATACATTTGGAACCATACAATCCGGAAATAAACATTTTCTCTGGAATACCTGGGGAGAGGTGCTGTCACCCCATCCCGGAACGGAAGTTCTGGCAACCTATGGTGACCAGTTTTATGCAGGGAAAGCAGCTGTTATTACCCGCACAGCAGGGAAGGGGAGTGTTACCTTCATTGGCACCGCATCTGCAGACGGATTACTCGAACGCCATATCGTAAGATCGGTGTATGAGAGGGCGGGAGTCACCATCGAAGACCTGCCCCGGGGCGTTTACCAGGAATGGCGGGATGGCTTTTTCGTAGCCGTGAATTATACCGATCATCCTTATCCGGTTAAGATCCCTCCCGGCAGCAGTATTTTAATCGGATCAAACCCAATTCAATCTGCCGGTGCAGTCATCTGGAAAACACAATGAAATCAATGTTTTATACATTACAATAATTTCGGTTGAACTATTATAAGCGTAATCCTATGCAAACCTTAAAATCATGGGTGATCATTCTCCTTATCAACGTGCTTTTTGCTTCGTGCCACGCTGCCGAAACAGGCATTGAACCCCTGAAACTCTGGTATGGACAACCTGCAGTTCAGTGGACAGAAGCACTCCCGGTGGGCAATGGTCGTTTGGGGGCCATGGTATTCGGCAAACCCCTCGTGGAGCAGATCCAGCTGAATGAAGAAAGCCTTTGGGCAGGTTCCCGGATCGATAACAATAATCCGGAAGCGCTGGGTCATTTACCGGAAATCAGAGAGATGCTGTTAAACGGACAAGTCACCCGGGCATTGGAACTTTCAAAGCTGTATTTATTAGGCACTCCCCCGAACATCCGTTCCTATCAGACCCTGGGAGATCTGTTTATCGCGTTTGAAGGGGATACATCGGAAATCCGGCATTACCGGAGGGAACTTGATCTGAGGTCAGGCATTGTCACTACGATCTACGAACAGGGTGGTGTCCAATACACCCGGGAAGTCTTTGCCTCTGCACCGGATAATGTGATCGTCGTATACCTGGAAGCTAAAAACGGTACAATCGATGCCAGGCTCTCGCTGAAACGTGAAAAGGACGCTGAAACCCTCGCATACGAAGAATCCCTTGAGATGAAGGGGCAGATCCGGGATCAGGATAATCCCGGAAGCGGTCCGGGAGGCGAGCACATGAGATTTGCTGCCAGGATGACTGCCAGGTCGCAGGGAGGCACCATAAGGGCAGAAGGCGGTTCACTGATTGTCAGGGATGCCGCTTCCCTGGTACTGCTGATTACGGCTGCAACCGATTACAACAGGGATCTGCTGAATTTCGATCGTAGCATCAATCCTGTTGGCATCTGCAACAGGATTATTGATCAGGCGGAAGATAAGCTGTACGGGGAATTAAGAGCATCCCATATCGCCGATCACCAGGCTCTTTTCAACCGGGTGGATTTCCGTATTTGCCGCGAAGAGGCTGATACCATACCCACTGATGAACGACTCCGGCTGGTAAGAAAAGGCAGGGAGGACTTGCATCTCACTGAGCTTTATTTCCAGTATGGCCGATACCTGCTCATGGGCAGCTCGCGGGCACCCGGAATTTTGCCTGCGAATCTGCAGGGAATATGGAATAACTCCCTGGAAGCTCCCTGGAACAGCGACTTTCATACGAACATTAACCTGCAGATGAATTATTGGCTGGCCGATGTTTGCAATTTACCGGAAACTATAGATCCCCTGAGTGATTTCTTTGTGAAGCTTATGGAACCGGGCAGGATTACAGCCCGGAATATGTATGGCTGCAGGGGCTGGACCATGCACCATGTCACAGATCCTTTTGGACGTACCGGCCTGATGGATGGCATTCAGTGGGGTACCTTTCCCATGGCCGGTCCCTGGATGTCGCTGCATTTCTGGGATCATTTTTGTTATACAGGGGATACCGCCTATCTGAAAGAAACCGCCTGGCCCATTATGAAAGGATCGGCACTATTCGTGCTGGATTTTTTAATGGCAGACAAGAAAGGACAACTGGTCACAGCACCATCTTATTCACCGGAGAATGCTTATTATCTGCCAGGTACAAAAACCCCCATGCAGCTAACTTATGGGGCCACCATGGATATTCAGATCGCCAGGGAGGTTTTTACAGCCTTTATCAAGGCCTCCAAAATACTGCATGAAAGTCCCGCTTTCGCCGATTCACTGCTACAGGCCATGGCGAAGTTACCACCTACGCGGGTAGGGCAGAACGGCACCATCATGGAATGGATTGAGGAGTATGAGGAAGCTGAACCCGGTCACCGGCATATTTCCCATTTGTTCGGACTGCATCCCGGGACGCAGATCACTCCTGAAACGACTGAGCTTTTTGAGGCAGCCGGAAAGACCATTGAGCATCGTCTGGCCAATGGCGGGGGCCACACCGGTTGGAGCCGCGCCTGGATCATTAACTTCTATGCCCGCCTCCTCGAAGGTGACGAAGCCCATACCCACCTTCAGGCCCTGCTGGGTAAATCCACCCTGCCCAATCTGTTCGATACCCATCCCCCTTTCCAGATCGACGGCAATTTCGGTGGAACGGCAGGCATTTCCGAAATGCTGCTGCAGAGCCATAATGGCTTTATTCATGTGCTACCCGCCTTGCCATCATCGTGGCAAGCTGGCTCCATTAAGGGATTGAAAGCCAGGGGAAACATACAGGTGGATATCTCCTGGGCCGCGGGCAAACTTCAGCAGCTAACCATTCAGGCTTTTAAAAATCAACCCTGCAAAATCAGGTACCAGTCGCGAACCCTTGAATTTAATGCTGAAAAAGGAAAAACCTATTTGTTTGGATCCGATTTGGAAAACTTGTAGAAGAGCGATAATACCGAACCTTAACCATTTGAAAACAAGCAAGAAACAAAAGATAGCCTGCATCACTTTACTGGTGAAGGATTATGATGAAGCCATAGCTTTTTATACCCGGAAGCTGGACTTTGATCTCCTTGAGGATACGGATCTTGGAGCGGGGAAACGATGGGTCAGGGTAGCTCCGAAAGGTGCTGAAGCATCGTGCAGCCTGTTGCTAGCAAAAGCAGTAACTGAAAGGCAGTTTGCTGCTTTGGGAGATCAGGCTGGAGGAAGGGTATTTCTTTTCCTGTTCACCGATAATTTCGAATATGACTACCAGAGACTTATTGATGAGGGAATTACAATTGTCCGGGAACCCAAAAAAGAGCCTTACGGTACCTTGGCTGTCTTTGCAGACCTGTACGGTAATCTGTGGGATCTGCTTCAACCGGTAACTTTTTAACGTTAAGGATCAAAAAAACAGCAAAAAAACTTGCATAATAAGTTATATATTTCTAACTTTATGTTAGAATATTATAACTTAAATCCATGCTTATGAAAAAGTCAGTTGTTATTTTTGTTTTGGCAGCCCTGGTTTTGCTATCCACGGCGCTTTGGATCATGAATACCAAGCTAAGCGGTAATATTCCGGAGATCCTGATGATCACCGGTGTTCTCATTGTTGTCGGATTTGCGGTTTATATCGGTGTTATCAGGTTCAGGAGCGCACTTCGGAAGGAACCTGCAGAAGATGAGCTTTCCAGGCATGTAATGACGAAGGCTTCCTCGCTTTCATTTTACATTTCCATATACTGGTGGCTATTCCTGATGTATATGAGTGACAAGACCAGTATGGCAACCAGCAGCCTCATTGGTGCAGGAATTATGGGCATGGCCCTGATCTTCTTTTTTTCCTGGGTAGGGGTAAAATTTATCAGGCCGGGCAATGCATAACCGGATCAAAGAACTGCGAGCCAGGCACGATCTTTCCCAGCTCGAACTGGCGCAAATGGTAGGCGTGAGGAGAGAAACCATTGTATTCCTGGAAAAGAACAAATACAATCCCTCCCTGAAACTGGCATACGATATCTCCAGGGTATTCCGGCTGCCCATCGAAGAGGTGTTTATTTTGGACGACTTAGCTACCCCATAATGGTCACAAGTTGAGTCCGGATTTCATAAGTGAGTTATTTTGTATAATTTTAATGTCGATTATGCAAAAACCCTTTAAAGCGGTTAACCATGAAAATAAAATTATCACTGCTTGTCTGTGTTATTTTGGCGGCTTCAACATTGAATGGCCAGACCACTGACAATTGTGTTGCTCAGGTAATCCTTGCGGGATACTCCGAAAAGGCCTACACCTCAGAACCTGTATCTGACCTGCAACTCGATTTGATTTTGAAATGCGGCATTAAGGCACCCAGTGCGAGGAACAACCAGCCGTGGAGGTTCACGGTAATACAAGACGAAGCCACCATGAAGGAAGCCATTAACAATGTGCTGCCAGGAAATGTGCTGATCATAATTTCAGGTATTGAATCACAAAGTGGAACTACTCCCGATTTCGATTGTGGACTGGCTACCGAGAGCATGTTTGTGGCTGCACATAGTCTTGGCCTTGGTGCACGCATATATGGCAGTCCGACAGGAACCATCAATTCAAAGAAAGAGTTTTTTCAGATCCCTTCAGGCTACAAGGCGGTGATTGTCCTGCGCATCGGTAATGTTGATAAAAGCGTGGATGCCGTTTCAGGAGCATCCCCCAGGAAGAATCCGGAGGAAGTTGTTAATTATAAGAAGTAGCGACAGAAACCAAAGGGCTGTATTAGCGTCCGTTCAGAAAACTTCCCTCGATTTCTTCCAGTGATTTCCCCCGTGTTTCCGGAAGCCTGAAATAAATAAAAAGGAATCCCAGAAGACAGATCACCGCGTATCCCCAGAATGCCGCTGCATCACCAAAGTATTTTTCAATTACCGGGAACGTGAATACCAGGATGAAATAAGCGGACCAGAGCGCTATGACTGCCACGGAAATCGCTGCGCCCCTGATGTTATTGGGGAAAATCTCAGATATCAGCACCCAGGTGAGGGGGGCAAGCGACATGGCATATATACCGATGGCAGCCAGTATGAAAAATGACAAGCCATTTCCGTTTCTGCTGTGAAGCAGGTAACCGATAATCACATACAGGATGGCAAGTCCGCCTGCCCCGGTCAGCATCAGCGGCCTCCTGCCCCACCGGTCTACCAGAGTCATAGCGATAAGCGTGAACAGCAGGCTGGCCAGACTGATATAGACCGCCTGCAGGAGTTGTTCCGTGGTGCTGGCCCCGATACTCCTGAATATATTGGTCGTATAGTTGAATACCACATTGATGCCGCAGAATTGCTGAAATATGGCCAGTCCGATCCCAATGAGCAACACCGGCATGATACCCCTGGTAAACACGCCCCGGATGTGGGAACGGGACTCTTTTTCCATGGCCTTGAGGATTGCTGCAACAGAGCTTTCCACAAAGGAATGACTTCCAATGCGCGACAGGACTTTTCGGGCTTCACCCTCTTTCCCCTTTATCAGCAGATAACGGGGGCTTTCCGGGAGGAAAAACACACCTGTCAAAAAAAGGAAGGAGGGTACGGTGCCCAGTCCAAACATCCAGCGCCAGGCTTCAGGACCTGTATCGCGCAACAGGAAATTCTCAAGATGGGTGACCACCTGCCCCAGTACAATCGTCAGCTGGTTGATGGCCACCAGCCTGCCGCGCACCTCCGCCGGGGATATCTCGGCGATGAACATGGGGGATAGCATGGAGGCCATGCCAACTCCAATGCCTGCTACAAAGCGGGAGGAGATGAACCACGACAGAGATGTTGCCAGTCCCATGGAAAGGGAAGATACAAAGAAAATCGCCGATGCGGCGAAAAGACCTGGTTTGCGTCCGTATTGATCAGCAATTCGTCCTGCCACCAGGCAACCCACGATACAACCCAGGGCCAGGGAGCCAGTTGTGAAACCTTCCCAAAAGGCATTGAGCCCGAATTGCTCTCTGAGGAAGGGCAATCCGCCTGTGATCACGGCAAAATCGAAACCAAACAGATATCCGCCCATGGCGGTCACCAGAGAGGTGGTAATCAGGAAACGCCAGTTGTATTTACCCGTCATGATCCTATCCATTGAATTGACACATGAACGAATGTACATAATAATGAAGTAAGTGCTTCCGGTTTATGAAATTTTTGTATCTTAAATCCAAATCCAAAGCGGAAATTATGAAAAGAGTCTCCTTTAAGATGAAGCTCAAACCGGGTTTCGAAAATGAGTATAAAAAGCGCCACGATGAAATCTGGCCGGAACTATCGGCAGAACTTACCCGTGCAGGTGTTTATGATTATTCCATATTCCTCGACCGGGAAACCGGTATTTTGTTTGCCGTTCAAAAACTTGCTGACGACAATACAGCGGATCAGCTTCCTGGAAATCCTGTAGTCCGCAAATGGTGGGATTATATGGCGGATATCATGGAGGTCAATTCCGATCATTCACCAGTAGAGGTTGTTTTGGAGGAAGTTTTTCATCAAAAATGATCTTTGCCTGTATCAGCCAATTGTCCGGAACAGCTATTCATTAATCACTTCCAGCACCGAGTGAATTGGAAGTTCAGGCACGAGCACTGTTGACCGTCCGTTTGTATAGGAGAACGGCAGGTTCCTGCCTTCGGGTTGCAGTATGATGCCTACCGGTTTTGCTGTTGACCGGATAGAAACTGCTATATCCTTAAGGGGAGGAACAACATCATATCCCAGTGCACTTTGGTTGGTATGCTCTCCGGCCACATTGATCAGGTTTACATATAACCTGCCGTTCAACCGGTTAACGGACACGTGCACCAGGTGCGATCCGGTTACGTTCACCAGTCTATCCGTCGTCAGTTCCTGCAGGGTTTCACTTAATAAATCACGTATAACGGGTGTTTTGTATTCAGTATAAGCTGTACCGGCATTGAAGTAAATTCCGGCCACTTTCCCTTTTCCTGACTGGTTTAAAGATGAGGCGGTGTTTGTATCGGGATAATTGAAATCAGACCCCTTATAGAAGACGGATAAGGTCTTGCAGTTCTGCGTCAGTTTTACCTGCAGCAGATCGGACCGAACTGACCCGATTTTTCCGTGTGCCGCAATAAAGGCTTCTGACCGCGAGGATTTCACCGCGGACACAATACCAAGTTCCGGTTTGAACATTTCAGCCGTTTCAGCGCCAATGACCAGGAGGTTTCCGCCGTTTTTCACGTACATCCTGAGAGAATCCAAAAAGGCCGGTTCAAGATAGTCACATTCCGGAACCACAATCACGGGATAATGATCCATGTTCCCGATGAGGTTGTGCTCCATGATGATCTCCACTGTCTGCTGACCGTCGAGTAAAGCATACAAAGTCCCCTGAAGCATCCCGAGGGACCGTGAATACGGCACCGGTGAGCTTCTCTGATAGGACTGGGAAGGGTAGAGCAGGGCAATTTGAGGAACGGCAACGGCTTTGTGGCAATAGCGCTGGCGTTCGCGGCAGAACGTCCCGATATCTTCCAGCATATAGGCTATCCAGGGCTTCAAGGACAAATCACGGTTCTGCTGGAAATAAAACTGCACGCCTCCACCCATAGCCATAATTTCAGCAGCCTCCTGTTTCAGTTGCACGGCCGATTTAATTGTCATGGGCATTTCGCCGCCGTTCCATGAAAACCCCCAGGCCATCAAATCCCATGGTTTTCCCTGCGGGGCCAGACAACGGGCTTCAAAAGCGGACCTGTAAACGCCATTCTGAGGGGTCACATCGCCCGACAGGAAATCAACATTGATGGTCACTTTTTCCGGCATCATTGAAGAATAGGCCCAGTTGCTGGTGATCTGGAAACCGGGATTGAACTGATGGATGGCGTCGATATACTTTTTCAGGTGTTCCCGGAAAAGGATCCTCGTATATTCCAGATACTCCGGGAAATACTTGTCTGAGTATGTCCGAGGAATCTGTTTTATTCCGGTTTCTTCAGTAAAGCGTTGCAACGCTGCTGCTCCATAATCAGGCTCAACGGCCCAGCATTCCCCGTCAATCCAGGCGCCGTCGACATGGTAAACACTGCTTAGCTCCTTCAGCTGTGGGATCATGTAGGTATCGAGGTAAGGGCTGAAGAATGAAACCTTCTGGTTACTTTTTGTACCGTCGGCTTTTACCACAGCCCAATCGGGATGCTCCTGCACCACTTTCCCGTCCCATACTCCGGAGAAGTGCATGAACAATGCAACTTTGTTGTTTTCCGTTACATCACGCCATAATTTCAGGGGGTCCTTTTCGAAACCCTTAACATGGAATCCTACCTGGGTCGGATAGCTTGAAATCCCGGGATGGCCTTTGCAGTCGATCTGAATAAAATCAGGACGCACCCGGGAAAGGAAGGTGTCCACCATTTCATAGGTCAGAGTTTTACCTGCATCATCGATGTCTTCACTGGCATGCAGATCGAAATGCACGCCGAAGAAACAGTCGGATCTTTTCAGCTTTTCAGATGAAATCCGGTTCTGAGCCAGCAGGGATGCCTGGTAAAGTCCAAAACATAAAAGGATAATGCATTTCAATGCGTTCATGGAGGTGGTTTTTATAAAGATAAATATGTTTTTCCAAAAGTAAAGGGCCGGTTGGATTTTACCTGATCGTGATTATCTTTGAAGAGGAAGCCGGTATGGCCTGCCTCTGGCTTCGACTACGCACAGGCTGACAATTCAAAACAGCAGTCACACTGAGCGGAGTCGAAGTGCATTAATATAATAATAATCTTCAAAAACTCCATACCCGTGAAACGATTCTTCCTGTAACCTTTGGATTCCTGAATAAGCAAAAATAATTTCAATACGCAGCAAACCGGACACTCAAACCTGACTCCATTACAGTAATCATAATGAGACAATTGTCATGAGAATCAAAACAATCTTCCTGCTGGGAATGCTGTTCCTGGCAATTACCGCCTGCTCTCCCAAAAGAGAATTTGTGATTTACCTTCCTGAAAGTGCCGGAGCTATAGAAAAACTCGCGGCCAAGGAGATCCGGAAATACATCTACCTCCGGAGCGATTTACTGCCCGAGATACATTTGGGATTCCCTAAAAAGCAGGTAAAGGGTCGTGCTATTATCTTTACTGTGGATGTGCTGCTGGAGGATCAGGAATTCAAAATGAAGACCTACCTGGGCGTAAATGGTAAGATACTGAGAATTACAGGAGGATCACCACAGGCTTTGCTTTATGCAGCCTATGAGTTTGCAGAGCAGTTGGGCGTCAGGTTTTACCTGCACGGGGATGTCATTCCGGATGAGAAAATTACCTTCTGGCTTCCCGACCTCGATATTCAGAAAAAACCATTATTTGCCCTCCGCGGCATACTGCCTTTTCATGATTTTCCGGAAGGTCCCGACTGGTGGAATGAGCAGGACTATAAGGCGATTGTTGCCCAATTGCCCAAGCTGAAAATGAATTTCATCGGGTTTCATACCTATCCGTGGCGGAACGATTTCAATGGCGAAGGGCCCAAGGCAGAACCCCTGGTATGGATTGGCCGGGAGGAAGCGGTGAATGCTGACGGGACTGTGCAGACCGCCTATCCTGTGCTTCATTTCCAAACCGGCGACAGCACCTGGGGATATAGTCCGGCCAATACAACGGATTTTCTCTCCGGGGCATCCCAGTTGTTTGAGGGTGACAATTTCGGGGCTGATTATATGAAGAATACCTCACCCTGGCCACGCAGTGAAGAAGAGAACATCAGGATCATCAACGAATCGGGTAAGGTGTTTTCGTCTGCTTTTACCCTGGCCCGCACCCTGGGGGTGAAGATCTGCGTGGGAACCGAGACGCCGTTAATCATTCCCGAAAACCTTCGTTTTCAATATGGCATAAATAGCAATAACAAAGCAGATATCAAAGCCCTTTACCGGGGTATATTCAGCCGTATTCAAAAAGCCTACCCCATTGACTATTACTGGTTGTGGACTCCGGAAAGCTGGACCTGGAGCGGTGTGGAGGATAAGGTGGTTGTACAGACGGAGCAGGACCTTCAAATAGCCTATGAAACGGCGAAAGAGATGGGAAGTCCCTTTACCCTGGCCACCTGTGGCTGGGTCTTGGGTCCGCCGAAGGACCGAACGGAATTTGACCGGATCCTTCCCAAGGATATGCCCTTCAGCTGCATCAACCGGGGACTGGGTTACACACCGGTGGATAAAGGATTCGGAGCAATTTCCGGCAGGTCGAAATGGTCCATCCCCTGGATGGAGGATGATCCGGCTTTACTGACGGCTCAGCTATGGGCAGGAAGGATGAGGAAAGATGCCCTTGATTCGTGGAAATATGGCTGCGATGGGCTGTTTGGCATTCACTGGAGAACACGCTCCATCGGTCCCACTGTCAGTGCCCTGGCCAGGGCTGCCTGGGAATGTGATCAATATGATACTGTAGGGACAGGCCGCGACCTATCGCTACAGCGGGATTTACCTGTGGAGGATTTCTATTCCGACTGGGTAAAAACTGAATTCGGTATCACCGATTCCAGGTTGGTAAGGATCTTTACCGACCTCGACAGTAAAGGTATGGAATCCAAAGAAGGCTATAAGGGAGATGCACCACTGAATGCATCCGACTGGATCCAGGGTCCGGGGGGGCTTATGGTAAACAGGGACCTTGCCGATATTGAGGAACGGATTGAACGCTATGATTTCTTTCCGGAACTCGAAGCCTTTCGCGGCAGCATCACGGGAGCCGGCAACCTGGAACGGTTTGATTACTGGCTGAACGCTTTCAGGTTCAACAAAGCAGTTTTGGAAGTGACCCACACCCAGATCGAACTCAACCGTATAGTTGACCGCATCGGGAAGGAAAGAGACAATGTGAAGAAACTGGAGATCACCACTGCTGAAGCATTGCCCAAACGCATTGAGCTGGCTGAAAAATGGGGTGACATGAACCGGATCCTGTTATCGTTCGTCAGCACTAATGGGGAGCTGGGGACCTTGGCCAACCTGGAGATGCACAACATCCGGAAGAACGGGAACCTTACCGGGCATGATGCCCTGCTTAAATCCATTTTGAAGGCTGGATCTTCCGGCAGAAGCAAATGTTTCAAAGGAGTACTCCGGTAAAACACGTATCGTTGTTACAAGCCAACCATCGATTTTACGGCAGGGGGAAGATTTTTACCTGCGCATCCGGGTGTTGTCGGAAAATGAAAATGTTACCGGGAAACTATTTTACAAACGCCTTGGTGAAAGGGATTATTCTGCCACTGAAATCAAGAGGATGTCTTCAAACGTATTCGAGGTACGAATTTCTGCAGATGACATTCAGGATGACTTTGAATACTATATCGAAGTGGTGACAGGGAAAGAGAAGGTTCTGCATCCGGCAACGGCGGGGGATATTAACCTGGCTGTGGTAATACTCTGACAGTTGATCCTGGGCCGTTGAAAATTGTACGCACTATTTCACCCCAGAGGGGCGTATTGTTTTTGAATATCCTATGATCCAACCATAATGTCGCCCCTACGGGGCTTATGATACTTCATATATGATATTGTCCTACCATAATGTCGCCCTTACAGGGCTTTCAATATTTTGTTTGAAGAAAGTTTAGTGAGGTGTGACATTAGGGTAGAATAAATTTCTGGCGATAACCTTGACACCCCGTCGGGGTGGTATTATTGTAGAAAAGATATGTGGCCATTCAGCCCCATCGGGGTATGGTAAAAAATGAGATATAGGCGTCGGGGTGGTATTATGGTAGAATAATTTTGTGGCGACAATATTCAAGCCCCATCGGGGCGGCATTATGGTAGAAAAGACAATTGACGATAACCTTCAGGCCCCGTCGGGGTGGTATTATGGTAGAATAATTTTGTGGCGAGAATATTCAAGCCCCATCGGGGCGGCATTATGGTAGGGGTGACATTATGACGGAAATATTTATATTTACATCGATTCATCACTAAAGAAAAATCCAATGAAACACTTCTTAATCACCCTGATCATGCTTGCTGCAATAAGCAAAGGTATATCTGCAAAGATCACCCTGCCCTCCGTATTTTCCGACAATATGGTTCTGCAGCAAAACACTGAAGTTGCCATATGGGGCTGGGCGGATGCCGGCGAAACCGTGAAGATCGTGGCTGGCTGGAACAGCAAGGATACTTTGAAAATAAAAGCCGATAACGCAGCGGCCTGGAAAACAACCCTGAAAACCATCGGGGCAGGTGGTCCCTATACCATCCGGATCCTCGGTGGGAATGACGTTGAACTGAAGAATGTGATGCTGGGTGAGGTATGGATCTGCAGCGGGCAGTCGAACATGGAATGGAGCGTAAATCACACCATCCAGAACGGCGAAGAAGAGGCTGCAAAGGCAAACCATCCGGATATCCGCATTTTTCATGTACAGAAAATCGGCGCCGGTTATCCGCAGCAAAACTGCAATGCCACCTGGACTGTCTGTTCACCCGAAACCATGCGTTCAACCAGTGCCGTGGCCTACTTTTTTGCCCGGGAATTGGAGCAAAAGCTGCATGTTCCTGTGGGAATCATTGTTTCGGCCTGGGGTGGTACACCTGCTGAAGTCTGGATCGAAAAAGGCCGTATAGAAACTGATCCGGTGCTGAACCGGTACAAATACAGTGAACAGTACGACTGGTGGCCCGGCACGCCCGGAACACTTTACAATTCCATGATCTATCCGCTTGTCCCATATGGATTAGCCGGCGCCATCTGGTACCAGGGTGAATCAAACTGCGGGAATTACCAGATCTATTCAACTTTGCTGAAAACCCTGGTGGAAAACTGGCGTACCGATTTTAAAAGGGATTTTCCGTTTTACCTGGTTCAAATTGCACCATTTAACTATGGAGAAAAAGGTACCTCTGAATTTCTTCGTGAACAGCAGGATATTGCTGCCAAAACAATTCCGAATACCGGCATGATCATCGTTTCAGACCTGGTTGACAATATCGCGGACATCCACCCCCGGAACAAGGTGGATGTGGGCAGGCGCCTGGCCAATTACGCGCTGGCTGAAACTTACCATCAGCCTGTTGCCTCGTACAAAAGCCCGATGTACCAATCGATGGAGATTGAACAGGGCAAGGTTCGCGTTAGCTTCAGCAATGTAGCTACCGGACTCAAATGTACCGGAAAATCCCCGGAAAAGTTCCAGATTGCCGGGGATGATCAGCAATTTGTTCCTGCTACTGCAAAAATCGAGGGCAGCTCGGTATTGCTGTCATCAAAAAATGTAAAAAATCCGGTGGCAGTGCGCTTTTGTTTCGATGACACGTCCATGCCCGATATTTTCAGCAACGAAGGCTTGCCGCTGGCTCCCTTCCGAACAGACAACTGGGAGAAATGATGCAGTCCATCCTCATCCTCGACTGTGGCGCCACAAACGTGAAAGCATGCCTGGTAGATACCACCGGAGATATCATAGCGTCACATTCCCTTCCTAACAATACGATGCCGGATCCTTTTCATGAAGGGGGTCTGATCTGGGATATTGATGACATCTGGAGCAAGCTGTCCGCCTGCAGCAGAAAGGTTTGCTCCATAGTCAGTGAAACAGAAATTAAAGCGGTGACAGTCACCACCTTCGGAGTTGACGGCGCAGCCATGAAAAAAGACGGGAGCCTTTGCTATCCGGTGATCTCCTGGCAGTGCAACCGCACTGAAAGGATCGAAAAGAGTATACCACAATATTATGATCAGGAATGGTTGTACCAGACCACAGGCCTGCAATCCTATCATTTCAACACCATCAACAAGCTCATCTGGTTGCGTGAAAACCGTCCGGATGTCCTGCAGGAAATGGATTACTATGTGATGATGCCTTCTCTGATCCTGCATCGGCTGTCAGGAGAGTTCATCACCGATGCCACCATGGCCGGCACGAGCATGCTCACCGATCTGAGGCATCGAAATTTTTCCGAGGCTGTTCTGAACCCACTGGGGTTGCGACCAGATGTGTTCCCTGTGCTCACAGAACCTGGAACGGTTATCGGGACTGTGACAGAGAAGGCAGCCGGGGCATTGGGTGTTAAGTCAGGCCTGGCCGTGGTTGCTGCAGGTCATGATACCCAATTTGCCATTCTGGCCTCCGGGGCAGGGGTCAATCAGCCGGTGCTGAGCTCTGGTACCTGGGAAATTCTTATGGTACGCGCCCGGGCTGATGCCCTGAAGATTCCCTCCCGGAATTCCGGTATTACCGTTGAACTGGATGCGCAACCGGGTTTGGTGAATCCGGGCGTTCAATGGGTTGCATCGGGCGTGCTGGAATGGATCAGCAGACTTGTATACCCTCACCTGACCCATGATCGTTCACGTTATGAAAACATCATCCGTGAAGCAGCTGCCATCCCCCCCGGAAGTCATGGTCTTGCCCTGGTACCGGAATTGTTTCCCGGGGGATTCTCAGGTAAACCCGGGAGTATCAGCGGGATCAGGTATGAAACCACGCGTGCGCATATTTACCGGGCAGGACTGGAAGCCCTGGGCTGTTACCTGACATACGGACTTGAAAAACTGCAGCAGGTGGGCAGCTATACGGCCCGCGATGTAATATGTGTTGGGGGTGGATCAAAAAATCCGCTCTGGAACCAGATCCGTGCTGATATAGCGGGTATTCCTGTGAAGGCGCTGGATATGAAAGAAACTACCGCACTGGGTGCAGCCATGGTTGCCATGACAGGTGTGGGCATTTATCAAAGCCTTGAGGAAGCTTTCTCTGCAATCGAAAGCCATTATGAAATATTTGAGCCAGGCGTGAACAGAGAAAGATATTCCGCTTTCTATAAAAGGTTTGCGGAAGAAGTATTTAATAAATGAATATTGAACAACGAGGCGAATTAAATTGAAAGTTAGTAATATTGCTTCCTTGAGGACAGTCTGACCGATATGCATTCAATTTTTAGCTGACATCCATGAAGATATTAATTGTAGAGGACGAACCGAAGGTAGCATCGTTTTTGAAGATGGGACTTGAAGAAAACCACTATGAGGCTGATGTGGCTTATGATGGTGTATTTGCGGAGAAATTGGCACAGCAGAATAAATATGATCTCTTCATCCTGGATATCATACTGCCCGGCATCAGCGGTCTGGAACTGTGCAAAAGACTCAAAATGATGAATGACCACCTGCCGGTGCTGTTGCTCACGGCCTTGGGTACAACCGATGATAAAATTACAGGATTTGAGGCAGGTGCCGATGACTATCTTGTTAAGCCATTTGAATTCAGAGAATTGCTTGCCAGGGTCAAGGTATTGTTGAAAAAAGGAGATCAGACGCAGGACACCACGAACAAGCTGATCGTAGGGGAACTGGAGCTTGACCTGAATAGAAAAGTCGCCCGGAGAGGCAGTACATCTATTGAGCTGACTGCCAAGGAATTCTCCCTTCTTGAGTATTTTATGAGGAACAGCGGACGGGTCTTGTCGAGGAATGACATTGCCGAAAAAGTATGGGATGTTACTTTTGATTTCGGCACTAACGTGGTGGATGTTTATGTTAACTTCCTGCGCAAGAAGATCGATAAAGGATTTGATAAAAAGCTGATCCAGACCAAGGTTGGATTTGGTTATATTTTCAGAGATTCATAGCATGCAGATCAGGACCCGTTTGACATTGCAGTTCCTCCTGCTGGGAGGTATGATCATGATCCTCGTGTCATTTGCCATTTACTTCTTTTCTGCAAATTTCCGGCAGGAGGACTTCTATAACCGGCTCAGGAACAATGCCAGAAGCACGGCCAAATTTCTCCTGGATGCCAACGTGATTGATGCCGAGCGTGTCAGGAGGTTTGAAAAGGATAACCCGGTTAAGCTGCAAAACGAAAAGGTCATTATTCTTAATTACCGCAACGATATCATTTACAGCTCGGATGAAAAATCGGAAATTGATATCAGAAATGATATCCTCGAGCGGGTGAGGATGTTTGAAAGAATTTTTTATAAGCAGGGTTCTTATGAAGTTATGGGAACGTTATACACAGCGAAATTAGACCGTTTTGTGGTCATTGCAGCTGCAACTGATACGGCCGGCCAGTCGCACCTTAAAAAGCTGAGGATGATACTCACCCTGACCTCTCTGTTCAGTTTGCTGCTGTTTGCCATTGCAGGATGGTTTTATTCAGGAAGGGCCCTTAAACCGATTTCCGATGTGGTCAACCAGGTGGAAAAGATTACAATAACCAGTCTGAACCTGAGGGTTCCTGAGGGCAATGGCAGGGACGAGATCAGCAGACTTGCCAATACCTTCAACCGGGTGCTTGAGCGTTTGGAGAAGTCATTTGCCATGCAGAAGGATTTTATTGCAAATGCCTCGCATGAACTCCGCACGCCCCTTACCTCCATTAATGGCCAACTGGAGGTGCTGGTCATGAAGGACAGGTCAACCGCGGAGTACAAGGCGGCCCTGGTATCTGTGCTGGATGACATCAAATCGCTGATCGACCTCTCCAACAGGTTGCTGCTCATTGCACGCACCAGTGCTGAAGGGCCATTGAATTTTAATAAAATGATCAGGTTGGATGAAATCCTTTGGCAGGCCCAGGAAGAGATCAAGCGATTCAATAACCAATACCAGGTTACTATTGCCATTGACAATGCTCTAACTGATTCAGATCAGATGACCGTGGCGGGTGATGAATACCTGCTCAAAGTGGCTGTTTCCAACCTTATTGATAATGCCTGCAAGTACTCAGCCGATCACATGGTAAGCATCAGGATCGAACCTTTTGAGAAATGGATTAAAGTGCAGTTTACCGATAAAGGTATCGGCATTCCTGAGGATGATATTAATAAAGTCTTTGAACCCTTTTACCGGGGCAGCAATACCCATTCCATATCAGGTAGTGGTATTGGACTTCCCCTTGTTAATCAGATCATTAAAATGCATAATGGAAGCCTGAACCTGTCCTCACAAATCGGAAAAGGGACTACAGTTTTCATATTACTCCCAACCGTTTGAATCTTCCATTGGGTTTGATGACCTGACATTTTAAGCCTCAATATTTAATTCTCTTTTAATTTTCTTTTAATCTCTTTTTAACAGCTATTCCGTAATCTTGTTACGGTTAAGGTTAATCAATAGGGTTAGTGAATTTTTAGGTCTGGTTTCTTTGGTAAGTTTGCATAGTTCATGTCACATTGTATAGGTAAGGTGTATTCTTGTTCAGGTATATTTCAGCAGTCAGAACAGATAGGCCTTACCTATACTCATATTAGGGAGTTTTACATTCATCATGATGAAAGTTAGCTCCGACATGATGCCGAAATTTATATATTTGCGACGCTTTAAACTAAACAGGCCTGATGTGCCATGGCTATATTGCACAGATAAATTCATTATTAACAAAAACACAGTCATATAATGGTTTGCTTAAGGTTGAAAAAAAGTGCGGGTATCAGAAATGTCATCGGGAGGCTATATGTTCTCCTGTTCGTTATGTTGCTGGTCCTGTCCGGATGTCAGTCCGACAATAGATCCTCTGGCTCTAAGAAACCGGCAGCAACCCTTCCGGCGGCAAATGATGATTACTTCCAGGAAATAGGAGAACAGATCGGGTTGGATTTTGTCCATTCGATTGGTGGCACCGAACTGCTGAACATCGTTGAATCAAGTTGTGGTGGTACGGCATTTCTTGATTATGACCAGGACGGATACATTGATATTTATGTAACCAGTGGCACCTGGATCGAAGGCTTCACCAAAAGCGAAAAGCCTGACCAGCTTCCGGGCAATCGTCTCTATCGCAACAGGGGTGACGGCACTTTTGAGGATGTGACCAGAAAAGCCGGTGTGGGCGGACCCTGGTACAGCATGGGCGTTTCAGTAGGGGACTATGACAACAATGGATATCCCGATCTGTATGTTTGCAATTATGGCCATAATGTGCTTTACAGGAACAAAGGAAACGGGACTTTCACCAATGTCACCGAAAAGGCCGGTGTTGCTGGAGATCATACCTGCAGCGTAGGTGCCGTATGGTTAGATTACGATAATGACAGTTTCCTCGATCTTTATGTGGGCAATTATCTTGAATTTGACCCTGATTACAAATATTTTTATGCTCCCGACGGTTTCCCGCCCCCAATGGCTTACGAGGCCGAACCAGACGTATTGTATCATAATAACGGAGACGGTACTTTTAAAGACGTCACACAGGCCATGGGCATCATTGATATGGATGGCAGGGCTATGGGCGTTGGGGCAGCCGATGTGGACAATGATGGCTTTGTTGACATTTACGTTGCCAACGATCATACCTTGAATTACCTCTGGCATAACGAAGCGGGCAAAAAGTTCACCGATATCGGAACGATGTCGGGCACTGCTTTCAGTCAGGGTGGTGAAGCTACTGTAAGCATGTCGGTTGATTTTGCTGATTATAACGGAGACGGGCTGATGGACATATTTGTTTCAGATGATACCTACTGTTCATTATATGAAAATCTGGGTAATGGTGTATTCACAGATAAAGCCAATCCGGTAGGGATTTCCTCCCAGGCAGCTCAATTTGTGGGCTGGTCGTCCTCCTTTATTGATTATGACAATGATATGGACATGGATATTTATAAAACCAATGGCGCCCTGAAGCATCTGTACGGACATGAGGACCAGATTTTTGAAAACCTGGGTAACGGTAAGTTTACGGATATTTCACTGGAAAGGGGAGCATATTTCCATCAGGAGTATGTCGGACGCGGTACCTGCATTGGAGATTATGATAATGATGGGGATCTGGATGTTTTTATTGTCAACCTCAACAACCGCGCGATGTTTTTACGCAATAACAAGGGTAACCAGAATAACTGGCTGATCCTTAAGTTGGTTGGCACCTCAAGTAACCACGATGGCATAGGCGCCATTGTTAAAATAACATCCGGAGGCAAAACCCAGACAGCCCAGAAGAAAAGTACCGTTGGCTATTTATCCCAGAATGATCCGAGGATGCATTTTGGCCTGGCAAAGAATGAAGTGGTAGAAAAGATCGAAATAAAATGGCCTTCCGGAAAAACCCAGACCCTGGATAATACCAAAGCCAACCAGATCCTTACTATAACAGAACCTAATTGATCAGTTGCATGAAGCTAAGATTACTTGTTATCTCACTCGCAAGCCTGGTAACTGTTGGATTCTCAGGTCTTATCATGTTATCCTGTAAGGGCAAACCGGTGACGGATATGATTATCATAACTGAATGTGCAGAAAAAGCCGGTAATCCCGATTACATCTCAGGCGCATCCTGGCGGTATATTCCCGGAGCCCGTCTGCTGGCGGTGCATCCAAACAATCCTGGAAAATCACCAAAGTTGCTTACCGCGGGGTTTTATTCAGCCTGCTCACCCGATATCTCCTATGATGGTAAATCCATGCTGTTTGCCGGGCAGCAGAAGGAGGGAGATGTATGGCAGATATGGGAGATGGATCTTGGGAATTCATCGGTAAGACAGATCACCACATCGGGTGATCACTGTACGGATCCTGTTTATCTGCCAGGTAACCGATTATTATACAGTAAAATACTGGCAAATGATTCGCTGAAGGCAGGATATTCACTCTATGCCGGTAACCTGGATGGTTCAGGTATGCAGCGGATCACTTATAGCCCGAACTGCTATTTCGCATCCAGCACGTTGCATGATGGCCGCCTTTTGACTGTCAGCCGGCAATTATTTCCTGCTCCGGAAGAACAGTTAATGATGGTCATGCGTCCCGACGGAACAAAAGCGGACATGTTTTACAAAGGATCGGAAAATACGTCATTATTAGGACGCGCCGCGGAAACTGCAGACGGGAAAATCGTTTTTATCGAAACTGACAGCGCACACTCCGGATCAGGGCACATGGTCTCAATTAGCTATAACCGGCCGCTAAATTCACGCATCAATCTCACCTCCGGCCTCAAAGGCGATTTTCTCACAGTGTCAGTGCATTCCTCAGGAAAGTACCTGGTGACATACCGAAAGGCTGATACCGAACGGTTCGCCCTTTACGAATTTGATCCGAAAAAAAAGGTTCTTGGTCAGCCTGTCTTTGCTTCTGCCGATCATGATATCCTGGATGCATTGGTGGTTGAAGTAAGGGCCCGTCCCAAAAAGCTGCCGAGCGAGGTGGACATGGGGGTAAAAACCGGATTGCTGCTTTGCCAGGATATTCATATCCTTGACCCCGGCTTCGCGGAAACTCAGTCATCTGGTAAAAAGGCCAGCAAGATTGAAGTGCTCGGGTTGAATTCTTCCCTGGGGATCATTACGGTTGAAGAGGACGGGTCATTTTATTTAAAGGCGATGGCCGACACCCCTTTCCGGATACAGACCCTGGATGAGGACGGTAAGGTGGTAAACGGTCCTTGCTCCTGGATATGGATACGGCCTAATGAAAGAAGAGGGTGTGTGGGTTGTCACGAAGATCACGAACTGGCGCCTGAAAACAATGTACCCCTGTCAGTAAAAAAGGACCCGGTTAATATACCCGTACATATCACCGAAGTCACTGAAAAAGAAGTTGAATTGGAATAATTATGAAAAGACATCACTATATTCTTTTAACCACAGCAGGCATACTTATTCTGGCTGTTTCACTGATATATCCGAAAGCACATAAACTGGCCAGGGCACATGTGAACTACCAAACGGCTGTGGAGGATCACCCGCTTGCCTGTTATAATTGCCATTTGTATAAACAGAAAAGCGGACTCCTGGCAAAAATGGTCAATGCGGATTACTATTCTCCTTTCAACCTGGCTATTACTAAGGATGGTAAAAAGTTATACGTAGTTGCCGAGGAAGGCGATGCTTTGCTGGTAGTAGATACTGAAAACCAAAAGGTTATCCGTAAAATCAAGGTAGGTGATCAGCCCCACAGTGTTATTCTTGATAAAGATGAAAGCACGGCCTATGTCAGCAACCAATGGTCAGATAATATATCCGTCATTGATCTTTCCGGATTTGAGGTAAAGGATACCCTGAGGACCGGCGGTGGTCCGGCAGGTTTGGCCCTGAGTGCTGACGGAAAGTATCTGTATGCAGTGAATTCCTATACTTCTGACCTTTCGGTGATCAACCTGAAAACCAAAGAAGAGGAAAAAAGGCTCACTGCCGGTAATAATCCGACCGGAATTGGCGCGACTCCTGACGGAAGTTCCCTGTTTGTCACCAGCCGGCGGACCATGGGCCGCCCCTATGATGATACGGTGATCTGCGAATTGACCGTGGTGAACGATGACAAACGGAGGATCGTGGAACGCAGGGGCATCAGGTCGGCCTACATGATGGAGAACATAGCATTTACACCATCATGCGATCTGGCCATATTTCCCCTGATACGTCCCAAGAACAATATGCCCACCATTCAGGTAGACAGGGGATGGATGATGACTCACGGTTTTGGAATCATTGAATTAAAACCCGGAGGAAGGACGGTACAGCTGCTGCTGGACGAACCCAATGCGTATTACCCCGATCCGTTCGATGTTGCCATAACACCCGACGGTAAACGAGCTTTTATCTCCAGTTCAGGAGTGGATTTTATTTCCGTGCTTGACATCGATGCCATCCGGACCTTGCTGGCAGAATCATCTGATGATGAGCTGAAGATCTATGCCAATCATCTCGGCATCAGCAGCCGTTATGTGATCAAACGTATCCCCACGGGAGCGAATCCGAAAGGGCTTGCCATGTCATCTGACGGAAAACTGTTATATGTGGCTGAACATCTGGAGGACCGGATTGCTGTTATTAATACCGCAACACTGGAAATGGAAAAGACCATTGATCTGGGCGGGCCACGCAGGGTGACAGTAGCCCGGAAAGGAAGAAGAATACTGAATAATGCAGGAGGCACTTTCCAGACTCAATATGCATGCTATACCTGTCATCCGGATGTGCATGAAGACGGTCTTGTGTATAATATGGCATCGAAGGACATGGGCCGGAACATTACCAATACCCAGTCACTCCGCGATATTTCAGAAACACCTCCTTTTAAATGGAACGGTAAGAACCAGACGGTTTACAAGCAGGACGGCATGCGTTTTTCAACCGTACTAACCCGAACCGAACCCTTTAGTTACGACAAACTCGATGCACTGGTGTCCTATATCCTCACCGGGATTCCCTATCCGCCAAATCTTCAATACAATCCCGGCGGAAAATTAACCAAAGCACAGCAAAGTGGCAAGGCTATTTTTGAGCGCACACATAATAATTACGGTCAGGAAATTCCAGTTAAAAATCGTTGCATTACCTGTCATCCGCCTCCGTATTATACAAATCTGCAACCCGCGGATGTAGGAACACTGGCAGCAACCGACGATTCCATCTTATTTGATACACCCCATTTAAACAATATATATGCTTCGGCGCCTTACCTGCACGACGGCAGAGCAGCAACACTCGAGGAGATATGGACAATTTACGGCAAGGATGAGCGTCATGGCGCTTTAAATGATCTTACGAAAATTGACCTCAACAACCTGATAGAATATCTCAAATCATTACGCTCGCCCGAATATGAAGAAGAAGCTGATAAACCAGCAGAAGCCTCTGTAATAAACCATTAACAATAAACATATCACCTAACCGTAACACTATGAAATCAAGAATTCTCCAATATTCAATTGCAGCACTGGTTGTTGTAGCTATTATAGTAGTGGCTGTATTGTTTGTAAAAAAACCGGAAAAGGGCCAATCCGGGACCGGGAGGCCGCCGTCGGAAAAATCATCTTCTTCAGACAGCGATTATGTTGCCGGGCCTTCAGCCACTACCTCCATAAAAGAGGCCAATGGCATGCCGGTATACGGCAACTGGCGGAATTTCACCACGCAAGACGGACTCCCTTCCGATAAGGTTTACTCGGTTAAGATCGATGGTGATCGCGTGCTGGTTGGCACTCACCATGGCCTGGCAGTTTATGAGAACGGCAAATGGAAAACCTATACCACCAAAGACGGACTGGCACATAATGGCGTAGTTTCGGTTGATGTCAGCCCGGTTACGGGTGATGTTTGGATCGGAACCCTAGGCGGGTTGAACCGATGGTCATCCGGGAAGTTTGAAACTTTCACCCAGATGAACAGCGGCATGCCCAACGACCTTGTTTACAATGTAGTATGCGACGGTAAGGATGTTTGGATGGCCACAGGGGGCGGTGCAGGCCATTATGACACCTATACTAAGGAATGGGAAATCTTCACCGAAATGAATGCTCCGATGCATGAACCCTGGACCTATGCGCTTTCAGCCGGACAGGGGAAGATCTTCATTGCAGCCTGGGGTGGAGGTATAATTGAATATAACAAGGAAACCAAGCATTTCAGGGATTATGTTGATCCTGATGGCTTTATGGAGATAGATCTCCTTCCCGATGACGGACCTGTTCATGATATTACTACAGCTACCGCCTGGGCCAACGGCGTTCTCTGGGTATCCTCCTACTTTGGCTTTTGCAGGTACGATGGCAAGAACTGGAAGGGATACTTTGATCATGACAGCGGACTGGCCAGCAATTTCATAAACTTTGTGCAGGTTAACGGGAGAGTTGCCTATGCTTGTACGGATAAAGGATTAAGCACTACTGATGGTACGACCTGGGTTACCTATAAACGGAATGAAAACAACACCAGCGGGGTGGCGATCATCACTTCCGGAAATGAGAAAAAAGAGATTCCGATATCTCCTTCCATCGCCCATAGCTTTGTAATTAATGCCGATGCAGAAGGTGATGTCATATGGGTGGCAACTTCCAAAGGTTTAAGCCGCGGAGAAGTGATCAATTAATTTGTTTATACTGATTGCTAATAGAAATAATAACAATGGATATGAAACCAACCGTAAAGTCAGTTTTAACATCTTTAGTGCTGATGTTCTTTGCCATTTCAATGACTTCAGGGCAACAATATGGCGATAACTATGGAAATGTTCCGGAAACATACGTTGCCTACGATAAATACCAGAAGGCCTACAAATACCATTTTCTTACTCCCATGCAGTTTTACGGGGCCGGACGTGAAATACCGCCACCCACCAACCTTAAGGAAGTCAGGATAGGTTTTCTCGGGCCTCTTGAGGGATCGATCATTGTTGATTACGGTAAGCAGATGCTCCAGGGGGCCACGCTGGCCATTGAGGAGGCCAACAAAAAAGGCGGGTACAAGGGTATTCCTTATAAAATGATGATCCATAACGATGTCGGACTTTGGGGTGCGGCTGCCAACGAGGTGGTGAAGATGGACGATGAGGGAGTCTGGGCCTGGCTGGGTTCAATTGATGATATTGTATCCCATGTGGCCATTCGTGCCACTCTCAAACTGGAAATACCGATGGTTTGTACCGGTGACCCCGATCCTACCTTTACTGAGACCAATATTCCCTGGGTGATAAGAGTCATTCCCGATGACCGGCAAAGTTGTTATGCACTGGCAAATTACATTTTCGAACTTAACAGCCATTCCAGGGTTGCTGTGATCAGGGTAAATAACCGTTATGGCAGGGTGGGAGTCGTTCATTTTAATAAAACCGCTACCCGTTTGGGTTATCCCATTATTATCGAGGAGCGTTTCAAAGATGGTGAAACGGTATTTACTGAGCAACTGCAGCGGATAAAGGATACAAAACCGGATGCTATTATAATATGGGGAAATCCAAAGGAATCTGCCTTGATTCTCAAGGATTTACGTAAGATGGGCATGAATCAGCCGGTCTTCTGTTCCGACAGGATCGTAAATCCTGAATTCCTGAGTATTGCCGGAAAGCTGGCTGATGGAATTATGACCACCTGTCAATATAATCCCGATTCAAAAGATCCAAAACTGGCAGCATTCAGGTTGAACTACAAAAAGCGCTTTGGAATGGAGCCTGACGTTTTTGCCGTGCACGCCTATGATGGAATGAACCTGATCATTGAGTCCATAAAAAAGGCAGGGCTCAATCGTGTCCTGATCCGCGATGTCCTCACTGACTTGAAAACATTCCAGGGATATGAGGGAGCTTCTGGAAAGATGGTATTTGATGCGACCTGGAACAATATTAGGCCCATCTATCTGGCAAAAATCAGTAACGGCAAATTTGAGTTTTCGCCTGCGCCTCCCTATAAAAAGGAATTACAATGAGATTTCTATTTGCAAGTGGGTTGAATTAGAAACTGAACATGATGGAAACAAAAATCAACAGCGACCAGGAAATTATTGAATGCTTGGCTCCCATGAAAACAAATAAAAAAACAAAACCGGACCCCATACTGGTCAAGGTTAAAGATGCTGTAATAGGAGGCTCTGAAGTGATCATTATTGCAGGCCCCTGCGCGGTGGAGAGCATGGAACAATTAGCTGAAACAGCAGTTTCCGTCAGGAAAAACGGTGCGAAAATACTCAGAGGGGGTGCCTTTAAGCCGCGTTCTTCACCATACAGCTTCCAGGGGCTTGGGGAAGAAGGCTTAAAAATGCTTCATGAGATCAGCATCAGAACGGGTTTGCCGGTCGTAACGGAAGTCATGGATACCCGGCAAATTGAAGTTGTCAGCAGGTATGCCGATATGCTTCAGGTGGGATCACGCAACATGCAGAATTACCCGCTGCTGAAAGAAGTGGGGATGACCCGTAAACCTGTTTTGTTGAAGCGGGGCATGATGGCTACCATTGAAGAATTCCTGCTGGCGTCCGAATATATCCTGAGACAGGGCAACGAACAGGTAGTATTGTGTGAAAGAGGCATACGGACCTTTGAAACCTCCACCCGGAATACCCTTGATCTAAGTGCCGTGCCCATGTTAAAACATCTCAGCCATCTTCCTGTAATTGTGGATCCCAGTCATGGCACAGGACTCCGGTGGATGGTACCTACCATGGCCAAAGCCGCCGTGGCAGCCGGAGCTGATGGTCTTATTATGGAGGTTCATTATAAGCCCGAAGAAGCGCTTTGTGACGGACAGCAATCGATCAGCCTGCCTGAATTTGAACAATTAATGAAGGATCTGAAAAAGATTGCATTGGCTGTTGGCAGAGAAATTTTATAATAATCGTAGAATTATTCCACCCCTTCAGGGTTGTATGATCTTATTCGTTCAAGTTTCCACCATAATTCATCCTCTGTGAGGATGTTTCACAACCTCGTAGTAAAAACCATGCATTCTAAGATTCCCCTCATATCCTTCCTGATCTTCCTTGCTTTCTCACTACCAGCCCAAAAAACCGAACCCGTAAAAATAGGTCTTTTAGTCCAGGACAAAACTTCTTTGGCCGCAAAGCAGGGTGCAGAACTGGCTATTAAAATGGCCAATGAAGAAGGGGGCTTAAAAGGCCGGCTGTTTCAGCTTCATGTAAAAAGCATGGAAGGACCCTGGGGGACTGGGTCCAAACAAGCAGTATCCCTCATCTTTGAAGAGAATGTATGGGCGCTGCTGGGATCCCATGATGGCCGAAATGCTCACCTTGTGGAACAGGCAGCCACCAAATCAACGGTTGTTTTGGTTTCTGCCTGGTCATCCGATCCGACACTTTCCCAGGCTTTTGTCCCCTGGTTCTATAACTGTGTGCCAACTGACCGCCAACAGGCAGATGCATTGATTGATGAAATATACAATAATAGAAAAATCATCAGGGTAGCTGTCATTTCGGATCAGACTTATGATTCAAACATGGCATTAAAAAACTATTTGCAGAAAATTCGGGAGTCAGGTAAGAATGAGCCCCTGCAATTTCTTTTCAATAATTATAGCACAAATCTAAATGCTTTAGCGGACCATATTAATAAATCTGAAATCAATGCGATCATTTTGTTTTGCCAGCCTTCCGTTTCATTAAAAATAGTCAGGCTGCTCAGGCAAAGGAAAATGAACCAAACCCTTTTTGGCTCCCTGTCGATTCTGAATGAGGATGCATTATCCGTGCAGGAATTGCATGAGTTTGACAATCTGTTATTGGTCCCTTCCATGTCTTCAATAACAAAAAGCCGGATTTTCAATCAGGCCTATCAGAAAACCTATGGTAGAATGCCGGGCGGAGTTGCTGCATATGCCTTTGATGGAATGAACGTCCTTATAGAAGCCATCAGAATTTCCGGCAGTCCGGACCGTGAAAAAATTCAGCAGGCCTTGTCAGAAATACAGGTTGAAGGGGTTACCGGACAAATTAAGTTTGACGACAAAGGGAATCGGACGGGTTCTTGTAAGCTGATGGTCATTAAAAACGGATGGCCAGAGGAGGTGAAGGGGTCAGGATTCTAGTCATGTTTCGACTCCGCTCAACATGACTTATCGTCATATAATTTTGTAATTTTGAAACCATGAAAACACTACAAACCATCCTTCTGATAGCACTCTGCATGTTATTGCAGTCAGGCTGTAAAAACCCTGCAGAAAAGGACAAGCAGAAATCCACCGATCTGATGACCATCAAAACCCTGGGTCTGGCTTACCTGGAGGAGTTTAAAGATGAAGAAGCGGAGCAGCAGTTTTTAAGGTTTATTGAACTGGCTCCCAGGGAAAAACTTGGATATGCCAACCTGGGGCTGGTATACCTGAGGATGGCCCGGTACCCTGAGGCAGAGGAACAACTGTTAAAGGGTCTGAAAATTGATCCCAAAGATGCTGACATCAGGCTGATCCTGGCGACTGTCTATAAGATGGAAGATAAACCTGAAGCGGCTATTGCACAGCTCCAGGAAGCGCTTAAATCTTCTCCCGATCATGTTAAGGTGCTTTATGATCTTACCGAGGTTTATGCCACACAAGCGGATGAAGCCTCACGGCAATTGCGTGAAGAATACATGCTTAAGCTGGTTGAGAAAGCGCCCGGGAATTTAGTGCCACGGCTGAATCTCACGGAAATCTATATCCAGAAGGGAGAAACCGATAAAGCCCTGGAACATCTTGAAATGATCCAAAAGCAATTCCCGGATTTTCCCAAGGAAGCAGCAGGTTATTATGATAAGACCATTTCCCTGCTGAAAAAGCATGATAAGGATAATGGGATCATTCAGTTTACGATTTTTCACAATTATCTTAAAGTGACCTCTCCTTACCAGGCCGGCATCGTGGATTTAAAAGGACCTGGCGGATCCCTGATCGGTTTTCCGCTCATCACCTTCGACCAGCAATCCACCTCCCAGTTAGCCGAGAACGAGTCAATTCTGGAGGTGATCAGGTTCGCTGAGGTTTCGGCTTCTGCAGGTCTTGATATTATTCCTGCCGGGTCGCAGGCTCAGAATAGGGGGACTGAGAACACCGCACATGTCGCTGCAGCTGATTTTGACAGTGACGGGGATATTGATCTTTACGCGGGCAGTTTTAATCCTGTTTCTGACACATATAAGCACTATCTCCTCATTAATGAAATGGGAAGATTTAAGGATATTACCGCTGAGGCAGGCATCAACCATACCGGTAAAGAATATGACGCCTGTTTTGCGGATTATGACAATGACGGGTTTCTCGACCTGTATGTCGTGAAAGATGGGGGTGATGTATTGTACCGCAACGCCGGACAGGGTAATTTTGAGGAAGTTAGCAACAAAGCACTTGCCGGGATTAAGACCGGGGGAAACAAGGCCCTGTTTTTTGATCTGGATCATGACGGTGACCTGGATATCTTTGAGGCCGGGTCCAGTCCTAACCTTTTGTTGCGTAACAATGCAGACGGCACCTTCACCGAGCAGGCCGCGAAAATGGGTATTTCGGGAAGTGGTGATGTGGGTCGCGATGCAGCCTTTGGCGATTTTGACGAGGACGGCGACATCGATTTTATCGTGGTGAATGAAAAGACCGGTTGCATTCTTTACTCCAACCAGCGGCAGGGCATTTTCAAGGACGTAACGGAAAAAAGCGGCTTGAAAAGTGCCGGTGGCAACAGTGCAATAGCAGTGGGAGATTATGACAATGACGGATACCTCGATGTATTCATCGTTTCCGATAACGGAGGCAGCTCCGAACTCTTCCGGAATTTGCGCAATGGTAGTTTTGAACGTGTTAGTAAAGGAATGGAAGTCTTTCTTCCCCTCAGACAGGGGAAGGTTTACGATGCTGCTTTCCTGGATTTCGATAATGACGGATATATCGATCTGATGGTGGCCGGCTCATCAGGAACTGAAGGGAAGGGACTTTTCATGTTTCACAACAACGGTAAGGGAGGTTTTACCGATGTCTCCAATCTGCTCCCGGCTGAGGTGAAATCGGGCAGGCAAATTGCTGTTTTTGATTACAATGATGACGGAGATCTTGACCTGCTGATCGCCGGTTTAAATGGTGGAATTTCCCTGTTCAGGAACGATGGGGGGAACAACAACCACTATGTAAAGATGAAATTGGTGGGGTTGAAGGCAGGAAGCGCCAAGAATAATCACTTTGGCATAGGAGCCAAGGTGGAAATGCGTTCAGGAGACCTTTATCAGACTACAGTGGTTACTGATCCGAATGTCCATTTCGGTATTGGAAGCAGGGCTAAAACAGATGTGATCCGGATTACCTGGACGAATGGTGTTCCCCAGAACATTTTCTCCCCGGGAACCGACCAGGCTCTTATTGAGGCACAGACCCTGAAAGGGTCCTGTCCCTTCCTGTATACCTGGAACGGCAGCCAGTATGTTTTTGCCAAGGACATTCTCTGGAGAAGCGCTCTCGGTATGCCTCTGGGAATCATGGGTGGCAATACTGCCTATGCTTTTGCCGAGGCCTCCGATGATTATATCAGGATACCGGGTGAAATGCTAAAGCCCAATAAGGGATCTTATTCCATCCAGGTGACCTCAGAGCTGTGGGAGACCATTTACTTCGATAAATTGCAGCTGGTTGCTGTGGATCATCCCGATTCTGTTGATATTTATGTCGCCGAGCAGTTTTCACCACCGCCTTTTCCCGGCTACCAGGTATACCAGGTAGGCAGGAAGCAGGTGCCCGTTTCCGCCCGGGATTCCCGGGGGAATGATGTACTGTCCTTCATTTCAGAGAAGGATGATAATTACCTGGCCGGGTATAAACCCGCCAAATATCAGGGCATTACGGAGATGAAAGACCTGATCCTCGATCCTGGCAGGCTTTCGGGCAGTAAAACCTTGTTTCTTTTCCTTAATGGCTGGATCTTCCCTACGGATGCCAGTATCAATGTAGCCCTTTCACAGTCGGGTAACCTTACAGTGATGCCACCGGTCATCCAGGTGGTTAACAGGAAGGGTGAATGGGAGACAGTTATTGATAATCCTGGTTTTCCGATGGGCAAGGATAAAACGGTGATTGCTGACCTTACCGGTAAATTCCTTTCCGGTGATCACCGGATCCGGATCAGGACCAATATGGACATTAACTGGGATTATGTTTTCTTTTCAGATGAAGTCAGCAGCGCCCCTGTAAAATCCACTGTATTGGACCCGGTCAGCGCTGATCTCCATTACCGGGGATTCTCAGACACCTACCGGAAGGGCGGCCGATACGGTCCTCACTGGTTTGATTATGCCGTCGTGGATAAGGACACGAGATGGAGGGACCTGACCGGCAATTATACCCGATATGGCGATGTAACAACCCTGCTCAGAGAGGCAGACAACCAGTATATCATTTCCAATGCCGGAGATGAAACCTCGGTTACCTTCGACGCCAATATCTTGCCTGAATTGAAGAACGGATGGAAAAGGGATTTCCTGATCCACAGCGTAGGATGGGTAAAGGATGGCGATCTGAATACGGCTCATGGCAATACCGTTGATCCGCTGCCTTTTCACGGCATGAAAAGCTATCCTCCGGGTGCAAAGGATTATTATCCGGCTGATCCTGTCCTTCAACGTTACAACCGGGAATACAATACCCGGGTGGTGACCACTGAAGGATACCTTGATGCCTTAAAGGAAATGAAGATTAAATGAAGTGCTGAAACTGCTTCCAATGCAATGGATTTATGAAGAAGTTGATTGTTTTAATAAATATTATTTGCCTGTTATGGGTTCCGGCAATATCCCGAGCGCAGAAGAAAAGCATAACGTTTACCGATGTGACCAAACAGGCCGGCATTAATTTCAGGTACACCTTCGGCGATCATTCCTATAAGAATATTCTCGAAAGCAGCGGATCGGGGATCACAGTATTCGATTATAACAACGACGGGCTGATGGACCTGTTCATGATGAACGGAACCTACCTGGAAGGCATTTCCGATCCTGAGGGGAAAGTATTCAAGAACACCACCGACAAGCTTTATAAAAATAATGGTAACGGAACGTTTACGGATATATCGGCAAAAGCAGGAATCGTCGATACCCACTGGAGTATGGCTGCAGGAGCCGTGGATTATGACAATGACGGCGACCAGGACTTGTATCTGCTGAACTACGGTCCCAATGTATTTTATCGCAATAACGGGAATGGCACCTTCACGGACATTACAAATGCATTGGGACTGCAGGGACCGGAGAACCTGAACGGCTTTACAAAATGGAGCATAGGGGTAATATTCTGGGATTATAACCGGGATGGCAGGTTGGATGCCATGGTGGGTAACTTCCTGGCTTTTGATCCCGCCTATAAATCACCGGCAACACCCGATCTGATGCCGCACCCCTCTGAATACAACGGACAGGCATCGATGCTCTATGAGCAGCAACCCAATGGTAAGTTCACAGATGTGACCCGGCAGAAAGACCTGTATTATCCCGATTCCAAATGTATGGGACTCACTGTTTTTGACAGCGATGATGATGGTGATCTGGATATCTTCCAGGCTAACGATCATCAGTTGAATTTCCTATTCAGGAATGATGACGGGGTATACAGAGAAGTTGGCGTGGCAAGCGGTGTGGCAGCCAACAGTCAGGGCAAAGGGACGGGATCCATGCATGGGACAATCGGGGATGTGGATGGCGATGGAAGACAGGATATATTAGTAACCGATCTGGAATATGGCGCCCTTTACCGCAACATGGGAAGCGGTGTATACACCGATATTACTGAGATAAGCGGGATTGCCGGCTATATGGCTGGAAAGGGGAGCTGGGGGGCAGCCTTTCTGGATTTTGACAATGATGGTGATCTTGATATTTTTGCGGCAAACGGTACTGCAGAGGAACTCATCCTGCAGCTACCCCTGCTGCTGGAGAATGACGGAAAAGGTCACTTCAGGGATGCAGGGAAGGAAATGGGAACATATTTTACTACCAAGCGTTCCGGTCGTGGTGCAGCCATATGGGATTATGATAATGACGGGGACCTGGATATTGTGGTTTCTCATGTTGATCTGATGGCAACACCCATATTACTGAGGAATGACGGGGGCAATGCCAACCACTGGCTGGGGCTTACCCTGAAAGGCAAAGACGGGCCTGCTTCAGCCATCGGCGCTAAAGTTATTGTCACTGCCGGTGGTAAGAAACAGGTGTTGGTCAACCAATGGGCCACCAGTTACCTTTCCAATAATGACCCCCGGCTGCACATCGGTCTTGCCCAGGAAAAAGAGGTGGAGCAACTTGAGATCATCTGGTCTGACGGGGTGAAGGAAGTATTTAGGAACCTTGCAGCCGACCGATATGTTGCCATTATTCAGGGCAAAGGTATAACAACACAGTCACACTGAGCGCAGTTGAAGCGTGCATTGAAGGCAGTATTAGGAGTTTATAAATGAAAACAAATATAAAGACAACAATATGAATAGCCAATATGTAGCCAACGTGGTGGATCTCACCAATCCCGAAAAGAACATCATTTACAACATGTCTCATGAAGAAGCCGTTAATATTTTGAAATCGGGAGATATTGCAGCTGTGCGCAGGATCGACGGACAGTTCTCTCTGGTTTCAGTGGATGGAAAAACCATCCGCATGGCACGTTCCATTGGCCGTCCACTGCGTTACTTCATCGCCAAAAGGGCCGCCGGGCCAAGCCTGGTAATAGCGGAACGCATTGATGAACTTTATGAATATCTTAGAAAGGAAGGGCTGGACGACCAGTTTCATCCCTCCTATACGCGGATGGTCCCGGCCCATTACATCACCAGAATAGAGCTGCTGGGATGCCCGGATCCAAACCCGGTTTACGACCGGTTCTTTAATCCCGAACGGAATAAATTCACTCCGGATAACCCGGCAAAAATAGGTGAGCTCTACATCGGAGCCCTGTACCAGGAAATCAGGAAGTGGTTGTTATTCCGGGCCAAATCAGGACCGGTCGGAGTTACCTTTTCCGCCGGCATCGACAGCGGTTCTGTATTCCTGCTTACGTATCATGCCTTGCGGGAGCTCGGTGAGAGCCCTTCAAGGTTGAAGGCCTTTACGCTCAGCATCGATGGTGCCGGTGAGGACCTGATCCAGGCCAGGAAATTCCTGGAAATGCTGAACCTGGAGATGTTCCTGGAACCCGTGGAGGCTGAATATGAAGCCCTCGACTGGAAAAAAACCATTCAAATCGTTGAGGACTACAAGCCGCTGGACATCCAATCAGCTACCATGAACCTGTCCCTGCTGCAGGGTATCCGGTCGCGCTACCCCGAATGGAAGTACATCATCGACGGGGAAGGGGGCGATGAGAACCTGAAAGATTATCCTATCGAGGAAAATCCCGAGCTTACCATACGGAGCGTGCTCAACAACCTCATGCTGTATCATGAAGGCTGGGGCGTGAACAGCATCAAACATTCCCTTACCTATTCCGGAGGATTGAGCAGGGGATACATGCGTACCCTGGCCCCCGCGGCTATGCTTGGTTTTGAAGGATTCAGCCCATATACCCTGCCCAACGTGATTGAGATTTCAGAGGGTATTCCCTATATCGACCTTACCAAATGGGACCACCAGAAGCTCTATGAATTGAAGGGGCAGATCGTATCCCTGGGTGTTAAAGCCGTCACAGGTATGGATATGCCGGTATTCCCCAAAAGGCGCTTCCAGCATGGAGCAGCCTCTTCGAAGGCATTTAACAGTCATTTCCCCGATAAAGAAATAGTCTACAGAAAGGAGTTTCTTTCCATCTATGAGTGAAAGCCCGGGACCAGAAATCAATGAGCGTTGGATCGTGGCACCACCGCGGTCCTAAGAACCCTGTAGATCCTCAAATAGCATATGCATGGCTGGTTGAAAAGGAGCTTACGGCTTCGGGCAAGATAGAAGATACGGGCATTATTTTTCTCACCAACCGCGAGTGTCCCTACCACTGCCTGATGTGTGATCTCTGGAAGAATACCACTGACGAACCAGTTCCGGTGGGTGCCATTCCCCATCAGATTGCCATGGCCCTGGAGCAGATGCCTCCGGCCCGGCATTTGAAACTCTACAACAGCGGAAGCTTCTTTGACGGAAAGGCTATTCCTGAGGAAGATTATGCGGTAATCGCATCGCTGATCAGCGGTTTCGAAACGGTAATTGTAGAAAGCCATCCCCGTTTCATCAATGAAAAATGTCTGCGATTCAGGGATATGCTTAAACCTGAGTTGCAGGTGGCCATAGGACTGGAAACCGTACAACCCGTGTTACTCAGGCGGCTCAACAAACGGATGACGCTGGAGGATTTCAGTAACGCTGTAAGTTATCTGACGCGGAATAACATCCTTTCGCGGGCGTTTATTTTGCTGCGCCCTCCTTTTCTATCCGAATCCCAGGGTATTTACTGGGCGGAGCGGTCCATTGATTTTGCTTACCATGCCGGCGTGGAATGTTGTACCGTTATACCGGTGAGGGGGGGTAATGGGGCCCTGGAAGCATTGCGTATGCAGGGCGATTTTATCCCTCCTGACATCCGGTCGCTGGAAATGGTCCTGGAATATGGTATAAGCCTTAAAGCTGGTCGCATTTTTGCTGATACCTGGGATCTCGGACTTTTCTCGCACTGCCGGAAATGCACCGACAGGAGGGCCGAAAGGATCAATGCCATGAATCTCAGTCAGAACATAGCGGACAGGATTGATTGTTCCTGCAGTTCCTGCCTGGCCGGTAATGATGACATGGAGTAATTACCGGTTCTGTACCAGCTTACCGCCACTCTGGTCGATCTGGCGCTGGGGTATCGGATAGGTAACATCTTCAGGACCCACAACAGCATGTCCATACATGCTGCTACCCCAGGGTGAGGATTTTTCATAGTCAAGGGCCCGGTTCAGTTCTTCCACGGTAATGCCCCACCGGTTCAGGTCGAAATAGCGGTGACCTTCCATGCCGAGCTCCAGTTTCCGCTCCATCCGGAGCGCATTCCGGGCATAATCGGCATCGGGGAACGAAGGATAAGGCCCTATCTGGTAATTGGCAGCAGGGGTCACACCGTCATCTTCTTTTACAAAGCCATCCGGATTGGCCGCCCGGGCCCGCACCAGGTTGATGTTCTCCAGGGCGCCGGGGAGATTGCCGGTTTCGATCTGGCATTCTGCCAGCAACAGGAGCACATCGGCATACCGGATCATCCGGTAGCCATTGGCCGTCCATCCGCTGGTCCAGTTACCGGTTTCGGTATAGATGCCTTCCTGCGATTTCTTGTATACTTGTTTCTTGGGACTGTATGGACCCGCATAGCTCTGGTCCCGGACCCAGTCCCTGCCGGTATGCACACCCCAGTCCCAGTAAGGAATACCCCTTCTGCCCACCGTCCAGTCGAGCCGCGGATCCAGCGGCCCGGTGTCTTCTGTAAAGGGATCAGCAGGTGCCAATCCCTGGTCGCTGATTACCGGATCATTGTTGTAGGAAAAGTCGAGCAACGGTAAACCGCCCGATGTCCGGAATGAATTCACCAGTTCCTGCGTGGGCTGGTAAAACCCGCAACACCCGCCCGGGGAGGCACCGCTTTTATAAGGGAAGTTCAGCACTTCGCCCCAGCCACCGTTCCATCCGCCGGAACCGTCATTTACGGAATACTGAACCGTGTAAACTGCCTCAATGCCATTTCGGTATTCAATATCAAAAACTTCCCCGTAGGTTGGGGCAAGTCCTATGGGTGAACCGTCCGGCTTGGTGCCGCTGGTAATCACTTCCTGCAGTAGGGGCAGGGCATCGGTGTAATTGTGGTAGAGCTGCATGAGGGCTTTGGCCAACAGCACTTTGGAAACGGTGCTGTTGAAACGTCCCACCTGTCCCATATTATCGGGCAAGGTAATACCCTCCTGCAGGTCAGCAAGGATGTTGTCGCGAATGTCAACCGTATTGGTAAAATTGTCCGCGCCAGTATTCTCGTCAAAATAGGGTACCATCTCCCACATCCGCCAGGCCTCGAAATGATACCAGCCGCGCAATACCCTGGCCTGCTTGTAGAACAGTACAGCCTGATCGTTTGTGATGGTGCCTTTTTCCAGGGCCATGTCGGTCAGCATAATAGCGAGATTGCACCGGGATATGGCCTCGTAAACCTCACGCCACTTAACATTCAGGTAAGGATTCGTGGGAGTTTCCGTGAAGGTTTGAATGGGATTGACATCGGGCGGATCACCTGCATCCGTTCCTTTATTCGCTTCAAGTCCCCGTATGGAGCCATAAACCCAGTTGGATGATGCTGATTCCCAGCCGAAACTGGAGGATACGCCATCGAGCATGGAATAAGCTCCGACAAGCATGTCATCAATACCTGCTTCGGTTGCCAGAATGTGCTGATCCATTACCCCTTTGGGCTGAACATCAAACCAGTCCTCATTGCAGGCCCAGTTGATAGCAAGGAACAGGACGAGCATGACCTTTCCCGACCGTATTCTGTGTTTATTAAACCTTGAATGATGGATCATTGTAGCAAGATTAAGAAATATTAATCCCGAAAGGAATGAATTACCGGTTCTGTACCAGCTTACCGCCACTCTGGTCGATCTGGCGCTGGGGTATCGGATAGGTAACATCTTCGGGCCCAACAATACTGGACCCATATTTATAACCCCATGGCGTTGTCTTTTCGTAAGCCAGGGCCCGGTTTAATTCTTCAACAGTAATGCCCCACCGGTTCAGGTCGAAGAACCGGTGCCCTTCCATGCCGAGCTCCAGTTTCCGCTCCATCCGGAGCGCATTCCGGGCATAATCGGCATCGGGGAACGAAGGATAAAGCCCTACCTGGTAATTGGCAGCAGGGGTCACACCGTCATCTTCTTTTACAAAGCCATCCGGATTGGCCGCCCGGGCCCGCACCAGGTTGATGTTCTCCAGGGCGCCGGGGAGATTGCCGGTCTCGATCTGGCATTCCGCTAACAGCAGGAGCACATCGGCATACCGGATCATGCGGTAGCCGTTGGCGGTCCATCCGCTGGTCCAGTTACCGGTTTCGGTATAAATGCCTTCTTGCGATTTTTTATATACCTGCTTCTTGGGACTGTACGGACCGGAATAGGACTGGTCGCGGATCCAGTCGGAACCGGTATGCACACCCCAGTCCCAGTATGGGATTCCTCTGCGACCTGCGGTCCAGTCGAGTCGCGGGTCAGTTGGCAGCGAATGGTCCTCTATCCAGCGGAGTTCCCAGGCTGCCGGACTGGTGAGTGGGTTATTGCCCTTATTATTATCTATAAGCGATACATATCCCAGGTCGGTGAAGGGATGGGCCGGATCATAAACTGTACATCCTGAGTTACCGCCATAATAATTATAATCTGAATCCCTTGTATAGGTCTTGGTTGAATCCCAGACATCACCACCGGTAACGCCGAAATCCCTGAAATCGGTATTTTCGGGGGCATTATAACTGTTATCCAGCAGTGGCAGCCCGCCAGATGTCCGGAACGAATTCACGAACTCCTGGTTAGGCTGGAAAAACCCGCAACACCCCCCCGGAGAAGCACTGGTTTTATAAGGGAAGTTCAGCACTTCGCCCCAGCCACCGTTCCATCCGCCGGAACCGTCATTTACGGAATACTGAACCGTGTAAACTGCCTCAATGCCATTTCGGTATTCAATATCAAAAACTTCCCCGTAGGTTGGGGCAAGTCCTATGGGTGAACCGTCCGGCTTGGTGCCGCTGGTAATCACTTCCTGCAGCAGGGGCAGGGCATCGGTGTAATTGTGGTAGAGCTGCATGAGGGCTTTGGCCAACAGCACTTTGGAAACGGTGCTATTGAAACGTCCCACCTGTCCCATATTATCGGGCAAGGTAATACCCTCCTGCAGGTCAGCAAGGATGTTGTCTCGAATGTCAACCGTATTGGTAAAATTGTCCGCGCCAGTATTCTCGTCAAAATAGGGTACCATCTCCCACATCCGCCAGGCCTCGAAATGATACCAGCCGCGCAATACCCTGGCCTGCTTGTAGAACAGGACAGCCTGGTCATTCGTGATGGTGCCTTTTTCCAGGGCCAGGTTGGTCAGCATAATGGCCAGGTTGCACCTGGATATGGCTTCATAAACCTCCCGCCATTTAGCATTCAGATAGGAATTGGTCGGTGCTTCAGAGTATGTCATAATGGGATTATCCTCCGCTGCATCTCCTGCATCTGATCCCCTGTTGGCTTCCAACCCCCTGATAGAACCATAAATCCAATTGGAAGAAGCGGCTTCCCAGCCAAAGTTTGCTGAAACGCCATCGAGCATCGAATACGCGCCGACAAGCATGTCATCAATACCTGCTTCGGTTGCCAGAATGTTCTGATCCATTACCCCTTTAGGCTGAACATCGAACCAGTCCTCGCCGCACGAAAACCAGGTGCAGGTAAAAGCAAGGAACAGGATAAACACGATATGATATTGTTTCATGGGATATTGTTTCAATTACAGTGTTAGATTAAATCCGAAAAGGAACTGTTTGGCACTGGGGTAGTTGCCGTAATCAATGCCAAAGCTCCAGTCGCTTCCGCCCAGTTCTGGGTCAAGTCCGGAATAGTCCGTGATGGTAAAAAGGTTCACCCCCTGCAGGTAGACCCGGAGCGATTTGATACCCGTTTTATTCAGGTGCCTGGGCGGGACCGTAAAACCCAGCTGAAGGCTTTTCAACCTGAGGTAAGAGCCATCTTCGATGTAATAGCTGCAAATCTGTGTATTGGTTGAAAAATTCGATTTATTCGAGGCTTTGGGAGTTGAAGTCCCTGTGTTAAATGTGGACCAGCTGTTGTACAGAAGGTCATGGCTCTTCTGTCCCTGAAAGGAAGGCCAGAAATCGGTCCACCATTTGTTGTAGTTGAAGATGTCATTGCCTTTGGATCCGTACAGGAATATACCCAGGTCGAAGCACTTGTAAGTGAAAGACAGGTCCAGACCGTAGGTGTAATTCGGATTGGGATCACCGATGAAGGTCCTGTCCAGAGGAGTTATAAGCTGGCTTCCATCATAGTAATAATTTGAGGTGGTATCATTATTGGCAAACCTGAAAAAACCCGGTTCTGCCCCGTCCTGAACGGGAGCGTTTTCTACTTCGGTCTGGGATTGAAATAAACCCTGTACACGATAGCCGTAGAAGGATGAAAGCGGATGTCCTTCCTGGTTCCTGACAGGACCTCCAATTCTCAGGGAGCCGCTGTCAAAATACTCGGTGCCTTCAACCAGCTTGGTAATCTCGTTGTTGTAAGTAGTGAACTGCAGACTGCCGCTAAAACCAAAGTTACCCCATAGATTCTGATAAGACAGTTCCAGGTCAACGCCGGAATTCATCATGGCTGCGACGTTCATAAAAGGAGCGGTTGCGTTGCCCACGCTTTGGGGCAGGTCGGCGAGGAACAGGAGATCCTGCGTCTCTTTTTGATACCAATCGAATATAATGGCAACGGTGTTTTTTATTAACCGGGCATCAAAACCAATGTTTGTGGTAGTGTTGGTTTCCCAGGTAGCATCGGGATTCCCCAGCCGAAGGGCATAAAAGCCCGGGAGCGAAGAATTCCCCGTTCCGTTCAGGTCGTAATAGGAAGAAGTGGGATCGCTTGCGAAGATGTAGGAGGCGTTCATGGGTGACAGGGCAAACTGATTGCCCATGGTACCGTAGGAACCTCTTATTTTCAAATCATTGATCCAGCGGATGTTGCTAAAGAATGCTTCATTGCTGATGCGCCATCCCGCTGAAAAAGAGGAAAAGACGCCGTACTGATCCGATTCGGGGAAGAGGGAGCAGCCATCACTGCGCACGCTGGCGCTCAGCAGGTAACGGTCCATCAACGCATAGTCCGCCCTGATAAAAATGGAGGCCATTTGCGTGGGCGTATAATAATTGGAATTGGCAGCGGAAATGACCGCCCCGTTGGTTAGTGTGCGGTAGTCCACGGCGTCGGAGAAATAGCCGGTCCGTTTGGCATCCATGTCACGTCCGATGCCATACTTCAACACTTCATATCCCGCAAAGGCCAGGATCTTGTGAATTCCGAAGGTCCTGTTGAAGGTCAGCAGGTTGGTCCATACCCAGTCGGAGCCCCAGTAGGCGTTTTCAACCAGACTGGGATTGTAGATATTCTCTGAGTTTTCATAGGTGGCATAGGTGTAGTTCACCCCGTAACCGTTGTTCCAGGTACCTCCCACGGTAGAGCGGAAGTGCAATCCCTCCAGGAGCCTGATCTCGGCATAGGCGCTGCCAATCATCCGGAGGTTGTGGAACTGGTCGTCCTTGTCACGGGTCAGATCAGCATAAACATTGGTACTGTTTCCTAATCTCGGGGCAATACCCGTTCCCCCGTAATCACCTTCCACGAATAAATGCGATAAACCCTGGTAGGGCTCACCGGTCCAGTAAACCGGGATGATCGGCTGCGACCGGTATGGGCCCATCTGGATGGGGCTGCTCTCAGACAGGTTGGCCACACCCAGGTTCGATTGGTAGGTTACGGTGAGGCGTTCTCCGAGCTTGAGCCGGTCATCCAGGAAGGTCCAGTTGGAATTGAACCGGGCGCTGAACCGTTCGGAATGGGTGTGGATGATAATCCCCTCCTGTTTGAAATAGCCCATTCCCACAAAGTAGTTGCCTTTATCGGTGCCACCCGAGAGGGTCAGGTCGTGGTTCTGAATGCCTGCAGGTTCGGTGATGGCATCGTACCAATCCGTATTGGCTGCCCAATATGGCAGGGTGGGCTCGGGATTGGTAGAAGGACCATAGATGGGGTGCGTTTCACTGGTTCCGTCATTGGCGTAAACCAACCACTGCAAGTCGGCATACTCCTGTGCATTAAGCAGGTCCTTCGTGGGGCCATCACCGGGCTTCTGGGTGCCGGCAAACATGTCATACGTGACTTTGACACCCTTGCTACCGGTTTTGGTGGAAATGATGATCACGCCGTTGGAGGCCCTGGATCCGTATATCGCCGCAGCGCCGGCATCCTTGAGCACGCAGAGCGAGGCAACATCGGCCGGGTTGAGGGATGCAATATCCTGGGTGGGGACACCGTCCACAACATACAATGGCTCGTTGTTCAGCAGGGAACCGAATCCCCTGATCCTTACCCGGGAGGTAGTCCCGGGCTGCCCGGAACCAATGACGCTGACACCCGTAAGCCTTCCCTGCAGCTGGTTGCTGACATTTCCAACGGGTATGACGGTGAGCCGGTAAGGAGCTGTTGCCGCAACCGAACCTGTAATGTCCCCCCTGTCCTGCATGGTGTAGCTGGTGATCAGCGCATCCGGCAAGGCTCCGGGGTTTTTTACCAGCACTATATCAACTGTTGGCAGTGTACCAACCGTTATGTCGCGATACCTATACCCAATCGTGGAGAAGGACAGGAGCGCCTCGGGTCCCGGCACCATGATGCTGAACGCACCGTTGGCATCGGTAATCGTGCTGATGTCCGTTTTCTGCAGTTTAACTGTAACATCCGGCAAAGGATCACCGCTTTCTGACAGGACGGTACCGGTAATGGTTCTTTCCTGGGCATAACCATTGCCCGGTAACATTATTGCAAGGAGTAATAACAACGGTATGAACCGTTCCCTGGTAATTTTAAACATGGTGAATTATTTTTCTGATATGTAATTAAAAATGGCACTCAGCTGGAACCGATAAACATTAAATCCAACAAGGATCCATCATTGCAATACTACCGGGATATTTTGCACCTGAATAACATCCCATAACCATCATGTTTCCGGTAGATCTGCCTTTATCCGAATTACGAAAGTTATAAAAAACTACGGTATATCAGAATTTTTTTTTACGATAAATATGAAATGAAGATACTATGTGAAAATAGTACCGTCCTAAAGTACAAAGCTGCAGTCGATAATCTTTGCAATCACGGCCTTACCTGTTTGTATACCAGCGCTTTGTTTCGATTGATCCCTGCCACGATCAGCGCTGTATCTCCATCAAAATACTGAAGCGACTCCACCATGCCCTGCAGCAGTATGCCGCTTTTTGAAGGGGTGAGCAGGTCAAATCCTTGCTGGCCCTTACCCTTGTTCAGCAGGACGATGCCCTTATTGGCATCGTAGTAACCCGTGGCTACATCATAGGTATAGTCATTGCCGGCCAGCAGTACATCGGGGTACTTGTCGCCGTTAAAATCCCTTACGATCATCTTTTTAACGGGGGACTCCTGCAATGTTCCGGGAAGCTTTTCCCATTTCAGTTTCCCTTTGTCATTCCATATGATGTAACTGGAGGTAGTATTGACCCGGAGTTTGAATTCCAGCCGTTTCAGCATGGCATCATCCAGTATTTCACTGACATTGCTATAACTGAAATCAGTATAATTGGTATACTTTTTCTGGAAAAAGGTGGATTGTGCCCATAGTTCATCGAGATAATTGATGGGGTATTCCTTCATCACATCGGTCTTATCCTTCCAGTAGGCCGTAGTAAGCGGATCGATGTTGCCGTCATTATCAAGGTCAATGGCATAAAGCTGCATGGGGTACTGGTCGCTGACCGTGAAACGGTGGTTATCGCCCAGATTGCCTGCAATATAGTCATCATCGCCATCCTGGTCGAAATCCCCTGCAGCGAGGCCATACCATATTCCATGCTGGTCCTCCAGTGCAGGTATGTCCTGGGGAACAAATTCCTGGCCTTTCATATTCTTGAGGATTACGAGCGAGTTCCATTCCCGGGCCACCAGCAGGTCTTCCCAGCCATCCCCGTCGTAATCGGTCCATATGGCATCGGTAACCATACCCAGGTTCAATTTCGAAGCATCTGTTGCCGATAACTTGCCCTTATCATTGATTACCAGCCAGGAATGGTTGGAATAGGGGAACATGCCTTTTTTGATGCGTGCCCCGATAAACAGGTCCATATCACCGTCGTGATCAAAATCGCATGGCCGAATCACCGATGCGGGAAATGCAGGCAATGGCAATGGTGTTCTGATGAAGGAACCATTCCTGTTTTCATACAGGAAATGCTGGTATTCTTTTTCATCATTGTTTTCATAGCCACCGGCGACGGCCACAACATCCCGATCCCCGTCCCCGTCGATATCCACAATGGCAAGGTCGGATTCGGAAAAGGCCCTGGGTGTGGTCAGGCCGGGAAATTCAGCTTTTGTAAAGCCATTGCCTTTTCTCAGCAGCACCGTTGTTGGCAGTTTATTGGTAGCCCCAATGATCAGGTCATGCTGCCCATCGCCATCCAGGTCACCCTGGGCCATAATGGGACCGATCTGGGAGAACTTGTGCGGGATAATATTCTGGTTTCCGAAGAAATCGATAAAATCAGTTTGTTCGTGCACATAGTTCAAAAGATTATCCCGCTTTTCAAAAAGCAGGGTATTATCCTTCCCGGGTCTTCTTTTGCTAACAGCGGGCTGTGACTGCGCTTCATCGATATCAATGATCTGGTTGACAGCAACGTTCTTCATTACAGATATGTTATTGCTTGCCGGCCAGGTTACCTTAACGGAATCAGCAGTGGCATTTTTCCCAAGGCCGAAGTGCATGACAGGATCAACGGAGGAGGCATAGCCCCTGGTAAGAAAGTGTTCGGAAAACTGGTAATTGCCCTGGCTCCACAATTCAACTTTGGCGCCTAAGGCCAGGGTATTCCCCTTGTTACCAATAAGCCTGATCCTTAAATAATTAGATTTGTCTTTGGATTTCTCCCGGGTATTGTTCCTGTAGATAAAGGCTATATCATTAAGATTGTTGGAAACGTAATCGAGGTCACCGTCATTGTCAAGATCCACAAAAGAAGCACCATAGGAATAGGAGGGCAGGTCAGGCAGCCATTCCCTGGTACGCTGTGTGAATTGCAGGTTGCCGGTGTTTTCAAAGGCTATATTGGGTACTTTTACGGCCGGTGCCTTTTCAATAACCTGTTTCTCCGAAGCGAGGAATCCATATACATCGGCTTTATAGCGTGTCCAGTCCTTATCGGTCAAATCCCTGGGATACCCGTTTGCGATGATCAGGTCCTTGTCGCCGTCATTGTCATAGTCGGCAAACAGGGGAGACCAGCTCCATTCGGTCTGGTAAATACCCATCAGCTGACCCACCTCGCTGTATGGCAGCATTTCCCCGTTCATAAATCCGTTGTGCAGGTGGAGCATGTTCCTCAGGTACTGGTGTTCATAGCCGTATTTTTCATCATTTACATAAAAAATGTAGCTGAACCCGTTGATGGTTTGTCTTTTCTTGTAGAAATACTCTGGCATCATGTCGAGGGTAAACATTTCCGGGTTGCCATCATTGTTGATGTCGGCCATGTCATTGCCCATAGAAGATTTGGTCTGGTAGGATATGTACTTTTTAATTTCATTGCGGAAAGTGCCGTCACCCTGGTTGATGTAAAGCAGATCGTTGGAGATGTAGTCATTGGAAACATAAATATCCGGATAACCGTCCTTATTCACGTCACCGATGGCCAGTCCAAGTCCAAATCCCTCATATACAATTCCTGCCTCGATCGTCACGTCGGTGAAGGTGCCATCGCCGTTATTCCGGTAAAGCCTGTCATTGTTCTGTGCGCTTCCGTCGGTTACTTTGGGCCGGTAGGAGGTGTTCATCCTTTGAGTTACCGTGTTATTCAGTACATAGAGATCAAGATCACCATCCCGGTCATAATCAAAAAAGGCAGCGTTAACACTCTGGCCATTTTCCGCTATGCCGTATTGCTCGGCCATCTCCTTGAAAATGGGATCTGAGCCCTCTTTGGCTCCCTGGTTGATCCACAGCCTGTTCTTGCATTTCTCAGGATTTTTATCAGCGGTTGAAGTAAGATAAACATCCAGCATGTTGTCGCTGTTAATATCCACCAGCGTGACGCCGCTGTACCACTGGTTGTTGGTCAGTCCTGCAAAATTGGCGGTGATGTCTTTGAATTTGAAATTGCCTGTATTGAGGTAAACACGCGGTGAAACCTGGTTCCCGGCAAAAATGATGTCCTGTAGTCCATCATTGTTCAGGTCGCCGATACCAACGCCGGCACCGTTATAAATGTATTCATAGCTCATGATGTGAAAGCTGTCGGTTTCGACGACAGTATTGTTGAACACTATTCCGGTTTTTCTGGAACTTAACAGCTCGAACCGCGGGGACTGGGAGCAGGAGATGAAAACTCCGGCAATTACAGGCAACAAAAAAATTCTCATGCTCAGCTAATATTACAGGTATTTATTGAAATCCTGTAAATATATAAAAAAAGTAAAGACCCCGCATATGCGGGGTCTTTAGAGAATAAAATACTATACAGTATGGAAATACTACCGCTGCACCAGATTACCGTTGGCCAGGTCAATCTGACGCTGCGGGATCGGGAAACTGGCATCTTCGGGACCAATGGTAGCGCTGCCGTACATGGAATTACCCCAGGGCATGGTTTTTTCATAATTCAGTACCCTGGTGAGTTCGGTCTGGGTAATGCCCCAGCGGTTCAGGTCGAACCATCTGTGGCCTTCCATTCCGAGTTCGAGTTTTCTCTCCATGCGAAGGGCAAGGCGGGCATTGGCCGGGGTATCGAACGGATATGCGGAAGCAGACGGATACTCAGCGATAACGTAATTGGCAGCCGGCGTGGTGCCGTCAGCTTCTTTAACAAAGCCGTCGGGATTGGCTGCCCTGGCGCGTACCAGGTTAATATTATCAAAGGCACCGGCCAGGTCGTTAGTCTCAATCTGGCATTCTGCAATAAGGAGCAGGATATCAGCATAACGGATCATGCGGTATCCATTGGCAGTCCAGCCTGAGGTCCAGTTACCAACCTCGGTATACTGACCTTCCTGTGATTTTTTATACACCTGTTTCTTTGGGCTGAACGGACCGGCATAGGACTGATCACGGATCCAGTCGGAACCTGTATGTACACCCCAATCCCAGTAAGGAATTCCCCTTCTGCCAACGCTCCAGTCAAGTCTCGGATCGAGTTCTCCCGGATCTTCCACATAGGAAGGATCACTGGGAGTCAAACCGTAGTCATTGAGAACCGGATCATCGTTGTAGGTGTAATCCAGCAGCGGCAATCCACCTGAGGTTCTGAAAGAGTTTACGTACTCCTGTGTTGCCTGGAAGAATCCGCAGCAACCGCCGGGGGAACCACCACTTTTGTAAGGGAAGTTCAATACTTCACCCCAACCGCCGTTCCATGCGCCGGAACCGTCGTTAACGGAATACTGAACAGTGTAAACAGACTCAACTCCGTTACGGTTTACGATATCAAATACCTCACCATAGGTCGGAGCAAGGCCGATGGGCTGACCATTGGGTTTGGTACCGGTTTTGGCACTTTCCAGCAGGTCTAAGGCACCGGACCAATCCTGGTTCATCTGCATCAAGGCTTTAGCAAGAAGCACTTTGCAAACAGTACCGTTGAAACGGCCAACCTGACCCATATTATTGGGCAGCGTTGTACCTTCGGTAAGGTCCGCAATGATCTTGTCTCTTACATCTTCGGTGTTGGTAAGGGTAGCCTGATCGGTATTCTCATCCACATAGGGAATTTTTCCTGCCCACATTCTCCATGCTTCGAAATGATACCAGCCACGCAGCGCCCTGGCCTGTTTGATGTAGGAATCAGCATTTTCCTGGGTGATAGCACCATTGCCCAGAGCCAGATTGGTGGTCTGGATGGCACTGTTGCACCTCGAAATTGCTTCATAAACCGATCTCCATTTAACATTAATATACGGATTTGTCGCAGATTCGGAGAAGGTTTGCAAGGGGTTGATGTCAGGCTGGTCACCTGCGTCAGTTCCTTTGTTACCCACCATGCCACGGATATCACCATATACCCAGTTGGAAGAAGCTGCCTCCCAGCCGAATGAAGAATTAACGCCGTCAAGCATTGAATACGCTCCTATCAAAAGGGCGTGGATGCCATCGTCGGTCGCGAGCACCGATTGGTCAAGACTACCCTTTGGAGTGATCTCAAGAAATTCCTCTTTGCATGCACCCAGTAAACCGAATACAGCAAGGATCATTATTAATAAAGTGTGATTCTTTTTCATATGCTAGAGTTTTTAATTATAAACCAAGATTGATTCCGAAGATGAACTGTTTGACCGTGGGGTAGTTACCTGAGTCAATACCAAAATCCGTGTCAGCACCGCCAAGTTCGGGATCGAGTCCGGAGTATTTTGTAATGGTGAAAAGGTTCACAGCCTGTACATACAACCTGAGGTTCTTAACCTTTATTTTACTCAGGACGCTTTCCGGGATCGTGTAGCCCAGCTGCAGGTTTTTCAACCTCAGGAAGGAACCGTCCTCGAGATAATAACTGCTGGCCTGGGTGTTGGTAGAGAAGTTCGATTTGTTCGAAGCCTTGGGTATCGATGTACCTGTATTGTCAGGAGTCCAGCTGTTGTACAGCAGATCCTTGCTCTTCTGTCCCTGGAAGGAGGGCCAGAAATCAATCCACCATTTGTTCCAGTTGAAGATATCGTTACCCTGCGAGCCGAGGAAGAAGGCTGAAAGGTCCCAATTCTTATAGGTGAAAGCCAGGTTAATACCGTACGTGAATTTCGGGTTGGGGTCGCCAATAAACCTTCTGTCACCCGGATCGATCAAAGTGTCGGTGGGGGTATTGGTAATGGTATTGGCATACCGGAAGAATCCCGGTTCAGCGCCGTCCTGTGCAGGAGCGTTACTAACTTCAGTAGGATCCTGGAACAGGCCAGTTACTTCATAACCATAGAAGGAAGACATGGGATGGCCAACCTGGTTTCTTACGAAGGAACCGATGCGGGATCCGCCTGAATCAAAGAAATTAACACCTTCAGCAATCTTGGTAATTTCATTGTTGTAAGTAGTAAATACGATACTACCGTTGAAGCCGAAATCACCCCAGTTGTTTTTGTAGGTTAATTCAATGTCTAATCCTTTGTTTGACATGGAAGCAACGTTAATATAGGGTGCTGCAGCATTACCGGCAGTACCGGGTAATTCAGGATTGAAGAGCAGGTCCTCGGTTTGCTTGGTATACCAGTCAAACACGATACCAACCTTATTGTTCCACAGTGCAGCTTCGAAACCGATGTTGGTGGTGATGTTGGTTTCCCATTTTGCATCGGGGTTACCTATACGAACCGGGCGGAATCCCTGGAGGGATGAAGTGCCTGTTCCGTTCAGGTCATAGAACGACTGATCTGCGCTACCTCCGTAAAGGTAGTACTGGTTAGCCGGGTCAACTGCGAGCTGGTTACCCATGGTGCCGTATGAACCCCTGATCTTCAGGTCGGATATCCAGGCAAGTCCGTCAAGGAATGCCTCGTCACCGATACGCCATGCTGCAGAAAATGACGGGAAAACACCGAAACGGGTGTCAGGACCAAACCTGGAGGAACCGTCACGACGAACGGTAGCACTAACCAGGTACTTGTCCATGAAGCTGTAGTCAGCTTTTGCGAACAGGGAAACCAGTGTTGTCGGCGTATAGTAATTTGAATTGGCTGCGGTGATGGTGGCACCGTTCGTCAGCGTGCGGAAATCTACTGCATCGGAGAAATAACCGGCGCGTGATGCACTTACGTTACGGCCAATTCCATATTTTACAGCCTCATATCCGGCAACAGCAATGATCTTATGCTGACCGAATACCTTATCAAAGGTCAGGGCGTTTGTCCAAACCCAGTCGGAATAATAATCAGAACCTTCATTTAAATTCGGTGTAGCAGTATTTTCAGAATTCTCATAAGTGGCCATGGTGTAGTTTACATAGTAACCGTTACTCCAGGTGCCTCCAACAGTTGATCTGAAATTCAGCCCTTTGATGATCATAACATCAACGAAGGCGCTTCCCACCATGCGGAAGTTGTAGGAATCGTCGTCTTTATCTCGCGTCAAGTTGGCCACTACTTGGGTGTTGTTACCCAACCTGGGGGCAATACCGGTTCCGCCGTAATCACCTTCAACAAATAAATGGGATAATCCCTGGTAGGGTTCGTCGGTCCAGTATACAGGAATAATAGGCTGTGACCTGTAGGAACCCATCTGGATCGGGCTGCCTTCACCGAGGTTGGCAACACCCTGAGTTGAACGGTAAGCAAGGGTGAGGTTTTCGCCGACTTTTACCCGGTTGTCCAGGAAAGTCCATTCCGAATTGAACCGGCCGCTGTATCTTTTAGTACCGGTGTGGATTACGATACCATTCTGATCGAAATAGCCAAAACCAGCAAAATACCGGGCATTATCAGTACCGCCTGACAGCGTCAGGTCATAGTTCTGAATGCTAGCATTTTCAGTAAAGGCATCATACCAGTCGGTGTTTGCGGCCCAGCTGGGTAACTGGGGGCTCGCCGCTTGAAGGACCGTAAATGGGATGGGTCTCAACAGTCCCGTCATTGTCGTAAACAAGCCACTGAAGGTTAGCATATTCCTGTGTATTCAGCAGATCGGCCGTCGGACCTTCGCCGGGGCTTTGCACACCTGCGTACATGTCGAAGTTAACCTTAATCCCCTTGCTGCCCTTTTTGGTGGTCACGATGATAACACCGTTGGATGCCCGTGATCCGTATATGGAGGCTGCACCAGCATCCTTCAGTACGTTGAGGGATTCCACATCATTGGGGTTCAGAGAGGAAATGTCCTGTGTGGGAACACCATCAACAATGTAAAGGGGGTCATTGTTCTGGAATGAGCCGAAGCCCCTGATCCTGACCTTGGAGGTTTCGCCGGGCTGGCCCGATCCTGTAACCGTTACACCTGATGTACGTCCCTGCAGCTGGTTACTTACGTTACCTGTGGGAACAGCAGTAAGTTTGGTGGGTTCAACAACACCGATGGCACCGGTAATATCCCGTTTGCGCTGTGTTGAGTAACCTGTTACCACAACTTCCTGGAGAGAAACCACATCCGGCTCGAGGGTTACGTCAATAACCGACTGTGTGCCAACTGTAATCTCCTCAGTGATGTAACCAACATAAGAAAACACAAGCACGGTTGCCTCACTGGGCACCTTGATTGTGTAAGCTCCATTCTGGTCGGTGATCACTCCGATCATCGTCCCCTGGATGAGAACGTTTACACCCGGTGATGGTCCCTCGCCTTCAGCAGAAACCTTCCCGGTTATGGTTCTTTCCTGGGCGAAAACAAAGCCCAATGAAAAGACCATGCTCAGCATTAACAGCGCAATGCGCCGTCCATTGGTAAGAATTTGCATGGTTAAAAGTTTTAGTAAACACTTTAGTTAATAAATAGGGTTTTCTATAAATCAAGCATTACACTTGTTTCTAGAATAGATAATCAAACGAAATTATAAATAAAAACCACAAAAACAATAGAAATGCGCCTTTTTTTACTCCAAAACTTTAATAAAATTTTAATGTATTTTTTCTAAAGAATTGATAATAAGTGTATTAAAATTTTAACTTTTGTTAATAAATTTTGGCTTTTCAGGAGTATTAAAACCATATTAAAATAAAATTTATTCTCATTCTAAATAGCGGGTAAGAATTTTACCGCGGATGCTGTTTTCCTAAAATTTTTCGCTGATGCTTTTCAGGGTAATGCCAAAAACCTGTTCCGTGATCCTGGTGAGTTGATCCTCAGATCCTTCGAAATGAAAGATCCTTTGACGGTGCACCAGCTTTTCTCCTGGTTTCAGGCCGGCTGCCGGTGATGAACTTTCCAGTTCATAAAAAGGCCCCATCTGGGTACCATCTTCCACCGGACCGTCGTTATAGGCGTTGATGGCATCGCCGGAGAAAGGATCCTGCTGGTTTTCCCATTTCGAATTCACGTAATCGTTCCTTCCTTCCGGCAGGTCACACCAAAGCAGTGTAAGGGCTTTGTTTTTTGCGTCATAGCTACCGGAGAAATTCATGGCCCGTTGCGGGGGTATACCGATCTTGCTCCTGTACTTGCCATCGGCTTTGAAGAAGATCATGCCATTTTCCGATATCAACCGGTCGGCAGGAACCTTTCCGAAGTAATCGTCATTCAGGATCTTTCCGGTCAGCTTCGCCGGATCGTGCCGGTATGGTATAAATATGGTAACACCGGGTGAAGGGGTCAGCATGGAAAGCATCCAGACCGACAGCATGCCGGTTTCACGGGTCCAGGTATTTTTACCACGGTTGATCAGTACGTTTTCTGACTGGTAGGCCACACACGACACGGAATCCGGTACTTCCATCCCAAGGGCTTCGGTAACGGACTTCCTGCCAAGTAATTCCACATTGCGCTCTATACCAATGTCCATCGGGTTTCCCGAATAATTGGTCAGCCGGAACTGTTTGGAAAAAGCAGCGCGCGACTGGCTTTTGGAAACCACCTCAAAGGGTTCGGTATCGAGTTCGGCAGGTACATACCAGTTGGTAAACTCCTGCTTCACCCCTCTGGCAAAATAAACCGAAAACTGGCCGCCTTCGGGGCCCAGCCAGAGCCGCTCTTCACCGCCGTACGCGTTGATATGTTCCATTTTCTGCCCCGATTCAATGAGCTTATAGTTGATCCAGCCATAGCTGAATCCCTTGTCTCCATTGGCGGTGCTGGTCATGACCCTGGCCTGCCAGCCGGGTATCAGCACCACCCGTGCCTTTCCAACGCTGTCAGATAATATAATGGTCTCCTGGTAACCGTTCAGGAAGGCCAGGTCAAACCCAAAGGTTCCGGGCAATGTATCCAAAGTTTGCATGGTATTGGCGCTTTTATGCGAATTACAGGATAAAACCAGGCTGGTCAGAACAGCCAGCATTGCGGCTGGAAGAGCAAAGCCTCCGTATCCTTTCATAACGGATTATTTTAATTGTATTTTGATCACGGTATCGCTCGGATCAGGCAGTTCAAAGGTCATGTAAGTGGGACTCTTCACGTTCACAAAGAAATTTCCCTGCTCGTTGTTCCCCCACCAGGCTTTTTCACGGGGCAGTTCTGCCCCGGTTGACAGCAGGTATACCTTTGCGCCATCACCGATACCTTTAATGTTGATGTGTCCCACCATCGGGTACATCCAGTGTGCATACACCGTGTTATCTTTCAGGGTATACCGGCCCCAGTCGGGTTTATTAAGCCTGGAGGCACCGCAACCGTATATGCTTTCACTGTTTTTTTCCATCCAACGGCCAACCTCCTCCAGTATACAAATGCTTTCATCGGGGATCCGGCCCCTGGCATTAGGTCCAACATTCAACAGCAGGTTGCCGTTCTTGCTCACACAATTTACCAGGGTCTGGATGATCAGCTGTGGGGATTTCCAGTCGTTGTCGGCCTGATGGTAACCCCAGTTGTTGTTGAGGGTCAGGCAGGTTTCCCAGGGAATCGGATTCCCATACTTGTCTGCCAGCCCTTCATCGGGAATACCCTGTTCCGGGGTCTCAAAATCACCAAAGGCACTGATCATACGGCCCTCTGTTTTTGTGCCCTCATTGATGGTCAGCCGGTTGTCAATAATGATATCCGGCTGGTAACGATGTACCATGTCAAGCAATTCTTTGGCCTTCCATTTTTCCCCGCTGTAATCATCAAAGGAATAGTCAAACCACATGATGTCGAGCTTCCCGTAATCCCTTACCAGCTCTTCCACCTGACCGTGCATATATTTCAAATAGTTGTCCCAGTTGAATTTTTGTTTAGCATATTCCTTGTCATCACGCTGGGGGTGATTCCCTACATTCGGATAATCGGGATGGTGCCAGTCGATTAGGGAATAGTACAGGCCAACCTTCAGCCCCTCCGCTTTGAAGGCATCCAGGAATTCACGCACCAGGTCACGGCCGCCGAACTGTTTGCTGAGCTTGTAATCAGTCAGCTTGCTGTCGAACATGCAGAAACCGTCGTGATGCTTGGCGGTCAGCACGGCGTATTTCATGCCGGCAGCCCTGGCGATCCTGGCCCATTCGCGGGCATCAAAATCCATGGGGTTGAAAGCATCCACATACTGCTGGTATTGCTCCGTTGTCAGTCTTTCATTGGATTTCACCCACTCGCCGCGCGCAGCAACGGCATAGGCGCCGAAATGGATGAACATGCCGAATCGGTCGTTCCGCCACCATTCCGTGCGTTTCATCAGCCTGTTGTATGCCTCGGTATAAGCCGGGGTGGGGGATTCCTGGGAGTGCACTTTAGTTGTGCAAAACAGCAACAACAAAAGTATGAAACTTTTAATTTTCATTGTTTTAAATTTTTATTTTCAATAATATCGAACATTGAACAAGGAATGATGAATTTTGAAGTATTGGATGATTGATGATTTCAAATCCTTCGATATTCTAAATTCGGTGTTCCTTGTTCGATGTTTTGTCATTTATACAAAGCCCCATATGTCTCGCACGCCCTGTAATCCGATCCCTCTGCATCCATCCCGAAGGCACCCCAGGCGCTGGGCCTGAATATTTTCCCTTCTTCCACATTGTGCATGCACACCGGAATCCGCAGCATCGAGGCCAGGGTGATCAGATCGGCGCCGATATGTCCAAAACTGAAGGCACCATGGTTGGCGCCCCAGTTGTACATTACCGAATATACATCAGCAAAAGCTCCCTTGCCGGTAACCCGGGGAACAAACCAGGTGGTGGGCCAGGTCTGGTTGGTGCGTTCATCCAGCAGTTTATTCACATCCGCAGGCAGGTCGGCTGTCCATCCTTCAGCAATTTGCAGTACTGGACCCAATCCTTTCACCAGGTTCAGGCGCGACATGGTCACCGGCATACCGCCTTTGGTAAGGAAATTGGAGGAATAGCCTCCTCCGCGGAAATATTCCTGCGCAGCGGGATACCATGTGGTGGCGTCGAGACATTTTTTTGCTTCTGATTCGGAGATTTCCCAGTAGGGTTTCATGGCCGGTTTGCCGCCGATGCTTTGCTGGCCGCAACCGTCGAGGGAGGCCGATCCTGAATTGATGAGGTGGATCATGCCGTTGGCGGCAACTCCGGTGAGGGTTTTCCCGGTGACTCTTTTCACGGCATCCGGGCTCCAGTAAGTGCGGACATCAGCGAATACCTGGGCAGTATTGGTAAGCAGGTGCCCGAACAGCATGGCCACACCATTGAGGCAATCGTTTTCAGTGGCAACAACGAAAGCCTGCCGGATCCCGTTCCAGTCGAAGGACGAGTTGAGCATGGCTTCCGCAAAATCACCGTTGGGCATATGGTCGGTCCACTGGCGCTGGCCCTGGAAACCCGAAGCTATGGCATTGTGGCCCAGCGCTTCTTCTCCGAATCCCATGGCTGCCAGCCTGGGATTGCCGATCATCAGGTCGCGGATGATCAGGGTCATTTTTACCACATATTCCCAGATCTCGTCCTTCCGGCCACGGCTCAATTGAAGGGCTTTGGGGTTGAGATCATCGCCTTCCCTGCAATTGGCTTTGGTCCACGCCATTGCTTTATTAAATTCATCCTTGTCAAATATTCCCTCATTCACCCTGCGGGCGATCTCACTCATATCCACATATTCATTCCTCATGCCCAGGTAAGTCTGAAAGAAATCGGCATCAACGATCGATCCGGCAATACCCATGGATACTGAACCAACGGAGAGGTAGGATTTGCCCCGCATGGTGGCTACGGCTATCCCGGCTTTTGTAAAGCGCAGGAGCTTTTCTTTGACATCAGCCGGGATGCTGGTGTCGGTCGAGTCCTGCACATCATGACCATAGATACTGAATGCCGGCAGGCCTTTCTGGTTATGGCCGGCCAGTGCGGCTGCGAGGTACACCGCACCGGGCCGTTCTGTTCCGTTAAAGCCCCAAATGGCCTTCGGGAGGGAAGGGTGCATGTCGATGGTTTCACTGCCGTAACACCAGCAAGGCGTTACGGTAATGGAAACGCCAACGCCTTCGCGTTCGAATTTTTCAGCCGCCATGGCCGATTCGGCCACACCGCCTATACACGAATCCGAGATCACGCATTCCACGTGACTTCCGTCCGCATGTCGCAATGTTGCGGAAATAAGGGCCGCCACCCTTTTGGCCATGCCCATGGTCTGGTCCTCGAGCGACTCACGCACGCCACCCAGGCGTCCGTCGATAGCCGGCCGGATTCCTACTTTCGGTAAAGCACCTTTCAATCTGTTCATCTTATTATGGTTAAGGTTTTATAATTCATAATTCATAATTCATAATTCATAATTCATATTGCCCTAAAGCGATCCCCGCACAATCATCCTAGCCGGTATGACTTCCTGCACTTTCTCCCGTGTCTTCACGAACTCAGCGGCTTTGTATCCCATCGCGGCAAAATCAGTCGAGATGACGGTTATCCCCTTTTCGATAATCTCATACATGGGTGTGTCATTGTAGGCGATCAATCCGACATCTTTCCCGAGGGTAAGCCCATCAGTACGGCACTGTTTCACCAGGTTCACAAGATCCTTTTGTTGTATGACAAGATAAGCGGTATTCCGGTATGGTTTCAGCTTGCCGGCTGCTTTTGCCACCTCTGCTTCCAGGTTATGCGTCCTCGCAAACCGTTTGAAGTACTTGATCAGGATTTTCGGATGCTCTGAATCATCAGGAAGATAAAGGACAAACCGATTATACTTTCGCAACAGTGCAATGTTTTTTCCTAGGCAGTCCTGCACCGATCGTCCGAAATCCTGGCAGATAAACGCATAATCATATTTTTCAAAATCGCCGAGGTCGAGTATCAGCAGCCTGGCCGGATCGATTTTCCGCAATGACTCATGGAGAACCTCATTGCTGAAATTCATGATCACATAATAGTTGTAGCGGCCAATGCTGTCGGATATGACCGTTTCAAAGAGGTGTTCGTTATAGAAATGAAAGACCAGGTCGACCTTGAAGCTCTTTGGAAGCCTGCTCACGAAGGAATTGTAAAGCACATCCTTGAAGGGACTGTATATATCCAGCATCAGCAGTATCTTGTTCATCATGCCGGCCACATGGTAGCCCTTGGCAGGTGTTGAGTCCACAATGCCCCGTTTCTTAAGTTCACGGTAGGCTTTAAATACAGTGTCACGCGACAGGTTATACTGCCGGCTGATCTGGTTGACAGAAGGAAGGGCCTGGCCGGTGGCATATTTACCCTGGTTTATGGCATCATACAGGGCGTCAGTGAGGTGTTTTACCTTGGTGGCGTAAATATTATCCTGGATTTGAAGTTTGGACATCTTTTGATATATCTCGTGATACGCAGGATTCTTACATGACTTTTCTGGCATACAGTTCCCGAACGCCCATTAAACGTAGCATCAATCCGGTGGATTTGCCATCAGAATCAATTAAAAAACGGATTTTAATATCAATATTCGGAACGGCAAATTCTGTTTCGCTGAGAGGATTTACCGGTGCCCGATTGTTTTTATCCTGAACGAATAGTTTGTTGTCTTCCACGCTTACAGCAAGACGGGTACCCATGGCAGCAATCATTTCAGCCGGTGCATTTTCAAATTCATAGGTGCCGGAAAGGATCTGAAGTTTCTCCAGTGGAATCTGCAAGGTCGGGACAATGGAGACTGCCGGCTGCATTTCGCTGTTCCATGCAATATCGGCCATATGATGGGCCAGAAGTCCGGCATCGGACCAATCTTTTCCCAATTGCATTTTCATGTTCTGCAATACGATTATTGTGCGGACATGATCCGGGAAGTGCGCAAAATAGCAGTTGAAACCTTCAATGTCTCCTCCATGCCCCACTTCATTCCATCCCCTGTACTTTCTAACCATCCAGCCATATCCATACGTGCTTTCCTTTCCGTTGTTAAGGATAAAGGGCTCGAATGCTGTTTCAACCAGAGATTTTTTCAGGATCTGATTATCGCTGAGCGCATTGGCAAAAGTAACCAGGTCGCCGGCAGTAGAATACAACCCTCCGGCAGCACCCGGGCCATCCATATCGATGCAGGGAGCAGGCTGGATATTACCATTTTCAAGGCGATAGCCGGAAGCTTTCCTGGCAAGAATATCGTTATTGTGTTCATAACCCGAATTATTCATGCCCAGGGGCTTGAAAATATTCTGCACGATATATTGATCATAGGATAATCCGCTGACTTTGGATATGATCTGACCGAGCAGCAGGTATCCGAAGTTGCTGTAGTTCATACGTTCACCCGGCAGAAATTCAAGATCCTTGCTTTTTTGCTGAATACCGGAGGTGTGACTCAGCAAATGCTTGATAGAGATCCTATCATCAATATTGAGATCCGGGAGCCATTTCTTAACCTGATCATTCAATGAAAGCTTTCCCTGGTCTGACAGCTGCAGAATGGCCAACGCGGTGAAACTTTTTGTAAGAGAACCGATACGATACTTGACTTCTGCAGAGTTGGGAATACTCCATTCCAGGTTTGCCAGGCCCCAGGATCCGGAAAACAGTATCTGGTTTTTCTCAATTACGAGGGCAACACCGCCCGGGCCCATTTGAGGGAAACTGCTGAGCAAACTGTCAAGTTTAAAGGTGATCACCGACGGGGCAGTTGTTTTATCTGAAGCGTTAGCAGGTATGAAAATGGATATTAATAGCGCAAGGCTGATCATAAGATTCCTGCTGGCATTCATCAGCATTTCGAAGGATATGTATTTTACGCTTGTCTTATGCATTTTGTATGGTTTTACAATGGGACATGATCAATGTGTATAATCAATAGAACAGCGATAACTATCCTGTGCTGTGCTGTGCTGAAACAAATATACTAAAATTTCAATAATCTGTTCTTCAGAATAAAAAAAACTTTATGATCCTGATAATCAGGAAAGGATCTCTGAAATCTTCACCGGACGATTTTCGAGCTGGGATTTTTTGGCTGCATAGGCGACAGCCACTGACATCAGTCCGTCATACCCGGAAACCGGCAGTTCATGGTTTTGGGTCACCGCATCACAGAAGATCTTCATTTCATTGGCATAGGCCTCCAGGTAACGGTCCATAAAGAAATTCAACGGCAGCGAGCCATGAACGCCATCGTGGGCGTAATACCTGTGGTTCTCGGGATAATTGTTATCAGTGCTGATCATGCCTTTGGATCCGAAGATCTCAACGCGCTGATCATACCCGTAGACCGCTTTCCGGCTGTTATCAATAACACCGAGAGCCCCGTTCTCAAAAACAAGGGTGATAATGGCGGTGTCCACATCTCCTGCCCTGCCGATAGCCGGATCAACCAGCACGGCAGCTTTTGTATAAACCTCGGTAACTTCACTGCCGACAATGTACCTGGCCATATCGAAATCATGAATGGTCATATCCATGAACATGCCGCCTGAAACGGCACTGTATTCGGCAGGCGGGGGTGCGGGATCGCGTGATGTGATCTTCAGGATGTGGGGATCACCAATGCTGCCTGAGGTTACCATTTGCCTGATCTTGATGAAGTTGGGATCAAACCTGCGGTTAAAGCCGACCATCAGTTTCACACCGGCCTTGTTCACAGCATCCAGCGCTTTCCGGATCACATCGAGGGTAAGGTCCACGGGCTTTTCACAGAATATGTGCTTGCCGGCAGCAGCTGCTTCAACAATATAGGCCGCATGGGTGTCGGTGGGTGAACAGATCACCACAGCCTCCACATCAGGATGGCGGATGATCTCGCGATAATTGCCGAATACAGATGGAATGCCATGCATGCCGGCCACTTCACGGGCCTGATCCATATTGGTATCTGCAATGGCTATTACTTCAGCCTGCGGAACGCTCTGCACCAGAGTGGCAGTGTGAACCTTGCCAATCCTGCCTGCGCCGATGACGCCTATTTTAAGTTTTTTCATAATGGGTTGTATAATTAAGGTTCATTAAATTCCAAGCGATCTGATATATTCGCGGTTACGCAGTGCACAGGCCTTGGGGTCGCCCATGCCGGGGAGTACGTCCTGTTCCACCACGATCCAGCCCCTGTATTGCTGCCTTTTGAGTTCTGCGACTATGGCCGGAAAATCAACCATGCCTTTTCCCAGCTCACAAAACACACCGCTTCCAACCGATTTGAAGTAATCCCATTTTTCTGCCCTCGACCGCGCAGCAACACCTTCATGACAATCCTTGAAGTGTATATGCCAGATCCGGTTACCGTATTTTTTCAGGGCATCCAGCGGATCTCCTCCCCCGAACCTGTAATGGCCCATGTCGAGTACCAGTCCCAGCAGCGCGGGATCAGTCAGGTCCAGCAGGCTTTGTATTTCATCCGGGGTTTCCACATAACCTGCCCCATGGTGGTGAAAGGCCGTCCTTAAACCCGTTCTGGATTTCACTTCTGCAGCCACATGATTGGCGCCGGCTGCAAATACTTTCCATTCCTCCGGGGAGAGTCCCATGGAAGGGGTCACCCTGCCGGCATTTTGGGTGCGCTCCGCGATGGCACCATTGTTGTCGGCCAAAACTATAAAGGCATCCGGATAACCGGCATCGGCCATCAATCCCGCTGTGCGCACAGCCATCTGAGCACCGGCTGTATGGCTTTGCGGGTCTTTCAGCATTACCGGGACAAATGCCCCTACCATCGAGAGGTTTCTGCGGTCAAGTTCAGCTTTAAGCTGCGTAGGATCGGTTGGCATAAAGCCCCAGTCTCCCAGTTCGGTACCCAAATAACCGGTTTCATGGATCTCGTCGAGAACCTGACGATAACCGGCGGCTTTTCCTTCGAGTTCGAACTCCAGGACACCCCAGGAACAGGGTGCGTTGGCTATTTTTATCATGGTATTGGGTTAGTTATTAAGTGATTAAGTGATTAAGTGATTAAGTGATTAAGTGATTAAGTGATTAAGTGATTAAGTGATTAAGTCAGATCAGAATTTTCTTGTCCATTCCTCATGCCAGCGTTCGATCACCACTTTGGTCTGCGTATAGAATTCCACGGCATGCATCGATTGTCCGTGAAGATCGCCAAAAAAGCTATCCTTCCAGCCGCTGAACGGAAAGTATGCCATGGGAGCAGCAATGCCGATGTTAACTCCTATGTTTCCGGCATTTGCTTCATGACGGAACCTGCGCGCCGCTGATCCGCTCCGGGTAAAAATGCAGGCCGAATTGCCGTACCTGCTCCGGTTGATCAGCTCAATGGCCCCGTCAAGGTTTCTGCTGAGAGAATGCTCAGCACCGGACCGAAGATCTCTGTTTCATAAAGCATACTGTTCGCAGAAACCTGGCTGAGGATGGTGGGCCCGATGAAATTGCCCGTTTCCGGTCCGTCAGATTCCATTCGGCGACCATCGAGCAATATTTCTGCACCGTCATCCAGACCTTGCTGTATCAGGGCGATAATCCGTTCTTTGCTTTCTGGGGTGATCACCGGGCCCATTTCCACGCCCGGAATCAGGCCATTGCCGGTTTTTCTGGACCGGGCCGCCTGGATCAGTTTCTCCAGGAAAGCATCGCAGGGCCCGACGGTTATTACCACCGAAGCTGCCAGGCATCTCTGGCCCGCGCAACCAAAGGCACTGTCGGCAATGATCCTTACAGCCGTTTCCAGGTCTGCATCGGGCATGACAACCACCGGATTTTTAGCCCCACCCTGTGCCTGAACCCGCTTGCCATATCTGGTGCCGGTTTGATACACGTATTTTGCCACTTGGGTGGAACCTACAAAACTTACAGCGGGTATCAGGGGATTCTCAAGGATGGCATCCACCGTTTCACGACCACCGTGAACCAGGTTGAGCACACCCGGAGGCAGCTTGATCTCCTCAAAAAGCTCAAAGATCCTGGTCATGGTCATGGGCACTTTCTCCGAAGGCTTCACGATATAGGTGTTGCCGCAGGCAAGGGCGTACGGCATGAACCAGAAAGGGATCATGACCGGGAAGTTGAACGGTGAAATGCTTGCGCCTATGCCCAGTGGCTGACGGATATAAAATTCATCAATCCCGGTGGCTATATCCTCGGAAAAATCACCCTGCATGAGCTTGGGGATACCGCAGGCTGTTTCCAGGTTTTCAATGGCGCGTAAGATTTCAGCAACCGATTCGGCAAGTGTTTTCCCGCACTCCCCGGTGCAAATGGCAGCGATTTCCTGCGTACTGGCCTCAAGGATCTGCTTCATCCTGTAGAGGTATTGTGTTCGCTGGCTGGCAGGAGTGTTTCGCCAGGCACGCCAGGCCTGATGAGCCTTTTCAGCAGCAAAGGCAATATCGTCAGCGCATCCGGAGGGTACCTGCACCAGTTTATCTCCGGTAGCCGGGTTGATGACATCGAGGTAGTCCTTTCCACGACTGTCTTCCCATTGTCCGTTTATATAATTCCGAAGTTTCTTTATCATGCTGCTCATTTAGAAGAGGTTGCTTTCATCTACAAGTAATACCGCTGGTTTTTTTTCTTTTGCAGGTATTCAGCCCTTGCCTGGCGGACTGTTTCGATTTCGGATATTTCTGCCACGGCGACTTCCCACCAGGCATAACCTGGAATTCCCCTGGCGATATCCGTTTCAATGGTGATCACCGTTGTCCGGTCCTGAAGCCTGCTCTCTGCCAGGGCAGCTTTCAGTCCGGCAATATCATGCGCCTCGATAACATGTGCTCCCAGGCTTCTGGCATTTTGTGCATAATCCACGGGCAGGATGCTGCCCGTCATCAATCCGCTTGCTTTTTCGCGGTAACGATACTGGGTCCCGAAGCGCTCTGATCCGAGCGACTGGGACAGGCCTCCGATACTCGCAAATCCATTGTTGTTAAGCAATATGATGGTGAACCTGATGCCCTCCTGGATGGCTGTGACGATTTCGCTGTTCATCATCAGGTAGTTGCCATCACCTACCATGACATAGATCTCACGGTCGGGACAGGCCATTTTGGCACCGATCCCTGCTGCACATTCATACCCCATTGTCGAATACCCGTATTCAAGGTGGAAGCCTTTGGTATCCCTGGTGCGCCATAGCTTATGAAGATCACCCGGCAGGCTTCCGGCGGCGCAAAGGACCACATCCCGGGGGCCGGCAAAGGAGTTGACGGCACCCACCACTTCGGCCTGGGTTACGGGTACATTGCCCGAGACGGTGTAGAAACGGCTGACAAGCTCATCCCATTCCCCGGCCAATTGGGCGACACGCTCCCTGTAAGCGTCCGCGACCCTGTAATCCAGGATGAGCGAAAGCAATTCATCAAGACAGGCACGGGCATCGCCCGTTAAAGCCAGGCCGCCATGCTTCCAGGCATCAAATTCAGCAATGTTAATGTTAATGAATCTAACCTGCGGATTCCGGAAGGCGGTTTTGGATGCCGTGGTGAAATCGCTGTAGCGGGTTCCGATTCCAATGACAAGATCTGCGGCTTCGGTGTATTCATTGGCCCCCGGGGTGCCTGTGACACCCACGGCACCCAGGTTCAGGGGATGGTTATAAGGCAGGGATCCTTTGCCGGCAAAGGTCTCGGTGACCGGTATGCCGGTAGTTTCAGCCAGTTTTTTTAAAACTGCAGTGGCTTCGCTGTACAGGACACCTCCGCCGGCAATGATGACCGGTTTTTCCGATGATCTTATCAGCGAAGCCGCTTCCTGCAGGAGACCAAGATCGGGCCGGGGCCGCGGGATTCTCCATGTTTTTTTCCGGAACATCTCTTCCGGGAAATCGAAGGCCTCTGCCTGCACATCCTGGGGCAGGGAAAGTATAACCGCCCCGGTGTCTGCAGGGGAAGTAAGGACGCGCATTACTTCAGGCAGGGCTGTGATGAGCTGTTCGGGTCGGCTGATCCGGTCCCAGTACTTTGAAACAGGTTTGAAACAATCATTCACCGAAACATCCTGCGACAGGGGAGATTCCAGTTGCTGCAATACCGGAGCCACCCTGCGGCCTGCGAAGATATCCCCGGGCATGATCAGCACCGGTATCCTGTTGATGGTGGCACACGCGGCGCCGGTGACCATATTGGTGGCACCCGGTCCGATCGATGAAATGCAGGCAAAGGTACCCAGCCGGTTTTTCATCTTGGCATAGGCCATGGCGATATGCACGGAGGCTTGTTCATTCCGCGTCATGTAGTACCTGAAATCGGTATGCTGCATCAATGCCTGCCCGATCCCGGCGACGTTGCCGTGACCGAATATGCCGAGGCATCCGGCAAAGAATTGGTTTTCAATTCCGTCCCTTTCAACATACTGGTTTTTCAGGTACCTGATAACCGCCTGGCCTACTGTTAACCGAATTGTTTTCATAAAGATGCTTTTATTTTAAAAGCCTCCTTTGGAGGCAATGAATGTCAGGGCTTCCTCCAGGGTGGGATTGAAGTTTGAACATCCGGGTTTTGTTACCAGAATGGCTCCGCAGGCATTTCCCATGCGGCAGCTTTTATACCAGTCCCAGCCATTCAGATAGCCATAGATAAACCCGCTGGCAAAAGCATCCCCGGCACCCAGCACATTCACCACTTCAACCGGGAACCCGGGTACATCAATCCGCTGTCCGTTGTTCAGGAATACCGAGGATCCCTTGGCTCCCCGCTTTACGACCAATGCCTCGAGGCCTTGTTTCATGATGCTGCGGATGGCTTCCTCAATGTTACCGCGGATCTCAGGCGCAGAGATCTGCTGGTTCCGGATCATTACCTGGGCCGGATCACTCAGCATGGTGGCCAGCACTTCTTCCTCGGTACCGAGGGCTATCGTGCAGCTGCGCAGGTAGGCCCGGGTGGTGATTCCATAGGCCCGGGCATCATGCCACTGATCAGCACGAAAATCAAGGTCAATTAAAACGGGTACCTTGTTTTTTACAGCTTCCTCCGCTGCAAAAAAGCCGGCTGATCTTGTTGGCTCCACATTCAGGGCTGTGGCGGATATTTCGAAGAGCCTGGAATTGCCGATACCGGCCTGTATCACATCATCGATCGACACTTTGGAATCAGCACAATTATCCCTATAGTAAACGAGGGGAAAATTATCGGGAGGCTGAATGCCCAGTACTACGGCACTGGTGCGCGTTCCCTGTTTACGGGGGATAAACCTCGTTTCAACGCCTTCCTTTTTCAGGAAGTTGAGGATGAAGTCACCCACCTGGTCCTGTCCGATCCCTGTTAGCAAGGCTGATCGGAGTCCCAGCCGCCTTGTCCCCACGGCAATATTCAGCGGAGAACCACCCACATAGGCGTTGAAGGCCTGAATATCCACGAATGCAGCCCCAATATTGGCCGAATACAGGTCAATCGAGGAACGGCCATAGGTGATCACATCAAACTCTTTGTTAACCATGGTATTTGTGATTAGTCTGTTTTCCTGTTCATGCTGATTGTCACCAGGGGAAGCCTCGGGTCCCGGCCCTTCCAGGAGCCATAGATCCACTTGTGATCAGGATCGTCCGTGCTGGCCAGGCTCTGGTCGCTTCCGGCCAGAAAATTCAGGTAATAGACATGGTAGCCATGACCCGCAACCACCGGGTGATAGCCCCGCGGAACAAGGACTGCGTCGTTATGGTGTGCCTCTGCAATCTCGTCAAGGCTGCGGTCGTCCGTATAGATTTTCTGCAAAGCAAAACCCTGCTGCTTTTCAGTTTTATAAAAATAGATCTCCTCGAGGTCTGCTTCCAGCAACTTGCCTGTTGCCGGATCAATTTTTCGTTCATCATGCTTATGGGGCGGGAAGGAACTCCAGTTGCCCGAGGGCGTGTAGACCTCAACACATACGATACGGTGGCAGGCCGAACCCGGAGGCAGGATCCGGTTGATTTGCCGGTTGGCGTTATCACCTCCCCGAAGTTCGATTCCCATGGCTTCCACTTTGTCCGGGGTGATAAAGGCCGCAGGGTGTGACTGGTCAGTCTGGCACCAGCAATACGCTATATCCAGCAGGTCACTCATGGCGGTCAGTAAAAATGATGTCCCTGGGGGAAGATAAAGGGCATGCGGCAGACCGCTGAATACATCACGGCGACCCTGCCCGGTTATCCAATCTCCCAGACTGGTATGCACGGAGAATTTTCCACCCAGCAAAACAATAAGCATTTCATTATCACCGGTATGATGTGACCATACCTCGCCCTGTTTCATTATTCGGGCCTGGAAATTCAGGTATTCCAGGGAAGCCTCCGGGCCCAGGATGCTCTGATAAATTGACTGGTCATGATCAGACCTGGCCAGGAGCGGGCATTTTTTATCTCGTATCATGTTACCAGAAAAAAGAATAGAGCATGGCCAGGATACCGCAAATACCAATGGCGGCTATGGTGAAGGCAGGAGTAGTCTTAAAAACTTGTTTGTCGATAATAATGCCGTTGCTGTTCATGGTGGGCCGTGTACTGTTCAGAACGGTTATGGCACCGATCAGCATGAACCCAACGACCAGCACATAAATGGCTTCCAGTGCGAGGTGACGCATGGGAACGACAAAAAAGGAAACCACTGTCCCAACCGCCAGCGAACCGCCGATGAGCATCCACCCGGAATGGGCCGACCTTCTGGCCAGGGCTGCATTGACTGGATTCTCAACCCTGTGGGATTTGTCCAGCAGGCTCAGGCCAACCATGACGATGGTAAGGATTATGAATACATAACCAATCCGAAGAATAAAGGGCAGTTCAGGACTGATGATCTTAAAGAGAATCCCCAGCGGAATTGTAATTATGGCCACCCAGAAGGCAGCGTTGGCACTGGCCTGGCGCCAGAACAAGCCACAAAAGAAGATCAGAAAGGATCCGGGATAAATAAAACCGGTGTACTCCTGGATGTACTGATAGGCCTGGTCCAGTGACTTCAGCTGAGGTGCCACGCTGGTGGCAATGATCAGAGAAACCAGGGCGGCAATTCTTCCTGTCAGCACCATCTTTTTGTCTGTTGCGTTCTTTCGGATGAAAGTTTTATAAATATCTACGGTGAAAATCGTGGAGGTGCTGTTGACAATGGAACTGATGGTTGAAACAGCAGCTGCGGCAACCGCGGAGAATGCCAGGCCTCGGATTCCAACCGGTATGATGTTGTTCAGCAACCAGGGATAAGCTTCATCGGATTTGCCCAGATGGGCTCCAAGTCCAAAGGCGGCAATGCCGGGAATGACTACCAGAAGGGGCACCAGAAGTTTCAGGTAACCGGCAAAGACCACTCCGGCCTGGGCTTCTTTGATGCTTTTGCCGGCGAGTCCGCGCTGAATGATGAACTGGTTAAATCCCCAGAATCCAAAATTGGTAAGCCACATGGAACCCAGTACCACCCCTAAACCAGGCAGGTCCATGAAAGCATCCTTCGTACCGCCATTGCCGCCAGGAACAAAAACAGTACCTTTTTCAATGATCATATGAAATTTTTGGGGAGCAACCTGAAGCAATTCTTTAAATCCTGCCAGGATACCATGACCTTCACCCACGGCTATCAGGGCAATAAAGGTTGTCAACAAACCGCCGAATATGAGAACGACCACATTGATCACATCAGTCCAGGCCACGGCTGTCATGCCGCCCCACAAGGAATACAAAGCTGAAAAAACGGCAAACCCGATGATGCCGTAAACAAGTGGTATGCCAACGATATGCTCCATAGCGAGGGCCCCCAGGTATATGACGGAGGTCATATTGACAAAGATGTAAACAAGGATCCAGAATACCGCAAAGCAGGTGCTTACCCTTTTGTCGTAGCGCTGCGCGAGGAATTCCGGCATGGTATAAATTCCTTTATTGATAAAAACCGGGAGGAAGTACTTGGCGACGAAGATGAGCACCACGGCGGCTATCCATTCATACGCTGCAATGGCAAGACCAACGGCGTATCCCGAGCCTGACATGGCGATAAAATGTTCAGCGGAGATATTGGCAGCCAGCAGCGTGGATCCTATTGCCCACCAGGGAAGGGACCGGCTTGCCAGGAAATAGTCCTGGGATGTTTTTTCCTCTCCTTTTTTGGTCCGTGACACCCATAATCCGGCAAATACGATGATCGCTGCATAACCAATGAACACGATCCAGTCGATGGTGGCAAATTCTTTCAAAGGAAAAAGTTTTATCGGGTTAAACCAACTAAATTAATATTCAGGGGTCAGTTTCGTTCATGCAATTTACATTTTTTTAAATTTTTCTTGGCATCAAAATTGATTATAGTTTATTAACAAACATACAAAGCCATGAAAAAGTTAGCCTACATATTGCTCTTTCCCTTGTTAATAGGGACTTCTTCCATGGTACAAGCCCAGTATTCTAATGAAGCTTACATGGGTTTGCCGGGAGATAATCTGAACCTCTTTGCTGTAATGAAACTCTTTCAGGAATCGGAGACCCTTGAGGGTTTTGAGCGCGGCCTGAATGATGAGAACTCCATGATCAATAACCTTGACCTGAACGGGGATAACCGTATCGACTATATCCGTGTAATCGATAACCCCAACAGGGATGTTCACATGATTGTATTGCAGGTGGCCATCAATGCATGGGAAAACCAGGATGTGGCCGTATTTGTTGTTGAGCGCGAGGCTCACAACCGGGTCAGGATCCAGCTTATCGGGGATGAGGCCCTTTACGGTAAAAACTATATCGTTGAACCCAACTATGACACTTATGGCCATTACTCCGGTGAAACACCCAATCCGGGCTATGCCGGGAATACCGTTTATGTGAATGGAAGGACCGTGGTGGTAAATCACGTGACAACCTATGAAGTGTCCGCCTGGCCTTTGGTACAGTTCATCTTTTGGCCGGGTTATGTTGTATGGCGATCGCCCTGGTACTGGGGATATTACCCCTACTGGTGGAATCCGTGGCGTCCGTATTACTGGCACTACTATTACGGCTACCATTCCCACTGGTATCCTCAATATTATGGTTGTTACAGGTACTCTCACCAGCACCACGATCACTACTGGGATACCTACTACCATGGCAGCAGGCACAGCTATTCCCCTTATGTAGCCGCCAACATCAGGAGCGGTTCGTATAAAACAACCTACTCTCGACCGGAAAGCCGGAGGGCTGGTTCGGAGCTTTACACCAGAGCCCATACTGCGGGTGACAATAAGTCTGTGACTCGTTCTTCCGGGAATGCCCATGTAAAAAGTACTTCAGACCGTCCAACAACCATCAGGGAGTACCAGCGGCGCGAAACATCATCCCGGATTGAAACCAAAAAGTCCACCACATCTGACAACCGGGAGATCGCTGCTCCCACCCGCAGGACTTCAGAGGCCACAACCAGCAGACCATCAGCACATAAAAGCGTTCCCGATGTTGGCTCGGTAAAAAGTGAAACCAGAAATACTTCAGCCAGTCGCGGGGTAAGCAATCCTTCCCAGTCGCACAAAGCCACCGGCAGCAACCAGGTGAAAAGCAAGGGCAGTGCATCTTCTGTTAGCAAGGAAACGGCTGACCGCACCAAGGTTACTAACACGGGCAGAAGATAATAAATATGCTCTGTATGGTATCGAACAATTGATGGATCCGGCTGTTGATGTAATCAAAATTTGATCATCAACTATGTCCCGGATCCTCATTCTTTTCGCCCATCCCCGTTTTGAAAATTCATTGGTGCATCAGCAGCTGGTGCATGCTGCCCGGAAGGTCGTTGGCGTTACCTTCCATGATCTGTATCAGCGATACCCCGATTTTGATGTAGATATAAATCAAGAGCAGGCCTTGCTGCTGAGCCATGATATCATTGTCCTTCAGCATCCCTTCTATTGGTATAGCTGTCCACCCCTTTTGAAGCAATGGCTCGACCTGGTTCTGGAGCATGGCTGGGCCTATGGCAGGGAAGGCAGGTCGCTTGCCGGGAAAAAAATGTTCAATGCCATCAGTACGGGGGGCAGTATGGAGGCATACCAGCCCGGAGGCTTTAACCGGTTTACCATAGGGCAGTTTCTGGCACCTTTTGATCAAACCGCCCGGTTGTGCAATATGGAATATTACCCTCCTTTTGTTATGCACGGCACGCATCGGGCAACAGCAAGCGATATTGAAAATGCCGGAGAAAATTACCGGACGCTCCTGGAAGGACTCGTTGCCGGCAAATTTTCAAAAACGGAGATCAGCAATGTAACCTATCTGAATGGACTAATCAATTTAAATCATGGATCCTGAATTCTTTTCGCATGCCCTGGTATATCTTGCCGCGGCGGTACTGGTAGTGCCTCTTGCCAAAAGGTTCGGCATGGGTTCTGTGCTGGGATACCTGATAGCAGGCATTCTCATTGGTCCTTATTTACTCGGATTTGTGGGTAAGGAGGGTGAGGATATCATGCATGTAGCTGAATTTGGCGTGGTCATGATGCTTTTCCTGGTAGGGCTTGAACTGGAGCCATCGCGCTTATGGCGGCTGAGGTCGTCCATTCTGGGAATGGGAGGTCTCCAGGTATTGGGAACAACCTTGCTGCTGGCCATTCCGGGAGTGTTGCTTGGCCTGTCATGGAACGCTGCCCTGGCGATCGGGATGATTCTATCCATGTCATCCACTGCGATCGTTCTGCAAACCATGAATGAGAAAGGTCTGATGCGCTCCTCAGCCGGGCAGAATTCGTTTTCTGTATTATTGTTCCAGGATCTGGCCATTATACCCATCCTGGCCTTATTGCCACTTCTTTCTCTGCAGGGTGGTGGACAAGCTTCAGCAGCTCATCATGAAACCGGTTGGATTGAATCACTGCCGGGTTGGGCACAGACACTTGCGGTATTTGCGTCGGTGGCGGCGGTGATCATTACTGGAAGGACCCTTGTCCGGCCCCTCCTTCGATATGTGGCACGCACACGTCTCCGTGAATTATTCACCGCCACGGCACTCCTTTTGGTGGTCGGCACTACGGCGCTGATGTATTCAGTAGGACTGAGCCCTGCCCTTGGAACCTTCCTGGGTGGGGTGGTGCTTGCCAACAGTGAATACCGGCATGAACTTGAGAGTGATATTGAACCTTTCAAGGGTTTGCTGCTGGGGCTGTTCTTCATTGCAGTCGGCGCTTCCATCAATTTCGGCCTGATCCTGGAAAGTCCGTTTCTGGTGCTGGCCCTGGTTGTTGCCATCATGGTAATAAAAACAATTGTTCTTTATGTCCTTGCCCGTTTTTTCAAAATGGGTACCGACCAGGGACTGGTTTTTGCGGTATCCCTTTCCCAGGTAGGCGAATTTGCCTTTGTATTGCTGTCTTTTGCGGGGCAGCAGGGAATTGTGGATGACAAGATGACCGGCGTGATGATGGCGGTTGTGGCATTAACCATGGCGCTGACGCCCCTGGTGATCATTTTGAATGAAAAACTGGTTTTGCCACGGGTGGGTACCAAAGAACAGGCTGAAGAACAGGTACCGGATAAGATTGATGAAAAGAATCCCGTTATCATAGCCGGATTCGGCCGTTACGGCAACATCGTGGGCCGGTTCCTGAAAGCTAACGGCATAGGAACCACGGTTTTGGAAATCGACAGTGACCGGGTTGACCTGCTGCGCAAACTGGGCATGAAAGTTTATTATGGCGATGCCACCCGCGAGGACCTTCTGACATCGGCCGGCGCAGGGGATGCCCGGTTGATCATCATTGCACTTGACAGTCCCGAGAAATGCCTGGAACTCGTAGAAATGGTCAAAAAACACTTTCCCCACCTGCATATCCTGGTTCGTGCCCAGGACCGCACCGATGCGTATGAATTCATGGATGCAGGCCTTTTGAACGTTTACCGTGAAACTCTCGAAAGTTCGCTGCGGATGGGCGTAGATGCCCTGAAGCTTCTGGGACGCAGGTCCTATCAGGCTCACCGTGCCATGAATATTTTCAGAAGCCATGACAACAAGGCCTTGAAACATCTGGCCGCCCTGCGCGGTGACCGTAAACAATACATCAACCATGCGCGGGAACAGATACTCGAACTTGAAAAATTCATAGAAGCTGATATACAGGATAGAACTCTCGACCGCGATGCAGGCTGGGATAAGGAAACCCTGAAAGAGGAATTCAGATCGGTCTCAGAATAGCGGGTTGCCTGTTATTCATATCTTAAATAATCCACAGGATTGGCTATGGCAACCTTCAATACCTGGTAACCCATTGTTAATCCTGATACCAAAGCCACCAAAATCAGGGGCAGGATAAAAAGCCAGGGTGTTACCGGCATTTTGCTGGCAAAGGATTGCAGCCACAGGCTGATTCCGGTATAGCATATCCCCACTGAGATCACAAAAGCAATCAACACCAGTGTGAGGAATTCACGGCCAAAAAGGAACAGGATATGGGGTATACGGGCTCCCATGATGTGCCTGATGCTGATCTCTTTAGTACGCTGAAGCATCAGAAAGGAGAACAGTCCGTATATCCCCAGGGCTGTGACAAAAACCGCAAGCAGGGAAAACAGGCCCAATACCTTCCCAATGACAAGGTCATCCTGGTATTGCATGCCGAAATAGTCATCAAGAAAAAAGTATTCAAAAGAATTGTTCGGAAAAAACCGGTCATAGGATTGCCGGATGTAGGCTAAAGTATTTTTTTGTTCCGTGGTGTTGAGTTTGAAGGCAAACATACCACGAACGTTCCTGCCATAGGGCAGCAACCTGTATAGGTGCGGTTCAAAAGCTTCTTTTGGCGACTGCTGATGATAATCCTTCATGACACCAATGATGGTATAAATATCGTCCCAGTAATTCACCCGCCTGCCGATTGCTGAATCATTATCGGGGAAACCCATCCAGCGCACGGCTGTTTCATTAAGGATCAGTGCCAAGGTATCAGCCGGAAAGTCTCTTGAGAAATTGCGGCCGGCTATTATTGAAGTTCGGAACAGGCCGGCAAAATCGTAATCAATCCCCACGATCTGGTAATTCTTGCTTACATCAGAACCTACCGGAAAGATTCCGCCGGCATCCCAGTATACCTGACGCCCGGGAACTTCTGTAACCACACTAATCTGACGGATTTCAGGATTCTTCAGTACTTCCTGTTTAAACGTCAGCATGCTGCTTTTGAAAGCCGCCTCCCTCACACGGGGTGCCCGAACTACCAAAACCTGCTCTATATTAAATCCCAGGTCAAGCTTCCTCATAAAGCGGGTTTGGAGGTATACGGCAAGTGTACCTGTCATCAGGCAGAGCGCCATGATGAACTGAAAGACAATCAGCAGCTTGCGCAGTTTTATTCCGTCGGGATTATTTCTTGGATGGCCTTTCATTACCTCCAGAGGTCTGAATGAAGACTGCAGTGCCACGGGATAAAACCCTGAAAGAAACACACCGGTCGTCAAAAGAAGTAAAATAACCGGCCAAAGCCACCTCTGGTCCCATATGCTGAAACTGGCAGGGGTTCCGGTAACCGGCGTCATCAGGGGTAGTAACAGCGACAAAAGTACGATTGTTACTCCTATGGCCAGTATATTCATGATGATTATCTCGAGGAAGAATTGCAGGATCAGTTGCGTGCGGGATGCTCCTGATACTTTGCGCAGTCCGACTTCCCTGGCACGGGTCAGTGAGCGGGCCGTTGACAGATTGATGTAGTTGACCCAGGCAATCCCTAATATAAAAAAGGCAACAATCATCAACAGGTTCACGGCTGACCGATCGCCGTTGGATTCAAATTCCTGCTGATAATTGGAGTTTAAATGAATATCTGTGAGCGGTTGCAGCGGAAGTGTCATGGTGAGTTTATAAGACCGGAAGGCTTCCCCAATCTCCTTCTCGGCAATGTCATCCAATTTCTTCCGGAATTCAGCAATACTCACTCCTTTTTTAAAAAGGATATAGGTAAAGGCTCCGGAATCCCCCCAGGAATCATCATAATCAGCGCCCAGGATATCCAGCAAATTAGACCAGGGCAGTACGATGTCGAATTTGATATGCGAATTTTTCGGAATATCTTCAAAAACGCCGGTGATCTGATACTCTGTCTTGTTATCCAGTTTAATGGATTTTCCAATGGGATCTTCATCGCCAAAATATTTTCTGGCAGTTGACAGTGAAATAAATGCGGTATTAGGGTCACGGATACCCTTAACGGGATCACCTTTGATAAACTTGAAATCAAAGATCATAAAAAACTCAGGTTCAGTGAAAAAAAGTCTTTCTTCTATAAACTTGTTTTCAAGGAAGGAGATCGACGCCGGATAACGAAAGATACGAGCCACCAGTTCCACTTCCGGAAGCAGTTTCCTGATCCGCAGTCCTGCCGGCGGGCAGCAGGATGCAAAGCGAACCGATTCTCCGTCTTCGCTGTATCGTTCATAACGAAGGCGGTAAATACGATCATGGTTTTTATGAAACTTGTCATAGCTTCTTTCGAAGCTTACATAATGCAGGATCATCAGGCAGGCAGTCATGCCTATTGAAAGCCCCAGCATATTGATGAGGGAGAACTGCCTGGTTTTCAGAATATTCCTGAGAGCGGTGATCAGGTAGTTTCTAATCATATCGGGTTGAGATACTACCGTTTAAAATACGCAAAGATTTTCTACATTTGATATATATCCTGTATATTTTCATAAATTATTCACGGAAGCATCCTATAATCATGTCTAAGAAATATTTGCTGTCGCTGGCCGGCGGATTGGTTATTTCCGCCACATCTTTAATCCCGCTGAAAGCGGAAAAACTACCCGCACCCTTTATCATCCTGCCGCAGCCTCAGCAGGTGACCCTGATGGGCGGACCAGGTCTGGAACCCGTTAAAATGAAGCACATCGTCCTGAAAGGCGACATGAACCGACCGGTGATGGGAAATACCCTGTCCCGCCTGACCATCTCTGATAAAACCGGCACGGGAACACTTATCCTGGTCCTGGATACGGCCTTTACTACAGTCCCTTCTACAGAAGGTTACTCCATGACGATCAGCAACAATAAAGTAGAAATAATAGCGAATGGCGAGGCGGGGTTGTTCTATGGATGTCAAACCCTGGAGCAGCTGCTCGAGGATGCGCATGATTATCAGAAGCCTGTTCCGGCGTGCAGGATAACTGACTATCCGGTGCTGGCCTACAGGGCGGTACATTTTGATGTCAAGCACCACCTCGATCACATGAATTATTATTATGAAAGCATCGACAGGCTGGCCAAATATAAAATTAACGCAGTGGTATTTGAGTTCGAGGACAAATTGCGCTACCAGCGTCAGCCCCTGGTGGGCGCTCCCCAGTCCATCAGCATCGATGAGATGGCTGCTCTGACAAGGTATGCCCGTGAACGGCACATCGAAATCACGCCCCTGGTCCAGGGTCTGGGCCATGCAACTTTTATCCTTAAGCATCAGCAATATGCCCAACTGCGGGAGCTTCCCTATAACCGATGGGCATTCTGCCCGCTGCATGAGGGCACATACCAGGTGCTGTTCGATTTATACCGGGATGCCATAGAGGCGACTCCCGGTTCAAAATACCTGCATATCGGCGGGGATGAGATCGGCAACATTGGATTGTGCCCGAGATGTAAACCCTTGGCCGACAAGGAAGGAGTGCTGAGTCTGAGCCTTTACTGGCTGAAAAGGGTCTGTGAATTTGCCGCTGAAAACGGCCGTATTCCCATATTCTGGGATGACATGCCCCTTAAACATGCCGGGGTTTATGAAACCACTTACACCGACGATATTTCTCAGGCAGAGGCAGTAAAAAGCTGGGAGGCGGGTATTCCGGAGCTTGACAATCTGCTGCAGGACTTTCCCAGGAATTGCATTTATATGCGATGGAATTATTCCATGGCACGGCAGCCGGGGAATATACTGGCACTCGACTGGTATAAGAGCCGCGGGCTGAAGGCGATGATTGCCACCGCCACCAATACCGAGGGAGGCATGTTTTTCCAGGAGGATAAAAGGGACAAGGGTATGGCCTCTGCTGGCATCGTTACCATCAGAAGCTTCATCCAGCTGGCGGCGGAAAAGAAAATCGACGGGATGCTCTGCACCGCATGGGATGATAAATCACCGCATATGGAAAACTACTGGCGGGGGTTTATTGCGGCAGCAGAATACAGCTGGTCTCCCTTTACGCGCACCCTCGAGGAGTATGATAAAGCCTGGCTCCAGCGTGAATTCGGCTTATCCGTGCCCGATTATTTAAGTTTCAGCGGGCAGCTGAGGAGGGGTTCTGAGTTGTGGTATGAGGCTTTTTACAGGAATGGCAACCTGCTGGACGATGACAATACCCTGCAAAGTCTTGCCCGGCTGGAACACTGGCTTCCTCCGCTGGCCGGGCAGGAAGAAGCTGTGGTGGATTACACGGCAAAGCTGATTGAGTTGCCCGACCTTAAAACACCCGGCACCTGGAGTCTGAAATACAAGGATCGGCTCGATAGGGCATTGGTGGAAACAACCCAATACAACGTCATTTCACAGCGCCTGTGTGATTTGTACAACGCCTCCACCCGGAACCGGTTTTACTGGGAGCTGTCCCTGGCCCTGTATGATCTGCAGATCACTGCTCCGCGCATGTTGCTGGCGCTGAAGCAATGTGACAGCCCAGATCAGAATCAGGGTCAGGAAGGGACTGAACAGGTTCAAAAGGCTTTGGAGGATTTCCAGCGGGCCTGGACGCACTTGCAGGATGTTTATGGTAAAACCCGTTTCGTGGCCTACCCCGAGGGTTATCTGCCGGACCGTTACTTCCACCTGGCCAGCCAGCGCGAGGACATGAGCTGGATGATCCAGGCTGAGGAATTATTTCATGCCATGGTTAAAAAATGGATGCAACGCTGAAAGAGTAATGCCTATTTTTCCTGCACTACAGTGGCAGAGCCAGAGATTGTATTGCCCTCTGCAGTAACTGCAGAAGATTTTTTACCCATGAGAATGGCTGAGGATTGATTGCCTTTCCCCGCAGACCGGATGACATTGTTTTTTATGACAATGTCATGTGTTTCGCCGCCAATGTAAAACCCGCTTGATTCCCCGGCAATGCCGTTGTTTTCGATGATGTTGCCGGTAAATATATTGCGATGGCCGCTGTTTTGTTCGGTTTCATCGCGAAAAAGCACGCCATGATAATTATTCTCGTATACATGATTGTTCTCGAACCGGTTATCGGTGTCCTTGTGACCAATCGAAAATCCGTTACCGCCATTGGCGTAAACCACATTGTTCCTGAAGGTGCCATGCTGCACCCGCCAGCACAGAAAAATACCATCACTCTTGTTATGATGACTGATGCAATCTTCCACAAGGGAACTGTCGGAACCCGTTCCGGGGTGAAACCCAAGACCATCCCCGTTTGAGGCTTCACATCCTTTGACGGTGATGTTTTCAGTGATCTGCCAGCTGAAGGAGTCGCCATTGAAATTATTTACATGCACATTCTCCACCACACAGTTTTTTGATTTATGGATGTAAATTCCTCCTCCACGACATCCGTTGATGTAATCGTTGGATTGCTTATTCCCTTCCACTACCAGATCAGCTATGCTTACCTGATCGGCATCCACTGCTTCCACAATGGAACAGCCATTCGAAATGGTGCCGGAGAGGGAAGCGATATAATCATTAACAGTGCGGTTGTTGAAGTAAATTATATTATCCTGAATATCTGTTATTACAGCGGTTGTGACATCCCAGCCATCTCGATGCTCATCATCCCATAACTGAATGCCCATACCGATCCGGAATCCGCTTGCATCTTTCACGGTAGCTTTTAACATGCCCCAGTCTGCATCAATAATAAAGCTGGTACGGAAACCATCGGTTTTTTTCAGCACGGTTCCCTTGCCCGATCCGATCAGGCTGGTATTGCTGGAGAGCCGGACAGGTGCCATGATGCTGAAAACTCCGGCATTCAGCTTGACGGTTCCTCCGCCTCTCAGTCGCACTGCATCGAGGGCAATCTGTATGGCTTCGGAAGTATAGCCGGGAATATCGGCAGAAGGCCCGCCAACCGTGATCACTGTTTCAGCTGCTCTTACATCAACCAGTCCGGCTGACTGGCTGCACAAATTTACCGGCCAGGCCAAACTGAGCATGAGAAGGCATGCCGGGGCAATTAATGGTTGTTTCATAGCAGGTTATTTTAATGTATATCCAGGTTCGGATTTTATCCTTTAACCGAAACAAAACAAAACGCTGGGCTTACCAGCTGATACAAGCATCAGGCGCTTCACCGAGATCACTCACCACCCAATCGGCCTGATCAAATGCTTCTGCAGGGAAGCTGGAGGTCAGCATAAGGCACTTGCAACCGGCCGCCCTGGCGGCCTTCATGCCACTGATCGCATCCTCCACCACAAGGCATTCCTTGGGATCCAAACCAAGCCTTTTTGCTGCCAGCAGGTAAATTTCAGGATGAGGCTTTTTGTGCTCCACCTCCAGACCGTTTACCAACGTGTCAAACAGATCTTCCTTCAGCCCGGTTTCTCTCAGGTTGATCAACATTTTCACCTCATCGGCGCTGGTGGCTACTGCCAGTTTCAAATGCTTTTTCCTGCATCGTCTTATAAAATCAGTTACTCCCTGCAGGGGTTTTAACCTGCCCCGGGTGATTTCCCTGTAAATGGCATATGCCCTGGCCTTATCCTTCTCCAGGTCAAAAGGGATATTGTATCGCTCAGCCACTCCCCCCAGAAATCGGTTTTCCCCCATTCCGGTGAAGGGCTTGAAATCGGATGTTTTCACGGTAAATCCTTTTTCTTTGAACATCAGCACGCCGGCCCGGGTAATATATTCTTCCGAGTCGAGCAGCACGCCATCCATATCGAAAAGGATTCCTTTGATCATAGTATTGTTGTTGGTTGTTGGTTGTTAGTTGTTAGTTGATGGTTGTTAGTTGTTAGTTGTTAGTTGATGGAAGATCGAAGATGGAAGACTGGATCTTTGATCCTGGCTCTTGAATCTTAGATTATTTTGTCAAATCTTTAATTCTCAGATTCCGGAATTTAACCTCCGAACCATGACCGAGAAATCCGATGTGTCCTGTGGTATTCAGCAGACCGGGATGTTCTCTGTGGTCAAGTGTCCCATTCTTGCCGGCCTCCGCAATGTCGCCGTCCACAATGATGATTCCGTTCAGGGTTACCCGGATATGACTGCCCTGTGCCAGGATCTCTTCAGAATTCCATTCCCCGACCGGTTTCAGGTACTCCCGTTTTGCAGGGATTACCCCGTAAACGGAGCCATGATACTGGTACTCCTTTAAGTTCCTGTAAATTTCAGCTGTATTATCCAGCACCTGGATCTCCATCCCCGCATAGGCTGCATCACCCTCCATGGGGGTGCGGATGCCAATGCCGTTGTTGGCTCCCGGAGTAAGCTGGAATTCAAAACGGAAGATGAAGTCGCTGTATTCGGCTTTGGTATAAAGATTTCCTTTGCCTCCGTATTTCGGATAAATCGCAATACAGCCGTTCTCCACCACATAATCCTTTGTATTGCCTGTCCAGTTGAACATTGAAAGACCGTCGAACAATTCAACAAATCCCTCAGTCTTTTCTTCTTCGGAGACCCGGTAAGGTTCCGGTCTCGGGATCTCCCGGATGAAGATATCACGGTATCCGACCCAGGTGCCGTGCGCCTGAAGTTCAATCTGTTCTGCGGGGAAGATCGGTATGCTCCGGTCCCAGTAATTCTCCATGATGACATGGTCCACCACCAGGACACCGTTCAAATAAACCGTCACCCGTTCCCCCTGCATAATGATCCTGAAGGTGTTCCAGTCGCCTACGGCATTGTCGGCTACCTTCAGGGGGTTGCGCTCATGCACCCCGTTGTTGTACAATCCGCCTGACCCCACCTGGGCACCCGCATCGCGCCGCGAGGTATCCCAGATCTGAACCTGCGGTGAACCGCGGAGGTAGATGCCGGCATCCCCCCGGGGCGTTATTTTCCAGTCGACGATCATTTCAAAATCTCCATAGGATCTTGTCGTACAGAGGTTTTCACCTTCGCCGGTAAACACCAGGATGCCATTTTCCACCTTCCAGCCCTTTTAGCATGATCTCATCCGCCCGGACCTGCGCTTTCGCCAGATCTGATGGCTTCATGGACGCCCGCACCAGGGGATTTTCCACAAGGCCTTTCCAGCCGCTGAGATCAATGCCGTTAAAGAGGGGCACAAAACCGGCACCTGCAGGCATGGCGGCAAGGTGTTTCCGGATAGCTTCCTTCTGGTATTCACTTTCGGGACCAGACAGGATATTCATGGATTTATTCAGCAGCTCCCTGATATCGTCACCCAGGAGTGATTCATTTTCCAGCGCGATTGCACTTACAGCCCGGGCGGCGTCCTGCTGCAGGGCAGGATCATCCAGGTACCTGGCGGCGAATCGGAGGGCGAGGTAAGTGTTACAGGTGGCAGTTTCTCTCAGGATGAGACTTTTTTCAACGGAACTGGCTGCCAGTTCCATAACCTTCCGGAGTAATAAAAGACGCTGATCATCGGGGTAATCAGAATTGTGGATGAGCCTGATGCACGATTTCAGGGCGGTTTCACGATAAGCCGTGTTTTCATCAGGGAGGCCAATATCATACAATTCCCGGATGGCATTGGGATATTTCCAATCAGCCAGCGCTTTGAAGGCGGCTTCTTTCAATCCGGACTTACCGGTTCTGAAATCTCCGGCGGTTGCCTGCAGGGCCTGATCGTTGCCGATACCCGAGAAGATCCCGTAAAGTAGTTTGTAATCGGTCTCCGGGAAACGCTGCTGGGTGGTAATAACAGCGTTGGTTTGCCTGTCAGCAGGCAAATCCCTGACAGCAGCTACAACGCCCGATTGCCATGCGGCAGTTTCTTCCGGTCCCTTTATGCGGGGCACCAGTGCGAAAAGCTGATCCAGATCTTTTGACGAAACCAGGGCGGGAAGCGCACTAAAGGCGGCCAGTCTCACCATGCTTTCCGGGGAACCGGTCTGGTCCATAACCAGGCCTGCCTGTTCAGCGCTGCCACGGGCGGCCAGGATTTCTATAAGGGCGGTTTTTGCATGGGCCGGCATATCGGGTAAGGCCGATGCAATGGCCGGTATAAATGAATTTCCACCAAAGGTCAGCATTTGTTCTTTTGCAGCAACAACCTCAACGGGAATATCTTTTTTCAGCACTCCCAGCAAGGATGCCAGGATGGATTCCCGGCCCAGTTGTGCGGCGGCAACGATGGCAGACAGCCTTACTGATTCTTCCTCATCCTGAAGACATTGCAGGACAGCGGGAAGTGCTGCCGGGTCTCCGCGCTCTCCCAGCATGGTGATGATCTCTGCTTTGGTTTGTCCTTTCATTTTTCCGGATTTTTTAATCCAACCCAGCGTTTGTTCTTCCCCTTTCAGCTGCAGGGCCAGGTTCAGGGCCGCTGCACGGTATTGCGGATTATTGCTTCCTATGGCATCATAAAGATGTCTGGTGGCCTTGTCACCTGTAGCCTTTACCAGCAAAGATAATGCTTCTGACCGGGTTTGCACCTGGTTGTCGGCACTACAGCTTTTGAGCAGCCCGAGGCACTGCTTCTCAGCAAGTGCGGCCTGCCCGTTTTCAATCAGGCGGTTGATCCATAATAAATAGGAGCTGGTAGCCATAACAGGTTCATATACAAACCCACTCTTCAGAGCAGCATTGTATAAAAGCGATACTGATTTGGGCATTCCGAAACGGGCCAGCGCATAAAGGGAAACCTTGCGGAGACTCGGATCGGGGGAATTTGCCAGTAGGGCTATCCCGGGTTCGGCTTGCGCATAGGACATATTTCCCAGGGCTTCCACAGTTGAGATCTGGGAAGGCCCCGTCAAGCGGCCGAGAACATTGTATAACGCACTGCCTGCCTTAGGGGTGTTGATGACAGCCAGGGCTCTGGCCGCCGGATCACAAAGCTGGTCCACCAGCAGATATTTTTCCAGGCAGGGAACAACCATGTCGCTACCTGCCACCTGGAGCTGGGCGATCAGGAAAGCTTTGATTTCGGGATCGGTCGCGTCTTCAAGGGCCCGGCACCATGCTTTCTGGCAAAGGAGGCGATTTTCGTCCTGTCCGGGAATCATCACATAATTCGAAAAGCCACCCAGGGCATACCGGACTGCCGCATCATTCCCCTTGCCGGTGGGTGTTAGCATGCCGGCCATTTCTACAAGGCCATCCTCTCCTAATCCGGCCATGGTGTTCATCAGTGCAGCAAGATATCCGGGATCAGAAGCCGGCAATTGGGCCAGCAAATCCGCGATCCTGGTCTGAACAGTTCGGTTGTCTTTCGCAGCCTCCTGGTTGTAAGTTATTTCCGAAAAAAGGAGCAAGGCTGCTGTTATGAGGAGTTTTGTTCTTATCATGGTAAATACATCTTTATAGTTTATGGTATTTTATATGGTCCAGGGAGCTCTCATGGGTTGATGGATCAGCCGGTTTGCTCCGGGGTCGTCCTTAAATTCGAGTTTTTCAGGATCGAACTTCAGCGACCGCCCGAGACGTACTGCAATAATGGCCAGGTTGACCAGGGTGCAGGAGCGGAATCCGTTTTGTTCGTTCAGTGCGAACGGTTTTCGCGTGACCACTGCTTCAGTAAAGGAGGTAAGCTGAGGCCGTGGATCGGGGAAAGCCAGGAGTTTCCGCTCCAGATCAGGAATATCGGAACGGAAGTCCGGATATAGCTTGCCGAGGGGGCCCTGGATAAAAGGTGCTTCACTGTCGCGGTTCTCACCGTCCAGGACAATCTTGCAGCCGTCGGCATAGTTCAGTTCAATCCGGCGCCAGGTACTTGCTGCATCAGGATGCTGCTGAGGAGCATCTATTTCAATGCTCACCGGGCTGGTATGGTCTTTCTCCAGGAGGTATTGCACCGGGTCGAGGTAATGCTGGCCCATATCACCCAGTCCTCCCCCGTCATAATCCCAGTATCCGCGGAATGTGCCATGCACGCGGTGAGGATGATAGGGCTTTACGGGAGCGGGGCCCAGCCACATGTTGTAATCCAGTTCGGGGGGGATGGGCATGGGAACCAGGTCGGTCTTCCCGGTCCAGTAGAACTTCCAGTCGAACCCCGTGCTTTTGTTGATGGTCACCGTCAGGGGCCATCCCAGCAGCCGGCTTTCCACAAGCTTTTTGATGGGTTTCACCGTTGTACCGAAACCGTAGAAGAGATCATCAAAACGAAACCAGGTATTGAGCCGGAAAATACGACCGCTTTGCTGCACGGCCTTCATTACCTGCATGCCTTCACCGATGGTGCGGGTCATGGGTTTTTCACACCAGATGTCTTTGCCTGCGCGGGCAGCGTCGGCCGCAATGATGCCGTGCCAGTGGGGGGGTGTGGCAATGTGGACGATGTCAATATCCGATTGTTGCAGAACTTCCCGGTAATCCGCATAGGATCGCACATCACTTCCGGTCATTTTTAGGACATCGGACAGATGGTTACGGTCCACATCACAAATAGCCAGCAATTTAGTATCCGCATAAGGAATATGATTGCGGCCCATACCCCCGACACCAATGATGGCCTTGGTCAGCCTGTCACTGGGCGCCATATATCCCCGGCCCATAACATGCCTGGGAATTATGGAGAAGGCGGTTGCAGCCAGTACTGATTTCTTCAGAAAATCACGGCGTGTATTAGTTTTCTTCATGATAAGTGAGTTAAGAATCTTACCTTGAAAGTTAGTTATTTTCATTATTCATTATTACCGGTGGTTTATTCAATGCATTAATTTCTGTCATTATTCCAGAAAAATATTATTTTTATGATTCCGAAAATAATAAGCCATGACACAAACCGGATCTCTCTTCAGAAAAGAATACACCCTGCCCTTCATACTGGTCACTGCCCTTTTTCTCTTCTGGGGCATACCCAGCAATATGAATGATATCCTGATCAAGCAATTCATGAAATCATTCGAGCTCAACCGGCTGCAGGCCGGACTGATTCAATCTGCCTTCTACATGGGTTATTTCGTCTTGGCCGTTCCGGCAGGCCTTCTCATGAGACGGTTCGGGTATAAGACAGGGCTGGTAACCGGATTGATGCTGTTCAGCCTGGGAGCCCTGCTCTTCTGGCCAGCGGCCGTTATTGGAAAATTCGGTTTTTTCCTGTTTGCCCTGTTCGTTATAGCTTCTGGTGCATCTTTTCTGGAGACGGGTGCCAATCCGTTCATCGCAACATTGGGCGACCCGGAATCTTCAGAAAGACGGCTGAATTTTTCCCAGGCCTTTAATCCCCTGGGCGCCATATCAGGTGTTGGCATCGGTACCATTTTCATTCTCTCGGGGATTGAACACAGTCCCGAAAAAATAGAGGCCATGAAAGCTGCCGGAACCTATGCCGGCTACCTCCACAGTGAAACCCTCCGTGTGATTGCTCCCTATGTGGTACTGGGAAGCGTTATATTCCTGTGGGGACTGTTCATCCTGTTTACAAAATTTCCGGAACCACATCCCGATGACATTCTCGCCAAAAACAATAAGGGGAAAGTGATCCATTTATTCCGGTATCCTCATTTTTATAAAGGCGTGCTGGCCCAGTTTTGCTATGTTGGCGCCCAGGTAGGCACATGGAGCTTCTTTATCCAATATATCCAGGACTATACCGGCGAGCATGAAAAACTGGCCGGTGCGCTGCTTACCGGAACTCTGGTTGCTTTTGCCGTCGGCAGGTTTTCTGCCACCTGGTTCATGAAATACATTAAGCCATCCAGGCTTATGGGAATATACGGAACGAGCAACATCATCCTGGTGTTTCTGGCTGTTGTGATTCCCGGATGGGTAGGGGTTTGGTCGATTTTCCTTACCAGCTTTTTCATGTCGCTGATGTTTCCTACCATCTTTGCGCTGGGTATAAAAGGACTGGGTGAGAATACCAAGCTGGGCGGATCCCTGATGGTGATGGCCATCATTGGTGGTGCCGTGTTCACCCCGGTCATGGGAGTGATCTCTGACAAGACTAAAAGCATGGCCCTGGCCATGATCATACCGCTGGTTTGTTACGCAGTTGTGACCTGGTATGCGGTGTGGGGAGCGAGAATAGGGACGGGGAACGAGGGACGAGGGACGGCGAACCAGGGACAGGGGACGAGGGACAGGTAGAATAATTGAAATGATTATACCATATTATAGGTACTAAAAATTATACATGAAACGACGTCACTTTATTACCGCTGCATCCTTAGCAATGCCGGTTTTTACAACGGGCATGCTGTCCAACGGTCCTATTCAGAAAAGATCTGCTGAGGGTTCATCAGGGGATGTGCTTGCTGACCCGATGGTAAGCAAGGCCATGCTGGCCATGCTTTGTATGCAGCGTATGGCCTGGGAACAGGGCACAGCTTCACAGGCTTTGATTGCCATGGGCCGCAAGGACCTTGCCATCCTGTTTGCCAAAGACGCCCTGGTGCGACAAACCTCGGAAGGTCGCCTGGGCATCCTGGGTAATGATCCGGGTGTTACCGATCCCGCCTCCAATGGTGAAGCAGTATTGCTGGCCTGGCGGACAACCGGCGACGAAAAGTATAAAAAGGCTGCGGATGACATGTATGCCTACCTGAAAACCAAGGCACCCAGAACCTCCGACGGGGTATTGCATCACATTACCTATGCCAGGCAGGTGTGGAGCGATGCATCTTTCATGGGACCTCCCTTCCTGGCGCTCATGGGCGATTTTGACGAAGCCGTGACGCAGATCGAAGGATTCAGAAAATACCTCATGGATCCCGATAAAAAGATGTATTATCACATATGGGATGAAGAGAAAAAGGATTATGCCCGCAAGAAATTCTGGGGGGAGGAAATGGCTGGACAGCGGCCGGAATAGCCAAGATCATTAATCTTTTGCCACAGCACCGTGAGGATCTCCGGAAGAAAATGACGGTTTACGGAAAGGAAGTCATCGATGGCTGCCTGGCTTACCAGCGACCCGATGGCTTGTTTCATGATATCATTGATGACAGCAATTCTTTTGTGGAGACCAACCTGGCTCAAATGCTGGCCTTTTCCATCTATACCGGAATCAAAGCAGGGTGGCTTGATCTTACCTATAAGGAGAAGGCAGATTCCATGCGGCTTGCCGCCCGGGCAAAAACGGATGAATATGGGATTGTCCAGGGAGCCTGTGGTTCGCCGAATTTCGACAGGTCAGGAACCTCCACCGAGGCACAATCCTTCTTCCTGATGATGGAAAGCGCTTTTCATTTACTGTAAAGGCCTGAACTCAAATTGCGGGAAACCAGATCTTCCATCCAACGTGTAGCTCAGGAACTTTAATTTAAAGTAGTTGTCCTGTGCAGTATGGAAAATATAATTATAATGGACCTTCACCGCATAGGCGGCCGAACCCCCTCCGCTGACATCCACGGTGACGCCCTTCCACCTGTATCCCGGTATGTCGCGCTGGTTGCCAAAGGTGTAGGCAGATAGAGAGGCTGTGCTGATTTCATCGAATGTCTGAAGAGAATCCAGGACTGCCTCCGTTTCCCAGCAGTTCAGCAGACCGCCACCCACCTGGTAGGGAATGGTCATCCCGAATAACGTGGCCTTATCGTAATACGGACCAAAGATGAGATCGTACGTGGTTTTGTCCGGTTCGAGATTCAGCTGTTGGTGGTCTTTGAAGGAATAGTAAATGAAATTCACGGTATCGTTTTTCATCATCGTGACGGTATCGGACAATCCCGACTCCTCTTTATAAAAAAAGCGATAGGAATTTTCATCAACACCAAGAAAAGAAAGCTGTAGGATGTTTTTAAAAGTCCCCCCGGAATACTGGCCCAACAGGTAAATGTTTCGGGTATATACCGGATCACCGTCCGGGAAACTTACCCAGTTGCCTACGGCGGTTGAATCAGGGTAGGCAGCCTGAACATCGTACATGTGGTTAAGATCAGCAGGCATGCCGGTGATCTGGTCCGGAACAGTCTGCCCGGTATTGTATATAAACCAGTTGTCGCCCGAATTGGTGATGATATTCCAGCCATCGGCGCCGCACTCAAATCCGAGTTGCCAGGCGTCACTCCTGTGTGAGGCAATTACACGCCCGGCTTCAAAATCAAAATAGCTCTGGTGTGTCTGCACCGAGTCTGCAATGGTGGTAACTTCACCGGCATAAGGGGGCACAGCCTGGTCCTCCTCAAAGCAGGAGGAGGCAATGACCGTAAGAAAGAGAATGGCCCCGGCAAAGCAGATCACCGGTATGTATTTATTTCTTTTCAAAGCGGTATCCGAGTTTTACGAAAAAGGTACGCCCGTAACCGGCAGCGGCCGAATCACTGGAACTTCCATGAATATTAAGTGCCCCGAAAGAATCCACCAGGGTTACGTCAAGTATGTTTTTCACACCAGCGACCAGGCTAAGTTTATCACTGAAGAAATACTTTGATGCTGTGAAATCCAGCATATGATAACTTTCCATGAATTGCTGGGCTACTCCGTTCAGCTGTCCTTCGGAATCAAAATTTCCGGCAAATTCAAGGTAATCGTCTGTATATTTATAGTAAAGGGATAGCTGTACGGCAGGCTTCTCAATCAGATAGTTCGCCGAAGCTACAAAGTCAGTGGAATACTCAAATTTACCGGAACCATCGAGCCTGATCCGGCCGGTGGTAATGACACCGGTGTTCAGGGTAAGCAAAGGGGAAAACCTGTAACGGATCCGGGCATCCATTCCCTTGGTTTTATAGTTCATGCCTTCTATATTGAAATATTGGCCCCAACCCGGACGGGCGGTGTTGATTGCGAGCTGGATGGCGTTATGGATGGAATTATAGAACAGGTTCATTTCCAGGTTGATGGCATGTCTTTTTCTGGTGCGGCTGTAGCTGGCCGAAAGGCTTATATTATCCGCTGTTTCTGCCTTCAGGTTCTCGTTTCCATGAATCTCATGGTTGTTATCGATAAACTCCAGGTAAAGCTGTTTGAGTGAGGGAGCCCGGAAACCTTTGCCATAGGATCCGCGGAAGACAAAGGAGGATGGGGTGAACTTCAGGCTCAGCCCGTAAATCAGGGGAGCCTTGTAATCGGAGTTATAAATCACCCGCACGCCCGGCTGGATACTGAGGGCTTTTACCGGCCTGTAAACCAGGTTCATGAAGCCCGACAAGTCGGTAATGGAGCGGTAACCCCCGGTACGCTTTCCGGTGGCGGATTCATAATTGAAATCAACGCCGGTCTGGTATTCATATTTCTTTCCCGGAATGTTGGATATGAAAATCCTGCCGGATGCCATATGAAAGGTTGTGGTATCATGCAGATCAGGATCTGCTGCCACTGTTTTTTTCAGGTTTACCAGGTCATTCAGATAGGTAACCTTCCTCTTCTGGTAATAGGAATATCCTGCCTGCAGGTTCAGCACAAAATCGTCGTTGAAGGTATTGATGATGTTTATCCTGTTGTTCCAGCGGGTGGTATAATGATAACCGTCCAGCGCCTTTTCATAAAGGTTTGCCAGGGTAAGCGCACCGGGATCATGCAATTCCTCATAGAGGTAATCAGAGTTGACAGTGGCTTTATAATTGCCCTTCCGGAACTGGTAGCTCCCTCCGGCCATGTATTGCAATTTGGGTTTCCAGGTTTTGGCACGGGATGTATCCACCGGACCCCAACCGGCAAAGAAATTCCGGGACCCGTTCAGGGAAAAGGTATGATGGCCGGTTTGTACCGACATGGCTGCATTCAGGTTATAGGTACCAACGGTTTCATAATAGGCATCTGCATTAAACCCCAGCCTTTTCCCGGAATAATCCATGGTGATGATGTTGATGGCCCCGGCAAGTGCGTTACTGCCGTATACAACCGACATCGGTCCTTCAATCACTTCAATGTGGTCCACATTGTTCAGGGTAAGCTGTCCCAGGTCGATACGGTCGGCAACACGACCAGCGACCGGAATGCCGTCTATGAGCACTTTCACGTACTCCCCTGAAAGACCCCGGATGCGTATGAAATCACCCAGCACACCTTCCGATCTGTATTGAAAACCAAGTTCGTTCTTCAGCAGGTCGCCCATGGTATTGGCACCCTTAAGCCGGATCTGCTTGGAATCAATGACATCGATCTTGTAAATCGACTTGTCCACTGTCTGTGGTCTGAACTGACCAGTCACCACCACCTGGTCGAGCTGGTAAAAATCAGGCGTCAGGATCATGGCATGGCTATTTCCCGAAACAAGCGTATCCGTTAAATCGCGGTACCCGATACAGGAAATCCGGACAACTGCCGGTAAGGCAATGTGCAGGGTAACCCTGCCCAGCGTGTCTGAAATCTGTGTCTCCTTCACGGTGCCATGCAGAGAGGAAGCCATTACATAGGCAAATTCAACGTCGCCCCCGCTGATCTTATCCTGCAGTTTCAGGGTAACAGACTGTGCCTGAATCAGGTTGGTGATCCCAACAGTGAAAAGCAAAACAACCAGTTTCATACCGCCGGCACGGCGGTATGAAAAGATATCTGGTATGTCCTTGCTCCTATTCAACGGTTTTAACCTTGAAATCAATCGTACCGGCAGTATTTCCGCCATAGACGGTGAAATAAAGCTGGTAGGTTTTTCCATCAGTTGATTTTACAAAATAACTGACGCTGTCCACCAGTGAAATCTCATGGGTAACCGGATCTGAAACCTTCCAGTCATAACCAATGGCATCTGCATTTTCGGCGTATCCTCCTTCAGCATCCGTATCCACCGCATCGGCAGGGGGCAATCCGGTAACCCTGGCCACAGTTGTGCCGGATTTGCTGAGCACACCCATTACCGGGTAATTCATAATCACTCCCGGACCTGCCGGAATCTGAATAATATATCGGGTGAAGAGTAAGTCCCACTGATCTATCAGAGGCTCTGCCTCTATAATCTCCTGGTTAACCAGGGAATATTGAATAAAATGCCGGGTGCCCACATAGGTTGTGGCGGTCACCTCTTTATTCACCGGATCGGAGCCGTCAAGGTTGGCCCATTCCAGGAAATGAACGGCAGTGGCACCCACTCGTTCACGGTAAAAGAACTTCCTGTAAGTGCCGTCAGTAAGCTTGATCACATAAATGGAATCGCCGTAAACATTATGATCGGCCATATTGTAATGTCCCCAGCCGAAGTTGAATACATCCGTCGGGTCGGCATTCTGGTTGAAAGCCCCTACCGACCAGCCCGATTTATCATTGAACCTCGGTTTAAGAGATGCAATGGTGTTATCATCCACCAGATCCCAGTCGTTGGTATCTCCAACGCAATAAAGTTCAACACCGGCACCTTCGTTGATCAGGACCGTAGCACTCTGGGTGGGTACCGAGAAGGCGATATCCCAGTCGGCGCGGTTCACTGTGGAAACACTTCCGTCAGCAAGGTTGTAATAAACATCCGAAGCACTGTTGGCACCCATGGCAATGGTTACATCGGTAAAGGAACTGGACGGGGTGCTATCTTCATTTTCGCAGGCAACCTGCACTATACAGGCTATAGCAAATGCAATTTTTACTAATGATTTCATAATAAATTAGTTATAAATAGTAATATCTCGAGACGGATAACGCCTGAGCATAAAAAAAACAAAAACGATAAGATCTTAGCTAAAGAAAGGAGATGCCGGAGGTCCGCGGAGGTAATATGTAGCGTAATCTTGCTGATTTACAGTAAAGTATGTTTGGTGTGCAAACCTTTCGGTTTCAATGCAGGCAGGGAAGAAATAAATACCGGGATTAACGGAAAGGCTTTTCTGAACAGCGGGTTTTGATTTTGAAACAGCATGATCGTAATAGTGTATGACCTTCTGATCATACAGCTTTAAGTGCTGCTTTTGTAAAGGGTATACCCGTGCCGATAACAATTGCCGGGCCTGCAGCACTTTACCGCTGAAGCCGACAATCAGGAATACCCATATCAGAGACAGGTAGATGACGTAGGGTAAAACAGAATTTATGCCTCCCAGGAAAAACATCTTATGATTTTTTGCAAGGGCCAAATTTAATAAATAGTAACGGGAAAATTGCAACGATGTTATTTCAATATTTCCCGGAAATTCCTGACTAATCCACTCCCATAATGGATTTAAAAGTCCTGAAAACACAGGCTTTCCTGTCAGCCCGGAGGTAAAAAAGCGCTAAATGTCGGTTCAAACATATATAAATATCTTTCTAATTCCGTATTAACAGTTTCAGATTGCCGGTTTATTCCTGCAAATGATTGCCAGGATTGAAAGAAAGAAATTCTACTTTAGCAGACAACTAACCTATCAATGAAATTAACTAAAACTGGACATATGCGAAAATCACTTTTACTTTCTGGAGCTACGGCGATCATGCTGGGGATTGCACTGTTAACAAGTTGTGAGGGCCCTCAGGGCGCCATGGGACCAGCCGGCAAGGATGGCACGGATGGCACTGATGGTGTCGACGGTGTGGATGCCAATGAAACCTGCAAGGAATGTCATAATCCGGCATCTGTTGATTTAATTTCAGCTCAGTACGAATTCTCCAAACATGGTTACGGCGAAGCCGCTTTTGAAGAGGCCGGAAGTACGGGCTGTTCCCCCTGTCATGTGTCAGAAGGATTTAAAGATGTTGTGGACCGGAATGTTCCTTCAACATTTACCCTGGTTGGCCAATCGTATGTGAATGACTACGCATGTTCTGCTTCTACAGCCTATGGAGAGCTTGTCTGCAACACCTGCCACAGCAGCATACATACCACTTACACCGATCAGGACATCGCGGCATTCACTACTGTGGAGCCTGTTTCTATGACCATGTGGGGCGGCGCCAAAACCATCGATCTTACCGTGGATGGTAACGGAAGCTCCAACCTGTGTGTTAAATGCCACCAGCCGAGGCCTTTTACCAATAGCAATACAGATAAAAATGTACTCGACTATGACAATCTGGTAAGTAATCCGACGGATACCTTCTATGCAGCTACCAACCCGTCAGGACCGAATGTGCTGAAACCCGGTTACAGAACCCATACCCATTATGGCACTGTGGGTGCTATCTTTGCCGGCAAGGGCGGTATTGAGTTTGATGGTACCCTTTCCTATTCAAGTTCACAGCACAATTCGCAGACGACCTGTTCCGACTGCCATCAGGCTCCTATGAACGGCAGGGCCGGTGGTCATACCTTCTTTGCTAAGGGCAACTTCAATGGTTGTGTTGATTGCCATCCTAACCTGACTTCATCCACATCAGATCCGGCACATTGGGGTGACAAGAGGACAGAGATACAGACCTTGCTCAATCAGCTCGCTGCTTCATTAACTGTTGGCGGAATTGATATTCTGAACAGAAATCCAGACACAGAGTCCAATCTTTGGGCAGGTCTCACTACCAATAAATATGATGGCTATCTGAATATTTACGATCCGGTCAATAACCCTGATGGCTTAACCAATAATCCTACAGGACCTTTCAAAAATCCAAGTCCCGGAAGCTCCTGGACCCAGGCTCAGAAAGATTTCAACAACACCCTGACTCCCATTGTTCTGACCAATGCTCAGATGGGCGCGATCATCAACTTCCAGATGTGTTTAAGGGAGTACAGTCTTGGCGTGCATAACTTCAACTACTCAAAAGCCTTGCTGACCAATTCCTTAGCTGTCCTGGACTAACCGGACGCTCTTAAAGACAATAAAAAGCTGCCTGAACTCTATTCAGGCAGTTTTTTTATTGTTTGTCATGTAATACCTTTGTTTTTTTCTGAAACCTATGCGTAAACAAAAATATTCAACTGTTAATCAAACAGGGCATAAGCTCTGGGACAATCCCTGGTCTTACCGGGAAAGCTTTATCATTTCGGGTGCACTGATCGTGCTGGGCTTTGTCGTTGAAATGTTATTCCGGGACCAGCAGGTACCCATACCGGGCCGTCCGAAAAATTTCATTATACTCTTCATGGGCATCTCTGTGCTTTTGCTGCTGCACACCTTATACAGAAAAACCCCGGTGGTCAAATGGTTGTCAACGATACCCTGCTCTGTCAGCGCCATAGTATCCTATGCCGCGCTGGTGTTACTCCTGGGTTTTATCAAGCAGGAGGGGGAAGGCCAGGCACCCTGGCTGCAACATCTGGGTCTGAACCATATGAAGAATTCCTGGCCTTTCCTGTTGATTGAAGTTTATCTTTTCATATCGCTCGGAATGGTGATTCTCCGTCGTTCCTATCCCCTTACCCGCAAGAACATCGGTTTTCTTCTCAACCATTTTGGTCTGTGGCTCACCCTTATTGCCATGGCCATGGGATCGGGAGATCTCCAACGCCTGAGGATCAGCCTTTTCGAAAAGGCGGACTTTATCAACAAGGGCATATCCTCCTCCCATGAGATTTATACGCTCCCTTTTTCGCTGAAACTGCTTGATTTTAAAATGGAAACCTACAATCCCAAGATCATGCTTTCCGATTCTCTGGGCAGTTTACCGGTAAAACAGAAAGGAGAGACCTTACCGGTTATTGAAATCGGCGCAGCATACCGATTGAATAAATTCAGCATCAAAGTACTGGATATTCTCCCCGCTGCAGACAGAACCAGCAGTGGTTATATTGCCTCGGATAAGATCTTCGCTGCCCCGGCGGCCCTGGTACACGTTGAAGACCTGGAAACAGGAGATTCTGTGACCAATTGGCTTTGCAGCGGCAGCAGCATGATGCTTCCGGAATATATCCTGCTGGAGAAGAACCTGGGATTGTGGATGCTGAATCCGGAACCCAAAAAATTTGAATCGAAATTGGTAATCAAAACCAACCTGGGAGACATTGACACCATGACGGTTGAAGTGAATAAACCTTTTAAAATCCGCGGATGGAGCATATATCAGTTCAGCTATGAGGAAGAAATGGGTCCCGCCTCGCAATTGAGCATCATTGAGGCTGTTTATGATCCCTGGTTGAAGGTCGTCTATGCCGGAATTATCCTGATGATCGCCGGAGCCATTTATTTATTCTGGTTGGGAAGAGGCGTTAGAAGTAATGAGTAATGAGTAATGAGTAATGAGTAATGAGTAATGAGTGAAAAGTGAAAAAGTAAAAGTGAAAAGGGAGGTCATGGAAAGGAAGGAAACCAAGGCTTCATGGGGTTATTCCGAAAGCTTTTTTGTGGCTTTCGAAATTGTAACCCTGGGATTCATTATAGAGATCTTTCTGAAAGGGCAGGGGGTAAGGACGCCGCATTTCCCCTATAACCTTATCCTGGTGATGGGATTGACCATTATCCTGTTGATGGTCCATTTCCGGTATCGTCACCGGCCCCTGGTAAAATGGCTGTCGTCGGTTCCCTGCTCTGTCAGTGCCATTTCGGTATATGCGCTGCTGGTTCTGATTCTTGGATTCATCCCGCAACAGGAGTCTGATGCAGGATGGCTGCAGGTGACGGGACTGAATCACCTTAAGAACAGCTGGCCTTTTCTGTTTATTGAGTTATATCTGATGTTTTCCCTGGGGCTCGTGGTACTGCGTCGCGGGATACCCTTTAAAATAAAGAACCTGGGTTTTCTGCTGAACCATCTAGGTTTGTGGCTTACTCTGGTAGCTGCGGGTCTTGGATCGGGCGACCTGAGACGCGTGACCATTGATCTCTATGAGGGGCGTGATTTCAGTAATGATGGAATCCTCGCCGATCGGAGCAGGTTTGAACTGCCTTTTGAAGCAAAACTGCTTGACTTCAACATTGAGTTATACAATCCCAAAATCGCAATAGCAGACAGATCTGTGGGGAAGCTTGTTGAGGCGCATGGTGAAACCTTGCCCTTGATTGAAAAGGGTTTTGAAGGCAGGCTCATTGACTGGAATGTCACTGTGAAAGATTATTTACCTTTTGCTCTCGAAGCAGGTCAGGGTTATAATGCTTCGGACCGGCCGGGGAGTATGGCCGTTGCTTTCGTACAGACGCGCAATCTCATGTCCGGAGATACTGCCTCAGGCTGGATCACCAGTGGCAGCATCCTCTTTGAACCCCGGTACCTGAACCTGAATTCCACAAAAGTACTGATCCTTACCGAACCTGAACCGCGAAAATTCGAATCGATAGTGGTGATCCGGGATGCAAAAGAAAAAGCGGATACCGTCAGGCTGGAGGTCAACAAACCTTACCGGATCAGGGGGTGGAAGCTATACCAGATCAGCTATGATACCTCCATGGGGAGGTATTCCACCTTAAGTGTCATTGAGGCTGTGAGAGATCCCTGGCTTCCCCTGGTGTATACAGGCATTGTCATGCTTATATGCGGAGCACTTTACCTGTTCTGGCTCGGCCGGGGTATGAGAAGTGAATGATAATCATGGTATGATTTGACAAATATTCTAGGATTAACCGTAAATGTAAACGATATGAATTGGACAAATTTTCCTTTTTTTGCTGCAAGTGCTGCTCTTCTCTGGATCCTGGGGATTATCCTGTTGAACTTTCCCGGAAAGCGAAGGGCCCTGGAGATATCCGGCAACATCCTGATTGCTGCAGGGCTTGCCGTACTGGTGTGTTTTCTGACCTTACTGTGGATCAACCTCGACAGGCCGCCGTTGCGTACCCTGGGTGAGACCCGCCTCTGGTATTCCGTATTTCTGCCCCTAATAGGCATCATTACCTTTTTGCGCTGGGGTTATAAGTGGTTTATTACCTATGCGTTGCTGCTGGCGATATTATTCCTGATGATCAATTACCTGCACCCGGAGACTTATGAAAAGACCCTGATGCCGGCACTGCAAAGTCCCTGGTTCGTACCTCATGTGATCGTATATATTTTCTCCTATGCCTTACTGGCAGCCTCTTCACTGGTGGCTGTAAAAGGTCTGTATGAAATGTATTTCAGGGAATTTGATATGAATACCCTTCACCTGGCCGATAACCTGGTATATATTGGTTTTTCTTTCCTCACACTGGGACTTCTCTTTGGGGCATTATGGGCAAAAGAGGCCTGGGGGCATTACTGGACCTGGGATCCCAAGGAAACATGGGCATTCCTGACCTGGCTGGCCTACCTGGTTTATATGCATTTCAGGACCTTCCAGCCGAAAAAGACCAAGGCGCCCTTGTGGACCTTGAGCCTGGCTTTTGTGGTATTGCTGATCTGCTGGTTTGGGATCAACTACCTGCCTTCAGCCCAGAACAGTGTGCATGTATACAGCCGCTAACAGAAAGAGGCTGTCTCATTGTTGAAACAGCCTCTTTTTAATCGACTTGTATCCTGTTATTTCTTGAAGGTTCTCATGTAATTTACGATGCTCCAGATGTCTTCATCCGCGATCTTTCCATCGTATTTTGGCATTTCGTCTCTGCCAATCTTCGTTTTACCGAAATGTTCTCCGTCGGTCTGGCTCTGGTATGCAGGTTTCGAGAAATCACCCGGGAAAGTTTCCAGCGTACGGGCCTTAACGCCATCTCCCAAACCGGTTTTACCATGGCAGGATGCACAATTCTTGTCATAGAGTACCTTACCTGCAGCAACAGAAGTTGCATCGGCCTTCACGGGATTCTTCATGGCCTTGTATTTGGCATCAATAACCCAGGGTGTTTGTTTGACACTGGTCAGCGACATCAGACCAAGGCCGAAAACGAGCAGTAAAGCGCCGGCAAGAACAGTTCTAAATTGTAATGATTTCATATTTCCTCCTATTTATTAATTGTTATACAAAACTTATACCAAAATTATAGTTTTAATTTTTTAGATTCACGTTTAATCAAAATCAATTGAACGATTGCGTAAATATAATGGCCCCAGACGCCCAAGAGCAGGATTGTCAGTGTAATGATCATCCACATGGGTGCAATTTCAGTCCAGAGTGCCCGGTGTGATCCGGTTGCTCCATGCATGGAAGGAACGCCCCAGGGATAGTTTTGTTCAATTTCAATATTTGCATATTGTGCATTTTCTTCAACTCGTGCGATAATCCGTACGGTTCCGTCAGCCTCTCCGGGAAGATCAGGAGGAAATTCACAGGCAAAACGGCCTTGCTCGTCAAAAGTACCTTCCCCGATCTTCAGCGGGCTAAAAAGCCTTTCAACATACACATTCACACTTTCACCGGCAAGAGGTATGCTGTCCCCTTCATTAACAGGCAGGAAGGCCCATACCGTGACAGTTTTGACTGAGTCAATCAGATCCAGGCTCATTTTAAGGACAGCATCTTTTACAGCAATTGCTGTTTCAACAGATTCTAAAGTGTCGTTTCCACCAAATCCTGCAAGGCATGGCGTAAATCCTTCTTTATTTACCGGAAGGGAAGTACCGGGCTGAACAATCAGGTAAGCTTTCCCATCTGCATTGGTGGGAATAACAACTGTTGAAGTATCAGTGCCCAGAAAAAAAGTGATTTTACTTCCAACAATAGGATAGGTAATGCGGTTGCGGAAGATGGTCAGGCTTGCAGTTAATAATTTACTCCCGTCACTTTTTTTAAGATAGGTAAAATCGAGCGTCGGACTTTCCTTAACAGCCAATTCCTGTCCAAAAACAAAAAAAGGAGAAGTAAAAAACAAGACCAGCATCATCCCTTCAACCAAGCCTTTATTTATTAATCGTTTCATGCTATGAAGTTCAGAGGTTAACTTAAAATTGTCTCCACTTGATCAACGCTCTTGTGTTCTTCCTTTTCCGTCATTTCGGATACTGCAATTATGGGAACAAGCTTGGATGCAATCATAAAGAGCATACAAAATACCGCAACGCCTGCAAGGGACAGCGACCATTCGACCCAGGTGCCGGAATACCTGATCCATTCTAAACGGGTATCCTGAATGGGCATATAGGGTGTTTCCAGCGTTGGTACCACAATCAGATAGCGGTTCACCCAAAGTGCCAGTATCGTGATCAGGGCGCCAAAGGTGATATTGTTAATGGTTCTTAATCGTGGGAATGCTATAATGATCATGGGCAGCACCACACCAACATAATTTGAAAAAATGAACAACCAGTAATAGTCGAGAAATAATTTATCGATCAACAGCTTATCCATTCTGACCGAGCCATACCATTTTGTAAGATAATCACTGAAAGTAAAATATCCATAAAAGGCGCCAACGATGAATAAAAGGATACCCACATTAACGAAATGCTGTCTTTTAATATAGTTCTCAAGATGATAAACCCTGCGAAAGACCCACATCAGTATGATCAAGACACCGGTACCGGAAAACACCGCTGCAATTACAAAGTAAGGACCGAATATCGTACTGTGCCAGCCAGGCTGCAGTGTGACACCAAAAATCCATGCCAGAACCGAGTAAACAATAATGGCAATAGCGATGATCATGGCAGCCATGATGTTACGTGCCGAGTTCAGTAATTTTCTTTGAACCGGATCACCGGTATACCCCAGGGCCAGAAATTTGTATAGCTTTTGTCTCCAAGGCTCCATCTTCAGCCTGACTGCATGGTCACGCAGGAGCGCTAAATCTTCCAGGAATGAAAGGTACAGGAAAATGAAACAGCCTATAAGGTCTGTAGATATGGCGATTACGTCCCACATAATCGGCGATTGAATGCGCGGATGGATGATAAGGAAAGGAATCCGCTCAAAGCGCCCTACGCAGAAAAGGATGAATACCGGTCCGATCATCAGGGAAACCACAGTGATAAGCTCAGATATCCGAATAATGGGTTTCCTCCATGAGGTTTTTAAAAGATGTAAAACCCCGCTAATGAGGGCGCCGGCATAACTGATTCCCATAAAGAAGATGAAGTTCACAATGTAAATACCCCAGACCACATTGTCACGCATACCGGTAACAATATGACCTCCGGTAAGCTGTGTATACAATCCTACCATGCCAATGGCAAATAAAATGAGAAAAAACACAAACCAGGTAGTCCATGTTTTTCCTGGGCGCTCAAGCTGAGGAGCAAACTCGGCTAATAAACCTTCAGAAGAATACGAATTCATTGTTTTTTCTCCTTGCTGATTACATATTGTGTATTATCATAACGGTTCTTGATATCAGGTTCCAAACCGTCATATCCCCTGTCAACGGGAAATAGACGTTCCACCGGGGGCAGGTAATAAACACTGGGTTCAGTACCCAGATTTTCCAGATGCCTGTATCCGGAACGGTCACGCATAAGATCGCTGAAGCGTAACGTTTCTGTACCGTTTGTAACGACATCTTCTATAAGGTCACCAAAGTAAATAACACCCATCGGGCAGGCCTGAGCGCAACGTGGCAATTCACCTTTTCTTAACTTATCAGGACAAAAAACGCATTTGCCAACCGTTCCTTCTTTTGGGGGAATATTTAATTCAGGTGAATAGGCTGAACCCGGTTCAGCCTTAACCTCGGGATCCCTCCAGTGAAATACCCTGGCCGAGTAAGGACATCCGGTCATACAAAATTTGCATCCGATGCAACGTTCTGTGTCAACCAGCACGATACCGTCGGTTCGCTTATAGGTTGCACCAACCGGGCAAACACTGGCACAAAGCGGATTATCACAATGGAAGCAAGGTTTCGGGAACCAATAGGGTGCTGAGTCCGGAGTATCCTGCATCAGGTAGACTTTCATCCATTCATGGTCCTTGGGCAGCTGATGTCCTTCCTGACAGGCCTCAACACATTTTCTGGCATTCTTGCATTTTGCCAGATCAATCACCATTACAAATTTCCTGTTTGGAATGCCCTTCCGGGCTTCCTCCCTTGAAATAAATACATCTTTTTTCCTGGCCAGCCCAACCTGTTCTGCATCAATTTCAATCAGTTTTCCATCAGTGGTAAGTACTTTCACCTTTTCGCCATTTCCGGTCCCTGGCTTTTCATCTCCGGCTATAAGTTTGCCCGGCATGGATCCAGCAACCGTAGCGGCGCCAAGTCCGATCCCCAACTTCAGAAATTTACGCCTTGATGATCCTTCCTTTTTTTCAGCCATTTCTAAGAATTTTAATTAACAGTGTCAATGTACTTCAGCCCATCCATTGATCATTCCTTTAAAGGTTGATGAAAAGTGTGCACCCATGGTGCAGAAATAAATATGAACTACTAAAAATACAGTAACTATGAATCCGTTGATGATGTGCAGAAGGTCAGTAAGAAAGAGACCACTGACCCCGAATACATCCTTGATGATGATCTCCGGGAACAGCATGGCCCATCCGGTAATCAATATCAGCGGCATGCAACCATACATGATAATGATATAGGATAACTTCTGCAAAGGATTGAATTTCCGTTCCGTACTAACAGGAAAGGGGGACTTTTCTCCCTGAAAAACCCCGATGGTGTAGTACCGGAATTGGGTCAATAACAGATCGGTAAAGTTCTCTTCAGCAATTCGATAATGTTTTCGGTTGTTGGTAAACCTGTTGGTGATTAAAAAGAACAGATAATTAATGCTCAGGAATACTGCAAATATGTTGTGTAAGGTAACAGCCAGATCGAAACGGATCAGGGGCCTTTCAGGTTCAGAAAATTGCATGCTGATACCGGTAATGATCAAAGCCAGGCACAGCAAGGCATTAATGACATGCCACAGCCTGAGCCATAGGGGATAATGATATATTCTCTCCGTCATAGTCTTACTCACTGTTTTTATGTATGATTCTGAACAGCAGGTGAATCATCAGTATTCCGATGACCGCCAGAAAAGCAAAAACACTGATCCTGTTTAGCACGATGTTGCGATTGGCCCCGATAACAAAGGCATTATTAAGAATGATTGCGTTCAGAAAGCCTGCCTGTGTTCTGTTTTCCCTGGCCTGGAATTTATAAAGGGAACTCATCAGCAGGGAGTTCTGTGAATGGCACTCAACACATAACTTTACTGCTTTATCCTTGGGCATGATCCGGTGTGCGACCATCAGACTATCATCAGGCCTGGCATGACATTCAATACACCGGACCTGGCTGAAATGCAGTCCCTGGTTGGGCAGCCAATCATGTTTCTGAATGATGTTGATCTCTTCACGGTTCGAAAGAAGCTGAAATCGTTCAAAATCGGAGTGGCAGTTCAGGCATATGTTATTATCATAGGCAATGGCCTCGGTGATGTTCTTTGCGTCCCTGATGCTGATTTTGTATGAATGCGGATTATGACACTTCCAGCAGGTAAAGGCATCGCCATTGGCATTAAAATGGGTGCTTTGCTGGAACTCAACCTCAATTTCCTCAAAATGAAACCGGGCATAATTCTCGTCATAACCATGACAATCAATACAATTGTAAGGGGTTTCCATCCTCAATTGCCCTGGATGCGGGAAGGTATCATATTCAGCAGCATGGCAATCCACGCAGGCGAAACTCTTATGATTGGCTGTATAGAAATCATTCCTTCGAATTACCCTGTTTTCGCACATCATGGCGTTAACATCCTTTCCGGACACCTGGTTGTAATAAGTGTATTTGGAACTGCCATGACACCGGAAACAGTTCTCATTCTGTTGAAAAAAGGCAGATCTGGTATAGATTGTGTCAGCCATTACCGGTGTGGAAGCTGGAGGAGGATCCAAACCATACAGTAGCGAAACCAGATTCAAGGGGATACATGCGATGATCGCAAGTCCTCTTTTCCAGAAATTGTGCTTCATAAAGATCGTAGTGCCTAAAACCGGACTGTAATGTTGAAGCCTATATGAAATTTCGTATTCGTGTTATATGCAAGATTCCGCTGGCTGACAATATCCTGATACCGGGAAACGAATATCTGAAATGCATGGGTGGCGGTACCAATTTCGAATCCCAATCCAATATTGGGTTTTGGACCAAAATCTTCATCCTCATGACCGTTTAAAGGCTGGTCATACTCAACAATAATGGATTTATTGTCCCATATCTTGGCCCTGCCGCCGAAATGAACGCCGAAGATCACGTTGCTTAGTGAATCCTTTACGGCATTGTAGAAAGACATTTCGGGTGCAACCTGCAAGGAGATAGCATCGCTGAATTTCCTGGCTAAAATGATTTGTGTAAAATAGGAGAGGCGATGAATGAACTTATAGCTTTCCTCCGGACCGAAGTTCTCTTCTTCGGTGGCCTCAATCACTATATTGCCGTAATAGCTCAGGCTGATGGGCATGCTGTTGGAACGGGTCTGCTGCAAAATGGCATATTTCCATTCCAGATCCTGGAGCTTATAATTCTGGGTAGTCCCAAAACCCACCATGATACGATCGGTAATTCCGTATTCCAAACCCAAGCGTGTATTGGCGCCGCCATAAATTCCGAAGATATCGGAAATACCATTTTCCATGCTGCCGAACCGGTGGTTGACGATCAGATTGAGAGATCCTTTTATCGGTTGCACAACGGTTTGGTTGTCGATCAGGATGTTTGTTGTGAAAGGTGATTTTACGGGACGGTTGTCTGCTGTTGGAACGGAATCCGTTTGGGCGAAAAGGCTGCCGGTATAAAAACCTAGCAACAATAAAAGGCAAATCTGGGATTTTGAGGTCTTCATGATTATTTATGGCTTTAGATTGATTACAATATATAAATTTAGTTATTGGGAACTCCCTGGGAGATCCATTTCTCGATTTTCTGCTTTTCTATATCAGTGGTTTTGGAAGAATGAGAAGAACCATTAATTTTACTATAGAGTTTTGATCCTCTCGGATTGGCAGAATCGGCAACGGTTACAAATTCAGGAACGAGTTCATCGTAAGAGAAGGGTTCCGTTAAATCAAGTCCTTTTGTAGGTGGATGACAACTCACGCATTTATCATCGAAGATAGGTTGAATATCAAGTGAATAGCTTAAGTCGTCATTAGGAATAACAACAGTCTCAAATACCACTTTTTCGCAGGCCGTCAGCAATAGCATGAAGAGCGGCAGGAAAAACCATTTTTGTCGGTTTATTTTTATACTCATTGTAGCAGGAATAAATTTAAATACTCGCAAGTAAGTCCCTATTTGAAATATCGTAAAAGTATCATATTATACTATATACGGAATTCTAAATTAGGCGACATATTAGACTTAATATACAGATATATGTCATAAATTAACCGATATTTATCGTGTAAAATTGATACTTTTGTCAGTCATCCCGCAACCGCGGTGTGGCAGCTGGTATTTTAACCTTAAAGCCTTTAGCAATGACTCAGTTTCATCGGTCGGTTTCTTGCGTAAATTGCGACAAGTGCAATGACCGTATAGGAATTTTTGCAGGTTTGGTAAATGATGATATGAAGCTTATCAATGATAAGCGATATGAAGTAAAATTCAGGCCGGGGGAGAATATTATCAAACAGGGAACAGCTTCCTCCAATCTGGTTTTTCTAACGAGCGGACTTGCGAAAGAATATATTGAAGGGTATGATCAGCGCAACCTGATCCTGGAGATCATAAAACCTTATGAGATTTTTGGCGGAACAGGCATTTATGTCGATTACCGCTACCATTATTCCGTTTCAGCCCTGGAAGAAGTCACAGCCTGCTTTGTCGATACGCTTAATTTTAAAAAACTGATCCGGACGAATCCCGACTTCAGCGAGCGCTTCATGAATTACTGCGGAACTTGCAGTACAAGGACTTTTGAGCGCTTTGTCAGCCTGACCCAAAAGCAGATGCATGGCCGGATAGCTGATGTATTGATTTATCTTGCAGAAAACATATACAACAGTCAGACGTTTGAGATCGCCTTATCCAGGCAGGATATTTCCGAATTTTCGGGCATGTCGAAAGACAGTGCCATCCGAATTCTCAAAGAGTTTGAAAGTGAAGGCATCATCCAGGCCAATGGGAAAAGCATCTCCATTAATAAAATGGATTTATTAATGGAGATATCAGCCAAAGGTTAGAATGGGAAATGTCAAATTACTACATGGAACGGTGACATTCGGTACAATTGACCTCCTGCCAGGCAGTGCCTATATCCACGGGATGCTGAAACTCCAAAGTATCCATTAATGAAACAGCTTTAAAATCAGTTGTTGTACCCTGCGCGATAATGGTGTGGCACAGGTTACAATCTTTGGAAATGGTTTCCCCGGTTTCTGTTTCATGCCTTCCCGAATGACAGCGGAAACAACCATCGGATTCCAGATGGCCGATATGGTTCAGATAACTGCTGCTTGAGGCCTTCATGGCCGGGAACGTATTCTTCTGAAATTCACCCTGGATACCAGCGATGGCCTTTTCTACAAGATCCTGGTGCGATTTATAAATTTCCGGTTTTTTGTTCTGGTAATACGCAGTAATACCTTCCCGTATCCCGAGCATGGCAGAATCTTTGGTTGAGAACTGATTGCCCAGTACCTTCATGGATGCTTTCTTGATAAAAGGTAAACTGTCCGGTACAAGTCCCGATATCAGCGCGTTATCCATATATTCATTGGCGGATTTGTAGGAATGGGAGGGACGGTTATGACAATCCATGCAATCCAATGACCTTTTTGCGAGTGAGTCAACCGCGCTGTTCGACACCGGATTGTCCTTATCCTGAAAGATCTTCACCACTCCGGTTTTTCTGTTGGTCATTCTGACCCAGGGTATGGATTCACGGTCTTTGGTGGTGGCAATATATTCTATGGATACATCGGGATTGATATGCCAGTGAATACCTTCACGCAGCCCGTAAGCACTGTAAGACGGACCTATTTTCATGAGCATGGAAATGTTCCAGTGTGTGTTTGCGGAATCCGTAAGAAATCCCCGCTGATTGCGCAGTTTTCTTTCATAAAACTTCTGGGGCCAGTGGCACTTTTCACAGGTTTCTGTGGCAGGTCTCAGATCTTCAATGGGCGTTGGTATGGGTGTGGAATATTTGTGGAATAAAACGGAATATACCTGATAAAGGCCTGACAGTTTTGATTTTACATACCACGAAGCACCTTCGCCCACATGGCATTCAACGCAGCGCACGCGTGCATGAGGAGAATTAAGGTACGTAACATATTCGGGTTCCATCACCTTGTGACACAAGGTACCACAGAATTCAACCGATTCGGTGTAATGATAAGCCTGGTAACTGCCCATGGCTGAAATCAGAACGAATATCAGGGTAAAGACTGATACGATGATCAGGGACTTGCGGTGCTTTTTGTTATTCATGTCTACAATCGGCCATTTTAACCCGGTTTCAGGCAGTTTGCGGGACTTCTTTACATTGACCAGCATTCCTACGGGAATCAGGATCAGTCCAATCACCAGCACTGCAGGCAATACGATATAAATGAAGATTCCAAGGTAAGAATTGCTACCCCTGACAGTAAGTGCAATCGCAAATAGAATAACCATCAACAGAATGCAATTCAGGCTCAGTATCAAGCCTGTTGCGCTAATCCAATTGTAGGCTGATTTTGGAATTTTCATGATATGATTATTTTACTTAGTTCTTTGCAATTCAAACAATTGACCCTTCTCTTTCAGGTCATCTGTAAACAAATGTATTGAAAAGTTTTACTTGTGCAACAAGAATTAACAATTACTTTTACAATTTATTGATTGTAAATTGCTTAAAGCACTTGTACCGCAAATAGAAATCTAGGAAAGTGGCAGTTCAATGGTGAAAATGGTGCCGTTTTTTTTATCAGAGGTGAAGTAAACCTTACCCCTGAGGTAGTTTTCGCCGAACAATTTCATGCTGTAGGTTCCAAGTCCTCTTCCTTCGCCCTTGGTGGAGAATGAACGCTGGAAGATTTGCAGGCGAACGGGACCCGGAATCACACCCGGATTGTGCACGCTGAAAACAGCACAGTCAGGTCGGGTACCAAAGTTCGCACGGATGCTTCCATGCTCAGGAGTTGCTTCGGCAGCATTCTTGGCCATGTTCAGCAGGATCCTTTTCAGCAGGACTCCATCGGTTTTGAGGGTGAAGTCGGGACAATCCGAACACACCTGCACATGCCTGGAAATCATAGCAGGATGATACAAGATCTGCTTATGAACCGAATCCAGGATTTCCCTGGCGGAATATTCCCGGATATTCAAAATGAGATTGGCATTCTCCGCCGCCTTGAGGTACTGCTGGGTTTGAATATCCTCAATGGCGAGTTCTCCTATAATATTCAATATATCAATGAATTCTTCAAGCTCTGGCTGCTTGTTTTCCGACTTTAAGACATTCACAATCCCGCTAAATCCGCCCAGACGGTTCAGGATATCATGAAAGAATAATTTCTCCAGCATTTCATTACGTTTCTCACTGCTGATGTCCATAAGGTTCAGTAAGGTGAATGATTCATTTTGCAGGATAATAGGTGAACAGGTAACGTGAAAATCAAAGGAAATCAATCTATCCCCGACCCTGGATGTAATTCTGCATTCGCTGGAAATTCGCTTGCTATATAGCTGAGATTCCTGAATGGCATAGTTGATTCCGCAAAACTGGCAATTGGCCGTAGAGGTGCAAGTGCCACCATGATCAATATTAATGCAATTCAACAGGGTTCCCGGGCGTTTCCCGATAATACTGCTGAGGCTTCTCATTCCATCCAGCTTTACCAGGTGCTCATTGGACAGAACGACTTGTTTATCCTGGTTAATCAGGGCACTGATATGGGAATTGGAATCGAGAAAGGCCTGTATATATCCCAGGGTTTCCTTATGGATCCAAAGTTTGCGAGATTCTGGGTGATTGGAATCCGGCTGACTTTGCTTGTCATTATGCAGACTGGTGTTCATGAGATTAGGGAGCATGCGTTCTGCCATTCCAGTAGTATAATACGGATAATAATATGCTAATATACTAAATAAATCCAAATATCGTTACAACGGATCAGGCCAGGATCAGGTCGATCCCTGCCTGCTGAAATTCGGCAATGTACTGTTTATCCAGTCCATCGTCAGTGGCAACATGCTGAATGTCTTTCGGATAACATATATTGGTGAATTCGGTCCTCCCGAATTTGCTGGAGTCGGATACAATAAATACCTCTCTGGACTTTTGAATGATATGACTTGAAATTTCGGCCCTGAAAAGATCCCGTAGGGTAAATCCCGTATCGGCTGTGTAGCCGTCAATGCCTATGAAGGCTTTGTCACAATTGATCTGATCGATGCACATTTTGGTGATTTTGCCAACAACACTTTCACTTTCATGCTGGTAAATACCTCCCAGGATGATGATCCTGGCCTGTTCATTTTTCCTGAACTGACGGGCAATATAGACGTTGGTGGTAACAATGGTTATGTTTTTCCGGTTTGAAAGTTCTCTGGCCAGCAGGGCATTGGCCGAGCCCGATTCGATCAGCACCGTTTCGCCGTCATGCACGAGTGCTGAGAGCTTCCTGGCTATCCTGAGCTTCTTTTCATAATTGACGCCCAACCGGTTGGCAATATCGTCAGCATCTTTTAAAACAGCTCCTCCATGAACTCGTTTTAAGAGTCCCTCGGATTCAAGCAGGTTCAGGTCCTGTCTGACGGTTACAGAGGAAACCTTCAGCCTGACGGCAAGCTCCTTTACGGTAGCCTGATCATTCTGTCCCAGCAATTTAAGGATCCTATTTTGCCGTTCGTTCAGCATAGCTCGAGGGCCAGGGAGGCCGCACCGATTACCCCAACATCCGGACCGATCTTTGAGACCGCTATATCAAAAGGATCGAAGATCATATCCCTTGCCAGTTCATAAAATGTCTTTTTAATTTGTTCCAGGTAGAAGTCGCCCCAGCTGAGCAGGCCTCCTCCCAAAACGACAAGCGGTGGATTCAGCGACTGGAAGATGTTGTAAACCCCTATACCCACGTAGTAACCGCTGTCGAGGATAATGGCCTTCGAAACAGGATCATCCAGGTCCAGTCCCTGTTTTAACAGCTTCCCGTCGACCCCGGTAAAATCAAAACCGGCAGGAAGATCAAGTTTGGTGACACCGCCTGCTGCAATCTTCTTCCTGAATAGATGGGGGAGCGCCATACCACAGGCAACCGCCATCAGACAGCCCCGGTTTCCACAGGTGCATACCAGTTCGCTGTCGGGACTCACGATGGTATGACCAAATTCCCCGGCAGTTCCGGTTAATCCCCTGTAAAGCCTGTTGTTGATAATAATGCCCGCGCCAATGCCCGTGCTGATGGTCAGAAAGACCATGCTGTCGTAATCCTTTCCTGCACCGAATTTAAACTCCCCGAAAGCCTGGGCGTTGGCGTCATTATCCAGGACGACCGGGATGCTGAAGTTTTCCTGCACAGCGTCACGCAGAGGATAGTCCTTGTAGCCTTTCAGGTTGGATGTTGTAATGATCACGCCGTCCCTGAACCGGATATGTCCGGCGCAGCCAATTCCGATACCCAGCAGGTCGGATTCCTCCAGTCCGTTTTTACGGATCAGCCTTCTGATGTTGCCTGTTATCTGTCCGACCAGCTCTTTTTCCGGTTTATCCACATGATCGCAGTCGATGCATTTATCCAGTATGCTGCCATCCATCCGGACCAGGGCCGTGGAGAGTTTTGTGCCTCCGATGTCGACGCCGCAGAGGAGTTTTTTCATATGAGGATTTTAAAGGGATTGTTCTGTTCGCGCGATAATGTCGTCTTGTGTATCAGGTGACAAGGTAGTAAAAAAGGCACAATATCCGGCAACCCGCACAATAAGATCACGGTATTTTTCCGGTTCTCTTTTCGCAGCCAGCAGGGTTTCCCTCGAAACAATATTGTATTGTACATGCCAGCCTTTCAAATCTGCAAAAAACGTCCTGAGCATGGCAATCAGTTTCAGTTTGTCCGAATCACTTCTAATGGTGGCAGGAGAAAGTTTCTGATTCAGCAATACCCCGCCCATGATCTTACCGGTGGGCAGTTTGGACACCGATTTGAAGACGGCTGTGGGGCCCAGGATATCGGTTCCGGATGCGGGTGAACTTCCCTCAGCTACTGGTGTATAGGCTTTCCTGCCATCGGGTGTGGCCGGCACCACCGAACCATTCGGCACATTGGCGGATATGCTCGAGGTGCCTGCATAATACTTGCATCCGATGGGTCCCCGGTTAAAACGGGTGGTATGATACTGGTCGAGTTCCCGGATAAATTCCATATAGGCATCTTTCAGCAAAAGGTCTACATAGTCGTCATCGTTGCCGTACTTTGGAGCAAAATTGAGCAGCAGGTGCCTGATTTTCTCACCTTCCTGTCCGGCAAAATCACTCTCGATCGCATCCATAAGCTGCTGTTTGGATATTCGTTTTTCTTCGAACACCAGCTTTTTGATGGCTGCCATCGAATTTCCCAGGTTGGCGATCCCCACCTGCAAACCCGAAATGAAATCGTATTTTGATCCGCCTTCCTTGATGGTTTTACCTTTGCTGATACAATTGTCCACAAAAGCAGAACAAAGAATATCCGGCACATATTCTTCAATGGCCGTGTCCACTGCCGCATCCACTTCAACGGTCTTCCCGGTATAAAACCTGATCTGTTGCTGCCATGCGCTGAATACATCCTCGAATGAACTGAAGTCAACAAAGTTACCAAGTCCTTTGCAAAAGGTCTTTCCGGAATATTTATCCAGACCGTCATAAAGCGAGGCCAGAAATACCCGCATCATATTCAGGAAACTCATTCCTGTGCAGCGGTAGCCCCACTTCCCGGGAACTGCTATCTCAATGCAGCCAATAGCTGAGTAATTATAGGCATCTTCTTTTTCCACACCGAGCCCGATCAATTCGGGGATCACGATTTCGTCGTTATTGAAGGCGGGCATCCCAAAACCCATTTCGATAACCCGGATGCATTCCATCAGGAAGGTTTCGCTGATGTTCTTATGAAACCTGACCGACAGGTTGGGTTGGGTAAGCCGCATCTTGCCCACGGACTCAAGAATCAGGAAGCTCAGGGAATTCACTGCATCCCGCCCGTCTTCGGTCTGTCCCCCGATGGTCACGTTCTGGTAAAGGGGACCGCCCGCGGAAAACCGGGTATGGGCCCATGGCCTTATTTTATTGATGGTGAGAAGTTTGATCCAGGTATTCTCCAGTAATTCTGAAGCGAATTCGTGGGTGATGATACCCTGTTGCATATCCCTGTTGAAGAACGGGTAGAGGTATTGGTCAAGCCTGCCCAGGGAAACAGAATGACCGTTACTTTCAATCTGAAGGACCAGCTGCACAAAGTAAACCAGCTGCAAAGCCTGGTAGAAGTTTTCCGGAACTTTTCCGGCAATGATTTCACAGTTTCTGCTGATGGTCAGAAGTTCCCTTTTGCGCTCCCCATAAGGCTCCTCCAAACTCATCGACCTGGCCAGATCCTGGTATCGCCTGATAAAATGCTGAAAGGCCTCCAGGCTTATGGTAAGGGCGGTGTAAAAGTGATCCTTCCGGATGCCATCCACTTCATATCTCTTTACCTGCTGATGGTAATGTTTAACCTCCGTAAGATAGCCATCCAGACCGGCCGAAAGGATTTTGTAGAAATCAACTGCAATATGGGCATCCCCGGAGGTGAGATTGCCTGTGGCCTTTATGATGGCGGCATCCTGAATGTCCCGCAATTCCTGAGACATCATGGCCCTGCCTTTGTCATACAGGACTTTCCCCTTCCACCAGGCTGCAATTTCAACCAGTTCTTTTTTATGCGTTTCAGTGATAAAGAAAGCATCACCCGGACGTTTATCCAGTTCATCCATCTCCTTGGGCAGCCAGTCCACGGCATACTCCGGAAAGATGGGAGCGGCACGGTGTTGTGAAGACTGGTTGCCTACGATCAGTTCACCTTCCTCGATAAAAATGGTCATGTTCCTGAGGGTCTTTTCAAGGGCATGGGCACGTTTGATGATCACAGGCTGGTCCTCGTGCTCCTGATAGGCTTCGGTATAAAATTTTGCCCTTTCAGTACAAATGGAAGGTTTGGCTCGCAATACCTTTTCGCGCATTGAGGCTATTCTTTCAGAAACAGCCTGCTGTTTTTCCATGACCAGCATCTTATCCTCCAATTTTTGTTTTAAATCCTTTACTGTGTGCATAATTGATGTAACCGGTCAATTCAGCAGGATCAACCGGTTTTTTATAACCAAAAACGTAATCCATCCCCAGCATGCTGTATTTTTCAATACCCAGGTTATGATAGGGGATAAAGTGAATCTCCGCAATGTGATCCAGGGAAACCACAAAATCGATGATCTGCTTCATTTCATTTTCTGAATGATTAAATCCGGGTATCACCGGGATCCGGATGATTATGTTGCTCCGTGTGGCTGCAAGCTTCCTGAGGTTATCCATCACCAGATTAATTTTCCCCCGGGTGTAGTATCGGAATTTATCCTTGTCGGTATGTTTCAGATCTACCAGAAAAGTACCAACCAGACCCAGGCATCGCTCCACTTCTTTCCAGGTAACATGAAGACTGGTTTCAACCGATACGTCAACGCCTTTTTTTTGCAGATCCTGCAAAAGAATCACAACTTCCTGCCCCTGAGAAAGGGGCTCTCCGCCGGAAAGCGTTACCCCTCCGCCACTCTGCAGGTAAAAGGGAACGTCCTTCTCAATTTCTGCCAGAAGATCCTCCGGACTTTTGTCCTCGCCGGCTACTGTCAGTGCTTTAGCAACGCAAATTCTCCTGAAAATTTCAGGATTGGAAATGGCTGAACGATTGAGCTGTATTTCATTGTTGTTTAGCGTAACGGCATTTTCATTTACTTTCATACAGTCGCCAAAGTGTTTGCAGATCCTCCTGTCAAACAGGATGTCAGGTCCGGATGACTGGCTTTCGGGGTTGCAGCACCAATGACAGCGAAGGGGACATCCCTTGTAGAAGATGATGGTCCTGATCCCTGAGCCGTCATGTGTGGAAAACCGCTGAATGTTGAATATCATGGATCTGCCGCTGAATGGATCTATCCCTGTCAATTACGAAGCAAATATAATATATTTTCATAAAAAAGTCAAGAAAATTTCAAATGAAAGTAAATAAAGTTTCAAAAGAAAATACAAACTTTTGTTAGACCGCCGCAATATCCCTTCCACCAGGATTCATATAAGAACTTTATCATAAATAAGAACAAAAGATGCAAATATCTGTTATAACACGTAAACACCAACAATGATGAAATTATCTTTGATCCTAACCGTCTTTGCTGCGACGGTAATAGTTTCCTGTTCGAAGGATGACGATGCAACAACTCCAAACCAGGACCTTGTAGATCAGGTATCTGACGGGACCTGGAGTATCACTTATTTTTATCATAACGACATGGAAGTAACGGGTGACTTTGAAGGTTATGGTTTTACCTTTGGCAACAACAATGTATTGACCGCCAGTAATGGCATCAATACTTACACCGGAACCTGGAGCGTGGTGAACGGCAATCCGGGTGATGACAGCCCGGAAGATCCTGATTTCAATATTGCATTCGCCGCTCCTGCCGGTTTTGCCGAACTGAGTGAAGACTGGAATATTGTCAGCCAAAGCAATACTACCTTAGAATTGATCCATGTCAGTGGAGGGGATGGCAGTTCGGATTACCTGACGTTTGAGAAGAACTGATTTCGGTTTTCTTCATTAACCGGCATTTGTTTTTGCATCTCTCTTCTTCCAGATCTTGATGTGTTTAGCAGAGCTTTTACGGGTGAGCAGCGTGGGGATGGCCACACCAACAGCCAGTGAAATCATGATAAAGAGTACTTTTAAACCATAGTTAACAGTTTCAGACAAAACCTGGGAATTTTTGATATCTGCATGATCGCCGGACAAAAGCATCAGACCCAGGATCATCTGGTAGAAGAATACTCCGGGAACCATGGGTATTACGGCCGGGATGGCAAAAACCAGTGGTGGCGCATGCTTATTATGAGCTGCAGGTATGCTAAGTATCCCGATCAGTGATGCTCCTGCGAATGATGACAGAACAATATTGATGCTCATCTGTACGAGGAACAATTTGGTGAGTCCGCCCAAAGCGGCCAACAGCCAAATCATAAAAAGGGATCGTTGGGGAACATTGAAGAGTATAGCAAATCCGATGGCCGCAAAACCAAACCAGATACCGTTTTCGAGAAATTTTAATGCTTCCATGATTAAAACCTGTATATCATCATGGCGCCCATTAGTCCCAAAGCAATGGCAAATGCAATCAGCAATCCGTTTATACCCCTTACCACACCGTTCAGGATATTGTCATCTATCAGGTCGGAAAAGGAATTAATAAGCGGGACACCGGGTATTAAAAACAGAACTGAGGCGGTAAAGGCATGCTCCATGGTGTTTCCGACACCCATTTTACTGAACAACCCGGAAATCATCGAAGCTGCAAATGAGGCAAAGAATACGCAGAGATAGGGATTAAATTGCTTTATAACCGCTTCCTGTCGCACCCATAAACCAACAAAAGTAGCCAGAAAAGTAACGGCCATTTCCAGAACACTGCCTCCAAACAGCCTGCAAAATGATGCCCCTGCAAGTCCAACCAGCGAAAGCACCAGGAGCTTTGGGTAATGGGGGAGTGAGGTCAGCCGGTCCAGTTCCGCCCTGATCTGATCGGGTGCCCATTTTTCATCCACCACACGCCAGCTCATACGACTGATTCCGGATACAACCTTAAAGTTGACCCCATGCGGTGATGTACGTTTCAGACTGTTAAAAAAATGCTGTTCACTTTTATCACTGATCGAAAGGGTAATTGCCCTGTTGGTAATCAGCATGCTGGTTTTGTAACCAAGGGCCTCAGATATGCGGTGAACCGTATTGCGCACCCTGCTTGTAGTAGCGCCTGAACTCATGAGCAAGGTTCCGATTTCCAGAAGAATGGAGCCTATATCATTGATTTCAAGCAGCTCTTCTTTATTCATTATATATTTTGTTTCGATAAAATTACACAAAATATATAAGGCCTGCAGGGGTTAACACTTAGGATAACAACTTTTCCTCAGCCATTCTTGTGCCCTCAACCCGAGCTTTTATTTTTTCGAAGGCAACCTGGCGGGTGGTTGACAGATCATCGCAGAATGGAGAAAAACCACAGTCATCGGTAGTACCCAACTGATTGGCCGGAATAAACCGTGCGGCTTCCAATATTCTGTCCCTTACCTCTTCAGCGCTTTCGATCCGCGGATTGATCACATTAATAACACCTATGAATACCCGCTGATGCGGCTTCAGATTTTGCTTTATGGTCTCCAGTACACTAACAGGATCGGATTCACTGGCAAATTGAATATAAAAGTTGCTGACATTCAGATCAAAGAGATGTGGCAGGAATTTACTGTAATCGACATCAGCACTGTGTGTGGCATCATGATCACCCCCGGGGCATACATGCACGCCCAACCGATTGCGCTCCTCTTCGGTAAATCTGTTAAAAACCTGGTTGTTCATTTCGATGAACTGTCTGAGGACACCACCTGAGGCATCGAGTTTCAGGGATAATCTGCCCTCCGTAAAATCCATCTGGACCTTATGGGCACCCTCCTGCAAACAAAGCCTGATGTCCTTCTCACATTCATTGATCAGGTCTACTATAAAAGTATCTTTTGAGTAATCTTCAATTCCTTCCGGCGGGTATATCAGACTCAGTGCAGAAGCAGAAATTATGGCCTGCTTCAACGGTCTGCGTGTCTTCTTCCTGGCATATCTCAGGTATTGCACTGCATAGTTGCTATAACGGAACGGACCGCTGGTCAACAGTGGCAATTGCCGGAAATGGCCGTCATCAAATTCAATACGCATTCCTCCAGTGGTAATGTTCTGCAAGCCTTCCAGCGGATAGGTGACAAAACTGGATTTGGTCTGCTCTCCGTCAGTAATAACAGGTGATCCGGTTTTTATAAACTCCGTAAGGGTGTCCAACACAGCTTTTTCATAAAGTCTTTCCAAATCAGCTTTATCGTGTGTTGAACTTATTGCCTCAACAAGTTCTGCTGGCCTTGGAATACTTCCAATGGGTTCTGTGGGTATTTTCATGGCTTATGAAATTAATATATGCCAAAGATAATAAATAAAGAATTAAAGATATAAATATACTTAATACAACACATCACGGTAAGATTCACTTTATTAGCAGGATCAGATTATAACAAAACAGAATTCTTCAAACCACCTTTGCAATCTCTTCAATCAAGGCATAAGACAGCCTTTTGTTTTGAAGTATTTCATTCTACCCAATAACGGATATGAAAACTCTTTATATTTATGTTACGATTATCATGATGGAGATTGTGGTAACCGGTTCAAAACAGCCACAATCACCCGTCAATATTACACATTAGATAGAAGTAATAAGCGTCATTGAAATTAACTCCCTGGTTACCGGAAACCAAAGTCCTCTGCAGAAACTGACCCTTCAATCGGGGGAACACTGCAGGATGAATACTAAAGAAAGCACATGGGTATTCGCAAATCGTTGTTTTTATTGTGGTTACTTAGTATATTCCTCAAAGTTGACCTGTGCCCATTCTATCATCATTTGAATGGCAGGCATAATGCTTTTACCCATTTCGGTAAGCGAATACTCTACCCTCGGAGGTATCTCCGCAAAGGCCATTCGTGTTAAAAGATGGTCTTGTTCCAGCTTTTTGAGGGAATTGGTCAGCATCTTGTGTGAAATGTCCGGAATGCCTTTCCTGAGATCTTTGTACCGCATCGTACCATTTGCCTGCAATAAAACCATGATTAACAAAGACCATTTATCCGAAAACCGGCTTAACACATTTCTGATCGGGCAGGTGGGAAAATTCAAATCAAGTTCTTTCATGTTGTTTTCATTACAAACAGCAAAAATAGTAAAATCTCCATTAGAGAGTAATATCAGTAAAAAATTATTATAATCTATTTAGAAAGTGTATAAATTGCCACGATTTTATTTGCATAATCATCAGTTAATCAGTATTTCTAACCAATAAGGTGAGTAAGAAACCCAATTGCACATGATGTTCCGTCAGGGTACTTTTGAATGTAATTAATATAAAAAAGAAAACGAAATGAACAGACTTAGTAAACTGAACGGATGGGTAAATTCCGGAGATTATAATTCCCCGCGATCTGCCCAGGGTTTCCTGAATCAGAACTCCGTTAACCTTGCAGCTTCAGGTTGCGGATCAGGCTGCGGCTCAAAGGATGGTGAAACGGAACCAAAACCTTCCGCCTGTGGGACAGGTGACGATGACAAAAAACCAAAACCTTCTGCCTGCGGCACAGGTGACGACGACAAAAAACCACAACCCTCTGCCTGCGGTGCCGGCGACGAAGGAAGCAAGCCCAAGCCCGGAGCCTGCGGTTCTTCCTGCGGAAGTGATGGTAAATAGAAGTCACCATGGAGTATTTCGCCTTTCAATGGCACATAACAGACAGTTGCGACCAGCGGTGCCAGCACTGCTATATATTTTCGGAAAATAACCATGTTGCGTTGAAGGAGATGTCTTGGCCTGAAATGGAGCATGTTTTCGAAAACTGCCTCGACATGTGCCAAAAGACCAGCCGGTTGCCCTATTTTTATATTACCGGAGGGGATCCCCTCCTGCACAGCAGGTTCTGGGACCTGATGGAGCTGCTCAAGTCGCATCATATTCCTTTTACCCTCCTTGGAAATCCGTTTCACTTGAATGATGAGGTGTGCAGGCGGCTTAAATCATATGGCTGCGAAAGATACCAGTTGTCCATTGACGGCCTGCGGGATACCCACGACAGGATCCGTAAACGCGGTTCGTTCGATACTACCCTCGAAAAGATCAAATGCCTCCGCGAGGCGGGCATCCGGTGTGCCATCATGACAACGGTATCGGGCACCAACAAGGATGAGATTCCCAGTATCATTGATTTGGTTGTGGAACACCAGGCCGATGTATTTGCCTTTGCACGGTATTGTCCCACCAGCGCCGAAAAAAGTGCCCATCTTTCTGCCCTTGAGTACCGTGAGGTATTGGAAGCCTGCTGGCAGAAATTTGAACATTACAAAGACCGTGGGACCAGCTTCAACCTTAAAGACCATCTTTGGACCCTCCTCCTGCATGAGAAAGGTTTGTTCAAAATACCGGAAGGCCTGCAGGAAGAAATGATCTACGAAGGCTGCAATTGCGGCAACTGCCACCTGACCATCCTGCCCGAAGGCGATATCTATGCATGCCGTCGTTTCGGCAGCCATGTGGGAAATGTCTTTTGCGAGAATCTGTATGATGTATTTACGGGTGATAAAATGGACAGTTTCCGCGACTATGACAAATTCGAAAAATGCGCATCGTGTGAGTTAAAAAGATTCTGCAGGGGCTGTCCCGCCGTGACCTATGGCTATACAAGCAATTTCTATGGCGCTGATCCCCAATGCTGGAAGGTACTTGAAAACTGATGCATGCAATAGCTATGAAAGCGGTTGTACTGTATAAAACCTGTTCGCCCCGCGAGCTCACCATCAGTGATATTCCAATTCCTGAAGTGAGACCCGGCTGGGTGCTGATCCGGGTAAAAGCCTTTGGACTCAACCGGTCCGAACTCATGATGCGGGAATACGAGGGCAATGCCCCCTATATTACGCTTCCGCGCGTATTGGGCATTGAATGTGCGGGTGAAATAGCTGATCCATCTGACAGTGCCTTCCGGCAGGGTCAGCGTGTGGTGGCCCTTATGGGCGGAATGGGCCGGAGTTTTGATGGCAGTTATGCCGAATACACCCTGGTTCCGTCGAAAAATGTATTTACCGTGAAAACTGAGATGGACTGGGAAGAGTTGGGAGCCATCCCGGAAACCTATTTTACAGCCTGGGGATCCGTCATGGATTGTTTGCAGCTCAGCCCTGATGATATCCTGTTGGTACGCGGGGGTACCAGCGCAGCGGGACTTGCCGCCATCCAGCTGGCCAAAAGCATCGGAACCAAGGTGCTGGCGTCGACAAGAAATGCAAACAAACGTGATTTTTTGATACAACAGGGAACAGATCATGTGGTGATCGATGATGGAACGCTTAAAGAACAAGTATTGAGGATTTTTCCCTCTGGCATAAATAAGATCCTTGAACTTATCGGACCTGCAACGCTTCTTGAATCAGCCGGCATGCTCAGGCATCATGGGATTGTGTGTGTCACAGGAATTTTGGGCAAAAAAGGAACACTTGATCATTTTTATCCAATTAAAGATATTCCCCCTGGCGTATATTTGACCGGATTTTCGAGCAATTACCCTACACAGAAAATTATTGACAAGATTTTTAATCATCTCAAAAAGAAAAAGCTTCGCCCTGCAATTGCAAAGGTATTTGCCCTCTCTGAAATCGGCCGGGCCCATCAACTGATGGAAGACAATACCGTGAATGGAAAAGTGGTTATCCATCTGAATTTATAAACGTTTTGAACATAATTTAAAGCCTCACCAAATGAAACCAATAAAAACCTTGCTTTTAAGCTTATTGCTTATATTCCTGTTTGATCTGGCCATGACGGCTCAAATAACCGACATCTTTATCAATGCAAACATCGGTAACGACCAATATTCCGGATCAAAAGACCAGCCACTGAAATCACTGTATGAAGCCGCCAAAAGGGTTAATCAGGCCAATGGCAGTGGTTCAATAAACATATACCTTTCTGAAGGTATATACGGTCTGGATGCCACCGTGACTTTTCATCCGGCGAACTGGCACTTTACCAAAGAAGAGCGGCTGACCATCCGGGCAGCAGTCTTACCGGATGATACAGAATGGGATCCCGGAAAGATGCCGGTAATCGTATCAACCATGGCCCTGGATTTTAAACCCAATGGCAGGCAGGATCCGCTTGGCGGGACTTCCTACGGTATTCAGATTGAAACCGAACATGTTACCATTCAAGGCCTGAGGGTTTTAGGCACACCCGTTCATGAAAGGCCCAAAGACGGATTGGTGAAGAGAAATTACCCCATTGTGCGTGAAGGCCGGAATCTTGACGACTTGCGAGTTACACAGTGTTTGTTTATCGGCGACAGGCATGCCATTCCAAACCACCTGGCAATACTGGCCAGTGGACAGGGTGTGGTCGTTGATCACTGTGTCTTCTATCATTGTAAAGATGCGATTGTCTTTTGGTTTTCTGACGAACCTGCCAGGAACTGTGAAGTACATCACAATCTTTTTGTTGGCAATTATGGCGCCAATGTCTGGTCCTGGTCTGCCGCCGAAGATTTAAAATTTTACAACAATGTTGTCGGGAATACCAATGTATTTTGGGTTTTAAACAGAGATGGCAAAGCCTCGTTTTCGCTTTCAAACTCACTGATCGTTGGTTTTAACGAACTGGTTAACAAAGGCGGTGGTCCTGCAGGTTTTGGGGAAAAAGCTGACCCTGAAAAATTGAAATTGGGCAAAGATATGATTGTTCAAAAGGAAGGCACCTTACAAATTGAAGAAGACCCAACCAGTCGTAATTATCTTCATTTGATTCCCGGGACGCCCGGGGCAGATTTAGGAGCCGGACTCTTCACAAAATAGTATTCTGACAAATAATGTTTGATAGAAGAACGGATGCACTGGATGATCTCATCAGGGAACTGGCACTGGAACAAGATTCATGCCATTCCATCGCCATCCCTCAACATTTGGGCGAGAAAAGGAAGCTGTTGCGCTCCCTGATGAACCTTCGTCCGCCCCTGCCTGTTGCTCAGCATTTGCTCGATTTGCAGGATGCGAACTGGGAAGGCAATTGATTGAAATTGGCAAATGCGCTCTACAAGGCAACAGGAAAACGGTACTACCATCAGCCTTTTCTCAGGAACACTTTCGAGGATTCGTAAGCCCTGTTCGGTTATATCCTGCACAGATTTGAAGAACGCACTTCGTTATTCTTAAATCGGAGTTCGAAATTTGGTGTTGCATTGTTTTGGATTACATCAATTTGGGTGTGGTTTTCTTAACTGCGCCCGGTGAAGGTTGCCCAACAATTCATTTACTAGTTCATCGACCTGTATTCATTGGGCGTATACCCTGTCTCATTTTTGAACATGCGACTGAAGTGCTGGGGATGTTTAAAGCCTAATTCATAGGCAATTTCACTCAGGGTTTTGCTCTTGTCAAAAATTCTCTCCTTGGCAATGTCCATAACCTTTAACTGGATAGTTTCCTGAGCTGATTTTCCGGTTTCTTTTTTAATCAGATCGCCAAAATAGTTAACCGACAGGTGCAACTGGGCAGCACAGTATTTAACTGTGGGCAATCCGCCGGATTGGGTTATTTCTGATTGAAAATAGTTGTCCAGTAATTTCTCGAACTTTACCAGTATATCCTTATTTACTTCCTTTCGGGTAATGAACTGGCGGTCATAGAACCGCAAACAATAATTAAGAAGTAATTCAATATTATTTGCAATAAGCTTTTTACTATGTTTATCAATCGACTGATGAAGTTCGTGATCGATTTTATGCAGGCAGTCTAGAATGATTTGCCGCTCTCTTTCCGACAGGTGCAATGCCTCCTTTGATTCATACGAAAAGAAGGTATATTCTCGTATATTGTGTCCCAGTGAAGTACCCCTGATCAGATCAGGATGGAAAAGCAGACCCCATCCTTTCGGCATGGTAGTTCCCGGTTTACTGCCTATTCCAACAACCTGGCCGGGTGCGATAAAAACGAGGGTACCTTCCTGGTAATCGTAATAATTGCAGCCATATTTCAGATCACCGCATTTCGCGTCTTTCAGAAAAACACAATAAAAGCCATAGTGCGCCAGGGCTTCCGGAATGAGCTTCATTTTTGAGAATTCAAATACGCTTACCAGGGGATGAAAAGTTTCGATCCCTCTCATGGTATTGTATTGAGATATACTCTCCAGTTTTATGATTTCATCCATAGATTTTCAACTATTTTAATCAAAATTACTTCTTATTTTATATCAAGTTACGATCAGCATGCAATATCCGTAATCCGGGTATAAAAAACAGTAATAGGTATACAACCTCCTCTGATTTTTCACCTCAACTTTGCCTTGAAGATTTTGTCTTCCTTATGAAGAGTATATAAATTATTGAAAGCCCCGGATTAATGACAAAACATAAAAAGATATTATTGCTTTTCATGGTACTCTTTTCAGGTTGTATAAGGAAGGACACTATGGGCGCAATTGATAATACAAATGAATTAGCGCATCCAGGAGAAAACGGGAAAATGGGCAACCATCTGACAGCCGGTAATACTGTACGTGATATAGTAAATCACCCGGCATTCAAGGGTTTCGGCGAGTTGTTGCTGCCTCTTGATGATAATACCGGTTCTTATGATACAAAACTGTCTGATATTGGTTCACTTATGCCATATCACAGCCATGTGGAACCGAACATTGTCGTTGATGCCATTAACCAAATGATTGATGAAGTAAACAACGGCCAAACGATTTATTACAGTTTCTATTCGGATGAGCTGAAGCAGCAAGACCCAAACAAAAGGTATACCGGGTTATTTTTCTTTCGGGGAAATGCTGATGCACCATTTGCTATCATTTGTCCCGGAGGAGGTTTCTCTTATGTGGGTTCACTGCATGAGGGATTTCCTATTGCGCGGGAAATAAGCAAAAAAGGGTTTAACGCTTTTGTAATACGATACCGGCTTGGCAGTGAACATAAAGCTACAGAAGACCTTGCCGCAGCAGTGGAATTTATTTTTAGAAATGCAAAAAATCTGGGCGTGGACACTAAAGCATATTCCTTATGGGGAGGATCTGCCGGAGCAAGAATGGCTGGCAATATTGCATTAAACGGGGTTGCAGGCTATGGCGGTGGTAATCTCCCGAAACCTGCTACTGCAGTCATAGCCTATACCGGACAATCAACCTTTTCAAGGGATTTCTCCCCGGCATTCATTACAGTAGCCGCAAACGACGGAATAGCCAATGTCAATACCGTGGAAAGGCGCGTGGAGAATTTAAGAAATGCCGGGGTGGAAGTCGAGTATCACAGGGTTCAAAGCGCCGGGCATGGGTTTGGACTTGGGACAGGCACGGATGCCGAAGGATGGGTGGACCTTGCAGTTGATTTCTGGAAAAAACATACATCTAAATAAAGATATAGAATGAAAAAGAAAATAACTTTTAAGCGTTCGCTTGAAGAAATATTTGGAGAGGATCACATCCGGGGTATCCGGGTACTTCCATCCCTTCTGTTTTTCTTAATGGGCCTGGTTATTCCTGCGGCTGCCCAGCATGCGAAAAAACAGGAACCCATTCTTATCGAGGAACAAGGCAGCTTTGCTGTGGGCGGAACGGTGATCACCAATCCCGGCACATTCGATCCGTATAATCAAACTCCTGCAGGACAAACCTTTCATGGTGATCATGCCTATGTTTTTTATCAGATTCCTGCTGATGCCCGAAAATACCCGTTGGTGATGTGGCATGGTATCGGACAGTTTTCCAAGACCTGGGAAACCACACCCGACGGGCGCGAAGGATTTCAGAATATATTCCTGCGCAGGCGTTTTCCGGTTTATCTCATTGACCAGCCCAGGAGGGGCAATGCAGGACGCAGTACGGTGGACGGCACTATTACACCAACACCCGATGAACAGGGTTGGTTTGGCACTTTTCGTTTGGGTATTTGGCCGAACTATTTTGAGGGAGTACAGTTTGCGCGCGATTCAGCCACACTGAACCAATATTTCCGCCAGATGACGCCCAATATAGGTCCTATTGACATCACGGTTAATACGGAAGCTGTTTCGGCATTGTTTAATAAAATTGGTCCCGGAATCCTTGTCACGCACTCCCATTCGGGTGGTATGGGCTGGGCCACCGCGGTAAAAAATCAACAGGTAAAAGCGATTGTTTCTTATGAACCGGGAAGCGGCTTTTTATTCCCGGAAGGGGAAGTGCCTGCAGCAATACCCATGGCCGGGGGAACGCTCACTGCTTTTGGAGTGCCCTCCTCAGATTTTATGAAACTTACCCAAATCCCGATCATTATATACTACGGGGATAATATTCCCGATAAACCCATGGATAACCCGGGCCAGGATGGTTGGCGGGCTCGACTGGAAATGGCCAGGTTGTGGAGGGACTGTGTAAACAAATATGGCGGAGATGTAACCGTGGTGCATTTGCCCGAAATAGGTATAAAAGGCAATACGCATTTTCCGTTTTCCGATTTAAACAATATCGAAATAGCGGATTTAATGTCGGAATGGCTTAAGGAAAAAGGATTGGATCATTGACAGGAATATACGCTGATTTGAAATAAATAATGAGAAAAGATTTAAAGCTGTAATGGAGGACAATTAGAATGAAAAGTAAAGTAAAAAATTATTATTTAATAGTTATGTTGATATCGACAAACATCATTGTATCAGGTCAAACCAAGCCAAATAATCCTTTTGGTCTGGTCTATCAGGATGCCATAACAGTAAATGTGGCCGGTAAAGTAAATATCCATGCTGTAACCTATAAACTGAATGGCATTGATATTTCTGCTAATGTGTACACACCTGCAGGCTATGACCCCGCCAAGAAATATCCGGCAATTGTGGTAGCTCATCCCAACGGCGGTGTTAAAGAGCAGGTAGCCGGATTGTACGCACAGCGCCTGGCAGAATCGGGTTACATCACCATTGCTGCCGATGCATCGTACCAGGGAGCCAGCGGAGGACAGCCGCGTAATGTGGATAAGCCGGCCAACCGTATTGAAGACATTCGCGGGATGGCCGATTTTATCACTCGTTTTGCAGGCGTAAATCCCGATAGCCTTGGTTTATTGGGAATTTGTGGTGGTGGCGGCTATTCGTTAAAGGCAGCTCAAACCGACAAACGCTTTAAAGCACTGGCTACCCTGAGCATGTTTAATTCAGGGCTGGTGAGGCGCAACGGATTTAAAGACTCCCAGCTGGCCACCATTCAGCAACGGTTGAAAGAGGCTTCAGAAGCGCGTGCTCTGGAAGCAGCCGGTGGGGAAGTACGCTATGCTGCCAGTACGGTAATTACCGATGAGATGGCAGACAAAATGCCGTTTGATCTGTACCGTGAAGGCCATTATTATTATAACAGAACCCATGCGCATCCCAATTCCACCTTTCGTTACACCATGAGCAGCCTGCTCGATCTGATGGAATTTGATGCAGTTACCAACATGGATTTGATCAATCAGCCCCTGTTGATGTTGGCGGGAAGCAAAGCCGACAGCTACTACATGACTGAAAGTGCATTCAAGCTGGCTACAGGTACACAAGAGAAAGAGTTATTCCTGATTGAGGGTGCTACTCACATTCAAACCTATTATGTTCCTCAATATGTGGATCAGGCGGTGAATAAACTGAACGGGTTCTTTGGTAAATATTTATAAAAACCGACATTATGAAAACAAAAATTTTTGGATTCTTTTTAATGATCCTAAGTGCACAATTGTCCTTCGGACAAGAAGGCAGTTTAAATCCTACTGACAGAACCTTCACCGCTGCTGAACAGGAACTTATTAATCTCTCAAAAGATAAGTGGCAATGGATGGCCAACAAGGATGCAGATAAATTAGCCGATCTCTTTTTAGAACAAGCAATGTTTGTCCATATGGGAGGATCCTGGGGAAAAGAACAGGAAGTCAATATTATAAGGAGCGGAGGAATTTGGTATAAGAAAGCCGATATCCATGATGTGACGGTAAATATTATTGACAATACCGCTATTCTCTTAAACAGAATTACGTTGTTAGCCGTTTTGGGCAATAACGAGGTTACCTCTCATTTTATGGTTACCGAAGTTTATATCAAGCAAAACGGTAGCTGGAAAATGGGGTCTTTAACGTTTTCAAGGCTGCTTGCACCTCCACCTGCTCCTGCTGGCGCTGCACCAAACACGGATTCACATTAGTTTCCCTGAAATAATAATTTAATAAATATAATAAACTATAAAATATGAAAAAGCTACTTTCAGGTTTAGCCATTTTATTGAGCTGCTCATTGCATGCTCAACAAACAGTTGTCAATGCTGCACCGAAAGAAGGTCCAGCAGTTCTTACCGCCTACGGAACCGTTCGCGGTGTAACGGAAGGAGATGTCGAAAGCTTCAAGGGAATTCCCTATGCTGCTCCGCCGGTCGGAGAATATCGCTGGCGTCCTCCACAACCCGTTGCCGCATGGCAGGGAGAGCTCGATGCAAGTAAATTTGGCGCTACTTGCGCCGCTGCAGGATGGGGTGCCGCTCCGGGATCGATTCAGGCGGGCTCGTCGGAAGATTGCCTGTTCCTTAATATATGGAGACCTGCCGGAGCTGCGCAGCATGCAAAACTGCCGGTCATGGTATGGATCCACGGCGGCGCCTTCGTGGGTGGCAGCGGTAACACCTCCGGAAATGGGTTTGCCAAACAAGGAGTCATCCTGGTTACTATCAATTACCGGCTTGGCCGACTCGGTCATTTTGCATTCCCGGCATTAACCAGGGAGCATCCGGAAGAACCCAAGGGAAGTTATGCATTCATGGACCAGATAGCAGCCCTCAAATGGGTACAGCAAAACATTGCAGCGTTCGGGGGCGATCCTAAAAATGTTACCATTTTCGGTTTCTCCGCCGGCGGCGTTTCGATACATTCACTCCTGACCATACCCAGTGCGAATGGTCTTTTCCATAAGGCGATCAGTCATTCCGGCGGTGGCCGGGATGGCGTATTGACCGGCAGGCCGATCAACAAAGAAAATGCAAGTCCTTACTACCCTGTTTCAGCCGAAACCATCGGAATAAACTTTGCCCGCAAACATGGAATCGAAGGCACAGATGCAGCCGCACTTGCCAAGCTGCGTGCCCTGAAAGTTGAGGAGATTGTGGACGGGGGGCAGGAAAATGATGGCCAGGGAGGTCCGCGTATCTATTCAGGCCCGATTCTCGATGGCAAATTAGTTGTAGAAACAGCAGAGAGTGCCTACAAGGCAGGCAGGCAAGCACACGTTCCGCTCATGATCGGGAACAATAGTGCAGAAATAGGCGGACCCTTTGTGAATGCCAGCAGTTCAAAGGAAGAACTGTTTTCACTATTCGGTGAGTTGAAAGATGAGGCTATAGCTGCCTATGATCCTGATGGTCAAAAAACGTTCGCTGAGGTACAAACAAGGTTTAACACGGACAAGGTTTGGGCAGAACCTGCGCGGTTTGCCGCAGCTTCTGTTACCGTCGTTAATGAACCGGCCTATATTTTTCTTTTCTCCTATGTACCTTCTGCCATGAAGGAGCGCATGCAATATGGCCCTGGTCATGGAACCGATATTTCCTATGTGTTCAACAATCTGGGAGAAGGAGGTTTCGGTCCTCCTCCGCCACCACCTTCGCCTGAGGATAAAGAAGTTGCCCGGATGATGAACGCCTATTGGGTTAACTTTGCCAAAACCGGCGATCCCAATGGTAAGGGTCTGCCGAAATGGTCTGTTTACAGTCCCAAAACGAACGAGATCCTCGATGTACAACCCGATGGCAAACCTTTGAGTAAACCAGATCCAAGGAAAGCAAGACTGGACGTGATTGAAAAGGCGGTAAACAAGGGAGACAAACTACAACCCAATGGCATTTAACCGGAAATGCAGATTATTACAAAAGAGAGCAGTTTAAGAAATTACTAAAAAAGAAAGAAAATTAAATGAAAAACAAACTGATTATTGCCGTTGCATTTTTACTGGTGGCGTTTGCAGCTCACATTAATGCGCAGGACTGGCCACAGTTTCTCGGGCCCGAAAGAAACAGCACATCGCCCCAAAAAGGGATTCTGCGTACCTGGTCTGAAGCCGGTCCTGAAGTACTTTGGACTGTCGACCTTGGAATCGGCTTTGGTGGTCCCGTTATTAAGGATGGTAAAGCCTATTTATTAGATAGAGACGATAAATACGGTGATTACATGAGATGTTTTGATATGGAAACAGGAAAAGAGCTTTGGAAGTTTGGATACGAAGCTCCGGGAGAGGTTGAATTCCCGGGCTCAAGAAGTGTCCCGGCAGTTGATGATAAACATGTTTATTCCTGTGGCCCCAATGGCGATTTATATTGCTTTGATATTCATACGCACCAGCCTGTTTGGATTAAAAATGTCTGGACGGATTTTGGCGGACAACCTGCCGCTGAGTCCGAGGGTGGATACAGTGGTTTGGAGGGTGGAGGTAAATTCCCCATGTGGGCCATTGGTCAATGTCCTTTATTATACGGTGACTTACTGATTTTAGCTTCTCAGGCTCCTGAAGCCGGAGTTGTTGCCTACAACAAACTAACGGGAGATGTAGCATGGAAAACAGCTTCGCTTGGAAAATTTGGATATGTCAGTCCTTCAATTGCTAAAATCGACGGTGAGGATCAGATTATCATGATTACAGCATCAAGCGGTCGCGGTTTCGGTGGCGGCGGCACTCAGGAACCGAGCAATGTTGTGGGTATCAATCCGAAAAACGGAGATGTGTTTTGGACCTATTCAAACTGGAGTTGTTGGATACCCACATCAAGTGCATTTGATGCCGGTCAGAACAAGATCCTGATTATCGGGGGATACCAGGCAGGTGCCGCGATGATTCAGGTTGAAAAAAGCGGCGACAAATACAATGTTAAGGAACTCTACAAAACACTGGAATTTGGCGAGCACACAAAACCACCTATATATTACAATGGTTACTTCTATGCTCAATATTCCAACAATGAACGTCGCGACGGACTTGTATGCATGAGTGAAGACGGGAAAGTAATGTGGAAAACCATGAGAGCACCTGTTTTTGATAAAGGAAGCATGATTTTGGTTGATAATCTGATACTTGCTACCGACGGTCAGACTAAACTTTACTTAATTGAACCCGACCCGACAGGTTTCAAGCCCATTGCATCAGCAAGTGTTTTAAAAGAAAGTGGAATTTCCGGCAATGAAAGGGTTATCAGTATAGTGGGTACAAATCAAAACTGGTCGCCAATTGCGCTATCTGACGGAAAACTTTTAATAAGGGGTCAGCATCAGATGTTGTGTTTGAAAGTTGCCCAATAGCCAGCATTTTAAAAACAATGTAACCGGAAACACAATGGCTTAAACCTGGAACCTTCATGATGACGACATTAAAACTTGGCCTTGTTTTCATGATTATGAGTTACACATTACAGGCTCAACAAACAGTAGTGCAGCTCTATGAAGGAAAAGCCCAGGGATCTGAAAACTCGTTACAAAAAGAAGTGGAATACACACAGTCTGGTGGGAAAATGGCGCGAAAGCATGTTTTACCTGCACAAAAAAATGACAGCACCCGTGCCAAAATAAATACTTTTGGCGGTGCTGTCACCATTCAGAGTAAAGGTATCTCGACAATTCCAAACCTGACCTTAGGAAAACCTGCAGTAATCTTTGATATGAAGGTAGGCAGAAAACTGACTTTCGAACCACAATTTCGTTTTGCACTTGAAGGAAAACCCTGGGCCATGGTTTTCTGGTGGAGATATTATGCATCATTCAGCAGTAAGTTTAAAATGATTTTAAGTACGAATTATTCTTTGTCATTCAAGACCATTGATGATACATCTTCCGGAACTTCTCAGGAAATAATCAGAACAACCCGTTATGTTGCAGGTGCTATAGCTCCCAACTTTCAGGTAAACAAATATATAGGTATTGGAGCGTATCTTTTTTATACCCGGGGTATTGAAAAATATATTACCAGAAACACCTATATGGTTTCGTTCAGACCGAGTTTTTCAAACATTCCCGTCACAAAAAAAATTGTTGCAAGAGTTGGGCCGGAGATATATTATCTGAAAATGGATGATCATGATGGCGTGTATTTAAACGCCACATTATTAATAAGCAAGAAAAATTTCCCGCTTTCAGTATCGGCATTGATTAATACACCCACACAATCAGATATTCCATCAGAATATGATTTCCTTTGGAATGTAGGCATGATTTATACTTTTAACAAACAATACCGGGAAGTTAATTAAGAAGCATATGAAAACAATTTCGATCAAAACACTCATAGGATTTGTTTTTGCTGCGGGTTGTTTTTCTTTTACCCTGCACGCACAAAACAACCCGAATGAAAGGGTGGCCTTAAACCCCAAAGAACAAAGTATTATTGCCATTGCTGCACTGACGGCAAAGGGCGATTTATCAAGTTTGAAACCATCGCTGAATGCGGGTCTCGATGCAGGCCTTACCATCAACCAGATCAAGGAGGCCATTGTTCACCTGTATGCGTATTGCGGGTTCCCGAGAAGTATCCGCGGGTTGCAAACCTTTATGGAAGTATTGAATGAACGCAAAGCCAAAGGCATACATGATGCATTGGGCGCAGATGCCTCTCCGGTTCAGGATGAACGCAGCAAATACGAGCGTGGCAGGGAGGTTTTGGGAAAACTTACAGGGACTTCGCAGGATGAACCAAAAACAGGTTATTCCGCATTTGCTCCCGTAATAGATGTATTTCTCAAAGAACATTTGTTCGCTGACATTTTTGAACGTGATGTTTTAACCTACTCCGAAAGAGAGCTGGTAACCATATCGGTCATCAGCAGCATTGGAGGTGCAGAACCCATGCTGCGTTCGCACTTGAATATCTGCCTGAATGTGGGCCTGACACCTGGACAATTGCAGCAATTCATTGGCATTATTGAATCAACCCTGGGCAAAGAAGCGGCAGATGCAGCCCAGAAAATGCTGGATGAAGTGCTTAAAAATAAATAAAGAAAATAAAAATAGTCAACGTATGAAAAAGACAAAATCAATGGTAATCGTATTTGCAATATTGATAGCATATTCAAGTGCCATGAATGCTCAAAAAACAGATCTTGTTTTTCCCAAGGGGGAAGTAATTACCAACAACAACTTTACCGGTACGGCTTGGCTTCAGATGCTGGTGAACAATGACAGTATATACAATACCTCCATTGGTAACGTAACCTTTGAACCCAAAGCAAGAACCAATTGGCACAAACATCCGGGCGGGCAAATTCTGCTTATAACAGACGGCTCGGGTTATTATCAGGAAAAAGGCAAATCCGCACAATTGTTGCACAAAGGCGATGTTGTAAGAATTCCCCCCGATGCCGTGCACTGGCACGGTGCCGCACCCGAATACAGTCTTACCCATATTGCGATAAGTCCCAATACCGATAAAGGAAGTGTTGTGTGGTTGCAGCCTGTTAAGGACGAGGAATATAATAAATGTGAGAAGTAAGAAGGCCAGCTGGTTCCATGTTGTGTTAGATCAAATATATACATCCGATATAGGTCCCTAAACCTTTTTGTTTTCGTCACCGGTTAAACCTATTCACGGCATATTTGTTATCCTTCAATATCTAAAATCATGATGGGTAAAACAATCGGAATTATCCTGTTAACCGTTTCATGCCTTGCATTTTTGATGATACTTGTAATCCCCTGGCTCGGCTTTTCAAAGATCCAAATTGCCGGAATCACCACAGGATTGATAATAACAGGGGAAGTGTTGTTTTATCTGAGCCTTTTTATTCTGGGAAGGAGCTTTTATGATAAAATCAAATCCAAGCTGAGATTCCGGAAATCGAAAAATACAACCTCCAGGATGGACGTGTTGTAAGCTTCCCACCGCTTCGCGCTGGTGGGATGAATCAAATTGGTTAGATAAGGTGTTTGTTACAAAATGCCCGTCCTGAACCGCTTTTTAAATATTTCTCAAATTCAAATGCTTTGTATTTATTGAAAAAGACGCAATAAAATACAAGCTTAACCGGTAAAAATGCATGTGTTGACAATACATGGCCCTTCTGATGTCGGATCAATCTTTCCTCAATATCAGAAGTACATCCTATATATAAGCTATTATTTGATCGCTTCAAAACATATACATACCAGTTTGGTGAAGAAGACAAGCGGACTGTGTCCGCCGAAGCTCGCCGTTCCATACATTTACATTTAACCTAACAGTTTCTTCGCGAAGCTCGCCTTCGCCCTCCTTACGTCGGGCTTCGGCGAGCGAAGGCGGAGAGAGAGGGATTCGAACCCTCGGTCCCGCGAAGCGGGACAACGGTTTTCGAGACCGCCCCGTTCGACCGCTCTGGCATCTCTCCTGAAAAAATGCAATGCATCTCTCCAAAACAGCTGCAAAGATAAGGTCAAAATCGGGATATCAAAAAACCTGCCTGAAAATCCTCGGATCAAATTTGTTTTGGAACGTACGAATCCCCCGATTGGTAGTTACCTTTCATAACAGGTTCAGATCAGCGGTCATTTTTTTTCGATAATGCCTTCACCTGCTTCTGTACCGCAATAAATATAGATCAATTCGCTGAAATCAATCACTGATGTTTCACCATTTTCCGTCACCAGGGCCAGGTTATCACATGATCCGTTGCCGTAATCAATGGTGAAATCATAGGTTTCATCTGGATCATCATAATGAATGGTTTCAATTCCCGATACCGCCACCCAGGTATTGATGCAGGTATAATCGTAGACAAGCGGACTGGTAATCTCGTAATGATATTCATACCCGGCGGGCTCGCTCATAAAGGCGTAATCCCCTTCCAGCAAAGTGTAGGACGAATTGTCCCACCGGTTTGAATAGTGTGCAGTATAGGTATAAGTTTCTCCGTTATCATATTGCATGGTAATATTGTCTTCACCGCTGGATGTTCCCGACCAATAAAATGCAATGCCCGGAGCGGATCCTGAATCATCAGACACTCCCGAAGAGTCAATCTCGAAGTAGGAATTTCCATCGGAGGTGAAACTGTACTGCGAAAAGCCGTTCATTTCCATACCGTAGGCGTAATAATTGTCATACAGAACTTTTGAATAGTAATCGTCACCTTCATTTTTCCAGATATAGGTGATTTTGCCTTTCATCATCGATCCGTATTCATCGCATCCCTCACCATAATCATAGATGGTGGTATACGTCCCATCGCCATTGTCGTATTCCGTTACAATTGCGCAGGTCCACCAGTCCCAGTAATCCGATGAGTCGGGAATTATGCTGTCCCTTACAACGGAATCCCCTGAGGCAGATTTTAATTGGAATAGATTGTTACGCAACTGGCTGGCGCCGATGATGGATAGGAAATTGCCCATTTGCCCGAATCCTGCCTGCATGGCATTCATTCTTGTTTTCATCTCCAGGTATCTTTCAACAGCGGCACTTTGCAGAGTATCACCGGCTGGATCTTCCTTGCAGGAGATCAGGAGGAGGCATATAAACATGCCCAAAAAAACAGGTTTGAGAATTTTTGCTTTCATATTTCACACGATTGGTTAATGAGATATTTGTGCAGAATGGAATTACAGTAGTAGGATGTTAAATATGCAAAATGGTTGCTTTTCAACTTTAGTTTCTATTCAATTACTAATATCTCCATCGAATTGCGTTTCAGGTTATATTTGCAAAAAAAAGAAGATGTGTGATTTTTTTACTTTACTGCAACAGAAGGAAATTGTCTTGCCCCAGGAAGTCCATACCTTGCTGCAACGTTGTGCCCGGTTAACGGTTTATGATTCTGTTGATCAGTTGGTTAAGTCGGCTGTCGGGGGAGGAGACCAAAACGTATATGAGGTGAAATACACGATACCAGGCAAGAATGATTATACTGAGGCTATTGTGCACAGGGTCAACAATGGCATATCGGTAAATTATACTGAGGCCTATATGCGACGGAGGGATCCTGATACAATGGTAATTGCAGATGATCTTCCTTCCGATAAAGAGCGGTTTTCCGACAAATATGGGTATGATTTTGAAACCCTCCGGTCCGAAACCATTCACTGGCTTGAGAAACAGGAACTGGCAGCTTTTTTCTACTTTGCCGGCCGGGATAAGATCGGTATTCGCGGGCTGGCCATCGCTCCTACCAATGCCGGTTTTTTTGCCATGGGATTGTCGATGTTGCAGCGGATCATTTCAACCCAGGATTTGCCAACCGGATTTGCGATAGATTCGGTTATTTATGTTGCCCCGACTTTCCGGCACACCCATTTCAACGGTAAGCAGGTTGTTGTTCACAAGCGGTCTGAAAGCCTTCACGAGATCTTTTCCTATAATCTGTATCCCGGACCCAGCGCCAAAAAAGGCCTTTATGGTGCTTTGCTGACCAAGGGCGAAAATGAAGGTTGGGTCACTGCCCATTGCTCTACCGTGGAGGTGATCAGCCCTTACGATAATATAACCACCTTTATGCACGAAGGCGCCAGTGGAGGCGGCAAAAGTGAGATGTTGCAGAATATTGTCAGGGAATCTAACGGACAGGTTTTGATTGGTGAAAACATCCTCTCCGGAGAGAAAAGGCTGATAAGTTTGCCACTTTTTTGTTCGTTCAATCCCGTTACAGATGACATGGCCCTATGCCATCCTTCGGTTCAGCGGGATAATGGCAAGCTTACAGTAATGGACGCGGAAAATGCCTGGTTCATTAGGGTCGACAGCATTACTGACTATGGTGATGATCCCTTTCTTGAAAAGATCACCATCAAGCCTAAAAAACCCCTCCTTTTTCTGAATATCCAGTCGCATCCCGACGGTACAGCATTGATCTGGGATCATACAGAGGACGAGCCGGGCAAAAGATGTCCCAATCCACGGGTCATTTTACCCCGTGATATTGTTCCGGGGATTGTCAACAGACCAGTCACCGTAGATGTGAGAAGCTTCGGGGTTCGCACTCCTTCCTGTTCCCGTGAAAATCCCAATTACGGAATACTGGGGTTGTTTCATGTTTTGCCTCCTGCGCTCGCATGGCTTTGGCGACTTGTTTCGCCCCGCGGGCACGCAAATCCCAGTATCATCGGCGGTGGCGGTATGGAATCGGAAGGCGTTGGCTCCTACTGGCCTTTTGCAGCCGGGAAAATGGTCACTCATGCCAATTTGCTGCTGGAACAAATTATTCGGACCCCGCGTACCAAATATACCCTGGTTCCAAACCAGTATATCGGAGTGTGGAAGGTTGGTTTCAAACCCCAGCTCCTGATGCGCGAATATCTTACCCGGCGGGGAAATGCAAAATTGCGGAGCGATCAGTACCAGGAGGCCCGTTGTCCGCTGCTGGGTTATGAATTGAATTATCTCACGATTGAGGGCGCTAAGATCCCTTCAAGATTTCTTCAGGTACACCGGCAATCTGAAGTAGGGCCCGACGGATACGACGCCGGAGCAGCACTCTTATATGATTTCTTCAGGAAAGAACTGCCTAAATTTGATACTGCTGCGCTATCCCTTACCGGCAGGAGGATTATTGAAGCCTGCATGTCGGGTGCCAGTGTGGAAGACTATAATGCCATCATCCCCATGAGTTACCAATATTCGTTCCTGACCATTGAGGACTATGAGAACATGCATGAAGAGGAGTCATAGTATCGCCGAATGATTATTCTCATTATGACAGTACCGGCACCGAATACCGATTATTGCTTTCTATACACCCTCACGTAATCCACTTCCATCCGCTGGGGCCATATCGCATCATCAATGCCTTTCTGTCCGCCCCAGGCGCCACCCACAGCAATATTCAGGATCAGGTAGAACGGCCTGTCAAACGGCCAGGCTTCCCAGCCAGTATTGTCGTTGGTGGAAGTAAAGTACAGACTATCGTCCATAAACACCTGTATCTTGTCGGGATACCATTCCATTACATAATTATGGAAAGCGTCGGACACATCTGCCGAGAATATGGTATCGGTGCGCTGGGTCCCCACCTGCCAGTAGTATTTCAGGCTGTGTGTGGATCCATGAATTAATCCCTGGTTGTAACCCACATGCTCCATGATGTCAATCTCACCGTTGTGCGGCCAATAGCTGTCGCCATAACTCTGTTCTGCTGCCAGCATCCAGATGGCCGGCCAGGTTCCTATACCACGGGGTAATTTGGCCCTGATCTCAAACCTGCCATAAAGCGATTCATTTTTTCCCCGTGTTACCAGCCTGGCTGACGTATAGTCGTTGCTGTCCATTTTCTCTTTCCGGGCCTCAATGATCAGCATCCCATTTTCCACCCGGGCGTTTTCAGCTCTTGCTTTTGTATAAAACTGTTTTTCCTGGTTTCCCCAGCCATGTCCACCGACATCATAATCCCAGGCAGTGCTGTCGGGCAGGCCGGTATAATCAAATTCATCTGCCCAGGCCAGTTCCCAACCCTCCAGTTCAGGAGTACTTATTTTACTTCCGGTGCCTCCGTTCTTGCAGGCAGATAGTCCGGTGGCTGCAATGACAATGACAGTCAGGATTTTTATTAATTTCATATTTCAGGTATTTAAGGGTAATAAAATAGGTCTGTTAAAGGAATAAAAGTAGTATTTTTATATTGAATTTTCACCATCGTGGAATTCTCAGTTGATCTTTAAAAAAAATTGACAGGTCATGGCAGATTTTCACATCAACAAGGTGCCTACCTTTTCCTTGCTGCAGCATGAAAGCTGTGAATCTATGGAGGCCAAGGTTTTGCAGGCATCCGCCAAGATTCCCGTAGGTGTGTTGATCCCGGCTTTATTCCGTGATCTTTCCAGCGATGCCATGCATCATATTATTGAAGTGCTCGTGAACACCCGGTATGTAAATAAGGTGTATATTTCCCTCGACCAGGCAACACGGGAAGAATATTACAGTGCCCGGAAGATTGTGGCTCCCCTGGAAAGCAGGGCAAAACTCGTTTGGAATGACAAACCCGAGGTAACTGCCATTATCCGGAGGATCGAGGATCATCTGCCATTGGGTATCCGCGGGAAGGGCAGGGCGGTATGGACCTGCCTGGGTTATGTTATCGGAACGGGTGAAGTTTCTGCACTGGCCTTCCATGATGCCGATATTGTGACCTATGACCGTGATTTTCTCACCAGACTGTTATTTCCGTTGATGTACCTGCGGTTCCAATTCTCCAAAGGCTATTATATCCGTTACGATAAAAAGTTGTACGGCAGGGTAACCCGGTTGTTTTACTTTCCCCTGGTCCGAACCCTGAAAGATATGTTCGGCAGTACAGAATTTCTCGACTATATGGGCGATTTCAGGTATCCCTTATCCGGTGAATTTGCCACATATATCAGCCAGGCCCGCATGATACAGTTCCCTTCCGACTGGGGTATTGAAGTTGGCTTGCTGGGGGAAATATACCGTTTGGTAAGGGAATCCAGGATTTGCCAGATTGAGCTGACCAACCGGTATGATCATAAGCATCAGAATGTAGGCTCTGAAAGTGAAAAGGGATTGTTTAAAATGGCTTCAGATATCGCCAGGACATTTTTTACACACCTGGCAAGCAATGGGGTATCACTCAGTCCTGAAGTGTTCCGGACCATCCGGCTTACCTATCTGAAGCATGCGCGCGAAATGGTGGGTATTTACGAATCACTGGCTGAAATGTATGATACCCGCATCGGTTTTGATTTTCACGAAGAATTAAAAACGGTGGAAGTTTTTGCGAAGGCTATTGATTCGGGCGTGGTTGATTTTAACGACCAGCATTTCGGATCTCCCCTAATACCCGACTGGAAAAGGGTCGAATCGGCTATCGACGGTATCCTGCCGGATCTTGTTTCGGCAGTTGAGGCCGAGGGTTAATCTGATACTGGCCGGAAAGCTAACCGAATGATGTAAAAGCCAGTCCGCTCATTTATACCCCTGCAAACAAAACTGCAATTATTCCGTGTGTATTCTTTTTGTTTCATTATCTGAAATGGTATATCCATAGCAAACCGCAATAAACCTGTGTCACCGGTTAAAATATTGTCTTTTCTGTTCATGGTGAATGAGCAGATCGGTGTATTTTTGAAACATAATTCCTTAAATAGCAAAGGAATTGATACCAATTTAGGGATAACTGACAATTAAATCTTAAAGACATGTCCGTTCAAATCATTCTGGTCCTGCTGCTGACCTTCATTATCAATCTCATCAGCACCCTATCCTATTCAGTGAGAATCGTGGGCATCCGCACCAAAAAGATAGCCATCTCCTTTGCTCTTTTTAATATTATGGTGCTGATATCGCGGACTTCAAATTCTTTCCAGGCGCCTTTGCTGGCAAAATGGATTGAAAAAAACATCAATCAGGGCATCAACCCGGGCACCCGTGAATTTCAGCTGATTCTTATTGCTACTACACTGGCTACCATCATGGGCGCTTTGCTGATCCCAACGTTTCAGCGGCTGTTCTCCAGGGCCGTGATGAAGTTCAGTGTGAATAAATCGGTTCCAAGACTGATCCTTCATGCTTTCAGCAAATCCGGAATAAAACAGATTATTCAGGAAATAAAACTGCCGGCCAGGGGGAATTTCAGCGTTTCATCCCATAAGATCATGGATTTTCCTGTCAAGATTTTCATTTTTAACATCATAGCCTCAGCTATACTGGCAGTGGGTGTGCTGTCGTCCCTCTATGCCGGATTTATCAATCCCGACCTGAGGACCACTTCCAGCACACTTTCGTCTATTGTAAACGGATTGGCAACCATACTGATGTTCATGTTTATCGATCCGCACCTGTCTGCCCTTACCGATGATGTAATCGAAGGCAAATACAGCGATACGGATTTCAGAAAGGTGGTGAGGCTGATGGTTGTCAGCAGATTCATCGGCACCTTGCTGGCCCAGTTGCTGCTGGTGCCGTTTTCCAGGTTTATTGCGTTGGTTGCTGCATTGATTTAACAGGTAGGGACAAGTCGCGACTTGTCCCTACCTTTTGGAACGATCACCAGGATGTTTCAGGACTCACCGAGGACAACATCCACAGGTTTTTTTACACCTTTTTTCAGGATTTCCATAGATACTGTTTTTCCAATTACCTTTTCATCGAGCTGAAGATATAACTCATCCACTGATCCGACCGGGACTCCGTTAAAGGCTACGATCACATCACCAGAGCTGAGTGATGCATTACTAATATTGTCCTTACTGAATACCTGCTGGATAAGGATACCACGGTTCAGGCTCAGACTATTGTAATCGATGACTCTTCTGGGCAGGATAATCGTCTGCCCGGCTATGCCCAATGCTGCTCTCCTTACCCTGCCGGATGTGATCAGTTTGCCCACGACATATTCTGCCACACTGGAACCGACTGCAAAACACAGACCCTGTGCGGAGGAAATAATGGCTGTGTTAATGCCAATGACTTCAGCGTTTGCATTGATCAACGGTCCGCCTGAATTGCCAGGATTCAGGGCAGCGTCGGTTTGAATGATGCCATCGATCAGCCTTCCGGCATAACTGTACATGGATCGACCCAGGGCGCTAACTACTCCGGTGGTGACAGTAAACTGAAAACCAAAAGGGTTGCCGATAGCAATCACCAGCTGGCCGACTTTCAGCTTTTTTGAATCCCCAAAACCGGCATGTGTAAAATTATTGCCGTAAACCCTGATCACGGCAATGTCAGTGGAGGGGTCTTCCCCGATCCCTTCGGCCATATAGGATGAGCCATCGGGGAGGGTTACCTCGATTTCTCGGGATTTGTTTACCACATGGCTGTTGGTAACGATAAAGCCTTCGGGAGACACCAGGAATCCTGAGCCCGTGGCCCCTTCCTCCTGGTTCCTGCGCCTCCTGGTATCGGTTTTGCGGACCATGATCTGTGCCACGGCAGGACTAACCTTTTCGCAGGCATCAATAATAATTTTGGAATATGGATCAATAACCCATGAGGGGTCGGCGCCCCCCGATCCGTTTTGATGGTTTGATACGAGACTCAGCCTTGGATTTCCGGCACCCGTTATTTTGACAAGACTTCCCATAATGCGCTGTTTTTAATGGAGTGGCTTGCCAAAATCAAGCCATAACTTGATTAATGACAGAATGTCACTCCTCCCTCCGGGGGAGTTTTGTTTTTCCCCCTATCTTTATTACTTTTGAGGCCAAAGAAATAAAATCATTCCGATTGAAGCATATTATTGGCTATTCTGTTGTAATTCAGTTTTTTTTGCTGTTTTCCCTGCCGGCCTTGTCACAGTTTGAGCCGGCTGATGTGGTGCGGTCCCAGGAACGGACAATGATCAATGGTAAGATCTACTACATTCACACAGTGCAGAAAGGGCAGACCTTCTATTCGATCTGCAAGGCTTATGGAGTTACACAGGAAGATGTCCGCAGGGCCAACCCCGAAATCGACCCGGCCTATCTGAAAGAAGGCCTGGCCATCCGGATTCCTGAATCCAAACCCAAGGTAGCCGCTGCATATCCCGAAAACCGGGAGGACTTTTATGCTCACACCGTAAAAAAGGGGCAGACGGTTTACTCGCTTTCGAAGAAATACAATGTTTCAGAAGAAGTAATTTATCATTATAATCCGTGGGCACGTGAAGGCATCCGGGCTGACCAGACCCTCTGGATACCCCGTAAAAAGGAGATGATGGATCTGACTGAGACTGCAAGGGCCAATGATCTGTTTTTCTACTATTCCGTAAAGGAAAAAGATACTTTGTTCGCCATTGCAAGGGTATATGGTGTTGAAGTAGCCGATATCATCGATGCGAACCCGGAGTTGAAAGATGGCCTTAAGCCGGGAAATGTACTTAAGATCCCGAGGATTAGTCCCGCCAGTCAGGATTTGACAGATAATACGGATTCCATTGCCGGCAGTGAACCTTGCCAGATATCCGGTGAACCGGTTACCCATAACGTTGCCCTGATGCTTCCTTTCTTTGCGGAATTCAGTATGGAGGAAGCAGCTCTCCCTGCAGATACTCTTACTGAAGAAGGCACTTACGTACCGGCCCAGAAGCAGGAAGGATTAAGGGGGCGGAATTTTGCAGAATTCTATGAGGGATTTATGCTTGCGTTAGATTCACTGAAAAGCACCGGCTATTCGGTAACCCTTCACGTAAAGGATACAGAGCGTGACACACTGAAAGTCAAGAAAATAGTTAAGGAGTTATCCATTGAGCAACCCGATTTGATCATTGGTCCTGTTTATTCAGAAGCAGTTTCCATAACAGGCAGGCTGGCGCGTTACCAGGAAGTGAACCTGGTTTCGCCTTTGTCTACGAGGCATCAACTGGTTAACTCAAATCCGAATGTTTTTCAGGTTATTCCTTCCCGGCAGGCTGAAGGCATTGCCCTGGCCAATTATCTAAGAAGTTATAAAAAGGGAAGGTTGATCCTGATTCGCAGTACTGACAGTACCTCTATGAGCAACAGCTGGCAGTTTAAAAAGTACCTGCTCGGAAGTATGCCCACTGATTCGCTTGGAAAACCATTATATTTCAAAGATTACAGGTTGAACGACAGTTTATTGACTGTCCTGACCAAAGTATTGTCCAAGGATGACAACAACCTTATCATAGTCTTTTCTGACAGTGAAGCCGATGTAAGCCGCCTGGTTTCAAGGCTTTATACCATGGCTTTGCTTTATCCGGTTAAGTTGTTCGGTATGCCTTCCTGGCAAACCTGGAAGACCATTGACGTGAATTATTTACACAGCCTGGAACTCTTCCTCATCACACCTTTCTTTACAGATTATTCCAGCCCGGCAGTAAAACGGTTTTTGCTCCGCTCGCGGGAGGCCTATGGTTATGAACCCTATGAAATCAGCACGCTGGGCTATAATTTCTGCATGCTTGGATATGATATTGGTTTTTATTTCCTTTCAGCGCTCAGGCAGTATGGCAAAAATTTCCAGCAATGCCTGGACCAGGTGGAGGCAAACCAGTTACTGACCCGTTACCATTTTGTGAAATCAGGCGCAGGCGGGTTTGTCAACAGCAGTTTTGTGCTGATTCAGTACAAAAAAGATTTCAGCGTTGAAAAGGTTGCAACTCTTGATGGCGAGCCAGTTTATTAATACGAGCGATAAATCGGCCAACATCAAATTTCCTTTCACATCCTTTGCGGTTCATATACCGTATTTTACCATAAACCTCCCGCTCGCCCCAGGCCCTGTCATGTATACCTCCAATGGACCAGGCACATCCGGCATAGCCATTGGGATCGCGTCCGTCTAACTGGTACCGGTCATTCAGAGCAAGTGCGGTTTGCAGGGCTTCTTCGGGAGTGGCAGACCATTCCAGGATCTTTTTTGCCCAGTACATACGGAGGTATCCATGCATGGTGCCGGTATAAACCATTTGGTGCTGAGCGGCATTCCACAGGGTATCATGGGTAAGTCCTTTTTCAAACTGTTCCTGAGTATAAAGGTATTCCCTTTTATCATTGCGGTGATTGTCGAGTGTATTGCGTGCCCAGGTTCTGAAGGCGCTGAATTTGTCGTAATCCGGATTATAGAAACAATAGTTGTCGGATAATTCCCTCCGGACGATCAGCTCCTCCAAAAATGCATCTGTATGTTCATTACGGGTAAGGTTTTTCGTGATCTCCAGGGCTATCCGCTGCGCGGAAATGTGACCGAAATGCAGGTATGGCGAAAGCCCTGAATGACTTTTCTCGTTGGGATCATTTCTCCCACCTGCATAATTGCTGATGGGACCCTCAAGGAATTTACCGAGCACCGCCATTGCGCCTTTTTCACCCGGGGTAAGCCACTCAACTGGCCTTACCTGGCGATCGGTCTTCATTGCAATACCAATCGCTTCCCAATTGATCCGGTGATGATAATGCTGGCCATGTTGCCTGATCAAAGGAGGAAATTCATCCAGAAATTCAGGGAGGAGCCTGGTGATCTTCGGTCTGAATGTGCCTGCCGCGTACTCCTCTTTGTCCGAGACCAAATGGCATGGAACGATGTTATGCGCATCTACCACATCCACAGTGATATCGGTCGTCGCTACTACATCCTGTTGCCAAAGCCGTTTTGTCCTTAACGGATCAAAATCCATGATCATCCTGCTGATACCAAGCTGCCTGATCAATTGGGGCAGGTTGGTCACAGGATCCCCAATAAGTGCCTTAAATGGAATATTCAGTGCGGTGAGTCCCGATTCAACCTTTTTCAATCCCTTCAGCATAAAGTCGAATTGCCTCCATGTAGCACCCAGAAAAGAATCCACAAGGTTAAAAGCTACCAACACCGGTTGATTCTCGTTTTCAGCTACTTCAATGGCATAGGCCAGCGCCCAGTTATCATAAACACGCTGGTCCCTGCTCATCCAATATAAAACCGGACCCGCTGCCTGGCGGCCCTTTTTCATGTTCCTGACTCTTTTAATGTTTACCACGATGGTGCGTTTGGGGAGATAGTGCCTCCGGTGATTGAAAACGATGAATCATATTGTATGCCAGTAAGATCAAAGTTCGCAAAAGATACCGTCATCTGAGAGGTTTTTGCAGGGATATCTCCAGGTCATATCGGGTTCTTCAATAATGCCGTCAGCCTGCTGCGGCCCCCAGGTTCCTGCCGGATATCCGAAAATAGGGATTTCAGGATTAAGTTCCCAGGCCGATAAAATGGGATCGACAATCCTCCAGGACTGTTCAATGGCATCACCCCGGGTAAACAAAGTAGCGTCGCCCTGCATACAATCGAGCAGCAGGCGCTGATAGGCTTCCGGAAGATCCCTGCTGGCCAGATCGGCATAATGAAAGTTCATGTTCACATCCTGCACTTTAAAGCCGGCACCAGGGACTTTCATGCCGAACTTCAGCAGGATTCCTTCGTCGGGCTGGATGCGGATCACCAACTGGTTATCGGAATTGAGCCTTTCATCATCGAAACAAAATAAACGATGTGGAGTGGGTTTGAAATGAACAACCAGTTCGGTCACTTTTGTCGGGAGGTGCTTCCCGGTCCGTATGTAAAAGGGGACCCCTCCCCAGCGCCAATTGTCAATGAATAGTTTGAGTGCTACATACGTTTCCGTGCGTGATTCCGGTGATACTCCGGGCTCGTCGCGGTAGGAATGGAACTGGATACCCCTTATGGTGGAAGCAGTGTACTGCCCTCGGATGACCTGCTTCTCAATCTCCTTTTCATTTATGGGCCGTACCGATTGTAAAACTTTAAGGGTTTCATTGCGGATGGCCAGCGCATGAATCTGGGTGGGAGGTTCCATGGCCACCAGGGTAACCAGCTGCAGCAGGTGGTTTTGGACCATGTCGCGCAGGGCGCCTGATTTGTCATAATAGCCTCCGCGGCCTTCCACACCAATATTTTCAGCAGAAGTAACCTCGATGTGATGAATAAAATTCCGGTTCCAGAGTGGCTCGAATATACCGTTGGAAAACCGCGTGACCATTACATTTTGCACGGTTTCTTTGCCCAGATAATGATCGATCCGGTATATCTGATCTTCGGCGAAGCAGGTCAGCAAATGATGATTTAAATGCTGGGCCGATTTCAGGTTGACCCCAAAAGGTTTTTCAACAATGATTCTTCTCCATCCCGATTCATGAAAAGTCAGTCCTTGAAGATGCAAGGCCTGGGCAATTACCTCATAAAGACCTGGGGGAGTGGCCAGGTAAAAGATGCAATTCCCGTTTGTGCCGTATTGGTGATCGAGTTCAGATACCTTTTCTTTAACGGCGGCGTAAGATCCGGGATCAGAAGTTTCAATAGCGAGATAGTGCAACAAGGAAACAAAGGATCGGAGGGTATCCTGAATCTCAGGATGTTCCGAACTGTGGGACAGTTCAGTAACCATTTTATCACGGAACTGCACGGTGGTTAAAGGGGTACGGCCTATACCCAGCACAGCGTATCGGGCAGGAAGCAGTCCCTGGCGGAACAATTCAAAAAGAGCAGGGATCAGCTTACGCCTGGTGAGGTCACCTGAAGCCCCAAAAATAACAATAAGCTGATTTTCCAATGCTTTCAATATTTTGCTGACAAAATCAATATAAAAATACCAAATTTTCGTTAATTATGCAGCTAAAGATCTGCTGCTATTCTTTCATGAAGCAATTTCGTTGTATAATACTGTCGCTGTTCCTGCTGGTTACCGGGGCTTTTTATTCTCACGGACAGGATGAAATTTATGATTCGCTGGACCTGAGTCTGGATGATCAACTGATCGTGGCTGCCGATAAGGGTGATACCGTGGCTGTATTGAAGCTGATTCATAAAGGTGCCAGTGTGAATGCAAGAACCTTTGCTGGCGTGACCCCCCTGATGTACGCGGCACAAAACGGCGACACCGCTGTGGTGAAATTGCTGCTGACACACGGTGCGGATGTGGGGGTAAGACCCATGAACGGGTATACAGCCCTGATATCGGCTATTCGCAGCGGGAACCCGGTTATGGCGGAGTTCCTGATCCGGCATGGTGCGGATATTAACCAGCCTGATTATGATAACATAACCCCCTTGATGTATGCTATTGCCGCCGACAGTTTCTTCCTGCCTGACATGTTGCTGTATTACAATGCCGATGTAAACCGGCAAAACAAACAGGGCATGAATGCCCTTATGACGGCATCTTACCTGGGACGTTATGAGATCGCCGTTTCCCTTCTTGAGGCCGGAGCCGCTGTGAATGCAGCGGACAAGGAGCAGTGGACCTCGCTGCACTATGCCACCATGGCCGGGAATACTGAATTGATGGAGTTGCTTCTGGTGAATGGTGCTATGCTGGAGTCAGTCACTTCGTCCGGTTACACACCTTTATCCGTGGCTACAGCATTCAATAATTTCAAGGCTGCCCGGCTTTTGATCGGATACGGCGCTGATGTGAACAGCCGCATCAATGGTTCCATGAATCCGCTGAGCCTTGCCCTGGAAAACAAAAATGATTCCCTGGCAAGGATGCTGAAGAACCAGGACGCCAGGATAGTTCTGGGACCCAGTTTTAACCAGTATTTTACAGGTGCGTATTGGAGGGTCAACGGCGATGACAGTCATCTCGGCTTTACTTTTGGGATGGGCGATCATAAGTACAACCTGATGGCCAGTATCAGCTATGGATTCAGACTGAATGCCATACAGGTTCTGGAGCAGGCTGAAAACACCGTGTTCTACCAATACTGGGAAAGGCGCCATTTTATTGCACTTGCTGCAGAGAAAGCTGTTTTTTTGCCCACGGAATTCAAATACTTCAAAACAGGAATCTTTGGCGGCGTCAGTGAATTGGTGACGTTTGGTGGATATCGGGGTTCTTCGGATAATCCCGATGTCAGGCTTTTATTTAATCCAAGGATCGGGGCAATCATGGAATTTGGCTTTGTAAGGTTCAAGTTTTCCTACGAATTCTTGGATCTGCATCTCCGGGAAATCAATACGCAGTGGTTCAATTTTTCACTGGAGTTTCTATTCAATAAAAGCAGGGGAAAGATTAAGCCGCCATCCGTAGATTGGATATAATTTTAAATAATTAACATAATGCGTATCTGTGTTTTTTTGGCTTTAATAGTTATCATTTCGCCTTCATGCGATGAAAAGCTCTTTACCGGTGATGTGAACTGCGATGAATGTTACACCGACAAACCGGATTACGTGTACCTAGAAATCAATGCCACGCTGAATGGTGAGAATCCTGCTGTTCCCTTTACAGTTTACCGGGGTAATGTGGAGGACAACCAGGTGGAATTTGCCGATACCCTTTATGAGAGTCCCTATTACCTTTACGTTAAGACAGATAACAGATATTCTGTTAAAGCAATGTATAAAAAGTCGGATGCAACGCTTTATGCCATTGACGGAACCAAGCCAAGGATATTGCTCGCCAGCGGGGTTTGCGATTCGGATTGCTATGTTATTAAGGATGTTACCCTGGATGTCAGGATTAAGAAAGAATTTCAGAATTATTAGGCCTTACTGGACCATCGCTATATCAACCACAGAAAAGCCTGGTTTACTATCCTTAAATTTGATCAGGATATCATAAAAAGCTGTTTTATTGCAGACAAACCCAAGACTTTCATAGTACTTCTCACCCACGGCATTGGTCAGGATGAGGTTATCGGCATCCAGCAACTCTAACACAGCCTTCCCGGCATAGTTTTCACGATGGTTGGTGATTTTGAATTTATAGGAAGTTCCCTTGTTCAGCTTGATGGTCATGAAATACTCGTTCTCATAATCCTGATCACTGATGTTATCGAGCTTAAACTCAATTTGTTTCAGGAATATTTCTTTCTGTTGGGCAAAAGGGCTGATGAGACCCAGGAACTGCAAGGTTAGAAATAAGACTATCTGCCTCATATGTTGAAACATTTTGCGTACAAAAATAAGTAAAGTCAGATTTTATAAAAATCCAATTAATAAATACTAATCAACAGGTTTAAGGGCCAGCCAGTCGAAATCGCTGTCAAGCATAATAAGCTTGGCATTTTCTGAAACCCGGCCGGTCTCCACGTTGGTAAGTTTCATTATCAAAGGTTCCAGCTTTAATTTATAATAATGTTCATCGAGTCCCTTGCAAATGGTTTTTCCATTGCGCAGATAAAACAGGGCCTTGACCTGGCATTTCTCATCACTGCTATTCAGGGCCTCCTCCAGGGCGTCAAGACGGGTCCATCCCGCAGCCGCAGTCTTCCACCAGTTCTTTACCCTTTCAATACTGAGCGTTCTGATCAGCCTTCTTTTACCGGCAACCGATAATTCTTCCATTTGACGCTGGTTTGAAGGAATGCTGGTATAATCGGGGAAGGTATGGTTTATAAATACTGAAAGCTCGGCATCCGGTAAATGAATTCCTGTAAATCCGAAATTCAGGAAGGTGAGGTCCTCCAGCAGCCAGCCTGCCCTGACGCATATATCATCAATGTCATAATCAATGATCTGTCCGTGCCCAAAGTATTTTTCAGCCCCGGGGAAAATAAGGTCACCCGTATTCTGCAATTCATGCACCCGACAATCGTTCATGACAGCAATAATGTCTGGAATTCCGGCAGGCCCCAGGTTTTCAATTTTCTCCTTGGCAGCAAGTACTGTAGGCCAATCCGTTGAAAGAAAATCATGAATGAGTTGTCCCGGGGATTCATTGCTGCCTCGCGGGAAAACAGGTAGTGAAAACCAGCATAACAACAGATAAAGTGCGAATCTTTTCATAATAAGACGGAAAGTTGGTGGAAATTTTCTATCTGATACGAAAAAATGCAGCGCAGAGTTATATCAGGCATCAATAATTAGGCAATGAGATACCTTCACGGTTGCACAAGCTTCAATAATTCTGCATTCAGCATTTTTGAGGGAGTGGATGTCTCATTCAGGCTGCCCTGCCGGTAACCTTCGAGGTCAAGCGAAATGTATCGGTAACCCAACGCTTTCATTTTTTCAACCAGCCTGTGCCGCAATTGATCATCGGCCAGCCGTTTGATTTCTGAAGGTGTAATTTCAATCCGCAGGGTGTTTTTTTCATGTCTTGCCCTGATATTGCTGAAACCCAGGTCGGACAGAAAATTTTCAGCGGCATCCACCATCTGCAGTTTTTGCAGGTCGATGGATTCACCGTATGGAAATCTGGATGAAAGACAGGCCAGGGCATCTTTATTCCAGGTAGTTAATCCGAGTTCCCGGGAGATCTCCCGGATTTCGCTTTTAGTAAGACCGGCTTCCTGCAGGGGACTCCTGATGTTTTTTTCGCGAAGGGCCTTTTTTCCGGGGCGGTGGTCGGAAAGGTCATCCATGTTGGATCCATCCACCATGTTACGGAAATCACCTGTCTCCATGTGCGCCGCTATTTTGGTGAACAGTTCGTGTTTACAGAAATAGCAGCGGTCCATCGGATTGTTGCTGAATTTTGGATCGTCGGTTTCCTTGGTGTGAATGATCTCAACCCGGATACCAATCCCCGCAGCAGTTTCCATGGCTTTTTGATATTCCCGGGAAGGATAGGTAGGGGATAGGGCCAGTATCGCCCTCACATTGCCGCTTCCGAGCGTATCAGCTGCAACTTTAAGCAGGAAGGCACTGTCCGCTCCTCCCGAGTAGGCAATAACAACTTTCTCCATATCCCTCAGGATATTCTTTAGTGCATTGAATTTTTCAGTTGTGTTCATGATGAAGGAATGTTAACCACTCCGTCGGGAGTGTTTGCTGCATAAAATTAGGAATAAATTAAGATAATCGGATATAAAAATCATATAAAAATAGTCCACCAGAAACGGATATCATCCATTAAGTATTTACTGATATCTGTGCAGTTCGTTGCATCTTTGGAGAAAATTTACCAGATTTGAAATATATTGTCTGATTTATGCAGCAACAAGATTTTTGGAGGGACCGTCTCCGGCATTATACTGTCCTGGATAAACAAGCAAGAATAGCCGAAATTCTATTCGGATTGATCATGGTCCTTACATTCACCGGCACCATCAGTGTTTCCACAGTCGGTAGGCAGGAAGTGAAAGAATTGTTGTGGGCAGCGTTGGGCTGCAACCTGGCCTGGGGCCTTGTGGATGGAATCATGTTTCTGATGGATCAGCTGGTTGGTCGAGCCCATAGCATCACCCAGCTCAACCGGATCAAACAATCCCTGGGTAATCTTGAATCCAGGGAAATCATCAGGGAAAACCTGCCTCCTCTTTTTGCTGACCTGATGGAAGATCAGCAAATCGACCAGTTGAACGAAAAGCTTAAAAAACTGCCAGATATCACTGTGAGAAGTACCCTTATTCTGAAGGATTTCCTGCTGGCCGGACAAATCTTCCTGCTCGTGTTTCTCACGACGCTTCCGGTAGCCTTGCCATTTTTGTTTTTCAGTAATGTTGCCATGGCTATGAGGATTTCCAATGCAACAGCACTTCTTTTACTGTTCGCAGGGGGATTCTCCCTGGCCCGGTATTCGGGGTTGAGACCCGGTATCACGGCACTGGCATATACTGCCATAGGCGTTTTTCTTGTTGCAATGACCATGGCCTTGGGCGGATAAAGCGATTGTTAACTTAAAACCTATACCTATGTGGAATGCATTTTATTGGGGCTTACTGGCAACTTCCTCTCTTATACTTGGAGGAATGATTGCTTCGCGGTTTTCTCTGGGCAAGCGAACCCTTGGGATTATCATGGCTTTTGGTGCCGGAACCTTGATTTCAGCGGTTTCATATGAGCTGATTTATGAGGCAGTTAAGATTGCCAGAGGAACCGGATTTCCTGCATTTGGTTTTTTTGCAGGTGCGCTTACTTTTTACTTCAGTGAAATGCTGATCGACAAACTGGGTGCCAGTAATAAAAAGGTCAATCCATCCGCAGATCAATCGGGGCTGTTAATCCCCATGGTATTGGCCATCATCCTCGATGGCATACCGGAATCCATTGTAATCGGACTGAGCATCTTCGAAGGAGGGACAGTAAGCATCGCCATGCTGGTAGCGGTATTTATCTCCAACCTGCCGGAAGCCATTGCGGGAACTACCGGAATGAAGGCAGCTGGCTGGCGCAGGGGCAAAATCGCATTGCTGTGGCTGATCATCGCCCTGGCATGTGCGTTGGCATCCGTTGCGGGTTACAGCCTTTTCGGCAGTGCATCTGATGCCTGGCTGTCCTTTATCCAGGCATTTGCCGGGGGCGCCATCCTGATCATGCTGGCCAATTCCATGATACCGGAATCATACGAGCATGGCGGTAAAATAGCTGGCATATTCACAGTAATGGGATTCTTTATTTCAATATCAGTGGTAATTATAGAAAACACCCGTTAACCGGTGCATTATTTAAAGTGAGAATATTCGTTTTATATTCGTATCTGAATAAACAACTTGTGGATGATGCATCAAATCAACTGGGGAATTATCGGATGCGGAAATGTGACAGAACTGAAAAGCGGACCGGCTTTTAATAAAGTTGACGGATCACGGGTTGTGGCCGTTATGCGACGCGATGCCAGTAAAGCCAGGGACTATGCTCAGCGTCATGGTATACCGGCCTGGTATAACGATGCGGACGAACTGATCAATGACCCTGATATAAACGCTGTATACATTGCCACGCCTCCTTCGAGTCATGCTGAATATGCCATGCGGGTCCTTGAAAAAGGGAAGATTGCCTATGTGGAAAAACCAATGGCTGTCAGCTATTCTGATTGCGTTAGGATGCAGGAATTTGCCCGGCACACCGGAATACCTCTTTATGTGGCATATTACCGTCGTTTTCTTCCATATTTTATACAGGTAAAGAAAATACTCGATGAGGGTCAGTTGGGAGATCTGCTGTTCGCAAAAATTGATTTCCACATACCTCCACGAAAGGAGGATTATTATGCCGAAGCACTTCCCTGGCGCGTATTGCCTGAGATTGCCGGTGCCGGGTATTTTTATGACCTGGCCTGCCATCAGCTCGATCTGTTCGACTGGTTCTTCGGAAAGGTCGGGAAGGTTTCGGGCAGTACATATAACCGGCGGGGTTTATACCGGGCAGAGGACCTGGTGTATGCCAGCATGGTGTATGAATCAGGATTACCTGTTACCGGCAGCTGGTGTTTTGCAGCCGGTGATGGTCAGAATACCGATATCATCAGTATATTCGGAACCCGCGCAACACTTGAGTTTTCAACTTTTGGTTTTACCCCTATTCAGGTCAGGAGCAGCTTGCGGTACCACCGAGTATCTTCCGCCAAATCCTGAGAATATCCAGTTCTGGTTTATTAAGAACATGGTTGAAGAGCTTCAGGGTGCAAGACCCCAGGCGCCCAACGGTGAGGCGGGTGTCCGCATCAACTGGATCATGGATAAAATTCTGGGTAGGATCTGATCATGAAAATCATAGCTGATGATAAAATCCCCTTCCTGAAGGGCGTTCTGGAACCTGCCGCGGAAGTGGTATACCTGCCCGGCCAGGTTATTGCCAGGGAACACCTGAAAGATGCCGATGCTTTGCTGATACGCACCCGCACTCTTTGCAATGATGCGCTGCTGAAAGAGACTCGGGTGAAATTTATCGGTACAGCTACCATCGGTTATGATCATATCGATACTATCTGGTGCGAGAACCAGGGAATCACCTGGAAAAATGCACCGGGCTGCAATGCCTCCTCAGTGGCGCAATACATGGCTTCCACACTCATCAGTCTTTCCGTCCGTTTTGGTTTTTCCCTGAAAGACCGCACCCTGGGTGTGGTAGGCGTAGGTAATGTGGGAAACAAGGTCGTGCGCCTGGCGGAATTGCTGGGAATGCGGGTTTATCTCTGTGATCCGCCCAGGGTCAGAAAGGAAGGCATTTGTGGATTTATTTCCCTTGAAGGTATCATCCGCGAATGTGATATCATAACCTTTCATGTGCCGTTGAATCATAGCGGTCCGGATAAAACCCATCACATGATTAATGATGACCTGTTGGGCAAGGTAAATCCGGGAACCATCATCATTAATACTTCTCGTGGTGAAGTAGCAGATGGTGAATCACTTAAAAAGGCAATGAAGCATGGCAAAATTGCCGGAATGGTGCTGGATGTTTGGGAGCATGAACCGGATATCGACCGGGAGCTTCAGCGGATCGCTACGCTTGCCACTCCTCATATTGCCGGATATTCAGCTGACGGAAAGGCTAAGGGAACAACCATGATCGTTCGCGAGCTGAGCCGCCATTTCGGGCTGGGAATGGATGACTGGCAGGTTCAGTCGATGCCGCAGCTCCTGAACCCGGAATTGCATCTGGATGCTGAAAGTCTTACACAGGAAGCTCTGATCGGCAAAGCGGTTTTGCATACTTACCAGGTGGCTGAAGATGATCGCAAATTCAGGGAAGCACCTGAGGATTTTGAAAGACTTCGCGGAGATTATCCTCCAAGGAGAGAATTTCCGGCTTACAGCCTTGTGCTCGACCACGGCACTCCGGAATTGAAAAAAACATGCAGGAATATCGGATTCAGGATACCTTAATGATATTGAAACCAAAAAGCTATGGATGCTAAAGCAGATATTGGCCTCATTGGCCTGGCCGTTATGGGGGAGAACCTGGTGCTGAACATGGAAAGCAGGGGTTTTACCGTGGCGGTTTATAACCGGTCGGTTGAAAAGGTGGACAACTTTCTGCAGGGCCGGGGTAAAGGAAAGAAATTTTTCGGTGCGCACAGTATTAAAGAACTGGCTGACGTGGTGAAGCGTCCCCGAAAGATCATGATGCTGGTAAAGGCCGGGCAGCCTGTAGATGATCTCATTGAGCAGATCCTGCCATATCTGGAGCCCGGCGATATTATCATCGACGGCGGGAATTCCTATTTTCCGGATACCATTCGACGCTCCCGTTATATTGAGGAGAAAGGCTTTCTGTATATTGGTACCGGGGTATCGGGAGGCGAGGAAGGTGCGCTCACCGGTCCGTCCATTATGCCCGGAGGATCGGTTCAGGCATGGTCTGAGGTCAAACCTTTATTCCAGGCTATTGCAGCAAAAGTGGAAGACGGAACTCCATGTTGCGACTGGGTAGGAGAAGATGGTGCCGGCCATTTCGTCAAGATGGTGCACAACGGTATTGAATACGGTGATATGCAGCTTATCAGTGAAGCATACCATATATTACGCGATCTCACCGGTATGTCATGCGATGAGATGTACCATGTATTTGCTGACTGGAACAAGGGAGAGCTGAACAGCTACCTGATTGAAATCACTGCCGCCATTCTGGCTTATCGGGATTCGAGCGGAGAACCCCTGGTTGAGAAAATCCTCGATGCAGCCGGACAAAAGGGTACCGGCAAATGGACGGGAATTGAAGCCCTTGAGCTGGGTGTCCCGTTAACGCTTATTGCAGAGGCAGTTTTTGCCCGTTCGCTGTCTGCCATTAAAAGTGAACGCGTTAAAGCTTCCGGCATCCTGAAAATCATGGATGCAACATACACCGGCGAAAAGCAAAGCCTGGTTGAAGACCTGCGACAGGCGCTCTACGCTTCAAAAATCATATCCTATGCCCAGGGATATGCCCTGATGCAAACCGCGGCCCGGGAGTATAACTGGAACCTGAATTATGGCGGCATTGCACTGATGTGGCGGGGCGGATGCATCATCCGTTCCATCTTCCTGGATAAGATCAAGGAAGCCTATAATCACAATCCTGAACTCCAGAACCTCCTCCTCGATCCTTATTTCACCAGCCGGGTAACTGAAGCCCAGGGCGGCTGGAGAAGAGTGGTTGCAGCGGCGGTGATGCATGGCATACCCATTCCAGCCTTATCCTCAGCCCTTGCCTATTTCGACGGTTACCGTTCAGCCCGTCTACCGGCTAACCTGTTGCAGGCACAGCGCGATTACTTTGGGGCGCACACCTATGAACGTGTTGACAGACCAAGGGGACAATTCTTCCACACCAACTGGACCGGCAGGGGTGGGGACACATCCTCCAGTACTTACAATGCCTAGCATTTTTATCCTGCGGATTGGTCTTTTTTTGTATCTTTGCACTGTATTCATTATTCGTTTTTCATTATTCATTATTCATTATTCATTGTTCATTGAATTCATTGGGGCTGTTCTGGCTTTGACAGCAGGTTAGCAGGTAAGTAAGCATGCCGGGCTCCGCATAGCATCCCGTACAACTGCATTGCAAACAATCAAATGGCGAAGCTAACTACGCGCTCGCTGCCTAATCGAAGTTTAGTAGATTCTGGCAACATTCAGATACAAGGTATCTGATCGGGCTGTTCCTCCATTGCCCTGCTTTACGGCGGTGGATCAAGGGACACATTAAAGGTAAGGCTGGTCCGGTTAACACCCCTGACGCCGGATAAGAAAACAGGGGATAAGATACAGGTAGGCCGCCCGGTGCCAGCCTGTATACGAAAACCAACATCGGGCTAAGCATGTAGAAAGCTTATTGGCAGCTTGTTTGGACCCGGGTTCGACTCCCGGCAGCTCCACAAAAACAGTTTGGAGCAGGAGTTTTGAGCAAGAGGAAAAACAAAATCAAACTGTTTTTGTCCCTCAATACTCAAACTCCAACTCAAACTGCAGCTTAAAGTTAAGGTGAAATTATCATCCAATGTTTGATTTTGAAAAGCTTGAGGTATATGGTAAAGCAAAAAAGCTAAATAACTCCATTTCCTCGTTTCTTGGAAATATCCTGAACCGCCTGTCAGGGTATTTCTTTTGTACCGCCCAGGTTCAGAACATATTGCAGCATTACTGTCCGCATCTCCTCCGCTTTTAATGGTCGCAGGGAATACCAGCGGTTCAGGAAGTTGTTGCTGATGATGGATAATTTGTGCTTTTGTGCTAATTCAAAACTGATCCTGAGGTCCATGATGACGTTCCCGTTATTGTGTTCGTTGAAATAATCCATATATAGAATTGGTTGAACAGTACCTCCCGTATTGATGGTGGCGCGCTCAAAATCAGCAATGGCCTTGTCGAGGTTCACAATCTTGCTGAAGTACTTGATGCTGTAACCTATGGAAAACCTGTTTGTATAAAATTCAACATCGGCTTTGAAAGTGTGCAGAAATCTGTATTTCAGGATGTTTTCAGAGGGGTCAATGCTTGTGGAATCATAGCTGTATTCAATATTCCTGGAATCTTTGGCAAAAACATAATCGGGTTGTAAAGTTTTGGGCAGGATATAGCTGTATCCTACCGTGGTGCTTATACCTGATTTTTGTCCCATACGGGTAGCACCGTTCAGGGAGATATCCACACCCGATATCCGCGATTTCCCGGTATTCAGGAATTTAAACCCGGCAATGGCAAAGGAGGGGTCCCAGAAACCGAAAAGATATTCAATGGTATTGTTATATTCCTGAATGAAACCGGCAAAATCGAGGTATCCGTTATAGTTCTTGAACTTAAACATTTTCTTCAGCCCGAATTCTGTATTCCAGCTGCTCTCGGGCTCCAGGGCAGGATTGTCGAAAACGGCAAAACTTCCGGCTGTGGTTTTAATATACCGCTCTGTAATGCTGGGGAACCGGTAACCCTGCCCATAGGATAACCGCAGGTATGTGCCCGGATAGAGTTTAAAATTAATACCTGCACGGATGATGGGCTTCAGTGCTGTAATGGAATCATTCAGCTGGAAATATTCACCCCTTATACCCACCGAGGTATTCACAATGTCTTTAAACTTATTTTCGGCCTGGGCGTATGCAGAAATATTAAACTGGCTGTTGTAAGCTGAACCGGATGCCCTGTACATGTCCGCTGTGACCATGGACTGTGTCCAGGAAATGCCCCCGATCAGTTCGAATCCTTTAATGAAAGTATAGGTCCTTTTGAACTGGTAATCAGCAAAAATCAGGGTGCTGCTTACCGACTGGTTGTTGGTCATGTCGGAACCATTATGAAGCACCCTGGCCTTGAAGCTGTGTTTCATGCCTTCACCGGTGTAGATATTCAGGAAGGGATCGAAGTAAAAGATAAACTGTCGCTGCAGGTAAACCGCACCCGGGTAAGCCCTGTAAAATCCTGATGAATCATCGAGCCATGCCAGGGTCATGGGTGCGTTATACTTCATGAAATTGCCGTTAACCCCGTAATTCAAACCCTGGTGTTTCCGTGAATGCTTTTTAATGCTGAAGTTGAACCGGTACTTCTGGCTTCTCATTTGGGCATCGCTAAAGTCAGAAATGGTGTCGTTTACCAGAGGTCCCGGCCTTGGTGCCCCCAGGTATCCGTGATCCCAGTCGGCATTTCCGCCAAGGACCACGTCGACTGATCCGTATCGTTTGGAATGCAGAAAGTTTAATCCCAGAATGTAGGGATAATCATCCCACCATTTCATAGATCGGTCTTTCGGAGAAGCATACATGCCTGTGTATGCGGTGAACTTGGTCAGGGGTTCTGATTTGGGCGATGCGGTCATGATATGTATGGCACCACTAAGTGCCGATGTACCTGATAATACGCTGGAAGCCCCTTTGATCACCTCAATATGCTCAATGTTCTCCACTGGTATCAGATCCCAGTAAGGTCTGCCGGCTTCCCCCGATATCATGGGCATATCATCAATCAGCACTGCCACCTTGCTGCCAACGCCAAAGGTGAATCCACTGCCGCCACGTATCTGGGGCTCATTGTCCAATATGTTAAGCCCTGGTGTATAGTCCAGGGCTGCTTCAATGCTCCTGGTATTTTTATTCTCGATAAGAGCCGGTTTGAGGACTTCCATAGATACCGTCATGTCTTCAATGGGTCTGTCAAATTTGCTGACCCTTACTTCAACCTCTCCAAGTTCCTGCCATAACGGGGAAAGTGAAAACTGTCTTTCAACCGTTTCACCAGGTTTCAGGGTGAGGGTAACCGTATCGGATTCCATCCCTATAAATGAAATAACAAAGGTATACGTTCCTGGTTTGAGCTGGATGTAAAACTTTCCTTCCTGGTCTGAAATCGTACCGGTGGAAAAGTCCTTTTTTACCTTGATATTAGCTCCCACCAGGGTTGTGCCATCCCGCGCATCCAGCACTTCACCCCTGAAAACGGATTTTTGCTGTCCGGTCATTTCCAGGGCAGGCACCAGCAGCAATAAAAAGCTTGCAAATATTACTATTTCAAACTGTTTACGGCTTTTGGTCTTCAATGCAATACGATTTTTTGCGTATATACATCACTTTTACCAATGAGGGTGATCAGGTAGATGCCTTTTTTGACGTTGGCTGATGACAGGTCAATCCGGTCGGCCTTTACACCGCCCGCCCAAACGAGCCTGCCAGACAGATCCCGCAGTTCAGCTGACTGGAACCGGGCTTGTTTCATTCCTGCGATCACCAGGTACCGGTTGTCAACAGAATATATATAACCTGACAAGGTTTCCGGATCCTTTAGAGCATTCTGGGGCGAGTTGTAGATCATCTGTAAATCATCAAAATTAGCGATGCTGCCGGCCACCGGCAGGAAACCATTGCCTGAATTCAGGATAACAAGAACATATTCCGGCGCGTCATCATCGAAATAGGTAAAAGGAGCAGAAAACCTGACCCAATTATCACCTGTATTAATCGGTGACTTGTACATGGCCATGCCAATCCAATGGTCTGTATATTCTGCATCCGGTGCTTTCCCGAAACCCCTGTGAAGAGTGACTTTAACCTGAAGCGAATCATCGCCTTGCGGAGCATATTTATACCAGCCTGCAATGCTGTCAGGCCGTGCAGTAAAAGGAGTGTTCCACGCGCTGTTCAGGGTATCGGTATACATGTAGGCCAAACTTGTAGTTATATTCGGATGCACGCGTCCGTTAGTAGCGGCACCATTCACCACAAAAAAAGACACAACGTTGGTGAGTTTGACAGAATAATGGCCATTGCGTGCCTCACTGCTTCTTTCACAAACCACAGGTGCCAAAGTACTCATTTGTGGATTATCCGAGGTTTTGAGTGAACTCCAGTCAACAGGTTCACGGATGGTGTCCCCGCCGCCGATCAATACATCATCCCATGCTTCAAAACCGGGATTTTCAAGCTGGCTCTGAGCTGCTGAAATGCCAGCCAGCATAATGACTGCCAGAAAAGTAACCAGTATTCTTTTCATGTGAGTGATATTTTGTTTAATTTGAAATAATAAAATTAAGTAAAATATGAAAGCAAATCGGTGCTTCTGGTTTATATGCTTTCATTCAATTGAATTTCAAGTCCGGGAATGAATCAAGTACCTAAATCTTAATGAACAATTTGTTTTTATAAAACCAGTAGCAGATATACCAGAGGGCAGCCCATACAGCCAAACTGGTCATTACTTCAACAGTCAGTTCACTGCTCCACGAGAAGAATGCCCTGGTGAAAGGCAGGAATATTCTGCCCAGCAGTTGGCTGCCACCCAGTGAAAAAAACAGGTAGATAAATATCGAATTCATCCCGACCACCTTGAACATGTTGTAACCGGTGGCAAAATACTGTTTTACATCGATAAGCCAGTAACAAAGACAGAGTGCCAGGATGGCCCAGCCGCCGCTGGCAAATACAAATGAGGAGGTAGCTATCTTTTTGATAATCGGGGTGATGTTCAGCAGATCAAGGCCGAATCCGAGGATCAATCCGGCGGCTCCGGCAATAAGGAGGGCCTGGATCTTCTTTTCTGCCGGACGGTGACTCATCAGTAGCCTGCCGCAGAGAACACCCCAAACGGTATGGGCTGTGGTGGACACCACATTCAACGAAGCCCATTCGCTGGCCTTGTCCACTCCTTCAATTTTATTGTTCACCCAGGCTCCCAGGTTTTCGAAATTCACCCAGGGATGGTTAAAACCCTCGACCGGGAAGAAGCGGTAGGCGAGATCAATCAGTAAAAGTATCACCAGGGTGAAAGTGATTTGGAAAGAAATGCTTTTATTTCTGATCAGGAAAGCTACCAGATAGGTGACGGATAACTGTGCCAGCACATTCTGAAACTGCCACACGATCGTTCCGGGTTCGATACAGTATAGGGCCCATCCGAAAAACAACAAGAGCAAGGATCTTTTAATGGCATGCAGGGTAATGGTTTTACCGGTTTCTCCTTTCTTTAACCTGTTTGCCACTGCAAAAGGAATGCTGACCCCGACAATGAACATAAAAAAGGGCTGGATCAGATCCCAGAAGTGCAGCCCATGCCATTCGTGATGGCTGAACTGGGTGCCCAGAAAATGCATGAAACCACCGTTATAGGAATTAAAATGCTCATAAAGCAGGGTACTTTCACCTGCAAGAAGAAACATGGTTAGTCCGCGGAAGAAATCCACCGAATTCACCCTGCCCGGCAAGGGGGATGTCTGCTGACTGCTTGCATTCATTGTTATTCTTTTGTTTATGGGTTAGGAGCAATAAGAAGTTTATGGATCATCCCCGCCGGATCAGGTGCTGTAAATACTGTTGTTCCGGCAACCAGGACATCCACACCGGCAGCGAACAATCTGCCTGCATTGGCAATATCCACGCCACCATCAACTTCTATCAGTGCTGGTGAGCCTGATTCCTTAATAATGGCTTTGGTTTTCCTGATTTTTTCATACGAGGTTTCGATAAACTGCTGTCCCCCGAAACCGGGATTTACCGACATGATCAGCACCAGGTCAATAAAGGGGATGATCTCTTCCAGGGCAGAGACAGGGGTATGTGGGTTGAGCGAAACGCCTGCTTTGATACCAAGTTCCCTGATTTCCTGAACCGTCCGGTGCAAATGACGGCAGGCTTCCATATGAACGGTAAGTATATCGGCACCGGCATCACGAAACTTGTGCAGGTATTTTTCAGGCTCGATGATCATCAAATGTACATCAAGCGGTTTTTTGGCCAGTTTTTTTACGGCTTTGACCACGGGTAGGCCAAAGGATATATTGGGGACAAATACTCCGTCCATAATATCCAGGTGAAACCAGCCTGCTTCGCTGGAATTCACCATTTCAATATCTTTCCGCAGATTTGAAAAATCAGCTGCCAGTAATGAAGGGGCTATCAATCGGTTCATATACCTGTGGATTGTTATTCAGTAAAAGTATAAAACTTTCCCTGTTTCACCACAGGATGATCCGGACAGGTTACAAAATCACCCCAAATAGGCTTTTAAAAGTTTGCACCGGGTAGCATTCTTCAGCCGCTTGATGGCCTTTTCCTTGATTTGCCTTACCCGTTCACGGGTCAGGTTAAACTCCTGCCCGATCTCCTCAAGCGTATACTGATATTTGGTGTTCAGACCAAAATACAGCCTGAGGATATTTGCCTCGCGATAAGTGAGCATCGACAGGACCCTTTCAATCTCCCTGCGCAGGGAATCTGTCAGCAATCCTTTATCCGGACTGGGTGTATCCTTGCTGAGCAGCACATCGTAAAGATTGCCTTCATCATCATCGGTAATGGGAGCGTCCATCGAAATATGCCGGCCGGCACTTTTCATGGCCTCCTTGACATCATCGGGGGCCATCTCGAGAATTTCGGCAATTTCCTGAACAGAAGGTTCCCTTTCATACAATTGTTCAAGATCAGAGAATGCCTTGTTGATTTTATTAATGGAACCGATTTTATTCAGCGGCAGCCGGACAATTCTCGCCTGTTCAGCCAGAGCCTGCAGGATTGACTGGCGGATCCACCATACTGCATAAGAAATGAATTTAAATCCGCGGGTTTCATCAAAACGCTGGGCCGCCTTGATCAGTCCGACGTTACCTTCATTAATCAGATCAGGGAGAGAGAGTCCCTGATTCTGGTATTGCTTGGAAACCGATACAACAAACCGGAGATTTGCTTTTATTAGTTTGTTGAGCGCTTGTTCATCGCCATTTCTTATTCGCTGAGCCAACTGGACCTCTTCTTCCGAAGAAATCAGCTCAACCTTGCCAATTTCATGCAAATATTTGTCAAGCGATGGTGTTTCACGATTGGTAACTTGTTTGACAATTTTCAATTGTCTCATGGGGAAAGGATTTGGTTTTTGGTTTTGGGTGCAGGTCAAAAAAGGAAAAACAGGTGAATTGCCCTGTAAATGAGAAAAAATGCTTTAATATTGTATGCGTCATATTAAGAGCGTATTACAATACAAATCAGCATTAAACCTTGCTGTATCTATGGCTATTTAAAATTACATAATTTTACAATTACTTGTTACAGTAAAAAAAATAATCTTTTGTTTTGGTATTTGTTTTGAATTGCGTATTATTGCAGCATAATTCCCTTACGTATTCCATCTTTTTTTGATCCAACAACATGTTTTGTTTCAGGTATTGTTATACCCTGCATGCGTAATAGTTAGTTCAGTATCACCACATATTCTTTTAAATAAACTTCTCCACACATTATGTACGATATTTTAGAGCTTAATAAAAAGCTACTTCCCGAGCTCAAGGAAATTGCCAAGCAATTAAACGTTAAGAAGGCCGATATTCTCAGAAAACAGGATCTTATTTATAGGATTCTTGATGAACAGGCCATCATGGCTACTGAGGGGAAAAAATCGGAAAAAAAGCCGGAGATTCCTTTCAGTCATGATCACAAAAGGAGGGGGCGACGTCCGCGCCGTATTGAAAACGACAGACCTGAGCTTATCAATGATGCAAAGTTTAATGCAAAATCAGATGTTTTAATGGATATGCCGGCTGAGGCTCGTCAGGAAAACAAGCCCTCAGAGCAGAAATCTGACCAGTTGCCTTTCCATGGTGCCAAGGACAGGGGTAAGGGCAGATTTTTCAAAAGGCCGTATGACCCCAGCAGGCAAAATGGAGAATTCAGAAAGAATAAGGAATTTCCCAGGTTCAATGAAAGAGATACCCTGCCCAGGGAGGATACTGAAAAAGCAATCGAAGCGGCTGATGAAATCAGGGCTGTTAAAAATCCTGATTATGAAGAATTAATTACCCCGGATGTTGAGATGGAGGAAACAATGATCCCTGCTGTAGAAGTGGAAAGGGAACCCACTATTCCTCCCCAGACCGAAAAAATGCCCAGATTTGAACCTCCGCAAAGGGCTCCTTTTGAAAGAAAAGTGCCACAGGAAAAACCTACAGAATTTGACGGTATTATTACCTGCCAGGGAGTTCTTGAAATCATGCCCGATGGTTATGGTTTCCTCCGTTCATCGGATTATAATTACCTGAATTCCCCCGACGATATCTATGTTTCTCAATCCCAGATCAAGCTTTTCGGTTTGAAGACAGGAGATACCGTTACCGGGACCATAAGGCCTCCCAAAGAAGGAGAGAAATATTTCCCGCTGATCAAGGTCATTGAAATCAACGGGCGTAATCCTGAGTATATCCGTGACCGGGTACCCTTTGATTATCTCACACCACTATTCCCGAATGAGAAGTTTACGCTGATCAGGCCAGGAGAAAAGACCAATCTGTCGGTCCGCGTGGTGGACATGTTCTCGCCCATTGGGAAAGGTCAGCGTGGACTGATCGTGGCTCAGCCCAAAACCGGCAAAACCATACTCCTTCAGGATATTGCCAACGCTATTGCTGCCAATAACCCGGAGGTATACCTCATCATTCTGCTCATTGATGAACGTCCTGAAGAGGTCACCGAAATGGCCCGCAATGTAAGGGGCGAAGTAGTATCCTCCACTTTTGATGAACCTGCCGAACGTCATGTCAGGGTCGCCAATATCGTGATCGAAAAGGCCAAAAGACTTGTAGAATGCGGACATGATGTGGTCATCCTGCTCGATTCCATCACCCGTCTGGCCAGGGCATTTAATACCATTGCCCCGGCATCAGGAAAGGTTCTTTCCGGCGGAGTTGACTCCAATGCACTGCAAAAGCCCAAACGCTTTTTTGGTGCTGCCAGGAACATCGAAAACGGAGGATCTCTGACTATTATCGCTACGGCGCTTACCGATACCGGTTCGAAAATGGACGATGTGATTTTTGAGGAATTCAAAGGAACCGGCAACATGGAGCTGCAACTCGACCGCAAACTTTCCAACCGCAGGATTTATCCTTCCATTGATATAACCGCTTCAAGCACCCGTCGTGAGGACTTGCTGCTGGATCGGAATTTCCTCAACAAAATATGGGTCCTGAGAAAGTACCTTACTGATATGAACTCAATAGAAGCCATGGAGTTCTTGCGTGAACGGCTTGCCAAAACCGATTCCAATGAGGAATTCCTGATCTCCATGAACGGAGAATAAAACTGTTGCTTTGAAAAATGCGGGATCACCCCGCATTTTTCATTTTATTCCCGTGTTATATTGCCGTCAGCCTGACTTATTTATAATGAAACAAAATAAGAACCGTGTTGTGAAAAGGATAGCAGAATATAGCTGATTTATTTTAATTTTGTAGTTTCTTAAAAATTCAATACTATAATATATCTAATAATAAGCGAGTTAAGATGAGCACAAAGAAAAATTTTGTAACTTGTGACGGTAACTATGCTGCAGCCCATATTGCCTACATGTTCAGCGAAGTGGCAGCTATTTACCCCATCACCCCTTCCTCAACCATGGCAGAATACGTTGATGAGTGGGCAGCCAATGGCAGGAAAAATATCTTTGGAGAAGAGGTAAGGTTAATTGAAATGCAATCAGAGGCAGGTGCTGCAGGAGCCTTGCACGGCGCACTCCAGGCAGGTTCTCTGGCAACTACCTTTACTGCTTCACAGGGTTTATTACTGATGATTCCCAATATGTATAAAATTGCCGGTGAATTGCTTCCGGCAGTTCTCCACGTTTCAGCGCGCAGTCTTGCCGCCCAGGCACTCTCCATCTTTGGTGACCATAGCGATGTTATGAGTACCAGGCACGCTGGTTTTGCCATGCTGGCCACCAGCAGTGTTCAGGAGGTAATGGATCTCTCAGCTGTGGCCCATCTCGCTGCCATTAAATCGAGAATACCTTTCCTTCATTTCTTCGATGGTTTCAGGACCTCAGCGGAAATCCAGAAAATAGAAATGCTGGCTATGGAAGATCTGGCCAAACTATTGGATTATAAAGCTCTTCAGGAATTCAGGGACCGGGCATTGAATCCCGACCATCCTGTCACACGCGGAACAGCTCAGAACCCTGATATTTATTTTCAGAGCAGGGAAGCGGCAAATCCTTTCTATGACAAGTTACCGGATATCGTTGATAATTATATGAAGGAGCTATCGAAGCTCTCTGGTCGCGATTATGCCCCCTTCCGTTATTTTGGTGCTTCCGATGCCGAGGAGATCATCATCGCCATGGGTTCGGTCACCGAAACTACCCGAGAAGTGGTTGATCATCTTAATGCGAAAGGCAGGAAGCTGGGTGTTGTGGTGGTTCATCTTTACCGTCCTTTCTCTGCTCAATATCTGTTGAAGGTAATTCCAAAGTCAGTGAAAAGGATTACAGTGCTCGACAGGACCAAAGAACCTGGCGCCAACGGGGATCCTTTATACCTCGATATTAAGAACGTATACTATGGAATGCCAAATGCACCGATGATCATCGGCGGCCGTTACGGTTTGAGTTCCAAGGATACCACTCCCGTTCAGATCATTGAAGTCTTTGAAAACATGGCTTCCAGAGAGCCCAAGATGCTCTTTACAGTTGGTATTGTTGATGACGTAACCCATCTGTCCCTTCCGATAAGACCTGAAATCAGTATTTCTGATAAAGGAACTTTCGAAGCCAAGTTTTATGGTTTGGGTTCTGATGGAACCGTGGGTGCCAATAAGAACTCCATCAAGATCATCGGTGATTCAACCGACAAGTACGCGCAGGCTTACTTTGCCTATGACTCCAAGAAATCAGGCGGTATTACGGTATCCCATCTCCGCTTTGGAGATAAGGCTATCCGTTCCCCCTACCTGGTAGGTACTCCTGATTTTGTTGCCTGTCATGTGCCTTCTTATCTTGAAAAATATGATATGCTCAAGGGAATCAAAAAAGGTGGTACTTTCCTGCTGAACAGCATATGGGACGCTGAAGAGACAAAAAATAAGCTGCCAGACATCATTAAAAAAACACTCGCTGAGAAACAGATTGATTTTTACATTATCAATGCTACAAAAATTGCAGAAGAGATTGGTTTGGGGAACCGCACCAATTCGATCATGCAGTCCGCTTTCTTCAGAATTGCAAAAGTTATTCCCTTCGAGGATGCCAGGTCCGAGATGAAAAAGGCTATTATCAAAACCTTTGGCCGCAAGGGTGAAGAAATTGTCAATATGAACCTGGCAGCCATTGAACGTGGCAGCGACGTGATCAAGGTTGAAGTTCCGGCAGCATGGGCAAATCTTGAAATCAAACAGGATAAGGATAACCGTAAAATCCCCGAGTTTATTAAAAATGTGGTAGAGCCCATCAACAGTATGAGAGGCGATGATCTTAAGGTCAGCGCATTTCTTGGCCGCGAGGATGGTACCTTCCCTTCAGGGACCACTGTATATGAAAAACGCGGTATTGCTGTTAACGTACCGGAATGGATTTCCGGTAACTGCATCCAGTGTAACCAGTGTTCCTATGTATGTCCCCACGCTGCCATCAGGCCATTTCTACTTGATGAGAAGGAAATGAAAGGCGTTCCTGCGGATACAGCAATGCTGAAGGCAACCGGAAAAGGTTTTGAATCCCTTCAATACCGCATTCAGGTTAGTCCGCTGGATTGCACTGGTTGCGGAGTATGCGCCGATATCTGTCCCTCCAAGGAAAAATCACTGGTGATGAAACACCTCGATTCACAGGGCGCCGAAGTTGCACGCTGGGAGTATATGGCTGAGAAAGTTACGGTCAAAGATCACCTGGTAGAAATAGACAAGTCGGTCAAAAACAGCCAGTTTGCGCAACCTTTGTTTGAATTTTCCGGTGCCTGCGGTGGGTGCGGTGAAACCCCTTACATTAAGCTGATCACACAATTGTATGGCGACAGGATGATTGTAGCCAATGCCACAGGTTGTTCCTCTATTTACGGAGGTTCTGCTCCTTCCACACCCTATTGCACCAATAGGGAAGGAAAGGGTCCGGCCTGGGCCAATTCACTATTTGAGGATAATGCGGAATACGGTTTCGGTATAGCCATGGGAGCTGAGAAGCTCAGAACCCGGATAAGCAGGAAAATGACAGAAGCCATCCAGTCGAATCCCGGGCTATCCGATAAGACTATTGAAGCTTTTAAAGAATGGATCGGATCCATGACGGATGCCCGTGCCTCCAAAGAATCGTCCCTGAAGGTAATCGAAGCTTTGAACAAGGAGAAGAATCCTCTGGCAAAGGAAATTCTTGACCTGAAACAATACCTCATCAAGAAATCCATCTGGATCTTTGGAGGCGATGGCTGGGCTTATGATATCGGCTATGGCGGACTCGATCATGTGCTGGCTTCAGGGGAGAATGTTAATGTACTGGTCATGGATACGGAGGTCTATTCCAATACCGGAGGACAGGCATCCAAGGCTACGCCTATCGGTGCTGTCGCCAAGTTTGCCGCATCCGGTAAACGGGTCCGGAAAAAAGACCTGGGTGCCATGGCCATGACTTATGGCTATGTTTATGTAGCACAGGTTGCCATGGGCGCCAGCCAGAATCAATACCTGAAAGCCCTTCGTGAAGCTGAGGCTTATCCCGGTCCGTCGCTGATCATAGCATATTCACCCTGTATCAACCATGGATTACGACTGGGCATGGATAAATCACAGGAAGAACAGAAATTGGCCGTGGATGCCGGCTATTGGCATCTCTGGAGGTACAATCCATTGTTGGAAAAGGAAGGCAAGAATCCATTTGAACTGGATTCCAAGGAACCTGACTGGAGTAAATTCCAGGAATTCCTGAACGGTGAGGTACGTTATACTTCTTTGAAGAAAGCATTTCCCAAAGATGCTGCAGTATTGTTCAAAGCAGCTGAGGAGAATGCAAAGTGGCGCTTCAATACCTACAGGAGACTGGCTGCCATGGATTATTCCCTGCAGGTCAAATAAGGATGCCTGTTGAAACAGATAGAGACCCCGCCGGAAAGACGGGGTCTTTAATTATTATAGGGTATAGCAAAAAATACATGGGAAGAATTGTTGCCCTGGATTATGGACGGAAACGTACCGGCATTGCTGCAACCGATCCGCTGCAGATGATCGCAAACAGTATTACTACCGTACCTTCATCTGAAGTGATCGCCTTTCTGCTCCATTACACCTCGAAGGAAAGAGTTGATTGTTTTGTAGTGGGCTACCCGCGCCAAATGAACAATTTGCCTTCCGAATCTGTTATCTATATTGATCCTTTCATTGCTTTGCTGAGAAAAACCTTCCCCGGAAAGGAAGTATTTCTGATGGATGAACGGTTTACCTCCAAAATGGCTGCTCAAACCATGGTTCTGGGGGGTGTTAAAAAGAAGGACCGCCAGAATAAGGCACTTGTAGATGCGATAAGCGCTACCATTATCCTGCAGTCCTATCTGGAATACAGGCAAAACAATGAAAAACCAACAACTAACAACTAACAACCAACAACTAACAACTAACAACTATCAACTAACAACAAATGATCTACCCCATCGTCGTATATGGTTCTCCAATTCTCAGACAGGTGGCAAGGGAAATTACTGATGACTATCCGAATCTGCAGGCTTTGATATCCGATTTGTTTGATACTATGTACAAATCCGACGGCATGGGCCTGGCAGCGCCCCAGGTCGGTAAATCCGTCAGAATCTTTGTTGTGGATGCCACATCCCTGGCAGAGGAAGATCCGGAACTGAAGGATTTCAAAAAAGCTTTTATCAATCCGAAACTTCAACTGATCGGTGAGGAAACCCTGGTAATGAATGAAGGTTGCCTCAGCCTTCCCAAATTAAGGGAAGATGTTGATCGTCATAATAAAGTCAGAATTTCCTATTATGATGATAAATGGAATTATTTCGAAGAGGAATATGAGGGCTTGAAAGCACGTGTTATCCAGCATGAGTATGACCATCTCGATGGTATAATGTTTATCGACCGGATCAATCCTTTAAGAAGGAAACTGCTGCAGGGAAAGCTGAATGACATTACCAAATGCAAGGTAGATGTTCCCTATAAGATCAAGGTCTTAAAATAAAGAAAGAACCCCGCTGGTCTGGCGGGGTTCTATATTATTATACGACAGGATATTTCTTGAAAATCTGATCGGATTTGAGCAGCAGGTCGATATACTGGGCGCGCTTGTAAACAAAGGGATCATTAAGGTTCTTGTTGGAAAGTTTCCCCCTGAAATCATCCAGTTTGCTGAAGCCCTTTGATTCCATCCAGCTTTGTACATCCTTCAGCATGGTGGAAATGTGCTCCACTTTGTTCTTGTACACCGTGCTCACAACCTGAACACAATCAGCGCCGGCAAGGATCATCTTTACGACATCAGCACCACTGTAAATACCTGTATTGCTGCAAATGGAACCTGAAATTGTGCCGTATAGCAGGCCTGCAAACCGCAGGCTGAGCTTGTTGTCCTCAGGATTGCTCAGATTGAATGGTGAAAAATGCACCATCCTCTCAATATCAATATCGGGCTGAAAAAGCCTGTTGAACAAAACAAATCCGTCAGTACCCACCTTATCCATCTGAGCAACCACATTCAACGGATTGGCATAAAAAGGACTGAGTTTTACACTTATCGGCAATTTGACTTTGGACTTCAGTGCTTTGAGTACTTCAATCTGTTGTTCCTTGACATCACGTCCGTCGGTCAGTGTGTCATGAGGAACATAAAAGAAATTGATCTCGAGGGCGTCCACACCGGTCTGCTCGATCAACTGGGCATACTCGATCCAGGTTTCCGTGTAGATGGCATTCAGACTGGCAATCACCGGGATCTTCACACTTTCCTTAACTTTGCGAAGGTTGTGCAGATGTTCTTCAGGACCGGCATGCTCAATGGTCGGAAATAATTTGACCATCTCTGCATTCCGCTCATTGTATTCCTCCAATTCATCATCAAATTGCGCGGCTTCAAGCTGAATCTGCTCTTCAAAAAGTGACTTGTAAACCACAGCGGCCACTCCTGCTTGCTCGGCTCTTAATATGTTGTCAATCTTGGAGACAAGGTTACTTGCTCCAAGAATGACAGGGTTTTTAAGTTCAATCCCAAGATGCTTTGTTTTAAGATCAACCATGTTATATGCTTTTAAAGTGTTTTATTTGATTTCATCAAGTATACGGATACCTGCAAATTTAGGAATTAAATTCATTTATAACCCCAATGGCGCGGTTAAAAAAAACAATCCTGTGCGACTTTGATAATCACCGGAAATTGCGTAATTTTCAGAAAGTTTTGTCTGCAATACACAAAATATTGCATGCAGTTATTGCCAATATTCAGAAAAAGTCCTTTTGCCCGCTTTCTTCCAATTTTTTCGGCAGGTATCGTTGCAGCCGATTTATTTCCAGGTTGCCGACAGAGAGGATATCTTTTTCTTATAGTAATTGCTATTGCATTGCTGCTGTTGTTTGCGATAATGGTTCATTGGCACAAAAGCTTTCGCAATGGCTGGATGACCGGTCTGTTGTCAGGAATGGTGCTTTTTATTACCGGCTTGATAAATACAGACATCGTCAACCAGGCTTCTGAACGCATCCGTGGTATAACAAAAGATCAGGGAATCTTTCTGATGACAGTTACAGAAGCGCCTGAGATCAATGATCATATCGTCAGGACAACTGTTACGGTAAATGGCGGCAAAATACAGGGCCGTTGGAAAGCAGGCCATTACAAAGCCATAATCTATATTGAAAAAGATTCCCAATCGAGTTGCCTTCAACCCGGAGATCAGATCTGGGCCAATACCCGATTGAGAAACATACCTGCTCCTGGTAATCCGGCTGAATTTGATTATGGCCGGTACCTCTCAACCAGGGGTATTCACAAGCAGGCTTATCTGAAATCAGGATCCTGGCGGGAATCAACGGCCGGTGGCAGAAAAACACTGAAATGGCTGGCGTATCAATGCCAGAGCAAACTTCTGGCCGCATACCGGGAAATCGGATTGAGTAAAACCTCGTTTGGCATTCTGGCAGCGATAACACTTGGCTATCGCAATGATCTTGAAGCCCGGACCCAACTGACTTTCTCCCGTGCCGGCGTAATGCATGTAATGGCACTGTCTGGTTTTAATGTGGCTATTATTGCCCTGGCAATGAGCTATCTGTTGTTCGGCCTGGATCGTTTTTCACATGGTAATGTGGTAAAAACAGTTGTTATTATTTTGTTTATCTGGTTTTTTGCTGTGATTACCGGGTTGTCTCCTTCTGTATCAAGAGCATCGGTTATGATCGGTTTTGCACTGACAGGGAAACTGTTTAACAGGCAGGTCAACAGTTATAATATTCTTTTAGCCTCTGCCTTCTTGATGCTGGCCTTTTCGCCGGCTATGATCGCCGATGTCAGCTTTCAGCTTTCCTTTGCAGCAGTGATGGGTATCATTATGTTCCAGCCTGTGATGAGCCAACTTTTCGTCTTCCGCAGCACACTGGTTAAAAAAATCTGGAAACTCTTCACTGTTTCCTGCGCAGCCCAGCTGGCTGCGCTTCCCCTTACTGCCTATTATTTTCACCAGTTCCCGGTTTATTTTTGGCTTACCAACCTATTTGTGGTGCCTCTGGTATCGGTGATCATATGCACTGCTGCCATGTTTTTGCTATTGTCTGCCATTCATCCGCTTGCCCTTTTTACAGGAAAGCTTCTGGCCATTCAGCTTGATGTCCTCCTCAGAATGGTTTCTTATACCGAAACGCTTCCTGGCGCGCTCATCGAAAACATTTACTTCAGCCGTCAGCAGTGTGTTTTGTTAACTGCAGCCATAGTGCTGCTGCATTTGTTTTTTGTAAACAGGAAGTACATAGTGCTGTTGTCATCAATCATGTTAATCTTGCTTTTTCAGTTGCTCAATGCGGTTCACAACCGGGATACACGGATTCAAAAGATCTTTCAGGTGGCCAATGTGAAGGGTACTTCTGTACTATGCTTTGTCAGCGGAAGAACATGTCGGGTATGGGGTGATTCAACACTGGATAACCGTATCAATGATCTGCAATATGCGCTCGGGAATTTTTGGATTGAACGTGGTGTGGCAGATTCAATCCGGTTCCTGTCAGGAACTGATACAGAAGCCTGCAAGCGACAGGCGGATTTGTTTTACAGATCACCCTGGCTGGGGAACAATTGCTTTATGGAGTATTCGGGACTTCGCATGGCATGGCTGAAGGATAACGGGTTTTATGACTGGCATACCGGCAGTCCGCTGAAATTGAACCTGGTCGTTATTTCAGGAAATGTTAAACCCGACCCGGAAGCAATAGCCCGAACCCTCACAACGGACCTGATTATACTGGATTCGTCAGTCGGTGGCCTTGCTGCCATTCAGTGGACCAAAGCCTGTGAAAAGCATGGCATTCCCTGCTGGAACGTTGCTGAAAAAGGAAGCTATTGGAAGCTGGTGGAACAATAGCGGGGAAATACTAAAAATCCACCTCACCCATCCCCTGACGGACAATTTGGGGAACCGGTCCTGTACAGTCGATGACCGTAGAAGGGATGTTATTTCCAAAGCCTCCGTGAATTACAGCATCGACATGGTGTTTATAATGATCGTAAATAAGCTCAGGATCGGTGGTATAATCAAGCACTTCATCTTCATCGTGAATGGAGGTTGTAAGAACCGCATTGCCCAATTCGCGTACGATCTCAAGAATGATTTTATTTTCAGGAATCCTGATGCCGATGGTTTTTTTACGGTTGCGGAATATCCGCGGTACATTGTTGCTGGCTTCGAGAATAAAAGTATAGGGCCCCGGCAGGTGCTGTTTCATTATTTTGAACGTGGGGTTGTTTACATGTTTGGCGTAATCAGTTAACTGACTGAGACTATGGCATATAAATGAGAAATTGGCTTTTTCGATATGGATACCCTTAAGTCTGGCGACCCGTTCAACAGCTTTGTGGTTGAAAACATCACAGCCCAGTCCGTAAACGGTGTCGGTGGGAAATATGATAACGCCTCCGTCCTGCAAAATCTCCACGGCCTTTTGAACTTGCCTGTGACCAGGCGTTTCCGGATGTATTTTAAGTAACATAGGGTATTACAGGGATCGAATGAAGGGCAAAGATAGAAGAATAATGCTTAAACACTTAAACTATTAATCAACACAACTTTGCTAGAAGTATTCATAGGTATACTTCGTGAGTACCCTGTAATGGGTTGCCGGATAATAGGTATCGGCAGAAGTGCACAAACCCCTGTCATCGTACTGGTAAGTAATCCGGTTGAATTCCTCTGTGCCTTTGCGACGCCATTTGATTTCAAGCAAGCTGCCTTTGGGATCATAAGTGAAGCTTTTCTTCACAAACCTGACAACGCCGGGAGTTTCCTCTGTGATTTCGACCAAAGCCCCAGAAGTGTTATAATTGTATGAAGTTTTTAGGGTAATCTTGTCCAGCTTATATTTTGCCTCTTCTTTCAGATTTTTGTTGTCATCGTAATGGTAAGTTTTTTTCTCCAGTTCACTCTGGTTGCCGCCATAAACGATCTCTTCAACCAGATTGCCCCTGTCGTCATATCTTAGCAGCAACTTTGAGGTCAGCACACCAGTAGCATTATATACTGAAACTGTTGTTGTGGCATCCTTCTTTTCAAAAACCCTTTTTTCGAAAATCACGGACTTCTTCATATACCTGATTTCTTTCATTTCACCCTGTGCATTATAACCATACAGGTTTCTGAAATTCTCTACGCCATCGAAGCCACTCTCCTCGACGAGCTGGTTCTTATCGCTGTAAACATATTTCTTCTGATAGGAGCTTTCTCCCGAATTACGTGTATATTCGGTTTTATTCCCCTTTGCATCGTAACGGTATTTTTCAGAATGGGTTACTACCCCCTTGGAATTAAGGGCATCTACCTGTGAAATGTCTCCTTTGGCAGTAAACGTAGTGACAGAGGTTCTAACACCCGTTTTTCCCGGTTTTTCACCGGAGTACTGATAATCCCAACTGATTTGGGTTTTGGCTTTGTTTCGGGCGATGGCTTCCTTATTCTTCAGATCATCAGTAGATTGGGTATGGGCTGTCACGCCAACCAGTAGGAATGGCATCAGCATGAATGACCTCAGCAGGGTATTCAGGTGTTTGAGATATATAATCACGAGCTTCATCGATTATGCTGCGTTTACGGCTTGCACTGCATTAAGGTTTCATGAAAAAGCGGCATTTCCTTTCACTTCCATGCCGGTAAATGATAATTGTTTAATTTCGCGTTTTGAATGTCACTACCATGAATATTATACAGCTTCCGCTGAGGAAACGTTGGCTTGTGTTGCTACTATCCTTGGTGGGTATCATAGTAGCAGGTCTGCTGGCCATGCGGGGTTATATGCTGCAAAGAGCTCTTGACTCGGCAACCGGCAAAATCAGAAGCCATCAATACAGTGCGCATTGGGATGGAGCCGGGTTTAAGGGACTCAACACAGTTTTTGTTAAGGGAATCTACATTCAGAGCATGACCGGAGGCAACGAAATCTTTATGGATTCGGTTTCTACCGAGGTCAGGATTCTCCCTCTTTTCTTGAGGAAGATACGGATCAAGGAATTTGCTTGCCGAACAGTTTCGATTCGTTACCATACAGAGAAGAAAGCGCTGGCAAGAGCAGAATTAAAAGCGGACAGATCCGTTAATGCACCGGATAAGTTCAGGGAAACCGATATGGCTGATCTCGCTAACAGGTTTATTCGAAGATTGTTCAGTTATGCGCCAGCCAAGGCAAAGATTAACAGGGTACAGGTGAGAATCTCATCCGCAGGAAGTCCAACGTTGATTGCCGTTCACAGTTTTGTGCTGAATCGTGGCGTGATTTCCGCAACACTCGTCTTTGCCGGCGATAAACTAACCACCCGGATACCGGTGGCGGGCCGTTTTGATAAATCCGTCTCGCTAATGGAATTTCAATTGATAAAATCAGACACCAGTCTGCTTCCCATACCCCTGCTCAAACAAAATTACGGCGTTTCCCTGGGCTTTGATACCCTGACTTTCAAGGTTGATTTATCCGGCAGGCGAAGGCATCTTGTAGATGTAGCGGGAGAATTCAGTTTTGACGGGCTTGTTTTGAACGGGGAACGGTTTTCAACGCATGATATTAAAATTAGCCACTTCTGGTCATCATTCCTGATCCACCTTGAGCCAGGCACTTTTGAGCTGGACAGCACTTCAAGGGCTGTCCTCAATAAAGCCGAAATCCTTCCCTATTTCAGGCTCAATCTCCGGGAAGGTCCTGAAATCACCTTCAAGCTCCGGCCTGTGAACTGGGATGCAGGGGCATTTTTTACTTCACTACCGCCGGGGATGTTCACCAGTCTTAACGGACTAAAGGCTTCAGGAAGGCTATATTTTTTTCTTGATTTTTCGGTGAACCTTAACATTCCAGATAGTCTGGTTTTCAACACGAGGCTGCGTGCAGATGATTTTAAAATAATGGCCTATGGCGCAGACGATTACAGGATGCTTAACGGAGAGTTTTATCACCGGGTATATGAAAAGGACAGGGTAGTTGCTGCTTTCAATGTGGGTATCAGTAACCCTGATTTTGTGCCTTTTGATCAGATATCGCCTTTATTGCGGGCCGCAGTGATGACATCGGAGGACGGCAGCTTTTTCTATCACAGGGGATTCAATCCTGGGGCATTCAGGGAATCCATGGTCACCAACATCAAAGAAAAGCGGTTTGCGCGCGGCGGAAGTACAATTTCCATGCAACTGGTCAAGAATATCTTTCTCACCCGCAACAAAACTCTGGCGCGCAAAGTTGAGGAAGCGTTGATCGTTTGGCTTATCGAAAACAAACAACTGGTATCAAAACAGCGCATGTTTGAAGTTTATCTCAATATAATTGAATGGGGCCCCGGTATTTACGGAATCAATCAGGCATCCCGGTTTTACTTCAATAAGCCGCCCTCCGGGCTCAAACTCACTGAAAGCATCTACCTGGCCAGTATTGTGCCACGTCCCAAATGGTACAGATACACCTTTGAGACCAATGGAAAGCCAAAGCCATTTTTTAGCAATTATTTCAACCGGGTGAAAGAACTGATGGTAAGAAAGGAGTTTATTGCTCCCGGTGATACCCTGGGAAGTAGTCCGGCAGTTCTGCTCACAGGCCCTGCGGCACAGATTTTTTCAGTGCCCGATTCTGTGGCAACCGATTCCTTGGTGATGGAGGAATTAAAGATTGTAAGTTCCCCGTGATCAATTTGAAAAGAATTGTGTTTACCATTACATCAGAATATATTAATTTGTAATATTGAGTATCGGCAATCATATTTATAGCTCTGCTGAAATGGTCATCCTGAGCGGAGTCGAAGGGTGACTGGTTATAAACCATGTTTCGACTTCGCTCAACATGACTGTTACAAATTGCAGCTCAGTTTATGTTATTGATTACCGACACTCATATTTGTATTTAAAACTATAAAAACCATGGTATTTGATTTGGACCTGATACAGCGTGTTTATGCATCGTTTATCCACAGGGTCGATGCTGCCGGAAAAATGATAGGCCATCCGCTGACCCTTGCCGAGAAGATCTTATATGCACACCTGGAAGTGGGGATGCCTCATTCAGTCTTTAAACGGGGAAATGATTATGTAAATTTTATTCCCGACCGTGTGGCTATGCAGGATGCAACTGCCCAGATGGCCCTGTTGCAGTTTATGCAAGCCGGCAGGAAAAAAGTCGCCGTTCCTTCCACGGTGCATTGTGATCATCTTATCCAGGCCAGGGATGGCGCCAAAGCCGACCTGGCCGCTGCAGAGGTCACCAACAGTGAGGTTTACAATTTCCTTGCCTCAGTATCAGACAAATATGGAATTGGATTCTGGAAGCCCGGGGCAGGGATTATTCACCAGGTGATCCTTGAAAACTATGCTTTTCCAGGGGGAATGATGATTGGCACCGACTCTCATACCGTAAATGCCGGGGGACTAGGCATGATTGCCATTGGAGTCGGCGGGGCGGATGCCTGTGATGTTATGGCCGGACTATCCTGGGAACTTCGGTTTCCGAAATTGATCGGAGTGAAGCTTACAGGAAGACTAAGCGGTTGGACCTCGGCCAAGGATGTGATTTTAAAAGTTGCCGGTATCCTTACTGTGAACGGTGGCACAGGTTACATCCTGGAGTATTTCGGTGAAGGGGCTGAAAGCATTTCCTGTACGGGAAAGGGTACTATTTGCAATATGGGTGCTGAGATTGGTGCAACAACTTCTATTTTTGGCTATGACCAAAAAATGGAGAAGTACCTCGTAGGGACTGGACGTGAGGGTATTGCGGAAATGGCGGGTAAAATCAGAACATACCTTACTGCTGATGCGGAGGTTTATCGAGATCCCGGTGCATATTTTGATGAAGTAATTGAAATTAACCTTTCGGAACTGGAGCCCCATATCAATGGTCCCTTTACCCCCGACCTGGCCACTCCGGTTTCCAGATTTGCCAGTCTGGTCAAAGAAAAGGGATGGCCCGAAAAACTGGAAGTTGGCCTTATTGGTTCCTGCACCAATTCATCCTATGAAGACCTGACCCGCGCTGCTTCACTGGCCAGGCAGGCACTGTCAAAGAACCTGGTTGCAAAGGCCGCATTTACCATAACACCCGGTTCTGAACAGGTCCGATATACCGCAGAACGCGATGGCATACTCCAGGTTTTCGAGAAATTGGGAGGAACTGTCCTGGCCAATGCCTGTGGTCCGTGCATTGGTCAATGGACCAGGCATGGAGCTGACAAGCAGGAAAAGAATTCAATCATGACCTCCTTTAACCGGAACTTTGCAAAACGTAATGACGGTAATCCCAATACCCATGGCTTTGTGGCTTCACCCGAATTGGTCACTGCCTTCTCCATTGCCGGCACTCTGGCGTTCAATCCTTTGACCGATACCCTGGTCAACGAAAAGGGAGAACGGGTAAAACTTGAAGAACCCAGGGGACTTGAAATGCCTCCGGCTGGATTTGATGTAGCCGATAACGGCTATCAGGCACCCGCTGAGGATGGCGGCAAAATTCAGGTTTTGGTGAATAAGAGCAGCAGCAGGCTCCAGTTGCTGGAACCTTTCGAACCTTGGCACGGCGGTGATCTTATCGGCTTGCGCCTCCTGATCAAAGCCAAAGGAAAATGCACGACAGATCATATATCGATGGCTGGTCCCTGGCTTAAATACAGGGGTCACCTGGATAACATTTCCAATAACATGCTGATTGGCGCTGTAAACAGTTTCAATGATAAAACCAATGCCGTCAAGAATCAGCTGAGCGGCACTTACGATGAGGTGCCCAAAGTTGCCCGCGCCTATAAATCACAAGGCATAGGAACTATCGTGGTGGGGGATGAAAACTATGGTGAAGGATCATCACGGGAACATGCCGCAATGGAACCCAGGTACCTGGGCGTAAAAGTAATCCTGGTCCGTTCTTTTGCACGTATCCATGAAGCCAATCTTAAAAAACAGGGCATGCTGGCACTGACGTTTATGAACAAGGCAGATTACGATAAAATCCTTGAGGACGACCTGGTTGATCTTACCGGCCTGGGATCCTTCGCGCCCAACAAACCCCTGAAACTGATCCTCCGTCATGCAGATGGTACCCGCGATGAAATACAGGCCGATCATACCTACAATGAGAACCAGATAGGCTGGTTCAAAGCTGGCTCCGCACTGAATCTTATCCGGCAATCACAGGGATAGCATCCTTAACTTTTATTAAGCATAGGTCTTTATTACAATAGTTTTTGTATATTGGTATAGATATAAACCTAATATATGCAATAATTTGAAAAGGATCTCCGAACTCCGGCCCATCCAAAAGGGTGATAAAAAAACCATAACCGGATGGGTGATGTACGACTGGGCCAACTCGGTATACCAGCTCACCATCGGTTCCACGATTTTCCCGATCTATTACAATGCTATTACACGAAACGGAGATGATTTTACTGTAAGTTTTTTTGGACATAAAGCGATCAACACGGTTCTTTATTCCTGGTCCATAGCCGTTTCCTACCTGATTATCGCTTTGTTTTCTCCTTTTTTCTCTTCCATAGCTGATTATACAGGACGCAGGAAGACCTTTATGAAAGTATTTACCTGGATCGGCGCTATTTCATGCGGAATGCTGTTCTTCTTTAACAGGAACACTTTAGAACTGGGTTTGATTGCATTTACTTTTGCTACAATTGGTTACGGGGGAAGCCTGGTTTTCTACAATTCCTTTCTGCCTGTGATTGCTGATCCGGCTGATCAGGACCGGATCAGCGCCAGGGGATATTCCATGGGCTACCTGGGAGGAGTTGTACTGCTGCTCTTCAACCTGGTATTTGTACTTTTCCCGGGTTTTTTTGGTATTACGGATGATACATTTGCCCCCCGACTCGCCTTCCTTACCGTGTTCCTGTGGTGGATCGGATTTTCACAGATTACGTTCAGAAGATTGCCCAAATACACTTTTGGTAAAAGGCAAAAAGGAGAGAATCCCATCCTGAAGGGTTACGTAGAGCTTCGGAGGGTTTTTAACCAGGTCAGGCATATACGCCAGTTGAGAATTTACCTGATCGGTTTCTTCTTTATGACCATGGGATTACTGACAGTGATGTTTATGGCGGCTACCTATGGTACCAAGGAACTCGGTCTCAATGATAATGTTCTTATTCCCACCATTTTATTGATTCAGCTCATCGGAATGTTTGGTGCCTGGCTGTTTGCCCGCATTTCCGGCCGGCTGGGAAACATCAGGGCTTTGATAATTTCCATAATGGTTTGGATCCTGGTGATTATAGCCGTGTTTTTCGTCACCAACGCCACAGGCTTCGTCATTGTAGCCTGTTTTGTGGGTGTACTGATGGGTGGTACACAGGCACTTGCCCGATCCACCTATTCCAAAATGCTGCCTGAAACCAGGGACCATACCTCGTTCTTCAGTTTCTATGATGTAATGGAAAAGATTGCCACGGTGGGAGGTACTTTCAGTTTTGGAATTATTGAAGCGCTTACCGGCAGCATGAGGTATTCCGTCCTCGCCATTACCATTTTCTTTATCATTGGTCTTTTTTTTATGCTGATGCTGCTAAAAAAGCAGGCTGTAATAAAGGAATGATTTTAGCTACCCTGATCCCGCATGTCTTCAAAATACCTGATCATTGTTGCAGGTCCTACTGCAGTCGGCAAAACTGACCAGGCCATCAGGCTGGCTGAATATTTTAGTACCGAAATTATCAGCGCAGATTCCAGGCAAATCTATCGCGAAACAGTCATTGGTACCGCTGTACCCACTCCTGCACAGCTGGCCAGGGTAAAGCACCATTTTATCGGACACAAATCCATACACGACTATTATAATGCCAGTCACTTTGAAATGGAGGCCATAAACCTGCTTGATAAACTGTTTGTGGACCATGATGTTGTTGTCATGGCAGGCGGCAGTGGCCTGTATATTGATGCTGTTTGCCAGGGCATTGATAATATTCCGACTGTTGATCCCGTTATTCGGGACCGGCTTCGTAAGGAATATCAGTCTGTTGGACTGGAAGGTATCCGGTCCAGGTTACATGAAATCGACCCTGCCTATTACCAAAAGGTTGATCTTCATAATCCGAATCGCATGCTGAAAGCCCTTGAGATATTTGAGATGACGGGCTTGCCGTATTCTTCGTTTCTAACGGGCAAAGGTAAAAGAAGGGATTTTTTTCCCCTGAAAATTGGATTGGATATGCCCAGAAAGGAACTTCATGACCGGATAAATACCCGGGTGGAATATATGATGGCTCAGGGTTTACTGCAGGAAACCGAAGGCCTGTTTCAGTTTCGTAAAATAAATGCGCTGAATACTGTGGGTTATAAAGAGATTTTTGACTATCTGGAGGGAAAGTATTCGCTGAAGGAGGCTGTTGAGCATATCAAGGGACATACCCGACAGTACGCCCGGAGACAGCTAACATGGTTTCGCAAATATGAGGATATTCAATGGTTCATTGCTGGTGACAAGGAAAATGTGATCAAATATATAATCAGCAAAATCAGGCATTGATGAAATCACAGGACATTAAGCATTTTAATATCAGGGTATATGGTATTCTTGTGAATGAGAAATCGCAAGTCCTGCTAACGGATGAATATGTTCTGGACCGGAAGATGACCAAGTTTCCGGGAGGTGGGCTTCATTTTGGTGAGGGACCTGAAGACTGCCTGAAACGGGAAGCTTTGGAAGAATTCGGGCAGGAGATCGAGATTACAGGACACTTTTACACTACAGGGTTTTTTCAGCGTGCTTTGTTTTATGAAGACCACCAGTTGATCAGCATCTATTACCGAATAGTATTTCCAGAAAGCCCGAGATTTAAAATATCGGAACGGCCCTTTGATTTTCCTTCCCTGGTAAATGGTAGCCAGTCATTCCGATGGGCAGACCTTTCCAATCTCCAGGAAAAGGAGCTTAGCTTCCCCATTGACCGCTTTGTTCTGGGCCTGTTGAAAAAAGAACGATAGGGTGAATATACTTCCCGGGGGTCTATTAAACAAAATCAGCACTTTCTTGTTTTACATGTTTAATTCAGGAAAATCTTTATATTTACGGCTTTTGAAAAAGACAAATCTAATAACCTTTTAATCTTAAATAGTATGAAATTAGCGGATTCTAAAAGAATTGTGGCTGTTTTTGCTTTGGTTGCTGGACTTAGTTCAGTTGTACTGGCGCAGGTAAAAAATGACGCCATTAAAGTCTTTAACGAAGGCGTAGAACTTATGAAGGCCAATGATCCACGTGCAATTGAGTCATTCGAAAGTTGTATCAAGGTCTGTGAACAGGTAGGGGATTCCGCCAATGACATTAAGGCTAAAGCTGTAAAGGTGCTGCCGGATCTTTATTATCAGAAAGCTTTTGATCTGCTCACTGTGGACAAGAAGGTCAACGAATCGCTGAGCGCCTCTAAGAAAGCCCTTGAAGTTGCCAATAAATATGGGGATACCAAAACAAAGGAGAATTCACAGAAGCTTATGATCCAGGCTTATTCAACAATGGCAACCACCTTTGTTAACAGCAAAGAAAATGCAAAAGCCATTCAGGCATATGACAGTGTGTTGATGATCAATCCCGAACATATGCCTTCAATTTATAATAAAGCCTTGATCTATAAAGCTCAGGATAATGCACCCAAGTTTGAGGAGACCATTGACCTTTACCTGGAGAAGCTGAAACCTGCCGGTGATACCGTAAAGATTGAACAAACCAGGAAAATAGCCCGTGATTACTTCCGGATCGCCGGCAGCAAGGCAAATCAGGGTAATAAACTGGCCGATGCTTTAACCTTACTGAATAAAGCGTCCAAATACGGTATCGATAAGAATGTTTATTATCAGTTCGCCAGCGTATACAACAAACAAAAGAAGTTTACCCTGGCGGCTGAAAATGCGCAAAAGGGTCTGGCCCTGGAAACCGGGAAACCCGAGGACAAGGCCAAGTTCTATTTTGAATTGGCAGAAGCACAGAATAACCTGGGTAAAAAGACAGATGCCTGCACTTCCTATCAGAATGCCATGTATGGCCCCTTCGTGGAGGCTGCAAAAGCACAGAGAACCAATTTAAAGTGTCAGTAAACAAACATTTGCAGTTCAGTGAAGATTCCGACCCCGCCTTTGGCGGGGTTTTCTTTTGATATTCCTTGAATCACGGAAATAATGAATCTATTATTTGAGGATAATGAATGGGTTGAAAAAATATAAAATATTTCGAAAAACACCCATAAAAGTTATAATATGTAATCAAAATGCAAATAGATGTTAAAAATGTTCTATTATAATGATGAATTGTTATAATTATTAATTTTTTACTTATAATTTTGTACATTATTTGTGTTTTTATTTCAATATATTAAGCTTTCTTATAAAATGTTTTATTATGTGTGGAATTATCGGAGTATTCGACCTTAAGGTAAATGCCCAGGAACTCAGGCCCCAGCTGTTGGAAATGTCGAAAAAGCTCAGGCACAGGGGGCCCGACTGGTCAGGTATTTATTGTGGTGAAAAGGCCATTATAACGCATGAGCGACTTTCCATCGTGGATCCCCAATCGGGGCGACAGCCCTTATATAGCAAAGACCAGAAACTAATCCTGGGGGTAAACGGAGAGATATACAACCATCAGGAGATCCGGGCCTATTATAAAGATAAATATCCTTTCCAGACGCAGTCGGATTGTGAAGTGATTCTTGCCTTGTACCAGGATAAAGGAAAAGATTTTCTGGAAGATTTGAATGGTATTTTTGCCTTTGTTTTATATGATGAAGTGAATGACTGTTACATGGCAGCGAGGGATCACATTGGTATTATACCCATGTACATGGGCTGGGATGCTTTCGGCAATTTTTATTTCTCCTCAGAATTGAAAGCACTGGAAGGGACTTGCAAGAAAATCGAGGTATTTCCTCCGGGACATTATTATTTCAGCAAGGAGCGTGAAATGAAGCAGTGGTATGTGCGCGACTGGTCCGGATACCAGGCAGTTAAAGACAATCATAGTGATATTGATGAACTTCGCACGGCTCTTGAAAAGGCTGTTCACCGCCAGATGATGTCCGATGTTCCCTATGGCGTGCTGCTGTCAGGTGGCCTTGACAGCTCCATAATTTCTGCCGTGGCCAGGAAGTATGCAGCCCGCCGGATTGAGACGAATGATGAACAGGAGGCCTGGTGGCCACAGCTTCACTCTTTTGCGGTAGGATTGGATGGCTCCCCTGATCTTGCAGCTGCAAAAAAGGTGGCAGACCATATCGGTACCATACACCATGAGATTCATTTCACCATACAGGAAGGCCTCGATGCCATAAGGGATGTCATTTATTACCTTGAAACGTATGATGTCACAACCGTGAGGGCATCCACGCCCATGTATCTGATGGCGCGCGTTATAAAATCGATGGGGGTAAAAATGGTATTATCAGGAGAAGGAGCCGACGAGGTCTTCGGAGGCTACCTTTATTTTCATAAAGCACCGAATGCAAAAGAGTTTCATGAAGAGACCATCCGGAAACTCAGCAAACTGCACCTCTACGACTGCCTGAGGGCCAATAAATCCCTCGCTGCCTGGGGTGTGGAAGGACGGGTACCATTCCTCGACAAGGAGTTTCTCGATGTTGCCATGCGTCTGAACCCCGAAGATAAAATGGCGAAAAATGGTAAAATGGAAAAATGGATTCTCCGGAAGGCATTTGAAAGCTATTTGCCCGAGAGCGTTGCATGGCGCCAGAAAGAGCAGTTTTCCGATGGTGTCGGATACAACTGGATTGACACCCTGAAAGAGATGACCTCCCGAGAGGTGACGGATGAGATGCTTGAAAATGCCAAATTCCGCTTCCCGGTAAATACCCCCAGGAACAAAGAGGAATATTATTACCGGACTATTTTCAGCGAACATTTTCCCGCTGAAACAGCCGCATCCTGCGTTCCATCAGTACCTTCGGTGGCCTGCAGCACAGCCGAAGCCCTGGCCTGGGATGAATCTTTCCGGAATCAGAATGATCCTTCCGGCCGTGCCGTGAAAAATGTCCATGTTAAATCCTATTGATGAATAACCACCCCTAACCACCCCGACGGGGTGCACCCCGTCGGGGTGGTTATTCATCTTCAAGCATATTATCTACATAGCTATTAAAATTCATAGAATGGAATTCCATGAAGTTTTCTCGTCCGTCAAACCATTCCAATACCTGTTCCTGTTGTATTAAACCAGATTGATTTCCTATAATCCCCTGGTAGGAGCTAAATGGATACCTGGATGGGTCTCTGACCAGTTTATGATGCAAAGGATTCCTATGGATATAAAAAATAACCTGTTTCAGATATTCCTGTTCTGTAATCCTTTTCCGTTTAAATGGACGCTGAAAAAGACCTCCGACTCTACTTGTCTGCTTGTTATACCATTGTGCATAAGCATTAAATAAAGTACCAAGGGGATTGATACCACCCCGACGGGGTACCCCCACCCCGTCGGGGTGCATGTAAAGCAAAAAATGAAAATGATTTGGTAAAAGGCAATAGGCCATTATATCAGCTACAGAGGGTATATAAAATTGACATAATGTTAGAAATTTGATATAGTGCTCTTCGCAAGTGAAAATCGCTTGCCGGTTTATACCTCGATTGTAAATATGATAATAGCAATCAGGTTCGATAGGTTCAATTTCCATAACGTAATAAATTAACGGCTTTAAATTTAGGATTTTAAATTGATGTGTACAATATACCCCGTCGGGGTGGGGGGGTGGGGGGCTCCCAAATTATTAGACCGGAAATGCAATAATTAACTGAAAAAAACCTTCTTTTGCAGGGACGAAAGTTTGCTGCAAATGAAAGCTGTTATTCTGGCCGGCGGAAGGGGTATTCGACTGGGTGAACTTACCCGGGAGATACCCAAGCCTATGCTTATCATCGGAGAGAAGCCCCTATTGCACCATCAGGTTGATCTCCTTCTAAAATATGGCATTCAGGATATTATTATCCTGGTGAATTACCTGAAAAATCCCATAATGGATTATTTCCAGGATGGGCACAGATTCGGTGCCAGGATTTCTTATTACACTGAAACCGAACCCCTGGGTACCACGGGAGGGATCAAAGCCATTGAAGACCAGCTTACAGAAGACTTTATGGTTCTCTATGGCGATGTGATGATATCTATGGATCTGAACAGGTTCATACATTTTCATCGTACAAAAAAAAGCCAGTGCACCCTCGTCCTGCATCCCAATGATCATCCTTTTGACAGTGATCTGGTAGAAATCAATGCAGACAGCCGCATCGTGGACTTTCATCCTAAACCACACCAGCCAGGCACCTGGTATCATAATTTAGTAAATGCCGGTGCTTACCTGTTATCACCCTCAATTTTAGCATTTATTGAAAAGGGAAAGAAAGCTGATTTCGGTAAGGATGTTTTTCCGCATTTGTTCAGTCAGGTTGCTTTATATGGTTATCACACCTCTGAATACCTGAAGGATATGGGAACACCCGACCGGCTCGACAGGGTTCGGATGGACCTGGAGAACGGAGAAATAAGCCGGAAGTGTTACGAAAACAAACAACGGGCCATCTTCCTGGACCGGGACGGGGTGCTGAATGTTGAAAAGAGCTTTATCAGCAATCCCGATGAATTTGAACTGTATGATTTTTCATCCGCAGCTGTCAGAAAAATCAACCAGGCTGGCTATCTCTCTGTTGTTGTTACCAATCAAAGCGCCATTGCCAGGAATATCTGCACAGAAGAGGAGGTTTACACGATCCATAAAAAAATGGAAATGCTTCTGGGTGAGCAAAGGGCCTGGCTCGACGCCATTTATTTTTGTCCTCACCATCCTGATAAAGGATTCCCGGAAGAAAATGCCGCCTACAAAATCGATTGTGACTGCCGGAAACCCAAGATCGGCATGTTCAGAAAGGCTATAGAGAAATTCAACATTGATCCGCAGGAATCCTATATGATTGGAGATTCGGAGCGTGATATACAGGCAGGTATCAACGTAGGCTGCGTTACCATTGGTGTGCGCACCGGTTATGGCATCAAAAAGACTAAGCTTTTTCCCGATTATATGTTCGCCGACCTGGCTGAGGCTGTTGATTTTATTGTGGACGACCCTTACCGGAAATTTTTTGAAACAGTATTGGCCCGGTTTAAAGCCCATACGGAATCGTCACCCTGGGTGATGCTGATCGGCGGTAATGCCCGTACCGGGAAAAGCACCCTGACTTCTTACCTGCGTATAGCTTTTGAAAAAGCTGGCCATAAGGTGCTTCAGGTTGGACTGGACAATTGGATCCTGACTGAAGACAGCCGCACGGATTCGATGAATGTGTATGACCGATTTCAGCTGCCCAAACTTGAAAATGATCTGAAACTGCTGTTATCAGGCCATACTCTGGTATTGACATCCTATCCGAACCATCCGGAGCGAAAACCTGTTCAGATCCAATATAACCCAGGCCAGTCACAGATTATCATTATCGAAGGGGTTGTAGCCCTCAGCTCGGATGTTGTGCGCCAGTCGGCACACCTGAAAATCTTTACCACCCTCTCTGCTGAAGCTTTCAGCAGAAGAATAAAATCCTATTACAGTTGGCGTAATAAAACGGCGGAAGAAATAGACGGTCTTGTTCAAAAAAGAGAATCAGATGAATATCAATTAATAGAAAAAGAAAGTAAATTCGCTGACTTGATTATAAACACGTCTGATTCATGATCATTACCCGGACTCCATTCAGGATCAGTTTTGTTGGCGGAGGTTCTGATATGGAAACCTTTTATACCCGTCATGCCGGTGCTGTGCTGAGTACTTCCATTAACAAATACATGTACCTGTCCTCGCATCGGTTTTTCTTTCACGATCAGCTGCGGGTGAAGTATTCCGAAACAGAAACCGTAAACAATATTGATGAAATAAAGCATCCACTCCTGCGCGAGTGCATGAAAAAAGTGGGTGTCACCAGCGGGATCGAGATCAGTTCCATCGCGGATATTCCTTCAGGCACGGGTATGGGATCGTCGTCCTCTTTTACGGTAGGACTGCTTCATTGCCTTTATGCCATTAAAAGGGAATACGTAACCCATGAACAACTGGCCCGTGAGGCCTGTGAAATTGAAATTAATGTTCTGGGTGAGCCCATCGGAAAACAGGATCAATATGCGGCGGCATTTGGGGGACTGAACATCATCCATTTTCACCCAAACGGTGATGTTAGGGTCGAACCACTTTACTTGAAGAATGATATATACAGCGAACTCCAGGATAAACTGCTGATGTTCTATGTCGGGAACCAGCGAAAAGCCTCTGATATCCTTGCGGAACAAAAGAAGAATGCATCACATGAAGAAAAATTCAATATGCTGAGGTCAATGGTTATGCTGGTATCTGACCTGCGCAATTGTCTGTATAAAGGACAGTTATGCGATTTTGGCAAGATATTGCATGAAAACTGGATATTAAAGCAGAAACTGGCTTCCCAGATTACAAATAGTGAAATCGATGACATTTATACGACCGGCATCAACGCGGGGGCCAGCGGAGGAAAATTACTCGGTGCAGGCGGAGGGGGCTTCATGTTGTTTTATTGTGAAAAGCCAGACCAGAAAAGGCTTATGGATGCTCTTCGGCCATTAGAGAAATTTGATTTTGCTTTTGAACGGGAAGGTTCAAAACTAATTTATTTTGCTGATGAAGAACAATGAGTTTGCCGGGTATTTTGCACGTGTATCAGATACCTTAAATCATATAGATACCGTTGCAATCACTTCGCTTGTTAAATTGCTGCTGAACGCCCGGGAGAAAGATGCCGGTGTTTTTATCTTCGGCAACGGAGGCAGCGGCGCCACTGCCTCCCATGTCACGGGTGACTTTCTGAAAGGCATTTCATACGGACTGGATAAGCGTTTCAGGGTGCAATGCCTGAATGATAACATTGCCGGTATGATGGCCATTTCCAATGATCTCACCTATGACGAGATCTTCATCGAACAGCTTAAAGTATTTTTGAGGAAAGAGGATGTGGTGATCGGCATCTCCGGAAGCGGTAATTCCGCCAATGTGGTTAAAGCCCTTGAATTTGCGCGGACCAGGGGGGCTCATACGGTGGCCTTTTGCGGATACAGGGGCGGAAAAATCAAGGATATTGCAGAACTGGTCATTCATGCACCCATCCAGGATATGGAAATCACGGAAGATATTCACATCATCATCTTTCACGCTATAAAGCAGTCGCTGATGAAATCACTGAAGGGCGACAATTGCTCTATGGGATCGACCTACGACAGCCGTGTTAAATAGTAGGGAGTAGGGAGTAGGGAGTAGGGAGTAGGGAGTTAGGGGCAGGGAAAAATAGAATCAGAATCAGCATCATCACTATTAGTATGTATTTTTCAATAGTAGTACCCACTTTTTCAAGGCCGGATGAGGTTAATGAATTACTGACGAGTCTGGAAGTCCAGGAAAATAGGAAGTTCGAGGTGATCATTGCTGATGGGAGCCTGGATGAAAGCGTCCAACAGATCATCGAAAAGTTCAAAACAAAGTTGAATTTGAAATATCTGTATCAGAAGGGATTGGGCATAAGTGCAGCCAGAAACTGGGGTGTACAACAGGCCGTTGGGGAGGTTGTTGTTTTCTTTGATTCAGATTGTGTGATCCCTCCGCAATATTTTAAAGTAGTCCAGGAATTCCTTTCTGTCCATGATCTGGACGCTTACGGCGGACCAGACAGGGCCGGTGAGGATTTCAACTCACGCCAGAAAGCCATCAGTTATGCTATGACCTCATTCTACACTACAGGAGGGATCAGGGGAAGAAAGAGTCATGTGGGTCAGTATCAGCCGCGCACCTTCAATATGGGGATCAAAAGGGATGTATTCAATATGCTCGGGGGATTCAGCACACTCCAGGTTTCGGAGGACATTGATCTCAGTATGCGGCTATATAAAAGCGGTTTCACAGTAGGTCTGATTGAGGAAGCCTTTGTGCTCCATAAAAGACGCACCAGCTTTTTTAAGTTTTTCAGGCAGGTATTTTCCTTTGGGAGCGGACGGGTGGATTTGCAGATCAGACACGGGGATGCTTTAAAACCTGTTCACATGCTGCCCTCGCTGTTTGTGTTGTACCTGCTCGGGGGACTCATTGCCGGACTGTTTTCAAAAGGGATTTTTTTATTGTGGATGGGTTCGGTAATAGCCTATATGACGGCAATCTGTCTGGACGCTACTTTTCAGAACAGGAGCCTCATCATTGGTCTGTTGAGTATTTATGCGGCTTTTGTGATGCTAGCCGGTTATGGATTGGGCATGATTAAGGCAGCTGTAAGGCGATTGATTTTTAAAAGCAAAATTGAAAGTGTAAAGCCTGAGATTACCAAAGAAGCGTGATCAAAGATTGAAGATTGAATATAACTGAACCTCGCAACCCTTAACTTTTCATTATTCACTTTTCACTTTTCACTGTTCTTATATCTCCTTTTCAATATGATATTCATTCCGGCTGGCCGATGACCTGGATACCAGCTCGCCCAGAAAACCAGCCATGAAGAGCTGTGTTCCAATAATCATGGCCGTAAGGGCAATATAGAAGTACGGACTCTGTGTAACCAGTTTGGCCTTTATATGACTGGCTACTGCAATGAGCTTGTCAACACCCAGGTAGAGGACCATGCCAAATCCCAGGATGAACATCAGGGTGCCCAGTGTGCCGAAGAAATGCATGGGCCGGCGGCCGAATTTGGATATAAAAGATATCGAAAGCAAATCCAGGTAACCGTTGATAAAGCGTTCCAGTCCGAACTTGGTTGTGCCGTACTGACGTTTCCGGTGTTGAACCACCTTTTCACCAATGTTGTGAAAACCGGCTTTCTTTGCAATGAACGGAATATAGCGGTGCATTTCCCCATAAACCTCAATGGCTTTAACCACTTCAAGGCGATAGGCCTTCAGACCGCAATTGAAATCATGGATCTTGATGCCGCTGAATTTTCTTGCCGTCCAGTTATATAAACGACTTGGGATATTTTTGGTAAGTCTGTTGTCGTATCTTTTCTTTTTCCACCCGGATACCAGGTCAAATCCCTGGTCATTGATCATGGCATAGAGTGCGGGAATCTCATCGGGACTGTCCTGCAGGTCAGCATCCATGGTAATCACCGTTCTTCCCCTGGCCGCCTGAAAGGCACAGTGCAAGGCTGCTGATTTTCCATAATTACGGCGGAACTTGATCCCTCGCAGATTATTATCGGTTTTGGAAAGCTGCTCAATAACCTGCCAGGAACCATCGTTGCTGCCATCATCCACCATTATGATTTCGTAGGATAACCGGTTCTCCGTCATCACCTGGCTGATCCACGTAAACAATTCAGGAAGTGATTCGGCCTCGTTATAGAGCGGTATAACAACAGTGATGTCGGGTACCATCAGCAACTGGAGTATTTAAGTTTAAGCTACGGGATTTGGATTCTTTTTTACAAATGCGGAAGTAATCAGCGATAAAACAAAACCAACGATAAAGGAGTAAAATATACTCTGGAAAAATGCTTTCATCGGCGTGTATGCTGCCTGCTGTTTTTCAATCCTGTCCATCGACTGCTCGATCGATGCATCAGGAACACCCATATTATTCAGGTAATCGTACATCCAGCTTTTAGTGGCCTCGAAAACCTTGTCAGAGTATTCCGGATCAATAAAAAGATTGAAAATCAAGCTGTAAAACCCACTGAGGATGGTGGCAAAAACCACGATCATCATACCCAGTACCAGGGCCTTATAATAGCTGATCGTACCGTCAAGTACTTTGTCCCTGTATGCTTTTGATCCCATAACTAGAAAAACGATCATAATCCCTATACCAATAACGGAGGTTAGCGCCATTCGCTTAAAATTATAAGGTATATACCCCGTAATATAAAGTATTATCGAAAAGATAATGGATACTATACCCAGTATGGCCCCGTAGGTCATGGTAAACTGCAGCAGAGTCGGTTTTTTTTCCATAGTTTAAAAGGTTTATGAGTGGTTGAGCAAATATAGGATTTTTGAACTTTCGGGGGTAATTCCTTTTTATCTTTTGTAAATTTAATAAAAGTTCCTAGTTTTGCACCGCCGGGTAAGTCTCATACGGCCAGCTCCTGCTGAATCCCCCCAGGTCCGGAAGGAAGCAAGGGTAGGCGGTTGTAGCGGTGCGATATGAACAGCTTACCCGGTTCTTTTTAGGGACAAGGGACAAGGGACAAGGGACAAGGGACAAGGGACAAGGGACAAGGAAGGGGAGGGATAGGTACAAACGGGTATCGGATAGGGGTTGAACTTTCTCTAAGAACACCCGCATATCGCAACCACCCCAACCATTCCAACCATCACAACCATCACAACCATCACAACCTTTCTACACTCCTTACTCCTTACTCATCACTCTTTTCACTTCCTCCGGCGCCTGCACCAGTTCTACCAGAACCCCTTCGCTGCACAGCGGAAATTCTTCGTTGCCCTTCGGATGGATGAAGCAGACATCATAGCCCGAAGCACCTTTGCGGATACCACCAGGAGTAAATCTTACACCCTGCGCGGTAAGCCATTCCACGGCTTTAGGAAGGTCGTCGATCCACAAACCGATATGATTCAGCTTTGGATCATGCACCCGTGGCGATTTGTCTGCATCAACCGGCTGCATGATATCCACTTCAACGGCCATAGGCCCTTTACCAATCCGCAGAATATCCTCATCCACGTTTTCACGGTCACTTTTAAAGGTACCGGTTTTATCCAGTCCCATAAGATCAACCCAGAATTTTTCAAGACGTGCCTTGGATTCATTGCCAATGGCAATCTGTTGTATTCCTAAAACTTTAAAAGGTCTCATGCTCTTAGCAATTTGTTCAATGCGTGCGAAAATAAACATTTTTTGGTTGTTCAGGCCCAAAATAGAATCTTAAAAGTGCTTACCAGGGAGGCATGAAAATATTTTGCCTATTTTTGACAAGTGAAAACTGGATATGAAAAAGCTCATACCCTTGCTGATGAATACCATACCCCGGCCCTGGCTGATACGCGTCAGCATGATATTCATGAAATTTGCATCGTTTTTTTACCGGGGCGACCAGGTGGAATGCCCTGTTTGTGGTGGCCGTTTCCGCAAATTCATGCCATACGGCTACAACAGGATAAGGGAAAATGCCCTGTGTCCTAAATGTTTCTCCCTGGAGCGCCACCGTTTGCTATGGCTTTACCTGAGGGAGCGTACCAGCTTCTTTTCAAAGCCGCTCAAAGTGCTGCACCTGGCACCTGAACAGTGTTTCTACAAACGTTTCAGGGGAATGGGGAACCTGAAATATACAACGGCGGATCTCGGTTCACCTCTGGCGGATGTAAAACTCGATGTTCAGCATATGCCTTTCGGACAGGAGGAATTTGATATTGTAATCTGCAACCATGTGCTGGAGCATGTTCCTGACGACCGGAAAGCCATGCGGGAGATATTCAGGGTATTGAAAAAGGGCGGCTTTGCCCTCCTCCAGGTACCCACCGATCATAGTGCAGAAAAAACCTACGAGGATGCTTCCATAACCGAACCTGCTGAACGGGAAAAGCACTTCAGGCAAAAGGACCATTACCGGCTCTATGGCAGGGATTACCTGGAAAGACTTACCGAAGCCGGTTTTGTCATAAACGAAGAGAATTACCTTCTCGGTCTAAGCCGTGAAGTTCGAGAACGCTACCGGTTACCGGAAATGGAGTTTATGTATGGATATTATAAACTGTAATATTTAAAAATCATTAAATCAATTTATTACATATAATTTCCCTGAAAATATTTAGATTTGCAATAAATTTTTTTGTATGAACTGAGGAATAACAATTAATTTCTCTATATTTGCCCAAATTAAAAACATGAGAAATATCATCATTATCGTGAATCTGGTCATCCTCGTGGTGCTTAGCACACCGAGGTGAGAATGGTTTACGCTGAAATGAAGCAGATACCGAGCCATTCTTACTGAAGAGAATGGCTTTTTTAATTTTAGTGGCGTATAGTAAAAACTTGAATGACAACAATATGAAGATAGACCTGAGAAGCAATACTACCACACAGGGACGCAGGATGGCTGGTGCGCGAAGCTTATGGCGGGCAACAGGCATGAGGGAGGATCAGATCGGGAAACCGATCATTGCGGTTGTGAATTCATTTACCCAGTTTGTTCCGGGTCATACACATCTGCATATGATTGGACAGGAAATAAAGGCCATCATTGAAAAGGAGGGCTGTTATGCCGCTGAGTTTAATACCATTGCCATAGATGATGGTATTGCCATGGGACACTCAGGTATGCTGTATTCGCTTCCCTCACGCGACCTCATTGCCGACAGCGTTGAATACATGTGCAATGCGCATACGGTTGACGGTATCATCTGCATCAGCAACTGCGATAAAATTACTCCCGGCATGATGATGGCAGCCATGAGGCTTAATATACCTGCCGTTTTTGTATCCGGTGGTCCCATGGAAGCGGGTACTGTGGGTCTTAAGAAATATGACCTTGTAGATGCCATGGTGATGGCAGCTGATGATAACATTTCCGGAGATGAATTATCGGTCATTGAGAAGGAGGCCTGTCCTACCTGTGGTTCCTGTTCCGGGATGTTTACAGCAAACTCCATGAACTGCCTGAATGAAGCTATCGGACTTGCATTACCGGGCAACGGAACAGTTGTGGCCACGCATAAGAACCGTAAAGCTCTCTTTGAGAAGGCTGCCCGGCAGATCGTCACCATCACCCGCAAATATTACGAAGAAGGGGATGCTTCCGTTCTACCCAGGTCCATCGCTTCACGTCCTGCCTTTATGAATGCCATGGCCCTAGACATTGCCATGGGAGGTTCAACGAATACCGTGCTGCACCTGCTGGCCATTGCCCATGAAGCCGGCGTTGATTTTACCATGAAAGACATTGACCAACTTTCCAGCAAAATACCGGTTTTGTGCAAAGTTGCTCCCAGTTCCCATTATCATGTTGAAGACGTTAACCGTGCCGGCGGCATCCTGGCTATCATGGGGGAACTGGATCGTGCCGGACTCATCGATACCTCAGTGAAGCGGGTAGATCTGCTTACGCTTGGAGAAGCCATCGAACGATATGATATCACCCGGCCCGCTGCTACCGCCGAGGCGCGTGAAATCTATGCCAGCGCACCGGCAGGAATAAAAAGCCTGAAGATGGGCAGCCAGGGGATCATGTATAAGGAACCTGATCTGGACCGGGAAAATGGCTGTATCCGTGACGCTGAGCATTGCTATTTTAAAGACGGCGGCCTGGCCATTTTGTATGGCAATATTGCCCGCAATGGCTGTGTTGTGAAAACTGCAGGCGTTGATCCTTCTATTTTTAATTTCACTGGCACTGCCAGGGTATTTGAATCTCAGGATGAAGCCTGTGACGGTATACTCGAAGGCCGCGTGAAGGCAGGCGACATTGTGGTTATCCGGTATGAGGGCCCAAAAGGTGGCCCGGGCATGCAGGAAATGCTTTATCCTACCTCTTACATCAAATCGAAAGGACTTGGCAAAAGCTGTGCTCTCTTTACCGATGGCCGGTTTTCTGGAGGAACTTCAGGATTGTCTATCGGGCATGTTTCCCCCGAGGCCGCATCCGGCGGGGAGATAGGACTTTTGCAGGACGGAGATATCATTGAAATCAATATACCCGGCAGGTCGGTCAATGTGGTGCTCCCACCCGGGGAGCTTGAACAACGCAAACAAAAAGAGACCGCCAGGGGTGATCAGGCGTTTACTCCTGTTAGTCGCCACAGGCAGATTTCAAAAGCCTTACAGGTTTATGCCCGAATGGTTTCCTCGGCCGATAAGGGTGCCATCAGGGAGATTTAATGAATCGAAAGAGTTAATTCATATCACCATTTTAAGAGACTATGAAACCAATTCACAATAAAAAAAGGAAAAACAACACAACCAGTAAATCCGAGAAAATCAGGGTTACTGGAGCAGAAGCCCTCATGCTCAGTCTCATACATGAAGGGGTAGATACCATTTTCGGGTATCCCGGCGGTGCTATAATGCCGGCCTATGACGCTCTGATGAATTATACTGATAAGCTCAGGCATATTCTTACCCGCCATGAACAGGGTGCCATACATGCCGCCCAGGGATATGCGCGGGTAACCGGCAAGGTAGGTGTTTGTATGGCAACTTCCGGTCCCGGCGCAACCAATCTCATTACCGGCATCGCCGATGCCCAGATTGATTCAACACCCCTGGTCTGCATTACAGGTCAGGTGTCTGCTGGTCTTTTGGGTACGGATGCCTTCCAGGAAACAGATGTTATTGGCATTTCCATGCCGGTTACCAAATGGAATTACCTGATTACCAAGCCACAGGAAATTCCTGAAATCATGGCCCAGGCATTTTATATTGCCCAGACAGGCCGGCCTGGTCCCGTATTGATTGACATTGCCAAAAATGCCCAGTTCGGGGAACTCGATTTTGAATACCATAAGTGTGTGAGAATGCGTAGCTATGCGCCTGAACCAAGGATCAGCCTGGATAGCCTAAAAGCCGCTGCCGCTCTTATTAATAAGGCAAAGAAGCCGTATATATTAGCTGGTCAAGGTATTATCCTGGGAGGTGCGGAAGAAGAATTCCTTCATTTCATTGAAAAATCAGGTATACCGGTTGCATGGACCATACTGGGGGCCTGCGCCCTGCCCAAGAATCATCCGCTTAATGTGGGCATGCTGGGTATGCATGGCAATTATTCCACCAACATCCTGACCAATGTGTGCGACTTGCTGATTGGCGTTGGTATGCGTTTCGATGACAGGGTTACCGGTGATGTCACCAAGTATGCCAAACAAGCCAAGATCATCCACCTCGAAATTGACAAGGCTGAAATCAACAAAGTCATTCCTGCGGATGTGGCTATCCATGGCGATGTCAAGGACACCCTTCCTCTGCTGAGCAAACTTATTGAAAAACGTACGCACGAAAAGTGGCTGCAGGAGTTTAAAAATGCCGATAAGATTGAATATGAGAAAGTTATCAGTCATGATATTTTTCCGGTAAAACCTGGCCTGACCATGGGTGAGGCAATACACCTGATCAGTGAAAAAACGAAGGGCGACGCCATAGTTGTAACGGATGTCGGCCAGCACCAGATGTTCGCCTCCCGGTATTTCAATTTCACCAATCCGCGCAGTTTTGTTACCTCAGGCGGACTGGGAACCATGGGATTTGGTTTGCCTGCCGCCCATGGTGCGAAAATCGGGATTCCCGATAAACAGGTAATTCTCTTCGTAGGAGATGGCGGGTTTCAGATGACCATCCAGGAGTTGGGTACCATTAACCAGACCCAGGCTGCCGTTAAAATCGTGTTGCTGAACAACAAGTATCTGGGCATGGTCCGCCAGTGGCAGCAGCTTTTCTTTGACAAGCGTTATTCTGAAACATACCTGCTCAATCCCGATTTCATCAAGGTGGGTGAAGGTTTCGGCATCAAGGGAAGAAAAGTACTTGAACGTCCCCAGCTGGATGCCGCCATACAGGAAATGCTCGATTATGATGGACCCTATCTGCTTGAAGTATCCATAGAGAAGGAAGACAATGTGTTTCCAATGGTACCTACTGGTGCATCGGTTGCTGATATTATTCTTGAACCCAAAAAGTAAATGTCATGGCAAAAGGAAAAATAGCTACACAGAATAATGGTAACAGTAAACAAACCTATACCATATCAGCCTTTTCGGAAAACCATATTGGACTGCTGAACCGGATCACGATCATTTTTACCCGCCGGCAAGTGAATATCGAGAGTCTTACAGTATCGGGTTCTGCCATCCCGGGTATTCATAAATTCACCATCGTGGTTTATGAATCGCGTGAAAAAGTGGAAAAGGTGGTGAACCAGATTGAGAAACTCGTGGAAGTGCTTCGAGCTTTCTACCACACCGAGGATGAAGTGATCCACCAGGAAATAGCCCTCTACAAAGTTCCAACCAAGGCCATGCTTGAGGTAAACAAGGTAGAGGATACCATCAGGTTGCACCACGCCAGGATTATTGAAGTAAGGCCCGAGTATACAGTGATTGAACTCACCGGTCACAAGGAGGAGACCCAGGCTTTGTTTGATGAACTGAACAAATACGGTCTTTTACAGTTTACCCGTTCGGGACGCATTGCAGTTACGCGGTCCAGTAAAGAATTGTTCTCAAGTTACATGAAGGAGGCCGGAGAAAATACGGTTGAATATGAGAAAAATTGATTTATTAATTAATATATAATACATTATGGCAAAAATTAATTTTGGGGGAGTAGTTGAAGACGTTATTACCCGTGAAGAGTTTCCATTGAAAAAAGCACAGGAAGTTCTTAAAAACGAAGTTGTTGCAGTAATCGGTTATGGTGTGCAGGGGCCAGCTCAGGCACTGAACATGAAAGAAAATGGTATTAACGTAATTATCGGGCAGGCTCCTGAATTCAAGGCAGATTGGGATAAAGCTTTGAAGGACGGATGGGTGCCGGGCAGGACTTTATTCTCCATTGAAGAAGCAGCCTCTAAAGGTACCATCATTCAGTACCTGGTCTCTGATGCCGCGCAGCGGGCTATCTGGCCTGTGCTGAAACCCTGTCTCAAAAAGGGTGATGCGCTGTACTTCTCCCATGGCTTTTCCATTACTTATAAGGAACAAACCGGTGTTGTTCCTCCGCCTGATGTTGACGTCATTCTCGTAGCTCCCAAGGGTTCGGGCACCAGCGTCCGTCGTAACTTCCTGGCTGGGGCAGGTATTAACTCCAGCTTTGCTGTTTTCCAGGACTTTACCAAACGGGCTACCGAGCGCACCCTGGCCATCGGTATTGCCATTGGTTCGGGTTACCTCTTCCCCACAACCTTCGAAAATGAAGTATACAGCGATCTCACCGGCGAACGCGGCGTATTGATGGGTGCCCTGGCCGGTATCATGGATGCACAATACCAGGTGCTCCGTCAACATGGTCACAGTCCGAGCGAAGCTTTTAACGAGACCGTCGAGGAGCTTACCCAGAGTCTTATACGGCTTGTTGATGAGAACGGTATGGATTGGATGTATTCTAACTGCAGCGCTACAGCACAGCGTGGAGCTCTCGACTGGAGACCCAAATTCAAAGACGCTACCCTGCCGGTTTTTAACGACCTTTACAATAAGGTGAAATCCGGCGCAGAAACCAAACGTGTACTTGAATCCACGGGCATGACCAATTACAAGGAATTCCTCGAAATAGAGCTGAAGGAATTGCGTGAATCTGAAATGTGGCAGGCCGGTCAGCAGGTTCGAAATTTAAGACCAAAAACGAAATAGTAAATTAGGATGAGTGACTGGTGACTCGTGACTGGCGATTGGAGATCAGTTATTTGTAACCAGTCACCAGTCACCGTTAACCAGTCACTTGCCTTCAGAAGCCAACATCGAATACAAAAGGTTCATCCTGAGCCTCATTCCTCCAGCCATTATCATCCTGTTCCTGTGGCTGGTTAAAATTGTTGAATTGGCAGATGGCCTCGATCTCTTTTATTACGGGGTTTTTCCGCGTAAAATTCAGGGACTTGTCGGAATATTTACAGCTCCTTTTATTCATGCCAATTTCAATCACCTGATCAACAATTCTGTTCCCTTCTTCTTTCTGCTGACTGCTATCTTTTATTTTTATCAGAAAGTGGCCTGGCGTGTGTTGCTATTCTCCTATCTTTCCACCGGCATCCTGGTCTGGTTTGTAGCCCGCCCGGCCTATCATATCGGTGCAAGCGGCCTGGTATACAGTTTTGCTTCTTTCCTGTTTGTCAGTGGCATTATCCGACGGAATATAAACCTGCTCGCAATTTCTTTGCTGGTGATCTTTATTTACGGCAGCCTGGTGTGGGGTATTTTTCCCTATCTCCCCGATATGTCATGGGAATCCCATTTGGTTGGACTCACAATAGGTGCCTTGCTTGCCTTTTTCTACCGGCATGAAGGACCAGGTCCAACTCTGTTCATGAGTGATCTGGAAGAGGAGGATCAGGCGGAAGAAGCTGAGGAATCTGAGGAATCACCCGGATCATAACCTTTGTTGTATAGCTGCAGTTCCCAGGAGAACCATAAAACGGTTATTTATACTCAACTTATATAAAGATATAAAGATCCAAATATATATTTAATGGATCTTTGCAGCATAAACTAATAATCAAAATAAAAAATTATGAAAAACCTGTATCTGACAATTTTTTTGTTTCTGATCTCCCTGGCCGTGGAGGCTCAGGCGATAGCTGTTGTGGATTATATGAAAGTACCGGAAGACGGAGGAGCTGCTTACGTGGCCATTGAAAAGCAATGGAAAGCTCTGCATCAAAACCGTGTGGAATCGGGTAAAATACTTGGCTGGGAATTGTGGTATGTATGGAATTCAGGCTCAAGTTCTCCGTATAACTATGCAACCGTTACAATCTATGAGAATTTCAACAAAACAGCAAACCAGCTGACCGAAGAAGAATTGAGGAAGGCCTGGGGGGATAAAACGGATGGCTTTCTGAAACAAACAACCGCATCACGAAGTCTCATCTATTCTGAAATGTACCAACTGCAAACGGGCATAGATGCCACCGTTCCTGACAAATACCTCGTGGTAAACTCCATCCAGACTGATCATGTGAATGACTACATTAAAATGGAAAATGTCGGCTATAAGCCCTTGCATGAGGAATCGAAGAAACTTGGCACCCGGAATTCATGGGGAATATGGACCCGCTGGCCCAATAAAGACAATTCTTTGCAGGCCGTTGCAGTAGATGGATTTACCAGGTTTGAAGATATTAGCAGCGTGGATTACGGTGCACTGCTCGATAAAGTACTTGCTGGCAAGAAGTCCGGGGAAATCATGGATATGATGGACCAGATACTACGGACAGATGAAATCCGTACTATTGTGAAATCCGAGATTTGGGAATATGTTGATAGCACAACACCCAAGACCAAGTAACAGGAATCAGTTGAAATGTAATCAGAAAGCCCATTTTTATAATGGGCTTTCTCATTGTAGGGTCATCTCCAAACATATTTTTATTTAGAATTAATTTAAATAAGCTTAATTGTTAAGCAGCTTCAAGGCATGTTATACAATTTAATGCACAAGCCTGGAAAGACAACAGTAGTAATGTAACCCAATCTGCCCTGCTGCAGCCAGGTTATAGCCTGGAACTAAAATCGGGTTCAGGCTTTCTGGTTAATTTCAGTCATGCTTACGATAACCTCACCGATACATTTTCCCTGTCGAATGATAATGTAGTTGCTTATGTAAAACCTGGAAGTTAAGGGTATAATTTTGCCTCAGTTGGTGCACATTCTCCCTATACAAGGCCGCTTTCTTTTGAGATAAACAGTAACCTGGGTCAATACTATGACGGGAACCAGTTTACCATGCGGTTAATGTCGATCATCAAGCTGGGAGCCCTCTTAAGCCTCCAACCCTCCTACGAATACGACAGGATCCGTTTTCCCGTCAGGGACCAGTCTTTTACCGGTCATATTGCCAGCCTAAAGTCCATACTCATGCTGAATAAAAAACTGTCAGTCAGTGCTCTTGTAGAGTACAGCAATATTGTGCACGGCCTGGTCACCAATATATGATTACGCTTTAATCCCAGGGAGGGGAATAACCTGTACTTAGTCTATAATGAAGGCAGAAACATTGAAGTGAACCGGACAACGCCGGATCTTAATCCGGTTGCCAACAGGGGAATTTTAATCAAATACACCTACACTTTTGTTCTTTAAGAAATTCTGGCCATCAAAGAAGATAGCTGATTTTTTAAAAAGATCTTACAAAATCCCGTGAATTAACCGATTAAATTTCATAGTTTTAATCATGTGCTATTCATGACACCTTAACATTAAATCCTATGAAAATAAATATCTTCCTGATTGGAGCTGTATTGGCAGCAGTAAGCTTCAATGCCTGTCAGAAAAATGAAACCAGAGCGCCTTTGTTACCGATGGAAGACTTCTTCAAGGATCCCGAAAAAGCCGGCTTCCGGATTTCTCCCAATGGCGAAATGGTGATCTTTCGCGCTCCGCATATGGGGCGCATGAATGTATTCGTTCAGAAGCTGGGTGACACTGCATCGGTCGCCGTAACCCATGAAACCGAAAGGAGCATCTATGACGCCTACTGGGAATCCGATGACCGGATCATCTTTATCAAGGACCAGGGCGGGGACGAAAATACACATATCTTGTCGGTAAAGCCTGATGGCAGTGGTCTGGTTGATCATACTCCTTTTGAGAAAGTCCGGTCCGATGTGGTGGATATGCTGGAGGACCGGCCAGAAGAACTGCTGATCCAGAATAACAAGCGCAATCCCCAGATCTTTGATGTCTACCTGTTGAACACTTCCAGCGGTGAACTGAAGATGGTGGCTGAAAATCCGGGCAACATTACAGGCTGGATCAGTGACCATGACGGAAAAATAAGGGCTGCCATTACAGCCGATGGCGTGAATACCAGTCTGCTGTACCGTGAATCCGAACAGGATACTTTCAGAACGGTCCTTACCACCAGTTTTAAGGAGACACTTTCCCCGATCCTGTTTACATTTGATAACAGGAATCTGTATTGTTTGTCCAATCTTAACCGGGACAAATCTGCGGTGGTGGAGTTCGATCCACGGACCGGCAAGGAAATCAGGGTGATCTATGAAACTGCTGAAGCGGATATCATAGGGCTTGATTTTTCCAGGCTCAGGAAAGTCCTCACGGTAGCCTATTATGAAACAGATAAATTGCAAAAGCATTTTCTTGATGCCGACGCCGAACAGATTGATAATAAGATAGAAAGCCAGGTGCCCGGTTATACATTCCAGATCACTCGAAAAAGTAAGGATGAAAACAAGCTGCTGGTTGTCGTGAACAGTGACCGTTATTATGGCGGGTATTTCCTGTACGATTTGAAATCAGGGGAGTTTAAAAAGCTCGCTGATTTCATGCCCTGGCTGAAAGAAGAAGATATGGCAGTAATGAAGCCGATAACCTACCAAACGCGTGACGGACTTACCATCCATGGTTACCTCACCCTGCCCAAAGGAGTGAAGCCTGAAAACCTGCCCGTGGTGATCAATCCTCACGGAGGACCCTGGGCCCGCGACAGCTGGGGATTCAATCCCGAAGTGCAGTTCCTCGCCAACCGGGGCTATGCCATACTGCAAATGAATTTCAGAGGGTCAACAGGTTTCGGAAAGGAATTCTGGGAGTTATCCTTCAAACAATGGGGACGGACCATGCAAAATGACATCACTGATGGCGTTAAATGGATTATTGGCCAGCGTATTGCAGATTCCACGCGAATCGCCATTTATGGTGGCAGCTATGGGGGTTACGCCACACTGGCCGGTATTACGCTCACACCCGAATTGTATGCCTGTGCTGTGGATTACGTAGGTGTTGCCAATATGTTTACCTTCATGAACGCCATTCCCCCTTACTGGGAACCCATGCGGCAAATGATCTATGAGATGGTAGGTGATCCGGTAAAGGACAGCCTCATGCTGGCTGAAGTTTCACCGGTATTTCAGGTGGACAATATCCGATGCCCGGTGTTTGTGGCCCAGGGTGCCAACGATCCCCGTGTGAATATTAACGAGTCCAACCAGATTGTGGATGCACTGCGGGGCAGGGGTATAACCGTCGAATACATGGTGAAAGATAACGAGGGCCATGGTTTTTATAACCAGGAAAATCAATTTGATTTTTACCGCGCCATGGAGAAATTCCTGGCTACACACCTCGGGAACACGGAAAACCTGAAGCAATAGAATAAGACTTTAAAAGCAGTGCCTGATTACTTTTTCTTGCTGGCTAGGATAAAAAGTGATCCTGCAATTTCTTTAAGCAACGGAGTGTGTTCAGCGATACTGCCAAAGGCTGCAACAGGTTTAATAAAACTATTGGGAACAGCCGGATGCAAAAAATCAAATGGACTGACCTGAATCTGTTCAAAGCCGGCCATATGTAACTGTTTCTTTAATTTCCAGCGAAAAAAAGCAGTTTCATCCGGAGAATCACCCATTCTCCTTTTGAGCCAGGGTATGTTTTTTTGAAGGGCAATCTGAGGATTCATCATGTTGGGTTCGGTAAAAGCTATTTGTCCGCCGGGCTTCAATACCCGGTAAATTTCTGAAACGGCCTTTTCAATCTCCAGATGATGTAACACAGAACTGCCTACTACCGCTTCAAACAGGTCATTCTTAAAGGTCATCTGATAGGCGTTCTGGATCTGGAAATCCACCCTGCCGTAAGTGACCTCTTTCCTGGCTTCCTCGATCAGATCAGGGGAAATATCAATCGCAGTAATGTGAATACTGAGTTTTGCCAGCTCCCTGGTAAAATAACCGGTTCCACATCCCAGTTCCAGAATATGATGATCCTTACTAAAAACTGAGGATAGCAGGTCAACCCTTCTTTTCCAGCGGACCCTGCCTGCTGGTGATTCCCAGTTCCATACTTCTCCCGCACCTGTTCTGGCTAAGTATTTACCATGCTCCAGTTCATGGATCAGTCTTACATCAGTATTCATGGAAATCCCGGTTAAATGAATTTGATTTTTCCAGCTGCAAACATGCTCATCTTAAGCAGCAACCAGCCATGTTTAAAGCGACTGATCTGGGTTGAGCCATAGGTTCGTTCTTTATACCTGACAATGACTTCGGTTATCTTAAGATTGAGTTTTGAAGCCCCGAACAACAGATCAAAGTCTCCAAACGGATCAAAATCACCAAAGTAGGCACGATTGGCCTTGATTCTTTTATAATCCTTGGCGAAGATAACTTTTGTTCCGCATAACGTGTCTTTCAAACGTTGTCCTAGTAAGTAGGAAAAGAACCATCCAAAAAACTTGTTTGCCAGCAGGTTTAAAAACCGCATGGCCTCCTTTTCCATCGGGTAGACTAGTCGACAACCATTTATAAACTCACCACGGCCCTGCACCATGGCATCGTAGAATTTGGGAAGCTCTTCCGGTGGGGTCGTGAGGTCTGCATCCAGGATCATCAGCACATCTCCTGATGCCTGGTCAAAACCCTCTCTTACAGCATTTCCCTTTCCCTTGCCGGTTTGCCTCAACAATTTAATGCTTTTGTCAGGATGCTGCTGCTTTACCCGTAACATTTCATCCCAGGTGCCGTCATGAGAATGACCTTCTACGAATACAAACTCCTGCAATTTGCCAAAGACAGGTGTCCTGGTTATGGCCGATTCGATATTCCCCTTTTCATTTCGTGCCGGAATAATTATGGATACTGAATAGTCCCCTGAATATTGAACGGAGGGACGGGCGATTACAAAATTAACCAGACCCAGTCCATTGATGAGTGGAAGGTTTATGAAGAAACGGTTGAATATGGCATTAAGGATGGGTATATATACGGGAAGGAGAATTTTACGGTAATTGGTCACCAGGGAAAAGCCTTCAATATCGAGGAGATTAATAATATCATGATGCGATAACCAGTTGGAGTTGGGGTTGGGCTGCTTTAGCCTGAGGTGTTCGCCAAGTTTCATCAACGGTTCCCAAAGGAAGTTATAATTTGAAATGACAATCCTTGTGGAAGGATGACAGAAGGGTCTGAGATTGTCCAGGGCTTTTTGCACGTCCCACAAAATATGCAGCAAATCTGAAAGAATGATATAATCGAATTTTTCTCCGTCGGTTTCCAGATCAGGGATGAGGGAAGCGTTTTCTATGTCATGTTGTCTGAAATGCAGATCAGGGAAACGGGAGGCAGCAATATCGATCATCTTTTCCGAGATATCAATGCCTACACCATAGGCTGGGTTAACCGCTGCCAGCAGATCACCGGCTCCACAGCCAACTTCCAGCACCGATGAACCGGGTGGTATAATATAGGAGAAGTAATTTTCAATTGACCGGTGATAGAACCTGTTACGCCTTTTCCACTGCAGTCTCCGGTCGGCAATGCTTTCAAAATACGCTTTTGTGGATTCCTTTGAATTCAATTTTCCTATATTTGTGATTGTTAAGGTTATGGTCACAAACATACAAACTTTTATTGTACAGGTACTCGAAAATTTTACCAATATGGCTTCAGCATCCAAAAATAGAGGAAGTAAACCGGTAACTCCCCAGGCAAAAAGGCAACAGCAAATCAAAGGAAAAGTTGAAAAAGCAAAAAAAGAAAAATTGCAGGCTTCCGGTAAAAACCTGCTCGACAGCTTTGACGAGCGCTTTGGAGCTCACCTGAACCTCATGTTCTTCATTTCCTTGTTTCTGACCATCTTTATCGGAACCATGCTCTTTGATGTGAAAATCAGCACAGGCGGTGACGATTCGAGCTATATCGAAATGGCAAACAATTTCATGAAAGGCCGTTCATTCCCCACCTGGCATGGTCCGCTGTATTCTATATTTCTGAGTCTTCCCATACTTCTGTTTGGGGTTAAAGTGGTCTGGCTTAAAATGTTCTCCTTCTTCTTCATCATCGGTCATCTCATCCTGGTATATTACACTTTCAGAAAGCACCTCTCTCCAACTTTACTGACCCTGGTGATGCTGATAGTTTCCGTGAGCTCCTCCATCCTGTATTTTGCCAGCCAAACATACAGCGAAGCTATGTTTATGTTCCTGCAATCCCTGATCATTTTTCTTTTTATCAATACTTACCTGCTAACTTCTTCTCCCCGGGGCTTAACCCTGAAAGAGGAAAGCCAGCATTGGCTTATCCTGGGATTCTTCGTTTTGCTGGCCAGTCTTACCCGTAACATTGGGATTGTTGCGCTGCTCGCCATGGTGCTATTCTTGCTGCTTGAAAAAAAGTTCAGGGCTGCTGTTATGCTGACGATTTCCTATATTCTGTTTCTGATCCCTTTCAAATTATACAAATCTTTTGTATGGGAATCGGGCAGGGCTAAGACTGGCGGACAGCTTTCTGAGATTCTTCTTAAGAATCCTTACAATAAAGCACTCGGAAGCGAGGACCTTTCGGGTATGATAGCTCGTTTTTTCGAAAATGCACGTTTATATCTCTCCAAGCATTTTATGATTGGGATCGGCCTTCAGGATCCTGGTTCAACCGATAAAAGCTGGTTTATTACGGCAATTGTAGCGGTACTTTTCTTTATCGCCCTGTATTATGCCTTTAAGCGCAGTAAGATCATGCTGTTTGTAGCTATTTACCTCGGGGCTTCCATGTCGGCCACATTTATCGCACTTCAGCAAACCTGGGACCAGATGCGCATGGTCGTCATCTATTTTCCCATGTTGCTGCTGCTGTTATCGTGGGGATTGCAGCAGCTTGCCACAAAGAAGGGATACCGCTTCCTGGTTGCTTTGTTACCCTTGCTGCTGGTGTTCATTTTCTTTAAAACCTTAGGTCAGTCGGTTGAAAAAATGAAGGTCAACCAAAAAGTACTGGCCAAAAATATTCATGGGAATCAGTATTATGGTTTTACGCCCGATTGGCAGAATTTTCTCCGCATGAGCGAGTGGGTGGGCAAGAATATTCCCGACACTGTTTTGGTAGCTTCACGAAAGCCTTCCATGTCATTTATATATAGTAAAGGCAGGGACTTCTATGGGATTTACCGCTTCCCTTCCGAGGCACCTGAGAAATTGCTTGGGGCGTTGTTGCCCCGTACCGGAGCATTAATGGTAATTCCCAATAAAGATATTGCCAGTAACTGGCCGCTTGGCCTGCAACTTGCTATTAAGCAGACCAATGTGGCCTATGTGGCTGAGGGTAATGTCATTTACGGAGTTTATGACCTGAAAGGGCCCTCGGGAGATTCGATTTACCAGGCTCTTATCGCGCGCAACGTAAAGCCATTCACCACTGATTCTATTCTGGACCGGGTGCGGTCCTCTGCACAATCCTGTTTTGCTGTTTCTCCCGATTCCCTGATCCATGCCTTGCGAATCAACAAGGTTGACTATGTAATAGTTGCCAGCCTGCGAGCAAATCCCAATTTTAATACAGGTAACATCATCAATAACATTCAGCGTTATTTATACTTTATAGAACAAAAATATCCGGGAGTTCTGACACTGGTGCACCAGATCGGAACCAATGAACAGGAGGAACCAGCATGGCTTTACCAGATAAATTACAGGTTATATGGACTTTAATGAAGCATATTAATAATGCGGCATCAGGATATTCGAACGGTTGTTCTGCTGGGCGCAGGTAATCTGGCCTGGCACTTCGGGCTCTGGTTTGAAAGAGCCGGAGTTAAGGTGGTGCAGGTATTCAGTCGCACGCCCAGTGCGGGCGAAGGCCTTGCTGCAGAGCTGAAAACAGGGTATACCAATCGACTTGATTTGCTTGTTTCCAATGCCGATCTTTACCTGCTTGCCGTGTCGGACGATGCCATCCATTCCCTGGTCAGGCAATCGGAGTTTGGCCGGCGTTTTATCATTCATGCTGCCGGCAGTGTTCCCATGGAAGTTTTTGCAGGAAAGCTAAAAAATTTCGGCGTTTTGTACCCGCTGCAAACTTTTACAATTGGTAAACAACTGGATTTCAATGATATTCCTCTTTTTATTGAAGCCAATAATGCAAGGAATCTTGAGAAGCTTAACGTTCTTGCCCATAAGCTTTCCGGCAGGGTGTATACCGTGGATTCAGAGAAAAGAGCCTATCTCCACCTGGCGGCAGTTATAGCATCCAACTTTACCAACCACATGCTTGCAGTGACTGATCATCTTTTAAAAGAAAGAAACCTGTCATTTGAATTGCTGAAACCACTTATCCTGGAAACGATAAGCAAGGCCTTACAAATGCCGCCGATTCAGGCCCAAACCGGACCAGCCATACGCGGAAACCTTCAGGTTATAGAAAAGCATATGGCCATACTTGACGGCCATCCCGAAATAAAAGAATTGTACAGGGTGATTTCGGAAAGCATTATGCGGATGAACAGTAAGGAGTAATGCGCGAAATAGTTATTTTTGTCTATCAAATATCTGGGAATGCCCGAGATTAAAAAAATGTTACATGCTGTTAAGGCCTTTGCCTTTGATGTGGATGGCGTGTTCACCAACGGAACAGTTATGCTTCACCCGGGGGGAGCGTTCATCCGGATGATGAATATCAAGGATGGATTTGCAGTTCAGCACGCTGTTAAGATGGGATATCCCATTGCTATCATTACCGGCGGCTATTCTAAAATGGTCCGTAAAAGATTCTCGATTCTTGGGGTGAAGGATATTCATATGAAAAGTGGTGACAAGAAAGCAGCTTTTGAAACATTCCTAAAAAAATATTCACTGCAACCTGCTGATATACTGTATATGGGGGATGATCTTCCTGATTATGAAGTTATGAAAAAAGTTGGTTTCCCGGCATGTCCTGCTGATGCAGCAGAAGAAATCAAGCAACTGTCGGTTTACATCTCTCCCAGGAATGGTGGAGAAGGATGCGTTCGCGATGTTATCGAGCAGGTGCTCCGGTTGCATGGAAAGTGGATGAATGATTTTACTTTCATATGGTAAACGTATGAAGCATATGTTGGCGTTGCTCCGCCTCATCAGGTGGCCCAATCTTCTGATTGTAGCTGCCAGCCAGGTCCTCATCCGGCAGTGCGTTCTTGTGCCTTTGCTGAAGCAGGTAGATATGGAACCGCAGCTGCCGGTCAATTTGTTTATCATCCTGGTAATAGCTACAGTTTTGATAACGGCTGGAGGTTATGCGATCAATGATTATTTCGACCGCAAAATGGACCGGGTGAACAAACCCCAATCCCTGATTGTGGGCCGGTTGATTTATCCCCGGCACGCCATGGCCTACCACCTGTTTTTCAGCATAACCGGTGTTATCCTGGGCAGCTGGGTAGCCTTTCGCTCCGGTCAGCTGTTTCTCAGCCTGGTTTTCTTTATGGTTAGCGGCCTGTTGTGGTTTTATTCCACAACCTACAAGCGGGAGCTGCTGCTGGGCAATATCCTGGTTGCCTTGATGACAGCGCTTGTGCCTTTTCTCGTGATACTTTTCGAATTGCCTTTGCTGGCCAGAACTTATGGATATGAAGCAAAAGTGCTAACAGGTTCCTTGTTGAAATGGACGTTGGGTTTCTCCCTTTTTGCCTTTCTCTTGAATTTTATACGGGAAATCGTCAAAGATGCTGAGGATTTTGAAGGAGATCAAGCTTATGGCAAGAGAACTGTACCTGTGATCTGGGGCATGAGAACCGTACGATGGCTTTCCTTTATCATCGTTCTGATGACAATTGCCCTTTTGCTGGTGGCCTGGTTTGTTTTCGTCCCCGATACTACAACCCTCCTGTATTTTCTGATAACCCTGATAGCCCCTTTGATGGTTGTGGTTATCCTTTTGTTCAGAAGCGAAAATCAGAATGACTGGCGCCTCACCAGTACGCTGTTAAAGGGGATCATGCTGGCTGGTCTGGGTTATATGATTGTTATGAATCTCATCATCAATCATATCTCATGACGACTTTGGAGGCGCTGGAAAGGCTCAATGCCTATGATATAGTACTGGCATCCAAATCCCCCAGACGACAACATTTGATGCAGGAAATCGGTCTGAAATTCCGTATCATCAATCACATCGACATGGATGAAGTTTACCCTTCAGTATTGAAGGCCGAAGAAATCCCGCTGTACCTGGCCCGTTCCAAGGCTGCCTGCTATGACTCGCTCATCGGAACAGATACATTGCTGATCACTGCCGACACCATTGTATGGCTTGAAAATGAAGTCATTGGCAAACCGGCAGATGCTGAAGAAGCTGTGAAAATGCTGCTAAAGCTTTCTGGAAATATGCACGAGGTATTTACAGGGGTGTGCATAAAAACCAGGCATCAGGAGAAAGCTTTTTATGACAGCTCAAAGGTGTTTTTTCGTGCGATCGGGGAAGAGGAGATCCGTTATTATGTCAATAAATACAAGCCTTTTGATAAAGCCGGCGCTTATGGTGTTCAGGAATGGATCGGCTATGTGGCTGTTGAAAGGATCGAGGGTTCCTTTTTTAATGTTATGGGACTTCCCATCCAGAGACTATATGGCGAGTTGTTGAAGATAATTAGTGATTGAAAATTCAAGATTCAAGATTCACGATTCAAAATACCAGAAACAAAAACAGATTTGCCTCCTATGATGAAGAGATTTCTTATGCTGTTGATGGCTGCTTTTATGGTACACACCATTTCAGCCGGTGAAGGGATGTGGAACCTTCTTTTGCTGGACAGCCTCAATTACAATGACTTGCAGAAGAAAGGCCTGCGCTTAAAGCCAGAAGATATTTACAGTCTCAACCAGGCTAGTCTGAAAGATGCCGTGGTGATATTCGGCAGAGGGTGCACAGGCGAAGTAATATCACCCGAAGGACTGGTGATTACCAATCATCATTGCGGTTATAGCAGGATCCAGGCTCATAGTACCGTGGAGAACGACTATCTCACCCATGGTTTCTGGGCAGGATCAAAGGCAGAAGAATTATCTAATCCCGGGTTGGAGGTTTCCTTCCTGGTTAGAATTGAAGATGTTACAGGAAAAATTCTGTCTGATGTTCCTGATTCTTTACCAGAGTCGGAACGGACCATGCTCGTGGCAAAAAAAGCAACTGCTTTGGAGCAGGAAGCAATTGCCAATACCCACTATGAAGCGGAGATTAAAGCATTCTACTACGGGAAATCATATTACCTTTTTGTTTACGAGGTCTTCCAAGATGTCAGGCTCGTAGGGGCACCGCCCGAAGCTATAGGCAGGTTCGGAGGCGACACCGATAACTGGATCTGGCCGAGACATACGGGCGACTTTTCTTTGTTCAGGATTTATGCGGACACCAGTAATAATCCGGCTCCCTATTCACCGGATAATCGTCCCTATAAGCCCAGGAAATACCTGAACATTTCCGCTGATGGTGTCGAGGAAGGTGATTTTACTATGGTGCTGGGCTATCCAGGCAGAACAGATGAATACCTTACTTCAGGCGGTTTGAGCATGATAGCACAAAAATCCCTGCCTGCCAAGATAGAAATGAGAACCCTGCGTCTTAAAGCACTTGAGGAGGAAATGGCAAAGGGCCCTGAAGTCCGCCTGCGATATTCTGGCCGGTATGTAAGTGTAAGCAATGCCTGGAAAAAGTGGATAGGAGTTACCAAGGGGGTTGAACGTTCCGATGCCTTGAGAATGAAGGGATTTTTTGAGGAGGGATTTAACCGCTGGGCAGAGGGACTTGCAGATGACCCCATGGGGTATGCATCTTTGATGGATAGGTTTCAGTCCTTGTACACTGTATATGAGCCGCTATACCTGTCCAGTGATCTGGGTCATGAATTGCTCAATTCCCTTGAGTTATCCGATATGGTGGATGATGTGCAATCGCGCTATTATACCATGGAGGATTCCTCCAGTCAGTACAAAAAGACTTCCCTGCAGAAGATAATTCAATCAGGCAGAAGTTTTTTCAAATCGAATGCTGCCGGGATTGATCACCGGATTATGGCCCCGCTGATGGAGATCTATGCAAAAAATGTTGCAGAAAAGTATCACCCCGATTTTTACAGGCAAATAATCGAAGAATACAAAGGAGACTACAATGCTTACACCGACTTTATCTTTAATCAGAGTGCATTCACCGATTCAACCCGGTTTAATAAATTATTCACCAAACCCCCAGCAACTATCCGCAAAAAGCTTGAAAACGATCCCCTTGTGGTCTTTTACCGTGATTTTTCGCGAACTCTTATGCTGGAGGTGTACAAAAAGGCTGACAGTCTGAACCTTGAACTGAATCGTTTGTACAGGACTTATTTATCGGGAATGATGATCCGGGATACCTCCCGGATCCTTTATCCGGATGCCAATTTCACCATGCGACTTGCTTACGGGAAAGTAGAGGGATACCAGTCATCCGATGCCATCAATTACAGGTATTTTACTACACTGGGAGGTATAATGGAAAAGGAAAATCCTGAAATTGCAGATTACCGGGTGCCTGAAAAATTAAAGGAACTTTTCAGGAACAGTGATTTCGGACCCTATGCCAGTAACGGACAATTGCCCGTATGCTTCATTGCCTCAAATCATACTTCCGGGGGGAACTCGGGAAGTCCTGTTTTTAACGCAAAAGGAAATTTAATTGGAATTAACTTTGACCGGAACTGGGAAGGTACGGTAAGTGACTATGCCTACGATCCTGCCATTTGCCGCAATATTACGCTGGACATACGGTATGTATTGTTTGTAATTGATAAGGTGGCAGAAGCAGACTGGCTTATAGATGAACTCACCATTCTAAAAAACTGACCTATGATAGTTACGCTCGTACATGTTTGGGTAAATGAAAGCTGTGTAAATGATTTTATTGCAGCAACGGTTGAGAACCATCAGCAATCGGTGAAAGAGCCGGGTAACCTGCGTTTTGATGTTTTGCAGGACGCCGGGAATCCTGCAAAATTTGTGTTGTATGAGGCGTATGAATCGGAAGAAGCTGTTACGGCTCATAAAGCTACAGCGCATTATCTGAAATGGCGTGATACGGTTGCAGGATGGATGGCACAGCCCAGGCGGGGTGAAAAGCATATAATTGTTTGCCCTTTAGATAAGGCACAATGGTGAACCAATTCAGCCTGATCCGGACGCCCAGGATCCTTTTCGGGGAAGGGCAGATAGAGGTGCTTCCAGGATTGCTGAAAAACATGGGCAGCAATGTGCTGATTATTACCGGTTCAAAATCATATACGATTAACCCGATGCTGGGGAAAACCCTGGTTAACCTTAAAAATGCAGGAAATGTTCTCCATTTTGACAGGATAGAGAAAGAGCCTTCCCCAGATGATATTGACCGGATTGTAAAAAGATATCAGCCCATCAGATTGGATTGTATTGTGGCGGTGGGCGGAGGAAGTGTTATTGATGCGGGCAAGGCTGTATCGGCCATGTTGCCTATGGAAGGATCGGTACGTGATTTTCTCGAAGGAGTGGGTACCCGTAGCCATCCCGGGATCAAGAAACCCTTTGTCGCCATACCCACCACTTCGGGAACCGGGAGCGAAGCCACTTCCAATGCTGTGCTTTCATTAACCGGGGTGCATGGCTATAAGCGTTCCCTCCGACACGAGAATTTCGTGCCCGATATCGCTTTGGTTGATCCGTTGCTTACTATGAATTGTCCGCCTGCCATAACCTCATCAAGCGGACTGGATGCCCTTACACAACTGATGGAATCTTATCTTTCCATCAAATCCAATCCTTTCACGGATGCATTATCACTCCAGGGTATCAGCAGGATCCACAACAGTCTGATCAGAGCGGTGGATCATGGTGATGATTTGGAGGCCAGATCCGGCATGGCTTATGCAGCCCTGCTTTCGGGCATAACCCTGACAAACGCCGGTTTAGGACTGATCCACGGATTTGCCGCTTCTATCGGAGGCTTCTTCAATGTTCCGCATGGCGTTATTTGCGGAACCATGATGGGGGCAGTCAACCGCCATACCATTGAAACCTTGCTCAGGCAAAAAACCATTTCCATAGCACACAGCAAGTACGAAACACTCGGCAGGCTTATATCCGGTGAGACAGGAAATGATATGCACGGGTACCTGAAATTTACAGCCGATTACATCGATAACCTGATCGACAGGCTTCAGGTACCGCGTCTGGCGGAATTCGGGATCACTGTCGCCGATCTTGACCGTATAGTTGCGGCTACGGATCATAAAGCCAATCCAGTGAAATTTGAAAAGCATCAGCTGATGGAGATGCTCAGGGAGCGACTATAACTCCTTATTTATAAATATTGACCAGATCCTTTTCAAATATCGTAAAGGTATCTTTTTCAAACGCCACGAAGTCAGGAGCACTTTTATGCCCGGGGAAGGGTATATAGTAATGCTTCCGGTTAACATTCCGCCATACCATGATATAAGAAATCTTTCGGGATACAGAATCTTCCCGGATGGGTTTCAGCAGGAACTGGGTCCACCAGTTCTTGACCGGGATTCCCTCAAATCCGCATTCTGTCAATGCAGCCAGTTTTTTCCTTTCTGTAGCCAGGTTTACCAGGATCCTGAGCTGTTCCAGACCATTGGAAATTGACGCCCCCGACTGAAAGTCCCAGTAATTTTCCGTTCCCAGGATATCCACCCATTCATCTCCCGGATATCGCTCCAGGTATTGCTGACGGGTCTCAAACATGTCAGTGGAATAAGTATACAGCAGGTTGTGCACCTGCAGGGAATCACGTAAATATATTACCGTAAAACGCCACAGTTTGATATACTCATCAGGTGAGCAGTGACCCTTTCCCCACCAGAACCAGTTACCGTTGTTTTCATGAAAAGGTCTGAAGATAACCGGAACCGTTTTACCCTCCTCATTTTTTAACTGATTGAAAAAGAGAGCAATCTGTTTCAACGCTGTTTTATATGTTTCTGCGCTGCTGCTGTCAGGCAAGATCTGCCCTACAGCAGGATATACATCCCATGCAGTACCCTGGGTTATCGGATTATAAAGGTGCCAGGTGGCAGTGTTGATGCCACCACGGTTGAATGCCTCGATCATGCGTTGCCGGATGCTGGAGAAGAGGAAACTGTCAATATTGGCTGCATTTCCGGCTCCTGCAATCTCCCAGCCGTAAAGTGCGGGATACGTTCCGGTGATTTCCCTGATATCTGACCTGTTTTCCTGGTCTTTCCAGTCAACACCTGATATGGTGGCATCCTGCTGACCGAAGATGATGCCCTTACCCTGAAGACGTTTCAGGTTAAGCCACAAAGCTCTGGTTTCCGGTGTTAACAGCGTATCTACAGGTTTTTCCAGGGGTGGGGGATAGGGAATGGAATCCACAGGTACTGATACAATTCCCTGATGCTCCGGATGACACGAGATAACAATTACAAGCAAAATGGTCCAAAGAGGGAGGATCCGGAAACCTGTTGCAGTAACTGTTCTGACCATAGTAAACTATTAATTCCTTAACGTGCCGCAGATTCAGTTTAGTTTTTTCAGGTTATCTATGGCTTCAGGAGCATGTTTATGCACAAAAGCCACAATTTCGCAGGTGCCCATTTCATTGCAGTCACCGCAGGTATTATAGCCTTTGTCCCTCACGCATACGCGGATCTGGCAGGTTTCGCAATGGGCAAATTTTACGCCTTCCATTCGGCATCCTGTGCAGTTTATAGATTCAATAGTAATAGACGGGGTATTGAACATCTTTTGCCAGCTTTCGGCGGTTGCTTTTCTCAACTCATCGCTGTTTTGAAGGGTCGCAATTCGTGCATCGCAGGTTTCGCAATTCAATCCGCAGCAGGATATTAATTTTTCCATTGGGTATAGGTTTTTGATGATTATAAATTAATCAGGAACTGCCCCTGTAATATAACCGCTATAACTGAAAAAACAAAGCACATATCAGAAAACAATAAATTTTAATTCCGGCGAGGTTGATGTCTCGCCACCAGAATCTCAACCACATCCTCAATCCGGTACCCTTTTGCAGTGAGCAGCACCATTAAATGGAAGAGGAGATCGGCAGATTCATTCAGAAACAGGTCCCCATGTTCATCTTTGGCCTCAATGATCAGTTCCACTGCCTCCTCACCTACCTTCTGCGCTATCTTGTTAATGCCTTTTTGAAACAGGCCAGTCGTATAAGAATTCTCAGGCATTTCCTTTCTGCGCTGATCAATCAGGTCCTGTAACTCAACCAGAAAATCAATCTTTTTATCAGCCATGTTACTCTGTTTTATTAAGGATGACTACATCTTCTTCCACCATTCCATTGTTTTACCGTTCCACTTTTCCACCGATTAAAACCTGACAGGGATCTTCCGTTCTGCCAGGTATGCCTTCAGCTGTGGCACTTTGATCTCGTTAAAATGGAAGATACTGGCCGCCAACCCTGCATCCGCTTTTCCTTTGGTGAATACCTCTGCAAAATGATCCATGCTGCCTGCCCCTCCCGAGGCAATTACGGGAATGGACAGGCTATCAGATAATGCAGACAGTGCCTCGCAGGCAAAACCATTCCTGGTGCCATCGTGGTTCATGGAGGTAAAAAGGATCTCACCGGCGCCCCTGTTTTCACATTCCCTGGCCCAGGAAAAAAGTTCCTTTTCAGTGGGGATACGACCTCCGTTGATATAGGCAGTCCATTTACCCGCTTCTTCTAAAGCATCAATGGCAACAACAACAAACTGACTGCCAAAATTCAAGGCCATCCGGTCAATCAGATCAGGATTCCGGATGGCGGCTGTATTTAGGGAAATCTTATCGGCACCGGCTGCCAGCAGTGCTTCAATATCAATCAGTTCACTGATGCCTCCACCCACGGTAAATGGTATGTTCAGATGCAGGGCAATGCGCTTTACCAACTGGACAAAAGTTTTTCGGCCTTCGTGACTTGCGGTGATATCCAGGAAAACGAGCTCGTCAGCACCCTGTTCCGCATAAGCGGCGCCCATTTCTACAGGATCACCCACCTCGCGGATGTTAATGAAATTGATACCTTTCACGGTTTGCCCGTTGCGGACGTCGAGGCAGGGGATGATTCTTTTGGCGAGCATGGAGACAGATGATGTTGTGGTTTATTGTGGTTGTTGTGGTTGTTTTGGTTGTTGTGGTTGTTGTGGTTGTAACTCACAACCATCACAACAACCATAACTATCATAAGAAGAAATCCTTCAGCTCTTCCACCTTGATCTTCCCCTCATACAATGCTTTACCAATGATTACTCCGGCTACCCCGGCCTCGTTCAGCCGGATGATCTCAGCAACCGAAGAAACACCTCCGCTGGCAATGATGCGCATGGATGGGAAATCCTTGACCATCTGTTCATAAAGGTCAATAGACGGACCTCCGAGCATGCCGTCTTTGACAATATCGGTACACAATACCTGCTTCACACCCATCGCCTTGTAATACCTCAGAAAATCAAATAAGCCGATTTCGGTAACGTCGGTCCAACCCGATACGGCAATGTGGCCTTCCTTTACATCAGCTGCAAGGATGATCTTTTCAGGGCCATAGGCAAACAGCCATTCCTGGAAAAGATCTCTGTCATTTACCGCGATACTGCCAATAACCGCCATGGCAGCACCACATTCGAAGACTACTTGCAGATCATTGTCGGTTTTGATTCCCCCTCCAAAGTCAACCATTAATCCCGTTTTTGCAGTGATCCTTTCGAGGGTATTGTAATTGATGATGCGGGTGGCTTTGGCGCCGTCGAGGTCCACAACGTGCAGGCGTTTTACCCCCTGATCCTCAAATCGCCGGGCTGCATCCAGCGGATCTTCTTCGTAAACTTTTTTTAACCGGTAATCGCCTTGTTCAAGGCGAACGCATTTCCCGTCAATAATGTCGATGGCCGGAATAATTGTGATCATAGCTCCAGAAAGTTTTTTATGATTATTGATCCTGCATGGCCACTTTTTTCAGGATGAAATTGGGTGGCATAAAAGTTATCGCGCTGGAGAGCAGCACTGAATGTTATACCATAATCGCTCAGGGCAATGGTTTCTGCGCCGGTAGTGGCATAGTAGCTGTGCACGAAGTAAGCATACTGGTTCTCCAGACCGCCGTCAAACAAACTGCTTTTTAACCCGTAAACGGTATTCCAGCCCATGTGCGGTACCTTCAACCTGTTTTCCGGAGAGATGGTAACAGGGAATTTTCTGATATTTTCATTAAAGATACCGATGCAAGGTGTATCTCCTTCTTCGGAATGACGGCACATTAATTGGAGTCCCAGGCAAATACCCAATACCGGCTGTTTCAGCTCTGCAATTAAGCGGTCAAGCTTCCTTTCCCTGAGAAATTTCATGGTGGTGCTGGCTTCACCCACCCCGGGAAAAATCACCCTGTCTGCCTCCCGGATGAGATCAGGATCATCAGTAATGGTAGCCATGATGCCCAGCCTTTGCAGGGCATAATCTACCGACATGATATTTCCCGCGTTATATTTGATGATGGCTACTTTCATTCCCTGTCAGTTAAAAACCACAGTACGGTTATTGTATACCAGGATCCTTCGCTGAATGTGCAGCAGGATGGCCCTCGACAACACCAGTTTTTCAACATCTTTCCCTTTCATGATCAGCTTATCAATCGAATCGCGATGGGAAATCCGGACGATATCCTGATCGATGATAGGCCCGGCATCCAGTTCAGAGGTCACATAGTGACTTGTTGCACCGATTATTTTCACGCCCCTTTCATAAGCGGAATGATAAGGTTTGGCGCCGGGAAAAGCCGGCAGGAAGGAGTGATGTATATTTATGACCTGATTGGGATAATGCTGTATAAAATCACTGCTCAGAATCCGCATGTAACGTGCCAGCACAACAAAGGTAATCTGATGCAGTCTGAGCAGCTCAAGCTCCCGGACTTCCATTTCCATATTGTTCTGATCATTTTTTTCCACACAATGATAAGGAATTCCGAATTGATTGGCAACCGGCTCAAGATCATTGTGATTACTGATGATCAGCGGAATATCCACATCCCATTCACCTGAATGGACGCGAGACAGGATGTCATAAAGACAATGCGAGAGTTTGGAAACAAAGATGGCCATCCGGGGTCGTTTGTCACTGAAATAAATATTCCAGGTCATGTTGTAACGGGCAGCGATCAGGGTGCCGAAAAAATCCGCTATCTTTTCCTGTGGGATCATGAAATCTTCAAGTTCCCACTCGATCCTCATGTAAAATACTTTATCCAGCCGATCAACGTGCTCATCAAGCGTAATAATATTACCGTTGTTGTCATTGATAAATGCCGTAACCTGAGCAACGATCCCCTTATTATCGGGACAATGCATCAGGAGTATGGCTGAATTCCTGTTTATTTTGGGCATCACTTATAAAACTCCTTTTGTGGTGGGTAAATTCTGATTGAAAACATCCCGTTTCACTGCCATTTTTATAGCCCTGGCAAGGGCTTTGAAGATCGCCTCGATCTTATGATGTTCATTGGTGCCCTCAGCTTTGATATTCAGGTTGCAACGGGCAGCATCAGAGAATGATTTAAAAAAGTGCATGAACATTTCCACAGGCATTTCACCCACTTTTTCACGTTGGAATTCAGCATCCCAAACGAGCCAGGGTCTTCCGCTGAAGTCAATCAGTACCTGGGCCATGCAATCATCCATGGGCAGGGCAAATCCGTAGCGCTCCATACCCCGTTTACTTCCCAGGGCGATATAGAATGCCTCACCGAGTGCCAGGGCTGTATCTTCGATGGTATGATGCTCGTCCACTTCCAGATCTCCTTTTACCAGGACCTTTAAATCGCAACCCGAATGACGGGCCAACTGCCCGATCATGTGATCAAAAAAACCGATTCCGGTGGAAATATCATAAGCTCCGGTCCCATCAATATTCAATTCAACCTGAATGCTTGTTTCACTGGTTTTCCTGTCAACCCTGGAAGAACGTACCTCCAGGGCAACTAAGCGGTATACATCATCCCAGTTCCCGGCAACCTGGAAGGAACCATGTTCCCTGACCGGTGCTCCGTTATTGGGTAAAGGAGAGAAGAGGATTGCCCGGGAACCCAGGTTCAGGGCAAGTTCCACATCGGTCTGCCGGTCGCCTATCACAAAGGAATTCTTCAGATCATAGTCTCCCTGCAAATACCGGGTGAGCAATCCTGTTAGTGGTTTACGCGTGGGTGCTTTATCCGTGGGTAAGGACCGGTCAATCAATATATCATCAAAAAATATTCCTTCATTTTCAAAGGCTTTAATCATCTTCTGCTGAACCAGGTTGTATGCTTCCTGCGGGTAGGCGGGAGTGCCCAGTCCGTCCTGGTTGGAAACAATTACCAGTTCGAAGTCGAGATTTTTCCTGATGTTATAGAGATTCCGGAAGACACCGGGAATGAATTCCAGCTTTTCCAGCGAGTCCACCTGGAAATCATCCCTGGGTTCCACAATCAGGGTTCCGTCACGATCTAGGAAAAGGACTTTTTTCATGGTTTGCAGTTCATGGGTAAAGATAATCTTTTGAACTTTTAAATTCTTCAAGAGCCCTGATCAGTATATCGTTTTCCTCAGCAGTTCCGATGGTAATCCGGAGATAACCCTCGCACAGGGCAACCTTTGAACGGTCGCGGACTATGATTTTTTTCCCGATGAGGAAAGAAAATACCTCCAGCGGATGATCGAAACGGACCATCAAAAAATTGGCGTCACTGGGCAGGATATCCCTGATCATGGGGAAACGGAGCAATTCCTGCTGAAGCCTCTCGCGTTGTTTCAGGATGTCACGGATCCATTGCTCCTTTCCGCCAATGTCGGCAAGACGCTCCATGGCCACCCGTTGTGTAAGTATACTGATGTTGTAGGGATATTTAATGTGGTTCAGAATACTGATGATCTCTGCAGATGCAAAGGCCATCCCCAGACGAATACCCGCCATGCCCCATGCTTTGCTGAAGGTTTGCAGGATCACCAGGTTGGGATGTTTGCTCAATTCGGGGACAAGGGACCCCGAGGTGGAGAAATCCTGATAAGCTTCGTCCAGCACCACCAAACCGGTGAATTTGTCGATCAGCGACAGTATGTCGTTCCTGTTCAGACTGTTTGAGGTGGGATTGTTGGGAGAGCATAAAAAGAGCAGTTTGCTCCGCTCATCGGTCAGATTCAGCAAGGCTTCCGCATCCAATTGAAAATTGCTGTTCAGTAAAGCTTCCCGGTATTCTACCTGGCTGATATCGGCACATACTTTATACATGCCATAGGTGGGCTTAATACTGACCATATTGTCGGTTCCCGGCTGGCAGAAAGCCCGGATCAGCAAATCGATGGCCTCGTCGCTCCCGTTTCCCAGGAAGATGTTTTCAACGTTAGTATTTTTTATGGCAGCAATCTGCTGTTTAAGTTTTAGCTGCCGCGGGTCGGGATAGCGGTTCAGGGGACTGTTATATGGATTTTCGTTGGCATCAAGGAAAATGGCCTCTTCTCCCTTGTACTCATCCCGGGCTGAGGAGTAGGGAATCAGTGAGCGGATGTTCTTTCTGACGAGTGTGTTGATATCGAACATAATGGTTTCGATCGTTTATTGTAATCGTATGGAAACAGCATTCTTGTGGGCGACAAGGGCTTCGGTCTCTGCCATTTTCATGATGGCCGGACCTATATTTTCAAGTCCTTCCCTTGTAATGCGCTGGAAGGTGATCTTTTTTACGAAACTATCGAGGTTAACGCCATTATAGGCTTTGGCATAGCCATTGGTTGGCAGGGTATGGTTAGTCCCCGAGGCATAATCACCCGCGCTTTCCGGTGAATAATGACCAATGAAGACCGATCCTGCATTAATGACCCTTTCTGCATATTGGTCTGCCTGATCCGAGGCAATGATGAGATGCTCGGGTGCATAATCATTGACCATTTCCAGCACTTCATCCATGCTTTTCAACACCATGATCCTGCTGTGGGACAATGATTGTGCTGCAATTTCCCTTCGGGGCAATTGTGATAACTGAAGTTGCACTTCCAAGAGTACAGATTCAGCGACCTTTTCATCGGTGGTAAGCAGCAAAACCTGGCTGTCGGTTCCATGTTCAGCCTGAGATAGCAGGTCAGAAGCAACATATGCCGCACGGGCGGAACTATCGGCAACTACAGCAAGCTCGGATGGTCCGGCAGGCATGTCAATGGCAACTCCGCTGCGTGCTAACAATTGCTTGGCTGCAGTGACAAACTGGTTCCCGGGACCGAAAATCTTAAACACCATGGGTACCGAATCAGTCCCATACGCCATGGCGGCAATAGCCTGGGCACCACCCAATTTAAAAACCCGGGTTACGCCTGACAGACTGGCTGCATAAAGTATGGCAGGATGTAGTTTCCCATTACCGGAAGGAGGCGAGCAAAGCACCACCTCAGGGCAACCTGCAATGCGCGCCGGGATTGACAGCATCAGAACGGTGGAGAACAAAGGAGCACTTCCTCCAGGAACATACAAACCTACTTTCTGAATGGCAACTGCCTTTTGCCAGCATTCAACCCCCGGTGTGGTAACCACAAGGTCGGGACTGGTAATCTGACTGTTATGGAAAGTTTCGATATTGTCAATGGCGATTTGAATAGCCCTTTTAAGATCTTCGTCCACCAAACGGGTGGCCTCGGCAAATTCTTCTTCGGTAACTTCCAGGGAATCCAGATTGGCCTTATCAAATTTTCTGGTGTACTCAAACAAGGCTGCGTCGCCCCGTTTACGAACATCCTGAATGATCGGCAAAACCAGGGAGTCTACTTCCCGGTCTTCCAGCACAGGCCGTTTCAACAAGTTGTGCCAGTCGGATTTTACAGGATACCGGAAGATTTTCATATGGTGAAGGATTAAAGGATCATTTTTTCAATCGGGATGACCAGGATCCCCTGAGCCCCATATTCTTTAAGTTTCCCGATGATTTCCCAGAATTCATTCTCATTGACTACAGAATGCACTGAACTCCAGCCTTTTTCATATAGGGGTAAAACTGTGGGGCTTTTCATGCCCGGTAATAACTGTACGATCTTATCCAGGTTCTCATTGGGGGCATTCAAAAGGATATACTTGTTGTTTTTGGATTTGCGCACGGCCTGAAACCTGAAAAGCAGGTCTGCAAGGATCTTCCTTTTGGCTTCGCTGGCACCGGGGGTGGCTATGACCACAGCCTCGGAGTTGGCTACCACTTCAACCTCTTTAAGCCTGTTGTGAATCAGGGTGCTTCCGGTACTAACAATATCAAATATGGCATCTGCCAGTCCAATCCCTGGTGCAATTTCAACAGAACCGCTGATTTCATGGATTTCTGCATTCAGGTTGTTCTTTTCCAGGAATTTGCTAAGAATATGCGGATATGAGGTGGCAATCCGGCGACCATTGAAGTAGGCCGGACCCGTATATTCCTGTGACTGTGGAATGGCCAGGGACAGCCTGCACCTGGCGAAGCCAAGTCTTTCAACAATTTCCACATTGCGGTTCTTTTCCATCACTTCATTTTCACCCACAATCCCGATATCAGCCACTGCATCGGCAACATATTGAGGGATATCATCATCGCGCAGGTAAAGGATCTCCACCGGGAAATTCTCTCCCAGGGAGATCAGCTTCCTTTTGCTGTCCTGATTATGACGAATACCTGATTCCTGGATCAGTTCGAGTGATTTTTCGCTTAAACGGCCCTCTTTCTGAATGGCAATCTTTAATTTTTCCATAGGATGGTAACAGATTATCGGTCAATATATAAAAAAAAGGGTTTGCAGTATTGCAAACCCTGAAATTATCTTTCATGCGACACATACTGCCATGGCCCGTGGTTACGGATGATGATGATGCTGATGTGTCCTGTGATTTTTCATATTTATGATATTCCGCTGCAAATATAAAACATTTAGTTTGAAAATGCAATAGTTTTAATCTTCCGGGTTTTTATAAATCTGGGTTTTATTAAAAATGATGCTTACATGCACCCCCTTTCCGGGGGCTGAATCGTAATCAATCAGGCCACCCAGGGAATTGATCCTGCTTTGAATGTTATAAAGTCCCATGCCTTTATGCTGCTGCAGGGCCGCCTCCACATCAAAACCAATACCGTTATCGATATATTCAATACTGACTGTGTTACCGGCGTCTGTGTGCTTTATGGTTATTTCAGTGGCACTGGCATATTTCAGGGAATTGTTGATCAGTTCCACCATGATCCTGTAGAGCGCAGTTTCGACCTTATCAATAAACGGGGATATTTCCGGTAAAAGCACATCAAACTTGATATTGACATTGCTGCCGATTTTTTCAACGAATTTCTGAATGGCTGCAGAAAGCCCGTAAGCCCTTAAGACTTGGGACCCCAGATTACCTGAAATCTCCCGGATCGAGTTGATGGAAAGCTGCAGTAACTCATGCAATTCTTTTTTGATATGTGCGTCTTTGTCATGCTTTTCATCCGATGAAAGTGAATCAATGTAAATTTTTGCGGCTGAAAGATAAGGGCCAATACCATCATGCAGGTCGAGGGCAATCCTTTTACGCTCCTCCTCTTCACTGCTGATCATCGCATACATGATCCTGGCTTCGGTTTCTTTTTTGTCAGTAATATCCTTGATAATGGTGATTCTATTGATATCCTGCTCCATCCTGATGGGCAGAATCCTTACTTCTACAGGAATAATTCTGTTATCGCTGCCTCCTCTAAGCCAGTGTTCGGTATAATTGAAAAGAGCCTGAGCGGAAGCTTCAGATTTATAAAGGGTTTTTATCCTCCCTGGATCCTGAAACAGCGATTCCAGCGGTTTATTGATCACAGCATTTACTCCCAGACCGGATAATTTCAGGAAGCTGTTGTTTACATCGTGAATCGTGTTATCAGGTTGAAGCAACAATATTCCGTCACCAATGCTGTCAAAGACTCTTTTGAATTTATATTCACTGTCATTCAACTGCTTCGCAGTCTGTTTCCGTTCAGCTGTTTCCTTTTCCAGACGGTATTTCGATTGGGTGAGCTTTTTCGACTGACTGATGAGTTCGTTGATATATTGAAACAAATAGGACTCAAGCCGGCCGTAAATATATACGGCAATGAAAATAAACAACGCTGCTGTTATAATGAAGCCGAGCCAGGTATCAGGAGAATAAAAATACTTGACGATGTCAAAATCGTAAGTGAACAGACCTTTGTTAACAAAAAAGGCAATAACGGCAATGGAAGTTATGGAAATGGTTGCAACTATGATGCCTGACCTGATATTGATCAGCATCGAAGTGAGGATGCTAATAAAGGCATAGTAGAGTAAACCGTCACTGAGCAGACCTTCGTGAAGAAGTCCTATGGTCCCGATGAGATATCCGATAACAATCAGGCTCCATCCTTTGATCGGGAAGGGTACTTTTTTCCTGAATACAATGAATACAATTACAATAAGGATCCCGATAATGCTAAAGTATGGGAAATGGCCCAATTGCCGGGTGTTGATTAAAGTTACCACCAGGGCAGGTATCCCAAAAACCAGGGAAACAAAATAGAGGGAATCCAGTATAGAGTTCTTGATTTCATTATGTACTTTTCGGACCTCTAAATTCTTCATACACTGTGTTTTTGAAATTGTCCTTAAGTTAATAAAAGTAGTAACAAAGCTATGGCAGTTTAGGTTCAAGCATAACAAGGGTTTCTAAGTGGGGTGAATGGGGCAGCATGTCATAAGGCTGTATCCTTGTCACCTGGTAGACTGCTGAAAGCTGTTTCAGATCAAAGGCCAGAGAAACAGGATTACAGCTCAGGTACAGCACCTTCTTTGCACCTGAAGCAATAATGGTTTTTTTTATTTCGATCAGGGTTCCCGATCGCGGAGGATCCAATACAATCAGGTCGGGTTTACCATGTTTCAGCAAAAACCCAGCATTAAAAGTCTCCAATACATCGCCCGCTATGAATTCTGTATTTTCAATTCTGTTCAGGGCTGCATTTTCCCTGGCGTCTTCAATGGCCAGGTGAGATCCTTCAATCCCGGTTACATGACCTGCATGACCCGCAAGTGTGAGCGCGATGGCCCCGACTCCGGTATACAGATCGAATACTTTTTCATGGCCGTGTAAATCAGCCCAATCGCGTGCTGCCAGGAAAATCTGCTCAGCCTGTCGGATATTGGGCTGAAAAAAGGAGGAGGCGTGCACCCTGAACTGGTTTCCTGCGATCATCATATATAAATAGGGATGGGTGCCGCCGAATGGAATAATTTCACCCTGCAACTGACTGTGCATGTGTGAGAGGTGAATGGTCCAGGACAAAGATACAATCGACGGGAATTCTTCCTGAAGACGTTTCAGCAATACCTCTCTTTCAACCGGCCTGTCGTTTGCAAAACCAAGCACTACCATGGTTTTGCCCGAACGTGCAATGCGTATGGACAAACTCCTGAGGAAGCCAGTTTTACGCTCATGGTCATAAAAGTCCAATCCCAATTCCAGGGCAAAAGATTTTATGAATTCGCAAATATCCCTCGAAGGTTCTGATTGCAGAAAACATTCCCTGATATCAACTATCTTCCCGGATTCTCCATAACGGTGAAAACCAAGGGCGGGAGCTGGCGCTAAATCGGATAAATGATTCTCTTTCAGGGAAGTGGAGGAAAAAGTATACTCAAGCCGATTCCTGTAATAATGGATGTCCGGCGAAGGTATGACCGGCGGGACCAGAGGTGCGCTGATCCCATATTTTGAAAGGGCATTCACGAGGATCCTGTGTTTCAATTCGAGCTGAAAAGGATAATCAATGTGTTGCCAGGGACATCCGCCACAATGCCGGAAATGGATACAAAACGGATCCACCCGGTGGGGTGAATCATGGAGACGTTCAATAACCTGGCCGGCCCTGAAGCCCTGTTTTCTGCGTTCGAGGGCAAAGTGCACCATTTCCCCGGGGATTCCGAAATCGAGGTATACCTGCTTGCCCTCATAGCTTGCCATACAGCGCCCTGAGGAATGAATTCCCTCAAGTATTACCGGTCCCCTTACTGATTTTTGTTGCTTGCCGGTCATATCCTTACCTGTCTCAGATCCTGCAAATATAGTGTAAATCATGCCATACCGGACTGTATAACGCGCCGGGAAAATTAGGGGTATTGCCCTGGACAGGGAAAATACCTATATTTATGGCAGGCTATTTCCACATTTCCCATGATAAGATTCCAAATCCTGTTGCGTTTGCGGCATTCGACATACAGCTCTCAGTTAGCCGGGATACTTTTAATGCTCCTTGTATTTTTCTCGCTATGCCAACAGTTACGGGCCCAGAAGAATTTTTACATTAGAACTTTTACCGCGGAAAATGGTCTGGCACATAACTCGATGTTAAGCCTGGCAGAGGATAAAACTGGATTCCTTTGGGTGGGAACCTGGGATGGACTCAGTCGTTTCGATGGATATGAATTTCGCAATTACTTCCATAATCCGGAGGATTCAACAACAATTCCTTATTTCATTGTCGGGGATATTAAAGTTGATCGCAATAACCAGGTTTGGATTTATTCAAGATCGAATTCATTAACCCGGTACGTCAGGGCAACTGACAATTTTGTTACGTATACCAAAGAAATCGATTCTGTATTAAGTAAAACAGGTGTTAATGCAATTGAAACGGATGCAAGCGGTAATCTATGGGTGGCCGGATCAGGAGGTATTGCCAGTTATGATGATTCAGCAAAACATTTTACCAGAATTCAACTAAGGGATATTAATGGAGAAAGAATAGATTATCTGGATGTTATAAATCTGTCTTTTGATAATACAGGAGGACTTTGGATCTTTTCTGATGCCGGGTTTATTAATGGGAAGATTCATCACAATGGTCGGATGAGATACGTGCAAATCAAGAGAAGGTTTAAACGTTTTGGTTATAACCGACCCTATTACCCAAACGGCTTGCAATTGCATATGACATTCAGGATCGATCCTGATTCTGTACCCTGGCTTTTTTCCAATATAGGATATTTCAGGGGTGATAAAATCTCCGGTGCGTTTAATGAATACCAGGGTCCGTTACCCGAGACTCTGGAAGTAGGGGATACACTGCAATACTGGTTGGCGAACAGCAATACTTTCAGGATTTATAAGGGCGCTCAAGGTCATATTGATATCCCGTTGTTGCCCGGGGAGATCCCGCAGAACCTTTATATTGATAAAAACGGATCCGTATGGTATGGTACTATAACCAGTGCAGGATTTGGCACCGGATTGCAAAGTTATATTGAAACGCCTGATTATTTTAGGCACTACCTTACGGACAAGGGCGGGAAAACACCTGTTGTGGTTTATTCTGTATGTCGCGACAAACAGGGCAACCTCTGGATAGGCTCACAGGATCATCCTTATATTGATTGCATCAAACCCGATGGAAATACTATTGCAATAAACAGGCTGAACCTGAATAAAGCTCTTGCCTCACGACACCCGCGAGCCATGCTTCCGGATTCCCAAGGTGTCTGGATTGGCTATATGCAGCAGAGGCTTGATTTCTATGATTATCATTCCGGAAAGGTAATCAACAAATTCCTGAATGAAGACCTTGTACCTGATAAAACAAAACCCTGGGGATTCAGATCACTTTGTCTGGATAGTAAGGGCAACTTGCTGGTAGGTTCAACAGGCCTGTATTTATATACACCACAGGAGAACTCAAAATTCAGGAATATATGGCAAACTCCTGATAACCTGGTTATATTCTGCATCAAAACGGATCCTGTCGGCAACATCTGGGTGGGTGCTTCCATGAGCCTTTTACTGAAGTTCAACAGCAATTTTATGCTGGATACCACTTTTGTACTTTCTGACAATTTCTATAATCCTGAAGATATATGCTTTGGTGAAAACGGTGAAGTCTGGTTAGCTTTGCTGGGGGGAGGGTTGTGCCGGCTTGACCCCGTTACCGGAAGAAAGGAATTCCTTACCACGAAGGATGGACTGTCGAACAACACCGTGTATAGTATATTAAAGGACCTGCATGGAAATCTATGGCTCAGCACCAACAACGGAATTTCAAAATTCAATCCGCATACCGGGCAATTCAGGATATTTGGACCTGCGGACGGGCTGCAGATACATGAGTTCAATTCAGATGCTGCTTTTCAGACGCCTGAGGGAGAAATGCTTTTTGGAGGAATGGGTGGCGTGGTGGGATTTTATCCCGACAGCATTAAGGAAAGTACGCAGGCATCCGGAAAATTTCCCCTGGTGATCACGGAATTCATGGTTTCCGGATTTTCCAGGTATTTCAGCGATGCCATTTATGATTTGGAGGCCTTATCTCTTGAAAAAGGAGATGAAAATTTCGGGATCACTTTTGCATGCCTTAATTTTAAGGATGCCAACAAGATTAAATACCGGTACCGGTTGATCGGATTCAGTCCGGACTGGAAAGAAACGGATCATATGCACCGGCATGTGAATTTTGCCGGATTATCCCCGGGAACCTACAGGCTCGATATTGAAGCTACCGATAGTGATGGCAATTGGGCAATAAAAAGAAGCCTTGAAATCAAAATTCCTCCATATTATTACCAGACGCTATGGTTCAGATGGCTTGTGGTTTTATTGGCAACAGTCGTATTAGCGCTTTTTGTGGTTTTGCATATCCGTCAGATACGGTTAAAGGAGAAGCAGAAGCAGGATCATCTGAGACTGGAAAGCCTTCGTGCACAGATGAATCCGCATTTTGTCTTCAATTCCCTGAATTCCATCAATTATTTCATTTCAAACAGCGACCGGTTATCGGCAAACCGTTATATTGCCAGTTTCTCCAAGCTGATCAGGTCGATTTTGAATCACATGTCACAAGAATACATTAACCTGTCTGAAGAGATTGCTTCCCTGGAGGAATACCTGCAACTGGAATTCCTGCGATTCGGGGATAAATTTGATTACAGCATCAACACTGAAGCCATAAAAAATGCGGCAAGCTGGGAAATATTTCCGGGTATGCTGCAACCCTTTGTTGAGAATGCCATCTGGCATGGGGTAAGGGGATTGGAAGGCAGAAAAGGATTCGTCAGTATTAATTTTAATACGCCGGAGAAGGATCGTCTCCAATGCCTGATCACCGATGACGGAATCGGGCGGGCACTTTCACGAAAGTACAACAATATCTTTCCGGGGAAGAAATCACGGGGTATTGATATGGTTCAGGAAAGACTCCAGATCGTTAACGGGCTGAAAAAAAGCAGCTACACAGTATTGATTGAGGACCTGTATCCTGGCAGGGAGGAATGTGGTACGCGGGTTTTAATTGATCTACCGGTCCGTTTAAAGCATTCATCCCTATAAATCATCCTGATATCAAAGAATTTAAACCAAAACAAAACATATTACGTTCCAACTATCAAGCATAAAGGTTTATCAGGTGCTTATTAACAGATCAGTAACAGAAAACTCAAAACCATTGATAATCCGTACACTTATAGTTGATGATGAAAGACCTTCCCGTGAGGCCTTGTTTAACTACCTTCAGGAATATTGTCCCGATGTGGAGGTTGCAGCACAGTGCAATTCAGTCAAAACTGCACACAAGGCTATCCTGAAGCACTCGCCGCAGCTTGTCTTCCTTGATATTGAAATGCCTAACGGCAACGGTTTTGATTTGCTGCGCCTGTGTCAGCCGTTGAATTTTAAGGTAATTTTTATTACCGCCTTTTCTGAGTACGCCCTGAGGGCTTTTCGTTTTTCTGCTACTGATTACCTGTTAAAACCTGTTATGGTGGATGAACTGGTGCAGGCTGTAAATAAAGTGAGACAGGATATCAGCCTGGAAACGGGCAACATGAACCTGCAAAAGTTACTTGAAAATGTAGGCGGCGGAAATCCAATGCTGAGCCAGCTGGTGATCCCCGATAGCAATGGATTCAGGGTGATTTCACTACAGAGCTGATCCTGTGTGAGGCTGACGGATACTGCACGCATTTTCACCTTACCAGCAAGGAAAAGATCACAAGTTCCAAAAACCTGAAACATTATGAGGAGATCCTTGCCAGCCAGGGCTTCCTGAGGGTCCACAACTCCAACCTGGTAAACCTGGCGCACATTAAAAGTTACAACAATCAGGGTGAGATCCTCCTGTCCGGCAAGATCAAATGCCCGTTGGGAAATGCTTATAAGGCGGGATTTTTGGAGAGGTTCAGGAGGTTGAAATAATTAAAACTGTTGACCAGTATCGTTATTGGTCACCCCGTACGTTACCACGCAGACACTTTAAACGGTTTTCCTACTGTTACTTACCTTCTGTTCTTTAGTTATTTTTTATTCAATTTCCTATTGAGTTTTTCATTCATAATATATTATGAACAATCCATTAGTTAAAACTCATAACCAATTAGTAAGGCCGCCTTTTAATTGTTTACTATAGTTAGATTAAGGATTGTTTATACTATTGGAATTTGAAGAATATTCTTTTTTTTGGTATTCCATAGAGTTATTTAATCATTAAATGGTAACTTTTCCTAACCATATTAAGATTCCAAAATAGCATTGGTATGGTTTGAGAAAATAAATAGTATTCATTAAAGATGAATGCTTCTGTTGATGATAACACATATTATGCCTTTAATTATTCAAACTTAACCCATGAAAAGAAGAGCAATAGTTATTCTAACAACTTTATTTTTCTTACAGTTTGTTGCTATAGTTGCAAAAAGTCAGACTGAATCCGTTACGAACGTTCCATTATCCCTTGCTTCCACTGGGCTAAATACCGATTTAACAGCAGGCGGTCAAAAGTATAGTTCCAGTGGGAATATGGACATCAATGCTAAACAGATTATTAAAACAGTCAGACCTTTGCACGTAAAGTACATAAATGGTTGTATTATTCCTGATTCTATTGTAGAATACTGGAAAAATCATAAACCGCAAAGATTATATCCAAAGGCTTCAATTACTGCCATAGATTGGAGTAACAATGATTCCCCAATAAAGGACCAGGGTCCGACCTGCGGTTCATGTTGGGCATTTGCGGCCACCGCTTATATTGAAAATTTAGGTAATCAAAATGATCTATCTGAACAGGTTCTCGTTTCTTGTTCTGGGTCAGGAGGTTGTGGGGGTGGAAACTATATAGGGGCATTAAACTACTTCCAAAGCACAGGAGTACCCGATGAATCATGCTTTCCATACGCACAGTCGAATGGCGAATGCAGCAGCATGTGTTCAAATCCTCTTTTTAAGGAAAGAATATCCTCAGTTAGTAATACCTTATGGGGTATGGCTTCAGTTGATAATTTGAAAGCACAACTGCAAAGCGGGCCCCTGATTGTTAGAATGTTAGTTCCGGAAGATAATTCCTTTTATGATTATCGGTCAGGTATTTATGATTACAATGGGAGTACAATTTCTGACTCACAAGGTCATGCAGTTCTTCTTGTGGGTTATGATGACAGCCAGCAATGTTTTAAAGCTAAAAACAGTTGGGGTACTTATTGGGGAGAAAGTGGATATTTTCGGATTGCCTACGATGATGTAGCTGATGATGTTCAATTTGGTAGTTATGCAATTAATGGCTCAGGAGTGTATACTGAAGGTTTTAATTCAGGCCCATCTATTTCTATAACCAACCCGACTGACACCAGCATCTGGCATGGGGGAAGTGTATATACCATTACGTGGACTGACAATATTGCAGATAATGTTGACATATTTTTGTATTTAGGTTCGCATATTATCGGCGTAATTGCATCGTCCGTACCCAGCAATGGTTCATATACCTTTCAGCCTTCTTATGGTTCTACCCTTTCAGACTCATACAGGATATGCATTGTCAGCAGTGCGGATCCTTCCATATATGATTTCAGTGATTATTTCACTATCTCAATCCCTGTGAATTGTCCTGATGCTTACGAACCGAACAATTCCCTGAATGAATATAACACGACGGCATTCAGTACTGCCTTTGGCTCAAATGCATTCACTACAAGCATTGATGCGAACATGAGATCAACCAGCGACTGGGATGTTTTCAGACTAAATACGACAGCAACGGGCACATTGACCATTGCAATCAGCAATCCACCCGTGGATGTTTATATTGAACTGTACGACAAAAACCGGAACTATCTCAGCCGCTCGGATTACCAGGGCAATGAGCAGATCGTATATTCGGTCACAACAACCGGTTATTATTATATCGTTATTGGCAGCAATAATACAGGGTATCCCTGTTCAAACTATACCTTATCAGTCAACTGGACGCCTTCAGGTGGAAATTGTACAGATGGTTATGAACCCAACAATTCGATTGACAATTCCAATACCACAGCATTCTCCTCCAGTTTTGGCACATCCTCTTCCACTGCTTCGGTTACGGCGAAAATCAGCTATGCCGCAGACTGGGATATCTTCCGGATCAATGTTATCGCCACGGGTACACTCACCGTAAGCATTAACAACCCACCGGCGGACCTCTACCTGGAAATCTATGATAAAAATCAGAAATACCTTGGGAGATCGGATAATATGGGTTCTGAGCAGATTACTCTTTCCCTTTCTACTACCGGATACTACTATATTGTAATTGGCAGCAGTAACGGAGAATCATCCTGTTCGAATTACACGGCGGCAGTCAGCTGGGTATATGAAACTTTCTGCGCTGACAGCTATGAATTCAATAACTCCTATGCCACGGCTAATACAACGGCATTCCCCACGGAGCTTGCCGGAAATTCCTATTCAAAATCCATATCAGCAACGCTTCACAATGCTGCCGACTGGGATATCTACCGGATCAAGGCAACTACTACCGGCACCCTGACAATCAGCGTTAACAATCCACCGGCAGATATCTATCTTCAGCTGAATGATAAAAACTACGCCAGCCTCAGAACTTCAAACAATGCGGGCAGTGAACAGATTGTTTATACGGTTCCATCCACAGGATTTTATTACATAGTAGTGAGCAGCAGCAATGGCGGGTATTCCTGTTCGAATTATACTCTTGTCAGTTAATTGGACCCCTCCTGGAGAAACCTGCACTGATTCCTATGAGCCCAACAATTCGATTGACAACCCCAATACCACGGCATTCTCCTCCAGTTTTGGCACATCCTATTCCACTGCTTCGGTTACGGCAAAAATAAGCGCTGTAAACGACTGGGACGTCTTCCAGATCAATGTTACCGCCACAGGTACACTCACCGTAAGCATTAACAACCCACCGGCGGACCTCTATCTCGAAATATATGACAAAAACCGGGAATACCTTGGGAGATCGGATAATATGGGTTCTGAGCAGATTATCTCTTTCCCTTCTCTACTATCGGATAACTACTATATTGTAATTGGCAGCAGTAATGGAGAATCATCCTGTTCGAATTAGTTTTTCGCGGATCGACCTTCCTTATAAATACTGCTGCAACCACTTACAATGATCCCGGAGCAACAACTACAGCCGTACAATACAAGGTATATGCCAAAAATTTCTGCGGTTTATCCACAGAAGCCACCGATTACGGGTATATAGCAACTCCACCCCACATCAATCTGGGTAACGATTTATCGATCCAGGGCTCAGGAAGCATAACACTTGATGCAGGAGCTGGTTTTACCTCTTATCAGTGGTCCAATAATGCTGTTAGTACCTCTATCACACTATTCTTATCTACGCCAGGTGTATTTATCTACGGTGTCCGCATTACTGATCAATATGGTTGCCATGCTTCTGATTCCATAAAAATCACTGTTATTGCCAATCCAACCGGCATTTCAGATGATCATTCCGATATTGAATACAAGCTCTATCCCAATCCCTCCATGGGTGATGTTTATTTTTACCTGAAAGGAAAAGTCAACATACCTGAATTTGAAGTTTATATCCATGCCATGAATGGCGTTCTAGTCAGGAAACAAATCTTCAAAGGTCAGGATGGCCCTGATTACAAACTTGATTTTGACCCCATCCCCGGTAACTACATTATTACTATTTACTACGAAGGACGGACCATCAAGGACAGATTCATCATTCACTGACACTGGGATCAGATTGTTTTGCTTTCCCTTACGCTTCCGGTCATTTGGTGATTCACCAAATGACCGGTTTAGTTTTAACCGGCAGCATTTACCGTTTATAACTATCAAATATTCTTCCGGTTTGTTTGTTAACTTAAACAACCGGTTTATTAGATAGCAATAATTTATTGCTCCGGACCTATTATTTTAGTGCACTCAATCATCCTACGTAAACACCCCTTTCCTACCTTTGGTATACACCCCGTTAAGGTCCCAGACCCCGACGGGGTGGTTTATTTTAAAATCTTATTACATTTACGTTCCTTATGAAAAACATCTATGCCTAAAAATGTACTGGTGGTTTATTATACACAGACCGGTCAGCTCAGGGAGATTGTAGATTCCATTACTGCTCCGCTGGCTGCCGCCGGGGATGTTAGACTGACTTTTGAAGAACTGAAGCCTAAAATGGCTTTCCCTTTTCCCTGGACATCGGACGCCTTTTTCCAGGCCATGCCCGAATCGGTGATGGGCATTCCCTGTGAGCTTGAACAATTTTCACTTAACGGTGATGAGCATTTCGACCTGGTGATTGTTGCCTGGCAACCCTGGTTTTTATCGCCCTCCATTCCCATCCATGCCTTCTTTCAGCATGAAACCGCCGGGAAGATCCTGAAGGATAAACCGGTTGTCACCGTGATTGGCAGTCGGAACATGTGGGTGATGGCCCAGGAACAGATCAAAAAGTATATTCTGGAAGCACAGGGGAAGCTGATAGGCAATATTCTGCTGTATGACAAGGCGCCCAACCTGCTGAGCGTAGTCTCAGTCATTCGGTGGATGTTCAAAGGAAAGAAAGACAGGTATCTGAGAATCATACCTCCGGCAGGCGTTTCCAGTGAAGATATTAAGCATGCAAAGAACTACGGTGAATTTATTTTAGAATCGCTGCTGACAGGTGATTTTGCGAACCTGCAGAAAAATCTTGTTGCAGCAGGCGCCGTTGAAGTGAAAACCGGACTGGTCATGATCGAAAAGCGGGGGATCATCCTGTTCCGGTTATGGGCTCGTTTTATTTTGAAGAAAGGCTCCTACGGTGAAACAGCCCGAAAATTCAGGGTACGGCTCTTCAAGTATTACCTGCTTGCAGTAATTTACCTGGTATCCCCGTTTGCCACACTGCTGTATGAAATTATCCGGCCTTTCCGTCGCCGGGCTATTAAAAAACAAATATCTTTATATCAACAGACTTAATCAGGTATAATTGTTTTTTTTAGCTTTGCATTTTCATTAATATAATGATTGATCCGGATTCCGGAAGCGATGTTCCCGAATCCTGGTTTTATATGATTTTTCTATGTCAAACGAAGTTTTTATCACCAACATTTCCAAATTCTTACCTAACGGGCCTGTTTCGAATGACGAGATGGAAGATTACCTGGGCATGATCGACAACCGCCCTTCCAAGGCCAGGCGCATAGTGCTGAGAAACAACGGAATTGTAAACCGTCACTACGCCCTTGAAAAAGGGGGCAGACCGACCCACAGCAATGCTGAACTGGCAGCGGCAGCAGTTAATATGTTGTTTGATGATCGATTCAAAAAAGATGAACTGCAACTGCTGGCCTGTGGAACTGCGTCACCTGATCAGATCATGCCTTCAGAGGCCTCTATGATACACGGACTGCTTGATGTGCCTTCTATCGAAATAGCTTCCTTTTCCGGATCCTGTTGCGCCAGCATGCAAGCCCTCAAATTCTGTTTTATGTCTATCCTGTCGGGCAACACCACAAACGCGGTTTGTACAGGTTCAGAAATATTATCTCACTGGATGCTTTCAAAATATTTCGAAAAAGAGACCGAAAATGAAAGCAAATTAAAGGAGAATCCATTGCTTGCCTTTGAAAAGGAGTTTCTTCGGTGGATGCTTTCTGACGGCGCCGGTGCCGTGTTGCTTGAAAATAAACCTTTGGGTAGGCTTCCCCTGCGTATTGACTGGATCGATATCCGATCCTATGCCAATATCAAAGAAACCTGCATGTACGCCGGTGCTGAAAAAAACAGTGCTGGTGAATTGCTGGGCTGGTGCAGATTTGGAGCAGAAGACTGGTTAAATAAATCGATATTTTCTTTGAAGCAGGATACCCGCATGCTGGGTGAGTTTATTGTAAAAATGGGCGGGCAGTACCTGAAAGAAATAATTACCGCCCGCAGTTTTGATATCGGTACCATTGATTATTTTCTTCCGCATCTTTCCTCCGAATTCTTCAGGGAGCCCATACACAAGGAGTTGGCTTCATTGGGCATCTATATTCCCAAGGAAAAATGGTTTACCAATCTAACAACGGTCGGTAATGTCGCCACCGTTTCCTTCATCCTCATGCTGGAGGAACTTATCCGCACGCATGATTTGAAAAAGGGTCAGAAAATACTGATACAGGTGCCGGAAAGTGCCAGGTTCACTTATGCTTATGCACTTTTAACAGTTTGCTGAGCAGGGGAACCTGATGCCTGCAACCGGGAATCACTAAATATGCTGTATGAAAATCGAAGAAGTTCCGCAGGATAAGGGTTATCTGATAGAGGGCAGAATCAGTGACCTGAATTATGCTGTAGATAAAAACGGCCATTATACAAGCACACAGAGCAAAGGCTGGCAGCCCAAAAACGAAGCCATGACAATGGCCTGGGAAGTGGTATATGAGCGGGCAGAAGAGGTCCGCAGGCAGGTGCTGGACGGAAAGCTCAGCCCGATTGCATTTTATATGGAACTGAACGTGATGAATGTGTCCATTCTGGCCAGTTATGCTGGTGTTTCCGGATGGAAAGTGAAAAGACATCTGAAAATGAAACATTTTAAAAAGCTGAAACCTGAATTGTTGGACAGATACGCAGCCGTTTTGAACATAACAACCGCTGAATTGGTTGATGCAGAAAGAATACGCAGGATAGAATTCAAACATGAAGATTGACTTTCAACATCAGCAGTCGGCACATTGTGAAAACGGTGTGACCTCAAACCTGCTCCGTTATTATGGGATAAAGCTAAGTGAACCCATGGTTTTTGGAATTGGATCGGGTTACTTTTTTTCACACATGCCTTTCTACAAGCTGAACGGCATGGCAATTACCTCATTCAGGGTATGGCCGGGATTAATATTCAAAAGGGTTACACACCGGCTGGGAATCAGCGTTAAGCGTTACAAATTCAGTAACCCTGTCAAGGCCATGCAGGAACTCGATAACCTGCTTGAAAAAGGCATACCTGTCGGCATGCTGGTGGGCGTGTATCAGCTTCCATATTTCCCCAAGGAATATCGTTTTCATTTCAATGCACACAACATCACGGTTTTTGGTAAAGAAGGCGACCGGTATTTAGTAAGTGATCCGGTTATGGAGCATATGGAAACACTTACCCATGAAGAACTTCGCAAGGTAAGGTTCGCCATGGGTACGTATCCGCCAAGCGGCAGAATGTACTGTATTACCGGGATACCGGACCATATCGACATAAAACCTGCGATTGTCCAGGGCATAAGAAAAACTGCCAAGGATATGCTCACCATTCCCATACCCATGTTCGGGATTGATGGCGTCCGATTCCTGGCAAAACGAATGCGCAGATGGCCCGCGAGGCTGGGTGAAAAGGCAGCCATTCTTAATCTTGGTCAGGTCATCCGCATGCTTGAGGAAATAGGGACGGGAGGAGCCGGATTCCGGTTTATTTATGCTGCTTTTCTTCAGGAAAGTGCTGAGATATTGGACCAGCCGTGGCTGAACGACCTCAGCCGTGAAATGACAACCATTGGCGACCAGTGGCGTGAATTTGCGGTTATGGCCGCTCGATGCTTTAAGAACAGGGACAAAGGGCTGACATCGTATGACCAGCTGGCGGATATTCTCCTGGATATTGCTGACCGTGAAGAAAAGGTTTTCAAACAACTCAGGAAGGTCAGCCTGACATGAACTTAACATCAGCCATTCAAATACGTGACCTTACCAAGGTATTCAGGGGCAATGCAAAACCTGCCATTGACCGGATCAGCATTGATGTATACGAAGGGCATATCTTTGGATTACTGGGCCCCAACGGCGCAGGAAAAACCACCATGATCCGCATACTTTGCGGACTGCTGTCACCCACCAGCGGGGAAGTAACGGTTGGCGGCTTTTCACTCCGCCATGACCTGCAACGGATCAAAAGGATAATTGGCGTGGTACCACAGGAAATAGCCTTGTTCCCAACCCTGACTGCACGCGAGAACCTTAACATTTTCGGAGGGATCTGCGGTCTGAAAGGTAAGGATCTCAAATACCGGCTGGATAAATGGTTAACGGTATTCGGGCTCGAAAAAAGCCAGCACCAGCAGATTGATCGATATTCCGGGGGTATGAAAAGAAGGCTTAATTTAATAGCCGGTCTTTTGCACGATCCGCAAATCCTCTTCCTCGATGAGCCAACTGTTGGCGTGGATGTACAATCCAAGAATGTGATTATCGAAAACCTTATCGAAATCAACCGCCGCGGCACCACTATTGTATATACATCTCACTACCTCGAAGAGGCTGAAAACCTATGCTCCTATCTGTCTATTATCGATGAAGGGAAAATTATCACCCGGGGAACGCTTAACGATATCCGGATGGCCCATAATACTGAAGCACGTCTGGAAGACATTTTTCTGGACCTAACCGGTAAAGATCCGAGGGATTAAATCATGGGTGCAATCAGAAATCTGGTGTATAAGGATTTCCTGGTGATCATCAGGGACAGGGGAGGACTGGCCATGCTTTTCCTGATGCCCATGGCGCTTGTGCTGATCATGACCAGCCTGCAGGATAATACCTTCAAAGCCATCAATGAAAGCGGGATAAATCTTATACTGCTGAACAACGATAGTGACTCCCTGGGTAATGCCATAGAGTATGAAATCATCCGTTCCAGTTTTTTCAGGGTACACCGTGATATTAACGGAGAAAAGCCGACAGAGCAATCCATCAAGGAAGCAGTCGCCTCAGGGCGTTACCAGATCGGTATTGTGATTCCCTACCAGGCAACCCGGCGGATACGTGACCAGGTTAAACAAAATGTAACGAGGATTTTCTCGGGTGATACAACCAAAGCCCCTTTGGAGCGGGACTCCATCCAGATCATGCTGTATATGGATCCCGTCACCAAGAATTCATTGCGTTCCACCCTGCAGGGTTCTATACGGGAATATGCTGCCAGGGTTGAATCGCGAATTGTACTCAATGAGCTGACGCAGGAGATTAACAGCAGGTTAATGATGCCCCTAACCAACCTGAATCTGGTAAAGCAGGAAGCAGTTTTTTACCGGGAAGAATATGTAGCCCGTGGCAACAAAACGGTGGTGCCTAATTCTGTTCAGCACAATGTGCCAGCCTGGACGCTTTTTGCCATGTTCTTTATTGTGATACCCTTTGCAAGTGCAATGATCAAGGAACGCGAGGATGGCAGCCTGGCCCGGTTGCTTACCCTGCCCGCCACCTATACCGGCATCATGATTAGTAAAATTCTGGTATACCTTGTGGTATGCTTTCTTCAGTTTGTATTGATCCTGCTGATGGGTGTATACCTGTTTCCTTTACTGGGTTTGCCTTCACTTGTGGTTCAGGGTCGTATCCTTGGTCTTTCGTTTATGGCGGTGGCTGCTGCCCTTGCGGCCATCGGATATGGTATTTCGGTGGGTACCATTGCCCGTACACATCAGCAGGCAGCCATTTTTGCTTCCATCTCAGTGGTAATTCTGGCGGCAGTGGGCGGTATCTGGGTACCGGTTTTCATAATGCCTCCCCTGCTCAGGCAGATCAGTGTTGCATCACCTATGAACTGGGGGCTGAATGGTTTTTATGACATCCTGGTTCGCAATGCCGGACTGGCTGATGTTATTCATTACGGAATCTGGATGCTGCTGTTTTCTTTCGGATGTCTGCTGGTGGCTTTGTACTACCAAAAATTAAGAAAAGAACTCAACTGAAATATGAATGAGAAAATCAAAACAGCCCGCCTGTCCATTTTTTCCAATATCAGCCTTATCATCATGAAGCTGTTGGCTGGTCTGTTAAGCGGATCAGTCAGTATAATTTCCGAGGCAATCCATTCCGGGATGGACCTTCTCGCAGCGGTGATCGCATTTTTTTCCGTTAAGATGTCTGATACACCTCCCGATTCAAAACATCCCTATGGTCACGGGAAATTTGAAAATGTATCGGGAGTGATAGAGGCCATTCTTATTTTTATTGCCGCCGGATGGATCATTTATGAGGCCATTCAAAAGATGCTTAATCCTTCAGGTGTGGAAAATCTGGGAGTCGGTGTTGCTGTAATGGCGGTGTCAGCTGTAGTAAACACCCTGGTTTCACGAAAACTCTACCAGGTGGCAAAGAAAACCGAATCCATTGCCCTCGAAGCAGATGCCCTGCATCTGAAAACTGATGTTTATACCTCTGCCGGTGTAGCGGTTGGATTGCTGCTGATATGGATCACCGGCTGGCATTTTCTCGATCCCATTGTTGCCATTCTTGTTGCTCTCCTGATTATTAAGGAATCATTTATGCTTCTCAGGAATGCTTATTCACCTTTGCTCGATTCTTCGCTTTCTGAAGAGGAAACAAGTATCATCATCGGGGCGATCACCAGGCGCGGCTTAACTTTTCACAACCTGAGAACACGCAAATCAGGTCATTACCGGTTTGTGGATTTTCACCTGGAGTTGCCCGAAAAAATGACCCTAAAACAGGTTCATGAAATCTGTGATCAGGTTGAAGATGAAATCAAAGGCAAATTCAGGCATATTGAAGTGCAGATCCATGTTGAACCGGTTTAATGCCATGGGATGAAGAAAGGGAAGTATTTTGGACTGAACAGAAATATTTTCTTTACCGGGTTGACGAGCTTTTTTACGGATACCTCCACCAAAATGGTTTACAGCGTAATGCCGCTGTTCCTTGTATCCATTGGAGCTTCAAAAACAACCTTATCCTTGATCGAAGGTATCGCTGAAAGTACGGCTTCCCTGTTAAAGGCAGTTTCTGGATTCTGGAGCGATAGGATCGGAAAAAACAAGCCCTTTATGATCATCGGTTACGGTATAACAGCTGTGGTTACCCCGATCTATGCCTTTGTAACCACTCCTTTGCAGGTGCTGATATTCCGTTTTTTCGAACGTGTGGGCAAGGGGCTGAGAACCGCACCCAGGGACAGTTTGATCAGCGCTTCGGTAAGCAGTAATGAAGCCGGGAAAAGTTTCGGCTTTCATAAGGCTATGGATAACAGCGGGGCGATTATTGGCCCCTTGATAGCTTTCCTGTTGCTGTCATTCTTTCCTGCAAATTATTCTTTCATTTTCCTGATTGCCACCATACCGGCCTTGTTGGGTGTAATAACCATCGTACTGCTGATCCGGGAGAAAAGTACCAGGCTTGCTGGCGTTCAAAAGGAATTATCAATCAGAAGCCTGCCGAGACGGTTTTATTTTTTCCTGGTAATTATCTTCGTATTTGCCCTTGGTAATTCAACCGATGCCTTACTAATTGTAAAGACCAGTGAAACAGGCATAAAGACATCCTTCATTCCTTTCATATACATGATATTTAACATGGTCGCTGTATTGTTGGCCATACCTATTGGAAGACTATCCGATAAAAAGGGCAGGAGCAGGCTGATCATTCTCGGCTTTTTGCTTTATGCAATTGTTTATTTTCTTTTTGGTGCCTTCAATCGTATCGGGGTCTTTATTTTTGCCTTTGTTTTGTATGGCGGATATAGTGCTCTTACTGACAGTTGTCAGAAAGCCATGATTTCGGATATTGTCAGCAAGGATTTAAAGGGGAGCAGTTATGGCCTGTATCATGCCGTATTGGGCATTGCCCTGTTGCCTGCCAGCCTGATTGCAGGATTGCTTTATGATCGGGTAAATGCTGGCGCTCCTTTTTATTTTGGGGCAGCCATGGCTATAATCGCATCTATCCTGATGGTTCTTTTTTTGATCTGGTCAAAAAAACAACAGGCACGAAATAGCCCGGGTCCTGTTTAATCTTGTCTTTCAGAATGCTTTTTATAAATAGATTTTATAACTTGCACGGCTTTATTAGAACTTTTTTAATACGGTATAAACCAACCGGTGAAATCCTTGTTGTGCAGTAAACCGGAATTCTGAATGCTTTATGGAAGAATTAATCAAACAGTTGAAGCAAGATATAATTGAAGCGCTATCCCTTGAAGATGTAGTTGCTGATGATTTTGATGCTGATACTCCATTATTTGTTGAAGGATTGGGCCTTGATTCCATCGATGCCCTGGAGCTTATCTTGCTCATGGAAAGGAAGTACGGGGTGAAGATTGAAGATCCCAAGGAAAGGCGCAATGTCCTTCGCAACGTAAAGGCTATGGCTGAGTGCATCACCAATCACCGAAATACAAAAGGGTAATGTACCCCAGGGTTTTTGTTACCGGTGTGGGCATTATTTCGGCGATAGGCAACGGTATCGAAGAAACCCTGGATTCCTTTCGCAACCTTAAAACGGGAATAGGACCGCTTACTTTGTTTGCATCAGTTCTTTCAGGAATTCCTGTAGCCGAGGTGAAATTTAGCAACAATGACCTTAAGAGGCTTGCCGGTGGAGATCCTCGCAATATCCATACCCGCAACACCCTGCTGGCCATGATTGCATCCGGACAGGCTGTTTCTGATTCAGGATGGAAGAATACAGCTGAAAAGAAAACCGGGGCTGTTTTTGCCACTACAGTAGGAGGGATGGATTTCAATGAGAGGTATTATACTTCCCTGCTGCAAAGTGACCTGCATAAAGATATTATCAGTGTCCTTGACAGTGCGGACTGTGCTGAAAAAGTAGCTGCTTATTTTGGAATTCGTCATTACGTAACAACAATTTCAACTGCATGTTCCTCATCGGCCAATGCCATTATGATGGGGACCAGACTGATCCGGAACAACCGTCTCCAACGGGTATTGGCAGGAGGTAGTGACGCGCTTACAAAATTTACCCTGAACGGCTTTTCCGCCCTTGAGATTCTTTCAACTACCGGTTGCCGTCCATTCGATATGAACAGAAACGGTCTTACGATTGGCGAAGCCGCAGCGGTCCTGGTACTCGAATCGGAAGAGGTGGCTGATCCCGGGCGAGTAATCTGCGAGGTTACTGGTTATGCCAATGTTAATGAGGCCTATCATGCCACTGCTTCCTCGGTTGACGGAACCGGTGCACTTATGGCCATGCAGCGGGCTCTTGAGTGCGCATCGCTCATGCCTGATCGGATTTCCTATATCAACGCACACGGAACCGGCACTGAGATCAACGATCTTTCGGAAGGCAATGCCATCGATAAGTTATTCGGTAAGAATATTCCGCCGGTTAGTTCAACCAAGGCCTTCACCGGTCATACCCTCGGTGCAGCCGGAGCCGTGGAGGCCGTATTTTCAGCTATTGCCCTTCGCAACCAGATTTTGTTACCCGGTTTGAATTTTACATCACCCATGCCGGAGCTGTCCTTTCAGCCCTGCGAAAGAACCCAGTCCCATCCGATCAACCATGTGATGTCAAATTCCTTTGGATTTGGCGGCAGCAATACTACCCTCATTTTTTCAAAAGTATAACATGAAAGCAGCCATAAAAGCCAGTAGTGTTATTTCTCCCCAGCCAACACACCAGATTGTTGGCTTTCCTGAAGAAATCAGGGAATATGTTTCCGACCACCTTTTTTGTGTGGAACCCGAATACCGGGATCTTATCAATCCTTTACAGCTCAGGCGCATGCCCCGAATCCTCAAAATGGGACTTGCTTCGGCTCAGCAATGCATCAACCGGTCAGGCAATATAAGTCCAGATGCCATTATTGTTGGAACCGGACTCGGATGCCTTGACAATCTGGAAAAATTCCTCCTCGAAATTCTAAACCACAATGAACATATTACCAGTGTGCTGCCTTTCATCAATTCCACGCATAATGCAGTAGCGGCGCAGGTGGCCATGCTTCTGAAGAATCAAAACTACAACATCACCTATTGTCACAGGGGCTTTTCCTTCGAGAGTGCCCTTCAGGATGCACTCATGCATTTTGAGGAAAATAAGGTCAAGAACATACTCATTGGAGGAATTGACGAATGCACAAATGATTTCGTAAAACTGCATGAATACCTGGGCTACTGGAAAAAACCATCCAGTAATCTTCATCTGCTTGCAGGGAACTCTCCCGGAACAATTGCGGGAGAGGGTTCAGCTTTCTTTATGCTTACAGGTGAGCCAGGTACCGGTGAAAATGCCGTGATTATAGAAGGTTGCCATACTTTCTTTACCCCTGAAGCAACGGATATTGATGAGATCAAAAGGGAGATAGATGAATTCCTTGAAGAAACCGGAGGGGCTTTATCTCAGATTGACGGGGTAATACTTGGATTGAATGGGGATAATCAATTTGACGGCATTTACAATGGCCTTCAGAACGATTATTTTACCAATGTCCCGGCATTCATGGGTTACAAGCATTTGTGCGGGGAATACTATACCGCAAGTGCTTTTGCACTCTGGCTGGGCTCTACAATACTTGAAAGCGGATCCATACCGGATATCGTGAAGTTAACCGGGAGAGCTCCGGAATCCTTGAGAAATTTACTGATATACAATCATTTCAGGAATACTGAACATTCTTTGATTTTTCTGAGATATGGCCGGCTATGATATAGTAATCATTGGAGCAGGACTGGGTGGATTGCTTTGCGGAAACATACTCAGCAAGGAGGGATTTCATGTATGCATCATTGATAAAAATCATAAACTTGGCGGCTCCCTGCAGACGTTTGGCAGGAAAGGCTGTATTTTCAATACAGGTTTGAACTACACTGAAAGTTTGGATGATGGTCAGGTTCTCAATCGCTATTTTCGTTACTTCGGATTGCTGGATAAGCTTAAGTTGCAGCGCTTGAATCCGGACGGATTTGAAGTGATCAGTTTCCCCGATCATCAATACAAATTGGCCATGGGTAAAGAGAATTTCATCAATTCCCTGGCAGCAGCGTTCCCGGGGGAGCAGAACGGACTCAGGGAGTATTGCAAAAGAATGCAGGATATCTGTTCTGCGATTTCGATGTACACCTTTTCCGAAGATCAGTCCAATTTCATCGACAATACTACTTTAAGTACGGGTGCATCCACATTCATAAACTCGCTTATTTCCGACCCCAGACTCCGTAACATTCTGGCGGGCAATAACATGTTGTATGCAGGAATTGAGAATAAGACACCCCTGTATATTTATGCCCTCATCAACAATTCTTTTATCGAAAGTGCCTGGCGGGTTGTTGATGGCAGCCACCAGATCGTGAACATATTGGCGGATAGTATTGTTTCAAATGGTGGTACCATTGTCAGGAACCAAAAGGTTGAAAAGCTGATGATGCAGGGAAACACAGCAGCGCAGGTTAAGTTATCCGGGGGAGAGCAGATCAGCGCCAAATATTTTATTGCTGATATTCATCCGGACCTTTTGCTGGATATGGTTGAACCGGGAACTTTCAGGAAAGCCTATACCAACCGGATCAGGGGACTTGAAGATACCATCGGGATGTTTACCCTATACCTGGTCTTTAAAAAGGATTCTGTTCCCTATCTCAGGCATAATTTTCATCATTTCAATCAGGAGAATGTCTGGGTGGCGTCACATTATGACCGTTCACGATGGCCTCAAAATTACCTGCTGATGCATACAGCCACAACGGGCGGAGAACAATTTGCTGAAAGCTGTTCGATAATCACATATATGGACTTTAGGGAATTGCAGCCCTGGGAACATACTTACACCGGAAACCGGGGTGATGCATATCTGGATTTTAAGGAGGCCCGGGCCTCTCAACTGCTAGATGCTGTTGAAAAACAGTTTCCGGGTATCAGAAATCATATTCAGGCGCACTATACTTCTACCCCGCTGACCTGGCGTGATTATACCGGCACCAGGACTGGCTCTGCCTATGGCATTCTTAAAGATTATAACCGTCCGCTTGAATCCCTGATCCTGCCCAGAACCCAAATACCAAATCTTTACCTTACCGGACAGAATACAAACCTGCATGGAATACTGGGCGTTACGATCAGTTCATTTGTTACGTGTTCAGAAGTTATTGATAGGCGCTATCTGCTTCGGAAAATTGTGGATTCTTAAGGATAATAGTTTTTCAACCAGTTGAGTATGAAATATGACGTTTTAATCATCGGTAGTGGTCTGGGTGGTTTGCAGTGTGCCTATATCCTGAGCAAGGAAGGATATAATGTTTGCGTACTTGAGAAGAACAGGGTGCTTGGGGGATGTCTGCAGACCTTTTCGCGATGCGGCACCGTTTTTGATACCGGGATGCATTATATCGGGGGTATGGATAAAGGTCAGATACTGAACCGACTTTTTAATTATTTTGATCTTAACAGCAGATTGAAGCTGAAAAGGCTGGATGAGGATGGTTATGACATTATCCGTTACGGCGGTAAGGACTACAAATTGGCTATGGGGTATGAAAGGTTTGAGGAAACCATGATCGGCCAATTTCCATCGGAAGGGAATGCAGTCAGGGCATATGTATCGAAGCTAAAGGAAATCAGGGATTCTGTGGACTTTTATAACCTTGATAATATAAATACATCCAATACCAGCTACTTTAAATACTACGGTATCAGCATTGCGGACTTTCTCGATTCAATCACTGGCAATGAAACACTTAAGAACGTCCTGGCTGGAATGGCTCCTTTATATGGCGGCATGAAAGAGAAGTCGCCCCTTTATATCCCAATGGTGATCCATTCTTCTTACCTGGAAGGCGCTTACCGGTTTGTACAGGGCGGATCACAGCTGAGTGATTTTCTTGCGGAATCCGTTCTGGCCCAGGGAGGTACTATAATGAGAAAAGCTGAGGTTACCCGCATTCTTTATCGTGACGGGATGGTTACCTCCCTGGAGATCAATCATTCGGAAAAGATCGAGGCGACGCATGTTATTTCTGATATTCATCCTAAAGCGTTGATGAAACTAATGGATGAACATGCCTTTAAACCGGCATACAGGCACCGGATCAACAGCATTGGTGAAACTTACGGAATGTTTTCCATTTATCTGTCCATGAAAGAAAAAGCCTTCCCTTACATCAACAAGAACTACTTCTGTTACCAGGTAAAGGACTTGTGGAATGACTTTCATTACACCGATGAAATCTGGCCGGGCGGATACATGATCCATTTCTCGCCGGTTTCAGAAAATGCAGTGTATACCGATGCCATTATCGTTAATACGATCATGCGCTGGGAAGAAGTCCTGCCCTGGGTGAACACCACAGTAGAAAACAGGGGAGAAGCCTACAGGGCATTTAAACAAAGGAAGGCAGAAAAGGTACTGGCAGTTCTCGAGAACGATTTTCCCGGGATCAATCAGGCCATAAAATTTGTTTATACTTCCTCGCCATTGACTTATCGGGATTACACGGGTACCTGTGAAGGATCGGTTTATGGTATTCAAAAGGACTATAATAATCCCATGAAAACCTTAATTTTACCCAGAACACATTTAAAAAACCTGCTTCTGACCGGGCAGAATATTAATGTTCATGGTGTTGTTGGTGTTACTATAGGAGCATTTCTGACTTGTTCGGAATTACTCGGAAAGAAGTATTTAATGAAAAAGATGCATGATGCCGGGTAAAAAGAAATCGTTTTTCCGCAGAACCCTGGTAAGGCTGTGCCTGGGCTTTCTCATTCTGCTGGCGGTGGTAATCATTTTTTTCGCTGTGGTTGCCATTGACCATCCACCGGAGGTAAAGGATATGTCGAGCCTGAAAATTAAAAGGATTGAATACGGAAATCAGGTTTATGGGTATGGAAACAACTGGCTGCGGAAGAGTGAAAGCGGCCTGTGGGAGGCTTACATCGAGGGGAAGCCGTTTGAGCGGGGTGTTGCTTTCGGCCAGTTGACCAGGGAATTGCTTTATTACCAGGAAACCTCCTTCGTGGAACAGATCAGGGAGATCGTTCCCTCCGGGGGTTATCTGAAGCTTCTGAAATACTTCATTGCTTTTTTTAACAGGAACCTCGATAAAAATATTCCTGATGAATATAAGGATGAGATATATGGCACCTCTTTTGCCTGCAGTCCGGAATATGATTTCATCGGTTCGGGATACCAGCGTCAGCTGAATTATCATGCTGCCCATGATATCGGACATGCCCTGCAGGGACTCAGCCTGGTGGCCTGTACCTCTTTCTCAGTATGGGACAGCCAATCGGTTGACTCATCCCTGATAGTGGGAAGAAATTTTGATTTCTACATGGGCGAAAAATTTGCAGAGAACAAGATTGTTTGTTTTGTAAATCCCTCCGATGGCTTTAAGTTTGTGATGATTACCTGGGCTGACCTGATTGGTGTGGTCTCAGGCATGAATGAGAAAGGCCTCACCGTAACCATCAATGCTTCACGGTCGACAATACCCCGGCAGGCTGCCACCCCTGTTACCCTTTTGGCGCGTGAAATCTTACAATATGCAGGTACCATTGAAGAGGCCTACGCCCTATCCAAAAAAAGGAGACTCTTCGTTTCGGAGTCCATCCTCATTGGATCAGCCCGGGACCATAAGACCGTTATTATTGAAAAATCACCTTCAAAGGATGACCTGGTATACCCTGAATCGGACAGGATCATCTGCACCAATCACTACCAGGGAGAGGTTTTTGCGGACGATGAGATCAACCTTGAAAATATCAGGGGTTCTGACAGCTATAATAGATATAAACGGGTGGAGGAGTTGTTGGACCGTGCAGGTAGCATGAATGTCGCAAAGGTTGTAGCAATATTGCGAGATCAGCGGACCCTGGGAGACAGTGATGCCGGAATGGGAAACCAGTTGGCCATAAACCAGCTTATTGCTCATCACTCGGTGGTATTCAGGCCGGATAGCCTGCAGTTCTGGATTTCAACCGCTCCATGGCAATTGGGAAAATATGTGGCATATGATCTGAGGAAGGTCTTCCACCTTGACAAGGATTTTATCCAAACCCACCGGGAGCTGTATGATGAGTCATTGACAATACCGGCCGATACTTTTCTCAACACACCTGCATATCGCAATTTCAGGCAGTACCAATTGATGACCCGGCAGATCCGCGATTTCGGAAAAAAACAGCAAACGCTTCCGGCAGGCTTTGAGCAGGCCTTTATCAATTCAAATCCATCACTCTATTTAACTTATATACAACTGGCTGATTATTATCGTGATATGAATTCATTGGTGGAAGCCGGTTCGCTATATGATCAGGCGCTACAGCAGCAATTGCCGGGTCGCGATGAAGCGTTGAAAATCAGGGAGATATTGGACGAAATTCAAACAAAAACAGGACATGGCAATTCCGGAAATTGAAACCAAAACCAGGGCGGAGATCAAGTTTTTCCAGGAAGAGGAAATGAAGAAAACGCTTGATTACCTGAAGCAGAATTCAAGGTTCTATACTTCCGTTTTCAAAAAGCACAAGATAGATATCAAGGCTGTCCAAACCCTGGAAGACCTGGTGCATATTCCACCAACCACCAAGGAGGACCTCCAGATGCATGGCCCCGATTTTATCTGCGTGGATAAGAGCCGGATCGTGGATTATATCACTACATCTGGAACCCTGGGTGAGCCAGTGATCTTTGCCATGACCGATAACGATCTGAATCGTCTGGCCTATAATGAATACCTGGGTTTCAGGTGTGCAGGATGCACCAGTCATGATGTTTTCCAGCTCATGACCACCATCGACCGGAGGTTTATGGCCGGATTGGCTTATTTTCTGGGTTCGCGGATGCTGCAATCGGCTATGATCCGGGTTGGAAATGGTATCCCGGAATTGCAGTGGGACTCCATCAACCGTTTTTCACCCACCACGCTTGTTGCAGTCCCCTCATTCTTACTCAATGTGATCGACTATGCTGAGAAAAACGGCATCAACCACCATGCCTCAAGTGTCAAGAGAGTAATTTGCATCGGTGATTCCATCCGCACTACTGAATTCACTTACAATACCCTGGGAAAAAAAATTACTGAGCGGTGGCCCGAACTGAGGCTATACTCCACCTATGCTTCAACTGAAATGGCCACCTCGTTCACCGAGTGCGAATACGGGAAGGGGGGGCATCATCATCCTGACCTGCTCATCGTTGAATTTTTGGATGAGCATGATCGGCCCGTGCCACCGGGCGTGCCGGGTGAAGTTACGGTGACCACCCTGGGTGTAGAAGGAATGCCTTTATTGCGTTTTAAAACCGGCGATATTTCCACGGCCCATGAAGAGCCATGCCAGTGCGGGCGTAATTCTATAAGATTGGGACCTGTAATCGGGCGCAAAAAACAGATGATCAAGTACAAGGGTACTACCCTCTATCCACCTGCGTTGTACGACATCCTTGACAATATAGACGAAATTCAAAACTATGTGGTGGAGGTTTATACCAACCAGATCGGAACCGATGAGATATTAATAAGGGTTGGGGCAACGGACCATTCAGAAAGTTTTGATAAAACCATTAAGGATCATTTCCGTGCTAAACTGCGTGTAGCCCCTTCAATATCCTTTGAATCGGTGGATTATATCAACAGCCTGCAACATCCTGCCATGAGCCGGAAACCGGTGAAATTGATAGACAGAAGATAATTAGGAGGAGATTAAGTGATTAAGTGATTAAGTGATTAAGTGATTAAGTGATTAAGTGATTAAGTGATTAAGTGATTTCATTACCTAATTACCTAATTACTTAATCACCTAATCACCTAATTACCGTATCACCCTAAACCGGTTCCTGCTGACTCAGACAATGCCAGCTGCCCAGACCCCAGATGATTTCAACAGAATCTATACCAATGACGGGCCGGTCCTTAAAACAACTTTCAAGTATGGAAATGGCTGTATCATCCTGTTTGCAGCAGTAAGTGGGAACTATTACCCCTGCATTGGCAATATAAAAATTGGCATAGGATACAGGCAATCGCTGGCCATCAAAATAAATGGGCTCTGGCATGGGCAATTCAAGGATATTCATTTGCTTGCCACTGAGCAACCGCATTCTTGATAGCCTTTCCAGGTTATCCCGGAGTGGTATGAAGTTTGCATCTGACTTCTGATGCTCCACTACGGTGACCACGGTATCTTCATTAATAAACCGGGTAAGGTCATCGATATGGCCGTTTGTATCATCGCCTTCAATGCCTTCACCAAGCCATAACACCTGTTGCACACCGTAATAATCCATGAGGTACCGTTCAATCTGCTGTTGGTTAAGGTCCGGATTCCGGTTCGGGTGCAACAGGCAGGAGGTGGTGGTCAGCAGGGTACCTTTGCCGTTAAAATCAACGGAACCTCCTTCCATAACAATTCCCGGGTAAAACACCGGCAAGTCGAGCAATGCGCCTATTCTCGAAGGAATAGTAGTATCGAGTTCAGCCGGATACTTGCCCCCCCAGCCGTTATATTTCCAGTTTACGATGACTTTCCGGTTTTCAGCCTCAGGACGGATCAGGAATGCCGGCCCATGATCACGGCACCATGCATCATTGGTGGGCAACAGGTGGAGTTGGATGTTCTGCATGTTAACCCCTGTTTCGGTGAGAGCCCTGGTAGCCTTTTCATGCATATCAAGATCAAGGACATTGATGTTTACCAATTCACCCCTGGCCAGTTCTTTAATAAACTGGTGATAATAAGGGAAGATGGTATGGATCTTTCCAGGCCAGGATGTCTCATTGTGAGGATAGCTCAGCCAGGTGGCTTTATGTTTTTCCCATTCTGCAGGAAAGGAATACCCCATTTCGCCTGGAGTTCCAGTATCAGCAATCGCCATGGAAAGGTTTACTTTTTAAGATAGCGGTTCATCAAAGGCTGATAGGTATCAATACGCCGGTCGCGCAAAAAAGGCCAGTGCGTCCGGTAGAAGTCGGACTGAGCGGTGTCAATCTCTACAACATGGATGTCTTCCTGATCATGGGGGGCTTCATAAAGCAGGTTACCAAAGGGATTGGACACAAAGGAACCTCCCCAGAATATCATATCTTTCTCACGCCCGGTACGATTAACCGCTACAACATGCACCCCGTTGGCAATGGCGTGTGAACGTTGTATTGTCTGCCAGGCCTTATACTGTTCCTGGTTAACCTGGTTCGTTTGAGCAGCAGCCCAACCGATGGCAGTTGGATAAAAAAGGATCCTCGCTCCCATCAGGCTGGTGATGCGGGCTGCTTCGGGATACCACTGATCCCAGCATATCAGCACCCCGATGCGACCAAAACGGGTATCAAAAGCACAATATCCGCTATCGCCGGGCGCGAAATAAAACTTTTCATAAAACCCGGGGTCATCCGGTATATGATTCTTCCGGTATTTTCCCAGGTATGATCCGTCAGCATCGATAACAGCGGCTGTGTTAAAATGCATACCGGCGTCGACCCTTTCAAAAAGTGAGGCAATGATGACCACATGAAGTTCACGGGCAAGGTCTTGAAGGCTTTCACAGGTTGGTCCCGGAACCCTTTCCGCGAGGTCGAAATTCTCGTAAGCTTCTGTATTACAAAAGTAACGGGAAGAGAACAATTCCTGCAGGCAAATAATCTGGGCTCCCAGGCCTGCTGCAGTGCGAATAGCATCAGTTGCCAGGAGAAGATTTGCTTTCACATCTTCACCACAGGCGGACTGTATTAGTCCTATTTTTACAATAGTATCATCACCCACGGCTTTTTCATGCTAAAATAGAAAAATTATCTGTGGTAAACACAGGATAGGGAAATCACTGTTCCCGGAGAAAACGGGCGATGTTGTCAGCGATTCCTTCCATAAGCCTTTCTCTTGATTCGACACTGGCCCAGGCTATATGGGGGGTGATCAGCAGTCGCCCGGGCTGGTTGATATGAAACAGGGGATTGGAGGCTTCCGGAGGTTCCTTTCCCAATACGTCCAATGCTGCACCGGCTATTAAATCTTCATTCAGGGCACAGGCAAGATCGCTTTCATTAACAATACCGCCACGGCTGGCATTGATGATCAGGGCATCTTTTTTCATGATCCGGAATTGCTCGTAACCAATCATATCCCGGGTAGTTTCATTCAAGGGGCAATGGATGGAGATGATGTCACACTCGGTAAGCAATGCATGGAGCGGCACATGCTTAAACCCGGCATTGAGGTTTTTTTGTGAAGTAGAGTAATAGCAAACCTCAGAGCCAAATGACCGTGCAACTTCGGCGATTCTTGTACCGATAGCACCCATGCCAATGATCCCGAATTTTTTTCCGGAGAGTTCCTGAAAAGGTCTGCCATGATGGGTAAACAAATGATTATTGCTGTAATCCCCCTGCTTTACGTAATCATCATAGTATCGGGTACTGCCCATCAGGTAAAAGAGCATGGAAAAAGTATGCTGCACCACGCTTTCGGTGGAATACCCAGCTACATTTTTCACCCTTATTCCTTTAAGGGAGGCGTAATCCAAATCCACATTGTTCATTCCGGTGGCGGCAATGCAGATCAATTTCAGGGATGGACAGGCGTCCATGATCGGTTGGTCGATCACAACCTTATTGGTGATGACAATGTCCTTGCCGTGAATACGATCCATACGCTGATCAGGAGCAGTGGCGGGATATACCGTGAGGTTGCCCAATTGGGTAAGCTTATAGAATCCCTTGATGGGGCCAAGTGTATCCGCATCCAGAAAAACAATTCCAGGCCTTTTCATGAATAGCTTTTTTTATATATCCTGTACAACGAGATTCCTTAAAAGATCATCCAGGGTTTCACGTTCCCGGATGAGATAATCCCGGCCTTCATGGATGAGCACCTCAGGTGGCCGAAGACGGGAATTATAATTTGAGGCCATGGTATAACAATAGGCACCCGCATTCAGAAAAGCAAGATAGTCGCCCTCGCGGATATCATTGATCTTCCTGTTCCAGCCAAACGTATCGGTCTCACAAATATACCCAACAACGGTATAGATCCTTAGCTTCCCCTTCGGGTTGGAAACATTGATGATCTGGTGATAGGCATCATAAAACATAGGGCGTATCAGGTGGTTTAAACCCGTGTCCAGTCCGGCAAAAACCGTAGATAATGTTTGTTTCACCACATTTACGCGGGCGAAGAAAAAGCCTGCTTCACTTACAAGGAATTTACCGGGTTCAAATATCAGGGTCAGCTCACGACCATATTCTTTGCAAAACTTCTTGAACTTTCTGGTCAGCTCTTTGCCCAGGTGATCGATATCGGTAAAATAATCATCAGGTTTATAGGGTACTTTAAACCCGCTTCCGAAATCAACATAGGCAAGATCGGGGAAACTCCTGGCCACATCAAGCATGATCTCTGCGCCCCTGAGAAAAACTTCAACATCGAGGATATCGGAACCGGTATGCATGTGCAACCCTTCTACCTGTATGTTGGTGGCTTCCACCACACGGTGAACATGAGGCAGCTGGTAAATCGAGATCCCGAACTTTGAATCAATATGACCGGTTGAGATTTTGTCATGCCCGCCGGCCATGATATGAGGATTAATGCGGATACAAACCGGAATTTTATCACCGAAGAGATTGCCAAACTGTTCCAGTATAGATATGTTGTCGATGTTAATTTTTACGCCCAGACGGATACCTTCAAGGATCTCCTCAATAGAAACGCAGTTGGGGGTAAAAATGATATCCTGGGGCTGAAAACCTGCACGGAGTCCCAATTGTACCTCCTGGATCGAAACGGCATCCAGACCGCTTCCGATGTTCTTAAAGAATTTCAGAACATTGAGGTTGTTAAGGGCTTTGCAGGCGAAATTTATTCTTACCGGAATATCTTTAAAGGCATGAAACATTTTGTCATACTGCTGTTTCATTTTTGAAGTCTGGTAAACATAAACGGGTGAACCGTACTTCTCAATCAGTTCAATCACATCAACGCCGTCTATCTGATATCGGTTATGTAGTAATTTCATCGTCAACGGGAATATTCGGGTAGAATAACTTATTTTTTTCTGGGAGCGCGGTGCCCTGATTGTTTGGCCATTTCTTCAAGGCGCTGCTGGAACTTGGATTTTTTAACGGGTTTTGCCTTTTTCTCTTCAATCTTTCTCAGAATTTCCTTCTCATCAACAAACTGCTTGAACAGGTAATTCTGACCAATGGTGATCACGTTGGCCAGAAAATAGTAATAGGTCAATCCTGCTGAGAAATTGTTGAGCATGAACATAAACATCACCGGCATCACATACATCATGGTTTTCATACCCGGCATCTGCTGGCTGGATGCTGTGGTATCACTCATCTTCATGCTGATAATGGTTGAAATGGTCATCAGGAGTGTGAAAAGGCTGATATGATCACCCAGAACCGGAATAGCATGATTCCAGGTTACGATAGCATCATAGGTGGATAGATCTTTTGCCCAGAGGAAACCTTCCTGGCGAAGTTCAATGGAGGTGGGGAAGAAACGGAACATGGCGAAAAGGATCGGGAACTGCAGCAGCATGGGTAAACAGCCTCCCATGGGACTCACGCCTGCTTTTTTATAGAGGGCCATGGTAGCCTGCTGTCTTTCCAATTCCTTTCCTTTAGGGTACTTATGGGTAAGTTCATCCACCTGGGGTTTCAACACCTTCATCCTGGCTTGTGACAAATAAGAACGATAGGTGAGGGGCAGCAATCCTATCTTGATAATGATCGTCAGCAACAGAATAATCAAACCGTAATTGCCAATAAACCGGCTCAACCAGTCGAATATCGGAATAATCACAAACTGGTTAATCCCACGGATAATACCTCTCCCAACGGATACCAGGTCCTGCAGCTTATAATCCTTATATTGCTTCAGCAACTTGAATTTATTCGGACCGAAAAACATTTTCAGTGCAATTGTTTCGTTGTCGAGCCTTTGAAAAGGAATACCAAGTTCTGCCCTGAAATTTTTCAGATACTTACTTTCCTCAGGAAAGGTACCCGACTTGACCAGGGCGTTGGAAAATGCATTATCTGCAATAATAACAGAGGAAAAAAACTGGTTTTTAAAAGCAACCCATTCCACCTGTGTTGGGATGTCCAGCTCTTGAACCTGCTTGTTGGATTTTGCCTTGAAGAAGTCAACATCCTCTTTGAAATGTCTGAAATACAAGGAAGTATATTGCTGTTCATTCTTTTTAAGCTGCTCGTGCTGAGGAATATTAACTTCCCAATTAAGGTCCAGAGATGAAGGATCGCGCGTTACAATATCTTTCATGCCTACCAGTTGCATATTGAAATTAACCATATAACTGCCCGGGCTGAGCACATACCGGTATTCAATATACTTGCTATCATTAATAGCCAGGCGCATAGTAATGCTGTCAGAATTCACCGAGGCATCATGGATTAAAGTATCGGCCGGCTGAAAATACAGTTCATTCGTAGATACCGGTTTATTCTGATTGAAGAAGGAGAGTCCGAAAAGCGTTGAATCTCCGTCAAATAAAACAACAGGTTGTCTTCCGAAGGTTTTATATTTTTTCAATTCCACTGAATAAGGCCTTCCGCCTTTGCTGGAAATCATCAGTTTAATTAGTTCATTTTCAATAACATAAAGCTTGTTTTCCCCGACCGCGGCTGCAGCAAATTCTCCCAGTTCATGCTGCAGTTTTAATGAATCAGCTGATTCAGGAACAACAGCATCCTGGTCCGTGGTATTATCCTGCAGCGAAGCAACAACAGTATCGGCCATGGCGCGTTCCTGGTTAGCCTGGGCCAGCGAATCCATGACCCGTTGTCGCGCTTCCTGTTCTTTTTTGTTGGGTGACTGAACGATACCCCAGATAATTAATATAGCGGCTATCAGTATTATTCCAAATATTGAATTCTTATCCATGCTAAAAACGTTAACGGTGTAAAAACTTCTGTATCTTCTTTAATTTCAACAAATAGTAGATTTAATAAAACTCACAAACAAGGGGTGGGGTTTAAGTACCGTGCTGCTGTATTCCGGGTGGAACTGAACGCCGACAAACCACTTGTGCGAAGGGATTTCCATAATCTCAACCAGTGAAGTATCGGGATTGATACCCGCGGAGATCATACCTGCTTTTTCAAAAGCCTCCAGATACTTATTGTTAAATTCATATCGGTGCCGGTGTCTTTCATTAACCTCCAGTATACCGTAAGCCTCACTGGTCCGTGTTCCTGCTTTGATAATGCAGGGGTAGGCGCCAAGTCGCATGGTGCCTCCCTTTTCAGTCACCCCCTTCTGTTCCTCCATGAGGTCGATTACCGGATCAGGTGTCTTTAAAGCCATTTCGGTAGAGTGCGCTTTTTCAAGTCCGAGCAAATCCCTGGCAAATTCTATTACTGCGCACTGTAAACCCAGGCAGATCCCAAAGAATGGAATATTGTTCTCGCGGGCATATTTGGCCGAAAGGATCTTCCCTTCGATACCCCTGTCGCCGAAACCCGGTGCAACAAGGATTCCGTTGTATCCTTTCAGCAGTGTGGTATAATTATTTTCATCAATATCCTCTGAATGTATATATGTAACGTCCACCCGGCAATCGTTCATAGCCCCGGCATGCTTGAAGGATTCATTGATGGAAATGTAGGCATCAGGCAATTCAACATATTTTCCCACAAGCGCTATCCGGGAATAAAACTTGGGATTCTGGAGACGTCTCAGGAATTTATTCCATGGGCCCAGGTCCGGAGTACCGGAGTAATCCATGCCCAGTTTTTTAAGCACAATCACATCCAGTTTTTCCTTTTGCATATTAATGGGAACCTCGTAAATGGTACTGACATCAATGGATTGGATAACAGAATCTGCATCAACGTTGCAGAACAAGGCTACCTTTCTCCTTAAATCGTCGCTCAGTTCATGTTCGGTTCTTAAAACCAGAATATTCGGTTGAACTCCATTTTCAAGGAGCATCTTGACGGAGTGTTGCGTTGGTTTGGTTTTTAGTTCGCCCGACGCTTTCAGGTATGGAACCAGCGTAAGATGTATGTTCAGTACGTTCTGATCGCCCATCTCCCATTTCAGCTGACGCACAGCTTCCACATAGGGCAGCGACTCAATATCACCGACTGTACCGCCAATCTCCGTGATGACAAAATCATATTTGTTCCGTCCACCCAGGAGTTTAATCCGGCGTTTGATCTCATCAGTAATATGCGGGATAACCTGTACGGTTTTTCCCAGGTAATCACCCCGGCGTTCCTTATTGATCACCGATTGGTAGATGCGTCCGGTGGTAACGTTATTGGCCTGTGAGGTGGGTGCACCCAGAAAACGTTCATAGTGTCCAAGATCAAGGTCGGTTTCCGCACCATCTTCCGTTACATAACATTCGCCATGCTCGTAGGGATTCAGTGTTCCAGGGTCCACGTTAATGTAAGGATCAAGTTTTTGAATGGTGACCGCGAAGCCTCTGGCCTGGAGTAATTTGGCAAGCGAAGCTGAGATGATTCCCTTACCCAATGAAGAGGTAACTCCGCCGGTAACAAATATATATTTCGTTGGTATCAACTTGCCCTGAATTAATCTATTATATGCTGTGCTTTCTTAAAATACCATCCATGTAATCCGGATTATGCCAGGATATCTTCAATCATCCATATCGTCAATGAGGCTGATTTTCCGGTTAAGAAGTTCAATATCCTTTTTCGTGCTTTCTATCTTTGATTCCACATCCTTAATGACGGTCATGGCATTTCTCGACCGGGCAAAGAAACCGATATTGTTTTCCCACAATACGATGTCATTCTCAAGCTGCTTCAGCCGTGTGATGTATTTCTCCCGTTCCTGCCTGATCCGTTGCATACCATTGGGCTTATCAAGAAAATCTTCGAGTTTTGTCTTGAATTTGAGCAGAAGCCTGTGATTGTCATCAATATGGAGATCATCAAATTTTCTGTTGACCACTTCCCTGTATTTTTCCTGGATACCATCCTTATCTTTTAAAGGAACAAAGCCAATTTCAGCCCACTGGCGCTGAAAGCCCTTCAGAATTTTTAGTCCTTCCTCTGCGTTATCAGTAATCTGGAACTCTTCGATCTGCCTGATCAGATCCATTTTTTTCTGGAGATTGCTTCCAAAGGAATTGTCGATTTCAGAGAAATGCTTTGCTTTCCTTTCGAAGAAAGCATCGCAGGCCGAACGAAATCGCCTCCACACTTTTTCGGACTGTTTGTGATGAACAGGTCCGATTTCTTTCCAATGCTGCTGTAAGGCTATCAGCTCCTCAGTGGTCTTCTTCCATTCATTGCTTTCACGCAATGCCTCTGCCTGAATGCAAAGGTCAATCTTAAGCTGAAGGTTGTTGTTTTGTTCCTCCTTGAAAACACCGTAAAACTCCCTTTTTCGATTAAAAAAAGCATCGCAGGCGTCACGGAACCGTTTGTAGATTTTGGCGTTGTCCTTCTTGGGAGCAAAACCGATTGTTTTCCATACCTTTTGCAGCTCCATCAGTTCATGCGACCTGCTGGTCCATTCCTTATTGGAACTGATTTCCATATTGCACAGTTCTTCAGCCTTTTCGCATAAAGCTGTTTTGGTGTCGAGGTTCTTCTTCTGTTCGGATTTAAGATCAACGAAGTGCTCCTGGTGCTTTTTATTGATCTTGGAGGTAGCCTCTTTGAACCTGTTCCAGATTTCCACCCTCATTTCTGCAGGCACAGGACCAATCTCGCGCCATTGTTCGTGAAGATCCTGCAGCATGCGGAATGCTTCAATTATATTGGTCTCCAACAGCAACTCTTCAGCTCTTTCGCATAAATGAATTTTAGACTCCAGATTCTTCTTGAGATCCAGGTCCCGCAATTCCTGATTGATGCGGATATAGTCATAAAAGGCCTCAACATGGTGATGGTAGGTCTCCCATAAATCCTTGACATTTTGTTGCGGGACGGGGCCCAGGGATCGCCATCTTTTCTGGATCTCCCTGAATTCCTGGAAAGTACGATTGATCGATTCTTTGTTCTTGACCAGTTCTTTGATTTCTTCGATGATCTTATATTTCTCCTCGAGGTTTTTATGCTTGTGTTCGTCCTGATTTTTGTTGTAATCGGCTTTCAAATCCCTGTATTTGCGCAGCAATTCCTTTATCTCATTTTCATATGGATCGTCTGAAGCCATGAAGTCTTCGAGTTCACCTCCCTGTTCAACAAAGTTTTTTCTGGCCTTTTCGATTTCAGCCTTGTGCTTTTTGTAATAGTTGATTTTGATGTTTTCAACATCATTGATGATGGTCTCAACAGGATGATTTGCCAGGAGTTCACCAAGATGGGTGATCAGTTCAAGCTTACCCATGGTTGACAGGTTAATAGGTTCTGCTTCTCCGGGAGGAGCAGCAGGAACATCAGCTGCCGGTATTACCGTGGGGACTACTTCATGATGATCCTCCTCTTCCCCGAAGAATTCATGGAACTCTTCGGCTTCATGATCATGCAAATCACCGGTTATCACCGGTTTCATCAGTTCCTCTGCTTCATGCCTATCAAAAGAATGGACATAATCTATGTGATCAGCAGTGGAAAGTTCAGTTTCAGCAGTATCAGCTGAGTCAGATTTGGCAGGTTCTTCTGCCAAAGGCGCTAAAGGATCCGTATTATCAGAGATACCATTGGCATCACTGATTTGTTCATTACGAACAGAACTATTCAAGTCACTCATCTCCAGTAAGTTTACTGTAAAAATCACCCGTTTGAAACAAACTACGAAAATATACATTAATGACTAATAGTCAAAGTTTTTTAAGTCGAATTATGGCCCCTGGCCAGGGCCATTTTCAGCTACGCCTGCATAAGTATCTGGATGACTTAACTTTGACAGACTGAGATCAGGCAGAAACTTACCAGTCTTTGGCTTCTTAAACGGTATCAAATACATGAAGATTCAAGTTGGTGATGGTTTGCACCATCTTCAGCAGAATTCTCTTGCGCCATTGCCATAACAGTGAATTATTCGGGTAATGCGGAAAATGCTGTATCAGGTTACATGCAATCCACATTCCTTGTGTCCCTCATCCTCCCACCACCAGCGGCCGGCCCTGGTGTCCTCACCCTGGACCACAGCCCTTGTGCAGGGTTGACAGCCTATGCTCGGAAAACCTTTATCGTGGAGCGCGTTATAGGGAACCCCATGTTCATGAATGTATGCCCAGACCATCTTCTCCGTCCAGCGATAGAGCGGATTGATCTTCACCAGGCTGTTGCCTTCGTCCCACTCCACGAGTTGCGTATCAAACCGGTTCAGCGTTTGATCTTTGCGAATCCCGGTGATCCAGGCCTGCATTCCGTCGAGTGCACGTTTCAGGGGCTCCATTTTCCGGATCTGGCAACAAAGCTTCCGGTTTTCAACGCTGTCATAAAACAGGTTGATTCCTTTTTCTTTAACCATTTCCTGAATCAGCCTGTAATCAGGGAAAAATACCTCAAGGTTGGCATTATAATGCTTCCGGGTATCGTGGATAAGTGTCAGTGTCTCCGGGAATAGTCTGCCGGTATCCAGGGTAAAGATCCTGAAGTCCGGTTTGATTTTAACCAGCATATCTGTCAGTACCTGGTCCTCTGCACCCATGCTCGAAGACAGACATATCCGGTTTCCAAATTCTGACGCGAAAAACTCCAGTATTGTCTGCGCTGATGCCTTAACAAAGCGCTCATTCCATTCTGCTATTCTTGGTACCATGTTTTCCATAAGATCAGGATTGATGTAACTGATGATAAATGGATTTAATTTCTGGTGTCTGATTCAGGATTTCGAGGTTTTCAAGGCGCCCACATTCATACCAGAGCGAATCATCATGTTCAAAACCTGTAATGTTGTGGAACGGTGCAAGTCTCAGGTAGGCATCAATGATCGAGAAGCGGCCCTGCTCGGTAAAGCAATCGAAAATGGAAGGGTTCAGTATATGAATGGTGCTGAAAGCTATTTTTATGGGTTCGTAAACCATGCGCACCATGCGGACTTCACCTGTAACATTGTTTTGCCAGCCGCACAGGCGATAATCCGCATCGAAAAGAAAATCGCGAGATGATTTACGGTGTTTAACGGCCAGTGTCGCCACAGAGGATGTCTGCTGGTGATAAAGGTACATTTCATTAAGGTTGAGGTTGGTAATCACGTCGGATGAGGTGAGTATAAAGGGTTGTCCATCGTCAAAAAACCAGCGTGCATGAAATAATCCTCCGCCGGTATCCAGCAATTCGTCATGCTCATCAGAAAATTCTATGGTGATTCCAAATGAATTCTTTTGTTTAATAAAATCAACAATCTGCGAAGCATGATGATGGATATTGATTACGATGCCGTCAACACCAAAATGCTTCAAATATCGAATGGTATGTTCAAGCAAGGATATGCCCTGAACCTCAATCAGTGCCTTGGGTTTATTTTCGGTAAGGGGAAGCAGACGGGTACCTTTTCCGGCTGCCAGTATCATTGCCTTCATATCAAGATCTGCTGATGATCAATTTTTCTTTGGTTTACAAAGGTGCTTTTCCTTTTTAGCTTGTGCACCACATTTCTTACAGGTGTATTTTACTTTTGCCGGATCCTCAACATGGAGTGATTTACACAGGGTTTTACTCATCCCGGAAGGCTCTTTTCAAGTTCATGATGTATAATAACAATGTTGATGGCATATTTGTTTCTGAGAGCAGCGGCAAGTTTTTCAGCCATGTAAACAGAGCGGTGCTGGCCGCCGGTGCATCCATAATTCACCATCAGACTTTTAAATCCACGGTCGATGTAAACCTGAACAGCCTGTTCAACAAGCTTTAATGAATTCAGAAAAAAATCCGACACATCTGCCTGGCCTTCCAGGTATTCCATCACAGGTATGTTCTTTCCGGTCAGTTCTTTGAATTCATCAAACCTTCCGGGATTATTGAGAGCGCGGCAATCAAATACAAATCCTCCTCCATTTCCGGTATTATCCTGTGGAATGCCGTTTTTATAGGAAAAACTGCTGATGGTTACAGTAAAAGAATCATGATTGATTTCATATTCCTTGATCTTCGGCTGGTGAATCAGCTTTTCAAATACTGATGGCAGGCTCACCAAGTTGAGCGGCAGTGGTTTGTTTTGCATCAGCCAGGTCAGGGTTTTTACTGCATAAGGCAGGCTTTGCAGAAACAATGGTTTTCTTTCGATGTAGCCTCTGAAACCATAAGCGCCCATGGCCTGCATCAGCCTCAGGTAAACAAAACCATAGTAGTATTCCATGAATTCGTCCGCATCAAACCATGTAAAGGTCCTGCCGAATACTTCCATGTAATAGTTGAGCATATCCTGCCTGATCTCATCAGACAGCCGGGTTTTGGCTTCAAAAAGCAGGGACGCCAGGTCATACTGCAGGGGACCTTTTCTTCCTCCTTGGAAATCAATAAAAAACAACTCATTATTATGAAGCATGATGTTTCTCGACTGAAAATCTCTGAACATAAAGGATTTGCGTTCAGCCGCAATCAGCCAATGTACAATTTTCTGAAAATCATCTTCCAGGTCCTGTTCAAAGAAACTGATCCTGAGGGGTTTTAACAGACAATATTTGAAATAATTCATGTCCCACATCATACTCTGAACATCAAATTCAGCGCGGGGATAACAGACCGAATAATCAATTGCCGCGGCTGCATGAATCTGCAAGCCCGGCATGGCATCAATAACACGCCGGTAAACCTGCCGGATCTTTTCATCGCTCTCAGACTCATTGCGCACATCAGCGAGGTAATCCAACAGGGTAATATCACCCAGGTCCTGTTCCAGGTAAACATGCTTGTCCAGGTCATCAGCATATATCACAGGCACCCTGTTGCCGGTCGCAAGGAGCTGCTGGTCCAGGTAAATAAAAGCCTGGTTTTCACGGTTATCACTATTGTACACCCCCATGACCTGCTGATTTCCGGCTTGGATCCGGAAGTATCTCCGGTATGAACCCGACTCCGGCAATGGAACAATGGTCTCGGCCTTGCTGTGGCTCCATTGGTAAAATAGCGCTTCCACCAGTTTTATAGGATCTGTCATGACTTAGGATTTTGATAGATCATGCAGTGATGCCGCTTTTTCAAGGATCAGATTCCAGCCTTTCCGCACATGTTCCAGTTCAACATGTGTCTGGCTGGCCACTAGCCTTAGCGTGTATTTTTCCTGGAGCTTGGTATGGGAAATATAGATAGCACCAGTAGTGTTAACAGCGAGCAATAGCCTTTCATTTAACTGATTCAGCGTTATAAGGTCGTCAATACCCCCGGGATGGAACCTGAAGCAAACCAGGTTGAAGGTAACCGGGGCAAGTAATTCAAAATCCGGATGCTGCAGAATCCACGATTTGAGTTCTCCTGCAATGGTCATATGGTTGCGGAGCTTTTCCTGCAAACCCTGCAATCCGTATGACCGGATCACGAACCAGAGTTTTAGTGCTCTGAATCTTCGGCCCAGCTGAATCCCCCAGTTTGAATAATCAGTTACCTGGTCCGGTATCTGGGTTTTCAGATATTCCGGAACGAGTTTAAAAGTATTGATCAGTGTTTCGCTGTTCCTGACAAAATAGGCAGAACAATCAAAATTTGTGAACAGCCATTTATGGGGATTGAATACAAAACTGTCAGCATGTTCCACTCCTGCAGCTAACGGGCGATATTCTGGCAGGATCAGTGCAGATCCGGCATAGGCGGCATCAACGTGGAACCATAACCCGTATTTCTGGCAAATATCGGCAACGGCTGAAAGAGGATCGATAGCAGTGGAGCCAGTTGTGCCAAAGGCGGCGACTACACATATGGGCTTCATGCCCTGCCCGATATCCCTGAGAATGGCTTCCTCCAGCAACGCGGGTTTTAAACGGTAGTCTTCATCGGTACTGATCTTTACCAGGTTATTTTTTCCTATCCCTGCAACTTTTACAGCTTTTTCAACGGAGGAATGTGCTTCTGAAGAACAATAAACACGCAAGGATGAAGAAATATGAAAGCCTTCGTTATTGATGCTGAAACCCGTCGCTCTTTCCCTTGCGGACAGAATAGCACACAGGGTTGCCGTTGACGCTGTGTCCTGGATAACTCCTTTAAAATCATCAGGAAGGCCGATCATTTGCCTCAGCCAGTTCATTAAAGCTTCTTCAAGTTCCGTTGCTGCAGGAGAGGTTTCCCACTTCATACACTGTGCTCCCAGGGCGGAGGTCAGCATTTCAGCCAGCATGGACGGGAAACTGGTATTGGCCGGAAAATAAGCGAAAAAACCCGGACTTTGCCAGTGCGTAATACCGGGCATGATAATGCGTTCAAAATCATTGAATATATTGGTCATTTTCTCCGGTTCAGCAGGAGGTGATCCGGGGATGGCAGCAATCACAGAGCCTGGTTTACAGGCGGCTTTTATCGGGTATTTCTCGATCTCTTTATAATAATCGGTAATCCAGTCTACCAATTTATGTGCTTCCAGTCGGAATATCTCCGGATCCATGATCTTTTGTTTTCGGTGTCGGCTAAAAATAGTGAAAATATTGCCCGGTAAGATAATTATTTTGAATTGTGCTTCGGATTTAATATTTTTAAAGTTTAATGTCTGTCAAGTTTTTATACCATGCACATTCAATTATACGATGCCGATCTTCTAAACTTTGTTGAATTTAACTTCACCGGTGATAACGATAACTACAGACGCTGCGATGAAGAATCAAGATACCTTGACAGCTCAGTTTATTACCTTTACCAGCCCTGTTTTGAAGAAGCCAATAAAACCTATGATTATTTTGCCGGAACCAAATATAATTCCAGGAAGATCATCGTTCTCCGCAATGAGCTCATCGCCAATCTTCAGAAATTTGAATCCCTCAAGGATAGCAGTGAATTCTTAAATCTGATCAGCAGCCGGTTCATGGGGAAGGAGTTTTTTTCGGAACTGGAGGCTGAAGATTCTCAATGGCTCAGCCATTGGAAGGAGTACAACCGCAAAATCATTGGAGTGAATCAGGACCTGATCGAAATGGTTGAGAAATGTGCTTTTGAAGAGAGGGTCTTGTGGGTTATCGGATATTGAGGTAACTTTGCCGGATTATTGCTGATAATCCGAAGGAATATAATGTATTTTGAAGATCTTAAACTGGATGAACGATTGCTGGAGGCCATTTCCTACATGGGCTTTGAAACGCCCACGCCAATACAGGAAAGGGTAATACCAATAATTCTTGAGAACAAAGACATCATAGCCTGCGCACAAACCGGTACGGGTAAAACCGCAGCTTATGTTTTGCCTATTCTCCATAAATTGACCAGCAGTTTGGGTAACCATGCAGACACACTGATCATCGTCCCCACCCGTGAACTGGCCATTCAAATCGAACAGCAAATTCAGGGTTTCTCCTTTTTTCTCTCTGCTCAATCGGTTGCAGTTTATGGCGGCGGAGACGGAAATGATTGGGTACTGCAGCAGGATGCTCTTAAAAATGGTACCGATATTGTTATTGCTACCCCTGGCAAATTATTGTCATATCTAAAAATGGGAGACGTCAGTTTCAAGAATCTCAGGCATCTGGTACTTGACGAAGCTGATAAAATGTTGGATATGGGATTTATAAATGATATTCAGGCCATCATTTCCTATCTGCCTAAAAAACATCAGACGCTCATGTTCAGCGCCACCATGCCCAACAGCATCCGGCAGCTGGCCAAAAAGATTTTGCATAACCCTGTTGAGATCGCTTTATCGGTCTCAAAACCGGTAGAGGGAGTTGATCAGAAAGCCTATCTGCTGTATGATGAACAGAAAGTGCCGGTGCTTAAAAATCTGCTTCTGGAGCGTCAGGATTATGACAGCATACTGATATTTACAGCCACTAAAAGCAAAGTGTCTGAGATCGTCAATGCTCTCAACAAACTTGGTTTTTCTTCCCAGGGTATTTCATCTAACCTGGATCAGGATAAGAGAGAGGAAGTACTGAGTAAGTTCAGGGCTAAAAGAACTCGCATTTTAGTGGCCACCAATGTGGTAAGCCGCGGTATCGATGTTAAGGAAATAAACCTGGTGATCAATTATGATGTTCCTGGTGATGCCGAAGACTATGTGCACCGGGTAGGAAGAACAGCAAGGATCAATGCAAAAGGAGAGGCCATCACTTTGGTCACATCGAGAGAGATCTTCAAATTGAGAAAAATTGAACAACTGATTGAAGCTTCCATCCCCAAGCCTGAACCGCCAGGTGAAACAGGCCCGATACCGTCATGGACTGAAATGGAACAAAGGAAAAAGGACATCAATACCTTTCACCAGAAGAAAAGAAATTTCAGACGATACAGAACCAGTCGGTAATCCTGATTGGCTTTATCGTCCCCTTAATCAGGAATTCAGGACCTTCTCACATCGGGACATGATCTCGAGGCAGGCACGGCCATTGTGATAAGGACACTTCCAAAAGCCGGCTTTGTCTTCTTTGCGGTTGGGAGTTCCATCGGGATAAATGCTCCAGTACCATTCGCCTTTTTCCCTATCGATCAGGTTATGGTAAACATATTGCCAACATTGCATGGCATCTTCCAGGTGCTTTTCATTTCCGGTGAGTTCGAAGAGATTCATCAGTCCAACGATTGCTTCAGCCTGCGGCCACCAGTGACGTTCGAAATCAGTGTGCCCGGTCTCCGGATCCTTTTCATAGATCAGGCTGCCATCTTCCTGAAAACCTTCCATCGCTGACAAAGCCAGTGGAATACAAGCTGATTTCACGGTTTCCAGCAAGCCTGGATCGTCGAGTACTTTGGCTGCTTCAACGATCAACCAGGAGGCTTCAATATCATGCCCATAAGAAATCAGCAGCGACCGTGAATGCCATTCTTCATCAAAGAACAGCCCCATGTGATGCGACAGGGGATTAATTATTTTATCCAGGAAAATATGGACCAGGTTGGCGAGCTGTTTCCCAAGCAGGGGATCTTTCCAAATGCGGTAAAGGTTTGTGTAGGCTTCGAGAATGTGCAGGTGGGTGTTTGTTGTCTTCTTTTCGTTAACATCCTTGGCGCTCAGCCTCAAATCCGCGAGTAACTTCCATTCACGATTATAGGCCTCAAAATAGCCATTCCAGCGGGCATCAAAACTCTTTTCCTCAATGAGATGAAAGAGGGCAATGGCTTTATCAAGGCTGGTTCTGTCGGCTGTCGCCCTGAAGAACTCAGAGAAAGCATAAATGAAGAAAGCCTGTGAATAGATCTGTTTCTTGGTATCCAGGGGTTTTCCATCGTGTGTGATTTTCCAGTAGGTGCCCTGGTAGACGTCATCGAAAAAGGCAGACAGGATATATTTTCTGGCACGTTCTGCTGTCTGCCTGTATATATGATCTTTCAAATGCAGGAAGGCCGAGGAGAAGGTCCACAGAATCCGGGCATTGAGAATACCACCTTTTTCGGCCCCTGTTATTACCTGTCCACTTCCGTCGATCCTTCCGAAAAAACCACCAAATTCGTTATCAACCATCTGGTTCATCCAAAACGGAAGAATGTGATTCGTTAATTCTGTCTGCATTTCGGAGCACAGGTTGGATAAGTCGCGGGTCATTTGCAGCAGTGGGTTTAAGTAAATTATTTGCGTGACAGGTAAGTCAGGTTTTTACTGATGATGTTACGTAAAATCTCCACCGATTTCGCGGAATAATACCGGTCAGCCGGTGTATTCAGACAATAATCCACCAGTTTGTCCACTGTGGTGGTTGCTACATGCATTCTAGTATCAGAAGAAGCATAATACAAAAATACGGTTCCGTCATCGTCAGCTATCCAGCCATTGGTGAAGAGTACATTTGAAACATCGCCAACACGCTCATCACCCGCAGGTGCCATCAGGTAACCTCCCGGTTCTGCGATCATTTCTGAAGGATCCTGCAGCGAGGTCATGTACATGTATAATACATACCTCAGCCCTGCGGCACAACCCCTTACACCATGTGCAAGATGGAGCCAGCCTTTGGGAGTCTTTATAGGATGCGGACCTTCACCGTTCTTGACTTCTTTAACAGTATGGTAATACCGGTGGTTAATGATTTTCTCCTCGCTGATCCGGGCATTGGTCATATCACTGAGCAGCGCCCAGCCAATTCCGCCTCCGCTTCCTGCATCAATAAAACCGTCCTGAGGCCTTGTATACAGCGCATATTTACCCTGTACAAATTCGGGATGAAGCACCACATTGCGCTGCTGGCTTTTTGATTTCAGGTCGGGCAGCCGTTCCCAGTTGATCAGGTCTTTGGAACGCACGATACCAGCAGTGGCAACAGCCGAAGACAGATCACCCGGAGCAGCCAGGGGATCCTTCCGCTCAGCACAGAAAATACCATATATCCAACCATCCTCATGTTTTGTGAGCCGCATGTCATAAACATTGGTCTCGGGATCTTCTACCTGCGGGATGGTTACCGGGTAATCCCAGAACCTGAAATTGTCAATTCCATTGGGACTCTCTGCAACCGCAAAAAAAGATTTTCGATCGATTCCTTCCACCCTGGCCATCAGCAGGTATTTTCCGTTATGCTTCATGGCACCGGCATTAAAAGCAGCATTGATCCCAAAACGCTCCTGCAGAAAGGGATTCGTATTTGGATTCAGATCATACCGCCAAAAAAGAGGAGTATGTTCAGCCGTAAGTACAGGATACTCATAACGGTCAACAATGCCGTTGCCCGGCGTAAGTTTTTTATTGGTCCTGGTAATCAGCGCGGCATGGTTCTTTTCAAGCTGCGTCAGTCTGTCGTTAAATATCCTATTCATGACAACTTTTTTACATGGTTAACAAAAAGGGGAGATACACCGGCATGTGCCGGTGTATCATTTTTATTATAAATAGTTAGTGGGTTAAAATTAAGCATAAATGTAGATGCATTGACCATAATATTTGTTGTACTATATTAACACTTTTTAATCCTAAAATGATAAATATGTTCTCAATATTATCAATTACGGTTATTTTTACAAAGAAGCAGCTTGTACTTATTTAACAAATGGAAAGTATGAAAACGCTTTACAGAGAAGTCACACCCCTGAGCCCCGATGATTGCTTCACTGTTTTTTCCCGTTACAAATCGGAATTTGATTTTCCCTTGCACTGCCATGATGAATATGAGTTGAATTTCATTGGCGGCGGAAGTGGAGCGAAACGAATCGTCGGATACCACATGAATGAAATCTGCGATCCTGAGCTGGTGCTCGTTGGTGGTAATCTTCCGCATGCCTGGTTTACGAACAATTGTACCAATAAGAATATCCGGGAAATCACCATACAATTTCATAAAGATCTGTTTGATGGTAAATTGTTGGGAAGAAACCAGTTGGGTGGTATTAAAACCCTATTGCAGCGATCGGTCCAGGGTATATTGTTTTCCCGTGAAACCACGCTCCGGATCATACCGCGTTTGGAATCACTTACCATTCGGAAAGGATTTGAATCGGTGCTTGAACTGATGTCGGTATTGCACGACCTGTCTACTTCGAAGGATATGCAGGTGTTATCGCCTGCCTCACCATTAGAAAGCGCCCTCGATCTGAAAAGCAGACGACTGGAAAAGGTATTTAACTATATCCGGAACTATTATGACAAGAGCATCTCGCTGCATGATGCGGCTGCCATGGTGAACATGCCTGAAGGATCATTCAGCCGTTTTATCAAGAAACGAACGGGAAGGACCTTTATTGAAAGTCTTAATGACATCCGTCTGGGGCATGCCACACGGATGCTGATCACTACTACACAAACGGTGGCTGAAATTTCTTTCCGGTGCGGATTCAACAACCTGTCATATTTCAACCGGATCTTTAAAAGGAAAAATGGTTGCACCCCAAGTGAATTCCGGGAGCGTTATTCTGATTCAAAAGTTTTTATTTAATACTCCAGCTTCCCCTCAGTGTCTCATACTGTAAAGCTTTCTCCAGCATCAGTAAAAACTCCTCCCGGTTCATTTCTTCTGCACCGAGAGATTTCATATGAGAAGTCGACTGCTGTGCATCTATGAAAAGAAAGCCATGCCTTAGGGACCATTCCACCAGGCTGTATAGGGCAATTTTTGATGCATCACGCATATGATAGAACATGGATTCACCAAAGAAAGCTCTGCCGAGCGATACGCCGTACAAACCTCCTGCCAGCCGGTTATTGTGATAGGTTTCAAAGGAATGAGCAAAACCGGCATCGTGGAGTCTGATGTAAGCCAGGATCATATCTTCGGTGATCCAGGTGCCTTCCTGGTCGTGGCGCTTAACGGAGGCACAATGCCTGATGACACTTTCGAAATCCTGGTCGATGGCCACTGTATATTTGCTGGTCCGGATACGTTGCTTCAGACTTGCGGCAAGCTTAAATTTTTCAGGGAATAAAACCAGCCGGGGATCAGGTGACCACCATAAAATTGGGGAGTCACCAGTGTACCAGGGAAAGATGCCACTGGCATAGGCGGTTATCAGGGATTCAAGGCTTAAATCCCCACCCGCTGCCAATAAACCGTCGGGATCGGCAGTCCGAGGATCCGGAAACTGATATTCAAAAGACATGGGGTAGTGCCCAGGACAAGACTCGAACTTGCACGCCCTGTAACAGGCGCCAGCCCCTCAAGCTGGTGTGTCTACCAATTCCACCACCTGGGCCAATAATGTGTTTTGCCAGCCGAAGTCCCGATCCATCGGGACGAAAGCTGGTGCCTGGAACAGGACTCGAACCTGCACGCCCTTGCGAACACTAGTCCCTGAAACTAGCGCGTCTACCAATTCCGCCATCCAGGCAAAGAACTACTCCAAAAACAGGAGTGCAAATATATAAATTAAAACGAATAATTGACAAAAATTCAGAAAAACAAAACCGTTTGTTATGTTACATAACAAACGGTTTGCATCTGTAGGTGGAATTGCCTGAACGCTCATATCTGAGCAATATCTTTCCTCATTCTGCTGGTTCTGATTTTGCTGATTATACGTATTTTTTCATCACGGGTTCGGTTTTTAACTGATAAAATTGCCTCCTTCTGAACGACCCGGATATGAATGAATTTTTAACTTTACGGCTTATTCATGAACCTTGATTTCACGTCATTTCATATTGATCCCATTTCTGGCATTTTCATTATGCACACAGTTTGCGAATGGTCAGGATCAACAGGTGATCCCCAGGCTGCGCGGGTCATTGAACTTTGACGGCATCGTAGATGATTCGGCCTGGTTTGAAATCCAACCCTTACCCATGATCATGCACACTCCTGTTTTTGGTAAGGAACCTTCAGAAATAACAGAGGTGCGGATTGGTTATACCGATGATTATATCTTTGTATCTGCCCGTCTTTTAGACAAAGATCCTTCCAAAATCATGGCCACTTCCAAAAAGCGCGATGAAATGTCGGGCGGAAATGACTGGTTCATGGTCATTTTTGATTCATTTAATGACAAGGAAAACGGACTCGCTTTCGCTACCACACCGGCAGGATTACGCCTGGATTATACCGTTCTGAAGGACGGAATTGCACAGATGCCCGAAATGCCCATCAATTTAAGCTGGAATACTTTCTGGGATGTTAAGGTATCCCGGGATGATCAGGGCTGGTATGCTGAGATGAGAATACCGCTTTCCAGCCTTCGGTTTAAGGAAGACAACGGCAGGGTGATCATGGGGTTGACGTGTGTCCGGATGATTGCCCATCTCAATGAAACCGACATTTTCCCGGCCATACCGCCAAACTGGGGCTTTTTCAGTATTCTCAGGGTCTCCCAGGCCAGGGAGGTTGTTTTTCAGGGGATTCATTCCTCAAAACCCTTCTATATAGCACCCTATGTATTGGGCGGCTACCAGTTGGAGAATCATCTAAATGAAGCTGAGACTGCCTATGAAAGCGATGCCTCTCCCAAATTGAGTGCAGGTCTTGATGTAAAGTACGGCCTCACCAACAACCTCACCATGGATGTTACACTGAACACTGATTTTGCCCAGGTAGAAGCAGACGATGAGCAGATTAATTTAACGCGCTTTTCCTTGTTTTTTCCCGAGAAGCGGAGCTTCTTCCAGGAACGGTCTAGCATCTTCAATTTCGACTTCGAACAGGGCAACAGCCTTTTTTACAGCCGTCGCATCGGACTCTCCGGCGGGGAGCCCGTCCCTTTATACGGCGGCGTGAGGATCAGCGGAATGGCGGGTAAGTGGGACCTGGGTATTCTGGATATGCAAACGAGAGAACATATTTCCACAGAGGACACAGCCAACTCGCTGCCCAGTGAAAATTTCGGCAACCTCAGGATGAGAAGAAATTTTCTCAACCAGAACAGCTATGTAGGCGGCGTGATCAGTTCAAGAGTGGGCACCAACGGACAGTACAACGTGGCTTATGGGTTGGATGCCATCATTAAGCTGTTTGGAGATGATTACCTCGATATCAAGCTGGCGCAGGTTGTGGCCGATTCTAATCCCGGCAAGGTGAATTCATTGGAACCTACCGGACTTTATATTAACTGGAAAAGGGTCAATAGCAAAGGTTTAGGCTATAACTTCGCTTACGGTCGGTATGGGAAGTATTTCGAGCCAGGAACGGGATTCATGATGAGGAATGATTACGCGTTTTATAATGCCCAGACGAGTTATGGCTGGATCCGGGGAGAATCGTCCCGCATTATGAATGATAATATTGAAGTGGGTATCCGGGATTTTCAATCCAATGAAACCGGCAAAACCGAATCACTTGAATTCCATGCAGGGTATCTGTTGTTTATGAAATCCGGGATGTTTTCCTATACGGGGATCAGTCACCAGTACGAAAGTGTAACGGACAGCTTTTCTTTTTCTGACGATGCCTGCATTCCTCCCGGCAATTATGCATTCGACCTGTTGGAAATTCATGCACAAACGCCGGAGACCAAACCATTTTATGTGGGTATGGATCTTTTTACAGGTACCTTTTATGACGGCAACCGGTTTTCCGTATCACTTGCACCGGCATGGAATCTCAGTTCCTCCCTCCAGCTGAAAGCTGAATATGAATACAACCGGCTCAGGTTCCCCGAAAGGGACCAGCAGTTTGATGGACATGTCGGACGCCTCAGAGCCCTGGTGATGTTCTCCACCAGCTTTTCGTTCAGTTCTTTCATTCAGTTCAACAATGCCGATCACAATGTTTTGGCTAACCTGAGATTGCGTTATAATCCGCGCGAGGGTAACGATTTCTATGTTGTTTACAACGAAGGCAGGAATACCTCACTCAATCGTGAAGAGCCCAATCTTCCGGCACTGAGCAACAGAACCATTTTAGTCAAGTATACCTATACTTTCACAGTTAAACGAAAATCTGGCTGAACCAGGACCCGAAAAGCAGCTTGCACATTATTACGCGAAGGGAGAGAATCAGATTTGTGAGATTTCAGAGGGTGTCAGGAATACCCGGCGTATATTGCTGACTGAATCGGCATATTCGGGCTTTACCCGCATGGCATTCCATTCCTCATGGGCGCCGAACCTGTTCCATGTGGCATCCCGATCGGCCATATCCTTGAAACCTACCATATAAATCAAGGCCGGCATGTACTCACCAGCCAGTATCTTGCCAAAGAATACCGGCACAAGTCCGACTTTAAGAAAAAGCGCAATTTCTTCCTTGTTGAACATGGTGATCTTCCTGTTGCCTGCGTCCTCACTGGCACTTTCGTAGATGCGCAGCTCAAAGAGCCCTTTCTTCTCGGAAGGAATGCTGAGGGAGGGTAAGGCATCGAAAGCCTCCAGCAAAAAGGTCTCATACCTGGTATATATAGTCTCAGCAGCGGGCTGGCTGTTATAGCTTCTGGCAGCTTCCAGGAAAGCAGGGTCGGTAAACAACGCAGATTGGACTCTGAGATAGGTAGCGGCATCCGGATAGGACAGCAGGACATAGAATTTCACAGGCTCTTCGAGACTGTAATCATTAAAAGCGGCGAATTCTACCCCATGCTTTCCCAGAAAGGGTATCAGGGCATCTTTAAAATAGGTTTCCAGCTTTTTTTTGGCATTGGCAGCCCGGGAAATGTGATATACCCTCCATTCAAACAGACTTTTTTCCGGCTTTGCGGAAGGCTGGCTTCCCATCAATGGAGCTGCAATCGTTATGGAACTTACAGCCATGGCTGAATTCCTGAGAAAGGATCTTCTTTTCATATATATATCGGTTTTATATGGATAATCTAAACCTAAGGTAAGCAAGAAAAATGAAACCACACATCTGTTTTCAGCACAACATGCTGTAAAGCATACTATATTTGATTCTGATCCTGTAGCGGTATTACCAGAAAAAACCAACTGTACACCAAACAGATGAAATATGAGCAAGAAGACTGTTCACCTATTAATCCTGATAACTGTTTCGGCTTTCCCGGTTTTGGCGCAATATCCCGGTCAGCATGCAGGAAAGATCAAAGCCCGGATGCCTGTAAGTCTGAAAGCCTATTCTTTTGACCTGGATGAGGTTAAGATCACCTCAGGTGTATTGAGGAACGCTTTGGAAAAAGATATGGCTTACCTTTTTACACTGGATCCTGACAGGCTTCTCCACCGGTTTCATCTCCACGCCGGACTGCCTGTTAAAGGGGAAATCTATGGCGGGTGGGAAAGTGAAGGACTCTCCGGGCATACACTGGGGCATTATTTGTCGGCATGTGCCATGGTGTATGAAAATACAGGTAATCAGGAGTTCAGAAAAAAAGTTGACTACATTGTTGATGAGCTTGACCGTTGCCAGCAGGCCAGAAAATCAGGGTACCTGGGTGCAATACCTGGTGAGGATTCCATCTTTATGAGGGTAGCCCGCGGAGAGATCAATACGGGAGGATTTGACCTGAACGGCGGTTGGTCACCCTGGTACACCGTGCATAAGGTAATGGCCGGATTGATGGATGCCTATCTTTATGCGGGAAATGAAAAGGCGCTGAAGATCGCTTTGGGGATGGCTGATTGGACAGCAGGTGTTGTGAATCCGCTTACAGACGATCAGCGGCTGAAAATGCTGAATTGCGAGTACGGCGGTATGAATGAGGTACTGGTGAATCTATACGCAGTTACAGGAAATGACAAATACCTCGTACTTTCCCGCAAATTTCACGATGAATTCGTCCTGGGAAAACTTTCCCAAAGGATTGATCCCATGCCGGGGAAGCATTCCAATACCAATGTACCCAAGGCAGTAGGTACTGCCCGCAGGTTCGAATTTACCGGTTCTGAGGATGACAGGACAATTGCCCGATTTTTCTGGGAAACCATGGTCAGACATCATTCCTATGTGATCGGGGGGAACAGTAATTATGAGTATTGCGGCGAACCCGATAAACTGAATGACAGGCTCAGTGATAATACCTGCGAAACCTGCAACACCTATAATATGTTGAAGCTTACCAGGCATTTGTTTTGTATTCAACCTGACCAGGAATTGTCGGATTATTACGAAAGGGCTTTGTTCAACCACATCCTGGCCTCACAAAACCCCGGTGACGGCATGATGTGCTATTTCGTTCCCCTTCGCATGGGAACTCACAAAAAATTCAGCGATCCCTTCAATACATTTACCTGTTGTGTGGGCAGCGGTATGGAAAACCATGTCAAATATGCTGAAAGCATTTATTACCGGTCTGATGATGGCGGATTATATGTGAATCTCTTCATTCCTTCCGAACTGAACTGGAAAAGCAAAGGCATTTTTGTTATCCAGGAAACCAACTTTCCGGAAAAAGGATCAACTACCCTGGTTTTCACGACGCAAAAAAAAGTCAGGTTTCCTTTGTATGTCAGAAATCCCCTCTGGGCAAAGCAGGGCGTGACCATAAAGGTTAACAATCGGTCAGTCTCTGCCTCCCTTAATGAAGACGGTTTCTGGGTAGTTGATCGTTCCTGGTATAACGGTGATAAGGTTGAAATAGTCATGCCGATGGAATTATACACCGAATCCATGCCGGATAATCCCGATCGGGTAGCGTTCTTATATGGGCCCCTGGTGCTGGCAGGTCAGCTGGGAACAGAAAGACCTGACCCGGTATATGGAACCCCTGTGCTGCTGACAGCGGATAGGGACATTAAAAAATGGATCAGCCGGTTCTCTGAAGAGCCTTTGGTATTCAGGACCACCGGAGTAGGGCAGCCTTTTGATTTTATGCTGAAACCGTTCTTCAGCACTTCTGATCAGTATTACAGTATTTATTTTGATTTTTTCACTCCTGCAGCCTGGGAGGAAAGAAAAACAGAAAATGAAGCTGAAAAGACCAGACAAAAGGAGATTGAGGAAAAAACCATTGATAACTTCCGGATCGGGGAAATGCAGCCTGAGCGCGATCATAATCTTGAAGCCAGTGAGCGATCATACGTTGATGAAGCACTTGGGCGCATGGGACGCGAGGCAAGGGCGGGTCATTTTTTTGCATTTAACATGACCGTAAGGCCAGGGATAAAGAACAGCCTGCTCCTCACTTACCTGGGGGATGATAAAAACCGTAAGTTTGATTTGATCATTGACGGAATAAACATGGCAACCGTGGAATGGAATGGCGGAGAAACAGGCCGTTTCTATGATGTGGAATACCCGCTTCCCGATGATCTTATCAGAGACAAAACCACTATTGCAGTGAGAATAGAGGCCAATTTCAATTGCACTGCGGGAAGAGTATTCGGTGTGAGGACCATGACTGACAAATAAAAGTCATTTTATTTCTAAGGGTTCGGGGTTAAGTTTGCTTTAAATATTAATATACCCATTGCTATGAAAAAGATCCTGAGTATCGTTTTTTCTTTTATCCCTTTATTCTCTTATGGCCAGGAACGGTTAATCTTCAATCAGTATTTCGAAGATCAGACCCTGCGCATTGATTACTACCATACCGGTGATGCCAGGAATGAGGAGATTTGTGTCGACAAACTTTACAAACAGGGCAAGTGGGCCGGAAATCCTGAAAATTGCATTCAGCCTTTCGAACTGGGTATATATAAAGTTAAGGTCTATGATATCGCCACAAATCGTTTGATTTTTACGAAGGGTTACAGCAGCATTTTCGCAGAATACCAGACCATTGAGCCTGCTCTCAAAGGTATTAAACGCACCTATCATGAATCATTGCTGATTCCCTTTCCCAGGAAACCTTTTATCCTGATCATTGAAAAGCGCGATCGTTATAATCTGCTTGCCCCGATTTTTAAGCAAACCATTGATCCTTCGGATTACCATATCCTGAATGAAGATTTTACACGCAAAACCGATCTGGTCATTCCGATAGCCAATAACGGAAATCCCGGCAATAAAGTGGACCTGGTAATCTTATCTGAAGGATATCAGACCGAAGAACTCGAAACGTTCAAAAAGGACCTGAAATACTATACCGATTTGTTTTTTAGCGTCGAACCTTACAAGAGCCACTCAAAGCTATTCAATGTCAGTGGTGTTTTCAGCGCTTCGGAAGAAAGTGGTACGGATGAGCCGCGACAGGGTATTTACAGGAATACAAAATTCAACAGTTCATTCAATGCCTTTGACCTCGACCGGTATTGCCTGGCCGAGGACAATAAGACCATCCGTGATGCCGCCGCCTGCGTGCCTTATGATGCCATTCTGATCATGGTGAACAGGAACCGCTATGGCGGTGGTGGCATTTATAACTGGCAGACGGTTTTCAATACCGGTTCGCAATGGCGTGATTATGTTTTTCTGCATGAATTCGGTCATGCTTTTGCCGGACTCGGGGATGAATACTTTTCTTCACCGGTTTCTTATGTTGATTTCTACACCCCCGGCGTAGAACCGCTGGAGGCAAACATTACCGCTTTGCTGGATACGGCACATGTGAAATGGGGCCAGTATTTGTCTCCGGGCATTACAGTGCCAACAGAATGGGGTAAGGCCACTTATGACAGCCTGGTTAACCGCATAAAAGCACTCGTGGAAGAAAAAGACCAGGTGATGGAGCAAATGAAATCCGAAGGTGCCACTGACCCTGAACTGGAAAAAGAACAGCGCGATTTTCAGGCAAGGATTAACGGAGTGAATAAAGAAATTGATGCTTTCTTCAGCAACCATCCGCTTAAGGAAAAGGTAGGTGTTTTTGAAGGGGCCAACTATATGTCCAAAGGCCTTTACCGTCCTACCATCATGTCGCTCATGCATAAGTTCGAAGAGAACAACCTGTCATATGATGTGGTGAATGAACAGGCTATTATTTCTACGATCAATTATTATACAGGGGAGTAGAAATGGGTCCGACAGGAATAATATTTGATATCAAACGTTTTTCAGTGAATGATGGTCCGGGTATCAGGACTACTGTGTTTTTCAAGGGTTGTCCCCTGACCTGCTGGTGGTGCCACAACCCTGAAAGCAGATCGTGCGATCCTGAACCCATCTCCATTACCAGGAAACTGAGCGGGAAGGATTTTTGTTTGCAGGAGGTTGTTGGCAAAAGGGTCACCGTGGAAGAGGTTCTCTTTGAGATCGATAAGGAAAGCATATTCCATGATACATCGGGTGGGGGAGTTACTTTTTCAGGAGGCGAACCTTTGTTTCAACCTGAATTTCTTGCCAGTCTGGCAGCGGAGTGTCGTCATAGGAATATTCATACTTGCCTGGATACCAGTGGGTATTGTGACCCCGGACTTTTCAGATCTTTTATTCCGGGCATTGACCTTTTCCTGTTTGATATTAAAATCCTGGATCGTGATAAGCACATTCAGTATATGGGTTGTCCCAATGACGACATACTGGTCAATCTTACCCAACTCGACGAAGCAGGAGGACAGTATATCATCAGGGTGCCGGTCATTCCGGGAATCAACGACGACCGAAAAAGCATGGATGATTTGGGGAACCTCCTGCAGCAACTTCGGAATCCCAGGAAAGAAATCCACTTCCTGCCCTATCATAAGCTGGCCATGCAAAAACTGAAGAATCTGGGCATGGAGAATAAAATGAGCAATGCATTGCAGATAAATGAAGCAGAACTTCATAAATTAGTTGCTGGTTTTAAAAGATCCGGCTATCAGGTAAAAATAGGCGGTTAATATTATGTATTATGAATGAAAGAATACGCAAGCTCAGGGAGCAGAGTCTCCGGGAGAGAAATCTTATATCGGCTGAAAGAGCGCTGCTGGTTACCCGGTTTTATCAGTCCGCTGTTGCCCGGGAAGTGTCCGTTCCTCTTCAAAGAGCGCTTTGCTTTGAGTATATCCTGAAGAACAAATCCCTCTGTATTTTGCCTGATGAATTGATTGTAGGTGAGCGTGGACCTGCACCCAAGGCTGCACCCACCTATCCCGAAATAAACGTACATTCCATAAAGGATCTTGAAATCCTGCATGACCGGAAGAAAGTTCATTTTCAAAGTGACGAGGGAACCCGCAGCGCTTTTCGTGAAGAAATCATTCCATACTGGAAAGGCAAAACTAACCGTGACCGGATGATGCGCTTGCTTCCGCCCGAATGGCACGATGCCTATGAAGCAGGGTTATTTACTGAATTTATGGAGCAGCGGGCACCCGGACACACCGTGCTGGGTGATAAAATATACCGGAAAGGGCTGAAGGATATCGTCAGTGATATACAAACGGCACTTGGCGGGCTTGATTTTTTCAATGACCCCCTTGCCCTCGACAAGCAGGAGGAATTAAAAGCCATGCAAATTGCAGCTGAGGCTTTGATTTCATTTGCCGGACGCTATGCTGAAAAGCTGGATGAGCTTGCCACATCTGAAACAGATCCTTTACGAAAAAAGGAGCTCGTGGAAATGGCAGCCATCTGCCGCTGGGTGCCGGCTCATGCTCCAAGAACCTTTCACGAGGCCTTGCAGTATTATTGGTTTGTTCATCTTGGCGTTGTCATAGAGCTGAATCCCTGGGATTCCTTTAACCCGGGCAGACTGGATCAGCATTTATTTCCATTTTACCAGCGTGGGCTCCATACCGGTAAACTTACAAAAGAAAGGGCTGTTGAACTATTGCAGGCCTTCTGGATAAAATTCAACAACCACCCGGCTCCCCCCAAGGTAGGTGTAACGGCCCAGGAAAGCAACACCTATACTGATTTCTCCCTGATCAATCTTGGAGGCGTTAAGGTTGACGGTTCTGATGCCGTGAATGACCTTACTTACATCATCCTGGATGTAATTGAAGAGATGCGTTTGCTACAGCCCAGTTCCATGGTGCAGGTTAGCAAGAAGAATCCTGACAGATTCCTCCATCGGGCCATCAGGATCGTCAAAACAGGCTTTGGACAGCCCTCTGTTTTCAATACTGATGCCATTATCCAGGAACTGGTTCGGCAGGGGAAAAGCATTGAGGATGCCCGTATGGGCGGTGCCAGTGGTTGTGTTGAAAGTGGTGCCTTCGGAAAAGAATGCTATATATTGACAGGATATTTCAATATTCCCAAAGTACTGGAGATTACCCTGAATAATGGCATTGATCCGCTTACAGGGAAACAAATTGGATTGATCACCGGTGAACCCGCCGGTTTTAGCAGATTTGAGGATTTGCTCAAAGCCTTTGCCAAACAGCTGAATCATTTTATCAATATCAAAATCAAAGGCAGCAACATTATTGAAAAGCTCTTTGCCAGCTACCTGCCGGTCCCCTTTCTTTCCCTGTTCATTGATGATTGCATTGCAAACGGGAAGGATTACAACGCAGGCGGGGCACGTTACAACACCAGCTATATTCAGGGAGTAGGGCTGGGCAGTATAACCGATGGTCTCGCTGCCCTGCGCTACCATGTATATGATAAAAAAACCATTTCCATGCATGGGATGCTGGACGCTTTACAGAAGAATTTCGAAAGCTATGAGGATTTCCTGTATGCATTGGTATTCAACACCCCTAAGTATGGCAATGATGATGATTATGCAGACGAACTACTCGTGAGGGTTTTTGAAATGTATTATAATGCGGTAAACGGAAGACCTACCCCGAGAGGCGGTACTTACAGGATAAATCTTCTGCCGACAACCTGTCATGTATATTTTGGACGTAAGATCAAAGCCATGCCCGACGGCCGTAAAGCCTATGAACCTTTGAGTGAAGGCGTTTCACCTGTACAGGGCGCCGATAAGAACGGACCCACCTCTGTTATTAAATCGGTAGCCAAGATTGATCATATCAGAACAGGGGGAACGCTGCTGAATCAGAAATTTACACCCTCTTTTTTCAAGGACGATGAAAGCATTGTAAGGCTCAGTCAACTTGTACGCAGTTATTTCCGGCTCGACGGTCATCATATTCAATTTAACGTGGTATCGGCAGAAATCCTGCGTGATGCCCAGCAACATCCGGAGAAGTACCGCGATTTGATTGTCAGGGTTGCCGGTTACAGCGATTACTTCAATGACCTGGGCGAGGACCTGCAGAATGAGATTATCCGCCGTACCGAGCATGAAGTCCTGTAATCTGCTTCATCAATAAAATGTCAGTGTCCATGAGAGCAAGTACATTAATACCTGTGTTTGTTTTTCTGATAACAGCGCTATCCATGGCCTGCACCCCCAATAGAACCCGGGTGCCCGATTATCCGATCCGTCCAGTTTCCTTTACTTCGGTCCGTGTGAACGACAGTTTCTGGGAACCGCGGATCCGGCGAAATCATGACATTACCATACCCATTGCCATCAACCAGTGCTATAAGACGGGAAGGGTGGATAATTTCATGTTCGCGGGAGGACTCAAAAATGGCAGTTTTTGCACCGAATATCCCTTTGATGATTCCGATATCTATAAGATCATCGAGGGAGCGAGCTATTCCATTCAGACATACCCTGATTCATCACTGGAAGCAAGGATGGATACGCTGATCTATTTTATCGGCAAGGCCCAGGAACCGGATGGATATCTTTATACAAACCGTACCATTGACTCCACCCGGTTGCATCCCTGGGCCGGAAAGAAAAGATGGGAAAAGGATCCAGAACTGAGCCATGAACTTTACAACTGCGGTCATTTATATGAAGCCGCCGTTGCACATTATCTGGCGACCGGGAGAAGAAGCCTGCTGGACATTGCCATAAAGAATGCGGATCTGCTGGTCCGTGACTTTGGCCCCGGAAAACTGGCCTATGAACCGGGTCACCAGGTGGTTGAAATGGGTCTGGTAAAAATGTACCGGGTAACTCATAAAAAGGAATACCTTGATCTGGCAAAATTCTTTCTGGACATACGGGGGAAGGGCACATCCTACAGTCAGGATCATATGAAGGTGAAGGATCAGACCGAAGCAGTAGGGCATGCCGTAAGGGCCATGTACATGTATTCGGGTATGGCTGATGTGGCTGCCATTACCGGTGACCAGTCCTATGTATCTGCGCTTGATCTGATCTGGCATGACCTGATCGGTACAAAATTCTATATTACCGGTGGAATAGGTGCTGCTGCCGGTCACGAAGGATTTGGACCTCCTTATGAATTGCCAAATATGACGGCCTATAATGAAACCTGTGCTTCCATAGGCGAAGTTTATTGGAATTACCGGATGTTCCTGTTGCACGGGCAATCCATGTATTATGATATTCTTGAACGGGTATTGTATAACGGTCTGATTTCAGGCGTGTCGTTGAGCGGTGACCACTTCTTCTATCCCAATCCGCTGGAATCCTCCGGCCAGCATGAAAGGAGCGAATGGTTTGGCTGTGCCTGCTGTCCGAGCAATATCTGCCGTTTTATCCCCTCCATACCGGGCTATGTTTATGCCATTGCTGAAAACCGATTGTATATAAACCTATTTATCGGCAGCCAGTCGGGTATTGATTTCAACGGAAATCATATTGAAATCCTGCAGAAAACAGACTATCCCTGGGATGGAAAGGTGGAAATAACAATTGATCCGCAAAAGAGCCGGAATATAGAGATCGCCCTCCGTATTCCGGGATGGTCTCAAAACCAACCTGTGCCGGGAGATTTGTACACCTTCAGGTCACCGGATCATCAGATGTTTACGCTTACGGTAAATGGTAGAAACGCGGACTATGCTGTGGATAAAGGTTATGCAGTAGTGAAAAGAAACTGGAAGAAAGGTGACAGGCTGGTCCTTGAATTGCCCATGCCGGTTCGTTATGTAATGGCCCATGAAAAAGTTTCATCCGACCAGGGCAGGGTTGCCATCCAGAGAGGTCCCCTGGTTTACGCTGCTGAATGGCCCGATTTTCGGGATGGTAGGGTTTTAGGATTGGAGCTGGATGAAAAGGATAAGATGCAGGTTGCTTTCAAATCTGATTTATTGTCCGGAATTACTGTAGTTTCAAACCAGGCAGGTTTCAAAGCCATTCCCTACTATGCCTGGGCCAACCGTGGGAAGGGAGAAATGGCCGTGTGGTTTAAAGTGAAAACCAGTAATTGAGTTTGATCAGGAAAATATTCCCAGGAAATATATCCCACAGCTGACTGAAAGAATCTCCCATGGTATCCGTTGCGCTTGCAGCGTTTCCTGTCCGCTCGCTCGACCAGACAAAATACAGGAAGGAGCCGGGACGGTATTCCCACTTGGCCACGAAATTTGAACGGAACTGAAGAAAATTAAAATCAGGATTGTCGATCGTATAATCGGCCACCATGTCATTGTTTTCGTCGAGTTCGTATATTCCGTCGTTGAGTACTGGATCGGGATACATGATAAAACGGTTTTCATATTCCTCACTCAAAGGATCATCCACATATTTGAATTCCGAATAAATTCCCCTGGAAACGAAAGGACTTCCATAATACTGTACAGATAATTCAGGTGTAATGCTGTAGTCTATCCTGAACGTTATACCCAGGGTTTGCTGATCAATGGTACCCAGGATATAGCGGTAATCGGATGGCAGTTCTTTGGTAGCGACATACTGCAACTGATCGTGATTTTTAGCGTAATTTGCAGTTAATCCTATTTTTAAGGTATTGAAGGGCCGGACCATGATACCTGGTCCTATGGTGAAGCTTTCCATGGAATGCTCGCCCCCGAGGCTATAATCATACATGAATTCCAGGGCCAGTCTTTTGGACATATCAGATCTCAGATACCCGAAGGTCAGGAAACTGCCCGGCAGGAGCATATCGGGACCGCCACGGAGGATGCGGGTATCCAGTTGCTGTGTATGACCAATAAGATTGGTTTGAAAACCCCATTTATTCTTAAAATCGGCCATAAAAGAAAAATGTGCACCCGAACCTGTATAACTTCCGCTGAAGTTCCAGGTATTAAACTCCTCCAGGCTGACCGTATAGGTCCGGAAAATAGATACAGGCTGATTAACAAAATAGGAAATGTTGTTTTCCTGCCGGATCTCATCAGCAGACTGCATATAGCCCAGGTCATTTAGCTCCAGGCCAGGAGAAAGCAGGCTGATGTCCATACTATAACGCCAGAGTCCCGATCCTTTTCCAATTTTGAATTTACCACCAACTCCTTCCAATTGTGTGCTGGTGGTATCATAATGAAGATAATCTGCGCCTGGCCGTTGATAATATCGCGCTGAAGATTCCTGTAACATTCTGATTGCCTCGGTGGATCCGTTGATATAGCTTCCCACCATGCGGGCATCAATGAAGTACTTCTTGTTGTTCCACTGATGAAGCAGATCAAGTCCCCCTGTAAAAGCATTGTTACTCAGGAATTCGAGATTCGCGTCATGAATGAACCGGTTGGTTGAGGTAAAGATTCCCCCAAACATGGTTGTACCCTGATTATAATCCTTCTGAATTCGGGTAACGGTATAATTTGTAAGAGGTTCAACGGCAACCTTGTCCGTATTACCCTCACCATCATCAATTTTTGCATATTCCGGCGCCGTTAGACTTTGAATGATACCAATCGAAAGACCATCTGCTGTTTTCCCGCTCAGTTTTACGGCATCCATGATGGTGGTATTCTCAGGAGCTTTTACATAAATGCCTTCCTGCGGAGGAACGGTATAAGCAGGGGAGTGACCGATGCGCCTCGAATAAAAAAGGTTGATGTCATCGAAATCATAATCAAAGATGGCTTTCCCTTCCAGGAAGAAAGGACGCTTTTCTTCATAAAAGGTCTCGAATGCCGTAAGGTTCATAACGGACGGATCGGATTCAACCTGCCCGAAATCCGGATTCACCGTCAGATCCAAAGTAAAGTTACTGGTGAGGCCAATTTTGGCATCAAGGCCAAGATTCCCGCTCCATTCTTTACCGGTTTCTGCAAAAGGATTTCCATCCTCCTTCGCGAATGTGCTGAGTTTCCCAAGGGTGTAGGGCATGATTTCCAGACGATGAGATTTCTTCAGTCCATTTATCCCCTTTAGGGCACCGAAGTTATAGAGCACACCGGGTCCGGTAAGTGTCTGTTTTTCCCAGTCGCTTTCTTCCTGCAACCGGCCTATCCATCGCCAAAAATGTAACCCCCAGATCTGTTCCTCCTCTTTGCTGTAACGGAGCTGGCTTAATGGGATCTCCATTTCAGCGACCCACGCAGAATCTTCAAATCCCACCTTGCCTTCCCAAACCGGATTCCAGCTGAAATCAGTAAGCATGGGATTTGTCAGGACCAGGTCAATTTTCTGACCATAGGCCGTGAGGTCAAATTCAAAACCGGTGCGTCGGTCGTGGTAACTGTCAAACGTAACACCCAGCATATCACCCGCGAATTCATCGCGCATTCCTGCATAGCGCTGAATCTTGCCGGGTTCATTGTCAAAAGCCCGCATGGCCACATAAATATTTCTATCGTCATACAGGATCTTTACCTCGGTTGGCTGAGATGGTTTTCCCCCTTCATTGGGTATGAACTGGATAAAGTCACCCGACCATTCCCCTGTGCTCCAGCAGGCATCATTTAGCTTCCCGTCAATCAAAGGTTTAGCAGTGACCAGACGGGTGGTATTGTAAATCCGGGTCGGGGTATTGTTATTTTCGGATGGAAGGGTATCATGCACAGGGTCTTCATTCATGGAGTATCCGGAGGATATGAAAATAGGGAGCTGAAAAAGAAGAAAAACATTGAACCAGGTAAAAAGTCTCATGATAATTATGTTGATGCGTGAGCTTTGTTCTATTTAAATTGTTTTTAAAGATTTTGTCCTAGCCGAAGATCCATTTGTATGCGGGGTAAAGCACTGATAAAACCGGTATGTCATTGTATACGACATAACCTTCATTGAACTTTTGATGAACTTCCCGAAACTGTCTGATAATAGGTTTTGAAGATCTTTTCCCTATGGCCAGGTCAATCACCTGCATCAGGAAACAATCAAAAACTATTATGGCCGTCACTACAAAATGAATGGATTCGGAAGTACGGATATTGAAAGGCTTTAGGGAAAACCGGGATACCATCAGCAGGCAGCACATCCAGATGGCCAAACGCAGGATCATATTGATGCTGAACAGGTAAGATACGTTGGAACGGGTATTGGTGATTGTCAGGACAACCAGACTTGCAAAGCCTCCAATGATCATACCGGACAACAACCTCCAGACTACGCTGGAAAACGGAAGAAAAACCAGGCATGCAAGAACGGCGATAATTTTTATTAACCCGTTCAGGGCATGGATAGTGAAAGCTTTTCTTGACCGGGGTATTTGTATGGATATATTGCGGTTGATATAATTCACATGGTGTTGTCTGAATCCGCCGGTCTGCAATCTTAGTTCCTTAAGCTTAAGCAGTTCCAGGATGTAGGGTTTGGAATCAGCTGTTTTTGAGCTGCAATAGTAACACAACTGGTCACTGGGATGTGTATCCGTAAATAAATGCCTGATCCGATCGGGTGAGTAATAAAAAGTGCCTGGAAGAAGATAGTGCTTCCGGTTATCATAAATGTACCAGGCTATAAAACCGGCGATAGGCCACATCAGGATTGCCAGGAAAATGGTAGTCCAGTGGCCTACCACCGTCAATGCCAGCGGCAAAATAAACAAGGCAAGGGTGAAAGGGATGCTGAACAAACGAACGAGAGCAGTGAAGATCAGGGCAATATCATTTATACCGCTTTCCTGAAAAGCTTCGTGCTGCTTCTTGAATTTCTCATATCGCATTTTTGCCTGACGAAAGGCTTTTTCACGAACTTCCTGACGAAATTTTTCATAAGCTTCAGTTTGCCGGTAATCTGCATATTCCTGTCGGAAAGCTTCAGTTTCAGGATGTCGGGCAAGGTGCTGAGGCCAGTGGTTTATAATAAATTCGTAGGCTTCCGTGATCTCACAGAATTTTTCGTGCGCATCGGAAGCCTTGTTAATATCAGGATGGTACTGCAGGGCCAACCGCCGGTATGCTTTTTGTATTTCCTTGCGGTCGGCATCCTGTGCAACCTGCAGTACGGCATAGTAATCCTTAATTCCGTTGTTCATGATCCCAAATCCTGATTCAGGATATAAAACTAAAAAAAAAGAGACCATGGAACGTTCCATAGTCTCTTTTTTTTCGAGGGGTTTCACTGATACAGAGAAATTGATTTAATCATTGAACAGGATGATGAGGTTGCTGATTTCAGCAGGATTGAATGGCACCAGCTGTTCTATTCTGCCTTCAAGTGGAGCATAGCTGCTATTGGGCGCTATGCCACCCTTAACAAAACCATTCTGGTTGAAATATCCGGGTGCATCGGCGTTCGTCAGATAAGGGGTAATAAAATCTGCTATTTCATCAGGCTGAAGCGTTATTCCAACAGCGGCATAGGCTGCTACTACATAATTGGTCATTTCCCGTGTCAGTACATGCTTAATGGAGTTGTCTTCGAGAATGGAAGACCTGCTGCTTATATCCGCTGAACTATAAGGAAGACCGACCTCTGCAACAGCAATATCGGAGCCTGCATCACCCGAAGCCACAAATGCCCAGTTAAAGCCTTTGTGTTCATAATCATATGGATTGAACCGAGCATTGGGATGATTTGAATTGCCAACGACATCTACTATATCACCGTTTTTACCCACAAACATTTTAAGACTTTTTACAGCATAGGGCTGCGCAGTTTCGCCAGGAAGCGGTAAACCTGTTATTTCCACAATCATATAGGCCTCGTAATCTTTATTCCCCTTTTCAGAATACTCGATTCTGCCCATGGCATCTGCAGCATGTGCGTTTTCATCACGGTTGAGGTTATAAGGTTTGAAAATGGCTATTCCTTCCACAGGATTCCTGTTCCAGAATACCTGCATACCAACACCCCGGTCGGCATTTGTTTCCGATTCGGCATCGGAGATGGTAAGCTGATATTCCCATTGCCGGTCCTCGAAGGTTACATCCGATATTACCTCCAAGTTCTTTACCCGGCCATCCTCATCACTGGTATAGCTCAGACTGATCACATTGTCGATATTGTATACACGGATCGACCAGATGATGGCCTCCACCAGATCCGCTGCACCCTCTCCAACTGCTATATATGCGTTCAGGTACCAATAGATATAGTTTCCATTGATGGTGTCGATGGCTGTGCTTTTAAGACTGGTTGATTTCAAAGTGTTGGAGAGCGAAGCGGGAATATCAACTTTGAAGTTTTGCGGTAGTATGCCATAGTCCTGATTTTTCCGGTCAAGGAGGTCATTTTCGCAGGATGTGAATGATAACACGGCTAAAACTGCCACGATTGCGATAAAAAGATTTCTTGTTTTCATGATGGTAACTTTATGGTTTGTAAACTGGTTTCATATGTACCACACAAGAAAACAGAATTACCCCTATTCTTTAAGAAAAAAAGTTTGGAGACCCCGGACTTCCTGGTCAGGTTTTACTCAAAATAGGTGGTGTCGGAAACAACGGCACAGGCAGCAAACCAGCCCCTGACGCCATGCTGGAAGTTGGTAGGTACATTGCCCTGTTCCACATCAAACAAACCCCCGCGCCATTCGGTTTCCAATAGGAGGGAACGGATAAATTGCTGGTGATCTTCACTCAGAGAATATTTTCTCCTGATGATACGGGTATGATAAGGGAAAAGGATAATCTGCTTTTCAGGTGCAAATTCCTTGCCTATGTCAATGTTATCCAGGCTGTAGAAGATCTCGAAAGCCTGACAGGCACCGTATTGTTCACAATAGGCATCCGCTGCCGACCAGTCGTAATACACTTCTGTCATTGAGGGTGGACTGCCCGGCTGGTAAGCCAAACGAAACAACCCATCCGAAGCATCAATATTAATGGGCTCAAGCGGTGTTATACCCGTCATGTCAGCGTTGGCGGTATCTGCATGCCCGTTATAAGAAAGGATTAACTGGTAGGTCTTGCCAACGGTTGCAGCAAAAGCTGTCTGTGAAAGATATTTGCCCGGTTCTTCCCCGTCTTCTTCAAAAATAAACGTATTGCTGCCGTCATCCAGCTGAACGGTTACACCAGAAATACCTTCCGGCTGCTGATTTAGCTGGCCGACTGAGCTGTATAGCCACAATTCGTGATGCTTCATTTCGTTGGTGATGATACAATCGGCAATCACTATATTTTCCCCGGGATTCAGGGGCCAGTCTGTTTCATGTTCGCAGGACAAATACAGTAGCGTGAACGCTATGAATACCATTCTATTCATTAATGATCTAACCATCAGAATTTCAAACTATACGTAAATGACGGAATTATGGAATAAACATATCGGTATGTTGAAAGTTGTTCCTGCAAATTCAGCTTATCTGCAGGAACATAATACTTGCCATCACTGCCCTTAATTTTATTAAAATTCAGGAAAGCATAATTCTTGGTATTGAAGAAGTTATATATGGAAAGTGTGAAGTAATGTTCAAAGATTTTTTCCTGTTTGTTTAAGCGCCAAACCGAACCCACATCCATCCGTCTGTAGGCTGGTAGCCGGTCGTTATTTTGCTTGGTGTAAACAGGAACCTGGCTGCCGCGGTAATAATAGAAACCGGTTGGGACGGAAAGCGTCATGCCCGAGGTATAAACCGCTGTGAGATTAATACTCCAACGAGGCTTGATTTTGTAATCCAGCAGCAGGGAGAGATCCACCGGTTTGTCCTGGTGTGACGGATACCACTGGTTGTTATTTAGCTCGCTGATTTTCAGGTAACTCCTGGCATATCCGTATCCAATCTGCCCGGTCAGCCTGCCAGTGGTTTTTCGGAGCATGATCTCAAAGCCGCAGGCATAGGCGTCACCCTGCCGCAACTCCCCTTCAAGATAAGGATTGAGAAGCATCTCAGCATGATAGCGATAACCAACCTGGTTGAACATAAGCTTGTAGTATATGTCCATATTCAATTCCAGTGCTCTGTCAGGCCAGGCTTTTACAAACCCCACATCGTACAGGTCAGCAAACTGGGGCTTAATATTTGGACCAGAGGGGAGCCACACCTCTAGTGAATTAAAAGGGCTGATGCTGTTGTTTATCTGGTTGATATGCTGAATGGCACGGTTATAGGATACTTTAAAAGAAGTGAACCTTCCTGTCCTGAAGGAAACCGAGATCCTGGGTTCCAGAAAGCTTTTCGAGTAATATCGCACGCCTTTTTCATAAGTAGTATTTGAAACGGGCTCATAATGATCGTCATAAACAATGCTGAAGGCCTCACCGTAATTGCTCCAGTTTGAGAAACGCAGGCCATAGTGAAGTCGCAACCAGCGGTACAGTTCCACCTCATTTCCTGCATATAAGATGATCTCACCGGAATTCACCTGGGAAACCCGCATGGTATCAGCCATGATCCCGGGTGCATTGTAATTTCCTGGATTGAAGAAGTAGCCTCCGAGATTGAAACCAAATTTCAGGCTGTTTCGGGGATTAATATACCACGTAAACTCAGATTTAAGGTTTGTGCCCGTAATATCCGAATTCCAGTAAAGTTGCTGATCATAATCGGTATACAATGAATAATCATATTTGCTGGCATAAAGTGTCGTATGGGAAAAAAGCCTGCTTCCATAAATATGTGACCAGCGTAATGAAGCTGCTGTATTGCCCCACATGAGACCTGTACGAACATTTGAGGGTTTGGCAATCAGGGCATCCTTGCCGGCAAATAAAGTCAGATAAAGTCTGTCACGCTGTCCCAGTTTGATATTGAATTTAGAGGTAAAATCTATAAAATTAAATTGCTCTATCGTCGGATTTGATGCCTTAACATACAAACCAAAGGTTGAGAAACGAAAGGACAGAAAATAGGAACTGATTTCTTTCTTAAAAGGGCCCTCAACACTGAAGCGTGAGGATACCGGACTGATACTGGCCGTACCTGAGAACTTTCTCATATTGCCTTCCCTGGCGTGGATATCGATTACCGAGGAAAGCCTTCCGCCAAACTGCACCGGAAAATCCGCCCGGAAGATATCTGTATGTTTAATAGCCTCAGGTATAATGGGGGTAAAGAGACCCAACAAGTGAGAAGGATTGTAAATCGGAGCTTCATCCAGTAAAATGAGATTCTGGTCCCTGCTGCCTCCCCGTACAGAAAAATAGCTTGAACCATCGCTCTGGAAGCTTATTCCTGGAAGATAGTCCAGCGATTTGAGCATATCAGTCTCACCGAGTGCCGCAGTTTGCCGCTGAACAACGGAAGGATCCAAAATGGTTTGAGCAGCCAGGGAATTGTTGATCAGTTCTTCCTGGTTCACTGAACTGATGATGATCTCCTTCAAGGTAAAGGGAGCCAGCTTCAGTTGCATATTCCAGCGGATATTCCTGTTAAGTTCCATCGTTCTGCTTTCAACTGCATAGCCCAGAAAGGAAGCTTCAAGTGTGTATTTGCCCCGGGGAAGCGTCAGCGAATAGTAACCGTAATTATTACTGATAACACCAATTCCGGACTCTTTTACATAAACCGTAGCGCCTATCATTAACTCATGGTTGGCAGAATCGGTTATGGTGCCGTTTATGGTAAATAATTCGGTTTTCTCAGAGGAAGCCGTTACCTGAATCTCCTTTAGGGTATTCAAAACAATATAACCATTAATGACCCTGAACTGAATTCCCGATTGGGTGAATATCTCCTTAAGTACTTTTTCAAGTGTTTCATTTTCAGCAAATAAGGTGATCTTTGTGTTTACCGGGATACGATCGGAACTGTATGAGAATTGGATATGCGCTGATTGGGAAAGATCCTTTAATATACTTTCAAGAGGAATATCGGAGTACCGTACAGTGATTTTCTGCTTCAGGTCGGGTTGTTGCGCCAGGGTTACCCCTTCAGTCAGAAACAAGAGCAAGCAGGATAAAAGACCACCTGAAAGCAGCAGGTCAAAGATATATGACCTTTTTAACATCCTTTTCCGGTAATGTAAGTTTTTCCGTTTTTCTTGGTAATGGTCAGCTCAAGCGTGGATTGCAGAACAGTAAGCACGGCATCGAGGTTCTGATTTTCAAAACGCACAGTCAGCACGCAGTTTTGTATTGCCGGATCTACCTGCAAAGACGCATGAAAGGTGCTTGCCAGGATGTCAGCCACCTCATGCAAGGGGGTATTCTTAAATTCCATGATCCCGGTTTTCCAGGCCAGGTCATTCAGGTTTTCCGTAACCTGTTTTTTAAGCATGCCTGAGGACTTATTAAAAGTGCCTGTTTCCCCGCCAAGCAGCGTAACTTCCTTTTCTGGCAGGGTGGATTCATAAAGCCTGACTTCTCCCTCAGTGACAATCACTTTAATTTCATCCTGGTTTGAATAAGACCGGACATTGAACTTGGTGCCGGTAACCCGGACCGAAGCCTCACCGGCCTTTATCATAAAAGGTACTTTGTGGTTGCTGATCTCAAAGTATGCCTCTCCTTTCAGCCTGAGATTCCTGTGAACCAGTCCAAATCCTTTGCTGTAAGTGATTCTTGAACCAGCCTTAATAAAAACTGAGGATCCGTCAGGCAGTGTTACTTTTGAAAGTTGAGTCATGGGGGCCTTGACCGAATGGGTTGTATTTAATTTCCACGCCAGGAAAGCCAATGCGGTTATTAAAACAATCGAGGCGGCAATTTTGAGCAGTACCGTTAATCTGATCATTTTTCCGGGTACAGGAGTCATGGCCGATTCAATTTTCTGCCATTCGGCATTCAGATCAATGTCACCTGGCGATGTGCACGAAGCAGTAATATTCCAAAGCCTCTCAAATGAATCATATTCATTGCGGTTGGATTCACTGGCTGACCGCCATGTTTCAACTGCACGGATCTCTTCCGGAGTAGCCTCACAGGCGAAAACCTTAGGTAACAATCCTACAGGGTCTATATGTAAATCATCAGTCTGCATATGGTATCATGCCTATCACACGTATCAGATGTTTTACCCTTATCATTGATGCATGTTTTTAAGCAACAGTAATATGATTATCATTAAATAGTTCTTAAGTTCTTCTTTGAGTATGTGGAGTGCTTTCGACATTTGTGCTTCCACTGTTTTTACCGAAATATTGAGTTGCGCTGCAATCTCAGCATATTTCCTGCCTTCAAACCTGCTTAGCTCGAATACCTCCCTGCATTTTTGAGGCAGACGCTGCAAAGCCGCTTTGATGAGGCTTTCCAGTTCGGCAGTCTCCAGGTCGTTGGAAAACGTTGAATCGTCGGCAATCAAATGACGAACAGAAACCTCCTCATGACTGATGAATTTTTGGTTATCCCGGATCAGGTTCAGACTTCTGTTGTACACGGAAGTGAACAGGTAGGATTTGGCAGGTTTTTCCCAATCGAAATGCCGGCGGTTTTCCCAGATCCTGATAAAAACACTGTGAACGATCTCTTTGGCAGTATCAAGGTCTCCGGTATACTTGCGGGCAAAGTAACATAAACCTGTAAAATGCTGCCGGAACAGAATCTCGAATTTCCTTTTCAGTATGGCATCAGATGTGTCCAAATCCTGATTTACCGGTTAATGGGATTACCATATTTTTCAACAATTGCCAGCAATTCAGATTTCTTGATCGGTTTGGTGATATAGTCGTCACACCCTGCCTCAGCTGCCTTATCCCGGTCCTCATTCATAGCATAGGCTGTTTGTGCAATTACAGGCAGATCGGGGCGGAATGTCTTGATTTTCCGTGTAGCATCATAGCCATTCAGGAGTGGCATTTTTATGTCCATCAGCACCAGGGTGATCTCGGGATGCCTGCTACAGAGCTCAACAGCATCGATACCGTTTTGGGCTCTCATTAGTTTTACATGACTTCTTGACAAAACAGTTTCCAGGTAGAGATAGTTAATATCATCATCTTCGGCAACCAACACAATTGCACCAGGAGCATCAATACTCAGTTTGTCTAAGGGGACTTCGGTTTCTTCATATGAGGCTTGTACCGCATGATAGGGTATGGTGAAATAAAAAACAGAACCTTTACCAGGTCTGGACTCGAGCCACATTTTACCACCCAGCAATTCTACCAGTTTGGTCGAAATGGAAAGTCCAAGTCCCGTTCCGCCAAACTGGTGGGAAATATCCATTTCAGCCTGCCAGAAGGGTTCGAATATTTTTTCATGCTTGTCCTCAGGGATCCCAATGCCTGTATCTTCCACAAAGAACTGGAGGTATTGGTCCACCTTGATATAGCCGAATTTTATATGGCCTTCATCCGTGAATTTGATGGCATTGTTCAGGACATTGGTAAGTACCTGACGCAATCTGGTTTTATCTGTTGAAATGGTGCTCTGTGCGTTGTTTAAGGATTTCACCGATTCAAACCGGATCTGTTTATTTCCGATCTGGGGTTCAAAAAAAGCATATAGAATGTTGATCAGATCATTCACCACAACATCTTCAAATAGCAGGGAAACTTTACCAGTCTCAATGCGGGAAAGATCCAGAATATCATTTACCAGGGTCAGCAATTGCTTGCTGCTGTCAATTACTATTTCGGCGTAGTACTTTCTTTTGTCCTGCACCAGATCCTTATCCACCAGCAACTCCGAAAAACCAATGATGCCGTTCATGGGTGTCCGGATTTCATGGCTCATATTTGCCAGAAAAGCTGACTTAAGCCGGTAACTTTCCTCGGCATTCAATTTAGCCACCTTGAGCTCTTCATTTATTTTTCTTATGCTTTCCAGGCTGTTGGCCAACTCTTCATTTTGAGTCAGGTATTCTTCAATCAATGCCTTATTCTCTTCCATTCGGGACTTAAGTTCAAGTTCCGTTGTTTTCTGATAACTGATGTCAATCATGGTGCCGGTCATTCGCAAGGCATTCCCGTTTCCGTCCCTTTCTACCACCTTGCCCCGGTCGAGTATCCACACCCATTTCCCTGATTTGTGCTTCAATCTGAATTCACATTCGTAATAGTCACTCTTACCCTGAAGGTGCATTTCCAGAATCTCATTTGTTCTTAGAACATCTTCGGGATTTTTAAGCTTATCGAGTGAAGCTACGCTCAGGGGTTCGAGTTCATCAAGCGTATATCCGATTAATGATGCCCATTGTTCGTTAAAAATGATGTTCCCGGTGCGTATATACCAATCCCAAAGTCCTGCTTTGGTGCCAATCAGGGCAAGATTCAACCGCTCCTCACTTTCCCGCAGTTTCTGATCCTGGATAAATTTATTGGAAACATCGCTGAAAACCAGAACAACTCCCATGATTTCATCATCAACGCTATAAATGGGTGCTGCACTGTCTGTTATATGATATTCCCTGTTATCTTTTGATATCAGCACGGTATTGTTACTCAGCTCGATTTTTTTACCAGTTTCCAGTAAATATTCCACCGGGCTGCTTATTCTTTTATGAGTTTCGGAATTGATAATATGCAGCACGTCTTCCAGTCTTTTCCCTTTGGCTTCTTCTGGTTCCCAACCGGTAAGTGCAGCAGCCACCGGGTTCATCAGGGTTATACAACCGTAAACATCAGTGGCAATAACAGCATCGCCGATCGAATGGAGCGTAATGCGAAGGTTTTCCTGATAAATCCGTAAATCAGAGTTAATGCTCAGCTGAATAAAGGAATATAAGAGAAAGCCCCATAATATGGGCAACATTGCGCCGATCATATCCTCAATGGAATCCAGTGAGTGTGTTATGCCCAGCCACTCAATGAGCAGAAAACCGAAATAAACCAGGGTGATCAGCAAAAGGCCGATTAATAGTAAACGAAGATCCTTAATAACAGCCGGTTTTTTGTTGCTGATCAGGAAAATGATGCCTGACATACAGGCCAGAAAAGCTAACAGGTCGAAAATGGCAGGAAATCCCATGGTTAACCCTCCACTTTGCTGCGATACATCACTTTCCAGCACCAGAAAGCTAATAAAACAGCACTGATGGTATAGCTCATATGTTCCATCATATTCAGGACTGTCTCCAGCAAAAATGCCTCCAGGATGGTGAAGATCCATCCTACCAGAAGTAAATAATAACTTGCAATCAGTATTTTCCAGGCGTATATGCGTTTGATCTGGAATTTGTTCCTCATGATAAAGAAAAAAATGATAATGCCAAGAAGTAGCATTACAACTTCATTTTCATGTAACATAACTGTTTTGTTTTGAAAACATTTGCTTTTCTTTCTTCCAAATTCTTATGATATAAAGATATAAAGGTTTAGGTATTTTCATGTATCAATTCATCAATTTCTGCCAGGTGAAGCCTGAAATGCCTCAGGTAGTCAACGATGCCTTCCTCTAGGGATATGAGCCTGTTTTCATCATATTGCCATTTATGGTTAAGCTTTGACGGATCCACATGTTGTATCACATGGCTGAGGTGTAAATTGATGTATTTCCATAATTGTATCATGCTATTCCAGTCTTCATGCTGGTAATCCTGGATGGCTATCCAGCGGTCGTTATTGCCATTGGAAGCGTAGTTTGGAAATTTCATCGGACTGGTCTGATACTGCAAATGGACGATCCGGTGCGTATTGTTGGAGGCGGAATCAATCAGATGTCCCAGAATCTGCCGGATTGTCCGGTTCTGACTGTTTCGTCGGCTGGCGATAGTTGTTTCATGAAGCGATAGCAGTTTTGGTTCCCAAAGCTCCAGAAGTTTTAATAATTCCTGATGTATGGATTCAAACGGATGCATGGATAAGGATATTTTGTTTGTGCATTTTGATTTCAGCAACATAACCCTGCAAGGTATTGATAATTGCCTAAAATTCTCTTTGATTATCCTACTTTTGTAAAACATATTCAGATTCTCATGGAACCTGTTCCTTTTCTCAAAGAAGTTGCCAATATCCTTCTTAAGTCTGATGCCTATCATCTACCTGAGACCTGCCTGGTTTTTCCGAACAAACGGGCACGTCTTTATTTGAGTAAATATATTGGAGAAATTACCGAAAAGCCCGTATGGGCTCCCCAATATCTTACCATCAGCGAGCTGATGGAAAAAGTCTCGGGTTATCTCTATGCCGACCGGCTTATCCTGCTATTTGAGTTGTATAAGGTTTACAGCATGATAACCGGTTCACAGGAAAGTTTTGATGCCTTTTATCCCTATAGCGAGACCCTCCTGGCTGATTTTGATGAAATTGACAAATACGCGATCAATGCCAATGATCTTTTCCATAACCTGGCTGGATTGAAATCATTGGATGGAAGATTCAGTTATCTTACTGAAGAGCAAGTCGCACTGATCCGAAGATTCTGGAATACCTTCGATCCTGAAAACGTATCCACCGATCAGAAAACCTTTCTGTCGCTATGGGATTTACTTCCAGATGTTTACAGTGAATTCAGAAACCGGCTGCATGAGCAACACCTGGCCTATGAAGGCATGGCTTACCGCAAGGCCGTTGAGAATATTACCGGATCGTCAGAAAACAAAAGTCTGGAATACAATCAATACCTCTTTATTGGTTTTAACGCGTTGAATGCCTGCGAGGAGAAACTTTTCCGGCATTTAAAGAATCTTGGCCGGGCAGAGTTTTTCTGGGACTATGATAACTGGTATGTCAATGACGAAATACACGAAGCGGGTCACTTTATCAGAAAAAACCTGAAGAACTTCCCGCAAACCAATTCCATTAACCACGATAACTTTCTTAATAGCAAAAAGATTTTCTTTGTTCCGGTTTCTTCCAATACCGGCCAGGCAGGTGCCTTGCCGTTCGTTTTTAATACCCTGGGTATTACCTTGCGCAAAGAGGAAGAACATACTGCACTGGTAATGGCCGATGAAAATCTTCTGATACCTGTGCTATACGCTATTCCGGGTGATATTATCGAGGTAAATGTTACAATGGGCTATCCGTTGTCGGGTTCGGCGGTATTCAATCTGGTGGATTCCTTGTTTGAACTCATCAGGAATTCGAGGCAGGGGAAGCAGGGCAATACAAGGTGGTATTTTAAGGATGTTCTGGCTATATTGGGTAATCCCCTGCTGAAACCATTTTATCAGGAAGGGGTTGAAAAGACCAGGCTGAAAGTTATAGAACAGAACCTGGTTTTTTTACAGATTGCCGATATTTTCGAGGACCAGCGAAAGGACCTTGTTTTTATGGAATTTCCTGATACCACCAATGCCTGTCAATACCTGCTGGACATTATCACCATGATTTTACGGGACATGGCTGTCAACCAGGAAGATAAAAGCTCATCAGAGCGATTGCAGCTCGAGATGCTTTTCCAGGTCTATACTTTTCTGGTGCGGTTGCAGGACCTGCTAACTTCCCAGGGCCTGATACCGGGAAAGGAGATCCTCTTCAGACTGATCAGGAAAATGCTGCGCACCATGCATCTGCCTTTCAGCGGTGAACCACTTGCCGGGTTACAGGTCCTGGGATTGCTCGAAACAAGGACACTCGACTTCGATAATGTGATACTGCTATCTGCTAATGAAGGGATCATTCCCAGGGAGGCAGACACCCCGTCCTTCATACCGCACAGCCTGAGAGCAGGCTTTGGTCTTCCTACCAGGGAATACCACGATTCTATTTCAGCCTATTACTTTTACCGTCTGATACAGCGGGCCAAAAACGTTGTCCTGGTATATGATTCGAGTTCAGGTGGCGTACGAACTGGTGAAAGAAGCAGATTTCTTCACCAGCTCTATTACGAAATGCCGCAACCTCCTGTTGAAATAACCCCTCCGTCTTCAATTTCCCTGGTTCGCGTGGAACCCATTGTTGTATATAAAACAGGCAATGTGGCAGAATTGCTGTCAAGATATACTGAAAGAAACGGTAAGTTATTGTCTCCCAGTGCTATAAATGAATTCCTGAACTGCTCGTTAAAGTTCTATTTTCATCACCTTTTGGGATTACCTCAACCTGATGAAGTTACCGAGGAAATTGATGCCAGGATGTTTGGTAACCTGATGCATCAGACCATGAAAAATCTTTACATGGGTTTTGGTAATTTATTGATCACCCGCGAAAAACTGGAAGCGCTGCTGAAAGATGGAAATTTAATTGATCATGCTCTCGACAGGGCATTTGACGAGATCCTGTTCGGCAATCGCGTAAAGAATGAGTACCGGAAGGCTGAAGGTTATAACCTGATCATTCGACAGGTACTCCGCACCTATATATATCAGCTGATCCGTGCGGAACTGAAATCCATTCCCTTTACCATTGAAAGTCTTGAAGAAAAGTATGTAGCCAGCATTTCTGTTACTGTTGAAGGGATACCTACGGAACTGCGGGTGGGCGGAATAATTGACCGTATTGATGTTCGTGGGGGCAATACTGTCATTCTGGATTATAAAACCGGATCGGTAAAAAACACCTTTGGCAGTATTGATGCTCTGTTTGATGCTGGCGGGAAGTTGAGAAATGATGCAGTATTTCAGGTGTTGCTGTATGCACATGTATATGATAGCCTGCATCCGGGAGGTGTTATAGTGCCCGGTCTTTACTTTATCAGGGACAGTCATTCCGGGGATTTCTCCTATTCCATACTTCAGGGGCCCAAAAAAGTGCCTGTTACTGATTATAATTCTGTGAAGGAGGAATTTGGCGGCTACCTGCAACAACATTTGGCCCGGTTGTTTAATAGTGAAGAGCCATTTACGCAGACGGACAACCTCCGGATATGTGCCAATTGCGCATATAACGGGATATGCAGAAAATAAGTGAACGTTAACCTGCCATAAAATTAATTGCTATGCGTATTGATATTCTGACGATCTTGCCCGAACTCATCGAAAGTCCGCTCAACCATTCCATAATAAAGCGGGCAAAACAGAAAGGGATTGTTGAGATCCACCTGCACAATATCCGCGACTACTCCACGAACAAACAGAAGCAGGTTGATGATTACGCTTTTGGAGGCGGAGCAGGCATGGTGATGTGCATTGAGCCCATTGATCTGTTGATTTCAAAGCTCACCAGTGAGCGGGCCTACGATGAAATAATTTACCTGACTCCCGACGGCGAAAAGTTCACCCAGAAGACAGCCAATTTCCTGGCCATCAAAAACAATATCATATTGCTTTGCGGACATTACAAAGGTGTGGACCAGCGGGTACGGGATCACCTGATCACCCGGGAAATATCCATAGGGGATTATGTGCTGTCGGGAGGAGAACTGGCAGCTGCTGTTGTAAGTGATTGTCTGGTAAGACTTCTCCCGGGAGGTATTTCGGATGAAACCTCAGCCCTTACGGATTCCTTTCAGGATAATTTGCTGTCACCTCCGGTCTACACCAGACCTGCCAATTACAAGGGATGGCAGGTTCCTGAAATCCTGCAATCGGGCCACCAACGTAACATTGATGAATGGAGGCACCAGCAGGCTGAAGAAAGGACATGGAGGCTGAGACCGGATCTTTTTAGTAGGGAAGACGGAAGAGGGAAGAGGGATAAGAAGTGTGACGAGTGAATCTAGATTTAAGACAATATGGGTTACCAATCCGCAAAAATACAAATTAAAAATTTTGCTTGTCCCCTGTCCCTTGTCCTTCGTCCCTTTTAGAATCTCACTCCCATTGTAGCGATGAACCTGTATGACTGATGGTTCAGGTCAGCTATATTATCAGTATTATTGGAAGTGTACAGGTTGAATTTTTCCTTGTGAAAGATGCCTGAAAAGCCCAGATCAAAGAAGAAAACCTTATCCCGGTATCCTATACCGGATGTGATCTCCGTGTAACTGGCATTCTTGTTGAGCTCATCACTGGCGTAAGGACTTGGAAAATATCCGCCACCGGCTCTCACTGCAAAATTTCCCATACGGAATTCACCGCCCAGCCTGAAATTGAAAACGGAACGGTAAGCATTATCAATTGCTGCATTGGCCTGGTCTATCGTTTCCCTGTCGACCGATGAGTTATAATATTTATCGGCAGACATCTTGATGCCGGCATAATTAATGAATTCAACATCACCAGTGACTATTCCCGATTTGCCGATCTGAAAACTCAATCCCCCGGTTGCCTTCAGCGGAGTGTTCAGGTTGTAAGCGAACGCTCCGGCGTCAAGCAGATCTCCGTATTCGTTGGTGGGCCTTATGAAGAAGGAAGAATCGTTATATTCGGAATACATGGTATTATAATAGACTTCCTCAATATTGTAATAGGTTGGCAGGAACAAAGTGGCGCCCACCCTGAGGGATTTGGTAACCCTAGCAAGCATCCCGAATTTGAAGTTTATCCCCGTACCCTTGACATCAAGATCTTCTTCAAAGTCAAAGCCCCGGAATGCCCAGTTATCATCAAAGTTGGTCTCGCGCTGCACGGCATGCTGTTCATAATTGATCTGATCAATACCGATTCCTGTACCGATATAAAGGATATTGCTGAAGTTCAAACCGACAGCAAAGGACCATTCACCGGTCCCGCCCTGGGTGTGAATGGTTTTCCTCTGGTCAATGGGCACGGGAACCAGGCTTCCATATTGATTCGGACCTCCCATGGTGTCCATTACCCAGGCGTCAAAAGCCAGCCTTTCATAGAAAGGGTTGAGGGCGTCGGGTTCCAATCCGTTGGCATTCTCAACGAAATAATCCGAATAGGAGCTCTGATCGTTAGTGCCTTGTATGATCGTGTTGTTGTAAAAATTATTCAGCCGGTTATAACCTGCTGCGAATGAAGCACTGACAAGGCCTTTATCCTTAAAGGTGTTGTATGTGCCCACGTATCCCACGCTACTGTTGATATACTGGTACTGATCATCCGTAAAGCCCTGCCCCAGATAATTGGATTTAATATTGGAATATCCCAATCCCGGGGAAAAGAGCAATTCCGATTTTCTGTAGATACCCAGACCGGCCGGATTGATATAGGCGGAGGAGAAATCACCTCCCAGGGAAGTGAAAGCATTTCCCATGGACATACTACGTGCTGTAAGCGTAGGAAAGTTCTGCGAGAATCTCAAAGCATCTGCAACATATTGACCGTGTGCGGTCGTGATGCATAAGCATAAACTTATTATTGAAATTAAATTTTTCATAATTTCAGTGGATTAAGAAAATCTTACCTGGATCAGTAAAAGTTAACCGCGGTAAGGCAGGAATTACCTCCTGCCACTGCTGCTGCTGCGGCCTGATGATCCTGAACTACCTCCTGAGGAACCACCTGACCTGGAGCCCCCTCCTGAGCTGAAGGATGAACCTGAAGAACCGCTAGACCGACTGTAGGAGGATGAGCTGCTGGAACGGCCGTATGAGGAAGAGCTGCTGGACCGTCCGGATGATGAACTGCTGCCTGGTCTGCTATAAGATTGGGTAGAGCTGCTGCTCGGCCTGCTGTAACTCGGGGCATTACTGGTTGATCTGTTGGTGGGAGCAGTGGAAGGCTTGCTGTAAGTGTTGGAAGGGCTCCCGGAAGACCTGTTAAAGTTGGAGGGTCTGTTCTCCGGATTGGTAGGAGTTCCGGAATACGAAGGTCTGCTTTGTGTGGCGGCTGAACTTGGCCTGGAATATACAGGACGCTCCTGGGGAGCCACTGTGGTATTGTCGGTGGATTTCCGCAAGGTCTGGTTTCCGCTCTGTTCAGTTGCACTTCGGGTTGCAGCTGCAGCCCCTGAATTGTAGGGCGCTGAACGCTCTGTGCTGCTGGTAGTTCCGTAGGGCCTGCGCACTGTACTGGATAGGCCGGAGGTACTTTTCGCTGTACCCGAATTCTGACCTGTGCCTGAGGCAATGCCACCTGAAGAGGTCCTCCGGCTGTCAATGGCAGTTGTTCCTGCAGCTGTGGTCCCGGTAGCAGGTATTGACGAACTGATGCGACGTCCGTTAACTGAAGCAGCTCCGCCTGCAGAGGCAACCCTGTTCGATTCCGCTGCCTGCCGGGGGCCATAATATACCGGTCTGTGATCGGGATAGTATCCATCATTGTGCCCGTAATAATACCCGTCATAATAACCGTGGTTGTAACCGTACCAGTAAGAATTATAACCATAGTAAGGATAATACCAAGGGGAATAATAAGGATAATACCATGAGGAATAATAAGGATAATACCCCGGATACCCCCAGGATAAGCCAAAACTCATGTAAGGGAAGCCGAAGGACATACCGAAAGACCAGCCTGGTGAATACAGATATGGATCATAATACCAGGAGTCATAATAACCTGCAGAATAAAAAGGATCGTAGAATCTTCTGATTTGCGTTGAATAATCGTCGGCAGTATAATAATTGTTGGTAATATAAGTGTTACCGTCTTTTTCATAGTATTCACTGCCAACATAATTCGGATCAGCAGCGTATTGCAGCGTATCACTGCTGTATTCCTGAGTTACAGCACCGGAGCGTTGATTCTCGAGATTATTGATATAAATTTCATAATCATCGGGTTGATATGCGGGTTCCTGTGCAGGCACAACCTCCTTTTTCTCCACAACTGTGGTTTGCTTTTTATCTGAGGGTCTGTAATAGAGATCGTCATTTTCCGAAGATGTCTTTTGGCTCATGACGCTGGTACAGGTAAGAAGCCCGAGAACCAGGGTTATCAGTGTGTTTAAAGTTGCTTTCATGACCCACCTCCTTATAATTATGTGTGAAATTACAATTTTATTTCTTTATTTTGCAGCCATTAAAACGCATAAAAGTAAACACAAATACCATACCAAATTGTAATTATGGCCAAAGAATTAACCAGCAGGGCGGAAAACTATTCACAGTGGTACAATGATCTGGTAATAAAAGCCGATCTTGCAGAGAATTCAGCTGTAAGGGGTTGTATGGTCATCAAACCCTATGGATATGCCATTTGGGAAAAAATTCAGGGGGTTCTTGACAGGATGTTCAAGGAAACCGGACATTCCAATGCTTATTTCCCGCTTTTTATCCCGAAATCATTTTTCAGCAAAGAAGCGGAACACGTTGAAGGATTCGCCAAGGAATGTGCTGTTGTTACCCATTACAGGCTGAAGAAAGATGAAAACGGAAAGGGTCTGGTAGTGGACGAAAATGCAAAACTGGAAGAGGAGCTTATCGTAAGGCCCACCTCCGAAACAATAATATGGAATACTTATAAGAGCTGGATTCAGTCGTACCGCGATCTTCCCATCTTAATCAACCAATGGGCCAATGTTGTCCGCTGGGAAATGCGCACCCGTCTTTTTCTTCGTACCACCGAGTTCTTGTGGCAGGAAGGCCATACCGCGCATGCCACCCGCGAGGAAGCCATAGAGGAAGCCATAAGGATGCTGAACGTTTATGCCACTTTCGCGGAGCAATTCATGGCTTTGCCTGTGATAAAAGGGATAAAAACTGAAAGTGAAAAATTTGCCGGGGCCATTGATACCTATACTATTGAAACACTCATGCAGGATGGTAAAGCACTCCAGGGTGGCACTTCCCATTTTCTGGGACAGAATTTTGCTCGGGCTTTTGATGTGAAATACCTGAACAGGGAAGGTAAACTTGATCTGGTATGGGCTACTTCATGGGGTGTGACAACCCGTTTGATTGGCGCCCTGATCATGGCCCATTCCGATGATAACGGCCTGGTACTCCCGCCTAAGCTTGCCCCCATTCATGTTGTGATCGTTCCCATTCACAAAACGGAAGATCAACTGGCAGCTATTTCAGCAAAAGCTGAATCTATCAGGAAAACACTGGAGGGTCATGGATTGACTGTGAAGTATGATGGCCGCGATACCCACAAACCCGGATGGAAATTTGCCGAATATGAATTGAAGGGGGTTCCGGTAAGGATAGCCATTGGTCCGCGCGACCTGGAAAATAATACCGTTGAGATAGCCCGCCGGGATACCCTCGAGAAAAAGATTGTACCGATGGATGGCATTGATACCTATGTAACCGCCCTGCTTGAAGAGATTCAGGAGAACATTTACCGGAAAGCCCTCCTTTTCCGGGAGAATAATACTTTCAATGTGAATACCTGGGAGGAATTCCGGGAAGTAGTTGAGAAAAAAGGCGGTTTTGCTTACGCTCACTGGGACGGAACCCCGGAAACTGAAACCAAAATCAAGGAAGAAACCAAAGCTACAATCCGGTGCATTCCACTGGAGAATCCCACAGAGGATGGTACTTGCATATACAGCGGTAAACCTTCAAAACAACGGGTATTGTTTGCACTGGCCTATTAGGACTTTCTCAGAAATTGTCATACCAGCTCTTGTTCTTGTTATATTTGACATCTCTCAGGATGGAGGATTTGGCATTGATGGAGAATGAATAGCTCCGCCGCTCTCCGAAAGGTACAACGGAAAACCGCATTTCCCAGCAATGTAGGTCGCGGTGGATACTGAAGTTGGTTGTGGAAAAGGCCTTGGATACAAAATCATAACCCGTATTGCCGCCGATTTTCCATTTCGGGGTAATGCTGATATCACCGCTGACCCTTATGGTATGCTGGTAGGAGGCAACCAGACTTTCCTTATTGTAACTCCAGGAATAATCCACATTTACGGTCCAGGGTATATTAAAATCAACATAGTCACTCATGTATGCAGTGGTTTCATCCAGCATGTCGAGGGTGGGATTCGACGTATCGGTGAATTCATCGGGTGAAGAAGTGCTTTCAGAGGATTTGCTTTTGTCTCCGGCGGCCGATTGAAGTTTGAACCCGAAATCAATATAGGCCCGGGTGATCCGAAATAGTTTTCCGGATTCTTTTCTCAGGAAAACATCTATTTTATTACCTGTAGAATCGAGTGCGTAAGGGTTGAATGTGCCTCCAAAACGAACATCCATCTTTTTGTTGAAGAGCCTGGTAGTGCCGGTCATATTGAGCGGGCTCCATTGAAAGCTTTTTGCAAAGGGATTATATGAAGTTGAAAAGTTAAAATTATCCAGGATACTGACTTTCTTAAGCTCACCGGTTGTGTCATTTTTCGGACGCACCTTCATTTCGAGATTATTGTTCAGTCCAAGCGACAGGGAACCACTGCGGCCATTGACGGAAGGTGTGCCGTATATTTCCTGCTCATAAATGGAATACTCATCATATGTTACTGGTTTGGTTACCGATTGCGGTGCCACAACAGTCCGGTAATAATCCGGCATCAAGCTTGACATATCGGGTGTAAAACTGAATGATGCCGTAGGTGTCATTACATGACGCACAACGGCTATATAAGAATTGGGCCGTGTAGATGTGAACCTGCCATAAATTTTCGGACTGGCTGAGATGCCCAGGGAGGTGGACAAGGCCTGTGCATAGGTAACTTTATGTACCGTATCCACTTCAATGTTGGTAATGAACTGGGAGGTATCGGAATTGTTTTTCTTTTGGATATAACTGGTGTAAAGAACCCCGCTATAGTTAATACCCGGTGTTATGTTAATGAATTTCAAGAGTTTTATGTTGGTGAGTGAAATGGGAATGGAATGTGAAAATCCGTTCTTCATGTTCTCGAGGGTTTTGGACGTAAATAAAGTGGAATCCGGACTTTTGATCCGGTTTTCGAGTTTGGCATTGTAACTCACCTGGATGTTCTCAAACCAGTTGTACTTTCCATCGTCATTTTTGCCCCTGAAGGGATAGATCCTGTTCATATTAAAAGACATGGTGGGCAGCGACATATTCACTATATTGGTTTTGCTGTTTTGTGAATGCTGCAGGTTGGCCGTGAGATTAAATGGACTGCCGGACCATGATTTCCTGTAAGAAATGCTCGAGGTTTTTGTGTTGGTCAGGTAATCATTGATATCATAGCTTTGATTCTTTTCAAAAGAGGTAGTTGAAAAATTCACATTGGCTGTAAACTGCTGGGAGGGATTGGCCTTCGGATCCTGGGAGTGACTCCAGGTTACCCGGAAGTCTTTGGAAGCCTGAAAGGTAGGATCATCATTCACCTGGTTGTTTACATATTCCATATTGAAACGGCCGTTAAACCTGTACCTGACCTTATAAACGGATGATCCACTGACAGCCCACGTGCCTCTTGAATAAACCGATCCCAGTAAGGTAAAGTCCATGTAATCATTCACGGCAAAGTACCACCCTCCATTGCGGAGATAAAAACCTCTCTGCTTTTCCTCTCCATAAGTCGGGATGATCAATCCGGATGACCGTGTGGTGGTATTGGGAAAAAAACCAAAAGGAAGGGCCAGGGGTAGGGGAATATCCTCCATAACCATGTAGGCAGGTCCGCTGACGATCTTTTTCTGTGGAATGGCAATCGCCCTGGACAACCGAATATAAAAGTGCGGGTGGGGATCATCACAGGTAGTGTATTTGCCTTTCTTGATATGGATTTCACCGTCTGCAAGCCGCTTGGTCAGCGTGCTGTGCAGATAGCCATCTCCCTGTTTTGTTATGATTTGCTTGATAATTCCCTTGTGGGTTTCAAAATTATACCGGATGGTATCGGAATCATACTGATCTGCACCCTGTATGAAAACAGGCTTTCCTGCCAACTGTCCTGCGGAATCAATGGTTCCGCCGGCCAGGACGGTATTGGAACCGAGGTCGAACTCGATATAATTCGCCTTCAGGCTGATATTCTGATAATCAACGGATGCTTCTTTGAAAAGATAAGTCTTTTGTTCTCCCATCGAAATGATAAATGAATCTAAAGAGGCATATTTGACAGGTGCTTCCAGCACATTTCTTTTCTTTTCAGCCGCTGCCAGTGTGTCGGCAGCCAAAGTGTCGGTAACCGGCACAAGGGTATCGGTAGATATACCCATGCTGTCCGGAGTGCTTGGTGAAGGTTCCTGAGCCCCGATATCCATTATCATTGCTGTGTTAAACGAAATCAGCAGCAGAAATCCGGTAAATAGTCGGGCGGGTATATATAGAATTATATGATTGCTTCGGTTTGAAAACATATGAACTTTAATTCCCGGAGAATTGCTGCCTATTGAAATCAAAACAGAAATGCTATTTTTGCAAATCCATATATGGGTCACAGGCTGCAAAGCTAATAAAATAACGTGTTGAAATGAATAAAAAATATTCAAGCCCTTGTTTTACGATTTGTCTTCTGGCCTTTTCATTTTACATGTTATCATCCGTTCCTGCCTATAATCAGGAACAGGAGGGTGGCTATACGCTCAGGACTGTTATTATTGATGCAGGACACGGAGGAAAGGATCCGGGTTCAATTGGCAAACTAACCTGTGAAAAAGATGTAGTGCTGGCTATAGCATTGAAGGCTGGAAAATACATAGAGGATAACTTTCCAAAAGTGAGGGTCATTTATACCCGCAAAACCGATGAATTTGTCCCCTTGCACCAGCGTGCTGAAATAGCCAACAGCAATAAGGCTGATCTCTTTATATCGATTCATGCCAACGGCAATGAGAATAGTCTGGTTACCGGAACCGAATCGTTGGTGTTAGGTCTCCACCGGGCAAACGAGAACTTTGAAGTAGCCAAAAAGGAAAACTCAGTGATCCTCCTCGAAGATGATTATAATACCAAATATGAAGGATTTGACCCGAATACCCCGGAATCTTATATGATGTTTTCACTGATGCAAAATCTGTATTTTGAGCAAAGCATAAATTTTGCTGGTCTGGTGCAGGAACAGTTCAGGGACCGTGCCCAAAGAAAGGACCGGGGTGTAAAACAGCAGGGTTTACTGGTCCTTGCCCGAACGGCCATGCCGGGAATTCTTATAGAGACCGGTTTTATAACAAATCCCGAGGAGGAGAAATATCTGATCTCGGATGAAGGACAGGATTATCTGGCATCGGCTGTTTTCAGGGCTTTCAGAAATTATAAAAACCTGATCGAAACGAAGACCTCATTTGCCAGTGCATCTTCAGTAAAAAATCAGTCCGATGATACCGATACCATGCAAGGTAAACCCGCGAAAAAAACCGATTCCTTGGTGGTAAAACAGGTTATTGACATGGTTCCGGTATCCGGACCACAGGTTGAGTTTAAGGTGCAGATAGCAGCTTCTACCAGGATACTTCCAAAGAGTTCAAGTGTTTTTAAGGGACAAACAGGAATAAAGGAATATCACGTAGGTAATATGTATAAATATGCCGTTGGAAGCTGCCGTACCTTTCAGGAAGCGCTGACATACAGCAGGCAGGTTAAGGAACGATTTCCCGACGCCTTTATCATTGCGGTCAAGGAAGATATGATCATTCCTCTCAATCAGGCTTTGACAGAGATACAACAGTCTAACACAAATAACTAACCAATGAAGGTAACAAGAGAATTTAAGATCGGTTTTGTAGCACTCCTGGCCATTGCACTTGCCATATGGGGTATTAATTACCTGAAAGGCATCAATGTTTTCAGGTCCACCGACCACTATTTTGCAGTATACGGCAATGTAAAAGGACTTATTGAAAATGCTGTGGTTTATTTGAATGGCTACAAAGTAGGTAATGTCAGTAAGATAGCTTTTGATGAGAATGACGTTAACCGGATTGTCGTGGAGGTATCCCTGGAGCAAAAGGTGAAACTGAGCAAAAATACCACTCTTGTGCTGCGCAGTGCCAGCCTGATATCCGGGACAAAAGACCTGGATTTGGTATTGGGTCCAGGGCCAGGTTTCTGCGAGTCGGGGGACACCTTAAATGCCTTGGTGGAGTTGGCGCTGACTGATTACATCGATCCGATCCGATCGAAGGTGGAATCGCTGGTAACTTCAATTGATACACTTATGGTTTCCTTAAATGATCTTATGGACCCTGTCACCAGGAGGAACCTTCAGGGCACGATCGCTAACCTGAACAATGCAACAGCATCACTGAAGCATTCCCTCCAGCCCTCAGGATCGCTGGGCCAATCCCTCGGCAACATAACCCAGATTACTGAAAACCTGAAAAAAAGCAACGAAGACATATCCAGCATGCTGAAGAATTTTGCTGCAGTTTCCGATACCCTGAAACAGGCTAACCTGAAAGCCCTGATTGAACATGCCGATAAAACCTTTGCGCAAACAGCGGAATTATTTGAAATGATCAATAAAGGCGAAGGTACAGCCGGTCAATTCGTGGTGAATGATTCCTTATACAATAACCTGAATAATGCACTGGCGAGCCTTGATTCCCTGCTCATCGACCTGCGTGAACATCCCAAACGATATGTGCATCTGTCTGTATTTGGCAAAAAAGACAAATAATTCAATGGGTTAAGTCGGTTGCCGGCAGAAAGATTTTCAAGAGTTATTAACACCTGGGAAAATTGATCTTTTTCCTATTTAGAATCATTCCAATTAATTAACAACTGCCACTTCGCAAATTAACACTTTAAGTGTATTTTCTTAAAACGTTAGATCCCAAATTTGTAATATAATAACTTACTTAAAATATTGAAATACAGCTATATATAAATTCTTTAAAATAAATTATTTTTTAAATAACTGACCTCAATAATGATATAGTCTTTCTTAATAAATCAAGTGAAAAATGATTTTTTTTTTATTTTTTTTTTCACAATCTTGCTTTTGGATTCCCGGATGCTTGGAATAAAACAAATAGACTTAAATTAAACACAATAAAAAATGCACAAAGAAGTCTGGAACAATTGTTTAAAAATTATTAAAGACAATGTTCCGTCGATCAGTTTTCGAACCTGGTTTGAGCCAATTGTGCCGCTGAGGTTGGAGAACAAAGTGCTTACAATACAGGTTCCAAGCCCTTTTTTTTATGAGTATCTCGAGGAAAAGTATATAGATATCATCAGCAAAACGCTGAGAAAAGAACTTGGATATGAGGCGAAGCTTGAATACAGCATCGTCATGGAGAATCCCGGTCAGTCGGCCACTAAACTCTATACCATAAAACTACCAGCCAAAAATCAGATAGAGATCAGGAATAATCCTGTGAGCGTTCCGATTAACATTGATGAAAACACTATTAAAAATCCCTTCATTATACCCGGGATCAAAAAAATGAATATTGATCCCCGGCTAAATGCTGAGTATTCTTTTCAAAACTTTGTGGAAGGCGAATGCAATCGCCTTGCCAGATCGGCTGGTTTCGCAGTTTCAAACAACCCGGGAGGCACTGCTTTCAATCCATTGTTAATTTATGGAGACAGCGGACTCGGGAAAACACATCTTGCCCAAGCCATTGGTATAGAGATTAAGGATAAATTCCAGGATAAAACCGTTTTGTATGTTCCGGCCAACCGTTTTCAGACTCAATTTGTTGAAGCCATCCGTAACAATACCAAAAACGATTTTCTTCATTTTTACCAGATGATAGACGTCCTGGTTATTGATGACGTGCATGAATTCGCGGGCAAGGAAAAAACGCAGGATATCTTTTTTCATATTTTCAACCACCTCCATCAATCAGGTAAACAGCTGATTCTCACTTGCGATAAACCACCTGTGGAATTACAGGGCTTGGAACAGCGGCTCCTCTCCCGTTTCAAATGGGGTTTATCTGCAGATCTGCAGATACCTGATTTTGAAACCAGGGTGGCTATTCTGAAGCAGAAGACTTATAAGGATGGCATTGTGCTGCCCGATGAAGTTGTTGAATACATTGCCACACATATTACCGACAATGTCCGCGAGCTTGAAGGGGCCTTGATTTCCTTGCTGGCGCAAAGCACCCTCAATAAAAAGGAGATTACCCTCAACCTGGCTAAGGAAATGATCGATAAGCTCATCAAGAACACCAAGCGTGAAGTATCTATCGATTATATCCAGAAGGTGGTATGCAACTATTTTGATGTTCCTATCGACTCGCTGCAGTCCAAAACACGAAAAAGAGAAATCGTGCAGGCCCGGCAGGTTGCTATGTATTTTTCGAAAAATCTTACCAAATCCTCACTGGCGACAATCGGTACACAAATCGGCGGGAAGGATCATGCCACGGTGCTGCATGCCTGTAAAACTGTAAATAATCTTGTTGAAACCGATAAACAGTTCAAAAACCAGATAGAAGAAATTGAAAAGAAACTTAAATTCTGATAGTAAAAGGTTCATCAAATGAACCTTTTTTTTTATCCGTTCTGTAACCATGGAAGACACCTATAGATCGCTTGAGAAACCTGCAGAAGGCATCTTTCGTGACCGGAACAGCCGGTTCCTTGCATTTGGATTCCCGGTAACATCAGAAGATGAGGTGGGCATTCTTTTAGCCGGAATCAGGAAGCAATATCACGACGCCAGGCATCATTGCTTTGCCTACCGATTAGGCCTTAACAAGGAAGACTTCAGAATGAATGACGACGGTGAACCTTATGGTACTGCGGGTAAGCCCATATACGGGCAACTGGTGTCCTGTGATCTTACCAACACCCTCGCCGTGGTCGTAAGGTATTTTGGTGGCACCTTGCTGGGAACAAGCGGATTAATCAACGCTTATAAATCCGCAACAGCAGATATGCTTTCCAGGGCGAGCATCATAACCCGTTATGTCGAGGAGCGATATAACGTAAGGTTCCCTCATGAGAAACTCAACCCTGTAATGAAAATACTCAAGGAAGGGCATATCATCCCCCGGCAGCCCGATTTCGATCTGCAGTGCGCCATGCAAATCGGCGTGAGGAAGAGCCTTTCCGGAAAACTGGTGACAGCATTACGGGCGATTAAAGGAGTGTCTGTAGAAACAATTCAATTGTACGACTAAAGTCATTGCCGGGATTATTAATTTGGAATAAATTAATTGCTGAAAATATTAATAAGTGACTGATGAAAAATAAAAGCCTGGTTTCCATAACCGATTACACCAAGGATGAATATCTTCAGATATTATCCCTGGCCGATAAGTTTGAAAAAAATCCGAGCCATAATATCCTTAAGGATAAAGTGGTGGCTACTCTTTTCTTTGAACCTTCCACCCGAACGAGACTGAGTTTTGAAAGCGCAGTGTTAAAACTTGGCGGCAGGGTGATCGGATTCAGTGACTCCAGTTCATCCAGTGTCTCGAAGGGCGAAACCTTATATGATACGATCAAAATTGTAAGTAACTACTGCGATCTGATCGTGATGCGCCATCCTCTTGAAGGGGCTGCAAGATTTGCCAGTGAATTGACCCGCGTCCCGGTTATCAATGCCGGTGATGGAGCCAACCAGCATCCGACACAAACCCTGCTCGATCTCTATTCCATTTTAAAAACACAGGGAACGCTTGATAATCTTACCATATTCATGGTGGGAGATCTCAAATACGGCAGGACAGTTCATTCTCTGCTTATGGCCATGTCGCAGTTTCAGACAGCCTTTCACTTTGTCTCGCCCGATGAATTGAAAATGCCAGAGGAATACAAGTACTATCTGAATTGCCTGGGATTAAAATATACCGAGCAGAAGGATTTTTCCAGCAGTATTGCCTCTGCTGACATTATATACATGACCCGCGTACAGAAAGAAAGATTTTCCGATCCCATTGAATATGAAAGAACAAAAAATGCCTATGTACTGAAAAACAAAATGCTCGAGGGAACGAAAGATAACATGCGCGTATTGCATCCTCTTCCCCGTGTAAATGAGATTGATCAGGATGTTGACCTGAATCCCAAAGCCTACTACTTTACGCAAGCCTTAAACGGGGTATTCGTTCGTCAGGCTATCATCGCTACTATCCTGGGTTTACAATAACTATAAAGCTTTTATCCATGATGCATAAGAAAGATATAAAACTTGAAGTAAGTGCCATTGAAAACGGCACCGTCATTGATCATATACCGGCAAAAGCCTTATTTAAGGTTATTTCCATCCTTGGCCTCGACAAAATTGACAAACAGATTACTTTTGGGACCAACCTCGATAGCAAAAAACTTGGTAAAAAGGCTATCATCAAGCTGACGGATATGTTTTTTATTGATAAGGAAATTAATAAAATTGCCCTGGTTGCTCCTCAGGCCAAACTGAACATTATCAGGGACTATTCTGTAGTGGAAAAAAAGGTGGTGGAAGTACCAGAAGAAATCATTGCCATAGCAAAATGTATGAATCCGAAGTGTATCACCAACAATGAAAAAATAGTCACACGGTTCATGGTAGTATCAAAAAGCGAGGTCAAGCTCAAGTGTCATTATTGTGAAAAAATCACCGACCAGGAGCATATTGAGATCATCTGAGTATTTTATGAATCTATCTTATCCTGTTATAAGAATTAACCAGCAACTCATCCTTGTGTATATTCCAATAGGCCAGGATCGTAAAAATTACAGACACCAGTGGAAAGATCGCGGGAATCTGGAAGGAATGAAAAGTGATGGCAAAAGAATGCTTGGCACTGCTGTAATAGTAGAAAATGACTATCAGCAGGGATAACAAAAAGACTACATTGATCAGGCAGATCCTCAGCTGACGGATCCTGTTACTGAAAAGAAAAATATTGATGAAACTCAGCAATCCGACTATTACAACCAAAACGGTAATGGGTATGGTGGATTGATAAGTCGGGTTTTCTGCTCCATCGTTGTAGACTATGGCATGTGAACGAAAAGCTAGCTTCTGTCCATCGGCAAGGTCAAACTCCGCGTATGGCCGGATTAACATAAAGCTCATCAGCACTGCGACCAGCAGGAGATAAACCGATTGCGTACGTTGTATCATAAAGTCGGTATTAATGCATTCAAATGTAAGAATTTTTTTTATACAGGGGCTCTGTTAACATTTTGTATGGCATCGAATTTTGATTTTGGATAAATTTGCTACAGGTAATTATGACCAACATGGAAAGAAAAGAGATCCAGGCAATGATATCCTTACTTGATGATAATGACCATGAGATCATCAGCGTGGTTACGGGTACATTATTGAAGCAGGGAGTTGCTGTCATCCCTGAGCTGGAGAAAGCATGGGAAGTCACCCTGAATGAAAAGCTTCAGGCAAGGCTTGAAAACCTGATACAGGAATTGCAGTTCAACGGGTTAAAAGACGATCTTAACCGTTGGATAAAAACCGGCGCGGAATATGTACTGGATGGCGCCATATATGTGGCACGTTTCCAGTTTCCTGACTTAAATGCTTCGAAAATTCATGATCAGATTGAAAACATCCGCAAGGATGTATGGCTTGAGATCAACAACAACCTCACGGCTCTTGAAAAGGTTAAAATTTTGAATTACATCCTGTTTGATCAGTATAAATTTTCACGCAACAACACCGATTTCTATTCCCCTCAAAACTCTTACATCAACCAGGTTTTTGAAACACGTAAAGGAAACCCGATTTCCCTGGCCATTGTGTATCTTGCAGTAGCCTGGAAACTCGGACTGCCCATTTATGGGGTTAATCTGCCGAAAAACTTTATTCTGGCCTATAAGGACGAATTGCGACATCGGGATGCTGAAGATGAATCGGACGACATTCTTTTTTACATCAATCCTTATAATAAAGGAGCAGTGCTGGGCCGCAGGGAAATTGATTACTTCATCACACAGCAGCAAATACAACCGCATTCGTCTTTTTATACACCCTGCTCAAACCGGGATATTATTATCCGGCTCATCAACAACCTAATCCTATCCTTTGAAAAGCTGGGTTATGCGCAAAAAATTACCCGGCTGAAAGAACTTCTCCGGGTAATGGAATCCTAGACGGGTTCAATTATGTTCTGTGATGAACGCCCTTCGACTGTGCTCAGGGTGACCAGAATGTCAAGCTGCCCAGATAATCCCGATAACTATCGGGAGAGGAGTCGAAGCTTCCAGGGCAACCTACTTGGCATAGCTGACCGCCCTCGTCTCACGGATAACAGTGATTTTGATCTGTCCGGGATAAGTCATCTCATCCTGAATTTTCTTTGCAATTTCGTAGGAAAGGTTATCGGCTTCCTTATCGGATACCTTTTCACTGCCCACAATTACCCTGAGTTCCCTGCCGGCTTGTATAGCATAGGTCTTCATCACACCGGGGTAGGAGAGTGCAAGAGATTCGAGATCTTTAAGCCTTTTGATATAAGATTCAACTACCTCGCGGCGGGCACCCGGCCTTGCTCCTGAAATGGCGTCACACACCTGAACTATGGGTGAGATCAGTGTGGTCATTTCAACCTCATCATGATGTGATCCAATAGCGTTGCAAATTTCAGGCTTCTCCTTATATTTTTCTGCCAGTTTCATCCCAAAAACAGCATGCGGAAGTTCGGGCTCATCATCGGGAACTTTCCCGATATCATGCAATAGTCCGGCACGTTTGGCGAGTTTTGCATTCAGACCTAATTCACTGGCCATGATAGCGCACAGGTTGGCCACCTCACGGGAATGCTGGAGCAGGTTCTGTCCGTAAGATGAACGGTATTTCATCTTACCTACCAGACGGATCAGATCAGGATGCAGGCCATGGATTCCCAGGTCGATTGTGGTTCTTTTGCCTACCTCAACTATTTCCTCCTCAACCTGTTTCCTGACTTTTTCAACAACTTCCTCTATACGTGCGGGATGAATTCTTCCATCGGTGACAAGCAGGTGAAGGGCAAGACGGGCGATTTCTCTCCGGACCGGGTCAAAGGCTGAAAGAATAATGGCTTCCGGAGTGTCATCCACGATGATTTCCACACCGGTGGCAGCTTCAAGTGCCCTTATATTACGACCTTCACGCCCGATGATTCTTCCTTTGATCTCATCACTTTCAATATTAAAAACTGTAACGGAATTTTCAATGGCTGTTTCTGATGCCACACGCTGGATGGTTTCAACAACAACTTTCTTGGCCTCACGGGTTGCCGTCATCTTGGCTTCGGCCATGATCTCGTTTACATACGAAATGGCCTGAACCTTAGCTTCTTCACGGAGTGATTCGGTGAGCTGATTCTTGGCATCTTCTGCAGAAAGTCCGGATATTGTTTCCAGTTGCTCTACCTGTTGCCGGTGTATTTTGGTGAGTTCTTCAGAACGCTTTTCCAACAGGCCCAGCTGAACATTCATGTTTTCTCGCATGGCATCCAGTTCATTGCGCATACGCTGCTGTTCTTCAATTTTCTGGGATAATTGCATCTCCTTCTGATTCAGCCTGTTTTCGACAGCAATGATCTTGCTGTTTTTTTCGTTGATGTATTTCTCATGTTCGGTTTTCAGCTGCAGGAACTTTTCCTTTGCCTGAAGCATCTTGTCACGTTTCTGAGCTTCCCCTTCTGTTTCGGCTTCCTTGAGCATACTGTCTCTTTTCTTCTTCAGGGTAAAATTCCAGAGAAAATAGGACAGGCCTCCACCGCAAATGAAACTGATGCTAACCAGCAATATGCCTTTTGCTATGGTCAGCGTATCTAATAATATTATCATTGATCCAGTAATTTATATAGGTTTATAAATAAAAAACCCGCATACATTTCTCTCGATGTTGAAAAAACCCCAGAACAAATATGGGTGGAGAGGCCAAAATGTTTCGGACTTCCAATGTCCTGCATTACTGCAGAATTCCCGGATTAACCGGGAATATGGCCTGTCCTTGACATGCTGAGCGATTCTCCAATGTAATTAGTGTTGAGTTTCACAGCATTTGAAAGAAACTATGCGGGCTATACTTTTATATGCAAAGAACGTTTATTACTCTCCTTTTAAAAACTCCTCCAGCTCCTCATTCAGTTCCTGCAATTTTTGTTCGAGCGGTAAAACATCGAACTTGTCCTCTATTTCAATCACTCTTGTAACAAATTGCAGGGCAGCCATCGCCAGAAAATCCTGTACATCTTTATCCAGGTAACGCTGCTTATATTGCATTACCTTCTCATTAATCAACCTGGCTGCTTTTCTGATCTTTTCTTCATCCTTTCTTTCTATTTTAAGTGGATAATACCGGTCCGCTACATTTACTTTAATTGACAGTTTATCATCCATAGCAAGATTCCAAGCTTATCGGTTCAAGAGAGCAATACATTTGTCAATCTCCCGCACGATTCTGTTTACCTGTAGTTTTGTATCGTGTACGCCTTCACCAGGTAATGATGACAACACTTTAGCCATTTTAAGATTCTCGTATTTTTTGTCCAGATCTTCGAGTTTGTTTTCCAATATTTTTATTCGATCTCCCAACTCCAGATTTTTATTCTGGAGTTCAAGGTTTTTCCTTTTTTGTAATTCGTATAATGAAATAATTGATTTAATTCTCTGTCTCAGACTTGAAAATATTTCATCATGTTTTGCGTCCATGTACTACAAAGATAGTCTCAATTTTTAATTCTCGAAAGTAAATATACTATTTTGTTAATTATTCGTTTTACAAAAAAAATAAATAATAATAGCTTTACAAAGCCTGGTCAAAGCATAATTGATAATTAAAGATATGCATTTAATTTCAAATTTCTTTATTCTTGCCGGTGTAATTATTACCCCTTTTTTCTACGCCCAAAGCCCGGCCGATCTGCACGAAAGTTCTGTGCTATTCAGCTCACCTATCGATATACCCATGTTGCTTTCCGGAAATTATGGGGAAATCAGGACTGCCCGTTTTCATACCGGAATTGACATTAAAACGGATCAGGTTGAAGGAAAAAATATCCTTGCCGCCAGGGATGGCTATGTTTACAGGATCGCGGTGGGCAGTGGAGGCTATGGCAAAGCAATCTACCTGAGGCATCCCGACGGTCAGGTTACTGTGTACGCGCATTTGCAGCAGTTTGCTCCTGTCATCGATGAATATGTAAAGCAGGAACAGTACCGCAAGAAATCGTTTGAAGTAGATATTACTCCTTCTCCGGAACAATTTGTCTTTCAGCGGGGTGAATTTCTCGGATTTTCCGGAAACACCGGGAATTCTGCAGCTCCTCACCTGCATTTTGAGATCCGGGATGCATCTTCTGTACCTTTGAATGCCCTGGAATATGAACTTGATATCAAGGATGAAACCAGACCGCTGATCAACTGGCTGGCGGTTTATCCTCTTGATCAGCAAAGCACTGTAAACGGTATTCATGAAAAATTATTGATTCCCGTGTCTGACCACGGTGGCAATCCTTATCTGAAAACAAATGATCTGAGGGTTAGCGGCCGCATCGGCCTGGGCATCGAAACCTATGACTTTCTCGATAATTCTCGCAATAAATGCAGTCCCAATACTATCAGCATGACAATGGACGAGAGACGGGTATTCTTTTGCCGCATCGACAGTATTCCTTTTTCCATGGCTGCTTATGTCAACAGTCATATCGATTACGAAGAAAAGATCAGAACAGGTAAAAACATCCAGAAACTGTTTGTTGATCCCAACAACAAGCTAAGCATCTATAAATTGGCTGTCAATAGAGGAATTCTCACAGTGAAGGATACCCTGAAACATGCCGTGGGGATCAAGGTGACGGATACCTATGGCAACGAAGCAACGCTTTCTTTTACCTTTCAGGGGTCCAATAAGGGATCGCCGCCTGTTGCCTCTGCTGCTGATCCAACACTGGTTGGAAGATTCCGTTATGATACGCTGAATTTATATGAGAACCACGATATTCGAATTGTGATACCCCGCGATGGTCTGTTTGATCATCTCGACTTTCATTATGAGAAAACGCAAAACGACAGTTGTCCATGGTCACTCCTGCATCAGGTGCATAATAATTACACTCCCTTGGCAAAACCGTATATTCTGTCCATCAGGTGCTCAGATCTTCCTTCCCGTTTACAGGATAAGGCGGTTATTGCCAGTCCCGGCAAAAACGGAGCCTGGATCAGCCAGGGCGGAACCTATAAGAATGGTTATGTTACCACAAGGGTAAATTCTTTTGGAAAGTTTTTCATTGCCGTTGATACCATTAATCCCATGATCACTCCGGTTGCTTTTAAGGCTGGTGACAAATATACTTTCGGACAGGTGTTGTCGTTCACCATTGCTGATGCCCAGTCGGGTATCCGGAAATATAATGGCTATGTGGATGATACATGGACCTTGTTTGAATATGATGCCAAAAATGACTTGCTGTTCTATACTCTCGATGATAGCCGGCTGATTAAAAACAAGACCCATAGTATCACCATTATGGTGTCGGATAACAAGGATAATATTTCCGTTTACAATGCTGACTTTTTCTATTAAACACCTGTAATCCATACTTACTGTATAAAATGGCAGCGAAATTCCGCAAGGTGGTGGGAATGATGTCGGGAACCAGTCTCGATGGCATTGATCTGATCTTGTGCAGGTTTTTTAAGGCCGGGCAGCAATGGAAATTCCGGATCATTGCGGCAGACACTTATGAATATCCCATGGAATGGAAGAAAAAACTAAATGACGCGGCCAATCTTGATGCCGGCTCTTTTTTGCTGCTTCATCAGGAATACGGAAGTTATGTCGGTGACCTTGTAAACCAATTTCTTTCAGAGCATGATCAGACGGCTGACCTTGTAGCAGCACACGGACATACCATTTTTCATCAGCCCGAGCGCGGATTTACTTTTCAGCTTGGATCCGGTGCCGCACTGGCATCCCGCTGCAAACTTGATACTGTATCAGATTTCCGGACACTGGATGTGGCCCTTGGCGGACAGGGGGCTCCCCTTGTCCCGCTGGGTGACGAACTGCTCTTCGGTGACTATAAATTTTGTTTGAACTTGGGTGGTTTTGCCAATATCTCCAACCAGTCTGACGGAGTAAGGATTGCATGTGATATCTGTCCGGTTAATATGGTTGCCAATGAACTGGCTTCAAGAAAAAACCTGGAATTTGACAAGGATGGGATGCTGGGAAGTAAAGGAAATATTGTACACGAACTCGTTGAAGTTCTGAATAACCTGGATTTCTATTCCAGACCTGCGCCCAAATCATTAGGACGCGAGTGGGTGGAAACCTCGGTTTTTCCATTAATGACACAGTATCATGTGCCGGTGGAGGATCTTTTGCGAAGCGTGTATGAACATATGGCCATCCAGATCAGCCGGTATATCAATGAATACGATCCGGGAGAAGTCCTGGTTACCGGCGGAGGAGCGTTCAATACCTTCTTAATGGGACTGATCCGGGAAAAATCAAAATCGATGCTGATTGTACCCGACAATCAACTGGTCAAATTTAAGGAAGCACTCATTTTTGCTTTTCTGGGACTCCGGAGGTACCGGAATGAAACCAACTGCCTGTCCAGTGTGACCGGTGCAAGCCGTAATTCCTCCTCAGGCATCGTTAACCTGATTTCCGGCAGAAAAAAGTAAGGGTGAGAACCCGAAAGAACTCACCCTACTTTAACCCTAACTACAAAAAAACTAATTATTAACTAAAAACTACTACTAATGAAAATCCAACTCTCTCCGCGTCTACTTTAAGAGTTGAACCATGCATCCAAACTCATAAAAAACACCTTCTCAATAACAAGAAATCCTATCAATAAACACTTATATCTGCCTGTTTACTGATAATGATCAGCGATTACTTCAAAAATTATTTAGTATTTTTATCGCAAACCACAATACTATGACAAATAAAATTCTTGCCACACTTATTCTATTTTTATTTTTGGCCTTCCAGGCATTTCCCTGTACGAATTTCTTAATTACCAGGGGAGCATCGAGGGACGGGTCCACCATGATCTCCTATTCTGCAGATTCCCATGTGCTTTTCGGTGAATTGTATTACTGGCCGGCAAAGGATTATCCTGCAGGAACCATGCTGGATGTAAAAGAATGGGATACCGGGAAATGGCTGGGCAAAATTCCCCAGGTTCGGCACACCTATTCGGTGGTTGGAAACATAAACGAGCATCAGCTTGCCATTGGCGAAACCACCTACGGAGGTCGCAGCGAGTTGTCTGATTCAACTGCCATTATGGATTACGGTAGTCTTATATACATAACCCTGCAGCGTGCAAAAACAGCCCGTGAAGCGATTCAAACTATAGCCAAACTGATGGATGATTATGGATATTGCAGTAGCGGTGAGTCGTTTTCCATTGCCGATCCCAATGAAGTCTGGATTATGGAAATTATCGGTAAGGGACCGGGGAACAGGGGTGCCGTATGGGTGGCCCGCAGGGTGCCCGACGGTTATGTTTGCGGACATGCCAATCAATCGAGAATTACTACTTTCCCACAGAATGACCCGGAAAATTGTCTTTTTGCCCCCGATGTCATCTCTTTTGCCCGAAGCAAAGGCTATTTTACTGGCAGCGATGTAGATTTCAGCTTTTCAGATGCATACGCTCCTGTTGACTTTAGCGGTGCCAGATTCTGTGATGCCCGCGTTTGGTCGGGTTTCAGAAAAATAGCGGATGGCATGGATGAATATACCGATTATGCTAAAGGAGAAAACCTACACCATCGTTTACCCCTTTGGGTTAAGGCAAACCGAAAGCTCGGCGTTGAGGATGTGATGGCCATGATGCGCGATTATTACCAGGGCACGCCGCTCGACATGACCAAAGATATAGGGGCAGGCCCCAACAAGGTTATTGTACGTTGGAGACCCATGACCTGGAAAGTGGATGGAGTTACCTACCTGAATGAACGTGCCATATCAACCCAGCAGACAGGTTTTTCCTTTGTTACCCAGTCACGTTCCTGGTTGCCTGATCCTGTAGGCGGTATTCTCTGGTTTGGTGTGGATGATACCTACAGCACTGTATATACTCCCATGTATTGCGGAATGAATTCAGTGCCTCCTTCCTTTGCCGTGGGCAATGGTGCTATGATGGAATTCAGTCCCGATGCAGCATTTTGGGTGTTCAACCAGGTGTCAAATTTCGCCTATACCCGATATGACATGATGATACCGTATATCCAGGAAAAGCAGAAGGAACTTGAAGGCAGGTACCTTAGCGAGACCAGCGAGATTGATAAGACCGCAGTTTCTCTGTATCAAAAGAATCCTAAAAAAGCCCTTCAATACCTTACTGAATATTCCGTAAAATCAGGCGAACAAACTGTTTCCGAATGGAAAAAACTATATGCTTTCCTGTTTACACGTTTCATGGATGGCAATGTAAAAACCAGGATTGAAGGTCAGCAGAATCCCAAACTTGAGCAGCCCGGTTATGATGAGGCCTGGTACAGAAAGGTTGCCGAGGATGCTGGTGACCGGCTGAAGGTGCCTGAGGGGGCTGGGCATTGATAGGGACGAGGGACAAGGGACGAGGGACAAGGGACGAGGGACAAGGGACGAGGGACGAGGAAGAAAAGTATTAGCCATAAAAAAACCTGGAGACCAAAGCTCCAGGTTTTTTTATGGCTAATACTTTTCTTCCTCGTCCCTCGTCCCTCGTCCCTTGTCCCTAATTCGTAGCTTTCTCCAGCCTTTTCAATATACTGAACATAAAAGTGGCAGCCACCAAACAACATACTGCAAAGATGCTCCACAATGCCCACAGCGGTAAGACATCCCAGAGACCCGCTGCCTGACCCATAAGATAATTTCCTCCGGCAACAGCTGCGAGCCATCCACCCTGCATCAGTCCTTTGTATTTGGGCGGGGCAACTTTTGAAACAAAGGAAATACCCATCGGACTGAGGAATAATTCAGCAACAGTGAGAATCAGATATGTGGTGATCAGCCAGTAGGTTGAAACCCTTGAAGGATCCGGGGCGCCCAAGCCACCAAGAGATTTGGGACTTGGCAGGCCAAATGAAGCCACCATGAGCAGCACAAAAGCCAAACCTGTGATGATCATACCAATCCCTATCTTTTTAGGTGCGGAAGGTTCTTTACCGTTCTTGTTCAGCCAACCAAATAAAGTAATGATCAGCGGTGTTAGAACTACAATAAAGAATGGATTGAAGTGCTGAAACATCTGGGGTGTAAAGGCATTTAAATTCTCGAAACCAGAGAAACGATAGATAGCTATGGCAGAAAATACGATGAATGTTATGCCGGCGATCAACTTTGTTGTGGAAGATGTTTTCTTCTGAACCAGAAAAATTAGTCCCAGTATAGCCAGGAACAATGGCAGCAGGGTAAACAGGTCAAAGAATATGTTTGTGAATTTTCCAACACTGGTGGCAGTATAATCCCGTGCAAAATAGGTCATCGTGGCAGCATTCTGATGAAAAGCCATCCAGAAGAATATTACTACTCCAAATACCAATAAAAGTGCAATCATTCTTTCTTTTACCTGTGTTGCACTCAGTTCAATTGCTGCCGTGGCATCATTATTCTTGATTTTCTGTTTTTCAGTAACGTCAGCGAGCTTGTAATGCTTCCTGAAAGCAAGGAAGATGCACATTGATATGACGAGACTGACACAGGCAACTCCAAACCCATAATGATACGAAGTAGAAAGTTGGTTCAGGTAGTTTTCCGAAAAGGTTTTCAAACTTTCCAGGGTGACACTGTGATCCTGCAATTGAGCAATGGAAAGATATTCCTGGGAATTTGCCAGCTGTCCATTGATGAACCTGTGCGCCATTGCGGGTATCCGTCCGTCGTAAGTATAGTTTTGTGCCTTCAGGATATAATTATTGACGGCTTCCGCAGCAGTGGGGGCGAACATGGCACCTATATTAATACACATGTAGAAAATATTAAAAGCGCTGTCCCTTTTTGCACCATACTTGGGATCATCATAAAGATTTCCGACAAGTGCCTGAAGGTTGCCTTTAAAAAGACCCGTTCCCAAAGAGATCACTCCCAATGCCACATATATGGAGATTAATCCCGTACCGAACTTGGTAGGTACTGAAAGCAGAAGATAACCTATAAACATGATAATGATCCCCAAAGTCACTGTTCGTCCATATCCCAGCAGCCGATCCGCAATAATTCCCCCAAGCAGGGGAAGGAAATATACAAACACCAGAAAGATAGCATAGATATGACTCGTTCTGGCAGCATCAAAACCGTATTTCGCCTGAATGAACAGGGTGAATATGGCTATCATGGTATAATAACCAAATCTTTCTCCCATATTTGCCAGGGCAGCAACAAAAAGCCCCTTCGGATGTCCTTTGAACATAGATTTTGTTTTTAGATTATAGATTAAGTCCTTTGTTCACAAATATAAAAATCTTTTTCAACTGCTATCATGATGTTTATCGCGCGTCAGTCTTCAAATTTGGAAAAGCGTTCACTCCTGGAAAAGAAGAAGTTGCACTCGATTTCAGCATTTTCATCACTGTCAGACCCGTGAACAGCATTTCGTTCTATGTTTTCGGCAAACAGCTTCCTGATCGTTCCTTCCTCAGCTTTTGCCGGATCGGTGGCTCCCATAAGTGTTCGATAATCTGCCACGGCATTTTCCTTCTCAAGGATGCCAACCACAACCGGACCTGAGGTCATGAAACGGACGAGGCTGTCAAAGAAAGGTTTCTGCCGGTGAACAGCATAGAAATGTTCTGCATGATGCCGGTCAAGCATAATGAGCTTTAGTGCGGCAATATGAAATCCATTGGCGTTGATTTTTGCCAGTATGGGTCCGACGTATTCATGACTCACTGCACCTGGCTTAATGATAAAGAAAGTTTTGGTTCCAGCCATAATGTTATCAACTTAGGTTATCAGGCGAATATAAAAAAATAATCAGCAGCTTGTACTTTCATTGATAAGCCGTCAGATCATATGTTAAAATATTTTCAAAACTTGACAAACAAAGCTGCCTTTGAGATAAGAAGTTAATTAATTTTGACGTTCGTTAAACATGAGCATGAATCTGGAACTTAGCCCCATCATCTGGAACGACATTACGCCCCTCAGGAAACTATTAGAAAATCCTGGCAAGCGTATCGTTATTATGATCCATGTAAATCCTGACGGAGATGCCCTGGGATCTTCACTGGGATTATTGCGACTTATGGAAAAACTGGGCCATAATTGCTCGGTTATTTCTCCCAATGATTATCCTGAATTCCTGAAATGGATGCCAGGAACCGACCGGGTAATCATTATGGAAAGTGCGTCAGCCTTGGCTATTGAGACCCTCCAAAATGCCGATGTTATTTTTGCTGTTGATTTTAACGACCTCAGTCGGGTGAAAAAGTTGGATGAGGTTGTTGCAGCCTCTCCGGCATTTAAAGTGCTTATCGACCATCATCCAAACCCTTCTATCAAAGCTGATTGCATCCTGTCCGATATTTCTTCAAGTTCAACGGCAGAGCTGACCTACAGGCTTATCAAGGAAGCAGGACTTTCGTCCCGGATGGACAAGGATACGGCTTCGTGCCTGTTTGTTGGAATCATGACCGATACAGGTTGTTTCAGTTACAATTCCTCAAACAGGAAAACCTGGGAGACGGTAGCTGAATTGTTGGATTACGGGATTGAAAAGGACCGGTTGTATTACCTGACTTATGATAATTATTCAGCCGACCGTTTGCGCTTGCTCGGTTTCAGCCTGAATGAAAAAATGGAGGTTTTCCCGGAATACCGAACAGGATTGATTTGGCTTACCCGTAGCGATTTGCGCAGGTTTAATTTTGCAGTGGGTGATACTGAAGGTTTCGTGAATTATCCCTTATCTATCCGCGGTATTCGTTTTTCAGCCCTTTTTATCGAAAAGAAAGACCATGTGAGGATTTCGCTCAGGTCAAAAGGAGATTTTCCTGTAAATGACTTTTCCCGAAAGTATTTCAATGGCGGAGGCCATGCCAATGCGTCAGGAGGGGAATCCTACCTGAGTATTGAAGATACTGTAAGAAGATTCAAGGAATTGCTACCCGGGTACAAAGATCAACTGGCTGATTATGAAAATTAATGGATTGTATTGGGTTTTGGCCGTTTTAGTCCTGTTCCAGTTTTGCACGGGAAAGGATGGGAAAGGCACTACGGAAAAGGAAATTCTGGAAACTGAGAAGGCCCTGATCGGTGCCAACAGAATCCTGGTAAAAAAGGACCGTGAGAAAATACTCGCTTACGTACGACGTAACAACCTTACCATGAAAGAGACTACTTCCGGTTTGTGGTATGGCATCCAGCGGTATGGATTTGGCGTCAAGGCGATAGAAAACGCCATGGTTACCTTGAAGTACCGTGTTTTACTGCTTGACGGTACGGTTTGTTATGATTCTGACTCCCTGGGCTATAAAAAGTTCAGGTTGGGGCAGGGTGGTGTTGAATCGGGACTTGAAGAAGGGGTATTGCTGCTCAGCGTAGGGGATAAGGCGACCTTTATCATGCCGCCACACCTGGCGCATGGATTGCCGGGCGACGGCAATAGAATCCCGGCCCGCTCAGTGATTGTCTATGAGGTAATACTGGTAAAAGTTGATCCCTGATATCATGAAAACCCTGCTGTCTGTGTTCATATTGACTGTGGTAGTTTTCTCTGCCGGCTGCAGAAAGTTTTCCAAATACCCCGGTTATAAAAAAGCCAAACATGGTATTTATTACCAGTTACATACTTTGGGAGAGGACACTGTAAAAGCTGGTCCGGGGGATTACATCACGGTGAATCTTGCTTACCTCACCCCGCAGGATTCAGTGTTTTTCAGAGGCTCGCGTAAGTTCCAGGTTAGCCATCCGGCCTATAAGGGGGCTGTTGATGAGTGCTTCATGAAGCTTGCAGCAGGTGAAAGTGCCACATTCATTATCCAGGCAGACAACTTCTTTATGGAAACGCTTCATACCGATCTGCCAAGGTTCCTGGAACCCGGTGGCCCCATGAAAATGTATGTGGAAATGATCGAAATTCAAAAGAAAGAGGATTATACCAGGGAAAAGGAGGCGTTTCTCTCCTGGATTGAGGATTTCGGGGAATATGAGAAAGTAATTCTGCACCAGTTTATCAGTGAGGAAAAATTGGATGTTAGTCCTCTGCCCTCCGGCATTTATTATCTAAACCTGAAACCCGGAACAGGAAAAAAGGTGGAATTGGGTGATACGGTTACACTAAATTATGAAGGCCGCTTTCTGAATGGTAAATTTTTTGATTCCACAGTAAAACGCCAGCAGCCCTTTCAGTACGTATATGGTACTGAATGGCAGGTTATTAAAGGCTTGGAGGAAGCCATCGGGATAATGTCGGAAGGAGAAAAATCGCTTTTTATTCTCCCTTCTGAACTGGGCTTTGGGAATCAGGGATCTTCAAACCAGGTAATTCCACCTTTTACCTCCTTGATTTTTGAGGTTGAAATTTTAAAAGTATCTTCGCCACATAAAATCTGACGCAACCTTTTGGGTGTAATTTCATCCATACAATATTGGTTTTTTATCTTAACTATAACCTTCGGGACTATGATAAAGAATAACAAAACTTTGCCAGTTATACTGTTAACGGGTTTTACACTGTTGCTTGCCGCGGGATGTTTAAATAATGAATGGGAAGAAAGCCAGAACCATGAACAGGACATGATACAGAATTATCTTCTGGAAAATAACATACCGGAAGAGTCAAAAACTGCCGGAGGCATTTATTTTGTTGAACAGGACACAGGATATGGATTGGCACCGCTGAAGGATGATTATATCGTAATCAATTATGTTGGCAGGAGAATCGAAGACAATTCGATACATGAAACCACCTATGATTCCCTCAGGGATGAATGGCCTGCTGCCCGTTCCTATACCTATTATGTTTACGGACCGGTTAAATTCGTGTTTGGTTACAGCATTTCTGGTTTGAATGAGGGTATTTCCATGATGAACGAAGGCGGGAAAGCCACCATGGTCATACCCTCCGATAAGGCTTTCTACGATTTTATACCATATGTTTATGATATTGAGTTAATTAAGGTAATAAAAGATCCTGTAGAATACGAAGATTCCGTGCTCCTGGCCTATCTTACCGAAAAGGGATTTGATGATGAGACTACCAAACTCAAGGATAAGAATGTTTGGTTTAGGGAAACAGTTACACCCGATCCCGGAGATCAGCGTACCGTGGAGAACAACGATACAGTGCTCTTAAGATTCAACGGCAGGCTGGTGGATGGCTTCGGGAGTGAATTGATGGATAGCCGGATTTTTGATTCAAACACTGATGATGCAAATCCCCTTAAGCTGGTTTTCAGTTCAACAAGTCCCAAGCTGGTCTCAGGATCCATCTTGGCTTTGCCCAATGGCCTGGTGGCCGCAATCGATACCATGCGCTTAGGTACGCAGGCAACTGCTGTGTTAAAGTATGATGAGGCTTTTGAAGATAATGGGCTTTACAGCACACAGCATGGCTATATTATTGTGCCCAAGTATCAGACAGTTGTTTATGACATCGTTGTAGAAGATATCCGGCCATCTGCAAGAAAGTAGTCATACTCTTAAGCTAAAAAGATAAATACCGCGGGCTGCCCTTTAAGATCAGGAGGCGGATTTGATTTCCATTCCCGAATGGATTTCGTACGGATCCATTCTTCAGCCAGGGTAAGATTGGCAGCAATGCATAAGCGGGTTCCGGGTTTGCAATTCTGCAGAAGAGATTCTAACAGTTGATTGTTGCGGTAAGGGGCTTCAATGAAAACCTGGGTTTGTTTTTCTGTTTCCGAGCGTTTCTCGAAGAATTTGATTTTACTGATTCTTTCCGGGTTTTTTACAGGTAAGTAACCGTTAAAGGCAAAACACTGCCCGTTCAATCCGGAGGCCATCAGAGCCATTATCAGGGATGAAGGACCTGCCAGTGGAATAACCCGGAAATTCCGGCTGTATGCTTCCGCAACCAGTTGGGCTCCTGGATCAGCAACAGCAGGTACCCCGGCTTCCGAAATCAACCCCAGGTCGTGATCACCCGAATCTGTAAATATACCCGGGATTTCCTGATCCTGGGTGTGTTCATTCAGACAGTAAAAGCGAACCGAATCCAACCTGTCTCTCAAACCACAATTTACCAGGAAACGTCGTGCTGTTTTCTCCTCTTCCACCACAAAATGACTTATCCTTTGCATAATCTCAAGATTTCCGGCAGGTATTACCTGAGAAACCGGCGATTTGCCGAGAGTGGCAGGAATAAGGTATAAAGATCTTGTTTTAGTAGTATTCATATCTTCTGGGTTAACAATTGATAAAAGTAATGAAACTGCAGTACTATTGCATTTTCGATTCTAAATATGCCGCAAATATCTCAACCCTGATTTCTCTTTTTTCGTACAATAACAGTATAACGGTCTCACATGATTCATCGCCATTCAGGATTTATACTGTTTTTTTTTCTTGAAATTGCAGTTTGCAGCGTATCAGCGCAGGAAGTAAACTACCGAAGTGATGTCATCACCAGGGATAATGGCCTCTCAAACAGTTCAGTAAGCTGTATTACAAGGGACCACTATGGCATGATCTGGATTGGTACATGGAACGGACTGAATCGCTACGATGGATATGAACTGACGGTATTCCGTTATAATGCAGACGATAGCCTGACCCTGAGCAATAATAAAATAAATACCCTGTTTGTTGATCAGGAAGGATTGCTGTGGATCGGTACAGATGATGGATTGAATAGTTATGATCAGCAAACCGGAAAATTCTGCAGGTATAACAGCAGGAAAAACAAAACGCTGGTACAAACCAATGATCAGGTTAGCGCAATAACACAGGATACTCAGGGACTTTTCTGGATCGGTACCCAGGGTAACGGACTGTTTTCCTTTGACAAGCATACAGGCCGGTTCCGTCATTACCCCAATTCTTTTTCTGAAAGAAGCAGTAATGTTTCCATTGTTCTGGAGGATCAATTTAACCAGGAATACCTTTGGCTGGGAACCGCTGATGGATTATTTCTCTTTGGGAAATCCTCCGGGATTTTTAAAAGGGTGAAATCGGGTAATGAAGGTACGCCGGTCTCGGTTCAGGCCATCTTCCCGGACAGCCTGGGAAATCTTTTTATCGGAACCTGGGGTAGCGGTTTGATGAAATATGACCGGAAAACAGGTCGGTTACAGTCGTGTTTCATTAAGGATCCCGGCAGTTCTTTGAAAAGTGGGATCATCAGAACAATTTTCAGCGATGAGAAAGGCAATCTGATCATGAGCTTCAGTGACCATGGATTGCTATCGTATGATCCCTCTACCGGAATAATATCTCCCTGGGGAAAAGGAGAACTGATCGATGAACTTAACGAAAAGGTTGTGTTATCGTCATACGCTGATCCCGCAGGTATCATTTGGATCGGAACTTACTTTGATGGTATTGTAAAAGTAGTACCCCTGATCAACTCATTCCGGCACTATGGCAGTAAGGGTGTCCTGCCGTCTGCCAAGAACAGGGGAGGGATTACCGCAATACTTGAAGATTCACGTGGTTATCTTTGGCTCGGTACCCGGTTTGGCGGACTATACCGTATTGATCGGAAAACTAATGAATATAAGGCATACACGCACGATCATCGGAATAAAAACAGCATCAGCAGTAATTATATTTTGTCCCTGATAGAGCTGAATGAAGGTGATCAGCAAATCATCTGGATCGGCACCGATGGAGGAGGATTGAATCGCTTTGAACCATCAACTGGAAAATTCCTCACCTATATCAGGGAAAATGGAATGACAGAGGGGCCAAGCAGCAACAGTGTCTCTTCCATTTTATCGTACGACAGGGATCACCTGCTGATCGGCACACGTGGCAGAAACCTGGGCGAAGGGATGGATATATTTAACATGCGGACAGGGAAGTTTGTGAATCTGAGAAATGATCCTGCCGATCCTTCCAGTTTGGGTAACAATAATGTCCTTATCCTGTTCAAGGATCATTCGGATTCAATCTGGGTCGGCACCCGGAACGGAGGATTAAATAAGTTCGTCGTTAATGATATTGATGCCAGTGATCATGATGAGATCGGATATTTTGTCCGATACGTCAATGATCCAAATGATCCGGGTTCATTGAATGATAACACTGTGTATGCCATTCATGAAGATTCACAAAACAATCTTTGGATGGGGACAAGCGATGGCGGATTAAACAAGTTTGACCGAAAACGTGGAATATTTACTTCTTACTCTCTGACCAATCATTTCAGGAACAATATTGTTTATGGCATTTTGAGTGATAGCAGCCAGAACCTTTGGCTCAGTACCAGCAAAGGCCTTATTGCATTCAATCTCATTACCAATGAGATACATCGCTTCGATCGGTTTGATGGCTTGCAGGAGAACTCGTTTACCTATGGATCTTCATTCAAGTCAGGTTCAGGAGAGTTGTTTTTCGGAGGTATCCAGGGCTGCAATTCATTCTACCCTGACAGCATCAGGCTGAATCTTATGGTTCCAAAAATTGTAATCACTTCGCTTAAATTCGGAGGAAAGAAAGGGCTTACGGATGTTTCCTCACTTACCGGTAAAACCGCACTGGTTTCCAAACGTGTGAAAGCACCCCATTACCTGAATGATTTCTCGATAACGTTCGCGGCACTTGATTATAAGTTTTCAGCAAAAAATGCCTATAAATACAAACTTGACGGGTATGATCAGGACTGGATTGAAACGGATGGCTCACGCAGGTACGTGAATTATACAAACCTTTCGGCAGGAAAGTATGTTTTTAAAGTTATCGGGTCTAATAGTGATGAGATTTGGAACCATGAGAGCACCTCTATTGAAATAATCATCAAGCCTTCATTTTGGGGATCAGTTTATTTTCGGATCATTATCATGCTGATCCTTGGAGTTACAATCACTTATCTTGTCCGGTACACCATACGGAAGTACCAGCTCCAGAAAATCAGGGCCGAACAGCAGGCACAGGAGCATGTGCAGGATGAGCGTTCTCAGTTACGCACTTTAATCGATAACATACCCGATCTGATCTTTATTAAGGACAGAGAAAGCCGATTTATCCTGGCTAACAAGAAGGTAGCCCATGTCATGAGGACCGTGCCGGAAAACCTGATCGGAAAAACAGATTTTGATTTCTATTCAAGAGACCTTGCGCAAAGTTTTTATGATGCCGAACAGGAAATCATGAAAACTTTCGTTCCCATGATCAATTATGAGGAACCCGCACTGGATGAACATGATAACCGTATAATCCTCTCCACTACCAAAGTTCCATTCAGGAACAAGTCAGGAGAAATTGCCGGGTTGGTTGGAGTTTGCCGGGATATTACAAGACTTAAGCGGATTGAGATTCAGCTGAGAAAGAAAACCGAGGACCTCCAGGAGATCAACAGGCTTTTGGAGCAAAGGCAGGAAGAGACCCTTTTTCAATCGGAAGAACTTGCAGAACAGGCACAGAATCTGAGGATTTTCAATACCGAACTGGAACGGCTCAACCGCACAAAAGATAAATTCTTCTCCATTATTGCCCACGATTTAAGGAATCCATTCAATGCCATTATTGGGTTTTCAGAGCTGCTGAGAAATGATTTTTATGATATGGACAATGAGCAGAAGCTGAATCTTCTCGAGTTAATCAATGTTTCCTCGGAAACTGCTTATAACCTCCTGGAAAATCTTCTTCAATGGGCTCGGACACAAACTGATAAAATCAAGTATAATCCTGAGGACTTTGACCTGTGTGAAACTGTCAACCTGGTTTTCAATTTGCATGGTATTATGGCACAGAAAAAAGGAATTTCGCTCAGGAATGAGATTCCTCCCCATACACTGGTTCATGCCGATAAAAATATGATAAATACCGTCTTGCGAAATCTAATCTGCAACGCAATCAAGTTCTCGAGGTCAGACGGTGAAATTGTCTTGACAGCCAATCATATGGAGGATTTTGTTGAGGTGCATGTAGTGGATAAAGGAGTGGGGATGAGCCATGAAAGTCTGGGTAAGCTATTCCGGATAGATAATTACTATTCCACTTCAGGCACTATGGGCGAATCCGGGACCGGGCTGGGCCTGATCATCTGCAAAGAATTTGTGGAAAAAAACAATGGCAACATAAAAGCCACCAGTCAGGAGGGCGTAGGAACGACACTGAGTTTCACGCTGACAAAGGTAAAAATGAATTAGTACAAAGGTCTCAAGGGACAATCTCAAACCGGTAAAGGCTTGCCTTACTGAAGGATGAGCTTTCAGACGACACCCAGACACTACCATCGGCGGAGATCATGATACCTTCGGTCTGTGCACCCCATAAACCTGAAAAATCTGTTCGGTGACTTGTTTCAAAGGATAAATCTTCAGGTGAGAAATTTGTGTATTCCCATACAAAAGGGTATAAAGGAGTATATCCCAGCAGATAAAGTTGCTGAGTTTCCGATGACCAGGCTGCCGCTGTAATTAACCCTGAAACATTCCATTGTTGTTTGAATCTGGCGATCTGTGTCCCTGGTTCATTTGAAAGCACGTAGATTCGCGTATGCTGGTCCTGCCAGTCTTTTGTAAAAAGATAAACAGAATCTTCAGTAGCGATCAGGGCTTCACAGTCAAAGGGAGTATTTTCGACCGCCGGAGTAAAATCGGTTTGATCTTCGTAACTGAAAGTAATAATACCGTATAGGGTTACTGTATCTGTGTCAGCCAGAAGTTCGTCCTTATTGATGATGTATACCCGCAGGTCAGTCCTATCACCTGCATTGTTTCCAAAATCACCGATAAAGATTTTCTGCCCGTTCTGAGTAATGTCTTCCCAGTCGGTATTGACGGCATTCCTGACGATCACTGTCCTTTCTATCGTATCGGATGCATAGTTGTATCCGTAAAGAGCCGGTGCATTGCCACCATCATTCATGAACCAGGTGAGCCCTCCGGATTCTATCAATCCGGAATTTTCCGATAGAATGCCTGGCAGATCAATGTCATGGGTAAGTAATGTCCTTTCAGGAGGATCTTCCCGGGGTATACATGCGGATAAGATCAGGATTATTCCGAACATCGCAAAGGTTATGTATCTTTTATCGTTAGCCATCAAACTGGCAGGTTATGTTATTCTTGTGCCGGAAGCGGGTATGAAAGGCCCAGCAAAGTCATCATTTTGTAAAACAGTTCAGTATTTTCCTGGATTCCCTGAAAAAGCTCAGCTCCCGGGCCCCAGGCGAAAACCGGCACCATAACGCCTGTATGGGAAGCCGTTACAAACTTGGCACTTACTTTACCGGTCTTATAATTCCCATCCACAATGGCCATTCCCCCGGTTTCGTGATCAGCCGTGACAATAACCAGGGTTTTCTTATCTTTTTCAGCGAATTCCATGGCCTTACCGACGGCCCGGTCAAAATCAACCACTTCATTAGCAACATAAAGGGTATTATTGGCATGAGCTCCCCAATCAATATGGGATCCTTCTACCATCAGGAAAAAGCCTTTCTTGTTGTTGCTCAGGATATTAATTGCTGTGGCTGCAGCGCTGGGCAACATATCGCCCCTCCCTTCGATATAGCCTGGATTATGGTCCGGAACATTTAGACCGGCCAATTTCCCCTGGGTAATGTTTTTGATGCTGTCCATTGAATAAACAACCTGATAACCTTTGACGCGGAGTTCCTGCACCAGGTCACGCTTATCTCTCCTGGCTGTAAAATTGTTCCTTCCACCGCCAATAAACACATCGATGTCTGTCATCAGAAAATCAGCTGCAATTTCTTCATAATAGTCGCGCGAGACCTGATGAGCAATAAAAGAGGCGGGTGTAGCATGGGTTATGGAACTTGTAGAAACCAGACCGGTTGAGAGTCCCCAGTCTTCAGCATATTCCAGGATTGTCTTACAAACCACACTGTCCTTGGTTACAGCAATGGCACCATTATAAGTCTTTACCCCGGCGGAGATGGCGGTTGCTCCTGCTCCCGAGTCCGTAGTATAATTAAAGGCAGAGTTCGTTTTGCTGAATCCTATACTTTTAAATTTGATTATGTTTAGCTGGCCGTTGTTGAGGGTAAACCCTGAATACAGTTGCGTAACACCCATGCCATCGCCGATCAGGAGGATGATATTTTTCGGTTTTTTACCTTTATAGGGATTGACGGAACTTTGTTGTGCATTTCCTGTCCGGAAAGCAATCATAAATAGCAGTGACAAGAAAAGGAATCTGGAGGAGTAAAAAATATTCATAATTGCTGAAGTTTAATATATAAGTCTTTTTTGTAATGTAAAATTATACTTTTGTGACAAACCAATGAACTATTCACAAATGAAAAAATATAAGTGTACCATTTGTGGCTACATCTATGATCCTCTTGAAGGAGATCCCGATGGCAATGTTTCTCCCGGTACTCCATTTGAAGATATTCCTGACGATTGGGTATGTCCGGTTTGTGGTGTCAGCAAATCCGATTTTGAACCAACAGAGTAGTGAACCATCGGGATATCTATTTTTCATGAGGATGGTTATTCCGGTATGCTTTGCAGAACATCCTGTAACAGAACCCAGAATTTTTCTGTTGATTTAATACTGATGCGCTCTGAAGGTGAATGAGCATCCAATATCGTTGGCCCAAATGAAATCATATCCAGGTAAGGATACTTTTCAAGGAACAGACCGCATTCAAGTCCGGCATGAATTGCCTTGATTGCAGGTTCAACACCGAAAAGGTGTTTGTAGCTTGATGCTGTGATACGCAGTATTGCTGAATCCGGGTTTGGATTCCAGCCGGGATAGCCCTCAGTTTGTTCCACCAGGGCGCCGGTCAATTTGAAAGTGCTTTTAACGGCATTGGCGATCTGTATTTTAGCGGCATTAACCGAACTTCTCTGACTGGTGCTGATGATGATATGATTCATGGCTTCGAATTTTATAGAAGCCAGGTTGGTGGATGTTTCAACAAGATTGTCCATTACCCTGCTCCAGGATATAACGCCATGCGGGCATGCATACAACGCATTCAACAGCTTTTCCTGTACCTTTTTCTTCATCACCATTTCGGGGAGCTCAGCTGGCTGCAGGTTGAAATGTATCTGAGGCTCGTCTATAACATATTCCGATTTAAGAATTTTGGTATAATCGTGGAAATAATCAGTAAAAACATCCTTGTATTTATCGGGGATTACAACCAATGCATAGGCCTCACGGGGTATTGCATTTCTCAGGTTCCCCCCTTCAAAAACTGACAATCTTGCATTGAAACGGTTTCGGGATTCCCAAAGAAACTGATTCAGGATTTTGATAGAGTTACCCCGGTTTTTGTGAATATCAGTTCCTGAGTGTCCCCCGAGCATGCCGCCCACTTCGATACGAAAGGCGGAATGATTTTCAGGAGTGCGTCTGACATTATTTTTCAATGTAGCCAGGGTATTCATGCCACCGGCACATCCGATGAACAACTCGCCCTCATCTTCTGAGTCAAGATTTATTAATATTTTGCTGGTAAAAAATCCACTCTCGAGTCCTTTTGCACCGTTTAATCCGGTTTCTTCATCTGTGGTAAACAAACATTCAATACGTCCGTGCTTTAAGCCCTTGCCCGAAAGCAGGGCCAACTGGGCGGCAATTCCAATGCCATTGTCAGCCCCCAATGTGGTGTCAACAGATCTCACCCAGTCGCCATCCACCAAAACCCGTATCGGATCAGTTTCAAAGTTATGCTGACTGCTGCTGTTCTTTTCACACACCATGTCCAGATGACTCTGCAAGCATACTGATTTGCGTTTTTCAAAGCCCGGGGTTGCTGGTTTTATAATTACTACATTTCCGGTTGCATCTTTCCTGTGCTCCAACTGATGTTCCTTCGCGAAGTCCATGATGTATTGTAGTATCTTTTCTTCTTTTTTTGAAGGTCGTGGTATCCTGAGGATATCTTCAAAATACTTCCAGATCAGCGATGGTTCTAAAATGTCTAATGATGCCATAATGTATCTTAAGTGGTGAAAGGATTTAGCAGGTTCCAAATATAAGTTATATTATTAACAGATCATCCCCTGATAGGTTTTCAAAATTCTTATATTTTTTTATACATTAGCTGCGGTAGATTTGGATCTGACATGAATTCTAATGCCAGAAGTGCCTGCTTATGATCACCTTTGATCTGATTGTTACTTTGGTGGTGCTTTTTTTCATTCTGTTTTCCTTGTACAGAAACTTATTAGGCATTTCCTTCACCTTCCTTATTGGTGTTATTGTCCTTGGCATTTTTGGGATTTTAACTCCTGCTGAGATCGTCAGCGGATTTGGCAATGAACACGTCGCCGTGGTGATCCTGATGCTGCTGTTCAGTGATGTCATCAGAAAAACCGATATCATAGAATATATCTTCGACAGATTGTTTTTTAAAACCCGTACTTACCGGGGATTCATCAGTCGTATGGTTTTAGCTGTATCAGGATTATCAATGTTTATGAGCAATGTTTCATTAATCGCAGTGACGATGCCTTACATTAACAGTTGGACCAAACGTAACCGTTACTCACCATCCAAATTTCTTATTCCCCTTTCATATGCAGCCATTTTGGGTGGTTCTGCTACACTTATCGGAACTTCCGCCAACATGATCATAAACAGTATGATTGTCAATCAAACCATACTTCCTGATCTCCGAATCTTAAATATGTTCGAATTTGCCTGGGTGGGTATTCCAATGATATTTATTGGCTGGCTTTATATCACTTTTTTCGGGAATACATTATTGCCATCCAAGGCCGGAGTGGACGATGATTTCAGTTCCGGTGCACGGGAATATGTGATCGAAGCCAAAGTACGATCAAAATCACATTTAATCGGAAAAACTATCGGAGAATCAGGATTACTTGAGATCAGGGGGTTGAAGCTGGCAGGTATTCTTCGTAAATCATTCAGAATCACGGATGTTCCAAATGATGTAATGCTGGATGGCGGTGACATCCTTGTTTTTACAGGAGAAACTAAAAACATTTCTGACCTGATCCGCGATAAATCCGGACTGATCCTTCCTGAAGTCGGCATGCTTACCAGGGTGAGACATGCCAATGTTAACGAGGTTGTCATTTCACAGAATTCATCCCTGATCAATAAGTCGGTAAGGGATTCCAATTTCAGGGGTAAGTATGACGCAGCCATCATTGCCGTGCATCGTAACGGCGAGAAGATCGAGGGCAAACTGGGCAATGTTGTCCTTAAAGCAGGGGATGTGCTGCTGCTTTTTTCCGGGGAGAACTTTGTAAGCCGGACAAAGGATAACAATGATTTTTATTTTATTTCCAAAGTAACAGAATTCATTAAGCTTGACTGGTATCGGGTATTTATTCTGGTTGGGGGTTTGTCGCTTGTGGTTACCCTGGCTGCCCTGAATATCATTTCATTATTCATGGGACTGTTAATGATGATCATCATATCCATGATCTTCAAGGTTACCAGTCCCAAAGAAATGCCAAACAATATCGATTATAATCTGGCCATGATCATTGTTTTATCGCTGGCCCTGGGCACCGCAATGATAAAATCGGAGGCTGCCAATGTGCTGGCCAATGGGATCATCACAGCCTTTTTACCCCTTGGCAGGGTAGGAGTTCTGGCTGGAGTCACTTTAATAACCTCTTTTCTGACCGCTTTTATAACAGGAAGAGGATCAATGGCTATTATGTTCCCGATAGCCATAAGCGTGGCACATCAGCTCGGTATTTCCGGTGTTCCTTTTGCTTTAGCGGTTGCTTATGGGTGTTCCTCAACTTTTATCACTCCTTACGGAAGTGTTAGCAATCTGATGGTGCATGGTCCAGGTGGTTACACTGGAAAAGATTTCTTAAAGATTGGACTGCCCATTACTTTGATTTATATAACCGTGACCGTAACCATTCTGTCCTTCATATATTTCTAAAGAGGTTTCTGAAAGATCCTGTAGCGTTTTCCTACGTTTCCCCCTAGTTTTTCATATTCTGCCCGCATTTTAGTATTGTTCTCCAATACCAGGTGGCTGTCGATAAACTCAAAATGCTCTTCCTGAGCGGATTCAAGGATTTTTATTCCCAGCACGGCATCAATACCGTTGTTGCGATAGTCAGAACGAATGGCACCCAGCAACATGGTCAGAAGCCTGGTAGTGCGGGATGCCCATAATATTCTAATAAAGCCGAAGGGAAACAGCCTCCCCTTTGCTTTTCGGATGCCCCCGGATATTTCCGGCATGGCCAGCGCAAAAGCTATTAATTCTTCCGCCTCGTTAAAAATGACCTTGACAAATCGTGGATTGATGATGGTCAGATAACGGTTGGCAAAGTAGTCAATTTCTTTTGGGGTAAGTTTACTGAAACCGTAAATATGGTCATACGTGACGTTGATCAGCTCAAAAACCGGTCTTATGAAGGGTCTGAGCTGCCTGCGGCTGGTAAACTCTACAAGCTTGAATTTGTTGTTTTCAAGTGTCCTTCTACAGATGTTCCTGTAAAATTCCGGAATTACCTTGGGAACGGGTAACTGATAATCCACACAATCTATTTCCTTGACATAACCGCAGTGGGTCATAAGATCGACCATGTATGGAAGGCTGTAATTAACGGCAATAATAACCGGCAGGTCAAAACCTTCTATCATGAAACCCTGAGGATCTTTATCGGAAAAACCAAAAGGCCCGACCATCTTATTCATCCCCTGCCGGCGACACCACTCTTCAATGGCGGAGGTCAGGGCAAAGGCGACCTCCGGATCATTGTAACATTCCAATGCAAAAAACCTTCCCTTGGTTTCCTGGTGTACGGTGTTGTATTTATGATTGATGATGCCCATGATCCTGCCGGAAGGTATCTGATCACGGTATGCCAAAAGCAAGATGGTACTGCAGTCAGCAAAAAACTTGTTTTTGGCCGGATTGTAAAAGTTCCACTCGTCGAAATACAGGGGATGAACCCAGTTTTCATGTCCGGAGTGGATCTTTTCTGGAAGGTAAATGAATGTTCTAAGTTCAGCCTTAGAAGTGACTTCTTTGATGGTTACAGTCATACGCGTTCGCTGTAGCCCTTTCTTTCTAACGGGCCTGCCAGAAACATCTCGTAGGTGAAAATACTTTGCCTTCGGTATTCAGAACTTTAATAGCCTTTTCAGCATCCTTTTTTTCAACGCCGGCCAATTCCGCAATTTCGCCGGCCCTGAGGGGTTTAGCCGCTTTGCTTAAAGCAGTGAATACTTTTTCTTTAGTTTCCATCTGTGTTGTAATATTCGGATAAAGTTATTAAAAAAAATGAATTTATATTTGTGCCTTTCAATTCACACGAAATGCAGGTTATTGAACAATTCCTGGCGACCCAGGTGGCTGAAGGAATCCAAGAGTTATACAGAAAGGATTGTCCCCCGGGACAGATACAATTGCAAAAGACCAGGCGCGAATTTGAAGGAGATATGACACTGGTGGTATTTCCCCTTTTAAAATTTTCCGGTAAATCTCCCGAAGTGACAGCAGACGAGGTGGGTGCTTACCTGATGGAGCATTGCAAAGAAATAACCAGGTACAATGTTTCCAAGGGTTTTCTTAATCTGACTATCGCAGACAGTTATTTTATTCAGTATTTAAACCAGGCACTTTCATTGGAAATGTTCGGTTTCACTGTTGCAGGAACCCATCCGGATACCATCATGGTGGAATACTCTTCACCCAACACCAATAAACCCCTTCACCTGGGCCATATCCGAAATATCTTACTGGGATATGCCATGAGCAATATTTTCAAGGCAAACGGCAAAAGGGTAATCATGACCAACCTGGTGAATGACAGGGGAATTCATATTTGTAAATCCATGCTGGCCTGGCAACGCTGGGGCAATGGAGAAATACCACAGACTTCGGGCAAAAAAGGTGACCACCTGGTCGGAGCGTATTATGTAAAGTTTGACCGGGAGTACAAAAAGCAGGTATCGGAGCTGGTGGCCGGTGGAATGTCACAGGAAGAAGCAGAAAAGAACGCACCTATACTGGCGGAAGCGCAGGAAATGCTGAGGAACTGGGAATCAGGAGATGAAAAGGTGCTTCATCTCTGGCATACCATGAACTCATGGGTGTACGAAGGATTTGAGGAAACCTATAACCGGCTGGGTGTCGGATTTGATAAGATCTACTACGAATCGGAAACCTGGATTCCCGGTAAAAATGCTGTTCTCCAAGGGCTTGAAAATAAGATCTTTATCAGGCATGAAGATGGTTCTGTTTGGGCTGATATGCGATCCATCGGTCTTGATGAAAAGGTCCTGCTCCGGTCCGATGGAACTTCGGTGTACATCACGCAGGATATTGGGACAGCCCAGGTAAGGCAGCGCGACTATGCCCCCGACAGGATGGTTTACGTGGTTGGCAATGAACAGAATTATCATTTTAAGGTTCTGGCGATTATCCTGGACATGTTGGGATTCCCCTGGGCCAAAACCCTGCATCATCTTTCCTATGGAATGGTTGAGCTGCCGGAAGGAAAAATGAAATCACGCGAAGGAACAGTGGTGGATGCCGATGATCTGATGGATGAGATGCTGGAAACCGCTCGCGGGATGTCAAAAGAACTGGGTAAGCTTGAAGGTTTAAACGAAGCTGAAAAAGAGGATATTTTCAGGATGATCGGATTGGGGGCTTTAAAGTATTATATTCTTAAGGTGGATCCGGTAAAAAACATGTTGTTTAATCCCGTTGAATCCATTGATTTCACAGGCAACACAGGACCATTCATACAATATACGTACACCCGTATCCGGTCAGTGTTCCGCAAGGCAGTTGAACTGAACATCAAGGTTCCGCTGCAGTCTTCCGTTAACATTACTGTATCGGAGAAGGAGAAGAACCTGCTGAGACTGATCCATGAATTTCCGAATGTGGTCAGAGACGCCGGTGAAACCTTTAATCCTTCTTTGATCGCCAATTTTATATATGATTTGGTGAAGGAGTATAATCAGTTTTATCATAATTATTCCATCCTGAAGGAAGAAAATCAGGAGTTCAGGGATTTCAGGTTGATCCTTTCCCAGATGGTCTCCCGACTGGTTAAGAATGGCATGGAACTCCTGGGTATTGAAATGCCCGAAAGAATGTAATATATTTGATCAGACAACCAACAACTACTACCGCATGTTCGATAATCTATCCGATAGACTAGAAAGGTCATTCAAAATACTGAAAGGCGAAGGCAGAATTACGGAAATCAACGTTGCCGAAACATTGAAAGAAATTCGCCGGGCCCTGCTTGATGCTGATGTTAACTATAAGATAGCCAAATCATTTACTGATAACATTAAACAGCAGGCCCTGGGTCAGAAGATACTGACTTCCGTGAAACCTGGTCAAATGATGGTCAAGATCGTGCATGATGAGCTCGCTGCCCTGATGGGAGGATCGCATGTGGACATCAATCTTAAAGGTAATCCAGTTGTTATCCTGATTGCAGGTTTGCAGGGTTCCGGAAAAACTACTTTTTCTGCAAAGCTTGCCAGCCATCTGAAACAGAAACGGGGTAAAAATCCCATGCTGGTTGCGGGTGACGTTTACCGGCCTGCCGCTATTGAACAGTTGCGGATATTGGGACAGCAGATAGGTGTTCCTCTTTACACTGAAGAGGGCAGCCGGGATCCGGTTAAAATTGCCCAGGCAGGCATTAAGGAGGCCAGGCGGCTTGGTTATGACCTGGTAATTGTGGATACTGCCGGTCGCTTGGCTATTGACGCCGAAATGATGAATGAGATTGCTTCCATTAAAAAGAATATTACCCCGAATGAAATTCTTTTTGTAGTGGATTCCATGACCGGTCAGGATGCCGTAAATACAGCCCGGGAATTCAATGACAGGCTTAATTTTGATGGTGTGGTGCTCACCAAACTGGATGGCGATACACGTGGCGGTGCAGCGCTATCCATCAGGTCAGTTGTGGATAAGCCGATTAAATTCGTGAGTTCGGGAGAAAAGCTTGATTCCATTGAATTGTTTCACCCCGAACGTATGGCTGACAGAATTCTGGGCATGGGAGATATCGTAACCCTGGTGGAAAAGGCACAGGAACAATTTGATGTGGAGGAGGCCCGGAGGATACAAAAGAAAATTGCCAAGAACCAGTTCACTTTCACTGATTTTCTGAATCAGATACAGCAGATTAAAAAAATGGGCAATATCAAAGAGTTAGCCAGTATGATCCCCGGAGTGGGAAAGGCTTTGAAGAATCTTGACATGGATGATAACGCTTTTAAAGGGATTGAAGCCATAATATTCTCCATGACACCGGGGGAACGTGAAAATCCTGAAATCCTTAACGGAACACGGAGAAAGCGCATTGCCGACGGAAGTGGAACCAGCATTCAGGAGGTCAACAGGCTGGTCAAACAGTTTGATGAAACCCGCAAGCTCATGAAAATGATCACAACCAATAAAAATCCTATGCGCATGATGGGCAACATGCCCGCAATGCGTGGTAATTAGTTAATCGGCTTAAAGCATGGAACTCATTGACGGAAGAAAGATTGCTGCTGAAATGAAGCAGGAAATTGCCCGCGAGGTAGAAGATATTAAGTCCCGGGGTCAGAAGATCCCTCACCTGGCTGCCGTCCTTGTCGGTCATGATGGTGCCAGCGAAACCTATGTTGCAGGAAAAGTTAAAGCTTGCAGCGAGGTCGGCTTTAAATCAACCCTGATCCGTTATGAGGAGGATATTTCTGAAGCCACATTACTGAATACAGTGAGGGACCTTAACAAGGACAGGGATATTGACGGTTTCATCGTTCAGCTTCCTTTGCCGGAACATATATCGGAGCAGAAAGTAATTGAAGCCATTGATCCCCGGAAAGACGTTGATGGTTTCCACCCGATTAATCTCGGCCGCATGGTTCTTGGACTTCCTGCTTTTGTATCTGCAACACCTGCCGGTATCATTGAACTTTTTAAAAGATATTCCATCCCGACATCAGGTAAAAACTGCGTGGTAGTTGGTCGCAGCAACATTGTGGGCAAACCGATCAGCATTCTCCTTTCGCAAAAGGCAAATCCGGGGGATGCAACCGTTACCCTTTGCCACAGCAGGACTCGGAACCTGAACGAACTAATCAGGAACAGTGATATCGTGATCGCTGCCCTGGGCAAGCCGGAGTTTATTACCGCCGACATGGTCAGGGAGGGTGCAGTGGTTATCGATGTTGGCATTACGCGCATACCCTCTGATAAAACCAAATCGGGCTGGAAGCTGCTGGGAGATGTGAAATTCGATGAAGTTGCTCCCAAATGCAGCTATATTACGCCTGTTCCCGGTGGTGTTGGCGTTATGACCATCGTTTCCCTGCTTAAGAATACGCTGATTGCCACAAAAGGTGAAATTTATCCGTAGCTGATCATGTCAGTCCGTTTCGGTATATATCTTATCCTTGTTGCCGGTTGTTTGATGGTGACCGGATGCAAAAAACAGAGAGATGTTGAAGAAACACGATATACCTGGTCATCTGAGGCACCCCTGACGGTTCCTTACCGTATCCGGCTTCAGCGGTTCGAAAAAGCTAACCTAATCCGCAATCATTCTTTCGAAACCGGAAGGACCTTTGATCTTGAGAGTTCAACAAACTCCTTTGTAATCGACGGCTGGCAGCAGGTTGGTCAGCATGTACAGTGGGTGGATACCCGGCTGGAATCACGTTATAAACCTGAGGAAGTTTTTTCGGGCTGCCGGTCCGTGAAGATCGTGCGGGAAACTGCCTATGAAACCGATGTACAAGGGGACGGGATCATCAGTGATTTTATCAAAGTAATACCAGGCAACTATACACTTTCCTGCTATATGAAACTTGAGCAGGTTTATCCTGCAACGTCAAGGTGGGGTATGCGGATGCATGATGCCATTAATCTGAATCTCCTGTTCTTTGACCGGAATAAAATTGCCATCACTCCAAAATACAGATTTCATCAAACAGATCAGTTTGTCAACGTTTCCCTGAAAGCTTTATCTCTCTCGAACTACAGTTACATACACTCCTTTGGATGGGGCAAGGTCATTGGCAAATCAGAACATTTTCCGTTTCCCGACGGGGACATTCCTTCTGATGCCCAATATGTAAAGATTCTTATCGGACTCAAGGGCAGGGGAACATTATGGGTGGATAGTGTTACCTTTTCCTATAATGATCATAATTTTTCGGTGGATGAAAAAATGAACAACTACACCGATACGGCATTCCCTTCTTACCATGCTATAATTCCAACTCCCAAACATTATAGCGTTATGGAGTCTTTGGTATTTCAGGTTTCTGATGGTCAAACGGAGAAACAGCCCCTGATCGTCATCCCGGAGAATGCGGATCCCTTGATCCTGAAGGCAGCCGTTCTTATTCAGACGGCTTTTCAGGAAAACATCAGAGGGAAAGTTGGGTGGAAAGATCCCTTTATCAGCATTATAAAGGATACCTTCCGCATACATAACCCGAAAACAAAACTCATTTTTAGTCTTGGGACAACCAGATTGTTCAACCGGTATCAAGATTTACTGCCTTCAAAATCTATTAGCCGGCATCAGCAGGGGTATTTCATTTATGCTGCCCCGGAAATGCCCAACCTGGTTTTTTTGGGAGGAAATAATCCAGTGGGGATTTATTATGCCGCGTTGACATTGATACAGATGTTTGATAAAAAACAGCCCGTTTTTCATAACGCTCGAATCATTGACTACCCTGACATTGCACATCGTTATTTTGCAATGAAGGACCTGACAGGGGAGGACTGCAGGCAGCAGATGGCGCTTGCAGATGAACTGATTCGCTATAAATTTAATGGGGCCTTCTATAGTAATAGCAGATCGGATTCTTTTCAGTCTTTTTCGCCCGTTTCTGCTCAAAACCAATTTTTGCTGCACTGCGGGAATGATCTTTTTGAAACAGGCCGTATTCCCCGTTATAGGATCCCGACGGATTCCTCTCTGACCTATTCTTTTCCGGTTGATTTCACTGCAGATGAATGCAACCTTGTACCGGGCGGGCATAACCTGTTAAAGTATTTGGTTCAGGGATCACCTGAATTTCCTGGTCTTATAATCCCCCCGGCCTTTAACAATCAGTTGTTGGATAACATGGAATATCAGATGTTGACCGCAGTTTTAAGTGGCCGGATCAGGTGCCTTTACTCGGGTTCTTCATTTTTCAGCGTAAATACTGACGATGCTGATATAGAAAGATTTATTGCCATTGCTGGTACAAAGCCGGTTTTTATGGATAACTCCATGCAAATGGACACACCCTGGGGGCATTATGGCGGAAGCGATCCCTTTTATCCTGGCAAGATCAGGTTGTTCAATATTTTTGAACCATACGGAAATGCTGAAATCAGGGAGCACTTTTCTAAACTGGACACAAGTTTGTTTTTTGTCAATCAGTATGCTGAGAACGAAATAGATATTATCAGGCTCGCTACAGCAGCTGATTTTCTTTGGAATTCCGGATCCTACTCCAAATACCTTTCCTTGTGGAAAGTACTTCAATCCCGTTATGGTGCTGCTGTATCAAGGGAATTAATCCGATATGCTGACCAGTATGGTCTGATGCTGGAAATGATATTAAGGTTGACTGAAAAAGAACAGGCATCCCGCAACCTGAAAATCGGTCAGCAAATCCTGATTGATCTCGACAGGCAGGTTGTTTCCATAACTACCCTGATGGGTCAGGAGCACCGGCTGGTAAAAGAACTCAGAAAGCTAAACCTGGAATGCAGAAAGAAATTGGGTATGTTTGCATCAGCTGAGCATAAGCTGAATTAATACCGGCGTTTATCAAATAAACCCATACTGGATATTATTTTTTATTAAATTAGCTGCAATTATTCGGGCAATGTTTGGAGATTTGAATAATTACCACGAAGAGGACGAAATCCTGGATGCCCTGAAGCGTTACAGGGATATGCTCAGCCTCCATACCGGCATATATATTGATCTTTGTGAATACGAATGCATAATCGATTATTATATTGAACAGTTAAATTTTAAGGATGCCATTAAAGCAGTAGGCCATGCCATAAAGCAGCATCCTTATGCTGCTTCCCTGAAGACCAGATACGCACAATTGCTGATTGAAACCGGAAAACCAGCCAGAGCCCTCGGAATAATCAAAAGCATGGGTGAGGAGGAACCAACTGATTTTGAATTCTACCTTGCTAAAGGGATCGCTTTAAATCTCACCGGAAAACATATCGAAGCCCGGAAATCTTTTGAACGGGCTTTTCAGCTTTGCTCGGAAGGCAGGGATGAACTGGCTTACAATATCGCCCAGTCCTATATGCAGATTGGCATGCTTTCACAGGCCACCAGATATCTCATACAGGCATACAGGTATAATGAGGACAATATCCTTGTTCTGTATGATCTGGCCAGTCATTATGAAAAGCTCGATTGTCCCGAAAAAAGCATCGTCTACTATAAAAAATACCTTGATCTTGATCCGTTTGCGGAACATGTATGGAATAATCTTGGATTGATTTATACAGGCCTTGACGATATTGAAAAGGCTTCTGAGGCATTTGATCTGGCTGTCGCCATCAATCCTTCCTACTTTCCGGCATATTATAACAAGGCCGAGATGCTGGTGCTCAACAATGATATCCAGGGAGCGATCCGGGTATATTATGAATTGTTGGATTGCGACTGCACCAATACAAAAGCCTTATGTGATCTGGGAACTTGCTTTGAAGAAATCGGTTATTATAAGGAGGCTTTGATTCATTTTCAGAAAGCTCTTGAAATTTCCGGCAGCTGTTCAGATGCCTGGTATGGATCGGGACTGATTTATTACAGGCAAAGGAAATTCAGGTTAAGCATCTCCTCCTTTAAGAAAGCAGTAGGTCTGCAACCGGTAAATTCTGATTATTGGTTTATGCTGGGTGAAGCCTATGTTGCCATGGGAAAGCTGAATCAGGCAATAAATGCTTATTCCAGGGCTTCAGAGCTTAATCCGCTGGACTTTGAAGCCTGGATGGCATGTGCTCAGGTACTTTACCGGAAAAAAAGGATTGAGGAGGCCATTTGCATGCTCTTGCGACTTTACCAGTATAATCACGATAATCCCACGCTGAATTACAGGCTGGCTGCCTATTATACCTACCAGGGCGATATCAGGAATGCTTTAATGTACTTTGAGAAGGGCCTCACCATTAATTTTCAGGAACATAAGGAAGTATTCAAGCGTTTTCCCAAAACCAAGTCCTGCAGGGATTTTCAATCTATGGTTGAAAACCACATTCATTCATGAGAATATCTTAGAAAATTACCCTAATAATTAATCCCTTTTTATGACAATTAATCTTCCCTTCTTGCCTGAAAGGCCTGTAAAGCCCAGGAATAGCGGTATTACCATGATGATGGACAAAGGACTCAGTACACAGGAAGCAGCAAATTTCCTGGAGAACAATGCCCCCTATACAGACCTGATTAAGCTGGGATTTGGAACATCGGTGGTAAGCAGTAATATTGAAAAGAAAATAGCACTATACCATGATGCCGGTATTAGGGTTTATTTTGGAGGAACCCTGTTTGAAGCCTTTGTCATTCGTGATATGTTTGATGATTATCTGAAATTGATCCAAAAGCTTAAATTGACTACGGTTGAAGTTTCCGACGGGTCGATGTACATGCACCATTCACAGAAACTTGAATATATCCGCAGGCTTGCAGAGCATTTTACGGTTCTGTCTGAGGTGGGTTCCAAACAGAAGGGAGTAGAAATTCCGGATGAGGTTTGGGTTGAAATGATGAAAACGGAACAGGATGCCGGTGCCTGGAAAGTAATAGCGGAAGCACGTGAAAGCGGAACCACAGGCATTTACCATTCTGACGGGAGTGCCAATGTTGATCTTATCTCCTTGATCAATGCCGGACTTGATGCCTCAGCTATACTTTGGGAAGCGCCCACAAGTAAACAGCAGTCATGGTTCATCAAACTGCTGGGCCCAAATGTGAATCTTGGAAACATTGCACATAATGATGTAATACCTCTGGAATGTCTTCGGCTTGGACTGAGGGGCGATACGTTCTTCGATTTCCTGCCCGCCGGACTCACGGACCTGAAACCTGATTCCTTGAAATACCATCAGTTGGATTAGTGGATTAACATGCATTCCAGGATGAAATGCTACGGCCTGATAGGATATCCACTAACGCATTCCTTTTCGGCCAGGTTTTTTTCGGAGAAATTCGCACGAGAAGCAATAATCGGTTGTTCCTACCGAAATTTTCCCATTGAGCATATTGGATTACTCCCGAAATTGATTTCGGAAAATGAATATCTGGTGGGGCTTAACGTTACCATTCCTTACAAAGAACAGGTCATTCCTTACCTGTTTCATATTGATGCAGAAAGTGCTGCTATTGGAGCAGTAAATACCATCAAAATAATCCGGAAGAAAGGAAAAGTCGATTTACTGGGATTTAATACTGATGCCTATGGCTTTAGCGCTTCGTTGAGACCGTTTTTAAAGAAACATTTCAGCAGGGCTTTGATTCTTGGAACCGGTGGTGCATCTAAGGCGGCAGAGCATGTATTAAGCGGACTGGGTATTGATGTTACTTTTGTATCGCGTCGCCCCAGAGGAATGAATCATCTATCCTATGACCAGGTTACTGCTGATGTTATCGGCAGTAACCAGATTATAATCAATACCAGTCCCATTGGCATGTACCCCGATATCAATTCCTTTCCTGTCCTCCCTTATGAATTTCTTACTCCTGACCACCTGCTTTTTGATATGGTTTACAATCCTCCTGAAACCCGTTTTATGGCAATGGGCAAAAAAATGGGCGCTTCCGTGATCAATGGACTGCAAATGCTTCATCTGCAGGCAGAAAAGGCCTGGGAAATCTGGAATTCTGATTTATAATTGCTTATTGAGCTACATGGAGGATAATGACATCTCCTGTAGTTTTGAACTGAATTTAATGCCGTATTTACTGGCATTTTCAGGTTTCAACTCAAATTTCATCTTGTCGTTCATGATGACAAAATTGATGGCTGACCCTTCATCCAAAGCACCTGACTTTTCAGTTATTATGAGGGTGCTTTTGCTGTTCATGATTGCAACTACCTCAGATATCTGCTTGGTTCTGGAGAAAGGAATAAAAAGGATATGGCAGTTCTGGATTTCCGAGGGCGCCTTGTACCGGATGACCTCAATGTTCTGTGTTCCCACCTTTTTGCCTTTGGTATATACCTCCAACTCGGTGGCTATATCTGCAGTTCCCAATATGCCAATAACGAAATTCCCTGTTCGGTAATTAGAAGGCCATTCGATCAGACGGGAGAAATTGTAAATAAAGAGGGTTTGTGCTTTTGGAATGGAAGTTTGCATATAAGCTGTTGAAGCCAAAAATAAAGCCATTAAAGAAAGCAATATCTTTTTCATTTCCGGTGTAATTTTTATCACTTTTCTTGTATACGGGGTTAATAAAAAATAGTTCCTAAATTTTCTACTCAAATTAATCCTGTACAAAGGAGGCGAAAATCAGACCTTAGTATGTGGCGGGTACTCAATATTGATAAGTGTCAGTCCTGAAGCGGGTGCAGAATTACCGGCCATACCGCGGTTTTTGGTTTCTATTATCCGGATAAAATCCTCCTGGCTTAGCTTTCCCCTTCCTAGATCCACCATGGTCCCTACTATTGCCCTGACCATATTTCTCAGGAACCGGTCGGCCCGTATCCTAAATTTCAACTGATGATCATACTGGTGCCAGACGGCTTCATAAATGTGACAAATATTGGTTTTGGTGTTGCTGTGAAGTTTGCTGAAACTTGTGAAATCGATATGTTGAAGTAACATTTTTGCTGCAAGATTCAGCGCCTCAATATCAAGGTGTACGGGATAATACCAGGAAGTTTCAAGTTCAAACGGGTCTTTGATCAGGCTGATTGAATACTCATAAGTGCGTGAAAGAGCGCTGAAACGGGCGTGGGCATCCGGTACAACACGGTAAACATCCTGGACCGCTATATCTTCCGGCAGGAGTGCATTGATTTTATGGAGGGAATCACTTTTGCTCTCAAAAAGGGGGCAATCACTATCAAAATGTGCTGTGAAGATCCTGGCATGTACACCTGCATCGGTGCGTCCCGCTCCTGTGGTTTTGAGTTTTTCTCGGGTTAGTGTTTTCAGCACGGATTCCAGAATAGACTGCACAGTGGATGCATTGGATTGTACCTGCCAGCCATGATAATTCGTACCCTTAAAGCATAATTCAATAAAATACCTGTTCATTCTTTCTTTAATGCATCCTGTGTAGTGCATCAAAAATACTACTTTAATTATTTTGATATGCCGGTTATCCGAAAACCATTTAACAATTTTTAACACAAGTAAAAATTCAGATAACCAATAAATTAACATACTTTAACCTGTTGTAGAGCATGGGATGGAGAAAAAATTTCTACTTTCGCTCTGGGTTGCTGCAATTCAGGTGAAATGATACCTTGTTTATGCATTACCCGGTCTGTAAAACCTTCAGACAGCTGAAGGCAAATTTTGCAGGCGGACAAAAATAATGTTGTGATGATTTAATTGTGATAATTCAAAAGTGTTAGTATTATGGCGGATATTTCAATCCAGATTAGGGAATTAAATGAGAAGATTGAAAGGGAAAGTGCTTTTATCGAGCGTATTAACCAGGAGATACGCAAAGTCATTATTGGACAGAAACACTTAATCGACGGTTTGCTCATTGGCCTGCTTTCCGATGGACATATTCTTATAGAGGGTGTACCAGGACTTGCTAAAACACTGGCAATCAGTACGCTGTCAAACACCATCAGTGCGGCGTTCAGCCGTATTCAGTTTACACCCGACCTGCTTCCTGCTGATCTAATCGGAACTATGATATATAGCCCCAAAAAGGAAGAATTTCATGTCAAGAAAGGACCTGTATTTGCCAACTTCATACTGGCAGATGAAATCAACCGATCACCTGCTAAGGTTCAGAGTGCCCTTCTGGAGGCCATGCAGGAGAAACAGGTTACTATTGGAAATCAGTCTTTCGAATTACCAAAGCCTTTTATGGTGCTCGCCACACAAAATCCGATTGAGCAGGAAGGCACTTATCCTTTGCCTGAAGCCCAGGTCGACCGTTTTATGCTGAAGCTGGTAATAACTTACCCTGCCAAGGAGGAAGAGAGATTGATTTTACGCGAAAATATTGCCAAGGATTTTCCAATACCCAATAAAATTCTCACCACTGAGGATATCCTGCGTTCACGTGAAACGGTCAAGGAAGTTTACATGGATGAGAAAATAGAACAGTATATTCTGGATATCGTTTTTGCTACCCGATTCCCGGCTGATTACCATCTGGCCAGTTATAAAAATATGATCAGCTATGGCGCTTCACCCAGAGCCAGCATCAATCTGGCCAGATCGGCAAAGGCGTACGCTTTCATCAAGCATCGAGGTTTTGTTATTCCCGAGGATGTCAGAGCAGTTTGTCACGATGTGTTGCGTCACAGGATTGGCCTTTCCTATGAAGCAGAGGCTGAAAATATTACCACCGAGGATATTATTACAGATATTCTGAATAACATTGAAGTTCCATGATTATGAAGTATGACATACGATATCTTTTTATCCTTATCTGGCTGGCAGGCTGTAGTTTAGTAACCTCCGGTCAGAATTACATCGGTCTTAATTCATCTGAAATAGCGGCGCTGATAAAATCATCCTATCCTGATTTTAAACTGGATAAAAACGCAATCAATCATTCTTACAAATACCTGAAGTATGTGGATAAGATCAGTGAACAGACCGTGCTCTTCTTTATGACGGATAAGGATGAATGTTCATATGTCCGTTGGATGTCTGATTATTCCAACCTGAATGATATGATCGAAACCCTGAACCGGAAATACAAGAAAAATAGTTCAAATTCCTGGTCTTTTACCGAAAAAGGCGAAAACTATAGCATAACGCTTGTGGAAGAAGAATGGTACTTTACTGTTAGTTATCGTAAAAATTAGAAATTTCTGATTGGTGGTGATGGAAACCAATGAACTGCTAAAAAGGGTAAGGAAAATTGAGATCAAAACAAAAGGTCTGTCAAGGCATATATTTGCCGGAGAATATCATTCTGCTTTTAAAGGACGCGGAATGGCCTTCAGTGAAGTTCGTGAATACCAGTATGGTGATGATTTCAGAAATGTAGATTGGAATGTGACCGCCCGCTTCAATCATCCTTTTATAAAGATCTTTGAAGAAGAGCGTGAGCTCACAGTCATGCTGCTGATAGATATCAGTGGCTCCGGGGACTTCGGAACCCAAAGCCGACTGAAAGCAAGCCTCATTACTGAAATAGCAGCGGTCCTTTCATTTTCCGCCATTCAGAATAATGACAAGGTAGGAGTGATCCTGTTTTCAGACCGGATTGAACGTTTTATACCACCCAAGAAGGGCAGGCAACATATACTGAAAATAATCCGTGAACTGATTGATTACAATCGAACAAGTCAACTCACCAACCTTACAGTTCCGTTGCGTTTCCTGGTGAATGCCATTAAAAAGCGCAGCATCACCTTTCTCATATCAGATTTCATGGATCAGAACTATGATGATGCTTTAAAGATAGCCGCCAAGAAGCATGATCTTGTTGGGTTGTGGATTTACGATAAAAGAGAAACGGAATTGTCGCGTATGGGACTGTTGAAAGTCAGGGATGCAGAAACTGGTGGAATTGCATGGGTCGATACAACGAGTAGTTACGTTCGTCATACCTATCAGGAAAATTACAGACTGAAGCAGGAAGAAACGATTGACCTGTTAAAGAAATCAGGCGTGGATTATGTGGCAATCGGATCCCATGAAGATTACGTAAAACCCCTTATGTGGCTGTTTCATAAACGTGCCCGATAAGAAAACTCTTGAATGAAGGAAACACTCATGATCATTTTCCCAATCATAAGGCGACTTTCCATGGCAGCCCCGGCTGCCATCCTGATCCTGGGCCTTTCACAGATTCGGGCACAGGAAGTTATTATCAAAGCTGAGCTTGATACAAACAGGGCCCTGATTGGTGATCAGCTCAGATTGCACCTTTCAGTTGAAAAACCTGCAGGTGTTACCATTTTTTTCCCTGTGGTGAAGGATACCTTGGCCCGAAAGATCGAGATTGTAAGCGAAACCAATACCGATACCGCTGCTGTTCAGCCAGACAGGCAAGTTCTGAGCCGTGATCTGCTAATCACTGTTTTTGATACTGGTTTTTTTGAGATCCCGCCCCTGCAATTCATAGCCCATTCCCAGGTATCGCATGATACCCTGCAGACCCCTGCGATCTCTTTTGAGATTGTGGCAGTGAAATCGGATACTACCCTTCGGGATATAAAGGGCAATTATAAGGCGCCTGTAAATATGGCCGAAATTTATGCCTATATCAAGGAGTATTACCCTTATGGACTGATTGCTGTTGCCTTGGGATTGCTGATAGGGTATCTGGTCCGGTATTTCAGAAAGCGGTTTGGAAGAAGCCAGGTGATCCCCCGCGAAGTTTCATCTGAACTCCCCGAAGTAATCGCTTTGCGTGAACTGGAAAAACTGAAGGGGGAAAAGCCATGGTTGCATCATAAGGTGAAATTGTATTATACAGGCTTATCGGAGATCCTGCGCACCTATCTGGAGAGCAGGTTTCAGATCATGGCGCTCGAACAGACAACAGACGAAATACTCCGGGAACTGAAATCAGCAGGATGTGAAACGTCGGATCATACACATCTTGCCGGTATATTAAAACTGGCTGACCTGGTTAAGTTCGCCAAGGTTATCCCTGCTGATGAGGAGAACGCGGTTCAGGTCGAACTGGCTGCAGGATTTGTCCGTTCAACATCCTCTCGCGCTGAAAACGAGCCCAGGGAGGGGAATCAGCATAAGAGTACGGTGAATAGTAAAATCGCTCATGAAAATGCCTGATCTGGAATTTTTGCATCCGCACTATTTTTACCTGCTGTTGCTGCTGGCGCCAGCCATTGTATGGTATATATACCGGAATAACCATGTTCAGGCTGATATTCAGATTCCTGCCATCAAAACATTTCAGGGCATTAAAAAAAGTTTCCGGGTTTACTTCCGCCATGTTACTTTTATCTTGCGGATGCTTACCTGTACCATGCTTATCGTGATACTCGCCCGGCCTCAGTCTACCAACCGCTGGCAGAATGAATCGGTTGAAGGTATTGATATTATGCTCGCCCTGGACATATCCGGAAGCATGCTGGCCGGTGATTTCACCCCAAACAGGATCGAGGCATCCAAAGATGTAGCCGCATCCTTTATCTCTGGCCGACCGGATGACCGCATCGGAATCGTTCTTTTCGGCGGTGAAAGTTTTACCCAATGCCCGCTAACAACAGATCATCAGGTTTTAATCAACCTTCTTCATGAGGTTAATGTTGGTATTATTGAGAACCAGTCAACCGCAATTGGACTAGGACTGTCAAATGCCGTTAAAAGACTGAAAGACAGTGAAGCGAAAAGCCGGGTAGTTATCCTGGTAACAGATGGGGTTAATAACGCGGGTTCTGTTGATCCGCTAACTGCAGCCGAGATTGCGAAGACTTTTGGCATCCGGGTTTATACCATTGGTGTTGGAACACACGGTACTGCTCCGTATCCGTTCAGGGACGCATTCAACAATATTATCTACCAGCAAATGGAGGTGAAAATCGATGAAGATATTCTCAGGCAAATTTCAAAAATGACAAACGGTGATTATTTCAGAGCCACCAATAACCTGAAGCTTAAACAAATATATTCGGAAATCGATCAGCTGGAGAAATCAATAATTAACGTGAAGCATTATTCTCGTAAGTATGAAGAATTCAGAATTTTTGCATTTTCAGCACTGGTCCTGCTGGTACTGGAAATCCTTTTGCGGATTACAATACTCAGGTCAATAACATAATAATAGGTAACTGGGGTATGTTTAGATTTGAACACAAAGAGTATTTTTTAATCCTGCTGTTACTTCCGGTACTGGCAGGTTTATACATATTATATCTCTACTGGAGAAAAAGAAATATCAGGAAATTCGGTAATCCGGAACTGATCTCCACCCTGATGCCTGATTTTTCACAGTTCAGGAAAAACCTGAAATTCATTCTTTTACTGCTTGCATCGCTTTCTATTATCCTGGCCATAGCTGGTCCGCAGTTTGGATCAAAACTTACTGAAATGAAGCGTGAAGGGGTAGAGATTATTGTAACGCTGGATATTTCCAACAGTATGCTTGCTGAAGATATAAAACCCAATCGGCTTGAAAGGGCGAAACAGGAATTGTCGTTATTGCTGGACAGGCTTAATAATGATCGGATTGGTCTTATCATATTTGCCGGGGAAGCCTATACTCAGATCCCCATCACCAATGATTACTTATCGGCCAAGATGTTTTTATCCGGTATTAACACCCAGATGATCACCAAACAGGGCACTGATATTGGAGCTGCGATACAGCTTGCCCTTCGTTCATTCGATTCCCGTTCCCAGGCGGGTAAAGCAATTGTGATCATCAGTGATGGTGAAAATCATGAGGGAGGCGTTTCAGAAGCCATTAATAAGGCCAATAAAATGGGTATTAAGATTTTCACTGTGGGCATGGGGACCAACCAGGGAGGGCGGATTCCTGTGAGCAGCAGTCCCTTTAATCGCGATTTTCATCGCGATCGTGAAGGCAACTTTGTTGTAACCAGAATGAATGAGGCCATGTTGATGGAGATTGCTTCAAACGGTGGAGGGGAATATTACCGGGCCAATATGCCCAATATGGGAATGAATACGATGATAGCCCGGCTAAACAGCATGAACAAAGCTGTCGGGGAATATAAAGTCTTTTCGGAGTTTGAGGAACAATTCCCGGTACTGATCTGGCTTGCCTTGGGATTGCTCTTGCTGGAGTATCTGCTGCTGGAAAGGAAGAATAAATGGTTGAAAAACATTCTTCTGTTTAATAAAAAAAATGGAATGGCCGTGAAGTCCATTCTGCTGATATTTATGGCGGCATATGCTGTCAGCGCAAATTCACAGACAGAAAGAAGGTACATTCGGAAAGGGAATGGTGCATATGATGATGGCCAATATCAGCAGGCAGAAATTGAATACAGAAAGGCCCTGGAGAAGGTGCCTCTATCCGGAAAAGCCGATTACAACCTCGGCAATGCATTGTATAAACAGAAGCAATTTGATGCAGCTGCAATCAAATATGCTGCCCTGGTTGAAAAAGGCAAGGACAAAAAGGATTTAAACCGATATTACTATAACCTGGGCAATGCCTTGTTTGACGGCCGTAAATACCAGGAAAGTGTTGAAGCATATAAGAACGCCCTCCGGAATGATCCCCGGGATATGGATGCCAAACACAATTTGCAGATGGCATTGAAAAAGCTGATGGAGCAGCAGCAGCAAAATAAAAGTGATCAGCAGAATAAAGAGGATCAGCAGGATAAGGAAGGGCAAAATAGGGATCAACAGGGAAAGGATCAGGAAAGTAAGAATCAGCAGCAAAAGGATCAGTCACAGGATAAGAAAGATGATAATCCGCAGCAGCCTCAGCAGGCGCAACCTTCACCAAAACAAATTACCCCGGAGGATGCTGAAAGGATTTTGCAGGCACTTGAAAACGAAGAAAAGAATGTCATCAGGAAGGTTCAGGAACAGAAAGAACATCTGCAGCAGGTTCCACTGGAAAAGAATTGGTAACAACTTCAAGGAGATTTTAACTATGCGTACAATTCTGGTTGTCTTTTTTTTCATATATGCCTGGCAATTGGCCGCACAGGAAGTACAGTTCACGGCCTCAGCAGCGCCAAATGTTCTGCGCGTTGGGGAACAATTTAACCTTACTTACACTTCAGATCAGGAATTCGATGAGTTAAACATACCTGAGATCAGGGATTTCGAATTGCTCGGAGGTCCAAGTCAGGGGCACAGCCAGAGTGTTTACAACGCAAACGGTAAAATTACCACTACATCGACCTGGCAGTATACTTATTTCTTCAGGGCAGTCAAAGAGGGCAAGTTTACCATTGGGCCCGCTTCAGCTAAAACCAAGAACAAGTCCTATCGTTCCAATGCTGTTACCGTGGAAGTCATAAAAGGCAGAGATCCCGCTGCAACACAAACTCAGGAAGTTTCACAGGAAGGTGCCGCCCAGCCTGAAAAGATCAGTGATAAAGACTTATATGCAAGCCTGATACTCGACAGGAAGGAAGCCTATCTGGGAGAACAAATCATGGCCACGGTTAAAATCTATTCCAGGGTAAATTTATATGGAATTGATAGAGCGTTTAAGGGGCCTGACTTTACTGGATTCTTTACTGAACCATTGGATATTCCACCATTGCTTAATCTTCAGCGTGAAGCAGTAAACGGTGAAATCTACGGCACGGGTATTCTCAGCAAGGTGGTAATAATACCGCAAATGACCGGGGAACTTACTATTCAACCCTTTGAGCTGGGTGTGTCCATCAGAAAGGAAGTACGGCGAAGGATCGCTGATCCTTTCTTTGAAGATTTTTCCATACCGGAATTTCAGGAAATAAGAATCACGTTAAAAAGTAAACCGGTAAAGATACTGGTTAAGCCTTTGCCTCCAAATCCACCGGCATCTTTCAAAGGAGCGGTCGGAAATTTCAGATTGACTTCCGCCATCAACAAAACCAATACAAAAACACATGATCCGCTTACCCTGAAACTTACTTTAACCGGAAAAGGAAACCTTAAGTTGATTAATCAGATTGATGTTATCGTACCCTATGACATGGAGAAATATGACCCGGTCATCAACCTCAACCTTAATAATCCACTTTCAGGAACCAAATCTTTTGAATACCTGATCATGCCACGTGTGGCAGGACAGTTCACCATTCCACCGGTAGAATTCACATACTTTGATACCGAGGTCCGGCAATATAAAACCTTGAGAACACAATCCTATAACATTCAGGTGGAAAAGGGCCAGGGTGATACCCTGCTCACCGTTGTACCGGGTATGACAAAAGAAGATGTAAAGCTGCTGAACAGCGACATTCGTTTTATTAAAACAAAGTCATTCCGTCTGAAAAATATAAACGGTTTTGTCAGGCCTTCCCCGATATATTACCTTTTATACCTGCTGGCTCTTGCATTATTCTTGGGCATCATCTGGAACCATAAAAGACTCCAGAAGCAGCATGCCGATGTTGCTGGGAATCGTTTGCGCAAAGCTGACAAGTACGCCAGGAAAAGACTCAAGAAAAGCGCCGGATTATTGAAACAGGGCAACCATGCAGCATTCTATGAAGAATTGCTGGGAGCTGTCTGGGGCTATCTAAGCCACAAGCTTAATATACCAGTGGCCACCCTTTCAAAGGACTCAGTCAAAACAATACTTCAGCAAAAAGGTGTGGAGCAGGAATTGATCGACGGACTATTCGGGGTTACGGATACCTGTGAAATGGCCCGGTATGCCCGTGTTTCCGATAATATAGCTATGGACCAGCTTTATTTGAAAGCCCTGGATGTAATCACACGGCTTCAGCAAAAACTTAAATAAATGTCAATTTATATGCAAAAGCTGAAAATCAATACGATCAGAAGAATGAAGTGGTATTTGCTGCTATTGCTTTTTTCTTTTACCATTCAGCATTATATCAGTTTATCCGCCGCGTATGCTGCAGATTCATCAGTACAACCTGATTCATTGATTTCCGAGGGGGACAGACATTATATGAACCGTGAATATAAATCGGCAGCTTCATGTTATAAACAGGTCATCACTTTGGGATATATATCCGCGGAACTCTATTATAATCTGGGTAATGCCTTTTATAAGCAGGATAGTCTATCCAGAGCCATACTCTATTATGAGAAAGCATTACTGTTAAAACCATGGGATGAGGATATTGTTCAGAATCTGACCCTTGCCAATGCCCATATTATCGATAAAATCGATACTATACCCGACTTTTTTCTGCATCGCTGGATGAAGAATTTTCAGCTGTTCTTTTTACCCAATCAATGGGCTGTTATCAGTCTGGTGCTGTTTGTTCTTGCCCTGGCCGGATTCTTGTGGGCTGTCATCGCTATCCGATACAGCTTTAAAAGAACAGGTCTCTCCCTGGGTGTGATATTTCTGGTACTCTCCATTTTTGGAATGATATCCATGCGCAACAGGTCAAATAAACTTTTAAGCAGCGGCTCTGCGGTCGTTATGCATCCCTCCGTAAATGCCAAGAGTTCTCCTGATGAACTGAGCACCAATATGTTTGTGCTGCATGAGGGAACAAAAGTCATATTAATAGACAGCGTTCAGAATTGGAAGGAAATCAGGATTCCTGACGGTAACAAAGGTTGGGTGCCGGATGTTGTCCTGGAAGAAATCTGAAAAAATCTTGACTTATCATAAACTTAGAGGAAAGTTCCTGTTCAGGGCCTGATTTCAAAGTCGCGAAATCCGACAATTTCACCGTCATCCATGTTCACCGTATCAATTCGTGCATGGGCTGGCCCCTGCCGGCACCAGTTTACAAATGCGGTCATTTGAACGGGATTTCCTTCAGCTTCAATATACACATCTCCTCCCGGAAGATTCCGTATATAGCCTTTGATGCCCAACTGAAGGGCCACGCTCCTGGCGGAATAGCGATAACCTACGCCCTGGACACGACCTGATATCCTGATGTTCCGGTGCACCAAACTTTCAAGTGTCATCGATTTTTTATAATTTAACAGGAAAATACCCCGTAATGTTAAAATTACTGGATTTTTTCTTTATTGTTTTTCATTCCCTGCTTATACTTTTCAATCTTTTTGGGTGGATTTTCCGGAAAACCAGAGTGCTCAACCTGGTCACACTCACGCTGACCGGAATATCCTGGTTTGGTCTGGGTCTTTTTTATGGTATCGGTTATTGTCCGCTTACCGACTGGCATTTCAACATCCTTGAAAAAATGGGGAAAACCGATCTTCCTGATTCCTACATTTCCTATCTTTTAATGCGTTTTACTGGCATAAGATTCTGGGAATCAAACATTGACCGGTTGACCCTGATCCTGTTCCTTTTGGCCTTTATTATATCACTTATAGTCAATCTAAAGTATAAGAGATCTGCTGTGTTTTAATGATCTCTGGTTATAACCTGATGAACATTTTTGATATATTTACTGTTTAACACGCAAAATACAAAACCATGAAAAAAATGATAATTATTTCTTTGATGGCATTGACCATATTGCACGCTATACCAGCTGTTTCGCAGCAAGCTAAATCATTTTACGATTTTACTGTCAAAGATATCGATGGCAAATCCATCAGTCTCTCAGTTTTTAAAGGAAAGAAAGTGTTGGTTGTCAACACGGCATCAAAATGCGGAAATACCCCCCAGTATGCCGATCTCGAAAAACTATATAAAGAATACGAGACTAAGAATTTTGTAATAATCGGATTTCCAGCCAATGATTTCATGGGGCAGGAACCCGGTACCAATGAAGAAATAAAGAATTTCTGTCAGGTCAATTATGGTGTTTCTTTTCCCATGATGGCCAAGATCTCGGTTAAGGGCAAAGACATGGATCCCTTGTACAAATGGCTTACAAAAAAAGATTTGAATGGGGTTATGGATTCTGAAGTAAGCTGGAATTTCCAGAAATACATGATTGATGAGAACGGCCGGTTGGTTGGTAAGGTCGAGCCTAAGGAAAAACCTTACAGTGAGAAAATTATAAACTGGCTGAATAATTAATACCTCACCCCCCGGCACCGTACTCCCATAAGCGAGGTGCCTGGGGTGAGTTTTCATTACTCATCCTTCAGGAACCGGTCAACTTTCTCAAAAAATTCCTTGATTTCGATCGGCTTGGTAATCTGATCATTGCATCCAACCTCAAAACACCTGTCCCATTCGTTTTCCATAACATATGCGGTTTGAGCAATGATGGGAACTTTCTTATTGAATTCCCGGATATGTCGTGTGGCCTGAAATCCATCCATTTCAGGCATTTTTATATCCATGAGAACAAGGTCAATTTTATTGATGGATCTGCACAGCTCAACAGCCTGGATCCCGTTGGAAGCATGCAGAATGGTTGCAGCAGTATCCTGCAGTACGGCCTCCAGGAACTTGAAATTGACCTCATCGTCTTCAACAACCAGGATTACCTTATCCTTCCAGTTATAGGAAGGGATAACAAACTCTTCCTCAGGGGCCATGTGATGATAGGTATCCGGAACTCCCTCGAAAGGCAGGTTAAAATAAAAGGTAGAACCCATTCCGACCTCTGACTCAACCCAGATTTTTCCTCCAAGAAGGCGAACCAGGTTTTTGGAAATGGTCAGTCCGAGTCCCGAACTTTCCGATTTCCCGGCAAAAGTTTCATCTTCTGGAAAGCGGCCAAAGATCCGCTTCTGCAGATCCCTGGATAGTCCGATACCAGTATCTCTGACATAGAATTCAATCCGCTGCTCGCTTACCGGTTTGTAGCCGATTTCGATCCATCCTTTTTCGGTATATTTAATTGAATTGTGAATCAGATTGGAGATCAACTGTTGCAACCGACCAGGGTCAGTGTAAATAACTGTGCCCCGCTGGGGAGGATAAACCGCCCGGATTTCAAGATGCTCTTTGTTTTCAAGAATTTTGTGCCGGTTAAATACAGTCAGTATCTCATTGATTAATAGATCAATATTACAGGGTGATTTTCTTATTGTAATTTTTCCTGATTCCATCCGGGTGAGTTCCACCATGTCATCAATCATTTTTAGCAATTGTATGCCCTGATTTTTTATGGTTTTGACATATTCAAGCCGCTTCTCAAAGGCCAGGTTTCCGATCCGCAGCAATTCGCTGAAACCAATGATTGAATTCATGGGGGTCCTGATCTCATGCGATATATTGGAAAGCAGGACATTCTTGAATCTTTCAGATTCATCGGCCTTATCCCTGGCTTTGATCAGGTCTTTTCTGGCCTTTTCCTGTCTGGTGATATCCCTCAGCGAAGCAATAATCAAAGAGGAGGGTGGTCTGTTCTCGACCATCTCTTCGATGCAACAAATCTGCATCAGGATCAGACGGAATTCTCTGCCATCACCTTCTGACCGTGCGATCTTAAATTCGAGTTCAATGGGCTTGCAGCCAGGCTGAATGTCATGCAACGCTTTATCAAAGGCAGGTCTGTCTTCGGGCAGGATTAAGGATCTGTACATTTCCCAGGAAATGGATATATCACTTTTCCAGCCAAGGATCTCACGGGCTAGGGAAGACAGCCAAAAGTCCTCGCTATCGACCTTCTTTATGCAGAAACCTATATGATTCAGTTCAACTATCCTGGAAAGTACAGGGAGGTTGAAATGGATATTATCCTGAATGCCGGCATTATGTATAATCTTTGACAGCCGTTCGTTTTCTGCTTCCAGTTCGGCATTTTTTTGCTTGAGTAAGGTAATTTCTCTCTTTCTACTACCCAGTACCATTGCGTGCCAGTTATTTGGAATGTAAGAGTTTCCGGAGCCGTCAATCGGCTGACTGAATAAATGCTGTATAGGTATTTTCGTTATCCACGCGGACTTTTGTCAGGAGGATCTTCACAGCATTTTCTTTACCACTCTTATCAATTATCATACTGTTTCTTTTCTGTCCGGTAATTTTATTGTCACCGGGACGGACAAAACTCCCGAGTAATGCATCTTTATCTGTGAGCTTTTCAGGGAATAAAACCGATATATCCTGCTGCAGCACGTCTTTACGGTCAGTTTTCCATAAAAGCTCCGCGGCCTTGTTAAAGAATATTACCCGGTTATCACTGCTGGTAGTTATGATTGCTTCTGGAGAATCTTCCAGGATTCTCTCATTGATGTTTTTGATTCTTTCCGTTTCCTTAAATTGATTCAGGAGTTCAGTTTTAGAATCCCGGAGCTTTGTTACCAATTCCTTTTCTGCATCCTTAAGTAGTTTTTCCTGCTTTTTCAGGGTTTCAGAATAGGTCCTGACTTCTTCCTCAAGCTGCTTTTCACGAGAAATATCATGGCCCGCAAAAACGATGCTCTCTACTTCATGTGCCATATTATAAACGGGATTAAAGGTGCCTGTTAACCATACATCCCCGTTTCCGGAATTTTTACATCTTAATATGCCTGAACTTCCGCTTCCTTTAATGATGGAATCCCAGCGCTTGTTAAAAGCTTCCATTTCAATCGGGCTAATCAGGTCAAAGATCACCAGTGATCTGATATCCTTCTGTGACATCCTGAATATTTGAATGAAATTATCACTGCATTCCAGTAAATTGCCGTTAATATCAAGTTCCAGTTTGATCCCTGTATTGTGGATGGTTTCAACAATCAGCTCATTTTTGCTGTTCTGATTTCTTTCCATGGATGCGTCAATGGCCAGGTATAAAATCTTGTCCTCAGATGCTGCCTCATTTTTTGAGATACTCATGGTGCCCATGGTCCACAGGTCCTTGCCGGTTCGGGTAACATGTTTTATGAAACCTCTGTAGGATTCATTATTTTGCAGCAATTTACTCCATATGGCATTAAACCAATCGCGATTTTCCTCGCTGATAAATTCGGAAACATGTTTCCCCTCAATTCTTGAATCGTTGCTGAATTCAAATTTGGAGTAAAACAGGCTGTTAGCACTAATCAGCCTGCCATCTGTGTCAAATTCGACACGGATAAGATTCTGGTTAATAGCATCCTCCAGCACCAGAAATCGCTGAGATTGTCTCATCGCCTCTTCCTGGGTGGCCTGAAGCTCCTCCATATTCTGTCTCATTTCCTCTTCGTGAGAGGAGAGTGTATGTGTCTGGGCTTTTGATTCCTCAAGCAATCTTGCAGTTCTTTGATTGGTTCTAACTGCGGATAGGGTTGCTGCTACGCTTTCTGCAGTCTTCTCCACAAGCGAAATATGATTGGGTTCGAATTTGCCAAAGGAGGCGAACTCCAGTACACCATAAATCTGATCTTCATACTGCATGGGAACAATCAACAAACTATTGGGATTGGATTCCCCAAGACCAGACGTTACAGTTATGTATGAATCGGGTACATTCTTCAAATGAATAATCTTCTGCTCCAAGGCACAGGTTCCAACAAGACCATCACCCCATTTAACCTGCTGATCCGTGAATTTGCGCCTGTCATAGGCGAAAAAGGCTGCCAGGTTAAAAAACCTGTCATTGGGATCGGTATCATCGAGGAGATAAAATCCTCCCTGTATGGCATTGATATGTTTTGTGAGATCTTTTATTACCTTAAAGGACAATTGTTCCGGATCATGAATGTGATTTCTCAGAATCTCACTGAAATGCGCTGATCCTTCGGCAATCCAACTACGCTGTTCTTCTTCTTTTCGAAGTTTCTGGTTGTTTTCCTTGCTTGCTTTCAGGGTATCGCGAAGATCAAGCAATGATTGTCCAAGAATATCCTCTTCGCCGGCAATCGGGAAATCAACTTCGTATTTTTCATGAATCAGCTGCTGGGAAAAATCCTTGATAAGCCCCATACGATCCTGAACATGCTCAATATTCTGCTGTAAGTCTTTTATCTTGCGGGAAAGATGGTTGGCAAGCAAATATATACCAAATGGAAAGAGCATGGTGGCCACCAGGATCAGCCAAAAAACCGGCATATTCCTGAACAGGATGAAAACACCCTTCAAGGTGTATGTGGCTTCTGCATCTGATTTCAATCCGATAACCACTTCGAAAAGTGCAAGCAATAATGCTATAATCAGTGCGAGAATTGTATACTGCCAGACGATTTCTTTTCTTCTGAGTATATCCATAGGTAACTAGTTTGGATATAGCTTACGAACAAATATAAAAGTAGTTATTATTTTAGTAACTTAAAATAACGGTAATGAACAAGAATTTTGGGAAGAGTGTTGTAAGTTGTATGTTATAAAATGCTAAATCTCCCATGAAAGATAAAAAGTCGCAGCTATATATTTTATTATCTGCCTTCTTTGTAGGCAATGCACTGCTTGCTGAACTTACCGGGGTTAAAATATTCAGCCTTGGGAAAGTACTGGAAGATCTATTGGGAGGTCTGACCGATAAGGACTTTCAGATTATCCCCATGAACATGAGCATCGGGGTGATCATCTGGCCGCTGGTCTTTATAACCTCGGATGTACTCAATGAATACTTTGGAAGAGATGGGGTCAGGAAAATCAGCTTTATTACTGCAGGCTTAATAGCCTATGCTTCCTTATTTCTTTTAACGGCAAATAAACTGCCGGCAGCTGATTTTTGGCTCGAGAACAACCGGACGATTGTTGAGGGAGGGAATTTTGATATTAATCTTGCTTATGAAGCTATTTTCCGCCAGGGCATCAATATTATCCTTGGTTCGCTCACGGCTTTCCTGGCAAGCCAGTTCATTGACGCCTATTCATTTCAATACCTTAAGAAAATGACTGGGCACCGTTTATTGTGGCTGCGCGCCACCGGTTCAACAGTTATTTCGCAGCTTGTGGATAGTTTTCTGATTTTATACGTTGCCTTTTACTGGCTGGGCAACTGGTCGCTGGAACAGGTATTTCAGGTGGGATTGCTTCAGTATGTCTATAAAGTATCATTAGCAGTGTTACTGACTCCGCTGATTTACCTGATGCATTATTTCATCGATAGGTATCTGGAAAAAAGTCCATGATCATTCAGCACCATTCCTGGTGAGCCATTCTTCCCGCCAATAGTGGAAACAAGCCCGGTCGCATCCTCCCTGTTTCCTGCCATCGCAATACACGCCCTCAAGGAAATAGGTAGGGCTCTTGATTTTCCTCAGTTCACCGGTGGCTTCCAGCAGAATGGTTTCAACTTTTTTGAAAACCCTGAATTTCTTTTCACAAAACTGCTCCATTTCAGGCATGAAATACAATCCTTTATGCCGGCCTCTTTCATCGAGGGTCAATGCTATTTCGCGCAAGGGCCGAACCAGAACATAATCACCCGGCATCAGATTCAGGCTTTCATTTTTCATGATATCCCGCGGCTTTCCTGAAGCAATTCGCAAGAACTTATACTTAATTCGGGCATAGCCTGTATCCTTAATAACAAGCATTCTTGTTTTCATCCTGAACAGCAGGCCCTTTTCTTCACTGGATTCCCTGAGCGGTTCTGTAAGGGATTGACATGCGTAGTTCTTTTCCATATCTCACAATTAATTATTAACCATTCAAATATGCTATACTCAAATTTAATTTTCATCATACATTAATCCTGATTTTGCTGTCCGAAGCCATTCAGGACCTTTACGGCTGGTTCCTTGGTATCCTCATCAGGCTTGGAAATACCATCAGCAGCTTCCCTAATATTATTGGTAACGGTGTAGGAAGAATTTGTGGTTACATATTCTGGTACAATTTCCTTGCAGAATTTTGCAACTTCCAGCTTTGTCAGATCATAAATACTGTATAAAAGATTGTCAATTTTGATCAGCAGGTCCTGGTTCACTGAGTTATCCACCTGCGCAATCTTGATTTTTGGATGATGGGTAGGGATTGTCTTTTCACCATCTGAAAGCAATTCCTCATACAGTTTTTCTCCGGGCCGTAAACCGGTATAAACGATTTTAATGTCTTTCCCCGGTTCCATTCCCGAAAGACGGATCATCTGGTAGGCCAAATCGACGATTTTGACCGGCTGGCCCATATCAAACTCGAATATTTCTCCTCCTTTCCCCATAAATCCGGCTTCCAGTACCAGTTCACAAGCTTCCGGAATGGTCATAAAATAACGTGTGATTTCCGGGTGGGTTACAGTTATTGGTCCTCCTTCTTCAATTTGTTTGGTGAACAGGGGTATTACCGAGCCGGTTGAACCCAGTACATTCCCGAAACGGGTGATAACAAACTGAGTCTTGTTTCCTGCCTGCTGCGCTTTTGTTTGCACGATCATTTCACAGATGCGTTTGGATGTTCCCATGATATTGGCTGGATTTACAGCCTTGTCAGTGGATATCATGACGAATTTCTTAACGCCGAATTTTACCGACAAATCAGTTAAAAGCTTGGTGCCTCCCACATTCACGCGAATGGCCTCATGTGGATTTTCTTCCATCAGGGGAACATGCTTGTAGGCTGCAGCATGGAAAACAATGTCGGGACGCAATCGCTGAAAGACCTGCTCCATTTTGGCATGGTTTGTTACATCAGCAATTACAGGTTTAATAATGAACCGGTGATTCTTTTTGCGAAGCTCATTTTCGATATGAAACATAGGTGTTTCTGCCTGATCTACGAGGATGAGCTTTTTAATATTAAAACGGGTCAGCTGCCTGACAATTTCAGATCCTATGGATCCGGCCGCTCCTGAGACCAAAATGGTCTTGCCGGTTAAATTAATACCTATCCTTTTTAAATTCAGTTGAATAGGATCGCGACCCAACAGATCCTTAATCTTAACTTTTTGTATTTGCTGTAAACGCAGCTGACCATTCAGCCAGCTGTCCACCGAGGGTGTTTCCAGGACTTCCAGACCTAATTCCAAAGCTTTTCGGATGATTTCGCTCTTTTCGCCCGCACCGATCTCATCAGTTGCAAAGATCAGCGTTTCTAAATCATGTCGGCGTTTAAAATTCAGAGTCAGGGCATTGGGACTGTAAACACATATCCCGTTCAGCTTTTTGCCGTGGAGGTTTTTGTTTTTGTCGAGGAATCCGATAATGTGGAAATCACCTTGCACATCGTTGTAGATGACCCTTTCTACAATTATGCCCAGCGCGCCCGCTCCAAAGACCACAACATTCCTTTTCTTGCCCAGAGAGCTGGAAATCATGTAGTAAAACACCTTAATGGATATCCGGATAGAAAAGAGGATACAGGTTACCAGCACATAATGAATCATGATGATGGACAAGGGAAGTATGGTAATATTGCTCCATTTGACCCACCTGCTGATGAGAGACAGGAAAAACAGTACCATAAAGGAAAAGGTGGTGGCGATGAATACATTGAGCACATCAACAATAGTAGTATGCCGGAGCAGTCCCGTGTATGAACGGAAAAAAAGTGAAAACAGGGCATAAACACCAAGCGTGATGCTCGCATGATACAGCGCCAGTGTTGGGGAAAAATCCGCCACAACAAAATTGAACCGCAACAAGTAAGCGATCAGAAAGGAGATAAAGACAGCCATGTTGTCCATGGTGAACACCATCCACCTGGGAATAGAGTAATGGTTGTATAACCACCTTGCTTTTTTCCTCAGGAATTCCATTAGGTTTGGGTAGAAATTGAACATGAGAGTAAATTTTGAGATTGTAAATAGCTGGGACAATAAATGAAAAAGGGTCTTATATTGGGTTATAGCAGACAATTCTTATACACCCTGCGCGGGTAAAATGGAATTTCCGCTATTGCAGTATTTTATGTATTGTCTGACAGATGTAATTCAGTTCGGAATCAGTCAATCCGGGATAAACGGGGAGTGATACAGTTCCCTTCCAGATCATTTCGGTATTTGGAAAGTCCTCAGGGTTGAGTTTATAGGTTTCTTTGTAATAGGTCATCCGGTGTAACGGTTTGTAATGTACAGAAGTGCCAATCCCTGCTTTCGCCATGTGTGCGATAAATTCATTCCGTGTGACAGGAGCACCGGGCTTAATGATGATCGGAAATAGGTGCCAGGAATGGTCTTCCATAGAAACGTGACAAACCGGAAGATCAAGATAAGGAATCTCCTGAAGCTTCTTCAGGTAAAAGGATGCACAGCGCTGTCTCTCCGATCTGAAAATAGAGGCTTTTTCCAGCTGTGCAAGTCCAATGGCTGCATTAAGATCCGGCATGTTGTATTTGAATCCCGGTGCTATTACATCATACTCCCAGGAAGCACTTTTATCGGTAAACCTGGTCCATATGTCCCGGTTAATCCCATGCAGCCGCATGACTTTAACCCTTTCATAAACGGCCTCATCGTTGGTGACCAGCATACCACCTTCTCCTGTGGTGATGGTTTTGTTGGCATAAAAACTAAAGCAGCCTGCCTTTCCAAAGGAACCAACATATTGGTTCCTGAATTTTGCCGGGAAAGCATGTGCGGCATCTTCAATAACTTCAATTTTGTTCCGCTGACATATATCCATTATTCCTCCATGATCGGGAGATGTTAATTCAGGGGCCTGTCCGCCGTAATGGACCAAAATTAACGCCTTAATACCTGGGTGCTCTCTAATGGATTCCTTAAGAATAGCAGGAGAGATTAAGCCAGTTCCGTAGTCAACATCCATGAATACCGGGTCTGCTCCCATATACCGCAGTATTTCAGCTGAAGCCGTGAAAGTCAGTGAAGGAACCAGCACTTTATCATCACTGGTTATTCCTGCAGCTTCAATCGCCAGATGCAGGGCAGATGTACAGGAATTAACAGCACAGGCATATTTAACCCCGATATGTTCTGCGAATTGCTTTTCAAAACTCATGGCTTTCGAGGAAGTTGTAAGCCAGCCGCTGTCCAGAACCTCATGAACATACTTCGATTCATTTCCAGCAAGGGATATTTTTGAAAATGGAATTATCATGGATCAGGCAGTTTTCTTAATCAGGGATAACAGTGTTTTGATAATCAGCATCAGATCCCCGGCAAAGGAATGGTGTGAAATGTACTGATCATAGAGATCCAGTTTTCTCGGCAGGATGATTTCTCTGTATGTGGCCTCAGGATCTTTGGATTCAACCAGGATTGCTTCCTCATTGCGGAATTCAAGCGACGCATTATCGGTTATTCCCGGTCTTACGGTCAGAATCTTTTTCCATCGCTCGGGACAGAGGTCTACCCAGGACTGAATCTCCGGACGGGGTCCTACCAGAGACATCTCTCCTTTCAAAACATTCAACAGTTGTGGTATTTCATCTATTTTGTTGCTTCTGATGAATCTTCCGACTTTAGTTACCCTTGCTGTATTTCCGGGTTCAAATGTTGCATCAGAACCGGATCCTGTAATTTTCATTGACCGGAACTTGTACAAAACAAATAATCTGCCGTCTTTTCCGACCCTCCATTGTGTAAAGAAAACAGGACCTTTGTCGTCTGCAATGATCAGCAGACTGATTATCAATATAAGAGGAAGCAACAGGATCAGTCCAAGAAAGGATACTGTCACATCAAAGATTCTTTTCATCGTTTCGGGTTAACCGGACGTCTCCAAAATGATCGAGGCCAGTTTGTCAAGATTCTTTTCCTTTGAAAAATACTGTAGGGCGAAATGGTATCCGTTTTCACCATATTGCCGGAGATCCTGCCTGCTGCTGGCAACGGCCGCCATCATGGCCCGGGCCAATGCATGCTGATCTTCAGGCTGAACGATCCAGCCACATTTTGCTTGTTTTATGGAGCGCGCAATATCACTTTCTTCTTCTGCACAGGCAATGATGGGTTTCTTTGAAAACATGTAAGCCGGAAGTTTTGAGGGCATCGCATAATGGGAGGTATTTTTCCTTAAACTCAGCAGAAGAACGTCCGCCTGGCCTTGTATCACAGGAACTTTGCCGGCAGGAGCATCCCAGAACTCAATGACTGAAGAATCGCCATTTCTGCTCAACGCCATCAGGCGATTCTTCTCAGCACCATTTCCTGCTATGATCAATCTGGCGTTTTTAAAACCATTGATCCTGTATGCCAGTATAATCACTTCGATCGCAGCCGTCGCACTAAGACTGCCAAGAAACATAAACGTGAATGGAGCATCGTTTGACTTGGGACGGGGAGAATTCCAATAGTCCAGAAATAAAGCATCATGCTGCCAGGTGTAAACAATGTCAATTTTATCGGATTCCAGCTTCCGTGTCTTTGTCAGCTTGTTTTTCATGCCGGGAGATATGGTGATAACCCTGGTTGTATTTTGCAATATCGATTTGTCCAGTGGTAAAAGAAATCTGAATATGATCTTCTTCAAAAAAGGCAGCTTGTTGATCAGAGATTCAGGATAAATATCCATGATATGGGTTACGGAAGGAATAGAATATTTCCGCGAGGCTTTTACAATGAAATACTGTGCCAGTAAAGGCCAGGCGAGAACATAGATACATTCGATTTCAGTATGGTTTTTCCTGATATACGCTGCGACGTGCCGGCCAAAACTATAGCTTTCCAGCATCCTGCCAATCAGGGTTGATTTGGGACAGATGAAGGATCCTAAAATCTGGTGCTCATACCTTCCCTCGCAGGGTGGGATATTTTCAAAAGAGAAACCAAAGGGACGGGATGGCCTCGGAGTTATTACCACTACGCTTCTTTTTTCCGCCAGTGCATTTGCAAGGTCATGGCATACAGTAGCAGCAGTAACCGGTTCGGGCGGAAAATGTGCTGATGCAAATAAAATCATATGGTTTGGTCAATCCACTTGCTGTTTCGTTTTTCGAACCAGGTGGTTGCCCTCTCTGAAAGGTAGACGATGTCCCTGGTACATTCGGACTAGTTTTCGGACAAATGGATTATGAAGGTTTCTTTTCCTCAGGAGGTGAATATAAAAGAAAATAATGAACTTGAAGAAAGGTACCAAAAAAGGATGCAGGATGTACACCCTTGAAACAGGTACCGGCTCAAACAGCATATTGCTTTTGAACCTGTTCAGTTCGGGAAGCTCAGCAATGGAATCCAGTCCATAGGATATTTCTATGTATTGGTCTTTTAAAAGCAGCTGGTTAATCAGGGTATACAACAAGCCGTTCATCGGATCGGTCGTTTCCGAATCCACCCGGTCAATGAAAGCATGATTGATGATATATTTTCCATCAAGTTGAAGGACAATAATATAACCAACCATTCTGGCGGCATAATAAGCACCCAGCATGGTGATGCATTCCTCTTTATACAAGGCTGATATATACTGCCTCCATTGCCTGGGATCCGTCAGTATTTTGTCCCTTTTGTGCTGCCTTTTAAGAGTTTGTTGATTAATAGCCAGTCCAAAGGTAAGCAAGTCCTCTAAATCAGGTCTTTTAAAGCTGCAGTTCTGAAGGCTTTTACGAATGCGGTTTCTGATTTTTTTGGCAAAATGATCAATGCTGTAGTTATTTGTCCTCAGAATATATTCATAGGAATTTTTACGTTTCAATTCGGTTAACAGAACAGAAATCACGTAACGCCACCTTATCGAATCAAAAAGAGCATTGTTAACAGGGATCTTTACCAGGTTAGGGAATGAATAATTGATTAAGCCTTGCCGGTTGAAATGATAATTACCTATGGCTTTGATCATGAGTCCACCTTCGTGATAAATACCCAGCAACTCCTGAACATTCATAAAACTGAGGGATTTAATCTGCTGAAGAAAGTCATGGCAGCAAAAGTACCTGTAATCTGTTATTCTGCCTCAAAGGAACCAATATCCGGAGCATTACCCTTAAAAGGCAAACCCACATCAATACCCGAATTGACAAGATCACTTCCTGCTTTCAACCTTAAAAAGTCTATCACCGGGAGGCTGCCATCCGGCTGCCTCAGGCCGGAAGTACCGGTAGTGTCAATACTTATAAAATCGTTGTCCGTACAGGTAACCGGTGGTGAGGCATCCCAGCTGTTGTGATCGTGTATAACCGATCCTGATAAACTGGCCACGTTGCTGTTCTTGTAACTGATATTATTCCTTACTGTAATCTCATTCCGGTGTTCACTGAGCTCAAAACCTGCATCATCATTGTCAAAGGCAAAATTATTATACAGTGTCATCTTAACGTTGGCACCGTTCTGATTGAAACCAATAAACCTGTTTTTAAAAGCCATGCAACGGATCAGAATCCGCTGGGGTTCCGGAAGCGGAGACTCACTCGTACGTCCCAGTTTAAAACCGCAACCATCGCCTTCACCCCTGCCATTGTTAAAAGACCAGCAATTCTCGAAAACAACTGTTCCTTCATTTTCCCAACAGTCAAAACCATCATCTGAATTAAACCAGGAACGACATCCGGAAAAATGGGTATAAGCCTTTTCTGATGCATAGGAAACTACAAAACCATCAGCCTGTCCGCCAGAATAACCGGCAGTCAGCTGATCAAAATTATTATAGGCATCACAATTAATAAAGTAAAGGGTGTCGGATTGATAGGTTGAGAAACCTGAACCTGCGTTGGAGTGCGAAGCGCAATTCTCAAATCTGATTCCTACTGAGTTTTCAACACCGATCCCGTTTGAGTTAACATTGGAATTTGCCTGTTTTACTCCTTTGATAGTCAGTCCTTTTAAATGCATATACCTGCACCTTTCAAGAAACAACCCCGTAACATCTGAGGATCGCGTTATGGTAGAGCAATCCAGTAAGGGGGATTCTCCCGGATAATTAAAAATGCAAACAGGATTTGAAAAGGTTCCTCCTCTACGTGAAAGATATACACCATAATCATCCTGGTTGTCAGGATAATAAACCCCGCCCCGGATATACACTGTATCTCCTGCCACGGCACGGGTAAATGCTTTCTGCCAACTTCCCCAGGGCTGGGTATATGTTCCCGGATTATTGTCGTTCCCGCCGGGGGCTACGAAGAATTTGTTGTGCGGCAAAACTACAGGCGGAACATCATCTGTGTCATCTCCCTTCACGTCCAATCCATCCATCGGGCTGCACCCGAATAAAAGATGGGTAAGGAACAGAAAATAAAGAGTTTTCATTGGTTTTTGTTTTTGTTTGCGCCAGGGAACCTTTTGATGTAACTGAAGTGTAATAACCGTTTGATATTTTTAGTAATGATATTTGATTGTTGTATAAAATTAAACTAAAACTTCAGTTAGATATTGTCAAAAGTGCAACAAACGTGTTTTATCTGTTGATCAGACGGGGATATTGAAATGCTCCCTGATGACTTTCATCTTTTCTTTTTTGGATAATCGTTTGGTTTTGAGACTGTTTTTGTGATTCATAAAAATAGCTTTGATCAGTGCGGTATTCATCACTACTTTGGCAGGATTGCCAAATGCTACGCTATTATCCGGTATGCACCCCCTGATAACCGAACCTGCCCCGATAATGCAGTTTGAACCTACACTGGTATTTGGCAATATAATACAATTGGTTCCTATAAAGGTATTGCTCCCGATAATGATTCTCCCGAATAAATCAATCTCCGGTAAGGTATCCCGCATGATCCTCACAGATCCGTCATGTGTTATAAAAACTGTGCCTGCTGCAATAGCAACATGATCTCCGATCTCGATCAGAAAGGGTTCTGTTGAGAATCCGGTTGAATTTATTTCACAACCAGTCCCTATTTTTATACCATATAATCTCAGGAACTTTATTCTCAGTTCTCCGGAAAGCAATACAAATGCAGTTTTGAAAAAAAGGCTCTTGAAAATTTCAATAAAGATACTGAAGCCCATAGGGTTTTGTTTTATGTTTTAGATTGTTCACTAAATTAGTCTTTTCTGCTACTAAATAATCGCTTCCGGGTCAGAATTTATACACATCAATAATGCTGAAGTCCTTGTCAAAGTTAAAGGTATGGGTACCCTTTAAACGGGGAAACCAGGTTGCTTCTGTTCTGGAAACAAGTGCTTCTTTATAGGATTCTTCATTTAATTCAACGATTTGATTCAGATTCAGGGCCAGGCCATATCTTTCTGAGCAATCCTGTGAAGGCCTGTAAAGGTGGTTCCCTTGCTTAAATATTCTACCGCCAGGACGGGCATTTCTGATATCTGTCACTACAGGATTACAGGGATGCGCCTTCCAGTCCTCTGTGAATAAATCATCTGCATAAAAGAGGTGTAGTTCAACATATTCTTCAAAGTTATTGAAGTCATTTATCGCAGTAAACATCCACCATTTATTACCATGATGAATGACCGTTGTGTCTTTCGCATTGATGCCTGATGCCAGGTTCATCACATGAGTCCATTTTGCCGGAAAATCCCTGCAACTGTACAATTCAATGGTTTTGTTGCCCGCGCTCTCAGGTATCATGTAATAATTGTTATTATGCTGGAATATAAATGGATATGACAAATGATAGGGTTTTTCCAGGATCTTCTGAATCTGCTGTATGCTTCCTTCCTTGTTCAGCTCGAGGAGGGCTATGTGACCTTTGTTGGTCCTGTAAATGACCTCTTCCATAAATATGTATCTTTTCCCATTCTGACATATGACGAAAGGATCAGCCCAGAACCTGTCTGCGGGGGGGACAAGACTTTGAAATGTACTGTTTGCGTCCGGGAATGTTTTCCGATCCGGGCTGAACAGCAGAAACCACTTCAGTCTGCCGCTATAGCCCAGCCTCCGGTACACGTACCGGAAGATGATGCGGAACATGTTTATTACAGCTTGTAGATTTGAAGGTGGCAGAAAGTTTTTTGTAACTGATTGGTATTCTGATTGATCATACTTATCGTGTAAATAGGTGAAATACTTGTATCCATGCACATAAAAACCTTTGATCAGCCGGGGAATGATTATGGAACATATTCCGTAGGCGTGATCCAAATTTAATTGGATGGAATTAAAGTTGGTGGGGATCCAGCTGCGTTGCAGGGGGACCATATCCCTGGACGTGCTGATTGAACACTCCAATAAGGTTTCAATTACAGGTTCCTTATTCACTGAATTCCAATAGCAGATTATTTCATCACCACCAGAATTTTCAGGTTCAACCCGGTATTGCCAGATTCCAAATCGTGTGAGCTGATTACCTTGCTCATGCAGGATAAAGGAACTGAAATTTAGGATGATGTCCAGTTTATAGCGGGAAATCTCTTCTCTCGTTTCCTGATTGATGGGGTTTTTCAGATAAAGGTCGGTTTCCAGTTTAATGGCAGGTATTTCCTGGAGAATGCCCGTTGTATCAGTGTTTTTACAGTAATCGACCCTATTGCGCGTCATAAAACGGTCCAGTCTTCTATGCAGACTATACATGAATGGAAAAACTTTGCCGGTAGTACGATGATCCTCTGAGGTTCTGAAAAGGACCAGTTCAATCTTGATGAAATCAGATTTCCGGAGTTGCTCGATTACCCTGCTGATCCATAATGGAAGCTTTTCCTCTTCCAATAATATCCCTATTGTGATTCTATGCTTCATGTTTTTAGCCACATGCCTTTCTGTTGATCTCATCTTCCGAAACCAGGATCAGTGATGCATCATGTATCTCTTTCTGATTGAGGATGCTGATGGCCAGTGTATCATAACCCTGATTACGCTGAAACCTCAGTTTGGCAAATCCAAACCTTAATCCGTGCTTCTTGTGATTCCAGGTACCACCTTCAATGTGCTTAATCTTGTCTTGAGCCTGGATTAACAGCAATCTGGTTTTATCATCTTTTTCATTGAGAAAGCCCTCACGGTCCGTACCCATCACGATGGTTCCCTGTGCGAGTCTGGTCCCTGACAATACAGCACCATCAACCTTCGCAAGTCTGTCAATTCGTTGTTGCATCCTGCTCCACCGGTAAATGCCGGAATGATCTGCCGAGCCTGTATCAGTCCCCCAGTATACAGAATCCTCTGAGAAAGCAAGGTGGCAGGTACGCCAGACCTGACTGCCCTGTCCAATAAAATTTACAGTACGAAATTCATCGCTTGACCAGCCGATCCCGGATTCATTATCCTCATCGCCTGTGCAGATCCAGATCTTGTCCTTATAAGGATCTCTGAAAAGCGCATGGACATGCCGTATGCTGCCGGATTGAAACTCACGGGCAATTTCCCAGGATCGTCCGGAGTTTCTGCTGATGAATAGTTTTACGTTTGATCTTTCAACATTGCGAAAATACTCTCCCAAAAACAGAGTTTCTTCATTAACCCGCAGCAATCCGTTGCTCAGGATGCCACGTCCTTTGCCAGGTCCGAAATGGGGCAGTTTCATAGTTTTCCTGAATCTTTTGCTGCTTGTGTTTCCAAACATCATATGTCCTGCCGCAAATATGCAAATATCACCTGCTGAAGAAATGGTCATCTCCATGCATTCTGGCTTGTTGGTCAGTTTCCGGAATAGAGAAAAATTAAAAAGCCAGAAAAAAGAGAATCCAACATTTACATGGGCCATACGTATAAAATTTCTGCCGTTTTTAGGCAGCCTGTAGAGCGTCATTCCCCGGGTCGCCCATAAATTGCCTGCATCATCATATTCCTGTATCATAAGATCTCTGGCCATGAGGCATGACATTCCAAATGCTGTTGTGGATTTCAGACGGATCTCTCTCGGCCCCAGATAATCGAATACCAGGTAAACTGAGGTTACAAAAAGCAAAATCAATATAAAATCCATTTTAACTACGACTTCCTTTTAATGGCGTTTTCCCAGGCAATTTGATACAGCCTGAAAACTTTCGTCATGGCGTAAGTTTTTAGAGCACGATCCATGCCCCTTTTACCATATGTCGCCCATTCATTTTGATTTTCAAAAACCTGAAGTATGGCTTCCCGTAATTTTTCGATATTCTGAGGTGGGATGCAGATGCCACAAGGAGTTTTGGTACCAACTGCCAGAATCTCGGGAATTGCTCCGACATCGGACGCAATTATGGCGCAGCCCATGGCCATTGCTTCAATTACCACCATCGGAAAACCTTCGGTGTGGCTGGGCAATACCAGGGCAGGTGAATGGGCCATGTAATCAAGTACCTGGTTGATATTCAGTTCCCCCGTAAACTTAAGCCAATTACCTTCATTCCTTTGCCGGGCTATTTTCACCAGTCTGTTCTTTACTTCTTCTTCAAAGGGTCCGATCAGGATCAGCTCATTTACCTTGGGAACCTGTAAACAGGCTTCAACCAGCTCAAACACTCCTTTGTTTTTAATGATGTGACCAACATAAATCAACCGGTCCTTCTGCCTTTTATAGGTTTTTTCGAATAGCTCAGTAACTTTCAGCTCAACATCATGCGCGAGTGGGTTGGGGATGTTAACCACATTGGATAAGCCAGCTTCCAGCAAAGTATTGTATGATCTGTAGTCAAGTGTAACTGACAAGGAACTTTTTTGAGCCACCTTCAGCAGCAGATTCCATTCCCAGTTGCGTTTATTGCTCAATTCAGGAATTCTTCCGAAATGCCAGTGCATTACAATGGGCGTTTTTAAACGGTTGGCAGCTCTGACAATCAGAAAATCCTTTATCAGGGAAAGGGATGAACTGCTGGCAAGATGCACGATATCAGGCTTTGCTTTCTTGATAATCCTCACGACACTGAAATAGGTTTTCCATGAATCAATAATGCCGGTGTACAAGCGGTTGAACAAGGATTGTGAAGTTACCGGCCTGAGGGGATGCGAAGTGTTATATAACAGCAACTGATTGCCATTCTGACTGAATCGGAAAAAATCAACCAGGTTTTGCGTGACGGATTCAATTCCCCCTGCAGGAGGGGGAGCCGGTGCAACAAGCAGGACTTTCATGATATCAATATGCTGCTTTTAGTGCTGTTGTAAATGATTTGCTTTTCCAAAAAAGGCCTTAACAGTATGCAATAACTTGTGATAAACTTTTGCCGGTATTCCCAGAAAAAACACACTAAGATCATTTCCATTAAAATACCGGTAATACCGTTTGCCCTGAAGTGATTTACGCAATTGGGAAAAGGTCAGCAGTTTTCTTCTGAAATGGACCCATACACTTTGCACTTCGGCCAGTTCATCGATGTAAACAATACTGTTCCTTTCAGCTTCCCTGGGCCTGATATCAATTCCTGTAAGGTCTCTGTATGCCTCCAGAGGGATATTGTATCCAGCCAGTGTAGCCACATATTCCTGCTGGTTTAGCCTCCCGACAGTTGGCTCTATCAGATAATATTTACCGTCCTGCGCATCCCTTTTATATTCAATAGAGCCAAAACCACTGTAATTTAGTATTCTAAAAATGCGTTCCGTTTCGTTGCGGATCCAATCGTTTTTTACTGGTATCGTGGTTGCCGTGCTGCCAGTGAACACAGGCCACTGCCGGATTTTTTGTCCAGTAAAGGCTACTTTGCATTCACTCCACCGGGAAAAATAGGTTAAGCAATACTCTATGTGATCATCATTTCCCTGGATATATTCCTGCAGGATAAAATAATTCTCTGCCACTGAGACGGTTTTATACAATTCTGAAAGTCTTTCAAAATCAGGAACGATGTATGCCTTTTTGAAACCAGATGCCAGCCATGCTTCCGTTCGCATGTAAGGCTTCATAATTACAGGGAATCTCAGGATCTCACTGAGTTTTTTCATGTCGTTATCATTCCTGATCTCAAAACTCCTGGGAATAAGAACTCCATTTTCTTTAGCAAAATCCTTGAATTTGTTCTTATTCATTAACAAATCTACAGTTCCATTATCGGGCATGTTCATCAGATACTTGCCTTCCAGAACTTGTCTGTTTTTCACATAGAATTCGACGTAAGTATCGGTAGTTAAAATAAGAACGGGCATCTTATCCAGGCTTTCCGGAAGTTTGAAGAGTTGCTGCAGCAATTCATCATTGTTCTTAAAAAAGATTTTTCGCTTGCATAATCTGGTATAGCTTTCCGGCAATGTTTTTGAATTATAGAAACCTATAAGTGGAATCCCGTATGCTGCGAGTGAACGCAAAACGCCATAACCAGCAAAAGCTATATCGAGCACAACAGCGTAGGGGAATGCTTTTTCAGTCACCGTAATTCGTTTTTTTAACTCCGTTAAAACTTCCCTGAAAAAGATGTTGAAAATACATGGGAATTCCCGTTAATTCAGCAATTAATTTGTTCAGGGAGCCATCATCGGATACTCCTGTTACCTTCAATTTATAGGGATCAGAAGTATGATCATTCCATCCTGCATCCGTAGTCCTGGCTATCTTTACTCCACAGTCTTTAAGCACCTGTATGCAATATTCATTGTAATCGCCATTCGGATAAGAAAAAGTAGTAATGGGACGGCCCAGCATGTGTTCGATTTTAGTTTTACACACTTCTATTTCATTTCTGATCTCTTCCTTTGAACATTGGTTTAAAACCGGATGATAGCAGGTATGCAAACTGAAATCAACCATTTCTTTCATTTCTTCAATCTCCTGTAAATTAAGCGCCTGTCTGTATCCTGGGTATTCTTTTTCAGGATAGAACCCGCATTGATCCATCAATTCAGAAAGCCTTTGATGGTTAGGAATTTGCTTAAGCCGGTTCAAATCTTTTGAATGGCATTCTGTCCACCAGAAATGTCTTTCTGTGTTAATAATGTGCGAGGTTAAAAATATTGTTGGTCTGAATGGGTATTTTCTGATCACCGGAAGTAACCTGTAATTTTCTTTCCAACCGTCATCAAGGGTAATTACCAGGGAGTACTTTGGAAGGGTGTCAAGTTTTTCTGAATAATAGGCTTCATAAAAATCAGTTAGAGAAATCAGATTATACCGTCCGGATAAATAATTCAGATGTTTTTCAAATATTTCTACTGAAGGATTGTGATAAAGAACTATGGTGACCTTGTTTCTGGCACGGATCAGCCTGGTGAAAAACGCTGTTCCGCTATATCGGATTAACCAATGAGCGAGGCTGTATAAAAACCTGATCATAGATGGTCATCCTCTGCAAAATGAATTCTGGAAATTCTCTTATCAAGCCACCTGGTCATTTCCCAGTAATTTCAAATAAGCTGAAACAATGTCTTCTTTTTTAAACTTTTCAAGAGCGATTTTTCGGTTTTCTGACCCAATTCTTTTCAGCTGGGCAGCCTCCAAACCGATCAGGTAACTTAATGACTGTTTTATTGACAGAGGATCCAGCGGATCACACAGCAGATGAGGTTCATGTGACAATAATCCGGCCATATCAGAAATCCTGGTGCAGATAACCGGTTTTTCACAGGCCATCGCTTCACAAATGCAATTGGGGAATCCCTCATAAGTACTGAAAAGACCTACAGCATCTGATTCCTGGATAATCTTCACAATGTCGTGCGTGGCTTCGTGAAAAGCAAGCACACCCTCAAGCCCCTTTTCTTTTATTTGTTCCAACGCATTTACTAATAATGAATTCGATTTGATTTCATGATCATAACTGCCATACCAGTCAATCCGGATTTTCTGCTGTTCTTCTTTGCTTAGCAGGGCAAGTGCTTCAATGAGTCTGCCCATGTTCTTTTCGGGTCGTATTCTCGCAGCTATAACAACCGAAATTCTATAGCCTTTTCTGTAGATGAAATTGTTGCTGGGCTGAAAGCGCTTAAAATCAATAATGTTATAGATGATATGGCATTTTGATATCGGCAGGAACGGATTGGCGATACGCACAAGTTCCATATTAGCCCTGGAATTGGCTACTATGGCATCGGCGAAGAAATGAAACCACCGGTAAACCTTCATGGTAAGCGATTGAAGAATGCCGGGATTTGCACTCCTTTCACCAATTACCAGTTTCCATTTCCGGTAAGGTATACCGGCAAATTCGCCCATGAAGTTTGATCCTTCTAAAAATGCAAGTACCGCATCATATTTACCGCTTCTGATGAAACGACGTACTTTAAACAGCCGTCTGATGTAACCAGGTTCCTGTATCAGATCAATAGAAATACCTTCCTTCTCCAGCAAGGGATTAAAAAACGGCAGGTGATGGTATGTCAGAAATGAAACGTGATGTCCCAGTTCCATAAAACCCATGGCCAATTCAACCATTTGACGCTGGGCTCCGCCTGCGCCAAGACAATCAACAAAACACAGGATTCTCAACTGATCAGTAGGTTTTGATGCATTTCTTCCTTTGCTTCCGTGTTTAATACCGAACTTCCTGCTGCATAGGCAAAGATGCCCCAGCCTATTTTAACCTCCAGGATATGGCTGATCACTATCATTGAGAAAGCAATAAACAACAAAAGGAGTGGAAGGATAAGCCCATCTTTCCGGTACATGTGCCAGCTTCTTTTGAAAATGAGGAAGAGAAAGTAGAAATATATCATCAGACCCGTTAATCCTGTGAAAGCCAGTATTTCCAGAATAACGTTATGCGGACTGGTGTAAACCCCATAGATAATTTGACAATAAGTAGCATAACCGGATTGACCCACACCGAAGATCGGATTGCCTTTGATCAGGGGGATCATGTTTTTCCAAATGACATCCCGGTTTGACAGATTGCCTTCATAAATGCTTTGAAACAGTCGGATTCTTATAACTTCATTTTGCATGATATACTGGTAGATCAGGATAACAGAGGCAATTCCAATGAAGAAAGCAACAATTTTCCATAAGGATCTTTCGGTTTTGTACAAAAACAGGGCCGCAATAAAAACTAAAAAGAATGCCAGAACAGCATGCCGTGATCCCGTCTCCACCATGAGACCGATCATTACAGGAATGGGCAACAACAGCAAGAATCGGACCCGGCCCAACCCGAGGTTATTCTTTATTACAACCAATAATAAAATGGTTATTGAAATACACATGCGCAATCCGATAATGTTCTGATTGTCCCCGAAAATAGAGACCCTGCCTCCTGAGTATTCGATACCTATGCCATTATAATAAAGCAAAGCAAGTGTTACCGACCCCATGGCAAACGCGAACATCCCCTTCTCCAGCACACCGGGTTCACTTTGTTCGTGATTGATTAAGATCCAGAAAAGAACAATATTCTGAAAATAGGTGAAATCAAAAAAGTACTCCGCCATGGAATCCGTGTGAATTCCGTTCATAATCAACAGCAGACCGAAAAAGATCCAAATGGTTGTTATAATGGGCTTCATGGCCTCACTTGTTTTGAATCTGACAATGCTTGGGATTAATACCAGGAAATAAGCGAGACCAGTAAGGCGGGATATTGAAAAGAATCCGCTGGTCTGGAATGGATCCCAAACCTCGAAGTTCATCGAAAAGAAAAAAACATACAGGCAGATTCTTTGGATTCTGGACATGATCTGTAAAGGTTATTTCCGAGATGCCATTTCAAAACCAAATTTTGCTGTTACACTTTTGAAAATATTTCCCAGGGAAATATTTTCAAACATAAATACCCCATATTTAATTTCAAACCAGGCAACCACCATCAGGTAAATAAATCCAAAAAAGACCATAACAAAATTGCCATAGGATAAGAACCTTTCAAGCAATATAAACGGAATTAAGGCAAGGGTTGAGATAACAGCTATCAACATGAATTTTTTCCAGGGGAAATAGGCAAAAAAGTTACTTTTCAATAACTGCATTTCATAGCGGAGCTGCAACGATTTTGGCAGGATGATGCTCAGCATGGCGCTTGTCATACCTCCCCAGGTTCCGAAATGTTTTATCAGAAAGTAGGTCAATGGAATGGTTACAATACTGCTGTAGAGATAGGATTTTAAAGACAGACCTGTTTTATCCGTTGCCCGAAGAATTAGGCCTGCACCCAGCATAAAAACAAGAAATGATAAAATATAGGTTCTGAAAAGGGGAACAGCATCCAGATACTTGCTGGTGAAGAACAGGACGATGATTCTCTTGGCATATAATGATACCAGCAGGATAGCAGGTATCGAGAAGGAATAGGTTTTGGTGACCAGCGATTTATAGATTTCTGATATCTGGTCAATTTTGTTCTCGTGGTGTTTGGAAGCCATTTTCATCAGGTAAACCTGGGAAAGTGACTGATACACCTGATTTACGCCAGGAATGCCATAAAATGCAACGGAATAAGTGGCAAAGGCAGCCGGGGTCAGGAAGGAGATACAAATGATCTTATCCAATTGCAACGCCAGTGTATTCAGTACCAGGGTCAGACCGAAAGGTATGCTGTAATTCAACTGTTTCTTTGCCAATTCAAAGTTAATCAGTGATTTGATGTCCTTCAGGCCGATTCCCCTGAAGGAATACACGATCACAAAGGCAAAACACGAAAAGCCCGCCAGAATAATACCATAGAGAACAGCATTCAGACTATGCCAGATCATGGCAAGTCCAATCACAAAAACCAATTTTAACATTACTGCTGTTGGTGGATAGATAACACTGGTCAGGTTGTCAACTTTGGCCACATATAACGGTTCAATAATGATAACCGGCAACATGAACAATATTCCCAGGCTGATGAATGACACATATTGTATCAGATCCTTATCACCGATGATCAGTCTGCCCAATGCAGGGATATTTACCAATCCAATGGCCACCAGGGTGAACAGCATCAGGAAAACAAAGGTCTGCATGATCAATGATTTTCGAACCTGATCGCTGGCATTGGGATAAAAGAAATAGAGGTTGGAGTGTATCCCCAGTGTGAAAATCATGGAGCAGAAGTTAACCACTACGAAAAACTGGGAAAATATGCCATACTCATATTTGGTAAGGAACCGGGTTAAAAACAAGGGCATGGCAAAGGTTGCAACCAATGCAATGATTTTGCCTGCCATGATCGAAGCTGTTTGTTTTGCTGTATCCGATACCACAGGCGAGTGTTGTTCCCTGCTCATGGAAGGATGTGCTTGGGGTTATTCATGAAAATACCCTGGGTGACTGATCAATATCTGTTTTTACCACTTTTGCCGGGTTTCCGGCAACAATGGTATTGGGGGGAACATCCTTGGTAACTACTGCATTGGCAGCAATAATAGCATTATCACCAACAGTGACTCCTTTGCATACCCTGGCAAATGAACCTATCCAAACATTGCTTCCGATGATGATCTCATCCGCTTCTGAGTGTCTCCATTTGCGGAAGTAAGAACCTTTTTTCGAAGCACTTTTAACACGCCTGTCTTCGGGATTTATAGGATGATTGTTGTTATCCATAATTACAACAAAATCTGCTATGGAAGTATAGTCCCCGATATTAACCGACTTCACAGATCCAATGATGCTGTTTTCTCTCAGGTAGGTATAAGCACCCAGAACTATCTTTCCATGGTTTTCAGAAACAAGACCACCGGAAATCATGGCATGATCGCCAACTATGATATCATTCCTGTCTGATCCATCTGCCAGCCTGACATGTGTGGTTCTTACAAATTCATGTCCCGTTCCCTTAAGGGTAACCATTTTTTTTATGTGACTGGCTTTATATTTATTCAAACATTTGTCAAGAAACCGCTTTGCTCGAGCAATCATAAAACAGGATTTTTTTGAAACAATAAAAATGTAATATTGGCCTGGCTTAACGGGTTTATCCTTACCAACTCCATCAGTTGCGTTTATAATAAGGACCTGGCAATGCTTCGCTAACCCAGTCACATCGTGCAACTACAGCCAGGAAAAATAAATATGCTTTGATCAGACTGGCATGGTTTTGTGACGCAATGCCGTCTTTCTCAACTTCCAACATCTATCCTATCAGCTTAAGAAAATTCATTGGCACATTCACCAAGAGCGCTTTATTAATTTCTTCAATTCTGATGATCACTCTTTTCTTACCGGCATTTTCCAGCAATTCCCCGGTCATACCCGTCATGGGTCCGATCCTGATTTCAACCCTGGAGCCTTTTGGCATGGGTTCTTTCGTTTCTTCAATCTCTATCTCCTGTTCCAGCAGCATCCGGATGAGCCTGATCTGCTTTTCCGGTATAGATACGGCTTTGCCATTAAAAGTAATGTAGCGCACAACACCGTCTACATTCAGTATCTTGTAATAATCTTTGGAAGAAATGTATACAAAAATATAGCAGCTGAAAAGAGGCTCGGAAACCTTTTTCTTTCGATCACTCCATTGCCTGATTGTAGTTTGAAGAGGAAGAAAGACTTCTATCTTTTCCTGCTTGAGCCTGGCATATATTTTCTTTTCATGCCTGGGCCTTGTATACACCGCATACCAGGCTAGTTGTTTGGGTAAAGTCTTGCAGGACACTGGGGATTGTACTGCGGCAGGCTGTATTATTTCTTTGGGATCGAGTGACATAGCATGAGAGAATCAAAGAGCGTCAACTTACTTCTTCTTGTTATAACCATACCCATATCCGTACTGATCGCTGTATATTTTATTGTCGTTCAGTACGACGCAAACGTTACGCAGGTTCTTTTGCTTCAGGTCTTTCATGACAAGGGCAAACACCTTCTTCAAACTGTAATTGTAACGGGCAATTACAATTTTAATATCAGCATAGTCCATAAGGAGATAGGCATCGCTTACCTGCGCCAGGGGCGAGGTATCCAAAATGATGCAGTCGTATATGCTTTTGTAATGCTTCAGCAGGGCTTCAGTTTTGCTCATGGCCAGCAATTCTATCGGATTGGGAGGAACAGGTCCCGACTGAACATAGTCGAGTTTCTCATATGGGGTGTGCCTGATCAGTTCATCATGACTGGTCCCATTGAGGTAGAAAGTACTCAACCCTACCAGCTCTGATTCCCCGGCCATGTCGAAGTGATTGCCTTTTTTCCGCAGGTCGAAGTCCATCAACAGGGTATGCTGACCAAGCTGTGCATAACTCATGGCCAGATTCAGTGCACTAAAAGATTTTCCTTCGCCTTCGATACTGGAGGTTACCAGGATCACCTTTTTGTTTATGCCCCTGTAATGATATTCGAGGTTGGTTCGAAGCGCTCGGAATGATTCCGATATCACGGACCTGGGGTATTCAAAGATGACATTACCGGTTTTTTTGTTATTGTGCATGATCTTCCCCATCACCGGCGAGACAGTCAGACGTTCAATGGTTTCCTGAGATTCTATCTTATTGTCTATGGCATTTTTTAAGGTAAGATAGCCGAAAGGCATAGCGATGCCCAGGAGAAGGGCCATCAGATAAATCATCTGAACATTGGGTGAAACCGGTCGGGTCCCCACCATCTTGGCCGGTTCGATGATAATGTTGTCAGGCATGTTGGAGGCCTGTGTAATTTTGGCTTCAGCCCGCTTTTCAAGCAGGTAGTTATAAATGGCATCATTCAACCTATATTTGCGCTCAATGCCTCCCAACTGGCGCTGAGTAACCGGAATACGGCTAATGGAGGCTTCTACCTTTCGGATGCGCTTGTTCATCTCATCAAGGGAGATATCGAGGGTTTTTCTAACTGCCGCAATGTTTTCAGAAATGGTCTTCTTGGTATTTTCAATCTGTATGGTCAGTCTTTGCACCATCGGGTTGAGTTCCTGATTGTTCTGGATGAGGTTTGATCTTTGCGCCTGTGCCGAAATCAATTCAGACATCAGGTTGGTCAATAACTGATCCGGGATACCCATGGAAGCCGGCACGATCATGTTGGCGAAATCTTCGTTGTTTGACAGGTAATCGGCAACATAGTCGTAATACCTTTTGCGGGTAACCAGTTCGGCCATCTGGTTCTGGAGATCCATATACTGGGTTGAAATCCCGGTGGCTTGTTCTGTTGCATTGAGCAACTGATTTGATGAGCGAAATTTCTGCAGGTTATCCTCAGTGAGGTTAAGAGAATCAGAAATCTCACCAAGTTGTTTTTCAATGTAATTGATGGCAATATTGGCTGCATGGTTCTTACGTTCAAGATTCTGTTGGGAATATACGTCCATGATCTCATTCAGGATGTCTTTCCCTTTTATCACGGAGGGAGATTTCAAAACGATTTCAATTACGGTGGCCAGTTTATCGATAACTTTGAATCCAAGTTGTTTTTTTAACATGTCAGTTAAAGAGACAGCATCGCTCAGCACAAAGCTGTATACAAAATCATTTTTAATGGCATTCCTTTTGGAAGAATCCAATTCAATGATAAAGGCGAGATCGTCGGATTCAATTAATTTCCCGGATTCACCATAATTCTCATATTTCCATTTTTTCTGGGCATAAACTACTTCATTGGTACTGAAATCCATAAAGGAGACATCCTTTCCCTTGGCCTTTATCTCAAAGTTCCCATTTTCCAGGATGGAAATCCTGAACCTTACATTCACCGGTTGAACATGATTTTGAAGCAGCAATACACGAAATGGCGCTTTACCATAAATATCCTCATGCTTGAGACCTTTTTTCAGGTAGTACCCTGTTGTCAGATTCAGGTTATGGATGGTCTGTTCAATCACAGGCGTAGATTTCAATACCCATAACTCATTTTGAAAGTTTTTACTGATGCCGAACAGGCTGCTGTTAAGAAAGTCGTTCATATTCTGATTCTGCCTCTGGGTATCTTCCTTGATCAGCAGGGAAGAAGAAACTTTGTAGCTGGAAGTCATGAGCCGGATGGCCAAAAATGCCAATCCAAGGGCAACTATAATACCGATGATGAAAATCCTGTAATTCCTGGTTACCAGTTGAACGAACTGTTTGAGGTCACTGTCATCCTGGTTGGTTATGAGTCGGTTAGAGGCCATAAGTAGTGAGAATAGGTGAAATGAAAAAAATACTCATTATTGAATCACAGAATATATCAATATGGCTGTGGTTATCGAAGATATAACAAGAGCATAAGGGAACTGTCTCAGATTCCAGAATTTCTTCGGCATGGGCTTTACGTAAATGATGTCATTGGGACGGACGTAATAGTATTCGGATGACAGGACTTCCGACAAAGACAGATTAACAGGAATACGGATGTTTTTCCCGTTTTCATTCCGGGTGAGGATCACTTCGTCCCGGTTGCCAAAATCCGTGATATCTCCTGCAAGCCCTATTGCATCGAAAATCGTCAGCCTGTCCTGTGCATAGGAATAATGTCCCGGCCTTATCACTTCTCCAAGTACTGATACATAACGGTTTACCAGTTTCAACGTGACCATAGGCTGACTTAAGATGTTTGACAGCATTTTGGTAATGTTCTCGCTCACCTCAGCCAGGGTTTTATCCTGCACGGAAATACGTCCGATTACAGGCAGGGTAAGAAAACCTTCCTTGTCAACAATATAAGCTATCAATGATGCTCCATACGGCTGAATTGTAGCAACATTCATGGCCTGCTGGGTTCCGGCCACGGAAAATATATTGGAGGTTGGGTCATCCAGGCTGCTGATCTGTATATAAAGCTCATCATCGGGTTTCAGTTTGTAGTCGGGAAGCCTGACTTCGTTAAATTCCTTAATGGTTTTTGTTTCATCCTGAAGGTATTCAACGTCACGCTGGGTGACACAGGATGTGAGGAAAAGTAAGAAAATTAATAGGCTATAGGAAGCATGGCAGCATGTTCTGTGACGAAGCATAAATTTTTCCAGGGTTTTCATCATTTGAGAGTTAGGATTTGGCAGCTAAATATACAAAGAAATGCCCGAGTAAATAGCCAGAGGGCACACGCAATTTGACAAAGTCATGGTTTTCTTAGTTGAAAAGATATATTGCTGTGACCAGCTTATAATACTGATATTTCGAAACACAATAATGCCATGATCCGCACAACTTAATGGTCAGATTATGAGTTATATAACACAAAATGATTTCATGGGGTGCAATCAGATTGTTATCAGGGGTTGCTGATCTTTTTCCCGGTTGCAGTGATTTTTATCGTATTCTTTAATTCGATGATCTGTGGTATTTTGTATAAAGCCAACCGGGATGCGCACCATGATCTGATATCATCAGCCGTGATTGTTGCTACAGCCGAATCCTTGATAATTACGGTGGCCTTCATGCTTTCACCGAGTATATCATCAGGAATGGCTTCAATAGTGCAATCAATGACATCGGGCATTGCAACGATCACCTCTTCAATCTCCTTGGGACTCACCCGTCTTCCCCCCACTTTGATGATCTCTTTCATCCGTGCGGAAAGATAAAGGTAGCCCTCATCATCTATCCTGGCCAGATCGCCGGTATGAAGCCATCCATTCACCAGTGTCCGCTCTGTCAACTCAGGATCTTTATAATACCCTTGCATGATATTGTCCCCCAGGGCAATAATTTCCCCGGTATCTCCCGGCTTCACGAGTTGCCCCTTCTCATCTACCACTCTGAGTTCAACGCCCGGAATAGCTTTTCCACAGGAGCCGATTTTCTCAGGCAGCTTTTCCGGAGGTAACCAGGACAGCCTGGCTGTGGCTTCAGTCTGTCCATACATGACGAAGAACCGGATACCTGGTAATGATTCCATGAACTCACTGATGAAGGCATTGTGAAGCTTACCGCCGGCCTGGGTGACATATCGCAAATCAGGGAACTGTGTTGTTTTAAAACTGTCTGATTTGCGGAGCAGGATCTGAAAATGCGTAGGAACACCTGCAAATCCGGTGCATTTATATTGCTTCAGATCATGCAGTACACCGCCCAACATGATGAACATGTTATTCAGTACAATGGAACCGCCAACCCGAAGATGGGTGTGCATCAGAGACAGACCATAACAGTAGTAAAATGGCAGGATTACCATCATGGTATCCTGCTGATCCAGGAAAAGGTATTCTAAAATGGAGGCTGTGTTGGCGATGAGATTTTTATGGCTGATCATTACTCCCTTGGGTTTGCCTGTTGAACCTGAAGTGAATATGATCTCCGCCAGGCTGCCTGAAGGCGTCTCGTCCCAGTCGGCCCGGGCCCCCGTTAAATCCCTTTCAATGATTTCATCCAGGTCTATTTCGTCAAACAGGGTTACCTCCCTGATGCTGATTTTGTTTTTCAGAAATGAGGTAGTGATCACCAGGGTTGACTGGCACTGGCTCTGGATATAATCGAGATTAACCTGTTCAGTTTCAGGACTGAGGGGCACAGCAACATTGCCTGATTTGATGATGGCCAGATAGCTTGTAATAAAAAATATTGAATTGGGCGCTATGAGAAGAATATTCTGTCCATGTCCGAGTGATGCATTTAAATAAAGGGCCAGCTTTTTGCTCCGGTAGAATAAATCCTGATAGGTAATGGACCCTTTTGAGCCCATTACAAAATCCTTTTTCAGTGCATGGGTATTTTCAAAAAAGTAGTCAAAAGCGTTCATCAGTAGTGTGTTGGAGATCTTGATCGTCAATCACAGCTTTATCGGGGCCAGTCGTAGATATTCGGTTGATCTGGCTTTACGCCCAAAGTTTATATAAATGCTTTTCACCTGATCTGCAGTCATTTGCATCACCGGGGCCACTTCAGCAGGATCATATTCCTTTTCATAGGCGTACCACAAAAGATCCATCTGGTAAAACGGGAGCTGGTAGAAAAACTCTTCCTGCGTTTGTTCGGCGGAATAAGTATCAGTGGTGGGGGTACGGTCGATAATTTCCTGTGGTATACCCAAATAGCCCGCCAGCTGGTACACCTGCGATTTATATAAGTGACAGATCGGCATAACGTCAGCTCCGCCATCGCCATACTTAACAAAAAAGCCCTGTTCCACCTCGTGTTTGTTGGGGGTTCCGATCACTGCATAATGCAGGCATTCTGCATGATAATATAACATCGACATACGGCAACGTTGCTTGAAATTCGAAGCTGCTTCAATCTGCCTGAATTCAGCTGCAGGCAATCGTTCTGATTTTTCAATGCCAGCAGGATCAATTATGGTCAAGGAAAAAAGTGGTGGGAGATTGGTGTACAATCCTGAAGTTTTCACTCCGATCTTCATTTTGAACCGGGATGCATCATATTCCGGGAAAACTCTCTTTACGGCTTCATCCCGCCGCGCATAACACCGAAAACCAACCAAAGCGTCTGTAATGTTTTCAATAATGGTAGGGACATTAAGTTTATCGGCCAGTTTTTGTGCAAAACGTGTGCTGTCTTCACTGGAATCCTTTTCCGGAAGCATAATACCCAGTACATGTTCCGGGCCCAATGCACGAGCAGCCAATGCCAGAGTGACTGAAGAATCTATTCCGCCGGATATACCCACTACAGCTCCATACCGATGCAATTCTCCGGTAACATGCTGACGGAGCCTGCTTACTATTTGGTTGCATTCTGATTCTATGTCCTGAATTACCAGGATATTTTTATGAAAGGGAGGTTTTATAGGATTTATCATGGGATTGGTTATTTTTATCAGCGGTAATGGGCATTCTCTTCTTTACAGATCCTGCAGTTTTTCAGGGCATGCAAGTCAGGCCGGAAGCTATCCCTGAAAACATACTGGTGAACCAGCAACTGTGTTGAAATGATACCCGACAGGGCCATGTTCTCCACCTCCGTAACCATGGAACTGGATCTGACTTTTCCGACGAGTTTCTCAACAGCGGCATACCGGAAGAGACCACTCCGAACAATGTCCTTTTCACAAAGCAGGTCGTTGACGTACTTCAATCCGGCTGGTGAGAAAAATCCGCCGGCCACCGGGGAACGGTAAGCCTGTTTCGGGCGTTTCAGCACTGACTCGGGCAGTTTCCCGTGCATCATCTTTTTTAATATATACTTTTCATTCAGACCATTCATTTTAAAATGAGGCGGGAGTGCAGCGGCAAATTCGATGATCCGGTAATCGAGAAAAGGATAACGGCCTTCAACAGAATTGGCCATAGCCACGCGGTCACCCTGTGAGGACAACAGGTAACCCGACATGAACAGGAAGATCTCCAGCCATTGTGCTTTACTGAGCCTTCCATAATTGCTGAAATCACCAGGCAGCAAAGTTTCCAGATCATCCAGGCAGTTGTACCCGTTAAGGACAGCCCTGAGGTCCGGTGATAAATAGTTCAGCAGGCTGGAGTTATTGTGCCAGCGCAGTGCATGGGAATAAAATGGTGAATCGGTGTCGCTGAGTTTGTAACCATAAAAGAATTTCAGAAGGGCTTTGTTTTTGCCTTGAAATTGAGCCAGGTAAGGATATAACCGGTTCAGGAGCAAAGGTCTAAATTTTGATTCGGGTTGCCTCGACCAGAACTCGCGGATAATAGCTTCCTTGAATATATCATACCCGGCAAGCATCTCATCAGCCCCTTCACCGGTAATAACTACCTTAATCTGCTGCTCCCTTACTTTTTTGGAGAGGCAATACATGGGGACCGGAGCGGTTCGCAAAAGCGGGATTTCAGCATGCCAAACCACCTGTGGGAAATATTCCCCAATATCATCCAGCGTGCAGAGAAATCCGGTATGCTTTGTATCGAGATATTTGGAAACCTCAGACTGATAGGGAGTTTCATCAAACTCACTTTCAGTAAACCCAATGGAGAAGGTCTGCAAGGTTTGCGGTTCCAGGTTTTTGATCAACGCTGTTGTGGCGCTGGAATCAAGTCCGCCGCTCAGGTAGGCAGCAACCGGAACATCAGCCCTGAGCCTGATCCTTACGGCATCTTTTAAAAGATGCAACAATTCTGCCGATGCATCCTCAATGGTTCCCTTAAAAGCAACGTCTTGTTCAGGAGGAAACTTCAGCGACCAGAATGAACGAATCTGCTGTTGTCCGCTGGATACTTTAAAAAAGTGGCCGGGTGGCAGTTCATAGATATTCTTAAATGCCGTCGCAGGGGGTATTGTGGTCCAAAGGGTAAACACCTGGGAAAGGGACGCCGGATCGATTTCTGCCCTGACTTCAGGATGTTCAAGGAGGGTTTTAATCTCTGAACCAAAGACGAGGGTATTCCTGACCCAGGTATAAAACAGGGGCCGGATACCCATCCGGTCGCGGGCCATGAACAACTCCTCTTTTTCATTGTTCCAAAGTGCAAAAACAAATTGCCCGTTTAACCTGTTCAGGCAATCTGTCCCATAGGCCAGGTAAGCGTTCAGCAATACTTCTGTATCACTTTCCGTCCGGAATGAGAAGCCCAATTGACGGAGTTCCTTTTTAAGCTCTAAATAATTGAAAATCTCTCCGTTGTATACAATCCAGTTTTTACCGTCGGGTGAGGATATTGGCTGACGGCCTGTCTGCAGGTCAATGATGCTTAGCCTTACGCTGCCCATGGCCAACTGTTTGTTGACGTAAATACCGCTTTCATCAGGGCCGCGATAGTGTATCCGGGCCAGCATATTTTCTACCCATGGAGCCATATCTCCAATTGGCCCGAAACGGCTGTAAATCCCGGCAATTCCGCACATGATGTGCTTGATTTTGGAATGGTTAAGCAGCTAAGAGACAGCAAATTCCATCTTTCGATGGATATACTTTGAAATAGCTTCTATGGATTCGAAATTTTCCTCAACCAGGTCTTCATCCTGGGGTTTAATTCCATAGGATTGTTCAATAAAATCGATCAGGAGTACGAAAGCCATGGAATCAAAAATGCCTTCTTTGAAAAGCAGCGTTTGAGGCTGCAGTTGCTGAATGTCACAATGAGTATTTTTATTGACATAATCAATGACTTTATGTTCAATCAGGTCGTAATCCATGGTCGCTTGGCTTGAATTTAGAATGTTTACCGGGCATAAATATCTAAAAAAATCCTGAATTGTAAGAATAGTTCTGTGTGAATTCGATCAAGATATCTAATGATAGGACAAACGATATTATTTTAATGATCAATAATATGAAACTTCATGTCCAGGTTTCACCAGCTTAATGATGCTTTGCTTTGAATTGCCGGATATAACCAGAAAATAAAAACCCGAAGGAAGCTCTCCTATATCGAAAACAGCTGGATTCCTGGGTTCCGTAAGTTTCTCAACCAGCATGCCCTGCAGGTTATACAACGAGACCGTTTGACACCGGGTATTTTCAGGCATATTTACTATCAGCTCCCAATCAGCCAGCGTGATGCCATATTGATCAGGTTCGTTTTGTTTTATTCCGGATGGTATTTGTTGATTGGAAATACTGATGGGATAAGAATCTGTTATGCCTGAGCCATCATTGGCGGTTGCAACGGCAGTAACAGTGCCATCAGCAATTGCGGTAACAAGTCCTGCAGCGGTTACAGAAGCCTGGCCTGTACCGTTGGTCACTGACCAGGCAACAGACTTATCTGAAGCATTTGCCGGAAGGACTTCAACGGACAATTGCAGGGTGCCATCTTTAGTGTCAATGCTTGCGGCACCTCCTTCAGCGCTGATGGTAATACCGGTAACCGGTATCAGGGGATCAACAGATTGATTGGAAATACTTATAGGATAAGAATCTGATATCCCTGAGCCATCATTAGCGGTTGCAATGGCGGTAACAGTGCCATCAGCAATTGCGGTAACAAGGCCTGAAGCACTTACAGAAGCCTGGCCCGTTCCATTGGTCAGCGACCATGTAACCGTCTTATCTGAAGCATTTGCCGGAAGGACTTCAACAGACAATTGCAGGGCGCCACCTTTACTGTCAATGCTTGCTGCACCTCCTTCAGCGCTGATGGTAATACCGGTTACCGGTATCAGGGGATCTACGGGAGGCTGACCGTTCCATCCTGCCAGCCTCGCCCATAGCCACCAGGCGGCAATTCCTTTTCGCTGACAGTTTAACGCCTGGGAATGCGCACAACTGCCTGTGTAATAACAACTGTCGGGGTTATTACTGCACCACTGAACGGCCCAATTGGCATCACGACTACCGTTATTATCGGAGTCATAGTCGCAATTATCATTGCCAGCCAACGCCATGTAATTTACCAGGCCGTCGGGATCATAACTTTCTATATCTGCAAAATCAAACAGGATCTTGTTGTTACTGTTACAGTATGCCCGTATTTGTTCATTTCTTATGTTTAAATTTCCCCCTATGCCAGTGCCATCCAGATGACCTGTCATATAAACGAATTTAACTGCTGCGTAATCCTTTTCCAATTGCTCCATTAATGCCAGGTACAGGTCCACATCATCCTGGGTGGCCCAGCTTAACTGGCCGCACCAGGACCAGATGATCACGTTCACATCAGCATTGGCGGGATTGTTCAGGTACTTTCGGGTAGAATCCGCCCAGGCAGTGAAATTGGGTTCTCCCAGGTCAATCCCTCGTATAAAATAGTTGTGCAAATCGAGTTCTCCGTCTGATCCACCGTGCTCAAATGCGTAAAATGGACCATACTGTTCGTAAATTCCTATCATGCCTGAGTTAAGCTGACTGCCATGGGAGGAATGACCATAGGCAATGTGAAGGTCAGATTTGGCTTCAGCCATCCAGGGAACCGGGATTTTGTAAAAATCGGTGCAACGGTGATCAATAATAACAGGCGCTTGTGCGCTTAAGCAAGAACAGAGACGCACAATCAATAAAGCTAATGCTATTCTTTTCATGATTTCTGAGAGTTTTAGGGTTTGGTATAGTTTTTTCAGCTGTACTGATATTTTAAAGTTAATATAAAGCAATTAAGTTTGAGAATTTTCTGGAAGGAATATTTAAAAATATTATTAAGGAATACGTCTAATATCTTTGACAGTGAGGTAAAATTTTATATTTTTAGCATGGTGTATTAATGAACTGCAATTGAACCGCATGATGAGAATATTTGTTTTTCCCTGTGTCGTGGTTATACTTTCTTTATCCCTGATTATAGCCTGCAATAAACAAAATAATACAATTTCTATGTCCAGATCGTCCAGAATCCTGTTTTTACATCACAGTACCGGCAAAGTCATCCTGCGTGGTAAAACATCAAGAATACTGTTTAAGCTTGGTGTGAAAGGAACCATCGAGAAATCATTCCTGCGCTACAACCGCGAAAATAATACCCATTACCAGTTTGAAAGTCAGTATTTTCCTAAAATGGAACCCTACGGTTGGAAGAATTATCCGTATGATTATTACAATATATGGGTAAAGAATTCCGGAGAAAGTCCATACCAAGATGAACCGACACTGGAAATGCTCACTAAGAATTTCGATGTGATCATTTTCAAGCACTGCTTCCCCGTTAGCAATATTATTGAATCGACTGGAATGCCCGGCGCCGATTCGGAAGAAAAGACCATTGAAAATTATAAGCTCCAATATGCAGCACTGAAGGAAAAAATGAGACAATTCCCTGACACAAAGTTTATAGTCTGGACGGGAGCTGCATTGGTGGAAAGCAAAACAAATGAAAGAGATGCTGCAAGGGCCAAAGAATTCTTTAATTGGGTGGTGAATACCTGGGATGAAAAAGGAGATAATATTTTTATCTGGGATTTCAGAAGTCTGGAAACGGAAGGTGGGCTTTACCTGCCTGAGAAGTTTTCAGCCGGCAACAATGATTCACATCCCAGCGCGGATTTTGCCGCTTATGCCGCACCCTTGCTGTTTCAGCGGATCATTGACGTGATTGAGAACCGCGGTGATGCCGGCGACATAAAGGGGATGAAGAATTAAAGATTGGTTTTCTGCAGGCACTCGGTTAGTTTTCAACGAGTCTGGTAAAAATTGTGGTACCAGGTAACGAACTTTTCGATTCCGAGTTCCACAGAACAAGTTGGCTTGTATTTGAAGACACTATCTAATTTTTCCACATCAGCCCATGTTTTCTTTACATCGCCGGCTTGTATTGGCAAATATTCAATATCAGCCTTTCTTCCGATGGTTTTTTCAAGAATACGAATGAAATCCATAATTTTCACCGGTGTATTGTTGCCAATATTGTAGATTTTGTAGGGGGCGGGTGATGTTGAGGGATCCGGCTGCTGACCGCTCCAATGCACATTTCCTGCAGGAGGTTCAGTGGTTAGAATCCTGAAAATCCCTTCCACAATATCATCAATATAGGTGAAATCGCGTTCCATTTGCCCCTTGTTAAATACTTTAATGGGCATCCCTTCGAGGATGGCCTTGGTAAAAATGAAAAGAGCCATGTCCGGTCTTCCCCATGGTCCGTAAACAGTGAAAAATCTAAGTCCTGTGGTAGGTAAACTGAAAAGATGACTGTAGGTGTGCGCCATCAATTCGTTACTTTTCTTAGAGGCGGCGTACAGGCTGATGGGGTGGTCCACATTGTCTTTTTCGGAAAACGGGATCTTTTCGTTAAGTCCGTAAACACTGGAACTGCTTGCATACACGAGATGTCCGATATGGTTATGACGGCAAGCCTCCAGGATGTTAATGAAACCAACAATATTGCTGTCGATATAAGCATAGGGGTTTGTAAGACTGTAGCGAACCCCTGCCTGAGCAGCCAGATTGCACACCCGGTCGAATTTCTCCTGTCTGAATAGTCTGTTGAGGTTATCACGATCCTCCAGTTTCAGTTTGACGAACCGGTAGTTAGCAAAAAGAGTGCTTTCAACAACCTGGTTGTATTCGATAGTTTTCCTGTCAATACCGGTTTGAGATAATCGTGCATATTTCAGGTTAACATCATAATAATCGTTAATAATATCCAGTCCGACAACTTCATGACCCTGGGCAAGGAGTTTTTTAGCCAAATGAAATCCAATGAATCCGGCTGTTCCGGTAACCAGTATCTTCATCTTACAGATTTAGGTTTAAGCTGAAAACATAACGTTGGAAACAAAAATAGGGTAAAATATGGTGACTTGGAAAATATCTTGACCATGCTATTTTAAATTTTGATGAACATTATTGATCCAGAACCTTAAAAAAAATACAAAAGGGTACATTTTTTGAGGCTGTTTCGTCACAACATGCTATTGAACCAAATAATGACAATCCTTTTTTCTTTCATGCTCCTTTCATCCCTGGAATTTCACCCCATGCATGTATCTTTTACCAGTATTGAAATTGATACGGATAAGAAAGCAGTATCCTTGTCCATAAAATTATACGCGAGCGATTTCAACCTGTTGTTTTACCACCTGTATGAGGTTCAGATCAACCCTGAAATAAGCCGGGATTTTTCCGGCGATCAGCTCACCCTGCTCAACAGGTACCTGGGCAAATCGTTGATCCTGTTTAGCGGAAAGGATACGCTACGTTACGAATATGTCCGGAAAGAACAGGATGAGGATTTCATCTGGCTCTACTTTAAAGGCAATTGGCCTGGTAGCAGCCATAAACCTTTTATGCTGACCAATATGCTCCTCCTTGATCTTTATGAAGATCAGAACAATCTGGTTATTGTTACCCGAGGTACCTGGGAGCAGGGGTATTCTTTTAACTACCATACCCGTCAGTTACAATTGGATATAAAGGAAGAATAAGGTGTCCGCAATTTACAGGAATTACTAACTTTGTCTGGATGAAAAAATGCGTTTTCATATTTTCTGCACTCTTACTGCTGCCTGCCATGCTTTTTGCCACGCATAACAGGGCAGGGGAGATTACATTCAAACAGGTGGCAGGTTATACCTATGAGGTTACCGTAACAACCTTTACGTATACCCTGAGTGCTGCTAACCGCTCACAACTGACGGTTGAATGGGGTGATAACTCGTCTTCAGTTGTCGGCCTCGACAGCAGAATTGAACTGCCAAATTACTATTACTGGAACAAATACATCACAACACATACTTTTCCGGGTCCGGGCATTTATCAGGTTTTAATGCAGGATCCGAACCGAAATTATGGCATTAATAATATTCCGAATTCGGTGGATGTAATATTTTCGATCAAGACCACCCTGATCATAAGCCCTGAAATTGGGAACAACAGCACCCCGGTATTGTTGAATTATCCTATTGACAAGGCCGCACTGGGACATATTTTTATCCACAATCCCGCGGCTTTTGATCCCGACGGAGACAGCCTTTCCTACAAGCTGACAGTTTGTACCGGACAGGATGGTAAACCCATTTCCAGTTATGTGCTTCCGACGTTCAGCGATACATTTTATGTGGACCCCGTTGTGGGTGACCTGGTATGGTATACACCAACCGATACCGGGAAATACAATGTGGCCATGAACATCGAAGAATGGCGGCAGGGTGTGAAAATCGGCAATATTGTCCGGGATATGCAGATCGATGTTTATAAAACTGACAATAATCCACCGGTTAATCCTCCCCTGACTGATCTTTGTTTTACTGCTGGCGCTTTGGTTGAGTTTCAGGTGACTACCACCGATATGGATAATGATTCTATCATTCTGAATATGAATGGGGGCCCATTTATTGTGGAGAACTCTCCTGCAACTTTTACCCATGTAGCATCCGGCAGAGGATTTGCAACTTACAATTTCAGCTGGCAGACCACTTGCGATCACATCCGGAATCAGCCATACCAGGTCACCCTCAAAGCCGAAGATATCAACAATGATATCAGCCTGGTGGATATTGATAATTTTACGATCAGGGTTCTGGCTCCGGGCCCGGAAAACCTTCAGGCAACTTCCACCAGTTCTGAGATTGACCTGACCTGGGATCAGAACAATTGCGGGAATGTTCTGGGCTATTACATTTACCGGCGTGAAAGCAGCTTCGGATTTACCCCGGACAGTTGTGAAAATGGCGTACCGTCTTACACGGGCTTTGTAAAGATCGCCAGAACAGAAGGGAAGAACGGCACTGCCTTTACGGATGACAATAATGGAGAGGGATTGATACAGGGCATCGATTATTGCTATTTGGTCACTGCTTATTATCATGATGGAAGCGAAAGTTTTGTTTCAAATGAAACCTGCAGTTCCCTTGTACCCGGGTTTCCATCCCTTCTTAATGTCAGCGTGACCCGGGTGGATGAAGCTTCCGGAAGCATTTTTATATCCTGGGCCAAACCACGGAATTTTGATCCGGTTGCCGCGCCAGGGCCCTATGTTTACCTGATTTATCGTTCCGATACTCCGGATCCGAATGATTTTATACTGATTGATTCCGTTCAGACCTTGAATCTGAATGATACTACCTTCATCGATTCACCACGCAACACCATCAGATATCCTTATTATTACAGGGTGATTATGTTCAATAACACACCAGGCAACCGTTTTGAAATGAAGCCGGGAGAAAGTGAAACAGCTTCATCGCTCTATATCCTAATTACTCCCGAGGATAACCAGTTAACGCTTGATATCAGAAAGAAAGCCCCCTGGATCAATGACCGGTATGTGATCTACCGGCAGAATGCCAGCCTGGATTTTGATTCCATTGCGATGTCCGAGGACAATATTTTTATTGATAAAGGATTAAAGAATGGTGAAACGTATTGCTATCAGGTGAAAAGTATTGGCTGGAGACCTATTGATGGTGTTAACTTTACAAATGCCAATCTATCACATGTCAGTTGCGGTACCCCTGTTGATGTCACTGCTCCGTGCCCGCCTTTATTAACAGTCGAATCGCGTTGCGACAGTTTGATGAATGTCCTTACCTGGACCAATCCGAACCGTACTTGTTCGGATGATGTAATTCGCTATAACATCTATTATTCTCCGGATGTTGCAACACCCCTGGATTCACTTACCAGTGTATCTCCGGCCACTGACACCGTCTTTTACCACCAGATGAACGAAGGATTCATGCTGGCTGGCTGCTATGCCGTGACAGCAGTGGATTCTTTTGAGAATGAAAGCACTTTTTCCACGCGGATCTGCGTTGATCAATGCATTATGTATGAATTGCCCAATGTATTTACTCCAAACGGCGACGGAATCTTCGACAAGTTTGTTTCAAACAACCTCAATAACGTTGTTGAAAAGGTTGATATGAAGATTTTCAACCGTTATGGACAGCTTGTTTACGATACCAGTGATCCCGCCATTAACTGGGAGGGTAATTACAGGAACTCAAACAACAAGGTCTCTTCAGGAGTTTATTATTATATATGCGATGTATATGAACCAAGAATAAGTGGAGTAGAGATCAGGACAATCGTGGGATTTATTCACGTTTACGTAGAAGGATATGCAGGTGAGACAGAAACAAAATAAAAATTTACTGGCAGTTGCCTTTATAATGGCCTTTATTGCCACCTGGAGCCATGCTTACTCACAAACTCCTGATGCAGCTTATCTTTCGGGCTCCGCAAGTTTAAGGAAAGGGGAGTATCAGAAGGCGGTCGAGGGTTTCTCAGCAGCGATATCCCGTAATAATGCTGATGAACAGATATTTATTAAGAGAGGCACATCGCTGCTGCAGCTTAAGGATTATCCTGCTGCAGCTGAAGATTTTATAGAGGCGAATTTAATCTACCCGGGCATTGCTGATATCTGGCTGGCCCGTGTCTATGCTGTTTCAGGAGAAAGTGCAGATGCCATTGCTTTTTTAAAGCGCCATCTCCAATCTGAATTCAGGTTACCTGAGGACAGCCTTAAAAAGGATCCGGCCTTTGACAGATTACAGGCAACCGCTGATTGGGAAGCCTTATGGGAGCAGGATTGGTATAGTAAGGAAGAAAAGATCACTGCCGAGGCGGCTTATTACTGTAAAAGAAAATCGTTCGATGAAGCAGGTTCCTTACTCACAATCGCCCTGGAAGCATCACCGGATAATGTTAAATTGCTGGCCCTCAGGGGGACTGTGATGTTTGAACTGGGTAACTATGCTGCTTCACTTTCCGACTATTCTGCAGCGCTGGATCTGGATAAAAACTTCACAAAAATATATCCGCAACGGGCGCAGGCCTATTTTATGGCCGGAAGATACCGGGATGCCGTGAATGATTTTAATAAGGCCATCAGGCTTGATCCAGCCGCTTTTAACCTTTACCCGCAGCGTGCAGCGGCATACGCAGCTATGCAGTCATGGGAGCCAGCCATTAAGGATATGTTGTTTTACCTGAAATACTTCGAAAATGACCAGCAAGCCGGTCATCAATGTGGCGAATACTGTTATGAAGCCGGAGATTATATCAACGCACTGAAATATTTCAACAGGAATCTCAAAGAAGACCCTAATAACAGTGACTACTATAAATCAAGGGGTAAAACTTATTTAAAAACTACTACATACCGTTACGCGATCGGGGATTTGTCCATGTCTCTTGACCTGAATCCCGATGACGCAGAAACCTGGATGTACCTTGGAGTCGCCAAGATGGAATCAGGCGATAAAGAAAATGGTTGCTCTGACCTGGAAAGGGCGAGAGGTATGGGTGAAAACCGCGCCATTAAGTATATTATCGAAAACTGCCGTTGAAACTACCGGATATTCTTGCGCAAAGAACTTAAAAACTGTCTCATTTTGGCGGTATCCTTCTCTTTGATAATTTCCCTGAGGTGTTCCAGCTGATCGCTGATTTTTTCGAGCTGCTCCAGGGTAAAGGGACTGAACATAATTTCTGAAAGAAGGAAATCATCCTCGGAGAATAAAAGTCCCTTGGCTATTTCATGGTGTTTCCGGAAAGTTGTGCCCGGTGCCTCCTGTTTTTTCATGCAGGCGGCGAAGATCATGGTAGAAGCAAAGGGTATCGATAACGAATAAGCAATGGTTTGATCGTGTTCCGTGAAAGAGTATTCAAAAATATTCAGATTAAAGGATTCGAAGAAATTCCTGAAGAAGGCTTTGCCTTCCTCATCGGATTCACGGATGATTATGGCGCTGTGGCCTGTAAGGTCCTTGAGGTTGGCAAAAGTAGGCCCGAACATGGGGTGGGTGGAAACATACCTTCGACCCGATTCAGGGTAGAACCGCTGTAATCCGTTCTTGACAGAAGTAATATCGGCCAGGATGCAGTTCTTGCCCAAATAGGGTAGGATTTCCTGGAAAACAGGAACCGTTCTTTCGAGGTTAACGGCATTTATGACCATATCGGGGTTGAAACTTCGTATTTCTTCATAGGAAACCAGTTTTGCGGTGTTGAAAAAGTACCTGAGCCGCGTAAGATCATTATCATAGGCGGCAACTTCATAGTCGAGACACAGTGATTCAATCAGCCACGAACCCATTTTGCCGGCACCGAGTATTAAGATTTTCATTATTCAGTTAATAGTTGTAAGTTGTTAGTTGTTGGTTGTTGGTTGTTGTTGTTAAATTCAGTTAATAGTCTGCAGCCTTGACTGCTATTCTCGGAATCAACTGCGACTGCATCATCAGATCTACCAGTACAATGGCTGTGGCAGCCTCCACTACAACGGGTACCCTGAGGGCGATACAGGTGTCGTGACGGCCCTCAATTTCAAGGTCCACCATGGTTCCGCTCCGGAGGTTGATGGTAGTCTGTTTCTGGTGAGTGCTGGAAGTAGGCTTGACCACAACCCTGAATACCAGATCATTGCCATTACTGATTCCGCCATTGATACCCCCGGAATGATTGGTTGCGGTAAGGCCATCCGGTGATATGATTTTATCATTATGATCGCTGCCCCACATTTTTGCCGCTGCGAAACCTGAACCGAATTCAATTCCTTTAATTGCGGGTATTGAAAACATCATGTGACTGAGCACCGATTCCATGGAATCAAAAAATGGTTCACCCATACCAACAGGCATATTCTTAGCTGAACATTCGATGATTCCACCTATGGAATCCTGCTTTTCCTCAGCCCGTTCAATAGCTTCATCGATGTTTACACTACCACCCACTTCCAGTATATGGGCATGAATGGTCGCTGGCAATAATAACTTTCGGGCGATAACTCCTGCAGCAACCAATCCCAGGGTGAGACGTCCTGAAAAATGTCCGCCACCCCGATAATCCTCAAACCCCCCATACTTTTTCAGTGCCACGAAATCGGCATGGCCCGGTCGTGGTGTGTCCCGAAGCGCAGTATAATCACGCGATCTTGTATTTGTATTTTCAAATATGATGGTTATGGGAGCACCCGTGGTATGTTCATTGAACACACCGCTGATAATGTGTGGCAGATCAGCCTCCTTACGGGGCGTAGTACCTTTTGCTCCGCTGCGGCGGCGTGCAAGTTCTGTCAGAAAGTCTTCTGTTTTGAGCGGCAATCCGGCAGGACAATTATCCAGGGTAATCCCGACATGTGTGCCATGGGATTCCCCGAAAATGCTGATCCTGAATATTTTTCCAAAACTATTCATACAGGGTCAAATTTGTTGAATTTCAAGAATAAACTTATTGAGTCGTTCATAGCTTATCTGTCCCGGCGCAGTGGCTTCATCCTCATTGAGCGCGGCATAAGTAAACTCAGCTCCCAGGAAGGGGGCTACGATCCGGCTGATTCTTCCCAGGTCACCCATGCCTATCGCAACCAGTCTGCCAGGTGCTTTGTAAAGCGACAGGATCTTTGAATTATCGCGGTTAACATTAATGTGTGTGGCAATCTTGGCGAGGTCCGCGCCCTGAGTATAACAGCTTTTAACAATTTCTTCAAGTTCATCCAGTTCGGGAGTCCTGTCGTAGTTGTGATAGGAAATGATGACGTCGCACTGATGACTGTGGGCAAATTCAATGAGATCATTTTTGTATTCCGGAGTGGCCTCGTATTCAATATCTACAAATGTTGCACCGGATTCAATGGCAATTTTCAGAATTTCCACGCGTTCTTCCTCTCTTATTTTTCCTGGTCTGCAGGTGGCAATTGTTTTTTTTCGTCTTGAAAATACCGACCGGATTTCATCATTGTTGAATTCCGCGAGATCGATCCTGATTTCAGCCATTTCAACCATATCAAGTGCCTGAATGCACTTTTCCACATTTTTTTCTGCTATGCTAGCACAAATCATGACTAAGTTTTTCCAAATGATTAAATGAGATCTTTTCAATTAGGGCATTGCCGATATGACTTAAAAAAACCATATGCAAATAGTCGCCCTCACGTTTTTTATCTTTTTTCATGTCGGAAACCAGATCCGAACAGTTTTTTTCCCATTTTGTAGGCAGTTTCAGGCTATTGAGGATCTGAGAGATACGGTCGGATTCCGATTGCTGCAAGAAGCCCAGTTTTACTGAAAATGCTGCTGCAAGGGCCATTCCAATACTAACAGCTTCACCATGCAACATCCCTGTTTTCCTTTCAATGGCGTGGGCAAAGGTATGTCCGAAATTGAGCTTTTTCCTTTCCCCTTTTTCCTTTTCGTCTTGCTGTACCACCTGCGACTTGATTAGAACGGCCTCATAGATGAGTTTTTCCAGAACGTCAGTATTATTCACAAGGGCATCCTGGTGATGATTCTCCAGGTAGCTGAAAAGGGAAGCATCCTTAATGGCAGCGGCCTTTACTATTTCAGCAAAGCCTGAGCGAAATTCCCTTTGATCAAGGGTCTGAAGCATACCGGTGTCAACAAGCACAAAATCAGGCTGGTTAAAAACACCCAGCATGTTTTTATAACCCAGAAAATTAACACCATTTTTTCCGCCCACACTGGCATCAACCTGTGAAAGCAGGGTGGTGGAAACAAAGCCAAAGTGCAGGCCGCGCATATAAACTGAGGCCGCAAAACCAGCCACATCGCATACAATCCCGCCACCAATGGCTATAATAAAGGTCGACCGGTCAGTCTCATATTCAATGAGCCTTTCAAAAATGTATGCAAGTGTTTCAAGGGTTTTATGGGACTCGCCCAAACCCATGGCAATTACCGGAAAGGGCGGAAAGTCTTTCCCGTATATCCTGTGTAAGGTTACATCAGTAATAATGATTGCCTTACCGGACGGGACATAAGCGGAAAGGTTTTTTAGACTTTCACCGATAATGATTCTGGAAACTTTTGCATCAGTGTTAATCTCTATGGTTTTCATCTATTCATTCATTACACGGGTCTGGTGATTAATGGATTCTTCGTGAATAGCACGGAAAATTTTTATAATGAATTCCTCGCCCAAACCTTTTTTAGCAGCCTGATCAATTTTATTCCGGATGATTTCATCCCAACGGGTGGTCTGCAAGATGGTAATGCTGTTCTGCTTTTTATACTGACCTATTTTGCGCGAAACGGCCATACGGTGTTCAAAAATCTCCATCAGCTTATCATCATATTTGTCAATCTCGTGTCTCAGTTCTTCCAGGGTCGAAAGTAATACATTATTTTGTATGCTGGCACTTCTGAGCACCAGCCTGGAGATTAATTTGTTAAGGTTTTCCGGAGTAAGCTGCTGTTGTGCGTCACTCAGGGCTTGATCGGGATTGCAGTGTGTTTCTACAATAAGACCGTCAAAATCAAGGTCCATGGCTTTCTGTGATATTTCAAACAACAATTCACGACTGCCGCAGATATGACTGGGATCAGTAATGATAGGCAGGTCCGGAATCAACCGCTTTAATTCGATTGGAATCTCCCACTGCGGATTATTCCGGTATAGGGTCTTGCTGTAGATTGAAAATCCCCGGTGGATGGCTGCCAGTTTATGGATACCGGCACTGTTCAACCTTTCAAATGCCCCGATCCAAAGCTCCACATCCGGGTTGATCGGATTTTTGACAAGGACCGGTACGTCCACACCACGGAGGGAATCAGCAATTTCCTGCACTGCAAAAGGATTTGCTGTTGTTCTTGCGCCCAACCAGATGATATCAATTCCGGCCTTCAGGGCATCATAAACATGCTTGACGTTGGCTACTTCAGTAGCTGTATACATGCCCAGTTCCTCTTTTACCCGCCTCAGCCAGGGCAACCCTTCCTTTCCAACACCTTCAAAAGCATTTGGTCTTGTACGGGGTTTCCAGAGCCCGGCTCTGAATATGCGGATACCATAATCCTTCAGCTGTCTTGCAGTGGTCATGACCTGTTCTTCGGTTTCAGCGCTGCACGGACCAGCCATCATCAATGGTCTTTCTTTCGGAACACCTTTGAATTCAAATTTCTCTAGTTTTAATGTTACTTTCATTTTATTCCATGATTGATTTACCTTTTAAATACTCACCAAGAATCTGAAGACCGCTGGTAAACGGTTTAATAGCTTCAATGGCCTGATAATAATGCTGGTAATTGTCAATTTCAACATCCACAAAGAACTGGTATTCCCAGTCCTTGCCAATAATGGGCATCGATTGAACTTTAGCCAGGTTGATCTCATAATAGGACAGGATGGAGAGTACCTTCGAAAGGCCACCGATCTTATGGGCCAGGGCAAAGGTAAGTGATGCCTTGTTAACAGCTTCTGCATCATGGATCTCTCCATTTTTTCCCTTTAGGATCAGGAAACGTGTATAGTTTTTTTTATGGGTTTCAATACTCTCTGCAATTATCGACAGATGATACTTTTCTGCAGCCCGGCCTGAAGATATTGCTGCTGCGCCGGTCATATTTTTGTCAGCGATTTCTTTGGCACTCAAAGCTGTGTCGATGCTGTCAATAAGCCTTATACCGGGATGATCGTCGAAAAAGCGTTGACATTGTAAAATGGCCATGGGATGTGAATATACCTCACGGATATCAGCAATGGTCTGACCTGGCAATGCCACCAGATTTTGTTTTATACGAAGGTATATTTCGCCAACAATCTTCAGGTTCGATTCAAGCAGCAATGTATAATTGGGAAGGATACTTCCCGCAATGGAATTCTCAATAGCCGTAATCCCGTAGTCGACCTTCCCTTGTTTTAAAGCACTGAACAAGTCCTTGAATGTATTCCGGGGAACAATCTCAATCTCTTCATTTTCAAAATAGCCATAGGCGGCAATTTCATGAAATGCGCCGTATCCGCCCTGAATAGCTATTCGTTTTGGTGATGTGGTGGACTCGCTCATGCTTGTTAACTTTTCAGTTTAAATAAAAAAAAAGTCCCGTTCTTGCGGGACCTCTTTGCTTTTATATCTAAATGTTATACAAACAAAGCCCCTTCAGGTTTTACCCAAAAATAAAAGTAAAAGAAAGCGGCTATGTTTGATACTATATTCATGTATAAATTATAATGATGCAAATATAGGCATAGTAATTTTAAAAAACAAATGCAAGGCAAGATTTATCACTGCTAAAGAACCGGAGGATGACAAATCGATTTAAGTGTTAAATTTGCTGCATAAGATACCCAACAAATGAATATTAAGGAAAGATACTCCAAAATCATCAGCTACTTCCTGGAATATGTGCCCGTTGCTGAAACAGAATTGGAGTATGTCAATCCCTTTGGTCTGGTTGTTTCCGTTATTCTGTCCGCTCAATGTACCGACAAAAGGGTAAATCTTATCACGCCTGCCCTGCTGGCGAAATTTCCCACACCGGAAGCAATGGCAAATACCACTCCCGCGGATATTTTTCAGTACATTCGGTCCTGTACCTATCCCAATAACAAGGCGAAACATCTTTCAGCCATGGCGAAGAAGATCATGGAGGATTTTAACGGCCAGGTGCCTGAATCTGTTGATGAATTGATGACACTGCCGGGCGTAGGTCGCAAAACAGCAAATGTTATTACGCTTGTGGCATTCGGAAATCCGGCCATGCCGGTTGATACGCATGTTTTCAGGGTTTCAGCCAGACTGGGACTAACCACTGGAGCCAGGTCTCCTGAAGCTGCAGAAAAACAATTGGTCAAGCATTTCCCCAGAGACCTGCTTTCCCTTGCCCATCATTGGCTTATACTGCACGGCAGGTATGTTTGTCTGGCGCGAAAACCAAAATGCAGCACTTGCGGAATTAAAGAATACTGCAGGTTTTACAGGGGGCAGGAATCTGGGAATCCCAATCCCGGCGCTGTGTAAACCATATTAATTTATTGTAATTCAATTTGTAGTCGGGTGGGATAGTATTTGTTGATATCATGTTCATTGTAACCTACCAAAAAAAAGAACAAAACAGTAACTTTAATAAAATTTAGTCGTTTATTATAGTAATTTTACTACAACTATGATTCTTATATATTTAAGAAGTCAACTTTTAAACACTTAACTCATGCGACATCATTACTTTAATATGCGGTTTGTCAGTCTTATCGTTTTGTTAGGAATCCTCCTGCTAAACGATTCATGTCGATCAGGGAAAAAAGGTCAGGATGGGAAAGAAGTAGGTTTTGAGGATTTTTTGACAGAAGAAGATATTTTTAGTGATATTGATAAAGCGAAAAAGATATTCTATTCCCTGCCCTCACCGCTGGAAACGGCTATGCTTATTAAATCAGCAGGTGCTGCATACAACGAGATGGCACTGAATGATCTTAAAAATGCTGTAATGTATTCAACCAATAAAAGTAAAGCCCTGAATCTGGGCATTTACACTACAGATCTCAGCTTTGCCTGCCTGTTCGACCAGGCTCAGACCTCCCTGAAATACATGGATGTTACAAAGCAGCTGGCAACGGAAATGGGCATCAGCGATGCTATTGATGAAGAAACCATGAAGCGGCTGGAACAGAACCTGAATAACCGTGATGTGGTAATGGATATCATATCCGAAACTTTTCTGAATTCAAGTTCATACCTGAAAGAAAATGACCAGCAGGATGTTGCTGCCATGGTACTGGTTGGAGGATGGATCGAGGGACTTTATCTGGGGTCACAATTGGTCGGTAACAGTCCGGTTAAAGGAAATAAACTGTCTGATCGTATTGCTGAGCAGAAATTATCATTCAGTATTGTTGAAAGGATGTTACAAGACAACAAGCAGAAAGCAACGGGTGAAGAAAACAGGGATATTGTTGAACTCATTAATGAACTTCATAGCCTGAAAGCCGCGTATGAAAAAATTGAAGTTCAGACCTCTGCTGTAAAAGTTGGTGAAGCTGATTCCAACGGAGTTGCCATGCTAAATTCACAAACCAAAATCAACTATACTGCTGAAGCATTTTTGGAGCTTCAGGCTGCTGTTCAGTCATTAAGAAATAATTTCGTTCAATAAAATTCTATACGTATGAAAAAGTATCTCCCCTATATAGTAACCCTGGCCGTTCTTGTAACATTCAGTTTAAAGGTCAATGCTCAATGCAAAGGATTTGCCAAGAAATTGTGCAAACTGGAGCTTACGGGTTATATACATGATGGTAATTATCATGCGGCAATATTAACTGAAGGTGAAGAAGCAGAACTTTACAAAACATTCTATTCGGGTCAGAGCTACCGTTTGGCAATTTGTGGTTCAGAAGCTTTGCCCCCTATTGAATTCCAGGTTGTTGATGCTTATAAAAATGTTCTTTATGATAATAAGCAACATGATACGAATGGTACCTGGGATTTTAAGCTTGAATCAAGCCAACAGCTTAAAATAGTTATAAAAGTCCCTGTATCCGCTCAGAAAAGCGAATTTCCAAACAGCGGCTGTGTGGCCATTATGTTTGGATTTCAGGACAAATAGTATCAATGAATAATGAAAAGTGAAAAATGAAAAGTGAAAAACGCAGAGTCTGTTTTCTTCCACTTTTCATTTTTCACTTTTCACTTTTAGTTTTCCTGCAAGGAACTTTCCGGTAAAAGAATTTTCACATTGCACCAGTTGTTCAGGAGTTCCCTCACAAACCAGGTAACCACCCGCATCACCTCCAGTAGGTCCAAGGTCAATTACCCAATCAGCAGTTTTTATTACATCAGGATTGTGTTCCACAATTAAAACGGAATGTCCCTTAGTAATGAGTGCATTGAAGGCATCCAGAAGTCTCCTGATGTCATGAAAATGCAAACCGGTGGTGGGTTCATCGAAGATAAAAAGTACAGATTTCTCTTCTTTTTCTGTGCCCAGGAAGGAGGCCAGCTTAACGCGCTGACTTTCACCACCACTCAGGGTGCTTGAGGCTTGACCCAGTTTTACATATCCAAGCCCAACATCAGCCAGGGGTGTCAGCTTGCGGGCAATGACTTTCTCCGTGGAACCTCTTTGAGAGCCGAAAAAGCTTATGGCTTCCTCAATGGTGAGTTCAAGAATATCATGTATGTTTTTACCTTCGTAATGTACCTCAAGTACCTCGTCCTTGAACCGGCGTCCGTGACAACTGTCACAAATCAGATGAACATCCGCCATAAACTGCATTTCCACTTTGATCTCTCCCTCTCCCTGGCACTCCTCACATCTGCCACCATCGATATTAAAAGAAAAATGAGAAGGTGTAAATCCGTTATACTTTGAAAGGGTCTGACCGGCAAAGAGTTTTCTGATTTCATCAAAGGCTTTGATATAGGTGACCGGATTCGACCGGGTTGATTTGCCAATAGGGTTCTGATCAACAAATTCAACGCCCTGAAGAAGATGCAGGTCCCCTGATAGGTCCTGGAATTTTCCACCTTTATCTCCGGCACCCTGGATGAGTTTATTCAGAGCAGGATAAATAATTCCTTTAACCAACGATGATTTTCCCGAGCCGCTTACCCCTGTAATAACCGTCATGGTATTCAGCGGGATTCTGACATTGATGTTCTTCAGATTGTTTTCCCTGGCACCTGAAATTTCAATATAATTGCTCCATTTTCTCCGCACCGGTGGCACATCGATCTTCATCTCTCCACGCAGGTATTGGGCAGTCAGACCATCATGTTTTTGAATAAGTTCGCGGAAGGAGCCGTGAAAAAGAATCTCGCCACCCATCCGACCAGCCAGTGGTCCGATATCAATGATTTCATCTGCCGCTCGTATGATTTCCTCCTCATGCTCTACCACCAGCACAGTATTGCCAATATTCTTAAGATTCTTCAATACTTTTACCAGCAGGCCGGTGTCACGAGGGTGCAAACCAATACTGGGCTCATCCAGGATATAAAGCGAACCGACCAGACTGCTGCCCAGGGTTGTGGCCAGGTTTATCCGCTGAGATTCTCCGCCCGAAAGGGTAGAGGAGAGGCGGTTCAGGGTGAGGTAGCCAAGACCGACATCGGTCAGATACTGTAACCGGGTTTGTATTTCTGTAAGAATTCTGCCGGCAATTTTCATATCATGCGGATTAAGCCTGATGTCATGAAAGAAGTTGCGTAGTAATGAAACAGGCATAATAACAAGATCCTGCATGCTGATTCCCTGTATTTTAACATAGGAGGCCTCTTTTTTCAGTCGGGTACCCCGGCAGGTCGGACAGACAGTCTTGCCCCTGTAGCGTGCCAGCATAACCCTGTACTGAATCTTATATTTCTTCGATTCAAGATAGTTAAAAAAGGCATAAATACCTTTAAAATACCGATTTCCGTTCCAAAGGGCCAGTTGCTGCTCCTCTGTCAGGTCGAAATAGGGCCGGTGTATGGGGAACCCAAATTTATCAGCACTGTATATAAGTTTTTCTTTCCACTTGTTCATCTTTTCCCCTTTCCAGCACACCACTGCATCTTCAAATATTGAAAGATTCTTGTTGGGAATGACAAGGTCTTCGTCGATGCCGATGACCTTCCCGTATCCTTCACAGTGAGGACAGGCCCCGATGGGATTATTGAAGCTGAACATATGTACCGAAGGCTCTTCAAACCGCAATCCATCAGCCTCAAAGGTGTCACTGAAATAACGCATCCCAGGCCCACCATCGACTGGTTTAACCATGCATTTTCCTTCTCCTGACCGGAAAGCCATCTGGGCAGAGTCGGCATAACGACTCCTGGAATCTTCGTCATAAGCTACCACAATCCTGTCAATCACGATATTGACCTCACCGGCATCTTCGGGATTATACTGCACAATTGCCTCTTCGAGTTTAAGAATCATTTCGTTGATTTCAAGCCGTGTGATTCCCTGTTGCTTGAGGTCTTCCAGCTTTTGGGCAAAGCTTATATTCCCGTTGCCCTTCAATGGACAAAGTAACAGAAGCCGGCTTCCTTCCGGAAAGGAGGTAATGTAATCTGCCACATCTGTAGCGGTTTCTTTCTTAACCATTATCCCGGATACAGGGGAAAAGGTTTTGCCTATACGGGCAAATAGCAGTTTCAGGTAATCGTATATCTCAGTTGATGTACCAACCGTGGATCTGGGATTTCGGGTATTCACCTTTTGTTCAATTGCAATGGCAGGTGGCAAACCTTTGATGAAGTCTACTTCAGGTTTGTTCATCCTGCCTAAGAACTGCCGGGCATAGGATGATAAGCTCTCAACATATCGGCGCTGTCCTTCAGCATAAATCGTATCAAAAGCCAGGGATGATTTACCGGAACCGGAAAGGCCAGTAACAACAATTAATTTATCACGCGGAATGGAAAGGCTGATGTTTTTGAGATTATGCACCCTTGCTCCTGAAACCGAAATGACATTTTTTTCGTATAAAGAGTTGTTACCCGACATGTGGAAAAATAAAAAAGTTGCTTTTGAAAAAAAAATAGTATACTTTCGACAAAATTATTGCTTTATTTTTATAAAGCGGTTTACTTTGCAAATTAAACCAACAACAGGAGGACTGCCTATCGCTACAATTCTACTTTACTTTTAACTCAAAAAGGAGGTAGTTTTGAATAAAATTTATTTGGCTGACAATGAGCTTGTAGACAAGTTCATCAGCGGCGATATGAACAGCCTTGAACTGCTCATCAACCGGTATCGGAAACAAGTTTATACCTACATTTTCCTGTTGGTGAAGAATCAGCATCTCGCTGAGGACATCTTTCAGGATACCTTTATTAAAGTTATCAAATCTCTGGATGGAGGCAAATACCGTGACAACGGGAAATTTCTGGCCTGGGTGCTGCGCATAGCCCATAATCTGGTTATCGATCATTACAGAAAGGAACGTCAGCTCAATGCTTCCTACCGTGAGGATTTTGGATTGGATATCCTGAATTCAAGAAAATATGCAGTAAAACCTGAAGAAGACAGCATCATTGACAGACAGATCCGGAAGGATTTACGCGGGCTTATCGATAACCTGCCTGAGGAGCAAAAAGAGGTTCTTATTCTGAGACAGTATTGTGAATTAAGCTTCAAAGAAATTGCTGATCATACCAATGTAAGCATTAACACAGCATTGGGCCGGATGCGTTATGCCTTGCTTAACCTCCGGCGAATGGTCAAGGAGAGGAACCTCACGCTTACCGCTTCATAGAAGGGACGAGGGACAAGGGACAAGGGACAAGGTGTTTGAGGAATTGTAATACAGTTGGGAAATAACAGTAATTGAATTTTCCCCATCATTACAGCACTTCCAGATGCTACTTGTCCCTCGTCCCTCGTCCCTGGTCCCTTCCCTTAACTATTGCACGGTAATTAAAAATTATTACCTTTATCACAATTTCTGAATAATTTGGTGCGTTCTAACATGTAGTAATATTATTAATTTAATAATTAATCTATGAACAGAACCTCTACTCTTTTTGGTTCAACCAAATTCTCCGATAATAATGAAAATGAATTTATTAAGCTTGCAGGATTTTTAGAAAGTGATGAACTTGAAGCGGTGGGATATTACTTAAAATGCCTCGAGAGTGATGTGGATGATCGTGTAGTGAGAAGGATAGTAGATTTCTCGAGAGATTACGTAATGAAGAATCCGGCTAAGGAGAATGCGGCCTACTGAATCATGAACGAACTGTTGAAAAGCCGTTAGATCCCTCTAACGGCTTTTTTCTTCCAGTTTATCAAGTACATCCATCATTTCTTTAACAGCCTTAGCACTTGCATTCAGCTGCAATTTCTCTTCGTCGGTAAGACTTAGTTCTATAATTCTTTCGATTCCGTTTTTACCAAGTACTACAGGCACTCCAACAAAAACATTCTCCAGGCCATATTCGCCCTCAAGTTTCACACAACACGGAAACACACGTTTATGATTACGGGCAATTGCCTCAGCCATTTGTGCTGCAGCAGAGCCAGGTGCATACCAGGCTGAAGTACCCATCAGTTTTACGAGTTCTCCGCCGCCAAACCGGGTACGTTCCACAATGGCGTCTATTCTTTCCCTGGATAGCAATTCCGTTACCGGTATTCCGGAAACGGTTGTGTAATTAGGCAAAGGAACCATGGTGTCGCCATGCCCCCCGAGTAGCAAGGCACTGATGTCTTTGGGAGATACATTCAGCTCATCAGCAATGAATGCCTTATAACGTCCGGTGTCCAGAATTCCGGCCATACCCATGACCCTGGTCCGGGGGAAACGTGACGTTAAATAGGCCTGGTAAGTCATGACATCAAGAGGATTGGAAACCACGATGATAATGGCACAGGGTGAATACTGGATTACCTGTTCGGTCACACTCTTCACGATTACAGCATTGGTTTCAATCAGGTCATCGCGGCTCATACCGGGTTTGCGGGGCAGTCCCGATGTTATTACCACAACGGTTGAGTTTGCGGTAGCAAGATAATTATCTGTTACTCCTATGGGTTTTGAATTAAACCTGTCAATCGGTGCACTCTGCCAAATATCCAGCGCCTTTCCTTCAGCTATGCCCGGTTTAATATCCACCAGTACAATCTCGTGGGCAGCATCCCTGTGAGCTAGCACATCTGCGCAAGTCGCACCAACATTTCCAGCTCCAACAACCGTAATCTTCATGTTTCAGCGTGTTTTAAAATTTACATATCCGCAATACCTTGACAATTTCAGACTGTTTTTGTTCATGTTAAATCAAAAATAATCTAATATTTTGAATTATTCCTGTCACCCCTCATTCTCTAAATCACGGGCAGATTCCATCCTTCACGGTAGGTATGTCTGATATATTCCCGGGCTGATTGCTTCGCATTGAATGTCGCATATTGTGTATCAAAACTGGGATGCCCGTTCACCACCTTAAATTCGTCTTTGGTGACCACTTTTAGTTCATCTGAATCAGAAATGTTCCTGAATGCCATATTTTCACCATCCCATTCCAGGATCCGGTTAAGACCCTGGAGGCGAACCGCCAGAACCCCCAGTAAAACCATCTCATTAAAAGGCCCTGAGTAACTAAAATTTGAAGTTGCTTCAATTCTGTACTCAGGCGATTCCTTACAGGCTCTGATCCAGTCCTGCTCATGAGGCCCGTCAACATAGCCCTTTGCACCGGGAACCCTTCTCAGGGTTTTTGCCACCCGGGGCAGGCGGCCTGAAAGGAGCCTCTTGTTGGTTCCACCGCAACCACAAAACAGGGTATCTTTGCTCCCGACAAAGATACAGCCACCCAGTCCATCGTCCATCAGGGAAAAACCCGGAGGGATCAGATCCGGCCGTGTGGGAAGAATTCCGCCGTCATACCAGTAAACCCTGACCTCGGGCAAGGCCAGTCGCGGAAGGTTTTCGCGTGGGGGAAACCGGAACTGCACCGTTTCAGCCTGCGGGGCACTTTCAGTGTTCATCAAGGTTGAACTTCCGGTAATATGGGTAGGATAACCCAGATGAAGTGCAGCATAAACCGGGTCAAGGACATGACAGGCCATGTCCCCAAAGGCACCGGTACCAAAGTCCCACCACCCTCTCCAGTTCCAGGGAGTATAAATCTCATGGAAAGGTCTTAACGGAGCAGGTCCGATGAAAAGATCCCAGTTCAGGGTTTTGGGTACTTTCATGATTTCGGCCGGACGCTGTAATCCCTGAGGCCAGATCGGACGATTGGTCCATGCGTGCACCTCCCTAACTTCACCGATTTCACCATTCCATATCCATTCACATACTTCTCTAACATCTTCTCCTGAATTGCCCTGATTACCCATTTGGGTAGCAACCCTGTACTTTCTGGCCAGTTGCGTTAGCAGCCTGGATTCATAAACAGCGTGGGTGAGCGGCTTCTGGCAATAGACATGTTTTCCCAGAGTAAGGGCATGGGCAGCAATGACGGCATGGGTATGATCCGCTGTGGAGATCATTACTGCATCGAAGGATTTCCCCATCTCATCAAACATTAATCTCCAGTCCCAATATTTTTTTGCCTCCGGGAAATCATCAAAACAAGTTTTGCTGTAATTCCAGTCAACATCACAAAGGGCAACTATATTTTCAGTTTTCATGCCGACCAGGTTGGCATGACCTTTTCCACCAACCCCGATACCAGCAATATTCAAACGGTCACTCGGAGCTTTATGCCCAAGTCCGCTGATAACTGCTGAAGGTAGTATGGTGAATCCAGCTGTTGCCACTGAAGCAGTCTTAATGAATTCACGTCGGGCCTTATAAGGCGGTTGGTATCTGGCATCCATAATTCATGTTGTTGACAAAGGTTAGTTCAATTTCTTGAATCTTAAATCTTGGATCTTGAATCTTAAATCTTAGATCTTCCTTCCAATCGCATACGCCCTGGCAGGATTGTCGATCAGGAGCCTGTTAAACTCTTTATCGGAGAACCCTGCGTTAATTAGAGCTGGTTTAAGTTGTTCAAAGACAGTAGTATATCCCCGGTATTTCACGCTTCCGGGATTTATTACATCATACCAGCCAGCATCATGGGATATCAGCACGTTTTGAAGCAAATGGTTGTTTTTTAAATGGATCAGCGCAGATACATATTGGGCAATATTATCCGGCATGACATTGTCAAGGGAGATCCAGGTGCCGGTTTCAGCCAGCCTGACATGCGAGTCCTGGCTCCCTGCCTGTGCATGTGTCCATATGAATGCCGAAGGGTGCACTCCTTCTTCTTTCAGTAACCTTAATACCGCTTCCGCTGCCGCTGATGGGCCTATATGCACATTGATGACTAAACCTGTTTTCAGGTGTGTCCTTGCTGCTGCCCGCACGATCTTCTCATGTATAGCGGACAGCATTGAATCTTCAGGTATGGCAATTTTAATAAAGCCCGGTTTGATACCTGTGTCTTCTATACCATTCTCCCATTCAGCAATCCATCTTGCTGCAAGCTGATCAGCGGTTTCTTCATACGCGTGATCCGGTATGGCCTTGTTTTCAATGGCGCCATAATAACCTGTATTGGTGATGATATTCAAACCGCTGAGTAACGAAAGTCGTTTCAACAAAACAGGATCTCTCCCGAGGTAGGCTGGTGTGCATTCCACCAGGGTGGATACTCCCGCTGCCTTTGCTTCCAGCAAATACGGAAGCACTTTAGCAATTACGGTATCCTTGTTCCAACGGTGATAACCGGAGCTGTCCGCCCCAATAAAATCCACCAGGATATGTTCGTGTGCCAGTGTGATTCCGATCAGATTAACATCAACGGGTCCTGTCACAGTCATGATCATTTTTTGGTTCTGAACACAGCCTGTCAGGATGATGGCCAATACAAGGAATACAGTAATTGCTGTTGTTTTCATAAGTTCTTGCGTTAAACTGCAGGGTGTACCCTTATTTACAATATACCGGTTTACTGGGAAGTGAAACGCCACTCTCATTAAATGCTTCAATGGCAAAATAATACTCCTGGCCAACATTAAGAGCCCTTATCTCAAGCCGGTTACCTTCGTCCGCAAACCTCTGGTAGGTCTGATAAAGTTTCTCAGGTTTGATTCCCCACAAAATGTTATATCCTGTAGCACCTTTAACCGGATCCCAGGAAAGAAACACATTGCGAGGATCCTTATCCCGGGATATTTGCAGGTCAACCGGACATGCGGGCGGTTTGCCAGTACCTTTACCGAATACCCGTATGTCGCTTACAGCCAGGTTTCTGGAGGCGACATAGATATGCTGGAACTTAATGTATCTTGTGTTTACAGGTTTCTCGAGTTCAATATAGGCATTCGGCCGGTCATTCTTTTCCTTTGAAAGATCTGCCATTAGCTTCCATGTCTTTCCGTCATCCGACTGATATAATATAAACCGGGTGTAAACACTGGAATCGCTGTTGAATATGCCCGACTGGAAATCGGTATAGTTAACCTGGACAGCCCGGACTTCACAATTTTGCTGAAGGTCAATGATCAGCCATTCACCTTCTGTTTTGCGCTCGGCTACCCAGAAAGTACGGGGATTCTCATCTGTTACAGTGAGAGGAGCGTAGTTGATTCTGGAAGAGGAAGCAGTACAGGGTTTCCTGTAGGATAGCAACATCCATCCTGTGAACAGGTCATCCTTATCTGTCCATTTTGAGGCAGGCAGATAATGCGGAAAATCCCCGAATCGGGTGTTGGAAAACATCTGTCCGTCACCGTCAAATCCAGCCGGGAACATGGCTACCCGCCGTTCAAAATTCCAGTTGACAGCAACCCAGGGTGTTCCGGTATTCCAGTAGTTGCCGAAATTATCCTGGAAGGTATTTCCATGTCCGGCCCCGGTCAAAAAACCTCCCGGTTTATAGGAAATGGGATTATAAGGTGCATAAAGGAATGGTCCAAGCGGATGGTCTCCTATATAAGTGCCGTTTGCATAAACATTGTATTCCGTGCCTGGGGCGCCATACTGGAGATAATACTTCCCCTTATACTTGGTCATCCATGCCCCCTCAATGAATGGCTTTATGCTGTCGCGGTGATCCCGGCCGAAACGTTCCCATCCGTGCAGCTCGGGATTCAGGTAAAACATGACCTTTGCCGTATCTATATAAGTGAGACGCTTTTTATGGTCAAGTTCGATGCCATATATGGGAAAGACATTGGAGGAGCCCCAGTACATGTACCATTTGTCAGTATCGTCATCATGGAAAATGGCAGGGTCCCAGGGGCCTGTCGCACCACGCAGTTTGGGAAGCAGCCTGTTATAGAACTCAAGATGCCCGTTCCATGGAGTTGTGGTATAAAAAATCGGCCGGAGATCGAAAGTACTTTGGAATAGAAAAAGGGTATCCCTTACTGATAGCGCGGCCGGGGCACACATATCCTCCATGGGCCATTTATCCGGCACAACATATTCCCAGTGAAGCAGGTCTGTCGAGTGCCACCATCCACCGGAAATAGTAACAAAAAGGTAATACTCGCCCCGGTGGTTGACAATTACCGGATCAGCTCCTGAACGGTAAGAAATGTTTTCATTCAGCTGCTCAAAGTTATAACGGTAATTGATATCCATTGGATTACAATAGGTTTTTTGCCGCGGAACTTGAGCTGTGGAAAAACCTGTCGACCAAAAAAGGAGGAATAAGAAAGAAAGTTGCTTCATTTTTTCATGTTGGTTATGTATATGCAATATACAAATTTCCTGTAAAAAAAAGTAGAGACGGTACACAGCAGTACCGTCTCTACCTTAATCTTAGACCCGAACGGGAATATCAGGGTCCCATGAAGAACCATTTCCAATTATTTCACGTACTCGGCAGTGTTAAGAAATTCAAAGGATTGCTTGACGCCTTCGAGCGGGGTTGTCGTATATTCTTCCTGCTCTACGATCGGGTATTTCATGCCGGACAATTCAGCATTTTCAAAATAGGTTTTAAAGTCCATGGTCCCACTGGCGCCAACTTCCTTCACGTCCTTAACATGCCAGAGTTCAAAACGCCTGGGATATTTGGTGAAATAGGCAACAGGATCTGCACCCCCTTCTTTAGCCCAGTATAGATCTATCTCGAAAACAACTTTGGAGGAATCGGTATGTTCCAGCATATAGTCATAGATCACCTGACCCTCTACCTGTTTGAATTCATCAGAATGGTTGTGATAACCAAATTTCATTCCCTGGGCTTTGCATTTTTCTCCAATGGCATTGAAATAATCACAATAGCGTTGTAATCCGGCAATAGACTGATAGCCGATGCTGTCCATAAAGGGCTGAACAATATACTTCGTTCCGATTGCGGCATGAGCAGCTATGCACTGATCCCACCAGGTCATCACGCTGTCCCACCTGGCTGAATCCGGAACCGGCTGGCCGGTATGAGAACTGATCACGATCATCGCGTTATTTTCAATCAATGATTTAAAATCGGCCGGGCTCATACCATAAAACTTACCGTCGGAATAACCAGCAGGTTCAACAAAAGTGTAGCCGATCTTGCCAACCTCTTCAACTGTTTTCACCGGATTCACGCTCATGCTGTCCCTCAGCGAGTAGAGCTGAATACCAATATTCTTTTTTGTTTCACTGCTTTTTTTACAGGCAATTGGAAGGCATAAAGCCAATACAAGCAGTACCATCAGGGAATTAAATTTATTTTTATTCATAGTAATTATTTTTTTATACGCCAAAGGTAAAAGATTTTTGTGATAACAACGGAGGATTGACCCTGGTTATTTTCCGTTTCACACTAAAAACTGGTGTTACAAGGTAATAAACTGAACGATAATGTGGTAGGTAGGTAAGGAAAGAATTTTTTTTATTACTAATTTCGTTAAGGGAAACTGATCTGAATGTGCATAACGATATGAACCTACACGTGATAAGACGGTTACTTTTCATAAAAAAGTTAATAAGTAATTCTCTAAATGCTTTTAATATGCGCACTGTTGTAATAACTTGCCGACATCCCTAATTTCTACCTATTATGAAGACTAATTTGGGCAAATTCTTTATTAGCATAAATGATTGGATCCCTTGCTTTCGCAATTTACTCTCTATATTCTTACTTATATTCCTCTTTTCAGCAGGCATTTATGCACAAACAACCTGGTATAGTTATCAGTCGGGCAACTGGACAGATTGGAGGACCTGGACAACTGATCCATCAGGAACAACCCTTATTAATCCTGGTAATAATACACCTTCATCTGCTGTAAATAATACTGTGGTCATTCTGAATGGTCGCACGGTAACCATTCAGGCGGCTGTTCCGGCAATTACAACGCTTGGATTTACCATTCAGGAAGGGGCAGTGCTTGACCTGACAACCAATACCTTTGTACATAGTTTTGGGATCTTTAGCGGATCAGGTTTGCTAAGGCTATCCACTGCAACATTTCCTACTTTCGCATCCGGTAGCTTTGTGAATGCAGGTGGTGGCACCGTTGAATACAGAAACATGGGAGGATTTACACTTACGCAGTTTACTTTCAATAATCTGGTCATTAGTTTAAATAATCCTGCCGATGAAGTCCTGTATGATAACGCCGCTGCGCTGACTATTAATGGAAATATTACGATTGAGAAAGGTATACTTAGAATTGGCAGCAGTGCCGCCGGCGGCGCTGCAAGAACAGTCAGAGTATTTGGCAATGCTCAGGTGGATGCCAGCGGACAAATACTTGTAGGGGCACAAAGATACAGGCATCAGATATATTTTAGCGGTAATTTGACGAATTATGGAATTATCAGGCTTACAACGCTTCTGGCTCCAAACTATACGACGGATCCTCCACTTGTTTCTGATGGATATTCTGATGCAATCTTTGACAATTCCGGCAAGGACCAGTTTGTTTATTGCGGTAATACTTCGGTATTTTATCGCATTCAGATCTCGAAAGGCACTGATCAGACCTATATCCTGAATATTGACGCAAATAGCAGCACCAATTTTCAACTGATGGGCCGCAACAACCGGCAAGATTTCAATCCCGGCACCGCACCCAACATCCCAAACATGAATGCCCTTGGATTGCTTTCCGGCACACTTCGACTTGGCCCGGGAATCATCATCCCTTCTTTAACAACTAATTGCTACGTTGTTGATGAAGATGCCGGGATCTGGTTTGATGGCTGTACGGTTTCCTTTAATTCTGTAGCCCAGTTCAGTGGTATTTATGCTTATGGCAAAATCAGGTTTTCGTCAGACTGCCTGGCAAGTTTTGCAGGCCAGATCGGTATGATCCTCAGGGAATCAGGAAACTATGAGATCGAAAGCGGAACCATTACCACACAATCATTAAGAACTTCTGTTCTGGGTGGGGCAACCCACAGGGGATCATTTAAAATGTATGGCGGCAGCCTCACGCTTACGGGATATGATGATACTGGAGCTGCTGATAATCATGCTTCCTTCTCAATCCCTTTTCCTGAAAATGTTTTTGTTATGTCAGGAGGTATCATCGATATTAAGCAACCAAACAATGCCGGAGGTATAGCCCAGAATTTCAGCATGGTACTTGGCAGTCTTCCCCGTAATATTAATGTCACAGGAGGTACCATTCGGATCAATTCAACACCTCGCAATGCTTATTTCAATTCAAGAGTTCCCCTGCCGAATCTTCAGATATACGGAACTGCAAACACTTTCCAGGTACGGCCGATTGCTGGATTTACCGGACTTACTGTTGCTCTCCCGCTGATCATTCTTCATGATTTATCCTTGGAAAATTCAGCAGTATTCAATAATACACAAAATGTCGATTTACTTATTGGGGGAGATTTTTACATTCCTTCAGGAACAACCTATACACCTGGCACGAATACTACAATCTTCAATGGAAGTGGGCCTCAGACATTTGATATACTGGGAACAATCAGTGGAAATCTCAATAACCTTACGCTTTCTAATGCATCGGACCTGACCCTAAATAATACCACTCCTGCTGTTCCGGTTATTGTTAAAGCAAATCTTCAGATTGATGACGGATGTACTTTAAATGATAATGGCCGCATTCTTCAGGTGCAGGGAAATATTTCAAACTCAGGCACGCACTTTAAACCGGTGAGCGGCGCAGGAAGCATTCAGCTTACGGGAGCAGCAGTGCAAGTAATCACCGGTGACGGATCAGGTATGTTCAACAACCTGACACTTAATAAGACATCTGGTTCTGTTAACCTGCAGGCAAATACGATAATAACAGGTGATTTACGCTTGGCCAACACCGCAGCCATATTGAATATTGGATCAAACAACCTGATCCTCACCGCTACCGGCGATATATTTGATAATTTAACCGGAACATCGAAGAATTTCAACAATACCCGCATGATTCAGACCAGTGGTTTATTGTCTGACGGCGGATTGAGCAAGACCTACACCAATACGAATGCTTTTTTGTTTCCCTTCGGATTTTATAATTCGGGCAATTCTACTTATTACTATATGCCTGCATCGGTTCGATATGCTGCAGCTCCATCTGCATATGGTACGGTAACCACACGACCAGTGAATACAAGACATCCTCTTTCACAGTCTGCCAATTCACTTGCCTGCTACTGGAAAACTTCGGAATCAGGGTTTTCAGGCGTACCGGCAAATTCAGTGATACACAATTATACCTATGATGGAGCATTGTCCAACTTCTTCGTCAGTGGAACGGAGAGCAATTATATTCCGGCAGCCTACAGAAATAATGGGGCAGGTAACTGGATATCAATAAATAATGTGGTATTGGTAAATGACGGTAACAATGTTGTGACCTATGATACTGCATATACAGCTGAGGGAGAATATACGGCCGGAGAACCGGCAGCATTCGGACCTGTTCAGGTTCGCTACAGTACGGGTCTAAATGGTGATTGGAACAATACGGCTACCTGGTCATCAACGGCTGTTGGAGGACCGGGCGGCGCCAGTGTACCGGATGGCAACACCCTGGTAATAATTGGTGATGCGACGCATAGTCATACTGTAACTATCAACCAGAATGGCAAAAATGCCGGAAGTCTAACCATCTACTCTGGTTCTGTGCTCGACCTTCAGGCTACCATAGGGCATAATTTTGAAGCTTTGCCGGACAAAGGCGTATCAGGAAGCGGAACGTTACGGATAGCGGCAAATAATTATTTCCCTCGGGGAGATTTTGGTGATTTTATTGGCGAAACCGGTGGTACTGTTGATTACTATACCATTGGTGCAGGTAGTATTTTAATTCCCACTGTTTCTGATATAACCGGGTTAACACTGGATCATTACTTTAACCTTACAATCAGTCCCCAGAACACAGCAATAGTGACATTGCCCAACAGCAACCTGAATATCTATAATGATCTGAACATAATCGGCACAGGAACGGGCCAGGTGAATACCAATACCCTGGCAGTTCATACCATCACAGTAAATCATGATCTGATAGTTACATCGGGGATTTTCGAAGTACGGAACAACAATGCACAAACTATAAAAGTCTATAGAGATCTTAATGTTAACGGTACTTTCAGAGTATACAACCTCGGCACGGCCGTTAACCATGTGTTAGAATTATACGGCAGCCTTACCGGTTCAGGAACATTCAACCTGAATAACGCACCAGGAAGGATATTCAGCTATTTTAAGGGTATTACAGATGCAAGTATACGGGGTGCCGCAAAATCATTTTATTCACTGGAAGTCAATAAGGGCACCTCGCAAACACCTGTTCTGAATGTCAGGGCTGCAATATCTACTTCAGCCGCCTTTGATCCGGCACTAACCTTAAGGAACGGAACCATACGTATCAAACAAGGAACCTTGAGCCTTTCAGCCACTCGAAGTTTTACAATTCCTGAAACCGGATGCCTGAGTGTGGACAGTCTGGCCAATATAACCGTGGTGGACAACAATGTCAATGACAGTTCTCTTTTCCTGATCGGGAAACTTGAGGTTTTGTCGGGTACCTTAAATGTCGGGAACATGGTTAACAACCGTAGAAATTGTATTGAGTATTCCTCGGAAGGAAATCCTACAATTATGGTGAGCGGTGGTAATCTGAATGTCAATGGTCAGATAAAACGCAATTCATTAATTACACAGGGAGCGTTGCAGTATACCCAGTCAAACGGAACCGTCACTATTTACGGTAAGAATTATGATAATACCCGTGCAAAATTTGAAATCTGCAACAACAGCAGCTCTTTTGCTTTCAGCGGAGGCAATCTTAACATTATCCGGGGAGGGGGCGTCGATTTCGGCGATGTTTACATCAGGCCTGAAATCAGCAATGTTACAGGAGGAACCATGAACCTGTCGCAAGGTACACTGACCAGCAATCAAACCTACAATATTGATGCCTCCTGTAATTTGCATAACTTATCCGTTACCGGAAATGCCACCAATGTTGCTACAGCCAGAATTATGGTAAATGCGCTGGTGCTTTCCGGAAATCTGAATATCGCCACAAATAGTGTTCTCAATTGCAACAACAGAAATGTTAGTGTTGAAGGAAATTACACCAACAACGGAACATATACCGCCGGAACCAATACCACCATTTTTAACGGCAGCAACACGCAGAGTGCAACGTTTGGTGTTGCCACCACTTTCAACAAACTATTGATTAACAAGACTACCGGAACCGGAATTACATTTTCAGGAGCTGTGAATCCTGTTATTAGCGATTCCCTTACCATTAACGGCGGATCATTGATTAATGCCAATAATTTTAATATTATCGCTCAGGGCAATATCATTAACAGTGGAATTCACGCCTCGGCCACAGGTTTAGGCAGTCTGGTTATACAGGGAACAAAAAATCAGATCATTTCGGGTAATGGCAATGGTCAGTTTGGTAATGTTAATTTCAGCAATGGGGCTGCCAATGGCGTGACGCTTGCCAATGATATCACATTGAATGGAGTAATAACCCTAACTTCCGGTTACCTGTATGCTGATGAATACCGAATAACCTTAAGTGCAGCTTCTTCAATCAGTGCCGCCCCTGTACCTGGTAACCCCGCGAATAATAACTGGATTATTACCAACGGTGTGCTGAGTGACAAAGGTGTTACTAAAGTATTTCCTCCTTCATCACCTGCAACATTTACCTTCCCAATTGGTGTAGCAAACAAATATACCCCGGCGACCTATACGTTAAGCTATACCGGAGCACCCGGTTCCATTACCATTAAACCGATTAACAATAGAATTCCGTCCTTGACCGATGCCCCGCTCAATGAACTGCAGTATTACTGGAATGTTACAAACACTGATTTCGGTGGCCTCACATCCGTATCCCATTCCTATAAATACCTGTCCGGTGATATACAGGGGACCCTTGAAACAAATGCCACATTTGTCGGTGCAAGATACTATTCAAATGTATGGACAAACCTCGGTCACGGGGTTATCAACATCGGGAATCACAGCATTGATCTTACCGGAACAGCCTATATTGATGGTGAATACACATGCGGTGAAGCAATAAATTTTGCATCCAAACCTGTTTATTATAGCTATGACAATGCATTGAACATCACAACAACAGGTGCTGATTGGAATATGGCAACCAGTTGGGCCACTGGCGGACACAATGGAACAGTGTCAACATCACCTCCCGATGGTAACCCGATCATTATTAAGGCCGGACACAAAATCAATATTACCAATGATGACAGATCTGCCTATTCAATACTGGATAATGGCATCTTAAATATTAACAGTACAATTGGTCATAACTTTGGCCATGTCAGCGGTAACGGTCGTTTTATTATCGTTAACACCCTGTCAAGCCAGTTTGTATTTCCCGGTGGTGACTATACCGGTTTTTTGAACACCACAGGAAGTACTGTAGAATACAATGGATCGAATGGCCCAATGTTGTCAAGCAGCGTGTCACCAACCTTTAAAACATACCAGAATCTTGAATTCACGGGATCAATAGCCAAAAGTTTATCCTGCGTTAATCTTCTGATAAAGGGTAATCTATTGATAACCGGAAGCCAGGTGAACAATACGCTTTATAATAAGGATATTATCATCTGGGGTAACTGGACAGATAGTTATGCTAACGGATTTTTACCGGGTAAGGGAGTTGTATCCTTTGAGGGATCGGCATTACAGACAATTACGACACCAAATCCTGAACATTTTTATAATTTCAGGATTAATAATCCTTCCGGAGTAGCATTGTCCGGCACTGCTGAAATATCCAACCGGCTTTACCTCACCAACGGAAGAATAAATACTACCAGTACCAATCTGCTGACCATTACCAATACCTCACCCTTTGCAGTGATAGGTGGAAGTGACGCTTCATTTGTTGATGGGCCTTTAAACAAGAGAATACTCCTGGGTCAGTCCTTTAATTTCCCGGTGGGTAATTTTAATGCTTCTGCCGGTAAACCGACACGTTACGGGAATGTTTTAATATCAGAAGTTAGTGCTACTAATGATTGGCGGGTACAATATATAAACAATGACCCCAATGGAAGTTATAGCAGATCGAATCTATTATCCCCTCTTACATGGGTAAGCAACAATGAATACTGGATCGTTACGCGTCCAGGTGCGAACACTGCAAATGTGCGCCTTCGTTGGGATAACTTCAGCAATATAGGCGCTGTTAATTCTACCCGGGTAGCTGAATGGGTTACTCCTTCAAACAGATGGGAAGAAAAGGGTAATGTGGCAGCCGGTACCCTTTCTTCCGGAACTGTTGCCACCAGTGTACCCGTTGCTACTGATAATTACATTTTTACCTTGGGTGTCACCGGTGTTACCGCAAGAATAACAAATGTAAATCCGGCATCCGTCTGCAACAATGGGGATGTTATAACAGTAACCGTTGTATTGACCGGTTCTCCGAACTGGACCCTCTCCTATAATGCTGGTCCGAACAGTTTTGTTCAATCCGGGATCAGTTCGGGCACTTATAATATTCAGCTAACAGGTGCTGATTTTGGAGGACCTGGAACTTACAATGTTCAGCTGACAGCGGTTTCCGATGCGTCATCCTCCGGAATAGTTGATGGAACAACATTCCCGGTCACAATTCTTAATTCATACATACCCGACATCACCGGTGCAACCTTTACAGTCGGAGTGAACGAATCGCGTGCTTTTTCAACTGCTTTGCACGGCGGAAGCACTTATGTATGGCAATGGGTGGGTGCAAGCGGCGGATCTATTCCCGGAGGAAGTTCGGAATCTAAAACAATTGCAATAACAGGTACGCCTGGCGTTTACCAACTGCAGGTAATTGAAACCAACGCTGGTTGTTCATCCTCAGATATACAGGCAATTACAGTGGTAAACACCCCGGCGCCCTCCATTACACCTACCAATTCCAATATTTGTATTGGCACCACCTTGGGATATTCAACCACACTGGTGGCAAACCATGAATACAGGTGGACAGTTACAAACGGTAATTGTACCGGATGCAGCGCTACCTATTCTACAACTCAGAATTCAATTTCAGTAACCTGGAATTCTGCAGGTGCAGGATCGGTAATGGTTGATGAACATGTTGTGGGAAGTGGTTCACCTGGTACTTTTGCCACAAATACTGTTAATGTGGTAGTAGACCCGCAACCATTAACCAGCCTTATAGTTACCGCTCCCGCATCAGTATGTGATGGCAGTATTGCCATAATCAATGTTGCCGGCTCACAATCCGGATTCAGTTACCAGTTACGTGAGGGAGTCATAAACATAGGATCCTCCGTTGCCGGAACAGGAGGCGGCATAAATCTTCCATCCGGTGTTTTGACTGGCAATACAACATTTAACGTTTTGTCTTACAATAATGGATGCAGTGAACAATTAACCACTACCCCGACTGTTGCTATTAACCCGTTACCGGGCGCAGCCGGGGCGATCACGGGGACATCACCCGTATGCCAGGGACAGAATAACGTATCATACAGTGTGGGGGCGATAACGAATGCCACATCCTATACATGGAGTTACAGCGGCACAGGGGCCACGATCACGGGCGGCACGACGAATGCGGTAACGATCAGCTTTGCAGCGAACGCGACCTCGGGCACGCTCACGGTACAGGGAGTGAATGCCTGCGGTGGCGGAACGGTGAGCACAGGATATCCCATAACAGTTAACCCGTTGCCGGCAGCAGCCGGGGCGATCACGGGGACATCACCCGTATGCCAGGGACAGAATAACGTATCATACAGTGTGGGGGCGATAACGAATGCCACATCCTATACATGGAGTTACAGCGGCACAGGAGCCACGATCACGGGCGGCACGACGAATGCGGTAACGATCAGCTTTGCAGCGAACGCGACCTCGGGCACGCTCACGGTACAGGGAGTGAATGCCTGCGGCAGCGGAACGGTAAGCACAGGATATCCCATAACAGTTAACCCGTTACCGGGCGCAGCCGGGGCGATCACGGGAACATCACCCGTATGCCAGGGACAGAATAACGTATCATACAGTGTGGGGGCGATAACGAATGCCACATCCTATACATGGAGTTACAGCGGCACAGGGGCCACGATCACGGGCGGCACGACGAATGCGGTAACGATCAGCTTTGCAGCGAACGCGACCTCGGGCACGCTCACGGTACAGGGAGTGAATGCCTGCGGCAGCGGAACGGTAAGCACAGGATATCCCATAACAGTTAACCCGTTACCGGGCGCAGCCGGGGCGATCACGGGGACATCACCCGTATGCCAGGGACAGAATAACGTATCATACAGTGTGGGGGCGATAACGAATGCCACATCCTATACATGGAGTTACAGCGGCACAGGGGCCACGATCACGGGCGGCACGACGAATGCGGTAACGATCAGCTTTGCAGCGAACGCGACCTCGGGTACGCTCACGGTACAGGGAGTGAATGCCTGTGGCAGCGGAACGGTAAGCACAGGATATCCCATAACAGTTAACCCGTTACCGGGCGCAGCCGGGGCGATCACGGGAACATCACCCGTATGCCAGGGACAGAATAACGTATCATACAGTGTGGGGGCGATAACGAATGCCACATCCTATACATGGAGTTACAGCGGCACAGGGGCCACGATCACGGGCGGCACGACGAATGCGGTAACGATCAGCTTTGCAGCGAACGCGACCTCGGGCACGCTCACGGTACAGGGAGTGAATGCCTGTGGCAACGGAACGGTAAGTGCAGGATACGCGATAACGGTGAACCCGTTACCGGGCGCAGCCGGGGCGATCACGGGGACATCACCCGTATGCCAGGGACAGAATAACGTATCATACAGTGTGGGGGCGATAACGAATGCCACATCCTATACATGGAGTTACAGCGGCACAGGGGCCACGATCACGGGCGGCACGACGAATGCGGTAACGATCAGCTTTGCAGCGAACGCGACCTCGGGCACGCTCACGGTACAGGGAGTGAATGCCTGCGGTAGCGGAACGGTGAGCACAGGATATCCCATAACAGTTAACCCGTTGCCGGCAGCAGCCGGGGCGATCACGGGGACATCACCCGTATGCCAGGGACAGAATAACGTATCATACAGTGTGGGGGCGATAACGAATGCCACATCCTATACATGGAGTTACAGCGGCACAGGGGCCACGATCACGGGCGGCACGACGAATGCGGTAACGATCAGCTTTGCAGCGAACGCGACCTCGGGCACGCTCACGGTACAGGGAGTGAATGCCTGCGGCAGCGGAACGGTAAGCACAGGATATCCCATAACAGTTAACCCGTTACCGGGCGCAGCCGGGGCGATCACGGGAACATCACCCGTATGCCAGGGACAGAATAACGTATCATACAGTGTGGGGGCGATAACGAATGCCACATCCTATACATGGAGTTACAGCGGCACAGGGGCCACGATCACGGGCGGCACGACGAATGCGGTAACGATCAGCTTTGCAGCGAACGCGACCTCGGGCACGCTCACGGTACAGGGAGTGAATGCCTGCGGCAGCGGAACGGTAAGCACAGGATATCCCATAACAGTTAACCCGTTACCGGGCGCAGCCGGGGCGATCACGGGGACATCACCCGTATGCCAGGGACAGAATAACGTATCATACAGTGTGGGGGCGATAACGAATGCCACATCCTATACATGGAGTTACAGCGGCACAGGGGCCACGATCACGGGCGGCACGACGAATGCGGTAACGATCAGCTTTGCAGCGAACGCGACCTCGGGTACGCTCACGGTACAGGGAGTGAATGCCTGTGGCAGCGGAACGGTAAGCACAGGATATCCCATAACAGTTAACCCGTTACCGGGCGCAGCCGGGGCGATCACGGGGACATCACCCGTATGCCAGGGACAGAATAACGTATCATACAGTGTGGGGGCGATAACGAATGCCACATCCTATACATGGAGTTACAGCGGCACAGGGGCCACGATCACGGGCGGCACGACGAATGCGGTAACGATCAGCTTTGCAGCGAACGCGACCTCGGGCACGCTCACGGTACAGGGAGTGAATGCCTGCGGCAGCGGAACGGTAAGCACAGGATATCCCATAACAGTTAACCCGTTACCGGGCGCAGCCGGGGCGATCACGGGGACATCACCCGTATGCCAGGGACAGAATAACGTATCATACAGTGTGGGGGCGATAACGAATGCCACATCCTATACATGGAGTTACAGCGGCACAGGGGCCACGATCACGGGCGGCACGACGAATGCGGTAACGATCAGCTTTGCAGCGAACGCGACCTCGGGCACGCTCACGGTACAGGGAGTGAATGCCTGTGGCAACGGAACGGTAAGTGCAGGATACGCGATAACGGTGAACCCGTTGCCGGCAGCAGCCGGGGCGATCACGGGAACATCACCCGTATGCCAGGGACAGAATAACGTATCATACAGTGTGGGGGCGATAACGAATGCCACATCCTATACATGGAGTTACAGCGGCACAGGGGCCACGATCACGGGCGGCACGACGAATGCGGTAACGATCAGCTTTGCAGCGAACGCGACCTCGGGCACGCTCACGGTACAGGGAGTGAATGCCTGTGGCAACGGCACAGTAAGTGCCAGCTATCCGATAACAGTTATTCAATCGGTTGGCGTGCCTGTATTTGATGCGGGAATTACATCAACACGATGCCATTCCGCTGGAACCGTGGTTTATACTGCTACGGCAAGCAACAGTACAGGTATAACCTATACATTGGATGCAGGTTCAACAGCAGCAGGCAATACCATTAATTCAGCCTCAGGAGAGGTCACTTATGATGCAGACTGGTACGGAACATCTACCATCACCGCAACTGCATTCGGCTGTAATGGTCCCGTTGCTGCTACTCATACTTCAGTAACCTCCTTCCCGCTAACCTCCTCCATTACTGGAGCGGTGGCACCAAGCTGTATGGCCACTGGTGTTGCCTATAGCGTTGCAGTTACCGCTGGATCAAGCTATAGTTGGAGCGTACCTACGGATGCTACTATTGCTTCGGGGGAGACCGGTCCTGGGAATAATCAGATCCTGATTGATTTCGGAATGCAGAGTGGTAATGTTACTGTTATCGAAACAGATGCCTCTGGTTGTCAGGGCGATCCTGTTTCTCTGGCAATCACCATACTGGGCTGCAATATATCAGCTGGTTTCATTGCCAACGACACCGTGATTTGTCTCGGAGAATCTGTTCTTTTCACTGATGCGTCTCAAGGAATGGCAACAGGAACCTACCAATGGAGTTTTGGCGCAGATGCCGTTCCAGCCTCAGCAACCGGAATGGGACCTCATACAGTGCAATACCTGACTGCAGGATCGAAATCGGTACAACTCATTGTTGAGAACGGTATCAGTGATACCCTGCTCAAGGTGGATTATATCACCGTTAATTCAATTCCGACGGTTTCTGTTGAAAGTGCCGACCGTTGTGGTGCAGGTGATGTTGTTTTCTCCGCAATGGTCACCCATGGCGATCAGGTTGAGTTTTCACTGGATGGAGGTATTACTGTGATTGAAACTGTAAGCTCACCGCCTTTCGAATACGAGGCCAGCATTGCAGAAGGTTCCTCATTACAGGTTTGGGCCAGGGCTATGAATACCCTTTCCGGATGTGTTGGAACCTGGGATAGCAGTGCCCATTCGCATGCTTTTGAAATCCCTGTGGCTGAGATGATTGCTTCAGCCCATACGGGTTCATTCCCGGAGGGATATGTGGATGTTGAATGCTACGGACAATCCAATGCCTATTATTATGTCAGGAATCCTGATCATTTGTCTTCCTATAACTGGAGGATACCGGAGCTGGATTCCATGATACTGGATACAGTGAATTTCGAAATCGACTGGGATTTTCCGGCGGGCGATTATACACTTCAACTGGAGAAAACAAGTGCAGACGGCTGTGTCAGTGCCATTCGCGATACGCTGGTCATGATATCTCAGCCGGATCCTGATCTGGGTGGTGAGGTTGCTCTTTGCGGGAATGATAGTTATACATTCGATTTGACGGATCAATTCACAAATTATCTATGGCAAGATAATTCCGAAGGGCCTATTTATACAGCAACAACTGCCGGAGAGGTTTCCGTGAAGGTTTGGGATGCATATTCCTGTTCAGGAACTGACACGGTGATGGTATCCCAGTATAGCAATCCTGTCGTGAACCTGGGCAATGATACAATTCTTTGCGGTGATAATGCTTTGATACTCGATGCAGGTGATTTTGCAGTTTATGATTGGTCGACCAATGAAATCATCAATCCCATTACAGTGCATGAAGGAGCTGGCCTGGTTAGTGTTACTGTTACGGATGAAAATGGCTGCCAGGCTTACGATGAGATTTTGATCGGGGAATGTACACCGGAAACGTTGCTGGGCATTATTACCAATGCTTTCACACCCAATGAAGACAATGTTCATGACTACTGGGAAATCAACAATATACATCTTTTCCCTGATGCTGATATTCAAGTATTTGATCGTTGGGGAAGATTGGTTTTCAGATCTGATGGCGGCTACCGCAATAACTGGAATGGCACCGGAACGAATGGCAAAGATTTGCCTATGGATACCTACTATTATATTATTGATCTTAAAATTGACGGTGTCGAGCCAGTTGCGGGTACTATCACTATAATCCGATAAAACTGAAACCCTATGAATACAATCAATATGCTCCGAAAACTTAAAAAATCCATATTGATGCTGGTATTGATCCTGCCAGCCTGTTGGCTTGGAGCACAGCAGCTGCCCGTATACAGCCAGTATACTTTTAATAAGTTTTTATTAAATCCCGGAGCTGCCGGCAGCGATGGCTATACAACCATCAACCTGTTAGCCCGGGAACAATGGGTGGGTCTCGATGGTACTCCAAAAACACATGCGATTACCATTGATTCCCGATTGCTTCGGAACAGTTTTATTTCCAAAAACGTTTCCGTTCGCAAAAAGAAAAGGCTCAGCTCCCGGTCCGGAAGAGTGGGATGGGCAGCTCATGTTTATAATGACCATTTTGGTCCCCTTGACCGTACAGGATTGGAAGGGACATATGCCTATCACCTGGCGATTAAGGAGGGCCAGTTGTCTTTTGGCCTGTCGGGTGTTTTTTATCAGATAAAGCTGAACAAATCGGAGTTACACCTTTCTGATGAAATGCCGGACCCTCTTATAGACGGTTCGAAAGGCACGCTTTATATTCCGGATGCCAATTTCGGGGTTTATTATACTTCAGCCTCCCTTTACGGAGGTATCTCTATCATGCAGATTTTTCAGTCATCCATTCAGTTTGGCGACAACAACGGCAGTGATTATTCGATAAACAGAAATTATAATCTTCTCGCCGGGTATTACTATAATATTAATGAGAATTTCGCCGTGGAACCTTCCATGCTGGTTAAGATACCTGTCGCAACAAAAGCGCAGCTGGATATTACGGGGAAAGTACTCTATAAGTCAGACTATTGGGCGGGGTTGTCTTACAGGACCGGTGGCGCCATGATCTTTTTCTTTGGTGCGAAATTCGATCGGTATTTTGTAGGGTATGCTTTTGATTATAACTTTAATCCCTTAATGAGCCATACCTATGGATCACATGAGTTTATGGCAGCCATGAAACTTGGTGATACTGCAAGACGTTATAGATGGCTCAATACTTATTGATATTCCATTTAAATCCCCGATATAAACGGAATAAAGAAGCCCGGTGCAGGCTGCATTGATCAATGCGCAAACTTAGCACCGGGATTTCAACAGGTATGCAAATTATGTTAGTTTTTTTATACCCCTGCCGGGATTCGATCAATCAAAACGTTTATATTTGTTGATCACGCTATGATCCTCTCTGACATGCTGCAGTTGTTTCTTGGAAGTGTTTTATTGAGTCTTGTACATGCTGCCATTCCTAATCACTGGTTGCCCGTGGTTGCCCTTGGCAGGGCAGAAAACTGGTCGCAGAAGGATACGTTAATGGTTGCCGCCATCAGTGGCTTTGCACATACGCTGAGTACTGTGTTGGTCGGGATTACCATTGGCATAATCGGTATCAGCCTCAGCAGGAATTATGCCTTCATTGCTGAAACGGTCGCTCCGGCTGTTTTGATAATCCTGGGGCTGATCTACCTGGTTATCGACCTGTTAAAGCACCACAGGCATGTTCATGGAACAGATGCAGGAAAGATCCGGAATCGTTCAAAATGGGCCATTATAACCTCCCTGGCATTCGCCATGTTCCTGAGCCCTTGTATCGAAATTGAAGCTTACTATTTTCAGGCAGGATCAAAAGGTTGGCCCGGGATAATTTTAGTTTCCCTGATCTACGTAATGATTACAGTCTCGGGGATGGTATTATTGGTTTATTTGGGCAATAAAGGTGTCCGGGCGATTCAGTCACATTTTCTGGATCATCATGAGAAGTTGCTTTCTGGTGTAGTTTTGATATTACTGGGAGTATTCGGACTTTTCGTCCGCTTCTGATCTTGTAATTCTATTTATCAACAATATCCAGCTTGTTTTCACCAGGTACGATACGGCGGTAGAAACAGGTAGAATAGGGCAGGCCATCTTTCCTGAGGGCATGACAGGACCCCTTCCCTTCAATGGTTACCAGATATAGGAGCGAATTCTGCTCACAATTGACCCTGATCTCCACTATTTTCAATAAATCACCGGATATCATTCCTTTTTTCCAGATCTCCTTCCTGCTTCTGCTGAAGTATGTGGCATATCCGCTGCACCTGGTTTCTTCAAATGCTGCTTTATTGGTATAGGCGAGGATTAAAACATTCTTCGTTCTAAAATCCTGGGTAATTACCGGTATCAGCAAATTTCCATCTGATCCGAAATCCAGCAATAAATCATCGGTATATTCTTTAGCCATAAAACCTATAATAATAAACTATTTAATAATAAACCACCCACCTTTTTAAAATTTGCACATTTACACATTTGCACATTATTAAAAGATTCCCCTGTCATGCGCATATCTGATTGCCTCATAGGTATTGCTTACATTAAGTTTTTCAATTATTCTCTGACGGTGCGTATTTACAGTATTTACGCTGATATATAATTTATCGGCAATTTCCTTACTGATCAGCCCCCGGGCTATGAGTGCCAATATCTCCTTTTCACGGTTTGTCAGTGAGGTTTTTGCCCGGAAAAGATCTTCTTCTGGCGGAAAAGAATACAGGTCCCCGGTTACCTGGTTTTTCAACCTGCCCCGAAAAGGACTTTTCAGATCATTATCAGGTGAAAGATCTACCAGGCTCAGCGCCAGCCATACGTTGCCTGACTTGTCAAATTCTAAAGGCACCTGTTGTTCAATGATCCTTACGAATTTGCCGCCCTTTCCCCTTACTCGGTATTCGAAAATCGTCTTGTAATTTTTGCTATCTCTCCGGTTTTTCAAAGCGAATCCAAGGGAAATGTAATAAACTCCAGCCTTGAATAATAAATACAAATCATCAGGATGAATCAGGCTGTTGGTATAGCCAACATCTTCAACAGCAAGTTTAGCGTCCCAGCCCAGGACTTCTTCGAATTTGGATGAATAATAAACATGTTTTCGCTGATACAAATCGAAAATGGAAATACAACCGCTGTCCACAACATCTATTTGTTCCAGCAAGGGAATATGATAATCGAGTATCCTGTAATCCAATTCAGCGGGATTGAAAACCTGACTGTCAAGCAATCTTTCATATTCATTAAAGAGATCGTGCAGCGGATTAGTCATAAATATACTGATTTATCAGGATTTCAAATTTCACTCCCTGAAAGTTACTTTGTTCAAAAATATGAAAATCATCAGGATGAAAAAAAAGATATTCCAAATTCCCGGCACGATTCTCAGGATAGTGATTTTTACTTCGTTTTCTATTGGTACAGGAGTCTATTCACAAAACCTTACACAAACCATCAAAGGAGTTGTGTTGGATCTGGATTCACAAATTCCTTTACCAGGTGCTACAGTAATGATTCTTGGCACGGATCCGGTAATCGGAACAACGACTGATGTCAATGGAAATTTCAGACTCACCTCTGTGCCGGTTGGCAGGTACAGTCTGAAATTCAGCTTTGTTGGTTATGAGCCTCTGGTTAGATCGGAGGTATTGGTTTTGAGCGGGAAAGAAGTGGTTCTGCAGGTATCCTTGAAAGAATCCACTGTAAATTTGCAACAGGTTGAAGTAAAGGCCTATTCGAATAAAGAACAGGCAGTTAATCCAATGGCGATGATCAGCGCCAGGCAACTCACCATGGAAGAAGCTTCACGCTATGCAGGAGGTATTGATGACCCATCCCGGCTTGCCTCTTCATTCGCAGGTGTGGCTGGTTCCTTATCTTCCAACGCTATCGTAATTCGCGGGAACGCTCCAAAAGGACTCCTCTGGAGGATGGAGGGTGTAGAAATACCCAATCCAAGCCATTTTGCCAATGTTACAGCTTTCGGAGGAGGCGGGATAACGGCATTAAGTTCTCAAATGCTGACTAATTCTGATTTTTACACCGGGGCTTTCCCGGCAGAGTATGGAAATGCTTTGTCGGGGGTATTTGATATGAAAATGCGCACAGGAAATTATGAAAAACGTGAGTATACTGTTAAAGCCGGGTTAACAGGTATCGACCTTTCCACGGAGGGTCCATTTGTAAGGGGTAAAAAGGCCTCCTATCTTTTTAATTACCGATATTCAACGCTTTCCCTGATTTCTCCTTTGCTTCCGGAGAATGCAAGGGGTATCCGGTACCAGGATTTGGCTTTTAAACTGAATTTTCCGATGGGAAAGTCCGGGACGCTTTGTTTGTGGGGTCTTCTGTCCGCAGATGTCAGCGGTTCAGAGGTAAAAACAGATTCTACAGAATGGCAATATTATCAGGATGTTGAAGAAGATGTTAATAAAAACCGCATGGGTGTGGTGGGTATTAATCATAAGGTTATCATCTCTGAAAGGACTTACCTGAACACCTCTGCAGCAATCACCGGTAATGATATCTATTGGTTCCGTGAAAGGTTAAATACGGCTATGGTCTTCTACCCGAAGGATGAAATTGCCCAAAATCTCACAAAATATTCACTCAGTCTGCTTCTCAACCATAAATTCAGTCCCCGGCATACAAACCGTACAGGCTTTATTTATAACAGATTATCCTATGATGTTTTGCTGAAGTCAACGGCTGATGATCTGTCGCTCCAAACCTTTGCGGATGAAAAAGGAGGAAGTAACCTGTTTCAATTCTATTCCCAATCAAGAATAGAGCTATCTCCGAATTGGATGATCAATTTAGGTCTGCATTCGCAGTTCCTTACCCTCAGCAATAATGCGACCCTGGAGCCCAGGGTCAGCGCGAAATGGAAGCTATCCCAGAAGCAATCTCTTAGCCTGGCATATGGTTTGCACAGCCGTCTGGAACCAATACAATTTTATCTTGCCCAGCAAACGCTTCCAACAGGAATAGTCCAACCCAATAAAAACCTGACTTTTACTAAAGCGCAGCATTGGGTTATGGCCTATGAAATAGCTACAGGTGAATTCAGCCGGTTACGGATCGAACCATTTTATCAGTATCTCTATGATGTTCCCGTGATCAAAGGCACATCATTTTCCATGACGAACCTTGAAATGGACTGGTTTTTCAATGATTCTCTGGTAAATAATGGCTCAGGCGAAAATTATGGCGTAGACATAACTCTTGAACGGTTTCTGCAGGCTGGCTATTACTACCTTTTTACTGCCTCATTGTTTGATTCCAGGTATACCGGCGGCGATGGGATAGAGAGGAATACCCGATTCAACAGGAATTACGTGGTCAATCTTCTCTTTGGGAAAGAATGGAAAACAGGGAAAGGCAAAAACAACACCCTGGGCATAAACTGGAGATTCAGCCTGCTGGGCGGGGACCGGATGAGTCCAGTTGATGAAGACGCTTCTGCTCTCGCAAAGGACGTAGTATACGATGAAAACCACGCATATTCCGATCAGGAGCCTGCGGTTTATTATCTTGATTTCACAGCATCATGGCAAAAGAACAAACCCAGACATTCCTCAACCTGGTCGGTACAATTCGTTAACCTCCTGTTTCAAAAGGAATTTTATGGTTACAGGTATAATTTTAGAACCGGACTCACAGAACCCCATGAGGAGGCTGTAGTAATTCCGAATATCAGTTACAGGATTGATTTTTAATAACATGACAAAGGCTTTTAGGCTAAAGGCTAAAAGGCTGTAGTCCAACGGTGACCGGAACATTTGCCCATTTGCACATCAGCCCATTTGCACATTTGCACATTTGCACATTAGCACATTTGCACATTAGCACATTTGCACATTAGCACATTATTCCAAACTCTCATTAGGGAAATTCACAAAGTAAAGCTCCTCGGTCGCCCTTGTGATAGCCGTGTACAACCATCTCAGGTATTCTAAATCAATTCTCTCAGCGGTTACATAGCCCTGGTCGATGAACACGGATTTCCATTGTCCGCCCTGGGCCTTGTGACAGGTAACGGCATAGGCGAATTTTACCTGGAGGGCATTGAAAAAGGGATCTTCCTTTACAGCTTTGTATTGTTTCTTCCTCGTGTCGAGATGATTGTAATCCTCAAGAACGCACTGGTAGAGCCTGTAACTGTCTTCGCGACTCAATGCAGCTGATTCTACGGTTAGTGTATCCAGCATTATCCAGCCTTCGAAATCAATGCCATAATCCACCAGGTGCAGTTGAACAAGAGCATACCGGAAGTCGTATCTTTCAATATATTTTTTGATTTTCAGTACTTTTACCATATCACCATTGGCAATAAAATCCAGGTCGGGCTTGCCGGTAACCCAGAAATAGTTGTTTTTTACCACCATCAGTAAATCGCCACTGACAATTTCTTCCTCCCTGAACAGCACCTGCTTTCTGATGCCTTGGTTATACTGGTTTGCCTTTTTGTTCGACCTGCAAAGGACCATTACTTCTTCATGACCGTATTTGTCATAAGCCTTTTCGAGACATTCCGTCAATTCTTGCCCCGAGATAAAGCGGATATCGGTATGGTTCAGGTTTTTCAACCGCGGCAAGGATAAATTATCTGCTGCAATTAGATTTCTGACCACGGTTGCATTTACCAGGATTCCGGATTCCTGGTTCTGGCGTACAATATCAGTAAGCATGGCTTCGCCTGCAACGGGCATATAAAGGGAAAGCTCATTTTTATCGAGTGCGGGACTCAAAGCAATGCCAACAGGCGGCAGCTGAGCGGTATCTCCAATCAGTACCAGCCTGCAATTCCTACCATCATTAACAAAACTGATCAGGTCGGCCAGTAAACGGCCAGAGCCGAAAATCTTATCTTCTGCAACGGTGTCTGAAATCATAGAAGCCTCATCCACCAGGATAATAAGATCATTGGAAAGGTTCCTGTTCAGTTCAAACTCTCCGAAGCCGTCGTTGGACGACTTCTGCCGGTATATCTTCCTGTGAATGGTATAGGCTCCCTTTCCCGCATAAGACGAAAAAACCTTGGCAGCCCTTCCGGTAGGTGCAAGTAAAAGGGTTTTCACTTTCATTTCTTCAAGTGCTTTCACCAGTGCGCTGATCAACGAGGTTTTGCCGGTACCGGCATACCCTTTTACTATAAATGCTTTGCTGCTTTCAGGATTGAGTATGTATGCGGCCAGTTTATGCATCAGATCAACCTGTCCGGGTGTGGGATCATGACCCAGGTATTGTTGTATGAGCTGGCGGAGAAATTGCGAAAGCATGCAGGTATGGCTTGTAACCGGACAAAGTTATTTATTAAACGAATTACCGGTGTTGGATTTTTACTTAAATTCGCAGTTATGGTATAATCCTGGGATTACCTTTTTTTAGCTGTAGTATTTGATGGGTGAAATTGTGACACATGCAGGATATTAATTTTATTGACCGGACCTTTCAAAAGGATGCATCGGAAACGTATTCCTTGTCGATACAGGCAAATCAGAATGGACTCATTTATTGTGTTTTTAACAATAAGGCAGGACATTATCTCCTTTTCAGAGGACATAATTTTAAAAATGTTCATCTTGTTGAGGATCTGATTACCCAGATCGGTGAGGTTTTTGAGAAAGATGATATCCTGAGCCTTTATTTTCAGAAGGTAGTTTTTCTTGGGTATACCCAGCAATCCACCCTGATACCGGCCACCTTTTTTAGCCGGGACAAAATGACAGACTATCTGGCATTTAATCATGCCGGTGAGGTGGACCATGAAATCTTCAGCAGTTTTGTGGCCCCCTTGGAAATTTACAATGTTTATGCATTTCAGCGGGATCTGGTTTCAATGATTTCGCTGCACTTTAAAGAAGTTACATTTTTAAACCAGACAACACCCTTTCTGATGCACATCGCTGCCAGTCAGAAAGCTTACTCAAAACCTGCAGTATTTGCAGGACTGAATAACGGATTTTTTGATCTGGCTGCCATGGATGATGGTAAGCTTCAGCTTTATAATACGTTTCAGTATGTCAGTGAAAGCGATCTCTTGTATTATGTATTGTATGCTTATAAACAATTGGGGTATGAGCCGCAGAAAGTCCCGCTTTTCATTTCAGGTGAGCAAAGCTCCAGAATGAGCTATTTTGAAATACTGAAGCAATATATATCCGGGACAGTTTTTACTGCAGTTCAGGGGATTCCCGCGCTGGCTCCTGGTCTTGATCAACTCCGGGCAGTTAGATTTCTTAATCTGTTAAACCTTCAAGCTTGCGTATTGTCGGAGGAACATACAGGGGCAGAAAAATAGAGGTCAGCAAGGGCTTTGACGGAAGACCTACCACTGATTTTGCCCGTGAAGCTTTATTTAATATTCTGGCCAATCACTTTGACTTTGAGGAAATCCGCGTTCTTGATCTCTTTTCGGGTACAGGCAGCATAAGCTTTGAATTTGCTTCAAGAGGTTGCCGTGAGATTGATCTGGTGGATATTAACAGCCGGTCAGTCCGCTTCATCGCCAGGGTAGCGGCGGAACTGCAGATGCAGCAGATTCACCCGGTAAGGATGGACGTATTCAGGTTCCTTTCCATCTGCAAAAAACAATACCACCTTATTTTTGCTGATCCACCCTATGATTTAATTAACCTGGAAGAGATACCGGACAAAGTTTTCCAACACCAATTACTGATTGATGGGGGATGGTTTATCCTCGAACATTCCAGAACCCACCACTTTCATCACCACTCCCGGTTTCATCAAGAACGTAATTATGGCAGCGTGCATTTCAGTTTTTTTAGAGTATAGACTACTTTCATAGTCTAAATACAAGGATTGGCCTGTATGACGGATAATACTAATTGGCTTCTTTGGTTCCTGAGGGCTTCAGGTTTTCCACTGTAAAAAGATCATCTGCCAGGCCCTGGTCAAATTTTACATCCGATAACAGAATTTTGGTGCTGTGATTTCTCTCGAGATCCTTCATTACTAACTCCGTTGCATTCCAATACCGGCCAATTTTTTCATACCGGTAAACTGATTCCTTGAACTTAATCCCGCTGCCATTGTAAAATTCCATCGATATTGGATACCCGTATGATTTGTTGATTTTGGCAATGATTTTTGAATAAGCCGATTTATTCGACTTGGGAATGAGAGTAAGCACAAAAACATCCTTGCCGGTCACCAAGGCACTCGCCGTATAGCGCTCTCCGTAAGGTGTCGTTACCATGTCTTCGTATGAGAAATCTGTATTGTTGAAGGATTGACCCTTGGCAAGCATGGAGATTTTCTTGGGTTTTTCAAATGCTGGCATGTAGAGCCACATGACATCACTGGATAAGGACAATGTGGCAATTCCGGCTTGAGATTCCGGCTTGGTGTAACGGTATAGTTTTTTATCGGTTCCTTTTTGCAGCAAAACCGCTTCGCGCACCTTTTCTTTGCCGAATTTATCGGTCAAAATCATGGTAACCTTGGCCTGTTTATCCTTTGGAGAGAAGATGATCTTATCCATATTATCCAGGACAGTTTTGGCATCCTGGGATGCTGCATCCATCAAAACGGCAAAAAGTAATGCAATTAAAAGAAGGCTTGAATATTTGTAAGTTTTCATTAGTTGATTGTTTAATGCTCTATTTCAGTATTTTCTTAAGGAACACCTGTATTACAATTTTGTTAAGACTGATTTTTACTTTTTACGCGGGTTTGAATAACTTTATCTCGCCGGTGGGCAAGTATCAGGATCACTGGCAGGAATGTTAAGGCAGCCAGACCTGAGGCAACCATGCTCAGGAATATCAGCAATCCAAAATATTGCAGCGGGACCATTTCGGAGAAGAGCAGTACAAGAAATCCCACTGAAACTGAACTAACATTAATGATTATTGCTTTCCCGCTGATCCCGATCGTATCTTTCAATGCCTGGGCGATCGAAGCGCCCTTTTTTATGGAATCATTAAAATGCGTGATGACGTGTATCGAATAATCAATGCCAATCCCAACGGCAATACTGGCAACCAGTACGGTAACTATATTCAGCGGAATGCCGGCATAACCCATGATCCCGAAAAGGATAATGATTGCCGAAATGATCGGTATGGCTGCATAGATACCTGCGATAAAAGAACGCAAAATAGCGCCTACAATAATGATAACAAAAATAAGGGCTATAGCCAGACTACCAGCCTGACTGTAAATCAAACTTCTATCCATGGTGACATCAATAAAGGGCATTCCGGTTATTTCAATGGTACAGGCTGCTGTTGAGTTTTCTTCGATGAACTTTTCCATATAAGCTCCGAATGCTTGCTTATCTTTATTCTCGGTAGATTGAAACTTTGAGATGATAATGGCTTCATTTTGATCTTCTGATACAAACTTCTGCATCATCTCGTTTCCATCGAGTAAAAACCATAATTGTTCGATTTTATCCTTTTCATCAGGAATTTTCTTACCCTCACCCAGAGCAGCATTTAATTCAACAATAAGATCAGCAACCGATTGGGTGGTAACGACACCCGGATCCTGTTTCATGTATTCCTCAGCCCTGAGCATGGTGTTCAGCAGTTCCGGGCTTTGGATATCGCCTTTAAACAATACAAAAACAGGTTTTGTCCCCCCAAATTTCCTGTTCATGATATCTTCAGCAACCCGGGTCGGGTTATCCTTTTTGAAATAATTCCTGATGTCAACATTCCTTTTAATAAGAAAAATACCCCCTATGCTGATAACAGTCAGTAGGATCCAGATTACCAGGATGGCTTTAGTATGTTTAAATAAAAGTTTCTGGATCGGATCCAGGAAATAAATGGATAAATAAGCCTTGCCTTTCCTGTCTTCACGCGTTTTGTTTATATTTTTCCATGAGAAAACCGAAATTATTGCTGGAACAAAAAACAAAGAAAGAACCAGGGCGAAAAATGTTCCCAGTGCCGTATATAATCCAAAATCCATGATCATGGTAAGATAAGAACCGAATAGGAAAGAGATAAAACCGGCAATAGTAGTCAGTGCAGCCAGAATGACAGGAATAGTAACATAGGTGAGGGCAACTATGATAGCCCGATCGAGCTTCCCCTTCACCTGGTCTATCCGGTTCAGCACATGGATGGCATAGGCAGTGCCAACTGCCAGTAAAACAATGGGTATATTGTTGGAAACCATGCTCATCTCCGATCCAGTAAGCGACATAATTCCGAGGACCCAGATGATAGCAATAATCGCGGTAAGCAAAGGCAGTATCAACCCCCTGAATGAACGGAAGCCCAGAAAAAGGACAAGGGCTATCAAAAGGAAGGCGACGGGAAGCAACCGGGTCAGGTCTGCCGAGATCAGATGAGCGATGGAGGTGATCATCATGGGTGATCCGGCATAATACATTCGTTCAGGCAGATGGAGCGATTCGGTTTTGTCTTTCACTGCATTGGCTACTGATTGTATATCGGCATCATCAAAAAGGGTAAACAAAATAATTGTAGCTGTTCCATCCTCTGAAACAACGGATCCTCTATACATGTCCTTAGATAACAGCCTTTTTTTCAGTGCGTTAAAATCTTCAAGTGATTCCGGATGATTATTCTCATCTATCAATTGACCAATCTCCATTCCAAATTCACCCGCTTTGATATCCATCATGTTGGTCAGACTGGTTACCGATGAGATGCCTTCAATACGAGACACCGTATCGGAAATCTGCCTGACATGGGCAAGCACTTCGGGTGTGTATATATTATCAGATTCCAGAATGATCATCCCCATCCTGTTCCCGCCAAACTGAGCCCCTATCTTTTTTATCAGCACCGCATCAGGATCGTTATCAGGCAATGAACTGATCACATCCGAATTAATCCTGATTTTTGGAATCTGGTAGGCTAAATAGACAGTAATGCCTACCACCATGAAAATGATCAGCCATCTGATCTTCAATACCGTTTTGAACATGTTTTCCATCCGGCTTATTTTTGCAGTTTAATCGCGAAAATTATTTGATATAAATTTTTCCTCAAAACTAATATTTTATAGCGAATACCGGAAATTCAATATCACATAAAAAAAACCGCGTCAATCTAAAGATCAACAGGGGCTGACCTGCCTATTCTGTGGTCACGGCGGGATGAACTTCTCGTCCCATATTAAAACTGAAAAAGCCCGGAACAATTCCAGGCTTTAAATATTGTTGCGGTCCGAAGGGTTTTCTATTATTGGAATTTAAATTCAAGCAAATTACCAAATAAATCAATCCTTAACGCACCGGACACTAATCCCAACCTCATTGACGTGAAAATAAGGGTTTACCGCTGCACCCAGGTAGCCCATGCTCACGGTCTCAGCACTCCCCATATAAACCTCCGTAGCCGACCACCAAACACCGACCTGCCCAATTCTAATGAACGTACCACCGTCTTTGCGGTAACCGCCCGGAAGCGCGGTGAACCCTTGTTCATTGGTTGCATCGGTATTGGGGAACCAGAAATGATCATATCCGGATTCCTTTAATCTGCCGCCTGCAACACGTTCACCACCTATAAAAAGAGTTAACTCCGCCCATTCAGCATCGCTCGGCAAATGCCAGCCACTCGGGCATACCCCCTGCACACCACTTGGATTGCTGCTACTGCTGCTTGCCCCGTCCATAGCCGCCGGCCAGTTATACAATACCCCGTAGGTTGAGTAATTGCTTTCAGCTTTTGCTGAGGTTAGGGAAGTACCTTCATATCCATAAACATAATAACAGGGTGAATGATATGACCCTTCAGATGACGGGCTGACAGCAGGCAAATAGGCCAGATTCTCAGTCATCCATTGCTGGAGGCCAATAGTTGCCCAACCATATTCTTGTCCGTCACGGCTATCCGTAAAAGTTCCGGTTTCCTGCTGAATAGTGGTAAAGTCAACCCATTTTCCATAAACCGTATCCGTTGAAAAGGTTGCATAAGCGCGCACATAATATAATGTATTCGGTGTAAGTCCGTAAATCGTGGATGAATATACTCCTGTTTCGAATGGATGGTACAAAGTTGATTTTTTCACATTAACCGTGAAAGCGCTGTCAGTGGCTGCAATATGTCCGTAATTTTCTATTCCTTCACCGATATCAATGATATTGCCTGTAACGGTAACATTGGAATAGCTTATATCAATAATGCTTCCGGTTTCAATTGCAATCTGCGGTTCCGGTTTTTCACAGGCATATACTGTCAGAACCAGAAAACAAAGGATAGATAAGTGTTTTAGGAAATTAATGTTAATTACTTTCATGATTGTTTAATCTAAGAATAAAATTACTGCAGATAAACTATTATTCCAAGTTACACATTTAAAAACCCAAGTCAGGTGCGTTTTTGCTGAGCCAAAAGGGATTAAATCGCTTCTATTACGGTTATGACGGGATTTCCTGCCTTCATTTTCATTCCGGCGGGATGAACTTCTCGCCCCGTCGTATGAATAAATGAAAAAAGCCTGAAGTGATCTTCAGGCTTCATCAACTTTAGCGGTCACGACGGGACTGCTACCTACATTTCTTAGTATATTTAATAACAAAGGGTTTCATGTTAAAAAGCTTTATATAATGGAGGTTTTAGAATCAAAGCAAGTAAAAAATAATTAGAAATAATTCAAAATAGTTAATAAAAAACGACACCATAACCGACACCATATTGAACTAATGGCTATATTTACTATGATCTTAAAATCAATGCCATGAAAACAAATTTCAACTTAAAGAGTCCTAAATCAAAAAAGGATACTCCTATTAATCTGATTATTAGATATTCAAATAAAAGAGTTGTTTTTTATACCAGGGAATCAATTAACCCGAAATTTTGGGATAAAGAAGAACAACGTGCAAAACAATCAGGGTCATTTCCGGAACACCCTGAGTTTAATCTACGTCTGGACAATATGGAAATTGACGCAAAGGACATTTTTCGGCGATATTTGAATGAAAACAACCACCAGGAACCAAGCCCGGCTGAGTATAAAAAACTGCTTGAAACGGGAATAAGAGGGCAAAAGAAGACTATACCCAGCAATCTGTTCGAATTTACCGAGCATTTTATTAATGAAACCCGACAAAGACTAAACACCGAAAGAAGACAAGATTCCAGAAGTGATATATCATTCAGTTATCAGCAAACCTTAACCTGCCTGAAAGACTTCGCAAAGGATAATAATAGGCGAGTTGATTTTGATACAATGGATTCAGAATTCTATTCAGACTTTGTAAAGTACCTTGAAACTAAGCAAACTATCAAGGACGAGGAGGGAAATGAGGTAAAGAAGTATGGGTTTACTCAAAACAATATCGGCAAGCATATTAAGAACCTAAAAAGGATTCTGAATGAAGCTGCAAGCCCTGAAAAGGACGTTAATAAATTCACATTTTATAAAAGGTTTAAGGTGTTAAGGGAGGAGGCCGACACTATTTACCTTAATGAACAGGAACTTCAGGCTATATATGATTTAGACCTAACAGATAACCATAGGTTAGAACGTGTACGGGATTTGTTTTTGGTGGGTTGCTGGACGGGTTTGCGCTTTTCAGACTTTACCAGTATCAAAGAAAGGATATACAGGGTGAATTTATTCATATTACAACCCAAAAGACAGGTGAAAGAGTTGTTATACCGATTCATTGGCAAGTAAAAGCTATAATGAGTAAATATTCAGACCAGCCTAACAGTTTGCCACCGGACATAAGTAATGTTAACATGAACGCTTATTTGAAGGAATTAGGCCAAAAACTTGACATTCTGAAAGTGAAAACAGAAACCAGTAAGACTAAGGCAGGATTGAAGGTACAAGTGCAAAAACTCAAATATGAACTATTAACCACCCATTGCGCTCGACGTTCATTCGCTACTAATATGTTTAAAGCTGGCATCCCAAGTATAACAATTATGGCAATAACAGGACACCGAACAGAAAGAGCATTTTTAACTTATATCAAAGTAACTCCTGATGAACACGCTAAAATATTGATGGGATATTTTCAGAAGCAAAGTAAATTGAGGGTTGTTTAATTTGTACAATGAATTTGATTAAACTTCAATATGTAATTCGACGTACTACGAAGAGTTTCGTATATTATAACTTGCCAGAAAATAAAAAATATCTTTTCTTATAATATACTAGATAGTCTAACTTTAGTGGGTTATATGCCAGTCACTTACAGTGCTGATTAAACTAATGATGCCAATGGCTATCACCTCGGCATACGGGTAGGTAAAATTCATTTTCCATTATTCACTGCTTAGTATATTGTATATCAACACAATGTACGACGGTATGGGTTTCGCAAATTTGAATCGCTTTCTTGATCGCTCCCCGGTTATATGATAATTAAGACCTCATCCCCAGATACCTCCACTCAATTGAATTGATAGGACATTTTTTCTTATATTTAGCCTAACTAAAATTTTAGCATATTACTTCGGTGCCTAATCACCTTGTGATAGATTAAGTATGGTTAAATTAGATAAATGGAATTTAGACGCATTGCGGTTAAACATTAGTTGGCAGCTATTTTGAAAAAAAATCAAGTATCACTTTTAATATTTATTACATATGATAACCTTTATTCCTTTAATAAAAGATTGGGATTACATGGCAATTTTTTATAGTCTAATCGCTAGTGTAATATTTATTTTACTATTAAAATGGTTAGGAGTATTTAAAACGATTCTACTATTCTTTAAGAACAAGACAGCAATTAAGAAATACAAAAAATATTTAGTTGAAGAATGTAATACACTCATAGTTGTCGGGAAGCGAAAGGGATTTTCTCTAAATGATGTATATGTAGATTTGGATTTGGCTGTGAGTGATCTTATGACTAGTGATAGAATTGATACACCTGATATACCCGATTCATATGTTCTTCTTGGAGGACCAGGAGCTGGCAAGTCAACTACTGCCAAAAAGCAAATAATTAAGCATTTGAATCGTAGCCATAATAATTTGCCATTTTTCATTAGATTAAAAGATTATGGTGGAAGTGAACCAATAATTGAGCATATTATTGGAAAGATGAAGCAATTCGGTTTCACTAATCCAAGTGAAACATTAAAAAAGAATCTATTAAATCATTCATTAGTAATTCTAGATGGTCTTGATGAGATAAGGCCTCATTTACGTAAGAGAATATGCGATGAAATAAATATTTTTTATTCAAATTATTTTAATAATTGCGGAAGCTTAATAGTAACTTGCAGAAAGGAGGCATATCGCGATATACCTTTAAATATTAAGTCAATATTCGAGGTAAGGCCTTTATCTGATGAACAAATTAAACGTTTCGCTAATAAATGGCCTATAGAATATCCCAAAAGTAAATCTAGTGATACGTTTTTTAGGGATTTGGCTACTTCACCGAGAATAATGGAACTGACTAGGTCACCACTATTACTTGTTGGTGGCTTAATGCATTATACAGAAGCAAACCTCGGTATTCCAGAAGAAAGGTATGAGTATTTACAGACAATGGCAAGATGGTTGGTTATTGATTGGGCCATGGCTCAGGGACATTCGCCTGATCCATATAGGAATGTTTATGATAGAATCTTAACTAGCCTTTCCTTTCATATGCATAAAAATAATATTTCTGAGATTCCATTAAATGTTGCATGTGATTTTATAAGCAAATTATTACCGACTTTTGGTTATAGACGAGAGGAAGCAGAAAATATTATTAACAGTATAACAATTAAAACAGGTATTCTGCTTAAGGATGGAGGTAATTTGTTTTTCGCACAATTTGGTTTACAGGAGTTTTTTGCATCTAAAGAGATAGTAATTCAGATTCAAATAAAGGATATATCTGAACTAAAGCCTATTACATGGTGGAGAGAAGCAATTTTGCTTTTTATTGCCCAACAAAAAGATCCATCAGAAGTATTAGTACATTTTTTTAATAGTGACCCAATATTAGCAGTTGCAGCGGTTGCTGAATGTCCTACACCTTCAATTGAAATGCAAAATAAAGCTGCTCAGGTGTGTCTAGACAATATAGACAAAAAAAATCCTGATATAAAAGGATCATTGATTCCACTTTTAAGAAAGATTAGAGATAGTATTGAACTAAGACTCTATTCTGAACTTGAAAAAAGACTTACTTCAAATGATGAGGTATCCTCAATTGTCGGCTTATCACTAGGGATGGCTGGTACTGAATCAGCCAATAATATGCTCGCTAAACATCCTGAGGTTTGGCAAATATGTTTAAGTGAAGCGGGCTATTTAAGTTCAAGCTTTGAAAATCTTTTGGTTTCATGGATACAAGATGGTGAAGATTCTGCGAGTATAAAAGCAGCTGATTTACTTGCGAAAAGGATTACCTCTGATAGATTTAATCAACTAATAAATTTGCTACCTTCTTTAAATAAACGAAAAAAAGAACATTTATCACGACTCTTACTTAAAGAAATCATTAATACTACAATTCAGCGACCTAGACATAGACATAATGAACTACCTGTCATATGTGAATTAGTTCCCTGTATATCTAATTATAAGCAATTTATTAAAGAAGTTACAGAACCAAAAAGGAGAGTTCACCGCGAATATCCCTATTATAGAGAAAGCATGATGCCGACTATTATAATCTCGTTTTTTTTAAGTACAAAAGAAAAAATATATGATTCTAAAGAAATTCTGAAAACCTTTGTTAATGGACTATCATGGAATATAAATAAAAAATCTCTTTTCTTTTGGATTATTTCAGTGTGTATGTATTCGCTACTATTTTTTAATAGTCATAATTTGCAGTTAGTATTTTTTCTTTTATTATCAATAATACACATTATAATGTATATTTCTGGCTCCAGACGTTATCCCTATTTAGTTTATCCCATTACCTATAAAATATTGACCCGACAGTTTAACTCTATTCTATTATTTTTGGCAGGAGGATTTACAGCGATTTATATCTTAGGGTTTATGAAACTAATAACCACTTCTGAATTTAACAAAATTGCCATAATTGGAAGTTCACTTGTTTATGCATTTTATGGTGTAAATAATTGGAATGAAAGTAAGCTTGCGAAAGTCAGTAAAAAGATTATGCCCCTTGGATTCTTCTTTCCCTTTAATTTTAATCTATATTACATTCTAATTTTGTTCTTAGGCTGCCTTCTCTATTTGCTACACAAAACGGAAACATTCATATTAAAAATTAGTAATATATTAATTTATTGTTACTTGATTTGGCTATGTATAAGTTCAGTTTATTTCTTTATCCATTGGAAAAGAATTATGAAAGCTGAGTCAAGAGCAAATTCTGAACTAGATAGAAATTTATCCTCATTTGAAGCATATTAAAAATAGCTACCAACAACTTGTATAAGCCATTGCTGGCAGCGGGTTTGCAAATGTTAATTCAATTTGTTACCTTGGCATACCTAGATAAGTTAGCACTTAGATAACACCAACGGCTCATAAACGAGGACGCATAGCCTTCTTAGACGAACTTAAGATCTTATCCATTATGAATTTCTTCGACACAGCAAATTTCATCTGGTCGATAGCCGAACTGCTCAGGGGCGACTATAAACAAAGTGATTATGGCAAGGTGATCCTGCCACTTACTGTCCTTAGAAGGCTCGATTGCGTGCTGGCTGATACCAAGGCTAAGGTGCTGGCAGAGTATCCCAGGGTGTTAAGCATGAAAGTACAGAACATAGATCCCATCCTGAACAACGTATCCGGATACAACTTCCACAATCATTCGCTGTACGATTTCAATAAGCTTATAGCCGATCCTGAGAACATAGCAGCCAACATGCGGAACTATATCGCTGGTTTCTCAGAGAGCGCCCGTGATATTATCGAGAACTTTGCCTTCGAGGTCCAGATCAATAAGCTGGAGGAGGCGAATTTACTTTTTATGGTAATCAAGAAGTTCCAGGAAATCGACCTGCATCCGGCTAAGATTGATAATAATCACATGGGCTACCTCTATGAGGAGCTGATCAGAAGATTCTCGGAGCTTTCCAATGAGACAGCGGGGGAGCATTTTTCCCCGCGTGAGATCATACGGTTAATGGTAAACATCCTCTTCCAGAATGATCGTGAAATATTAACTAAAAAGGGCATTGTAAAGACTTTATATGATGTTTGTGCTGGCACGGGAGGTATGCTATCGGTTGCCCAGGAATACCTGAATGAACTTAATCCTGATGCCCGCCTGGAGGTCTTCGGACAAGAACTCAACGCCGAATCCTATGCCATCTGCAAGTCCGATATGGTCATAAAGGGACAGAACCCTTCTAACGTCATACTAGGTAATAGTCTGTCCAACGACGGCTTCCCGAGCCATAAGTTCGACTACATGCTGACCAATCCACCCTTCGGTGTGGAATGGAAGAAGGTGGAGAAACAAGTAACTGATGAGCATGAAAAGATGGGATTTGCTGGACGGTTTGGTGCAGGTCTGCCACGAATATCCGATGGCTCTTTACTATTCCTCCTGCATCTCATATCGAAGATGAAAACAGATGGTTCGGGGTCAAGAATAGGGATTGTACATAATGGCTCACCACTTTTTTCAGGCGGTGCGGGATCAGGTGAAAGTGATATCCGGAAGTGGATCATCGAGAATGATATGCTCGAAGCCATTATTGCCCTCCCGGATCAGCTCTTTTATAACACCGGCATCTTCACCTATCTGTGGTTTCTGACAAACAGGAAGGAAGAAAGACGCAAGGGGAAAATACAGCTGATCAATGCAGTGGGCATGTTCGAGAAAATGACCAAGGCATTGGGGAACAAGAGAAATATTATCTCCGAGAAGCAAATTGATGAGATTACCAGGATATACGGGGAATATTGTGAAGGAGAGTACTGCAAGATATTCGATAACGAGGACTTCGGGTATAGCAGGATTGTTGTTGAGCGACCTTTGCTGGAAAATTGTAAGATTGTGATGGATAAGAAAGGGAATCCCAAACCGGATGCATCGCTCCGTGACAATGAAGATGTGCCATTGAAGGATAATATTGAAGAATATTTCAAGCGGGAGGTTTTACCACATTTACCAGATGCCTGGATCGATCACAGCAAGACCAAGATCGGCTATGAGATCAACTTCACCCGGTATTTTTACAAATACAAGCCCTTGCGGTCACTGGATGAGATACGGACTGATATTCTGAAGCTGGAACAGGAAACGGATGGGATGATTAAAGCGATATTGGAATAGGCTATGAGACAGTACCCTGAATATAAAGATACTGGCATTGATTGGATAGATCGAGTTCCGCTACACTGGACAGAATGTCGAATTAAAACGCTTATCACCAAAGAAGTTAATGGTGTTTGGGGAAATGAACCAGTGGAAGACGGCACTGATCTGGTTTGTATTCGGATTGTAGATTATAATATGATTACTTTGGGTGTTGCTACTGAAAACCTAACTTATCGTAACATTCCTGTTCAACAACAAAATGGAAGAATATTGTATCAAAACAACTTACTAATAGAGAAATCTGGAGGTGGAGAAAAACAACCAGTAGGAAGGGTAATAAGATTTAATCTCAATCTAAGAGCAGTATGCTCGAATTTTTTATAGCAAAAATTGAATTATCCCCCAATACAGATCCTAAATTTTCTTGTCTATATCTTTCACTATTTATATTCAGTAGCTAAAATACTCGTTTTATAAAGCAAACAACAGGGATACAAAATTTGATACCGGGCTTTACTTTAATGAGCGGTTACAATTACCTCCCTTCCCCGAACAATCCCAAATCGCTACCTTCCTCGACCACAAAACCCGCAGATCGATGACCTGATCGCCAAAAAGCAACGTCTCATCGAACTACTGCAAGAGGAACGTACGGCACTCATCAATCAGGCTGTCACCAAAGGATTAGACCCAGATGTGCCCATGAAGGATTCGGGGATTGAATGGTTGGGGGAGATACCGGAGCATTGGAAAGTTAAACAACTCAAACTTCTATTTATTGAAGGTAAAGAAGGTATTAAAATAGGACCCTTTGGGATTCTGCTTAAGATTGTATACTTACGGAATCTGATATAAGGTATATGGTAGGAAAATGTCATTAATAATGATTTTTCAATAGGCAAAAGATATATATCAGATGAATATTATGAAGAAATGATTCAATACACCATCAATGAAGGTGATATTATAATTACAATGATGGGAACAACTGGTAAATCTAAGGTTATTCCCGACAAAATTGAAAAGGATATTATGGATTTCATTTGATTCGAATTCGAATTGATTAATAAAGTTTTATTCACCGCTTCTTGACCTTTAATAAATGACAGTCAATCGATTGCATATTACATTAAAGCTTTTAGCAAAGGATCAATTATGGAAGGATTAAATTCATCTATAATAAAATCGTTTTGATTCCTTCATCGCCATTAAAGGAGCAAATTGAAATTTATGCGTTTTTAAATATAAAAGTTGAGCAAATAATGTCTATATTGAAAAGGAAATTTGCCAGATAGAACTATTGCAGGAATACAAAACCTCTCTCATTAACGAAGCCGTCACAGGCAAGATCGATGTCAGGGATTACCCGATAAACCATGCCTGAAGCCTATATCCATAACGAAACCCGATTTGAACAGGAAGTGGTTGACCTGCTTCTTGCTTCAAAGGAATACACCCAAGGATCACCTGTTGACTTTAATCGGGAAACCGCATTGCTGGAGAAATACCTGTTTGATTTTATCCAGACCAGCCAACCCAAGGAATGGAACAAACTCTCCACTATTCATGGAGAACAGGTCAAGAAACAGTTCCTGCATCGCCTATTCAAAGAAATTGAAAGCAGGGGTCTACTGGATGTGATCCGCAATGGCTTTACCACACATGGAGTGAACTTCAAACTGGCATATTTTAAACCCTCCAGCAAACTCAATGCCCAAGCAATTGAACAGTTCAATCAGAACCAACTCACTGTTATCAGGCAGGTTAAATATGATCGTCATAATGAAAACAGCATTGATTTGCTGATCGCACTGAATGGTTTCAGCATTATTACCATTGAATTGAAGAATGCTTTCAGTGGTCAGACGGTCAAAAATGCCATGAACCAATATCGCTTTGATCGTGATCCAAGAGAACCCTTGTTTCAATTCAATAAAGGATCTCTGGTCACTTTTCTGTCGATACTGATGCAGTTTATATGACCACCAAGGTAAATGGCTCAAAAACGCTTTATTTGCCATTTAACAAGGGTCATAATAATGGTGCCGGCAATCCAGCCAATCCACAGGGCAGAAAGACGGATTATCTGTGGACAGAAATTTTTCGAAAAGACAGTCTGTTGGAGATCATTGGCAGGTTTATCCACCTGGAAAAGGATGATAAAGGGAACTGGTCAACATTGATCTTTCCACGCTATCATCAAATGGATTCTGTTCGAAAAATGGTTGCTGATGCAAAGGTTACGGTGCAGGGAAGAATTACCTCATCCACACTCCGCAGGTACCGGGAAAAGCAACAGCATTGCATGGCTATCATACCGTCTGGCAAGTCTTCATGACGAAAAAGATCAACGTGTATTTGATTCAGTGATTGTGGTTACTGACCGAAAAGTATTGGATAATCAGCTTCAGGATACCATCTATCAGTTTGAACATAAGATGGGAGTGGTGCAGAAGATCGATAAGAACTCCAAGCAACTTGCAGAAGCATTGACCAGTGGAACGAATATCATCATTACGACTCTTCAGAAGTTTCCATTCGTTATTGAACATATTGCCACGTTCCTGCAAGAAAATATGCAGTGATTGTTGATGAAGCACATTCCTCTCAGGGTGGAGAAGCATCCAAGAAGATGAAAGAAGTACTTTCAGCAAAAACATTGGAAGAAGCAGAACTTGAGGAGAGAGATGGTGAAGATGACTATGAAGATGAAATCAGAAAATCCATGATGGCAAGGGGAAAGCAATCAAACCTGTCCTTCTTTGCTTTTACTGCCACACCAAAATTCAAAACGCTGGAAGTATTCGGAGAAAAAGGAGCGGATGGCAAACCAAGACCATTCCACACCTATTCAATGAAACAAGCCATTGAAGAAGGGTTTATTCTGGATGTACTTAAAAACTATACTACCTATAAAACCTTTTTCAGGTTATCCAAAAAGATTGAGGATGATCCTGAAGTAAATAAAACCAAAGCAGCCATTGCTATTGCCAGATTCTTATCATTCATCCCCATAACCTTGCACAAAAGACCGAGGTCATGGTGGAACATTTCAGGCAGGTTGTCAGCAAAAAGATCAATGGCAAAGCCAAAGCTATGGTCGTTACTCCTTCCAGGCTACATGCTGTGCGTTATAAGCAGGAATTTGACAGGTATATCAAAGAGATAATACCAAAACATTCACACACTTGTGGCATTTTCAGGGACTGTTTATGCCGATGGTTTGGAATATACCGAACCACAAATGACAGGGTTTTCAGAAAAGGAACTGCCGAAAAAATTCGATACTGATGCTTATCAATTACTGATTGTTGCCGATAAGTACCAGACAGGATATGATCAACCCCTGTTGCACACCATGTATGTTGATAAAAAACTGTCGGGGGTAAAAGCTGTGCAAACCCTCTCTCGATTGAACCGGATCCACTCTGGTAAGGAAGATACATTTATTCTGGATTTTGCCAATGATGAGCAGGATATCCGGGATTCATTCCAGCCCTATTATGAACATACCACGGTTGACGAAATATCTGATCCTGATCATCTATATGATCTGAAAACCAAGATCGATTCATTCAGGATCATATGGGAAACCGAAGTTGAGAACTTCTGTAAGATATTCTATAAAAAGAAAGAAAAACTTGAACCCAGAGATCATGCCCAACTTAATGCCTTGATTGATCCGGCAGTAGATCGGTTCAGACATTTACCATCTGATGAACAAAAAGAAGATTTCAAACATGCTTTGACCTCTTTCCAGCATCTATATTCTTTCCTTACCCAGATCATGCCGTTTTATGATATTAAACTTGAAAAGCTTTACACCTACAGTAGGTTTCTGTTGAAAAAACTACCAAAAGATCTGGATGAGCCTTTCCAGCTTGGTGATGATGTGTCACTGGAGTATTATCGCTTCAAAAGATCAGAGAATCTGATATAGTGCTCGATCCGTGAAGGTTATTCTTTGGTCCAAAGATGCTGGTGGTGGGGCAACTGACGAAAAAAAGGCACATCTGTCGGAGATCATTGAAGTACTGAATGAACGATTTGGAACAGAATTCAATGAAGCTGATCGATTATTCTTCCATCAGATCGAAGAAGAGATGGCTCAAATATAAAGTTGCAGAACAAGCCAAAGCAACACCATTGAAAACTTCAAATATGGCTTTGAAGATGCTTTCGTAACAAGTCTGATTTCTCGGATGGATCAGAACCAGGACATATTCACGAAGATCATGGATGATTCGGAATTCGGTAAGGTGGTTAAGACGTTTATGTTAAAGAAGGTGTATGAGAAGTTGAGGGAAGCGGTATAATGATGAATGGTGATTCCTTATAAAAACTATTGACCAAAATATATAGCTATGGATAAAAATTTCGGCAAACTTGAAAAAGTAGATCTACGAAAATTATGGTCAGGAGAGGCATCTGAGTTCACTCCCTGGCTGGCAATGGAGGAAAACATTGCTGAGCTTAGTGAAACAATTGGAATGGAGCTTGAAGTTCAGGAACAAGAAAAAGGGAGTTGGCATATTCCGGGCCGATATTCTATGCAAGGACACCATTAATGATCATTATGTGCTGATTGAAAATCAATTAGAACGTACTGATCATACACACCTTGGACAATTAATGACCTATGCGGCAGGACTGGAAGCCGTTACAATCATATGGATTGCTAAAACCTTTGCAGAAGAACACCGAGCTGCACTGGACTGGTTAAACAAAATAACCGATGAATCTATTAACTTTTTTGGGATTGAAATAGAAGCATACAAAATAGGTGAAAGTTTACCTGCCCCTAGTTTTAATATTGTGGCGAAACCGAATGACTGGGCAAGAAGTGTAAGGGTATCAGCCGGTTTAGGAAAAATATCCGACACCAAAAAGCTACAGCTTGAATACTGGGAAGCTTTAAAGCTGTATTTCAAAAAGTCCGGGACTTTTATCAATTGCCAAAAACCCAGTCCACAGCATTGGTTCAGTTTTGCCTTGGGCAAAAGTTATTATGGCATGTCGGCAATATGCAGTGCTAGAGACAAGTTTATCAGGATAGATGTGAATATTACCGGACCTAACGCAAAGGCTAATTTCAATGCACTAAGGATTAAATACGAAGCTGATTCTAAAAATCAATTTAGTGACGATCTCATATGGGAAGAATTACCTGATGCTAAGGTTTCCATTATAAACCTCCGTAGGGACGCAGATGTTACCAACAGGAGCCTTTGGAAAGAGCAACATGAATGGCTTAGGGTGAATCTTGAGAAGCTGGATAAATACTTCAGACCGAGGATCAAGGAGTTATAAAGCACATTTCATGACTTTTTAGCTTCTTATTACAAATGAAATAAGAAATGACATCTATTCAAACTAACAAGAGAACGATAATTCAGAATCTGGTTAAAAGTTGCCTATATGGCTTGCTTGCCCTAACTGGTGCAATTTTGTTTGAGGACGCACAGGCGAGTATGAAGGTTGCCCAGATCAAATTTTCTCTTACTTGCGAAAAGGATTCGGAATGCCATGATTTGATGATATTTGTATCCTATTTGTATCCCATAAAACAGAAAACCCCTTACTATCTGAATAATAAGGGGCTCTAAAAGTACCCGGAGCCATTAAAACCTACTATCAATAGTTGGCAACTAAAGCTAAATATTACCAATACTAACTTTTTAGTCATGATCATTCCTAAACCTTACATTAACGAAATAAACAGTATTAAGGCTTTTGTCCTGGGCTGCGATCCAACAGCATTTGATAAAAATAAAAACCTCATAAAGTTCGAATATGTATTTGGCATTTTGAAAGACAAACGATACTTTGCAGGTATCAATTCTAGCCTTGGCAAGATCGGTTTAGATCAGGAATGCGTCTATATCCAGAACCTTATAACTAATTACCAGGATAAGGTTACAGCTGATAATAAAAGATGGAAAGATATTGCAAAGGAGGAAATTGAACCAAGAAAACTTGAATTTGATCGCTTCGATCCTGAACACAAACTGCCTGTCTTTATCACATCAAAGCTATTATATGATGTCCTTTTAAATGAGAACGAAGTATGCTATACTGCAAAAGAACTTTACCAACTAAAAACTGAAATTCCAATACTTCCCGAAAAAAACAAATTATATAGGCCATTAATCCCTCTCTTCCGTCACCCGGCTTATATGCTTAGCAATCACAAACAGACCGAATACGTTAAACGTTTGAATATTTATTTAATTGAACTAGCCACGACTTAATCTGACAGACTATTTGTTTTATCAGATGCTTGTTTTATTTAATATCGGTGAACAAGTTTGCATAGCTCAATTTTTATAGATAACTTTTGACTTGCAAATAACGTGCATTATTGCAATTTACAATACCTCGCCTTTAGGAATATTTCTTTTTTTAATAGAATCTTTATAAAAAGATTTTTCACAAGTTCTAATTAGAAAAGTAATGAAGGTCATCACTTTAATTTTAACATTACTTATCAGTGTTCAATTAGGATATTCAGCTGATACAACCAAAGTTACTAAAGAGCTTCACCAAACCGGCACTATAGGGAAATTAATTGATTACCCTGCAAAACAAAACGATAACTCAGAATTAAAATCAACATCTCAGTTAAATTATTGTGATTATGTAGATTGCAAGATTTATGCACAAGATTTCAGTATGCAATATCTGGGTATAACATCCCAAAATCAATATAACCAAGAATCTATCATAAATGATTATGGTAATTATGGAAGTAGATATTCATCTACTAGCATTAGAAATAGCTTCTCATCCTATGGTAGTAGTTTTAGTAGTTATAGTGCATATAATTCTTTTGCACAATATCCACCAATATTATATAAACTTAATGGCATTACTCAACAATGGGAAAAAGTTGCCTATTTAACCAAGAATGCATACTTAAATAGCGGTATTTACCCAAGAGTCGACCCAGACATTTTAATTAATGCGTTAGAATCTGGATTTTGTTTACCTCCTCCATTAATAGGCTTACCAGATATTCAGATTTCCAATATAAATATTGAAGAATCAAGTTTTAGTATTGGTGACTCAGTAACAATGCATTTTACCGTTCTTAATAATTCAATTTATAGTATTAATACTACATTTTATATCGACGTATGGCAAGATTTATCAATAATAAAAACTTATTTTATTAATACTATGGCACCTCTTGGTTATGCAGAAGGTGTACTTAAAATTAAAATAACTAAGCCAATACATGTTTTAGGCATATATTCAGACATAACAAACAATGTATTAGAGTCAATAGAATCTAATAATAATCGTGCCTTATATTTATATGCAAATTTGCCTGACTTAATCATTAATAACATAACATTAAAGCCCAAAGTTGATTCTGTTAATGTTGAATTTAACATAAAAAATATAGGTTTGACTAATGTAAATGATACAGTTTCAATTTTATTACAAAATAACGGTAAGCAGACTATTTATCACACTAAACTTAACTTAAGTGCAAATGCTAGCATTCTTCTTCATAAAAACATAGTTGCTAATCAAGATACAAACAAAGTTTTTATAGTACTAGATTATTTCAACAATATCACTGAGCTCAATGAACTGAATAATATAGGTTACAACTATATCTTGATGGATTTAAATCAACCTCCAGCATTCACAACTTCTCCTATTACTTCTGCAGCAGTGGATGAAGAATATACCTACAATATCACTGCACATGACATTAATGGAGACGCCTTATCAATTTCAGCACCAACGAAACCGGAATGGCTTGCATTTACTGATTATGGAAATGGAACAGCATTGTTAAGTGGAATACCAAGTAATAGCAACATTGGAACAAATACTTTAAAGCTGAGAGTAAATGATGGAACAATATCAACTGACCAAGATTTTATAATTACCGTCACAGAACAAGTCAAACCTCAACTATCAATTCTACAGGAAGTTATTTCCTCAGGAGGTGACTATAGTATTAAATCGGGAGGCTCTATAAGTTACACTTTTGGTGAAACGATTATTGAAACATTTAAAGGTTCTAATATAATGCTTACCCAAGGTTTTCAGCAGACTAACCTCATGATAAACAGTTTAGATGAGTCACATGAATTGAATTTTGAAATTTCTGCCTTTCCCAATCCTTTTGCTGAGTATGTAAAATTAAGAATTGTCTTGGATAATTTATCAGGACTGCAATACCTGCTTTATGATCTTAACGGAAAATTACTGTTGCAAAAGCAGATTGAAAACACTGAAACAGAAATACCTTTTTATGATTTATCTCCAGCAGGTTATATTCTTAAAGTAACCTATAATAATAAAGAGCTGAAATCATTTAAAATTGTTAAAACCCATTAACAATGAAAAAGCTTTATTCTCTATTAGTAGCTGTAATAATTACTGCGAACTTTTCCGGACAAGTCCCATCAAGTTTTAAATACCAGGCAGTATTACGGGATGCCTCAGGCAACGTCAAAGCAAATGCTAATCTAAGCATTGAAGTTTCTATATTACAAGGCAGTGCTTCAGGTGTACAAGTATTTTCGGAAAACTATAATATAACAACAAATGAATTTGGGTTGGTTAATCTTGAGATAGGCTCTAAAAATACTTCTGGATTTTCAGCCATTGACTGGGCTGATGGACCGTACTTTTTAAAAATTAGTGCAGATGGTACTGAATTGGGTATTTCTCAAATACTGAGTGTTCCTTATGCCCTCCATGCCAAAACAGTAGAAACAGTGGATTATAATAAACTTACAAATCAACCATCATTTGCGATTGTAGCAACAAGCGGACTTTATAGCGATTTGAGTGGGAAACCAACAAAACTGAGCGATTTTACCAATGATATAGCCTCGTTCGCAGTACATTGGGTTGATATATTGGGTAAGCCCTCATTTGCAGCCATAGCATCTACTGGAAGTTATAATGATTTATTAAATAAACCATCATTATTTAGTGGTTCATACGCAGATCTTACTGACAAACCAGCTCTTTTTAATGGCACCTGGACCTCTTTAACCGGAAAACCCACAACAGTTGCAGGTTATGGAATAACTGATGCAGTAGATAAGGCATATGTTAACGCACTAATATCAAGAATAGAAGCCTTAGAAGCCATAAGTGGATTAACTGATACTGATGGAAATGTCTATATAACTGTGAAAATTGGGAGTCAGATTTGGATGGCAGAGAACTTGAAAACCACAAAATATAATGACGGCATAGATATTCCATTGGTCACTGATAATACAACATGGGGTAGTTTGTCCGCGCCTGCTTATTGCTGGCCTAATAATAATGAAGGCTTCAGAGCAACTTATGGAGCAATATACAACGCGTACACAGTTCAAACCGGAAAATTGTGCCCTTCAGGTTGGCACGTTCCCACCGATCCTGATTGGACAAAATTAACCGATTACCTGGGTGGTGAGGGTGTTGCAGGCGGAAAACTCAAAGAAGTTGGTAATGTGCATTGGCGTAACCCCAATACTGGGGCAACCAACGAAACTGGTTTTACAGCTATCCCGGGAATATTACGTGATTATACTGGACCATTTGCTGGAGATATTGATGACCGAGCTCAATACTGGAGTTCTACCTTGACTGACGCAAATCATTCAATTGATCGCTACATTAATTACAATGGTACTACTGTGGTCAGATATGCCCCGGGTGGACATAATAGGAATGGACGCTATGTACGTTGTATGAAGGATTAATTGAAGTAGCCACAACTTGGATGGTCTCAATTTCCACCTGATTTTTCTTGTTTAAAAGGAGGTTGTCATTTTAGAACCAGGAATCAATATACCGGAGTTAATACCCTTTGTTGTAATCCCCACTTTCTTTTATGTTACCCTTTTCAACCAATAACAGCCTGTGCTTCCCCGGTGTGGCCGTTTGTGGCAACCCAGCCTCTTTAAAAAGCTGGTTTGTGCGATCAAAGATCAGATTTAATTGTAAATAGTTTCATAGTTGTTTTACTGCATAATTATATTCAATATGCATACCCTTCATTTCCAGTATTGCAATATAGTCGCCTCCAAGGTGTTCACATCATACCATTCCACCCCCTTCAATCCGATTATCCCTTTTTAAGTGATTAAACATGGTACTTACTAATACTTTCCGTTCTTTGTTCATCGGCCGTTTATAAGCTTTAATGGCGTGTACCCGGCATACTCTCATTATTTCTGAATTGTTCATGGTATTACTTTAGTTAATTGAAAAAGTAAATAGCTCGAAATCAGTATAACTGCATTGTTTGTCCATATTCAATTTTACGTATTCATTGTAAAACAATAGGCGTTCAGCGGGGGTGTTCTTAAAATATAACCTAGCTTCAGGGTAAGAGTGCCAGTAATTTTTTATACTGTCTGATAAATCCGCTGAAGGGCAGCGGATTATAACTTTTAATGGTTTGTAATCCTCTCTAAATATTATTGGTGCTGAGTCGTTTTTTTTAACTTCCCTTTTCCATACTATCGGTTCAAATTTGGGTAATGCCATTGTATTATATTTTCTATGGGTTATAAGGCTATAAGTTATAATCCGATGAATCCCTTTATTTACAGGCGTTTTGCTTATAAATTAGGTATAACCAAGAATTTCATATCACTTTTTTTAAAGTTATATGCTGGTTATATGTCAATCCCCTTACTGGTATTGCTTTTAGAATTATATAACTTATAACCATATTCATAATTATATTTTTGTTTTTAGGATCTTGCATACGTACGGTTGACTAACTTTCAATACCTCGCTAATCTGATTCTGGGAATTGCCCAAACCAGATAAAAGTTTAATCAGTTCTTTGGTATCATATTTATTTGAGATCCTTAACTTATGGTAAACTTTTATTCCAGTGATCCGAAAATAATCTGTCATTCTGATTGCTGCCTGCATGGTTTCAAGTGTGATCATGTTCTCATCAACGCCAGTGCAAACAAGCTTCATTATATGTATAATTAGCGCAAACCGTAAACAAAATATGTCCAGCTTTGAGTAAACTGCTCGTAAATATTCCACTTTCTCCTTATTGATTGTATCAGTATTGTGATTAATGAAGACCGTGTAAACATCTTCTGCGTCTTTAGAAAGTCCAATCTGATCTTGGTCAGTTATTGATAAAAGATTATTGCAATATTGCTGATAAGCTAATATTAAATTGTCGGGAAGTTTAATATTACTGTAGTATGGCCTAATTGTTCTATCAGGGTATATAAAGCAAAAACGCTGTAAGAATCCATTAACTTCCCGGTGTTCCTTAGCTAGTTCAGGTAATATTTCGGGTTGGATTCCGCCTATCACGTTTATAAATGGGTTTTCAATCTTCAGGGGGGATTGTCCTTTCCTGTTGACTGTCATCGGTGTCTGCGACCAAGCACTTATCCAATTTTGGACCTCTCCCGATTTATTGTAACGGCCAAAGTCAAGCAACCATCCATGTAATTCGTCCCGTTCAATCAAAATGCCCCGGGGGTTGATCTTATTTGCCTGAATAACAGCTTCGGGTGTTGCATCAGACAGGATATGCAGTTTGCATTCGGGAGTTTGTAAATCTTGCTGTTCTTCTCTGGGTTTTTTCTTATTAATCTCATATTCCTTTACTGCCTGCTCATACCTTTCTGCCTCCATTGAATCTAAGTAGTGAAAAGGTTTGAAGGCAAACCTAAGCGGTTCTGTCTTTCCGATACCGGATGGAGCGACTAATGTTAGCCACAATATTGAACTATTGTCATATTTAGTGACCAGACGACAAGTATTGCCAATTCCTATGGCTGTTGCAGATAATATAGCCCCAGCCCAAAAATCAGGATGTGTACCATATACTCTTGAGCACTCAGTAATAAGGTCTTGTATGAATTGAGGAAACCCTTCTATGGGAAATAATGGTGTTTCCGGAAGTGTTTCTTTTTCTTCCTCAGCAGCTAATGTTTCAACATTGAAAGGTATATTAAAATCAAAAGATTTTGTTCCATGCTCAGCAGAATGAGTATTGTAAATACTTTTTACGGTATCATTGATTTCTTTTTGTGTGAAGGTTTCCTGTTGAAATTCCTCAAGTAATACTTCTAATTCATTTTGAGGAATACCATAAGTGTTACAAGCGGAAGTAAGTTTTGTTATGTATTTATTACGATTTCCCTCAATAAATGACTCTTGCTTATCTAACCATATTCTAAGTTTGTTATAAATGTCTCGCCAAACAGGTTTATCTGTGGGCAATGAAATATTGAGAGTATTTTCCTGCTTTTGATATAAATCAATGAATGATCGGTTCAAGACTGTCGGATTATCGGAACAGATAACATTAGGATCATAGCATAAATAACAAGCCCTTGAAACATCTTTACAATTTCGATCAATATCAACGTAAAGGGTATGTTTGAAATATGCTGAAAATGCGTTAAAATACTCAAGATGTGTGGCTGCCTCAATATCTATGCAGTACACGATTTTCAAGCCTTTGCCGCGTGGACTGACAAAAATTAATGCTGGAGTATATTCCTTTAAAATTCTTTGCTGCAAGTATTGAATATCCGATAAATCATCAAGATCAATACAAATTAAACCTGAATGGTTTTTAAGTCCCGCTTCAGCCCGAGTATTGAAAGTTCCGCTGAATGTTACATAATCCAATTTGCTTTGCTTGAATTCCTGTTCTTTGAGTTTATCCCCCGTCAGTTTCCTCAGTTCTTCAGTGATATCCTTATATTTCGTCGACCTTATTACCTGATAAACATCATGAATGGAGACTTCTTTGTAGGGGATCGTTGACTTTATGGGTGCTTTGTAAACGGAAAATAATTTCAGATCTGTCCTTTGCGCTGCTGATGAAATTTCAGAACTAGTTAATATTTGATCCATAGCAATCTCCTTTCTTTTTTATACCAATCATAAAAGGTCCGAAATGTCCTACAAATAAGATGTGCTCCCTTAGCATATTCATGCAGGGAAGTGAATCGCCGGCAATTCTCCTGCAAATACAGGTGCTTTAATTCCTGAATCGGGTTCATTATTCGGCCCTCCTCATCAATACCTTAATTTTTGATAGGGATTCCCTTACCTCATTGGACTTATATAAAACACGGCCCCCAATCCTATAAGCTGGTATTTTCCCGGTTTTAGTAAGCTCGTTCAAAGTTGGAAGGCTTATTCTTAAAGCTCTCGCGACCTCGATTCGCGTTAAATATTCCGTCTTTGGCTGGGCTTGAGGATTAAATTTTATGAGCTGCTGGGATACAACCTCAGCAATCAAGGACCTCAACTCCTGTAACGACACATTTTCCATAATCATATTACATATAACGTTAGTAACTATCAACATGCAGGTCTTAGGGTGATCCGCTATCCCATTGGTTTTCTTGCTTCTTGTCCCTTATCAAAGCACACTGATAAGGCCCAGATTGCATTTCCCCTAACTTTTTCTGATGAATTGCTGTTTAGGAAAACCTGAACAATTCAATAGATAAATGCAATGAAACCGAGTACAAATTTAATTAATATAAAAAATATGGTTCCGGAAATCTGACACCATATCCGACACCATGCAAAGAAAAACCCCCGTTAATCTATTGACTAACAGGGGTTAACTCGCTTTAGCTGCGGTCACGACGGGACTCGAACCCGCGACCTCCGGCGTGACAGGCCGGCATTCTAACCAGCTGAACTACATGACCAGTTTTTTAAAGCGGTACAAAATTAACGTTTATTTTTAAGCCTGCCAAATGTATTGATAAAAAACCAGGAAAATATTTCAGCAAGAATCGGGTTGGAGGTCTGGCCATTTCTGCGCAATTTTACCACAAAAAAAACAAAAATGACCAATCCTTCTGCATACCTATTGGTAGAAAAGGCCATCAGATTTCTCACAACAAACTTCAGGAAGCAACCGTCACTTGATGAAATTGCAGAACAAATGCACATGAGCCCGTTTCACCTGCAACGTACCTTCACGGAGTGGGCCGGCATCAGTCCGAAAAAATTTGTTCAGTACCTTACACTGGAAGCGCTGAAACAGGAAGTTCATCGCACCGAAAATCTTTTAATGGCCGCGGAAAATGTGGGATTGTCTTCACAGAGCCGTGTATATGATCTCTTTGTCAGCATAGAAGCAGTTACTCCCGGTGAATATAAGACAAGAGGGCAGGGGTTGGTTATTGATTACGGGATACATCCTTCTCCTTTCGGTAATTGTTTTGTAGCCGTTACCCCAAGGGGGATATGCGCCATGGGCTTCCTGAACGGGTCATCCGATACCGCATTATATGAATTGCAGCAGCAATGGGAAAAAGCTTTAATTCAGAGAAACCAGACCATAACCGGGCCATTGATTGAACAGATTTTCAGCCGGAATGAAAAAGACATTCCATTCCGGGTTTTGGTAAAAGGAACGGATTTCCAGGTACAGGTATGGGAGGCCTTATTAAGGATCCCATTCGGCCATGTGGCAAGTTATCAGGGTATTGCTGATGCAACAGGCAAGCCAAAAGCAACCCGGGCAGTGGGAACGGCTATTGCTCATAATCCCGTTGCTTACCTGATCCCATGCCACAGGGTTATCCGGAGTGAAGGAATAATCGGCAATTACCGGTGGAATGCCGGTCGTAAAGCCGCAATGATAGGCTGGGAAAAGGCTTATTTAGTGAAAAATGAAAAGTGAAAAACGAATAGTTAAAAACTTTTCACTATTCACTTTTCACTCTTCTTCCTGTCCAAGGGCAATACCCCGGCCATTTCTCCAATAATATTCACCAGCTCGGCACCTGTTGGAACCACAATTTTGGCGTTATCCCTCAGCGAGGCTTCCATGGCCTCAAGTTTTCTCAGCAACTGGGCATTTCCAATAAAGTATTTATCGGCAGCCTCATTCACAAGCCTGATGGCTTCGGCCTCACCTTCGGCATGCAATATCTGCGACTGTTTATACCCTTCAGCTTCTTTGATTTTCGCACGTTTCTCGCCATCAGCCACTGTCTCACGTGCCGATGCAAAGTCAATAGCTGCAATTTTTTCATTTTCAGCTTTTACTACCTTGTTCATGGTCTCCTGAACATCCTTCGGAGGATCAATCTCTTTCAATTCGGTTCTAACAATTTCAATGCCCCAGCTCCGGGTTTCTTCCAGCAAGGTGCGGTGAAGGTCAGCATTGATCCTTCCGCGTTCACTGTTGGCCGATTTCAGGGTCAGTGTTCCAATAATATTACGCAGGGTGGTACGGGCAAGGTTCACAATCTGCCAGCTGTAATTGTTCACGTTGTATTGTGACCCTTTAACACTTCCCTCATCGCTTTTTACTTTAAAATATACCTGGGCATCCACTTTGGCATTCAGGTTATCATTGGTGATGATTTCCTGGGGTTCGGCATTGACCATTTGTTCGGTAATATTTACGCGGAACAGTCTTTCAATACCGGGAATGATCCAATGGAACCCAGGCTCGGCAAAACGGTGATACTTGCCAAGTCGTTCAATTAATCCTTTGTGTGTGGGTCTGATAATTCTGATACCCATAAGAAAAATAAGGACAACCGGAATAATGATCAAGTAATAATTCATAGTTACACAATTTTAGGTTAGTGGCCACGTCAACAATATAATAACTAAGTTACAATGCAAGCTTGTAATTGCCTAACATTTTCAGGAAATTATGTGTGTCTATTTCAACATCTCAGCCAGCATATATTCCTGTGGGTATGGTTCCAGTAAACCCTCCTTTTCAGGATCTGCAAGCAGGTTGAGCCATATTTTTTCACTTTCCGGTGATAGTATGACCGGCATCCGCTTTTTCAGGTTGTGAATTTCTTCCATCAGGGGATTTGCCCGTGTGGTAACAATGGTAAAGGTATTGATGATTTCTCCGGTCTCCTGGCTATTCCAGCTGTCATAGAGTCCAGCCAGGACTATAATAGGTTGCCCCTTCACGGTTATATAGTAAGGTATCTTATGCTTCTCCAATGTCTGCCATTCATAAAATCCATTCACCGGTACCAGGCATCTTTTTCGTTTCAGTGAATTCCGAAAGGATGGTTTTTCGGCCAGGGATTCGGCCCTGGCATTAAAAGTCTTTGTCCTGATCTCTGTGGCGCTTTTGCGATCTTTGACCCAATAAGGAATCAGTCCCCACCTGTACAGTCTGATTTCATCTGGTTTATCACTGCAAATTAAAGGCAATACAGGGAGTGAGAAAGCACTGATACGGTCACCGGTAATAAAATCTCCTGATCCCTGGAATTTTGCTCCAAAACGTTTTTCGAGCTCTTCTCTTGTCAGGTCGATTTTGATGGTATAACACATGGTCAATTATATCAGACTAAAATACTAAACATTACTGCATTATCATATTATTCTGTTGCTTTAATTAACTTTCACCTCCAAATTGTGTTAACTGACTATAGTTTAATTCGTATTTCTATAAGATGGCTGCACGTATGTTAATGTTTAAGGTTTACCTGATTATTTTTACTGTTCTTGTTGATATTTATGTTTTTACGGCACTTTATGGTCTTTTTAAGGATCAAAGCCATGGGATCGTGGTCGCCGGAATTATTGGATTCTGGGCCATTACAGCATCATTTCTCTTAGCTTTCATGCTATTTTTCCGTTTTGAAACGGACGACAGAAATCCTGCCGGGTTGTCTGCGGTGTTCCTTCTGGCAGGTATTTTCATCCTGGTTTATTTACCAAAACTGGTATTCATTAGTTTCCGCGGGGTTGAAGATCTTATCTGGCTTGGATCATGGCCTGTCAAATGGATTACCGGAAAGGCATCCATCGCTTCCCAGATGCCTTTGCGATTATCAGTGATTTCCCACACAGGGCTCTTTATCAGTGTGATCCCTTTCTTAGCCATCCTCTGGGGTTTGGCCTTCGGCAGATTTCATTATCAGGTTGAGGAGGTTGAATTGAAGTTTCGCAACCTTCCGGTGGAGCTGGATGGTCTGACCATAGTGCAGCTTTCTGATATTCACCTGGGCAGTCTGTATGGCAAGAAAAAACAATTGCAGAAGGCTGTGGATATTGTTAATTCCCTTAATCCCGACCTGATTTTGTTCACTGGTGACCTGGTCAATAACTTTACTGAAGAGGCACACGGCTGGGAACCTGTTTTTGCACGTCTGAAAGCCGGTTATGGTAAGTATTCCGTTTTGGGCAATCATGATTACGGGGATTATTGGGAATGGAAATCCAGCCAGGAGAAAGCGGAAAACCTTAAAATGCTTTTTGATGTGCATCGTGACATGGGATTCCGGTTACTTTCCAACACCTTTGATACCGTTCGGATCAGGGGAGGTTTGCTGGCCATAATAGGTGTTGAAAATTGGGGACTGCCTCCTTTTAAACAATACGGTGATCTCAGGAAAGCCCTGGAGCATATTCCGGATGATGTCTTTAAGATCCTGCTATCCCATGATCCCACCCATTGGGATGCTCAGGTTAATGGGCAAACTGATATTCCACTCACCCTTTCAGGCCATACCCATGGTATGCAGTTTGGTATCAGGCTTGGAGACTACCGCTGGAGTCCTTCGAAGTATATTTATAAACGGTGGATGGGACTGTACAGGCAAAACGGACAGGCCCTATATGTTAACCGCGGCCTCGGATATATCGGATTTCCGGGCAGGATTGGATTAAGACCGGAAATTACCCGGATCACCTTGGAATGTCAGGATGATTAGGGTTGAACCTTCAGCCATCATGGCTGATGCCATGAGCTTATTTAAAATTAATTTAAATAAGAAACAAAAGCGTTTTACGATTAAATTTACTTTCTTTGCGAAATTATTTATGGTCTGATTAAAAATACTTCTTATATGGTAGTTACACAAAACAAAGTTGTATCCCTTAGCTACGAATTGCGGGTTAACAGCAAGAACGGTGATGTCATTGAATCGGTCGACCGTAACTCACCGCTGACCTTTTTGTTCGGAACAGGTTCCCTGCTCCCGAAGTTTGAAGATTATCTGGCCGGATTGAAGGTAGGTGACAGTTTTGATTTTAATCTTCAGAGCGAAGATGCCTACGGCGAATTCGATGAGAACTCTGTCATCAAGGTTCCTTTACAGGCTTTTCAAATTGATGGCAAGGTGGATTATGAACTCGTGAAAATTGGCAATAAAATACCCATGCAGGACAGTGATGGACATCGGCTGACCGGCGTGGTTAAAAGTGTTGATACCGATTCTGTCACCATGGATTTTAATCATCCCCTGGCCGGGAACCATTTATTCTTCAAGGGTGAAATAACCGATGTCCGCCAGGCAACGGATGAGGAGCTCACCCACGGACACGTCCATTCTGAAAGCAGCTGTGAAGGTTGTGAGAGTTGCGGCGGATCGCACGGTGGCTGCTGCTAAAATTTAATCTCGAATTCATCCCGGTCTCTCAGGACCGGGAATTTCTCCCGAAAACTCCTTAATTCGTCCCAAGAAAGGGTGAAGGTTTTAGCTGTCTCAATGCTATCCTGAATTTCCCCGATTATTGTTCCTTTCGGATGAATCACCAGGGAGTTTCCGGAGTATAAAATCCCGTTGCCATCGGTACCAATCCTGTTGACTCCGATTACATAACATTGGTTTTCTATCGCCCTGGCTTTAAGTAATGTATTCCAGACATCGCTCCGGGCTGCAGGCCAGTTGGCAACATATACCAATATATCATAGTCGTCCTGATTTCTGCTCCATGCCGGAAACCTGAGATCATAACATATCTGAAAACAAATCCGCCATCCATTCCATGGTACAACGAGCCGGTTCAGACCTGCGGTGAATTTCACCTCTTCCTTGCCCATCCGGAATAGATGCCGTTTATCGTACCAGGTGAAGTTCTCGGCGGGATCTATAAAGACAAGCCGGTTAAAGAAGCGCCTGTTCTCACGAATTATAAGGGAGCCGGCAACTGCACAATTCAGGGATCCGGCTGTTCTTTTCATCCACCGCACCGTATCCCCATTCATTTTTTCAGCAAGTGTTTCCGGTTCCATGCAGAACCCGGTCTGAAACATTTCAGGCAATAAAACGAGATCGGCGGATTGCCCGGAATCCTTTAGCAATTTTGTATACTTTTCCAGGTTCTCCCGGGGAGATTTCCATACGATGTCGGGCTGAACCAGGATAACTTTCAGATCATTCATGGTAATCACTATAGCTTCCCGGGAAAATCCTGTTCAAAACAAGCGATGAGTTCGTTCGATTTTTTAATGGCCTCAGTCACCAGATGCGGAATAGCATCCAGTCCTTCACCTCTTTTTGCACGCTCTTCAATACTTACCAGAAGCTCCTGCAACTGGCTGGCGCCCAGGAAAGAAACCCCGGGTATCATTTTATGGGCTTCACGTCCCGCGGCGTCAAATTTCTGCTGTGCTGCATACTCCTCCATGCGCTGCAATATGGGAGGAGAAGTTCGCTTGAAAGTCTGCAGCATGTCGATAATAAAAGCTTCATCATTGTCAGAAAGCTTTCGCAGAGCACTCAGATCGTATAGCATATTATCAGTTATTAATGAAAAACGAAAAGTGAAAAATGAAAAACTAAGAATAATCCTCCATACTCCATACTCCTTACTTCATATTTTCTTCTTTTTTCGCTTGCTCCCAGATTTCATTCATTTCATCCAGGGTCATTTCCTTGAGTTTCCTTCCCTGCTTGAGTGTTTTCGATTCAAGAAAGTTGAACCGGTGAATAAATTTGCGGTTGGTCCGCTCAAGGGCTGTTTCCGGGTCAACATCATACAAACGCGCCGCATTGACCAGGGAGAAAAAGAGATCACCGAATTCAAGCGCCATTTTTTCCTTGTCCATCCTGTTAATCTCTGTTTTCAACTCGTGCAATTCCTCTTCCACTTTATCCCATACCTGTTCCCTCTTATCCCAATCAAAGCCAACAGCCCTGGCTTTTTCCTGTATCCGGTTGGCTTTGATAAGTGCCGGTAAGGATTCCGGCACTCCCCCCAAGACAGAATGATTACCTTCCTTTATCTTAAGTTCTTCCCAGTTCTTTTTGACTATTTCCGGGTTGTCCCTGACATCGGTATCTCCAAAAACATGCGGATGTCTGAAAACCAGCTTTTCCGAGATGGCATCTGCCACATCTTTAATATCAAATGCACCCGTTTCAGATCCCATTTTGGAATAAAAAACAATATGGAGAAGCAAGTCGCCCAACTCCTTTTTAATGTGGTTCAGATCATTCTGCAATATGGCATCAGCCAGCTCATAAGTTTCCTCAATCGTGTTATTCCTGATGCTTTCGAAAGTTTGTTCACGGTCCCATGGACATTTGCTCCGCAATTCATCCATGATATCAAGCAGCCTTCCCAGCGATTCTAATTTGTCTTTCTTGTCATGCATCTTAAATGCCAGCTTTAAACGAGTATATTAATTGGCTTCTCTGAATTTGACCCGCACCGATGAATTCAGTGAAAGATTCAGGAGATCTGCAGCATTGCCTCCGTTAATGGCAATTTCAAGCAAACCTAACGAGTTAAACAGGGCCAGCATCTCACCCAGGGATGACTCACCGTACCATTCATTTAACCGGTCGATCTTATTGTGATTGCTTTGTACGAAAATTTCAAAGGGTCTGCCTTTACCAATCTGATCAAAAAGTTCATGGCTTATATTGGTAAAGCCGTTTCTATAGGAATCAATATAGATAATGCTTCCGCTGATAACGGATTCATCAATGGTCGGAAGCATGGGCACCTGTTTGTACAACTGGCTATAATCGGCGCCCAGACTACTTAATCCCTCTGCAATAATTATATCACAGGCTGCTTCAGCAAATATGGTAAGCTCCGGAAAACTTGAAGAATTCTTGTCAGCAATGATAACTACTTCCTGGGGCTCTTCATCAAGCAGAAGGCCGAAAATGCCATTGTCAAAACCTATGAAATATTGGTTTTTGGATTTCAAAGCCACACAGGGACGTTTTTCCTTCATTTCTCCGTTCACAGCAATGATGTGAATCGTTCCTTCAGGAAAATGACCACAGGCGTTTTTAAGCTGAAATGCTGCGATAGCAATGTTGAAGGCAGGTACCTGATTGGTTATGGTGACTATTATCGCACCCGGACAACGACTGAGAATCCTGCCCTGTAATGCAGCTGTATAAAAATCATCCTTATTCCAGTCACTGGTTAATGTAACAATTGACATCGGGCAGAAACAGATTGCAGTTTTTTCCTTACTGAATAGGTTTTGTGATAAAAATAATCCTATTTTGTATGTTTCAAATGTAAGCAATATTCTACAAAATTAATGATTGAAAAGGTTGTATATTTAGAAGGGGTTGACCCTCAAACGTTTTATGGCCCGGGCAACCGCAACCTCGATAAACTGAAATCTTACTTTCCCAAACTTAAGGTAGTCGCCCGCGATTACGAGATTAAGGTTCTTGGAGATCCTAATGAAATAAGCCGGTTTGAATCCGATATTGACAGGATCCTTGATTTCTTGCAGCAGCGGAATGCCTTAACAGAGGATAATATTGAAAAGATCATCATGACTGAGGATGATGCTTTTCGCAATTTCAATGAAAGAGATGAAGATGTCCTGATCTTTGGAAATGACGGTAAGATCATTAAGGCCCGGTCGGTGAATCAGAAAAGACTGGTTGAGGATTACCGTACGAATGACCTCATTTTTGCCATAGGCCCGGCCGGATCGGGCAAAACATACACTGCTATTGCTCTGGCAGTAAGGGCGTTACGTAATAAGGAAGTAAAACGTATCGTGCTTACCAGGCCGGCGGTTGAAGCCGGTGAAAAGCTCGGTTTCCTTCCCGGCGATGTTAAACAAAAACTGGATCCATATTTGCAGCCCCTCTATGATGCCTTGCATGACATGATCCCACACAAAAAACTCGAAGTATATATTGAGGAGGGAATTATTGAGATTGCCCCGCTGGCTTTTATGCGCGGCCGAACCCTTGGAGATGCCGTTGTGATATTGGATGAAGGACAGAATACTACCATCAATCAGTTGAAAATGTTCCTTACCAGGATGGGAAAGAACGCTAAGTTCGTGGTTACGGGAGATATCACCCAGATTGATTTGCCGGAACGACAGCAGTCAGGACTTCTTAAAGCACTGGAATACCTGAAGAACATTAAGGGCATTTCGGTAATTGAGTTCGACAAGGGTGACATTGTCCGTCACCGGCTCGTCAGGCATATTGTAAATGCATACGAGATTGGACAAGGGACAAGGGACAAGGGACAAGGGACAGGGGACAAGTAGGGAGAAGGGAGTAGGGTGTACCTGTGATGAATGCCCTGAATCAAAAAACGGTTTATTATTTTTTCAACAATACAACAGTTTTGGTATCTTTACACCTGACCCGGAAAACAGATGGATAACTTATAACAAAAGAATATGAGTCAAGCAATTACAAAAACAAATTTCAATTTTCCAAAGCAAAGAGGCCTGTATGTTGGCAAAGTCAGGGATGTATATAACATCGACGGAAAGTATCTTGTAATGGTGGTAACTGACCGTATTTCAGCCTTTGACGTGGTTCTGCCGAGGGGGATTCCTTATAAGGGACAGGTTTTGAACCAGATTGCTTCAAAATTTCTCGATGCTACTGCTGATATCGTTCCCAACTGGAAAATAGCAAGTCCCGATCCGATGGTTACAATTGGTCATTTTGCCGCACCGTACAAAGTGGAAATGGTGATCCGCGGATACCTCACAGGGCATGCCTGGCGGGAATACAAAGCAGGAAAACGTACGTTGAGCGGAGTGGCCATGCCCGAAGGTATGGTCGAAAACCAGAATTTCCCGGAACCCATTATTACACCCACTACCAAAGCTGATGCCGGGCATGATCTTGATATATCCAGGGAGGAGATAATCGGTTCCGGACTTGTCCCGGAAAATGAATATACCCTGCTGGAACAATATACTAGGAGGCTTTTCGAGAAGGGTACTCAAATAGCTGCATCCAAGGGTCTCATATTGGTTGATACCAAATATGAATTTGGTCAGAAAGATGGCAAAATCTACCTTATTGATGAAATCAATACACCGGATTCCTCCAGGTACTTTTACGCCAGGGGTTATGAAGAACGGTTAAAAAAAGGTGAGCAGCAGAAGCAGCTTTCCAAAGAATTTGTCCGGCAGTGGCTGATCGAAAATAATTTTCAGGGCAAGGAAGGCCAGGTGGTTCCGGAAATGACGGATGCCTTTGTAAATCAGATCTCGGAGCGATACATCGAATTGTATGAAAATATCATCGGAGAGAAATTCCCGCGAACCGATGTTTCCGATGTAATGAACAGAATTGAACAGAATATCCGAAGGTCAATCGAAAAAATGATTTGATTTTTCAGTGTCAGGACTTTGTGTCTGCCCTAAATTTTCCGCCAACTCAATGGGTTTTCCGGATTTTTTTCATGATCCTAAAATATTTCCACATTCGAAATCAACGGACAAGCCCTGGATGCTGTAATATTGATTCTCACCCTTGAAGTTTCAACCGGTTTGATTCTCAGGATCCTTTTGTAGCCAATGGTGGTTGCTTCAGCTGCCCTTTCCCATTTTCCATTTCTAAGCACCTCGATATTGAAGGATTTGACCCGCTGGCCCAGCTTGATGTACTCCTGTAACAGAATATAATTCAGGGTTTTCACTGTACCGAAATCTATTTCAAGGGTTCCTGTTGCAAGATTATCATCGGTTGCCCAATAAGTCTCCTTGTTGCCGTCATTCACCTTGTCTGCTCCATAACGGGAGGCTCCGCCTCTGACAGTGCTGGCAGATATCAGGGCATGGTCGGCCAGGTTGGTCTTAAATTCCCTGTCCAGCAGTTCACGAAATCCCCGGAGTGATTTTATATCATTTTCATGTATGAGGCCCCTTTTGTCGGGCGGAACATTCAACAGCAACAAGGAACCCCTTCCTACTGAGGTAAGGTAGATCTCGAAAAGCGCTGCAGGGGATTTAACCCTGGAGTTCTCCTTTTCATGGTAAAACCAGCCTGGTCGTATAGAAACATCGGTTTCAGCAGGTATCCAGGAGGTCCCGTTCTCGTCCCCCTCGTTTAAAAGTTTCTCAATACCCGGTTTGCCGGCATAAAGGGTATCGGGAGTGATACAGGACCAGTTTGTTTCACCGGCAATGCCGCGTTCATTGCCAACCCACCGTACACCGGGTCCGGCATCGCTGAAAAAAATGACATCGGGTTGAAGGCTTCTGACCAGATCAAGCGTTTTTGGCCAATCATAGTAATTTCTGCCGTCAATGGATCGTTTTTCATTGGCGCCACCATAATAGCCGGTTCCGCCGTTTGCACCATCGAACCACATTTCGAAAACCGGGCCATATTGGGTGAAAAGCTCTTTGAGCTGATTTCGATAATAGGTAATGTATTCAGGCATACCATATCGGGCATGATTTCTGTCCCAAGGCGAAAGATAGACCCCGAATTTCAGTCCGTTTTGCTGGCACGCAGTAGATAAATCCTTTACCAGATCACCTTTTCCTTCCTGAAAGGGGCTGTTCTTTACAGAGTGTTCCGTGAAGGCACTCGGCCAAAGGCAGAATCCGTCATGATGCTTACAGGTGAGTATAACACCTTTGAATCCGGTTTCACGGAGGACGGTAACCCATTGTTCAGGATCGGCCTGATGAGGATTGAAAAGAGCCGGAGATTCGCTGCCCATACCCCATTCCAGGTCGGTAAAGGTGTTGATGGTAAAATGGATGAAGGCATTCATCTCCATTTCGTGCCAGGCAAGTTGCGCCTGCGAAGGTAAAGGATAAACCGGCTCGGGCGGAGGAACCTCAGCGGGTGAAAAGGAATACAGCATGAAAAGGACAGCTGAAAAAATGTGGAGAAGAATAGTTGTCATGGGACGAGGGCTTTCTGAATGGCTTCTTCAACCAGAGGCTCCATTATCCTGTAGCCGGTGAGATTGGGATGAACACCATCGTAAGTGTATTCTGCTCTGAGGGCATGCTTTTCGTCCGCCATGGGGGTGAAATAATCCAGGTATATACAACCCTGATTTTCGGCAAACGCCTTGATCCAGTAATTCAGTTTCACCACCTTCTCAGCAGGTTGCAGACCAGGTCGCCAGGGGAAATCATATGCCGGGAGAACGGAAGACAACACTACTCGGATACCATTTGCCCTGGCCAGTTCAACCATGGAGGCCAGATTGCCTTCTATCATCTCCAGTGTACTTGGACCTGTATTTCCGGCAATATCATTTATGCCCGCGAGAATTACCACTACTGCCGGTTTCAGATTAATTACATCGGACCTGAAACGGATGAGCATCTGGGGCGTGGTTTGTCCGCTGATACCCCGGTTTATATATGGTTTACCGGCGAAAAAAGCAGGATCTGCCTGGCTCCAGCCTTCAGTGATGGAGTTCCCCATAAAAACGATCCTGTTTTCATTTGGAACGGCAGTGGCAATCTTCTCGTTATCTTCACGAAAGCGAGCCAGATTGGCCCAGTCATTTTGAAGTCGTTCCATATCGGCCTTTTTCCAGGCCTCAATCTGTTCGGGAGTTGGTTTTTGAGTGTTGTCCTGCGCTGCAATAATGCTGCTGAACATTATCTGAAAAAGTATCAAGGCTGCTAGGGATTTTGCTTTTATCATGACTGGTTGTTTTGAATGCGAATAAAGATATAAAAAAAGGTAAAAGGTAAACTAAAAAGACGACACCCCGACGGGGTGGGGGGACCCCGTCGGGGTGTCTCCCTGAAAACGATCTTAATGAATACCCGGCTATTTAAACAACAGAGGTGCGAACTCTGAAAGGTAAATCCTCCAGTTGGCCCAGGTATGACCGCCGGTGCTTTCTCGGTAGGTATATTTAAAATTCTGTTTATCCAGGGTATTCCTGAGATCAATAACGCTTCCGAATAAAAAGTCATCCTTCCCGCATCCTATCCAGTATAGTTTATAACCGCTGCTCTTCAGGGCCTCGATTTTTATATCTCTTTCCTCTGCAAGTTTAGCGGCATCCTGTTGCTGGAGTCCGAAATTCATGATCCCCATGCTGAATACCCCAATATAGCTGAACATGCCGGGATTGTTATTCGTAATGGTCTGGGTATGTGCTCCGCCCATTGATAGTCCGGCAATCGCACGGTGGTCCTTATCGGAATATGTTCTGTAGTTTTTTTCAATAAAGGGAACAACATCTTTGACGAAACTTTCTTCAAATTTGCCGGCGAGCTTCATGTAATCGGCCATTCCCATCTGCCTTTGGCTTGCAGGCAGTGGTATATCGTTCTGGGCTCCTGACTGATTGGCATTGCCATTGGTCATAACAACGATCATGGGCCGGGCTTTGCCTTTGGCAATAAGATTATCCATGATCTGAACCGCTCGGCCCATTGTGGTCCAGGCATCTTCATCGCCACCGGCACCATGCAACAAATAAAAGACCGGGTATATTTGAGTCCCCGTCTCATATCCCGCCGGAGTATATACATACAGGCGGCGGTTAATACCAAGGACTTCAGATTTGTACCATCGTTTGGCCAGGGTTCCGTGAACCACATCCTCTTTTTGCAGGTATAAATCAGATTCTAGTCCCGGTATGATAAAGAAACTTTCATAACGGGTGCCGTCCCGGCGAACCTGAACATTATTCGGATCAATCATCCTTACACCGTCAACTGAAAAGGCATAGCCGTATAATTCCGGCTGCAACGGTCCTACTGTCAATGTCCATAAACCGGTATCATTTTTTGCCATGGATTCAACGGTGCCAAAGCCAGGCATCCATTCACCACTGACAGCCACATTAGTGGCCTGTGGTGCCATTATCCTGAAGGTTACTTTATTGTCGGTCAGAACCTCAGGTGAAACAATAATACTGGGCATACGAAAGGCAGGCCGGGCCGTTGGAGCGGCGGGCCTGGCGGCTTCCTGAGATGTCATCGGCAGGATTGCTGTAAAGCTAAGCGAAAGCAATACAACTGTTTTGATCAGGTTACGTGGGGTGTAGTTCATGATTTTATCTCCGTTAATTTTCAAGTTTCTTTTAAGTTTATTGATTATTTAGCAAGTTCGGTGCAGTTACAAACTGCGCCGGGCAGCTGAGGGTTAACCACTGATGCTGCTTGTCATTATGGTAATTCCATGATAAGAGCCTTTTTACCATCAATCATGAGATTATTAAGATCCAGGGTATTACTGGTCATGATGTCTTTTCCCGATCGCCTTCCCTGTAAACATTCTTCAAATATTTCCATATTGAGTGACCGCTGAACATCGGAATTATTCAATACCACCATTACTGTTTTACTGGTATTCATTCTGAAATAAACATAAACATTATCACGGGGTATGAACTGAACCATTCTTCCTGATTGAAGTACCGGGTTTGTTTTCCTGTAATGCAGCAGGCTTTTCAGATAATTGAAAGCTTCATTTTCCGCAGTTGTTCTTCCGGCCAATGTAAAAGCATTCCGGGTATCACCCGTCCAGCCGCCCGGAAAGTCCCGCCGGATGTCCCCGTCACCCTGACTTTTCTGTCCGCCCATCAAGATCTCGGTTCCATAATAAAGCTGTGGAATACCGCGGGTTGTTAGCAGATGCGTGACAGCCAGTTTGTATTTATCCAGATCAAAACCAATCCTTTCAGAGAATCTTTCCATATCATGGTTGTCCAGAAAAACCAGAATGTTATAAGGATCAGCATATAAATAATCCATCACATAATTGTTATAGAAACGGGAAACCCCCTGGTCCCAATACTGCACATTCTCATTGAAGGCAGTCATGAGGGCATCGTTGAGCGGGAAGTCCATGACGGTGGGCAGATAGGAGTCATAATTATCAAAGTTCTTTACACCCGACTGCCAATAGGCAATTTCTGCGGGACGATGCTGCCAGCATTCACCCATGATATTCAGGTTGGGGTATTCCCCGCGGATGGCTTTGGTCCATTCGGCTATTTTCCACTTGTTATTATAGGGGTAGGTGTCCACTCTTAATCCGTCAAGGCCTGCATATTCAATCCAGAAAATGGCGAACTGCTTGAAATAAGTAAGAACAAGGGGATTGTCCTGGTTCAGATCGGCCATAGTCACATCAAACCAGCCATCCTGAGTGAGTCTGGAGTCATAGAGAGAGGCATGTGGATCATTCCAGGTGGATATTGCATAATTGGTCCTGGTAAATTCAGGGAATTGATGGACCCAGTCGGCCATGGGCAGATCTTTCATCCACCAGTGTTCACTGCCGCAGTGGTTGGGTACCAGATCCATGATCAGCTTGATTCCCCGTTTGTGACATTCATCAGCAAGCCTTGCATAGTCTTCATTGGTCCCGTATCGGCCGTCAATTTTATAAAAATTGGTGGTGGCATAGGTATGGTATGTGTAAGTCAGCTGGTTGTCCTCAAGCAAAGGCGTGGTCCACAGGGCAGTAATGCCAAGATCCTGCAGATAATCCAGGTGATTGATGATGCCCTGGATATCTCCGCCGTGCCTGCCATCTTTGCTGTAGCGGTTGACCTTTTCTACAAGGTTTTCCTTTGAATCATTGGAAGGATCTCCATTGGAAAACCTGTCCGGCATCAGCAGGTAGACAACATCCTGCACCCCAAAGCTCTTCCGCTCCGCTGAACCCGCGAGGCGTTCCTTAAGTGTGTAGGAATAGGTCAGGGTTAGCTTACTTCCTTTATAAAGGTCAATTTTCATGGTACCCGGCCTGGTGTTTTCAGCCAGGTTCAGTGTTATGAACAGGTAATTCTGGTTGACAGTCCGGATAATGGTTTTAACCGTGACGCCGGGATAACTGATGGCCGGATTAAGGTCTGAAATAAGGGTTCCATGGATGGTGATCATCAATTCAGAATTATGCATCCCGGTCCACCAAACTGGCGGATCTACCTGATCGATGGTGTAGGCTGTTGCCGATAACAGGCCGGTAAGCCCGGCCAGTATCATAGAGATATGGATTTTCCTTACAATTCCGTTCAGTTTCATATTAAGGTTGTTTTTCGGGTTGGCAATTGATGATCTTTCTGTTTACTTCCACCTGTAAGGCATCTCCTTTAATGAGACTGACTTTGGTTTCCTCACGGCTGATGCCGATGTTCAGGATTCTGCCCCGGAAATTTATGCTGAAAGATAAATAGTCCCAATTCCCGGGCAGGTTGGTGTTGAATCTCAGCATGCCATCTTTCACCCTCAGACCCCCGAATCCCAGTACAATTGACATCCAGGTGCCACCCATACTGGTAATGTGCAAGCCTTCATCAACCTCATTGTTATAGTCGTCGAGATCGAGCCGGGAAGTTCTCAGATACAGTTCGTAGGCTTTTTCCACATCTCCGATCCGGCTGGCCAATATGGAATGAACACAGGGAGAAAGGGATGATTCATGCACAGTCCTGGGTTCATAGAACTCAAAATTCCGCCGTATGGTATCAGTGGTATACTCGTGTTCAAAAAAGAAAAGACCCTGGAGCACATCAGCCTGCTTTAAAAAAACCGACCGGAGTATGCGATCCCATGACCAGTGCTGGTTGATAGGCCTTTCAGAAGGATCCAGATCGGAAACCAACCGTTGTTCCTTATCCATAAAATTGTCCTGCTGCAGAAAAATGCCTTTATCTTCCAACTGAGGGAAATACATGTTTTTAATGATTGCCTGCCAGTCTGTCGTTTCCTTATCAAAAGCAAAAGATGTCTTTTCCAGGACGCGGTCGTATAACACCGGATGTTCCCGTTTCACATAATCAAGAGATTCCATTGTGTAACTAAGGGTCCAGACGGCTATTTTATTGGTATACCAGTTGTTGTTAACGTTGTTTTCATACTCATTGGGACCTGTTACGCCGAGCATTACATATTGTTTTTTTTCTTCGGACCAGTTCACGCGTTGCCGCCAGAACCTTGATAAAGCGATAAGGACCTCAAGACCATATTCGGCAAGATAGGCTGTTTCACCTGTGTATTTAACATAGTTATAGATCGCATAGGCAATCGCACCGTTGCGGTGTATCTCCTCAAAAGTAATTTCCCATTCATTGTGACATTCCTCTCCATTCATGGTAACCATGGGATAGAGGGCTGCACCCTGACCAAAACCCAGCTTGGCGGCATTTTCGATGGCTTTGGGTAAGTGCTTATATCTGTATATCAACAGATTACGTGCGACATTTTCAGGCTCGGTACTCAGGTAGAACTGCAAGAGGAAGGCTTCGGTATCCCAATACGTACTGCCGCCGTATTTTTCACCAGTGAATCCCTTTGGCCCGATATTCAGCCGTTCATCCCGACCGGTATAGGTTTGGTTAAGCTGAAAGATATTAAAACGGATACCTTGCTGTGCAGCTGGATCTCCTTTGATAATGATATCGCTGCCCGACCAGCTTTCTTCCCATCTGGCAATATGAGCATCCATCAGAAAACTGAACCTTTTTTGAATTGCCTTTGCTGCTGTTTGCCTGCCTTTTGATATCAAATTATCTGAAGTGTAGTTCAATGAATCCAGCACAGACACGTATTTATAAAGGATAACCTCATCTGAAGCCGACGCCTTGATCTCCATATCGAAACCGATATAACCGGGATGTTGAACCAGGCGGGAAGGTATATTCCTGAGGGTCCCGTTCACTTCAACCTCGCAGGCCATAGAGAAGCATACCTCAAAGCCTGATTTTCGGGTACGGGTCCGAAGGTAGGCAATGCCATCATTAACGCCAGTTTCCGGGTTCTCCCAAAAACGCTCATCATAGTTGGCATCTCGGTTTACCACATTACCATCGATAAAGGGGGTCAAACGCAAAGTCCCGCTAAAATTCAGGGGTTTCACGGCATAGCGGATGGCCCCGATTTCATCCTCAGCAATGCTCAGAAACCTTCGGCTGGTGACCTGAAGCTGCTTTCCGGATTTAAACGCGGCAACAAACGAACGTTCCAGGTAACCCTGTTTCATATTCAGTTCGCGACGGAATGATTTTATTTCACAGGTATGAAGGTCCAGCTCTTCTTCTCCGGCAAACACTGCAATCCCTATCCAGTTGGGAGCATTAAGTACTTTCGCAAAGTATTCGGGGTAGCCGTTCTTCCACCAACCCACGCGTGTTTTATCGGGGTAATATATTCCGGCTATATAATTGCCCTGAAGGGTTTCTCCCGAGTATTTTTCTTCAAAATTAGCCCGCTGTCCCATATGGCCATTCCCCAGGCTGAATATGCTCTCTGATGCTTCCTGCATGCCCGGGTTAAAGCCCTCTTCAATCACGCTCCACGCATCAATAACATAGTAGTTTTTCATAAGCGACACCTCATCAAGAAATGAAATTCAAGAAATTTATTTAGGGATTAGTTAAATTCAATGTCAGACAGCTTAAGATCCCGGAATCCCGGAATCACCAGATCAGCTTCATATAATATCCCGGCTGCACCCACACCGATACATTTCATACCAGCATTATGGGCAGCCTGGATTCCGGCAATGGCATCCTCAAAAACGACACAGTGTGAGGGATCCACCCGCAGCATTTTTGCACCCAGTGCAAATACTTCCGGATGTGGTTTTGCCTGGCTGATCAGGTTGCCATCAACAATAACATCAAATTTTGTCACCAGATCAATGCTTTCCAGGATGGTGCGGGCATTTTTACTGGCTGAACCAATACCCAGCAATATGCCAGATTCCTTTAATTCTGACAGGAACGTTTTAACTCCGGGTAATACATCATCCGGAGTCATATTCCGGATGTATTGCAGATAGAGTTGGTTCTTTTGCTCTGCAAGCCGAATTTTTTCAGGATCGGAGAGTGAAACCTTCCCGATTTCAAGCAGAATGGCCAGCGAGTCCATTCTGCTCACCCCCTTGAGTCTCTCATTATCGTGTTCCGTAAATTCAAATCCAAGTTTCTCTGCGAGGTTTCTCCAGGCAAGAAAATGGAAATGAGCCGTATCCACTACCACGCCGTCCAAATCAAATAAACAAGCTTTAATTATCATCAGAATTATACTTGTAATCATTAACAAACAATACACAGACTGCAGCCACTATCATGGATATCCCCCCGGTAATCAAGGCAAAGATACTATGCCCGTGAAACAGGACTTTCACCATGAATCCCAGTAAGGTGGCCGCAAGTATCTGGGGAATGACGATAAAGAAATTGAAAATCCCCATATAGACGCCCATCTTAGACTGGGGGAGGGCACCGGTCAGGATTGCATAAGGCATGGCCAGGATACTGGCCCAGGCAAGTCCGATGCCCAGCATTGAAAACACCATCTGGTGAGGATCAGTAAGAAAATAAACAGATATAAGACCAAGTCCGCCTGTTATTAAAGCTATGATATGGGTGGTTTTTCTGTTTGTAGCTCTTGCCAGCCAGGGCAGAACGGCCAGACTGAAGAAAGCAGCAAAGAGATTATACCAGCCAAACATGCCACCAACCCAGTTTGCACCCTCATTGTAGGCAGCCGAGGCAGTATCGGTGGTCTTGTAGAGATTTTCAGTAACCGCCGGAGTGGTGTATATCCACATGGAAAAAAGGGCAAACCAGGAAAAAAACTGTACCACGGCCAACTGGGCCATGGTTTTGGGCATCCTGTACAAATCGGTAATAACGCTCACAAGTCCGCTATTGCTCCGGTTATTGCTGATCAGCACCGCGGAGAGTATCTGTAAAAGACCGAATAAGGCCATTCCGCCTGAAAGAATGTACAATTCCTTTTCCAGGTCAAACTGCAAAACGGGGAAGGCCAGGACAAACCCGACAATGAGCCAGATTATTCCTTTTCTTAAATAGTGAGATGCCGGCTCAACACTTTCAACAGTCCGCGCTGATTTATCGGCCTTCTTTTCAAACTGCTGCATTTCTTCCGGTGAATATTCCCGGGAAGATACTACGGTCCATATAACTGCAGACAAAAAGACTGCTCCGCCCAGATAGAAGGAGTAAATAACCGTTGGTGGGAGCTGTCCCGCAGGTGCAGTATTGGGAATATTTAACCAGTTGGCCATAATGTAGGGCAGCCAGGAAGCGACAAAGGCACCGATGCCAATAAAAAAGCTCTGCATGGTAAATCCAATGGTGCGCTGTTCATCTGGCAGCATATCCCCTACAAATGCCCGGAAGGGTTCCATGGAAATATTGATAGACGCATCCATGATCCAGAGGGTACCGGCAGCAATCCACAGGGCGGGAGAGTTGGGCATCATAATCAGGGCCAGGGACGCCAGAATGGCACCGATCAGAAAATACGGCCTTCGCCTGCCTAGTCTTCCCCACGTGTTGTCACTCAAGTGTCCAATGATGGGTTGCATGATCAAGCCAGTCACTGGTGCAGCAATCCAAAGAATGGGAATCTGATCGATGTCGGCACCGAGTGTCTGGAATATCCTGCTGACATTGGCGTTCTGAAGTCCAAAACCGAATTGGATCCCTAAAAATCCAAAACTCATATTCCAGATCTGCCAAAAACTTAATTTAGGTTTTTTCATATCAAGTAATTAAAAATGTAGAGGCTTATTAAAACGAAAACCTCTGTCTGCAGAAGGCAGCAACAGAGATCGGCTATAGATTGCTTTTACCGGGGAAGACCAGAACCCAAAAGTAAACTAAAGAATACATTTTTCAACCTAATGGGAGATGAATTTTTCAGGAATCGTCAATATTCCTGTTCCTGGAGCTTCCGTGTGGAATTCCTGATCACAAGTTCGGTTCTAACAATCTCGGTTATGGGTTTTGGATTTTCATTTTGTTCAAGGATACGCCTGATCAGAATTTCAGCTGCCTTCCTGCCAATTTCGAACCCATGCTGGCTCACAGTAGTAAGCAAAGGATCAGTAACAGAGGAAACCAGACCGTCGGTGAATCCAACAATGGAGACATCCTCAGGAACCTTAAATCCCATGGATTTTAGAGTATTCAGGGTGCCAACGCCTGTCATGTCGTTAACGGTAAATATGGCATCAGGTGGCTTTGAACGGCTCATCAGCATCCGCGTGACCTTCAGGGCACCTTCATAAGAGTCGCAGGGAACAATTAGTTCATCATCCACGCGAAGTCCGTTTTTTTCTAGTGCCGATATATAACCCCTTTTGCGCAAATATGAAATCGACAGGTGCTGGGGGCCATAATAATGGGCAATTCGCCTGCAACCTGTTTTGATAAGGTAATCAACTGCATTAAAGGCGGCATCAAAATCGTCCACAATGACTTTATCGATATCCATTTCCTCTATGGAACGATCGAATAATACCACTGGTATTTTATTGTCAAGCAATTGCCTGATGTGGTTGAATTTCTTACTTCCTTTTGCTACCGATATCAGCACACCATCAGCCCGGCTCTGGAGTATGGACTGGATACTCCTGACTTCACGGTCATAGTTTTCGTTCGACTGAAAGAACATGACATTATATCCCGATGAAACAGCGGCTTCATCAATGCCTGAAATTACCGAAGAGAAAAAATGATGTACAATTTCAGGAATGATAACACTGATTATATTGGTACGGCGATTCCGAAGGCTAAGCGCAATGGCGTTTGGTTTGTACTTCCTTTTTTCAACCAGGTCATTTACCAGTTTTTTGGTATGGGGACTTATGTCGGGGTGATTTTTCAGGGCCCGAGATACTGTGGAAATGGAAACACCCAGTTCCCGGGCAATGTCTTTGATGGTGATGCGGTGGATAATCATGTGTATAAAGTCAGGTAAGGCGTTTCAATATGTAATAATAAGAAAAAAAAATGAATGGCAATCATTATCGCAAACGTTTGCGGAAACGATTGCGGTGATTTTATGCTAATTAATGACTTTTTTAAAACGGGTTGCCGAACGGATTATTTAATTTTGAAAAGGTCAAGAGATCCCTATTAAGAATTCTGATTGACTAATACCGGGGGAAAGTATCAGGAAATATCAGAAAATAATTGTTTTCAATTATTTCAAAGGGATTGCATGGAAGACAAGACCCCGCTTTTCAGGCGGGGTCTTATATTTAATCCAGACTGTGCAGTACAAGCCCGCTCCTGAGTTTGGGTTCAAACCATGTGGTTTTTGGGGGCATGATGTTGCCGGTATCAGCGATTCGGATCAACTGGTCCATGGTTACCGGGTACAAAGCAAAGGCTGCAGCCATTTCGCCACTGTCAACACGACGCTTCAATTCACCCAGCCCGCGGATACCACCAACAAAGTCGATGCGCTTGGATTTTCTCAGATCCTTAATGCCAAGTATAGCATCCAAAACATGGCGTGATAAAAGGGTTACATCCAGGCAGTCAATGGGATCATTATCGTTGTATGTGCCGGCCTTTGCTTCCAGTGCATACCACTTGCCGTTCATGTACATGGAAAACTCGTGGGGATGTGAAGGGCGATATTCGTGATTACTTTTTGGTATGATCATAAAAGTTTCTTCAAGCCGGAGCAGGAATTCCTCAGTTGTATTATTGTTCAGATCCGTTACCACACGGTTGTAATCAAAAATGGAAAGCTGACTTGCCGGAAAGTGAACCGCCAGGAAATAATTATACTCTTCAGTGCCTTTATGATGAGGATTGCTGAGCTTCTTTTCTTCACCAACATGGGCAGCTGCTGCAGTCCGGTGGTGACCATCAGCTATATAGGTGAAAGGAATTTCGTTCTTAAAAATGGATTCAATCCGTCTGATGGTATGTTGATCACTGATCACCCATAACTGATGGTGAATCCCATCGTCAGTTTTAAAGTCATATTCCGGTTTTTCTTCTATATAATTACTGATCAGTCGGTTGATTTCCTCGTGATCGGGGTAGGCAAAAAAAACAGGTTCACAATTAAAATTGGTGGTCCGGATGTGTGTTTTACGGTCTTCCTCTTTTTCAACCCGGGTCAGTTCATGTTTGCGGATAATATTGTTGTTGTAATCAGTCACAGAGGCAGTGGCTACTAAACCGTACTGTGTTCTTCCCCACATGGTTTGGGCGTAGATGTAAAAACAGGGCACTTTATCCTGAAGGAGAATCTTATTGTCTATAAAATGCTGCAGGTTAGTGCGGGCTTTCTCATAAACTGCCGGAGAATAATGATCGGTTTCCGGCGGCAGATCAATTTCAGATTTAATGATGTGGTAGAAAGAATATGGATTACCCTTTGCTTCAGCAAATGCCTCTTCGGATGACAGAACATCGTAAGGTCTGCTAGCGATTTTTGCAGCAAGGTCCCCCTGCGGACGGAATCCCTGGAATGCTTTTACTATAGCCATAGTCTATAAGAACTGGGTTAATAAATGAAGGTTTGGTTTTTACAAATGTAATAAAAAAATACGTAGAGACCCCGTCTTTTCAGCGGGGTCTCAACTTCATTATTTAAAAGTAAAACGCATTATCAATTCACCTGGTAGGTTTTATCGCCCCTGGTGAGAAAATTTACTATCTGTTTGGCAGCTGCCAAACCTGCATTGATATTGGCTTCTTCTGTTTGAGCACCTTGCTTTTTAATCGTACCATAGTAGCGTGCCGCATAATCGGTTTTGATCTGTGCCTCGCAGTCCGGAGCCACATCAGTAACATACCGGAAATCCTTCCTTTCAGCATACATTTTCAAAAGTGACGGCTCGTGTACAATTTCCTTCCGGGCGGTATTCACCAGGGTAGCGCCTTCCGGCATCTGGTTCAGCAGCTCGAAATTCAGGGATTCCTTCGTTTCCTTGTTTGCTGGCAGGTTAACTGATATGTATTGGCATTTTCTGTAAAGATCTTTCACATCAGCAACGTATTTGATACCGTCATTTTCAATGACAATTTTATCACGGTAAGGATCAAAAGCGTACACATCCATGCCCATGCCCTTTGCTATCATGCCCACGATCCGGCCTATATTACCGTATGCATGGATACCAAGGGTTTTTCCGCGGAGTTCAACACCCGAACTTCCATTGTAAAAATTCCTGTTCAGGTAAATCATCATTCCAAAGGCAAGTTCGGCCACAGCGTTGGCATTTTGTCCGGGTGTGTTCATCACAACAATACCTTTATCAGATGCAGCCTTCAGATCAATATTGTCATAACCGGCTCCGGCACGCACAGCAATTTTCAATTTGCCTGCGGCTTTAATAACCTCCTCATCAATAATGTCGCTGCGGACTATAACAGCATCAACATCCTTTACTGCCTCCAGGAGTTGTTCCTTGCTGGTATATTTTTCCAGGAGTTTAATTTCAAAACCGGCATTTTCTGCGATCTCTCTCATACCCTTCACGGCAACTTTGGCAAATGGTTTATCGGTGGCGATAAGTATGGTTTGCATGATGTTATTTTATAATGATTATGGAGATCTGAATGGGTTATTTGTCCGTTTTGATTTCAATCTGCCTACACCTGCTGTTCGAATTCCTTCATCGCCTGCACCAGGGCTTTTACACCATCCACAGGCATCGCGTTATAAATGGAAGCGCGGAAACCGCCAACCGACCTGTGCCCTTTAATGCCGACTAGACCTTTGGCCTTGGCCAATTCAAGGAATTTTTCCTCCAAATCCTTGTATTCCGGTTTAAACACAAAAACCACATTCATTATCGATTTGTCCTCATCAACAGTAATCGGCGACATGAACAGTTTATTCCTTTCAATCTCGTTATAAAGGAGATTTGCCTTGTCCAGGTTCACTTTATGGATGGCCTTCAGCCCACCCAGGTCCTTCAACCATTTCAGGGTTTGCAGACAGGCATAAATAGCCACACACGGCGGTGTATTGTATAAGGAGTCATTCTCAGCATGAATCTTGTAACTCAGCATGGTGGGAACGGGTTTTGTGACCTTTTCCATCAGGCTGTCTTTTATTATGGCAAAAGAAACACCGGCAGGTCCGAGATTCTTTTGTGCGCCGCCATAAATGAGGGCATATTTTGACACGTCCATGGGCCTGCTGAGGATATCGGATGAAGCATCGGCAATTAGGGGAACCGGAGAGGAAATATCAGTTTTTAGCGCGGTACCATAAATGGTATTGTTGGTGGTGATGTGAAAATAGTCAGCATCAGACGGTATAGTATAGTTTTTTGGTATAAATGTGTAATTCTGATCCTTGGAGGAGGCCAGGACCTGAACTTCGCCGAAGAATTTAGCTTCCTTGATGGCTTTGGATGCCCATGATCCGGAATCGAGATAAGCGGCCTTTTTGTTCAGGAAGTTATATGGAATCATCGTGAACTGAAGACTTGCACCTCCCTGTAAAAACAGAACCGAATATCCTGCAGGAATGTCAAGAAGTTCTTTAAGCAACTCTTTAGCTTCCTTTAAAATGGCCTCAAAATCCTTGCTGCGGTGAGAAATTTCCATTATCGACAGACCAGTGCCATTAAGATTTAAAACAGCCTCAGCAGTATTTCTAAGCGTGATCTCAGGCAGTACAGAGGGGCCAGGATTAAAATTATATTTTTTCATAGGAGGTAATATTATTTGTTAAACAATTAACAACTGATGGTTTTCAAATTTAGAAAAATATTATTTATGTGTGAAAAAATTAACAGAAAAAAGCGTTGAGGTTTTCCCAACAGGTTTTGGATAACCGGCAAAATTCGTTGATCTTCTGATTTCATGTTACTTATAAGTGTTCCACCAAGGTAAGATAGTTGCTTTTAAGAGCCGGTATAACAGCAGTCATATTGCGGGTATGACAATACCCGATCACATCATCCAGGTTATTCTTTTTTAGCCGGTGTCTCTGGGCGGCCTTTTCAATATAATTCATCAGATCATTCCGGGCCAGTTTCCAGAGATCAACCGATGCATGAACAGAATCACAATGGGTTGTATACCGGTCATGCTGCAGCACTAATTCCGCAAGTGCACCGGCGAAAAGGGAATCTTCCAGATTGAACTTATTTTTCCAGCCGGCACAAAGAAGTATAAGATCACGATCCTCCTGCATAATATAATTTACCAGGGAATCAAGGTTCAAATACGAGCCAATTAATACACGGTAGCTGTTTTTAGCCAGCATAATACAATAGGTGCCGTTTGTGGTTGAATATACCAAATCCTTCCCTTCGATAATCTCGCGTTTAAAATTGTAGGGTGAATTGCCGAAATCGGCAAAATCACGTACTATTCCATCTCGCTCGGCAGCCACGAGGTACCCTTTTTGCTTGTATACAAGGGCCTCTTCCAGCGTGGCTACCGGGATAATCCGGTTTACTCCGTTCATAAAGGCAGTGACAATCGCAGAAGTGGCTCGCAAAATGTCAACAATCACCACAACAGCCTCATCGTTCCTGAAATCGGGATAAAGTGCTGGTGTAAAGCATACTTCAACTTTTCTTTTGTTGCCTGTCATAAAGGTGCGCGCTATCCGGTATTGTGGAACAAATAAAAACAAATTATTCCGGGAAAAAAATACGGAAAGGCTTTTTTTTACTCACTGCTGTTCTCATATACCTCCCGGTATCTTCTCAGGAAGGTGTTCTTTTTAACATCGGTGGATACCATATAAATATAGGATTCCCCGGTTGTTACATTCAACCGTCGCTCATTGGGTTTGAGCTTTTTCATCCTTTCAAGAAATTCATTATTGGATGAATGTATTTGCATAACCCCCCTGGTGTATCCGAAGTAATACCAGGTACGCCGGTCGAGCTGCAAATAGAAATCAAGGATATCACCACTTCGTTTTATCTGAAGCTCGAGCAGACCATCCACCCTTTTGTTTACGGGCATATTGTTTATACTGGCAATTCCAATTTTACCCACTGACATCCAGGAATTTGATTCATTGTTCCACCGCAGTTTTAGCTCGTTAAACATTATAGTATGCTTGAGTTCCTGGGGCATCTCCTTTAAGGTTCCAAAAAGACTCAATTCAGATCTCATGGCATCGTAACGGCTTTTCCCAATAAGATCAACAATGCCCTTCGTGTACAGGGGCCTGTTCAGATCAACTGCAGGGAGGTTCGGCATGCTGTCGATTTCACTTGCCATGACATTGATGATGTTATCAGCAATGAAAAAGTCCAATCCAAACAAAACATTCATCTCCGTTTCGTTAGCTTCTGTTTTGTGAAGTACATTTCCCACCGTGGTTATTTTCATCTGGCCAAGCTTGGCGCCTGGTTCAATCTTTCCTTCCCCGTATAACTCGCAGTTTTCACGATGCAGGGCCAGGATATTCCCTGGTACATTCCTGTCGAGCAGTTTTTCTTTGGAGGCGATCAGGTATTGCTGCGATGGTTTATCATAATAAAGATATCCGGTGGATGTAACAATGGCTTTATCGCTGTAATTCTTCCGACCCGAAAGGAAAGCGGGATAGACATGAACAGAATCATAATACATGAACAAGCCGTTGAAAATTTTATCTCTGTTGATGTCAATCAACTCATCCCTGATGGGGATCATGATATTTTTTGGATCAATTTCCGACCTGAAATACACCCATCGTGGAACTACCTTTTCACAGTTGTGTTCAATCAATGTGCCGCCATCGAAAGTCAGGAGCCTTTTAGAGGCTTCCAGATAAAACTTTCCCCGATATCTGTAATTGGGACTCAGGGTAAACTCATCAGCTTCTGATACCTCCCCTGAACCGATTGTCTGTAAACTGTCATCGACCCCGAGAGCGCTGAAATAAATCAATTGTGGCTGCTCCAGTTCATCAATATAATTGTAATACGCAGATCCTGTATACTTATTCCTGCCTGTGATCGAAATGGTGGCATCAATCAGGGTAAAGTACCTTGTGGTCCTGTTAACCAGAATATTGGCCTTGTACAGGGGCCTTAACCGTGCATCCGGCTGTACTGTAAGTTTCTCATTCTCGGGATATATCCGGGCATCAGCAATATCTACGTATTTTACTTCATGAGCTTTGATCAGATTGCTGTCATAATCATAGAAAGCCAGCGGGGCAATGAAGCTCAGGGAATCCTGGGCCGGATCAATACTGATGTATCTCGGCCCCGTTAAACCTTCTTCTGCTATCTCTGTGGCAGGTGGTGTTGAGGAGCGCGATCCCATGGCAAGTTCTTTGCTGGACATATTCCACTCAAAATGGTCAAGGTAGCTCACGTACTTGTTTTCAGGAAAAGAGACCAGCGTGAAATCCTCGTTGGTGGTAAACAATCCTTTTTGCTGCGTGAAATCAATATGGGATTTCATGTTCTCTGTTAGAACTGTAAAGCCTTCGCTATGAAGTGATTTAAGAAAAAAGTCAGCTGTGTCAGCATCGATTTCGTTGGCTTTGAACGCATACTTTTCCGAATGCAATTCTGCACCTTCGAGAAACATTCTGCCCTCGCCGCCCAGACCGGAAGGCTGCAATTTCAGATTGCCTGCCAGTACTGAGGTATTGTTGAACATACGGAACGTTGAATCAATCCTGTAGGCATAGAATTCATCCAGATAGGGCAACCAGTGGATCTTGTTGTTAACAGAATGCACCTGCGGAAATTGCGTATCTGTTGTCTTTTGAACGATGGTAAAATCACGCGATACGGCATTTAATGAATCCGGATAAAACCGGATATCATCGGAAATGGTGGAAGAAGTGAGGTAATTAATGGTTCCAGAACCCTGCAGCCCCTGATTGCTTAAAGAGATTTCCTGAAAAAACATTCCCTTTCCTTTATATAAGGAAAGTCCGGAATCAGGAGTCATATACTTGAACCCCAGAGATTTATCACCTTGTAGCCGAAGGGTTTCCTGGATCACAGGGAAGATACCGGCAGATGTTAGTTCACCCTCAAACTGCATGGATTGACGGTTGAAATTATCGAGGCTGTCCATTTCAAAGGGATAAATCTCAAAATAGAACCGATCACGGTCATACACCCCATCCTGGATTTTTTTATCATCATAATATACAAAACCATTTTCTGTAGACCTGAATATTGGGTATTCAGAGTAGGATTTCCTACCGGATTTATTGTCTGATTTATCGATATACAATTCTCCCTTAATGTCCTGAATGAGATTCTGCGCTCTATCGGCAACTGCAAAACCATAATCGTCCACCTGACCGGTTAAATAACGGATGCGCAGGGAGTCGATCTTCTGAAGATCAATCTTAAAGGTATCATAATTAAAAAAGAAGTTCTTCCCTGTAAAAGTAAACAGGCCGGCCTGAACCTGTCCGTCAAACTGAAAATGCCTGTTTTTCTTCATGATGATCCGGTCATTGTCGGGATAGATAGCCACATTCTGTGAATCGCTGACGAATATCCTGGGAATGCCGTTAATGGTAAGATCATAGTTCCGGAGGTCAAACATCGCATTTTCAACTGGTGCAGTAGTTCGCGAGGGGAAACTGATAACATCATAATCGATTTTAGCAACGCTGGCAGCCAGGTAATCATGCAACCTTGGACGAATGGCAGCCATGCCAGATTCGCTGTCATAATAGAGAAAACCCTGGGCCGCCATGCGCATGAGCAATTGCTTTACCTGGGAAATGGATTTTTTCAGATAGCGTGCATAATCATCTGCAAGGAACTCCTCCACCCCCATGTACCTGGCAAAACTCCGGATGGAAACAAGTGGATGCACTTCATCCATAAGCTGCATGTTCAGGTATTGCTCGTTATTGAAAAAGCTGACAGACTCAAAATTGGCTTTCCCGATGGTACTGCCCAGGGTGGCGGTAAACCTCATAACCGGCTCATTCATTTTCCATACCAGTTGTTCGAATGTCATATCGATGTTATGATAAGAATCATAATACGGACTTTCCGATGTGAAATTGTTGTTGCGGTTCAGGGAAAGCTCCCGTGAAGGCACCAGGTAACTGAAAGCCAAACCCGGATGAAAGATTGAGTCTTTTCTGAGCTTGATGATAATGGCGGCAATCGGAGCGTTGATCCGGTCGGAACGGAATGCAAAGTATTCCGATCTGGCAACCAGTACCAGGGTATCTTTCCGGTATATGAAAACATAAGCCGGTTTTTCGCGGTTTCCTGTTCCAACCAGTTTTGAGCCCTGCATCGACAAACCTCCTTCAAAATCAATATCTTTGTATAACTTTTTGATTTTAAAGTCTTTCTGATAGGAATCAAACAAGGGATAGTCTGCATCTTCAGGTGTTTTAACCAGTTTTACCCGATCCGTCAGGGTGCCTTTTAAAGGGGCATTGAAATAAACCTTGTTGACAAAAACTGCATCTTTCGCGGTATATTCCGAACGGGTCATATTGATTTCATAAGTGCTTAGCTGTGCGTAAACCTCCGACTTCTTAAATCCTGCCCTCTCCCAGGTTACGGTTCCCCCGGTACCTTTCCAAATGGAAGTCACCGGATTAAATTCACCACTGGTTTCAGTCACCATAATGCTGTCGTTCCTGACATAGCAAACCAGGTCAGTCTTTTTCAGGATGATCCGAATGGCAGTATCGGTAACAATTGTATAATCACGCGATCGGGTCCGCCAATCCACACTAATAGAGCGATATAAAGAACTGCTGTCAAACAATTGTCGTGTGAATGACAGGTAACGATCAGTGGACTGCAGGGTTATTTTCCGGCTGGCCAGCAGCAGTTCCAGGCCTTTCTCCCAATTGACGAAGTTTTCAGGCTTCTGCCGAGTAGTTTTCATCAGCATAAGGCACCTGAGAAAATGCGTGAAGTGAGGATAGGGCTTTGCATTCTTTTTAAGAAGATCCAATGATAACTGAATGACCCTTTCTCGTTCCTTTGGACTGAAAAGGCTATCCCTGGTCCATGCTGTTATAAACTCATTCACTGCCTTTTCGCTTTCAGGATTGCTGCTTTTTTGCATAAATAAAAAGAGCTCGTCAGGGTATTTATCGGTTTCCCCTGAAAACACTTTGGAATCCTGGGCAGAAACGGGGAAAACAAGAACCATGAAGCAAAAGATCCAATACAGACGGGAAATCCTGCAGACCATTGAATGGGATTTATTCAATAAAAATATTATTTTTTTCCATCCATAACAAGATCACTCATGATCATTACCGTTAAACGGTATATGATTCCGGCACCTGATGGAAAAACTTCAAAAAAATAACGGCAATGGTCCTTCAAAAGTATCCATTACCGTTTAAAAAGAATACTAATATTGATGTTATGGATAAGCTTTAAAAAGCACTCACGATACCCATAAAATCAGCTGCATTAAGAGAAGCGCCACCGATCAGTCCTCCGTCAACATCAGGATTTGCAAATAATTCCCTTGCGTTGGATGGTTTGCAGCTGCCGCCATATAATATGGAAGTATTGCCGGCTACAGGGTTGCCGTATTTTTCAGCTATGAGTTCCCGAATGGCTTTGTGCATTTCCTGCGCCTGGTCTGAAGTAGCGTTAACACCAGTACCAATGGCCCAAACCGGTTCATAGGCGATAACCACCCTTCCGAAATCTTCAGGAGTAAGATCAAATAATCCGTTCTCAATCTGTGTTTTCACTACTTTCATATGATTGCCGGCCTGTCTTTCAGCCAGAACCTCACCGCAGCAGAATATAGGGGTCAGGCCTGCGGCAAGAGCGCATTTTACCTTCCTGTTCAGCAGGGCGTCATCTTCATGAAAATAGGATCTTCGTTCGGAATGTCCGATGATCACATAATCAGCGCCGGTTGATTTGATCATATCAACGGATACCTCACCGGTAAAGGCACCAGAAGCTTCAGCGGCACAGTTCTGCGCACCGAGGAATAGGGAGTCCTTGGTGATCACATTGCTCACTTCGGAAAGGTGAATAAAGGGGGTGCAGAGAACGATGACAACTCCATTATCCTCCACCTGTCTGTTAACTGTTTTTGCCAGTTCAATGCCTTCCTGAAGGGTTTTGTTCATTTTCCAATTTCCGGCTACTATTTTTCTTCTCATCGTGTGTTATTTTTTATTGGTGTTAAAGAGGTTCAAAAATAGCAAAAGTTCCGGTTTATGTCGATACGTTTCATGATTGTAAGTGGCTGAAGTAAAAAGTTATTGTAAACATCGGTTCTTTTATCTAAATTTCGGAGAAACACACCCTTATGATGGATGATTACAACACCTTACCGCACATGCTGCTCCAGCATCTCGGATCGGAAAACAGGGACTTTGCCGTAAAGGCACGCAGGACACAGCCGATAAAGAACTCCGTTGCAGCCATACTCTTCGGTTCCTTCTGGCTGGCCTTCACCAGCATCTTTGTGGTGGCCTTTCTGGGACCACTTTTTGTGGGCAAGGAGGTGCACTTTTCTTCGGATGGTGTGCCTGTTGTGGCAGGTCCCGGGAACCTTGGCCCTGTTGTAGTACCTGCCATGATCATAGGATTTTTCGTTCTCGTAGGCTTACTGATATTTGGATTCGGCATTTATTCCCTTTTTAGGAAAGGGGGTTATTTCGTAGGAACCCCTACCCGGCTGATCCTTTACAGCAAGAGCACCATTCGGTCGATTGACTGGGAACAGTTCTCGGGCGATATTGAAGTTACCGGGAATGAAAAGAAGGGAAACATTACACTGGGTATGAGAACCGGCAGGATGGTAAGCAGGAAAAATGGCGGAGATCAATATGTTGCCGATACGTTTTATATTTCGGGAATTCCCCGTGTCTATGAGATTGAACAGATCTGCAGAAAGAGAATCAAGGAGAATGATCCCACACCACCAGCAACTGAATAAACCACGCCTGACATACCGATAAAAAAAAGGGACGTTTGATTCGTCCCTTTTTTAACCTGTGGAAATAATATGATTATTTCACCAGCAGTTTCTGGGCATACCTGCCGGTTTTGGTTTCCACGATCAGAAAATAAGCACCCTTATTGAGCCGTCTGATATCAATGGATTCGGAAAGATTGTTTACAAACCGGTTCTCAACTTCCACACCACTGGTATTGATGATTCTCAGCAACCCTTCTTTTTCCTCTCCCAAAGCAGAAAGCTTTATGTAATCTGATGAGGGGTTGGGAAAAATGCCAAGTACTTCGGAATTATCAAACAGGTTCAATAATCCTGTAGGAGTCTCGGCTATTTCAATGTTGTCAAGATAGACCGTGGTGCCTGCTGTCCTTGGATCTACAAAATCAGGGATTACCGTGATCCTGGCATACGAATACCCTATAAGGGCACTAAAGTCGAAAGTGATCTTTTCCCACTGTCCCGTAACCGTGTTATTGACTTTTAATTCAGTCACAGTTCCGCCGTTTGACGGGGATTCAACTTTAAAGGTAACAGGACTGATAACCGATTTCCATACCATCATGGTAATCGTATGGGAAGATTGGGTAAATTCAACTTCCGGATAAGAATCAGAATAAAATCCCGCCCATGGATCAGCATCTGTGTTGATCACGAATTTCAACACATTGTCGGAGGTATTGATTCCCGCTTTATCGGGATTGGCAATGACCTCCAGATCGGTCGCAGCACCGGTACCATTTGCAAAAATGGTCCACACTGCATCCGTTTCGGTTTCAAAGTCGATGGGGAAAGAAGCCTCGGCTAATTGCGGTATCAATACGGCATCAATGACATGCACTACACCATTATCGGCAAGAAGATCAGCAAGAATGACTTTTGCATCATTAATAAATACCCCGTCATTGGATATGGTTATGGTAATATCCTTGCCCAGGAGGGTCGTGATTTCCTGTCCGTCAGACAAGTCTTCCGACAAAACCTTGCCACTGGCCACATGGTAAAGGAGAATATCGGCCAGGTCACCGGTGGGATCTTCCAGCAACGCTTCAAGTGTTCCTGCGGGCAGCGCCTTGAAAGCATCATCGGTAGGTGCGAACACGGTAAAGGGGCCTTCGCCTGCCAGGTCGTCATCCAATTCGGCAGCAATTACGGCGGCTTCGAGGGTGTCGTGTGCAGCACTGCCTACAATGATATCCACAACCGTTTCGGCCTGCGGGATTAATACGGCATCCACTACATGAACCACTCCATTGTTAGCAACAAGGTCCGTTATAATAACTTTCGCGTTATTAATGAAGATACCATCCTCGTTAATGGATACGTTAACCTTTCTATCCAGCAGCGTAACAATCTCCTGTCCGTCAGACAGATCTTCAGACATCACCTTCCCTGCTGCAACGTGATAGAGGAGAATGGATTCAAGCTGCGGTAAAAGGGCTTCGACGGTCCCGGGAGGCAGCGCCTTGAATGCATCATCGGTAGGCGCAAATACGGTGAAAGGTCCTTCCCCGGCAAGGTCATCGTCCAGTCCAGCAAAACCCAGGGCAAATTCCAGGGTATCGTGGGCGGGACTGTTAACAATGATATCCATTACGGTAGCAACCTCAGGAATGATCACAGCATCGATGACATGCACCACACCGTTGTCGGCATGCAAATCTGCAACAATGACCTTGGCATTGTTAATAAAAATGTCCTCTCCGCTGAAGGTGACGGTAATATTCCCGCCCTGCAAAGTAACAATAACCCGACCATCTGACAGACTGTCTGAGGTCAAATTGCCACTTGCCGCATGATACAGCAGCAATTGCTCCAGCAACCCGGTCGGATCGGCCAGCAGTGCGTCAAGCGCACCCATGGGCAGGGCTTTAAAGGCTGCATCGGTAGGTGCAAAAACAGTAAAAGGTCCTGTTCCTGCAAGGTCGTCATTCAGCCCGGCCGCAATTATAGCAGCTTCGAGCGTATCGTGATCAGCACTGTTGACAATAATGTCAACCACGGTTTCTTGTGACCTTACTGCCTGCATTGCCAGTATTGAGGTCAATGAAAAAAACAAAGAAAACAGTAGTACTTTTTTCATTTCTTCACGGTTTTAGTTTATACCTGATTAACAACGCCAGACGTATTATGTTTAATAGAATTACCTGCTGATTGACCCTATATTATGGATAAATCCTTGTCATCATTTCAACTGCCTTATACTAAATCTTTACCTGAAATTTAATCAATTCTATCCTGAAAATCTAATGATGTGAAACTTTTAATGCAAAATGAGTACCTTCATCTGTTGGAACCTCTTATAAATTGAAACCATGAACGTCAGTATTGCTGTAAAACTTATTGCAGGCACAGGTATTGTCCTGCTGGCCTGCATAACCGGAAATAGCCCTGCTCATGGACAATCATCCGAATCATCACGCAGGATTACTTTTCCGGATATTCCGGGATATAAAACATTGATCTGCGATTTTCACCAGCACACAGTTTTCTCCGATGGCGATGTATGGCCTGACGTTCGCGTGCGCGAAGCCATCGCAGACGGCCTTGACGCCATTGCCATAACAGATCATCTGGAATACCAGCCTCATGGGGATGATTTGCCGTATCCCGACAGGAACAGGGTGTATCAGATTGCTCTTGAAGCGGCAAAGGAGAGTGAACTCCTGGTTATCAGCGGATCAGAAATTACCCGCGACATGCCCCCGGGTCATGCCAATGCCCTGTTTCTGAGTGATGCCAATAAGCTGCTGGGTTTGGATTCTCTTGAGGTATTCCGGGAAGCCAAACGACAGGGTGCTTACGTCATCTGGAACCATCCTCACTGGTATGCACAAAATCCCAACGGAACGGCAGTACTCACCAAAATGCACCGGCAGCTGATTAAAGAAGGCCTTATTCAGGCTGTGGAACTGGTAAATGAGCACAGTTATTCAGATGAAGCACTCAAAATTGCCCTTGAAAACAAACTTACGCTGATTGGGGCCTCAGACATACACGATCTTATCGACTGGCAGTTCAATGTGACAGGAGGTGGTCATCGGCCGGTCACCCTGGTCTTTGCTACTGGCAAATCAGAGGAAGCACTGCGGGAAGCCCTTCAAAAAGGAAGAACTGTGGTGTGGTTCGACAATACACTGATCGGTAAAAAGGAATTCCTGGTTCCCCTGGTGCAGCAATCCCTGTCTATCCATAAAACACAGGTGATGGAAAGTAATAGTGGAAAATCCAATGTGGTTTCAGTATATGTCGAAAACACATCCGATTGCGATTACATCCTGGAGAACCAGAAGGAGTATACCTTTTATGATCATGCAGATGTTGTCACGATAAAGGCGAATACGCTCACCCTGTTACAGGTTAAAACCCTCAAGGAACTCAAGACTTTTATCCTGAATTTCAAGGTTCTGAATGCATTGACAGCCCCCAATGCCCATCCCCTGATCAGCATCAAAGTCTATACCGCTAAAAATTAAGTACTAAACTCCGGCAATCCGCCTCTTATATTCAGCAAGGGCCTCACTCAGCCGGTCTTTTGCGGAAGTATCCCCGGGAATATTATGTGAAGGATGAATATAAAGTTTCACGCCTCGGTCAGCGAGAATTTCCGCAACCGTAGTTACAGTCATCCACACCGCTGTGATGAAACCCATGGTGGAAACCGGACCAACCTTGTCGATGTGATTTATGAGCGGAACAGAGGCATCCTGGATGGGAACACAGGTATCTACCACAATATCAGCCAGATCGAAAATTGTTTTTCCGCAGCTGTGACGGGTTTGCTTCCCTTCGGCCTCTTTGGCTGATCCGAAAACGATCACCTTCATGCCTCTTTTTCTCGATTCAATGGCTACATCAATGTTCACGGCATTGATGCCGGTATGGGAAAACAACCATACACAATCAGAAGGATCAAAATTATAGCCTTTCATGATCTCAACCCCATAGCCTTCTACGCGTTCCAGGAAAATGAACTGATGAACGCTCATGCCACCTACGATATTGGTGAAGAAGGTGAGGGGCAGTTCAATCATGGGGTGAAAGCCGACAAATCCGCCAATCCTTGGATACATCTCCTCAACCGGAATGGTGGCGTGTCCGCATCCAAAAGTGTGAACCCATCTTCCGGCCTGGATCGAATTTGCCATAACTTCAGCCGCTTTCCAGATATTGTCCATCTGGGTTTTTTCAATCTTGTCCATAACGCCTCTTGCGTTATCAATCCATTGTTTTGCGAGCATCTTTTACCTCCGTTATAAAGATTAAACCTTAATTCTTTTTGAAACTCTTTTAACTGTAATACTATATAATAACACCATAAAAGCGAGGTTAATGATAATGAGGACCGGAAATCTATGGATGCCCCAAACATTCGCAAGGATCCCCATCAGGTAATTCATCAGGGTGTTGCCGATTAGGGCAAGGACGATTACAACACTGAATGCCGTACCTGAAATCCTTGGATACAATTCGCCTGTGTATCCCAGTATTACTGGGAATCCAGCTGCAAAACCAGTCCCGATAAAGCACATGGCCAACAATGCGGCTGAGAAGGAACTGGTTCTTATCAGTACTATACTTCCCGCAAGAATAAATATATAACTTAAATACATTACAGTTTTGGTAGTGACTTTCCTGAGCACACCACTGAGTATCAGCCTGACAATGGCAATAACGGCTACCTGACAGGATAGTGTATAAAGGGCATTTTCGGCGGACAGGCCTTTGGATTTCAAAAAGGTGGTTGACCAGCTGCCGACAATCCCTTCCAGGGCACTCTCAAAAAACAGGATAAATCCCATGAGAATCAATAGCGGTTCTTTCAGCAGGGCCAAAGCTTCGGTAACCGGGAACCGCAGTTTTTGCTTGGACTCAGGAAATTCCAGGGCTGCAAAATAAACAATTGGCAGCAAAACCAGAAGGCCTAACGATGATATGATGGTTTCATAATCAGTTATGTGGCTCAGAATACCCAACAGGAGTGGCATTCCCAATGCACCAATGCCAAAGAAAACACCCAGCAAACTCAATGCAGCAACCTTGCCAGTAGGGGTGATATCCGCAGCAAGAGCATTGGTGCCGCCGTTGATTGCACCGCCACCAAAACCAATGATAAAAAAGGATAGTTGCAGAATGGCCAGGGACCTTGCGAAGGCAATCGACTCCAATGCCAGCACAATAAAACCGCAACAAATGATCAGCAGGATCTTGTAACCATAACGATCCACGATCGGGCCGAAAACCAATGAACCAGCGAGCATGCCTGCCGGCAACAAAGATGCCAGAGTGGCTAATTCGAGCTCCCTGAGGTTGAATTTTTCCTGAATGAATACTGAAATGGTCCCCAGCGACAGAAAAACTATCCCGAAAAGGAGCATGCCCAGGCATGCAGCGGCAAAAACCAATCTTTTCCTGTACATAATATCTCTGTTGATCATTTGAATGGGTTCATGAAGACAAAGCAATCCACGCAGCTCCGAAAAGTCCGGCATTTCCTCCCAGCAGGGAGGCTTCAATTTTAACCTGGTTGATGCTAACAGGTTGTGCCCACTTTCTGGCTTCCAGGAGAATGTCCTCTAAAAACTCAACTGCAGGGCCAAAAACACCACCCCCAAAGATAATTTTTTCAGGATTGAACAAGCTGACCAGGTTCGCCACTGTCATACCCCAATAGCGTATAGCCTGGTCAACGACCTTAACTGCAATAGCATCCTTCTGCCGGAAGGCATCGAAAACACCCTGGGTGGTTAAATCCTCAGGCCGATCGTATCTCAGCATTCCCCTATATTGCCGGTCAAGTTCCATATAATCCCTTGCAGTTCTCAACAATCCGTCACCTGACGCATGGTATTCAAAGCAACCGCAATCAGTATATCCGTTTCTGAAAACGGGATTAAGCGCAAGCCATCCGATAGCACCTGCGGCATCAGCCGAGCCTCTGAGGATTTTTCCTTCGATCATTATGCCAGCACCGATTCCAGTACCCACCGAAAGAAAGATAACATTGTTGCAGTTCCGGGCAGCGCCCTTCCATACCTCACCTGAAAGGCTGCAGGCCCTGTCGTTGTCAAGTATTATGCGGATACTCTCATCCGGAACTTCCGTACGAATTTTTTCGAGAAGCGGATAATCCTCCCAATTTCTGATATTGGGAGCCCAAACCCTCCCAGTGACAGGAAATGCAATGCCAGGAACACAGCAGCCAATGGCCCGGATGGACATCCTTTCTTTTTTGGCAAAGTCGGTTTCGGTTCGTATAAGACTGTTAATCAAGGCACCTACTTCATCGCCTTTCCTTTTTTCAAGCGGTATGACGACTTTGTTGATACACATCCCGTCGTGTTGGAACAGGGCGCCGGCAAGCTTTGTACCACCCAGGTCGATTCCAATTACTGCCATAATTGTTCTGTTTAATGATCCTGTGTTTAAATATAAGAAATGGAATTCAATAAAACGGTCTTTGCACGCGAAATTCAGCGCTTTTTTAACTGTATCAAATCGTACACCTGTTGTTTCGTTTAGGCACAGAAGCAGTCAGATATTCATCATGAGATATAATGATTAAATATCATATATACAGACATATAAAGAGTTTGGTATAATATATGTACATTCAATAATGAAATCCATTCATTAACCGAATTCCAAATTTCACTATCATGAAACTGATTCTTAAACCCAATGAAATGATTCTTATGGCTGGAAGTTCAAATCTTCGTCATAACGAACGGCAAGTCAATGGTAAGTTGATTGTTACCAACCAAAGGATATACTTCAGGACCCTGAAGCAGGAATTTCAGTTCTGTAACAGGGAAATAAACCCTGAAGATATCAGTGAAATGTTCTACTTTAATGTGATGATGATCCTGCCCAGGGGTATAAAGATCAAAACCAAGGCTGGCGAAGAACTTGATTTTACGGTCAGGAACCGCAGCGAATGGGCCAGATTAATAACAAAAATGTTCTGAGTGATCATCTTACTCTTACACTGTCAACATAATAAGGCGTGTCACCTTTCCAAACCAATCTTCCGTTTTTTTGCTTATAATGAACAATAACTGTTCTGCCCTGGAGTGTATCCAACTTACTGGCCAGACTCTTCTCGGGAACAGAAAAAAAGAATTTCTCCGACGCAATAACCACATTGTTCCCCCCGGTTACGCTACTTAAAATAAGTTCGCCTTCATAGGTTTTGAATATATTCCCTTTATAGGTGAATTTCTGCAATAAACCGGCACGATATCCTTCACTGTAAGTATAGAAGTACTTCCAGTAAATAAAGCCTGCCAGGAAGCAAACCACAATCAAACTTACATAGAAGAGCATCCTGCGGAGTTTCTTTTTTATAACGGTCCATCTGGATACTGGAAGCTTTTTGGTGCCAATTTCAGGTTTCATATTCAGGTCTTTTGTTTATCAATACAATAGAAAGGTTAGCATGATGATAAGAATACCTTTAAGGATTTTAAATTCAGTTCGTATATACCTGGATTGATAGCAAATATACAAAATTAACGCGTTAATTATTGCATCGGACAGTCACCCTGATCCGAATTCAGAAAGTGTTATTTCGCAGGCTTGATGCCCAGCCATAGGAAAGCTCCCAGAATAGCCAGAACAGCAGCAACATGCAATGCATTTTCCCAGCCGATCAAACTGGCAATAACAGGAGTGAGCGCTGGAGATATAAGTCCACCCAGGTTACTTCCCATATTCATGATTCCGCCGGCAGTTCCGCTTCTTTTCCCTGCAATTTGCATCATCATCGCCCAGAATGGTCCCTCCACACATAAAATCATGGCAGTTGCAAAGGCAAGACTTATAGCGGCCATAACGGCACTGCCGGTATGGGCCCCTATAGAAATCAATATTCCTGAGAGGGCCATTCCGGTCAGGGGTACGATCCTTCTGCCCCAAACAGGTCCCGCTTTACCCGCTGCCAACCGGTCAGAAATATAACCTCCAAGCGGAATGGAAACAATGGAAAGGATCCACGGCAGACTGCTCATCCAGGCTCCGGTCAGCAGCCCGAAATGCCGCTCCTGTACAAGATAAAGATAGAACCAGGTCACAAAGATATACCCAACATAACCCTGAAGGGTGTAACTGATCGTTAGCAGGTAAAAGCTCGGGGAACGAAGCTTTTTCCTGTATTCCGAACCCTGGACCGGCTCAGTTCTGCTGTGAACAGCAGTAATGGCAGCAAGGTTCTCGGGCTCCTTGATTCTCAACCAAATTAATGCTGCGGCAAGCGCAGGCAGGGCCGAACCGATTAAGGCGACACGCCATCCCATGGTTACCATAATACCGGATACCAGAGGTGGGGCGATAGCGGAACCAAGTCCAATGGAAGCAATCACGATGCCGTTGGCTCTTCCCTGGAACCGTGGGATGACCCAGCGGGACACGCCCTGGGCAGACCCGGGATATGTCGGAGATGCCGATATACCCAGCAATAATCGGCATACGATGAAAACAATCAGGGCCACTGTGGTCTCTAAGCGGTATGAACCCCAGCCCATAAATGTTTGCATGATGGTGAACATGAACCAGAGCCAGGTAATCCATGATAATATTCTCCGTGCACCGAACCGGTCAGCAATGGCACCCGCAGGAATCTGAAACAGGGCGTAGCCCAGCAAAAAGGCACTGAAAATCCGGCCCATGGCTATTTGTGACAGGCCGAATTCTTCCATCAGCAGGGGAGCTGCCGTAGATATGTTAACCCGGCAAATATAACCAGCTGTTGCAGTAGCGCAAAGCATGGCCACAATTGGCCAGGGTTTGGGAAGGTTTAATCTCATATCCGCTTGTGCAAGATGATCTCCGATGCTCCCGGGATTATATAATCCTGGAGCACTCCTATAAACTCGTAACCATGATTTTCATAAAACCTCCTTGCCTTTTCATTGAAGGAGGAAACACAAAGAAAGAAATGGCGGGCCTGTTCCCGGAAGTATTCTTCCGAAAAGGTCAGTAAGGCAGCCCCAACCTGCCTGTTACGATAACGGCTAACCACAGCGATCGATTTCAGGTACGGGGCACCGGCCATTCCGCGGGGATCCAGAATAACGACCCCGCAGGGCTCATCGTCAATGTGCGCTACAAACAAAAGATATTCAGGATCGTGACAGGTACTGGTACATTTTTCAAGGGAGATGCCCAGGGTCAACCAGGGATCGGTTGCCGCCAGCAATGCGGCTGCCCAGTCGCGTTCACCAGGCGTAGCCGGAAGTATGCTTATTTGATTCATATCTCCGTAAAAATAAGAAAAAAGTAGGTTGCCATTCATGGCGAAAATTTTATATTTACAATATAATACATCAATGTATTATTTATGATTTTCTCCAAGACTACAACATACGCTATCCGAATTCTGGTTTTTATGGCAGGGGAAAACCGCAAAATATTCTCTGCACAATATCTTTTCGATAGCCTTGCCATTCACAATCGTTACATGAGAAGGGTACTTACCCGGCTTACAAATACGGGTTTCCTGATAAGTATCCGGGGTAAAAAGGGAGGTTATGCTTTTTCCCGTTCACCTGGAAAAATCTTTCTCTCAGAAATCATTGAAGCCACTGAAGGGTTGAGTACACTGGAAGGCTGCATAATGGGAATAACCGACTGCAGATTGTCTGAGCGTTGCACACTACATTACCTGTGGGAGGATACCCGGGATAAAATACTTGCTGCCTTTTCAAATACTTCACTGCTGCAGCTGGTTCATGGTTCTGATTTCGATTTTTCTTCATAAATACTTAATATAGAAAATTATGGCTGATTCAAAGGATGTTTTAACAGGACTAATCTGGGTGTATACGTCGTATGCACTGGCGATCCTCTCAGTTATGATCTGGTTTGCCTATCGCATCACCTCCAAAGGAGAGGGCAAACTGATCAAACCTGTTTTCTTTTATACCTGGGTGAGTTTCCTGGTGGTGACAGGGGTTTCCCTTCATATTTTCACCTACAATACCATACCCTGGTCTCCCATGGATCTAAACCGAAGGGAGATCCAACCGGATACAGTATTTTATATTACAGTTGAAAACCATCAGTTCAGGCTGCCCGATGAGAAGCTGGTGGTAAAATTGAATCAGAAAATCCTGTTTGATGTGCGGTCCAATGATCTTACCTATGGTTTCGGATTGTTCCGGCAGGACAATACCATGGTTTTCCAGATGCAGGTTGTACCCGGACACAGGAATGATCTGCTTTGGCAATTTGGGGAAACCGGTGTTTTTGATATCCGTTCCACCGAGTACTCAGGTCCGGCAGGTGCACTGATGCACGAAAAGGGCATTGTGGAGGTAACAGAATAGGCTATTATTGATTCAAACATTGAACACTAAACAATAAAACATTAAACGATGAACTTCATACAAACTCTAATACATGGTGAACAAGGAGTTTTTAAAGCACACTCCCTCACGCCAATGCAGAAAATAGCCTTGCGGTTTGTTATTGTGGGCCTGGTATATTATGCCATTGTTGTTGTGGAAGGGGTACTGATGCGGATCTATGAAGTAGATCCTGTTCCACAGATCTCTACAGAACAGTTTTTTGCGATTATGACAGCGCATCCCCTGGTCGGTATTTTCGGTTCAACCTATATGATTGTATTCGGTGCCTTTCTTTTCTTGGTTCCATTTCTGATGAAAAAACCGCTTTGGAGCATCAGGACAGCAAACTGGACTTTCTTTCTCATTGCTATCGGAACATTTGTCATGTGGTTGTCGGGTTTCCTGACACATTATGCACCGCTTTATACGTTATACTGGCCCTTACCGGCCGATTTTTCTCAATTCAGCGCAATCGGAGGTGCCTTTTTCATCCTGGGCATTGCAATGATCATGGTGGGCACCCTGTTCTTTGTACTGAACATTTTTAAGACCATTGTATATACTCCTGAAGGCTGGGAGAAACAGCCGGCAGGAGCATTGCTGGCCTCGGCTCTCGGCCTGACCGGATTCCGGTATCTTTTCAAAAAGCAGCAGAAAGATCATCTGGTTTCGCTTCCGGTTGCTGCCATTGCCAGGGGTACCGTGGATACTTTTCTGAATGCTGCCGTAATTACCTTCACCGGAGTGCTGATCCTGGTTTATATGGTTGCTGAAATCTTCGGGCATAGCCTGAAATCAACAGCCATCGATGCCTTGCTTTATAAGAACTGGTTCTGGTGGGGACTTGACCTTATTGCAGATGGCATGGTCCTTATTTTTGTGGCCGGATCCTGGTACCTGCTGGCTACCCTGATAACCGGCAAAAAGCTGTTTATGGAAAACTGGGCAAGAGCCGCCCTGTTCTTGGAACTTGTGGTTTCATGGACGGTGTGGTCGCATCATCTGTTGTCAGACCAGGCACAGCCCGGACTACTGAAAGTGCTGTCGGGAGAAATGGTGACTGCTTTTGAGCTTATCACACAGGGCTTGGCCTTCTTCATTACCCTGGTTACCCTCTGGAGTGCGAAACCGTTGAAAATGACCAACGAATTAAAGTTCCTGCTGGGCGGACTCCTTGGCTTTGCACTGGCAGTTCCTGCCGGTATTTTGCAGGCAGATATCGGCCTCAACAGGATCCTGCACAATACACAGTGGATTATTGGTCCGCATGTACATGTCGCTGTCCTGGTAGGCCTTACTATGACATTATATTCAGCCATATACCTGCTTCTCCCGATTCTCACCAATGGTGCACGGCTCTATAGCCAGAAGCTTGCCAATATTCACTTCTGGTGTCATTTGCTGGGCGGTATCGGCATGGGTGCCTTTATGGGCATGGCGGGATTGCAGGGTATGTTGAGGCGCTCACTATATGTCAATGGTGAATACAGGATATATATGATCCTTGCAGGTATCTGCGGGGGATTGCTCCTGGTGGCTTTTCTAGCATTCCTGTTCAACATTGTCATGAGTGTTGGCGTAAAGGGTGCCCTGGGAATCTTTATGCCGGCAAAGCTTAAAACCAAAGACCTTATCACGGCAGGACAGGCATAAGGAAGGACAAAAAGAATAATGAACTGAGAATAGCAGGAGGTTATGACCGTTTTAGGGTTACAGCCTCCTTTTATTTTGCTTCATGCCAAAACTTTATAACAAAAGAACAAACATGGTATGACGGGATTTATTACTTTTATAGCTTTCATTTAATTTTACACACCGCCATGAAAAATACAGTCTTGCTGTTTGGTTCGCTTTTCCTGATAGTTTCGTCCTTGACAGGCCAGGAGCGTACCACCATTACCGTTAAAGCCGGAACCCGGATTATCGATTACTTTCCTTTCAATGAACGGTACCGCTATCCTCAATTTATACAGGGGAAAGTAATGTTCAATAACGACAATTATACTGTTACCAAATTGAATTACAGTATTCTACATGGCGAAATGCATTTTATCCAGGCCAAGGATACGCTGTCAATCTCTAATGTAAAGGATATTCGTTACGTACAGATCATGCAGGATACTTTCTTTTATGATGATGGTTTCCATGAGGTCCTTGGCGGTCACGATCCTGCCATAATGACCATTAAGCAGTACGTGAAGCTTTCGGATAAGACAAAAGAAGGAGCATACGGTACCCGCACATCAACCGGGGCTGTACAGTCCTATAGCGGAATTTATGATCAAGGCGGAAGAACCAATTATAATCTGATCCTGCAGGAGGATTATATATTTACGCGAATTGCCGATTATTATATCGGGAATACCCGTGACGGATTTGTACTGTATAAGAAGAATAACCTTCTTAAGCTGTTTCCCGATCATAAATCCGAAATAGAGGATTACCTGAAGAAGAATAAGATTGATTTTAAATCCCGGGATGATTTGAAAAAGGTCACTTCTTTTGTTGAAGGTTTTTAAAAACAACCACGGTTGTATAGAAAAGAACAACAGCCAGGGCCAGGATAACAACAGTGGAAGATTCCTCAGAACGGGTATGTCGGCTTAATAGGTAAGACAACATGTTTGCCTTGAATCCACCCGGATCGGGTGCATCCGCATAGTTCCATTTTCCCAGAATAGTACCCTCCCGCAGCACAAGCAGTCCGGGGTTTGCACGAATGATCGTCTTTAAGGTTGTTTCATCAGATGTGCACAACTGAAAGACGGGTTGGAAGTTCTCTTTGAATGTAATGATCTGGTTGCTGGGAGAAGCAGTCAGGCAATACACCGAAAAACCCATTTCAAGGGCTTTCAATGCGATTTTATTCATATGCTCCATGCCTTTGGATGAAGACTTCTCAAGAAACGGTGCAATAATCAGAAAGGTATAACCACTGTCCTGCAGGATGTTCTCTGTGATGTCAAGTCCTTCCTCCGTGGTGATGGAAAAATCATGTACTGGTGGTTCATAACCTCTCTTGATAAGGGTCTGGCGGGTTTCCACCCATTTCCACGTGGTGTCCTGCCAGGGGAAGTTGCTTTCGGAAAACTCCTGCAGCACGCCATTTTTCTGATAAACCAAAACGGTTTCATAAATATCGGCCGGGGCACCTTCCGGAGTTGCCATTTTTTCAGGAATGGAGGATCCCGTCCGATAGGGTCTGAAATCAAGCAAGGGTTGGTATCTGATACAGAATAGCGAAATCCCGGCAGCTAAAAGGAAATTCATTCCGGCCAGGGTCCATTCGCATGAGAGTGAAGCAAACCGGCCAGTTTTCTTCCTGTATATAAAAATGAACAGGGTAGGGATCAGCAAGATCATATTCTTGTAAAAGGTTTGCCAATTGGAAAGCTTGATGGCGTCACCAAAACAGCCGCAATCGCTTACGGGATTAGTAAGTGCCAGAATGAAGGTAAGAACCGTAAAAAAAGACATGAAGATCATGAGAAGCACTGCTGTGATTCTCAGACGTATCCCGGCCAGCAGGTTAAGCCCGATCATGAACTCGGCAGCACTGATGAAAATTGCCAGCGGTATAGCTGTGAAAACCAGAAAATCGAGGTGAAAGGCCATGAAATATTCTTCGAATTTGATGGCAAACCCCATGGGATCAATGGCCTTAACAAATCCACTGAAAACAAAAACCAGTCCGGTAAAAATCCTGGAGAATAACAAAAGGGTCTTCATAACAGTCAAAGGTTATATAAGGTCGGTTTCACTCAGAATTTTGGAGAAAATGACGGTAGGAGGATGCATATCTCCATTGCCGTCCGTACAGTTGATGATTTTCAGATCGCTGAATGTCTGTGCCTGCCAAAGATACATGTTGCGAACCCTTTTCTGGAAATCAAGATCCTCTTCATGGATATCCCGCTGACCCATAAGATAGTCCCGCTCACTACCTGTTCTGCCACCCGACAATTTATTCCGGGTAAAGGAAAATGGCACATCCAGTAAAACATTCAGATCGGGTTTGGGAATCTTATTATAGTTGTACTCCAGTTCCAGGATCCAATCCCTTAACCTTTCCTGTTCTTCCTGTCCGTATAGCTTGGCACACTGAAAAGCGATATTGGAATACACATACCGGTCGAGCAACACCAGGTAGCCCTGCCGGAGCCAATCCCGGATGGTAGTGGCAGCATCCATGCGGTCGCCGGCATACATCAAAGCCACCAGGTAAGGATCAACAGCCTGCAAACTCCCAAAATCTCCCCTTAAAAACCGGGCAATCAATTCCCCATATACCGGTGAATCTGTGCGGGGGAAATGTACATAACGATAAAGTATGCCTTTTTCCTCCAGGTGTTTCATGATCAGTTTAATCTGCGTGGATTTGCCCGAACCATCAACACCTTCTATAACCAGGAACTTCATGCCGATCTTTTTATTACTTTTATCGAAAGGTATATCCGAATGAATCCTAAAGATACATTATTTTCAATAAAACGAACCATTAACTGCGGTGGCCGGTTGATTGATTTTTCGGTTCCCAGGGTAATGGGTATCCTCAATATTACACCGGATTCGTTTTATGACGGAGGAAAATTCCTCCATGAAAAGGAAATTGTAAAAAGGGTCTCCACCATGTTGTCCGAGGGCGCAGATATTATAGATGTAGGAGCCTGTTCCACCCGGCCCGGAGCAGCGTTTGTGAGCCCCGAAGAAGAAATGGAGCGGTTAAAACGTGCGCTGATACCCATACGGGAAAGTTTTCCGGATATTATTCTGTCTGTGGATACTTTCAGAGCATCTGTTGCAGAATATGCGGTAGTGCATCTCGGAACGGCAATCATAAACGATATTTCATCCGGACAGCTTGATGAAAGGATGTTGCCGACGGCTGCAACATTGAAAGTCCCATTCATTATGATGCATATGCAGGGAATACCTCAGACTATGCAGATAAATCCTGAATACGAAGATATTACCAGGGAATTGCTGGCTTATTTTGCGCAGAGGATTAGCCTTGCACAGAAAACCGGCATTACAGATCTCATCATTGACCCGGGATTTGGCTTTGGGAAAACCCTCAGACATAATTACCTGCTCCTGCATGAACTCAGGTTGTTTGCTGCGCTGGGTCATCCCATCATGGTTGGCTTGTCGCGCAAATCCATGATATATAAATCATTGCAGGTCGCGCCCGGGGAAGCTCTGAACGGAACCACGGTATTGAATACACTTGCGCTTAACAATGGAGCCAGGTTACTGCGGGTACATGACGTCAAGGAGGCCGTGGAGGCCATCCGGTTATTTTCATTATACCAGGAAGCAACTGAAATTTTCGGATAAAAAATAGTAATTTTGTTCTTGGCCTGAAATGCAGTTTGTTATGTTCCCTGTTTTTATCCATGTCAGAATTCTGGATGTCATCGATATCCTCCTGGTGGCCTTTTTGATGTACCAGATTTACATGCTCATCAAAGGCAGTATCGCCACCTATATATTTGTAACGATCATTACTTTCTATGTGGTCTGGTTATTGGTAAAGGATAATATGGTGCTGCTGGGAAGCATACTGGGCCAGATCATTGGTGTCGGAGCCATTGCCATCATCGTGGTTTTCCAACCGGAACTGAGAAGGTTCCTGATCATGTTCAGTGCACGGTATTTGCCCAAAGCGGGGATTTCCATAGATAATTTTTTCTCCAAAATCAGCACTGGACTGCCTCAGATGAACATCAACGGTATTATCAAGGCCTGCGTTAATATGTCGAAAGACCGGGTAGGAGCCCTTATCGTTTTGCAGCGCAATTCAATGCTGGATGCCTATGCAGGAACCGGCGATATTCTTGATGCCCGCACAACCAGCCGTTTACTGGAATCTATTTTCAACAAAACAGGCCCCCTGCATGATGGTGCAGTTATAATTCTTAATGACAAGATCCGGGCAGCCTGCTGCATTCTGCCGGTATCAGACAACTTTGAAATCCCCGAACATTACGGATTAAGGCATAGGGCAGGAGTGGGTCTTACTGAGCAAACCGACGCCCTGGTCATTATCATCTCTGAAGAAACAGGCGGAATATCACTGTCTGAGGCAGGTTCCCTTTTACCGGTAGATATTAAAACACTCCATAAGCGACTGGAGGACGAATTCTTCAGGAAGAAGTAATTCAGGTATAGGATCAGGCCGATTGTTTCAACCGTTCCAATTCACGTCTTCTTTTGCTCATAAGGAAAAGCACCTTCTTTTCTTCTTTTCTGATCAGTCTTTCAATGTTTTTCTGGTGGGTAAAGAGCAAGAGTACCGCAATGATCAGTGAGAACAGCACGAGAGACGGCGTGGTTGTCTTAAAAACGAATATCACCATGATTGGGAAAGCAAATGCCGCAACCATGGAACTCAGGGAAACATACTTGGACAATATCAGGGTTATGATAAAAACACCTGTGCAGATCAGGGTAGGTTCAGGGTTAATGGCCAGAACAAGGCCGAATAACGTGGCAACCCCCTTGCCTCCGCGAAAACCGACATAAACCGGGAAAATATGTCCGACAATCGCAGCAATGCCTAACAGCAGCTGAAATTCAATAAAATCACCGGTTTCAGGAATGTAATAATTGGTAAGATGGATGAGGTTTACAGCAAGCCAGCCTTTAAAAATATCCACGAAGAGCACGCTGATACCAGCTTTCCATCCGAGTATTCTCATGGCATTGGTGGAACCGGCATTATGGCTGCCATGCTCCCTGATATCAATACCGAAAAATGATTTTCCAATCCAGACAGAAGTGGGAATGGATCCAATTAGATAGGCAACAACAAGAATGCCAATATTATAAACAATATGCATTAAGAACTTTAATAGATATTGGGCGACAAAGATAGGCATTATCTGAATACACAACAACAGTATAAATACCTATTTTTTTGAGCATAAAAATGCAGAAGCATCGGTTTCAAAGGAACAGATGCTTTTGCAAATACTCAAATGCTGGGACCTGAAGCAATCAGCGCTTTCCCGGCCGGGGTATCCATATACTGTTCAAAGTATTTGATGTACCTGGCAGAAAGGTCCTTTGCTTTCTTTTCCCACAATGCTTTATCAGTATAGGTATCGCGCGGATCGAGAATGCCGGAAGAGACATTGGGCAGACTTACCGGTATGGTCAGGTTAAGGAACGGGATGTGTGCTGTAGGGGCCTTCTCAATGGAGCCATCCAGAATAGCATCAATAATAGCCCTGGTTTCTTTAATGGAGATCCTTTTACCGGTACCGTTCCACCCGGTATTGACCAGGTAAGCTTTGGCCTTATGGGCATCCATTTTTCTTACCAGCTCAGTGGCATAGTAAGTCGGATGCAGGGTAAGAAATGCTTCACCAAATGCAGGAGAGAAAGAGGGCACCGGTTCAGTTATGCCGCGCTCAGTGCCGGCAAGCTTGGATGTATACCCGCACAGGAAATGATACTGGGCCTGACTGCGGTCGAGTATGGACACCGGCGGCAGCACACCAAATGCATCAGCTGAAAGGTAGATGATCCTGGTAGCATGTCCTGCCTTGGATGGAAGAAAAATTTTATTGATGTGGTATATAGGATAAGAGACCCTGGTATTTTCTGTAATGGAACAATCTGCGAAATCAACCGATCCATCTTCCCGAACAGTGACATTCTCCAACAGGGCATTCCGCTGGATCGCATTATAGATATCCGGTTCATTTTCCTTGCTCAGATTGATGGTTTTAGCATAGCAGCCCCCTTCGAAATTGAAAATACCCTGGTCATCCCAGCCATGTTCATCATCACCGATCAGGTAACGTTTGGGATCAGCTGAAAGGGTGGTTTTACCGGTTCCTGAAAGGCCGAAAAACAAAGCAACATCACCTTTTTCTCCCACGTTGGCTGAACAATGCATCGAAGCCATGCCGCGTAAAGGCAGGTAATAGTTCATCATGCTGAATATTCCCTTTTTCATCTCTCCACCGTACCAGGTACCACCAATAACAGCAAGTTTCTCAGTAAGGTTGAAAAGTACAAAGACATCGGAGTTTAATCCCTGTTCCTTCCACTTCGGATTCGTAACCTTGGAACCATTAAATACCACGAAATCAGGTTCACCGAAATGGGCCAGCTCATCATGAGAGGGCCTGATGAACATGTTGGTGACAAAATGAGCTTGCCAGGCCACTTCCATAATGAAACGGACCTTCAAGCGGCTGTTGGCATTCGTTCCACAGAAGGCATCCACTACGTACAATCTTTTTGAATCAGACAGTTTATTCATTACCAATCCTTTGCAATGAGACCAAACATCCTGATTAACAGGCCGGTTAATAACGCCGTCCCACCATATAGTGTTTTCAGAAACGGAATCTTTTACAAAATACTTGTCTTTGGGAGATCTACCGGTAAAAATCCCTGTTTTAACAGCCACTGCTCCGGTATTGGTTTGAACTCCTTTTTCAAATCCTTCAAGGCTGGGATCGGTTTCAAAGTTGTACAGATTCTGGTAGGAAGGATTGTAAATTACTTCCTTAACGTTGCTGATGCCGTACTTGGCCAAGGTCGTTGGGCTGATGAAGCTCATCTGGTCAATTGTTTAAGATTATTACTGGGGTCATTGCCACAAAGATAAAAGTTTTGCTGTAAAAAAAAAGCCGCCTGGTAATTAAGCAGGCGGCTTAAAAAAAAGGAAAAACAACTATTTTGAGGCTTTTATAAATGCCTGGGCTGCAGCCAGACGTGCAATCGGAACGCGGAAAGGCGAACAACTCACATAGGTTAATCCTGCCTTGAAGCAGAACTCAACGGAGGCCGGGTCACCGCCCTGCTCACCGCATATTCCGACCTTCAAATCGGGACGGGTGGCACGGCCTTTGTCAACTGCCATTTGGATCAACTGGCCGACGCCATCCTGATCAATGGTCTGGAACGGATCTGCTGCGAGAATTTTGTAATCAAGGTAATGATGCAGGAATCCACCAATATCATCACGGCTGAAACCAAAGGACATCTGGGTGAGATCATTGGTTCCAAAGGAGAAGAACTCAGATGATTTTGCCATTTTGTCGGCGAGCAGACAGGCACGCGGGATTTCAATCATGGTGCCGTATTTATATTCGATGCTCTTTACACCAAATTTCGCACATACCTCTTCATAAACCTTATCGGTAATTTTCTTGGTAAAGTCAAGTTCGGATACATCGCAGGTAACCGGAACCATAATTTCCGGATGCGGATCTTTGCCTTCCTTCTTCAGCTCAACGGCAGATTCAAATATCGCACGAACCTGCATTTCAGTCACCTCAGGATAGGTAACGCCAAGACGAACACCACGGTGGCCCATCATCGGATTGGACTCATGAAGCGATTCACCTCGTTTTGAGACGGCGGCTACAGATATTCCAAGCGCTTTTGCAAGTTCGGCTTGTTTATCAGGACTCTGGGGGACGAATTCGTGCAATGGAGGATCAAGGAGGCGGAATGTCACCGGAAGTCCGTCCATGGCCTCGAGGGTAGCCTTTATGTCTTTTTTCACATAGGCGAAGAGCTCATTCAGGGCAACTTTGCGTTCTTCCAGGCCTTCGCTGAGAATCATTTTTCTGAGGAGGAAGAGGGGCTGATCGGAACCTTCACCGTAAAACATATGTTCCGTGCGGAAAAGTCCAATTCCTTCAGCGCCATATTCCCGGGCAATTCTTGCATCGGCCGGTGTATCCGCATTGGTGCGTACACCCATTTTGCGAAATTTATCAACCAGCTTCATGAAATCCTTGAATCTTGGATTCTCAGTGGCGTCCATCAGCTTTAAGGCACCGAGGTAAACATTTCCCTTGGTACCGTTCATCGTCACAAGATCACCCTCTTTCAGCACGATATCGGTACCGGCTACCTTAACTTTCTTACCGGCCACATCAACATGGAGGTGACCTGCACCAACGATACAGCATTTACCCCATCCACGGGCAACCAGGGCTGCATGGGAAGTCATTCCACCGCGTGCAGTTAAAATACCTTCTGCTGCGCGCATGCCTTCAACATCTTCCGGATTGGTCTCTTCACGAAGCAGGATCACCTTTTCCCCCTTCCTGTGCCAGGCAACGGCGTCTTCTGCAGTAAAAACAATCTTGCCGACTGCAGCACCGGGTCCTGCAGGCAGGCCTTTTACAATAGGATTTACCTTCTTTTCAACTGCCGGATCACAAATGGGGTGGAGCAGCTCATCCAGCTGTGCAGGATCAACACGTGTAACCGCTTTTTTCTCATCGATCAGACCTTCCTTAAGCATATCCATGGCCATGTTGAGGGCTGCTGTACCGGTGCGTTTTCCGGCACGGCACTGCAGCATGTAAAGTTTGTCTTCCTGAATGGTAAATTCAATATCCAGCATATCATGGAACGATTTTTCCAGGATATTACGGATGTCCCACAATTCTTTATAAGTCTTAGGCATGGCTTCCTGCATGCTCTTCAGGTGCTGGTTCTGTTCGTTTTTGGTGTCGTTGTTCAGCGGGTTCGGGGTACGGATACCGGCAACTACGTCTTCTCCCTGTGCATTGATGAGCCATTCGCCATAGAATATATTTTCACCGGTGGCAGGGTTTCGTGTAAAGGCTACACCGGTAGCCGAAGTGTCACCCATATTTCCAAAAACCATTGCCTGAACGTTTACGGCGGTTCCCCATTCGTCAGGAATACCTTCAATACGACGATAGGAAACAGCTTTTTTACCGTTCCAGCTCTTGAACACGGCCTTGATACCGCCTTCAAGCTGGGCCTTGGCATCATCAGGGAATGGCTGTCCAAGCGACTGATGAACACGTTTCTTGAAATCTTCGGCAAGTAGTTTCAGATCATCAGCGGACAGATCTGTATCAGATTTCAATCCTTTTTTATGCTTGTATTCGTCCAGCATGTCATCCAGTTGTTTACGGATACCTTTGCCGTCAGACGGTTCAAGTCCTTCAGCTTTTTCCATTACAACGTCAGCATACATCATAATTAAACGACGGTAAGAATCCCAGACAAAACGTGGGTTGTTGGTCTTCTTAATGACACCGGGAATGGTGGCAGAACACAAACCGATATTCAGTACCGTGTCCATCATTCCGGGCATGGAACTGCGGGCACCGGACCTGCAGGATACCAGCAGGGCATTTTCAGGATCACCATATTTCATACCCATGGCTACCTCAGTCTCTTTCATAGCGGCCCATACTTCGGGCATCAGTTCAGCCGGCAACTGGCAATTGTTTGTGTAATATTCCGTACAAACCTCTGTGGTGATCGTAAAACCAGCTGGTACAGGCAATCCTAACAGACACATTTCGGCCAGGTTGGCACCTTTGCCACCCAGTAGATTCTTCATATCTGCTTTACCTTCGGCTTTCTTTGCCCCGAATTTGTATACGCGTTTAATGTTCGACATCGTTTTATTTATTTAGTTTTCAATATGTTAATAATATTCTATAAAATAATGAAAAGCACAAAATTAATAAAAAATTAGCTGCCGTAGTTACTTTCCTCCCGGTTTTTTAACCGACCTTGGATGAAACTGTATGATCACCTCCCTCAGGTATTCCCGGTTCAGGTGCGTGTAGATTTCTGTAGTGAGAATGGATTCATGGCCCAGCATCTCCTGAACGGCCCTCAGATCTGCTCCTCCTTCCACGAGATGTGTGGCAAAGGAGTGCCGGAAAGTGTGCGGACTGATCTGCTTTCTGATACCGGCTTTTTGTGCAAGGGATTTTACTATGGTGAAGATCATAACACGGGTCAGTTTGTTGCCAAGACGGTTCAGGAATACTATGTTTTCAGACCCTTTACGGGGTGTAAGCCGGTCCCTGTAATGATTCAGGTAATTTTCAATTTCATGGATGGCCGTTCCACTGATTGGCACCAGTCTTTCTTTGCTTCCCTTGCCGGTTACCCTGATGAATCCCTCGTTGAAAAAAAGATGGGTTATTCGCAGGTCAATCAGCTCGGACACCCTCAGACCACAGCTGTACAATGTCTCGATGATGGCTTTATTCCGGTGACCCTCCTCCCGGCTCAGATCTATTGCCCCTATTATCCTGTCAATTTCCGATACGCTGAGCACCACAGGCAGTTTTCTTCCCGACCTGGGTGATTCTAAAAGTTCTGCAGGATTGGTGGTGATCCTTTCATCAATCAGGAGATATTTAAAAAAGGATTTTATCCCGGAAATCATTCTGGACTGGCTGCGCGGACTCATACCTGACTCACCTGCCCAAACCAGTAATTCTCGCAGATGAGCATAAGTCACCTCTTCCGGTTTCAAGTCATATCCGCTGCTTTCGAAAAAAGAAATCAATTTGCCCAGGTCAATGAGATAAGCATAAATGGAGTTAGTGGACAAAGATTTCTCAATCTTGAGAAATGCCTTATAATCTGCTGTATGCCTTGTCCAGTCCAATTGAAAAGGATTAAATTCATGTGAATTTACTTTATTTGGGGTAAATTTATACTTTTGCAGCGCTTTTATTAAAGAACAAGTTATGATCAAGAAGACCAAAATTGTGGCAACAATCTCGGATTTACGATGTGATGTCGACTTCATCAGGGAGCTCTATGAGAATGGAATGAATGTGGTACGTCTCAACACTGCACATCAGTCTGCCGAGGAAACATTGAAAGTGATCAGGAACGTCAGGGAAGTTTCGGGAAAGATACCCCTTATTATCGACACAAAAGGTCCTGAGATTCGCACCACGGCATCGGACTATAAAGTAGCGGTCAAAAAGGGTGACAGGATCCGAATATCGGGAGATGCTTGCGGGAGTTCCACCCCCGAATGCATTTATGTGAATTACAACAATTTCGTTAATGATCTGGAACCTGGCAAGAAGATCCTGATCGATGACGGGGAGATCGAATTTGATGTTCTTGAGAAATCAGCTGACGCTCTGGTTTGTGTGGCCACGAATGATGGTATTGTTAAAGGAAAGAAAAGTGTTAATGTGCCGGAAGTTCAGTTCCATCTGCCCAGCCTGAATGAAAAGGATATCGAGTATATCAACCTGGCCATTGAACAGGATATTGATTTTATAGCCCATTCATTTGTGCGCAATAAACATGATGTTCTGGCCATCCAGCAGATCCTGGACAAGCAAAAATCACGCGTGAAGATCATCGCCAAGATTGAAAATCAGGAAGGGGTTGACAACCTCGAGGAAATATTGCCCCATGTATACGGGGTTATGGTAGCCAGGGGAGATCTGGCCATTGAGATACCCTATGAGAAAATTCCCGGGATCCAGAAAATGATCATCAATAAATGCATTGATGCCCGGAAGCCTGTTATTGTTGCCACGCAAATGCTGCATTCCATGATTGACAGTCCCAGGCCAACCCGTGCGGAAGTTTCCGATATTGCCAATGCGATCTATTCCAAGGTAGATGCTATCATGCTCAGCGGGGAGACCGCCAATGGGAACTACCCGGTGGAAGCTGTAAATACTATGGCGCGTATTGCCCTTGAGGTGGAAAAAAGCCGCAGTGACATGCACGTTACCCCGATGCTGGTGATGAGCACCAAGACTTCTGCATATTTATCGAAGTCAGCTGTTGAAGCCTCTATTGAACTGGATTGTAAGGCGATCATAGCCGATACCTCTACAGGGAGAACGATCAGGAATATTGCCTGTTACCGCGGCAGGAAAATAATCTATGCTCAATGTTACGATCAACGGGTGGTGCGCGAACTGGCATTGTCTTTTGGAGTTTATGCGGAACTTATTCCCGAAGGGACAACCCACAACTTCATTGTGCATGCACTCAACATCCTGTTGAAGCGAAACCTGCTTCAGAAATCTGACAAAGTGGTGGTACTGGGAGGAAACTTTGAATGGACACAAAGCGCAACCTTCATTGAAATCAGCACTGTAGATAATATGCTGGAGTTGCTTCACAAAAGTTAGCATGAATCGGCAAACCCCTCATCTGACGTTTCTTTTTTGGGTTTTAAGGCGTTCCACTCTGTTTTTTTTACTACTTTTATGTATAAGTCCTTTCTTCATGAATGCTGCGGCACCAACAGGTCCAAATCCGGTTGACCCTCCAGGTCATGTTGCATGGCCGGAGGAGGTGGATGAAATCGTACAAAACACAAAGATTGCCGTTTTCCGAAAAAAGGAAGTGATCTTCAGACAGCATACCCCGACCTCCCATATCATGTATGTTATTTCCGGTTTGATTAAGATTTATAAGGAGGGACGCAATAAGCGCAGCTTCATCCTGAAGGTCGCCAGGCCGGGTGAATTCATAGGGTTAATGTCCCACTTTGGCAGTCACTTGCATCAGTACTCTGCTTCGGCTATACAGGAGGCTGAAATAGGCTACATAGACAGGCTTCTATTTAACGATATTCTCAGCAAAAATGCTGCATTTGCCCTGGGAGTGATCCATACCCTGAGCCTTGATGGCTTGTTCCTATTTGAAAGACTTATAGGGCAGTCGCACAAGCAATTACCGGGAAGAATTGCAGATGTTATTTTATATTTTTCGGATGTGATCTATAAACAGGACGACTTTGAATTTCCTCTGACCCGTCGGGAAATGGCAGAGCTAGCGGGTACAACAAAGGAAAGCTTTATCAGGACACTCTCGGAATTCAAGAATGATAAAATTATCAGTCTTGATGGCTCAAAGGTGAGTATTAACAGCAAGAAGATTATCCATACTCTAAGTGAGTTGGGGTAGCACATATTGATTAAAATTGCATTGGATGAAGATTATTGTTGCAGATGATTATTACACCAACCGCCTCCTGGTTTCGGAAATTCTGAAAAACCTGGGGCATGATTTTATTGAAGCTGAAAATGGTTTACAAGCCCTTGAAGCGCTTGAAAAAAATAATGATATTGACCTGGTGTTCATGGATATTGAAATGCCTGTAATGAGCGGTTTGGAGGCCATGAGATATATCCGTGAAAAACTGGAGTACCCTAAAAATCACATCCCGATTATTGCTCTTACTGCACACACGCCCGGAGTATTTACTTACGAAGATATGGATAAGGGATTTAACCAGACCCTGGTCAAACCCTATTCAATCGATAAGATTGGTGAATTGCTCAAAGGGTATACCAAATCTTGATGTGCCGGCTGGTTTAACCTGCTGCATCAAACGAAGAGGAGACTGATGATTTTTTCGAGATGCTCCGCATCCACTGCGTCAAAGTTACCCTTAAGGTTACTATCGATATCCAGCACTCCAATGACATCATGCTTCCGGTCCCTGACCGGGATTACAATCTCTGATTTTGAGCGTGAATCACAAGCAATATGACCGGGAAATTCGTGAATATCAGGTACTATAACCGGAGCGCCACGCCTGATTCCAGCCCAGCAGACTCCTGTATCCCTGGGCAACTCAAGACAAGCCAGGGGACCCTGGTATGGTCCCACCAATAGCCGGTCGTTATTGAGCATGTAAAATCCTACCCAGAAAAAACCATCCATTTTATGGTAAAGCACAGCATTGATCGTGGCCATCTTTGAACTCAGTTCATCGCACTTGGTTATCAGCTTTTCAATCTGGGCATGAATTCTCTGATACCGGGCCTGTTTTTTACGCTTCAAGGGATCCATGTTCGTTTTCATCAAAAACCAAAGATAGACAATATTGACCTTTCTGGCCGGACCGGATCATGAATTCATTCCTCCCGGACCTGTTTTCTTCTGATTTTCTTTACTGATAGCAGTTGCTTGCCTTCAAGCCTTTTCACCCTGGATCTTGCAGTAGGAAATGTTTTCTTGCGCTTTTTTACCGGAGCGAGGGCCTTCCGGACCAGGAGGTTGAACTTCTCTATTGCTTTAAGTTTGTTGTCGTACTGAGATCTTTCGGTTTGCGACACCAAAAGGAGTTTGCCATCCTTGCTGATACGGTTTGCCAGTTTATCAAGAATGATTTCTTTTTCCTCATCTCGCAGCAGTTTTGATCCTGTTACATCAAACCGCAATTCAATCCTGGTGCTGACTTTGTTGACATGCTGACCACCCGGACCGCTGCTCCTGGTGGCATTAAAAACAAATTCCTCTGAAAAGTCCCTTTCAGCCAACTCCGTAACGGGAACCATATCGCTGTAATTACTTTAAAAACTTCAGACAAACCGGAGTGGGAATGCGGGCTTCAATGCCCGTATCAATGAGTTTTCCTGTTTCAGGATCTATACGGAAAGTGATCACATTATCCGAATCCTGGTTGGCTACCAGCAGATAGGTGCCGGTGGGATCAATGACAAAGTTACGGGGAGTTTTTCCCTTGACATCCTGGTGACCGATCAGTGTTAATGCACCAGTATTAGTGGTAATGGAAAACATGGCAATATTATTGTATGTTCCCCGGTTGGAAGCATAGAGGAATTTGCCGGAGGGTGAAATATGAATATCAGCACAACCGGCAGTGCGACCATCTCCCTGTGCCAGGGTGGATATGATCTGGAACCTGGATAATCCTCCGGTCAAGGTGTCCGCTGTCATGCATTCAATGGTCCCGTTCAGTTCATTTACCACATATACAAAGTTTTTCACAGGATGAAAAGCCAAATGCCTGGGACCCGAGCCGGGCTGCGTGGTATAAGGATCGCCCGCAGCAACCAGTTTACCATTTTCTGTATCCAATTGGTAACAGTAAATTTTATCTGTTCCCAGATCACAGGAATAGGCGAACTTGTTGTCCGGCGACACTTCAATCATATGAGCATGGGCAGCTTCCTGCCTTGCAGATGGTCCCCTGCCGGTATGCCTGTCGATTGAAACCGTATTGCCCAGGCTACCGTCTGCTTTCAAAGGTAAAAGCAACACTGTGCCGCTGCCATAATTGGCAACCATCGCAAAGCGCCCTGTGTGATCAATCTGGATATAACAGGGATAATTACCAGCCGAAGGTACCGTGTTGATGAATTCCAACACAGTGCCCCCTTTAGTGAGTCTGAAAGCACTGACAGTGCCAGAAGGCTCACCCTGATCGCTACCGGTTTCATTCACTGCATAAAGCCATTGACCGTGTGGATGAACCTGGATATAGGAAGGATTCGTGGTTTCAGGTGAGGTACTGACATAGCTCAAGGTACCGGTCGCCATATCCAGCTTATAAACATAAATACCGGTTGCCTTGCCCTCAACGTGAGCTTCTTTTTCGGTATAGGTGCCAATATAAAGTATACTGTATGCTGTATCCGGCGGGATGGAGACCTGATCATTTTCCAATCGCTGGGTCTTGCAAGACGTTCCCAGCAGGATGCTACAAAGGATAATACACATAGTGTTATGAACTGTTCTCATGAATCCAGATTTTAATGATATAACAAAGATAGCAATCAGGGAAAGATCAAACAATTATTCTGCTGGTAATGATTGCCTGAAATTAACCCGATTTTCGTAGATTTGTTTACCGGTAATTTCTCTATGCCTTGAATAAGAAAGATACGAAAAGTACGCTGCCCAGCGGAAGGAACAGCATAACTGAGTTTGAAGCCCTCTTTAAACAGTATTATGCACCCCTGGTAGCCTATGCCTGTAAATTTGTTTCTGATGTGGATGTCGCACGTGAAGTCGTCCAGGATTTTTTTGTAAGATTTTATGAGAAACGGCAAACCCTCACTATTGATACTTCAGTTAAATCATACCTATTCAGGTCGGTTTATAATTGCAGCATCAATCATATCAATCAGAAAAACATTCAGGATAAACACCTCAGGAACATAGACATGGAAAGAAGTGAAGAGGAAAACCTCGAAAATGAGATTTATACCGTTGAATTGCAGCACCGCATATCGGAGGTAATCAATAATTTGCCGGCAAAATGTCAGCGAATTTTTAAAATGAACCGACTGGAAGGAATAAAAAATGAGGAAATCGCTGCACAATTGCATTTGTCCAAGCGGACGGTAGAGACCCAGATCAGTAAAGCACTAAAAATACTCCGGCAGAAGCTGTCAGACTATATGCCTTTGTACACGAAGTAGTATAACAATCTGGTGTTTAGAATTAATATATTAATTGCTAATGATATATGAAGTTAATCCCGATAAAAACATTGAAATAGTAAGTGAATTTTTCAATATAAATGTCATATTAAAGATTCAGTATGGATTTACAAAACATGTCTATTAAAAACTTTGTAAAAAAACTGATAAGCGCTGATTCCACCGATAAGCAGGACTTTGAAAATCTCATTAGCAAAGATCCTCATTTTTCGAAGGAGTACCGGTTTATACAGGAGATCTGGAAAGAAGCAGCCAATACTCAGATATTTGAGCATATCAATACAAATTCGGATTGGGAACAGGTTCGGGCAGGTATTGGCCATTCAGCCACTACCAGATATCACAGGATATCCTGGCAGGGTTATTTTTTACGAATCGCAGCGTTGATTTTATTTGTGTTTGGACTATCCTTTGGTTTCTACCGGATCATTTCTTCATTGCATAAAACCGGCAACGGCTTTGTAACCATAACTGCCGGTAGTAGCTATAAGGACATCATCTTGCCTGATGGTTCTGCAGTTGCTCTGAAGGCAGGGTCGCAATTGATTTACAGGGATGATTTTGGTGCCAGTTCCCGCGATATTGTGCTTGCCGGCGAAGCCCTGTTTACTGTAATACCTGATCCCAACCTTCCTTTTAGGGTTTTGGTTAATGAATCGGTTGTGGAAGTTACAGGAACAAAATTCTCGGTTCGTGTTGAGGATGGTTCTGTTAGCGTTTCCGTTATTTCAGGTACAGTTCTGTTATCTTCCAAGGCTGCAATCAACAAAAAGATCAGTATCACCGCCAATCAGTCGGGTTATCTGGATCCACAGAAAAATAAGCTCGGAATTGAATCGGGCATCCCGGTCAATAATCTGTCCTGGAAAACGGGTCACCTTGTCTTTGAAGAAACCCCGATTGATTCAGCACTGATGGATATTGCGCGTCATTTCAGAAAGGATCTTTCCCTGGAGACCAATATCACTGAGGAAATTACTGCCGAATTCCAGGACCAGCCGCTTCGTGAAATACTTGGAGAGCTGCAACTGGTTGCAGGATTACAATTTGATACAACAGGTACCGCAATCATAGTCAGAAGATAATTCAAAACTGACCATGAGCCTGCGGGAAACATACCGTTGTTTTTTTCCCGTTATAGCAGCTCTTTTCTTGTACTTTGCGGGAATTCCAGTTAAGGCCCAGGAGAGCCTGCTTGACCGGGAAGTGACTTTATCCCATGCTACCGGTGAAATAGATCAGTTATTAAAAGAGATCAGTCGCAAGGGTAAATTTTCCTTTACTTATACTTCCCAGGTACAGGTTCACCGTATGGCTTCCGTGCTGGCAAAAAAGCAGCCGGTCAGGAATCATTTGGCCGATATCTTTCTTTATGACAGCATTCAATTCATCGAGCAAAACCGTAAAATCCTGCTCATCCCGCTTCACAGGAAAAGTCCGCCCCCTTCTAATTTCAAACTGATCAAAGGCTTGATAATTGACAGCAAAACCAGGCATCCTCTGGCCTATTCCAATATATTTCTGTTGAATCGCAATACAGGAACTGTTTCTAACTCAGCCGGCCGTTTTGAACTCAAGATCTTACCCGGAGATTTTTCCGATACAGTTGTCATTTCCCATATCGGATATAAATTTGCTGCCTTCCCCATTGAGGGACTGGATACCAGTATCCTGATTGTCCGGTTGCCATCGGAAAAGGTGCAGATCAGGGAGATTGTAGTGAAACCCCTCGACCCCATTTACATTCTTACTAAAGCCATAGAGCGAATACCACTTAATTATGACCGGAAGCCTGCCATATATACAGGCTTTTTCAGGGAATCCACCCAGCAGGACAATAAAAATGTTTCCCTTTCGGAAGCAGTCATCAACATCTATAAAGAGCCTTATATTTCCATGCGCGACGACCAGATAAAAATATTCAAGGGCAGAAAGGGCAGCAATACCGATGAAAAGGAGTTTATTGAATTCGTAGTTCAGGGTGGTCTTTATAACACCCTCCAGCTGGATATCGTAAAGAATCTTCCAACTTTTCTGGATGCCGAATATTTTCCTCTTTATGAATACAGCGTTGAAAAGATCATCACCTATTTTGAGAAACCTTTATATGCTATTGCCTTCGACCAGCGTGAGGGGGTTAAATACCCTTGTTACCAGGGAAAGGTATATGTGGATGTCGAGAGTCTTGCCATTGTGGGTGCTACTTTCGAACTCAGTGATAAAGGGGTGAGCTATGCTTCCGGTATTTATATAAAGAAAACGCCGAAGCGAGTGGGCGTAAAACCTATTAATGCCTATTACCAGGTTTTTTACAGGCCCTTTCAAAGCAGGTGGAGCCTGAGTAATGCCAGAAGTGAAGTGCTAATACGTGTAAAAAGGAAAAGAGACAAACAACAGGATAAATTCAATTCATTGTTTTCATCCGTTTCAGAATTTGTAATTACCGGGAAGGATACTACAAATGTTGCCCGCTTCAAAATTGATGAAGTATCGCGTCCGAAAGATATTCTGGAAGAACAGATCGGTGAAACGGATAATGAATTCTGGGGGGATGAGAATATCATCATACCGGAAGAACCAATTGAAAAAGCCATCATCAGGCTTGGCCGCAGAAATAACCTGTTTACTGACCAGGAAATTGCAGCCATAAAAATTGAGGAAGGTAAAGAAGTTGAGCAGGATGCGTTAAACGATGAGCCTGATGAGGTAAACACGGATAACGAACCATAGTATGAATAGTTCTGAATAATATAGCACCACCATGATTAAAACCAAAACCAAGACTTTTCTGACCACAGGGTTGCTTTCTGTGACATTGGTTGTTTTAATGTCAGGTTCGCGCAATAGTGCGGATGATCCTTTCATTGATGACCTGAAAAGCAGATTGATACAATACAATATGGATTATCCGGCAGAAAGAACCTATCTTATGACGGACCGTTATGTATATAAACCCGGTGAGGATCTTTGGTTCAAAGGGTATGTATCTGCATCAGGGGAGATTCAGGAACTAAATAGCGAGGATTTTTTTGTTAAATTACTGAACAGTAAAGGAGAAGAGATAATATCACGGCGTTATCCCCTTGCCGGCAATCAGGCTAACGGGCGTTTGCTGATACCCCGAAACGCTATACCCGGAAGATATTGGCTGGTGGCCTTTACGGGCTGGATGAAAAACCAGTGTTACCAGGAAGCCTTCAGGAAGGAAATCTTAATCAGCAAATACTTTGACAAAAGATTTCAGGTGGATGTAGTGTTCGGTAAAACCTTCTATTATTCCGGAGATAGCCTGAATGCCATCATTACCTTTACGGATCAGAATGGCAAACCCATGCCCGGTATTGCTTTTAATTATGAGGTCGGAAACTTTACCAGAGCGGAAATCAAAGGCAGCGGAGAAACGGATATACAAGGATCATCCCGGATCTCTTGCGTCCTTCCAGGCTCGGATGAACTTCTTATGCTGACCGTTGAGGTGAGAAGCCGCAAGCTGTCAGGGGATTATTCCATTATTATCCCAGCCCTGACAGAACCGCCTGAAATATCTTTTTTCCCTGAAGGGGGCAGTCTTGTTACCGGTTTACACGGTATCATGGCAGTCAAAGCTACCAGTGGTTCCGGACAACCTGTAAAGATTTCGGGTAAAATACTGGATCGTACCGGAAACAGTATCGTGGATTTTGCAACAGATGAAACCGGCACCGGTACCTTTGAATATGTTCCATACCAGGATACCTGCTTTGCAAGCATTACACAACCATCTGGCATATCCCGCCTTTATCCTTTACCAATGGCAGATGACGGTGGTGTTGTTATTCAATGTACTGAACAAAGAAGCGATTCTGTACGATTCCGCATAACCTCTTCACAGGAACATGCAAAAACAACGACCTATTGGATAGCTTCCGTGAACCGCACCGTGGTGTGGAGTGACATGATCCAGTTCACCCAATCAGCCTCGGTCAGCATACCTTCCGGGAATCTGAAGAACGGTTTGATGCAGGTTTCGGTTTTCGACCAGGATCAAAACCTCGCGGCTGAAAGGTTGCTTAACCTGCATTATAAACCAGACCAAATCGTGGCGAAAACCGATAATAAAACTTATCATAGCCGCCAGCGGGTGAATGTGTTACTTGAATTCTCCGGCCCCGGTAAACAGATCAATCTGGGTATGTTTGTCTCACTGAGGCAACTGGCAGATAATCCCTCCCTTGTTGATCTTAAAGATATCGCGGGAGCATTTGTCTGCGATACGGTTGAAACCCATGAAATCATACCTGCGCTCATAACGGATCAGGATCTTCTTACCACCTGTTACCGACCCCTGAAATGGAATGATGTATTGTTACAGAAAGCCCAGGGACCGGCTTATAGGAGACACGACGGAATTTCAGGCAAGGTATATGATAAAAAGGATAACCTTTCACAACATGCCAAGGTTAGAGTAACCCATATACCCAATTACAGGTCTTATGAAACACAAACAGATGAAAGCGGCACCTTTCACGTAGGTTTCGGTTCAGATATCATTGATTTTAATTACCTGAATGTGGATGCTTACGATGCATTCGGAAAGGTTAATCTTTTGGCAACAGTAGATTATGACTATGTTGAAAATCTCAGCAGCCGCGTAATCGAAGAAGATGAAAACAATAACCGGCAAAAATACAGGGATGTGGTGGCCTATGGTGAACCCGATCTGATTTTTGCACTCCGTTATGGACCAGGAAAATTCAGGAAATCGATGCCGGATAACAAGAAGAAATACGATCCAAACCAATATGCTGGATATTCAAATGTGCTGGATATCATACAGGACATTAAGCCTTACCGGCTTTCCAATAATTCTATCGTTTTCACCTCTGAAAATATCAGTAATTCTGGACCCTCAACACAGGAAGGGGCAATTATTGTCATTAACGGTGCGCTGAAAGGAAATAAAATTGATATTCTTAGAAATCTGCAGCCTTCTGATATCAACAATATTAATATATCAACCTCCCTGCTCGATATCCACAAATACACGACGCTCAATTTTCAAGGGGTAATTGAAATCACCACCATCCAGGGCATGTATAAATACAGGCAACCTACCATTCAACTGGGCATGGATATATTAAATACAGATCGTGTATTCTACTCTCCTGATTATTCCATTGAAAGTACGGCCTCAAATGACACCCGGAAGACGCTATATTGGAATCCGCAGTTCAGTTTGAAGTCCGGGCAATCCGCATTGATATCCTTTTATACTTCGGACATAAAAGGAATCTATTACGGAGTTGCAGAAGGCATGGACGAAGAGGGTAATCCCGTAAAGGCTGAATTCTCGTTTATCGTGGAATGAATAATTACAGGGATACTGACGTGGAATCCGCGTCAGCACGAACAGACTTTCTCCTGGTGTTTACCAGGGGCATGATCAGTAAAGCAGCAAGTCCCAGGATTAAGTAGATCAGGTTGGTGGAAGCATGGGCGATCAGTGCGAAAACTTTACCATCGGTTTTATCAATCCCATAAATAAAAAGCGTTTCATAAACCATGAAGTGCCAGGGCCCAATTCCACCCTGAACCGGAGCAAGCATGGCCAGTCCACCCATCAGGAAAGTGATCATGCCTGTTTGAAGTGAAAGATGGGATGTTGGTTTGTAGGCGAGAAATATCACATACAGCATAAAAAGCCACATGACAAAAATGAACAAAGTATGACCCACAAACAGCCATTTATTCTCAAGCTGTGCAATGGATTTGATACCCGACATGAAATTCTGCCGGATAAGCCTGATTCTTTTAATGAATGTGTTTCCTTTCTCAGTTTTCTTTTTGGTGAAATAATGGTTAAAGAAAATCAGGGCTGAAAGCAAAATCAGGATTACCAAAAAACCGAGAAGGATGTTTCTCCGGGAAAAAAGGCCAAGCAGGTTAGCCTTTACATCGGGGTGATTATTGAAGAAGGACACAAATACATTGAATTGGCTGAGCAATATGATCAGGGAGAGGAGCATCAGGGTGATCAGGTCAGCCATCCGTTCAACAAACACAGTACCAGCCAGCTTGGTAAAAGGAATTTTCTCATATCGGCTTAGAACAGTACACCGAAACACTTCTCCGGCACGGGGCAGCAATAAATTTACGAAATACAGTATCAGAACTGCCAGGTAGGAGTTGTAAAGCCTGGGCTTATATCCCAGTGGTTTGATCAGCATGTTCCAGCGCATGGCCCTGCTGATCTGTGAAAGTATGCTCAAAACAAGTGAAACAGCTATCCAGAAATAATTCAGATCACTAAAGGCAGCTTTGTATTTCTCAAACGGTTCATCTTTATAAACCCACCAAAAGACAAAAACTCCCAATCCCAGGAAAATAAGATACTTGAAAATATTCAAAAACTTTTTTATCATAGGTTTCTGAGGGGGATTATCCTTGATATAGCTTCCAAAGGTAAGTAAAATGTAAAAACGAACATAGAAGAGAATGAATAAGATGTAAAGGATAGAAGCAAAAAATCATTACTTTTACTAAATTATAGTAGAAAAGGAGCACTACTTCCTGCAGCATGATTGATGTTACTCTGATTTGCAGATGGAGAGAGGGTTGGAAGGCACGGCTGTATAGCTCAGGCTTATCCGCTAGGATCGTTTTGATCATCGCCGTCCTTTTTCTGACAATGGCGAATTTGCTTCAGGCACAAATAATGGTGAGCGATTCAGCCATAAAGTATCCCGTTCCGATGAAACAAAAGAGCAAATGGGCGATGCTGCAGGAAGATCCCATCGACAGCATCCTGTTTCGCAGGCAAAATACAAAATTCAGCAAAGAACTTTACAATCTCCTGATCCGTGAAAACGCGGGGAAACCAGCCAATCATAAGGTTAGCTCAAGTCATACTGAACTGGCATCAAAAGACGGAAAAATTATACGCTTGATAGAATTCGGTAATAAGGAAAATTCTTCTCAGTCAATTTCGGATTCATCCCATGTTCAATCCTCTTTTATCGAAAAGGCACTGAACACCATGCAAGATGATACCCGCCACAATATGCTGAAAAAGCATTTGCTGTTCAATCCCGGTGATCCTCTGGATGTTTTCCTGGTTGCGGAAAATGAACGAATACTAAGGAGCCTTCCCTTTATCAATGACGCACAATTTCAGGTCAGGTCTGTTCCCGGCAGTCCGGATTCCGTGGATCTCGTGTTGTTTACCCAGGATCTTTTCCCCTTGGGATTCCAGGCTGAAATTACTCAACCCGATGCCGGAAGTGCAAGCCTGTCTCATCAGAACGTTTTGGGATTCGGACATCAGGCCATGGTTACTGCATATTGGAATGGAGACCGTGTTCCCAAAGTAGGATATGGATTGTTTTATGGCATCTCCAGCCTGGCAGGGAAATTTATAACAGCTGAACTGGAATACATTGACAGGGCTAATTTGAATTCGCTGACTCTGGATGTTTCCAGGGATTTCAGAATAAGCAGGTTTAATTTTGCCGGTGGCATCCGGACGGAAAATACAAACAGCCGAAGGAATATTGAGTTGCTGGATACAACCCTTTCCTATGTTAATGTTCGGTATACCAGCACCGACCTGTGGGTTGGCCGCATGATCAAACTGGGAAACTACCCTTCCAGGATGAGTTCCGGTTTATTTTTCACAGGTCGGCTTAACCTGTATGAGAATCACGATGGGCCAAAAACAGCGGAGAATGTTCTCTATCCTTACCATGATAAAACCCTGCTGCTTTTTGCGGCAGGTTTTTCAAAACGTGGATTCCGGAAGGATAATCTCATTTATACGTTCGGCAGAACTGAGGACATTCCTATTGGTTACTATCTGGAACTTACCGGGGGGGTTGAAAACGGCCAGTACAATATGCGACCCTATTTTGATGCCAGTGCTTCAGTGGGCAATTATCTGCCAGGGTCAGGCTATATATACGGACAATTGAGATTCGGAACCTTTTTCAATAATGGTGTCCCTGAGCAGGGAGCTTTTCAGCTGCGTCTTCAGTATTTCTCGAAACTTCATCAATTCAACCGGCTTCAGTTCAGGAATTTTATCAACCTGAATTATTTGGACGGCATCAACCGGTTTGAGGACGAGTTCGTGAGTCTGGAAAACAGGGGTGGGATAACCGGACTTTCCAGCTTAACCATGCGTGGTAATGATAAGCTTGTATTAAATCTGGAATCAGTTGTTTTCAGTCCATTAAAATTTATGGGTTTCCGTTTTGCCTTTTTTGGTTCAGTTGATCTCGGATTGATATCGCGGAAAGAATCCCTGTTGCAGGATTCAAGGATGTATTCGGGTTTGAGGCTCGGCGTGAGAATAAGAAATGATAGGTTGGTATTCAATACGTTCGAGCTCAGTTTTGGTTTATATCCCGGAATGCCGGCAGAAGGGAATGGAAGGTACTTCACAGCCGGAAACCTCACAAGGATGCGATTCCATGATTTCATTCCCAATAAACCAGCAATCATCGAGTATCGCTAACAACTTTCGTCCCCTCCTTTCCGGCCCTTTAAATTACTCCATAAGCTTGTTCAGGATCTGGGTCATCTGGTCACGACTCACTACTTTAACCTTACCCGGTACTATGTTCGGCTGAACCACTTCGTTTGAGCAGTTAAATTTCTCAGCGACAAAGCGCATTCTCAGGTATAAGAGATTCAATTCAAACTCCATCAGGACACCTTTGACCTTCCTGTAGGGGTTGGTGGAATTGGGATGTCTTAACTTTATTTCTTCTGTATAAAAAATTACAAACGTTTCCTGGCTCGAAGGAAGGTAAATAATTGCCTTCTTACAGTTTAATCCGGCGATGATCTTTTTTTCAGTGGTTTCTCTGATTTCCATATCCGCCATGTTGTCAAAACAGCACATCTGCTCGTCACGTTTTCCTTTGAAGAGGTATTGTTTATCAAAAACCTTGAGCAGCGTGGAGCATTTGCGGGAATGAAAATCAGTGAAAGCATGTAGTTTATAGAAGCCCAGAAATCCATCAATGCTATTTGTGGCCTGCTTTTCATTAAATACGAGCTTCATTTTCCTGGGCAACAGATCTCTTGTTTTCCGATCCAGATCTTGGTTCAGATAGGTTATATTGTATTCAATCATACCTGAAGAAATCTGGCGCTTTTCCGAATTTCTACAGGAGGATGCCAGGATCAGCACAGCAAAAATTAAAGTAACTTTCAGGCGTTTCATGCAGCTTTGCTCCATAATGATTTTTCTACGTAAAATTATCCTCCTTGTTCAGAATTGAGCAGTTGTTTTGATCAATTAAATTCTGAGTAAAGATAATTGCCTAATTCGGAGTGACAAGTTCTATTCAGATAATTATCTAGTATATATATAAAAAATGAAGGTATATAAATACAATTACTGATAAAAATCATGAACAACTTTCCTGATGATTGCTTATTTTTGTAAGGAAGGGTGACCCTGTTGTCTGCTTCGAATCTTTATTGTTCATTTCATCCATACTTAATCTTAAATTATTATGCCTTTCAATTTACGCAACCGGAGCTTTCTTAAACTGCTTGATTTTACTCCCGCTGAGATCAGGTTTCTGCTCGATCTTTCGTTTGATCTGAAAAAAGCAAAATACAGCGGCACTGAACAACCCCGGCTGACGGGGAAAAATATTGCCCTTATTTTTGAGAAGACCTCCACACGCACCCGTTGCGCCTTTGAAGTGGCAGCGCATGATCAGGGGGCTCATGTCACTTATCTTGATCCGGTGAGTTCCCAGATCGGTCACAAGGAATCTGTCAAAGATACTGCCCGTGTGTTGGGACGCATGTATGACGGTATTGAATACCGCGGTTTTGGTCAGCAGATTGTCGAAGATCTTGCCCGTTATTCAGGAGTGCCGGTTTGGAATGGTCTTACCAATGAGTTTCATCCCACACAGGTACTGGCTGATTTGATGACCATGCTGGAACATTCTGATAAGCCGCTTAACCAGATGAAATTCTGCTACCTGGGTGATGCCCGTAACAATATGGGTAATTCGCTTATGGTAGGTTGTGCCAAAATGGGGATTGATTTCAGGGCTGCCGCACCAGCAGCCTGTCAGCCAGCAGCAGACCTGGTAAAGACCTGTAAAGGAATAGCCCGGGAGACCGGCGCCGGAATTACCATTACCGATAAGATTGAAACCGCCGTGAAGGCGGCTGATTTCTTATATACCGATGTTTGGGTATCCATGGGAGAACCAGCCGAAGTATGGGCCGAACGTGTAAAACTCCTTCAACCATACCAGGTTAACCATCAGGTATTAAAACTTACGGGCAACAGGAAAGTAAAGTTTTTACATTGCCTGCCTGCTTTTCATAATCGCGAAACGAAAATGGGAGAGGAAATATATAAGAAATTCGGTCTCGAATCCATGGAAGTTACAGAGGAGGTTTTCGAATCACCCGCTTCCATAGTTTTTGATCAGGCTGAAAACCGCGTTCATACTATTAAAGCCGTCATGGTTGCAACACTGGGTTCCTGAGTTTTAGCACTCTTTTAGGATTTATCGAACCAAGATAAGGTCAATTTGTTAAATTTGGGAAATTATCCGTTTAACAAATTTATACAGTATTATGATGGTGCGCCTTTCTCTTTTCAGACGACTGCGGTTTTCAGCAGTGTTGCTTTTGTTGCCGCTTTCCAGCCAGGTCCTCAGTGCTTCAGACGGAGTCATGCCTTCAGTCGCAGGAATCCGCATTGAATTTATACTTTTTGCACTTACCCTCATTGGCGTAGCGGTCTTTCACCACAAGACCATGTATGTTGCCCTGACTGGTCTTGCCGCAATTCTTGTAGCCAAATATGCATTCATTGATTTCTCGATAACTGAGCATATTGTCGGTACGGCTTCCAGGGAAGGCGAATGGAGGATCCTTCTGAACCTTCTGGGTTTGCTGTTTGGATTTGCCATACTCGCTGAGCATTTCAAGGAATCGAGGTTACCCGATATTTTACCCAATTACCTTCCGGATGGCTGGAAAGGTGGATTTGTTCTGTTATTTTTCATCACGATACTTTCCTCCTTTCTCGATAATATCGCTGCCGCCATGATCGGTGGGGCCATAGCCATGGTTGTATTTAAAGGGAAGGTTCACATAGGTTACCTGGCTGCTATCGTTGCTGCCAGCAATGCCGGTGGAGCGGGAAGCGTGGTGGGAGATACCACCACCACCCTGATGTGGATCGATGGTGTCAATCCGGTGGATGTTTTGCATGCCTTTGTGGCCTCATTTGCTGCACTGGCCATCTTTGGCGTGATAGGAGCAATACAGCAGGACCGCTATCAGCCCATCATGAGCAACAGCAATTCTAATGTAAAAGTCGACTGGGGAAGGATCGGTATTGTTTTTCTGATCCTGGTCTGCACCATCATTACCAATTGGACCCTGGATTTTCCTGCCATTGGGGTTTGGATCGGGATCCTGATTGGCGGCTTGTTCAGAAAAACACCCTGGCAGGAACTCAAAAATGCCTGGATGGGTACGGTATTTTTAATGGCCCTGGTCTCGTGCGCCTCTCTGATGCCTGTGGAAGAGCTGCCTCCTGCCTCACACTGGACAGCTTTTGCCCTTGGATTTGTTTCAGCGGTGTTTGATAATATTCCGCTTACCAAGCTTTGCCTGGAGCAGGGCGGATACGACTGGGGCATGTTGGCCTATACCGTTGGATTCGGAGGATCCATGATCTGGTTCGGTTCATCGGCAGGGGTAGCCCTCTCTAATATGTATCCCGAAGCAAAAAATACAGTGAATTATATTAAAAAAGGCTGGCATGTTACACTGGCCTATATTGTCGGGTTTTTTGCTTTATTGTACACGCTGGGCTGGCATCCTCACGCTCCGCACAAGGATACTGAATCCCAGCAGCAGGAGCAAGAGATTGTAAACCAGCAAAAGTAGATCATGGATTATGTGCTTGTTGTTCTGGGCACCCTGTGTATGCTGATCGGCATTATCGGAAGCATATTGCCCGGTTTGCCCGGACCGCCAATCAGTTATCTCGGTCTGCTGCTTATTCACTGGACACGTTTTGCCCAGTTCTCCGGCACCATGCTTCTGGTGTGGGCGGTTATCATTTCGGTTGTGGCTGTATTGGATTATGTTGTTCCCGTTTGGGGCACAAAAAAATTCGGAGGAACCCGTTCAGGAGTTATCGGAAGCACTATAGGCCTGCTCGTTGGCATTGTCCTGCTGCCCATGCTGGGTCTCGCCCTGGGACCATTCGGCTTGCTGGGTATATTGGGTGGCCCTTTCATAGGGGCATGGATCGGTGAGATCTATGACGGACAAACTTCAGATAAAGCCTTGCGCGCAGCAGTGGGTTCTTTTGTCGGTTTCCTCGCCGGAACCCTCATGAAAATAGCCGTTTCAATGGTGCTGGCCTTTTATTTTTTCAGGGCAGTCATTCAGGCTATTTTTTAGCCGTCTGATGCTGAACAATCGTGTCCCTTTTATGGTAAAGGCAGAAGGTTGTTCTTCAGGGCATAAATAATCAGCGAAAGCGAATTCCTGCATCCGGTTTTGTCCAGCAGATTGGCACGGTGATTCTCCACGGTTCGCTCACTCAGGAAAAGCTTTTCAGCAATCTCCGAGGAGCTGAGTCCCAGGTACAATAAGGAAAGGATCTCCTTTTCCCTGGTGGTTATTGAAATCTGAGCATTGGTCTGGTGATTTCTGATCAGCTTAAGCAATAGTTCCTGAGAAAAATAAGTCTTTCCGTTCAGAATTGATTTAACGGCCAACCGGAGCTCTGAATTATCCGCATCCTTGAGAATAAAACCCTTCACACCGTTTTCAATCACACTGTTATAATATTGTTCATCGCCATACATGGATACAACGAGAATTTTCAGATCAGGATACTCCTGCAACAGGATCCTGCTGGCATCAATACCGTTGACATGGGGCATGTTGATGTCCATAATGATCAGGTCGGGTTTCAAAACCGGGATTACTTCTATCAATTCCTTTCCGTCTGGCACATCCGCTATAACTTCTATGTTCTCGATATCTTCGAGGATAAGTTTTAATCCCTGCCGGAACAAAGTATGGTCATCGGCAATGATCACCGTTTGTTTTTGTCTCACCATTATAGGATAGGTGAAGTTTTAATTACCAGATCAATTGCAAATCCATTGCCGGGACTGGTTACAATCTCAAAATCACCACCCAGTGAATGAATTCTTGAACTTATGTTGTTGATTCCCATTCCTTTTACTTTGGATTCCACAAAAGCCTGCCAGTCGAATCCCATGCCGTCATCCTTGTAATTGCATACAAGTCCAGTGTCAGAAAATTCGAGTGTGATATAAATATTGCCTGCCTGGGCGTGTTTGACGGTATTGTTGATGAGTTCTTTGAGTACACGGTAAACCACGGATTCTATTGTATTGGGGAACCTCATATCAACCAGGTTGGACTGTAAATGAATTTTCAGACCTTTGTTGAACAGGTTGATAATGTTCCGTATAGCTGCAAGCAGTCCGAAATTTACCAGCACATGCGGGCTCATATCATTGGATATCTCTTTGATGGATTCAATTACATCACGCATGATGATACCAATCTGTCCTGCCAGCTTGTTTTTCTTTTCCGCGTTGCTGGTTTCCATAAAGGTGGTCGTGTAGATTTTCAGGGCAGACATGAGCGGACCGGTTTCGTCATGCAGGTCTCTGGCAATGCGTGATCGCTCTTCTTCTTCTGTTTGTATTATGGCCTCAAACAACTTTCTTGCATGCGATTTTCTTTCGGTAATATTTCGCATCACGGTCAGGATAGCCTTCTTGTGATTAAATATAATAGGCACATTGTTGATCTCGAAAGGGATGACTTGTCCGGTAAGTGGAGCAACAATTTCTATCTCAAGATCACCTGAGGATATACCTTGCATGATCAGTTGGAGACGATCGAAAATGAGAGCATGGTAAGACGGCGCAAGAAAGTTTATAAGAGACTCCTTGGCCAGGTATTCCCTGGTAACGCCGAATTGTCTGAGCAGGGTATTGTTTGCTTCAAGGAAGGTAAAATCATATTCGGTTATAACAAAACCTTCACTGGTGTTGTTGAAGATATTTCTGAAATTGGCCTCACTTTCCTGAAGCCGTAAATACATATCCGTTAATTCAGTGGTTCTTTCCTCTACCAGGCTCTCCAATCGTGTCCGATAGTTTTCCAGTTCATCACGCTGCTTTTTCTGTTCAATGGACTTGGCTACCAAAATGGGCAGCAATTTGAAATGATGATTATTTTCTTCCCGCATCAGGAAATTGTATGCTCCTGTCTTCAGGGCATTTATTGCAGCACCTTTAAAGCCTTCATCAGCCAGGATGATCAGCGGGGAATTGCCAATCCAGGGTAATAGATCAACAGCCAGGCCGTCAGTTAGTTGGTAATCAGAAACAACGGCATGAAAAGTAATTTTCTGAACCAGTTCCAGGCATTCCTGGCAGGATGAAGCCAGAAACAGCGTAAAGGAATATCCACTTTCTTTCACCTCCCCTTCCAGAACCAACCCATCTTCAGGACGGCCATGCACAAATAATACCCTGTTATCCTGATTCTTCATCAAATTGAGGTTTCAACACAATAATGGATAAAAATATCATTTTTTATTCCTTTTATAGATAAAGATGTATGCTCTTTTTCACCGAAGGTGTATTTTTGTCCATGATTTTACGAGCTGCAATGCCCGGGCACTTTTCATTTCTGATCGTCCTGATCTTTTTTCACGGCATCAATTTGAACGTGGTTGCTCAAACTGCGATTCAGAGGAATTATTATGAATATGCCGGGAACCTGGATTTCAGAAAAAATGCCCTTTTCAACGAAGAAATTGATCTGCGGAATATCGATTTTGCCCGCATTCACGCTATATTGTTTCTGCTTACCAACGAAGTCAGGACCCGGAATCATTTGAAACCTCTGCAATATTGCCTCCAGCTTGAGAATTCGGCTGCAATGCATGCACAGGATATGCTCAGGGATGATTTCTTCGCGCACTTGAATCCCAGGTATCCGGACAAGAAAACACCCAATGACAGGGCTTTCCTTTGCGGGGTAACCAATCCTTTTCTGGCAGAGAATATCATTGAAGGATATGGCCTTCGATATAAATCCAATGAAACAGTCTATCTCAGGGGAAAAGGAAAATTCAGTTCCACCCCCGATGGCGAGCTCCTTAAACCACATACCTATCTTTCTTTCGGTGAATCTTTGATAGCCGGATGGATGAATTCAAAGGATCATCGGAAAAATATACTTGCCGGCGAGGCACTGCAACTGGGTTGTGGTGTTGCGTTTTATGTTGATGCTGAATTTAATGACATGCCTTCTTTTAAAGCAGTTCAAAATTTCCAGTGGTATCAACTGATAATACCTGCAAATCAGTGATTCATCAAACCAATCTCAAGATATTTTATTATTTTTCATTCAAAATTGCAGCATTCTGCTATTCATGACGTCTATAATACTGAGGTAATGATTGAACAAAGGAGTTTCAACATTCACCAGGATCTCATCAACCGGTGCCGGAATGGCGAAAGACTGGCACAGAGTGAGTTGTACAAGCTCTATTACAAAGCCATGTACAACACCTGTTACCGGATGTTGAATGACAAGGTTGAAGCAGAGGATGTTATGCAGGAATCATTTCTGGCTGCCTTCCTCAAGATCAATACCTACCGGGGTGAGATGAGTTTCGGTTCCTGGCTCAAAAGGATAGTGATCAATAAAACTATTGATACTTTAAGAGCAAGAAAAATTAAGTTCGATGAATTGGATGAAAGGGCCGGCATTCCGGATGAGGAGGATAAGAATGCTGCGGAAGCGGAAGAAGGGGATAGCAAAATTGAGAAAATCAGAGAAGCCGTAGGAATGCTTCCTGAAGGATTCCGGGTGGTTCTTTCTCTGGCGCTCTTTGAAGGATTTGATCATGAAGAGATCGCCATGATCCTTAAGATCAATGAATCAACATCCCGATCTCAGCTGGCACGGGCTAAGAGAAAACTGATGGAATACCTAAAGAACTATAAAGATGAAACCTTTAGATGAATACATAAGGAACAATCTTGACCGGTTTGATGCCGAAGAACCTCCCGGGGGGCATTTCGACCGTTTTAACCAACGGTTGACCCATGCCCATAAAAGAAGGTTAACCGGTTCAGGAAAAGTATTGCTCAGAATCGCAGCCATATTGTTGATAGGATTGGTGATTTCCTATGTGGCTTTCCGCGATTTCAACCTGTTGAAACAATATTCTGCTTCAAATTACTCAGGAACGGCCGATCCTGAATTTAATGAGGCAGAACAGTTTTATAACACCCAGCTCAGTATTGCTTTTACAAAAATTCAAAATCTCAGATTCAATAATGACCCTGATGAAAAATCACAGGTGCTGCAGGAATTGACTGAGATGGATAAACAGGTTCAGGCTATGAAACAAGATCTGATGCAGAATCCAGACGATGAGAGGATTGTGAATGCCATCATCAATTATTATCAGCTTAAGATTGAGATGATGGATATGATCATATCCCGGACCCAGCAGTTTTCCAGTACTATTCTTTAATCTTACTACCATGAAAACAATGAAGTTCATACAAAAAGCAAGCATATCGATGATGGTTTTGGCTGCCGTAACCTTTTGCGTGCAGGCACAGGGAGGAGGTCCTTTTACCAAGGAAATCAAAAAAGAGTACACTGTAAATCCCAATACACGGCTTGAGGTCTTTAATAAATACGGCAATGTGGATATCACCAGCCGGAATGATGCGGTTCTTTCTGTCCAGGTGATGATCAAGGTGGATGCAAGGGATCGGCAACAGGCCGATAACCTGTTCGGTATGATAAAAATTGACATCACACAGGAAGGCGATCTGATCAAGGCCGTCACGAATATCGGAGAGGATTTTGGCAGGTATTTCAAGGGTTTTAATACTGATAACGGCGGACTTGAAATTAATTACAGGATATCTATGCCCGCTGCAGTTCCGATGAACCTTTCCAATAAATATGGAAATGTCTTTATTGATGAACTGACATCCACTTCCACCATTGATGTGAAATACGGCAAACTTACCGCCAATAAAATTCTGCATGATTCCAAGGAACCCCTTACCAAGGTGTATTTGTCCTATTCCAACGGAACCATTCAGGAAACCCGATGGATTGAATTGGATATCAAGTATTCCAAGATTAACATCACCCAGTCCAAGGCATTGGCAATATTAAGCAAGTATTCCAAGGTATATGTTACCAATGCAAGTTCGGTAGTCAGCGAATCCAAATATGATACCTATGAACTTGGTAAACTGAATAATTTCATAACCACTGCCTCATATGGTCATTTTACCATCCAGGAACTAAGCGGTAAACTCCAGGTGGATTCAAAATATACAGATGTTTTAATCGACCGGATGCCAGCCTCGTTCGAGGGCGTTAAGATTACGAACAGTTATGGCACCTGCAAACTTGGCATTGATCCGGCTGCCTCTTATAAGCTGAATGCCTATACGAAGTATTGCAATATCGTTTATCCGGAGAATAATGCAAAAGTGAACCGGTTCAACGAAAACAATGAGATGAAAGTGAACGGGGTAATTGGCAATGCTCAGAATGCCAAGGCGGAGGTTAATGTTACATCACATTACGGGAACATCAGGCTTGTTCCTTAAAGAATAGGGACGAGGGACGAGGGACGAGGGACGAGGGACGAGTGGGAGCATTTACTTGTCCCTTGTCCCTCGTCCCTTGTCACTTTATTTATCAACATTCCTTCTCAGACGATCATAATTGAATATCTTTGCAGGGAATGATTTCCCGCATGAGCAATTTTGTTGTATCCGCAAGAAAATACAGGCCTGTAAGTTTCGATACGGTAGTGGGTCAGCCGGCTGTTACACAAACACTGAAAAGTGCCATAAAGACAGGTCAGACTGCACATGCTTATTTATTTTGCGGACCCAGGGGTGTTGGTAAAACTACCTGTGCACGGATTTTTGCCAAAACACTCAATTGTTTTCACCTTACCGGTAATACTGAGGCATGTGATAACTGTGAATCCTGTAAGTCGTTCAATGAATCCAGGTCGTTTAATATCCATGAACTGGATGCGGCCTCCAATAATTCTGTAGATGATATCCGGAACCTGATTGATCAGGTAAGGATACTTCCTCAGGTCGGCAGGTACAGCATATACATCATCGATGAGGTCCACATGCTTTCCCAGTCTGCCTTCAACGCTTTTCTGAAAACGTTGGAAGAACCGCCGCCACACGCAATATTTGTTTTGGCTACCACTGAGAAGCATAAGATTATCCCGACTATACTTTCACGCTGCCAGATTTTTGATTTTCACCGCATCCGGGTTGAGGACATTGTTGCCTACCTGGCTAGTGTTGCCCGTCTTGAAGATATCGCTTTTGAAGAAGAAGCTTTAAATGTTATTGCACTTAAAGCTGATGGTGCCATGCGGGATGCACTGTCAATCTTCGACCAGGTTGCCAGTTTTTCAAACAGGCATATTACTTATCGTGAGGTCCTGGATAACCTGAATGTGCTGGATTATGACTATTACTTCCGTTTGACTGAAACCTTTCTGGAGGGTTCTGCGGCCAATGCTCTGATGATTTTTGATGAAATCCTTCAGCGGGGTTTTGACGGCCAGAACTTCCTGGGCGGCCTCTCTTCTCATTTGCGTGATCTGCTTGTTTGTCGGGATGAAACTACACTCCAGCTGCTTGAGGTCAGCGAGGCCCTGAAGGTCCGCTACCGGCAACAGGCACTTTCCTGCTCCGATGAATTTCTGTTTTCCTCACTTGAAATATGCAGTCAATGCGAACTTTCATTTAAAGCAAGCCGAAATCAGCGGCTCCATATCGAAATTGCACTCATCAGACTGGCCGGTAAGACTGGTGAAAAAAAAAAATTAACCGGTAATCACACCGCTCTGGTTCTGCCGGAAATAAATAAAAACGGAGTACAGGTAAAACCACCTGAATACCCTGTTCCCCGGGTCAAGGAGACTGTTGTCCGAATCACAGCTGCCCGCGAACCTGATCCCGCTTACAACAGCATTCCCAGGATATCCATCCGGGATGCCTTCAGTTCAGCCCTGTTGGGTAACGAAGGTAAAGACAATCACCCACCACAGCAACAGGCAGAGAATCATGCAGACCAGGCTGACAACAGCAATACCCCCATAATTGAGGAATCACTTTTCGACAGTTGGAATTCATTTGCAGGCCAGATACGGGAAGCAAAACCGCGGATGTCGGTTACCCTTAAAAATGTGAAGCCCAGGATCAAGGATGCTCATACTGTGATCATAGATCTCAACAACCGTTCCCAACTGGAGGATTTTAACAACAACACCCGGCTGGAACTGGAAGGATTCCTGCAGCTGGAGCTGAAAAACAGCCAACTCTGTATTGAGGCCAACCTGCTGGAATCTGATGAAGCACCGCAGTCCAGACTTTATACCAACGAAGAAAAATTCCGATACCTTTGTCAGAAGAATCCGGTATTGGTATCCTTCCAGCAAAAACTGAATCTTGAACTTGATTAAAAAACCTGTAAAATCATGAACGGACAGCGCATTACCCTTCTTAACGGCACCCTGGTTGTGCCCGATAATCCAGTTATACCCTTTATTGAAGGCGACGGTACTGGACCTGATATCTGGGCAGCATCGGTTCTCGTTTTTAATGCAGCAGTTGAAAAAGCCTATCGGGGAAAGAAAAAAATCCACTGGCGTGAAGTGCTGGCCGGCGAGAAAGCCTATCAGACAACCGGTAACTGGCTGCCTGATGAGACCCTGCAAATCATCAGGGAATATCTGGTAGCCATCAAGGGGCCACTTACTACTCCTGTTGGGGGTGGTATACGTTCATTAAATGTGGCACTTCGCCAGATATTGGATCTCTACGTTTGCCTTCGTCCTGTTAAATACTATCATGGCGTGCCCACACCTGTCAAAGATCCCTCGACAACCAACATGGTGATTTTCAGGGAAAATGCAGAAGATATCTATGCCGGCATTGAATGGATGGACGGCTCTCCCGAGGTGAAGAAGATCATCGACTTCCTTCAAAAAGAGATGCAGGTAAAAAAGATACGATTCCCCGGATCTTCCTCTATTGGAATTAAACCGGTTTCCAGGGAGGGCTCAGAACGCCTGATCAGGGCTGCCGTCCGGTATGCGGTCCAGCATGATCTGCCTTCAGTTACCCTCGTCCACAAAGGGAATATTATGAAGTTCACCGAAGGTGCTTTCCGCGACTGGGGATACCAGTTGGCCAAAGCGGAATTTAAGGCAGCTGAGATTGACGGGGGACCCTGGTGTTCCTTCCCAAACCCGGTAACCGGAAAAACAATCATCATCAAAGATGTTATCGCTGATGCTTTTCTCCAGCAAATACTTACCCGTCCGGCAGAGTATTCAGTGATTGCCACCCTGAATCTTAACGGGGATTATATCTCGGATGCCCTTGCTGCCATTGTAGGCGGTATCGGAATTGCACCGGGTGCCAATATTAATTATGAAACAGGCCATGCTGTATTTGAAGCTACACACGGTACCGCTCCAAAATATGCCGGTAAGGATATGGTTAATCCAGGTTCTGTGATTCTTTCAGGGATGATGATGATGGAATACCTGGGATGGAACGAGGCGGCGCAATTAATCAGCAAAGGTCTGCAGGCTGCTATCCAATCCAAAAGGGTAACCTACGATTTTGAAAGACTGATGGATGGTGCTACCAAGCTTAAGTGTTCTGAGTTTGGCGAAGAGATCGTCCGCAATATGTGATGCTATCCCTGTTAAGGTTCTCCTATTTTTTCATAATTTTGTTCAGAAATATAAAACGTAAAACTTTTAACCATGTTAAACAAGAAGATCGAAACAGCGCTGAATGAGCAGGTGGAAAAGGAAGCCTATTCCTCTTCAATATACCTGGCAATGGCCTCCTGGGCAGAGGTGCAGGGTATGGCCGGTATTGCAGAATGGCTCTATATACAATCCGATGAAGAAAGACTGCACATGCTTAAGTTTATCAAATACATCAATGAGCGTGGCGGTAAAGCATTAGTTCCTGCCCTAAAACAACCGGGCAAGGAATACAAATCCGCGAAAAAGATGTTTGAGGAGGTGCTCAAGCACGAACAGTTCATATCTGCCTCCATCAATGATATCGTTGCCCTGTGCGTTGTGGAACGTGATTTTACCACCCAGAACTGGATTCAGTGGTTCGTCAATGAACAAATTGAAGAGGAATCCAACGTCACGAAAATCCTGGATAAGTTAAAGCTTATTGGCGACGGTAACCTGTATCTTTTCGACCGCGATATCATGTCGCTTCGTACGCCGGCTGCAGGGGGGAATACGGCTGTTACTGCCACCTGATTAGCTGTATTGAGACCTTAACATGAAATAATATCCCATGGCCATAGCAAGTTTTCTGAGAAGATTCTTCGGGAGTAAGTCACAACGTGATATCAAGGAAATTTTACCCATTCTCAACAAGATTCGTGAAACGTATGCTGTTGTTGAAAAGCTCAGCAATGATGAAATTAGAGCAAAAACAATCGAAATCAGGGACTTCGTCAGGAACAGCTTTAAGGACAAGGAAGAGAGCATCCGGGAGCTTAAACTGCAGGTGGAATCCGGCAACTTTGAAATAGAACAGGTTGAGGATATATACCGGAATATCGATAAAATCGAGAAGGAAATCATTGAAACCATCGAAACGTCCTTGATGGAGATCCTTCCGACGGCCTTTTCCCTGGTAAAGGAAACCGCCCGTCGCTTTAAGGAACAGGAATTCATTGAAGTCACAGCTACGGAAATGGATAAAAATCTCGCGTCACAGCGGAACAGTGTTGTGATCCACGGGGATAATGCGAGGTTCATGAATACCTGGATGGCCGGTGGTAACACGATAGCCTGGGATATGGTCCATTATGATGAGCAGCTTATCGGCGGTGTTGTTCTTCACCAGGGGAAGATCTCCGAAATGGCTACCGGTGAAGGTAAAACCCTGGTCGCCACCTTGCCGGTTTTTCTGAATGCATTGGCCGGCAGAGGCGTTCATGTAGTTACAGTGAACGACTATCTTTCCAAACGCGACTCGGAGTGGATGGGGCCCATTTTTGAATTTCACGGACTTACTGTGGACTGCATTGATAAGCACCAACCCAATTCCGAAAGCCGGCGAAAGGCCTATCAGGCTGATGTAACTTATGGAACCAATAATGAATTCGGTTTCGATTATCTTCGTGACAACATGGCGATCAGTCCCAATGATCTGGTGCAACGCAAGCATCATTACGCCATTGTGGACGAGGTGGATTCCGTTCTTATTGATGATGCACGGACACCCCTGATCATATCAGGTCCGGTTCCGCGCGGTGAAGACCAGTCCTTTGAGGAATTCAAACCCCAGGTCGAAAAATTGGTTTCCATCCAGCGCAACCTGGTCACCAACATGCTTGCTGATGCCAAAAAACTGATATCAGAGGGCAAAACCGAGGATGGCGGATTTAAATTGCTGCAATCGTTTAAAGGTCTCCCAAAGAACAAACCTTTGATAAAATTTCTCAGTGAACAGGGCAACAAGGCGCTGTTGTTAAAGATCGAAAATCACTATATGCAGGAGAATTCCAAGAACATGCATGTAGTTACGGATGATCTGTATTTTATCATCGATGAAAAGCTGAACTCGGTTGAACTGACTGAGAAGGGACTCGATCTCATTACTGGTTCTGCGTCCGATCCGGGTTTCTTTATCATGCCGGATATTGGTTCCGAGATTGCCGAACTGGAAAAATCCACCCTGGCGCCGGAAGAAAAGCTATTCCAGAAAGATAAAATCCTTCAGGATTATGCCATCAAATCCGACCGCATCCATACGGTGAACCAGTTACTCAAGGCATATACCATGTTCGAGCGTGATGTTGATTACGTGGTGATGGACAATAAGGTCAAGATCGTTGATGAACAAACCGGCCGTATCCTGGAGGGCAGAAGATATTCCGAAGGACTGCACCAGGCTATTGAGGCCAAGGAAAGGGTAAAAGTGGAGGCGGCAACGCAAACCTTTGCCACCATCACGCTGCAGAACTATTTCAGGATGTACCACAAACTCGCTGGTATGACCGGTACTGCTGAAACTGAAGCTTCCGAATTGTGGAATATATATAAGCTTGATGTGGTGGTGATTCCCACACATCGCCCGGTGATCCGGAATGACCGTGATGATCTCATCTACCGCACCAAACGTGAAAAATACAACGCCGTTATTGATGAGATCGTTTCCCTGCATAATAACGGAAGGCCTTCGCTGGTAGGGACAACTTCCGTGGAAATTTCGGAATTGCTTAGCCGGATGCTTAAACTCAAAGGGATAAAGCATAATGTGTTGAATGCCAAGTTACACCAACGCGAGGCTGAAATTGTCCTGGAGGCCGGGAAATCAGGAACCGTAACCATTGCTACCAACATGGCGGGTAGGGGAACCGACATTAAACTAAGTCAGGAAGTCCGTGAAGCCGGAGGTTTAGCCATTATCGGTACTGAAAGGCACGAATCCCGTCGGGTTGACCGTCAGTTACGGGGTAGGTCAGGCAGACAGGGAGACCCTGGAACTTCTCAGTTCTATGTTTCCCTCGAGGATGATCTGATGCGCCTGTTTGCCTCTGACCGTATTGCTGGCTGGATGGCCAAAATGGGGTGGAACGAGGGAGAGCCGATTCAGGCCAAGCTGATCACGCAGTCCATTGAAAGAGCCCAGCGAAAGGTGGAGGAGAATAATTTCGGCATCCGCAAGCGCCTGCTGGAATATGATGATGTTATGAACTCCCAGCGCGAAGTTATTTATACCAAAAGGCGGCATGCCCTCTATGGTGAGCGGATCCAGCTGGATGTTGCCAATATGATGTACGATGTTTGCGAAAGCGTTGTCGCCCAGTTTCACGGACAGGTTGAATATGAGGAATTCAAAATCAGTGTATTACGCCTGCTTTCCATTGACCCCCCCTTCCCGGAAAAGGAATATATCAGAATGTCATCCATTGAGGTTACCGAAAGCATTTATAAAACCCTCCGTGAGACTTATCTCCGCAAACAGGCTCTGATATCAAAGCAGGCGCTACCCGTAATTAAGGATGTTTTTGAGAAACAGGGAAAACTCTACGAAAACATTGTTGTGCCCATCACCGACGGAATCCGGGTTTACAACGTTCTTACCAGCCTCGAAAAAGCTTATCGGTCCAATGGCGAAGAACTCGTTCGGTCCTATGAAAAATCCATCCTGCTCTCCACCATTGATGAAGCATGGAAAGAACATTTGCGTGAGCTGGATGACCTGAGGCAGTCGGTGCAGACTGCCACCTATGAGCAGAAAGATCCGCTGCTGATTTACAAATTCGAATCCTTTGAATTGTTCAGGACCATGATCGACAAAGTGAACCGGGATGTTTGCGGAATTTTGATGAAAGGTCAGATTCCCTTCCGTGATTCAAGTGGCGTTCAACGTGCCCAGGCTCCCAAACGTACTGATTTTAGTCAGATGGAAGCCAATAAAAAGGAGTATCAGCCGGATAGTACGCCAGGACAGAAGAAGGAGGAACATGTACAACCGGTTAGGGTGGAGAAAAAAGTAGGCAGAAATGATCCTTGTCCCTGCGGAAGCGGGAAAAAGTATAAACATTGCCACGGGGCCAATGTGGAAGCCTTGTAACAAGGTATTATAGGTTTTTCAGCAAGGACTCAATCTTTTTATAAAGCGTATCACCTATCGGAACAAGCGGCAAACGCAGGTTATTCTGGGATACTTTCAGAATTTCAAGGGCGGCTTTAACTCCTGATGGATTCCCTTCCTCAAACAGGGCATTCATCAGGTCATAAAGCTTGTAATGAAGAAATGCGGCTTTGTCGAAACTGCCTTTTAATGCGAGATTCACCATTTCAGCGAAAACTTTGGGGCATGCATTGGCAATTACTGAAATGGCTCCTGATCCCCCCAGTGATACTATCGGCAAGGTTAAAGCATCATCGCCCGATATTACCAGGAAACCTTTGGGCTTTTCTTTGATAATCTTCATCACCTGGATGAGGTTACCGGAAGCTTCCTTTATACCTATTATGGACTTGAATTCCCTGCCCAGTTTCAGCGTGGTTTCAGCGTTCATATTGCTGCCTGTGCGGCCGGGAACATTATACAGGATCACCGGTATCGGGCTTACCTCGGCTATAGTTTTAAAATGCATGTACATGCCGTGCTGCGAGGGTTTATTATAATAAGGTGCAACCGATAAAACGGCATCAACCGAATTCAAATCGCTGTGATTGATGGAATCCAGGATCTCTTGTGTATTGTTGCCACCAATGCCAACAATAACCGGTATTCTGCCACTGACCGTATCAACAACAAAATTGACCACGGCTTTTTTTTCATCTTTGGAAAGCGTAACGGATTCACCGGTTGTACCCAGGGCTACCACATAATTAACCCCGCCTTTGATGATGTGCTCCAGCAATTTTCCGAGAGACTTAAAATCCACACTTCCGTCGCTGCGAAAGGGAGTGATGATGGCAACTCCTGTGCCCAGGAATTTCTTGTTGTCCATAAATAATTTACTTTTTTAAAATGGCAAGATAATGTAGCAACTGGTTTATCAGAAAACTCAACTGGAGTTCTGTTTCGGTCTTTTTATCAACATCAGCTTCAAGATCATCCTTTTCCTGCTTATTATCAGTCTCTTTCATGATTTCTTTATGCAGGTTCTTCATGGTCTGTTTCTCTTTTTCAATATCAATCATGAAATCAAGATACAATTCATCCGGTGTATATTTCCCTACTTTAAAAGTGGCGGGAGATAACGCGGTAATGAAGCGAATGGGATAATAGTCCTCCAGACTCAAATTAATGAGAATGTCAAAAGGCTCAGTCATGAAATGATTCACTGCTGAGGAAACCGGTTTTGAATACCAGTTCAGGTCGTTCCGGGAAAAAAAATCAAATCCTTTTCTATACAGGTAGTGATCAATAAGCTTCTTACTGTCTACATAGCCCAACACTGTTATCTTCCTCGAATCCTGAGCAAGGTCCCTGACAAGATTCCTGATAATCTCAAAACTGACGTATTCCGTTGCATTGTATATGATGCCGATATGGTGTGCACTCTCAATGTTGCAGATTACAGGATTTCTGATTTGATCTTTGAGCCTGCTGGCCAATGCTCTCCTGCCCATATGGGCCTTAATACGGTTTGTCCAGTTCATATTACAATTTTAAGAAAAATATATTGATAAAATATAATAAACCGGTAGTATAATGCAGGTTAATATTTCCGATTGCCGAATACTGGCATGATAATCTTGACTTATATGTAAAAAAGAAGTATTAATCTACGAAAAGCAGGGATTCTTCTATTAAGTTTTTCCGGCAGAAGGGTTTCACCTACTTTTATATCAAATTCAAATGAAAGGATATGAAAAAAGTATTTATTTTGCTCTGTTTAGGTCTGTTATGCTCAGGGACTGCAATAATAGCGCAACAGGACAATATCTGGACTCTTGAGGAATGCATTAATTATGCACTGGAACAGAATATCACAGTCAGGAAAGGCAATCTTACCAACCAATCGCTGGAATACCAGGCTGCACAAACCAAAGCGAATCGTTTCCCATCGGCAGGTGCAACTATAGGACAAAGTTTCAACTGGAACAGGTCAGATGGCACGGATCCCGGAGAAGGTGACATCGTTAGCAGCAATGGATCCAATTATGCCATTAATGCACAGGTCAACCTTTTCAGTGGTTCCCGATTATCCAACCAGATCAGGCAATCTGTACTCGATATTGAAGGTGGAAAATACAATCTGGAAACCACCAAGGAATCCATCAGCCTCAGTATTCTGAATGCTTTCCTTCAGGTACTTTATGCCGGTGAACAGGTTAAAAACAGTGAAAAACAGATTGAATCCACCACGGAGCAGCTTTACCTCGCCGGTGAAAGACTGGACCTCCAGGTAATCTCGATGTCCGACTATCTTCAGGTAAAATCACAGCTTGCCAGTGAGAAACTGACTCTTGCCAATGCCAACAGTCAGCTTGCTATTTCCAGGGTGAACCTCATGCAATTAATGGAATTGCCGGTCACGGACAGCTTCATGATTGCACAGCCCAACCTCGACGCAGCCTTAAACCAGAATCGCGCCTCAGACGTTAAGACCGTATACGGAACGGCTTTATCCATCAAACCGCAAATCAAGTATGCAGCCATTAATAAAGAAATTGCGGCACTGGATGAAAAAATCGCCAGGGCAGGTTACTATCCTACCATTTCTGCCAATGCATCAATCAGTTCGGCTTTCCAGGGTAAAAGCTATGATCCTTATTTTGATCAGCTGGATCTGAGTTCTCGAGCAGCATTGGGTTTTACCCTGTCTATTCCGATCTACCAGAACAAACAGGTTAAAACCAGTATAGCGCTCGCAAAAATAGGATATCAGAATGCCGAGTTAAGTGAAACAGACACTAAAAACCAGCTGAGGAAAAACATTGAACAGGCAAACCTGGATGTTACTTCAGCACAAATTGAATATGAAGCCAGCCAGGAAAAATATCAGGCAACCTTTGAATCCTCCAATGTATCGGATGAGAAATTTACTCAGGGGATCATCAATTCAGTGGATTACCTGGTTACAAAAACCAATCTCATTGTAGCAGAGAGTCAGTTACTGCAGTCAAAATACAAGCTCATTTTCAGTTATAAAATATTGGACTTCTATTTGGGAATTCCTTTAAGCCTGTAAAACAAATTCAAAATAGTAAAATATAAAGTCATGAAAAAGAAAATTCTGATTATAGGTTCAGTGGTCGTAGTAGCTGCCGTTGCTGTGCTATTAATAACCAAGCCTTTCAGCAAGAAGAAAACCGAAGTAACCTTTGAAACGGTGAAAGTGGAACGCGGAAGTATCACCAATACGGTAACCGCGACAGGTACTATCGAAGCCGTAACCTCAGTTGATGTGGGAACACAGGTATCCGGTATCATTGATAAAGTATATGTGGATTTTAATGATAAAGTCAAGCAGGGTCAGCTGCTGGCCATGATCGATAAAAAACAGCTTACTGCCCAACTTGAACAAAGTCAGGCGACGCTCAATCAGGCTCAGGCCCAGCTTACCTATCAGGAAGCAACCTACAACCGGCTGAAAGCATTGTATGAGAAAAAACTGATTGCCCAATCGGATTATGATCAGGCCCTGTACAATTACGAAAACGCAAAGGCCTCTCTTAAAAATGCCAGGTCGTCCTATGACAGAACCAAGGTCAACCTGGACTATTGCACCATTACATCGCCGATTGATGGTGTAGTACTTAACCGGGCCATTGAGGAAGGACAGACCGTAGCGGCCAGTTTCAATACACCGACGCTGTTCACCATTGTGAATGATCTTACCCAGATGGAGGTAGAAACCAGTGTGGACGAAGCTGATATCGGAAAAGTAAAACAGGATCAGCGCGTTGAATTTACGGTGGATGCTTATACCGACATGAAATTTGAAGGGAAGGTAGCTGAAGTCAGGTTGCAACCCACCACTACCAATAATGTAGTCACCTATTCTGTGATCCTGAGCGCACCGAATCCTGATCAGAAGTTGATGCCGGGAATGACAGCCAGTGCCACTATTTATGTGGATGAAAAACAGAATACCCTGATCCTCTCGGGCAAGGCCATGCGCTTTACGCCTGATCAGGCATATATGCAGCAACAATTTGAAAAGATGGCAAAAAACATGCCGACCGGGGCCCGGCCCATGGGTATGCCTCCGTCCGGTACTGCCAGCCAGGGTACTGCTATGGCTGCCAATGGAAATCAATCATCCGCTGGTCAGACAATGCCCACCGGCACAATGCCCCAGATGCCACAGGGAGGTTTCGGAAACTTCATGGCGCCTGACGGTTCCAAGATGGTTTGGGTGAAGGATAGCCTGGGCGGAATTCGTCCGAACAGGATCACTATTGGCATTGACAATGGAACGAACGTGGAGGTTTTATCAGGTCTGAAAGAAGGTGATGAGGTTGTTATTTCCATGGAAGGCGGATCATCTGACAGCCAAACCGCAACTCAGAACCAGGGTCCCCGTGGTCCCTTCCCCTTCTGATAGTAAATGAATAGTCCATAGAAAAATTAAGAAAATGAGTAAAACAATCATAGAAATTAGCAGCCTTAAAAAGGACTACCATATCGGTGAGGTGACAGTACATGCTCTTCGCGGTGTGGATATGAAGATCCAGCAAGGGGAATTTGTAGCGGTTATGGGCGTGAGCGGTTCCGGAAAATCTACCATGCTGAACATCCTGGGATGTCTGGATATTCCTACCAAAGGTGATTACTTTTTAGACGGAGTGAATATCCGCACGCTTTCAAAAGATGAACTGGCCAGGTTGCGCAATCAGAAGCTAGGTTTTGTTTTCCAGGCTTATAATCTGTTGCCCAGGACCACAGCACTGGAGAATGTTGAACTCCCGCTGTTTTATGACCCAAAAATCAAATCAAAAGAAAGAAAAGACCGAGCTCTTAAAGCACTGGAAGCTGTAGGACTTGCAGACCGTATGCATCACATGCCCAATCAGTTGTCTGGTGGACAGCAACAAAGAGTTGCCATTGCCCGCTCTCTTGTCAATGACCCGGTTATGATCCTGGCTGATGAGCCAACCGGCAACCTGGATACCCGTACCTCTTTTGAGATCATGGAGTTGTTCCAGGATCTGAACGAAAGGGGGAGAACCATTGTATATGTCACCCACGAGCAGGATATTGCCCGGTTTGCCACGCGGAACGTGGTATTCCGTGACGGGTTAATACAACGTGAAAGCATGGTGACAGAAAGGCTAAACGCCAGAGAGATCCTGAAAACATTACCTGTGGAAAATATTGAGGAATTTGACGCATAAATAACAAAGAGTATGAGTTATAAAAATCTATTCATAATAGCCATCAGGGCCCTGGTGAGAAACCGGCTGAGGGCCATACTGACCATGCTGGGTATTATCATCGGTGTGGCGTCAGTTATTGCTATGCTCGCACTGGGTGAAGGATCCAAAAGAGGCATGCAGGAAGAACTATCCAAGATGGGTACCAATATGATCATGGTGATGCCCAATTTTCAGCGGCGTGGCGGCGTAAGCCTGGGAAGTTCCAGTTCCAATGCCATGAAAATGTCCGATGTTATTGCCCTGCGAAATGAGGCAACTTATCTTGCGGCAGTATCTCCCGAGATTCGTGCCAGCGGACAGATTATCTACGGCAACCAGAATACCCAATCTACAATATACGGTGTCAGTGAAGAATATATGGGTATTAAAAAGCTCACCATCAGCAGTGGACGCATATTTAATTCACAGGAAATAAAAAGCATGGCCAAAGTTTGCATACTCGGCCAAACTGTGATAGAAAACCTCTTCGGGAAAGGGATGGATCCGGTAGGATTAAGCATCCGGATCAAAAACCTTCCTTTTCTCATTATCGGTGTGCTGGAAGAGAAAGGGGAAAGTGGCATGGGCCAGGACCAGGATGATCTCATTATTGCACCCTATACCACTGTTCAGCGACGTTTAGCTGCCATTGATTATATAAACGGTATTTATGCATCTGCTGTGAGTGAGGAGAAATCATCAAAGGCAAAGACCGAAATGGAAGAAATATTGCGGAGGACACATAAGCTAAAAGATTCCGATGAAAACAACTTCAGGATTATGTCACAATCGGAACTAATGGAAACCATGTCCTCCATAACGGATATTATGACTTACCTGTTGGGTGCTATTGCCGGTATTTCTTTGCTGGTAGGTGGCATTGGCATCATGAACATCATGTTCGTTTCCGTGACCGAACGAACCCGTGAGATCGGGCTTCGCATGTCGGTCGGAGGCCGCAGCCAGGATATCCTGAAACAGTTCCTGGTTGAATCGATCATTCTGAGTATTCTGGGAGGGCTTTTCGGCATCATTCTGGGTTATCTGATCGCCAAAGGTGCCGGATCACTTATTGATACAGAAGCCTATGTTCAGACCAAGGCCGTGATACTGGCTTTCATTGTATGCTTTGCCATCGGCGTGTTTTTCGGTTGGTATCCGGCACGGAAAGCTTCCAACCTCAACCCGATCGATGCCTTACGATATGAATAAACGTTTTCCATATCAAGTGAGGTTTGCTAAATGAAACCACAGCGGAAGCTGGATTTTTGAATTTTTAATTACACGCGCAAGGAATGAAAGCACTGTTTTTTCATGGCAACAAGGTCCGGATCCTGCTGCATATCGCTGCCTGGACCATTCTTTTGGGATTGCCCCTGTATTTTGTGAACCGGTGGAATATCGGCAAGGACTTTATCTGGTTCTATTATATCAACATCACCATCAATGGAATTATTTTTTACGGCAATTACCTGGTGCTGATTCCCAAATTCTTTTTCAGCGCGCGAAGATATCGATATTACCTGGCGACCATCCTGTTTATGATCGGACTTTATTTTGTCAGCGATATTTCCAATGAACTGGCCTTTAAGTATAACATCAGTCAGAGACCCATGGATCAGGTCGAGCGAAGGCCGGAAGTCAGGCCTGATGACGGGGATAACCTGAGACCTTCTGGCGGAGAGCCGGACAGACGCCCGATCTTTGGAATGTTACGGGTGATCAACTATAGCTTCACCAATCTTTTTATTACCATTTTTGCGCTGGGTCTCAGAATTCTTGAACGCAACGCCAAGGTTGAAAAAAGGCAGAAAGAACTGGAAAAAGAAAAGTTGAATTCGGAACTCGCTTTCCTGAAGAATCAGATCAGCCCGCATTTCTTTTTTAATACCCTGAATAACATATACTCCCTGATCACCATCAATACGGAAGATTCTCAGAGCGCCGTGCTGAAATTGTCCAGGATGATGCGATATCTCCTGTATGAATCGGAATACGGGGAAACAAAGCTCAGCAGTGAGATTGAATTCATGAACAACTATATTGACCTGATGCGGTTACGGATGAGCGATAAGGTAAAGCTTACGGTGTCCTTTCCTGAAAATCAGGAGAATATTTCCATCCCACCCTTGCTTTTTATTTCCATTATTGAAAATGCATTCAAGCATGGGATCAGTTACCGGGAAAAATCATTTATCAGTATCACCATGGAAGTTACACCGGAAATGATTACCTTCAGGTGTATGAACAGCATTGTAAAGCCTGTTGCTATTGCCTCTTCTGAACATTCCGGTATTGGCCTGGAAAATGTCAGCAAACGTCTGAACCTGCTTTTTCCTGACAAGCATGAGCTTATTATTAATCAGGACGCTTCAGTTTTTGATGTGCTGGTGAAAATATTTTTTGGAAAAAACTGATAACATGATAAATACTATCGCCATTGACGATGAACCTCTGGCTTTACAGCTCGTGGCAGGTTATATTGAAAAAACGCCGGGTTTGACCCTCATCGGGAAATTCGATAATCCGCTTGACGCAATGGAATTTATGGCTGATAAACCGGTGGATCTTGTTTTTGTTGATATACAGATGCCCGATCTTACAGGCATTGAGTTTACCCGTGCTCTTACGAAGGGACCAAAGGTGATATTTACCACCGCTTATGAAAAATACGCACTGGAAGGCTTTCGGCTTAATGTGCTGGATTACCTGCTCAAGCCATTCAGCTATGAGGAGTTTTTCAAGGCGGTCCAGAAAGCGATAAGGATGATCCGGCTTGAACACACTTCCATGAACCAGGTGGAAGTCAACAATGAATTCCTGTTCCTGAAATCGGAGTACAAGATAAAAAGAATCAATTTCAACGATATTCTTTATGTTGAAGGCCTCAAGGATTATGTCAAGGTATACACCCGTATCGAATCCAAGCCGATATTATCGCTGACTTCCCTGAAAATTCTGGAATCAAAGCTTCCGGAATCCTCCTTCATGCGGGTGCACCGCTCTTTTATCGTTAATCTTGAAAAAATTGATACCATTGAGCGAAGCCGGATCGTTTTCGGAAAGGCTTATATTCCGATTAGCGATCAGTACAAGGAAAAATTCCAGGAATACCTGAACAAGAATTTTCTTTAATCTTTACCCCATAAGATAATGCTTATCCGGCAAGTCGCGCAGTATGGCTGCGCTGGTTTCTGCAGTGATGTCGCGCTGTGGGTTGGCCAGCAATTCGTAACCCACCATAAATTTCTTAATGTTGGCTGACCGGAGCAGGGGAGGGTAAAAATGCATGTGCATTTGCCAATCCGGATGATCCCTGCCATCGGTAGGTGCCTGGTGAATGCCTGCAGAATAAGGGAAGGAGGTTTTAAACAGATTGTCGTATCGTGTGGTAATGACCTTGATGGCTTGCGCAAAACCTCTTACTTCTTCCACCGACAGCAGCCCGATATGTTCGATCGCTCTTTTTGGCAGGATCATGGTTTCATAGGGCCAGACAGCCCAAAACGGCACAAGAATCGCAAATCCTTCATTTTCAAAAATGATTCTTTCTTTTTGTTTCAGTTCAAGCCGCAGATAATCGTTAAGAAGTACGGTTTTGTGCTGGTTATAATATAGCAACTGCTGTGCCTGTTCCTTGGCCGGCTCAACCGGTACCGACTCCTGCGCCCAGATCTGTCCGTGCGGATGCGGGTTGCTGCATCCCATGAGCTCACCTTTATTCTCAAATATTTGTACATGGTTGATAAAGGGCAATGCACCCAGTGTTCTGTATTCGTCCTGCCAGGTCAGGATCACCCGTTCAATATCCGATATGTCCATTTCTGCAAGGGTCAGATCATGCCGCGGCGAGAAGCAGATCACTTTGCACACACCGCGTTCACGGCGTGCCAGCAACAAGCCGGATTCATCAAGGTCAAATCCAGGTCCATCCTCTGTCAGGGCACTGAAATCATTCACAAAAGTGTAAGTAGCGTTGTATGCAGGATTGGTGATACCGTTAGCACGGGTGTTTCCGGGGCACAAATAACAGGCCGGGTCATGAAGGAGGGCATTTCTTTTTAAAGCCTCTTCCTCATGTCCTTGCCAGGGTCTTTTGGTGCGGTGCGGCGCAACCAGCACCCAATCTCCGTTAAGCAGGTTCAGGCGGCGGTGACTGTAATGCTGAATCATAGAACACAACAGTATATGAAGGATTATTTATCTTCCAGGGCATTAAACCAGTTCAGCGTGTGGATACCCCAGGGAACCAGACCAGTGCCATGATCCATGCCAGGGAGATCAAAATACTCCACCGTATAAGGATCCGTTCCGGCAATCATAAAATTCTGGTAGAGATTTTGTGATTGTTCCGGGGGAACATTCTGATCCGCAGAACCATGGTAGATATGAATTTTCGTATCTGTATCCCAGGCCATAACACTATTTTCCATCAACAGTTCCCTGAGTTTGCTGAATTCCTGACCTGTCTGGAAATTATTCCTCATGTTATCTGTTACCAGATCAGCGATCTGATCGGTGAGTTCTGCAACCACCTCACTGTTTGTCAGTGATCCATCAAATAATTGCGGGATCTTTTCCGTGTAAGGCGATTTGAAAAATTTCTCCAGCGGATCCTGAATTAGTCCCATATCTATTTGGGAATAGATAAAATAAGGAAGATAAAGAGGCCCGGGAAAGGTTTCCTGACCAAGCACATAAGTCGACATCGTCATCAGATCATAGGCACCGGCCCCGCAGGAAACAGCAGCAATATTGATGCCTGTTTCATCTCCGTTTTCAATTTCATCGAATACTGAGAGCGTGGCCCAGCCACCTTGCGAATATCCCAACAGGTAGGTATTATTGTTACTGTACGGCAGAATATCGTTTTTGTTTTCAAGTTCTTCAAAGGCTTGCATCATATCAATCACCGCATTATTCGTGGATGTTCTATGATAATAAGGATGGAGAATATTCTCCGACGCACCAAAACCTGTATAATCTGGAATGAGAATAACATATCCGTTACTGGCCATCAATTGCAGCATGAGGTAGTTTTCATTGAAAAGGTCTTTTGAAGGGGCATTGTCATGCGCTGTATTGGTGCCATTCTGAAAACTGATCACCGGAAATCCCTCATCAGCCATAGGCATACAAACCAAACCCGAGGCAATAATCAGGGAATCCTGATAATGGGTGTAATATTCGATGGTGTACAACTGGACACCAAATTTTGCGTGTTCCAGAAGGCCGCTGGCTTCGGGATATTCATACAGCAGAACTGACAGCATTGATCCGATGGTTTCTAGCGGATAAACGAATTCAAATTTATAATCAACCAGGTAAGCATCGGTCTGTTCATTCTGTTCCTTACTGCATGAGGCAATCAGTATTAGCATGGTCAGCATAATGTTGACCAGTCGTGGTATTTTCATAAGTTTCACCGGATTATTGGATTTCCAAAGTTATCAAAATATTTGTAAATATTAATTGGTTAATTTTGCTGGTGTTACAGACCCTATTTAATAGAACAGCCATTATGAAGGAAATAATCAATCAGATAATTAAAGGCCGACATTCTACCTGGCCCGCTAACTTTGATCCTGAAAGGAAGATCGAGAACGCTTTAATTGCTGATATCCTTGATCTTGCCGTATGGGCTCCTTCACACGGACTCACTCAGCCATGGAAATTCATCGTTTTTCATGATCTTGGTATCAGGAAATTCTTTGAAAAACAGCAAGAGATATACCTGGAAATAACACCACCAGATCAGGTAAAGGAAAACAAGATCAAAAAGTTAGAAGATAAAATCAGCCAGGTATCCCATGTATTGACAATTTGCATGATCCGGGACAGCAACCGTAAGTATCCCGAAATCGAAGAAGTCGTGGCCACATCCTGTGTGATTGAGAATATCTATCTTTCCTTGAATGCCTATGGAATCGCAGGTTATCTCAGTACGGGTGATATCTGTTATACCCGGCAGATGCGTGATTTTCTCCACCTGGGCACCGAAGATCGCTGCCTGGGATTCTTTCTGCTTGGCTATCCCGGGAACGACCTGAAATTACCATTAAGAAAACGAATTCCGGCGGCTGAAAAAACGGTTTGGATTAACGCATGATTACAAATCCAGCAGGAGTTTTTCAGGATCCGCTCCTTCCATCACCATGTTCAGGGGCGATTCAATCAGTTCCTTGACCTTAACCAGGAAACTTACAGAATCGCGGCCGTCAATCAGGCGGTGATCATAGGAAAGCGCGATATACATCATGGGTCTGATTTCCACCCGGCCGGAAATGGCGACCGGGCGTTCAGTAATATTGTGCATTCCCATGATTGCGGATTGCGGAGGATTCAGAATGGGAGTGGAAAGCATAGAGCCAAATACACCCCCGTTGGTAATGGTAAAGGTGCCACCTGTCATTTCTTCAAGGGAAAGTTTTGATGCTCTTGCCTTTTGTGCCAACTCGCCAATAGCAATCTCAAGCCTGGCAATACTCATCTGATGGGCATTTCTAATTACAGGAACCATCAGTCCTTTTTCGGTTTGAACGGCTATGGCTATATCCACATAGCCTGGAGTAATAATATCATCGCCTTCGATCATGGAATTTACTCTGGGGAACAAGAGCAGCGCTTCGGCACAGGCCTTTGTAAAAAAAGACATTAAACCAAGTTTTTGTCCGTGTTTCTCCTGAAACATCGACTGGTATTTCCTGCGCAGTTCCATCAGGGCGCTCATGTCTACCTCGTTGAAGGTAGTCAGCATAGCGGTCTCATTTTTTACAGCCACCAGACGTTTGCTCAATTTCCTCCTGAGGGGCGACATCGGCGTTCTTTCAGCGCCGCGGCTGTCCTTAATAAAAGCAGGAACAGGCCCGGAGATTGTTGTTCTGCGCTGCTGCTCAACTACCATTTCCACCTCCTGCCTTGTGATTCTTCTTAATCCCTGAATAATGGCCTCAATATCGAGGTTATGCTGTTCCATAATACGATTGGCCAATGGCGTTGATTTAACTGCGGCAAGGTCACCGGAGGGTGGGGGTGCAATTTTGGACTCAGGGGCCGGTATAACCGCGACGGGTATGGAAGGTTCCTTGGTTTTAACTGGGACCTTCTTCTGCGAAATCTTATTGGCATAATCGGTATCAACAGTGCAGGCTATATCACCAACCTGCACCTTGTCGCCGGCACGTACCAGTATGTTGAGCATTCCCGATTCAGGAGCAATCAGGGGGAGGGTGGCCTTATCGGTCTCCACTTCAGCGATCTCCTGATCCTTTTCAACCAGTGCCCCGTTTTCTGCCAGCCAGTTCCCAATAGCTACTTCTGTTATGGATTCACCCGCACTGGGTATCTTGATTTCAATTATCATAGGATTCCGTTAAAGCATTAAGTTTTTTCGGGAAAATACTTGTATTGTTTGAGCATATTTTGCCGGATACTGCCATCAGAACACTGCAAACCACAGTATTTAGCCTTCAGGTCGCATTCGCACTTCCGGAAGACCTTGCCAATGATCTCCTCCTGACTCAGCTGGTGCAGCTTCAGCAAGCCGGTGGCCGGACTTCCACTGGGCTGCCTGTAAATGGGCATGATCTCCCCGTGCTTGAACTCATGGTGTATGTGCCTCCATGGCCCCATGTTTCCAGGTTCTTCCTGCACCCATAAAGTAATCAAAGTATTGGAATATTTCTTAATAATATATTCTACCTGGTTGGTGGGAAAGGGATGCAACTGTTCCAAACGTACCAGGGCTATATCACGGGCATTGAACTCGGTTTTTCGCGCCAGCAGGTCGTAATAAACCTTTCCGGAACAAAAAACCAGGCGACGCACTTCCTTAACATCCACATCATGATCATCGATCACCTCACGGAACCGGTCTTCAGCAAGTTCCTCAAGGGTGGATATGCATTGCGGATGACGCAGCAGGCTTTTAGGAGTGAATATTACCAGAGGTACCCTAAAATTCCTGTAAACACTTTGCCTTAGCAGGTGAAACAAATTGGCCGGTGTTGTAGGATTCACGACCTGCATATTGTTCCTGGCCGCCAGCAAAAGAAATCTTTCAATCCGGGCGCTGGAATGTTCGGGTCCCTGCCCTTCAAATCCATGCGGCAAATACAGGACCAAACCATTCATAAGGCCCCATTTCTCTTCTGCAGAACTAATATATTGATCAACAATAACCTGGGCAACATTGGTGAAATCCCCAAACTGCGCTTCCCAGATATTGAGCCCGTTTGGATTGGCCAAGGCATAACCGTATTCGAATCCAAGAACCCCGTATTCGTTTAGCGGAGAATTAAAAACGGAAAAGGTGGCTTGATTTTGAGAGACATGCCTGAGAGGGACAAAGGTGGAATCAGTATCTTCGATTACGTGGGCTGCATGACGATGTGAGAATGTGCCCCGTATCGAATCCTGTCCGCTTAAACGCACCGGATGCCCGTCATATAACAGGGTTCCATAGGCCAAAAGTTCTGCGAGAGCCCAATCGATTTTTCCGGAGGCAAGCATCCCGCGCCTTTCATCCACCAGCTTTACCGTCTTGTCAATAAACCGGTCCTCTGGTGGCAGGTAGTTTACTTTCTCACCTATGTATCTCAGTAAATCAATCGATATTTCATTGGGATAGTGCTTGTCAAAATCTGCTCTGGCTGCATGTTTATATCCTTTCCAGTCGCTATGAAGGAACCTTTGAATGTAAACCTTGCCCATTTCCTTTGAAAGCTGGAGCTTTTCTTCAAGGAATACATCAAAACTCCGCTGCTGTTGCTGAATTTCTTCCCTGGTGTACAATCCCTGCGATATGAGGACCTCTGCATAGATATCCCTTGGATTGGGATGGCTGGCAATGGCTTTGTAAAGGGTGGGCTGGGTGTAACGGGGCTCATCTCCTTCATTATGGCCATATTTACGATAGGATAATATATCGATAAACACGTCAGAGGAAAAGGCCTTCCGGTATTCCATGGCCATTAATACCGTATGCACCAGGGCTTCAGCATCATCACCGTTCACATGGAAAATAGGTGCTTTGATGACTTTGGCAATATCGGTACAGTATGTGCTTGAACGGGCATCCAGGTAGTTGGTGGTAAAGCCTACCTGGTTGTTGATCACAATATGAATGGTTCCGCCGGTTTTATAGCCTGGGAGATCACACATCTGAACCACTTCGTAAACCACACCCTGTCCGGCTATGGCTGCATCACCATGGAGCAGAATGGGCAATACTTTGGAAAAATCACCCTGGTACCTGTGATCTATCTTTGAACGCGCAATACCCTGGATCACCGGAGAGGCAGCCTCAAGGTGCGATGGATTGGGGGCAAGGTTGAGGGTCACTTTTTTTCCATCACTGAGCTTGATGGTGTTGCAATACCCAAGATGATACTTAACATCACCCAGGGAAATGTTGTCTTCATATTCTTCTGCTATAAACTCCTGGAAGATATTCTCATAAGGCTTTTCAATAATATTTGCCAGTACATTCAACCTTCCCCGATGTGCCATTCCGATAAAATACTCCTCCACTCCAAGTGAGGCGCCTTTTTCGATAAGGTAGTAAAGTGCTGGGATCAGAACTTCTGTGCCTTCGAGGGAGAAGCGTTTCTGTCCGACAAACCTTCGGTGAATGAAATTTTCAAAGCCCACGGCCTTTTTGAGGTGATGAAAGATACGCTTCTTAACTTCCGGGGAGAAGGCTGTCCTGTTGAGGCTTCCTTCAATCCATTTCTGCAGCCATTCCGTTTTTTCAGGAGTCCGGATGAACATATATTCTGCACCAATCGACTGACAGTAGGTTTGCTCCATATGCTTCACAATATCCCTGAGCGGGGCGTCCCCTATTCCAATCTCAGTACCGGCATGGAAAACAGTATCCAGGTCAGCTTCGCTGAGCTGGTAATTTTCCAGGTCAAGGGTAGGGAAGTAGGATCTTCGTGTTCTGACAGGATTGGTCTTGGTGAAAAGATGGCCCCTTTTTCTAAAGGCATCAATAAAGTTCAGCACCCTGAATTCCTTATCCAGATGCTCCTTATCGGAATCTTTACCAGTTTGAAACCTCCTGGCAAAATCGAAACCACTGAAGAAGTTTCTCCAACTCTCATCGAGTGATCCAGGGTCAGCTAAATACTGACCATAAAGCCGGTCGATTGTTTCAATCTCGCTGTTGCCTAAAAATGAAAACCGGTCCATCGAAGTGCCTTAATTAATGCATTTACGGGAATGTTCAAATCCTTCAAATTTACAAAACTTTTATATACGGTGGTTTTAACCTGTTCACTGCCTGTTAGGAGGCCTACATATAACAAGCAAAACCAGGTTTGGTTTCAAGAAATGCGGCAACCTGCAGGCCAGGTCGAACCTGGTTATCAGGATTTCTAGTTGTACTTGCTATTGATAAGGTAATTCCTGACGTAGTCGCTGATGCCCTCCTCCAGTGAATAAAAGGTTTCCTTGTATCCTGCATTCTGAAGTTTTTCCATCCGGGCTTCCGTGAAATACTGGTATTTGTCGCGGATATCCAACGGTGTATCCATAAACTCGATCATGGGCTCCAGATGCATTGCCCTGAAAGTGGATTCAGCCAGATCCAGGAAAGTTCTCGCCCTGCCGGTCCCCAGGTTATATAATCCTGAGTTTGGCTTATGACAGTATAGCCAGGAAATAACCCGAACCACATCCTTTACATAAATAAAATCGCGTGCCTGTCCACCATCAGGTATGCCGGGCTTGTGAGAACGGAACAGTTTCATACGGCCGGAGTCCCTGATCTGATTGAAAGTATGCAGAATCACAGAGGCCATGCGACCCTTGTGATATTCATTGGGACCATATACATTGAAAAATTTCAATCCTGCCCAAAAAGGTGGGGTATCTTTCTGATCCAGGACCCATTTGTCGAAATCATTTTTAGATTCACCATAAGGATTCAAAGGTTTTAAATCTGATATTACAGCATGATCATCGTTATATCCATGCTCACCTGAGCCGTAAGTGGCTGCAGAGGAAGCATAGATAAGGGGTATCTGATAGCGTGTACAGGATTCCCATACCTTCATTGAATAGCCAAGATTCAACCGGTTGAATATGGCCCTGTCAAATTCAGCGGTATCGGTACGTGCGCCAATATGCAGGACAAACTTTACATGTCTGTGATTCTGGTCCAGCCAGTCGAAAAACTCATCACGGTAGATTCTGTCGAGATATTGCTTTTGGATTAGGTTCTTGATTTTTAATTCATTGTCAAATACATCAACGAGGATGATTCTATCCATGCCCTGGGCGTTCAGGTAGCCAGTAAGGTTGCTCCCAATAAATCCTGCTGCACCGGTTATGATAACCATAAATCAATTGTATTGAATAATCTGCAAAGAAAATAAAATTATGCTTATGATGCAGCAATACCTGCTAATCTGCCCGGAGCTCTTCCAGCGTTTCGATAACAGTGGCAGTAAGGTTGCTCAGGGCCAAGGGTAAATTCCAGTTATCCACCTTTTTAATCTCTATAAAATAGGAAACTGCCCTGATCTGCAGGAAAGGTATCTTTTCCATCAGGCAAACATAAAAGAAAGCAGCGCCCGACATAGTCTCAATATCACATTTGAAGCGGTTCTTAAGCTTCTGGATGTTTTCCTGCTGGCCATGTAGGGTGTTTACGGTGATGGCTTTGACAGGGATCAGCGATTCCACTACATCGATTTCAAAATTTCCCAGACTGCGTAATATTTCCCCGGTAAAAGGGAACGTATCTTCTTTCAACAACTCCTTATCACTCAGGGTAAAGAAGGAATCCTTTTCTTCAAATCCGAGATCGGCAAATTGATCCTGGATGACATTCACGACAAATCCCAGTTCCAGGAAATAATCAAAACTTCCTGCAATACCGAGGTTAATAGCAAGATCATAACTAAAGGTATGCAGGATTTTGGTCAGGTGATGGGCCATAAAAATGCTCCCATGACCGGTCACCAGGATATCAATATCCAGGGTTCCCAGACGGTAACTGGAAAGATTGTAGTAAAGTTTTGTAACAAAGGTCAGCTTATCGCGCAAAAGTTGAATTTCACTGTTCGAAGAGGCTACAAGAAGTATTTTCATGGCAAGGTCAATTTTTCTGGTGCCTTAATAAAATGTTTCTAATTTTGTGCTAAGCCACCATAATTTAAAGATAAGACTTTTTAACAAGCGCCAATTAAAAATATTTATTGTAGTAATTGCTAATTATTTTGACCATGGAAGAAAAGAAACCAGTAATTGAAGGCCTTGTGGAAACAGGATTTGAGCGGGTGGATAAGTTTAACGGGCGCAAAACAAAATCGCTTGCCTCATTATACCGCAAAGTTTTAGGCAATCTTGGTGAAGACCCCTGCCGTGAAGGATTGATTGATACACCGGAACGGGTAGCTAAAGCCATGCAGTATTTCACACATGGATATTTCATCAAACCTGAAGAAATCCTTGGCGCCTCCAAGTTTCATGAAGATTATCAGCAAATGGTTCTGGTTAAGGATATCGAATTATACTCCCTGTGCGAACATCATATGGTGCCATTTTTTGGTAAGGCTCACGTAGCCTATATTCCTAATGGTTATATCACCGGATTGAGCAAAATTGCCCGGGTGGTGGAAGCCTATGCCCGGAGACTACAGGTACAGGAACGCCTGACCATGCAAATCCGTGATTGCATACAGGATACCTTGAATCCGTTAGGTGTTGCCGTTGTTATTGAAGCCAAGCATTTATGCATGGTTATGCGGGGTGTGCAGAAACAAAACTCCGTCACCACCACATCGGCATTTACCGGCTGTTTTCTGAAAGACAACCGGACGCGTGAAGAATTTGTTCATATGATCGGGATAAAGCTTCATTGATGATCGCTTTTCTGCATAATGAAATATGGCCTGATTGTTTTGGTAATTTGGGAAGTGAATACGATCTGGCCTGAATTCCCCTGCTGTTTATAACTTTAATATTTCCATCCCCGGAAATCCTGAATTTTATTCAGGATAATATGAAACCTATATTCTGTTTATATCGTTATAGTATTCATTGTTAGTAAAACTTAAAACCAAACGGGGAAGCCGAAAACCAAAGAGTAGGCAATTACTAAATATAACTATTATGAGAAATCTGAGTAAGGTCCTTATTCTATGTTTGCTGGTCTTCATCAGTATGCAATCCTTTGCGCAGAAATTTGGCGTACAGGCGGGTGTTAACCTGGCCAATATGGTATCCAAAGATGATGAAGATACCTATAGTGATGACTTCGAAATGAATCTGGGATTTAATGGAGGGGTTACCTTTGAACTAAGTTTCAGCGACTTTCTGGGTCTTGAAATGGGAGCACTGGTTGATACAAAAGGATTTAAAATTTCAGAAGGCGGCGCCACGGTCAAAATTAACCTCCTTTATGCTGATATCCCGGTATTGTTAAAAGGCGGTCCTACTCTAGGGGCTGTTAAGATATTTGGAGCAGCAGGTCCTTATCTTGGTGTTGGGATTACCGGTAAATATACTTTTGAATATGAAGGTGATAAGGAATCAGAAGATATAGTCTGGGGCGATGGAGACGATGCAGATTTAAAAAGACTTGACTATGGTGCCAAATTTGGTGTAGGAGCTGAAATAAAAGGCTTTTCCTTTGGCGCTTACTATGCCTTGGGATTGGCAAACATTGCCGTAGACGATTCAGAGGGATATAAAGAATCCCACCGTGTTGTCAGTTTTTCAGTTGGTTATAAATTTGGAAAGTAATTTAACAATCATGAATTTATAAAAAAGAGGCTGTCTCGGTTTTGAGACAGCCTCTTTTTTATGCAGTTTGTAAAGGACTACCTGTGCTTGCTTCCGATCAGTGCAAAGTATGCAATGTACACATAACAGATCACCGGAAGAATAAAGGCAAACTTCACGCCAAAACCGTCGGCAACAAGACCCATCAAAACCGGTATCACTGCGCCACCCACAATCAAGGTATTTATTAAACCGGAGGCCATGCTCATTTCGCTCTTATCAAGACCATCAACACTAAGTGCAAAGATATTCGGGAACATCACGGAGTTAAAGAATCCGATTGAGATTACCGCCCATAGGGCAACCATACCTGATGAACCCATGGTAACCAGTTCCAGGAGAGCAGCGATTGCAGCAAAAACAGCCAGGGTAATGCTGGTTTTGCTTCTTCCAAGCTGCATGGCCAGGAAGTTGATAGCTGAAATGCCCATGAAGATCAGTCCTCCATTGACACTTAGCTCAGTGATGTACCATCCCGCAACGAAAGCAAATGCCAGAACCAAAAGAACATACGTATATTTTTTAGTATTATCGGTTATTTTCGAAAGCATGATCGATCCGAAGAAACGGCCGATCATGGCACCTCCCCAATAAATGGCGGCATACTTGGCAGCGATGTCCGGTTTAAGTCCGCCCAGGTCAGGGGCTGTCAGATAAGGAACGATCATGGCTGCTGTACCCACTTCAGCGCCCACATAGAAAAATATTCCAAGTGCGCCCAGCACAACATGCGGGTATTTCCAGATACTTTTTTTCTGTTCTCCCTGTGTGGAAATTTCAGGTAATTTCAGGAAGAAGATACCGATCCCGATAAGGATCACCAGGGTACCGATAACCAGAAACGGCACCTGAACGGCCTTGGCGCCCAATGCTGTTCCGGCAGCCGTAAAAACGAAAACACCCAGGATAAGCGGAGCTATTGTTGTACCGATCGAATTCATAGCCTGGGTTAGGTTTAAACGTCCTGATGCTGTTTCAGATTGACCAAGTGCTGCAACATAAGGGTTGGCTGCAGTTTGAAGAAACACAACCCCGGAGGCCATGATAAATATAGCAACCAGAAAGAAAGGATAGGATGGGATGTTTGCTGCCGGGAAAAATAAATAGCTGCCAATGCCTACTCCAAACAAACCCAATATTACTCCAAGTTTATAACCTATTTTCTTAATAATTGAACCACTTGCGATGGATAACAAAAAATATGTGAAGAAAAACACCCCATTCACCAACTGGGCCATAGTCTCACTCAGCTGAAACACTTCTTTGACTTTTGCACTAAGGGTAATGTTAAATGTGGTTACAAAACCAAAAATGAAAAAAATCATGGACATAAAGGTCATTCCAACCGCCAAGGTATTTTTTTGTTGTGTCATCTTGTAAATTTTAGGTTAAACAATAGCGTTAAAACAGGTATAAGTATACAAATTTCTACTGAATAACCGTGCAGAAAACAGAAAATTTTACTCAGGCCCTGATGGTTCGCGGGAGGGATTCAAATACTTCTACTGCAGCCCTTGATTTGTTAAGGGTATAAAAATGAATTCCTGGAGCACCCCGTTCCAGCAGTCCAATACATTGCTTGATGGCATGACCGACTCCGATCTGGTAAATTTTGTCCGCATCATCCTGGTAAGTTTCCATCTTCTCCAGCAGATCCGCAGGAAAAGAGGTGGCAGTCATATCAACAAACCTTTTGATTTGTTTATAGCCGGTGATCGGAATGATTCCAGGTATGATCCTGCAGGTTATTCCTGACTCCCGGGCATTTTTAACAAACCTGTAATAGGCTTCATTGTCAAAGAACAACTGGGTGACCAGGAAATCTGCACCTGCATCACATTTGATTTTCAGATTCTTAAGATAAACGCTCATGTTCGGCGCTTCCGGGTGTTTTTCAGGATTGGCCGCAGCACCAATTGAGAAGGTATGCTGATTCTTCACAAAAGAAATAAGCTCGCTGGCATAATTAAATCCATTTTCCGGTGCTTTAAAACTGTCGCTGCCCTGCGGAGGATCTCCACGCAACAGCATGACATTTTCAATACCTATACCTTTCAGGTAACCCATGTCAGCAGCGATCTTATCTTTCGATGAGCCCACACAGGTATAATGTGCCATGGTGTTCAGCCCAATTTTGTTCTGGAGATAATCCACCAGCCTAAAGGTGCGTTCCTGGTTAGATCCACCGGCGCCGTATGTTACTGAAACAAAAGACGGGTCCAGTTTCAGCAGCTGACCTACATTGATTCCGAAATCTACCGCAGAGATCTCGTCTTTGGGCGGAAAGAACTCAAAAGAAAAGGTCCGCACTGTTGTGGTAAAAACATCGGAAATTCTCATAGCAGGAGTAAGCTTATTTATAATTTAGATTGGAGGCCAGCAGGGATTCTACGGTTGCTGTTGCCATACTCTTTCTTGAAGCATAATCCTGAACCTGATCAGGTGATATGTTTCCCACAAAAAAGTAACGCGACTGCGGATTGGCGAACACCAATCCGCTCACTGAGGCTGCAGGCATCATGGAAAAGCTTTCGGTAAGGTAAATATCAGCATGCTGTTCGACCTGCAGCAGGCGGAAGAGGGTTTCCTTTTCCGAATGATCAGGGCAAGCCGGATAGCCATGAGCCGGCCTGATACCTTTATACTTTTCAAGCAGGAGATCGTCAAGCGATAAGTCTTCATTTGCTGCGTAGCCCCACAGATCCTTTCTTATCTTGAGATGTATTAATTCAGTGAATGCTTCCGCCAGCCGATCGGCCAGTGCTTTTACCATAATGCCCTGGTAGTCGTCAAGGTTTTCTTTGAATTCATCCAGTATCTTTTCAATACCCAAACCGGCAGTCACGGCAAATGCACCCATGTAATCCGTTTTGCCGGAATTGCGTGGGGCAATGAAATCAGAGAGGCAAAGGTTGGGTGCACTGTCGGTTTTTAACTCCTGGTTCCTGAGGTTGTAAAATCTTGCTAAAACCGTTTTGCGGGCAGTATCATCGTATATCTCAATATCATCGCCAACGGAATTTGCGGGAAATATTCCGACGACGCCTTTGGCTGTCAGGGACTTGTTTTTGATGATTTGATCCAGCATCCGGTTGGCATCGGCAAATAATTTCCGGGCCTCTTCACCCTGGCGGGAATCAGACAAAATATCCGGATATTTGCCGCGCAATTGCCACACGACAAAAAAGAAAACCCAACTGATGTATTCCCGGATCTCCTCAAGTGGATAATCCTTGAAAGTCTGAATTCCGGTAAATTTTGGTACAAAAATATTTTCCCTGTTCCAGTCTATCCGAAGCTTGTTTTTACGGGCTTCTTCGAGTGTAATGTAGGATGCTTTTTCTTTGACGCTTAAATAGGTGTTCCGCAGATCTTCATACTCCTTTCTGGTTTTTTCAGTGAAATCCCTATTGAGTGTCTGTGATAAAAGACTGCTGACTACACCAACACTTTTTGAAGCATCCTTCACATGAATTACAGGGGCCGTGTAATACGGCTCTATTTTTACAGCTGTGTGAATTTTCGAAGTAGTGGCTCCGCCAATCAGCAAGGGCTTGTTTAGTCCCCTTTTCTCGAACTGCCTCGCAGCGTCGGACATGATCTCCAGGGAAGGAGTGATCAGGCCGCTAAGTCCGATGATATCAACCTTATGCTCCAGTGCAGCCTCTATGATTTTCTCGGTGGGTACCATAACGCCCAGGTCGATTACCTTGAAATTGTTGCAGCTAAGTACTACGCCGACAATGTTTTTGCCAATGTCATGTACATCTCCTTTAACAGTAGCCAGCAGGATCTTGCCGGCTGAATATTCACCATCCGGAGCGTTTAAATCTTTCTCCAGCTCAATGTAAGGCTGCAGGACCGCAACCGCTTTTTTCATGACCCTGGCGCTCTTAACTACCTGAGGAAGGAACATCTTGCCTTCTCCGAACAGATCACCAACCTTTGACATGCCATCCATTAAAGGACCTTCGATGATGTTGAGTGAACGGGGATATTTTGTTCTGGCTTCCAGTACATCCTGTTCAATATATTCCACAATACCCCTGATCAGTGCATGATGAATTCGTTCTTCGACAGAACTATTTCGCCATTCATCAGTTTTCTCATCTTTTCTATCCTGTGTTTTAACAGAATCAGAAAAGGCAATCAGCCTTTCTGTTGCATCGGGTCGCTTGTTGAGAACAACATCTTCAACAAGTTCCAGCAGGTCCGCCGGGAGATCATCATAAACCGTGAGTAATGCTGGATTCACTATGCCCATGTCAAGGCCTGCTTTTATAGCATGATATAAAAATACCGAGTGAATGGCTTCACGAATGGTGTTATTTCCTCTGAAAGCAAAGGAAAGATTGCTGATACCTCCGCTCACTTTGGCATGCGGCAGGTTTTTCCTGATCCAGGTAACCGTATTGATGAAGTCCACAGCATAGTTATTGTGCTCCTCAATACCAGTTCCAATGGCGAGAACATTTGGGTCGAAGATTATATTTTCGGGTGCAAATCCCACACTGTTGACAAGCAGCTCATAAGCCCGTTTGCAGACCCCAATGCGCTTTTCAAAGGTATCTGCCTGACCTTTCTCATCAAAGGCCATAACCACTACTGCGGCCCCGAATTGTTTAACCTTGGTGGCCTGATCAAGAAATACGGTTTCTCCTTCTTTCAGGCTGATCGAATTCACCACTGATTTTCCCTGCACACATTTAAGCCCGGCTTCCAGTACTGACCATTTGGAAGAATCGATCATCAGAGGAAGCTTTGCTATATCGGGTTCGGCCATTACCAGGTGCAAGAACCTGACCATACATTCTTCTGCATCCAACATGGCATCGTCCATGCAAATATCCAGCACCTGAGCACCGCCATCAACCTGTTCACGGGCTACAGTAAGGGCTTCCTCAAATTTCTCTTCCCGGATGAGCTTGGCAAATTTCGCCGATCCGGATACATTGGTGCGCTCACCAATATTGATGAAGTTACTCTCCTGGGTAATCTGGAGTGTCTCCAATCCGCTCAGACACGTGAGATGCTTGTTTGCAGGCAACCGGCGCGGCTGATATTGCGCTGCCAGGTCCGCAAAAGCCCTGATGTGATCGGGCATGGTACCGCAACAACCACCAATAATATTGATGGTATTGCTTTCGAGATATTCGCGGATTTGCGCGACCATAATTTCGGGAGTGTCATCATAGCCACCGAACTGATTGGGAAGACCGGCATTGGGATGGGCACTTATAAAAAAAGGCGCTTTTGCAGCAAGTTCAGAGATATAGGGGAACATATCCCTGGCACCAAGAGCACAATTAATGCCAATACTCAATAAATTGCCGTGTGTAAGTGAAGTGAGGAAAGCTCCAATGGTTTGTCCCGATAAAGTCCTGCCACTGGCATCCGTTATCGTACCCGAGACCATCACCGGAAGCCGTTTTCCGGTTTCCTTGAAATGCTGTTCACAGGCGAAAAGGGCCGCTTTTGCATTTAAGGTGTCGAAAACTGTTTCAACCAGCAGGAGATCAACACCTCCGTCACATAATCCTCTGATCTGCTCCTGGTAGGCATTTACCAGGTCATCAAACGTGATGGCACGGTAACCGGGATCGTTAACATCCGGAGATAACGAAGCCGTTTTATTGGTGGGTCCTATGGATCCTGCCACAAAACGTGGCTTATTCATGTCATGTCTCGTTACCTCATCAGCGGCGGAAACAGCTATTCTGGCCGATTCATAATTTAATTCATACACCAGGTCTTCCAAATGGTAATCAGCCTGTGAAATCGAGGTACTGCTGAAGGTATTGGTCTCGATAATATCCGCACCTGCTTCCAGGTAGTCCAGATGGATCTGCCTGATAATATCCGGACGGGTAATGGACAGCAGATCAATATTTCCTTTTACATCATGTGGAAAATCCCTGAAACGCTCTCCTCTGAAATCACTCTCACTGAGCTTGTACTTTTGCACAAGACTGCCCATTGCTCCGTCGAGGATAAGAATCCGATGGTGGAGCAATTCGTAAATTGATGCTTTGTCCAAATTATGTCTGTTAAGGGTATGAAAACAATTATACGATAACTTAAACGGCAAAGTTAAGGAAAAAACACGGCACGAAATAACTACTTCACCATGTTCTTAATCACATCTATATTCAAATCATTAAATATGGTTTTCCCCTGGGGGGTATACATATGATCAATCCTTTCTTTGAATTGTTCGGTTATTTTAGGCCTGACCATTTTGAGTGTACTGTTCAACAAATGATTATCCTCCGTGAATCCTTCCTCTATAATGGCAAAGGTGGCGGGTAGCCAACGGTGTGGGAAGAGATCCTCAAATTTACCACCTGCCAGGAATTGATCTATTTGTGATTCGATAAGCTGAATGGCTTCGCGTGCCGATTCCTCGTCATCGGCTTCCTTGAAATGTACTGATAACCAGGATTTAATAGCCTGTGCATTGGGGTATATGAGTGCAGAAGTATACCCGTTCTGGCTGTTGTAAAGCATGCATTGGTCGATGAACCTGGAATGCTGAACCAGCGCTTCTTCGATGCTTTCGGGACTGAATTTCTCACCGTCATCACCAATAAGAAGGCTTTTAAACCGGCCCAGCACATAGAGGAATCCGTCTTCATCCATGTAGCCGAGATCACCGGTATACAGCCATCCATCCCTGATAGTTTCGCGTGTTGCCTCAGGATTGGCCCAGTAGCCCATCATCACATTATCACCCTTGACGACAATTTCACCTTTTTCTCCTCGCGGTAGCTCATGACCATCGTTATCACAGATTTTCAGTTCCAGGTCCTTTACCAGTGCACCTGAGGATCCCATCTTATGTTTTTCAGGGTTGTTGGCTGATATAACCGGGGCTGCCTCGGTCAAACCATAACCCTGGTACATGGGAATTCCAATGGCATAAAAGAAACGCTGAAGATCAATATCCAGAAGTGCACCGCCTCCGATAAAATAAACCAGATTTCCCCCAAAACCCTCTCTGACTTTACTGAATAATATCTTATCAAAAAGGAGGAGCAGGGGTTTCAACAGGAATTTCAATCCCTTTCCCCGGTTCCAACCGTTTCCGTTGTGGATAAAGGCGACTTTCAATGCAAAACTGAAGAGTTTTTCAGCCAGCAGACCTTTATCCCGGATGCCTTTTTCGATGTTCTTCTTGAAATTCTTTGCCAATGCCGGAACGCTCATCAGCAGGTATGGCCTGTTTTCTTTGATATTGATCGGAATATTCTTAAGCGTTTCCATGGGAGTTTCACCTACCTGAACCGAGGCCATGCTGGCACCGCAAGACATTAGGGTATATATGCCGCAGGTATGGGCGAATGCATGGTCCCAAGGCAGAATCAGCAGGGTTGTCCAGTAACGCGGAATGGAGAACAAACTCAGGGATTGATTAATGTTGGCCACGTAGTTGCGGTGGCTCAGAATTATTCCTTTGGGATCGGCCGTTGTACCGGAGGTATAACATATATTGGCATAATCATCTTCCTGAACAGACTGCCACCTTTCCCTGAACTCTTCCGGTTTCTCTTTCAGGAAATCTTTTCCCCGTTTTATGATATCACCAAATAGTACTTCGAAATCCTTATATTCATCCTGAGTATCCAGTAAAATTATTTTTTCCAGATTTGGCAACGAAGCCTTTAAAGGGGCAATCTTTTTTGCCTGGTTTTTAGAGGCGATTATGAACTTTGAACCTGAATGCTCAATTCTGAATTTTAATTCAGCCGGTTCGGTCAGTTTTACCGAAAGTGGCACATCCACAGCTCCGGCAAAAAGAATCCCAAGTTCACTGATGACCCAGTCGTTTCTGCCCTCAGACAACAAAGCAATCCGGTCGCCCTTTTGGACACCCATTGATACCAAACCTGCGCCAAAGTGGTGCACTTTCTCCTGGATCTCTTTGAATGTTGAACCTTTATATTTATTGTTCTTTTTTTCAAGGAGACAAACATAATCACTGTATTTCTTAACACAGTCTTCAAAAAGGTTGATTAAAGTTCTCATGGTGCCCGGGCTTTGAATAATTTATATGCAATTTAAAAAAAAACTGAATGCATAAGTGCTCAGATCTTCATGAGAAACAAAATAAGGAGTTCTAAAGGTGAGGCTGGAAAAGCGCGTGCTACCGGACAGCGACAGGGTTAAGCAGATTTTCAATTTTATACAACAACTGCTGAAGATTCACCGGTTTTGTGATAAAATCATCACAGCCGGCCTCAAAACAACGGTCACATTCATCTCCAAAAGCATTGGCAGTATGTACAATGATGGGGATGGCCCGATTAAATTCCCTTATCTGCCGGATGGCTTCAACACCATCGATTACCGGAAGCTGAACATCCATAAGGATAAGATCAATATGATTGTATTGCTTGCAAAAGTCCACAGCAATCTGGCCGTCGATCGCCCAAAGCACATTGGCATTTGTTTTCCGGGATAAGATGAGATCCAGGTATTTAAAACTGATCTGATCATCTTCTGCAACTAAAATGGTGCGGTTGGTCCAGTCCTGTAACATAATGCTTAGGTTTTCAATTGTTATTTGCATAGATATACGTGGAGTGGCTGCTGATGTGAGAGTTACTTGATGAACCATTCCTCTTTTTCGTCCAATGCTTATAATACATTGACCAATAACACAGGATGGTTTCGGATAAGTACGGTGTTATGTGTTAAAGTCATTGTGGGAACGGTGAATATTTGGTAATTTTTGATTGAAATTTTTATGATATGAAAGAACAATTTGATCCGGCAAGCCGTGTTCAGGACATGCTGCATTTTGATGAATTTGGTGGTGTTAACCCGGCTATCACCGATTCTTCCACTTTTACTTTCCTGGATCCGGAAACCATGACTGAGACCTTTCTGGGTCATACCGAAGGCTGCTATCTTTATTCCCGGCATTGGAATCCCAGTAACAAATACCTCGCCGATACAATGGCCGCGATGGAAAGTACCGAGTCAGCCTGGGTTACAGCATCGGGAATGTCAGCCATTACCTGTTCTATCCTTCAGCTTTGCAGGGCAGGAGACCATGTGATCACCAGCGTCAACACCTACGGGGGAACTTTTGCATTCCTGAAGAACTTCCTTCCAAAGTTCAATATTGAGGTGTCCTTTGTTGATATTACTGACCTGGAAAGTGTAAAAAAAGCCCTTCAGCCCAATACCAGGCTTATCTATACCGAGTCGATCACGAATCCACTTTTACAGGTATCTGATATCCCCGCTCTGTCCGATATAGCGAAGGATAGCGGTATTATCCTGATGGTTGACAATACTTTCAGTCCTATGATGATTACACCGGCCAGACTGGGAGCTGATATTGTTGTTTACAGCATGACCAAATTCATAAACGGGAAGAATGATTGTGTTGCAGGAGCCATCTGTGGTTCCGGGTCGTTCATCAACGGTTTGTCCAATGTCAATGATGGAACGGCCATGCTGCTGGGACCGGTCCTGGATCCCATGCGGTCTTCCTCTATCCTAAAGAACCTGCATACCCTGCATGTAAGAATGAAACAACACAGTAGCAATGCCTTATATGTTGCCACAGTTTTGCAGAATCTTGGACTTAAGGTCCGCTATCCCGGACTTCCGGATCATCCCCAGCATCATTTGATGACCCGCATTTTCAATCAGGAATATGGTTACGGTGGCATGGTTGCGCTGGAATTGAATTCATCCAGAACGGCAAACGAGTTTATGAGAATGCTGCAGATGGAAGGTGTTGGATATCTTGCGGTCAGCCTGGGATACTTTAAAACGCTTTTCAGCAACTCCGGGAAAAGCACTTCATCTGAAGTTCCGGAGGACCTGCAGCGAAAAATTGGTCTGAATGAAGGATTGGTGAGGTTTTCTATTGGGCTTGACAATAATATTGAAAGGTCAGTGGAAAAAATGAAAGAATGCCTTGAAAAAATGCACCTTCTTTAAGCCTTGAATCAATCCTACGGTATTAGAACAATTACGGATCTCTTTTGTTTTATGGTTAATTAACTGATAGATTATGGGCTTTACACTCAATATTGGCGCCAAGGCGCCTGATTTCAACCTGAAAGCAACTGACGGGAGGAATTACAGTCTGACTGATTTCAATACCAGCAAATACCTTGTCCTGTTCTTCACCTGCAATCATTGTCCCTATGTGCTGGGCTCGGATGAACACACGCGGCAGACAGCGTTAAAATACCTGCAGGATGGAGTTGCCTTTATAGCCATTAATTCCAACAGCGCCAATACATACAGGGAAGATGACTTTGATCATATGGTGCAACGGATGAAACAGTATGACTTTCCGTGGATTTATCTCTATGATGAAACACAGGATATTGCCAGGAAATACGGCGCTCTGAGAACTCCCCATTTTTATGTTTTCGATGAAGTAAGGAAGCTGGTCTATACCGGAAGGGGATTGGACAATCCGCGCGATGCGGCCAAATCCTCCGTAAATGATCTCGATCGCGTGCTGCATGAGCTTACCACCGGCAAAGAAATCAGTGTAAAAATTACGAATCCTGTCGGGTGCAATGTGAAGTGGGAGGGCATGGACCGCCACTGGATGCCTGAAGAAGCCGAGGATCTGGCTTAATTCCCTGAATTATGAGCGTTGCCTTATGAATTGTTCCGAAATCCCCTGAAGTATTTCATAAACTGGACACGTTCATAAGCTGCAGGGTTGGCTGTTTTGGCCTGGCTTAACAAGCCCCTGAAATCACTAACCTTTTCGATCTTCTTGGAGGTCATCCAGGCCTCCAGTTCATCCAGCATCACCTGGATCTGATCAGCACCGTTAATATACACAGTGGATGCAATTTCCACAGCATTGGCCCCGGCGAGTATCTGCTTTACCAGGGCTGAACCGTCGTGTACACCTGTGGAGGCAGCCAGACTGCAGCCTGATCTGCCCGAAAGGATACCCATCCAGCGAAGTGAAATGTAAAGATCTGCAGGATTGCTCAATACAGCACCTGCGGTAAATTCCAGGTTGTCAATGTCAATATCGGGATTGTAAAACCGGTTGAACAATACCAGTCCGTCAATTCCAGAATTGGAGACCTTCAGGAGAAATGCAGCCAGGTTGGAAAAATAATAGCTCAACTTGACAATAACCGGTATAGTCACCTGTTTTTTTACCTCCGTGATAATGTCAAAATAAACTTTCTCGTTTTCTTCGGCCTGCCGGCTGAAATCGCTTGGAAGTACAAAGATATTCAGTTCCAGGGCGTCTGCTCCGGCTTGCTGAATCTGTCGGGGAAAATAGGTCCATTGTGAAGCCGTAATGCAGTTGATGCTGGCAATAATGGGAATGGACACCTTTTGTTTGGCGGATGTGATCTGCTCCAGGTACTTTACAGTAGGTTCATCGGGAGATTCCATAAAATCATAAAAATCAACAGTCTCCGGGTACAGGAATCCATCAGAACTCATTCTGTGCAGATTGGCATTCATTTCGCGGAGTATCTCTTCTTCGAAGAGTGATTTCAGTACTATGGCTGCAGCTCCTTTTTTTTCAAGTTCCTGAATACTTTCAAAGGTATCGGACAGACCTGAACTGCCAATAATTATTGGATTCTTCAATGCAAGCCCTGCGAAGACAGTTGATAAATCGGCCATAAATATGTTAAATTGTTTCCGGCAGTAAAATTAAAAACTTCTGAAGAAATGTTATGGTTAATAACCTAATTTTCATAAATTTGTTTTAAACGATCCTTTTCATAACAAAATTTTCTTACTCAATAACCCAAGCCATGAAGCACTTATTCTTATTCCTGTGCCTTTTCCTCCTGCTATGCACCGGATGCAAATATTTCAAGAGGTCTTCGGCCAGAACGGTAGATACCTTAACTGCGGATACATCATCTGCCAGCTCCGAATTAGTTGACTCAGCTGCGCTTTTTGCCGGCATGAATAATGGACTTACCAATATCACGGAGGCTCAGGGACAGAAAAGCGCGGTGAGCGGGACCTATTACATGATTGTAGGATGTTTTACGGTTCAGAAGAATGCAGATAATTATGCTGAGAAATTGCGGGGCATGGGTTACCAGGCGCAGATAATTACCGGAATTGGTAATTATCAGATGGTTTCCGCCCGGACCTATGGCACTTATCGGGAAAGTATTTCAGAAATTGAGAAGTTCCGCAGCGAGGTTACCCCAAATGCCTGGGTATATCTGAAAAGATAGATTCTTACAGATTTCCCGTCATAATAAACAAGGGTTGGAATTCAAAACTCTTATAATGTGGTCGGTACCTTTCCACATTATAGTATCTTTTTATATCAATTACTTTGTTGGTGCTGGTAACTACATCAATAGGAGCATTATCGTACCTGCCGTTCCTTAAAACCACCAGCCGGCCATGGATTCCCTTCAGGATCAGATCAAGGGCCAGATTCCCATAAGCCATGGGAACTATGGAATCAATGGCATCCGGATCCCCGCCTCTTACCAGGTAGCCAAGCTGCTGGTATATGGTATTTACTTTCTGTCCCTGGCAGTACTGGGGAGATAATTCCTGTATTTTATCCGATACCATTTCGCCGATACCTCCGTGAAGACTGTGACCATAAACATCTTTGTTGTCGTTTTTAAAGACCGAATCATTCATTCCCGCCATCATGGCTCCTTCCGATACCAGTACAACCGAATAATGACTCGGATTCTTCTCACGGTCTTCAATGAGCAACCTGGTGAGCAGGTCGGGATCAAATTTATGTTCCGGGATGACACAACGATTTGCTGCGCCGGCCATAGTAGGCAACATGGCCGTGAATCCGGCGTACCTGCCGAACACTTCAATGACCAGTATTCGTTCGTGCGATCCTGCGGAGGTCCGTAAAGTGTTGCACATCTGAATAGTACGGGTAACACAGGTACTGAATCCAATGCAATAGTCGGTTCCCGGAACGTCATTGTCCATGGTTTTGGGTATGGCCACTACCTTAAAGCCTTCGGAATAAAGTCTTACGCCATAGCTGAGGGTGTCATCTCCGCCAATGGGTATGAGGTATTCGACACCCAGGAATTCGAGATTCCTGATTACTTCTTCCGTAAGGTCATTCACATCGCTGTTATACTTGCTCTGCAAATGTGCTGGAACGTTTGCTTTAGGAACATGGCTGGGCCTGGTACGCGAGGTATGTAAAAAAGTTCCCCCTGTCCGTCCCGATTTGTTTACGATCTCCTCGGTCAGCAACATGTATTTATCACTGTTGTCTGCTTTTTTATCGCGCACCAGCTCCATGATACCGGCCCAGCCCCTTCTTAGACCAATAACCTGATACCCCTCGCGCAATGCCCTGATTGTAATGGCTCTTATGGCTGGGTTTAAACCTGGCACATCGCCACCTCCGGTAAGAATAGCTATCGAACCCTTTTTCTTGTTTGTCTGAACCATGGTAGTAACTTATGGGATTCTTTGAATTGATCCCAATAAAGATAGAGATTTTTTAAAAAAAAGCAGGGAAAATATCCCTGCTTTTCAATGACTTTACCAATTCAGGATTTTTTTGAAATCGTATTCTTCCGGTTCTGGAAGATATTTTTTTGCTGCCTTATAATCGTTCCTGGTAATGTAATGCAGGTTGTTCTCATAAACCAGCTTAACCCTCTCGGAATTCATATTGACCAGCCTGGGTTTAACTTTACCGTTTTCATCCTCTACATCCTTCAGGTAGAGTGGTAAAATATTTCCTTCGGGCGTCACGGTAACCATGCAACCTGAAATACCTTCCTGAAAAAGTTTCATAACACCTGTTCCCAGTAAGGTTGCATAAGAAAGGTCATATGCTATCGGCCTTACACAGCGTAACTCATATCCTATTTCATTAGGCCGGCTTTTTACCGTAATATTGAGTTTCTTTAACTTACGCTGAACCAACATGTTAAAAATGTGGGCCTTGCTGACATTTCCCAGTTCCGGGTGGCCATGATCGTCGTATGTGAAATTTACGCCGGTGCCTTCAATTTCCTCGTCACTCATGAAATGAAATACGCCTTCACTCACTATGGCAACACCATATTCAATATCCAACATTCGTCTTTTCACCATTGATGAAATGATCATTCTGGTTATGGCATCAAAGGTGATCTTTGATTTATTGAACATTTCAGGAATGATGATCATGGGATAGTGGCACGCAGTTCCAATGCCAAAGGCAAGATGTCCTGCTTCCCGACCCATGGCAGATACAACAAACCAGTTCCCGCTGGTACGGGCGTCCTCATAGAGTGTGGTTCCTATGCGAACACCCTCTTCTTTTGCAGAATGATATCCAAAGGTCGGTGATCCTTCAGGCAAGGGAAGGTCGTTATCAATGGTTTTGGGCACATGAATGTTGGAGGCCTTCACTTTGTTGTTGGCCAGGAATTTGCTGATACGGTTGGCTGTTGAAGCGGTATCATCACCTCCTATGGTGACGAGCAATTTGACGTTGTTATTGACAAAAAAGTCAGTTTTAAATTCATCGTCCTTCGGTTTATACCGGCTCATTTTCAATGCTGAACCACCCCTGCTGTAAATAGCATCGGCAAAACTGAAATCAAGCTTGTCGAAATTGGGTGCATCTGTAAACAGGGTTTTGTAACCTTCATGAATACCAAGTACTTCATAACCGGCGTTCAGAAAAACTTTTGCGACTGATCCGATCACCGTATTGATTCCGGGAGCAGGACCACCGGCACATAAAATTGCAACTGATTCTTTCATACTGTATTAATCCTTATTTTTAAGAGTAAAGTTTAATTAAAACTCAGGTTTGCAAAGATGTAAATATATTTTTTAAAATGTAAATATATGGCTAACATTATTGCCAATGTCATAGGCAGGTGTAATAAAAGCTTTATATTTGAAGGCTTAAAAAAGAAGCGATGCAGGAGATACAAAAATCACTCAAAGATTTGGTTTATGCCAGGTGGGGCGTTTTATTAATTGTTAGTTTAATCATGGCTGCCAATTATTTTTTTTATGATGCACTTTCACCTTTAAAAGACAAGATACAATCCAATCTGGGTTTTTCCAACCAGCAATATGGATTTCTGCAATCTACCTATTCCATATCAAACGTCTTCCTTTTTATGGCTGTGATTGGAGGCATCTTGCTGGATAAATGGGGAATACGATTTACGGGTATTGGTTTTACTTTCTTCATGGCCCTTGGATCTGTTCTGACCTTTTATGGTGCATCAGATACTTTCAGAAACGGAGGAATGGGATACGATTTTCTGAATTCCTTTCTGAACCGCTTTTCACCTGAATTCAAATTGATGACGTTTGGATACTTTCTTTTTGGTCTGGGAGCTGAGACAAGTATTGTGGTGATTACTACAATTGTCGTTAAATGGTTTAAGGGGAAAGAACTGGCGCTGGCTTTGGGAATCAATCTGGCTGTGGCTCGGATAGGACAAGCCTTGTCTTTTTTCTTTTCAGCGAATCTCAGTACGCCTGATTTCTGGCACAGACCGATCCTTTTGGCCGCATGTCTTCTAAGCACTGCCTTCCTGTTTTTTCTGGTATATAGTTTAATTGATTATCGGCTTGACAGGCAGATAAAATTCAGGCTTCAGCTGAATGACACGGAGAAATTCAGAATTTCTGATATTCTGAAAATTGTCAGAATACCCTCCTTCATATACATTACTTTGCTTTGTGTAACTTTTTACTCTGCCTTTTTCCCCTTTCTCAAGTATGCTACGGACATGCTGCATAACAAATTTGATCTGGCCACCGCTGTTGCCGGAAGATTAACCTCGATACCTATATTTTTTACAGTATTGTTTACTCCTTTTTTCGGGTGGATTGCTGATATCAAAGGTAAGAGTGCATCCATGATGGTTTATAGTTCCGTATTGCTGATTGTGGCTCATCTGACTCTGACCTTCACGATGATTAATCCCATTGTCCCCATGGCCTTGCTTGGAATTGCCTTTTCCTTGATACCGGCTGCAATGTGGCCTGCTGTTGCCAAGATAATTGATCAGAATAAGCTTGGTACCGCCTATGGCATTATGTTTTCGGTCCAAAATTTCGGATTGTGGCTCTTCCCAATATTAATAGGTCTTATTCTTGACAAAACCAATCCGGGAGTGACCGCTAAAATGGTTGAAGAAGGTGCTGCAAAATACAATTATACCTATGCCATTATGATTCTGGCCATCATTGGTTTTGTAGGCATCATATTTGCATTTTTGCTGAAACGTGAAGACAAAACTTCAGGATTTGGACTTGAACTTGCAAATCGTAAGAAGTAACCGGTTTTATCTGAAAACAATCTGCTTTCTGTCGGGTCCGAGGGATACAATGGTTAAAGGAATGCCTGTTTCTTTTTCGATGAAATGGATATAGTTGTTTAATGCTTCAGGAATCTCCTCTGTTTTCGTGATCTGAGATATATCACAATTCCAACCTTTCATTTCAATATATTCAGGAGAGGAAACTTCCTGGAGATCATAGGGCATATGCTCAGTGATATGCCCGTCATGTTTGTATCCTGTGCAGATTTTAATGATATCGAAATCGGAGAGTACGTCTGCCTTGGTCATAAAAAGCTGGGTGACGCCATTGATCATGATGGAATACTTAAGGGCTACCAGGTCAAGCCAGCCGCAGCGGCGGGGCCTCCCGGTAGTGGCTCCGTATTCATGCCCCTTTTCGCGCAGTATGTTACCGGTTTCCTCAGGCAATTCTGTGGGGAAAGGTCCGCTTCCGACCCGGGTACAGTAGGCCTTGAAAACGCCAAAAACTTCCCCGATCCTTGAAGGGGCAATACCCAATCCTATACAGGCCCCGGCACTGATAGTATTTGAAGAAGTAACAAAAGGGTAGGAGCCGAAATCAATATCCAGCATGGTTCCCTGTGCTCCTTCTGCAAGCACCTTCTTGCCCTCCGACAAGAGTTGGTTGATCTTATACTCACTGTCAATAATACTGTACTTGCGGATTTCATCAATTCCGGCAAACCACTGTTCTTCCTGTTCTTCAATGTTATAGGCGAAATCATACAGACGAAGCAGATCTATATGTTTCTGCTTCAGGTGATTGTACTTTACCCGGAAATTGTCTTGCAGAATATCGCCTACCCGTAAACCGTTGCGACCGGTCTTATCCATGTAAGTGGGACCAATGCCTTTCAGGGTGCTGCCGATTTTGGTCACGCCCTTGGCGGCTTCTGAAGCTGCATCAAGAATACGGTGCGAAGGAAGAATCAGATGCGCTTTCCTGGATATGAGCAGTTTGCTATGCAAATTCACACCCAGCTTGAATATAGAATCGGTTTCTTTCTTAAAGATAACAGGGTCGATTACGACGCCATTTCCTATAATGTTGATCTGATTGTCATGAAAAATACCAGACGGTATGGAATGCAGAACATGCTTTATATTGTTAAACTCAAGGGTATGACCGGCGTTGGGCCCTCCCTGGAAACGGGCAATCACTTCATACGCCGGGGTTAATACGTCCACTATTTTTCCTTTACCTTCATCACCCCACTGAAGGCCTAAAACTACATCTGCTTTCATACTGCAAAAGGGAATTATTAATGCATCCGAAGGTAATAATTTTTTTGATTCTTCAAATTCCATCCGGTGCGCGAGGAAACCATCAAATACTTACAGATCGGATTACTGGAGGATCTTCTTCCTATCTTGAACATTTTTTTTTCTGCCATAGATGTAAAGCGAATGATGTGAAGGATCAAATCCGTTCAATTCACAGGCAGTGTTGATAATCTCCTGCATTCTTGGATCACAGAATTCAATGACTTTGCCGGTATCAATGTCAATGAGATGATCATGCTGCATACACTGATAGGCCTTTTCAAACTGCGCAATGTTTTTTCCGAACTGATGCTTCACTACCAGGTTACAGTCAAGCAATAATTCAATGGTATTGTATAGTGTCGCCCGGCTTACCCTGTAATTCTTGTTTTTCATGAAAAGATAGAGCGTCTCAATATCAAAATGGCCTTCACGGGAATAAATCTCATCCAGTATAGCATATCGCTCAGGCGTTTTGCGATGGCCCTTTTTTTCAAGATAGTTGATAAATATCTTTTTAACAGTCTCCTTTGTCTCGGCAGAAACCATAACCTGTTGCTATTAAATTCGGGAGCTAAATTAACTTTTTTTTAATCAACTTCCCCTCTATTTAGAATTATTTTAAATTAATTTAGCTGGCTGCTTCCATACGTTTTACAGCATCAACACCCTTGATTTTGCTCAGACTCATCAGCAGGTTGTTCAGGTCCTTCGCATCATGCACATACAGGTCAATGGTGCCTTCCCAAATACCATCGTGACTGGAAAGATTGATGGTGCGGATATTGACGTTAAGCTCCTTGGAGATTACATGGGTGATTTCATTATAAATGCCAAACCGGTCAATTCCATTGAGCGCTACTTTAACCAAAAATGAAAGAAACTTGTGGGTTGTCCATTTGACCGGAACGAGCAGTTCGCTCTGACTGGAAAGCAACCTTATTGCTGATGAGCATTTGGCCTGGTGAATGGTAATATTCTCCTCGTCCGATGCATCCCTGAATCCAATCACATTGTCCCCGGGAATAGGATTGCAGCATTTTGCTATGGCATAATCTGTTGTTGCATTGTATATGTTCTCTTTCAGTAAAATGGGGGTTTTCAGACTGGTCTTCTGCCGTGTGTGGTTCAGCGCGGCTGTCCTCCTTGATTTCAGGGCGGTTTTCCCCAGCTGCAGGCTCCAGTAATTTACCCATTTGTTCTTCGTGTTTCTCTTCAATACTTCATCAAGGTCTTCCAGCTGGATAATGCCGGTTCCAATCTTGCTGTAAAGTTCATCTTTGTTTGATAATTCATAGGTGGGCAGTAGTTTACGAATGATGCGGGCATTTGGCCTTAAATTGAGCTCAAGCAATTTGTCTTCCAACAGTTTTTTGCCCTTTTCAATCCTGTTTTTATTTTCCGCCTTCAGGGCATCTTTGATGGCGGATTTGGCTTTTACCGTAACTACGTTTTCAAGCCATTCCAACCTTGGCCGGTAGGTATCAGAAGTGATAATCTCAACCTGGTCGCCGCTTTTCAATATATGATTGAGGGGCACCAACCGGTGGTTTACCTTTGCACCAATCGCTTTGTGACCTATCTCACTGTGAATTTCGTAAGCAAAGTCCAGTACGGTGCTGTTCACCGGCAATGTCTTGGTATCTCCTTTGGGAGTGAATACCAGGATCTCCGAAGCAAAAAGGTTCAGTTTGAAATCATCCAGGAATTCAAGTGCATCAGAATTGGGATTGGCCAGCAATTCCCGAATTCTCTTGAGCCACTTGTCGAGCTCGCTCTCATGGGAACTGTCCGTCTTATATTTCCAGTGTGCTGCAAACCCCCGTTCAGCTATATCATCCATTCGCCTCGACCGGATCTGGACTTCCATCCAGTTTCCCTTGGGTCCCATTACCGTGGCATGCAGGGCTTCATAACCATTTGCCTTTGGTGTGCTTACCCAGTCACGTATCCTTTCAGGTTTGGGCATATAGATGTCTGTGATCATCGAATAAATATTCCAGCATTGTGTCTTTTCAGGGATGCCCGGCGGAGGATCAAAAACAATCCGTATGGCCATCAGGTCATATACTTCCTCGAAAGGAATGTTCTTGGTCTGCATTTTATGCCAAATGGAATAAATTGACTTATAGCGCCCGCTGATGTCATATTGTATACTGTTCTTTTCCAATTGCTCCTTGATGGGTTTGGCAAATTCCTGGATAAAGGCCTGGTGACTCTTTTCCTGTCCCCTCAGTTTATCGGATAGTTCCTGGAAAACCTTGGGAAAACGATATTTCAGGCTCAGGTCCTCCAACTCATCCTTGATGGAATAAAAGCCCATACGATGGGCAAGCGGAGCATACAGGTATAAAGTCTCGGCAGATATCTTCATCTGCTTGGCAACCGGAAGCGAACCCAGGGTCCGCATGTTGTGGAGCCTGTCAGCGAGTTTAATCAAGATCACCCGCACATCATCGGAAAGGGTGAGCAACATCTTTCTGAAATTCTCAGCCTGCAGGGTGGAATTTTTATCAAAAACACCGGATATTTTTGTCAACCCGTCGACAATGGATGTAATTTTGGAGCCAAAGTGATTCTCAATATCTTCCAGCGTAAAATCGGTATCTTCAACCACATCATGCAGGAGAGCCGCTACAATGGCCTTTACGCCGAGTCCCATTTCCTGCGATACGATCCTGGCCACGGCCATCGGATGTAAAATGTATGGTTCTCCTGATAAGCGCAATGCTCCCTTATGAGCATTGTCGGCCATCCTGAATGCTTTTCGAATCAATGCCCTGTCACTGCGCTTATTACAGCGGATACAGTTTTCCAGCAGGTCATTAAATTCGCGCCTGATTTGTATTTCCTCTGCCGTAAGGGTGGAACTCATGGAATGCGATCAGATATTGACTGGTTGACTAATATGCAAAATTAACATATTTGCGTCATTCCGGGTACATGAGATCAAAAAGAAAAGGAAGGCAAGGGGAATTACCGGTATACTACGGTAACTTTGCCATCGAGAGTGGTATATTCGTTTGAATAATTGAAAACCCTGATATTGTAAATATAAACACCTTCGGGCACAAACTTACCGTTTACTTTACCATCCCAGGGACTGGATCCCTCCCATATTTTGGTGCCCAGCCTGTTGTATATAATCATCTCATAATGTTCAGGCTGGAAAGAAAACACCGGTTCAAAAAGCTGGTTGGCCGGATCGTTGTCGTTAGGAATGAAGGCGTTTGGCATACGGATATCCGGGTTGATCGAAAAACAGATGCGATTGGAAAGGCTTTTGCCCTTTGTGCCATAGGCGTTCGTCAATTCCGTGGCTTCGATCTGATAACAAACCAGACTGCTGACAGGATCCGGATAGAACACCTGTGCGCTCAGATCTTCCTCATAGTTTGTATTCTGCCTGACCCCAAAAGTATCAATTACGGGATTAACACGACCGCTGGTACGAATGATCCGGTACTGGTCAACACCCCCCAGCCAGGTCTCGTAAGCATTCCATGATAGGGTAACCGTATTTCCGGCCAGCGAACCTTCTATAACAATGTTACTGGCGATGTTGGAGAAGGCATATGGCTGATCACAATTGTTGAACCCCTCCAGCCGGTAAAAATATACGCCGGATGTAAAAGAGGTTTCGTCAGTAAATTGGATCTGCGTATCGCCGGTATTGAAACTGGTTATGGGTGAAAATGTACCGTTCAGGAAATCGCTGCGGGAAAGGACATACCTGGCCGGGCCTGTACTACCGATTAGGATGAAGGAAAGATCAATGGTATTCCCGGCACCAAGGGTGGCAAAATCCGCGATCATGGTAACCGGGGGCTGGGTAGTGGCGGTTGGAATATCCACCCGGTTGGAAGCTGATTGCCTGATCCCATCTGCATGCTGTGCTTCTACAAATATTTCATAGGTCTGACTGGATGCCACATTGCTGATAACATAGGAATTCTCGGACCCGGGCACCTGGTTGATCAGTACATAGTTAAGCGGACCGGTCCTGCGATAGATGTTGTACGCGGTGATCGAATCACCCCAGGTATTGTATCCGCTCCAGTTCAGTGCGATGCTGGCTGTGCAGGTATCATAATCAGCCGTGAGAAATATGGTGCTGTCGGGCGCATCAAAACCACTTGGATAGCCAGTACCAACATTCCTGAAAGCCCATACTGAATAACCTACGGGTTCATTTCTGGAATTTGTATTGCAATTTGTAAATTGTGTAACAGATGAATCTACAATTCCAACCTGAGTAAGTACCGGTGGTTCGAGTGGATTAGCCACAGTCACTTGTCCTATATGATAATCATCAAAATCGGGGGGGGTAATGCTGGGGAGCCAGACAATGATATCACAGCCGGTTTCGGGATCAACAGTAACATAATATAAATTGGGTTTGTTGGGGAATTGTGGGTAAGCAAAGAAACACAACTGCAACAGAAGTCCTATGATCAGCAATTTTTTTTTCTTCATACAGATTCATGTATACTGCGAACGGGAATCCGGTCGAATTATTACTCCAAATATAGTCGAATCGCGCTTCATTAAAAGAGATATTATAGTAAATTTGAGAAATGAATCGCCATATGCCAGCTTCTGCGATAAAGAAGATCCTTGGAATAATGACCGTCTTCAGCATCGCCATGGGATTCCTGGAGAGTGCCGTAGTGATTTACCTCCGGGAGATATATTATCCGGCAGGTTTTGCTTTTCCCATTCATCCTTTAACAGGGAGTGTTGCCCTGACCGAGATTCTGCGTGAAACTGCCACCATACTCATGCTGCTGTCGGTCGGTTTTTTAGCCGGACGGAATCTCAGGGAAAGATTTGCCTGGTTCCTTTACGCTTTCGCCATATGGGATGTCTTTTATTATGTATTCCTCAAACTGTTGATACATTGGCCGGAATCAATCATGACCTGGGATATCCTGTTCCTGATCCCGGTGATGTGGACCGGTCCCGTAATCACTCCGCTTGCAGTTTCTGCAACCATGATCCTGATGTCCCTGATAATTCTTCATTTTGAAAGGAAAGACCTTCGGATTGACCTGAGGTGGCATACACCCGCCATGATCTTCGCAGGGTCAATCCTGATCTTTACAGCCTTTATTTGGGATTTCTGCACCTTTGTAATGACTGACTTTTCACTGTCAGACATGTTGCGTGCAGAAAGTTCCCGCCTGATGCTTCAGCTATATGTGCCGGTTAAGTTCAACTGGTCCTTGTTTGTATCCGGAGAGGTTATCATCCTGGCCGGACTTTACAGGTTGTTGGCAGGATACCGGAAAGCACAGCTCAATCAATCCATACTATGAAATGCACCAAACTTGCCTTCCTGATCGCTATTCTTATGCTTATATGCGGTGGCCGTTTGCCCGGGCAATCATGGATCCGGATCAACCAGCTGGGATATCTCCCGGCTGCCGTCAAAGTAGCTGTAATGGTCAGCAAGCAGGAGGCCACTCCTGAAAAGTTCACCCTGCATAATGCCCTCACCGGTGAGATCCTTTTTACCTCCGGCAGGATTAAAAGCTTCGGCAGGTATGGTGCTTTTGAATCGACCTTCAGGCTTGATTTCTCGGATTTCATTAAGCCGGGTGCTGTTTATATTGAAGCTGCGGGTACCCGGTCACCTGTTTTCCGGATCTCAAACGATGTATATGACGGAACGGCTGATTTTCTGCTTCGTTACATGCGTCAACAGCGGTGTGGCTATAACCCTTTCCTGCACGATTCCTGTCACACGCATGACGGCTATATCATCTATCACCCGCTGCTCGATTCGGTCCGTATTGATGTCACCGGTGGGTGGCACGATGCCACGGATTACCTGCAATACACAGCCACTTCAGCCAATGCGGTTTTCCAGATGCTGCTCGCTTATCAGCAAAACCCGGATGCCTTTGGTGATGACTTCCTGGCCAATGGGGAACCTGGCAAGAACGGGATACCGGATATTGTGGATGAGATCCGATGGGGGCTCGACTGGCTCATCAAGATGAATCCAGACAGTGGCCAAATGTACAATCAGATTGCCGATGACCGTGACCATCGTGGTTTCCGGCTGCCCAACAAGGATACAGCCAGCTATGGAAAGGGACTGGAACGCCCCGTTTATTTTTGCACCGGTAAAACACAGGGACTCCTGCAATATAAAAACCGGGCAACAGGCATTGCCTCCACTGCGGGCAAGTTTGCTGCTGCATTTGCACTCGGCGCGCTTGTTATGGAACGCTTTGATCCATTGCTGAGTGAAAAAATCAGGAATAAAGCCATCGATGCCTGGGCATTCGGCAAGGCTCACCCGGGAGCCTGCCAGACAGCTCCCTGCACGGCTCCTTATTTCTATGAGGAAGACAACTGGACCGATGATATGGAGCTGGCGGGTTCCGCGCTGTATGAACTTACCGGTGACAGGCTGTATCTGGACGAGGCTGCTGTTTATGGAAGGCAGGAAAAGGTTACTCCATGGATGGGCGCTGATACGGCACGCCATTACCAGTGGTATCCCTTTTTAAATATGGGCCATTGGGGAATCGGTAAGTCACGTGATACTGCCTATGCCAGTGAATTCACGGGCTATTGGAGCAAGGGACTGGAAATGGTTCGAAACAAAGGGAAGAGCAATCCCTTTCTTAATGGTGTGCCGGGTATCTGGTGTTCCAACAATCTTACCGTTGCTTTGATAACGCAATGCCATCTCTATGCCAAGCTCACAGGCGATCACACCTATAATGAAATGGAAGCTGCACTGCGCGACTGGCTTTTTGGCTGCAATCCATGGGGAACCAGCATGATAGTAGGTCTTCCGGATTACGGTGATTACCCCGCTGATCCCCATTCCTCCCTTTCAGTGCTTTATGGCTATGCGCTCGACGGCGGCCTGGTGGACGGACCTGTCTACAATTCGATTTTCAGCAACCTGAAGGGAATAACCCTTGCAGGCGAAGACGAATACAGGGATTTTCAGTCACGAATCGCCGTTTACCACGACGATTATGCTGATTATTCCACCAATGAACCTACTATGGATGGTACGGCTGATCTTACCTATTACCTCTCGGCCATGCAGCAGGAAGCAAAGGGTAAGGTTGTTCCCGGAAAAACACCAGAGTACAGTCACGGAGCTATCATAAGAGGAGACCTGAGCCAGAAGCAGATATGCCTGGTGTTTACCGGCCATGATCTTGCCGATGGTTTTAAGACGGTGAGAAAGGTTTTACAATCCCATCAGATCAAGGCTTCGTTTTTTCTGACCGGTGATTTCTACCGGAACAAATCGTTTTTTTCTATGGTCAAAACCCTGCAGAAAGACGGGCATTACCTGGGGGCCCATTCGGATAAGCATCTCCTGTATTGCGACTGGAACAAACGTGATTCCCTGCTGGTCACCCGGCAACAGTTCATCGCCGATCTGGTTGGTAATTACGATGCCATGAGCCGTTTCGGCATCGGGACCGAACAGTCCAGCTACTTTATGCCGCCCTTCGAATGGTACAACGATTCAGTGGCCTCGTGGTGCAAACAATATGGACTCAGGCTCCTGAATTTTACCCCCGGTACATCATCCAACCAGGATTGGACTTACCCCGAACTGGGAAGTCAGTATGTCAGCAGCAACACCATATTCAACAGGATACTGGATTATGAAAATCAGCATGATGCCGGACTGAATGGCTTTATCTTACTTACACATTTTGGTGCCGATGCCCGCCGGCCGGATCAGTTTTATAACAGGCTGGATGAATTAATAAACGAACTGGGGCGTCAAGGGTATAGGTTTGTGACATTAAAGGAAATGCTGGAATAGAAACTACCGGTTGAAGAAAAAAACTCTACATAAATTCCCGGCAGGATATGCCACGTAAATGATGCAGAGACCCCGAAGAATAAAGGGATCTCTGCCATTTTCGGTCTTGCAGATTAACATGATTGAATTATTGCTCTAACATTTTAAAAACCACCGGGATCACAAAAAGCTGCTTCACCGATCTCCCTCCCTGTCTCGGAGCCTTCCATAACGGTGAAGCAGAAATGACCCGGGTGGCTTCGTTATCCAATGAACTGTCAACACCTCTAAGGATCCGCGCATCTACAACCTCTCCTTTTGAATTTACACAAAACTCCACCACAACCTTTCCAAAGATTTTATGATCCAGTGCGAACTGAGGGTAAACCACGTTTTCCTGTACCCAGGTCCTGAATTCATTTAGTCCTCCATTTCTGAAAGAGGCTGGCTCTTCCGGAAACAAAATTGGTTCAGGTTCCGGTTCAGCAATGACCTCACTCGAATCTTTTACAAATTCAATGATATCGGGTGGGGGTTCGTTTCTGATGATATCAACCCATTCGCTTATTGGTATAAGACCTTCATCTGTTGGGGCATCCTCAACAACTACAGGTGGAACATAAGAGGTCTGACTTAATGTTGATGCAGGAGGAACCGGCAATGATGCAGGAATTACTTTATTTTCATTGTCCACAGGATTCATATAAACAGTAATACCCCTGCCAATTGGAACCGGATTTGCTTTATCCTTAAAAGCCTTGATAAAAGGTACTGCTACTGCAGATGAAACACCCAGTAAAGAAATGAACAATGCCAGGATCAGGTATTTTGTGCATTTTCGGTTCAGTTCATAGGCTCCATAGGCTTTATTCCGGTTTTCAAAGATCATGTCTTCGAATGTTCCGGAGCTGCTGAAAACAGGCTGGTTTTTCATAAGGCATTTTATTTAGATTGTGAATAACTGCTTTTCATGGTATAGATGCTTCTGAATGATAAAATCCATAATAAAATGCAAACAAAGTTTGAATTTGAAAGTATATTTGGGAAAACTCGGCTTTATCTCATCTCTGGTAATGTTTTTAAAACTAAAGCGTAAACGGGGTAATCAAAAATCCCTGGGAAATATCCCCGATGAATTGCTGGTGTCGCAATATCTGGAATCGGGAAATAAAGAGCTGATTGCTGAATTGTTTGAGCGATACACGCACCTGGTATATGGTATCTGTCTGAATTACCTTCAGGATTCCGATCATAGCAAGGATGCAGTAATGGACATATTCGAAAGTCTTTTTCACAAACTTGCCGTCCATCATATTTCCAATTTCAGGAACTGGTTGTACAGTGTTGTCCGTAACCATTGTCTGATGGTCCTCCGTAAATCCGGAACCGTGCATCGTGCGAAAGATAAGCTCAGGCAGGAAACTGACGGTTTTGAACATGCGGATGACTTGAACGATAATGACGATTTCATGAAGCAAAAGGATATACTGGGTTCTGCCGTGGAACGGTTAAATCATGAGCAGGGCACCTGTATCAGACTGATGTACCTCGAAGACCTGAGCTATCGGGATATTGCTGACAGGACAGGTTATTCCATGAATGAGATCAAAAGTCACATTCAAAATGGTAAAAGAAACCTGAAGAACTATATACTTAACCACAATGACCGCAAAGCATAACAACGGGTTGTTCCACCCCAACGGTTGCCTTACGGCAACTGCCATCAGAGGCTATTTTGACGGTTCAATAGGTGTCAAGGGTAGAATAGAGGTGGACAAGCACCTTCGGCATTGCCGGATCTGCTCAGAAGCAGTGGATGGATTCCGCAGGCACCAGCGGAAAGATTTCCTGCGAAGCGATCTTGAAATTCTTTCAGGTAAAGTCAGAAAACGTTATGCTTCAGCACTGAGGCCCAATCGCGGACTTCCGGTTATGATCATGTTTTCTGTTTTTGTGTCCTTAATTCTCCTAATGATTATATTCTACATTATTAGGCAGTTACTCCTTGATATGTAGAAACTGGAATACCAGAATTACCCTTCCGATCAGAACAGACTTTTGTTCTTGCTTTTCTTTACCTTGTAATTATTGGTCTTGCGCTTCTCAACTTCCTTGTAACGGGAGTTTCTGGACATCTCTGACTTTTTTGGCATCATTAGGTTTCTTCTTTCAGTGGCCTCCTTTTCTGCATTGCATGACACGGCAACAGGCAAAAGAATGAATAGTGCCATGACGCAGATCAAAATCCTGTTCCCTTTCATGATGATAACGATTACATGATAACAACCTGCTTAAATGACTTAACATTAACATATACGAAAATTCTTGGGTTTAGGTTCCCTTGGTCCACAACTTGCCCTGCCATGTGTCCCGCGTTTCAAGCAATTTTTCAAACTGCACCAGGATCTGGTCGTAACGAGGTCCCCAGGGCCTATGAACAGCAAAGCGGGGAGGTGTTTCCCCTGCGATTCTTTCAACCACAATAGCAGGATTCAGATGCTCGATGTAATCGACCATGAAACCGATATAATCCTGCATTTCAAATTCTATGAATTCTTCGGGACAGGCGAGGTATTCTTCGGCCATTCTTGTCCCTTTAAAAAGCTGAAGCTGATGGAATTTGACACTGGTAAGCGGCAGCTTTGAAATAATGGATGAAGTTTGCAGCATTTCTGCCCGGCTTTCACCCGGCAGTCCGAATATAAGATGACTGCCTACAGATATTCCCCTTAAAGCGGTTCTTTCAATGGCTTCCACGGCTTCCTCATAGGTATGATGCCGATTTACGCGTTCAAGTGTTTTGTTATAAACCGATTCAATGCCATATTCCACGATCACGTGATGGTTGATGTTCAGTTCCTGGAGAAGGTCAAGTTTTTGATCGTCAATGCAGTCAGGCCTGGTTCCGATGACCAGTCCTACCACGCCTTCAACATGCAAAGCCTCGTCGTAAATTTGTTCCAGCAATTCAACAGGTGCATGGGTATTTGAAAAAGCCTGAAAATAGACCAGGTATTTGGTAGCCCGCCTGTATCTTTTTTCATGGAAGGTGATCCCTTCACTGATCTGCTGCACCACTGGTTTATCCGGAGTGCAGTATGATGGACTGAAAGCATCATTCAGGCAGAAGGTGCAGCCACCGGTTCCTTTGGTCCCGTCGCGGTTGGGACATGAAAAGCCGGCATCGATTGTAAGTTTTTGCACACGACCGCCTAAAGTCCGGCGCATATAATCGGGGTATGCGTTAAATCTTCTACTATGTCCCCAGGGATAAAGCATACAGTGAAAAACTAACAGTGAAAAACTAAAAATTAGAACCCACAACTCACAACCCAAAACCCATAACTTTCAACTCCACCTGAACGACCTTTCCCAGTTTCACATACCACAAACACGCCTCCACACCAGAATATCCCATGTCACTTAAAAGGCATGCATATTCCCTGACCTGTTTTTCATGGACACTGTCAATACGGTTTCCGAATTTATAATCAAGAACCAGGGTACGATCCCTTCGTGTCATTACCCGGTCGGGTCTTCTGATCCCGCCACCGGGAAGGATTATTTCGGCCTCGTTGAGAATTTTCCAGTCACCTGTAAACCAATGGTTTACCTGAGGATCAGCGATAGCCTGTTCTACCAGAAGCCGATACTTCTCCTTCTCCGACTGGGTTATTATGCCCTTCAGTTGTAAGGTTGTGATGGCTTTTTGAACATCGCTGGCATCACGGACCATCGTGAAAATTTCGTGCAGGAGCTTTCCTTCACTAATGGGTCGGGAGGGTTGATCTACAGCAGGATCTATTATCATTCCGCCCTGGAAAGCTATCCTAATGCGGTCGTAAATAACCTGAAGGGGAACGGGCCTGAATTCAGCGCCTTTTTCATCCCTGACGGGGATTTCTGCATGATTGTCTGAAAGGGTACCCTGGATCAGGGAGGATGTTCCCAGTACACTGTAAATCAGGTCGGAGACGTTCTTCACAGGTCCGGTTCCCGCAGGTTTGCAGAGAACAAAAAGCCCTTCCCTGGCGCGTGTAAAAGCCACATACAGAAGGTTCAGGTTGTCGATCAACTGACGCAGGAACTCCTGGTAATAATCACCGGCAAATAGGGTGTCCTTGAGCCTGGATGTAAAGGCCAACGGTATCAGTTCGAGCTTATCAAACGGTGCTACCGGAGGCTTGCACCATATAAAAGAACCACGAGATGACGTAAGTTCCCAGGTGCAATAGGGTATAAGAGCAATCTTAAATTCCAGGCCTTTTGATTTGTGGATGGTGAGGATCCTGATGGCTTCCTGTTCAGCAGGTGCGGATATTGATTTTCCTTTCCCGGAATCGTCCCAGTATTCCAGAAACCTGGAGACTTCACTACTGTTTTTTCTTGAGTAATCCAGGATCATATCGCGGAAAGCCTGCATATACACCCGTTCACCTGAACATTTTTCCAGTTGGAAGGTAGCGGTGAGCCGCTCAATGATTTCCATAAGGGAACAGCTGGTCAGATCTTCCTTAAATCGGGGACTTTCCAGAATACCGGTGATATTATCGGCTGCCAGGAATGTTTCGCCAATCCGCTGGAGCATATAAGAATTGGTCAGGTCTGTTGGATCCTCTAAAAACCTGAGCAAACCAATAAGAAAATTTACCACCGTTGAACTGCCTAATTGAAGTGCCTCATCAGAAATGACATCAAAGCGGTATCCCGAATCAGGATGTTCGAGAGCATATTGCAAAAGAAAATCTGCTATTTGCCTGGCTTCGATATTTTTCCGCGTGAGGATGGCCACATCGCCCAACCGGTATCCTTTATCCTGCAGTTCACAAAGTAAAGCAATAAGCCTTTGGTTTACCAGGTCTGAGAAGTCGGATTCCTCCTTATCTTCTAAGCAATCGATGCGGATAAAGCCCCCCAGGTTCCCTGCATTTCCAGGTTCCTGTTCCAGGTTCCTGTACAGATCAATTATTGCGTTGTCCCCGGAACCTGCTGCGACAGATTCCTGGTCCGCAAGGACCTGGTTATACACTTGCTGTAACTTGGCAGCTGCGGTATTGAAAAACCGGTTGTTGAACTGTATCAGGTCAGCCTTTGACCGCCAGTTACATGTAAGGGTTATGGTATCTGTAATTCCCGGAAGAAAATCCTGATGAATAAGACTATCCAGGATTTCCCAGTTGCTGTTACGCCAACGGTAAATCGATTGTTTGACATCACCTACCGTAAGGTTGTCATAATTCTGGGAAAGGCTGTTGCTGATCAGTGGTTTGAAATTCGACCACTGCAGCAGCGAGGTATCCTGAAATTCATCGATCATATAATGGTGGAACCAATAACCGGCCTTCTCATAAATGAAGGGTGTATCATTTCCGTCGATGATCCTGTTCAGGAATACAGGAGCATCTGAAAGCAGAAAGGCGTTATTTTCATTGCACCAGGCATCTGCCAGATACGACAGGTCAGATAAAATACCCAGGGTGTAAAGATTTTTCAGTATAACCCCAGCTGTAAAGTACGGTCTGCCGTTGTGCGAATCGTAGGCAATAAACTGCTGCATCAAAGGCATGAGCTCATGTTCTGCCAGGGCATGAATACGGCCTTTGATGGGAGAATTTACCGCATACCATTTTTCCGGGCTGGTGGCCGCCTGAATGGCAGTGGGATTTGGTCGCCTTAACTCCCCGGTTTCAAGCTTCACCAGGAAACCTGCAGGCCCTCTGGTTTTTGAATTGAAATCGTCAACGGAAAGTCCGTTCGATTCCAGTATGGCTGCAGCTCTTCTGCCGAAGCCCCGGTATTCTTTTTCAACCCTGTTTCGCAAGGCATGAAGCTCAACCTGGTAGTCCCTGAGAAAGCCCCGGTTGGAATATTTCCCCAACGCAGCATCGTCAAAAGATCTGAATGACTCCCTGAAAATTTCACCGCCCAGGGCACGCATTCCCTTTTTGAGATCCCAGCTTTCCCCTTTTTCTATCAGGGACTCTGCGAATGCTGTGAGCCAGAGGAGCAGGGATTTGTCTGTTTCAGCAAGGACCAGCAATCTGTTAATGATTGAGGTGAGCAAGGTTTCTGTATCCAGTTCGATGGAATATCCTCCCTGAATGCCAAGCTCCCGGGTAAACCCCCTGATTATTTTCTGGAAGAAAGAATCAATGGTGCTTACTGAAAACCCGGAATAATGATGAAGCAACCTGCGCAGGATGGTTTTGGCCTGGCTGCGGACCTCCTGCTCCGGTAATCCCGTCAATTCCATCAGGCTTTTCAGCTGCTCCGATGGCTGACCGGAAGAAAGCAGGTGGAGTTCGCGGATAATCCGTGTCTTCATCTCCTCCGTGGCCTTATTGGTGAAAGTTACGGCCAGTATGTGCATAAAATTATCCCGTTCGGCATAAAGCAGCCTGAGATACTCCAGGGTTAGACTGAATGTCTTGCCAGAACCGGCTGAGGCCCGGATGATTTTAAGATGCGGCATAACTATTATTAAAAAGGGAAATTACCAATTTTTCAATTGATTTATCTATGTTTGTAAGCGCTAATAATCTAAAAGTATCTTTTACCTCTATGAATCCCGGAACAGATTCAGCAAATCGCAGCTCCGGCGAAAAGCGCAAGCTGCCCCGGGCATATACCCTGGTTTTGCTGGCAAGTCTGTTTCTGGTTTCTGTTCTTGTCCTGTTCAACCATTTCAACCTGATTCACCTGTCCCGGTATGTTCTGATGGCCGGTCGATGGTTCATCATCCTCCTGCTGATCGTTTATGCCATCAAACGGAAATCACTGACCACCTGGATCCTCATCAGTATGGTCGCCGGAGCAGCGTTTGGATATGATCTGCCCGGGGTTGCCGTCGACCTTCAGGTGATCAGTAAAATCTTCCTCCGGTTGATTAAGACGGTAATCGCCCCCCTGTTATTTGCCACTATCGTTGTGGGAATTGCCGGGCATTCCAATCTCAGGCAGGTTGGAAGGATGGGATGGAAATCCCTGGTCTATTTTGAGATCGTATCCACCCTGGCCCTGTTCATTGGCCTGTTCGCCATTAACATCAGCAAAGCCGGCATGGGGGTCACCCAGCCAGCAAAACTGGCTGCAGAGAACCTGCAGAACCTGCAGCCCCAGACCGGCAGTGACATTATCCTGCATGTATTTCCTGAAAATATTGCGAAATCCATTTATGAGGGACAGGTACTCCAGATCGTCATATTCAGCATTCTGTTCGGTATTGCAGTTGCCCTGCTGCAGGATAAGTATAAGAATCCCATGATCCGTTTTACTGAAGCACTGGCGGAGACCATGTTCAAATTTACGCAGATCATCATGTATTTTGCACCCTTTGCCGTTTTTGCCGCTATTGCGTACAGCATTGGTCATATGGGACTCGATATCCTGTTCAATCTTTTTAAATTGCTGGCCACCTTATATGTTTCGCTGATCCTGTTCCTTTTCATCATTTTACTGCCCATTGCCCTGCTGTTCAGGATCCCGGTAAAGAAATTCATTGTGGCCATCTCCGAACCTGTTTCCATTGCTTTTGCCACTACCAGCTCTGAATCCGCACTGCCCATTGCCATGGAACGCATGGAGGAATTTGGTGTACCCAGAAAAATCGTTGCTTTTGTGATGCCGACGGGCTATAGTTTCAATCTCGACGGCACAACGCTCTATCTTTCCCTGGCTACCATATTTGTTGCCCAGGTTTCCGGTATTCACCTTTCGTTTGATAAACAATTACTGATCATGTTTACGCTGATGCTCACCAGTAAAGGTGTTGCTGGAGTTCCCAGGGCATCTATGGTTATCCTGCTGGCGACCGCTGCCAGCTTTGGATTGCCTGCATGGCCAATTTACATCATTCTGGGTATCGATGAACTCATGGATATGGCCCGTACCTCAGTAAATGTTATTGGCAATTGCCTTGCAACCGCGGTCATCGCCAGATGGGAGGGCGAGTTTGGGAATAGGAAGGAGTAGGGAGTAAGGAGATTATACCCTTTCTATCTTTGATCTTCGATCTTCCATCTTCGATCTTCCATCTTCCATCTTCCATCTTCGATCTTCCATCATTTTTTTAACACGCTGCTTCTGGGTATTGTTTTTTTTCTTATCTTAGCGTTCCAGGAATTACTTATTGTATATAATACAATGTATGATAAAGCCTATCATACCTAATTTATCTGTTGACTGTGTGGTCTTTGGATTCGATTCAAAAGATCTGAATGTACTTCTTGTAGAAAGAACATTAAGAGATGAACCAAGTAATTCCATAGTCTTTTCTGATTTCACGCTTACCGGAAATCACGTTCAGGCCGGAGAGGATCCTGATGATGCCGCAGTGCGCATCCTGAATGACCTGACGGGCTTGCATGATATCTACCTCGAACAGTTTCATACCTTCGGCGGAGTCGACAGGCTTACCCTGGAAAAGGACCAGTTATGGATTCATCATCTGGGCCTGAACATTCCCGACCATGTGATTACGGTCGGCTATTATTCTTTAATTGATTGCACCAGGGTTGAAATAACGAATCATCTGTCCAGAAATGTGAAATGGTTCCCGGTTAACCATTTACCGGAACTTGCTTTTGATCACGGTGTCATACTGCATAAGGCACTGGAGCGCCTGCGGCTGAAACTCAAACAGGAACCCATCGGGTTTGAATTGCTGGCTGAGAAATTTACCCTGACACAAGTTCAGCATTTGTATGAGGCCATCCTGGGAACTCGATTTGATCCCAGGAATTTCCGGAAAAAAATGTCCCAGATGAAATATGTCATTCCACTCGATGAAAAGCAAACGGCCGTACGTCATAAACCGGCACAGCTTTATATTTTCAGTCGGGATGTATACGAAAGAACCCGTAAAGAACGCTATGATTTTTTAGTATAAACCAGTTTGTCAACTCATTAAACTAATCTCCTATGAACCTGCATTACATTGATTTGGGTATCATTTTGCTTTACCTGATAGCCACAATTTTTATCGGATATTGGGTATCCAAAAGAGCCTCCCAGAGCATTAAATCCTATTTTCTGGGCGGGAACAGCCTCCCGTGGTACTTTCTTGGTGTGTCAAATGCTTCCGGGATGTTTGATATTGCCGGTACCATGCTCCTGGTTTACTGGTTATCGCTTTATGGTTTGAAAAGTGTTTGGATACCTTGGGTTTGGCCAGTTTTCAACCAGATCTTCCTGATGGTATACATTTCATCCTGGCTGCGCCGGTCGAATGTTATGACTGGGGCCGAATGGATCCGGACAAGGTTTGGTAACGGATTGGGAGCCAATCTTTCACACATTGTAGTGGTTATTTTTGCTCTGGTCAGTGTTATCGGGTTTCTTTCCTATGGTTTTAAAGGCATCGGCAAGTTTACCACTTCCTTTCTTCCTCCTCTGGTTTCCAACCTCGATACACTGGCCAGGTATCCCCAGATCAACGAGAATTTATATGCCCTTATCCTCATGGCCATCACTACTTTTTATGTGGTCAAGGGAGGTATGTTCAGTGTTGTAATAACCGAAGTGATCCAGTACTGCATCCTGACTATTGCAGCAGTCGCAATTGGCATTATTGCGATCAGCCATATTTCTCCCGATGCGCTCAATGCGGTTATCCCCCAGGGCTGGAAAAGCATTGGGTTTGGATGGCACCTGGGACTTGACTGGAGCAACCTGGCTCCCGGCGCCTCGCCAAAACTGACGGCGTTCAGTGAATGGATCGCCAAAGACGGTTATGAGATGTTCGGATTGTTTTTTGTTATGATGCTTTTCAAAGGCATTTTCCTGTCGGCTGCCGGTCCGGCTCCCAACTATGATATGCAACGGGTCCTTTCCACACGCAGCCCAAGCGAAGCTGCCAAAATGAGCTCACTCGTCAGCGTGGTGCTGAACCCTTCCCGATACTTCATGGTGGCTGGATTGAGCATTCTGGCCCTGGTCAACTTTGACAAACTGTATACGGCATCACTTACCAAACCTGACTTTGAGAGCATTTTACCCCAGGTTCTGGCAACTTATGTGCCGGTAGGTTTGCTTGGCTTTCTGATGGCAGGTTTGCTGGCGGCTTTCATGAGCAACTTCGCCGCTACGGTGAACGCAGCTCCTGCCTATATCGTGAACGATATTTATAAACGCTACATCAACCCGCATGCCGATGAAAAGAAGTATGTCAAGCTGAGCTACATCTCCTCCCTCCTGGTAGTGATTGTAGGGGTCTCGGTGGGATTCCTCATTACCTCTATCAATGATGTGGTGCTTTGGATCACTGCAGCTCTCTGGGGAGGATATACGGCATCCAATGTACTCAAATGGTACTGGTGGCGCTTTAACGGTTTCGGTTATTTTTGGGGTATGGTAACCGGACTGGCAGCTGCGCTGATTATGCCGGCCTTCAGCCATTCAGCTTTGGGGAACTTTCCGATTTCGAATAACTTCAACATGAACGCCTTCCCGGTCATTTTTCTCATTTCCATCATTGGTTGTGTGGCCGGAACACTCCTGACCAAAGCTGAAAGCGACGAAACGCTGAAGCATTTCTACAGGACTGTCCGACCCTGGGGTTTCTGGAAGCCGGTTCACAAAATGGTGCTGAAGGACGATCCAACTTTTGAAGGCAATAAGGATTTTAAACGGGATATGTTTAATGTGCTCACAGGCATCATATGGCAAACCTCCCTTGTTGCTTTCCCGGTCTTCCTTGTACTGCGGGAATGGAAGCCCTTCTTTGTCGCCATCGTTATCATTGTCCTGACTTCATTGATATTGAAGTTCACCTGGTGGAACAAACTCAAAGATTAATCTTAAATTCTATATTGCCATGAAATTCGGCTATTTTGATGATCAAAAAAAGGAGTACGTCATTACCACTCCGCAGACACCCTATCCATGGATCAATTATCTGGGGAATGGTGATTTCTTCTCCATTATCTCCAATACCTCCGGAGGATATAGTTTCTATCGTGATGCCCGTTTGCGCCGCATTACCAGGTACCGGTATAACAATATACCCCTCGATTCCAACGGCAAGTATTTATACATCAGGGATGAGGACACGGTTTGGTCTCCTTCGTGGAAGCCGGCCAAAACAGCATTGGACAAGTATGAATGTCGTCATGGTCTTGGATATACCCAATTCCTGGGCGAAAAGAACAGCTGCCGCGCCACGGTTACCTGTTTTGTCCCTGATGATGCCCATGCCGAAGTTCAGTTGGTGACCCTGGAAAACCTATCTGAAAAAGTCAAGACGCTTCACATCCATTCTTTTGTCGAGTGGTGCCTCTGGAATGCCCTGGAAGACAACACCAATTTCCAGCGTAATTTTTCTACCGGACAGGTGGAGATTGATGGGAGTACCCTGTATCATAAAACCGAATTCCGGGAACGACGGAACCACTATGCTTTTTATCATGTGAATGCAGACATCAGGGGATTTGATACCGATCGTGAAAAATTCCTCGGATTGTATAATGGTCTGGAGGCCCCGGATGCCGTAGTACACAATACGGCATTTAATTCAGAAGCACATGGCTGGAGTCCCATTGCCTCTCATTTGCTCGAAATCAGGCTCAACCCGGGAGAAAAGAAACACCTGGTCTTTGTCCTGGGATATGTTGAAGTTCCGGAACAGGAAAAGTTCATCACGAACCAGGTGATTAATAAAGCTCCCGCCCAGAATATCATATCAAAATTTGATACTGCGGAGAAAGCGCTTGCCTCATTGCATCGGGTTAAGGAGAAATGGCACAGCCTGCTGCAGGGTTATCAGACCCTTACACCTGATGAAAAGTTCAACCGGGTAGTGAACATCTGGAACCAGTATCAGTGCATCATTACCTATTACTTCTCAAGAAGCGCCTCTTATTTTGAATCAGGGATCGGCAGGGGCATGGGTTTCCGTGACTCTAACCAGGATCTGCTGGGATTTGTGCACATCATGCCGCATCTGGCCAAGCAAAGAATCATTGATATTGCCTCAACACAGTTTGAGGATGGCGGCGCCTACCACCAGTATCAGCCGCTGACCAAACGGGGTAACAGCGATGTCGGAGGGAACTTCAATGATGATCCGCTGTGGCTGATCGCTGCTGTGGCGGCCTATATTAAGGAAACTGGCGACCTGTCATTACTCGGGGAATCAGTTCCCTTCAATAATAATGAAAGCAATAAGGCAAGCCTGTTTGAGCATCTTAAACGCTCTTTTGATCATGTGATCAATAACCTCGGCCCCCATAAGCTGCCGCTTATCGGACGGGCCGACTGGAATGACTGCCTCAACCTGAACTGTTTTTCCAATAATCCTGATGAATCCTTCCAGACAACGGAAAATAAAAGCGGAGGTAAGGCCGAATCGGTGTTTATTGCCGGCATGTTTATCAAGTACGGCAAGGAATATGCTGAGATCTGCAGGCTGCTGAGAAAACCAGACGAAGCACACCGTGCTGAGAAAGAAGTGGCTGCCATGACCGATGCGGTTAATAATCATGGATGGGATGGCAACTGGTTCCTGAGGGCTTATGATTTCTATGGTAACAAGGTGGGCAGCCATACTTGCGAGGAAGGTAAGATCTTCATAGAGCCTCAGGGCTTCTGCATTATGGCCGGACTAGGTCTCCATGATGGCAGGGCAGCCGCTACCCTGGAATCTGTGAATAAATACCTGGCCTGCGAACACGGTATTGTACTCAATAACCCGGCTTATACCAGATATTTCATCGAGTACGGGGAAATATCGAGCTATCCTCAGGGATACAAAGAAAATGCCGGTGTTTTTTGCCATAACAATCCCTGGGTGATTATAGCCGAAACCATGAATGGTAACGGTGACAGGGCCTTTGACTATTTCACACGAATCTCTCCAGCTCATACCGAAGAAAAAGGCGAATTGCATAAAACGGAGCCCTATGTTTTTGCACAGATGATTGCCGGGAAGGACGCCTTTAAGCCCGGCGAAGCAAAGAATTCATGGCTGACGGGTGCAGCAGCCTGGACCTTTGTAGCGGCCAGCCAGCATATCCTTGGGATCAGGCCCGGATTCGACGGGCTTCATGTGGACCCCTGCATACCCCGGCACTGGAAAGAAATAAAAATCACCCGCAAGTTCAGGAATGCCATTTACCATATCCATATTTTGAATCCGCAGGGGATCAGTAAAGGAGTGTCTGACATGCTTGTGGACGGTAAAAGGATCCAGGGCAATATTCTTCCAATCTATAATGATAATAAAGAACATAATGTGGAGGTAACCATGCTATGAAAAACCGGAATATATTTTTCGCTGTCTTGCTGATCAGCGGCCTTTTATGGTTAGTCCCTGAAGGCTATGGGCAGGATGAAAAAATTCTTCTGCCGCAGAACGGTTTTGTGGCCGGACTGAACAAAGTTGCTGTAGTGCGCATACCTGCGGATTCGTTTGTTATTGTTAACCGGGATCAGCAGGTTTGTTTTCGTGGAAAACTTCAGGAGCCTGCTTACTGGCCCTATTCCGGTGATTGGGTGCAAACAGCAGACTTCTCCGCTTTCATGACACCCGGGGAGTATTTCTTCACTTTGCCCGGTGCAGGTGAGAAACGTAAACTCCTGATCCGGGAAGATCCCTATGGCGATATGGCCAATGCAGCAGTAAAGGCGTTTTATTATAACCGCTGCAGTTATCCCATTTTATCTCAATTTGGTGGAGTTTATCTTCGTGAATCCGGGCATCCTGACAAAGTCGTTTATGTACATGCATCAGGAGCATCGGCAGGCAGACCTGAAGGAACTGTCATTTCCAGTCCTGGTGGCTGGTACGATGCCGGTGATTATAACAAGTATATTGTCAATTCCGGTATAACAACCTACACCATGTTGCTGGCCTATGAATACTATCCGGATTTCTGGAAGAAACGGAACCTGAATATTCCGGAGTCAGGCAACAATATTCCTGATATTTTGGATGAAACGCTGTACAATCTGCGCTGGATGCTCACCATGCAGGATAAAGACGGAGGTGTTTATCACAAGCTTACCACCAAAAATTTCGAACCTTTTATTATGCCGGCTGATGGGCATGAAAAACGATATGTTGTTCAGAAAAACACAGCAGCATCCCTTGATTTTGCAGCTACCATGGCTCACGCTTCCGGCATTCTGTCAGGTTTTGCCAATGAACTTCCCGGATTGGCAGATAGCTGCAGGAAAGCCGCCGTAGCAGCCTGGGAATGGTCCAGAAAGAATCCGGCCATTTTGTATCACCAACCTGAAGATATTACTACAGGAGCTTATGGCGATATGGATATTCGGGACGAATGGTTCTGGGCCGGGGTGGAAATGTCTCAGCTCACAGGATCAGCCTTTCCGGATAGTTTTCTGAATAAGCTTCAGTTTAAGACTCCTACCTGGGATAATGTGGCCACGCTGGGACTAATAACAGCGTTAAAGGCTGGCAGTAAACTGAAGGCAGAAGTATACAACCAATGCCAGAAGGTGTATTTTAATTATGTGGATCATCTGCTTGTGATTGCAGACCAGTCGGCCTGGCCTGTAAGCCTCGATTACTGGGCCTGGGGCAGTAACAGCGATATCGCCAACCAGGGTCTTCTCAAAATGATTGCCTATGTGTTTCGCAAGGATATGAAATACATGCATGCCGCTGTCAATGATATGAATTATCTGGCAGGTGTAAATCCAACTGGGTATTGCTTTATTACCGGCTTTGGAGAGAAATCCCCGAAAAACATACATCATCGTGTTTCCGGTAGTGACAACATTATTGAACCAGTACCTGGTTTTCTGGCAGGCGGACCCAATACGGTGGTATTAACTGATTGTCCCGATTCCAAGCGCAGCTTATTGCCTGCGATTTCTTATGTGGATGAACTGTGCAGTTATTCCACCAATGAAATTGCCATCAACTGGAATGCTCCGCTCGTATTTCTCTCCGGAGCCATAAGCAATACCACCAACAGTATCGCAAAAGTCCAGTAATGAATTATTCCTCCGGTTTTCTCCTGGGATTAAGTACCGGTGTCGTTTGTCTGGCATACTGCGGCCCGGTACTGATCCCTTTCATGATGGGTGAAGGCAATACCATTAACCGGAACCTTAGATCTGTGGCCCTTTTTCTTGCCGGGCGCCTGGTAGCCTATGTGCTCATCGGTCTCCTGGCCGGCATTATAGGAAGTACCCTGCTGCAACCTTCCACTATCAGAACTGTCTTTATGGGCATGGTATACATCCTCTTGTCGGTTTTGTTGATTATATATGGTTTTCACCGCTTTAGAGAAGTTTGTCTTGGGCGAAGCAGGCTGCAATTTAAAAAAAGTAAGGGCCGTCGCTGGGATTTTTTAGTTCCCTTGTCGGGAGGCTTTGCCACCGGTCTCAACCTATGTCCTCCGTTTTTATTGGCCATAACCGGTGCCTTAGATGCAGGCAAGGTCGCTGACAGTATCCTGTTTTTCATCATGTTCTTTATCGGCACTGCGGTTTATTTTCTGCCGCTTCCTTTTATAGGTTTTTTCCGTAGGCAGCAGGTATTGAGAATTATAGGCAAGTTTGCCGCCATAATTGCCGGTATTTTTTATCTTTATAAAGGAATAATTTTATTGGTATAATATGAAAAGACCTGCTGTTTATGCAACTGAAGGCAGCATCGGAAAGTCCATACTGCTAACTTTACCCATGATCCTTCTTATTCTGCTGTTTATTGCAGGAGGACCTCCTGATCTTTCCACTCCTGAGAAATCAGTTGCCTTTCTGGTAACCTTTGCTTTTCTGACCGTACTGTTCTTTCTGATCTTATACACCGGGAAAACTGACCGGTACAGGGCATGGGGGTTCATTACGCTGGCATTGTTTTTTGCACTTACTTTTATTGTAAACCTGATCAAAGCCCGCGGGTCGATGACGTTCTCGCAGGAGAACCTCCTTGCCTGTGAGATTCCATTCTGCCATATCGTGACCACAATGATCCTCATTCCTATAGCCCTTACCAATTCCATAATTTTCCCGGGCAGTATTATTGAGGGCTTCGCTTCCATTGCCTCCATGCTTGTGATTGTAATCGGCGTAAGCCTCGCCCTGGGTCGTGGATTTTGCAGTTGGGGCTGCTTTTATGGTGGCTGGGATGATGGCACCTCCCGGATATTGCGCAAGCCTAAAATCAAGAAGATCAATCCTGTTTTCCGTTGGTTCGCTTTCGCTGTGCTGCTGATCGTGGCCCTCATATCAGCCATGACATTGAATCCTGCCTATTGCGACTGGCTTTGCCCGTTCAAGACTGTTACTGAGTTTGAGAAAGTGACCTCTTTCACAGTGCTTATGAAAACGATTGTTTTTATCTCCTTGTTCCTGGCCCTGGTCATTATTCTGCCGGTACTTACCAAGAAAAGAATCCAGTGCACCACGCTCTGTCCCATGGGTGCTTTATTATCCCTTACCAATAAGATAAACGTCTTCGATGTCCGCATCAATAAGGAAACCTGCAGCAATTGTGAGAAGTGCATAAAAGCCTGCCCGACGCTTTCACTCAATAAGGAAGACCTGACCGCAGGCAGGCCTTCCATCACCTGCATGAAATGCGGCAGTTGTATTGATTCCTGCTCCAAGCGCGCTATCCATTATCATATCAAGGGCACACCGGTTGAAAAGAATTACAGCTGGGCTCGAAACCTGTTTTTATACCCTGCTTTTATGCTGCTGGTGGCATTTATAGGTGGGCCTATGCAAAGCGGCATTATCTTGCTGATCAGCCTGATTAAAACCGGAAGCCTGATGAATTAATTGACAAAGCCATGAAAAGATTATTATCCATCCCAGCCTATCTTTGGGCATTTATATGCCTCCTGCTGGTACCCATCACCTTCATCCAGAATGGGGCTTTCGCCAGACAGCTTGCTAAACTGCCGTTTATGAAGGTACATCCGGTTTACAGCGGCGGGGAACTTAACCGTAAATATGAGGAGGACAGCCTCTTCATTGCAGTGAATCAGCCGGTAAAAGCGGCACTCTTTAACGACAGTAAACAAATGGTTCAGGTGACTTTTTCGACAAAGGGACAATTGCCTGAATGGATTGACCAGACCATTGATTACAACTTTGATGGCAAACCGGATTTCAGTGTGAATATCCATACAAAAGACGGCAAGACCGCTCTGGCGCCACTTGATCCAACCGTGAAATCCCTCTGGGCCTCTTCGAAGGTAAAGGATGTATGGATCGTAAGGGTGAATCTGGAAAAATAAAATCCCGGTTCCTCTAACGAAACCGGGGTTGTTAAGAAACTATACAGAATGAGTTCAGGGTTGCTTTACCAGTCAAACCTAATCCAGGTGATTGCCCTTCAATCCAACTTTAAATCCCCAAATCGAATAAAAAAGGATATATAGATAACAAGGTAAACAAACCCAATAGGCATACTGGGGATGATCTGTAAAAATATCACTCAGTCGGCCCCAGGCAAGCGGCAATATAGCACCTCCTGCAATCATCATTACAAGAATGGAGGAGCCGGTTTTGATGAACCTGCCCAAATCGTGAATGGCCAGGGGCCACATGGCCGGCCACACCATAGCATTGGCCAAGCCCAGCATGGCAACAAAAAGAACTGAGGTCTTGCCTTGAGTAGATACCGCCAGCAAAGTAAATACAATACCCAGAATGGCTGAGATCTTCAGGGCAGTTCTCTGGGATATTACTTTGGGAACCAGTATGAGTCCGATAATAACATAACCCACCACCATAGCGATAAGTGTATAGGTTGTAAAGACCTTTGCCTGTGCAATGGGTATTCCCAGTGATATTCCATACCGGATTATGGTATCTCCGGCAATGACCTCAACCCCAACATAGAGGAACAAAGCCAGGGCTCCAAGCCATAAATGGGGAAACTGAAATATGCTGGTTCTTGATGTGATGCTTTCTTTGTCTGCCTCTTCTTCCGGCTCCATCTCGATTTCAGGCAAGGGCGAAAATCTGATCATAATGCCCAGGATGGCCAGGGTAATGGCAATAACCACATAGGGTGCAATAACCCGGGCGGCCAAACCGTCCAAAGCGACTATTTTTTCAGCTTCAGTCATGGTTTTCAGCCCGGCCACAAATGCGTCGCCGTCACTCAGAATAAAATAAGCCAGGATAATGGGAGCCAGGGCACCAGCTAACTTATTACAGATACCCATGATGCTGATGCGGGTTGCGGCTGATTCACGCGGCCCGATGATGGTGATGTAAGGATTTGAAGCAGTTTGGAGAATCGCCAGTCCTGTTCCCATAACAAATAAGCCGCCCAGAAAAATGGAGTAAGTCCTGGATATGGCTGCCGGGATGAAGATCAGCGCACCCACAGCCATTACCAGCAATCCTACCATCATACCATCCTTGAACCCCGTTTTATTGAGCACCCATGAAGAGGGTGGAGCCATTACGAAGTATGAAATGTAGAAAGCAAAGGCAACCAGAAGCGATTGGGTGTTCGTAAGCTCACAGGCGATTTTCAGATAGGGAATAAGAATACCGTTCAGCCAGGTTACAAAACCAAAAATAAAAAACAAAATACCAATGATGGTTATTGATGTCCAGTAGTCTTTTTTGGATCCAACTGCATTCGATGCGTTGTTTTTGTTTGGCTTTTCCATAGTTCGAGTAATTTAAGTTCAGTTCAAATCGGAGTTCAAGGTAATAGATATTTATGAATGCACCAAGAGTTAATATAATAAAGCGATACAATGAATAAACCCGGTTATTCCAATGCCTGGTTATTGTCCAGGTTTATCGAACCTGGGCGAAAAACATAGAATATCCCTGCCAGGGAAACCAGTGCCGTTATGAAAAAAAACAGCAGACTCAGGGCTATGGATGTCGATACATTCAGATTCAGCAATTCAGATGCATATAAAAAGGCAACTTCACGTGCGCCGATTCCGCCGATGGTAAAGGGAATAACGGCAATTACCGATGAGATCAGAAAAATAAAAAGGTAGTCAACAGTCTGGGATTCATTACCCAATGCATTGAGTATAAGGAATGCGGAAATCACCTGCGCCAGTTGTGTCCCCAGGGCCAACAGGTTGGTCAAATGCAGAATAGCATAGAAAGAATTAAACCACCGGTAAACAACAAAGTAAAACAGAATTGTGCCGGCAGCAGCAAACATGATCAGGTAAACATCCGGAATAATCTTTTTGGCAATGAACAAAGCAAAAAACAAGCACAATAACAGCAATGCAAGTAATCCCGACAAACGGTCAAATAGTGTCGCCAGCACGCTCTTCTTGATCGGGGCATTTAGTCTTTTATGAAGGTAGTACACCTTGTAACCATCCCCGCCAATTCCCCCGGGAAGAAAGAGGTTGTAGAACATGCCCAGCCAATAAAGTTTCAGATTGGTCACCTCTGGTAGGGTGATGGCTGCTGACCTGAAAAAAAAGTTCAGGCGGTAGGCGGATATCAGCTTTGAAAGAATGAAAAAGAACGCTGCAATTATAAGCAGGTGAAGTCTGGAATGTCTCAGCAATTCGGCTAACGCTGGAAGTTCAATTTTATTGAACACATAAACCAGTGCCAGACTGCTGACAAGGAGCTTAAGGAAGGTTTTAAACCATTTGCCTGCTGTTGTTTTCAAAGTCAATGATGGATTTAATGTTATAAGGTTTCTTTCCCTGCGACTCGAAATAAGTACGCATCAGCACTTCAGTGATCAGGCCAATGGTTATTAATTGAATGCCGGTAAGAAATAACATGACGCCCAGCATAAGCAAAGGTTTTCCCCAGATATCCTGTCCCAGGATCTTCAACACCAGCAGGTATAGATTTATGATAATACCGATCAGGGTAATCAACACGCCTGCTGAACCGAATAAATGCATGGGACGCACCATATACTTCTTAAAGAACAACATGAGCAACAGGTCACTGAAAACTCTCAGGGTCCTTCCAATGCCATATTTTGATTTGCCAAAGCGCCTTTCGTGGTGTCTGACACTAACCTGTCCAATGCGCGTAGCCCCTTCAAGCGAGGCCAATACAGGTATAAACCGGTGAAGTTCCCCATACAGCGAAAGATCCTTGGCAACGCTGCTCCTGAATATTTTCAGGGTACAGCCGTAATCTCTGATCTTTACCTGGGTTGTTCTTCGGATCAGGGAGTTGGCCAGCATACTGGGCAGTTTGCGTATTATGAAACTATCCTTACGGTTTTCCCTGAAACCGGCAATGATATCCCAATCCTCCGATTCAATTTTGGATAACATCAAGGGAATATCTGTCGGATCATTCTGGAGATCCCCATCCATGGTTACTATAAATTCACCCTTTGCCTGGTCGATCCCGGCTGCCAGGGCAGCACTCTGCCCGTAGTTCTTGCTGAAATTGATGAGCTTTAACCACGGTCTGGCGTGATTGATCACCTCATTTTTGGTATGATCTGATGATCCGTCATTCACCATGATGACCTCAAAATCGATTCCACCCAGGGCATGGTCAATACTTTCAACAAGTGGGGCAATGTTTTTCTCTTCGTTATACAGGCAAATTACCAGTGACAGCTTTCTCATATTCTGGTTTTAAAAATGGTTTATTTTGGTGCAGGGTTGAACCTGCCGGCATAAAAACGGTGCTTTCTGCTGATGGTTGACCGCATGGTGAATTCTCTGGTGAAATGTCCGTCAAACCAGGCAGTATCATCAACAATGTAATAGGATTGACGGGTAGGAACGTTTACAAACCTCAGGATCTCGTTCCTTTCCCTGGTGATATAATAGGCATTGGGTATGGTAATGGTATCGGTAAGCAGGAATAGTTCCTCGCCCTTTGTGCCCTGGCCCAGCCGAATGGCATCCTCACGGCACTTTTCAGGCCAGGCAAGAGTTTGACGATAGGGTACCAGAAAAAGATTAAAACTGATCCGGCTGATCAGCAAAACAAGGCCAAGGCCGAAAAGAGTATTCATCCTTTTCCTTGCAAGATACATTTTGTAGAATAGGAATATACCGGGTATGAGTAAAAGAACTGATTTTAAGAAAATATGGCTGACCGGCAGTAGCTTGTGGAACAGGATTGGCATGATCGTATATACCACAATAAGCATAATTGTCAAAACAAAAATGATGTACATTACAATGCGGTAACTTACGGTATTTGACAAAGCATGAAATCTGATCAGGTAAAGCAGCGCGATAAACAACAACGGTACAAGCATATGCAGATAACGGGGGTAGGTTATGGGGGACAGCCAATAGATGATAATATTGGCTGCAAAAACCAGGATGCAATATTTGATAAAGCTGTTCGAGAAGGCCCTTTTTAGGATTGACCGGTTGAAAGCCATTATCAGCAGGATTGTCCAGGGTGCAAAATGATAGACCATTTCAAACGGAAAACTGACCATATGTTTGAATGTTTCGCCGATTCTTACACCTAATGCTGATTTCTGTGTGGATTCGCTAACCAGTCTGAGCAACAATCCGGTTGTATCATCGGGGTGGTGCAGATAATACGGGTAATAGTAGGCTGAAATCAGCAAGACAAAAACTACAATTCCGGCAATATGCGCCCAGGAAAACAATTTTCTGAAATGGCCTGTGTAAATAAACAAGGTTAAAAGGGTTATACCCTGAAATGCAAGTGATGGGAGGCCTTTTAAAAGAAAAGTCACAGCTAGGATCGCGTAGGTGCTTAAAAACAAAACAGGAAAACGCCGTTTCTGAAAGAAATGCCAGATAAGCATGAAATTGAGGAAAACCAGCCACGAAAACAGAACGTCAATCAACCCGAGGAAAGAATCGTAAAAAAGAATCCTCGCGCAGGTCAGAAACATCAGGGCGGCAATTATCCCGTACCTTGATCCGAGTTGCTTCCTCACCCACCAGAATATCGTATAACAATAAGCGAGCAGGAATAAAGTGGTGGGAAGCCTGCAGATTAACTCGGAATTGCTGTGAAAAATCCTGAAGAAAAGAACCAAAATCCAGTTGAACAAAGGAGGTTTATTGAAATACAGTTCGCCATTCAGGGTAGGGGTCAGGTAATCACCGGATATCATCATCTCAAGCGATACCAGCGCCCTGATGGCTTCGTCACCGATCAGGGGAGGCTTTTCAAGATTGAGGTAAAGGGCAGGAACGAACAGGAAGACAACCCAAAGAAGATCTGCTGTTCTGATTTTTAGGAAAGACAGCGATGTAATTTTCATATGACCGGATGACGATGCAGGAATTTACCCATTCTAGGTGCAATATTAATAAATCCGGAAATAATCCAACACATCAAAGTCTTCAAACCTGTCATTCGGGCTTCACAATACTATTCATCCTTGAGTACCTCCACCGGTTTTGTTCTTATAGCTTTTCCAATCTGGAAACTCATGGTGGCCAAAGCCACGATAAGAACGATCAAGGTTGCCAGGATAAACTCCCATATGTGGATCGGATATTTATTGGCACCTGGCAAAACCAGGTAAACCGCATAGGCAGCAGGCCAGGCAATGATAACTGAGATCAGCAGCAACTTGATGAAACCCGAGGACGTGGTGTAGAACAAACTCACATGGGAAAAACCGAGCACCTTCCGGATCCCGATCTCCTTCATTTTACGTCGTGTATAAAACAATATCAGACCGAAAAGGCCGATCGAGGATATTATAATGGAAAACACGGCAAAGAATATGGATACTTTCATCAGCTTCTTCCAGGCAAGGGTGGCATTCTCATTCCTGATCAGATTTTGGATATTCCTGAATTCAAAAGCATCCTCGGGAAAAAATTCTGAGAATTCTTCCCTGGTAATTCGCATCGCTTGTTGGTCATCACCTGGTTTGAACCTGATGGAGTATACAGCGTCAGATTTCAGTGAGTCGGGCAATAATCGGTACATATGTGGCTCCGTGGGATTATGTACTGAGAACACAATGTAGTCGCTGATCACACCTATAACTTCCACATCTGTATCTCTTACCCTGATATGCTTGCCAACGGGCTCCTCCCAGCCAAATACCTGGGCAGCGGTTTCGTTGATCAGACATTTTTCTTCATCTGACGGGAATTCCCGTGAAAAGTTCCTTCCGGTGGCAATCTGCATATTAAATGTGGGAACAAAGTCATAATTGATGTTGCTGATCCTTACAAATACTTTTTCATCCGGCAAACCACCCTCCCACATCAGTTCATTTCCTCCGGGAAGAATAAAAGGTATATAATCACTCATACACGCATCCTCAATTTCGGGATGGCTCAGCAGGTTCTGACGCAAGGCATTAAATGATCCCTTGTTGTCAGTTACAATGTTGGCAAACATCAGGTGATGCGACTCAAAGCCCATATCCTTGTTCAGCATATATTGTGTTTGCTTATAAATAACTGCACCCACGATCAGCAGAAACAACGATATGGAGAATTGCCCGGTAACCAGGACCTTCTTGAGGGTTATGCCATTATTTTCTTCCTGAATATATTTTTGTTTCAGGGCCTTTACCGGATTGAAGGCCGATATGGCATAAGCCGGATATATGCCTGATAAGAATCCGGTGAGTAAGGTCAGGGTTACTATTATTAAAATTAATTTTCTATCAGAAAAAACATTGGTAAGCAGTTCTTCGCCGATCATCATGTTAAATGAAGGCATAGCCAGCTGCGCTGCTGTGAGGCCCAGAATGCAGGCAATAACAGCCGTAAAGACGGATTCAAAAATGAACTGAAACCAGAGTTGCCTTTTAGAAAATCCTACGGTTTTCTTTATGCCGATTTCCCTGAACCTTGTTATAGCATTGGCTGTCTGCAAATTAATAAAATTAATCGAAGAAAGCAGGAGGATCAGCAAGGCGATAAATGCAAACAGGCCAAGGGCAATATACAAATCCTTTTGAAAATAGGGATTCACATATAGTTTCGACATGGGTCGCAGATAAGGATAATGCTCCTTGCGGTATTCCTTGAGCGCATCATGTATCTTTGCGTCAACTGCAGCCGGATCGGCATTGGGTTTCAATAATACATAGGTATAGAAGGAATAAGCCCAGTAATTGTCCTCATAATTCTTCCAACCGGTAAGTGCAGTGAAAGATTGCATGGGAAGCAGGTAAACTGGTTTCCAGCTTGATACGGCAGGAAAATCCTCATACACACCGGTAACAGTAAGCACTGCCTTGTTTTCTCCGTAAACCTGCTTTCCCAAAGCTTCACCTGAGGGAAACAATTTGTCTGCCAGGGTCTTGGATAGAACTATAGTGAAAGGCTGCGTTAATGCGTTTTGTGAACTTCCTTCCAGAAAGCTGAAAGTAAATATTTCAAATACTGAGGCATCAGTGTAAAATCCGTATCGTGTCAGAAACTGGTTTTTCTTATCAATGGATAAAAACACGCCATTTTTATTGTTATCTCCCACGTCGTGCATGAGGGCAATCTTTTCAATTTCGGGGATTTTTGTAAGCTCATGCCGGCTGAGTGCTGCCGTAATACTGCTGGAATGCCTGATCCTGTTTTCCTTTTGATCCTGGAACAATTGCACCCGGAAAATCCTGTCGTAGTTTGCATGGTGCTTGTCGAAGTTGAACTGCCCGCTGATAAACTGGCTCAGCAGGATGAAGGTGGCAAATCCTACAATCAGGTTAGTCAGGTTAATGAACGCAAACAAACCATCCTTGGACAACCTTCTGAAGAATATATAAAATGTCTGACTGATCATAATAATGGTTTTAAAGCTGGGTGAATCTGAAATTACACATTGGAAACGGGTTCGAACATCCTGTCCACACGTTCTGTGATGATCTGACCGTCGAACAGGTTTACCACCCGGTGGGCCCTTTCAGCATGATTGAGGGAATGGGTGACCATTACAATGGTTGTTCCCTCCACATTCAACTGTTCCAGGAGTTGCATAACCTGTTCCCCGTTATGGGAATCGAGATTCCCGGTGGGTTCATCAGCCAGGATCAGTTTAGGACCGGTGATCAAGGCCCTGGCGACGGCCACACGCTGTTGCTGACCACCGGATAACTGTCTTGGAAAGTGCTCTTTGCGATGCCCCACCTGCATTCTTTCCAGGATTTCATCCACCATTTTTTTGCGTCTGTTCCTGGCTATGTTTAATGCAATCAGCGGCAATTCAACATTTTCATAAACATTGAGATCATCGATCAGGTTGAAGCTCTGGAAAACAAAGCCGACATTCCCTTTTCGGAGACCAGTCCGCTGATTTTCGCTGAAATGGCTCACTTCAATACCATCGAAATAATAGCTGCCAGAATTGGGGTGATCCAGAAGTCCAAGTATATTCAGCAAAGTGGATTTACCGCATCCCGAAGGCCCCATGATGGCGACAAATTCACCTTTCTTCACTTCAAAATTGACCTGGTGCAGGGCAGTCGTTTCTACCAGTTCAGTCCGGAAAACCTTGGTAAGATTTACAGTACGTATCATGATGTTTTTTTTCAGAACGCTGCCAATGCCATGCCAGATGTGTTAATAATCACAATTACAGCATTATAAAAATCAGGGATTGCTTAAAGTGTAAAATTATTTTACAATCCTGGTTTAAATTTTTTACATTTATGCTGCTATAATGGTTATTTCCTATGAAAGAAGGCAAATTGCTGATTGCTGATGACAATAAAGGTATCAGGGATGCCCTGCAAATCCTCCTCCAGCATGAGTTTTTGCAGGTAAAAACAATTTCCGGGCCCAACCTGCTGATGTCGGAACTCGCCAGCTACAGTTATGACCTGGTGCTGCTGGATATGAATTTCAAAGCTGGTATAAACACTGGAAATGAAGGAATTTTCTGGCTCCGTGAAATTAAGAAAAAATATCCCCAAATAGAAGTGGTGCTGATAACCGCTTACGGAGATGTAGAACTGGCTGTTAAATCACTTAAGGAAGGAGCAACCGATTTTGTTTTGAAGCCCTGGGACAACGGTAAGCTCATTGCAACACTCAGGGCAGCTTACAGGCTCAGGAAATCCAATGCTGAGATTACTGCTTTAAAATCAAGGGAAAGCCTTTTAAAAAGTGAGGCCAGCAAAAACAAACCCATCATAACAGGCAAGTCCCAAAGCATGCAAAACGTCATGCAGGTGGTAAGGAAGATTGCCAATACAGATGCCAATATTTTAATTACCGGCGAGAATGGTACTGGTAAGGAATTGATCGCCAAAGAAATACACCTGCTCTCATCCCGTAGTACGGAACTGTTTGTCCAGGTTGATCTCTCGGCGCTTACTGAAACACTTTTTGAGAGTGAGCTTTTCGGACACAAAAAAGGTGCCTTTACTCATGCCTATGAAGATAAAACCGGACGTTTTGTACTTGCTGACAAAGGCACGCTATTCCTGGATGAAATTGGCAACATACCCCCGGGCCTGCAATCCAAGCTGCTCACTGTTCTTCAAACGAGATCCGTTATCCCGGTGGGGTCCAATGCTGAAATTCCTGTGGATATCAGGCTGATCAGCGCCACCAACAAAATCCTGCCTGATATGATCGCCAATCACCAGTTCAGACAGGATTTGCTTTACCGGATGAATACCATCCAGATCCATTTACCTCCCCTCCGCGAAAGGACTGAGGATATCATTGATCTCGTCACCCATTTTCTGGATCTTTACGGGAGGAAATACAACAAACCCGGACTTCGTATCCAGGATGAGACACTGGCCAAACTCAGGAAGTATTCCTGGCCCGGAAATATCAGAGAACTGCAGCATGCCATTGAAAAGGCGGTGATCCTGACCGATCAGGACAAGCTGAGCCCACGCGATTTCTTATTTGGTGCGGAAGATTCGGGAATACTGAATGTATCAGAAACCCTTGAAGAAATGGAGAAGAAAATGATCATCACCGCACTGAAAAAGAATGCGCAGAACCAGAGCCTCACAGCAGATCAGCTGGGCATAACCCGCCAGACCCTTTACAATAAAATAAAAAAATATGGTATCTGAAAGATTGCTGCATACGCGCTACAGGTACCTGGTGGTTTTGACCATGCTGGTATTGTTTACTGCGGCAGGATTCCTGCTGGCAAAAAGGGATTTTCTAGCTGCCTCGGTATTATTCCTAACCGGATTGCTGACCGTAATTGTTATGCTCAGAATTTATTCAGGTGCTAACCAGGCGGTTGCATACTTCTTTAATGCTTTGCGCAATCAGGATACCACACATCAGTTTCCGGTTACCCCTGAAAACAGATCACTTTCACAGCTATATGAGAGCATGAACTTGCTGAATAAATATTTTCAGGACATCAGGATTCAGAATGAGTATAATGAGAAATATTACAGAACCCTGATCCGGCATTCAGCTACCGGTATGCTTGTGCTCAACAGTGACAATGAAGTTGAACTGATCAACAAAATGGCCTGCCAGTATGCAGGGATCTCATCTGAAACCACTAACCCGAACCTGCTCAGAATCAGGAATCAATCTTTTTATGAGGCTGTCTGTAATTTGCGCCCGGGCACGGATCTTACTTATAAGCATATTCTCGGCAATGATTACCAGGTACTTTCGTTCAGGGCTTCCATGCTCCGTAAGAATGACCGGGTTGTTAAACTGGTCTCCATCCAGGATATCCGGCATGAATTGGAATCCAAGGAACTGGAGTCTTACAGAAAACTCATCAGCGTAATGACCCATGAGATTATGAACCTGATGTCACCGCTGACATCCGTTTCCAAAGTTTTATACTCACTCTATTTTAATAATCAGAAAGCAATCAGCCTGAATGACATGGATGAGCATATCCTGAAGACCACCCTGAATGGTTTGCAGGTGATTGAAGAACAGGGAAGCGGATTGTTGAACTTTGTTGACAATTACCGCAAGATTTCAAAATTACCCCAACCGGATATCCAGGCAATAGAGCTCGCTGAATGGATGGAACAGCTCAGGATTGTTTATGCCGAAAAGATGGAGCAGCAGCAGATTTCGCTGGAAATGACGCACGACAGGAACATTTCGAGGATCTGGGCTGACAAAAAACTATTGAACCAGGTCATGATAAACCTGTTGAATAACGCCATGGATGCAGTAATCGAAAATGAGGGAGACCGTAAAATCGAGGTGGAAGTTTTTACCTTGCATTCGCAACGGTTGCGGATCAAAGTATCCAATAACGGGCCTCATATTCCGCCGGAACTGCAGGAAAAGATCTTTGTTCCTTTTTTTACAACCAAGCAAAACGGTTCAGGTATTGGATTGAGCATCAGCCAGGAAATTATGAAGCTGCACAAAGGATCGCTTATGGTGGTATCGGCACGAGGGGGTGATACTTCCTTCATACTGGAGATCTGAACAGCAGCATGGGTTTTCGTTTAAATCACTACCCGGCCGAATGGGGTAAGGGCCAGGTGCGCCAGTTTGAAATGCTGTCTGGCAAATGGTATGCCGATGATGGTAATAGCCAGCAAAACGCCAAAAAATATATGACTGAGGAAGATCCAGATACCCCCAAAGATCAGCCAGATAAAATTCATGAGGGTGGAGAGGCAGCCCGGCTGATGCTCCATGGTTTGAACCTCTCTTCCAAAGGGCCATAGCGCCAGTGATGCCAGTTTCAGGGTTTGCAGACCGAAGGGTATTCCGACTATGGTGATGATCAGCACAAAACTGGCTGCCACGTATTCAAGAGCTATACATATACCGCCAAACAAAAGCCAGATAATATTTCCGAGAAGACGCATGGGGAATAGATAGTTTTGGTTGTTGGTTGTTGGTTGTTGGTTGTTGGCTGCTGACTACTCAAAAATAATACTAATATTGGATCCTGATATGTTCGGTGTTAAATTTTTGCCAATCACCAGAGATTTTTGGAAGATACCGTATCTTTGAACCATAAAAATCATTGCATTTCATGAAGCGTAAATACATGAACCCTTATCTTGCCGGTACGTTGCTCGGACTGGTGTTGTTATCCTCCATGTACCTTGCAGGCCGTGGCCTTGGTGCAAGCGGCGGACTTAAGTACTGCGTTGTATCGGTGGTAGGTGCTGTCGGTAAATCACATGCTGAGGAATCGGCATACTACAGCAGGTACTTTGAAGGTAATCAGAAACCGCTGGCCAACTGGCTCGTCATCGAGATCTTCGGGGTACTTGCCGGTGGTTTTATTTCCGGCGCGCTATCCGGACGTCTGCATCTCAAAATTGAAAAATCACCGGCCATCTCCAACACCCGCAGACTTGCTTTTGCTTTTTTCGGCGGGGTTTTCTTTGTTTATGGAGCGCAACTGGCGCGCGGGTGTACCAGCGGCGCTGCGTTATCCGGTATGGCCGTGCTTTCGCTGGCAGGTTTCATCACCATGATGGCGATATTCGGTTCAGCCTATGCCTTTGCCTGGTTCTTCCGGAAGAACTGGATTTAGAATTATGAATTATAAATTATGAATTGTTAATCTTGAATCTTGAGTCTTGAGTCTTGAATCTTGAATTATAATATATGGCACCTTTTACATCATCACCCGGATTTCCTGTATGGCTTGATTTGCTTGTGGCCTTTTTTATAGGAACCGGTTTCGGTTTTGCCCTGGAGCAGGCCGGATTTTCCTCGAGCCGCAGGTTGGCCGGCATGTTTTACGGTTATGACACCACGGTGATCAAGGTTTTTTTCACAGCTGCTATCGTGGCCCTGGTAGGCTCCCAGTTTCTGAGCTATTTCGGGTTACTCAACCTGAACCTGGTCTTTGTGAACGAGTATTATCCTGTGGCCGCTATAGCAGGAGGTGTGATCATGGGCGCCGGCTTCATCATGGGAGGCTTTTGTCCGGGAACCGGCATCAGCGCTTTATCCATCGGTAAAATCGATGCCCTGTTTTATGTCCTGGGTGGGTTGACAGGTGCGTTTTTGTTTGCGGAAACCTATCCGCTCATTCAGCCCCTTGCCGATAAAGGATATCGCGGACCGGTGAAAATCAATGAATTACTGGGCATGTCCCCGGGCTTCTTTACCCTGTTGCTCATTGCTGCGGCTGCGATAATGTTCTGGCTGGCAGAGCTCGCGGAAAAGCGGTTTGCACGACCTGATATTACGGAAAAGATTTAAGCCATCGTTATGAACACAAGACAGCAACTCTCATTAATTCTTCTGCTCCTTGGATTAGTGCTGGCATTTCTGCCTTTATCCGGGAAATACTCTTTTCACGGAAAACCCGATGAATTGTTAACTGCAGTGCTTGATGAAAACATCGGTTTTACGGCTGACCAGGTTGCCCGCTTCCTGGTTTCAGAAGACAGCACTGTTCAACTCGTCGATCTCCGGCCTGCTGAGGAATTCAACCACTTTTCAATTCCGGGCGCTATAAATATGCCCTACAGCAGCTTTTTATCAAACGACCTGGAAAATATCCTGAACCGGGATAACCGTACCATATTTTATTCCAATGGCGACCTGGAGTCCGGCTATGCATTGGTAATTGCCAGGGGACTGGGATGTAAGAACTGTTTTATAATGAAAGGCGGAATGAACGAATGGTATAGCATGGTGATGAACAGTGAATTTTCCGGAACGTCCCTAACTCCGAGAGAAAATGCATTATTTGAAACACGCAAAAAAGCCCGGGGTCTTTTCACGGAACTGAACAGCATGCCAGACAGCCTGAAAGTCAGATACCGGCAATCCAAAGAAATCGAACGGAAGAAACTGGACGGCGGATGTGAATAAACTAAATTGCTGACATGAAAAAATTATCAATTGTTTTGATCATTGTTTTGCCACTGCTGGTCCTTGTGTTGGTAAAATCCCTGAGCACAGGTCATTTCCGGAAAGATGCCCTGAAGTGGGCCGGCCCCTCCATCGATAAAACAAACCTGGTAGCCCGGGGTCAACTGCAAAGCCTACTGCAACCTGTTCTTTTGGTAAATCTGACCAGTAAAACAGATGCTTTGAGGAATGCCCCTGATGCTCTTACCGTTAAACCGGAAAACCTGCTGGAAGAAGAAAATCTGAAAAAACTCCGGGTGCAGAAAGGCAGTATCGTCTTAATTTCGGATGACCCTGCACTTTCTGCCAGGATGTGGATGCTCCTTAGTCAGATGGGTTATAAGAAACTGTATATCTTGGCAGATTCAACTTATAATGAGGCTTTTAAATACAAATTCCGGCCTGATACATCGAACGGGCCGGAATTGTAGCTTAGATACAGTAACACTTCGACTACGCTCAGTGTGACTTTTTCAACTGAATGTCAGTCTGAGCGTAGTCGAAGACTCCTTACTTTACTACCGGAAAATCATTTATATCCGCATCGGAGAAAGGCAACCATGATAAGGCAGCATTTTGTTTTACCATCTTATCATGCATGAACCCATTGTTGCCATATTTCAGGGTCCTGGCATCATATCCGAAAAGCCTCAGGTAAGCCGTCACAAAACCTGAATTATGACCCGTTCCACAATACACCACAACGGTCTTATCAGAGGGGATGGTTGACATCTCCGCTGTCAGACCCAGTGTGGCGTTGGGTTTATACCTGACAGCACCTGGGATGTGCCCGTCATCATATTTGTCTTTTCGCTCGTAATTGATCAAGAAGTATTGCTGAGGATTGGCAAAAACCTCGTCTGCTGTGATTAATATTTTGCCGGGTACTTCCGCAAAAAGCGCATTAAAACGAGCCTCCGAGATTTCAGGTCCGGTAGTAAAACCTGTCTTCAGCAAAGGCATTTCCAATGCTGCAGGTTTTTCATGATCAGACTGCTCGAGACTGGTTTCATATTTTCCCGATATCCCTTTTAACCATCCTGCATCCGCATACTTCCGGCTCCAGGAACTCATTCCCCACCTCAAGGCATATACGTTCCCGTATCCCATTAAGCGCAGCAGACAGGCTGTATAACTGGAGACCTGGCCATCATCACATACCAGAATGATCCTGTCAAGCTCAAAAGGCTTAATGCCGCTTTCAAAATAGACCGGAAGATCCTCAAAACGCTTGCTGATAGCACCTTTAATATGCCCCTGCTGATAGGACAGGGGAGTCCTCAGATCAAGGATCAGCTGGTTCTGTCCCAGGTTCTCGTACACTACTGAGGCCTTTATTAAAGAAGGGAATTCACGGCTGTTTACATAATCACCATTATCCGCCAGGTCTTTCAGCAACAATTGTGTTTCAATATCAACCACAACGGGTGAAGAAACTGCGACCGAATCTGACGGAGGCGCTTTTGCCGTTTTATCTCCGGAGCATCCCGAGTGCGACAGGGCGATCAGCATGAAAACCGGAAAAATAGCAATTTGCAATTTTCTCATGATCCAGAATTACATGACTTCTTTAGGAGTCACGGCCTTTTTATCCTTGTCGAAATTCAGGGTTTCTATGCGCTGTCCCTGCTCATCATACTTGTATTCCGTGTAGGCAATTCCATTGCCGGGATTGTTGCATACATTCCTGTCTTTGTCCATACACACCACCTGAACCAGTGCTCCGTGCTCATCATAGACATTTTTGGTGATGGGTACCATTTTGCCGCCGACCATTTCGTCATCCTGGTCGTATACGACGGTTTCAACAACATATCCGTTTTCGTCTACCGTATTCAGACGTTTTGCCCAGCCCCAGTATAGGTTTGACAATCGGCCCATGGTATTGTGTACCGAAAAGCTGGTAACGTCACCAAATTCGTTGGTTATGAAAGAAAAATAGGATACACCAATATCGCCACAGTTTTCTGCTGTACAGTTGTATAAGGTATCGCCCTGGTAGTTGGCCATCCTGGTAACATAGCCCTTGTCATCATAAGTGAACCTCAGTTCATAAAACGGACAGAACTCGCTCATGATGGTTTCCACGTTGGCCAGATTATAACGGTTTTCTTTGATCATGCCGTCGGGAAGTTTGCTCCAGGTATAGTAATTGATCTTGTTACTGTTCTCCACAGGCGCGCCGATCGAATCGTAAAATTTAAGACCTGTACGCTGGCCTGTTTCGTCAAGAGAATACTCATAGGTATATACCCCACCATCCACTGCGATCTGATGGTTATTTTTATCGTAGAAAGTTTTGATCTGTTTTCCGTCTTTGTAATCGTAAAGTATCCTGGAAGCCTCCCTGAGGGATGAATAATCCAGTAAAACTTCATTTCTGACGTATTCAACTGATTTCAAACGGCCAAGACTGTCATAGGTTAACTTATAGCTGTTGATATTCTTTGCCTCTTCAGGGGTAATCTGACGGGATCCCCGTTCGGTATCAAAGCTGGTCTCACTGAAAAGGAGATTTCGATAATACTCAACGCGTGCAAGACTCTGTTCTTCATTCTGTTTGGTCTTACACGAGGTAATGCCAATTGCCATCAGGACAACGGCAAAAACAATAATAGATACTTTATTTAATCTCATGGTTTTAATTAGTTAATATAAAAATTACAAAATTACCTGAAAATGTGATAGGTTGGTCACCTGCCAAATGGTTTAACAAATTTTTAAACAATTCAAACCATCCAATGTTCATGTTTGGCGCTTTTTTAGTGCCATCAGTCTCATGGGAGTTCCCTGGAAATTCCTTCAAACTGCCGGAAATCCTGCACAAAGATGTAATTTTTTCATACCTTCATGCGTCAATATTAATACACAGGCGCGAATCGTGAGAATAGAAATCCGGGGTTTAAACAAGATATATGAAAACGGAAAGCATGCCCTTTCTGATGTCAACCTGACGATTGAGAACGGCATGTTTGGCTTGCTAGGCCCCAACGGAGCGGGTAAGTCCAGCCTTATTCGTATCCTGGTCACCCTTTTAAAGCCTACAACAGGAGAGGTATCTGTTAACGGATACGACTTGATCCGGGACAGGGGCAAGATCCGTGGGATGCTGGGATATCTGCCTCAGGATTTTCGCTTCTTTAGTAAATTAAAGACCTGGGAATTTCTGGATTATGCGGCTGGCTTATCCGGCATCCGGTCAAAAAAAGTGAGAAGGGAGAAGGTGGACGAATGGCTCGAAAAAGTAGGTCTTTTCGATGCCCGCGACAGGCAGGCCAATAACCTTTCCGGCGGAATGAAACGCAGGCTGGGGATAGCCCAGGCGCTCATCGGCAGTCCCCAGATCATCATTGTGGATGAACCAACAACAGGCCTTGATCCTGAAGAAAGAATACGTTTCCGCAATATTCTATCCGAACTGAGCCAGCAGGACATCATCATATTGCTTTCAACACACATTGTCGGAGATATTTCCAGTGTTTGCCGCGACCTTGCCCTGCTTAACGATGGACAGGTCAAGTTTAACGGTTCCCCGGAATCCCTGGTTGACAAAGCTCGCGGCCATGTGTGGCAGGTTCAGACTGCCGGTGTGGAATATGACATACTAAAGGAGAAATACGCGGTAACCTCCACCATTCCTTCGGAAGAGGGTTGGGAGATCCAGCTGGTGGGTGAAGCTCTCGATTTGCCGGCTGCAGTCGCGATTGAGCCTAACCTGGAGCATGCTTATGTTTATTTTATGGAAACCATGACTGAAGTATCATAAACTAAAAATATGGCATTACATCTCATTCGCATCATTGCAGCCTATGAAATGCGGACCTTGTTGCGAAGCTGGTTTTTCAGGATTTTTGCCGGTGGTGCCATTCTGGGTCTGGGCATCTTCAATATCGCCATGAATATTGAATCAAGCGGTGCGCCCTGGATGTATAAGGCCCTTGCCGGATCAGTGCCATATGCCAATTTGATCATTCTAAACCTGGGCCAGGCTGTGGTAGCCGTTTTCCTGGCGTCGGAATTCCTGAAACAGGATAGAAAAAATGATACCGTGGAGGTCATTTATGCCCGGTCCATGTCGAACGGACATTATATCCTGGGAAAAACCCTGGGCATTCTTGCTGTATTCCTTGTATTGAACATGATCATCCTGTTAATGGGAATTGGGTTCTCATTCCTCAGCCATGTGACCTTAAAGGGGATTTTTGCTTATTTTACCTATCCACTGCTGATCAGTTTGCCCACACTGGTCTTTATCCTTGGCTTGTCGTTTTTTTTCATGACCCTGGTTAAGAATCAGGCTGTTACTTTTATCGTATTGAACGGTTATATCGCACTTACTATTTTCTATCTTAATAAAAAGGCCTTTCATATATTCGATTACATTGCCTATCAGGTTCCCATGATGTATTCCTCGATCAGCGGATTTGCCCGTTTAGACGAGATTATCCTCCACCGGAGTATTTATTTGCTGCTGGGTGTAGGTTTTATATTGCTCACCATCTACAAGCTGCAGCGTTTACCACAATCTCCGCGGCTTTCTGCACTGCCTTTGTATTCTGGTCTCTTTGCAATTTGCATTGCTGGGCTGATTGCTTACCAGTACCTGCATATCAAACAGTCAGCAAAAATATTCAGACAGCAGGCCTTGCAGCTGAATAACCAATATACAGGCTATCCCAGGGCAACTGTAACCCATTGCATCCTTGATCTTGAACACAAGGGTAGCACTATCAGTGTCCATGCTAAGCTGAAAATTCAGAACCGGAATCCTCAGTCTTTGGATACCCTGATCTTTAGCCTGAATCCGGACCTTCATCTGCAGGGAATCGTGTTACAGGATAAAGAACTGACGTTTACCAGAAAATTTCATATCCTGGAGATCATCATGCCGCAGCCCATGAAACCCGGGGACAGTCTCAGTCTAAACATGGAGTATGCCGGCTCCATCGATGAGAGGATCTGCTTTTTAGATGCTGATCCGGCTACTTTTGAGGATATTTTCAAATTCGAAGTATTTACACTCCGAAAGAGATTTGCCTTCCTGCAGAAAGATTATGTATGCCTCACCAGTGAATCTCTTTGGTATCCCGTTACAGGATCGACCTATGCGTCGAACGCTCCCATGCGCTATGAACCGGATTTCGTTCAATTTGATCTTCAGGTGACTACTGGTCCTGGTCTGGTTGCTGTTTCGCAGGGCAAAGCAATCGAAAATGAAAAGGGCAGCTTTGCGTTTAAACCAGAGTATCCTTTGCCCGGAATAAGCCTCCTCATCAGTAATTATAAAATTTACAGCATTGATGTCGATTCCATTGTCTATAGTATTTACACCATTGAAGGTAATGATTATTATAGTCCTGTCTTTGACCTGATAGCCGATACAATTCCTGCTCTGATACGCGACCTGAAAAAGAACTATGAAGCAAATCTGGGATTGAAGTATCCTTTCCGGCGCTTGACCCTGGTAGAAGTGCCTGTTCATTTTGGTCTTGATAATCACCTTTACACTTATGCCAGTGATGCTGTACAGCCGGAAATGATCCTTTATCCTGAAAAAGGCGTATTGTTCGACGCTTCCGATTTCAGGAACAGCAAATTCCGCCTCGAAAGAGATATGAAAAATAACAACGAGGAAGCCATGCCCGAAGAAATTCAGGCAAGACTGTTTAAACAGTTCTTTCAGAACAATTTCCTGGCTCAGCGTGGTGAAGGTTTTAATTACAGGGATGTAGTGAGTTGGGAAACCTTTTCCATTTTTCCGCAATACCTTGGATTTTATACAAGGCTTCAGTCGGTTCAATGGCCTGTCCTGAATATGGCCTTTGAATCCTACATCAGTGAGCGGAACAATCCCGATGGCTCGACCCTTCAATGGTATGAGGATTTAAGCCGGGATGAGAAAATAAATCTGGAATTAGCAAGTGCTTCTTTGGAAACTGTTTTAAATAAAGGTATCGAAACAGGGACAGATGAACGTGATGCTGTTACGGTGAGGGATATTGCACAAGCCAAAGGACTTAACCTATTCAATGTGCTGAGGGCCAGGTTAGGGGATAAGGAAGTAGATACCCTGTTTACTGAATTGGTAACAGAATACCGGCACAGGAAAATACCCTTTGAGGAGGCAGAGGCCCGGTTTCACGATCGGTTTGGCTTAAGTCTTGCCCGGGAGGTTGAAAAATGGTATGGACAAAACAACCTGCCGGGATTTCTCATTTCCAATATCAGTAGCTATAAAGTTATGGATGGAGAGGTATCCCGGTTTCAGGTTCGCTTTAATATCACGAATCCTGAAAATACCGAAGGGATGGTGACGCTGAATGTGGAGCTAACAGATCCCAATCGTAGAGGAAACGATTTTTTTCAGGATAACTTCAATGTGGATTTCTCCCGGAAAATCTTTCTGCCGGCTAGATCTTCACGCGATGTGGGATTTGTTTTCAATACAGAACCTGCCCGTATGTCAGTCATAACTCATATTTCGAAAAATCTTCCGTATAATCTTGTCTACAGTTTCCCGGGATTCAATGAAATCAGAGGTACGACACTGTTGGATGATGTAGTCAGCATTCCTTTTTTCGACCAGGTAGCAAGAACAAATGAAGTTATTGTAGACAATGAAGATTCGGGATTTTCCTATCACCAGGCTGCTAATCAGGCTTATCTGAAATCCCTGGTAAAAAAGAACAAGAGCGAACGGTACAAATACTCGGCCATCTGGGCGTGGAATCCCCCGCGGGAATGGAGGGCAGCGCTGCGCTCGGAGTTTTTCGGCAATTACATTCACTCAGCTTACTATACAAGAGGCGGAACAGGTGAGCGCAGTGCAAGCTGGAAGGCTGTCCTGCCTGAAAAGGGGATCTATGATGTCTATTATTTTATGGATAAGGTAAACCTGACATGGAGGCGGACCAACCGGTCACCGGATTACAACTTTTTGATATACCACGACAATGGGGTGGAAAAGATTAACCGCAACAGCGATGATGCTGAAAATGGCTGGAATTACCTGGGATCTTTTTCCATTACTTCAGATACGGCTCAGGTTGATCTGTCCAACAAGACTATTGGCGATATTGTATTTGCAGATGCCGTAAAATGGATACTGAAATGATGACCGAATTCAACATATGAAAAACATGATTAACAGAATCAGTTTATTGAGATGGATGGCCCTCCTATCTTTATTTCCGGTGACTGTAAACGCGCAAAAAATACTGACGCTTGAGGATGCCATGAATATTGCCATCAATAACAGCCCCGAAATTCTTAAATCGGAGCTGAATATGACCATCAGCAGGGAAAACCTGAATGCCCGGGAGGCTGCTACCAAATCTCTGATTAAGTTTCAGTTAACCCCGTTCTATTACAACCAGAACAGGACCTTCAACAGTCTTTTCTCCACCTGGAGCACGAATGAAACCAAGAGAATTTATGGCGATTTCATTGTTTCACAACCCATTAAATGGACAGATGGAACGATTACCCTGCAGAATCAATTCGCTTACCAGGATGCTTCCAGTGATTTCAATGCCTCCCGTTCGCGGGGATATAGCAATTACCTGTTCCTGAGGTATTCCCAGCCCGTTTTTACCTACAACAAACTGAAAATGGAACTGAATCAGCTGAGGTTGTCACTGGAGAATGCCACGTTGAGCTATGCGATTCAGCGATTGTTTCTCGAAAAACTGGTCACACAGTATTTTTACACGGTGTATCAGCGGAAGATGGCCTTATCGGTCACGGAAGAAGAATTGAAGAACCAGAAAAACGGTTATGAAATTATACGAAGCAAGGTTGAAGCCGGGTTATCTGCCCGTGAAGAACTGTTGCAGGCCGAACTGAACCTGGCCACCAGCGAATCCAACCTGCAGAATGCCCAGGTCAACCTGGCCAATGCCATGGACGATTTCCGGCAGTATATCGGTATGCCGCTTACGGAAGATTTTAATATCGAAACCAACATCGAATACACCGAGATTCCCGTGGATATGAATAAGGCCATTCAAAACGGTCTCGATACCCGCATGGAGCTGCGGCAACGCGAGATCAGCATCAGGAACAGCCAGGATCAGCTTACGGTGGCCAGATCAGTCAATGAATTTTTAGGTAATGTAGGTCTTTCAGTGGGATTGTTCGGGGAAAATCCCGATTTGGCCAATATTTACGAAAAACCCACCCGGTCTCCGGAGGTAATGGTAACCTTTAACATACCTGTCTGGGACTGGGGTGAAAGAAGATCCAGAATCAAGGCCGCCGAAGCCGGAATCCGGATCGAGGAGATCAACCTGGCCAGTGAGCAAACCAATGTTGAACTGGCCATTCGTCAGAGCTTCCGCAGCCTGCAAAATTTGAGCATGCAGATCATCATAGCCCGTCAAAATGAAAAGAACGCCCAATTAACCTATGAAATCAACCTCGAGCGTTATAAGAACGGCGATCTTACCAGTATGGACCTGGGTCGTTACCAGAATCAGCTTTCCGAAAAGAAAATGAACCTTGCAAACAGCCTGATCAGCTACAAGCTCGAATTGCTGAATATGAAGATCCAGTCGCTTTGGGATTTTGAAAATAACATCAGTTTTGTGCCAAAAGAATTTCAGGAGAACATCAACCAGGAATAAATCAATATATTATACACCCACACCATGAAAAAAATAGCAGCAATTGCCATTATTGTCTTTATGGCAGCCTCTTGTAACCGTCAACAGCAGGATCTGGGGAAGGACATCACCATACCGGTCACGGTTGTCGAGGTCAAACCCGCTAAAATTGAAGAATTTATTGAAATAACCGGGGCGGTGCAACCTGCAAAGGAAGTGCAATTAAAGGCCGAGATTACGGGCAACTATATCCTTAAGGTCAATCCGGCAACTGGCAGGCAATATGTCCTGGGAGATAAAGTTGACGCAGGGGATGAGATTATAGAACTGGAAGACAAGGAATATGAAAATAACATCAAGCTGAATTCGCTGCAGCTGAACCTTGAAATCACCAAACAGGTATTCGATAAGCAGCAATCGCTTTACGAAAAGGGTGGTGTAACTTTAACGGAATTGAAGAATGCAGAAATCAATTACATTAACGCCAATTACAGTTATGAGGATGCTTTGTTTCGCCTTCAGAAAATGCATGTAAAAGCACCCTTTACAGGTGTAATTATTGACCTTCCCTATTTTACTCCCGGGGTCCGGGTCGACGCCAATGCCCTTCTGGTTAAGATTATGGATTACAGTAAGCTGCTGATGGAAGTGAACCTTCCGGAGAAAAACCTGGGAGAAACCAAACCCTCGCAGGAAGTCAGGGTTACCAATTACACCCTGCCCAACGATACTCTTTTTGGAACCGTTGCGCAGCTTTCGCCTGCCATAGATGCAGACACGCGTTCTTATAAAGGGCTTATTCAGATAAACAATCCTAAGTTGTTGCTACGGCCGGGCATGTATGTCAAGGGTGAAATCGTTGTGGCCTCGGCAGACAATACCATCGTGATTCCCAAAGATATCATCATTTCAAAACAGAGGGGGAACAGCGTATTTATAGTTGAAAAGGGTATCGCATACGAACGTATCGTGGAGTTCGGACTGGAGAATCCCATTGAAGTACAGATCCTTTCCGGGTTGAAAATGAATGAACAACTGGTGGTAAAAGGCTTCGAAACACTCCGTGATCGTTCCAGGGTAAAAGAAATGAAATAGAACTTCAGTCATGAAGAGAATTGTAAAATTTGCAGTCAGTTACCCGGTAACCATATCCATGATTATCCTGGGAATACTTCTGCTCGGATATATTTCCTTCGGAAAACTAAGTATCGACCTGTTCCCGGAAATCAATGCTCCACGTATTTTTGTTGAACTGAGAGCCGGGGAGAGACCTCCGGAAGAAATTGAAAAGCAGTTTGTTGAAGGTATCGAATCACAGGCCATCCGGCTGAAAGGTGTTACCCAGGTATCTTCGACCTGCATGGTGGGTGCTGCCAGGGTTAAAGTCGAATACAATTGGGGCATGGATATGGATGAAGCTTTCCTGGATCTGCAGAAAGCCCTGACCAATTACAGCCAGAATACGGAAATTGATGAGTTTGTAATTACCCAGCATGACCCTAATGCTTCACCTGTCATGATCCTGGCAATGGTTCATCCGGAAATCACCGATATGAATGAATTGCGAAAAACCGGCGAGGATTATATCCGGAATGAGTTGATCCGACTTGATGGCGTTGCTGATGTGTTGCTGACTGGTATTGAAGAGAAGGAAATTGTTGTGGAGACCGATCCCTATCGTCTGGCGGCGTTTGGTCTTACCACCGACAATCTGGTGCAGCAGATCATGAGTATGAACCGCAATGTCTCCGGCGGCAGTATCGTTGAAATGGGGAAGCGATACATCATTAAAGGAACCTCTCTCCTTTCCACTGAAAACGACCTCAACAATATAGTGGTTAGCTACAGGCAGACTACATCAGGTTCCGCCGTTGCGTCCCCCGCATCAGCCGGGATTGCTTCACCCGCTACCTCTGTTGCTTCCGTTAACGACCGCGTACCGGTACTCCTGAGGGATGTTGCCAATGTGAGGTTTTCCAATAAAAAGCCGGAAAATATTGTCAGGGTGAACGGGAAACGCTGCGTCGGACTTTCCATTTATAAAGAAACCGGTTACAATACGGTAAAAGCGGTTGAGGATCTTAATAAATCGCTGGAATCCATTAAAAAAGCACTCCCGGGTTACCAGTTTGTACTGGTCCAGAACCAGGCTTCCTTCATCCAGAATGCCATTGGTGAACTGAGGGATACGGCCCTGATCGGAGCGCTGTTTTCAATCCTTGTTCTGTTCCTCTTTCTCCGCCGGGCAGGGCTTACGCTCATTGTGAGCTTTGTATTGCCGGTATCGATTGTTGCAACCTTTTCGCTGATGTATTTTTATGGTTTGACGCTGAATATTATGACCCTGGGAGGATTGGCGCTCGGGGCGGGTATGCTGGTTGACAACGCCATTGTCATTGTGGAAAACATCTTCCGGAATCTCGAATCGGGTAACTCCCTGAAGGAATCCTGCATTCGTGGAACTTCTGAGGTGGGCGGGGCCATTATTTCATCCACACTGACCACCATTGTGGTTTTCCTGCCTATCGTTTACCTTCACGGCGCTTCAGGGGCCCTGTTTAAAGATCAGGCCTGGACCGTTGCCTTTTCCCAGGTTGCTTCCCTGATCATTGCCATCCTGATTATCCCCATGCTTTTTCATTGGATGTATTACAAACGTCCCGCTGTTGCGGCGACCAAATCCCTTCGGTTTTACTGGTACACCGGGGTGCTGTCGCGGGTGCTGGATAACCGAAAATGGGTGATCCTGATGGCGCTTGTCCTGATCGGTGGCACGGTCCTTATTCTCCCTTTTGTCGGAAGTGAGTACATCCCCCAGAGCGGAACCAATGAATTCAGTCTGGACATCAAGCTGAAAGAAGGAACTGAGTTGCAGCGCACCGAAGGGACGGTGAAGAACCTGGAATCGATGCTGAACGAAGTTTTGGGTGATCGGGCTGAAATTGTTTACAGTCAGATCGGACCCACCGGCAGCTCGACTTCCGAAAAATCGGTTTTTCAAAATGAGAATACAGCTATAGTGAAGATCCGTCTGAAAACCTCGGCCCTCCGGGAGTCTGAATCCATCATTGCTGAAATAGGAAGGATAACCCTGAATCTGCCTGATGCAGAAGTTAAGGTGATCCGCAATGAAACTGCATTGGAGTCGACACTCGGTACAGATGAATCACCCCTGATGGTGGAAGTTACAGGGAAGGATATCCGGGTGCTCGATACCATAACCACTGCGGTTAAAGCCAGCCTTATCGATATTCCTGCAATATACAATCTAAAAACAAGCATTGAAGAGGGAGCCCCTGAAATGGATGTCATTATAGACCGGTACATGGCATCGCTGTATAATCTCACTGCCGAAGGCATTGCCCAACAGCTTAAGGATCTCCTAATGGGCAAGAATGCCGGTAGATTTGATAATTCAGGTGAAATGAATGACATTACGGTAAAACTTCCGGATCTCAGTATGATCGAATTCAATTCGGTAACTTTGAAAAGCAGCAGGGGAGATGTTCCTTTGTATGAAGTTGCCCGGATTGAAAAGACGGTTTCACCCAAGCAGCTGTTGCGCAATAACCAAAACCGGATCGGCACGGTCACTGCCGATATCGACCGGACTGTTGCCTTTGACAAGGTAATTGCCCGGGTGCGGGAAAAGCTGCAGGCGCTCATACTCCCTCCAGATTATTCTATTTCCATAACCGGCGAGGAGCAGAAACGTCAGGATGCCATGTCGAGCCTGGGTTTTGCCCTGATTTTATCGGTGGTGCTGGTGTATATGGTCATGGCCTCACAATTCGAATCCCTGATCCATCCTTTCACTGTGCTGCTCACCATACCACTTGCAGGCGCGGGTTCTGTATGGGCTTTCTTCCTGCTTGGAAAATCTTTGAATATCATGGCCTACATTGGAATTATCATGCTGGGGGGTATTGCTGTCAATAACTCCATCTTACTGGTTGATGCTATTAACCAGTTCAGGGATCAGGGTTATCCGCTTCGGGAGGCCATTCTTCGGGCGGCTCAAAACCGCATCCGGCCTATATTGATGACAAGCCTTTCTTCCATCCTGGGTTTGCTGCCATTAACCCTGGGAATCGGTGAAAGTGCCGCCCTCCGGTCTCCTCTGGCCATTGCTCTTATTGCCGGTTTGATTGCTTCCACCTTCATGTCGCTCATAGTAATTCCTTGTGTATATTATATTTTCGACAGAAAGAAGACCATTCCAGAACCCACTGAAGGATAATCACAGGATATGAATTTCATCATCAGGCGAAAAGTGCTTATTGCCATGCTCTTTACAGGGCTGTCAATGCTGGGGATCTTCTCCTATAAGCAGCTGCCCGTTGAGCTTTTTCCCAATACACAAATACCCTATCTGTTTGTGCAGGTGGGCACGCCACTTGAAGTGGATCCGAAATACATGGAGAACCAGGCCATCATTCCTATTGAAGGGGCCATCGGAACCCTCAAGGGCATTGAAAAGATTGAATCCACCAATGATCAGCAACAGGGCTTCATTCAAATCTCCTACCAGCGCAATACGGATATCAAGCTGGCCTACCTGAAACTACTGGAGAAAATAGAAGAAGTCAAGAAAAAGATCCCTGCCGATTTTTACGTTCAGGCACTGCGTTTCGACATGGAACAACTGAACAATATGTTAATGACCCTCCAGGTAAGGGGCGGGGGAGGAGTTGACCGAGTGCGTGAAGTAGTTAACAGGGACATTGTGAAACGATTGCAGAATGTGAACGGCATCGCCAATGTGGCCGTTTTCGGGGGACGTGAAAAATCCGTCGAGATCATCCTGAATGAAGAAACCTGCAAGGCTTATGGCATTACACCGGCCACCATCCGCAGTGCCCTCAGTCAGAATAGCCGAACCAGAACATTTGCCGGTAAAATTACGGAGGATAACCGTCTGATCTTCGTCAATGTGGTTGCTGAATTTTCCGATATTTCGGATATCCGCGAACTGGTTGTTCGGGAACCTGGTTCCGTGCGGCTAAAAGATGTTGCCGACATCCGGTTTGGATTCAAAAATCAGGATTCCTACAGCAGGGTCAATGGAAAAGAAGCGGTTACCATGCAACTTACCCGGGATACCCAATCGAATATGATTGATCTGGCGAACAGGGTAAAAGATGTTATCAGTGCTCTTAATAAAGAATTGACCGTCAAAGATATAGAAATAGTTGTCCAGAACAACGCAGCTGAAAGGATGGAAAGAAACATTGACCTGATCATTCAGCTGGCGCTGGTTGGCGGGCTGCTTGCCGTTTTTATCCTGTGGATCTTTCTGAAGAATATCCGGCTCGTCCTGGCCATAAGCCTGGCTATTCCCATATCGGTGTATACCGCCTTCAATTTCTTTTATGCAGCAGGTATTTCTATTAATAGTCTCACCCTGCTGGGCATAGCCTTGGCTGTAGGAATGCTGCTCGACAACAGTGTGGTGGTCATGGAAAATATATACCGCCTCGCATCGCGGAACACGGATACCGATACAGCTGTCATCCAGGGAACAACAGAGGTATGGCGCTCCGTTTTTGCAGCCACTCTTACCACGGTAATGGTGTTTTTACCCTTTGCCTTTTCCAGGAATTTCCTGGTAGCCATCCTGGGTAAGCATGTCGGTGTATCCATCCTTTCTACCCTGCTGGTTTCCCTGGTAGTGGCCATGCTGCTGGTTCCCATGATTACCCATACCTTCCTGAAGCGTCAGCAACATCGGGATGCTGTCAATTTTACGGTGATCTCCTTTCATAACCGCCTGATACAGATCTACAGGGTGATCCTTAAAACATGCATGCGATACCCTGCCCGGATGGCTCTGGGAGCCCTGGGCGTATTTTTTATTACCCTGCTGATCAGTCTGGGCCTTAGCTTCATCAATACCCAGGAACCTGAGATCATTGAACTGACTTTATATACAACATTGCCGGGTGGTACAACGCTGGATAATACTGACCTGCTGGTAGCCGAGATGGAAAAAAGGCTGGAACCCCTGAAGGAAAAGAAAGAGGTTATCAGTCAGATCTATGAAGAGGAAGCGGTGATAACCATTGCATTGAACAAGGATTTTAAAAAGGTAAGGAATTTCACGGTTCCCAAAATCAAGCAGGAAGTCATGAATAGCATGTCCGGACTGGAGCCGGCAAGCTTCAGCTGGGATCCGCCGGTTTCAGGACGCAGGTTTGGCGGTAATACAGGAGGAGATGATCTTGGGATGGAGCAATTACTGGGTATTGGAAATCAGGTTGAAAAGGTCAATATTAAAGGAGAAAACTATGACCAGATCATTACACAGGCGAACCTGGTAAAGTATTATCTCTCCCAGCAGCAGGCCGTGAGCATGGTGAATATTAACATTCCCTCCGCCAGGCCTGAGATTTTGCTGAATTTCGACAAGCAGCTGATGTCGCTGTATGATATTCCTGCATCGACAGTCTTATCAGAGCTGAATTCCTTCCCGCATGAGTTCTCAAGCGGTGTGGCTTTCAAACAAGGTGCCGAGGAATATGATATTCAGATCCGCACAGAAAAACCGGTTGAACAGACCGACCGGAATCTGAGCGACCTGAAACAGCTCCCTATCAGGGGCAGGAATGCGGCATTATTTGAACTGCAGAACATCAGCAGCTTTAGTTTTACCGATGGTGTTCCCTCCATCAGGCGTGTAAACCAGGAAAAGCAGCTGGAGGTAACCTATTCCTTTATCACGGAAGTTCAGGATGATAAAGATCTGCTTACAGCGGCCAGGCTGGAGGTGGAAAACCTTTTAAACAGTGTTGCCCGCCCTTCAGGAATAACGATGGAGGTTGTGCATGAACAACAGGACCTGAGTGATTTCAAATTTTTAATACTGGCGGCCCTGATCCTCATTTATATGATCCTGGCCTCGGTATTTGAATCGTTTTCCAAACCTGTAGTTATTTTGTTTGCCATTCCTCTTGCTGCCATAGGTTCACTGATAGCATTGATCCTCACCGGAAATTCACTGATGAATGCCAACACGCTTACCGGTTTTGTTATTCTCATCGGAATTGTGGTGAACAACGGTATTATTCTCCTTGATTACTCCAATGTGCTGCAGAACAGAGGCTACCGACCTTCACGTTCGCTAATGATGGCCGGGCTGGCAAGGGTCAGACCCATACTGATCACTTCGCTTACCACTATCATTGCACTGTTCCCGCTGGCTATGGGGAAAGCTGAATACGTCACGCAGGTGGGTGCGCCCTTTGCCATAACCATTATCGGCGGCCTGGGTTTGAGTACCCTGCTTACGCTCGTGTTCATTCCCACCCTGAATTCGGGCATAAAATCTGCACTATCCTGGATCTTTGAGCAGGTATGGTATACCAAAGTCATCATTTTTGCAGGTTACCTGGCAGGGGCTTACCTGATTTATGACAACATAGATTCCCTGGTTTGGAAAATCATTGATTTCATCGTGTTGATTGTACTGGCGCCCGCGGCAGTTTATTTTGTAAAAACAAGTTCCCGTAAAGCCAATGAAAAACTGATTGATGAATCCACTCCTCTGCACATCCATGTGCGAAACCTGGTTAAGATCTATGACCGCGACAGTCGATTTGTCAGGGAATGGAAATCAGGATTAAAAATCAGAAAACGACTGGGTCTCGAAAGGACCTTTTCCAGCTGGAAGGACTTTGATTACCTGGTCTGGCAGTTGCCCCTGGCTGGATATGCCATCTATTTTATCTATTTTTATCTGGAAAGCGGATTCTGGTATTTTGTATTACCGGTTGGATTATACCTGCTGGCCCTCTCGATGGCAGCGCCTGTGAAAATCTTTTTCACCGGCACCGGTGAAAAGCAATACAGGAAATGGCCCCGGCGCTTATCATCCTGGTTTTATAGCATGGTTAACTGGTTTTTGCCACTGGTGATTCTTTTTCTGTTTTATCTCAAATACAAGCTGATAGGCCTGCTTATACCGGCTGCATTACTCTGGTACCTTTTGTTGCTGATCAAAGCTACTTCCGACAAGCTATACAGGGAACACGTAAACATCAATCGTTTGCAGGGCAGATTCATTGGCCTGCGAAAGACCTTTTTCCGCTTTGTATTGCTGATCCCTGTTATCGGAAAGAAGAAAACACCCTTTAAAGCGCTTAAAGGAGTATCGTTTGACATTGAAAATGGTATGTTCGGCCTGTTGGGTCCCAACGGAGCCGGCAAATCTACCCTGATGCGCATCATCTGTGGCATATTGGAACCCAGTTACGGACAGATCACCATTAACGAATTCGATACCCGTTATAAACGCGAGGAGTTGCAGGGCCTGATCGGTTACCTGCCTCAGGAATTCGGGGTGTATGAGAATCTTACTGCATGGGAATTTTTGAATTACATGGGCATCCTGAAAAAACTGTACGATCGAAGGCTTCGGGAGGAACGGGTTGAATATGTGCTGAAAGCGGTACATATGAGCAGTCATAAGAACGAAAAACTCGGATCTTATTCCGGTGGTATGAAACAGCGTATCGGAATAGCCCAGATCCTGATGCACCTGCCCCGGATCCTGGTTGTTGATGAACCCACTGCAGGTCTCGATCCGCGCGAGCGCATCCGGTTCAGGAACCTGCTGGTGGAACTGAGCCGTGACCGTATTGTCATCTTTTCCACCCATATTATTGAGGATGTCGCCAGTTCCTGCAATAAAGTTGCTGTGGTGAAAAACGGGGAAGTGGTATACCTGGGTGAGCCCGTTCAAATGGCCCATCTGGCACAGGGAAAAATATGGATGGCCGATATGGACATTAATTCTTTTGAAGTGTTCAAAGAAAAATACGTGATCATACACCACATGCGCGACGGTCAAAATATACGCGTCAGATGTATGGCGGATGAATACCCGGCGGAGGGAGCACATGTAGTTAAAGCCAATCTCGAGGATGCCTATCTTTGTCTGCTGCACGAGCGTGCAATCAAAAGTTCAGAACCTGACACCAAAACTCCTGAGTAATGAAGATTGCTGAACGCATAAGGTTGATTATTAATATTGTAAGTTATAACCTGAAGATCGTTTTCTCAGGCCGTTTTATTTATTTTCTCATAGCTGCCTGGATGTTCTTCCTGGTTATTACCGGGATCATGCTGTTTTCCGATTCAAATCCCGTTATCAATGATATTTATGACCTGCTGATTTTTCCCGGGATCCTGATCATGTTCTATCCTGTTGTTTACAATATCCAAAATGACAAAGATACCCGGATGCTGGAAATAATATTTGGTGTCCCGGATTACCGTTATAAGGTGTATGTCCTGCGATTTGTGATCGCCATGTTGCTGCTGGTTGTTCTGCTGCTGCTGATGGCGCTCTTCGCCTGGTTTTCGGTGGTGAAAATTCCGGTATTCGAGATGGTGCTCCAACTCATGAGTCCTTTGTTCTTTCTGGCCTGTCTCACCTTTTTGTTTACCACACTGATTAAAAACGGCAACGGCGCAGCTGTGGTAATGATCATTATCGGACTTGTATTCTTTATTATGAATGAACCGCTGTCAAAAAGCAAATGGAACGTGTTCCTGAATCCCTATAATGTTCCCATTGATATGAACCTGACTATCTGGATGAATGTGGTTCACCAGAACAGGCTGATGCTCGTCATCGGGGCGGTAATTGCACTGTTATGGGGTCTGATGAACCTGCAGCAGCGTGAGAAGTTCGTGTGAGCAGGCAAACCATCACTCATTGAAGTTCACATTTTTATAACTGGCTAAATCCATAGCCTGCTTGAAGTAGGTTTTTTTCCCATGTTTATCACCCCGGCTTTCACTTATCCTGCTGAGTCCGAAATAAGCATAGGCGGCATATTCATTTCCGAAAGCTCCAAATGGTGCTATATCCTTAATCCCTTTCTGATAAAAAGCCTGGGCTCTATTCAGATCACCGTATTTCTTTTCATACAATATACCCTGGAAAATGAATAACTGGGCCTGAAAAAAGGAATTGGAGTACTTCGAATGACTGGATGTGATCATATTTTCGGCATCAGCATATTGTTTCACCAACAGTAGATTTTTTATATATACCGCCATATACTGGGAGTTCCGGGGATAGAGCTCGTGAAGGGTTTTGCTGTATGTATAAGCCTGTCTGAAGTTATTTTCAAAACTGATATAGATACCTGCCAGGAAAGTATACGCTTCCGCTTTCAGTATAATCGCATTTTTGGAAGCCAGTTGTAACTCGTTCAAACCTCTGATCTTATCCCCTTTGGGAAACCAAACCGCCAGTGGTTTATATACCGGGTGGGCTTCAGGATAGGCCTCACGATAGTAATTGTACAATCCGGTAAAAAAGTAAAAATCGGAGAAGGTACTCGTATAGTTAAACGACTCTTTAACATGCTGGTAAGTGCTTGATGCAAGGGACAAGACTTCCATGCTCAGGTCGTTATCTGCATAAAACAACAGCAATAATCCCCTGGCGCCGATATTGCATAAGAGATATTCTGCTTCATCACGGTTATGGGGCTTCTTTTCGCACAATTCTATAGCATGTTTCATATCCTTCTCAAAGGATTCCCTGGAAGGAGAGGAAGGTATTAACGGATACTTCTCCCAATAGGTGATCAATCCCCTGAAGATGTATGTCAAGGGATGTTCAGGATAGAGTGCCTTGATCTTCGAATAAATATGGTTTGCCTGATTGAACTGCTGGTTATAGATGTAATCTACACCTTTGCATACCATGTTGAAGGTAGATGTATCTCTGAGAACCTGCGCCTTCAATGTTGTTGCCAGAAGCAACAACATTCCCGCCAGTATTATTCCTGTTTTGATTCCGGATTTCACGCTGCAATGATACAAATATTATTGCCACTTCCCTGCTATCTTTTCTCCACAAAAACTACAGTTTCCGTTTTTTAATGCATTCATGGTAATCATGAATCCTTTCCTTTCAATAATCAGTTTCTTACAGCGTGGACAGGTTGTGCTGATAGCGGCACTACCGGGCACATTTCCAATATAAACAAATTTCAGACCCGCCGCCAGGGCGATTTCTTTCGCTTTTTCCAGAACAGGTATCGGCGTTGGAGGCAGCTGCTCCAACTTGTACAAGGGCTGAAACCTTAAAAAGTGCAGCGGATTGTCTTGAAATCCATTCTGATAGAGCCAGTTACACATTTTTTTTATCATATCCAGGTTATCGCTCCAACTGGGAATCACCAGGTTGGAGATTTCAAGCCAGACACCCTCCTGCTTGAAAATCTTCAGAGCGTTCAGTACAGGCTGAAGTTTACCTGCATTAAGTTTAAGGTAAGTGGTTTCATCAAAAGATTTGAGATCAATGGTTGCAGCATCCAATACTTTGCAAAGATCGCGGAGAGGCCTTTCGTTTATGAAACCATTTGATACCAGGACATTTTTAAGACCTTCTTTACGGGCCAATACAGAAGTATCATAAACATATTCAAAAAAAGTTACAGGTTCAGAATAGGTGTAGGCAATGGATTCGCAATTGACTGCTTTGGATTCCGCAACCACCTTCGCCGGAAACATATCATAGTTTTGCGTCTCCTTCGGACTGGATTGTGAAATCGACCAGTTCTGACAATTCAGGCAGGCAAAATTGCATCCGGCAGTGGCGATGGAGAAAGACCTGCTGCCTGGCATGAAATGAAAAAACGGTTTCTTTTCTATTGGATCAACGTGCTTGGCGCAAGGGTTCCCATAGGCTATGGAATATAGTATTTCCTTATGATTTATTCTATTCCTGCAGGTACTGGTTTCTCCGGTTTTCAGGGTGCATTCATTGGGACAAACCAGGCAACGTGTACCCCGCGGAGTAATCTCATAATACATGCATTCCTTGCTCCATTTCCATAAATCACTACCGGCTGCAGGACTGCCGGAATATCCTGGTCCGGCAGTCAGAACCCTGCCCAGGCAAATAGCTCCCGCTGAAGAACAGGCACTTTTTATAAACGTTCTTTTATTCATAGGCGCAATCGAAGAAGTACTGCATTCTTTCAAAGGTACTTCATTTTTGCCATAATCAATTGCGGTACTTTTTAAGAGCCAGACGCATCACAACAATACTCATGATGACCAGGGCTGCCAGAACCAGGCAGGTATTGAGAAGTCCAAGCCAGGGAAAAAGCATCATGGAAACCACCAAAGTGCCCAGTGCAGCACCTGCAAGATCCATGCTATAAAGGTTTCCGGTTATCTTATCCGGATGCTGCTGCTCCAGAAGGCTGCCTGTGTAAAATTCAAGACCTGCAATAAAACCTGTTGCGGCAGTTGTGATCATTAACAATCCCTGACCCGTCCAGGTAGCAAGATGGTTTAGACTGGCGACCAGCAATGGAAATAGCAGCAAAATCATCATCAGAAGCCATTGAATCCGTATATAAGTGCGTGGACTTATGCTCATTTTTAGCGGCATGCCCGGCCGCGATCCCAGCGCCAACCCAGTCATGTAAAGGGCAACAATAACACCAAGCATTTGATAGACCTGTCCATAAAGAATCTGTGAAAAAATCAGGATCAGGAATAACAGCGAAGCTCCAGCCATGCCGCCGGTAAAGATCCCTGCTGCAACCGGACTAATATGCCTGAACCTTAGGATCAACACCAGCATAAGGATCAACAGGGTGATCAGAAACCAGATGATCTTGTTTTTCTGCTGAAAAACAGTCAGCCAGTGCTGAATTTGAAGCAAATAGGCTCTCGGTACAAGGTCCTGATTGTACGTTACACTGCCGGTTCCAATTGCATCCTGGATAAGCTGGCTGTTAAGAAGGAGCAGGTCATCCTCAATATAACCCGGTTGCACGTAGTCATTCTCAATTCCTGCTTCTTCAACAGCATGAGCTATATCCATTCGGATTGCTAAGTCAGCGGCGATAAAGTAATTCCGTTCCCCTGGGATAATTACTACCTGTGGAAAGGCTTTCTTCAGCGTCTGATAAATTACCCTGTGTAATTCTCTGGCTGTAGCACTCATGTAATTACCGGTCGGGCTGAGACTGATCAGCAACACCCCGTGCTCCCGGAGAGCCTTTTTCACCTCCAAAAAGAATTCCAGCGTGTAAAACCTGTTTATCTGGGCGCTGGATGGATCGGGAGTGTTTATGATGATGGCATCATATTTCGTTTTCGTTTTCCTGATCCAGGTGCGGGCGTCTTTGGACCGGATCCTCAGCTGGGAACCCGCGGGAAAAGCGGAAAACTTCTTTTCGGCTCTGACCAGCCAGGGATTGATCTCCAGATAATCTACCAGCCTCACTGAGGGATATTTCAGCACTTCCTGCATCATCCCTGCAATCCCGCCGGATACTATCATAACTTGCACGGGTTTCTGACATTGCAGCAGGGCGAAATGGACGGCTTCTTCCTGCAACAGCTTATTTTCAGTACTGAACAACAGGGCATTATTCCCATAAAAATTATACTGGCCTGCTGTTTTGGTTACAGTAGTATTTCCGAAAGGGGAATCCTGAGTATAAACCAATTCCTGGTTCTTAAAGTGGAGCGATTTGATCCATAGGTCAGCCGGACTGAAGCATTGAAATACAGTTAGTATGAACAACAGGAAGGGAATCAGGTAATCTGCCCAAGTGGCCTTATGAAAAGGCAGAATCATCGCGTACATGACCAGGTTGAGCAACAGGATCAGGGCAAGCACCTGGTAGGTTCGCAACCAGTAGACCAAAACCAGACTGAAGAGCAATCCGGCAAACATGCTTCCTAATGATTCCCAGCTGTAAGCCTGGGACACACTGTTTATTTGGGAGGTATGAGAGAGAGCTGTTGCCAGCATGGTAAACAACATCCCGGTTAACAAACAGAAGGGTATCAAAAGAAAGAGACAAAAAACAAAAGCCGTAACCGGTCCTTTGGTTGTACCGGGAGGAAACACCAGGTTTTCGGCAACATACAGGAGCGTGATCAGCAAAAGGGGCAGGATTCCCTCCAACAGGAAGCAGCGGGCAAGATTTTTACGGAATGCAGATGCATGGATCAAGGGATACCCGAGTTTTGAACCTGCAGCTGTGAGTATCATCCAGGTAAAGAGAATCATCCCCATGATGAGCTCATTGCCCTGGAAAATATTTAAAAATTCCCGGATCACGATGAGTTGGGACATAATACCCGAAAAGCCCAGCACCAGGAGCGCCATGATAACTGATCTTTTGCTGATGCTCGTCAGGAGTATGCCGGTGATGTTTTCGGACTTTGCAGCCTCCGGTTCAGATTTAAGTGCTTTCCTGGTATCCCAATAATACCTGAGATGCCATCCCAGGTGGATCATGGCCAGGCATACCAGTGCAATACCAAAATCAACATGCCATTTCAGAACTTTTTTTATCCAGGGGATCTCCAGTTTGTAGTTGATCTGAATGACCAGGAAGACGCCCAGAAGTCCGGATACCAGAAATGCCAAAAGCAGCAGGGTGTTCCAGATGCGTCTGTGAGTATGGTTCCGGATGTGCCCTATACCGGAAAAACCCCAGGAAATGAGGTAAAGAAAAATAACTGCCAGGGTTATCGGAATGAATGCGTATGGGTAATTCATTGTTCTCCAAAAACATAAGCTTCATAAACAAAGATTTCAGCATCTTTCCAACCCTCCCATCCCAGTCCAGCTTTATCGCGGGAACAATGTCCAAGGAATTCTTCTTTGGTCCAGCCGGTTTGTTCAGCAACCTGGGGTAAAAAGGTTCCTGCCCTGTTTCCTTTTTTTATGTAAATCCCATGACGGCCCAGAACGATTTCGTCGGGAGAGCTGATTCTACGCATCGGTGTCAGCACAGAGATTTCAATTTCTGTCTGATTCAACTCTTCCGGTGATAAGGGGTCAAAGCGGTTGTCCCGGGTTGCAGCAGAAATGGCCATTTCCTGGACTATCTGGTAAAGGGGAATATCTGCAGTGAACTGTCCGATACATCCCCTCAATGCCCCGTGCATATTCAGGGTAACAAAGGCACCGGATGGAGCCAGCAGGTTTTCCGTAAATTCCTTGGTGCTGATATTATAGACCTGCCCGGTCTCCAGATATGTCCTGATAGATTTACGGGCAATATGCAACAGCTGTTCTTTTTCACTGTCGGTTAGGCTGTAAGCTTTGTCGGCTGAAGCTGCCTTCCCCGGGTTATCCAGGGTCACCGCAAAGGCGTGGTAGCCCACCACGCGCGTTTTGTCACCTTCAGGACTATCGCCGGAATTCATATACAGAACAGGGATCCAGTGAATTCCCGGCATTCTTTCAGTGATATCCAAAAAAGTGAGCATGCCGGTCCATCCGCAAATACTGGTCGCAAGATCAGGGATCCCCTGATTTTCATTGTATTCAATTGCTTCAAGGAATTCATCAGCTGAATTTTTAACAATGGCTTCAGCAGTGAATTTGTCGGTTTCACAGGCATGCTGATAGTCGGGGTAATGTGAAAAATCCGTACTGATTATGAATAGATTGTTACCGAAAAAATAGGGCCGTAACACTTCAGCAATCCTTTTGCAGGTGGAAGGTCTATGCGTGCCCAGCAAGACCGGTATAATTTGCAGATCTTCCCGGTACAAGTATTGCAGAAAGGGCAACTGCACTTCTATGCTGTGCTCTGTTTGATGAGCTGTTGTATAAGACCTGAAAAGATCAGGATGTTCTTCGGCCAGTTTCCTCGATAAGGGTATATTCACCCGTGCAATTCCAAGGGGCGTTTCAAAATGCCCTTCGCTGTATAGTGCGGCACCCTCAAAGCTGGCATGGTGACTTGCCGCTAATATAAATACGTTATCGTATTTGATTCCGGGCATAAGCTGGTTGTAGGCAGAGGCAGCAACTCTGCCTGAATAAAAATAACCCGCATGGGGGGCAACGATAGCCACGACCTTTCCTGAAATCTTGCTGGGAGTTGCGGCTGAAAAAAGCAGCCGGAGTTGCTGCAGCAAAGCATCCCGGTTTCCCGGATAAAAGGTTCCCGCAAAGGCCGGCTTCCTGTTAATAAGGGTATCACCCGATATGAAAAGGCCGGCTTGGTTATGATTTGTTTTTGGTTTCCTGTCGTTGCATCCTGCTGTTGCCGGTATCAGCAAAACAAGCAGCATCATTCCGTATACACCCGATTTCATAGGCCAGCGTTTAACCCTGCCCATAAAATTACTGTATAATCCGTTAAAAATCAAATTATACAGTGGATTCCTTCCAAAGCCGAAAGCGACTAACAGGAATATGAAGATGCTGAAATGATACTGTCTGAGATCAATGAATTCAATGATTTATCACCAATTACTGCTTGCGGACCTCGGAACCGCCTTTGGTGTCAACGGAGACCTTGTCCGGACTTCCTGAATAGTAAACATTTCCGCCACCGGAAATTTCTCCGGAAAGCGCTGCAGCAACATTTACATAAACATCTGAACCACCGCTGGCGTGGAAGACGGTAGTTGTGGTAATTAATTTGTCGGCAAAAATATCTCCTCCGCCGTTGACAGTGATTTCAAAAGCTGATGCCTGTCCGGATAATGATGCATCACCCCCTCCGGAAACAGAGCAATAAAGTTTCTCAGTATTAATATTTACGGTCAGGTCACCGCCGCCGCTTATTTTTATGTTACCTTCAGTGGCCTTATCCTTGCACTTCAGCGTTACATCGCCACCGCCGGAAATATTGCAAAATATTGCCCCGGCGGTAATCTCTGATTGAAGATCTCCACCCCCGGACAATTCGAGTTCGTACTTTTTTATATCGCCGTTGATGGCAGCGTCACCTCCCCCACTGATATGGCAGGAAAGTTCACTGGTATTGATTATGGTGGTCAGATCACCTCCTCCGCTTAGTACTACATCCAACCTTGATACATTTACAGGCGTTTCGCCGGTAACATCGCCGCCTCCGGAAACCTTCAGATTATCAATGTTTTTATAGGTAACCCTTGCCTTCATGGGTTGGGTAGCCATGATGTTGTTTTCTGTATAGATCTTTAAAATACCCTGATCTACCTTTACTGTAATGTGCTCAAATAAGTTTTCCTGTGCAGTAAGGACAACTCCTTCTGCATTGCCTTGCACAAGGATCACATCGAACCCGCCGGATACATCAATACCACTAAAGCCGGATACGGTGAAGTTCCTCTCAACCGAAGCCCCTTTGCCTTTCACCGGCACAAAAGACTGGGAAGAGATACAGGAAGATAACGCAATAAACAGAAAAAGCAGTACCAGGACGCTGCTGTATGTAGTATTCTTTTTCATGGATTAATGGTTTTACAAATGGGTTATATGCATAGCGTGAAACAACAAAGGTATATTTAATAAGACGTCAAAAAGGTCGAAATGCTGCATGCGTTTGTTTGTCATTTGCCTTTTATTTATCTTTCCGGTCGCTGGCAGTTAGAATGACACCAAGGATAAACATATACAACGAATCTCCATGAAACGCAGTGAGATCAATCAGATTCTGAAAAATGCCAAAGACTTCATGGCAGAAAGGCAGTTTATATTGCCTCCCTGGGCTTACTGGAGTGTGACCGAATGGAAAAAAAACAGACAGGATGCCCTCGAAATTGTTGATAACATGCTGGGATGGGATATCACCGATTTCGGTTCCGGTGACTTCCCTAAACGCGGATTGTTCCTGTTCACCCTTCGGAATGGCAAATTTAACACGGATAAAAAGCCGTATGCCGAAAAAATCATGATCGTGGAAGAAAACCAGGAAACGCCATTGCATTTTCACTTGTCTAAAATGGAAGACATCATTAACAGGGGAGGTGGTAACCTTGTTCTGGAACTATTCAATGCCACTGCGGACAATAAGCTTGACAGCACTCAGGTTCATTTCAGGACGGACGGTATAAAACGCACGGTACCGCCAGGCGGAAAAGTGATATTATGTCCGGGTGAAAGCATATGTCTTGAACAGGCTATGTACCACAGGTTTTACGGCGAAGAAGGTAAAGGAAAAGTGCTGGTGGGAGAGGTGAGTGCGGTGAACGATGATCATACAGACAATTTCTTTTTTGAACCGGTTGGAAGATTCCCGGTCATCGAGGAAGATGTATCACCCCTGCACCTCCTGGTTTCAGATTATGCTAAATTCTTATAATCATTACTTCGGGTTTTCAATCACAAAATAAATAAACCTACAAATTATACTGTAATATCAGAGATGATATTATTAGGCCTGTAATTCATTAAAATTAAGGATTACAGGCTTTTGCTTGTAGTATCCAATACTACTCCGATTCTAAAATACTTCTAATTAATCATTCATCCAAAAGATGATTTTAATTTATAAAAGGATGATTTTAATCTATATTTGGCTCCGAAATTTTCAGACCTAACAACTAAAGATGCATATGAAAAGCTTAAAAATCATCGTGTTAGCCAAGCAGGTGCCGGATACGCGTAATGTTGGCAAAAACGCCATGAAGGCCGATGGAACAGTAAACCGGGCCGCCTTGGCGGCCATTTTTAATCCCGAAGACCTCAATGCCCTTGAACAGGCACTCAGGTTAAAAGACAGGTTTCCCGGTTCCAAAGTAACGATTCTGACCATGGGTCCTGGCAGGGCAGCCGAAATCATCCGGGAAGGATTGTACCGCGGTGCTGATGGTGGTTACCTTCTTACTGACAGGGCATTCGCCGGGGCTGATACATTGGCAACATCGTATGCACTTGCCTGCGCCATCAACAAAATAAAAGATTTTGATCTGATCATTGCCGGCCGGCAGGCCATTGATGGTGATACGGCCCAGGTTGGCCCGCAGGTTGCAGAAAAGTTATCCCTGCCGCAGTTAACCTATGTGGAAGAAATTATCAGTATAGAAGAAGGAAAGATCACACTGAAAAGAAGACTGGAGCGGGGTATTGAAACTGTTACAGCACCTCTTCCCTGTGTGTTGACCGTTAACGGTTCGGCTCCTGATTGCCGTCCCCGCAATGCAAAGTCAATCATGAAGTTCAAACATGCCCGCACCATAACTGAACGGCAGGATCAATCTGAGGATTATATTTCCTTATTCAATGAAAGACCTTACCTGGATATCCCCGAATGGAGCGTCAATGATATCGAATCCGATGTCAGTCAGCTGGGTCTTTCAGGCTCTCCTACCAAGGTAAAGAAAATTGAGAATATTGTTTTTCAGACCAAGGAAACCAGGCGTATTGAGCCAGATGATGCCGGTATCAATGAATTGATGAAAGAACTTATTGATAATCACACCCTGGGATGAAAAACCCGGTCTCATCCAAGCATTTGTCATTACAAATAAAAAACAACTGTCGTGAATAATATTTTTGTAATCTGTGAATTAGAAGAAGGCAAAGTTGCTGATGTTAGTCTGGAGCTCATGACAAAAGGCCGTTCACTGGCCAACCAACTTGACAGTAAACTTGAAGCACTGGTTATCGGACATCAACTTGAGTCGCTAGAAAATCAACTGTTTATGTATGGCGCAGATAAAGTTTGGATTGCTGATGATCCGCGCCTTGAAATATATACCACCTTGCCCTTTGCCTCCATATCCGTGAAACTTTTCAAGGAGGAAAATCCTCAGATCGTACTTCTGGGAGCCACTACCTTTGGCCGTGACCTGGGCCCGAGGATCTCGTCGGCACTGAAAAGTGGTCTGACCGCGGATTGTACCAGCCTTGAAATAGGTGATCATGAAGATAAAAGGGAAAACACAAGTTATAAGAACTTGCTTTATCAGATCCGCCCGGCTTTTGGCGGAAACATCGTGGCCACCATCATCAATCCCGAACACCGGCCGCAAATGGCTACCGTGCGTGAAGGGGTGATGAAAAAAGAAATTTACGCCGATACCCATAAAGGAGAGGTTGTCCGTCTTGATCTCAAGAAATACGTGAGCGAAAGTGACTTTGTCGTCAAGATCATAGAGCGGCACATGGAGCGTTCTAAAGTGAATATCAAGAACGCTTCCATCATCATTGCCGGAGGATACGGGGTGGGATCGAAGGAGAATTTCCAGTTGCTTTACCAGTTGGCGGAAACCATCGGTGCCGATGTAGGAGCCTCAAGGGCCGCCGTAGATGCGGGTTTTGCTGGTCATGACAGGCAGATCGGACAGACCGGGGTAACCGTCCGTCCGAAACTTTATATCGCCTGCGGTATATCAGGACAAATTCAGCATATAGCCGGTATGCAGGATTCTGCCATGATCATCTCGATTAACAACGATGTGAATGCGCCGATCAATAAAATTGCTGACTATGTGATCACCGGGGACCTGGAAACAGTTATTCCCAAAATGATCAAGTATTACAGGCAAAATTCCAAGTAACACCTTTAAACAGCTAATCCGATACATTAAAACACAAAGAAAAATGGACAATTTCTATTTGGATAATCCCGATCTGAGATTTCACCTTACACATCCCCTGATGAAGAAGATTGTGACGTTGAAGGAACGTCAGTTTGCTGATAAGGGTAAGTTTGAATATGCTCCGGTTGATTTTGAGGATGCCATGGACAGCTATGAAAAGGTACTGGAAATTGTAGGTGATATTTGCGCCAACATCATCGGTCCCAACGCTGAAAGTGTTGACCAGGAAGGTCCCGTACTGAATGAAAAGGGTGTCACCTATGCCAGAGGGACACAGGAAAATCTGGATTCCATTATCAAGGCAGGACTTATGGGTATTACCCTTCCACGCGAGTATGACGGACTGAATTTTCCGATAGTTCCCTATACCATGATCGCTGACATGGTATCACGGGCTGATGCCGGTTTTGTAAATATCTGGGGACTTCAGGACTGTGCGGAAACCATCCATGAATTTGCTTCGGAAGAGCAAAAGAAAGAATACCTGCCCCGTGTTTCAAGGGGAGCTACCATGGCCATGGACCTTACTGAGCCCGATGCCGGCTCCGATCTTCAGGCGGTGATGCTTAAAGCAACTTTTAATGAGTCCGATGGAAAATGGTACCTGAATGGGGTAAAAAGATTTATAACCAACGGAGACGGGGAAATATCGCTGGTGCTCGCCCGTACCGAGGAAGGATCAACCGACGCCCGGGGACTTTCTATGTTTATACATGATAGAGCAGACAAGGGCGTTACCGTAAGACGCATTGAACATAAAATGGGAATCATAGGTTCACCCACCTGTGAACTCGTTTTCAGGAACGCTCCGGCTGAATTGGTGGGAGAGCGTAAATTCGGACTCATCAAATATGTTATGTCGCTCATGAACGGGGCACGGCTTGGAATCGCTGCCCAATCCGTTGGTATAGCCGAGGCTGCTTATCGCGAGGCCTTGAATTATGCACGGGAACGCGAGCAATTTGGTAAACCGATTATTAAATTCCCGGCTGTGTATGAAATGCTTTCCAGCATGAAAGCAAGACTCGATGCCATGAGGACGCTGCTTTACGAAACATCCCGGTTCGTTGATATCTTTAAGTCCTATTCATTCCTGGCAGAAGAACGCCACCTTACCAAGGAAGAGCGGGAAGAAATGAAGATGTACCAGAAACTTAGCGATATTTTCACACCGCTTCTAAAGGGTATTTCCTCTGAATACTGCAATAAGCTGGCCTACGATTCACTGCAGATTCACGGTGGTTCCGGGTTTATGAAAGATTACCCGATTGAGCGCATATACCGTGATGCCAGGATCACCTCTATTTACGAAGGGACCACTCAGCTTCAGGTAGTAGCAGCCATCAGGGGCATCACTGCCGGGGGCTACCTGGCCCAGATCCGAGAATACGAGATGACAGAAATTAAACCGGAATTACAGACCTATCGCAGGATTCTTATCAGCATGACCGAGGAGTATGAGGAAACCGTCAACATGGTGATAGCTGTTGGAGACAATGAATATGTTGATTTTCATGCCCGCCGTCTTGTAGAAATGGCAGGCAATATCATCATGGGCTACCTGCTAATGCTTGATACCAACAGGAATCATGAGTACTGGAAATCACTCGAAATATTTCTGAAGATCGGCAGGTCAGAGAATAAGGAACGATCCGAAAGGATCAGGTTTTCCAACATTAACGACCTGGGTAAGTTCAAGCATAAGTAAGTTCTGATCCTGGATTCCGTCCACTTATCCCTGGTAATGGTATAATGTGTTAGCAGCATTGTCTTTGGGATCGTTTTTTTAATTATCTTTTACGGTAATTAAATAAAGGCGGTCAACCATGAATAAGCACCTGCTGCAAAAGATCCTGGATGATATCACCACCGTTAAAATTGCAGTTGTAGGCGATTTCTGCCTGGATGCTTATTGGTTTGTTGATGAAACCATGAGCGAGATCTCGGTTGAAACCAACCTGGCGACCAGGCCTGTGAGGCAGCAGCGCTACTCCCTGGGCGGTGCCGGGAATGTTACCAGCAACCTCGCCGCTATGAAGATCCGGGATATCCTGGCTTTCGGGGTGATCGGCACTGATCCCTTTGGGGCTGAAATGCTTCGCATCATGCACAAAATCGGGATACAAACCCGAAACATGCTGATTCAGGAAGAATCCTGGCATACCCATACCTATACCAAGCCTTACCTCGAGGATAAGGAAATGAACCGGGTAGATTTTGGCAACTACAACCACCTCTCCCCGGAAACTGCCGATTTATTGATCAGCAACCTGATCCGCGAGATTCCTGGCGTGGATATCGTCATCATCAACCAGCAGGTCCCTTCAGGCATCCATACTGAATACTTCAGGAATCGATTGCTGGAGGTGATCCGGCAGTTTCCGGAAAAACTGTTCATGACGGACAGCCGCCATTACAATGACTTTTTTGATGGAACCATCCGCAAAATGAATGACACCGAGGCCGTCCGGTTATGCGGACAGCTTAAGAATCCCGAAGAAATAGTATTACAAACAGAAGTAATTGACGCTGCCGGCAAGTTGTTTGAACGGTTCCGCAAACCACTCTTTATTACAAGGGGAAGCAAGGGCTCTTTGTCCATAGGCGCTACCGGAATCATGGAAACTCCGGGTTTACTGATATTGTCCAGGGTGGATACAGTCGGGGCAGGCGACAGTTTCCTTGCCGGTGCTGCTGCCGCCCTGGCGGCAGGATACAGCCTGGGGGACGCTGCAACTCTGGGAACCTTTGTTGCCGGGGTTACTGTGCAGAAATTGTTCCAGACCGGAACGGCAACACCCGATGAAATTCTCGCCATCGGACAGGATCCCGACTATGTTTATTTGCCCGAACTGGCTGAAGATATCAGGCATGCCAGGTATTTGCCCCATACCGAGATAGAAATCATCTGTAAACGGGAAAAGAAGCTGAAAATCCGCCATGCCATTTTTGATCACGACGGAACCATCTCCACCCTAAGGGAGGGATGGGAAACCATTATGGCGCCCATGATGATCAGATCCATCCTGGGTGATAAGTTCATGGAAGCTGATGAGGCTTTGTACCAGAAGGTTAATTCCCGGGTACACGAGTTTATCGACAGGACTACGGGCATGCAAACCCTGGTCCAGATGAAATACCTGGTGGATCTGGTCCGGGAATTTGCATGTGTGCCCCGGGAAAAAATCCTGGATGAATTTGGCTACAAGCTGATATACAACGAAAAGTTGCTGGACATGGTTCGTGCGCGGGAGAAAAAGCTGAAGCTGGGTGAGCTATCCCTGGAGGATCTGACAGTTAAAAATGCCCTGGCATTCCTTCAGAAACTCTATGATGCAGGCCTTGAACTCTATCTGGCCAGTGGTACCGATGAGCAGGATGTAAGGAATGAAGCCCGGGTACTGGGTTACGATAACCTTTTCGGGGACAGGATATTTGGAGCCGTGGGCGATATAAAAGTGGAGGCAAAAAAGGTGGTGCTGAACCGGATCCTGAATTCGATCGGGGAATCTGCTTCCGAAAGCGTGGTTACCTTTGGAGATGGACCGGTGGAAATCAGGGAAACCCGCAAACGCGGTGGAATTACGGTGGGAATAGCCAGCAATGAGCAAAAGCGTTTCGGCCTGAACGAACATAAGCGCTCCCGGTTGATCAGGGCCGGTGCTGATATCATTGTTCCTGATTTCTCACAGTGCAGACAATTGCTTGAATTGCTAAACATTTCGGGATATGAATAGAAATGAAGTTGCATCATTTAAAAAGGAGGCCGAAAACCACCTCAAAACAGAACTCTTGCCTTTTTGGACATCCCGCATGAAGGATGAAATCAACGGCGGATTCATTACCCATTTTGACCAGGAAGGCAAAGATACCGGGGAAGACGAGAAATCGCTCATCGCCCAGACCCGGTGCCTGTATACCATCGCATCTGCACACCGTGCAGGGTATGGAGACGGGAAATTTGCTGCCTTAGCCAGACATGGTGCCGATTTTCTGATCGACAAGATGTGGGACATGAAATATGGTGGCTTCTATTGGATGATGGGCCGTCGGGGAAATGTGAAAATGGATCAGAAAATCATTTACGGTCAAAGTTTCGCCATGTATTCACTGAGCGAATATACCCTGGCCACCGGCGATCCGCGTGGACTTGAATATGCAGGCAGGGTGTTTGACCTGTTGCAGAAATACTGTGTCGATACAATGTACGGCGGATACTGGGAAATGTTCAACCGAAACTGGAACCTTTGCGGACCGGGAAGCCAGGGGGGAGACAGGAAAACGCTGGACGTTCACATGCACCTGATGGAGGCCTTTACCACACTGTACGAATGCTCAGGCCAGGAAGTACACCGCAGGAAATTGTTGGAAGATATGGAAATTCTGATCAACCGCATCATCCACCCGGTTTACAAAACCGGTATCCCGCAGTTCTTTATGGATTGGACGGTGGCGCCTCAGATCAAATTCGATATTATCTGGGGGTGGGACAGGTTTTCAGCCGAAGGACAGAAAGGCAATGCCACCGATAATACCTGTTTCGGACATAATGCTGAATTCGCATGGCTTCTGCTCCATGCCCTGCATATCCTGAAGACGGATCCTGCAACTTATGCCGATCTGGTGAAAACCATACTGGAGCATACAATCAAAAATGGTATTGACAATGAATTTGGCGGTGTGTTTGTAGAGGGCCCGCATTCAGGAGGTGTTTACGATAAGGAAAAGGAATTCTGGCAACAGGCTGAAGTATTGATTGCACTGCTCGATGGGGCTATCCTGTTTGGCGGGGATCAATACTGGAATGCCTATAAAAATGTTCACCGTTTTGTATTCGATAAGGTTATCAATAAGAAGGTAGGGGAGTGGTATCCTTTGCTTACCCGGCGCGGAGAGCCCATATGGACGCATATGGGACATTCCTGGAAAATCAACTATCACACGGTAAGGTCCATGATACAAAGCATCCAAAGGATGGACACACTGCTCGCTGTTCTGAAATGATCGGAAATAAATTGCTGCAAATACCATGAATCTTTCACTTTCAATTCTGGATTGGATTGTCCTCACAGTGATCATGGGGGGAAGCCTGGCCTTTGGTTTATACATGGCCTATCGGAAAAAAGCCGGACAGAACAGTGCCAATTTCTTTTTGGGCGGCCGGTCTATCAGCTGGCCGGTGATCGGGGCCTCCATTTTTGCCACCAATATTGGTGCCGAGCACCTGGTGGGATTATCGGGAGATTCATACCGTTACGGACTTGCAGCAGGCTCCGTCGAACTCACAACGGCCATTACCCTTGGAGTTGCCTGTGCCTTGCTGTATCCCTACTATATGAAAAACAGGATTTTTACCATCCCTGAATTCCTGGAAATCCGCTACAACCGCAGAGCAAGAACTTTCTTCTCAGGATTGATGCTGATTATCAGCATCATGACAAAACTGGCTTTTACCCTTTTTGCCGGTGCACTGGTACTGAACAGCATCCTCGGCTGGAATGTGATGACTACTGTTTTCTATATCGGTATGGCAGTAGCCGTTTTTACCATGATAGGCGGATTCACTGCTGTTGCCTATACCGATTCCATCCAGGTCATTATCATGATCGGAGGCTCTGCGGTGATGCTTTTTATCGGACTGGACAAAGTTGACGGATGGCATGGATTGATGCAAAAAGTGCCCGAAATGATGTCCATCGGAAAACCTTATGATGATCCGGTATACCCGTTCTGGGGCATCCTGGCCACCGCTTTTTATGCCGGGATCTTTTACTGGGGGATCGATCAGGTGAACGTACAGCGTGCCCTGGCTGCCCCCGATCTGAAGAATGCCAGGTGGGGGGCCATGTTTGCCACCCTGCTGAAGCTTTTTCCGATATTCATTTTTGCCTTGCCGGGGGTTATAGCCTTTGCCTTATTCCCGGGTGAGCTGCAGGGCGAGGATACCAAGCAGACCTTTGTGCTGTTGTTAAATAAACTGCTTCCGGCAGGATTGCGCGGTTTGCTCCTGGCATCACTGCTGGCGGCACTCATCACTTCACTGATAGCAGTTTTGAATTCCGTTTCCACACTCGTGGTGCGCGATTTTATTGTTGAATTCCATCCCGGTTTCCCGGAGAAAAAGCAGGTAAAGCTCGGGCGTTATATTATCCTCATCGTTACCTTCCTGGGCATCGGAGCAGCATACCTGGTATACGAGAATGAAGAGGGATTGTACAAATACCTTCAGACCATTACCGCCTACCTGATTTTACCTGTTTTTCCCGCCATTTTTTTCGGTATAGTCAGTAAAAAGGTAACCCTGAAAGGAGCCGCTGTTTCGGTGTTGGTGGGAATCATCCTGGCTACTGTGTTTGTTGTAGACCAGCTATTGGGACCCGAAACCGGAAAGGCCATATTCCCGTTGCTGCATCATAAGCTTACCCTTAATTTCGGATACAGGGGACTGTGGGCTGAGATGATCATTACGGCTGTATTATTTGCCGTTTCGGCATTCACCGAAAAGACCGATCCGGAAAAGCTGGTCAGGACAACCATCAACTATTCCAAAGGCATTGCACCGTTTGAAGGAATTACCGACTGGAGACTGCACCTGGGCCTCCTGTCGCTGATCACATTGTTTATTTATATCTGGCTTACCTGAGGTATTCTGAAACATGAATCCTAATGCCATGTTATCAAGACGCAGTGTTATAAAACTGGTCCTCGACGGACAAAAGCCTCCCTACACCCCGTGGTCATTTAAATTTACCGAAGAGGCCAGGCAGAAACTTGCACAATATTACGGAAACGTTGACCTGGACGATGTGCTGCACAATCATATCCTGGGACTGGGAAATGATATCGGCCTTTTTGAATACCTGGGTAATCACCAATACCGTGATGCATTCGGGGTCGTGTGGGACAGAACCATTGACAGGGATATCGGCAATGTGACAGGTTGCATCCTTCCTGAACCCTCTCTTTCAGGGTATACTTTTCCCGATCCTCATGATCATCGGCTCTTCGAAAACATTGCAGGGCAAATATCGAAGCATCCCGATATGTTCAGGATATATCAACTGGGTTTTTCCCTGTTTGAGAGGGCCTGGACGCTCAGGGGTATGGAAAACCTCCTGCTCGATTTCCTGATGTACCCTGATTTTGCCGATGATCTTCTCGCTGCTATTGCAGATTACAATATTCGTCAAATTGAAAAGGCCTTGCATTATGACATCGACGCCGTTTATTTTGGAGATGACTGGGGTCAGCAAAGGGGACTGATCATGGGGGCGGAATTATGGAGAAGGTTCATAAAACCGCAGCTTCGCAGAATGTATAAAGTGGCCAGGGACGCAGGAAAGTATGTCATGATCCATTCCTGCGGAGATGTGGATGAGCTTTTCGATGACCTGACAGAGATCGGTGTAAACTGCTTTAATCCCTTTCAGCCCGAGGTTATGGATGTGGAGAAAATCCTGAAGGAATACCGTGGCCGGCTCAGTTTCTACGGCGGGCTTTCCACACAAATAACCTTGCCCTATGGCAGTGTGGATGAAGTACGGAAAGTTTCCAGGCATCTGCTTGAACAGGGCAGGCCGGGGGGATATATTTTTTCACCTGCCCATGCAGTGGAAGGAGATGTATGCCTCGAAAACATGCTCGCTTTTATCGGTGAAGCCCACAGACAGCTGACCTAATCCTTCATACAGCGCCCTAAAATCGCTGATGACAGGGTTGTTCGGATCCAATCTCATCCGGATTTAAAGATGAAATGCAACATCCCTGCCATTGGAACCTGCATACATGCCGGTTGCCAGAAATACCCGTGCGGTTCCACCGCAGCTTTCGGTAAACTCCAGCACAGCCGTGCCCAGTTCAGGAAAGCCATCCTCTTCCACGCCGGTTAGCTTGATCAGCGTCATACCGCTCACAGGATTTAAAGCACATGCAGGTGTAACTTTTACTTCCACCATAGCCTGCTGGGTGATCTCGGCCGAGGAACCAGCAACCTCCACCAGCTGACCTCCTCCTGTTACAGTATAACTGTCATCACTGATGGAATTGCCGGTGGAATTATTATAGACATCGATAAAGTAGGCATTCTGCAGCACAGCCACATAAATATCATCAGGTGGTTGTGTTTCCAGCCGGAACAATTCGCTTTCGATCTCCAGTGTGCTCAGATTAAGTGACAACAGAGCATCCTGATCGGGATTCAGCTGTATATCCTGGCCGGCCAATGCTACATTGATATGGTCCAAATCACGGATCACCGGTATGGTTTGAATTCCAAGCAAATCCAGCGTGGAAGCACCGATATGATAATCGGTCAGGATAAGGGTCAGGATCGCAGTAGATGCGTCCGGCCAGAGACCTGCAACCGTTATCTGGCTTGCCTTATCAGCGGCAAGGAAGAGATTTGGATCTGCATCCGTATCAATAACCATAAGGGTGGTGCAGGGAAAACCATCATTGCTCCGGGTAACCGTGACGTTTGGGAATGACTTGCCGTCAATAACGGCCATAGCAACATTGGCGGCATATCCGGCCATTACTGTCGTATGAATGGCTTCTACCAGCTGTCCGGTATCAGGATCCCTGAAATAATCCATCACTTTCCTGCATGAACCGAGAGGAAACAGGAGGATTGAGATAAGCACCAGAGCATGTAAGGTTTTCATCTGATTATCTGTTTATGGAAAGTATTCTAGATCTTTATACATTGTTAATAGCAAAGAGGTTACCATTAGTGGCAGAAAAAACCTGTTGATTTCCTCTTACTGCCTCAGGATTTCGGGAGAATATTTTTGTATATTTAAGATCATTAACTTCAACTATTCTAACCATGATGAATACAATATCCAGAAGACAGTTCCTGGGCAAAGGCGCCATGGGAATCGGCACAGCCCTTTTGGCCTCACAGCTTCCTTCTGATCTTTATGCCGGATCACTTGCTAAACCCGTGAAAATGCCCCTTGGCTTCCAGGTGTGGACCATCAGGGACAAACTGGTTAAGGATTTTCCGGGAACCTTAAAAATGATGGCAGGATTGGGATATCAGAGCGTTGAAATGTGCTCGCCCCCCGGCTATGCCGCATTCGGCTTTGCACCTTTGGAGAATATGAAGGCAAAGGAGATGCGTCAGATCATCAATGATGCTGGCCTAACCTTTGAAAGCACACATTATGGCCTGAATGAACTCAGGAATAACCTCGATGAACGTATTGCATTTGCCTTGGAATCAGGTCAGAAGCAGATGATCCTGTCCAGTTTTGGCTTACCTGCAAAAGCCACCATGAGTGATTGGCTCAAAGCAGCAGATGAGCTGAATGAGATTGGTGCAAAAACAAAGAAAACCGGTATTCAGACAGGCTTTCATAACCATCACATGGAATTCGAAAAAATCGATGGTTTGCTGATCTATGATGCCCTGCTGAAGCAATTTGATCCTGAATATGTCAAAATGCAGTTCCAGGTTGCTGTAATAAGCGCTGGATATAAGGCTGCTGATTATTTTAAGCAGTATCCAGGAAGGTTTATTTCCGCACATCTGGCAGATTGGTCTCCGGCAGATAAAAAGAATGTCACGCTGGGCAAAGGCATTGTTGACTGGAAGGAATTCTTTGCAGCAGCAGGGAAGGGTGGGGTAAAAAACATCTTTGTTGAGATGGACCCGGATACTTTCGAGGGCAGCGCAGCTTTTATTCGCAGTCTTTAGATAATGTTGTTTATTTGGTTACCACGAACTTTATCCGTTGTATCAATTCTTGCTGTTTCCTGTTGTAAGCAACCATCCTTGCCTCACAAAAATAAATCCCAGACTGCAATTGGTCTGATTCAAAACTGATCCTGTGATTGCCGGATTCAGTGAATTCATTTAACAGATATGCTGGTTTTTTCGCCTGTAATGCTGCAAATAGAAATAGAGACGTATGAAGCTGCATCGACCATATATTCAATTGATAATAAATCCTTAGTTGGAGTTGGATATACCTTGAGTACGAATTTTTGCTCTTCTTCTGTTGGATTTTGAATGTCGGTTGGGGCATCGTTTCCAAGTTCGATTATTGAATTCGAAGCCACCACATATAGTTTATGGTTATAGACTACTGGTTGTATTGCCTCGTAATTGAAAGAATCATCCTCAATCAGTACGTTACCTGTATTGGTATCAAATCCATACAATTTATGTTCTTTCCAGCTGACAATATACACCACATGGTTTGCAAGTGTCGGGCAAAATGCACCTTCGTTCCCAAAGGTATAATGCCATTTGTATTCCCCGGTATGCTTATCAAATATATAGATCTGTCCCAAGGTATCCGCATTTGCCCAGACTGAAACAGCCAAAACGTTTTGGTCAGCAGCCATGAAATTGGTTTCCAGTCCGGGGAGTTTAACATCTTGGATGGTCGTAGCCCAGATCAGTGCTCCGTTTTGTTTATCCCTTGCTATGATCGAATCGGCAGAGCTCGTGTAAAATCTGGATTCATCAACAAGGCTCTGACCGAAATGAGAATTTGAATTATAGCATTTCCATATAAACTCACCTGTTATTTTGTTAAATGCATAGGTGATCCGATGGGTTGTGATGTAACATTTGGATTCGTCAACTGCAGGAGTAGCCTGACCAGTAATCGGATAGGACCAGATTGTATCGCCATTTGCAATATTCAGGCAGAACAGACTGTCACTCATGATGTACAGCCTGTTTTCATCAATTATAGCATTTTTCGTGTACAGGCTTCCCATTGGTCTGAACCATTTCTTCTCTCCTGTATAACGATCCAGACAAAATAATCCTGTTCCACTTTGTCCTCCGACAAAAGTAATGGTATCATTCTGAGGCGCACTGAAATCAACGGCACCACCACTTTCAGGTATAACAAATGACCATAGGGTGTCTTTGGTAATCATATCAATGCCATAAAACATATTGGGAGTACTGTTTATCCCTGCACACAAAATGTTGTTGAGTATGGTCAGGGAATGGAACGGAAGGCTGTAATCCGGTAAAAAGTTACTGACATGATCAAATGGAGGCTGCAATTGATCTTCAACTGATGCCCAGGAAGTCCTTTCTTTACAAGCCCCCGACATGGGCCATTGTTGTTGTCCTGCAACATCACAACAGTGGGTGCTTAATAAAGAAATGATCAGGACAAAGTAAAGATGCTTTTTCATGGGATTCGTGTTTTGATAAGGATCAGGCAATAAATATTCTAATTATGGTCAATAAATTTACAACATCAATAGCCTGAAGTCAAGGACATTTTGACTAAAATATGGAAAGAATTGCACGTGATGGAAAGTATTTAAAACTTGCGGAGAAGTATATCAATTGCTATGTTTTTCACGGCATGGGAAAAAAAGAATAGCAATTTCACTGATCTTTCACACAACGAACAGAAAAACCATATTTCAGTTCAACGCTATCTCTGCCAATACTGGCATTATCATAAACCAGTTCACGGTACCAGGCTGACGTTGATCCGCTCACTGTGCATGTCCACCAGTTCCCGTACTGACCCAGGCCAAAGAAGGTTCCGGTAGTAATGCCAAGCCGATACCCTCCTGCAGGACCAGTAAAACCGGTTTCATTGGTTGCCCCTGTATTGGGAGAGGCCCAGTGCAAATAACCGCTTTCCTTGATCTTACCCCCTGCAACACTGTCACCCCCCAGAAAGGCAGCAAGGATTGTCCATTCTGCATCACCCGATACATGCCAGCCGGTCGGGGCCATGTTACGGTTATCGCTTACAGCATGCCAGTTATATAACCGGCCAAATGTTTTAACATAACCGGTATCGTTGCCGTAATTGCAGTAGGCACCGGTATCTGCATTTACCCATTCATCAGATTCCGAAACAAAGGATATGGAATCACCGTTCCGATACCTTGTGGTTCTCAGATTCTCCGCCATCCACCATTGATCTCCGATCTTAATGGTTTTATAGGTATTACCGTCAATGTCGGTAACTGTACCGGTAAAAACCGGTAATATACTGCCTGGATCCTCCTGTTCGCAATTGCCGATCAGAAGGAACAGCATTCCGGCCAACAGATATACCATTTTTTTCATTGGATCGGTTTTAAGTCAGTCCCATTACGTGAAATTAAAACGGAATACAAAGGATAATACACAAATAAAGTTATTGAAAAGAATTGATTGCGAAGGGTCACCTGTGTCGCTGCAATAAAAAAAAGCCACATGATGTGGCTTTCTTATGAACATGAATAATAGCTTCTTTTATGGCTTCGTCGGGAATGTTTCAACTGTTACTTTGTTAATTTTACCGGTGAATTGTTCCTTACCGTGATACCCGGCAAAAACCGGTGTATTCTGGTCAACTCCCACATCGGCCGACTCATCAATACCGAAAGTATTGCTGTTGGTTTTTGAGATCCTGCCTTCACCGATTTTTTTGTCATCAAGGTAAATGGTACCTGTACCGCCGCCACCGCGACCGCCTTCGTAAGCAAAATCAAACTTGAGGGTGTGTTTGCCGGGCAAAACTTTTTGGCTGGCTTGCACGGTATACATTTCAAGTCCTACAAAGTTATAAGTATAGGCAGGTTTACCGCCCATCATATACAGGGTCCATCCGCCGAAATCACCTCCCTGGCAAAGGATCACACCGGATGCATTGGCCGGGACATCTATTTCAGCAGTTACAGTAAGAGAAGTATTCTTAACATTGATAAAAGCATTTTCAGGTATACCGATGGCACCCTCGTAAAGGATTAGCTTTGTCCGTCCATTCATCAGGTCAGGTCTGCCGGCAATAACCGGATCAAACCTTTCTATGGAGCGGTCGTCAATGGGCAATACATTGTACTTTACGGCTTCTTCCATAAATTTCTGTTTCAGCTCTTTAAGCTTTTCCGGATTCTTATCAGCCAGATTATTGGCCTGGCTGAAATCTTCGTTTACATTGTACAGTTCCCATACATCATCTGCCAGGGCATGTCTCGGAGTGGCTTCCCAGGGTGCTTTATGGATGGTACCGGCAAACCAGCCGTTATCATATATGGCCCTGTTTCCGATCATTTCAAAGTATTGCGTTGTACGGGCATCAGGAGCATCAGCCTGATCAAAAGAGTAACACATGCTTACCCCTTCTATGGGACGCTGTTCAACCCCGTTCACCATTAGAGGAGCCGGAACGCCAACAGATTCAAAGATGGTGGGGGCCACGTCAATAACATGATGAAACTGTGAGCGTATCTCGTTTTTGGCTTTTATACCGGCCGGCCATTGAACTACCATGCCATTGCGGGTACCGCCAAAATTAGAGGCTATTTGCTTGGTCCAGGTAAAAGGAGTATTCCCGGCAACTGCCCAGCCTGCAGCAAAATGGTTATAGGTTTCAGCAGTTCCCAGTTTATCGATCCTGCTTAATTGCATTTCCAGCGTTTCGGCCACACCATTGAAGTATGTATTCTCATTGAACATACCGATCATTCCGCCTTCAGCACTGGATCCGTTGTCACCTACAATATAAAAGAACAGGGTATTGTCGAGTTCGCCTCTTTCCTCCAAAGCAGCCACGAGCCTGCCAACTTCATAGTCGGTATGTTCTGCAAAGCCGGCAAAAATTTCCATCTGCCTGGCAAACAGTCGTTTTTCGTCGGGTGTAAGCTTGTCCCAGTCCTTGATGTCAGCCGGCTTTGGGGCCAGCACCGTATTCTGCGGAACGATCCCCAGCTTCTTTTGTCGCTCCAGTGTTTCTTCACGTACTTTATCCCAGCCCTGGTCAAATTTGCCTTTGTATTTGTCAATGAAGGCTTTGGGTGCATGATGCGGCGCATGTGTGGCGCCGGTGGCAAAATACATGAAGAAGGGCTTGTCGGGTGTAAGCGATTGCTGGGTATTCATCCAGGCGATGGCCTGGTTGGTCATATCGGTGGTAAAGTGATAGTTCGGATCATCCACATTGGGGAATACCCGGGTGGTTCCGTCATATACCATGGGATGCCACTGGTTGGTCTCACCGCCAATAAATCCGAAAAACTTGTCAAAACCGGAATGGGTTGGCCAGCGGTCGTAAGGGCCGGAAACAGAACCTTCCCAGGGTGGTGTTTCATGATACTTTCCGAAAGCTGACGTGCTGTATCCATTCAGCCGTAAAACTTCGGCCATGGGTGTAATGCTTTGCGGCCTTACACCTGTATTTCCGGGAAATGCAGTAGCTACTTCCATGATAGCCCCGGCATTGTTGGAATGGTGATTGTAGCCGGTAAGCAGGGCTGTCCGGGTGGGTGAGCAAAGAGCAGTAGTATGGAAACGATTGTACCTTAATCCATTGGCTGCCATTTTTTCAAGTGTGGGCATGTTAATCGGACCTCCGAAAGCGTTGGAATGGCCGAATCCAATATCGTCGATGAGTACAATGACCACATTGGGGGCTTTTGCAGGGGCTTTCACTTCAAACCTTTTTGGTGCAACAGCGTTGCGTGCATCCAGTTCGGTGATGGCCGAATAGGTGGGTTCGTGGATGGGCAATACGGTTCGGTCCAGGTTATCCGCTGAAGTATCTTCATTGCTTCGAGGTTTCGGACCTGCTCCAGGCTGATTGCAGCCTGCCAGTACCAACGCGTCAACGGCCAGAAAAGTCAGGATCTTTGGAATTTGTTTCATAGTTCAGAATAAAGTTTAATAGTAGTCATGATTTCGTAAAATTAGAACTATTTTTAATAACACGGGGTTAAAATGCAGACTTATGATTAAAGTGGTTCATTACAGACACTTATTTTTACTTTTTCTGCTTATAAATGTCCCTGGTATTATTTTTTCTCAAAACACAGATAGTATAAAGGTTGTAAGTAATTTTGGAGGTGCAGTAACTGTTACCAATAATGGGATTTCATTCATTCCTACTTTTTCATTGGGTAAACCAGCCGCGATATTTGATATGTCGGTGGGTAGAAAGCTTAGTTTTGAGCCACAATTCAGGTTTGCATTAGAAGGAAAACCCTGGTCATTCATTTTCTGGTGGCGATATAAACTGGTTAAAACCAATAAAGTTGCAGTCACCCTAGGTGCCCATCCTGCTTTTCTTTTTAGAACCATAACAGATACTATAAATGGGGTTTCACAGGAAATCATCAGGGTGCAACGCAATATTGCTGCAGAACTTGCTCCCAATTATTTCCTTACAAAAAACATTAGCGTTGGTATGTATTACCTGTACGGATACAGTTTTGAAAAAGATGTAATAAAAAATGTCCACTATCTTACCCTCAATGCGAATTTTTCAAACATCAGGCTTCCCGGTCAGTTTTATGTGAAGTTCGCTCCCCAGGTATATTATTTAAGTATGGACAAACAGGATGGGTTTTACTTTTCTTCGGTATTGACCCTGGCAAACAGAAAAATCCCACTTTCTATCTCAACACTCATGAATAAGATCATTCAGACCAATATAACAGCAAGTCAAAACTTTGTCTGGAATGTTAGTTTGATATACTCTTTTAATAGGAAATATGTTGAACAACAATAGTGAATTCTCGAAATGCATAAAATGAATTATTATGGATAGTAAGATTCAAAAACGCAGATTAGGGAAGAGCAACCTCGAAGTATCCGCTCTCGGACTTGGTTGTATGGGTATGAACTTTTCCTATGCCCCTTTCCCTGAAAAAAAGGAAATGATCTCCCTGATCCGCTCGGCAGTTGAAAAAGGAATAACATTCTTCGATACAGCCGAAGTTTACGGGCCGTTCACAAACGAAGAGCTCGTTGGCGAAGCCCTTGCGCCTGTTCGTGATAAAGTGTTGATTGCCACCAAGTTTGGCTTCAAAATAGATCCGACCAGCGGGACAAATTCAGGTCCGTATAGTCATCCGGAGCACATCAAAAGAGTGGTGGAAGGTTCGCTTAAAAGGCTCAGGACCGATGTGATTGATCTGTATTATCAACACCGTGTTGATCCGAACGTACCCATTGAGGATGTGGCTGGAACCGTAAAAAACTTGATTCAGGAAGGAAAAGTGAAGCATTTCGGCCTTTCTGAAGCCGGAGTTCAGACCATCCGTCGTGCTCATGCGGTGCAGCCTGTCGCAGCCCTTCAAAGTGAGTATTCGCTCTGGTACAGAAAGCCTGAAATGGAAGTGATACCCACACTGGAGGAGCTTGGGATCGGCTTTGTGCCCTTCAGTCCTCTTGGAAAAGGGTTTCTTACGGGTAAAATAAAAGAAAGCACAAAATTTGAAAAAACCGACATTCGCAATATCATTCCGCGATTTACGGCAGAAGCCATGAAAGCAAATCAGGTGCTGTTGGATTTGCTTGCGGATATTGCCAGGCAGAAGGATGCAACACCTGCCCAGATAGCACTGGCCTGGCTTCTTGCCCAAAAACCTTGGATTGTCCCGATCCCCGGAACTACAAAACAAAACCGTCTTGAAGAAAACATCGGTGCGACAGGTCTTACGTTGACATCTGAAGAATTGAGCGATATTGATTCCGCACTGGAAAAAATAAAAATAACAGGCGACCGCTACCCGGAAGCATTGGAAAGGACAACGGGATTATAAAAGGATCATTCTAGTTGGGCCAGGTTGAAATATGTTCTATCGCTATTCTGCAACTAACGATCCTATCCTGATCTTGCCCGCCTGGAGCCTGCTTTCTGAAGTTACTTTGTAATAGTACAGTCCGGCTTCAAGCTGTTTAACAGATAGTTGCTCCTTATCTGAGACTTCGGTGGCAATCATCAGATTGCCTATAAAGTCAAACAATTTGAATGTTGAAGTCACTGAACTTCCGGTTTCAATCACAATATACTGATCAGCAGGATTCGGATAAACTTTCAGATCCATGTTGTTACATTAAAAAAGTGACAGAAAACATTCCTGTTGTCCAATTAAAAGTGGTATGTCTGTGGTTTACATCAAAGTCCCAAATATATAAAAGATTCACAGATCATTGTGGAAAATTAATATGACAGCAAAATAGGTGGTGGGATATTATATCAATTTAACCCTGTAATTACCAGGGGCATTTATCATTAGATAAGGCAAGAGTTTCTGATTCAGTCTTCTGTTTAACTTGCTAATCCTGGTTTTGTAATCAGGGAGGAAAATTCACCGACCTTCTGGTCAACGATTAATATACAGGAATTAGGATATTATGATCAGAATTTGCCACTGAAAACCATTGAATTATTGAGCATAATTTGTATATTTAGTTATAACTGACAAGATATCCAAATATTTAATTTATTATTCATCATGCTCAAGTCAGGTAAAATTTTGACATTTAATCAGGTCATAAGAGGTATAGCTTTAGTTACCTTGTTTAATCTTTTAAATGGTTGTTACTATTATAAAGTACTCGTACCTCAAGATCCACCTGAACCAACGGTCTTAAAACTTCAGGATGAAGCAAAGTTTATTATCCTGCATTATAACGATCAGGCTTGGCATTTTAGCAGCATTACTTATGAAGATAGTGTGATTTCAGGCGATTTAACTTATCTGACAGGTCATACATCTTACATAAGGACCAACCCGGCTTCTACCCATAACAGGTACAAAAAAACCGTTAAGGAAGTTGCGGATGGGAAATACGTTAATAACGCTGAAGTACTTAATGAAGTACATGTATATGTTTCTGATTATACCCGTTTAACGGACACACGCTATTCTATTCCGGCCAACTCGATTTATAAAATTGAGATTTATGATAAGGCAGTGAGGGAAACAGTTGCTTCATGGGTTTTTGGCGGATTAGCAGTAACAGGTGGAATTGTTCTTGCTGCGATAATAATATCTAACCCCCCCTCTTCAGGTTCATCCAGTTCATCTTCATCCGGTGGATGTTCATGCCCTTCAATTAAGGTTTTTGACGGAAATGAATATAAATTTATTGGTGATATTTTCAGTGGTTCTATCCGTCCTGTTCTGGAAAGAGACGATTTTCTCGCACTCCCTGCAATGAATGACAAAGGAAAAGTGTATAAGCTGAAAATGTACAATGAGGATCATGAAATTCAACACATCAATCTGGCTGAACTGATTGTTGTTGATCATAATAAGGATCAAGATGTTATGATTGATAAATATGGTTCACTTCAAACATTAAAAGATATAGTGACACCTTTTGAAGCAGAAAATGTTAATGGCATCAATATTCTTCCCCTGATAGAAACAAAAGATTCACTCAGCTATATAGGAGATACAAAACCTGAAGGTTTGAACAATGAAGAGATTATCATGAAGTTTATTAAACCCGCTAATGCAGTTTCATCAAAGTTGGTGATTCGTGCACGAAATACACTATGGCTTGAAATGTTGTATGCAAATTATCATGCCCGGATTGGAGAAAAATATGATGAATTTAGTAAAAGACAGGAAACCATTCCAGCCAAAGAACAAATTGAATGGGCACTCAGTCAGAATTTTCCGCTATCACTTTATATGGAGAAAAATGGAGCATGGAAATTTCTGGATTATTTTAATATAGCCGGACCTAAGGCATTTAAAGATGATATTCTCGAAATTAACCTGGATGATATAGATTCTGATACCGTTAAGCTAAAACTTGGATATGGTTTTCTTTTTTGGGAAATTGATTATGCGGGCATGGATTTTACCACGAACGACCCTGCCAGAGTTTATAAAGTGCCGATAAAGAATGCAACAGATGAAAAGGACGCTAATCTGTCTGAATTGTTAAACACAGCTGATGATAAATATTATGTTCAAAATGAAGTTGGAAATGAATCTGTCCTTACCTTTAATTTGCCTGAGTGGTCAGGCGATTCCCGGACAGTTATTTTACATACAAAGGGCTATTATCATATTCAGCGCGAACTACAGGGAAAACCTGACAGACAGTTTCTAAGGTCATTTAGAAAACCAGGCCGTTTCCCATCCTACTCAAGAGAAATGTTCGATCATTTGCAGGCTAATTATAATTAATACCAGCAACTGAATGGCTGGCAAAGATCAGTTCAGTGCGACGGATTATGGGTACAGACTTTACGGACCGGTACCTGCAAAACCTAAACATGATATCATCATTCCCGGCGCAAGAGCTCGATTAATCCGGTTTTTTCTTTCCATGAATGTTATTATTATAGCATTATGGCAGCTAAAGAATCCTTTCAGGGCATTTAGAGTATTGATCACCCTGCAGGATATGCGCAAAAAGGTACATGGCCTACCTTCGGTTAACCGGTACGCCCGATCACAGAGAAAGTTCTTCTGGTCAGAAAATATTCCGGGATGGCCTTCCAGGGCATTTAATTCGCATATTAAGACAGAAATCATGCGGGCTCTGGGAAGCAATCCGGAAAATACTGCTTTACAGTCAGTTATTTGGGCGATCTCCAGTTGCTGCCCTCTTAAATGTGATCATTGCTGTGAATGGGATAATCTTACACCCCATGAAAACCTTTCTCATGATGATTTACATACAATTATAATAAAACTGCAAAAACTGGGTCTTCATCATATTCAGCTGAGTGGTGGTGAACCCCTTGCCAGGTTTGATGATTTGCTCGGTATTTTAGAGGCGGGGGAAAAGGGTATAGATTTCTGGATACTTACATCCGGTTTTGGTTTGACCCTGGAAAAAGCATGGCTCCTGAAAAAAGCAGGTCTGGTTGGAGCAAATATCAGTTTGGATCACTGGGAGGAAAGAATTCATAACAGATTCAGAAATAATGATAAATCATTTTATTGGGCCCGACAAGCTGCAATAAACTGTCGGACAGCAGACATCCTGATCAGTCTGTCGCTATGTGCTACGAGGACTTTCATTTCTGAAGAGAATCTTACGAAATACTGCGCCCTGGCAAAGGAATGGGGGGCAGGCTTCATAAGGATAATTGAACCAAGGGAAACAGGAAAATTTGCCAATAAGGATGTTATGCTTAAGGATGAACAAATCAGGTTATTAAGGAATTTTTATTTGCAGGTAAATACATGGCCATCCTATAGAGACTATCCCATAATCATGTATCCTGGTTTTCACCATCGTAGAGTGGGATGTTTTGGAGCAGGTGACAGGTACTTTTATATTGATTCAAAAGGAGATATCCATGCATGTCCATTTTGTAGAGCAAGCGCAGGTAATGCTATTGAAGATCCACTAATACCTGCAATTAAGATTCTTAGGAGTACCGGATGTCATGACTTCATGAATCGTATTCCTGAATAGTATTTTAGTCTGAAATGAATATTTATGGACAAATTGGCTAAACCACATTTACAATGAAGAGGATAATGCTTCTTACCTTCTTAAGCGTAGGATTCATTGTTGTGGAAGTTTTTAATTGGATATGCCTGATGCTGGACAATATTCTGTTTCCTGCATGGAGAAAGACGGTCATCAAAGCGCCGGTTTTTATCATTGGAATGCCAAGAACAGGTACTACCTGGCTTCAGAATGTACTCAGCGCCGATAACATGCAATTCAGTTCCATGAAATTGTGGGAGATATTATTTGCTCCTTCGATCATTCAAAAAAGGCTCTTTTTGATGCTGGAACGGATTGACAAACGGTTTAATCATTTTATTACCGATCCGCTTCGTAAACTGGACAAAATCGCTTTCAACAAATACAACCCAATGCATCCTACCTCTTTCTTTAGCTGGGGAGAAGACGACTTGCTCCTGGTTCATATTTTCTCAGGGTTGTTCCTGATATTTCTTTTTCCTTCAAAAGAGAACCTTAATTCAATTGTCAGGTTCGATGATAATAAAAACGTGAGAAGAAACAAAAGAATCATTTCATTTTATAAAAATTGTATTCATAGACATCTGTATGTTTTTGGCGCTCACAAAACATACCTTTCAAAAAGTCCGGGTCATACACCAAAAATGAAATATTTATGTAATTTTTTTCCTGACAGCCGGTTCATCTGCACATCAAGGGCGCCCGAACAGGTTATACCATCCGCGATCAGTCTGTTTATTCGTTTTTGTGAAGTTTATCATACGCCTTATGATATTAATTCTTTAGTCGATCGGACCTTTGCAATGGCGGATTACTGGTACCCGCATCCTTTGGAAGTATTCAGTAACCTGGAAGAAAACAGGTACATTATTCTTAATTATGAGAGGCTAACCAGTAATATCGTTCATGTGGTTTCTGAAATATATAACAGGTTCGGAAAGAAACTTTCGGCGGAATTTCTTGATTATCTGACGCAACAGCAGAAACGGAAATTTCTAAGCACACACGTTTATTCAGCTGAAAAATATGAACTGGATGTTGAAGAAATATCCCTCAGATATAAGAAAGTTTATCAGGAACTTTTAATTAAATCAGCAAATGGGAATTAGCAGAGATCAGTTGTATCGTTTTCCCTGGTCTAAAACAGATAATCCAGGCGGATGGATTGAAGTGACAGATAGCTGCAATATTACTTGCAGGGGTTGCTACCGTAATCAAATGGAAGGTCACCGTCCTTTTGATTCAGTTAAAAAAGATATACTGGATACCATTCATTTTACCAATTGTGACTGCATTACCATCGCAGGTGGAGAACCGTTGATATACCCCCAATTAATAGAAACAATCGCGTTTATAGCATCCTTAAAAATCAAGCCTATAGTATTCTCCAACGGAGTAAATCTGACATCAGAACTATTGATTGATCTCAAGAAGGCCGGATTGGCCAAAATTCATCTTCATGTTGACTGTATGCAGGAAAGAGAAGGTTGGAACGGCAAAAATGAAAGTGAATTAAACGCCCTTCGGCAATATTATGCCAACATGATATACGAAACAGGGAAGATTCAGTGCGGATTACATGTTACTGTCTACAGAGAAAACCTGCATGATATACCACAGGTATTGTCATGGGCGTTGACTAACCTGAACAAGGTGCAACATCTGTCTTTCATTGCTTATCGGACAATCCCGATAAATGGGACACTTTCCTATTTTGCAGGTGGCAGGCGGATACCTGATGATCAACTTCAGAATAGGCCGATTGATTCACAAGATATTAGCATTACAACGGAGGAAATGTATGAAGTATTGATAAAAGAATTTCCATTCCTGCACCCATGCGCCTACCTCAATGGAACATCGTCTTATGAGACCAACAAGTTCCTGATTATGGTCAATTTTGGAACACGCAAACATTTGTTTGGAAGCCTGGGAAGAAAAACCATGGAACTGGCTCAGATGTTCTACCACCTGGTTAACAAAAAATACTTTGCCTTCCTGGGCAATCCAAAGGCTGGGCTGAAGCTTTTTCTGCTGTCTGTATTTGACCCTCAGATCAGAAAGGCGTTCAGGCACTTTCTTCTTTTAGCAATGAGAAATCCTGTCTTTCTCTTTGATCCTGTGTATGTTCAAAGTATTCACCTGCAACAGCCCAATGAAATCCTCGATGGTAAAATCAACCTTTGCGATGATTGTGTGAATATGATGGCCTACAAGGGACAATTGATCAATTCATGCAGACTCGATGAATACAGAAAATTTGGCGAAGCATTACAAGTAGTAAATCTCAGCAAGTAAACAATAATGGAAATCGACAGGAAGAAAATGTACAAGCCGCCATGGTCAACAACCGACAATCAGGGTGGCTGGATTGAGGTAACCGACCGGTGTGACCTTGCATGCCCTGGCTGTTACAGAAAAAGTCTGGAAGGCCACAGAAAACTGGATGACATCAAAGTGGAAATAAAGGAGTGTCAATCTCTCACCAATTGCGATGCCATGGTTGTTGCTGGTGGTGAACCGTTAATTTATCCAGATATTTTGGAGGTGATCAGATTTATTGGCAAGTGCGGAATGAAATCCCTTGTTCTCAGCAACGGTACGAATTTCACAGAGCGTATGGCCCGGGAGCTGAAAGCGGCAGGACTGAAACGAATCCATTTTCATATTGATTCAAGACAGCAAAGAAATGGCTGGGAGAACAAAAACGAGCAGGAATTGAACATGTTGCGGGAACACTATGCCAATATAATCTCAGGTTTGAAGACTGTACAATGTGGATTTCATATTGTTGTGAGTAAGGAAAACCTGGAACAGATTCCTGACATCATAGGCTGGTACAGGTCCAATATGCATAAAGTGCATCACCTGTCTCTGATTGCCTGGAGGGGGCTTCCAAAACCAGATGGATATGATTATATAGCCGGAAATAAATTAATCGATCACACTTATCTCGATAAGTTTTACCCGGAACAGGAGGAGGCAGAAATAACCACAGGTGACATGTACAATATTCTGAACAAGCATTATCCTGATTATTCACCTGCAGCTTATATTAATGGTACAGCTTTCCCTGATACCAATAAGTACCTGATATTTGTCAACATCGGTTCCAGAAAGAAGTTCTTTGGATGTTTTGGAGCCAAATCAATGGAATTGTCACAGGTATTTTACCGGCTCTTCTACGGCAGGTATATTTCCTTCAGCCTGCAACCCGCTGCCGGTAGGAAGGTATTTCTATTATCCTTGTTCGACAAACAGGTTGGTAAAGCTTTTGCCAGGTATCTTAAAACAACACTTGCTGATCCTTTTAATGTTTTCAGAAAAGTATATATACAGTCCCTGATCCTTCAACAGCCAATAGAATTTATCAAGGGTGAAAGAAATAAATGTGATCCCTGTGTTAATCCTATGTTATACCGGAATATGGCGATAAATCCCTGTCAACTTGATGAATACCGTATATTCGGTGATATTTTGAATATAGTCAGTACAAAAACCTAAATAAATTTATGGGCATGCATTTTGTCAGATCAGAATTATTCAGGTTTCCATGGTCACAAACGGACAATCCGGGAGCCTGGATTGAAGTTACTGATGTATGTAACCTGTCCTGCCCCGGTTGTTTCAGAAAAAATAACGTTACCGGACACCGACTGCTTGCAGAAATTAAGAAGGAAATTGACTTTTGCAGTGACAAGTTAAACTGCAGCAGAATTTGTATATCCGGTGGAGAACCACTATTATACCCTGATATCCTTGAGGTAGTGAAGTATATCAGGACGCTTGGTTTAAAAGCCATCATTCTTTCGAATGGTGAGTTACTGACACCTGAACTGTTGATCCGTTTAAAGAATGCAGGACTTTACCAGCTGTATCTCCATGTCGACAGTGGTCAAAACAGACCAGGGTGGGAAAACAAATCTGAGTCAGCTTTGAATGAGCTTCGCCAGTATTATGCAGATCTGATCCATAAAACCGGAAAAATAAAGTGCGGTTATAATTTGACCATAAGACATTCAAATTTGAGTGAAGTTCAGGATATTGTTGAATGGTACCGGAGAAATATATCAAAAGTGAATCATCTCTCGCTCATAACCTACCGTGGGATACCAAAACTCAACGGGTATGATATTTATGTTAACGGTATGAAAACAAACCCGCATTCTCTGGAAGAAAATTTTCTCCTCCCCGATGAGATCAATATTTCCTCCACGGATATCCATTCCAGATTATGCGAATATTACAACGATATCTATCCAGCAGCCTATTTGAATGGTACACCGGATATGGATACCTACAAATACCTCATAACAATCAACATCGGAACAGATAATAAAATCTTCGGTGAACTGGGGGCTAAATCTGTAGAGATCTATCAGCTTCTATATCATGTTTTAAAGGGGAAATATGATGCTACAATTCCAAATCCCGGGAAGTGGATATTTCTACTTATGCTTTTTGATAAACGGATGCGAAAAACTTTAAAGAACTATTTGAACTACCTGATAAAAAATCCTATGCGCATTTTCAATAGAATCTATGTTCAGGCCCTGATATTGCAGCAACCTTTTGAGATCATTAAAGGTCATGTGAATATTTGCGAAGGTTGTATAAACCTGATGCCTTTTGATGGAAAACTGATCAATTCATGCAGGTATGATGAATACAGGTTGCTGGGAGGGCCCATGTCGCTTATAAAAAAGACACTATCATAAGGTTGAAATGAATGCCCCGGTAATCAAGCCTGTCATAAACCGAGAAACATTGCGGGAATTCATCAAGCTTCCCCGATTGCTGCATAAAGATCATAAGAACTGGGTACCACCGGTATATCGGGATGAATGGAGTTATCATAACCGTAAAAGAAACAGGGCCTTTCTTTATTGCGATACAATAAGGTTACTCGCCTATGTTGACGGTAAACCTGTTGGCCGAATTATGGGGGTGATAAACCATCGTCATAATGTTGCAAAAAATACACGAACTGCAAGGTTCTGTCTTTTTGAGTGCATTAATAATCAGATAATTGCCGGATATATTTTTCGATATTTGGAAGAATGGGCTTTAGGCAAGGGTATGACCGAAATAATCGGACCATTTGGAATGTATTACCATGATCCAATCGGATATCTGGTGGATGGATTTGAACATGCACCTGCTGTGGCAACGTATTACAATTTTGAATACATCGATATCCTTATCAGAAATGAAGGTTATGCAACCGATAATGAATTGGTAGTTTACAAAATAAAAATACCTGATACAGTACCTGCCATATATGAAAGAATCTTGTCAAGAGTATCAGGCAACAGTGTGATTAAACTGGCAGGTATTCGTCGCCGCAAGGATCTTAAGCCCTATATTCTGCCAGTCTTACAGCTCATGAATGAGACATATTCAGATATTTATGGATATTCTGAACTTGACAGGGAAGAAATGGCTTTGCTGGCAAAGCAGTATATGCTATTTCTTGATCCAGATCTGGTTAAAATTGCAGAATATCACGGTGAAGTGATCGGTTTCTTACTGGCCATGCCTAACATAAGCAAAGGGCTTATTAATTCAGGGGGACATTTATTTCCGTGCGGCATTTTCAGGATCATGCGGGCCGCAAGAAGATCCAGACAACTTGATTTACTTCTCGGTGCTATAAAAAAGAAGTTCCAGGGCACAGGAGTTGACGTGCTGATGGGGATGGACATGTTCGAAACGGCAAGAAGAAAGGGGTTTGCGTTTATGGACAGTCACCTTGAAATGGAAACAAACCTGAAAGTAAGGGCCGAAATGGAAAAAGTAGGAGGATATCGCTATAAGAAATACAGGATATATAAGAAATCCTTAAGAAAGATCTGAATATTAGAGTAAAATCTTCATTCTGAGCGTTGTTTTGATATTATTCCGGCTGGGGTTAGTTCGCTGTCGCTCATGATCCCAGCTGGTATCCGTCAAAAAGAAAGGCCGCTAAAAGGCGGCCATCATAATCTGCGAACCAGCTGGGGAACCTTATTTTTTATAGCCTTATTATCAATGTATTACGAAGAAACCCAATAAAGAGGTCTCGAATTATAGCCCTTTTCAGATTGTTCGAAAGAACTTATGATCATAAAGATACAAAAGATTTTAAAGTCTGGATACTATTGACCTCAATCCTAAAAATAGTGGCATATACGACATCAAACTAGTTACCTTATTTATGCGACTTTAAATCATAATTCAGTTTAGGAAAAACAGTTTTATACTATTAGTATTTACCCATAATTCTTATTGAAGTTTGATAACAATACCAAGCAAGGATTTGACCAAATTGATTTTTTAATTGATAATCAACTTGACTTTGGACTTATAATGTTGTAATTTGAGTAATCTTATATACCTCGTTACCAAATTCTTATCAGAATTTATTTAGTGCCTATTTATTTCTAACAAAAACCCTTCCATTATGAAACCATTAAACCAACAGCAGAGATTCATCTGGGGAATGATTCCCTTGCTGGTTTTAGCTTTCCTGCTGGCATACGCATTTCAATCGTGCGAGAAAGAGGAAACCCAGACTCAAACTCTTAAGCAAGCTGAAATTAAAACTCTAAAGGCTGCTCACGAGATCAACTGTGAAACAGATTGTATCAATCCCAGTGATCCTGTCTATTTTGAAAAACACGCTACAAAAACAATTACGTGGACTGCTCAAGGAAAGAAATCCAAAACTGTTGAGATTGCCTATTTCAACACCCTTACACATTTTATCCTCAGGGTAAAAAGCTCAAATGGCTGGTCTGATTTGATTGTTAATGGGGAATCAGTCTGGACTGGTGGTCCGGTTGCAGCCAACACCTGGGGCGAATATGCTGTCGAACTTCCGGAAGGTTGGGAAGCATGCGAGGACTATGGTTTCCTGCTCATGATTGCAGGTAATGGTCCTGTGGCTTCGTTTAATGTTGAATATAACCTTATAGGTCCATGCCAATATTCCGGAATTACAGTAGCAACAAATCCTGCCGGACGGACCATAACCGTTGACGGTAGGACCTATACCGCGCCTCAGACCTTTACGTGGGTTATTGGGAGCTCGCATACCATCGGGACCATCTCACCACAGGGGACTGGAGGAACACGCTATGCTTTCCAAAACTGGAGTGATGGAGGTGTCGTTAGCCATTCAATAACTGTACCTGAGGGTTCGACCACGTACACCGCTAATTTTACAACCCAATACCTGCTCGCCACATCAGTATCGCCCTCCGCAGGAGGAAGTATAACTGCAAATCCGACATCAGCTGACGGATATTACAACAGCGGCACTTCCGTGGAACTTAAAGCAGAAATAGCTTCAGGTTATGTGTTTTCCACCTGGACAGGTGATCTTTCAGGAACCACGAATCCCCAGTCAATTGTCCTGAACGCTCCCCGATCGGTTACAGCGGAATTTTCAGTCAGCACTGAAGATCATCCCCCATATGTAAAACATCCAATAGAAGATTTACTTGTTCGTAAGGGTGCTCCGGATCAAATGATAGATCTAAGTACTGTATTCGCAGATGATGATCCCAATGATGTAGTAATCTATAGTGTAATCAGTAATACAAACGATCAGGTAGTTGAGGCAACAATAACAGGAAACATTTTGACATTGAATTTTTCAGACGTAAATATAGGTCAGTCCGAAGTAGTGGTTGCTGCAAGTTCAAATGGGAAGGAAATCAGTTCAAAATTTCTCGTTGAAATAGCCATTCCGACATTTGATTGTTGTCTTACGAAATTGGCATCACCATCTTCTGGAGGATATGTCATTGCAAATCCAGCTTCATCTTTTTTTTGCTACGGCTACGGTACCATTGTGGAACTCACGGCAGTAGCAGCCTCAGGTTATGTTTTCTCTCACTGGACTGGTGATATTGCAGGGACGACGAATCCCCAGTCAATTGATATGGGAGGAGGGGATAAATCAGTTACAGCGGAGTTTTCTTTAATCACTGCAGATCATCCCCCGTATGTTAAGAATCCGATAGAAGATGTTTATGTTGCATTGGGAGCACCCGATCAAACGATAGATCTAAGTAATGTATTCGCAGATGATGATCTCGGTGATGCATTATCATTTAAGGTAATATCAGCATATACGTATTCTTCACCTAGACAAGTTTATGCAACAATCACTGGAACCATTTTGACATTAGATTTTACAGATAATCTCGGATACGATGAAATTGTGGTTGTTGCCTATTCAAATGGGCAGGCAGCCGTGGCATTGTTTAAAGCTTATGTAGGTAACTAGCGGGATTTGCACCTGTGACCCAGTCTTCCTATGAGGCTGGGTTTTCATTTTCTTTTGACAAAATATTTTGAATGTCAATAGTTAAGAGGAATAATTTTAAACCAAAGTCAAAAGGAAGATCCTAATTGGGATTAGTTCGCTGGCGCTCATGATCCCTTTGGGTGGTCCTGCATTAAAAGAAACGATGTCGCTGCTAAGCCGCTTATTATTTTTAATGAGTATCGGCAAGGAGTAAGAATCATTATTTTACTATCATTTTTATCAGGTTTACAATGGTATCTGGGGCCTTGTTCCGAACTCCACTGAATGCTGCGGTCTTGATACAAAGAACGAAGCAAGAAAAATCAAGCCAAAACAACTGACATCGTGCTTCTTTGTTGCAAACCAAATTTTGGAAGAAGATATTTCATTTTAATTTTATAATCGTGAAGCCTAAGGGGAGGGCCTCAATCAAATTAAAATCATTAATTTTAGATGCTACTCATTTAGGGAAGCTTTCAATTCGACACTTTGGGATTTTATGCTGATCCCATTGGTTAAACAATATTAATTGCGTTTTTATTCCCTTAAATTGATAGTACCATTTGCTAACTCCAAAACAACTTCGTAGATAAACCAGGAAGATTTTTGAAAGAAATCGAAATCAATCTTCTCTGCATCATCATTTGGCGTGTGATAATAAGCATTAAAACCACTAAAAAAAGTAACTGCAGGGATTCCTTTCAGATGAAATGGGTATTGATCACATCGGTCGAAAATAGGACTCGTATCTGCATAAGCCCAATTAATTCTTAAATACGGTGATTTTTCACTTATTCTATTGATTGTCTCTCTAAATTTAGGTGTTACGCTCTCTGATCCTATTGGCGCAAGACCATTTACATCAGTATTGGACCACCCTATCATATCAATATTGATAGCGGCAATAATATTATTCAAGGGAACAGGTGAATTTTCAGTAAAATAATGGGATCCCTGCATCCCTGTTTCTTCACCGGTTGTAAGCAGGCAGATTATTGACCGCTTGGGCTTTGATTTTGATAATGCTTCAGCTATCTCTAAAATACCAGCACTCCCGCTGGCATTATCATCCGCCCCATTCATTACTTCACTATTTTCAGTGCCCAGATGATCAAGATGTCCGCATAAAACGATATATTCATGCTTAAGAGATGAATCTGAACCTTCTATTAAACCTATGGCATTCGTTGTTTGAAGAATTGATAAACTGTCATCAGTTTTCAGTTGTACTTTACATCCATTTAAAATGTAAGACTTGGAATATTCGTCACGGTCAAGTGGACTGCTAATTTGCCCTTCAAATAAACAGTCAAATAACATAGAATCCGCCACAATTAAAGTTAACAGTTCATTATATGAAAGATTTCCAATTTCGGGTAGCGTATGGAATTCGTGTGAGCGCAGTGCAAATTCTTTCCATAATTCAAATTCATTTACATCAAATATTCCATTTATAATCCCTAATGCACCAGCATCCTTTGCCAGATGAATCCTATTCCAAAAATCTGATAAATACTTCTTTAGTGTCTCCTCAGGTAGTTTTTCTCTGACAAAAGCGGGTAATTCATAGAGCATCATAACCCATTTACCTTGAACATCAATGCCTTTATAATCATCAATACCATAATCAGGCTCTTTGATACCTGAACCAATAAATGCCAGTTCACCAGTCAGTACTTTTCCTTTTAGAGGTTCTCGAATGTTTATAAAAAAGTTATTATAAAGAGAAAATGTATGTTCATTTTTATCTTTTGTTATGGTAATCCAGGTATCTGGACCTAAAATAAACTTATAGATCGATACAGTTTGATAATAGGATAATGCAGAGTTATTGGTTTTGCATACTGGTGATAATCCTGCTTGTTGAAGTTGAGAAACAACATATTGTACTGCCTTATCATATCCTGCTGTTCCAGGCAGGCGACCTTCCAGGTCATCTGTAGAAAGATAATAGAGATGATCTCTAAGTTCTGCAATGGTTATTGATTCTGCTCCTACTGATATAATATTTTCTTGGGCAGACATCAAATTAGAGACCAATCCTAATAATATTAGCAACCTTAAACTTTTCATAGTTTTTGGGTATTTGGCTTAATAAGTTACAACATCACAATCCTAAAGTCAAGAAAATCAAGCTTTTTTTGATTAGCACCTAAAGGAAACAAAACCAGATATAAGCCAGGAATTCTTAGAAAAGAGATTTAGTCTAAAGTTTGCCAGTATGAATAGCGGCATCCTTCCTTTATATTGGATTCTCTTATTCAGTATTATCCATTCACATTTGTCAGAATCCACTTGACTTCGGCCAATTATTATCGTACTTTTAATTATGTAATTGAGCTTCTGCTATTTAATTCCCAATTTTACAAAATATATCTCAGTCATATGAAAACATTGGGACCTTTAATGTATATTCTATTGATATTTATTGGAGCACATGGTCAGGAAGTCAACTCCTTTAAAACATCTGATGGCGATACTCTTTTCTATACAAAATCTGGAAAAGGACCAAAAGTAATCTTCCTTAGTGGGGGACCGGGATTCGGACCAAGCTATATGCAACCGTGGGCTGATACGTTATCAAGGAACTTTGAATGTATTGTATTTGACCAAAGAGGAACAGGACTTTCATCAAAGGCGAAATTAGATAAGACAACTATTAACCTCCAGAGAGCAGTACTTGATATTGAAGATTTAAGGAAACATCTTGGTAATGAGTCTATTTTGTTATGTGGGCATTCATGGGGAGGCGGTCTTGCTCAGGCGTACGCGTCTTATTATCCTGAGAACGTAAAGAAGATGGCACTGGTGAGCACTTTGGGACCTGATCTAAGTTTAATGTGGGCATTTATGGACAACATTTATATGCGGACATATCCAAATGAAAAGGATTCTTTAAATTACTGGAATAAGCAGCCCATCAATGAAATCACTAATCTTAGAAAAGCCGTTTTCTCCCTTTTGCCCTATGTCTTTGACCATAAAAAAGGGTATACTCTTTTAATGCAGGAATTACCGAAATTAGACAATAACACAAAGATGGGTGACTTAATGTGGGCTGATTTGTACAAAGCTTATGATCTAAAACCTCGATTAATTCATTATAAAGGACAGTGTATTATTATTAAACCAAGACAAGATGTTATGCCTGAAGAAACTTCCATCCAAATTAAAGATTTATTGCCTCAGACTAAATTCCTGGTAATTGAACAATGTGGGCATTTTCCTGATATTGAAAGACCTCAAGTTTTTTACCCTGTTTTAAAAAAGGCTTTCTTAGATAATTGAACTTTTAAAGATCTGCTTGCCCCATACCCCACAATACATAAACCTAAGACCCCTGTTGAGATTGTCGATCCTGGGGCCTCTATTGAAGCGACATTGGCTTTCCGTCGGGTTAAGGAGGAATCGCTTCAGGTAAAAGTTATATCAATAACTTTATGTGCATGCGAAATACCTATTTAGATCACCTGTAGTATCAAATGAAGCAACATTAAGGAGGGCAACCACTAAGTTGTTTAATAATTCAAAACCAAGGCAACAATCCAGGTATAGATTTTCCCATGTCCGTCTTCACTCTCCACTGCTCCCGTTGAAGCTTGTTCAGAGTTAAGATAGACATTTTGTCCTGCACCTACATCAGGATTAATTATAGCTGCATGAAACTGAAAAGTGCAACCACTACAAAAATCGTAGTAAGGTGTAACAAGAGAAATACATCCTGATTCATCAGTGGTCATGTTTTGAGTTACCAAATAATTTCCCAGACTAACATTATCATGTTCGTAAAGCATAATCCATAAAGTGACACCGGCACCAACAGGTACTCCCTCATGAGTTACGCAAACGGTAGCAACAGTTTTAACTCTTAATAAGTATTTTTCTTCTTCTTCTTCTTTTTCTGAAGAACAACTGCTAAAGAATAAAACCAAGCATAGCAAACTTTCCGGGATTATTCTCAGTTTCTTCATGAGATGCAGGTATTATGTTGAATTTAAGTGTAATAAGTTAATCAACAGAATTGAAAAATCCAAATAAAAGCAAATATCTGGACAGCAATTATTGGAGTACGCCGTTGCTGCAAAATGCTATGCATACTGACTTTTAAAATTGCCACCGCTCATATTCTTTCCAGTCACTTTTAACACCACCTGGAAAAGGGTGCGATGCTGCATTTCACACAAAGGCTATCACCCGACTGGCTGGACAGTTCCTCTGTACAGATAAAGGGTTAAGGATGGGAACCACCTCAGACAAAAGTTACATCAAACATACACTGATGCGGTAAAAAGGTAGTCAATTATCTGTATATCAATACATTATAAAAACTAAATACCCCAAAAAATGAAATCTTGGAGCATTCAATTGGATTCTTTTTTATAAGATATTTAACTTTTTGCTCAACTCTTTATTCTATAAAAAGTCCATGCTTTTGATACCTTTCCTTCAATAATATAATTTAAAATAAATACATCAGGAGTAATGAAATCTTCACTAAATCTTTCTAATATTTTTTCAGGATTAAAAACTTCAAAACTGTACCAAAGTAGTTTATTATTTGAGGTAAACACACCATAAAATATTTTATAATTCCCATTTGATTCGAGGGAGAAGCAAATCCATCTTTCAGATTTTAAATCATATACCCAGAGGTCTTTAATCTCATGATATGTTTTACCATTAGTTATAAACTTATAGTCAAGTTCGTAACCCTTTCCAAAAGGTTTGAGTTCCCACATTAAAATGGTATCCTTGGCTGCATCACATTTAAATGTACCGATGGATTGTTTCATTAACTCAACTTGGTTAAGTTTTGTTTGGGTGGTTTGTGCCTGCGCCACATTTGCAAAAAGCAACAGGAGTAAAATCAGTGTGGTTGAAAAGAAAATCTTCATAAATTTGAATTTTGGTTAAAAATATGATTTCGAATGCATGTAGGTTAATTACATGAGAAAAGTTAAGACAAATAGGGATCCTAAACAAATAAATTGTACCAAGTTGGATTATTTGGTGCTAATTATAAGTATTAAAAATGCTTTATTATTCCACAGGCAGTTAGGGTCTTAAATAAATTGAATAGTCTTCAATTAACCACATAATTAATTACTACATCATCTGACGAATAATGATATGGTAATATGATGACGAAATATATGGTTAAACTCGCTACTTAGTTTTAGTTGATGGCTTCAGTTCCATGCCAAGTTGAATCATCAATCCCAAATCGTCCTCCAAACCCCACCATTCCTTTATCTTGCCATTGCCAATTGTCACTAAATGGAAGGCTGGTTTTGCAACTTTCGCACCGGTAGGAATAATTTCTTCGAATTGAGCCGTTTGAGTACCATGCTGAATCAGTTTGACAGCCACTTTATCTCCTTCAGCAATCATCTCTTCTATTTCATGATGCCAATCAGGGAAAGAAGTATAATACTTCTTGATATCTTTAAATATATCATCCTTTGTCCATGGCTTCTCTAACCCATATGCATTTAGTTTAAAATCTTCAGATAGAATTTCATTTAGTTTATTAAAGTCTTGCATATCAACTGATGCAAAAAATTCACGTACGATTGTTTTGTTCTGTTCCTGCATTTTAATCGTGGCTTTATACTTATCCAACTCTGCTTTCTGAGACTGGTTTTGGCAACCAAGCATAATTAAAAAAACCGCTGTAAAAAAACCAGCAAAACTGATTCTGAGTCTTGTTTTCATTTGATTGGGTTTTTAGTTAGTGTATATGACTAAAATATCTGTAAGTCAAGAATATTGATACAAATATTAAGACAATAGAAAGTCGAAGTCAAATTTATTTTCACCACATAATTACTAAACGCTACCTCTAATATATATATAGATGTGGAATTGTAGAGTATAAATGACTGATTGTTATTTAATTAAATAAAATAAAGCCTCAGAAATGAATTCCGAAGGCTAAAACGTTATACTTAGTTTTTAAATGTAATGGTGATAGTTACTGCTACTTTATTTTTGTGACTTTAAACTCCCGTATTATTACGCCTGCTGGATTATAATTTCTCACCATCATGGAAGTAGGAGTCTCAAGCGTGGATTCAACTTTAGAATAGACAATTTCAGGGTTGAAGTCTTTAGAGTTGATATAACTAAACTTTTTCTCATTTTCAAATGAGCCAGTCCATGTAGCATTGATTCCATTGGTCAACGTAGCAAATCCTTTGAATTTCCCCTCATCAGGAGCATAGCAAAAATTATCTACGTAGTACAAAGATTTCTTTCCGTTGATGACAAAATATGAAAACTGTAAAAATACATTACCATATTGCTGGTACTCGTCTATTACTGTTGTGTCTTTATTTAAGACGGCTTGCCATGTGCCAACCATTCCTTGCATCAGTTTAACCTGGTCGAGTTGTGGTTGAGTATTCTGCGCCTGCATACTATGGGCGGTTACTATTAAAAATACTGCATACATCACTGCAGTGAGATGTATTGTTTTCATCTGGTTGAAGTTTGGTTACTAATTGGGAAGTCAATAACGGAAAGTGAAATAGGCAATGAAAGTTACGATAATAACTGGCTAATGTCAAGGGCATTTTGACAAATTGAATCTCAGGATAAAAATTTTTTCTGGAAAATTTTAGCCATGCCGTTTGTGCGATCATCCACCTCCTCTGACAAACACCCCGCCCTCGTCTGGACGGATCGAATTACCCCCGTCAGAATTTTAAGTATTAACAATTAAAATATTACTAATATGGTAACAATTAGTGGTTACAAAAAGTGGGAAAGCAAAGATGGCAGAGAATTTTATACTTTGAATCTGTAAGGTGGTATGGAGATGGTATTGTCGGAAGGAACCGGGTAGTATTATGCCAACCATACCAGGGTCGGATCAAACTAAAATACATTGTATTTGTATCATAACAAGATTTCCCCCTTGTTTTTTACCCTTAGAAGCCATTTTTTGGGCTCATTCTGCTATGAATACATTTGCAAAACAAATTCACAACAGCATTCCTTTAAAACCATCATTTTAACCTTAAAAATACTGGTGATGCGTTAACTTTTAAAATTTGTTTGTATATTATTGATAATAAATAAAATATAAGCGGTCTTTAACTTTTTGATTTGAATTGATCTCTTAACCCCGAAGGGGTTGAAGTTATATAACCGTGGGTATAACCCACGGTAAAGACATGTAAACCCGCCGGCAACCCCGGAGGGTTGAATGATGCACTCATTATACCAGCCTGATATTCAGCCCCTGCAGGGCTGAGACGACCAGTTCACCGTGGTCCGTGGGTTTACACCCACGGTTATTCAGATTGAACCACTTCGTGGTACGATTGATATTAAAATTAAACGCATCAGTTGTTCCCTAAAAACATGAATTTAAGCCCTAGAAAATGATTATTCTATTGTATATTGCCTTAATATCCAATTATTTATCCTGGTCCGACCCAAATTTCAGTAACAGTATATGACAGTATTGATGGTACTGATACCCTAATTATCAATGGAAATCTTGCCTCAGGAGCCAATCCCCCCACCGATCAAAACATCATTAGGGCTTACCCCAAACCTACCAACGATCATTTTCTGATCGATAATGGTGATTACACTAAGATGACCGGCTATAAGATAAAGATTATAAATAGTCTTGGCAATCAGGTGTTTGAATCAATAATTGATAGCCAATTATTCGATATTGACTTGAATACTTTCGGGGGTAAGGGTTTGTATTACTTACAGATAATTGATAATACATCCCAAATCATTGAGATCAAAAAGATAATTTTGCAATAGCAAAAAGTATAAATACTGAATATCAGCACGAAATTCTTTAAACTATCACTTATTTCTTCAATAATATTAAACCCGGTTCATCGCTGGGTTTTTTATGGATGCTATAAGTATTCCTAATTTCCAATTTTTAATCAATTAAATCACTTTTTTCATCAAAATCCTCTTGACTTCAGCTTATTATTATCGTAAACTTTGTATGCCCTAACTGCCTTAGGGTCATTTTATTCGCAATGTTTAACCAAACTCAGGAATCATGAAAACAAAAACATTTCTTCTATTATGCCTATTTACGGGCATTGGTTTGACCCAGCTTTCTGGGCAAACAGGAACTTTCACATTTAAATATAGTTCAAGTGGTGTTTTAGAATTACCCGTTTATTGTAGTATTACGGGGAAGGTTTGACCTCTAGTAATGGATGCTTTCCCTTCTTTAATAGTCTTTATAAAGAGGGCTTATCATCTGGGGAATTACATCAATTATGGGTGAATGTGAAAGAAAACCAACAGGTGAAGTCTTTACTTATAAGGAAATAGATCCAAGAGGATTAGCCTTTTGGACGACATACACCGCAAATTTCAATTTAAAGGGAAATCAAGGTCACCACTATATTGGAACCTTCATAGTAGATGTTACAGACTGGGAGTTTGTATTAGATCCTGTTGTTGTCAAAGCAATATGTGTTGAAAATGGACCGAATAAGTAATAAGCCTACATCACTGCAAATTAAGCCCCCGGAAATCAGCTCCGGGGGCTTTTTTTAGCTATAACCCACCGGTTGGACAAGTAGTCAGTACAGATAAAGGGTTAAGGATGGGAACCACCTCCGACAAGAGTTACATCTTACGAATATTGATGTAATGCTTTGTTAGTTAAATAACTATAAATGAATGTATTTTAGTAAAATACTTGACTTTATTTGACTTATGCTGTATATTTATATATACAATTTGCCAAATAACTGTATGATTTATCAAAACCCAACATCATGAAAAAGGTAGTTTTCTTATTCTCTATTCTATTGCTATTTCTAATAGTCTGGCTGCAAGCCACATAAAAGTGAAAAAGGAAACTTTCAGGCGTTAAACGAAGTCAAGTCTGAACGTATTATTCCTGTTCACAGAATTGACCTTCATTATAAATTGAAGGTACAGGAAAACCAATAATAGTTCCTAATGGGTCAATATTGTCACCTACTCTCTCAGCAAAATTGCGAGAGCATTGTCAATTAATTTTCGTTGATACCAGGTGTTTCATACCCAATCGAAACACCTTCAAATCTTGATTCATGGACTATGGATACATTTGTTGATGATATTGAAACTATCCGTAACGCATTAAAATTAGAAAGAGTTGGAGTTCTTAGTCATTCGGGATTTGGATATTTATCTTTTGAATATGCTATTAAATATCCAGATAATATATCTTATGCTATTGTAATTGGCACTCCACCATATATATTTAATAAAAAGTATGAAAGAAGAAGCAGATAAATATTGGGAAACACAAGCGTCTCAAGAAAGGAAGATAGCATTCCAAAAAAGCATGAAAGAACTTGAAGGAAAAAATAATTCAGGAACGGAAAGAACCGCTTCACAGATTTGGGTTGACAATTATTTATCTCTCACTCCTAAATTCTGGTATGATTGGAATTATGATGCTGCTTGGATTTTTGAAAATTCAAATATTAATGTTGATGTAACAAATAATTCTTATGGTAAAATCATTAATGAATATGACCCTACCAGTCGATATAAAGAAATTAAGTGTCCCGTCTTTATAGCAAATGGTAAATATGATTTTTGGGCAGTTCCAATACTTTGGGAATCTGTTGTGAGTGAATTAGGAAACTTTTCAAACAATATTTTTGAAAAGAGCGGTCACTTTCCAATGTATGAAGAACAGGAGTTATTCGATAGTAAACTTCTTCAATGGATTGCTGAAAATTAAGAGTCTTAAACCTTAATTCTTAACCAAATTAATCGCCACATAATAAACTACGGCATTATCCAATAAAATCTGATGCGGCAAAAATGAAGTCAATTATATGTAAATTAATGCTCTATGAAATTTAAAATGCCCCAAAATTTTATCTTTCGGGGCACATAGATTTGTTTAACTGATTATTTAACCCTAACATAAATATATTTCATTACAGCCTTTCCATTCATAAATAAGGTTTCTGAATAAGCATTTGGGGAGGTAAATTCTCCATCCATTTTAAAGGATGACTTGTCAGGATTTGAAATATCACTATAATAGGTGATAACATATTTACTTTTTGATGTAAACCACAATGCCCATATCTCAATATCCATCCCTTTAAATATAGTAGCCGCAACACATTTGTCAAGTTTACTATCATACCCGAAAAGTTGTTTCCCTTCTGAAATTATTTTGTCTTTTGCAACTGTCTTAAAATAACATTCAAATCCTGTCCCAAATGCTTTCGCATCCCAATAAAGAACAGTATCTTTTGCCATATCAACCTTCCAGTTACCAATGAATTGTTTCATAAGTTCAACCTGATTGAGTTTTGGTTGAGTAGTCTGTGCCTGAACTTTAGATAAGCCAATTACCATAAATCCAGCAATCACGAGAATTAAAAATGATTTCTTCATAAGATTGGATTTAGTTTTAATAATAAACTGTATATCAAAGACATTGACTAATTTGCATCATTATTAAACACAAGTCAAATAATTCTTTATTTCACCACATAATAAATTACTGCATTTTCATACATATATTAATTTGGTACATATACAAACATCTATCTGTATATTAATACATTATAAAAATTCAAATACTCCATAATATTAAAGCGTTATAGGATTCATAATGATTTTTCAAACAACTATTTTACCCGTGTATAAGTCCAAGTACCTACTGGCTTGTTACCTGCAAAGCCATTCATAGTAAAAATATCAGGAGATTTAAATTCACCTTCCCCTCTCCATGGTGGTTTTTCAGGATTAGATATTGCGCTATATGGGCGGTACTCATGTTTCCTATTTGTAAATCATCCAATATACAGTTAGTTTGATATCCTTTCCTTTTTCCATATCAGCATAAATGTATTTATCAATACTTTTATCATAGCCATATAGGGCTTTCCCTTCTGAAACTATTTTATCATTCGAAACGATTTTCCAATAAGCATCTTCTCCTGTCCCATAAGGCTTAGCACTCCAAAAAATAGTTGATGTCTTTACCCAATTCACACTTCCATATTACCTAAAAACTGTTTCATTAATTCAACTTGGTTAAGTTGTGTTTGTGTGGTTTGTGCCAGCATTCCATTAATGCCTATTTAAGAGGAATACCACAATTGTCAGAAAGAAACAAATTTTTTTCATAGGATTAGAGTTTGGTTACAATTTGTGAATCAGAAAGTGGAAGGTAGAATACGATATGAAAGGTACAAAAGATGCCGAGCGTTGTCAAGGCGATTTTGATAATTTTATAAACTATAAGAAATCTATTCAGAAAGCCTAAGGAGACTTGTTACCTCTAAAAACTAAAAATGGGAAATAGGTTGCTCTAAATTTTTTGTGTTAAACGGAGTGAGAAAAAAAAGTCTTTCAAGTCATTTATATACAAGTCATTGTAAGACATTCAAATAATCAAGCTGGGATTCGTTCGCTGGCGCTCGTGATCCCAGCTGGTTTCCAACATATAAAAAGGCCGCCATAGGCGGCCGTTATCTTTTGTGATCCAGCTGGGATTCGAACCCAGGACCCCATCCTTAAAAGGGATGTGCTCTACCTGCTGAGCTACTGGATCGTAGGCGTTATAAAATGGCTCTTTTTAAAGAATTGCAAATATACTATATCATTTCTAACCGGAAAATAAAAATGATCTTATTTTTTAGCTACTTTAACAATTCATGCCGTACTTTAAATTTCGGACTGAGCGTGGAACATTCCCGACTTTATAACGTACAAAGTGTTTAAACCGGTAAATCTTGAACACATGAAAAATTCTCTAAAAACCAGGTTGCTGCTGTTGGTTGCAGCGGCGACCTTATTGAATATACGATCTTTCGCACAGATTGAACTTATTGGCAATCTGATGGCTGCAGGCCCGGAGGATGCTCAGGTCCTGCTCCAGCCATACATCACCCCGGCTGCCAATGCATTCGGAGCGGCCCTGGGCGGTGGATGGTACAATACAGCTGAACCTCACAAACTGGGTGGTTTTGATATAACCTTTACCACAAGCGCTGCCATTATTCCGGAAAAGTACGAGACCTACCTGATCGATGATTCCCAGCTCACGAATCTGAAGCTTCATGATCCTGCCCTGCAGGAAACGCCAACAATTTCGGGCTCAAAAGATTTCGGACCCATGATGGATTATACCTACGACGAATACTCCCAGCAGGCCTTTGAAATGCCTGGCGGATTGAATACCAACTATGTGCCATCGCCGATGATCCAGGCCGGGATAGGACTGATCAAAGGTACGGAAGTCATGGTCCGGTATCATGCCCAATATCAAATACAAGGGAAATGAACTGGGATTCTGGGGTCTTGGTGGTAAGCACGATATCAAACAATGGATACCCGGTCTGAAAAAACTTCCTGTACTGCAGCTGTCGGTGATGTATGGCTATACCCGCTTACATACCGTGGTGGATATTAACGTGGAGCCCGGTGATATTAATGCTGATGCGCTGCCGGGTGCCACCGACAGCAACTGGGATAACCAGCAGATGACCATGCTTACCCAGTGTCATACTGCCAATCTTGTGGTCTCTGCCAACCTGCCTGTGGTTTGCTTTTATGGCGGCATGGGCTTTGTCACCACCAAGACCAACCTGAAATTCGAAGGGGATTATCCGGCGGTTTATATCGATAATAGCCTAAATCCATACGTAGAAGTATTGACGGATCCCATTGACATGGAAATCAAGAACCAGGATGGAGGACTCACCAAACCCAGGTTCAATGCCGGGGTCAGATTTAAACTCGCTTTTATAACCCTGCATTTCGATTACAGCTGGGCCAATTACAGCGTAATGACGGCCGGATTGGGATTTAGTTTCAGGTAAAGAGGCTAAAGGCTTAAGGCTAAAGGCTTAAGGCTAAAGGCTAAAGGCTAAAGGCCTTAAGTTTAAACACCTTCTGTCAGAAAAAGAATCCAAACTTGAATATCGGATTGGAATACGGAGAATAATCATTCTGGGTGACATCCCACATGATGAGCATGGAAATGGCAAAATTGCCGGCGATCGGTTGCACCAGACCTCCGCCCACAAGGAGGTTGTCGATCCATAACCTTTCACCAAAGACATAATAGCCTCCAACAGTGTTGTAAAATAATGGTTCCACATTGATCAGCTCATTCTCCACATGGATCACCAGGTTCCCGATCCCCATCGAAGTGCCTTTTTCCATGCCCTGGAACACTGTAAAAGAGGCGAGGAGCTTGGCCCCGTAAGTGGAGGTTTCCAAATTCACATCCTTGTATTTTTCATATATATATATCGGTCCCAATCCGGCAGCCAACCTTGGCATCAGACGATACCCCACTACCGGAGCCAGCTTGATATAAGTAATGGATCCGAAACTTAATCCAATATCGCCTCCAAAAATCAGCTTATCGGCAAACTTTGACTTTTTCTTCTGACCCTCTTCCTCGGGAACGGATTCTTCAACCTGCGAAAACATATTGAAGGCCAGTGAAAAGAGGCTTATTATTAATACAGATCGCTTGATTATCATACTTCTTTCATATCTTTATGGAGAGAACGCTGTAAAAATACAAATTCAAATGCATATTACCACATGGTAGTAATGATTACCGGCGCAAGTCGTGGAATTGGCTTTGAAACAGCCAAATACTTTGCCAGGATAAAGCAAACTGAAGTATATGCCCTTTCACGGAACAAGGCGGGTTTGGGACAACTGGCCACCGAATGTGCCGGACTGAACAAATCATCACGGGTACATCCTCTGGTAGTCGACCTGGATGGTTTTCTGGAGAATCCAGGTTCCCTCCTGAAAAGACTGCCGCCCGGCATCCAGCACATCGACATCCTCATCAACAATGCCGGATTGCTGATTAATAAACCTTTTCTGGAAACTGGTCTGGATGTAATAGGGCAGCTGTTCCGCATCAACTGCTTTGCACCGGCTCTGCTTATAAGGCAACTGATGCCCTTGATGGGTGGTAAACTGCCGTCCCATGTTGTTAACATCAGCAGTATGGGAGGCTTCCAGGGCAGCATGAAGTTCCCGGGGATCGCATACTACAGCGCCAGTAAGGCAGCACTGGCCTGTTTAACGGAATGTCTCAGTGAGGAATTTAAGAATACACAGGTGGTTTTTAACTGTCTGGCCCTGGGATCGGTGCAGACTGAAATGCTGGAAGAGGCTTTTCCTGGTTACCAGGCTCCATCGCAGCCTGAAGAAATGGCCGAATTTATCGGACACTTTGCGCTCACGGCTCACAGGCAAATGCGGGGTAAAATCATCCCGGTTTCCGTTACTAATCCCTAATACCTATTTCCCTGCTTGTCCCTTGTCCCTCGTCCCTTGTCCCTTGTCCCTTGTCCCTTGTCCCTAATATGTATCTTTCATCATCTCATCCTTCTCCGTGTCCCTGGGTTCCCAGCATGGAAGCTTCACATTTACCATGGTGGATTCATCATATTCCCTGGGCTTGATTTCGCCTTTCAATACCATGAGTCCATTCATGGCAAGGGCATGCATCTCATCTTCCCCCGGATAGATCACAACCGGGGCAATAAACGATACCATTTTCTTGATGTATTCCACCACCATGGGATTGTGGGATATGCCCCCGGTAAGGATAATGGCATCCACCTCCCCGTGCAGAACAGCGCACATCGAAGCTATTTCTTTACCGATCTGGTAAGACATGGCATCCTGGATCAGCCTGGCATTATCATCACCATCCTGTGCGAGCAATTCCACTTCATAGGCACTGTTTGTACCCATATAAGCCACGTAGCCCCCTTCACCGGTGATCATTCTTTTTATTTCATCGAGGGTGTACAATCCTTCGAAACAAAGCTTTGCCAGGGCTCCGGCCGGCAGGGTTCCGGAACGTTCAGGTGAGAAAGGCCCTTCTCCATCCAGGGCCTGGTTCACATCAATGACCTTGCCTTTCCGGTGTGCTCCCACGGATACTCCTCCGCCGAGATGGGCAATCACCAGGTTGAGTTCCTCGTATTTCCTGTTCATGAGCCGGGCATAAGCGCGTGCAGTAGCTTTTTGATTCAGGGCATGGAATATCGAATAACGCTGAAACTTAGGATGTCCGGCAATCCGGGCGACATCCTGCAACTCATCAACAACCACAGGGTCGGCGATGAAGGCCCTGCAATTGGGAATATCCTTGGCAATGTCATGGGCTATCAAACCGCCCAGGTTGCTGGCATGCTCACCCATAACACCCTCGAGCAAATCATGACGGAGCCGGTTGTTGATATGGTAAACGCCCGATTCAATGGGGTGCACCAAACCACCCCGGCCTACAATCACCTCAATGCTCTCAATATCGATGAATGAATTTTTCAGTTCCTTTAAAACAATTTCTTTCCTGAATTCATATTGGTCACTGATTCTGGTAAATTTCGCCAGTTTATCCGGATTGTGCTGGATGCTCTTCAGGAATACGGGCTTTGCATTATGGTATACCGCGATCTTTGTTGATGTGGATCCCGGATTGATGGCAAGAATTTTATGATTCATAACCAGGTTTTATATCACTTTCCGACTACTCTTAGGGTTTATCGCGTCAGACCATATCAGCAGCAAGGGCTATGGAAAAAAACTTGCTTTTTTCCTGATCTGCCCTTGAAGTCAGCACAACAGGAACACGTGCTCCGGAAACTACAGCAGCAGCAACCGCGCCGCCGAGAAAGTTGAGTGACTTGTACAGTATATTCCCCGAATTCAGGTCGGGCGCTACCAGGATATCTGCATCGCCGGCAACTTCTGAGACCAATCCTTTGTGCCTTACGGCATCGGCAGAAACGGCATTATCCAATGCAAGAGGGCCATCAATGAGGCACCCGGTGATCTGATTGCGTTTCTGCATCAGGGTGAGCATCGCCGCGTGCACGGTGGCTTCCATTTTCGGATTGACTGTTTCCACTGGCGCCAGGATGGCCACCCGGGGCTTGCTTATCCCGAGCCTCTGGCAGACAGCTACAGCATTGTTCACAATGGCAACCTTTTCATTGAAATCAGGATTTATGTTCAATGCTGCGTCTGTGAGACATAAGATTTTATGGTAATGGGGCGTCTCAAAGAAGGCTACATGACTGAGCAGGCTTCCGCTGAGCAGACCGGTATCTTTATCCAGAATGGCCTTCAGCAGTATGCCCGTACTCACCAGTCCTTTCATCAGAATATCTGCCCTGCCTTCGTGCACAAGCTTTACTGTTTCTGCACAGGCACGCTGTTTGTCCGGTTCATGGATGATTTCAATACCCGATAAATCAAAAGCAACACTGTCAGCGGATTTTCGGATCTCCTTCTGATCGCCCACCAGGAGGGGAATAACAATACCTGCCTGCATAGCCGCCTGAATTGCCCGTAAAACATCATCATCCTGGGCAACAGCAACAGCGATCCTTTTTTTCCCTTTCCTTACGGCCGCATCGACGAAATTACCCAGCGATTTGAAAACCATGCTGCGTGATTTATTTATTTAATTCCATAATGATTTTTACCGTATCCTCGGCAATAACAAGTTCTTCGTTGGTAGGCACCACCATCACGGTAACCTTGGTTCCATCCTTGCTGATCACGGCCTCTTTGGAGCGAAGACCATTATTCTTTTGCGGATCCAATTCAATACCCAGGAATTCCAGGTCGGAGCAAATGGCATCCCTTGATTCGGGACCGTTTTCTCCGATTCCTCCGGCAAATACCACTATATCAACACCTCCCATAGCAGCAGCATAGGCACCCAGATACTTTTTGACCCGGTAATGATACATATCAAGTCCCAGTATTGCCCGTGCATTATTATCCTTTAAGGCAGCCTCCTCGATTTCACGCATGTCGGATGAAATCCCGGTAATCCCGAGCATGCCGCTTTGCCTGTTTGCCAGGGTCCCGATCTGGGAAATGCCGATTTCTTCTTTATCCATGATGTATGTAATTACGCCGATATCGAGGTCTCCCGAACGGGTTCCCATGATCAGGCCTTCAACCGGTGTGAATCCCATGGAAGTATCAACGGATATGCCATGTTTTACAGCAGCCATGGAGGCGCCATTGCCCAAATGCACCGTAATGATACGCTTGGTTTTAATATCAACGTTCAGTATCTCGCAGGCCCGCTTGCTGATATAGTAATGACTGGTTCCATGGTAACCATACTTGCGGATGCCGTATTTTTTATAAAGCGAGTAGGGGATGGCATACATGAACGCATGCTTGGGCAGGGTCTGATGGAATGCAGTGTCGAACACTCCAACCTGGGGTTTGCCCGGCATAAGGAGTTTAATGGCATAAACGCCCTTAAGGTTAGCCGGATTGTGCAGCGGAGCCAGGTCTATGTATTTTTCAACCTCTGCCTGCACCTCATCAGTGATCAATACGCTTTTGTTGAATTTTTCCCCGCCATTTACCACCCGGTGTCCCACGGCATCAATCTCATCCAGGTTTTTAATACAGCCATGCTTCTGGCTGGTGATGATGCCCAGTATGTACTCAATGCCGGTCTGGTGATCCAGGATCTCACCATCAAACCTGATCTTTTCCCCGTTTTCTTTTTCCAATTTAACAAATGAACCTTTCATACCCACTTTTTCTGCAATTCCTTTTGCAAGGGTAGTGACATATTCCATATCAAATAACTGGAACTTGATGGAGGAGCTGCCGCAATTCAATACCAATACCTTCATGGTTTTCTGCTATTCAATGTTTTTAAAATTATCCAGGGCAGTAAGACATCAACTGATCTTCCTGCCAGTCTCATCATAATTATAAAACCCCTTGCCGTTGGAGCGTCCGTATTGATGAGCCCTGACGTGGCGCTTGATTACCGGGGATGCTTTGTACTTGATGTCACCAAATTCACCGTAAAGATTATCCATCCACCGCTCCACCTTGTCGAGTCCGACTTTATCGGCCAGTTCAAATGGTCCGAGTGAAAGCCCGAGACCCACCCGCATGGTGGTATCAATATCAGCTTTGCTGGCAACTCCTTCCATGAGAATCTCACAGGCTTCATTGACCATGGTCACAAATAGCCTGATGCTGATCAATCCGGGAGATTCCTGAACCTGTACCAGGGTTTTGCCGATCATGGTAATGAATTTGCTGACTTTTTCATACGCTTCATCCGAGGTGTACAAACTCCTCACTACTTCGATCATTTTAGCTCCTGGCGCATTGGTCAGGAAGTGAAGGCTTACACAGCGGTCTTTGTATTCCAGCTCCGAAGACAGCTCCGTGATGGCAATAGTGGTGGAATTCGTAGCAATGATGGTATCAGGAGTTACATTCTTTTCGATGTTTTTAAAGACTTCTTTCCTGCTGGTAACTCTCTGCTCACGCGATTTTGAACGGATGGCTTCAATAACCAGGTCACAGCTCTGTAAATGTTCATATCCGACAAAACCACTGATCCTCGATAAAATAGAGCGTTTTTCACCGGGCGTCATACCCCAGCGTCCGATCATATTGTCGAGCTCTTCTTCCATTTTGCAAAAGGCGTAGCTGACTTTCTCTTCCGAAAGCTCTATGAAAATGACTTCAAGTTCCTTCTGACTGATCAGGAGGGCAATATTCTGACCCACTGTGCCGCATCCAACGACACCAACCTTCGAAAACAAGGTCTTCGAGCGTGATTTCTGGCTCAGACCATAATTTTCGATCGATTCTACAATAATTTCTGCCATATTTCAATAAATATAGTGCTTCCTGTTGTGTTATTATTTTGATCCGATGGCCTGGTTGGCTGTTATGGCAATCAGATCGATGATATCATTAACGGAACAGCCCCGGGAAAGGTCATTGATGGGCGCAGCCATGCCTTGCAGGACGGGACCTATTGCTTCAGCATGACCCAGGCGCTGTACCAGTTTATATGAAATATTCCCGCACTCCAGGTTGGGGAAGATCAGTACATTGGCTTTACCAGCAATCTCACTGCCCGGAGCTTTTTTGAGTCCAATGGATTCAACTATGGCTGCATCAGCCTGAAGTTCACCGTCAATTTTCAGGGAAGGGTCCATTTCTTTGGCGATAAGGGTAGCGCTGACTACTTTATCAACCATTTCATGCTTGGCACTGCCTTTGGTGGAGAAACTCAGCATGGCTATGCGGGGTTCAAATCCAGCAATTGCCCTTGTGGTTTTGGCAGTGGCCACGGTTATTTCTGCAAGTTCACGGTCGGTTGGGTTGGGGTGTACGGCGCAATCTGCAAAAACCATTAATCCATTCTCGCCATATTCCCGGTCTTTTAGAAACATCAGGAAGGCACCGGATACAACACTGATGCCGGGAAGGGTTTTTACATACTGGAAAGCGGGTCTTAACACATCTCCGGTGGCATTGTCAGCGCCGGCCACTTCGCCGTCTGCATCCCCATATTTGATCATTACCGTGGAAAAATACAACGGATCCTGAAGGAGCTTGAGCGCTTCATCTTTGGTGAGTCCCTTTGATTTGCGCAACTCAACCATCATATTGGCATAAACTTCCCTTTTTTCAGATTTCCGGGGATCGACCAGTTTGGCCATGTCGATGTGTTTTAACCCAAGCTTTTTTGCATGTGTGCGAATATCTTCGGGGTTACCCAGCAGGATAATGTCAGCGATACCCTCCTGCATTACGGAATCTGCAGCTTTAATAGTGCGTTCTTCATAACCTTCCGGCAATACAATTCTTTGTTTGTTCGCCCTGGCATTTTCTTTTATTTTCTCAATCAAATTCATTTTATATCAACTGTTTTGGAGTTCCACCATACTTTAAAGTTAACTAAAAAACAAGATTTCGGCGTAAAAGAACGACATTTTATGACATGCCTCACCCTAACGTTCAAAATTATGGAATTCTTTTATAAACAAAGGTGATAAATGTCAAGCACAGGTATTTATTAGTCCTGTACAGAATAATGCCTAAATCATTAGATTTGTATTGTAGTAAAACATAATTATCACAGATGTTGAATAATTAAAACCATGATCAGTAAAAAAAGACTTCTTAACTCACTGGCAAAGGATTTGCAGGGCGATTTATACGACGATATTTCGAACCGCTTGCTTTACGCCACCGATGCCTCGGCATACAGGGAAATACCACTTGCAGTGGCCCGACCTGCCATTGCAGATGATATACAGAAACTCATCCGTTATGCAGCCGAGAACGGCATAACACTTATACCCCGCACGGCAGGAACTTCACTTGCCGGGCAGGTGGTGGGCAATGGCATCGTGGTGGATATGTCGAAATACTTTACAAACATTATTGAGATTAATAGCTCCGGTGGATTTGCCCGGGTTCAGCCCGGTGTGGTGCTCGATGAGCTTAACCTGAAACTTGCCGAAAAAGGATTGTTCTTCGGTCCCGAAACATCCACTTCAAACCGTTGCATGATAGGCGGCATGGTGGGCAATAATGCCTGCGGTTCCCATTCACTGATCTATGGCAGCACCCGCGATCACCTGCAAGCTGTAAACGCCATTCTAAGTGATGGGGAACCAGCTGTTTTTGAAGCGACTGATAAACGGGCTTTCTTTAATAAAATGGAAAGGACAGGTGTCGAGGGAAGAATTTATAAGAACATTTTCGATATACTTTCTTCCCCGGCTAACCAGAGTGAGATTCTTAAGGAATTTCCCGATCCGGCTATTCGGCGGCGCAATACCGGTTATGCTCTCGATCTGCTGATACCGTCAGTTCCTTTTACGGAAAAAGGTTCACCATTCAATTTCTCAACCTTGCTGGCCGGATCAGAGGGCACACTGGCCTTCATAACCGAAATCACGCTGAACCTGGTGCCCATGCCACCCAAAAGGAAAGGACTGGTTTGCATTCACTTTCATACGCTTGAAGAATCCCTCCTGGCCAATCTCATTTGTCTGAAACATAATCCGGGTGCTATTGAACTTATGGATCACACGATTCTCGAATGCACCAAAACCAATATTGAACAGCGTAAAAACAGGTTTTTCGTGGAAGGAGAACCAGGCGCCATACTCATTGTGGAGTTTGCACGGGAAACTCTGGAAGAGATTCAGGAAATAAAGATCAATCTGGAAAAAGACCTGAGACAGGCTGGTTTAGGTTACCATTTTCCATTGGTAACAGGGGAAGACATCAGCAAAGTATGGGCTTTGCGTAAATCCGGACTGGGTGTTCTTTCCAACATACCCGGTGATGCCAAACCGGTCTCCCTGGTTGAGGATACTGCTGTACGCCCCGATTTGCTACCGGATTATATCCGGGATATCAAGCTCTTAATGGGCCAGCATCAACTCGAATGTGTTTTTCATGCACATGTTGGAACCGGCGAACTGCATATGCGTCCTGTAATAAATCTGAAAGATCCCCGGGGTAAAGAGCTGTTCCGGAAAGTTGCCACAGAAGTGGCCTGGCTTGTAAAGAAATACCGGGGATCCCTGAGCGGTGAGCATGGTGATGGCAGATTAAGGGGAGAGTTCATTCCCATTATTGTGGGTCAGAAGAATTATGAGCTGATGAAACAGGTAAAATCAGCCTGGGATCCTCAGGGAATATTCAATAAGGGTAAGATAACCGATACCCCCAGCATGGATTCCTCCTTACGTTACGGTAACCAGGAGAAGGGCAGGGAAATCCGGGCGATTTTTGATTATTCGGCTTCACAAGGTATGCTCCGGCATATCGAACAATGCAATGGTTCCGGTGATTGCCGGAAATCAGTGCTGATGGGTGGAACCATGTGCCCGAGCTATATGGCTACACGTGATGAGCAAACTACAACACGTGCGCGGGCCAATGCTTTGCGTGAGTACATCTCTAATCCGTCGGGACATGATGCCATGTCCTTGCATGCCGTTTATGATCTGCTGGATCTGTGTTTGTCCTGCAAGGGATGTAAATCCGAGTGTCCCTCCAATGTGGATATGGCCAAGCTGAAGGCTGAGTTTCTCCAGCATTACTATGATAAAAAAGGCGTGTCGATGGCTGCCTGGCTGGTGGCCCATATCGGTCGCATTCACAAAATCAATGCGCTGTTCCCTGCCTTCTATAATACACTCTTTTCCAATAAATTCATTTCAGGCCTGGTTCAGCGAATGCTGGGCTTCGCCCGGGAACGCAGGTTACCCCTGTTGTCTCCGAGGAGCCTGGAATCCTGGCTCAGGAAAAACGGCTACCTCAATCCGGTAGAAAAAGCAACGTCATCCGGTCTGCGTGAAGTCTGTCTCTTTATCGATGAGTTCACGGATTTCCTGGATGCCGAAAAGGGCATCGCGACGGTTAAATTACTGACCAGCCTGGGTTATACGGTGACTTTCTCTCCGGAATTGGAAAGTGGCCGGACTTATATATCCAAAGGCTTGCTTCGTAAAGCGCGGAAGATCGCTGACCGGAATATCCGGATCTTCCGGGACCAGATCAGCGAGGACAGGCTCTTAATCGGAATAGAACCTTCTGCTATACTGGCTTTTCGCGATGAATATCCCGAACTCGTAAGCCAGGAATTGCGCCAGGATGCCAGAGACCTGTCAAAATTCTGCCTCACCGTGGAAGAGTTTATTGCCGCGGAATTTTCTGCGGGGAATATCGACAGGAAAACTTTTACTGCAGAAAAGAAACATATCAAGCTCCACGGGCACTGTCAGCAGAAATCCATTGCCAGCACGGCTGCCACCAAAACCATGCTTACCATTCCTGCCAATTATACGGTCGAAGAGATAAAAAGTGGTTGCTGCGGGATGGCCGGAGCCTTTGGCTATGAAAAGCGGCATTATGAATTATCAATGAAAATCGGTGAACTGGTGCTTTTCCCCGAAGTAAGGAACTCAGAAGCCGGAACCCTGATCAGTGCACCCGGCACCAGCTGCCGGCAACAGATCCTGGATGGTACAGGGGTTCAGGCCTTGCACCCGGTGGAAATTCTTTACAATGCTTTAGTTTAGGGACAAGGGACAAGGGACAAGGGACAAGGGACAAGGGACAAGGGACAGGGGACGAGGGACAAAGGGTTTTAACTCGTCCCTCGTCCCTTGTCCCTCGTCCCTTCTTCATACTTCAATCATCTTATTTTTTATCGCATAAATGACCAAACTCGCAGTATTCTTTGTATTGGTCTTGGTCAGCAGGCTGGCGCGATGATGATCCACAGTGCGCTTGCTGATAAACAATTGGTCCGCAATTTCCTGGTTCGAATGACCCTTGCAAATGAGTATCAATACTTCAATTTCTCGGTCGGAAAGTGACACTGGAGACTCAGTTTGAATTGGCTTTGTTTTCAAACGGTTCACCAGCCTGTACAGTATTTCTTCCGTGAAATAATTGTATCCCTGGGCAACATTGGTAATGGCTTTTCTGACCTCAGAGAAATCAGAGTTCTTCAACAGGAATCCACATACACCAGCATCCACCATTTTTTGAAAATACTCCTCATCACCGTACATGGACAGGGCCATGATCTTTAAATCGGGAAAAATCTCGAGCGCTCTGGCAGTGGCTTCAATGCCATTGATCCTGGGCATTTCAATGTCCATCAAAACAAGATCGGGATGGCAGGTTTTAATCATGTTCAGAAAAACCTCGCCATCCGGGGCCTCCCAGACCTCTTCCACATCTTCCAGGTTTTTTAGCAGAATCCTGAGCCCTTCACGAAATAATTTATGATCATCTACTATAAGTATTTTAAGTTTTTCCATGTATAAATGATTTTGTTTTGGTATTCAGGAAAATGCTGGTCATCATACCCGTAGGCATGATCCTCTTGAACTCAATATCTCCGTCCAGGGCCTTGATCCGGGAGTGCATATTGGACAGGCCCATCCCACTCAGATTGATATTTTCATCCGGTTCAAAACCTATGCCGTCATCGAAATACTGAATAATGAACCTGTTTTCATGATAATGCATCAGCAGGGATACATTTACAGCAGCAGCGTGCTTAACGGTGTTCTGGACCAACTCACAGACGATACGGTACAGATTGGTTTCAATCTGGTTGTCAAACCTGATGTTCTCTATATTGTTGCTGAAGCTGATATCAATTTTCCCCAAAAGGTTGATATTCTCAATGAATGAGTTTACAGCACTTGCCAGTCCGAAACTTTCCAGGATATGGGGACTTAAATTGTTTGAGGTATATTTGAGGGAGCTGATGGATTCGTTGATGAGATTGCTGATGTTATCTATAACCGTTTTGTTGAATCCGGAAATCTGAGATTGGTCGAGTGCGGTAATGGACATTTTTATATTGGAAAGCAGGGGTCCGATGCCGTCATGCAAATCCTTGGCCAACTGCCGTCTTTCCTTCTCCTCTGTTTGCATGATGGCCTGAATTACTCTATTTTCTGATTCTCTCCGAATATCATCGATGCGCTTCAGCGATTTAAACAACTGCCGGATAAAAACGACCCCCGTAAGCAGCAGGATGGCAATTAATATTTCCAATAACCGGTAAATGAGATATATCTCGGCCTGAACTTCCTTGTAGTAGAAGGGCACCAGATCCAGGATACTCCGCACAGCGATCAGCAGGAAGGCCACGGAAATTAAAATCCAGCTGATATTTAATTTGGTATACCGGGTGAGTCCCAGTGAAATAAACGCAGCAACAAGCTGAAAAACAATTGATATGATTAAAGCAGCTTTCATGGTTTGGGTGCAGGTATCTCCCTCATACAAATGTAGTTATTTTATTGGCTGCAAAGCATTGTTTATTATTCCTGAAGCATCAGGCTTTATTCGCGAGGGCCGGATAAAGCGTTTTCTGATAGGCAGGAAGCCGAATAATGGCTTTTTGAACAGGAGGAATAGGAACAGCCGCTTAACTTTTCACACAAAGTATCGTATAACTTTCAAACAGGCAGGTAGTTTTATTTCACTTGCCTCATAACCATTTATTTAACCATAAGGAATCATAAATTGCGTTTGGGTATGATACTGTATTCCACAAAAACTTCCCTGAAGCTGGGTTACCTTTACTGTATGTTCCTGTTAATGGCCTCAACGGGATGGTCACAAAGCTCCTCCAGGCTGTTTATATCAGAGCTGAATATTAAATTCGACGGATCAGAGCTGAAAAAGCTTGAACGTGCTGCTGATCTTTTACTGGAAGCTGAAGCTGAACTTCAACAAGCCAATAATCTTTATTCGGCACTCACTGACCTGGATAAAAAAGAGCGGGCCTCCGGTGCTTATAACACTGCACTGAAGAAACTTTTTGAAAGTTCCGAAACCTTTAAAGAAGGATACAATATGGCCTTTTCGGTGTTTCAACAGAAATACCAGACGTTCTGGCAGAAAATGAACCGCACCAATCACCGCGCATCGGGAATGGAGAAAGCAAAGTACTATGAAAGCTCCGGGCTTAAAAATCAGAACCGCGCACTTATCCGGCGACAGCAGGTAATGGAAAGCGACCGGTACGAATACTCCCTGGAAATCATGAACGATGCCCGTGAATACGAAATAATAGCGGTCCGCGACCAGGGCAGGGCCTTGCAGATATGTACGGATTATCCCGTCGAATACAATTATGGCTGGGAAGATGACAAAAGCCTGGAGGAGATCGTTAAAATCATGAAGGATCCTATTGTTCATGAGCCTCCCACGGATATTTTTGCTACCGTGAACAAGGAAGCTCCCGTGGATTCTTCAGTGTTTAAGGAGATCATCTTTAAAGTTCAGATTGCGGCACATACCATACCCTTGTCAGAGGAGTACCTAAACCTGTTATACAAGGGCGACATCCCCATCGATATGATTTATGAGGAGGAATGGTATAAATACTCCATTGGAAGGTACAAGTCCTTTAACCAGGCAGAGGCAACCCTGAGGGAGAGTAATATCAAGAAAGCCTTTGTTGTGGCTTACCGGGAAGGTGTTAAAATACCTACCCAGGAAGCCATTCAGCTGATCGAGAATAAGAAAATTTCCGGTCTTTAACAGGATAAATCCGATCCTATTGATTTCATGACCTGCAGCTGATGGGTCGACAACATGCCACAAGCTGCAAGGATATCCTTGCCCCTTGAGGCCCGGATAGTGGTTAGCAGGCCTTTTTCATTCAACCGGTTCTTAAACCACATGATGGTATCTTCGTCCGACGATTCAAGTGAAACTCCGGGTATAGGATGAAACCGTATGAGGTTAATCCGGCAACGTAAACCATTCAGCAGCCTGGTTAATCCGTTAATATGCCTTGCCGTGTCATTAATCCCCTTAAACATAATGTATTCGAAGGAGATCCTGCGTTGTCGTTCCCGGGCATTCATTTTGAGAAAATCAACCACGCGCTTTACAGGGAATATTTTCTCCACAGGCATCAGGGTTGCTCTTTCGGCATCAAACGGTGAATGCAGGCTTATAGCGAGATGACAGCGACTCTGGCTCAGGATCCTTTCAAGGCCGGGAATTATTCCAATAGTGGAAACAGTGATCCTGGATGAACTTATGCCTAATCCGTATGAGGAAGTCATTACTTCAATGCATTTCAGGACATTTTCAGTATTGGCCAGGGGTTCTCCCATGCCCATGAAAACATAATTGGTGAGTTTCTCCTGTTCCGGCAGCGAAAGGATCTGGTTCAGGATTTCACCTGAAGATAGATTACCATGAAATCCCTGTTTCCCGGTCATGCAGAATATACAACCCATTTTGCAGCCTACCTGTGAGGAAATACACAGCGTGGAACGATCGGATTCCGGTATATAAACGGCCTCAATATATTTTCCGCCCTTCACCTCAAAAAGATATTTCCGGGTTCCGTCTGTAGATTCCTGGACCCTGGAAGGTACATTCAATCCGATTTCAAAATTCTCGGTAAGGAGTTTACGGGTTTCCCTGGGAAGGTTCGACATGTCATCGAAAGAGGTCTTCTTTTTCTTGTACAACCAGTCAGTAAGCTGACCGGCCGTATATCCCGGCAGTCCGAAGGCTTTCACCGTTTCACGGATCTCACCTATTGTTGTGCCTATAATATTGACCTTTTCTGCCATATATAAAAGAAAAACCGGGATTTTGAAAGCGCAAAGGTATCAAAAACCCGGTTTGTAAACAAGCAGATACAATCAGATGTCAGATCGGTAAATCCTTAATTCTTTAGAATACGGATTGTTAATACCATTTTGCCGGTATGGATCCTGGTCAGGTATATACCGGGTTCCCAACCGGAAACATCCATATGGATAACATCCTGAACAACGGGAAGCGTTAGATGCGACATCAGGATGCCCGATGCATTATAGACTTCCACCAAAGTGCTTGTCAGCCCGGATAAGGCTTCGCCTTTCAGGAATACAGACTGTGATGCCGGCTGGGGATAAACCATGAGTTTGTTTTCTTCCAGGTCATTGACCCCGGATGAAGTAACTTCATATAAATGCATGTAGAAGGACCCTTCCAGTCCGCCGCCACTGCCATCAGTCTGCACCCAATAGGTTTTTCCCGGAATGACCTCAACCGAACGGATGCTCGGATGATAATCAGTATTGGTCCTGTCGTCGTTGGCGGCGAGAAGGTTGTAATTTCCGTTCAACAGGTCAGCTTCAGAATCCGTTTGGTACAACGCAAGTTCATTGTCCATTCCTGTTGACCAGATCCTGACCGTTCCACTTGCAGGTGCAACAAACCTGAACCAGACACTGTTTTCAACGATGTCCTTTCCAGTGCCGTATTCATCGCACCATGAAATTTGCGAAGTACAGGATGTAAAAGGAGGAACCGGCTCACCTGACTCCACGGTGGCGCATATATTGTTATAAAGAATGCTCTTGCCATAGGACAATTCAATGGCATTTACCAGGTTATCATTGTTCGGTTTCAGCACCCGGTATTCGTTATTCAAGGTATCACTGCAGGTACCCTGGAGGCCGATGGTGACGAAACGGATCACATACCCTGAATCGGGATGAAACCCGGGATAGGGTGAGATCCTGACCGTATCACCTGCAATGGTATCCAGGATAACCTTTTCAGCATCGCCGGGGTTTAAACTCCAGGTATAGGATGAAGCCCCTGTTCCGCGAAGCATAACCTCCCTGAAATCGCACTCGCAAATCTCACCGGAGGGATCCGAAATTACAGATACTTCAATGGAATCACCGGCAAACAGGGCATCGGGAAGCAGAAAACTATCTGTTCCCGAAGGATTCGTCACATCAAGTTTTACAGTGTACAGGCCCGGGGCGGTAAATCTCACTACAGGACGGGGTGAGACCGCGGATGTTCCGGAATCATATACAAAGGTAGATGGCGTAATGGTCCAGTTTCTGTCGTAAGGTCCGAAAACAGAGTAATCGAGAAATATTACCGGTGCATTCAGGCAAACCCTAAAGGCAGGCAGGGTAAAAAAGGCATCGGGAGGATTATCAGGGGGAAAATAACCGTTCAGTGATTGAATCCCCGTACTGTCCGGATCCAGAAATGCCTTCAGGCCCGGATTCCCGGTACGCCCATTGTGCCATGAATAGCTGAATCTACCGTAGAAATCAATATCATTACTACCGCCATGGAGTTGCCCGATAATTTCTTTATTGCTGTTGAACAAGGGTGAACCCGATGATCCGCCTCCCGTTACTCCCAGATCATAGGCAACAACCCAGTGACTGCTGTCCGGTGAAACCGAGTTGCTCTCCCATTGAAAAGGAACGGGATTCGGGTAAATACTGTCATTGTCAATGGATAGTTTTTTAGGATTTCCTGAGGGATGATGAATGCCTGTGACCCCGATAACGTCTGAACCACTTGCATCCCAGCCGGCATAATAAGGTTGCGCATTTCCGGGAGGTATGGTATTCAACAGCAGCAAGGTGTAATCCGATGAATCGGCTGTGGACAGCAAACTGGATCCTGTAAGGGTTATGGGTACCGTCCGGGCAGTATCGCAACCAACATTCTCATAATTAAAATAGGCGACCAGGGAAGCGGCTTCAGCTGATTTGCTGATGCAATGATGCGCTGTAAGGAAATAGGGCGTTCCGTCATTTCTGGCATTGTTGATCAATGCCCCTGAACAAAGGTAGGAGAAACCGTCCGAACGGAAGGTCATTTTACATACGGCATGCTTTTCAAGCTGGAAGTCTTTGCCTTCGGGACAGTTCACACTGATGTACCCGTCGTCGCCGGCTGTTTCAAGGATGCTTCTGTATGCCTGTGAAATGGACCCGATGATTATTTCACCAGTGAATTCAGCCTGATCGGGTTCAAAATATTCTACCGTCAGGTATCTCCCGGGAAAATCAGCCAGCACGAGGCTGGAATCCGGATGCATATTTTTCCGGGTAAAGGCACCTTTTATAATGGTCTTGTTTTCATTATAAAGAAAAACAGTTGCGCCCCGGGGCAAAACAAAACGCCTGAACATAATCTGTATGGATTTTGCCTGCTGCGATGTCATCCGGAAGCGCCAGATGGTCCCTTTTCCAGGAATGATATCCTGTTTGCCGGTTTTTTTAAGGTTAATGACAGTATCCTCGAAAACCGCATAACGATAAGGCTGGGGATGCAACTGGTCTTCTGCAAGCAAACCTTCGGTATCCAGAGCTTTCAATATCAACTTTGGAACAGCTGCCTGGCTTTTCAGGTTCTGAAGTGTTGAGGAATAGGGCATGCCGCCTTCGGGAATCTGAGCCAGGAGCCGGATAGCAGGCAACCATAAGCAAAAAAGTAAAATGACTGAACGGTACATGATTGAGATGGTTATCCTGCAAAAGTATTAAACCCTGAATACTAAAACTATTTTTCTGTTGAATTGTTAATGAATAAAAATTAATCATCATGCGCCCGCTTATTTTCCTTCTGGTTATTATTTTCCAATCCTGTTCATCAAACGGACAACAAAACAATACTGCCATGCCAACCGAAAATACCTTGAAATCTGATGCAGAGTGGAAGCAGGTTCTTACCCCAGCCCAGTATAATGTCTGCCGGCTAAAAGGAACCGAGATTCCCGGAAGCGGAAAATACGATAAATTTTACGAGAAAGGCTATTATCGTTGCGTAGCTTGCGGAAGCAGGCTTTTTGATTCGGACACCAAGTATGATTCAGGTAGCGGGTGGCCCAGCTTTTTTGATATGCACGATCAGGCCAGTATTACTTTTGTGCGCGATACCAGCTACGGGATGATCCGGACCGAAGTTAGCTGTGCGCGTTGCGGATCCCACCTGGGCCATGTGTTTGATGACGGTCCCCGGCCTACAGGAGTCCGGTATTGCATCAATTCTGTGGCCCTTGATTTTGTTCCCGAAAGCAAGAAAGAATAGCCGTCCTTAATTCCGGATTGCCTTTTTTTTCATACATTGCCGGTTTAAAATCAGAATGCAATGAATGCCAGGATATACCGGGGGTTTGCCAGTGATAACAATGCAGGCATACATCCCCTGTTGCTCGACGCGATACAAAAAGCAAACCAGGGTCATGTTGTTGCCTATGGGGATGATGATTATACCCGGAACGCTATAAAAACCATTCAAAAGCATTTTGGCAGCAATGCGGAAGTATTTTTTGTACTGACCGGAACCGGGGCCAATGTACTATCGCTGGCTTCCCTCACCAGGCCGTTTCATGCGATAGTCTGTTCCGAAACTGCACATATCCAGGTAGATGAATGTGGTGCACCCGAGAAATTCTGCAACTGTAAACTGATCGCAGTTCCATCAGCTGATGGAAAGCTGACGCCTGAATCCGTAAGCCGGCATTTGCATGGCTTCGGGTTTGAACACCATGTACAGCCCAAGGTTATTTCCATCAGCCAGCCTACTGAAATGGGGACCGTTTATACTCCAACAGAGATCAGGGCGCTTGCTGACCTCGCCAGGAAATACGGGATGTACCTTCACATGGATGGTGCACGACTGGCCAATGCAGCGGTTTCACTTCATCTTGATTTTGAGTCCTTCACAAAGCATGCCGGGGTTGATGTGCTTTCATTTGGCGGCACCAAGAACGGCATGTTTTTCGGAGAATCAGTCGTTTTTTTCAGGCCGGAACTGGCTGAGAATTTCAGGTTCATGAGAAAACAGGGCATGCAACTGGTTTCTAAGATGCGGTTTATAGGTGCCCAGTTTGAAGCCTACCTGAACAGCGGTATATGGATGACCAATGCCAATCATGCCAATGCCATGGCAAAATTGCTTTTCGAAAAAGTCAAAGGACTGAAGGGTATTCAAATCACGCAAAAAGTGGAAGCCAATGCGGTTTTTGCAATCATACCCGAAGAAGTCATCCAGCCTTTGCAGGATAAGTATTTCTTCTATATTTGGGATGAATCCAGACATGAGGTGCGCTGGATGACCTCTTTTGATACTACTCCTGAAGATATTGAGGGCTTTTCGGACACCTTGAAGTCGCTGCTTTCCTGATTGCCGCGAAGTGCTTACCGGAAAAGCAGGGAACTGTCTCCATAACTCAGGAAACGGAAATTGTTTTCCAGGGCGTACTGGTATACTGCTTTCCAGTCATCCCCTATAAACGCAGCTATCAGCAGCAACAGGGTGCTGCGTGGCTGGTGAAAATTCGTAATAAGGGTATCCGTGACCCTGAATTCATAGCCAGGAACAATCATCAACCGGGTTGATACCAGAAACGATTTTTTGTCCTGTTTGGCTATCCAATCGCCCAGGGTTTCAAAAGATTGTTGCAGTGTATATTGTTGTGGCAGCTGATAGGGCTCCCACTGATCAATTTCCAAAATGTTGTGGTTTTGCTTGCCCGATTGGATCAGTTTCACACCCAACCAGTAAACGCTTTCCAGGGTCCTGACCGATGTGGTACCTACGCAGGTTCCCTTTTTTTTCAGGTTTGCCAGGATCTGTAAAAGCTCCTCATCCAGTGCAAAAAACTCCGCATGCATTTCGTGTTCAAGAATGTGACTTGTTTTAATAGGCTGGAACGTTCCTGCACCAACATGCAAGGTTAGATCATGGCACGGGATCCCCTTAAGGCTGAGTTGCTCCAGTACCGGACGGGTAAAATGTAAACCTGCCGTAGGTGCTGCCACTGATCCGTCGAACCTGGAATAAATGGTCTGGTACCTTTCCCGGTCCTGTTCAACTAACTCTCTCCGGATATAGGGGGGGAGGGGTGTTCTTCCGGCTGCTGCTAAAATGGTTCCGAAACTCACCGCATCATGATCCCAAGAGAATCGTATCCTTGTCACATTGTCCTTCCGGTGCAACCTTTCTGCGCTCAAATGCACACGGTTACCCTGGACCGGAATATCCATGAACAGCGTATCTGCCTTAAACCGTTTCTGGTTCCCCACCATACATTCCCATATGCATGATTCTGAGGAAGAAAGCGACAGGGCATAATCTGATGGTTCAACAGGTTTGAGTATGAACAATTCGATGCGTGATCCCGATTGGCCTGTGAAGATCAATCTTGCCGGAATCACTCTGGAGTTATTCCTGAAAACCTTACTATCAGCCGGGAGATAACTGGCAATATTCCTGAAATGATCCTGTTCCAGCTTACCGTCAGGCATACGGATCAGCAGGCGTGAATCATCCCTCACTTCAGCAGGGAAAAGCGCAATCTTCTCCTCCGGTAGCTCGTAGGAAAATTGTTCAGGCGTAATGTCGGCAAATGGTTTCAAGAACATAGGTTTTGGCCCGCAAAATTACTATTTTTGCAGACGCAAAATGCGGGGGAGCAAACATGAAATTTAAATACGGTGATGCGGTAAGTTTCCTGAATGAAACCGGTGGAGGTGTGGTAAACAGGATCGACGACCGGGGAATTGTGTATGTGTTGACCGATGATGGTTTTGAAATTCCAGTGTCTGAGAAGGAACTGATATTTTCAAGGAACTTTGCCCTAACCAGCATGGACAACTCAGAAAACACACCGGCTCCGCAGAAAGTTGCAGAAATGATAAAACCGGTTCAGGAAAAGCAAAAGAAGCAACCGGAAATGCCGAGGAATGTTCCCTTCGATGCGCCGGTCCAGTTCTGGCTTGGCTTTGCACCCAATAATCCGGGGCCGGTGTTCAGCAGCAACCTGGATTTTTACCTGATTAATGATTCTGCCTATTTTGCCTATTATCATCTGGGTTATAAAGAAGGCGGCCATTACTATTATCTTTCATCAGGTTTGCTCGAGGCAGAAACAAAATGTTTTGTCAGGACCTTTGACCACACGGCCATCAGTAAAATCAGCGATATTCATGTGCAGTTGCTGTTGATAAACCAGGGTAAATACAGGAAAAAGGAAGCAATAGATAAACTGGTGGATTTAAAGCTTGTTAATTTCAGCAAGGAAAGTTATTACCGCGAGAATGACTATTTTGAAGAAAAAGCGCTGCTCTTTAATATTATAACAGGAATGACGACAGAAATCCAGGATGAATTCATCATCCCTGAAGCAGTAAAGGAACAGATAGTCAGTATGGATACCCGCTCCGATAGCCTGCCGAAAAAGAAGGAACCGGCAACGGATACCCTGGAGGTCGATCTGCATACAGAGGCTTTATCCCTGGAACCTAAACAATATACGCCTGCTGAAATACTGGCCCTGCAATTAAGCAGGTTCCATGCAGCAGTTGAGGAAACCATAGGTAAAAAGCTTCGCAGGCTTGTCATTATACATGGTATGGGGCAGGGTACACTTAAGATGCAGATCAGGAAAGAATTGCAGGAGAAATATCCTAAATTTACATTTCAGGATGCCTCATTCAAGGAGTATGGATTTGGGGCAACCATGGTACATATGATAGTTGAGAAACAGCAGTAGACCGTTCCATCGCTCACCTTCTGTATGCAGAAGGGGGGAGGAAAGTCCGGACAACACAGGGCGCCGCACTTCCGAAAGGGAAGATGTTCGTGAGGGCATAGTAACGGAGAAGAAAAGAACCGCCCGGCATAAGTCTGGTGAAGGCCCGCCTTCGCCAAGGCTATGGCGGGCAAGGGTGAGAAGGCAGGGTAAAAGCCTACCAGTTGCGGTGGCGACATCGCAAGCTGTTCGTCTTGCGGGTTGAAAGATCACGTATACCGGTGCTTGAGGGCGGCCCGCCCGATGCCGGGGGGTAGATCGACAAGACAAATGATGGAAATCCTGGTTCCGAAAGGAATCCGGAAACAGAATCCGGCTTACAGGTCTACTGTTTTTTTCAACTTAAAAGACAACTCTGAAGTTTACTTTCTCGTATTTCAGTTTAAGTTTAACTTGCACTGATGTTCAGTCGGGTACCCATATTGATTGTTTTCTGCTTCCTGCTCCCATTAGGCGCAGCAGGCATTCCCATTGATGATAAGTCAGCTGAAAGACCTATTCTGGCATCGGAAAAAAGCAAGGTGGAACATCTTATCCGGCGGGCGTCTTATTTTTCCTCCATCAAGAGTGACAGTTGTGTTGTTTATGCTACTCAAGCCATTCATCTGGCAAAGGCTTACAGCTCATTACAACTTGAGGCTGATGCAATGAATGTCCTGGCGAATTTTTTGTATGACCGGGAGAAATACCCGGAAGCCTTGGGTAATCTTTATCAGCTTCTTGATTTATATACCCAGTTGGGAGATTCTGTTAAAAAAGCCAGGGCATATAACCGGATCGGATCGTCAAACTATAATATTGGCAATTACGACAAAGCCATCCGGGCGTTCCATAATGCTGTGCAACTGGCTTTATCCGAGCATGAGGACCTGTTGCTCGCCACTTCCTACCAGAATATCGGAGTATTGTATGCGGCACTGGAAAGGAGAAAAGAAGCCATGGAATATTATAGGAAAGCACTGGATCTGTACAGGCTCCAAAAGAACAAGAAGAATGAGGCAGGCATCCTGCAAAACATGGGGGTCATCTATTCCGATGAGAAGAAGGACAAGGAAGCTCTGGGTTATTATCTTTCAGCTCTAAAGATTTACACTGAATTGAAAGACAGTCTTTCGATGGGTGAAATGTACCTTAACCTCGGGAGCCTTTATGAGGATCATGCTGATTATCCGCGGAGCCTCCGTTATTACAACCAGGCGCTTTCCATTTTCCTGAAAGAAAACTATAAGTTTGGAATAGCCTATGGCTATATCAGTCTGGGTATGGTCAGCAGAAAGACGGGCGATTATCAGAAAGCCCTTGAACAATTGCAGAAAAGCCTTGCATATTCCCGGATGATCTCCCTGGTGGAAAACGAAACAGATTGCCATCAGGAACTTTCTGAGGTTTATTTTGCCCTGGGGGACTACAGGAGTGCCTTTGAGGAATTGAAAGCGTATGAATCACTGCACGATTCACTTTACAATGAAAATGTGCAGGAAGGTATTGCCGAAATTGAGATGCGATACAAGATGCAGATGAAGGACCGAGAAATTGAAAATCTGAGAAATGAAAGGCAGGAAGCTGTAAAGGACATGATTCGCCGCACGATAACCCTGGCAGCCATTGTATCGTTGACACTTATCATCATTGCTGTAGTTGTGTATTACAGCCGGAACCTGAAAAAAGCAAATGCCAGGTTAATACGGGAGGTTGAAGAAAGAACGAGGGCTGAAAGGGAGCTTATATACGTAAAGGAATACCTTGAAGAAAGGGTTATTGAAAGGACCCAGGAGTTGGAAAAAGCCAAGGTCAAGGCTGAAGAATCGGAAAGACTCAAGACTGCCTTTATTACCAACATGAGCCATGAAATACGAACTCCTTTAAATGCCATCACGGGTTTTTCCGGCTTGCTGCTGCGGGATGATATTGCCCCTGAAAAAAGAAAGGAATACAATGACCAGGTTATTAAGAACAACAAAATCCTGGTGAATATGATCGAGGATCTCATTGATACTTCAAAAATTGAATCCGGTAGTCTGCAATTGCACCCTTCCCGGATAAATATCGAATACTTCCTCAATCAGCTCAATGAGCCCATCATCGAGAATATGGCAAGAAAGAACAAACCGTTTATTGAAATCATCCTTGACAAGCTCGACAATAAGACCGAAACCATTGTTGCTGATCCGGTGAGGCTGCAGCAAGTATTGTGGCATGTCCTGGATAATGCTGTTAAATTTACTCACACCGGTTCCATACATTTCGGTGCCAGGGAAAACCATCAGGACGTAATTTTTTATGTTGATGATACAGGCATTGGAATACCTGAAGCACATAAAGAAATGGTTTTTGAAAAATTCAGACAGCTCGATGAATCGGCCAAGAGAAAATACGGTGGAACCGGGTTGGGTTTGTATTATGCCCATAAGATCGCCCAGATTATGGGGGGAAGGTTGTGGTTCGAATCGAAGAAAGAAGGCGGGACAATATTCTATCTTTCTTTACCTATAAACGTCTCAAAACCTGCAAAATAGTACCTGGATAAAATGAGCAAGCCTGTTCAGATTGAACAGGCTTGCTGCTAGTATGGGTTAAATCGTTAGGGTTAATGTGCAGTAAAAATATAAAAAATGTTAATATAACCAACACTTCTTCGGAATATTAACATATGCTTTTTACGAAAATTATAATAAGGATAATAAAATCAGATCGTTAACGGTAAAAAAAAGATTTCATGCAGACATTTCAATGTCATTCACCGTTTTTCTGAGTTTTACCAATTTCTCGAGCAAGGATTCCAGGAGTTCCAGCCGAAGCATATTGGCGCCGTCGGATTTGGCGAGCATGGGTTCAGGATGTGTTTCCAGGAAAAGGCCATCTATGCCAACTGCTATGGCCGCCCGTGCCAATGTTTCGATCATTTCAGGCCGGCCGCCTGATACTCCGCTGGTCTGATTGGGTTGTTGCAATGAATGGGTAATATCCAATACAACCGGGAAACCCAGCCTGCGCATTTCGGTAATACCTCTGTAATCCACAATCAGGTCATGGTATCCGAACATGGTACCCCGGTCGGTTATGATAATCTGGTTGTTTCCAGCCTGCATCACCTTTTCACTGGCGAACTTCATGGATTCGGGCGAAAGAAACTGCCCCTTCTTGATATTGACCGTTTTACCCGTTTTGGCTGCCGCTGTAAGCAAATCAGTCTGACGGCACAGGAAGGCAGGGATCTGCAGCACATCCACATATTGGGAGGCGAAATAGGCCTCTTCGGCCGAATGAATATCGGTAAGCACAGGAATACTGAGTTCTTTACGGATATCCCGCAATACTTCAAGTCCTGCTTTATCACCGATACCTGTAAAGGAATCATGTTTTGACCGGTTCGCCTTCTTGTAAGAACTTTTATAGATGTAGGGTATACCGAGTTTGTCGGTGATCCTGATGATGGTTCTGGCTATCTCAAAACTTAAATCGCGACTTTCAATTACACAGGATCCCGCGATCAGGAAAAAATTACCGCTCTGGGCATGCCTGATCTGGGGAATTGAAAGAATGGTTTTCATGTCTGTATGATTTGTTTAATAATGGTATCTATCTTTCCAGAGATCAGCCAGCCTTTTCCTGATTTCAGTTTCCCGCTGGTTTTCCTGCGGATTGTAAATAATCCGGTTCCGGATGGCGTCAGGCAGAAAGTCCTGATTAATGAAATTTCCATCGTAGTCATGCGCATATTTATAGTCAGCACCATACCCCAGTTCCTTCATCAGCGATGTCGGAGCGTTCCTGATGTGAAGGGGAACTGCCAGGTCACCGGTTTCCTTCACCAGGGCAAGAGCGTCATCAATGGCCAGGTAGGAGGAATTACTCTTGGGTGAAGTGGCCAGATAGAGGGCAGTTTCAGAGAGAATGATCCTGGATTCCGGCCAGCCGATCAGGTTAACAGCTTCGAAACAAGCTGTGGCCAGAAGCAGGGCATTGGGATTGGACAGACCAATATCCTCTGCAGCCAGAATAACCATTCTGCGGGCAATGAATTTCGGATCTTCGCCGCCTTCCACCATACGCGCAAGCCAGTAGACCGATGCATTGGGATCACTTCCGCGTATAGATTTGATAAAAGCGGAAATGATGTCGTAATGCTGTTCACCTTCTTTGTCGTACAGGGCAATTTTTTCCTGAACGATCTCCATGACATTCACATTGTTTATGGTGATGGACTCCGGATGGTCGGCCGACATTGTATTAACAACAAGTTCAAGAATATTCATGAGTTTACGGGCATCACCCCCGGAGAGCCTGAATATTGCCTCGTTTTCAACAACATTGACTTTCAATTGCTTTAGATAAAAGTCATGCTGCAGGGCGTGGTTCATAATGGTGGTCAGTTCCTCTTTCCCCAGGGATTTAAGCACATAAACCTGGCAACGGGAGAGCAGGGGAGAGATGACTTCAAACGACGGATTTTCGGTGGTTGCCCCGATCAAGGTAACGATGCCTTGTTCAACAGAGCTCAGTAAAGAATCCTGCTGCGATTTGTTGAAACGATGGATTTCATCAATAAACAATATGGGTGAAGGTTTATTGAAAAATTGCTGCTGTTTTGCTTTTTCGATGGTCTCCCGGACATCTTTTACGCCTGAATGTACGGCACTGAGTGAATAAAACGGGCGGTTAAGCCGGTTCGCAATAATTCTGGCCAGTGTGGTTTTACCCACCCCGGGCGGACCCCATAAAATAAAGGAAGGTATGTTTCCGCTTTCAATGCTGGTACGGAGTATGGATTTCTCACCCACCAGGTGTTTCTGGCCTACATATCCATTGAGGTCTGCAGGGCGCATACGGTCGGCAAGCGGTTGACTGGTCCCGATCATAATTATGGCAATTCAGCGGTAAAATTACCATTAAGTTTGATAATTGCGGATAAAATTAAAACGGAAACATGAACAGGCATTCTGATTATTACTATTTTTATTCCATATTCAGATCTCCTTATGAAGGATAAAATAGTTATAGTCACAGGTGCCTCTTCAGGAATTGGACTTGCAACGGTAAAGGAATTTGCCAGACAGGGCGCCAGGGTTGTTATGGCAGCCCGCAGTTATGAACTCCTTAAAGATATCGAGTCAGAGCTCAGGGCTGCCGGTTATGATGTACTGGCCATAAAAACGGACGTAACCCTCGAGGAGGATTGCAGGAATCTGGTAGCTGCCACGGTGAAGAAGTACGGCAGACTGGACATTCTCGTCAACAATGCCGGCATATCCATGCGTGCCCTGTTCCGGGATGTTGATATCCAGGTATTGAAAAGGCTTTTTGACGTTAATTTCTGGGGCGCTGTCCATTGCACAAAATATGCACTGCCATACCTGATCAAATATAAGGGATCTGTAGCGGGCGTATCCTCTGTAGCCGGATTTGTCGGGTTGCCGGGTCGTACAGGTTACTCTGCCTCCAAATATGCCCTGCATGGATTTCTGGAGACCCTGAGGATTGAAAACCTTAAGAATGGTTTGCATGTGCTGATATTATGCGCCGGGTTTACCAAATCGGATATCCGGAAAAAAGCACTGACTGCAAATGGAAGCCAGCAAGGTTTCACGCCCCGAGAGGAGGAAAAAATGATGCAGCCTGAGGATGTCGCCAAAGCAATTGTTCGCGCGATCCGCCGTAAGCGCAACTATGTAATACTGACCCTGGAGGGTAAAATGACAGCCCTCGTGAAACGAATTGCTCCCCGGTTCCTCGAATATGCCGCTTACCTGAAAATGTCCAGGGAACCGGAATCTCCCATGAAGAAAGTGATGAGTGATGAGTAATTAGTAAAGCGTAATAATATGTATTGCACAGAGACCTTAATCCGTGTTCGTTATGGTGAAACAGACAGGATGGGATATCTGTATTATGGTCATTATCCTGAATATTTTGAGGTAGCCCGTACCGACATGATCAGATCCCTGGGCATCAGCTATAAGGAAATGGAAGATATGGGCATCATCCTGCCTGTCAGAAATCTTAACATTGCTTATAAAATACCGGCCCTGTATGATGAGCAACTTTTGGTAAAGGCCTGTTTGAAGGAACTTCCGGAAGTTAAGCTGAATATTGAATACGGGATTCTCAATCAGAAGCAAGAACTGATCTGCACAGGGAATACCGTATTGGTTTTTGTGGATGCGGCTTCCCGGAAGCTGAGACGTGCCCCCGACTTCTTTGTTGAAGCGGTAAGGAAATACTTCTGATCTGCGGGAATGCAAAGCCAGGCACAGTTTCAACCATGCCTGGCCGTGTAAGGTTTACTGAACTGCAGGGACGGTTCCGGGAAATTTGAATAGTTCATCCGGAATATCCTGATTTACTAAAATCGTGGTGAATTTGATGGCCTGCACACTCTGGCCATTCATCCGTGTATCCATGTTGAAAGGCATCAGCATGCCATCACCCACATCCTGATAATCGCTGTAATAGATTTCCACTTCCTGATTGCCCATTTGTTCGCTGCTGGTTTGCTGTTTCAACAATACAGGCAGATTGGTATTGCTGTCGAAATAATAGGTGGAGGTTGCCTCATCAGCTTTTCCCTTGTTCCGGACCAGCTTGAGTATCTGGCACTGGCTTCCTTCCACATCGCCCGTGCCTTCAAAGGTGACTTCATGTCCCTTGGCGGCATAATCTATAAAGGGATCTTCAAAAACAGCGTCCATTTTGAGACTTTTGGCCTGATCCTCAGGCAACACCTGGGCATCAGGATTTCCTGTAAAAGGATTGATCGTCCATGCGACTGCCCCATCATAGGCTTGTGGTATCAGCTTCTGACCCATAACATCTACCGATATGATCATCTTGTCGGGCACTTTCCGGTTCATTTCAAAGGTAAATTCACCCTGGGGTGTCGGTAACTGGCCAGTCATTTTCATGGTTTTCAAGGCTTTCCATTTATCAATTCCGCCGATGCTTTCAAAGTACTTGCCTAAAACGCCATCAACGGTTTGTGACCTTGCTGCTGTGAGGGATAGAAATGAAAACAGTAAAACAGGGAGTAGTTTTTTCATGTTATAAATGTTTTGGATTGGTTATTATGATTACTCAAACAAAAATAATACATCCGCAATGCTTTGCACAGATTAAATGGGTTTTATTTCCGAAATATTTCAAAAACTTTCCTGTAATTTTTAACCAGGACATTCGTCTTATTATCAGTTAACGTAAACAGTCACCCCATTATTTAAACTTAAAATCATTGATTATGAAAAGGATGATAGTTGGAATCGTAGCCCTGTGTTTGACAGGAATGACATTTGGACAGAAGGATGTTGTGAGTGCGGTTTTTGAAAAGTATGCCGGTGCGGATGGCTTTACAACGGTTAATATTTCTGGCGATATGCTCAAATTATTGGCGCAGGCCGAAGAACAACGCAGGGATACTACTTTTTCCTCGAAACTGACCGAAGTGAAAATTCTTGCCATGGAAAGTGATTGCGACAAACCGGTTACCATTGACCTGCGTGCTGAAGTGATTGATAAGCTGGATAAATCGCAATATAAAGAAATGATGACCGTCAAGCAAACCGATGAGGATATTGTGATTCTGGTCAGGGAATCCAATGGTCGCATTGCCGAATTGCTCATTATTGTCGGTGGTAAGGATGACAATGCACTGATTCAGATGAAGGGGGATATTTTATTGGGCGAACTGGCCGAAATGGCTGGCAATTATCAGATGAAAGGATTTGAACAGCTGAAGAAACTTGAAAAGTAAGTAGCTTCGCAGAATGGATGCAACGCAGTTTAAAAATTTGGTGCTACCCATGAGTGGTAAGTTGCTTCATTTTGCCAATATGATGTTGCGTGAAACAAGTGAGGCCGAAGATGCTGTTCAGGAGGTTTGTTTGAAATTATGGAAGATCAGGGATTCGCTGGATCAATATAATAATGTTGAGGCGTTTGCCATGAAGGTCATCAAAAACTGGTGCCTCGACCGGCTGAAAGCCCGGAAACCGGTTTATGTAGGCAGCTACGATGCCTTCCAGAACCACCAGCGAGACGATCATGATCCCCATAAACTGATGGAAACAGTTGACAGGATGAGGTTGCTGTATCTCATCCTCGATAAATTGCCTGAACAGCAACGCCTGATTCTGCAACTCAGGGACATTGAAGGTTTGGAGTTTGAAGAGATCGAAGAGATTATGGATATGAATACCAATGCGATACGGGTTAATCTATTCCGGGCAAGAAACAAGATCAGAGAAGAAATCATCAAGTATGAAAGAAATGGAATACAATCAGATAAAGCAGCTGCTGACCCGGTACTATAACGGGACAACCACCCTGGAAGAGGAAAAGATGCTGCAGGAGTATTTCACCGGGGAAGGGGATCTGCCGGCTGACCTGGTGTCATCCGGGCGGCCATTCATGCTTTACAGGACCGCTGCCGGAGATAAGCCGGATACAGCAGTACTTGAAGCCAGATTAAGCGCCCTGATTGATGAACAGACTGTAACGATGCATCCGGTTTCGCGGCAGAATACATTGTATCGTTTTCTTGCCGCCGCTTCGATTGCCATACTGATCGGCGTTTCCGGCATATTCATTTACCGCAGTCAGAAAAGCGTTCCGAGTGACACCTTTACAGATCCTGTTGCCGCCTATAACGAAGCACAAAGAACTTTGCTGTATATATCGGAGAAAATGAACAGCGGTATGAAACCGCTGTCACATATTTCAGCCATTAATACCGGAACCGACAAGCTCAAATCCCTTGAAAAAATTGATGAGAGCATGGGCATGCTGAACCTGGTTTCTTTTATCAATAAATCTTCGAATCTGAAAAAATAATATAAGGCTATGAAAACAATTGCATTAATGATTGGCTTGTTTGGCCTGACTGTGGGAGCGAACGCCCAGAGTATCATGGACAAACTGTATGACAGGTATTCCGGTACCGAGGGTTATACTTCGGTGTACATCTCGAAATATATGTTTGATATGTTTCGTAATAATGAAACCACTGCCGTTTCTCAGGAGGATGATATGGAACGGCTAATCAGCAACCTGAACTGCATCAAAATCCTGGTGACTGATGATGATCCGGCCACACCGGCGCCGGTAAACCTATACCAGGAAATCATGAAGGTACTTCCGTCTTCGTCCTATAAAGAAGTTATGGTGGTAAAGGAAAAGGACCAGGACATCAAATTCTATGCAAAGGAAGAAAAAAATAAGGTAGTGGAATTGTTGCTGGTACTGGGTGGAAAGGACGAAAGTGTACTGATCAGCATCCAGGGAGATATCGATATGAAAAATATCTCGAAGCTGGCCAAAAGTATGAATATTGAAGGCATGGAGAATCTTGAGAAAATCGACAAGAAATAATCAGGATTCAAAAGGATGATCCATGGAAAAATCCGGATTGTAAAACCCGGCACTCTCCTGTTGCTGGATCCAACCGTTATAAAAACCCAGTTCCTCCATTGCTTCTGCCACCTGCCGGTATTCCGCCGCCGTGACCCTGCGGCCCAGAACATCATGGCCGGCGACACAAACAGTCGGATAGTACTGCGACATAAGGGAAATCCTTACAGAAGTTGATAATTCAGAGGCAATCCATTCCAGGATGCGGATACTTTCTTCAGCATGCCCGGGCAATACCAGGTGTCTGATAATCATACCGTTAACGGCCTGACCCGCATTATTGAGCACCACGGTGCTGCCTTTCTGCCGGTACATTTCCCGGATCGATTTCTGAACCACCTCCGGATAATCCGGTGCATCGGAAAAGGCCCTGGCGGTTACCGGATCCAGGTACTTGAAATCAGGCAGGTATACATCAATCATGCCTTCCATACTTTTCAGCACTTCAACGCTGTCATAACCATGGGTATTGTATACGGTCACCGGCTTGCTGCCCAGGCGGTTCAGGCTGGCGATAATGGCTTTTACATGGGGTGTGAAATGGGTGGGACTTACAAATCCAACTGCTTCAATACCCTGCTCAAGAATGGCAGTGATGGCATCCGTAACCTCCTCAAGGGTCATCCTGGAGTGACTGACGGGACCCTTGTGCCTGCTGATCTGATAATTCTGGCAATACAGGCATTGCAGGTTGCACCTACTGAAAAACACATTGCAGATCCCCCGGGTTCCGCTGATGGGTGGTTCTTCTCCCCGGTGGATGCATATGGAGCCGATGCTGAAGGCAGCATCACTGCCACAATACCCCAGCTGCCCGGCATTCCGGTTCACCCCGCAGCTACGCGGGCACAACAGGCAATGGTCAAGTTCCTTCAAGAGAAAAGGCTATCATCCGGTGTAAAGGTACTCATTTGACCGGCAGGTGGAACTGCAGTGCCGGCAGAATACACAATATTTTCCTTGCAGTTGATGAAATTTTATTAAATTTGCACCCGCTTTCGGTCCGTAGCTCAGCTGGTAGAGCACGTGACTCTTAATCATGGGGTCGAGGGTTCGATCCCCTCCGGACCGACCAGAAAATTGCAAATCCCGCAATTATTGCGGGATTTGTTGTTTTAATAAATCGTTGCGGCAACATAGCTTTCATGGCACAATTTCCACCCGCAAACCTCGCCGGGCAAGGGCTGAATCAGTTTAGGAATTGTCAGCAAGGGCAGCTCTATTTCCGATTTTTGCACCGACTATTGAGGCGATTATACACAATATCCATCCACTGCAAACAAAAATCCACATGGAGGTTCTCCAAAAGTTGGGTTCTCCTATGGCGGAAAAAATCAAAATCGCATTGATGATCAGCGGAGCATACCAAATGCTTTTAGGGTTTTCCTTAACTATGAAGAAACAACAAAGGGCATTTAACACACCATAGATGATTAAAGCTATAGCCTCAAGAATGGGCTTGTCTTCGTTTGATTCAGGGATGGCCATTACCGCGACAAACAATACTGACAAAACAATCAGCGCAGAGGCCCAACTTGGAATCCCCGTTAAAATTGACTTCCTGTTTTTGGTTTTCACAATTCTAATAATACTTTAAAATAGCATGCTTAGAATCTGTACTAGCGAAATTCTCAGGCACTGCCTTAGAAACATTAAATCATGAGAAAATAAAATTCAGAAATCAGGTTGAACGGATCAAGATCCGAAATGATTATTCCAACACCTTATTCAGTTTGGGTATATCCTCATTTTTGGGAATAAAATTCCAACCAATAAAATCAAATTGCCAACCTTTCCCGTTTTTAACCAAATGATAAATCAAACGAAAAGGCATATTCTCACTCATAGCTTTAAAATACATCTGTTCTATAGCTAAGGCTGAATTGCCATCAGCAGCAATCCGTATTTCACGTTTATCAACTGAATAATCCACTACGAAGGATGTATCAGCGGCCAGTTTTGTCCACTCATCAACATATGTTTTCTTATCCCAAAACTCTGAAGGGTCAGTTCCGCAAAGTAACCCATCATCAGTTAACAGTGCAGTCATGACATTGATATCCTTAGCTTTCATGGCTGTATTCCACTGATCTAATAAATTGGTTACAGTATCTTTTGCAGCAACTAAATCAACAGGAACCACCGTGGTTTTGGTCTGGCAGGCAGTAATGATCATCACTGCTGCTAACAACAGGTAATAGATCTTTTTCATTTTTTTTAAATTAAGGGTTTAGTTTTGATAAAGTTATGCTAATAATTGGCAAAAGTCAAATAAATCTGATTCACCTTATCTGCAGCTTACCGTATCAATACCTCTGCTAAGCGAAGTTTTTAACTTCGCCTAGCGTCGTGAACACTTCTCTCAGCGGGGGTGGTTTTATCTTACAATTTTCATCAGCTCTTCAAATACGTATACCTTATTTCTTTTTGCCCCGGTTATCTCAAAAAGAATATTTTCGGTTACGAATTTTTGCAGTACGTTATATATTGTTTGGTAACTGTTTGTATTCATACGTTTTTTAATAGACTGAAAAGAAACAATCGGATTTTCAAAGATGATATCTAATAAGTTGATGGCATACTGTGAATTAAAACCTGTTAGCCTCTGTTTTATGATTTTATATAACTCAAGCATACTTTTTACTTTGTTTTGTGTATCTAATGCCTGATTCTTTATTGAAGCTAAAAAGTATCTTATCCAGGATTCCCAATCATTATTCATATCAACCTCTCTGAGAAAACCATAATAGTCATCCCTGTTTTTCTCAAAGTACTCACTCACATATAAAAGCGGATAGGTCAGAACATTTTTTTGGTATAACATTATAGGAATTAAAAGTCGACCTATCCTTCCGTTGCCATCAAGGAACGGGTGTATTGCTTCAAATTGATAATGGGCAATTGCCACTTGAACTAAAATATCAGGTTCCTTATCGGAATTAATATACCTTTCCCAGTTAGATATAAGTTGCGGCAATTCAGCGCAAGCTGGAGGAACAAATATTGCATTTTCAATAGTTGCTCCAGGTTTTCCTATAAAGACAGGAATTCGCCTGAAGTTGCCCCGATCTTTGTTTTCCCCTCTGACTGAATTCAGTAGAATTGAATGAAGTTGTTTGATGAAGTTCTCACCTATAGGCCTCTTCTTTAGAATTTCCACTGCAGTTTGAATAGCTGCTCTATAATTTATTATTTCTCTAATATCCTGTTCTTTAGTGTTATTTTCAGAATCCTTTCCTGCTGCTTCATATCTGAAAACATCTTCTATGGTTGCCTGTGTACCCTCTATTTTTGAGCTGGCAACAGCCTCCTTGGTTAATAAAGGAGCGGTTAATAAACTCGGGTTATGGATGTTCTCGAGTAATCCGGTTAAGTTACCCAAAACGCGATTTGCCTCTCCCAAATCCCTTATGAATAGGGAATAATCTATTTTAGGAGGTAACGGATCTATGATATAATTTTTAATTGACATTTGTTGTTCCATTATAGTGGAATACAAATATACATATTCCATTTAAATATTAAATAATGGAATAAGGATTTATAAATTCTAATTGACTGGAATAAACAGCACCATATTGCAGGGTGATTTATCCTAATGTATGGACCAACTATGGACAGGCCAGATGATGACAAATTGAGGAGAAATGCATCGAATTTTAATGAAAGATAATACCTTCACCAAATGATGAAAAGAATGATCAGCCGGAAGAAGTTCCTGTCCACCACCATTGCTGGTCTGGCAGGAATAAAAATGATGTCTCAGGCCCTGAATGACAGTCAAACAGGAATCTCCCGGAAACGTAAAGTGGGCAAAACAGGGATACTGGTAACGCCGGTTTGTTTCGGTGCATCACGGACAAACGAAGCGTCTTTGATCAGATATGTCATTGACAAGGGAATTAATTTTATCGATACCGGCCGTGCCTACAGCAACGGAAATAATGAGAAACTTGTCGGAAAAGCGATTTCAGAGATCAGGCAAAATGTGGTAATCCAGTCAAAATTAAGACTTGATATGAGCGAATTGCCATCCGGCGGAAGAGGGAAGAAAGGCGCCGAGGAGATCAGAAATGTATTGAATAACAAGCTGGAAGCAAGTCTTGAGGCCCTTGGTACGGATTACATTGATATCCTGTTGTATCATAGCGCTTCGGATGAGAAATTGCTTTTTCATCCCGAAGTGATGCTGTTCTTTGACGGAATGAAGCGTTCCGGTGTTATCAAAGCATATGGATTCTCTACACACAATGATAACATGAATCTGATTGAAAGAAATAATAAAGAACTTTTCTATGATATGGTTATGGTACCTTTTAATTATAAAGGTTCGCTTGTCCATTCCATCACCGGTGAGTATTCGGAATGGGAACAGAGCCAACTGATTTCATTGCTCACTGAAGCCGGCAACAAAGGAATAGGGGTGATCGCCATGAAAACCTGTTCAGGAGGCAAGTATTCCCCTTCACCCGATGTTGAACCCAGCTACCCCGAAGCAGTAAGGTGGGTCCTCGGGAACACATTCATCAGTTCCGCTGCCGTTGCCATGGCCAATTTCGAGCAGATCAATGAGCATGTATCCATGCTCGATAAACTTTAATTCCGGGAGCTATTCAATCGCTTTAAAATATCTCCTTTACATTAACTTAATGGATGTGAAAAACCAAGCCGTTACAAGGGCTGAATTGGTTTAGGATTTGTCAGCAATGACAGTTCTTTTTCCAATCCGCGCCGCAACTATTGAGGCAATTATGCATAATATCCACCCAGTGCAAACAAAAATCCACATGGAGGTTCTCCAAAAGTTGGGTTCTCCTATGGCGGAAAAAATCAAAATCGCATTGATGATCAACGGAACATACCAAATGCTTTTAGGGTTTTCCTTAACTATGAAGAAACAACTTAGGGCATTGAACACACCATAGATGATAAAAGCTATAGCCTCAAGAATGGGCTTGTCTTCGTTTGATTCAGGGATGGTCATTACCGCGACAAACAATACTGACAAAACAATCAGCGCAGAGGCCCAACTTGGGATTCCCGTTAAAAAGGACTTTTTTCTATGGGTTTCCATAACTCAATTCTTTGGTTAGTGGGTTTAAGAAATTAACTGAATAAGTTACTGTTTGGTTAGGTGTCGGTTTGAAAAATAAAGTCGAAATATGACAATCATTTGATTATCAAATGTCAGGCAGAGCGAAGCCGAAACCTGTATCTGCTTGTGAGACAGCTTCATTGATATTCGCTTTATAAAGAGCCTCTTACAAATAAAGAATACAAAGATGCCAAAGAGCTATATGATATACAGTTGAAGATCAATTATATAAATGGGCGCTAATGATATGCACTAACTACCAATGAAATCAGATATCATCATAGTATTCAGCCATACAAATCCTTCCTATTGCCCTGCCACTGGTAAATCGCTGTTGCCGATGGTAACAATAACCTTCCACTGACCGTCTATTTTCTTCAATACATCAACCCACTTTCCCTTGTCTATAACCTGCCCATCTTTGGTTTTTACTGTTACCTCCTGTTTTCCGCGGGCATATGCAAGGTCTCCTGTGGCCGATACTTCGATGATGTCGACTGTACCTGAATAGGTATTAAATATTAAGGTCGTATCGGCAAACATAGCTTCAATCGAATTCCTTATCGCGTCAAGTCCTGTAATTATTGGTTTGTTTGAATTCATTATTGAAGCATCACTTGCATAGAAACTCAATATTTTTTCAGCATCATTTGTTTGTAATGCCACAATCCACTGGTCTTCCATACTCTGAATAGCATCTTTTTCAGCCTGGATATCCACTTTGGGCGTAGAAGTGCATCCCATTAAAATAATGCATGTGCAAAAAAACACCGTAATCTTTTTCATATGATTGGAGTTTGGTTAAAAAATGAAAATTAATTGAAGAAGAGTTTTATAGAATTGAAGTTACAACATTCAGAAGCCGAAGTCAAGTGTATTTTGACCAGTAGATGAATGACACATGAAATGGGCTAATTTCGAAAATCATTTTGTATACAGGCGTTTAAGTGTAACGTTTCTATTGGTCAAAATCCCCATGACATCTGCTTATTGTTTTAATATCATTTATCCTATAATTGACTTTCATCGGTTTTAGTTCACTCATTTAACCACCTCCTATCCAATGACAACAATTTGTTTATCTGCATTGGCAGGTGAGCAGAAACTCTACAGCATGATTTCCGGATCTTGGGACAAAACATCCAGCCAATGGTATTCCAGTAAAGATTATCTGAAAACAGGCAGCTATCAATAAGCCATCTGGCTAAAGGACTTTTTTTGTAAAAGATAAATGATAGTGGAAAGATTTATATTGGGTAAAATAGTTGTAGAATAACAACATAATATGTTAATTTACTGATAATTAAATAGTTTTTACTGGATCAGAACTTACCAGATATCACCAGATCGCCGTCATAGCGGCCGGAATAGGCCTTCTCGTAAAGGCAGCCATTTTATTTAATTGGTTATCTTTGAGTGGTTCAACCAGCACAGCACCGCAGCACTCCAAAGAACATGGCCCGTTACAGATCCGATAGTCTTTTTCAGATCATCCTGGAACTCAGCAAAGTGAGAATTACCATAGCGGTAGCCGTCACCACCATTGCCGGATACATATTGGGGACGAACGGCTACAATCTGGGATTTATTTTTCCCACCCTGGGAATATTCCTTCTGGCCTGTGGTTCATCGGTGATCAATCACCTGCAGGAAAGGAGAACGGATGCTTTCATGACCAGGACCAGACAGCGGCCTATCCCTGCGCAAAAGGTAACATTGAAGTTTGCAGTTTTGCTGGCTGGGGCTGAAACGCTGGCAGGATCTGCCGTGTTGTATATCAGTGCAGGAAGAATTGCCCTGTTCCTGGGATGGTTCGCGATGATCTGGTATAATGTTGTTTATACCAATCTGAAAAAGAAAACTGCGCATGCGGTTATTCCCGGATCCGTCATCGGGTCCATACCCCCTTTGGTGGGGTGGGTGGCAGCGCAAAGAGGATTGCTTGCCCTGGAAACTTTATTGCTGGCATTGCTTTTCTTCGTCTGGCAGGTTCCGCATTTTTACCTGCTGGCGGCAAAATATGGTAAAGAATACGAGAACGCAGGATTGCCATCGCTCACCAGGTCTTATTCTCCTGAACGGATCAAAAGGACCGTTTTTTTCTGGGTGGTGCTTACCACTTTGTCGGCTATAGGGTATTCCTTCAGCAGGCCTTATGGAACATGGATCAGTTCCGTCTTCATTATAATGATCAGCGTCTGGCTGATTTTCACCTTTTCCTCACTCCTGATTAACCGTGGGGATTCCTTTTCTCCCGGCAACTATTTCATGAAAATAAATTATTACGTGCTGGCAGTAATTTTGGTATTGACTACAGATCCTGCCCTGCAGCGATACTTGTCGGGTGTCGGAGGTTAAGTGCTAATCACCTGAACAAAAGTATCTTTCTTCTTGTTACCTGTGCGTTGAATTACCATTGTATAATCTATAACCAACACCATGGAAAATTTGAGCAGCGACCTTTATTTCCCGTCTGAAGCAGTTTTGCAGCAGGCAAATGTCACGGAGTATGATCAGCAATACCGCTATTCGCTTGAAAACAGAGAGGACTTCTGGGCGCAGCAGGCAGAAAAGCTTCACTGGTTCAATAAATGGGACAAAGTACTGGATGATTCCAATCCTCCTTTCTACAAATGGTTTACCGGGGGTAAGATTAATATTGTCTATAATGCCCTGGACAGGCACCAGCTGACAGCCACGCGCAACAAACTGGCCCTTATTTGGGAGGGTGAACCCGGTGACGTTCGTACGTTTTCTTACCATGCCCTGAACCGTGAGGTATGCCAGTTTGCCAATGTCCTGAAAAGTATGGGGGTAAAGAAGGGCGATGTGGTGACCATTTATATGCCCCAGATTCCCGAGCAGATTATTGCCATGCTGGCCTGCGCCAAAATCGGGGCAGCCCACAGTGTGGTTTACGGCGGGTTCAGTCATGAAGCCCTGGCCGACCGCATCAACGACGCCAACAGCCGGGTGGTGATCACTGCTGACGGAGGCTACCGGCGCGGGAAGATCGTGGAGCTCAAGAGTGTCGTCAACAAGGCCATGGAGTTGTCGCCGACCATGGAAATATGCATTACCATTAAGCGCACCGGGCAGGAAGTATACATGGAAAACGACCGGGATTACTGGTATCACGATTTAAAAGCCCTGCCCATCGCCGGCAACAAGTGCGAAACAGAGCAGATGGATTCCAATGACATGCTTTTCCTGCTGTATACCTCCGGTTCAACAGGAAAGCCCAAAGCGCTGGTTCATACCCACGGCGGATACAGTGTATATACATCCACCACCCTGAGGATGGTTTTCGACATCAAGCCGGAGGACAGGTACTGGTGTGCTGCTGATCCCGGCTGGATCACCGGGCATAGTTATATTGTTTATGGTCCGCTCCTCAATGGTGCCACCATAATGCTGTATGAAGGGGCGCCCAATCATCCTTATCCCGACCGGTGGTGGAAAATTGTTGAAAAATACGGCATCAACATCCTGTATACCTCTCCAACGGCAATCCGGGGACTCATGCGTTTCGGTGAATCCTGGCCCCGGCGCAATGACCTCAGCTCCCTGCGCTTATTGGGATCAGTCGGGGAGCCCATCAATCCTGAAGCCTGGAAATGGTACCACAAACATATCGGCCAGGATCGCTGTCCGATCATGGATACCTGGTGGCAGACGGAAACCGGTGGATTTATGATCTGTCCGCTGCCCATAACGCCCTTGAGGCCGGGATCGGCAACACGTCCCTTCTTTGGCAATGAGGTTGCCGTGGTGGACGATCGCGGGAATGAGGTTGGACCGGGGGAGGAAGGCAATCTGGTAATCAAATCACCCTGGCCAGGCATGACTGCAGGTGTTTACCGCGATCCGGAGCGCTTTGTTGAAACCTACTGGAAGCAATACAAAGAACAGGGATGGTATTTTACCGGAGATTCTGCCAAAAAAAGCGAGGATGGCTATTACTGGATCATCGGCAGGGTGGACGATGTGATCAAGGTAAGCGGTTACAGGCTGGGCACCGCTGAGATTGAAAGTATCATGGTCAGCCATCCTGCAGTTGCTGAAGCCGCTGCAGTGGCCATTCCCCATGATCTCAAAGGCAATTCCATCCACATCTTCGCCATCCTGAAAAAGGGAATTGAACCGGGCAAGGAACTGGAACACGAGCTGGCCAATCACATTGTGGATCATTTAGGCCCCATTGCGCGACCAGAGGCTGTAAAATGCATTGAATCGCTGCCCAAAACCCGAAGCGGGAAAATCATGCGGCGCGTCCTTAAAGCCAGGATCCTGGGCTTGCCCGAAGGAGACCTCAGCACCCTTGAAGAATAACTAAGAGATAGCAGGAATGAAGCCCGGTGCCTTGCGGTGCCGGGTGGCCTGCTCGTAAGCGAAGGCAAGCCTGATCAGCGTGGCTTCGCTCCAGGCAGTTCCCATGAAAGTAATGCCAACCGGCAATCCGTGAACAAAGCCAGCCGGCACGGTTATGGCAGGATACCCTGCACAGGCCGCCGGGGAGGAACTTCCGCCCATGTAATGATCCCCGTTTACCCAGTCAGTATTCCAGGCAGGTCCTCCCGTAGGGGCGATAATGGCATCCAGATTATGCTGCTGTAAGGTGGCGTCAATTCCATCCTTGCCGGCCAGCCGTTTGAGGTTGGCCAGGGCATCCATATAGGCTTTGTCGGTCAAAGGTCCCTTGGCTTCAGCGCTGATGAAGATTTCCTGACCGAACCAGGGCATCTCCTGGTCTCGGCGGGCCTCGTTAAAAGCAATAAGATCTTTCAGGCTCCGATACTGGAAAGCCGGAGGCAGTCCGGCTAGAAACCTGTTTAAATCAGCTTTGAACTCATACAGCAGCACCTCAAATTCATACTGATCAATTTCCTTTGTAGTTTTAATCTCCACAGGATCCACAATGTCGGCACCCTTTTCACGCAAAGTGGCTATTTCAGCCTCGATCAGCGTGTCGACCTTTTCGTGGAATCCGAACAGGTTCCTGGCAACACCGATGCGTGCGTTTTTCAAACCATCCGGGTCGAGGTAGCGGGTGTAATCCTGTTGGATTTTCCCAAAACTTTCCTTGCTGGCGGCATCCTGTTCATCTATGCCGGTGAGCAATCCGAGCATCATGACAGCATCTGAAACCGTGCGGGTCATCGGACCGGCTGTATCCTGGCTATGGGCAATGGGGATGATCCCGGTGCGGCTCCAGAATCCCAGGGTGGGCTTAAACCCAACAATACCGTTGATGGAAGAGGGGCAAACAATGGATCCGTCTGTCTCTGTTCCAATGGCTGCAACGCAAAGGTTTGCAGAAACTGCCACGCCGGAACCTGAACTGGAACCGCATGGATTCCGGTCGAGCACATAGGGATTACGCGTTTGTCCACCCCTGGCGCTCCAGCCGCTGGAGGACCGGCTCGATCTGAAGTTGGCCCATTCACTCAGGTTGGTTTTGCCCAGTAAAATGGCACCGGCCTCCCGGAGCCTGACCACGATGTAGGCATCCTGTTGCATTGGCCCTTCCGTAAGGGCCAGGGATCCCGCCGTGGTCAGCATTTTGTCGGCGGTGCAGATATTGTCTTTTATAAGAACCGGAATGCCGTGCAGGGGTCCGCGGATCTTACCTGATTTTCTTTCCAGGTCGAGTTTCCGGGCAATCTCACGGGCATCTGGATTGATCTCTATAATGCTGTTGAGCATCGGACCGCTTTTATCAATTTCCCGGATCCTTTTAAGATAAAGTTCCACCAGTTTTTCCGAGGAGTATTTACCGGTTTGCAGCAATTGCTGTAACTCAGGTATCGTAACCTCCTGCAAATCAAAATTTTCTATACCTGAAAGGCTCGCTTTCTGATGCGCTCCTGAAGGGGTGCATGATTCGAGTACAGGCATTGATGCAGCTGCCAGGCCGGCCATGGCAGTTCCTGCAATAAAATGACGGCGTTTCATATGCTTAATAAAATTTACCCGGATTTAGAGAAAGCCTGATCCATATCCGCCACGATATCCTGAATGTGCTCCAGTCCCACGGATATGCGGATGAGGCCGTCGGTTATGCCCGATTCCTTTTTTTCCTGTGGTGTCAGCTTGGAATGGGTGGTAGTGGCGGGATGGGTTACTGTGGTCCTTGTATCGCCAAGATTCGAGGTGATGGACATCATTCCCAGGGCATCAATGAACCGGTGTGCCCTTTCAGTGCCCCCCCTGATCTCAAAAGATACCAGGCCGCCTCCCAATTTCATCTGGCGGCGTGCCAGCTTGTACTGCGGGTGAGAAGGCAGAAAGGGATACCGGACCCAGGCAACATCCTTACTTTTTTCAAGATGCTTTGCCAGCTCCAGTGCATTGCTGCAATGTCTTTCCATACGTACAGCAAGGGTTTCCAGGCTTTTGGACAACAGCCAGGCGGTATGGGGAGACATCACCGGTCCTGTTATTTTCGACAACAGCCGCACTTCCTGCATGATATCTTTATTCCCGAGTACAGCACCGCTGATGGTTCTGCCTTGACCGTCAATAAATTTGGTGGCGGAATGAATTACCAGGTCGGCACCGTATTGGATCGGATTCTGAAGATAGGGTGTGGCAAAACAATTGTCGATGACCAGGTATAGATTGTTCTTTTGTGCAAGCTTTCCAAGCCATTTTAAGTCAATGATATCCAGTGAAGGGTTGGAAGGTGTTTCGGCATATATCAGGCGCGTGGTGGGCAGGATCTGCTCCACCCATGCCGACGGGTTGCTGATATCGGCATAGGTATGGGAGATGCCCCATTTGGGCAGCACCTGAGTGAACAACAGGTGCGTGGTGCCGAAGATCTGACGGCTCGACAGGATGTGATCACCCGGCTGCAATAAAGCAGTCATGCAGAGATAAACGGCTGCCATGCCCGAGGCTGTGGCAACCCCGTCTTCGGCACCTTCCAGGGCACAAAGCTTGCTGATGAATTCATCTGTATTTGGGTTTGCAAAACGCGTGTAAATGTTTCCCGGCACCTCATCAGCAAAAACCGCACGGGCATTCTCGGCGGAATCAAATAGATAACTCGATGTCTCATAAACAGGTACGCTGTGTTCATGGTGCGATGACCGCCGTGCCTGCAATCGAACGGCCAGCGTCTCGAATTTTTTCTTTTGATCCATAATCAGTTTCCAGTATCAGCCTGCTTCTTTGCTTTAGGCTCTTTCTTGGCAGGTGAAGCGGTTTTTGGAGCTTTGGCCGGAGCAGCTTCCTTGGTTTCTTTGGCTGCTTTGGGTTCCTTAACTTCCTTTATTTCTTTGATCTCTTTTAAATCCTTTACCTCTTTTACATCCTTTACCTCTTTTACATCCTTTACCTCTTTTACATCCTTTACCTCTTTCACATCCTTTACCTCTTTTACAACTTTAGCAGCTTTTTCATCCTTTACCTCTTTTACTTCTTTAGTTTCCTTGGTTTCCCTAAGCTTTGCGACTGCAGGAACAGGCGCAGGAGCTGCTTTTATTGCTTTTTTGCGGCGACGGACGCCGAAAGATCCCTGGAACAATTTGCCCCTTCTGGTTTTTTTATCTCCTTTTCCCATATATAAGTATATTAGTGGTTTTACAAAAGTTCTTCCGGCGGCACCGATTCAATTTATCCTCCTATATTTGCTGCCGGCTTTATCAATTCTCTTCAAATGATCAGAAACCATAAAAATAACACATTTACAGCAATAACAAATGAATTCTGTATACAAACATATCATTTTTGACCTCGATGGCACCTTATCCGACTCGCGTGAAGGCATTTTCAATGCTTATTATTATACTTTCAGTAAACTCAATATTGACAGTCCCGACGAGAATACTCTCATGAACCTGATCGGTCCCCCGCTGCAGAAAGGGTTTGCCGATACCTTCGGAATGCAGGGCGCCGATAACGAAAACGCAGTTAAAGTATTTCGTGAATATTATTCTACTAAGGGTTTGTATGAAAATAAGTTATATGATGGTATGAAAGATTTGCTGGAGCATCTGGTGCTGGCAGGGGCTTGTCTTTATGTGGCTACTTCGAAATATAATGTATATGCGAATCAGGTGCTGCAATATTTCGGAATTGCCTCTTGCTTTACGGATATCGCCGGTGCGGATTATGGCGGATACCATTCATCCAAAGTCGACCTGGTGGCAGGAATCCTGAGGCGGAACAACATCCACGATCCGATGGAGGTGGTTATCATTGGCGATACCCGATATGATATTGATGCTGCTGCCGAGCTCGGAATCGATTCTATAGGGGTTACTTATGGATTCAGTTCCTATGAGGATATTGAATCCTATGATCCGGATTTTATCGTTCAAAATGTGGAGGCGCTGCGAAATTTGTTGTTGAGCGGCGAGGTTCCTACCGAAAATTAATCCTGCGCAGTTTCCGGAGAATTTTCTCACCCCGGCTCCGGTAACCCGGCGAAGCATCCGTTAGGCTCTCTTCAAGAATATGGAGCAGTTCCACCCCGATTTCAGGAATTTCCAGGCTCAGGTTATACAGGATTTGCATGCTGTATACCTTTACTGCAACCGAATAATTTCCCGAAAGGTAGTCGAAACACAGATTGAGCAGCAGGGTTTTATTCCCTGTTTTTCAAAGTAACGGGAACTTCCGCAAGAATTTTTAAGGAGTTCCTGATGGCACTTTCAACATGCAGCTTTTTCAGGTGATTGATTATAGGAGAGCAATGAGGCTGAAACAATTCAGGGAAGCTGCAGCAGCAGATGCTCACCACACGTGATGCCCGCTGCGACCAGGGGTCCTCATCAAGCCAGGAAACTTCAATTAAAAGTTTAAGTAATGCTGGATTATCATATACCATACTGGCAGTTAGATCAGCAAGCTTTCTGCTGCTGTCAGCCAGGAGTCTCTTAACAGCCTGAACATCTCCCGGTGAATACTTATGTTTCCCTTCCGGGTGAACGCTGATCACCACATTTATCTTTCAGAAATACACAGACATTAGACTTCCCCAAGATAGTAAATTTCCCAAATCACACAAAAAGAGCTATTTTTGACTTATTAAAGCCTAACGAGTATGCAGGTCAACCCGCCAGACCCCGTCAGGGTATACAGACTCAAGCTTGAAAAACTGATCCGGTTTTTACGGAAAAACAAGGACCTTAAGGATTATCATGCCCTCCGTAAGACCTATGACGCTCTCTTGAGGGCTTTTGGAAGCCAGACTGATCCTACCGGTCATAATCAGGTGCTTGCTGCAATGGAAGTTGCCGAGATTGCCCTCAGCGAGATCGGTTTGGGCTTAACCTCCGTATTGTGCATTTTCCTGGCGCCCCTGTTGAAAAAAGGTTCGATCACCCAGCCTGAAGTCGAAAAAGAGTTCGGAAAGCCTGTGGCTTTGATAACAGCCGGATTGAGCAGCATTCATGAATTGGGCAGCCAGAAAATGGCCCCGCAGGCTGAGAACCTGCGCAACCTGTTGCTGAACCTGGCTGGCGACGTTAGGGTCATCCTTATAAAAATCGCGGAGCAGCTTCATGCCATGCGTTCCATGAAGCACAGGCCCCAGGAAGAACAGATCAGGCTCGCTTCCGAGGCATCCTACCTGTATGCGCCCCTGGCACACAGGCTTGGCTTTTATAGTATTAAATCAGAGATGGAAGACCTGTCGCTCAAGTTTACCGACAGAAAGACCTACGATCATATAGCGCGGCAGCTGGCACAAACCATGCGCGACCGTAAGCAATTCATTGAATCCTTTATACAACCTATTGCGGAAGCATTGCAGAAGCAGGGCTTCGAATTTGAGATCAAAGGCAGGCCGAAGTCCATTCACTCCATCTGGAACAAAATGATTATTAAGGGCGCTGCCTTCGAAGACATATATGATCTGTTTGCCATCCGGATCATCCTGAACAGTGAGCTTAAAAATGAAAAAGCCGATTGCTGGCAGGTGTACAGCACGGTTACAGATTTGTACCAGCCAAATCCATTAAGGTTGCGCGACTGGATCTCGGTGCCCAAAACCAATGGGTATGAATCGTTGCATACTACGGTGGTGGGACCCGGCGGAAACTGGGTGGAAATCCAGATCCGGACCAAACGTATGAATGAAATCGCCGAGAAAGGTTTTGCCGCGCACTGGAAGTACAAAGGACTGGAATCGGAACAGGGATTAGAGGAGTGGCTGAAACGGATCAGGGAGGTACTGGAAACACCGGAACCCGATGCCAGGGATTTTCTGGACGATTTCAAGCTGAGCCTGTATTCCAAGGAAATCTTCGTTTTCACCCCCAGGGGCGACCTGAAAAAATTCCCGGCAGGCGCGACAGTGCTTGATTTTGCCTATGACATCCATTCCGAAGTAGGATCCATGTGCACCGGTGCCAGGGTGAATGCGCGCAATGTTCCCATCCGGCATGTCCTTCAAAATGGGGACCGGGTGGAAATCCTGACCTCCAAAAACCAGTCACCCAAAATGGACTGGCTGAATTTTGTAGTTACTTCAAAAGCCAAAACCAAGATCCGGTTCAAGTTGAACGAAGCCAGAGTGAAACAGGCCGAGAATGGAAAGGAAATACTGTTAAGGCGTTTGAAGAACTGGAAGATTACCTTTTCCGACGAAACAGTCAGGAAGCTTTTAAAAGCCTATAAGTTAAAAATTGCCCAGGACCTCTATTTCAATATCGCTACGGAGGTTATTGATATTGCCCAGATCAAGGAGATCCTTCAGGAACCTGTGATAACGGAAAAACCTGTTGCAGAACCGGAACCTGTATTGCCTGCACCTGCCGAAACGGTAGTAAGATCTGATGATTACCTGATCATTGATGATAAGCTGGCCAATGTGGATTTTAGGCTCGCCAAATGCTGCAACCCGATTTTCGGTGACGAGATTTTCGGTTTTGTTACTGTCGGTGAGGGCATTAAGGTACACCGTCTAAATTGTCCGAATGCTGCCCAATTGATCTCAAAATACGGGTACCGTATTGTAAAAGCACGCTGGAGATCAGGCGGTAAGGAGGCGTTATTTACAGTAGATATTAATGTTGTGGGAGAGGATGACCCACATATTATCAGTCATATATCCAATGTATTAACCAAGGATCTGAAAATTACCCTGCGGTCGATTGGTTTTGATACCGAAAACGGAGCCCTGCGGGGGAGGATAAAAATCACTGTTAAGGATACGGATCATCTTGATTCTCTCATGTCCAGACTGTCCAGCATCAAAGGGATTTACCAGGTGCACCGGGTGGAGAAGTATATTTAGTGTAACAGCCGGAACAATAAGATTCTACGGAAACTGCTGACGCGATTTCAGTACCACAACCTCTTTATCAGCCGAAGCCATTTCTGTAATGTATCGGTAAAACTCCGGAAACGTTTCCTCCGGGTATCTGGCTTTGTTAAAAGTGATCCTTCGGGTGAAATAAATATACCCGTTATCTTCCAGGATCTGACTGCTGTAGCTGCCAAAACGGGTATTGATTTGCCTGCGTTCGGGCAGAAATTCTATCTGATAATCCGCCGGTATTTCTATTTTCACTGAATCGAGTTGCTGGTAGGACTTGTCGAGTTCAATATCAAATGGCTCGTTCGTTATATAAGACAAACCCGAAAGAAAGGAAGGGGATACAAAGAGTCTGGAACTGCTGGTTGCTGCATAATCCCTGAGTTGTATCTCAAAGCTGGCACGTGCGTGGGGTATTTGATCCTTCAGGTTGAATTCGTATTCCTCAGCGCTTAAATCAAAAGCAGAGAAACCAATCTGGTCCGACAGCCATAGCTGTCTTTCATCAGGCTTGCTTTCCGAAAGCTTGTAGATTTCGTTAAAAAGCAGACCACTTTTTTCAAGTATCAAACGGATGTCAGCATCTCCCGAAGCACTCAGAATAATATCAGCGCGGGTAACAGCCATGTTAACATCTCTACCATAAGAAGGCGTCCTGAGAATCTTTCCACCCTCCGGCGTGATGGCCAGCACCTCCCTGTCGCATGTAAACCCCCCTAGATAATTAAACGGCGCTTTGGGATCGGTGCATTCTAGCCAAATGGTATCATTGCCATCCGGAACACACAGGATAACATGGTCAAACTGATTGCAGGGAATGTCGGCCTGGAGCGATTTTCCGTCACCCGATCTGACGAGTGTATAATAAGATTCAATGCCGGTTGCCTTCAGTAAGGCTTTCATATAATTCGAAAGGGCCTTGCAATCACCATAGCCGTTTCTGGCCACATCATCGGCAGGGATGGGCTGGTTGCCCCCAATGCCAAAACCGACGTAGAAATAGTGCGTACTTTTTTGAAGGTATTCATACAGCACTTTGATCTTTTCCCTTCGCTCCGGGATACTCCTGACCATCGCTTTGACCTTTTCTGCATAAGTGCTGTCCAAAACATCCCTTCCTGCAATTATCCTTCCCATCCAGCTTCCGTATTCGTGCCAGCTTTTAAAACTGCCCGGGTATCCTTTCAGGTTGAAGTCGGTGGGGGTAGCGAAAACAACAGGAAGTTTCTTTACCAGCGGGGAGGAATACTTCCTTTGCCGGCCTGCCGGCATATTTTCTATTTTCCAGGAAAGATAAAGCTTGCCCTTGATATACACGCTATCTGTGGGTGTGTTAAAGTTCACCATCTTATAATGAAAACCCATACCATCAGGAATAACAAATTGAAGTCCGGATTCCTCTATGGAGATCCCGGGATCGGGCTGCAAATATACAGCCGGACTAAGAAACAGATCTTTCACTATCATGGTATAGGAATACTCTATGGTAAAGGGGTAATTGAAGGAAGGTACCTCAAAAACCTTTTTTCTGGCATCACCCAGTTTTTCGGGACCATCGAAATTGCGCATATCTACGATGTTATACTTCCTTAAGCTCCAGATCAGCTTCCCGTCTTCATCAAAAGCCGAAGCCCTGATTGAAGCAATACGACGGAGGTCGTCATAAGGCAGTCCCACCAGGAGTAAATCCGCAGCCTTGTCATTCAGCAGGGTGATCACCATTTTGGTTTCGAGCCGACCTTGTTTTTCATTGAGGATGTTTATCCGGCGCTGGCACGACCGTATGACAGCTTTTGCCCCCACTCTTAAATCTATCGGGATTGAATCGCAGGGATACCTGGATTGGCTTTTCGTAACCAGGGTCAATCCCTGAAAAACAAGGATGAGGATCAGGAATGGTTTCATATCAGCTTCATCCGGTTATGGTTCTTTTTTTATGATGACCATTTCGTTGCACTTCTTATTGAGACGGGTATAAAACTCCCGGAACAACGGATATTCATTCGCTGTAAAAAAGACTTTTTTCACCTTCAAATCACATGTAACAATCAGGTAATTCCTGTTGGATTCACCTTCAAATGAAAAGCTGGCTTCATTCTCAGGCATTCTGATTCTGATGCTTTCAGGTACTTCTTCAAACCGGTACCCTTCCGGAAGCAGGATCCTGTAATACAGATATTCCGAACTGGGACAGGCGAGATCAACGGGATACAGTCGCTCATCCTTGACCCATGTATTCACATAATCTCCAAAAACGCTGATCATGGGACTGAAAAACAGAATTTGATTCGCCTCTTTGAACACATGGCTGAAAGTAATATCAAATGTTACCTCCAGCGGCAGGTTCAGGCTGTCCAGATTCCTGATCTTCAGGTTTGATACGACCGTATTGCCTGCCAGTTCTGCATTTTTCAGCAGAAAACCAGATTCACCTTCTTCATGGATGAGTCGCCGCATATTTATGGCATCATATCCCGAAAAGGTAACCACAGCGTGACCGGTAAGCTCTTTCTTTTCATTCAGCACCAGGTCATAAGTTTCATTTGTTTCATACATTTCCCGGTTCAGCAGCTTAATCCAGCGTCCGCGTGTCTTGCTTAAAACCCATCCCTGGTCATTAAGGCATTTGAAGGGCAATATTCCTGCGGGTCGGAATTTATCGGTAGCATCCAGCAGATAATCAATGCCATCAATACTGGCACAGCAGATTAAATAGTTTAGACTGCCGGCTATGGCCATTCGGGTATCAATAGGTCCGCCATCACGTGTGCTCAGCACAACAGGATCAGCAGTAATACCCGCTGTCCGGAGCATATTCACCAGGATCAGGTTGATTTCGGCATTCGTGCCGGTCCCTTCTTGCCGGGCTTTCACCAATGACCTGGAAGGCCATACCTGATCATAACCGTTCCATTTCATATGATCCTGTACGTAACGGTAAACAGCCTCCATCTTCTTCAGGGGAAGGTCGGCCTGATCGATTATTTTTTTTACCTGGCCGGCAAACAATAAGGTATTGTCAAGCTGATTTCCGAGAGCATTGAAATCCAGCAACTCTTCAGTCAGTGATTTATAACTTGGTGATTCAACATAAGTAGGTCCACCCGGATAAGCAATCGAAATAAGCGCGAAATCTACGCCCAACATATATTCTTCATTCTCAGGCATCATGGGTTCCCGTTCGAAGGAGGGGAGGTTATTGCCCGACCACTTGCAGATGTTGAAATAAACCGGGATACCATTATAGTAACCATTCTGGGCATGCTGCTCAAACCGGATCATATCATCCTGACTGTAGTAAAAAATATATTTGAAAAATTCCGGGTAACCGATCTGGTATTCCACATACCGAACAGGAAGGCTGCGCTGGAAACGCATACTGTGATAGGTCCAAATCTCATTCTGAATGATTGTATAACTGTACTCAATAACAGAGCCTTCTCGTATATTCGGAAACGTAAACCGGATCACACGGTGGTAGGGATCGATCTTCTCTTCAAAGAACTGCTTTTTACCAACAACAATCTTTTCCGGGGTATCGTCTGCTAAATTGTAAGTGAAGGCTTTAAGATTCAATAATTTATCGAGACTGCCGTAGGGTATCTGAACATTTGCCAGGTAGTAACCGGAGGATTTGAAGATTTTTATTCTTACATGCCGCGTATATTCGATTTTGAACCCATTTTCATAAATCATCTTTGCTGTCGCCAGATCAAAGAGTACTGTGGCCTCAGCCCCTTTTTCAAAGGGATATGGGCTCGTGTTCAGTTCTTCCAGGGACACCTTGCCGATCGAAATGGGTAAACTTTGAGATTGTGTGCGGCAGGGAACCAGAAAAACAATCAGCAAAAGCATACAGCTCCTTAGTCGGAGTCGGCTAAGGCCTAACATGATAAAGCTTTTTACCAGTAATAATGCTGTCGTCTGAAGTAACAAAGGTCACCAGGTTGCCATATATAATAAGTCCTCCGGATCGAATATAGGACCGGACAAAGTATTTCTGCATTTTTTCCAGCCGCTGTATGATATCACAGGAAAAATCACTTGCTGCTGGATACCCTTCCAGGGATACTTTGTCAGAATCCTGGATATTTAAAACAACTGAATTTCCCCAAACAAAACCGTATTCTGTTATGCTATCAAGCGTGCCGTAGATAACCTGACCGTTGAAACGGGCACCATCGCTGGTAATATTATCCACTTCAAGGGTTTTTACAATGGGATAATTCCGTTCAATATCGTTTTCAGGCTGGCATGCCGACAAAAGCAATATCAGAAACACTAATGCAGGCAGCATACATGTTTTTGGGTACTTCACGCCTGGTAAGGTTTAACTTCTAAATGTAGAAAAAAAACAAATACCGGAATAATTTGGTTCGATAGATGTCAATTTAAAAAAAAATATGAAATTTAAAGATATTACAGGATCTGATCTCCGGATTTAGGTATATTGTATTTTATGATAAGGATCAGTTGCATGCACGTCAATAAAACCTTGGTTCTGCTGTTGGTACTTATGCTTACATGCCTTTTTGCTGCAGGCCAGACCGGGTTTCGGTCCGGATATGTTATTAAAAATAATGGTGACACCTTAACCGGACTGGTGTTTTATGGTACGGACGGTAAATTTAAAAATAAATGCAGATTTAAAAGATTTGAGATTCTCCGGGAGGCTACCTACAATCCCTCGGAATTGCGGGCATTCGGGTTCAGGAACGGACGGTGCTATGAATCGAAAAAATATAACGGAAAGGATCTTTTTTACGAATGTCGGATCAAAGGACCGTTAAGCCTTTATACAGGTCCTGGTAAGCCCGGCGGGCAACTTTACATCGAACACCCCAAAACGGGATTTATAAAACTCAACAAAGGAAACAACAGACTTCAGCATGGTGAAGTTTTTCATGGTTTCCGGGAGTTGCTGACCTGGCTGATGAGCCAATCGGGTTGCAATGGCAAAACAGATGATTCCGTCAGTTACAATGCTGCTTCCATTATCAGGTTGATCAGGCAATCATTATGTCAGCCGGCTCAGCCGGTTCAGGTTTTTAATCATACACAGGGTCTCAACCGGTTTAAGGACTATTCATTTTTACCCGGGCATTCCAGTTGGCACTTCGGCCTCACAGGAGGATTCCAGTTTGTGAAAGCAAATGTTATCGGGAACTCACTGACAAGGTACTTCAATGAGGCAAGTTATGATGAGGATTATCGCCCTGCTGTGGGTTTTTATATCAATTACGCCCTTTCGAAAAGGTCTGATCTGTTTTCGGTGGATTTATCCTGCCTTTATATTTCACAACGTTATTATGGTTATGCAGAATACACCACCTTAAGTGAATGCCGTGACGAGCTTTTTTTTGAATACTCCGCTCTGCAGATACCTCTTTCCATTAAAATGACCTTGGGAAAGAACCGGATACGGCCTTTCATAAAAGCAGGGATTTATGGATCGTTTCTGCTCAGAAGTGATTATAAAAGGTATGCTGAAAGGCAATTCGGATCAGAAATTTATACCGACTGGTTTTCAGATTTTCATCTTAAAAATGACTTTGGCATCCATGGGGGAATCGGTGTCGAAATTCCCGTTGGGTATGCCAGGAAAATTTCCCTGGAAGCGGGATATATGCATGGAAATCAACTGCTGATTTATGCTGAAGACGTTTATAGTGTGCCTATGGACAATAAGATAAAAACCAATGTAATTGGTGTTATGGTCAGCATTAACTTATAAAAACATATACCTTTGTAAAAATTATTAATAATCCAATTTATTTTAACATGAAACACCCATGCAGTGCTTGTGCAAACACCCATTGACAAAATAGGGGTGTTTCATCCGAAATGTACTGAAAACATGAATGTAAGTAACTGAATATAAATCAATTTAATATTTTATACGAATGAAATTACTCGAAGGAAAAACTGCTGTTGTAACTGGCGGTGCCAGGGGGATTGGACGTGCTATTGCCCTAGCATTTGCAGCTGAGGGTGCCCATATTGCCATTACCGATCTCAGGAAGGATGATAATGCACTGGAAACGGAAAAACTGATCCAGGACATGGGTGTAAAATGCAACGTTTATGCTTCCGACGCGAGCAATTTTGCAGATACCGAGAATGTAGTTGAACAGATTGTCACAGATTTCGGAACGGTGGACATTCTTGTCAACAATGCCGGCATCACCATGGATACTTTGCTGCTCAGGATGACTGAACAGCAATGGGATACGGTGATCAGTGTAAACCTGAAGTCGGTTTTCAATTTCACCAAGGCGATACAACGCATTATGATCAAGAAACAAGCCGGTTCCATCATCAACATGAGCTCGGTGGTTGGTGTCGGCGGTAATGCAGGACAGGCTAATTATGCAGCCTCCAAGGCCGGCATGATCGGTTTTACCAAATCCATTGCACAGGAACTTGGTTCACGGAATGTTCGCTGCAATGCCATTGCGCCGGGTTTTATCATTACGGAAATGACCAACAAGCTTCCCGGAGATGTTAAGAAACTCTGGGAGGAAAAGATACCCCTCAAGCGCGGAGGAACACCGGAAGAAGTTGCCAAGGTGGCTCTCTTCCTGGCCTCTGATTTGTCTTCCTATGTTACAGGACAGGTGATTGGCGTTTGCGGTGGAATGCGTACCTGATGAATCATATGGGGAGGAAGATTCTTTTCATATTGTACCTGGGCTCCGTGTTGATCATAATGAATTCCTGTTACACCAGCGTTGTCATGATCAGCTTGCTTCAGCCTGCAGAATTGAATCTTCCTGGACATATAAAAAGTGTTTCCATTTATCCTGTGACCGGTATTCCTGCTCCGCCGGGGGTATTCGACAGCATTCGCTATATCAGCATCAATCAGGCATATGACTATAATGTTACCCGGATGGGATATATTTATGGCCTGTATGAAGTGATGGCTGCTTCCCCGCGGTTTCATAAAGTCACTGTCGCAGATTCCTCATTTGTAGATTCGTTATACCAGGGCATCATCGGCTGGGATGTGCTGAAAAAAATCTGCCGGTATGATACCACCGATGCTGTATTGTTAATTCTTAAGGCAGTTGCTTATGATTCAGTGAATTACGTGGAAGAATCGGGTTTTACCTATTCTCTTTCGGACCCGGCTTATTACCAGGAACAATACGGGAATAATTCATGCACACTGATGTTGACGATGATCAGCAAATTCAAGCTGGCCTTTTTTGAACCCATGCTCGAAAAGAAATCAGCACAGCTTTCCTGTTCTGATACGGTTTCACTTTTTAGCCTCAACAGTTGTGAGGATTTGTTTTCAGCCGATTCGATGCGCGATATGCTTTACAATGCCTGTTTTTATACAGGTGAGAAACTGGGTAGGCGTCTGGCACCAGTCTGGAATGATGAAGTCCGCAGAATCCTTTACACGGGATCGGATATCGATCTTGGGAAGGCAGCCTGGCTGGCGAAGCAAAACCGTTGGGCGGAGGCAGGCAAGATCTGGGAGACTCTTTCTTCAAACAGGAACAAGAGGATTGCTAACAAAGCATCCTTCAATATGGCATTGGCATGGGAACAGGAAGACGACCTCAATCAAGCCTTGCTTTGGCTTGATTATGCCGATAGTCTCCTCACCAGGCATCAAACGGCGGAATACCGGAAAATACTGGAGCAGCGGCTTGAAACGAAGCATCTGCTGGATATGCAAATGATGCCTGAATGAAGACCGGTTGCCCATATGGATTGACTAGGATTTAAAGCATTATTTATGATTTATAATACAATATTTCTGATTATTGTGACGATCGTTGCAGCTGATTTTTTGCTGGAACGTTATCTTGATTACCTCAACACCAGAAAATGGAGTTCCGAACTTCCTGAAGAACTCCGGGATGTTTATGATGCGGAACAATATAAAAAACAGCAGGAGTATAAAAGGGTGAACGACAGGTTTTCCATGATTACCAGTTCTTTCAGCTTTGTACTGATTATGCTGATGCTCTTCCTGGGAGGCTTTAGTCTGGTTGACGGGTGGGCGAGGGATATTACACAGAATGCCATCCTCCTGGTGCTGGTGTTCTTTGGCATCCTGGCCCTTGTATCAGATATTATCACCACACCTTTCAGCCTGTATGACATTTTCGTGATTGAAGAAAAGTTTGGTTTTAATAAAACCACGCCTAAAACTTACATCCTCGATAAACTGAAAGGATGGCTCCTGGGTGCTTTGATCGGAGGAGGACTGCTGGCACTGGTAGTTTGGTTTTACCAGCTGACCACCTCCTTGTTCTGGCTGTATGCCTGGATGCTGGCAGCTTTTTTTACCATCTTCATGGCCATGTTTTACTCCTCCATCATTGTACCTTTATTCAATAAGCAAACTCCCCTGGAGGAAGGAGCGTTGCGTGATGCCATCAGTACTTTCAGTGAAAAGGCAGGTTTCCGGCTAAACAACATTTATGTGATTGATGGCTCGAAAAGATCCACCAAGGCCAATGCATATTTTACCGGGTTGGGACCTAAAAAACGGATCGTTTTATACGATACCCTGATACAGGAACTTTCCCCCCGTGAAATTGTAGCCGTGCTGGCCCATGAAATCGGTCATTACAAAAAAAAGCATACCCTCCTGGGAATCCTTACCGGTATTGCACAAACGGGCATAACACTTTTTATATTTTCACTGCTTGTGGCCAATCCTGCTTTATCTGCAGCCCTGGGTGGCCATGGGGCAAGTTTTCACCTGGGACTGATCGCCTTCGGTATCTTATACAGTCCAGTCTCCCTGATCACAGGATTGCTGATGAACCACATCTCCCGAAGGAATGAATATGCAGCCGACCGCTTTGTAAAGGAAAACTATGAAGCCGTTGCCTTGATTGATGCCCTGAAAAAGCTTTCATCCAAAAACCTGAGCAACCTTACACCGCATCCAGCCTATGTATTTTTTCATTTTTCTCATCCTACGCTTTTGCAGCGAATAAAGGCTCTTAAGAAGTGACTGGTGACTGGTGACTGGTCACTCGTAAATATTTACCAGTCACCTGTCACCAGTCACCAGTCACTTAAAAATGCTTTTCCCTTTGTTCTGTCTGTAATAATTTATATTTTTGTCACCCTCGAAAAGAATGAAATGCCTCTTTAGCTCAGCTGGTCAGAGCGGCGGTTTCGTAAACCGCAGGTCGGGGGTTCAAATCCCCTGAGAGGCTCTCGCGGGAATAGCTCAGTTGGCAGAGCGAAAGCTTCCCAAGCTTTAGGTCGCGGGTTCGAATCCCGTTTCCCGCTCTTATATGAACGCGGAACTGATCACCATTGGAGATGAAATACTCATCGGGCAGGTTATTGATACCAATTCTGCCTACCTCGCAACCGAACTTAATAAACTGGGAATATCCGTGATTCAGATCACGTCGATACCCGATCAGCGTGAGCACATCATCAGGGCTTTTGATGAGGCTGCACGTCGTGCAGATCTGATTATTACCACAGGGGGACTGGGTCCTACCAGCGATGATATCACCAAACCAGCCCTGGCTGATTACTTCGGATCAAAACTTGTGGTGGTCCCAGCCGTAGTTGAAAAAATAACTGCCCTGCTGGCCTCAAGGGGAGTGGCCGTAAACGAACGTAACAGGAAGCAGGCCGAACTGCCGGAAAACTGCGAATTGCTGAATAACAGTGCCGGTACAGCACAGGGCATGTGGTTTAAGAAAGAAGGACGGGATTTCATTGCCCTGCCCGGAGTTCCTTTTGAAATGAAGGCCATATTCCGGGAGGAGCTGGAACCAAGACTCAAACAGCGGTTTGTTCTTCCTGCCATACAGCATTTCACCGTATTGACCCATGGAGTTCCTGAATCGGAAATGGCAGGTCTGATCCACGACTGGGAAGTAGGTTTGCCTGAAAACCTCAAACTGGCCTACTTGCCTTCTCCCGGACTGCTGCGCTTGAGAATTACCGGTAAAACCACAGGCGATCCTGCATCACTTGCAAACACAATTGAATCAGAAGTTGAAAAATTAAAAGGAATAATCGGTAGTCACATTTATGGATATAATGACGAAAAGCTTGAGGTGATTGTAGGTAATCTATTGAAACAAAATAATTTAACACTTTCATTAGCAGAGAGTTGTACCGGAGGGCTCATCAGCCTGCTGGTGACGTCAGTACCCGGTTCCTCAGCCTATTTTAAGGGAGGCATTATTGCCTACTCGAATGATATCAAAACATCAGAACTTAATGTCAGTCCCTACACCATTCTGATCAACGGTGCTGTCAGCCAGGCTGTTGTTGAGCAAATGGCGGATGGGGCCAGGAACCGCTACAAGTCTGATTTTTCGGTTGCCGTGAGCGGCATTGCAGGTCCGGCAGGCGGAACACCCGAGAAACCTGTGGGAACCACCTGGATCGCTGTGGCTTCCAGAAAAAGAATCATATCACGGGTTTATAACTTCGGGGAGGACAGGGGTCGCAATATGCAAAAGGCAGGAATTGCTGGGCTTTTCATGTTGAGGGAAGAGATCATTGATTGTTTATAAATATTTTTTTTGGGATACTTGAATTTCTGAAAAAAAAATACGTTCTTTGCATCCTGTTTTTAGAAAGCGAATTAATTGATTTAGAAATGTCAAGAATTTGTCAAATTACGGGAAAGGCTGCGATGGTTGGAAACAACGTATCGCATTCCAAGCGCAGGACGAAGAGAACATTTGATGTAAACCTTTTCGACAAGAAACTTTTCCTCCAGGAAGAAAACCGTTGGATTAATCTCAGGGTGTCTGCTGCCGGGATCCGGTTCATCAACAAGGTGGGTTTAAAAAAGGCACTCGAAGAGGCTAAGGCCAAAGGATTTATTAAAAGTATCTAACACAAAGCACATCAGGATATGGCAAAAAAAGGTAACAGGATACAGGTAATTCTTGAGTGCACGGAACATAAGAATAGTGGTGTTCCCGGTATGTCGAGGTATATTACCACCAAGAACAGAAAAAACACGCCTGAAAGAATGGAATTGAAGAAATTCAATCCCGTTTTGAAGAAGGTCACTGTACATCGTGAAATAAAATAGCAAGTCATGGCAAAGAAAGTAATTGCAACATTAAAGACGGGAGCCGGAAAATCCTTCGCCAAGTGCATTAAAATGGTCAAATCACCCAAGTCCGGTGCCTATCTCTTCAAAGAAGAAATAGTCCACGTTGATCATATCAAAGACTATTTTACACAAAAGTAAGACCGCTGTAAAATCTTAAAAAATTGGCTTTCTTTGTATTAAGAAGGCCATTTTTTTTCAGTGCTCTTGTAATTCATTACCTCCCCACCTATGGCAATTTTTGGTTTATTCAACAAGCGCAGCAGTGAAGATCTGAGTCGTGGCCTGGAAAAGACCAAGGATAGTGTGGTGAAAAAACTATCCCGGGCCATTATGGGCAAAGCCAGTGTGGATGATGAAGTGCTGGATAACCTTGAGGAAGCCCTTATATCTTCCGATGTCGGGGTAAATACAACCCTGCGTATTATTGAAAGGATTCAGGCAAGGGTGCTGCGCGATAAATACATGAATACTGAGGAACTCAACCGTATTCTCCGGGAAGAAATCAGCGCGCTGCTCGAGGAAAATAAAACCGGGAATGATTCTGATTTTTCGGCCCCTCTGCCGCATAAACCCTATGTCATTATGGTGGTAGGGGTGAATGGTGTTGGAAAAACCACCACCATAGGCAAGCTGGCCTGGCATTTCAAAAAGGCGGACAAGAAGGTTTTGCTTGGTGCTGCCGATACTTTTCGTGCCGCCGCTGTTGATCAGCTTTCCATATGGGCAGAACGGGTAGGGGTTCCCCTGGTGAAGCAGCAAATGGGCAGTGACCCTGCCTCGGTTGCCTTTGATACAGTTACTTCAGCCAAAGCCAGCCAGACGGATGTTGTAATAGTAGATACCGCCGGCCGGCTGCACAATAAGGCCAACCTGATGAATGAGCTTTCCAAAATCAAACGCGTTATCCAAAAAGTAATTCCTGACGCACCGCATGAGGTCTTGCTGATACTCGACGGATCAACCGGCCAGAATGCCTTTGAGCAGGCACGGCAATTTACCGAAGCCACCCAGGTGAATGCACTGGCTATTACCAAGCTCGATGGTACGGCCAAAGGCGGGGTTGTGATCGGTATCTCCGATCAGTTTAAAATACCGGTCCGGTATATCGGCATCGGCGAGAAACTGGAAGACCTCCAGATCTTCGACAAAAACGCTTTTGTGGAGGCCCTGTTTTCTTCCTAAAAGCATCCAACCTATTCCAAGAAACAATATATTTGATGTGAACAAATAACACTCAAAAGCAATTCGCATGCAATTATTCAGAACAAAACCCATCAATCAGCTTCTGGCAGATGCCTCTGACAAGGAGCACGGATTAAAGAAAGCACTGAGCGGAGCGAGTCTGGTTACCCTGGGTATCGGCGCAATCATCGGTACGGGGATTTTTGTACTGACAGGAACGGTGGCTGCCAATTATGCGGGACCTGCACTGGTACTGTCTTTTTTGATTTCTGCCGCCGGATGTGTGTTTGCTGGCTTATGCTATGCGGAATTTGCTTCCATGATACCCATTTCGGGGAGTGCCTATACTTATGCCTATGCCACACTGGGAGAATTCATGGCCTGGATCATCGGTTGGGACCTGATACTCGAATACCTGTTTGCCTCATCTACCGTTGCCGTTGGGTGGTCGGGCTATATGGTCAGTTTTCTGCATGATTATAATCTCAACATACCTGCTCAGCTTTGCAATGCTCCCATTGATTACATCAAGGGGCAGGGCTGGATACTCACCGGCAGTATCATTAATTTCCCTGCCGTTTTCATTATTGCCTTGCTGTCAACCTTGCTTGTAGTGGGAATAAAAGAGTCAGCAGGATTGAACAATATCATCGTAGCGATCAAGATAATTGTCATCCTGCTTTTTATAGGATTTGGGCTGTCTTTCATCAAAACCTCCAACTGGCATCCGTTTATTCCCCCGAATACCGGAGAATTTGGAAAATTTGGCTTCTCGGGGGTGTTGCGAGGAGCGGCAGTTATCTTTTTTGCGTATATCGGATTTGATGCGGTATCTACAGCAGCCCAGGAGGCTAAAAATCCCCAGCGTGATATGCCCATCGGCATCCTGGGATCCCTGCTGATCTGTACCCTGCTTTACGTGCTGGTTTCAGGTGTGCTTACCGGCATTGTTCCCTATTACGATTTGAATGTCCCGGCCCCATTGGCCCTTGCGATTGACAGAACGGGAAATGCACTGATCTGGCTGCGTCCTCTCATCAAAATCGGCGCCATTGCCGGTTTGAGCTCCGTAATTCTGGTGATGCTGCTCGGCCAGCCCAGGATCTTCTATACTATGGCCAAGGATGGATTGTTACCCAAAAGCTTCGCCAGGGTACATCCGCGGTTCAGAACACCATATGTAACCACTATTCTTACCGGTATCGTCGCCTGTTTAATCGCCGGTATACTGCCCATACACATTCTCAGCGAGTTGGTATCCATCGGTACTTTGCTGGCATTTACCATTGTGTGCATCAGCATTATTATTCTCCGTAAGAAAAAACCCGACCTGCACCGTCCCTTCAAGACCCCCCTTGTACCCTGGGTACCCCTTGCCGGCGCCATAATCTGTTTACTCCAAATGTTCAGCCTGCCCCGGGAGACATGGGATAGACTGCTGATCTGGATGGCCATAGGTCTTATCATCTATTTTGCCTATAGCCGCAGGAATAGCAAACTTGCCAGATAGACCAGGCATGCAGACGCGGGCTGGTAAAAAAGAGGGTATTAATCTGGTGACCCTCGGATGCTCTAAAAATGTTGTGGATTCAGAAGTGCTTTTAAAACAGGTGCAGGCGAACCACCTTACCATCAGTCATAATGACGAATCCTTCGACGCCAAAACTGTGATCATCAATACCTGCGGCTTTATCAAGGATGCCAAGCAGGAATCCATCGATACCATCCTGCGCTTCATAAGAGCCAAGGAAAACGGATTGATCCACCGGGTTTTTGTCATGGGATGTCTTTCGGAACGTTATAAAAAAGACCTGGAAGAAGAAATCCCAGATGTTGATAAATATTTTGGTGTTAATGATTTAGAGCAAATCATTCAACATCTGGGTTTAACCTATAAGCAGTCCCTGCTCGGAGAACGTTTGCTGACCACGCCCTCACATTATGCCTATCTCAAGATTTCCGAAGGATGCGACCGGAAGTGTTCCTTCTGTGCCATTCCCCTGATCCGTGGCCGGCATCAGTCAAGAACCGTTGAAAGCCTTCTCGCTGAAGCACGCAACCTCTCAGAGCAAGGTGTCAGAGAACTAATCCTGATCGCGCAGGATCTGACTTCCTATGGACTGGACCTGTATCATAAGCAGGCTTTGCCCGAACTGCTGGAGGCATTGTCCTGCCTGCCGGGGATCGAATGGATACGGTTGCATTACGCCTATCCTGCAGGCTTTCCACGCGAAGTCATCCGGGTGATGAAGGAAAAGGGGAATATCTGCCATTACCTCGACATTCCCTTCCAGCATAACAGTGACGCGGTACTGCGGAAAATGCGCAGGGGACACAGCCAACGGAAGAATCATGAACTGATTGATTTCCTTCGCACAGAAATTCCGGAAATTACTTTGCGCACCACAGTCATTACAGGCCATCCTGGGGAGACTGACAAAGAATTCCGTGAACTGCTGCGATTTGTGGAACGGGTGGAATTCGACCGCCTGGGTGTTTTTACTTATTCCGAAGAAGAAGATACGTGGGCTTCCCAGAAATGGAAAGACCGGATCCCGGAACAGGTTAAGAAAGACAGGGCTGATGAAGTGATGCAGCTCCAGCAGAATATTTCTAAAAGATTGAATGATAATAAAATAGGACGATCATTTAAAGTATTGATCGATGATAGGGCAGGCGAGTACTACAGGGGTCGAACAGAAGCCGACTCTCCTGAAGTGGATAACGAAGTGTTGATTCCCACTGCCGGGAAGCTGCTTGTAACCGGAAATTTTTATCAAACCCGGATTACAGGTGCTGAAGAATTTGATCTTTTCGGGGTCGTTGAATAATGCCTATTCCGCCTCGTCTGTATCACTTACAGTAGCACTGTCGGCTTCTTCAACATGCAGCACTTTCATCATCACCACCTCTTTCTTTTTATTCAGACTGATGGCAATGGTGTCGCCTTCCCGCATGTTGGATTTGATAATAACCTCAGCCATAGGATCTTCGAGGTATTTCTGAATGGCCCGCTTGAGCGGCCGGGCGCCAAATTGTATGTCATATCCTTTTTCAGCAATAAAATCCTTGGCAGCATCGGTCATCCTGATCCGGAAGCCCATGGCAATAATCCTCTTGTACAAACCTTTCAGCTCGATATCGATGATCTTGTGGATATCTTCCCGGTTCAGGGCATTGAAGATGACCACGTCGTCGATGCGGTTCAAAAACTCAGGAGAAAATGCCTTTTTGAGGGCGTTTTGAATCACGCTCCTGGTATATTCGTTAGTTGTTTCCTGTTTCGCCTTGGTGGCAAAACCTACGCCCTGTCCGAAATCCTTCAGCTGCCGTGTACCGATATTGGATGTCATGATCACAATGGTATTCCTGAAGTCCACACGGCGTCCGAGGCTGTCGGTAAGCTGTCCTTCATCCAACACCTGCAGGAGGATATTATAAACATCCGGATGGGCTTTTTCAATCTCATCGAGAAGCACGACACAGTAAGGTCGTCTTCTCACCTTTTCCGTCAGCTGTCCACCTTCCTCATATCCGATATAGCCCGGAGGAGCCCCTACGAGTCGCGATACCGAGAATTTCTCCATGTATTCGCTCATGTCGATACGAATCAGGTTGTTGGGGGAGTCAAACAGGTATTGGGCCAGAACTTTGGCAAGTTGGGTTTTTCCCACCCCGGTGGGTCCCAGAAAGATGAACGTTCCGATGGGTTTGTTTGGATCTTTTAATCCTGCCCGGTTCCGCTGGATGGATTTCACCACTTTCTCAATGGCTTCATCCTGTCCGATCACACTGCCCTTAAGTTCTTCACCCATTTTCAGCAGTCGCTGACCTTCTTCAAGGGCAATCCTTTGGACCGGAACACCCGTCATCATAGCCACTACTTCAGCCACCTTTTCGGCATCCACCACCTGGCGGTTGCGGGTTAATTCCTTCTCCCACTTCATTTTCTCATCTTCAAGCATTTCAAGGAATTCTTTTTCCTTATCACGAAAGCTGGCTGCTTTTTCAAAATTCTGATTCTTGACAGCTTTTATTTTTTCCTTCTTGGTTTCTTCAATTTTCTTTTCGAGTTCAATAATCCTTTCCGGAACATGAATGTTGGAGATGTGAACCCTTGAACCTGATTCATCCAGCGCATCAATGGCCTTGTCGGGAAGGTGCCTGTCTGAAATATACCGGTTTGTGAGCTTTACGCAGGCATCAATGGCCTCGGGCGTATAGATCACATTGTGATGATCCTCATATCTTTCCTTTACATTGTTCAGGATCTCCACTGTTTCCTCGGGAGAGGTGGGTTCTACCATCACCTTCTGGAACCGCCGTTCCAGCGCTCCGTCCTTTTCGATATGCTGCCTGTATTCATCCAGCGTTGTTGCGCCAATGCACTGTATATCGCCCCGGGAGAGGGCAGGTTTCAGCATATTGGCAGCATCGAGGGAGCCGGTAGCGCCACCTGCTCCAACAATAGTATGGATCTCATCAATGAAGAGCACGATGCTGGAAGTCTTCGATAATTCATTCAATATGGCCTTCATGCGCTCTTCAAACTGTCCCCGGTACTTGGTGCCGGCAACAATGGCGGCAAGGTCGAGGGTTACCACACGTTTGCCAAAGAGCACGCGGGATACTTTTTTTTGTATGATGCGCAAGGCCAGTCCCTCTACAATAGCCGACTTACCAACACCCGGTTCCCCAATGAGGATGGGATTGTTTTTCTTACGGCGGCTCAGGATCTGGGCAAGCCTTTCGATTTCTTTTTCGCGGCCTACTATAGGATCGAGACGGTCCTCTTCGGCTGCTTTGGTCAAATCAATACCGAAATTATCCAGCACCGGGGTGTCGGAATTCGATTTGGCGCCGGATTCGGGATTGCTGCCTTTACCTCCCTGCTGGCCGAAGGAACCCATAGGCTCATCATCTTCATGCGGATAATCGGCACGGGGTTCAATATCCTCTGAATCTGTAATGTGCTCATTGAGTAACTCCCTCCGGGCTTTTTCATAATCAATGCTGTTATCAAACAAGACCCGTGAAACCGGGGTGTTTTCATCCTTGATGATGGCCAGAAGCAGATGACCTGTGTCGATAGTATTCTTTTTCATAGATTTAGCCTCAAGATAAACCAGCTTCAGGATCCTTTCGGATGTTTTCAGGAGGGGAATATTATCGGTGTCGGTGACCTTAATGGGACCAGTGGGAGCAATGATGGCTTCTATGTCCTTTTTCAGCTGGTAAAGGTTCACTCCCAGCGAAACCAGGATATCGATGGCAACGCCTTCGCCTTCGCGCAAAATCCCCAGCAGCAAATGCTCCGGTGCGATTTCATGGTTACCGAGACGAATGGCTTCTTCTTTGCTAAAGGAAAGTACATCTTTTATTCTTTGTGAGAACTTAGCGTCCATATAGTTACAAGGTTCGTTATGCTAATTACTGGTGTTGTTATCTGTACTACAAATATACGAATTAAATTGTAAACGGTTTTTAACAGCTTTTGTTAATATAAACACTGCAAAAAAAGCGGTTAAACTGCAATATTTGCCTACTTTAGCCGCTTCGGATGAATTCAAATCCGCAATCAGATTCAAGTAGAAAACAGTTAGAACGATCATGGCTGAAGGAGAAAAAATTATACAGGTCAATATTGAAGAGGAGATGAAATCGGCTTACATCGATTATTCGATGTCTGTCATTGTTTCACGGGCTTTGCCCGATGTAAGGGACGGTCTTAAACCGGTCCACCGGAGGGTACTCTATGGGATGCAGGATTTGGGTGTTTATTCCAACCGGCCCTATAAGAAGTCTGCCCGTATCGTAGGTGAAGTACTGGGGAAATATCATCCCCACGGCGATTCATCGGTTTACGACGCTATGGTCAGAATGGCGCAGGAATGGTCACTCCGTTATCCCCTCGTGGAGGGTCAGGGCAATTTCGGTTCCATGGATGGTGATAATCCGGCAGCCATGAGGTATACAGAAGCCCGGTTACAGAAAATCGCCGAAGAAATGCTGGCGGATATTGATAAAAATACAGTTGATTTTCAGCTGAACTTCGATGATACCTTACAGGAACCTGTCGTTTTGCCTTCGAGAATTCCCAACCTGCTTATCAACGGTGCTTCCGGTATTGCAGTGGGAATGGCCACCAACATGCCTCCGCACAACCTTACCGAAACCTGCAGGGCCATAATAGCCTACGTTGACAATCCGGAGATTACCACGGAAGAGCTTCAGTTACATATCAAGGGGCCCGATTTTCCCACCGGTGGGATCATTTACGGGCACCAGGGCATCAAGGAAGCTTTCGAAACAGGCAGAGGCCGCATCGTTTTGAGGGCGCGCACGGAAATCGAAATTACCCCGAGCGGACGGGAGGTGATCGTTGTTAAGGAAATTCCCTACCAGGTGAACAAGGCGGATATGATCAAAAAAATTGCCGAACTGATCAACGAGAAGAAAATCGAGGGGATATCCTATATCAACGACGAATCTGACCGGAACGGTATCCGGGTAGTGATCATCTGCAAGAAAGATGCCCAGTCGAGTGTCGTTTTAAACAACCTTTATAAGCTTACCCAGCTACAGACCGCATTCAATGTCAATAACATAGCACTGGTTCATGGGCGTCCCAGGTTGCTATCCCTGAAACAGAGCATCCGGTACTTTGTGGAACACCGCCATGAGGTGGTGATCCGGCGTACCCGCTTTGACCTCGAAGAATCTGAGAAAAAGGCGCACATTCTGGAAGGCCTGCTCATTGCATTGGATCACCTCGATGAAGTCATTTCACTGATCAGGGCTTCCAAAACACCTGATGAGGCCAAAGAGGGACTTATCTCCAGTTTTAATCTTTCTGAGGCCCAGGCCAAGGCAATTCTTGAAATGAGGTTGCAAAGGCTCACCGGACTGGAACGTGAAAAGATCCGGCTGGAGTACGAGGAACTGATGAAGCTGATCGAACACCTGAAAAACCTGCTGGCCAACGAAAGTTTACGGATGCAGGTCATCAAGGATGAACTTGCAGAGCTCATCTCCAGCTACGGGGACGAGCGTCGGACCACCATTGTGCCTGATGCCGGGGAATTCAATCCTGAGGATTTCTATGCCGACGATGATATGATCATTACAGTTTCCCATCTTGGCTATATCAAACGTACACCTTTAACCGAATTCCGCACCCAGCAGCGGGGAGGAAAGGGGTCGAAAGGCAGTGAAACCCGGGATGAGGATTACCTCGAACACATGTACCATGCCACCATGCACAATACCATGCTTTTCTTCACTGAAAAGGGAAGGTGCTTCTGGCTGAAAGTATATGACATCCCAGAGGGTACTAAAACCTCCAAGGGCAGGGCCATTCAGAATCTGTTGAATATTGAACCCGGTGATAAGGTTAAAGCCTTTATAAACCTGAAGAGCCTGGTAGAGCATGATTATATATCCAACAACTTCATTGTTTTGTGTACCCGGAAGGGGATCATCAAGAAAACATCACTGGAAGCTTATTCCCGGCCACGTCAGAACGGCATCAATGCCATTAACATCAGGGAAGGGGATAGCCTGCTCGAAGCCCAGCTTACTGACGGCAACAGCGAAATAGTATTGGCCATTCGCTCAGGGAAAGCCATACGTTTCCATGAAAAAACGGTAAGACCCATGGGAAGAACCGCTTCAGGTGTTACCGGGATCAGGTATGCCAAGGCAGATGATGAAGTGGTGGGCATGATCTGCATCCAGGATCCATCCACCACGGTACTTGTAGTCTCCGAAAACGGTTACGGCAAGCGAACCGGACTTGAGGACTACCGGGTAACCAACAGGGGAGGAAAGGGTGTAAAAACAATCAACATAACCGAAAAGACCGGTCTGCTGATTGCCATCAAAGCGGTAACCGACAAGGATGACATTATGATCATCAACAAATCGGGACTCACCATCCGGCTGGCTGTGGCCAATCTTCGTCAGATGGGCAGGGCCACCCAGGGTGTCCGGCTGATCAATATCCAGAGCGGTGATTCAATAGCTGCCGTCACCGATGTGGTAGGTTCGGGAGAAGCCGGAGATGACAGAGATCAGGAAGATCTTTCTGAAGAAATCAGTAATTCAACTCCTTAATATACTGTTATTTTTTGGACAATAAACAAATTGAATTTATATTTGGCAAAATTTTTGATATTAACCCTAGCATAATACTTAATAATCTTTAAAACGAATTATGATGAAGCGGATTAGTTTGTTTCTTATTGCGATGTTTCTCCTGGCCGGGATGGTTGTGAAATCACAAACGCCAACAGTCACATCTTCTGCTGTGAATTACAGTGGATTAGAGAGTAAGCTTAAAAAGAGTGACGCTGATATCCAGGATCCCAAGAAAAACATTAAAGCCAAAACATGGACCAGTCGTGCCCAATTGCTGATCGACATTTTCAACATTCACAACGATATTATTCGTAAGGGGATGGACCAGAATCAGGTGAAAATTTTTCTAAAAGAACCCAAAACCGTGGAAACCATCCAGGAAGGTGTTGATAATGTTGAGATTTACCATTATGACAGGGTTGACCTGAAATTCATAAACGGTGTCCTCGAAAACTGGACCGAAACCCAGAAGATCCATCCTGATCCTTTGGGAGAGGCCACGAAAGCTATTGATGAAGCTGTTAAGGTCAACACCGACAGCAAGGCAGATGATGATATTGTTACGGTTATCAAGAACCTCAAGGTTGCTTATGAAACTGCAGCCATCCTTGATTATGAAAATAAGGATTTCAAATCTTCCCATGCCAATTTCATTAAGTTGCTGGATCTTAATAAACAGCCACTTATGAAGAATATTGTTGATACTGTTGATATCTACTATGCCGGGAGGGCGGCTTTTGAGAACAAAGATTTCACGGAAGCCAACAGGCTTTTTGAAGAAGCAGCCGCCAACAATTATAACGATCCCTTCCTTTATGTATTCCGCAAACAGAGCTACTTTGCCAGCGGTGATACCGCCAGTGGTGTAAAGGTTATCAATGAAGGTTTCAACAAGTATCCGAATGATCAGTCCATTATGATCGAACTGATCAATTACTACCTGGTCAGCAATCAGGCAGAAGAAGCGCTCCGTTTGCTTGGCATCGCCAAAGCCAATGATCCCAAGAACGTTTCCTATACCTTTGCCGAAGGAACCTTATATGAGAAAATGGGCAGGATTGATGATGCAGAAAATTCCTATAAGACCTGTATAGAAATGGAACCAGAGTTTATCAACGGTATTTATAACCTGGCCGTTCTGTATTACAACAAAGCCGTGAATATTTACGAAGAGGCTTCCAAGATAAGCGACAATGCAGTGTTTGAAAAGAAACAGCAGGAAGGTGATGAAATGCTGAAAAAGTGCATACCGTATATGGAACGGACCACCAAAGTTACAGCAAAATCTGCGGAAGACATTGACACGCAAAGAAGCGCACTGGGCACGCTGAAAATCATTTATTACAGGTTGAAGATGGATGCCGAGTATCAGGATGTTGTTAAAAGACTTAATCCATAATTGAACCCAGATGAAGGGAAGTGGAGCGCTTCCCTTTTTCTTACTATTTTGTATTTAACATAATATTAATTATGGGACATTTTCGTTTTATCAAAAACCCCATAATTATTTGTTAACGCATTCGGCTGCTTAAAGCTGCCCTGTAAGGTCAACATGAAATTAATCAGGAGAATTTTGCTATATTGCATATCACTACGCTTATTCGATCAACCACTTATGTCATCATACATGATGCCAATATTGAAAATATGCCTGTATCTATTGGCTTTTTTTTTCTTAATTCAATGCAAAAAAGATGAACAAGTCGTTGCAATCTCAGATAGTAATTTTCTTAATGCAATAATACACCTGGGATTTGATACAGATGGAGATGGCAAGATCAGTTATGAAGAAGCTGAAGACATCCGGGCATTATACCTGAGTGATAAGAATATAACGGAGGTTACGGGTATTGAAACATTTATTAATCTGGAAATCCTTGTATGTGAAAGGAATAAGTTGTCCGTTCTCAATGTATCGAAAAACACTGCATTAACTGAATTGAATTGTCAGGAGAATCAGTTAAAGAGTCTATATATTGCTAACAATACACACTTAGAATCATTAAATTGCGGCTGGAATGCATTATCAAGATTAGACATTTCTAATAATACTGCGCTGAAACAGTTGGTTTGTTACGATAATCTGTTAGCAACACTGGATATTTCGAATAATACTGCATTAACATCATTGTTTTGTGATTATAATGCCCTGACCACCTTGGATATTACTGCCAATGCTGCGCTTATCGAATTGTTCTGCGGACATAATCTGATAACGGGTCTTGATATTTCTAATAATACTATCTTAGAAAGACTGGGTTGCGATTGGAATCAATTATCCGGCATAGATATTTCCAATAATATTACTTTAAAAACGCTGGTATGCGAACACAATAAGCTAGCCAGTCTGGATATTTCCAGTAATAATGCCTTAACAATTTTATATTGCGGTTATAACCAGTTAAACACTTTGGATGTGTCCAGGAATGTTTCTATCGATCTTATTTTTTGTGAAATGAATCATTTAACCAATCTGGATATTTCAAATAATACAGCAATAAATAACTTACAATGCGCAAATAACCAACTGACAAGTCTCGATATTTCTATGAATCCTGATTTATTGGATCTGTATTGCGGTGGTAATAAACTCACCATGCTTAATATTTCCAATAATACCAGGCTAAGAAAATTGGATATATATAATATGCCCTCTCTTAACAGGGTTTGTGTATGGGTTATGCCTTTCCCGCCATCTGATCTGGTGGTAGAGGCCACGGGTAGTCCAAATGTTTATTTTTCAACTGATTGTAGTAAATAAGCCATCCTTTCATTTTAAACTTCTAAACATGAACCCAATACTGAAAATATTCTTTTCCTTATTGGCTTTTGTTTTATTAAGTCAATGTGAAAAGGATGAACCATTAGTTACAATCTCAGATGGCAACTTTCTTAGGGCACTACTTAAACTGGGAATTGATACAAATGAGGATGGGAAGATCAGTTTTTCGGAAGCTGAAGCTGTGAGATCAATAGATATTAGTAATAATGGTATTTCAGATATTACAGGTATTGAATCATTTATCAATTTGGACACTCTTAAATGCAGTAATAACAAGTTATCTTTTCTTAATATTTCAGGGAATACCAGGTTAGTTTATTTAGATTGCTCGTCTAACCTACTATTCGCGTTAAATATTTCAAAAAATCCTGCTTTAATGCATTTGTATTGCAGTATGAATCAACTGATGATTTTGGATTTGTCTCACAATGCTTCATTGGAAGCAATAGATTGCCATTCGAATCAAATAGCCAGCTTATTTGTTTCAGGACTTACTTCATTGAAATACCTGAATTGTGCGATTAACAACCTTAGCAAGCTCGACATTTCAAGCTGTACGGCCTTAACGTTATTGTTTACTTCAGAGAATTGGTCTTTATCAAATCTGGATGTCTCTGATAATATCCTGTTGGAAGAATTGTATTGCGGCGCTTGTCTATTAAAGTCTTTAAATCTTTCCAACCATCCCGCTCTAAAAGAGTTGGATTGTTCAGGTAGCGGCTCAATAGAAACATTAATTCTTAGAGATAATACTGCCTTAGAACATATAAATTGTGCGGGCAACAAACTATCTGAACTGGATTTGTCAAGCTGCTCTGCATTAACTTATTTATGGTGTGAGGGGAATGAATTGACGCGTCTGGATCTTTTCCATAATCCACTATTATTCTCATTGGAATGTTCCGGGAATCAATTATACACCTTAAATGTCTCAAATAATATTGTTTTAGGTTCTTTGGCATGCAATCATAATAATTTAACCAGTCTTGATGTTTCAAATAATATAAACCTGGGAACTCTTAATTGCGGAGTCAACCAATTCACCAGCCTTGATATAACTAATAATCCTCGCCTGGGATTTTTGTATATTAATGATATGCCCTCTCTTAATAAGGTTTGTGTATGGGCTATACCTTTCCCGCCATCTGATCTTGTTGTAGTGTCGACAGGTAGTCCAAATGTTTATTTTTCAACCGATTGCAGTAAATAATATAAAACAGTCAATTCGATAAATTTGAATTCAATATGGAAAAAATGAAAGCAGTCTTATGTTCCAAATACGGACCGCCGGAGGTTCTTCAGTTTAAAGAAGTGGAAAAACCTTTTCCTAAAGATAATGAAGTATTGATAAAAGTAAATGCTACAACAGTGCATATTGGGGATACCAAGCTTCGGCGTTTAGAGCCTGGTTTAGGACCCGTCAGAGATTTCTTTTTCAAGCCCGTGATGCGAATCATGATGGGTTTCAGGGGACCAAGGAAAAAAATACTGGGAATGGAGCTGTCCGGAGAAATTGAAGCCGTCGGCAAAGATGTTACGCTGTTTAAGATAGGTGATCCCGTTTTTGCATCCACTGAATTTGAATTTGGCGCGTATGCCCAGTATCGCTGTATGCCAGAAAATGGGATTCTTGCAGTAAAACCTGCCAATATGACCTACGAGGAAGCGGCCCCGGTTTCCAATGGCGGGTTAACAGCCTTGTTTTATCTTAGAAAAGCAAATATTCAGAAGGGTCAAAAGGTATTAATCTATGGAGCTTCCGGTAGTGTTGGTACTTTTGCTATTCAGCTGGCCAAGCACTTTGGGGCAGTAGTTACGGGAGTATGCAGTACTGCGAATCTGGAAATGGTGAAATCCCTGGGAGCCGATAAGCTTATCGATTACACGCAAGAAGATTTTACACAAAACAGTGATACTTATGACGTTATTTTTGATGCAGTAGGCAAGATTGCATCTTCAAAACGAAAAAAATCGCTGACGAAGTCAGGAATCTATCTGAACGTTCTTGCATTGTCTGGCAACCTTAAGTTAAAGGTTGAAGACCTGATCTTTCTCAAAGAACTTTGCGAGGCTGGAAAGCTAAGATCTGTAATTGACAGACTCTACCCTATGGAACAGATAGTAGAGGCTCATAGATATGTTGACAAAGGACACAAAAAAGGGAATGTGGTTATTACTATATAATCCTCACACGCCATGTTCCTCAATATACCTCCGGTATGATCGTCTGATCCGTAAACGGAGGCCTTACATATTTATGGCTCTCCTGTCTGGGAGTCAATTTGATCTTTTTCTGGGGCAATTCTTTATACGGTATCAGACCCAGCAAATGATGGATGCAGTTCAGGCGTGCGCGTTTCTTGTTGTCGGCAGGTACCACAAACCAGGGTGATTGCTTCGTATCGGTATACCGGAACATTTCGTCCTTGGCCCTGGAATACTCAATCCACTTTTCACGGGATGCCAGGTCCATTTCACTGAGCTTCCAGCGTTTGGTCGGATCGTCGATCCTCGCCTGGAAGCGGCTTTCCTGTTCCTCGTCCGATACCGAGAACCAGTACTTGATCAATATGATCCCGGACCGGATCAGCATGTTCTCATATTCCGGACACGAACGCATGAATTCCTGGTATTCCTCTTCGGTGCAAAATCCCATTACCCTTTCCACGCCAGCCCTGTTATACCAGCTGCGGTCAAACAGTACCATTTCACCTGACGCTGGTAAATGGGCAGCGTACCGCTGAAAATACCATTGCGCTTTTTCCCGTTCCGTTGGTGTGCCCAGCGCGACCACCCTGCAGATCCTGGGATTCAGGCTTTGTGAGATGCACTTGATCACCCCGCCCTTACCGGCAGCATCCCTTCCCTCGAAAATCACCACAACCTTCAATCCTTTGTATTTAATCCATTCCTGCAGTTTAACCAGCTCAATCTGCAGATGGCGCAATTTCTTTTCAAATTCTTTTTTTGGAAATTTTCGTTTATCCCGCTTTTCGGGTTCAATATTTTTGATCTTACCCATGAGGTGAGGTATTTGGCAAAAAAATGAAAGTTAGCAAATATTCTGTTAATCCTATGTCCTTCGTCCCCTGTCCCCTGTCCCTTGTCCCTTCCTTACCTCTTTTTGCCCAAAAACATCAACCCAGAGCTCCTGATTTGATTTCCAGGTATATTGTTTTGTCCACGAAAATAAATGCCTCATAATCATTCTAAAACAAAAAACCCCGCCATCGGCGGGGTTGTAATCTCACTAAGTATATTGTTTGAACATTATACTAATTTCACATTCACGGCGTTCAGGCCTTTACGACCCTGCTGAACCTCAAATGTTACTTCATCGTCTTCATTGATACGATCAATCAAACCACTTACATGCACAAAGAATTCTTCATTACTGGCATTGTCTTTAATAAAACCAAAACCTTTTGATTCATTAAAAAATTTTACTTTTCCTTCTTTCATAATATGTTTTAAAAAAATTATGCGGCAAAGGTAGTTTAAATTAATAATTTACAAAGTGCATATCTTCGATTTTAATATTTTTCTTCCCATGAGATTGTCCTTCCTTTTTTATTAACCGGGGATTTCGTTTTAAATATGAAAGAACCTTCTCAGGTCCGTGCCCCGGTTTAACCGGTAATGAATAAAGAACAGGATGGCGGCGACAGGGACCATGCAGGCAAAAACAATCAGGCTCCATCTGAAAGTGAGATGATCCGTAAAGTAAACCGACAGGATTCCTTCTGTACAAACACACAAAACACCTGCTGCGATGAAGAAGCAACCCAAAACATTGAAGCCATGTTGTTTAGTCATCCGTATCAACCAGGCAAAAACAAAAATCATCAGGTAAAGGGATAGAAGTAAGGGTATGCCCAGTTTTGTGCCCCATCCGATACTTTTATTGTAGATATCCAGTAAAACCAGCAATAATGAAGTGGAAACAAAGCTTCCACCAAGCATCAGCACTAATTTATGACGCCAGAAAGAAAGCAGTGTGAAATTGGCAAAAAGTACCAGGCAAACGGTAATGGAGTATCTCGACCATGTAATGCTTCCGGATGTGACCAAATCGATGATCAGGGTTATCAGGACACAGGATAATAAAATAATACCTGATAACTCCCAGAATAGTTTTCTTTTCTGATCCCTCGTGAGCTTAACATAATCGGCCAGGAATTTATCATATTGTTGTTCATCAGCTGCATGGCTGCTTTCCTTTGGGTCAGTCCAGCCTTTATGAACGGGGTGCCTGCATAATGGGCAAATTTGAAACTGTTCTTCCAGTTCAACGCCGCATTGGGGACAAATTTTCATACGTTTTTTCTTAGTAAGTGGTTAACTTTACCTGTATTCCCTGGCTGACCAGAAACCGGAAATATTTCTTTTCCAATTCGTTGGAATTTGTTATGTTTCCAAAGCTAATGACCAGTTCTTCCTTAAATCCAATAACCCCGCAGTTCACTTTCAATTTCCTGTTCGGTGGCGGCGGTATAAAAACAAAATGAGCGATCTTCTGCAGCACTTCTGCGGGAAGTTCGACCTTCCCAAGGTTGGTGACCACACCACTATACTGATTGGCACCCTGGGAATAATACTTGAAGTAAAGTATCAGGTTTTTCAACAGCAAAGGAATGCTGCGCACAATCATGTTCCTTTCGCTCCCTACATTACGGGAAATAATCTTATTGATAATTTTTTCGTCTGTTTCCAGCCGCATTTTATGGTATACAATTTTAATGATCTCATCAAAGGTATATCGTCCCAACCGGAGATCTATTTCAGGAAGTACGAAAAGTGAAAAATTTCTTAAGGACTTCGTGGGATAAATTCTACGCAGATTAACCGGAACCTGCACACGCAGGATTTTTTTCCGTCTATAACGACTGTACTTTGGCATTTCATGATATATATCCTGCAGAACCAGCAAATACACAGCTACCAGATAATCCGTAATGGTTACTCCTTTTTCCCGGGCTTTTGATTTGATCTCATTCAGGGATAGTATGGCTACCAGCATTTGGAACCGAGGTTTCCCCTTAAGTTTATAAGGCAGATGAAAGGCTTTTGTATATTGTAAAACGGGCGGGATACCGTATTGAAAATAATGATTATAGGCATCTTCAAATTCCTGATCTGACATGGTGGCGTCAAGGTTGAAGAAAGGATTGTCTGCAACCTTAACGCCTCGCTCTCTGAGATATACCTGCAACAAGCTGGTTAAAAATACCACTGCACCGGTTCCATCGGTAAGAATATGGGAGAACTCGGCACTAATGCGGTTTTTAACCACTACGATCCTGAACAACAAGGCATCTTCGTTAGCGCGGGTGCTAAAAGCGCGGCATAGACCGCGATCATCAGGCAGGGGATGCAGATGCCGATCGACATATTCCAGATAATACCAGAAAAATCCTTTCCGTAAACTAACCTTAAAATAAGGAAACCTCGATTCAATGACATACAGCGCATGCAGCAGGCTGCTAATATTCACTGGCTCATGCAGGATTACAGATATCCTGAATACAGTTGTGTGTTGCTTCGACCGCACCGCAGGATATATTTTAGCTGCGTTGTCAAGTGGCAGCCAGGCATAACTCCTGCCGGAGTCACCGCTGATGGTTGGCATACATTTTGAGATAGGCTAGTGTAAATATACGTCAGGATATGAAAAATACCTTAAAGTTTCTTTCGGCAGCTTTGCTCATGTGCGTAATTCCCATTGGGTCAAACGCACAATTCCTAAAAAAGATTTCCAAAACACTAAATACCGGCACTGCAACGAGCCTAACCGAAAAAGAAGCTGGCGACGGCATCAAGGAAGCCCTGATTCAGGGCACCAATGAAGGTGTTACTTTACTTTCAGCAGTGGATGGATATTTTGGCAATCCCGAAATTAAAATACCCTTCCCACCCGATGCCAATATGGTAGAATCCAGGCTCAGGGCAGTTGGACTGGGCAGCGAGATCGACAAAGCGATTCTTTCGATTAACCGCGCAGCGGAAGATGCAGCAAAAGAGGCCAAACCGATCTTTGTTTCAGCCATTGGCGGGATGAGCATCAGCGATGCCATTGGCATCGTTAAAGGTGCTGATAATGCAGCTACCCAGTACCTCCGGAAAACAACCTCCGTAGAACTTACTTCGAAATTCAAACCGGTCATAAAAACCTCCCTTGATAAGGTGAATGCTACCAAATACTGGACCGATCTGATCAATACCTACAACAAGATTCCCATGGTCCAGAAAATGAACCCTGACCTGGCCGCCTACGTCACTGATCAGGCCATTACAGGGCTTTTTATCATGATTGCCAAAGAAGAACTGAAGATCAGGAAAGATCCCGTAGCCCGTACAACGGAATTGTTGAAAAAAGTCTTTGCTAATTAGCGGAGCCCGTAAATACTATCTTTTTCGCTAGGGAACGGTTGCCCCGGGTCATTACCAGGAGGTACATACTCCCCGCCTGCAGTCCCCCACCCGACAGCGATGAAAGTTCAACTTCCTGCTGATCAGCTGGATAAGTTGCTCTACCTACCAGCATGCCTTGCATGGTGTACAGTGACAATTGGTATCTCTCAAGGTTAACGAATGGATTATCAATTATATATACCCGGTTTCCATAAATAATAACGTCAGATCCGGTTTCGCCGGTTTCGATTCCGGAGAGTCCTGAAAACAGATCGGGATCCGCACCGGTATACCCGAAAGGTGTTTGCTGCGCTGCTGCAAAGTACAGCCATGAGGTGGCATCAAGACTGGACCAGTCAACCGCCCAGATGCCTGCCATGGCCCCCAGGTTATCGTTATAGGCAGGTATGGTGCCATCAGGGTTGATATGTCCCCTGATACCCGCAAAAAGGGCATTGCTGCCGGGACCGGCAGCGGCAATGTAAGAAAGGGTGCCTTCGTACCAGGTGGCAAGAGGTCCCACCCCATCAAAACCATAAGGCTTGCCGGGGCCATGCGTATAAAGCAGCCTTCCGGCCAGCGAGAGAGCCTCCAGCGCTTCAGAGGCATAGCCCAGTTCCCGGGCAATGGCAGCCAGCCACACATTTACCAGTAAAACCGGTCTGTAGGAACCCGGACCTTCTTTCCAGTAACGAAGTTCCTCATTCCAGCCGGTCAGCATTACATGGTCCATGACTTGTTTGGCTTTTATGGTGTCGCCCAGTTCAAGCAAACAATAAAGCACTGCTGCATATCCTTCGTAATTGGAAACCTCTGAATGTTGTCGGGTCACAATGTTCAGCGTATTCACCTTTCCATTGGGGTCTATCAGCTGGCTGAGAAAGGATCTGGCTTTCAGGATCGAAGGAAGTACGCTGGCGTCACCGGATTTACGGTAATAGAAAGCCAGGCTTCCCGGAATCCATGGGAAGTCGCCCATCCACACCGTATTATCACCCTCAAGATTCACCATGATGTTCCCCGAAGCCGCATTCCAGGCCCTGGGCCAGTAGCCCTCGCCCGACTGGTGAGTTGACAGGAAGTGCGCAAGATCAGCAGCGGCTGCTGCAAAATCATTGCCGGCAACCGTTCCGTTCCATACGCCTTCTTCTGTAAGCACCCTCAGGGCAAGTCCCTGCCCGTATAACCAGGATGACCCGTCCTGCAACCAAGTTGTTAACAAACCATTGCCGTTTTGCCTGTTTTTAAGCGCCGTAGCGGCCTCCACGCGTATGCGCTCAAGTTCTGCTTCATCAAAACCGGTGAGCGGTTCCCAGGTATCGGCACGGGTCAATCCGCCGGCTGATTCCGCAACCAGGTTATACAAGGAGACCGTGCCAGAATCTTCCTGCACATCTGTGGCATCAGCGGCATTCATGGTAACGGCAAAGGATATAATGGTGATATTGTCCCAGGGAAACGTCTGGCTGTTGGAAAACTGGTTTTTCAGGATGACCAGTTTCTCAGCCCAGCGGTTGAGATGGGCCAGATTTTCCCAGGTGTAGGCCGCCTGGGCACCGCCGGATTCGAATTTAAACTCCACATTCCGGATCCAGCTTTTGCCCTGTTCGCCCCGTATGTCGATACCAATAACCTCCTTACCCGATAGGTCAACGGGCGACGACAGCCTCTGGTAGCACTGGGTGAATTTTGCACGCGCTCCGGCTCCGAATTTCCAATGCAAATACAGGGCGGTATCCGAGGTCACATAGCAGGAATCACCCAATCCCGCGTTGGATTGGTTCAGGTTCCACCTGGCGGTATTCAGAAACTGGGCATCAGGAATGATGACGGAACCCGTCCACCCCGGTGCAAAACCCTGTGCGGAAAGCACTAAGGGTAAAAGTAAAACCCCGATCATTCCTGTGAACTTCATGGTTGGCTTGTTTATTAATGATGCCGGCTTCCTGTTGCCTGAACTATCTTTTATATTATCTTTAATGATGGCAATTTACAAAAAATTCATGATGGAGCGGAGATCCCTTTGGCGAAGAAAATCCCTGACCAGCATACTCAGGGAAACTACTGAAAATGGGGCATCCGGAATGACATTAAAACGGTCACTCACCGTCAGGGATCTTACAGCCTTCGGGATCGCTGCCGTGGTAGGTGCAGGTATCTTTTCCACCATAGGCAATGCAGCCGCCAGCGGTGGCCCCGCCATCAGCATGCTTTTCATTTTTACAGCTGTTGCCTGCGGCTTCTCCGCGCTGTGTTATGCCGAATTTGCCTCTATGGTACCGGTGGCCGGCAGCGCTTACACATATGCCTATTACTCACTGGGTGAACTGATAGCCTGGATTATCGGCTGGGACCTGCTGCTCGAATACGCCATAGGAAATATTGCCGTGGCCATATCCTGGTCGGATTACTTTACCGAATTCATCCGGGGCCTTGGCTTGAAAATACCGGAATTTCTCACCATGGATTACTTCAGCGCCCTGAATGCCCACAGGACCATCACCGAGACCCTGGCCGGAGGGGGCGATATTTCCATCCTCTCACGCAATGTTATTCAGGCCAATGAGGCCTGGATAAGCGCACCTGTCCTGGGAAATATCCGGGTGATCGCCGATCTCCCTGCCCTCCTGATCGTTGCAATAATCACCTATATCGTTTTCATCGGCATACGCGAATCCCGCACAGTGAACAACATCATGGTAGCCATCAAACTACTGGTGATCTTTGGGGTGATTGTTGCCGGATCATTTTATGTGCATCCGGAGAACTGGAGCCCTTTCGCTCCGGAAGGCATTGCCGGCGTACTGAAAGGGGTGTCAGCCGTTTTTTTTGCCTTCATAGGTTTTGATGCCATTTCCACTACTGCTGAAGAATGCAAAAATCCCTCGCGCGATCTTCCCCGCGCCATTTTTTACGCCCTGACCATTTGTACTGTTCTTTACGTGCTGATAGCCCTGGTGTTGACGGGAATGGTCAATTACCGCCAACTGGCCGTGGGTGATCCGCTCGCCTTTGTTTTCAAGGAAGCAGGGCTCGATTGGATCAGCGGTATCATTGCATTCACTGCTCTGATTGCCATGGCCGGTGTATTATTGATTTTTCAGCTTGGCCAGCCCAGGATCTGGATGAGCATGAGTCGCGACGGCCTGCTCCCGAAAGCTTTTTCCAGGATTCATCCACGCTACAAAACCCCGTCCTTTGCCACCATAGTAACCGGTATTGTAGTGGCCCTGCCGGCCCTGTTCATGAACCTGACGGAAGTGACTGATCTGACCAGCATTGGCACATTATTTGCTTTTGTGGTGGTTTGTGGCGGTATCCTGGTTCTTCAGAACAACCCTTCCAAGCCTAACAGCCGGTTCGTGGTGCCTTATGTGAACGGCAAATTCCTGGTGCCTGTCCTGATACTGGCAGTAATTTTCATAAATGTGCAATTCAATCATGATTATTGGCAGGAATTCTTCACTTTTCCTGAAAACAAGACACTTATCGGAGGATTTTTTGAGAAGCTGCCGATGCTGATCTTTATCCTGGTCAGTCTGGTAATTGCCTGGTTGAGCTATAAAAAAGAATTGTCCCTGATTCCAGTGCTGGGATTGCTGAGCTGCCTGTTCCTGATGACCAAGCTCGGCCACACCAATTGGATGCGGTTTCTGATATGGTTGGGGGTTGGATTAATCGTGTATTTTACTTTCAGCAGGAAGAACAGCCGGCTGAATGAAAATAAACACTAAAGTTCACGGTATTCCGGGGCGGTCACAACAAGATAACCCAGAACGAAGAGGGAAATGGTAGGAACGAGAACAAGAATTAAAGTACCCATGACGTGTTATAAATTTCCGGTTCAGCTTACATTCGTCACAAATATACGTATTTTCGTCAAAGAAAGTTGCATGTTCGTCAAAATTATTTGCAAAACACAAGCAGTTACAATCCAATAGATTATAAGTATCTAATAATCTATGTTTAAGGTGAAGACCGATATGTGGAAATCAGGATGTCTTTTGCAGTGCGGGTTCCGGTTCCATCATGTCCCTGATCAGGGAAAACATCTTATCAAAATTCCGTCGGGTCTCTTCGTCAAAATCTTCATAAACAGTGCTTTCCTTTTCAATTTTAGAACAGAAGCCGGTAGCCAGAATGAGTCGGGAGAGTTTGTTGAATTCTATGAATTCTGAATTTCTCACCGTTATGCCGATGCGCTGCTGCAATATGAAACGTTTGAAGTCGATCGTGGAGAACAGGTCCTCAATTCCTGGAAACCCTTGAAAACTTCTTATCTTACGTCCGGAAGCATCATTACTCCTGAAGAATGTGGTATTGCTGAGGATTTCCGTCACCTGCCGGCTGGCCGGGTTATCCAGGGTCAGCAGTCCGAATTCAATTTTCCAGCCAAACAGGATATTGGCCATCACAGGAACACTTTCAGGTCCCGATGCCGGTATTAAATGAACCAGACCCTCAATTCCGCAAAGCCTGGCGATAGCATCAAGGTAGTAATAGGTGACAGCATCCTCCACGATCAGGTTATTCTTTGGAAAGATGAACTGCCTGTCGTTCAACCGGGTACCCATAAGGGCATAAATGGGTGAAAGGGTATCCGAGGTTGCTTCGTGTAAACACCTTGCGTCCAGTACGATGGTTTCGCTTTTTTCATCAGCGTCCTTGGCCCGTTGCACGGCCATTATCCTGTAAAGTTTATGTATGTCGATCAAATTGGGTGAATGCGTACAATATACGATTTGCAGGTTTTCTTTAAGGTCTTCAAAGACTTTCAGCACATCCTCCTGGGCACGGGCGTGCAGGCTCAAACCGGGTTCATCGATGAGCATAATCCGGTTAGTGGAGTTTTCTTTTGCAGTGGCCTTGAGTTCCAGGTAAAATGAAAGGAACCAACGGACTCCCCTGCTTCGCTGTTTCGGGTAGAGCCGTTCCTGCTTATCCTTGATCCAGAACTCCAGGTAAGGCTTGCCACTTTTTTCAGGTACAGTGTAATCGTAATGTTCAAGTTCAAAATTAATGCGGATCTTATCATTCTTGCCCACGTTCTGTCGCCAGTAATCCTGGAAATCAATGGTAATCTCGCTGTTCAGGTTCTCAATCTTTTGCTTGAGAATACGGTGATTCTTTTCCCTGAAAAAGTCGGCATTGAGTCCGGCCACACATAAAAAATTACGGGCAGCCTTATAACCTTCGGCATGGATATTTTCATTCAGAAGATCTTCCAGGTCAATTTTATTGGGCAGCAGGCTGCTGAAATCCTCAAAGAACTCAAACAAAGGAACATGCCTGAATAGCTGTATACCAATATCTTCAACGGTACTCAGTCCACTTTCAATCTCAAATTCCCTGATCGCTTCACTTTCAGCTTCCTTGAGGTTCCTGCCGTCAAGAACCCTGTCCGAGATCATTCGTCTGATGGCGAGTTCACGCAGGTGACCTTTCAATACCTGTATGGCCTCGGAATGTGACTCCTTAAGCTGGCTGATTCGTTTGGAGAGGAGCCGGCTTTCCTTTTCAGATGAAGAGAGTTCTTGCTGATGTTCTGCCTCGTGGAGGAGATTTGTCTTGGTTTTTACTTCCTCTGAAATGGCCGTAACCTTGCCGGAAATATCCTGGTACATTTTACACACATTCAGCTTTTCTGCCATTTCCTGCAATCCGGTCTTAATTTTTTCCACCCGGTTGAGTCTTTTTTTAAGATCCGTTTCAGCCTCCTGAAGCTGAAGTTGTATGGTTTCAACTTCCTGTTGTGCCGTGATTTGCTCATCCGGCCTTCTGGACTTGTTAGCCGCACGTCTGGCCTGCTCGAGGCGTATGTGACGTGAATTGAATCCCTCACGTGCTTCATTTACAGCTTTTTCGGCTGCTTCCATTTCTCTGGCCAATAATTCGGTTTGTTTCATGAGGTCCTGCAACGAATGGGCAATGCGCAGGTCGGTTTCAAGTCTTTTGTTTTCAAGTGATGCGTAATAGGAAAGAACATCTGGTTCTGCGATCACTATCTTATTCTTGCGTGAGTTCATCCACCTGCGGCTCAGAGATATTTCCCGTTTAACCTTAATCAGATCCTGCAATTCAGCGGGCAAACCCGAAAGGTTGATCATCTGTTCAATTTTCTCGTTTTCCTCAAAGATGAAGGTACAGATAATTTCCGGAAAGGTCTGATCGCTGCGCAGCACGTCATCGGTGATCCGTCCCTCATAAAAACTCCTGAGCGCTTCCAGTACGGAAGTTTTGCCGGATTCATTCTGACCAATGAGCGCGGTAATGTTATCGGGAGACAGGTAGCAAACACCTGAATTTACGATGGAGCGATAGTTCTGAATATGAAAAGCGCTGATTTTCATTTAATTTATGAGATATATACAACAATCAGGGCATGCTGGAATCTCTGTAGCGAAAACCACATACTAATACGTCATCCAGCTGACGTAAGTTACCTTTCCAGGAATCAAATGTTTGTATGATCCTTTGTTTTTGATCGGGCATGGATAAATGGCTCCCGCTTAATAATAGTTCTCTGAAAGGATTGTATTTGAACTTCTTACCGAAAGGTCCCCCAAACTGGTCTACATACCCGTCACTGAAAAGGTACAGGATATCCTGATCGTGCAGGTCAAAGACATGATTGGTAAAGGGTCGTTCCTCTTCTGCACCGATCCCTACGGGCATGTTATCCCCGATGATCTCCGTAAGTTGCTGATTGCGTATAATATAAAGCGGATTGAAAGCACCGGCAAAATCAAGTCTGTTTTTACTGGTATCCAACACACATAAGGTCAGGTCAATCCCGTCTTTCTGCTCACTTTCCTCCCCGGTCTGGCAAAGCGCCTGCATCACATATTCACGCATCTGATTCAGGATCGAGGCTGCATTGGTATAATTGCGGCGCGAAATAATTTCATTCAAAAAGGTAATGCCCAGCAAGCTCATAAAGGCTCCGGGAACGCCATGACCCGTACAGTCGCCGACAGCAACGAAAACATAACCGTTATATCCGGAAACATAATAAAAATCACCACTAACCAGCTCCCTGGGCTGGTAGAAAATAAAGTGATCCGGTAATAGCCTCTCGATAAGTGCCAACGGAGGAAATAAGGCCTGCTGGATATAGCTTGCGTATTTAAGACTTTCAGCGATTTCACGCTGCTGCCTTAAATACTCAGCATAATGTTTTGCTTCTACCTTTACATGTTTTGGGACAGGGTTTTCCATAGAATAGAATCTGCCGTTGTTTGAAAGCGTATGATCCAATCCATTGTTACCGGCAGGTAACCAGATATACGAAAACGGAGCAGAACAGGTTCATAGTATTTACGAAACCTGAAAAAACCACTAAAATTTCAAGCAGGAAATCAGTACCCGGTTCACTTAAAAATCAGTTCCACTGTTGCGGATCAGGATGATCTCACCATTGCCGGCAGCCAGAAGCAGGTTATTATTCCGGTCGGTTTTTATTTCCTGAATCCTGGATCCATCGGAAAGCTTGATGGTATTGACAATTTCACCGTTGACCGGATTGATCCAGTTCAGGGACTGGTATTCTGCATAACTGAATAAAGCGATCAGCTGGTTGGGTGAAGCTTGTATAAAACCTGTCACCGCTGCCGGCGGATCAGGCAGATCGTATACCTTTTCCATCAGGGGCTTGTTGTCCGGACCTGTTCTGAGAAAAACCAGCTTTTGCTGATTCCTGGTACCGATGTAACAGATATCGCCCTTTGAAATGACCTGGGCAGCCATGATGCTATCGGTTGATTTAAAGGCACTTTCCCAAACCAGGTAACCTTTTGGTAGGATTTTTGCATGCCAGTGGTTACCCGTGATCAGGATACGGTGGTCAGGACATTCCAATAATTTAAGGATTTCTCCGGTGCCGGTATAGGTCCTGCTCCAAAGCCTTTTACCATTTCCATTCAGTGTTATCATAGAGTATTTCCGGCGAAGCGAATCATCCACCAGGTATCCCCCCAGGAAGGTGGTTCCGTCTTTGGTCACCAACATAGTTCTGATATGCATCTTTCCGAGCTTTTTACTCCAGAGTTTCTGCCCGTCAGGTCCAAGTTTAAATAGCCAGGATTCCAGGGAGGAGGAATCGGTTCCCATCCACGTATATCCTGCACCCAGTATTTCATTCCCGGGGTTGATGGCCAGCAGGTTTACCTCATCATTATGGTCCTCTCCCGTGTATTTATTCCAAATCATTTTACCTTCCTGGTCAAGCTTTATGATCCAGGCATCAGTGGAGCCTGTATCGGTCCTGAATACTGTGCCCCCTAACACATAGTTGTTCAGGGTATCCACGGTGAAGCAGGCTGAAAGCTCCTGGTTGCCCTCCTCGTCAAAACTTCTTGTCCATTGCAGTTTGCCGGAGGGCAAAGGATGCCTTTCCATGAAACGTCTGCCGTTATCCATGGCTTTCAGGTTAAAAATATCAATGTACTGCTGCCCTTCCGGATACTTTCTGATAAATTCGTTATAGGCATCCAGTGTATGGATCTTTTTAGCATACTCGTACAGCAATTGTTTCTGGATGATCCTGGCTTCAGATATTTCGAGCGCATCCGGGTATTTTACCATAAATTCATCAAAAGCAGCAATGGTGTTCCTTTGTTTTGCCTGCTCAAAGGCCACTGCGTGGAGCTTCTTGGTGGCAAGGGTAGCCTCGGTAGCCTCCGGGTACTGACGGATAAAATCCCGGTAGGCTTCCACCGTATTTGTCTGGCAGACCTTTTCGAAGGTCAGCTTATTCCGGTATTTCACCGCTTTGTCATATTGTGCCGCATCCGGAAATTTCTGCATAAATTCGAGGTATCCTTCCAGCTGGTTTTGCTTTTCATATTTTCTGAATTCCAGCTGATTGCGAATGTGAACTACATTGTCGTAATGCCGGAAATCCGGAAATTTCTCAATAACCTGGTATACAATGTCGAGGTTATTTTCTTCCCGGACGTACTTGATCAGTTTGGCCTCGATGGTCTCAATGGCATATTCCATTTTTTTCTTTACAGGCCGGCTGATATGCCTTACTTCAGTATTCAGAAAGTACTCCCCGATGATTTCGATTTCTTCCGGTGTGAGATTGTCCATAAATTTGGTAACCTGCCGGGCGTGTTCCCAGGCTCCGATCAGGTCGAAGTAAGGAGATTGATCGTTGGCCAGGATCAGGGACATGCCAAACAGGGCTGCCGGATCCTGCCGGTTCTCCTCAAGAATGTCCCGGAAAACCTCACGCGATTTTTCATAATCGGCCTTTTCCAGCAGTTTATATCCCTTCTTAGAATTTTGAGCGGTTAACCCGTTGGGTATAAGAACCAGCAACAATAGTGTAAACAAGCATATGGGCAGTGGTTTTTTCAACATGGCCTTGAATCGTTTAATCGGATGTTATTTTTTAATCAGGGTAAATTCAACACGCCGGTTTTGTGCCCTACCTGCCTCAGTGAGATTGGTATCCACTGGCCGTGTTTCTCCATACCCCACAGATACCATCCTTTCAGGCTTAACCCCCTGTGAAGCCAGATATTTAACTACAGATGCCGCCCTGCCTTCTGACAATTTCTGATTGTAGGCATCCGATCCTTCCCTATCCGTATGACCTGATATTTCTATGAGCTGAATATTCTCTTCGAGCATGAACTGTACCACCTTGTCGAGTTCAACATAAGATGCAGGCAACAGATCCGTTTTGTTGAACTCAAAGAAGATATTTTCCAGAACTACCGCCGAACCTTCATCAATGGCCCTCAGACCTTCCAGGAATTCATCCCTGACAATCAGGGGTTCGGTGAAGACCACCGTGTCGGATGATTGACAGTTATAAGTATCCCGTGCCTGGTAAATATAGGTTCCTGCCGGAAGATGCTGCAATTCGACCCCCGTCAGGTTGTTGTTCCAGGTTACGGTATAAGGCGGCGTTCCACCGATAAGGCCAATACGGATGCTGCCATCGGCTATGATCTTGTTAACCTTGCCGGTCATCGGGTCAAGACCGCCAGTATAATCCGTTTCCAGGATCCGGCTCTCAAAATCATGCACCACGCAAGGACAATCCCGGCAATTCTCTAGCGGCGCAATGATCACATCGTCGAAGTAATAATAAGCGTAAGCCTTGTTCCGCAAATTCACTACATTCTTATCGGTCACCACATAATTGGTATTATCGTAATTCCTGAAATTGCCAATAACAAAGAACCGTTCTGCGCCGGTAGCGGTATATACCGAACAAAACTCCTCCCATTCTTCTATATTATCCAGGAAAAGCCCAACCTTATTCGTGATCTGAGGAGCATAGGAAAGGTTGATGTTGATGTCATTCTTTATTTCAATATCACTGAAAAAAATACTCATCTGGTCAACAGCGAAACGAGAATAGGAAGCCAGTTTATAATAAAACCGCACACAATACTGCCTGCCCTTGATCATTCCGCCGGCCAGACTGCCCTGGATATATTCCCTGTAACTCTCCTCGGTGCCGCTGAGTATGGCACCAACATATCCATTGCCGCTGCGGGGTTCACTTTCTCCGGCAAAGTTTTTTGGGACGCTGACATTACGGGGACTACACCGGTTGAAATAATCAGGAGTGGCTCGTGTCGGATAACTCCAACCCGGAACAAGCTTATGAGACAGGTTTTCCGGTGTGTAATCTTCCGGACACTTTTCATATTCCTCGAAACTGAAATTGGCAACCAGGTTTTTCACTTGCGCGGAAAGTGATGCAGGATGAAAAGCTGCCAGCAATATTAATAAAAGGAATGGAATGATGAGATTGTTCATAATCCGGTTTTTGCCTGATTGAAACTACAACTGCTTCATCAGGTATTGGTAAATTAATTTATTCATCCGTTTTGCCACACAGGGACCTTCATATATGAAACCCGTGTATACTTGTACCAGGGATGCTCCCGCTTTGATCATTTCCAGGGCATCGTCAGGCGTCATTATCCCGCCTGCGGCAATGACCGGGACGCTGTTACTGGATTGTTTACAAATGTAACTTACGATTTCACGTGTTTGGTTGTGTAAGGGTTTGCCGCTCAAACCACCGTTACCTTTCTGGTTAACCTGATCCCTGGCGGTAATGAGTCCGGTGCGGCTTACAGTGGTATTTGTAGCAATAATACCATCGAGGCCGGATGCATGGTACAATTCAAGTGTCTCATCGATTTGTTTCCAGGAAAGATCCGGGGATATTTTCAGGAAAACCGGCTTGCGGACCTGTTTTTGGGCTCTGTCGAGCATGATCGCGTCCAGGATCTCCTTCAGGGAATCATGGTCCTGGAGCTTCTCCAATCCGGCGATATTCGGACAACTTACATTAATCACCAGGTAATCTACGGCATCGTAAAGTTTTCTGAAGCAGTACAGGTAGTCATCAGCCGCTTTTTCATTGGGAGTCAACGTATTTTTTCCGATATTCCCGCCGATGATCAGGCGCTTGTCGCGTTTTAACAGACGCTCAACTGCATAATCAACACCTTTGTTGTTAAAACCCATACGGTTGATCAGGGCTTGATCAGCGGGGAGCCTGAAGAGCCGTGGTTTCGGGTTTCCCGGTTGTGCCAGGGGGGTAACGGTGCCAATTTCAACAAAGGAAAAACCGAACATGGAACACTCCTGGAAGAATTCGGCATTTTTATCGAATCCGGCCGCCAGTCCAACTTTATTGCCAAAATTAAGCCCGGCAATAACCGTTCTAAGTTCTTTTCTGCGGAAATTCAAGCATTTTGTCAGGCCTGGGCGTACGCCGGGTATCGTCGCCAAAAGCTTCAAAAGAAAAACCACCCCATGATGCACCTTTTCAGGGTCAAAAAGGAATAATACCGGACGAATGATGGCCTTATACATGAAGTTTTCGGCAAAGATAATGATAAAATATCAATCTTGCCCGGCAGGTATATAATGACTGAAAGTTCCGTCCTTATAAAACACCACGATGCGATCTATTGAAGTTACATTTGTAACTTTTCTTTCTGTTTTTGAGTTAACAGGGTTAACTGAATTATCCCTTGAATTTGAGAAAAGGTCTGCATGAACAGCTTTATTGAGGATGGCTTCATCGCGCATTCTCGCTGCTCCTGTTTCAGACACTGAAGCTTTTTGCATGCTTCCCCTGCCCGTGAGCAGCCATTCTGCATTGATTTCCCTGAAAGTATTGATAATTTTTAAAATAAAATCATAACTGGGTTGATTACGACCGCTCAGAATATGGGAAATACCTGACCGCTGAACGCCGATTTCATCTGCAAGCCGTGCCGCTGTATAACCATAATGTGACATTAATATCTGTAACCGCTCCTTCATAATACAAATGTAACAAACTAATTGGTTACATAAGTAATTTAGTGGGTTATATATGTAAATTCGGTGTTTTTATAACACTTTTTTCGAAAAAAAGCCTATTGTTACGCGAAAAAGAATGTGATTCTGCAGGGTCAGGATATGAAAATGCCTTAAATTATTACTTTGAAATAAAATTATAAATAGCTGGTAATGAATATATAAAAAGTCAAAATGCTGACTTCACAGGACGTAGTGGACTGAAAATAGTGATTTGATTGAACTAGAACTTTATTATATTTATATAAATAACAGAAATACAGTCTATAAAGATGTTTAAAATACCTTGTTTATAAATATAAAATTTCTATGTATAGTGGCTTCAGAGACACGAAAAAGGCAGTTTATTCCGGAAACTGACCGTAAATGATGTTGATGCTTCGCGGTAGAATGCTGAATTCGATGGGAGAATGACCCAGGGATTCGCCATCTGCTTCAACATGGATCAAAGGATCTGAGTCAATGAGAATATTTTTACCTTTGAAACCTTCAATTTTTGGGTGTTCCAGAATGGAACCATCGTAAAGCCGTCTTAAGCTCATGATAATATCCCCTTTCCGGATCTTTTTTATGATCGTAACATCAAACAAACCGTCATCGGGAATAGCATGGGGAGTCTGCATCATCCCTCCTCCTGAAAACCTGCCAATGCCTATGCTGATGGTGAAAACGTCATCGCGGAAGATCTTACCGTCAAGCGCTACCACAACATGTGTATGCCGGTATTGAAGCAGGCTTCTCAACAGGTTGATCATATAGAGGGCTTTCCCTTTATGGCCCTTGTCTTTCTGAATATTGGTCCGTTTAACCACAACAGCATCGAAACCCAGACCGGCAATATTGATGAAATAGCGCTTCTGTCGGGAGGTCCCATGGTAATAATGGACCACGCCGGCATCCTGGAGCCTGCTTCTGCCTTCCTTCAGGATCAGTATGGCCGCGTCATACTGCAACGGAATGCCGAAGAGCTTACCCCAGTCGTTTCCAGTGCCTACCGTAATCATGCCCAGTGTGATATCGGCGGTAGGACATGTCTTCTGTGCAAATGCACCGTTAACTACTTCATTCATAGTACCGTCACCGCCTACCACAATGATTTTCCTGTAGCCCTTCTTGATGCCGTCACGCGCCAATAATATGGCATGTCTGCGGGCTTCTGTAAAACATGCCTTATATGGCAAGTCATATTGCTCCAGGAGTGAAGCAATGGTTTTCCAGTCTTTCTCCCCTTTACCCCGGCCGGCATTCGGATTTACTATAACCAGCCATGGTGCATTTTCATTCGTGTGGCTCATGTAAAAGGTTTTAAGGTATGCCGTGCATCCCTTAGTAAATATAATATATTAATCACACAGTTGCATCCTCAATAAAAAACCCCTCTGCCATAAAGCGGAGGGGTTAAGGATTAAAAGTTCCTCAGGTGGTATTCGAATTATTATATTCGTTTCACATTTACCGCATTCAATCCTTTTTTACCTTGCTGGAGCTCAAAAGACACATTATCGTCCTCTTTGATCTTGTCAATCAATCCAGAAACATGAACGAAATATTCGTTGCCTGATTCTGCATCCTTAATAAATCCAAATCCTTTGTTCTCATTAAAGAATTTTACTTTACCTTCTTTCATAATGTTTAATTAATAAATTGATACTGCAAATTTACAATTAATTAATATAATATTTTATACCTGAAACAAAAAAACAATCCTTCAAAAACTCAACTGGCTGGAAGGAATTCAAGCCCCTGATCCTGATGTTCGCTATTATGCTGTAGCGATGATTTTTTCTATTATTTTTGCAGAAACCAAAGTCGTGAACAAAAAAATTTTACATGGACTTTACCAGCCTTACAAATGGCTTTTCGTAATTCCATTCATGGCCTTGAATACGCTTATTTTCGGCATTATTGCAGTACTGGTTTCCTCTCTGATCAATCAACGTATCGGCAGCTATTTTGGCGGGGTAATCTGGTCACGGTTAAATGCCTTCATTACTCCCATGCGGGTCAAAGTCTCGGGCAGACAATTTATTGACAGCAAACAGTCCTATGTGATTATCTCGAATCACCAGAGTCTTTATGATATTTTCCTCATTTATGGCTGGCTGGGTGTTGATATCAAATGGGTAATGAAAAAGGAACTGGCAAAAATACCGGGTATCGGCTTTGGCAGCAAGAAAGTTGGCCACATATTCCTCGACAGGTCGAACAGCCGGGTGGCGCTCGAATCGCTCAACGAGGCCAAAAGAAAGCTGGTTAACGGTACTTCGGTGGTTATCTTTCCTGAAGGGACACGCAGTCAGACCGGACAGCTCGGACCGTTCAAGAAAGGTGCGTTTAAGCTCGCCCTGGACCTGGGACTGCCCATCCTGCCCGTCACGATCTCCGGCACAAGGAATATCCTGCCTGCAGGTACGGTGGACCTGATGCCCGGGAAAGTCACCATGTTGATCCACAACCCCATTGAAATTAAAAATCAAACAGAAGAATCCCTGAAGGATCTCTTGACCGCAGCCAGGGATATAATTGCCGCTCCTCTCAAAATCAATAATTCAAATACCCATGGATAATACTTTCTATATTTTGTTCAAACATCTGCATGCCATCATCCGTTGGCTTTTGCTCGGATTTATGCTGGTAACCCTTTGCATTTCCTTGATCCATCTGATGCGCCGAAAAGGGTTAAATACCACAGGTATCCTCACTGCCAGATATTCCTTAATATCGGCTCATATACAAATCCTGGCTGGCTTTGTGCTGTACATCATTAGTCCCAAGGTTATATTCAGTGCTTCCAGCATGCAAAGCCCGATACTACGGTTCTTTCTTGTTGAGCATGTTTTGATGATGCTGGTGGCAGTTACCCTGCTCACAGCAGGTTACCTTAAGATGAAAAAACGTATCGGTTCCCCTGTTTCATCGCATGTGGTATTCTGGTATTACCTGCTGGCATTGATCTTTATGCTGGCCGGCATACCCTGGCCCTTTCTGTCATACGGCGGAGCATGGTTCTGATCCTTGCACAACCAAACGTTTTATTTACTAATTTTGATAATCTTCAGGTTTCAAAGTCGTGAAACCCATTTGACATGAATGCACCCAGTGTACCCCTGGTGACCAGGGAGCCTGCAGTAGCGGGGCAATTTTATCCCGGAAGTTCGGAAGGACTGAAAACCGAGCTCAAACAGCTCTTTGACCTTGCTGCAAAAAAGACCACAAGCGGCAATACGCTGGCTATTATTTCGCCTCACGCCGGTTATATCTATTCCGGAGCGGTGGCAGCCTCTGCATTCATGCAGGTAGATCCTGAAAAAGAATATGATTCGGTTTTTGTGATAGGATCAAGTCATCGTTATGCCTTTGACGGGGCTTCGGTTTATACCCGGGGTAATTTCATGACTCCCCTGGGCATGGTTCCGGTCAATATTAAACTATCACGCGAATTGACCACTGTAAATTCATTCTTTACAGATCGTTATGATGCTCAAATCAACGAACACAGCCTTGAAGTGCAATTGCCTTTTTTACAGTACTGGTTGAAAAAGCCATTTCAGATCGTTCCGATTGTTATAGCCACTCAAAGCGATTCTACATGCCGCAACATTGCAGATGCCCTTCTGCCCTATCTGAATTCCTCCAACTTATTCATAATCAGCACGGATTTCTCACATTACCCCGATTACAGCCATGCCTGCAGGGTGGACAGGATTACTGCAGAGTCCATAATTACAGGTGATCCTGAAAAGCTCCTGGAAATCATCGACAGCAACGAAAAAGCCGGCATTCCCGGTCTTTCTACCTGTCTCTGCGGATGGACCTCCGTTTTGACTTTGCTGTACATGACCGAAAAGATAAAGGATATACAGTACCGTCTTATTGATTATAAAAACTCCGGAGATTCCTTAGGGATGGGAAGCAAATCGCGGGTGGTGGGCTACTATGCCATCTCAGTCCATCAATGCGCATCTGTGCCGGTTGATCAAACCAGTCATCGGGAGGAAGAGTTGCTTACTCAGGAAGACAAACGTACATTGCTCGCCCTGGCCCGTAATGCTATACTTTCGAACTTGTCAGCCGGGAAACAGGTTACACGTGACCCGGAGTGCCTGTCACCCGGATTGTTGCAGCATGCCGGCGTTTTTGTTTCTTTATATAAACGCGGAAAACTGCGGGGTTGTATCGGCAGGTTCACACCCGACCTTCCCTTGCACCAGCTTGTTCAGGAAATAGCAGTTTCCTCAGCCTTGCATGATCACCGGTTTTCCCCTCTGAAAGCTGAAGAAATCCCTGAAATAAATATAGAAATATCCATCCTCACTCCGCTGCGGAAGATACATTCCCTGGATGAACTGGAACTGGAACGGCATGGTATATATATTAAAAAAGGATCAAGCTCGGGTACCTACCTGCCCCAGGTTGCCATAAACACCGGCTGGTCGAAACAGGACTTCCTGGAACACTGCTCTGCCAACAAAGCCGGCCTCGGCCGTGACGGCTGGAAAGACGCCGAATTATTCACCTATGAGGCCATTGTTATCAAAGAATAGTAACCCTCAGGTTTTAGACTGGCTCAGCCGGCGATCGTTCCAATAGGCGAGCAGTGCCAAAACAAATACCACGGCCAGCGAATAGTAGACGAAAGCAGGCACCGGAAGGGGATCTCCCTTGGCATAGGAGTGCAGGCCCGACAGGTAGTAATTCACCCCGAAATACGTCATCAGCACTGAGCCAATCCCAAGCAGGGAAGCCAGGTTAAAGGCAAAGTATCCTTTCAGTCCAGGCACCATCCTCATATGTACTATAAAAGCATAGAGCAGCACAGTCACCAGGGCCCAGGTCTCTTTGGGATCCCAACCCCAGTATCGCCCCCAAGATTCGTTGGCCCAAACGCCACCCAGGAAGGTGCCGACCGTGAGGAGGTAAAGTCCGACAATCAGTGCCATTTCAATGATACAGGTAAGCTCCCGGATGGTTATCCGGATCACTTCCTTTTTGCCCGAAGTCTGCAGGATCATCAGCATCAGGTTAATGAACGCCAGCAGGGAGCCTAGTGCCAGAAATCCATAACTGGCCGTAATGGTGGCTACATGGATCACCAGCCAGTAGGACCTGAGTACCGGAACGAGGTTGGTGACCTGGGGATCCATCCAGCTCAGGTGAGCCGTGTGCAGGATGAGAAAAGCCAGTATGGAGGTTGCGCTCAGCGTAATGGAGGACCTTGAGGCAAAGATCAACCCTGCCAAAACTGTGGCCCAGGCTACATAGGTCAGCGCTTCATATCCGTTGCTCCAGGGAGCATGTCCGGCAACATACCAGCGCATTCCGAGACCTGCTGAATGAAATGCAAACAATAAGATTATTAATACTGTAGCGATGACTACCGGAACTTTTAGTTTAAGTCCGGACAGGAAGAGTGAAGCGAACTGCAGCAGCAGCAAAACAAAGCCGATCAGTCCGTATACATTGGAAATTCTCGCAAAGATATCCGTTTGGTTCATGAAGATCTCCAATGTTACCTTCCTGGGTGAAGGAAGGATGTCACCGCTCAGTTGCGCCTGATAATTGGCAATGGCTGTAAGAATGGAATCCGGACTTCCCCAGTTGTCCGTTTTAATGCTTTTCTGAACATCCTGAAGGTAAATGGGGATGATATTTTCCACGAACATAGAATCTCCGGTCATAATCCTGCCCTTAATTCCGAGATGGCTGTACCAGGTATGGGTACTGTCGCCCGGAACTGGCAGAATACGAAGCATTTCCCCTGTGTACACCAGGTAAGCAATATTGATGCGTTCATCGAGGCGTATCACCTCGTTGTCAAATTTGCTCCTGAAAGCAGGTTTATTACGGAAGGCTTTTTCAACATAATCGCCCAGGATGTAATTGTTGTCGTTGAAGAAAGAAGCAAAGGAATGGTACTTTTCTGAAGAACCCAGGATTTCCTGGATCTGGGGATGCGTGGCCCTGATCATCGGCTCATACTGCCAGGAAGCAGGATCGGCCATCATCCCGAGGAATACCTGATTGGGTGTCATACCCTTGTAACTGCTTTTGCGTGAAAGCTTCCGGAGGATTTCCGAGGTCAGCGTGTTGATGGGTTCGATCCTTCCCCCGTTATCCTGCACCAGGATTTTCCCGAAACGAACTGCATGTTTAGCATCCACGGGAACTGCCATGGGTGCAGGCTGCGATTCCTGGGCCATTGTGAATCCCTGAATCAGGAAGAGCAGCAATACTACACCCATCACCTTCCTGGCATTCTTGAGCAGGGAGATCTCCTGTGATAAAGCCCTGAAGCGGCTTGCACGATTGAACAGGCTGAGGGCCATTCCAAGTGTCATCAGCAGGTATCCTGCGTAAGTCAGCAGTGTTCCTGCCCAGTCGTGATTCACGGAAAGAATGGTGCCTTTTTCATCAGGATCGTAGGAGGACTGATAAAACCGGTATCCCTTGTATTTCAATATATTGTTCATATAGATCCGTTTGGGCTCAGAAAAATTACGCTGCGGATCGGAAAGGGTAACATGACTTTCGAACCATGAGGGGCTTTGTGAGCCCGGATAACGCTCCACAATAAAATCATTAAGCTTTAGTTTAAATGGAAGCTCACGGTATGCAGAACCATAATCAACTGAGAACTTTATTCCGTTCAAATCAACCTGCTCCGGAATGCCCTTCGTACCGGCTTTGCCCCACAGGGTGAATTCTCTGGTGTACTTGCCTGATGCGGCCTCTATCACAACAGCATCATAGGTTTCTCCCTCCCTTTCAGCCAGGGGCTGGGCAATAACGTTCCCCTCACTGAAGTATTTGCTGATTACCAGCATCATATTGTTAAACGTATAGAGCTGTCTGACATAAATAGGGTGCGCAGTATTGCTTTCCAGTATGGTGGACGACTGATCCGCCATGCTGGTTAAAGCCACCGGAAAAGGTGCCGAAAAGCTTAAGGAATCACCGGCTGATGACAGGATGACGGCATTGGAATCAGTCGCTGCGGCATCAAAGGAAATTAAAATGCTGCCCAGGGCTTTGGTCTCGCCAGAGCTGATGATCAGGCTTTTCCTGCCTTCATGGTCGGAATAGACGATTTCTGCAACAGGTTTCCCTCCTGAAGCCGCTTCAATGCCGGGCACTGCGTTGGGGATAAAGGATTTGCATGACAGCCGGATCGTCTTTTCTCCCTGTTTAAAGGTGGCGTTGAACCTATTCCGGCCCAATGTGCTGAAGTACACCGGAAACTCGACCTGCCTGGCTTCTGCTCCTTCACCTGTCAGAAGGCCAATATAGGCATTCTCAGTTAGAACAGCACCTGATTGTTCCCCTTCACGTATCGACAGGGTGCCTTCAAAGCCTGTAAACCGGGTAACCGCAGCTCCGATAAGAATCAGAAGGAAGGCCAGATGGAACAGGAAGATGGTCAGTTTTGAACGGATATAGAGTTTCCGGATCAGCATATTCCCGGTAAGGTTGACCATGCCAAGCAGCAGCAGCAGTTCAAACCAGCGTGCGTTATAAATCACTGCCCTTGCAGAAGTGCTTCCGAAATCATTCTCAATGAAGGTGGCCACAGCGATGGCTATGGCAAACAGGGCCAGGAGTATGGCCATCAAGCGTGATGAAAAGAGGATATCTGCAATTCGTTTCATGTTATGAAGAATTGGGTATAAAAAAAAGAGAAAGGTGCAAGGTAGATCAAAAAACTATTTCTTCAGTTTATCGGCAAAAACTTTCCTGAACTTTTCCAGCTTAGGGGTAATGACCGCTGAACAATAGGGCTGGCTGGTATTCTGAAAATAGTATTCCTGGTGATATTCTTCGGCTTTAAAAAACTCCCTGAAAGGTACAATCTCGGTAACCAGGGGATCCTTCCAGATCCCGGCAACAGTGAGCCTGGCTTTCATTTCTTCGGCCAGCAGACGTTGCTCTTCAGTATGATAAAAAATGACCGACCGGTACTGTGTGCCGATATCGCCCCCCTGCCGGTTGAGGGTTGTAGGATCATGCGTTTTCCAGAACACCTCCAGCAGTTCGGTAAAGGAGATCACGGAAGGATCGTAGGTGATCTGGCAGGCCTCGGCATGTCCCGTTGTGCCGGTACAGACTTCTTTATAAGTGGGATTCTTGGTACTGCCACCGGAATAACCGGATTCCACAGTTAATACACCTTTAAGTTGCTGAAAAACAGCTTCAACACACCAGAAGCATCCTGCACCGAAGGTGGCAGTATCCCGATTTATTGCTGTAGTCATAGTATCTTCCCGAATTAGTTTATCAGAACCGTGTTTTTGCGCACACGATGATATTTGTATCAAAACGATAAATATAAAGGATATTCCTGCGATTTTAAACATGGTTGTACTGTTTTTTTAAGTAACAACCAGAATCTGGAAAGGTTTACTGCGGGCGGTTATCCACCACATCCATTTCATCTTCAAAGAAAAGGGGGGGCATGAATTTGCTCACCTTTAGGGTGTAGTCAGGATTGACAATCAGGGTATAACAAGCCATATACTGCCATTTACGGCTAACAGGATTATAGAAAAACGCGGTATTTTTCGCATTCGATTTGTAGGGGATGATAAATGCATAACCGAACTGCAGTTCATTCGTTGATTGACACAGTTTGTTCTTCTGCAGGTAAGCTGCCAGCATCTTGTCAGCGTGCAGGATGGCTTCTCCCTTTTTAACGTTTTCCATGCCGGAGGTGGGCATAAATTCATCAATAACAACGATCTGGTCGTGCCATTTGAAAACGCCCCGGGGATTGAGGGTATCGAATTTTGCAGTAATAGCCTGGTCGGTATAGCGGGCCAGTTCCTTTTCTCTTCCTGCTCTTTCGAGCATATCGGAAAGTGCTGCCGTGACCTGCAACCCCTGTCGCTTAAAGAATTCCTCCGTAAGGGCTGAACCGGTGAGCCTGCCATAATTCAGGCAATGGGCCAGCAAGGTTTCGGCTTCTTTGATATCTTTCAGACTGTCGCTGCTGATGAGGGGCTGAAACACCTGTTCAAAAGCCTTGGCGCTGCTGGTAAGTGCAGCCAAGTCATAATCCGATCCGTCGTCGAAAATCATGGCTTCGGTATAGGCCTGGTACATTTCCAGGTATTTGATTGTTTCTGTGAGGTTGTTTTCCCGGGCATATTTTATCGCCAGGCTGACCATTCTTTGAGTTCTCTGTAATGCTTCCCGGTTGCCAGGCCCGGTATAACGCTCATACTCCTTTTTGAAATTCTTTTCTTTCAGGAACAACTGCTGATAGTGCATGCGCTGTTGCTTGATGAGGTCAAAGACATCATGCTGGTAATTGCTGTAAAACTTCACTGCATACTGGTCCCTTCTGAACTCGGCTTTCTCCAGTCGCGCTACAACCAGCTCCCGTGCCTTGTCGAGGTTTTCATCCAGAACATATTCCTCGTAAGCTTTTACAAATATGGTTAAGTCCAGTTCCCGTTGCAGGTTATAATAGGCAACGTCGCGGGTTTGTTTCAACCGGGCAATCTGTTTCTGAAGGTTATCCATCCGGCGGTCGAGACTGTCGAAAAAAGCAATGGAACCGCGTTGCAGGGGTAAGGTTTGGGAACAGACCATGGTACCGGGAAAAAACAGCAAAATGCCCAGGAACAGGAAGATAAGGTGACTAGACCCGCGATTTACCATGATGTTATTGTGAGTAACGGGTATACGGAAAAGACAGTGATAAGGTTGTGGGTAGTGATGGTTGTTGTGATTGTTATGATTGTTGTGATTGTTGTGATTGTTCTGATTGTTGTGGGTTGTGGTTGTTGTGATGGTTAACCCTCACAACCAACACAACCCTCACAACCAACACAACCATCACAACTCCTTCTCAAACCTGATCTTCAGCATATTCAAATCCTTCTTCAATCCTGCCACGGTTTTGATCAGTTCATCGGACGGGATCATCGGATCAGGAATTTCAGAGCTGATGTAATTTACGAATTTCCATATTTCCTTGATCTCGCTGGCGTGCACCTCATAGGGTTCGTAGATGGGATTGAGTGAAAACAGCCGGAGTTTATGCTCGGCATCGAGGATGTTTTCCACTATTTTAAACACGATGCCCTCATCGAGGGTAAGTACAATATAGCCATGCCCGCTGATGATGGTATTCCAGTCCTGCACAAATTCCCCCGTTACATACGAACCATCGGGAATGGGCAGCATGGAATCACCATTCAGCTGGAACGTACGGTATTTCTTCTGCCTCGAGAGGAAGGGCAGTTGAAAAACGGGAAGATCCTTGATATACTCCGGGTCGGCAAAGCCGGTGGCATAGCCTGCCTTGGCCTTTTCTGAAACCAGTTCGATATTCTCCTCGTTGCTGCTGTTGACTGTGGTAGCCAGCACCCTGAGGTTGCCGCCCTTGAGGTAAACATCCCCGCCCCTTTCGAGCTGCGAGAACTGGCTTTCGGTGAGCGTGCGCAGGTCAATTTTCACCAGCGTATCGATGGCCACGCCAAAATACTTGGAAAAGGCAACCAGGGCCTGTATTGTAGGCAGACTTACTTCGTTTTCATACCCGCTGAGCGTCGAACGTTTCATCTGAAGCGCAAAGGCAACGTCATCCTGCGTTCTGCCTTTTCTTTTGCGCAACAATTTAATGTTGGTAGAAAAATACATGGCATTGATTTTTTTTGCTAATATAATAAAAAATGATTATATTATGATCACAATGTTTGATTATTATATAATCATTTTATGATTTTTTCAGATACACCGGAGAATATCAGTCGCAGAAACATCATTCACTTCGATCTCGATAGTTTTTTTGTTTCGGTGGAGCGGCTGATCAACAGCAAGCTGAACGGGAAGCCTGTGGTGATCGGCAGCATGTCGGGCCGCGGCGTGGTTTCGAGTTGCAGTTACGAGGCCCGGAAGTACGGTGTGCATTCGGCCATGCCCATGAAGATGGCCAGGCAGTTGTGTGCCGATGCCATTGTGGTACGGGGGGATATGGACCTGTACAGCAAATATTCGAACATCGTCACGGATATTATTGCCGAGCGTTCCCCGGTATATGAAAAGGCTTCCATTGACGAGCATTATATTGACCTCACAGGGATGGACCGTTTCTTCGGCTGTCAGAAATGGGCACAGGAATTGCGCCGTGAAATCATTAAGCAAACCGGGTTGCCCATATCTTCCGGCCTGTCGGTCAACAAAACCGTTTCGAAGATCGCTACCGGCGAGGCCAAGCCGAACGGAGAAAAGGAGGTCCCGGGCCAGCTTGTGAAGCCTTTTCTCGACCCCCTGCCCATCAGCAGGATACCCATGATCGGGGACAGGACCTTTCACCTGTTGCGTTCCATGGGCGTGGCCACCATTGGTACACTGAGCCGGATACCCCCGGAAATGATGGAAAAGGTGCTGGGCAAGAACGGCATTGACATCTGGAAAAAGTCCAATGGCATCGACACCACGCCGGTAATACCATATTGGGAGCAGAAGTCGATCAGTGCGGAACGTACTTTCGACACCGACACCACCGACCTGGTACTGCTGAACCATACGCTGGTGGGCATGGTGGAAAAGATTGCCTATGAGTTGCGCAAAGAAGAAAAGCTCGTTTCCTGCATTACGGTGAAGATCCGCTATTCGAATTTTGATACCCACACACTGCAGCAGCGCATCCCCTACACTTCATTCGACCACAAGCTGATCGGACTGGCGAAATCGCTGTTTGTAAAGCTTTACCAGCGGCGTATGCTCATCCGGCTCATCGGGGTCAAGCTCAGCCACCTGGTACGGGGAACACCCCAGCTGCACCTGTTTGAGGATACCCCTGAAATGGTTCGCCTGTACCAGGAAATCGACCGGATGCGGGGACGGTACGGGAAGAAGGCGGTGGTAAGGGCGGTGGGAATATAGGGACGAGGGACGGGGAACGAGCGGGATGAATCAACAAATCAACAAATCAACAAATCAACAAATAGAATGATGCGATTATTTTTTCTGGACAAGGAGGGATGGTTTGAAACGGAAGTGACCGGAAAGCTGCTCCATGCCTCCAAAGAGGAACTGGTATTGTGGGCCTATGCCATGATGGAACGTAAGAATTACCGGAATTACCTGATTACGGAGAATCCGGCTTTACAGGTGATCGGAAATCGGTAATCAGTCCCCGATCACCTCTTCATCACTTAATCACTTCATCACTTAATCACTTAATCACTTCATCACTTAATCACTTCATCACTTAATCACTTCATCACTTTAATGTTCCTCAACTGCCACTCTTACTACAGCCTGCGCTACGGCACCCTGCCGGTTGAAAAGCTCGTGGCTGAGGCCCTGAAAAACGATGTCAGCGCCATGGCCATGACGGATATCAACAACTGCATGGGTATGATGGATTTTATACGGGAATGCAGGCTCGCCAGCATAAAGCCCATCGCCGGTATCGAGTTCAGGGATGCGCAGAACCGGCTGCTGTTCATTGCCCTTGCCCGCAATAACAAAGGATTCAGGGAGATAAATGAGTTTCTTACCCGGCATAACCTGGAAAAGACCCCGCTCCCGCCCCGTGCTCCGGCTTTTGAGGAAGTATACGTCGTGTACCCTTTTAACAGCTCCATTCCCATTAAGCCTGCAGAAAATGAGTTTATCGGCATCAGGCCCGAAGAGATCAACCGGCTGGTCACCTCGCGTTTCCGTTATCACCAGCAGCAACTGGTGGCACTGTTACCGGTTACCTTTGGTGCGGAAGAGGAATACGAACTGCACCGGCATCTTCGCGCCATCGATAACAATACCCTGCTGAGCAAACTCATGCCCGGCGACCTGGCTTCGCCCAAAGAACTATTTTTGCCTCCTGATTTCATTCCGATCCTCTATTCCGATTATCCGCAAATCCTCCGGAATACCGAGCGGTTGACCGATACCTGTTCCATGGAAATGGATTTCAACACCGTGAAGAACAAACGCACCTTTACCGGGAGCCGTTACGACGACAGGCTCCTGCTTGAAAAACTGGCCTTCGACGGTATGACTTACCGCTATGGGAAATCCAACCCGGAAGCCCTGAAGCGGGTTAAACATGAGTTGGGAGTGATCGATAATCTTGGTTTCTCGGCTTATTTCCTGATCACCTGGGACATCATCCGGTATTCCATGAGCCGTGGTTTTTATCACGTGGGCCGTGGCAGCGGCGCCAACAGCATTGTGGCCTATTGCCTCAAGATTACCGATGTGGATCCCATTGAGCTGAACCTGTATTTTGAACGTTTTATCAATCCCAAGCGTACTTCTCCGCCCGATTTTGATATCGACTTTTCCTGGAAGGACCGTGATGAGGTGCAGGATTATATTTTCAAACGCTATGGCAAGAAGCACACTGCCTTACTGGGAACCGTTACCACCTTTCGTGACCGTTCCATTTTTCGTGAGCTGGGTAAGGTTTACGGACTGCCCAAGGAGGAAATCGACCGCCTCGTGGATCATCCTGCCGGGGAGAAGCATCCGGATGAGGTGACCCGGCAGTTGTTCCGGCTGGGCGACCGGTTGATGGATTTCCCCAACATCCGCAGCATCCATGCCGGGGGCATCCTCATTTCGGAAGAACCGCTTACCTGTTACACGGCACTGGATCTGCCACCCAAGGGTTTTCCCACCACGCAGTTTGATATGTATGTGGCAGAAGCCATAGGGTTTGAAAAGCTGGACATTCTCAGCCAGCGCGGGATAGGGCACATCAATGAAAGCGTGGATATCATCCTGCAGAACAGGGGTATTAAGGTGGATGTGCACCGGGTAATCGATTTCAAGAAGGATGAAAAGGTGAATGACCGGCTCTACCGGGGCGAGGCCATCGGGTGCTTCTACATCGAGAGTCCCGCCATGCGCGGGTTGCTCAAAAAACTGAAATGCAACAACTACCTGTCGCTCGTCGCTGCCAGCTCCATCATCAGGCCGGGCGTGGCCAAATCGGGCATGATGAAGGAATACATCAAGAGGTTTCATGATCCGCAGGGGTTCAGCTACCTGCACCCGGTGATGGAAGAACAGCTAAAGGAGACCTACGGCGTTATGGTTTACCAGGAAGATGTGATTAAGATCTGCCATCATTTTGCAGGCCTTGACCTGGCCGACGCCGATATACTGCGCCGGGCCATGGCCGGGAGATTCCGCTCCCGGGGTGAATTTGAAAGGATCCGGGAAAGGTTCTTCAGCAATTGCCGCGAAAGGGGCTATCCGATGGAACTCACAGCCGAGGTGTGGCGGCAGGTAGCCTCATTTGCCGGGTACGCCTTTTCAAAAGCCCATTCCGCTTCCTATGCCGTGGAGAGCTACCAGAGCCTGTACCTGAAAACGTTTTATCCCCGGGAATTTATGGTGGCCGTGATCAATAATTTTGGTGGCTTTTACCGCACCTGGGTGTATTTTAACGAAGCCAAACGGTCGGGGGCTACCCTACTATTACCCTGTGTCAATAAAAGCGTTTATAAGACCTGTATTTACGGCAGCGATGTTTATATCGGGTTTGTGCATATCGCCAACCTCGAGCAGAAACTGGCCGGGATTCTTGTCGATGAGCGCGAACGCAACGGGGAATACCTCAGCCTGGAGGATTTCATCAACCGGGTACCGGCAGGCATCGAACAGCTGGTGATCCTGATCCGGCTGGATGCCTTCCGGTTTACCGGTAAAACCAAAAGACAACTGTTGTGGGAAGCCCATCTCATGCTGGGAAAGAGCTCGCCGGACAGTAACGTACCCAGACTGTTTCAGGAAAAACCCAGGGACTTCGTTCTGCCCAAACTGGAACAAACCCGGATCGAAGATGCCTATGACGAAATTGAACTCCTCGGATTCCCGGTTACCCTCAGCAGTTTTGACCTGCTGGAAACCTCCTTTCGCAGCCCTGTTCATGCTTCCGATCTGATAAATCAGGTGGGCCGGAAGGTTCGCATGCTCGGAAACCTGGTCACCATCAAATATGTGCATACCGTGAAGGGGGAATGGATGCACTTTGGCTGTTTCCTCGACATGCACGGGGAATTCTTTGACACTGTGAATTTCCCCAATTCGCTTAAAGACTATCCTTTCCGGGGATATGGCGTCTATCTCGTGCTGGGTGTGGTGACTGAAGAATTCGGGTTCCCCAGCATTACCGTGGAGAAAATGGCGAAGTTGCCGTTTAGAAAAGATCCCAGGTATTAGTGACTGGTGACTGGTGACTGGTGACTTGTGACTGGTGACTGGGAAAAGGCTTGGTCAACTGGTTAACCTAAAAGATGTTTTTTCGTAAAGGATAAAAACAAATGCCATGAAACCACTTGCAACTTTACTTTTTTCACTTTTCACTATTTACCTGGATGCCCAGCAGTATGAACTGCCCGCGCCATCACCCCGTGAACAACTGGTGAAACATACGCTCTTCTCACTTTCATACAATGAAGGATATGAACTGACCTCATGGGCAGCTTATCAGCTGACTCCGGAACAGGCAAAAGCAACCGGGACCTTTAAAGAGAAATATTCTGAAGATCCTCTGGTAACAACAGGTACAGCAAGCACCAGGGATTATAGGGACGCCGGCTTCATTATCGGGCAACTGGTGCCTCCCGAAGATATGTTCCCTTCACAGCAGGCTGTGGATGAAACTTTCCTGATGTCGAACACCGTTCCGCAGAAACCTGCCTTCAACAAATACGTCTGGAAAGTGATGGAGAAACTCATCCGGGAGTGGGCCAAAGAAGGAAACATCCTGTATGTGGTAACGGGACCGGTCCTGGCCGACGCACCATTCGGCACTTTCGGACCCAATAAAATCAGCATTCCGGAACGCTACTATAAAGCTGTGCTCGACGTAAACGGCGAAAGGGCCATCGGATTTGTCTTCCGCATCAATGTCGCCAGCGGAGCGCCCATATCATTCGCACTTTCCGTGGATGAGCTGGAAAAGATCACCGGCCTGGACTTTTTCCCGGAGCTGCCCGATGCCCTGGAGCAAAAGGCGGAAGCCAGCAGAGATTTTACGAAGTGGAATTTCAAGGCACTGGAACAGTAAGAAGGGACGAGGGACAGGGGACGAGGGACAAGCGGGTTATTGGATTTTTGATTCGGGTATGACTATCACCCTCACTCACACTCATACTCTCATAGCCTTTTACTCTTGAACACTTGTCCCTCGTCCCTTGTCCCTTGTCCCTCGTCCCTTGTCCCTTCTTAAATCCAGTGAAAGTGGATCTCGGTAGCATCATCGCCCCTGGAAAGGAATTTCTTTATTTCATAAGTAGTTCCCTGACAGTTGGCCAGTTCCAGGGCTTTGCGGATCCAGCCGGCGATCCTGTACTCCACAGCTTCATCGATCCCTTCGAACCGGGTGATCCGCATGATGGCATTGTTGGAGTTGATAATGGAGGCTTCAATTTCCGAAGGTTCATAAAAGGTTGTAAATATCTTGGAGGCCCGCTGCAACAGAAAATGGGGCGAAGCAATAAGCAGGAAAACCTTGTAAAAACCTCTTAAGGCAGTTTCAGCACTGAAACTGCCCAGTTCATCGCCCCCGGTCCTGTGATCGTTATGGTAGCAGAGTTCGATGATTTTTGATACCGGTATCATATAGCCTTCCGTAAAGGGATACCAGGCAGTAGCGTCCACGGTTCCGGAAAAAAGTTGTCTGGATGCTGCCGGAAGCGATTCAAGCCAGGTATTATAAAGATGGGGAAATCTGACCTTGACAAAATCCCGTGTGGTCCTGACAGCAGTGCCTTTTACCTGCATTTATTATGATTTAAGCGCTTTAACCATGGTTGCGGCAATGTCGGCCGGAGATTCAACAACATGGATACCGCATTCACGCATGATCTTCATTTTAGCGGCTGCCGTGTCCTCTGCGCCACCGATTATGGCGCCGGCATGCCCCATCCTCCTGCCTTTCGGTGCAGTCTGCCCGGCAATAAAGCCTACTACGGGCTTTTTGCCGTGGTCTTTGATCCACCGGGCCGCATCCGTTTCCATGCTCCCTCCGATCTCTCCGATCAAAATTATGCCCTCTGTTTCCGGGTCATCCATGAATAATCTGACAGCATCCAGACTAGTGGTTCCAATGATGGGATCACCTCCGATGCCGATGCAGGTCGACTGACCCATGCCTGCTTTGGTTATCTGGTCCACGGCTTCATAGGTAAGCGTTCCTGACCGGGAGGCAATGCCGATATGACCCTTTTTATGGATAAATCCGGGCATGATGCCGACTTTGGCCTCTCCGGGCGTAATGATGCCGGGACAATTCGGACCAATAAGCCGGGTTTCCCTGCCCTCGAGATAGTGTTTAACCGTGACCATATCCTGTGTAGGAATGCCTTCTGTAATGCAAACCACCAGCCTGATGCCGGCTTCTGCCGCTTCCATGATGGCATCTGCGGCAAAGGCAGCCGGTACAAATATTATTGAGGTATCCGCTCCGGTGGCTTTCACGGCATCCTGCACGGTATTGAAGACCGGCCTGTCCAGATGCGTTTGCCCGCCCTTGCCCGGCGTAATGCCCCCCACCACCAGGGTTCCGTACTCAATCATCTGCTGGGCATGAAACGTTCCTTCACTGCCGGTAAAACCCTGCACGATCACGCGTGAATGCTTGTTTAACAGAATGCTCATATGTTCAGAATAATCTTATTGCTTCAAAAGTAACATAAAAATATATTTATTCAAATCAGCAGGAACTTTCTTGGCCGATTCGCTTTACCTTTGCCGTGACCAGGCGATAAACCTATCTTATGTATAACAAATCCGACACCATTTGTGCCATTTCCACGCCGCCCGGCCGGGGAGCCATTGCCGTTATCCGCTGCAGCGGACCCGATGCACTGGATATAGCCGGAAAGATTATCCGGTTGCCCGGTAAAAAGGGCAATTTGAATTCACAACCGGCCAATACGGTGCATTTCGCTACCCTTGCTGAAGGGTCACAGGTGGTTGACGATGTGGTGGTTACGCTATTCAGGCACCCCCATTCCTATTCCGGTGAAGATACCGTGGAGATCAGCTGTCACGGATCGCCCTATATCCAGAAAACGATCCTGGAAATGCTTATAAAATCGGGAGCCCGGATGGCAACCGCGGGAGAATTCACCCTGCGGGCCTTTTTAAACGGGAAACTCGATCTTACGCAGGTTGAAGCGGTTGCCGACCTCATTGCCTCCGGGTCAAAGGCGGCGCACCGGATTGCCATGAACCAGATGAGGGGAGATTTTACGGCTGAGATCAGGAAACTGCGTGGAAAGCTTCTGACCTTCACTTCCCTGGTGGAGCTGGAGCTGGATTTCAGCGAGGAGGATGTTGAGTTTGCTGATCGTGGTCAGCTCAGGGATTTGCTGCATGAAATCACAGGGGCACTGGAATCCTTGAGCAAGTCTTTTGTGCTGGGGAATGTCATTAAAAACGGAATTCCGGTAGCCATTGTCGGAAAGACCAATGTGGGAAAATCCACCCTGCTCAACCTGCTGGTCAGCGAGGAAAAGGCCATTGTATCTGATATTGCAGGCACCACGCGTGATTCCATTGAGGATGTGATCAGCATCCGTGGTGTGCATTTCCGGCTTATCGATACGGCCGGACTGCGGCATACTGAAGATGCCATTGAAAAGCTCGGGATTGAGCGTACCTGGCAGAAAATCGACCAGGCGGCCGTTATCATCCAGGTACTCGACACCCACAGCAATCCTGAAGAAATCACCAACCTTTCCCGGCAAATGAAAGCCTCCACAGGCGAAGAAGAAAAGCACAGGATCGTAGTACTGAACAAGATGGACAGGTTACCTCCAGAGAAACTTGAAATGCTTATAACCAGCTTACAGGGTTTACTCAGTCCAGGTGAGCCGCTGATCCCGATGACTGCCAGATCGGGCGTCAACCTTGCCCTGCTGGAACAGGCCCTCCTTGAGGTTTCCGGTTTGTCAGGCACTACTGAAAACGACGTGATCATCACCAATGTGCGGCACTATGAAGCCCTGGAAAAGGCCTTTGCAGCCATGAAAAGGGCAAGTGACGGGCTGTCCGGGGGTCTGACGGGCGACCTGCTGGCACAGGACATCCGCGAAACCATCCATTACCTGGGGGAGATCACCGGAGAGATTACCAACGATGAGGTGCTGGGGAATATTTTTAGGAATTTCTGTATCGGGAAATGATTCATGATTAAAGAAGGAAGATGGAAGATCGAAGAGGATGGATGCTGATTCATATGGAAGATTGAGCAACAAAAACAAGTCCGAGAACTACCTGATAATCACCTTCTCGGTATAAATATCAGACGAATAGATTCTGATAAAATATATTCCAGGTAATAAGTCTTCTCTCTGAATTGTTATAGGATTACCAGTAATGTCATCAATCGTTCTGACAATACTGCCCTTATTGTCAATGATCTCAATTTTGGAATTCTGTAAGTCATCCGGGAGCTCAATTGTTGCATAATCTGTAAACGGATTAGGAAATACTGCTATTCTATGGTCAGAGAAGTTATCCATTGCTGACAGGACTGCTTTTGACCAATAATTAGTAAATTTCGAACCGCTAGCCCAGGCATCGGTTGCTGAATCCCAATAAAAGCTCGAGTATTCAGTTATATACCCATTGGCATCATACGTGAGAATCATGTGTGCACTCCGGTACCATTCATAGATCTCCGGATCCCAATAATACTGGACATACTCTGTTTGATTCCCGTTGTTATCATATGCAGATTCCCAGCGCGTATAATTTATCCATTCGTTGGTTTCTAAATCCCTGAAGTATAGAGCATATCCTGTCTGGTACCCATTAACATTATAGGCACTGATCCAACGATAATACCCAATCCAGTTATTGATCCTTGCATTCCAATAGTATTGAGTTGATTCTTCCGGATTTCCATGGGCATCGTAGCTATTATTCCAACGGACATAGTTGATCCAGCTATAGGTTTCTGAATACCAGAGAAATTGAAAGCTTTCAGTCAAATGTCCGCTGGCATCATAGGAATATACCCAGCGCTGATCATTGATCCAGTCTTTCAGTTTATAATCCCATAGGTAGTATGTTGCATCCTTTTGATTCCCGTTATCATCGTAGGATAGATCAAACCGGTATTTCCCAACCCATTCATTGATTCCGGGATGCCACTCATACTGAATTTCACGGGTAGGATTTGCGTTGGCATCAAATGTTCGGACCCAATGTGCATAATTCATCCATTTGCTGGTATACGAATTCCAGACATATTGAATGGATTCAGTCCGATTCCCGCGATCGTCATTGGAGAAATTAAAACTTGTATAGTATGTCCAGCTATTGGTTTCAGGATCCCATCGAAAATAAATGCGCTGGATTAGCCTCCCGCTGACATCATAGGCTTTGATCCAGGAAACATTCCCTGCCCAGTCATTGGTTTCTTTATTCCAGTAGTATTGTGCATATTCGGTCTGGTTTCCTTTGGTATCAAATGCACTGATCCAGCGATACTTACTCAGCCATTCCTGGATATTTGAGTCCCAATAGTAATGAATATCTTCTTTCTGATATCCGTTTAAATCAAAAACCTTAACCGAACGGAAATAGATTTGCCAGCCCTTGCCAATGGAATCCCAACGATAGCCAATATTCTCGATCCTCCTGCCATTATTGCTGTACTTATTTACTTCCCGATAGTCGGGTGCCCATTCATTGGTTAGCGAATCCAATTGATAGCTATAACTGGAATCAAGAACAATTTCAGTGTTCTGCTGACAAAAAAGAACGACCGGGAGAACTGTTATAATGAATATAATACAGGTTCTTTTCATGCCAAACCACTCCAACTATTTTCATTTAATATTTATACTAAAATTAAAGCAAATTGGATAGAAAACCAACCTACTGTCTTTATTGGAAAATGATTTATGATGAAGAAGGAAGATGGAAGAAAGAAAATGGTAGATGGAAGATCACAAAGGATTGATGCTGATTCGAATGGAAGATTCTATTAAACCCGATAACGCTTTACAGCAATCCCTGCTCTTTAAGCCATTTCCCTACCCTTTTATGCTCGGCGTTGTATTGGGCATCCAATTCCTTTACAATGTTTTGAAATTCAGGCTCATTCCTGATGCTGTTGAATAAAGGATCGATCTTTATATATCTCACTATCCATAAGAAGTACCGACCCGCTCGTTGATTAAAAATCTTCAGGTTTTCATAAGCCTTGATTTTATTCCCTTTGTAGGCATATACTCCGGCAAGATCATAATATGCCGTAGATTTGCCATATGGAAGACCCAATCTGATGGCGTCAAGGCAGTATTGTATTTGTTTATCGAAATAATATTCTGCCGGATTGGTGGAGCCCGTTTTTCGAGTAGGCATATCCCACCCTTTGCATATTGTTAATGCTTTTCCTTCTTTCAATTCTATACCTGTATACCAGTTTCTTCTTGAAATTCAAGATTTTCTTTATACCGGCCATTAATTTCGAAATACTCAGATAAAAATTCTATGGCCGTTATATCGGTCGAGTCCATTGAATATCTCCTTTCATAAAAGGGCAGACAATTTTTATAATCAAATTCATACATCCACAACCAAAAATAATAGGATGTGGAATCCGGTTTTAATTTTATAGTTTCAACGCTATAGCTTTCAGCCAGATCACCGAAACCAGTTTCCGATAGCTTAAAACTGATCTTTTCAAAGATGTCGGATAATCCTGATCCGGGATGAAGGGATGCTGCCTCCAGCAAGCTTTTTAATGCTATTATATAGTCGTTGACGTATAAACCCCTTCCGTAATAAGCCAGCCAAAAATTCGGATTGAGATCCAAAGCTTTATCAAAATCCTGAAGCGCCTGTTCAATGTCTCCTTTTTCGCCATAATACATTCCCCGGATATAATATGCATCAGGTAACTGGTCATCAAAAGAAAGTGCTTCTTCTGCCAGAAAAAGAACTGAATCCAGGAAGCTTTCCGTAAGAATATTCTTTATGGTAGTTCTTGCGCCAGTATATGCCCGCCAGTCCAGTATAGGCCAGCGCGAATGCAGAATCATATTCCAGCGCTGTTCTATACATTTTTTCCGCCCTTTCAATAACCTGTTCAGTTGATGGAGTCAATCCTGCTATATAGGCAGATGAGGCGGTTAAATCATAGTATGGGAATTTCCCTTCCTCTTCCCTGCCTCTCTGGTAAAAATCCAACGCAGAAAGATCCGTTGTCCGGACTTTTTCAATACGTTGCTTTTCCTCAGGCGTAATGATTGCCTGTAATTCTTCAGCTATTGCCTTTGCAATCCTGCTGGTTACGGCAAACAATTCATCTGTCTCATGTATTTCCTGTTCATAGGATTTTACCCACAGGCAGGTTTCTTTACGGGTTGCCTTAAACAGTTTTACCGTTAAACGAAATGTAGTACCGTATTTCTGCCCGCTCCCTTCCACAATATAGTTCACGCTGAGCTCCCTGGCTATTTCACGAATAGACTTGTCTGCGTTATTTCTGTATTTCTCCGTTGATGTTCGTGAAACTACACGCAGATCATGAATGCTGCTGAGGTTGGCATGGATCTCTTCCATCATTCCGTCGATGAAATACTGGTCAGCAAGATGATCACTGTGATTCCTGAAGGGGAGAACCGCTAATGATCTTGTAGATTTGTTTAGCGGGCTTCTGTCATTCATTAAAGAGTTTCCCTTAAGATAATTATATCCCAAATAGGTCAAAAAGGCCAGGGCAATTATCCCGGCTGAGATCAGGAAAAAGGACCGGATGGCAGATTTCTTTTGCTTATGTCCAGCAAGAATTGCTTTTGGGTTATTTGCGCTGATAAAGTCGCCTGTTTTGACCGCACCTGGAGGATAGCCGAAAAAAGCATGAAAACATGTATTGAAATAGGCCGGACTGCTGAATCCGACCCTGTACGCAACTTCAGAAATATTGATTTCTTCATGCTGAAGTATCTCCATGGCTCGCTGAAGGCGCACTTCTCTTATAAACTGCTTGATTGTTTTATTGGTAATTGCCTGCAGGCGCCGTTTAAGGCTGTAACGGCTCATGCCTGCCTCACGTGCAAGCTCTTTAACACCAAAGTTTTCATCCTCCAGGTTGGCCAGGATAATTCCGGAAAGTTTATTGAGGAAAATCTGATCCTTAACAGGATGCTCGCTCATGGAGATATTTTTAACAGGTTATATCCACTAAGAGGCATCAGCTATTAAAGTTCTGAAATTATATTCATTCGTGCAAATATATTGTCACCGGGGACGGAAGCATCATTTGAAAAAAACCGTTCGGTAATTGAATTATGCGTAAAATAATTGAATGTTTTGGGTCAATAATTGCTATGCACTGCTTCTACTTTTGTACGAACTTATGATGATAAAACGCTCTCCTATTTATATTTAACCAAAACCCCTATGACATGAAAACATTAAAGTTTCTTTTTGTGCTGTGCATAATGCTGGGATTGGCCGTATCTGCAAAATCCCAGGGCAAACAGGTCGAAAGACCATTTAAAGGCAGGTTTTATGCAGTAGTTGCAGAAGAATATCCTGAGTATGAAATTCTTTCAATAACCGGGCAGGCAACTCATATGGGCATCGTTTTAAACAGTGAAATGATGTTTATTAGGCCGCCGGCTCCGCATTACATTGATGGAGTTCTAAAGGCTGCCAATGGTGATTGTATATATTTCTATGGTTATCCAACCATGATAATAACTGATCCCCCAACTATGTCCGGCACCATGTCGGGAACAACCTATTTCTCGGGGGGTACCGGAAGATTTTCAGGTTGTTACGGAGAAGGTGAGATGACCGGTACTTTTAGTATGTCACAAGACTGGGCTAAGTGGACCGTAGAAGGTACCATAACCTATTAGGCATTTGTTATTTTATTTATTTTAATCTCTTTTAAGTTTATTCTCTTTCCCACGAAGAGCGATGGAGTGAAACCTCCGGCTTTCGCCGGAGGTTTCTTTTTGTAATTAAACATACTGTAAACCTTCAGATAAGGCTGTGATAAAAATTTGTAGAAGAGGTTCTTTCTTATTATATTTACTTACAGAGCATTAATAGGCTTAGAGTTTAATGGCCTTTTATCCAAAAGCAATAGAATTTGAATCATTAAAGTGCTTTAATTCAGTAATTAAAGAATCATGAAAATTGTTCATCCAAAGATCTTGCATATTATTGTTCCCATTCTTTTTATCAGTTTGATGGTCTGGCAATCCTGCTCTGTAACTCATTCAAATACGAAGACTAAAGTCAACAGTAATAGTATACCTGTTACCCCAAAAATCATTTTCCTGAACTATTCTATTAAACAGGACAAATCAACTGGAGCAATAGAAATCCTTTTGATTGATCAAAAAATCGTTGAAGGAAAGCTGAAATTAAATAACATCAGACCAGAAATATCAAAGCCCGGCGACCTGAAGTGCGTAACGCTGGACAATCATATGAACCCTCTTGATAGTATCATTGTTCCTGATCCCTTAAATGTAACTGTTGAATCTGTCAATGAAAACAATGCGTTGTTCATAAAAGAGATATCAAAAGACAGCGCCCAGTTTTCCATCAGGCTGCAGTTAACTGAGAAAATCCATGCTATTGGTATAAAGAAAAGCACAAATTTCGGAAGTCAAAATCCTTATATTCTGATAACTAAACTTAAATATCCATGATTAAAGCCGGTATATTTGCAGCCGCATTACTAACGGGCATTAGTGCTCTGGCACAACAATTTGACATGGATACCATTTTATTTAATGGCAATCCAGACTCACACATTAATCTTGTCATTCTAAGTGACGGCTATACAAACAGTGAATTGCCGAAGTTTGTAGAAGATGCTTCCGTCTTCACCACTGCATATTTCAATGAAATACCTTTTTTAAATTATTCAAAGTATTTTAATGTATTCTTAATAAAAGTACCCTCCAATGAGAGCGGGGCAAGCCATCCGGGTACAGCTACAGATGTTACTGAACCGGCACATCCAGTAATTACTGTAGATAACTATTTCGGTTCGACTTTTGATTATTCATATATGCACAGATTACTTGTAGCAATTAAAACAACGGCTATTTCAAATGTATTGGCGGATAATTTCCCTGATTATGATCAGGTGTTGATTCTGGTAAATAGTCCATATTATGGCGGAAGCGGTGGCTATTACACTGTAGCATCTACACATTCTGAATCAAGCGAGCTTGCAGCGCATGAACTTGGACATTCCTTTTCAGGGTTAAATGACGAGTATTGGGCAGGAGAGACTTATGCCGCAGAAGGTATAAACATGACAAAACAGACAGATCCTTCACTTGTCAGATGGAAAAACTGGATTGGCACAAATCTTATAGGTATTTATCGGCATTGTTGCGGTGGAACTTCAGCCCAGTGGTATAAGCCGCATGAAAACTGCAAAATGCAGTTTCTTGGAATTCCATTTTGTTCAGTTTGTGTTCAGGGTACAGTTGAGAGAATTCATACTCTTGTTACACCTGTTGAATCATATTATCCTCAGAATGCTTCCCTTTCTGCTGACTCTGTTCCGGTAAAATTTAAACTGAACTTAATTGCCCCGGAACCCAATACACTGAAAAGAATCTGGATGTTGAATGGTATATTTCTTAAGCAAAATATTGATTCTGTATTAATTAGTAAAAATAATTTTCTATCGGGTGCCAATACTTTAAAAGTAACTATCGAAGACACAACTCAGTTTTTACGTGTTGATAATCATGCATCCATTCATATATCTGCCATTACATGGTCAATTAATGGATATATTACTGAACTAAAAGAAATCACGAGTTCATCATGTGAAACTAATATTGACCTATATCCAAATCCAACTTCAGAATATCTTAATGTTAAATGGATAGATAAAAAAGGAGACATAAGATTTGAGATATATGATATGCACGGGCAAATGCTGTTATCGCAAACGAATGATAATCCCATAAATTTACGGAACTTAAGTCAGGGTACTTTTATTATCAAGCTATACATGGATAATGATTTAGTTACTACCAGAAAAATAATCAAAGAATAATTATAAGTTATTCGTATTCAAGTATCGGCAATGATTCAGGATTGAAGATTTGATGCTTGTATTTGATGTTTTGGAATGCTAGTGAAAGGAGTTAAGTTTCAATAACTGTGGGTAAACCCAAGGAAAGGATAACTGGAACTTGTCAATACCCTGAAAGGGTTGAATTTTTTAAGGAAAAGCATGTGTAATATTCAACCCCATGATAAGGCATTTATTTATTCTTAATGCATCAGTAGTTGTTTGGGAACAATAATATGAGGCCTTTTATAGTCGCTGGCATTATGTACCGCCAGGGGATCAAAAATACCGGAGAACGCTCCTAATCAGGTGACAATGGCTTTCACCTGGGTATAGAAGAAGGTAAATACAAAAGACCAGAGAACCTGTCCGGCTATCAGCCATAGAACGTTTGTTTTTTTTATCCCGTAATATTTAACGGTGAGGAAGGATCCCAGTGGTATGGACAGCAGAACCGGGCTTAAAACAACAATTCCAAACAGCCCGTATTTTATTTTTATTTTCACAAACCACCGGTTCCTTTTCGTAAAAATTCTTTTTGATTTTCCAGCATAATTAAGTTTCCAGGGCCAGTAATCATGCCACATTCTCAGGAGAAAACCTGAAAAATACACGGATATCAGTGTTCCCAGAATGCCTCCGATATTCGTGTAAATAAGCGTTTCTGCAAAAGACATTTTCATGACATACACAGCGACCGGAAAGGTTGCCGCAAATTTCCAGGAACAGAAGAAGATAATTGTCAGTTCTTTCATAAGAACCAAAAATAAAACTATAATCAAACAGAAAAAGCACCTTACCCGGAGAAAAGTGTGAATTATGTAATCTTTTTTAAAAGTTATGTAACACTTTCCGGTTGAAAGTGCGTTAACTTTCAATGCAACATATAATTATAATTAAAAACCAATATTATGCCAATACTTACTATCATCATCGTCCTCATAGTGGCCGGAGTTGTTCTCTGGCTCGTGAATACCTACATTCCCATGCAACGAACCATTAAACTCATTCTTAATGCCGTTGTAGTGATCATTGTTGTAATCTGGTTGCTCAAAGTATTTGGTTTGCTGGATAATCTGCAGCACTTGAAAATATAGTCTTCAAGAAATGCAGGTAAAATTGAATATTTAAACTTAATCCATGAAAAAAACACAAAATAGCTTTCAATCGCCTGATATGATGAAGTTACAGGAGGTAGTAATTGACTACCGGACCAGAATATATATTGCACCGGGTGCTGATCCCGTTGAAGCCAGGAACCGCTTTATTTCTCGGTTTGGTTACAAGGTTCTGGAATCACCGATGTTAAGGATTAGTAGTACATCTGATAGCAGCTACCTTCCCCATCAGTCGTTTTGATCGAAAATCCTTAAATCCAGAGCTTTAGGCAGTCCGGGTATCATTTGCCTAAACGGCAACACTTTCATTTCTTTTGTTTGGTTGGAATAATAAAAAGCGGAATAGTTGTGTTGTGTAATACTTTTTCTGTAACACTCCCCATAACTATATTTTCCAACCATTTCCTGCTGTGTGAGCCCATCACTATAATATCTGCATGCATCTCTTTTGCGGTCCGCAATATCGATTCAGCATATTCACCTTCGTCCACCAGCGTTTGAATGGACTTATCACCCAGATGATGTCTTGATTTTTCAAGAAAATGCAAGGATGCCCTTTTCAGAGCATCAATATTGTTTAATTGCATTTGAGCTGTTTGCATGAAACCATTAAACCCCATGATCGGGGAATATTCTTCAGATGAATAATAAACCGGATCTGATATGACATGCAGCAAGGTAACTTCAGCATTCATGGCTTTTGCCATTGAAAAACCTTCCTCTGCCACTTTTTGTGCGGTTGGATTATAATCCAGTGCAATTAATACTTTCTTCATTTTATTTGTTTAAAATACTTTACCCAGGTCTGTTCAATCAACTTCTATTTATTATCGGGAGGGACCATCCTGCCGAACAGGCATGATGTTCTTATCATTTGCAGCATTCATCATATTTCAAGATTAAATTCGTGTCGGATTCTATGGGTATTAGCAGGTTAGAAACTTCATCATATTCATATAGCCTTTTCTTATTGGGATTGTATGAGAAGCGGGCTATATTTAGCTCCCTGTCTGTATACACTTCGTAAACCGCAAAATCGTAGTTTTCGGAATAGCTCCATATCTTATCCTGCTGAGGATTTGGACTTCCTTCCAATCTAACTCCAAATGACTGCCCTCCGTTTTTTATTATCGCTTTGTATAGCACTTCCGTTAATTTTTTATATCGGGGAGAAGTTGTCAAGATCTCTTTTGCTATGGAATCACATGTCTTAAATGCTTTTTGTTCAGATTTGCCTGTTTCCTTTATAATGGATTTTTCTGATACAGGCTTGCTTACAGCAGAGGAGTCGTTTTTTATCTCCTTACTTGGATGGTTATTGCATGCAAAAGCAACCAATAAAGAAAAGGCAACTATAACAACTCTATTGAATTTTAACCAACAGCTGATCACCATTTCCTCCTGCCTACTAACAAGCCGATCACAAAGCCCAGGCCGAGACCAATGAGTATCTGCGTCCAATTCAAGTTGGCCAAATGCATTGAGCTGCCTCCATGCATCATTCCTCTTACCCAGGGTCCGCCGCCCAAAAGCAGAAATGCTGCTATTACAACCGCCAGCGCTACAAGAAAGTAAGTTGTTCTGTTTGTTGTGATCCTTCTTGATGTCATAATTTTCTCCTTTCTGATAATCAAATGAAATTGATTTACTTACCGTACAAAGGTGATCACTTCAAGTGCAATAAGTGTTATATAAATTTTGAAAAGATTTACATCATTCACACATTTGATTGATGCTACCGGTAATCTGCAACTTCCGGTTTGGATATCTCATAATCCTTGAAACCATAATCACTGGTTTTATAGGAATTTGTTTTGAAAATATTATACCCTTTGCCGGGTAGAAAAGGATAAAATGTCAATGAAATCTGAAAAGTATTGAACATGAGATATTCATTTTTTATTAATATACCCAAACCCAGTATAGCATAAAGATGACTTTTATTGAAACCTGTTGACTCATTCCCCAGCATGCCGAAAGAAGCATGAAGATAAGGACCAAAGCGGAAACCGATGAGATTCCAGGGAGCATAGCTTTGCGTTTGAAGTGCTAAGACAATCATATGTTTTGCAGCATCCTCAATTTCCCCGAATCCTTTCATTTCATCGCCGAAGGTGAGATTATCCGCAGGTAGCCGTTTTATTCCAAAGACTACAGTGGGTCGGATAAACTGCCTTATTTTCCAATTCCCCAGGCTTAATAAGCGGGTAAAATAGCTTATCCTGCCGGTGACTACTTCCTGTTGAAAGCCCGTCGCTCCTATAAACGTTCCATATTCAAGGCGTGTACTCAGAAATCCGAAACGATAGTAATTCCCCCAGGCCGCTTTTAAACCCAGATAACAACGATTTGCCTGCTGCGCATCCAGCCCGATGGTTATGCCAAAGGCCCTACCTACAGGAACATCTTCAACCCTTCCAAAATTGAAGATGTACTTATCCTGTATATATTTTCTCGATGTTATGCCAATCCCAGTAAAATAAATACTTTCCTTATTGAAAACATCAACCTGATCTGCTTCCGGAGGCCTTCCGGGATAACTAAGGCGCAGCACCCGTGCCGAAAGAATCAGGTTGGTGATGCGTGCATCTGTAAGTTTTCCTTTAAACACAGGCCAAGACTTAGCTGCCCAGTAATCCTGGATATTGGTGCGGGAAGACAAATAAAAAATAGAATCCTGTTGAATATAGCTTTGGGATGTTATCATTTGTCCTAAAAAAATCCCTCCGGCCCATTTTGCCACCGGGGAATAAAAAGACCTTGAGAATTCAATGCTCCTTAACATGCCTTTATTGTCGGAAAATAAATACGTATTATTGGAGCTTATCGTAGAATAGTAAGGTTTTGCAAATTCATTGCTCTGAATCAGGTCAGTTTTTTGCGGAAATAAATATTGAATATTGAAGTTAATATAGGAATTGCGGATATTGGGAATAAAATAGCTGAGCCGTGTAACATTATTGCCCGTCAGCCGATTCCATTGTGCATCTCCATGAAAACTATTCCCCAGGCCGGCAAGGTTACGGTCGGTTAATCCGATACCAATAGTTGATTTTGACCACCGGACGGATGGAATGGCGCTCCATACATCCAACACACGGATATAGATATCCACAGAATCAGTATTTCCTGAAGCTGGCTTGGTTATAAACGACAGATCCTGCACATATTTTTGTGAGCGTATTAACCGTTCCGATTCTTTTACCAACAAAGAATCATAAGGTTCATTTCTTTTAAAAAGGAGCAGATTTTTAATAATCCTGGGCTGCGTTTTAGGGTGCAGGACATTCCCTGCCTTCATCCAACCCTGCGGATGCACGGAAGTGTCCTGGACATTATAGCCAAAAGGATCCAGGGTAGTGATAAATATATCTCTTATAATCTTTCCCTCTGCCCTGCGATAGGATTTTAATTTTTTGGCTTTGTTTTTTTCCTCTTGTCGATTTTGTGCAGGAGCAGTTGACCTGAAGAAAATGTGGTGGAGAATGTTGGTGAATTTTGATTTTTGTGAAAACTTCTCAAACTTACTGTAAGTTAATGAATCTTTTTCACTTACTAATGAATCCTGCTCTATCCATAATGAATCCCTTTCAATCCTTATGGAATCCTTCTCGATCCTTATAGAATCCTTTTCGATCCTTATAGAATCCCGGCTGGTTATATTTTCCTGTGCCTTTGCCAGTCCCAACAAAAACAGGGCCACAACCATAGCGGATAAAAATCTGCGGTACATAGCCAGGGGTGTTTCATTACTTCTGTGTTTCTTTGCCTCTACTGCTTTCAATTTGTTTATTCATCCTGTTTTAATAAAAAGCCCGACATTATTTTTAATTTGATCTTATTTACAGTCAAATGATATTCATAATCGATAAATCCGATACAGAGCGCCCTGGATATATCCATCACTATGAATAAAATTTTATGATACAAAGTTGATTGTCTTCATGTTGAAATGTGTTACATAACTCCGGGAATAAGTTACATCATTCACACATTTCAATCGCGGAAGTGTGCATACGCCAGTCCGGTTACCTGGCTATCCCGAGTTTTTCAACGAACTCAGAAGTTCCCGCAAATTAAGGGTTGCATAAGTTGACGCAAAATCAGACATGGCATAAGGTATGATCAATTCGTTATTATGGATCATTGATCCGCAGGAATAAACAACATTGGGCACATATCCTTCCCTTTCTTCAGTATTGGGCATTAACAGAGGTGTATTTAATCTTCCAATTTCCTGCTCAGGATTGTGAAGATCGAACAGGGACGCGCCTAAAACATATTCACGCATAGGCCCAACACCGTGCGTTATTACCAGCCATCCTTCCTCTGTTTCGATGGGTGAACCACAATTCCCGATTTGAATGAATTCCCACGGAAACCGGGGCTGCTGGATTAATTTGGCCTCGCGCCAGATGGTAATATTGTCAGAAAAAGAAATATAGTTATTAAAGCCATCCAACCGGCAAAGCATTGCATATTTGCCGTTAACTTTTCTGGGAAATAATGCCATTCCTTTGTTCCGGGCGATTTCTCCATGCAACGGCAACACCCTGAAATGATAAAAATCACTGGTGTCCATCATTTTCGGCAATACTGACGTTCCGTCATAAGCCGTATAAGTAGCATAATAGGTCACTTTATTGTTATCATCCATGAATTTCACGAAGCGGGCATCCTCAATTCCATTCCTTTCATTTGAAGATACAGGAAAAATAACCCTTTCGGAAATATTGGTATCCAGGGAAAACTGAAGTTCGTAATGTGACGATGCCAGCCAGATTATCTGATTAAAAAGTACTTCTTTATCTGCAGCAAGGTGAAGCGTTTTTCTGGCCTCTTCTACACATTTTCTGAGCTCACCGTAGGTAAATTTATCATTAAGCCTGTCCAGAATAAAATCTGATGGAATAAGGGCATGAAAATCATGCATTTCTTCCAGCTTAATCCTGAACGAGTCCTTATCATAAATATGTCGCCGGATATGTTCAGCCTCTTCCAGCATCCTGCCGACAGGTTCCACGGTAAGATTATTGTTTTTATCCAGGACACCTGTGCGGAATACTATCGATGAAATATGACCCTCACCCGTAGCCCTGAAACTTAGGATTACTCTTTTTTCATCCAAACCGGTCTCAGACTGATCAGGATGCTCAACAACAGAAGGATTAAAAAAGGCTGCCGATTCAATCGAATATTCCATCGTAAAATACGAACCAAGAAGTATTTTCCGGGGAAAACTGAGCGATTCGGGATCATTATTTAACAACACAAACAGGCGTGTGATTCTATTAAAATTCTTCTCAAATATTCTTGAAATATTTCTATGACGCAGTGAATAATCCCTCAGTACCTGGCTTAAGGTAAACGAAGCCTCATCTTCAGACATACTGAGTACAGCCTTAATGGTAACCATCGCTCTCTCGTTATCCATATTAATAAAACGTGCCATGACCCGGGTGGCATCCGGTAGAAATTTAATAGCTTTTCTGTTTATGGTAACCTGCATCTGATACTGGTTTTTAAAGTGCGTTTCAAAAAAAAGTCCCGCCATTGGCGGGACCCAAAATTTTAAATGTATATAATATTTAAACTAAGCTAGTTTAACATTTACTGCATTTAATCCTTTTTTTCCTTCTTCAAGATCAAAAGTTACTTCATCGTTCTCCTGGATACTTTCTTTCAGTCCGGTTGAATGGACAAAGTATTCCTTGGATGAATTGGCGTCCTTAATGAATCCAAATCCTTTTGCATCATTAAAAAATTTTACTGTTCCGTTGTTCATAATATAATTTTAAAAATTAAAGGTCAAAGTTACGATTACTTATTGGTTTAATTTGTTAATTGAGATTATTTATTCGTAAGAACAGAAATACAAATTTCTTGCCTGCAGTTTTTCAATATTGTATCTTAGTATAAACTTAATTCACTATGATTGGCAATAATTGGCATCTTCTGCCTGACAGGATCAAACGACGTGAATTCATAAAAAAGTCCGCCGGGGTGCTGATCACTGTCCTGGGTGGCATCCAGACTTTACAGGGCAACTCTGGCAACAATGTAAAGAAACGGATCTTCTATTCCCGCTTCGCGCATGAGACCAACACCTTCCATCCTGTGCCCACTGCTTCCTGGAGTGTTTCAGGAACTGGGAGCCTGAAACTGGATGCCTGGAATAATGCCGGTTTTGAGATCATTCCTGGACTGAGCGCTACGCCCAATGGCGGGGGGCTAATTGCGGAAGGACCTTGCCGGGATGTTATGGACCGCATCCTGAATTCATTGCGCAATGCCCTGCCGGTTGATGCGGTCTTTCTCGGCCTTCACGGGGCCATGTATGCAGCAGGTATCGGTCATGCTGAGACCATCCTTGTAAGCAAAATCCGAGAGCTGGTGGGTCCGGACATTCCTGTTGCCTGCACTTTTGATCTCCATGGCAATATCCCCGCCCGGCTTGGAAAATACGGCGACATCCTGGTTGGATTAAAAACTGCTCCTCATACGGACAGCCCACAAACAGCCGAACTTGCCGGCAAAATCCTGCTGGAAACACTCGAAGGAAAAGTCAATCCGGTTTCATACGTTTTACCCATACCCATCCTGGTTCAGGGGGAGAAAGCCATGACTACGGCTGAACCGTTTCGCTCAATCGTTGAAGAGGCAAGGCGCCTGGAACGTGAAGGCATACCCGGATACAAGCAACGGATCCTTGCTGCAACGCTGTTTGTGGGTTGCGCCTGGACAGATGCCCCCGACACGGGTATGTCTGTGATGATAACAGCTGACAGCTCCCGTGAAGCAGCCCGGTCGGCTGCCATCTATCTGGCTGGGAAAATATGGGACGCCCGTAAGCAATTCGCTTATGGTTGCGAGACTGCAGAGCTTGAAGAAGGTGTTACACAGGCGCTTGCAGCGGATGAATCAACAGTATTCCTGACGGATAGTGGAGACAATGTCACGGCAAGTACGCCCGGAGATCTTCCGATAGTGCTGCGTCATCTAGTAGAGCGAAAGGTGGGGGACGCCGTTGTTGCCGGTATTAACGATGCTGCGGCCATGAAACAATGTTTCGAAGCAGGTGCTGGTAAAAGAATCAACCTGTCAATCGGAGCGACCATAGAAAAACGCTATGGCCCTCCTCTGATGGCTCAGGCTGAAGTAGTCAGATTGATTCCGCAATCCGGTATGGCAGTTATCAAAATAAATGACATTGAGGTTATCCTGACGGACGGACCAATTGCTTTTATTGAGCCCGGCCAGTTTGAGGCCTGTGGCATCCATCCCCTGGAACACAAAATTGTTGTTACGAAAATGGGATACCTGTTCCCGGAGCTGACAAAAATAGCACCGCGTTATATCATGCTCCTGACCCCCGGTGCCGGGGATATGCGTATCGAGAGGCTGACATACAATCGTATACGCAGACCAATATTTCCCTTGGATCCCGACACACCATTTGATCCGGCAGAATTCAGAATTGCCTAACATGCTGAATAACGATCTGTTTGATGATTCCGAATCGGGCTTTATGTATTAAATAAACATGTATTTGCATAGATAGTACCGGCAGTCCGAATGTGGTGTATTGCACGGATTGCCTTTAAAGTTCAATGTTGGAGAAAATCACAAGCGGAGTCTGTGACTCAGCCTGAGGTTAAACCTAGTGAAAACCGGAAGACGTTTTCACTTTTTTAGGATACCTTTCTCCACCAAAATATTCCCGTCGACTGCCACGGTGCTTCCAGGAAGAAAAAACGGCAAACCCAGTGGATTGCTGTTCTCTCCCCCGGCCCATACATTGTTGCCAACACCAATGGTAACCATTCCTGCCGGGACCCAGGATACCATTTTAGTACCGGGTTTATTCACAACATCGGGATTAATGCCGATATCGATATAGGCGAATTCTTCTTTACCTGCTGATGCAGCATCATATATGGCTTTGAGTGGTTCAAGGCCTGATTTTGCAGTCATTGAAGTAAGTCTGCCCTCATGAAAAACCAGCGCAAGACCAGTGATCTCTTTACCCTGATAAAAGAAACGGTCAACAAAAACCTTTCCTTCGGCAGTTCCTTTCACAGGTGCTACATAGACTTCTCCTGCCGGCAGGTATACCTGTGAAGCAGCAAATCCGGTTTGAATATCCTCCGTTGAGATTATGCCATCGCTTACAAATACCGGTCTGTTTTCTATCCGGAATTTCAGGTCTGTTCCGTTTGGATTGGTAATTTGAACTTCTTTTCCACCCGACAGGCTGGCTTTTACAGATCTCGCTTTGGCCTCCAGTTTTGTATAATCCGTGTTCACCCCTTTCCAGAAGATGGCCGCCAATTCTTCCTGCGTTAATCCAAATTGCTTTGCCTGGTCCTCTGTGGGATACAGGCCATTACCCAGACTTACACCTTTGATCTTTCTTTTCTGGATTAAGGCATTTACCGGCTCATAGGTTTTCCCCTGGGTAATAAAACGATCCGGAGGAATATCTGCCAGAAGATCTGCCTTTTCATTGACATTTAGCGTGATAAATGCATTTGCAAATTCACAGAATTTAAGTTCCAGTTCGGGCGTCTGTGTATCATATTTAACCGGAACTTCAGTATACATGCGCCTTGTCAACCGGTCACTTCCAATGGTAAGCAGCGGAAATGCGCCCAGCTTTCTGACATTGACTGCAATGTTTTCCAGCAATTCCAAATCACGAACGCTGCCGCTAATTAAGACGATCTCGCCTTCCTGTATATGGCCGCACTGATTCACAAGTTTTTGGGCCAGCGCTTCATAATCTACCGCTACGGCTTTTCCTGTAGGATTTTGTGCATTTGTAACAATAAATAAACCCATGAGACAAATTAATGCTGCAATAGTTTTAAGTGTTTTCATGATTGCCTCCGATCAGATTATACTTTATTAATGACGGTTGATCAGTATATGAAAATCACCTCCTTTCTTGTCAAAGAGAGACCTGTACTGTGTGAAAAAAAGTGGGATAGCGATTAAGTCTTGCAGGAATGGAAACCAGGATGAAATTTACAACAATTGAGGCCTGAAGTCAAGGGATTTTTGTCCAAATACCAGCCTTGACCATAATTATTTTGTGCTTATGGCAATCTTTCAGATCATGGAGCTTCGCATAATTAAACCCCGAAGATTTATGGAATAAAATTTTTACCTTTAGTACATCAAACATAAAAAATGGAAAATATAAACGCATTACGTCCGCTGGGCAGGACCAATATTATGGTAACCCCAATCGGACTAGGTTGCTGGCAGTTCAGCAAGCAAAAAAACCTGGCCGGCAGATTCTGGCCTGTTCTTGAGGATGATCTCATAGGAAAGGTTGTGTCACTTTCCCTTGCAGGAGGCATCAACTGGTTCGATACTGCTGAAGTATACGGAAGCGGTGCCTCGGAGAAAGCCCTGTCAAAAGCCTTGCAGGCGGCCGGTAAAAAACCGGGTGAAGTTCTTATCGCCACCAAGTGGTGGCCTATGTTCCGCTTCGCTTCTAATATTCCCAGAACCATTGACGAACGTATCCGTGCCCTGGATCCTTATCCTATCGATCTTTACCAGGTACACCAGCCCTTTGGCTTTTCGAATGAGCGGAGTGAAATGGCGGCCATGGCTGAATTGTTCAGCCGGAAACTGATCAGAAGTATCGGGATCAGTAATTTTTCGGCGCAAAAAATGAAAAATGCATGGGAAACCCTTGATAAGAAAGGGATCCCACTGGCCACCAACCAGGTGTTGTACAACCTGCTGAACCGTAAAATCGAATCGAATGGTGTGCTTGACCTGGCCAAAAAACTAGGTATTACTATTATTGCATACTCCCCCCTGGCACAGGGACTGGTTACCGGAAAGTTCCACGATAATCCCGAATTGCTGAAGAACATCGGATTCAGAAAATACAGCGCCTTGTTCAAGGCTGAGGGCCTCAGAAAAAGCCTGCCGGTGGTCTTGCTGGTTAAAGAGCTTGCCAACAGGTATCAGGTAACGCCGGCGCAGGTGGCGCTGAACTGGCTGATCCAATATCATGGGGATACTGTTGTTGCCATCCCGGGTGCAACAAAGGAAATCCACGTAAGGGAGAATACGGGCGCTATGTCTTTCAGGCTTTCCGATGAGGATATGGCAAGGCTTGACAGGGAGAGCGCGATTTTTAAATAACCAGAAGATCTTTCAGAACATTTCAGTATTAACTTGCTTAAAGTGGAGGAAAATTTCATGAAAAATGACAATGAAATGAACCGCAGACAATTTATGATGACATCCCTGGCTGCCACGGCAGGGTTGGCTGCCGGCATCCGTGGTTTTTCGCAGGGGACTCAGCCCAGTAAGGCAGGAATGAAGGTCGGCCTTTACAGCATCACCTTCCTGGGCGTTTGGTTCAGGGGGGAATCCCCTACCATGGAAGAACAGATCAAACTGGCCCGGGAATACGGTTATGACGGATTTGAGATCGACGGCAAGCGTCCTCATGGCAATCCACTCGATTGGCCAGCTAAGCGATGTAAGGATTTTCGCACTTTTGCCAATGATCAGGGAATTGATGTATATGGCGTTGCGGCCAATAACGATTTCAGCAGCCCCATTCCTGAGCACCGCGAATGCCAGGTAGCCTATGTGAAAGACCTTATCAGGATGACCGCCGACCTGGGCGCCAAAACCTTACGGGTATTCCTCGCCTGGCCGGGAGTGACTAAACATCCCCAGTTGGCTCAGTATACCATTGCGCGCGATATCTGGGATTACACACACCAGAAATTCACTGAGGAAGAAACCTGGGCCTGGTGCCGTGAGAGTCTCATAGAATGCTCCAAATATGCCGACGATGCAGGCGTTATGCTTGCACTTCAAAATCATAAACCGGTGATAAAGGATTACCCCGAGGTACTGAAAATGGTGAAAGAAGTAAACTCGAACAGCCTGAAAGTTTCCCTGGATGTATGGTGCCTCGAAGAAAAAACCCCTGAATATATTAATAAGGCCGCTCAAGCCGTAGGAAGCCTTCAGGTGTTGTCGCATTTTGGTGATGATATCTATGACAGGGAGCCGGATGGCAAGCTTAAAGGAGCGGATTACTTTCCCCATTTCATCCGTGCCATGCAGGATATCGGATACACCGGTTACCTGGGATATGAATTGTGCCACCCGCTGCCAGTGGTCAACGGTGAAACGGTAGGCATTGACTACGCCAAGGTTAAGGCCAAGGACGCCTGTGAATTCATGAAAGGCGTAATAAAAGAGGTTGCCAAAAGCTAATGACCTGATTCGCTTTAAAATATAACGTATTAACGGTGGCGCAGATTCCTTCTGCGCCACTTCCTTTTATGGTTGAAACAGGTTGTTATTCAGTTCAATGATAATTTTAATACATTTTTAATGCGATGTCAGGCAAAAAATAAAAGGATAAAATTATCTTTAATGCGGTTTAATTTGGGACCAGTTGTTGATTCTGTGCATGATAAAAGCTCGATTAATTATTTAATTCCATGGTAAAGACGAAAAATTTTGTTCGGACCGGACTTGCTGCTCTAGTTGCTGTCCTTTTTTCCTGTTCAGGGGTCGATATCAATGATGATCTGGCAGTACTTCAGGATATTCAGGGCACATGGATCGGATATGAAAAAACAGGTGAAATTTACCGCCACGTGAAACTGTATATTTCGGATAACACATTCAACGGCTGGCTTCAAACCACTGAATCAGGCGAAGAACCCACCTGGACGGTACTGCCCAACGAGAACGGCACTTTTTCATTAAGCGGGGTTCTTGATAATGCAAAGGGTTCAGGAAAATGCAGGAAGTTCAGCTTTTTTATCCGGGGTCGCTGTTGTGGTGATAATTCCCTTACTGCCAGAACGCTTTCCAGCATTATTACCTATGAAGACGGAAAAGGAATGCAGGTGAATGACGGGATGTCCATGGTCAAACAATAAAGAATATCTTCGGTTTCTGTCTTCCGGTAATCATATCCAGGTCTTCAGGGGGTAAAATAGACCCGGATTTCCTCTTCTGACTTTCTGTCCAGCCAGTGTTTGTAACCCAAACCGATGGATTTGTCAAGTAAAGGTGCCGGAATAAACGGTGCAATGACTTCCAGAATCTCCATTTTATTCAATCTTTTTAAAGCTGCCAGCACCTCGTGTACCGGTTGTTCGCCGCGGTTCAACATGTCGCGTATATCCAGCGTCCCAACCACTGCTTCTTTCTTAAACCAGTCAGGACATGAGACCGTGTAAACATTCGTTTTGCTTTCCATTTGATCCAAAGTGCTCTGCCCGGCTTCTTTCCTTAGCCGGTTAACAAGGACCTCCACAGGAATTCCTCCAATGGTCGCAGCCTGACCAATACTGGTAATCCTTGTTATGGTTCTTCTTAATAACGGGTTTCTGAGTTTATTGAACTCCGGTGCAGCAGTCACAAGGATTTCTTCAAGTTCAGGATAGTCTTCCAGAAGATCATATATCTTGGTTTTCGGTGTTATGATCAATTTTTCCATATGTTATTCTTTTTCTTCACTGTATGACAATAATCGCTTCTCCCCTTCAAGAGTCCGGGCCTTGGTTAAATCCTGCGATACTTCGAGTGTTCCAAGATAGGATCCGTTCTCGTCCCGCAAGGCAAAGTATTCAATGTGAATGAATTTTCCATGCATCTGTATCCAAAAAGGGGCATGGGATGCCCTTCCCGATTTAAAATCATCCAGAATCTTTTCAATGATGTGAACACTTCCCGGAGGATGACACAGCCTAACATCGCGGTTAATGATAGACCGGCTGCGGGCAAAAATGCGGTGACTGCCTTGCGTGAAGTATTTCACTTTATCATTTCTATCAACGAATGTCATATCAAATGGTACAGTATTGAGTATCGACATGATTTCTGAATTGCTAAAGCTGCCTGAAGGTAAATGTATGCTACCACTTTCATTTATTACAACCTTATTGTCGTAACCTTCAGTGGAAAAGCCATCTGGCTTCCATTCCACTTTGGGATCAAACAGAGTAAATCCGAATTCCAGTGTCTGACTGTGGATGCTCCACCATTCTTCGGTAGTCAGCAGATCCATACACATGGGAAAAAGAATTTCTTCCTCCTTTTTGATCATATCAGTGAGCGATTTCAGTACAGGAGTGAAAAGAATCTCCAGGGCATCTTCCAGGTCCGACCTGGCTAATGTTTCGATCCGCAGTATTTCGATACAACCCTTCAGTTGATCCCGTATTTCATCGTGCTTACCCCACATCACTTTGGGAGGACCCGTTATCCCTTTATTTTCCAGGTAGGGAAAAACCAGGTATTCTTTGCGCTGGTAATGCTTATCCACATCCATGAGTTCATTGAAGCAGGACAGGATATCCAGTACATGGGTCTTAAAATTCTCAGCACTTATGGCATGAAGCCTGCCCAGTAACATCTCGACTTTTTCAACCACCTTGAGCAATTCCAGGTTTTCGTTTTTAAAAACATCTACCGGATGACCGACGGGAATTGCTTTTGCTCCACTCTGGTCGATATGGCCATCGAGGACTTCACCATGGACATCGCAGAGTTTCAAAACCTCTTCCGCAGGAAGACCTTCTGCAATCAGCTCCTGCTCCACTTCCACCACTTCTCCGTAGGGAATCTGCTTCAGGGTATTAACCAGTTCATCACGCACCTTGCCCGGGTTCTCGCCCTGGTGCAATTTCAGGATAAGCTCTTTGAGCTTTTCTTTCCTGTATTGTGAATTGTTGATTAATTCGCTCATATTAATAAATGTTTACCTAAGTTAGACTTTTTCGGTCTTTTTTCTATACTTCTTTCTCCACAGCAGGTAACCGCTAAGGATCACCGTAGTTCCTGTTATACCCACCAGCGGTACCAGCAGCATGTAAAAATCACCCAGTATACCCTGGAATATCCTACCGGTATGGATTTCCAGACATACATTCCACAAAGATATTTTTGAAGATATAAGGACATTTTCCGGCATCCGGGGAAAGGTTTCCCGGTGCCACATCGGCACTATGCCCCTGTCATAATCCGCCAGGTAAAAATGCCCCTGGTTATCCCACAGGACCCCGGTGACTTTATAGTCGCCCACCGGCCTTCCGGAGGATTTTTCCTGGTATAGCCCCCCGGTGGCAAAGTTGAATACTTCGGGTTTATCCGGATGCCACAGGAACAAACCACTGAAGGAACCGATGAGGTATGCCCCATTCTGAAAAGTCACCAGTGTGTTGATACCCATAACGCTGACCGGTGGCTGATTTTGAAAAATCCCGGGAATCAGATTGCCGGGATCCATGCGATATAAACCCTCCGAAGTGGCGAGCAGGAATGTTTTCTGGTCTGAGTCGTAGAGGATGTCCCTGAGTTTATCGTACCAGGGATTGGGCTGATCAAGATGGGAATAGCGCACGGGTGCTATCTCCGCTTTGGCAATGGCGAGCAGCAGGGGGGGGCGCAGGAACATACCGGTGAAAAACAGGAGGATAAGCAGGAGAAAGGTCCACGCACCAATCTCGTTGTGCCATTTCAGTGACCATTTATTGATGCGTACCAGCTTTACGGCATCAATGTTCCGTTGAAACCGGCTTTTTATCCAACCGGGAAAGAAGAAGTAAATAATCCCGGTTACCGAAAGAAAAGCGGTGATTGCGCCCAGTATATCCACAAAAAGCTGGCCCGGCAACCCCAGGATCTCTCCGGAATGGATCTGCCAGACTGTTTGAAACAACGAGACTTTACGCTGATAGCCCTCAGGTGCGGGTATTTCGATTCTCCGCATGGCAGAATGAATCCCGTTGGATCTGCCTTTGAACAAGTGCGAACGGCTGAGGGCATACAGGGTATCTCCTATGCAGGAAAGTCCTGTGAACCGCTCGCGACCGTCACCGGTATTCAGTTTGTACCAGGCTCTGTCTTCTTTGTTCCAGCCATAAAGGCCAAACAGCGTGGTTGCATAAATATTTCCGTCCTGAGCCTGAAGAACATCTGATACCTTAAGGTTGTCAGTCCCCTTAGCGAAACCCGAATTCCAGGAGGTATATTCCTGAAAGGCCGAATCCGTCATCCAGATCCCTATATTGCCATAAACCAGTATGCTGTCCCGGTTTAGGATCAGATTACCTTTCAGGGCAGCGTTGTTCCAATTGTTGTATTGATAAATTCCGGGCAGGAGGTTGCGGTTCAAATCTAAAGCGGAGAAAAGGCTGCGGTGGTTCATGAAAATACCGGTGATGGCATAGTAAAGGAGAATACAAGAAATGATCAGCCCCGGCCACTTGTGCAGCTTTTTATACAAAACCCAGTTCTTTGCCATTTTAGTGATTGCGAAATGTTTCTCAGGCATACTTTAGGGCCAGTGACTGGATTGTTTCCAGTGAAACCAGTTTTTCAATAGCCTCACGGATCGGGGCGTATTTTTCATGCAACGGGCAGGGATTCGATCCGTTGCAATCCTTCAAACCAAATCCGCAGGCAGTGATAATTTTGCTACCCTCGGTGGCTTCCACCAACTCCCTGATGGTCAGATCAGGTTTATTCGGATCAAAATAGAATCCCCCGCCCTTCCCTTTCAGGGAATGAATGTACCCCTGCCGTGCCAACCGCTGCAGAATTTTTGCAGTATAGAACGGTGGAGCTTCAATTTCCTTGGCTATCTCAACCAGTCCAGGTCTACGGCCATAGTTGTTCTGTAATTGAATGTACACCAAACCCCGGAGTGCATATTCGGTTTCCTTATTAAACATATCCTATTATTAGTATGGGTGCTAAGGTAAAGATATTTTTTAGAAATACAAAAAGACCCTTTTGTCTTTTTATAAAAGAATTATATATATTTGTATCCTTAAATCTAATTTAAAACAGATGCGTCTATGAAAACACGTAAACTTTGGTTAAGCTTCATAGCAGTAATGACAATTTCCTTTGCCGTACTGCTTTATTTCGGAAGGGAAATATACAGGCAGGCTCCGCCAGTCCCTGAAAAAGTTGTAACAACCAGTGGTACAGTTCTTTTTACTGGTCAGGATATTAAGGACGGTCAGAATGTCTGGCAATCAATAGGCGGACAGGAACTTGGTACCGTATGGGGTCACGGTTCATATCAGGCACCTGATTGGAGTGCGGACTGGCTTCATAAGGAAGCTTTGTTACTATTGAATAAACTGGCACTGGAAACAGCGCACACTCCCTTATGACCAGCTGGGTGAAGAACAGCAAGCCGCTTTAAAAGTGGTTCTGCAGAAAGAATTGCGCAAGAACACCTATGATCCGGATACCCGAATCTTGTTGGTTTCTGATCTGAGGGCTGAGGCCATTGCAGAAAATGGCAAGTATTACAGCGGATTGTTCACCAATGATCCTGCGCGCGACAAAGAAAGGGACGCATACAGCATTCCTGAGAACTCACTCAAAGATCCCGAACGGGTTCGAAAGCTCAACGCTTTTTTCTTCTGGACTGCCTGGTCTTGCGTAACCGAAAGGCCCGGGAAGGACATTACCTATACCAACAACTGGCCTGCCGAGGAACTTGTGGCAAACAAACCAGCCGGTGCACTGTTGTTGTGGACCGGGTTCAGTGTGATCATGCTGCTGGCGGGAATCGGTATGATGGTCTGGTATTATGCCCAGCGCCGCGGAGAACCTTCGGATATCCTGCCGGTAAGTTTTCCGCTTCAAAGTGAAACACAGACACCTTCACAGAAAGCAACGGTAAAATACTTCTGGATTGTATCGGCATTACTGTTGGTACAGGTGATCATGGGCGTCATCACGGCACACTATACCGTGGAGGGACAAGCCTTTTATGGCATCCCGCTGGCGCAATGGCTGCCCTACTCCATTTCACGAACCTGGCATATTCAAATAGCCATATTCTGGATTGCCACCTCGTGGCTGGCTACTGGTCTTTATTATGCTCCTGCAATTTCCGGGATTGAGCCTAAATACCAGCGTCTGGGTGTTAATTTCCTTTTTGGCGCACTGCTGGTGATTGTAGTGGGCTCATTAATTGGTCAATGGATGGGCGTTATGCAAAAACTGGGTCTGGTCAGCAATTTCTGGTTCGGGCATCAGGGTTATGAATATGTTGACCTGGGCAGGTTCTGGCAATTGTTTCTTTTTGTAGGGCTGATCATCTGGCTTGTTGCTCATGGGCAGGGCTATATGGCCGGCACTGAAACAAAAATCGGAAAGTCGGAACCTCCTGATCCTGTTCCTGATCTCCACCATCGCCATTGCGGCTTTCTATGGAGCTGGCCTGATGTGGGGCCGACAGACCAACCTTGCTGTTGCCGAATACTGGCGCTGGTGGGTGGTTCATCTATGGGTAGAAGGCTTCTTTGAGGTTTTTGCTGCCGTTGTTACTGCCTTCCTGTTTGTCAGGATGCAAATCATCAAGGCTTCCACTGCTACCACGGCAGTTTTATTCTCAACGATTGTTTTCCTTTCCGGAGGTATCCTGGGAACTTTCCACCACCTCTATTTCACCGGTACACCAACGGTTGTGCTGGCACTCGGAGCCACTTTCAGTGCTCTGGAGGTTGTACCCCTGGTACTGATGGGATTTGAAGCCTATGACAACCTGAAACTGAGTCGTAACAATAATTGGATAAAAGCCTACAAATGGCCCATTTATTGCTTTATTTCAGTAGCCTTTTGGAATCTGGTAGGCGCCGGCATCTTCGGTTTCCTGATCAACCCTCCCATTGCCTTGTATTATATGCAGGGTCTCAATACCACGCCTGTACACGGCCATACGGCATTATTTGGTGTTTATGGCATGCTGGGCATCGGTTTGATGCTTTTCGTTCTTCGGGACATGAACCGGAATAAGGAGTGGAACGAAAGGTGGGTAAAATTTGCCTTCTGGGCAATCAATATTGGTTTGGCTGCCATGGTATTGATCAGTGTGTTGCCTGTAGGCCTTGCCCAAACTGTCGCCAGTGTGCAGCAGGGATTGTGGTATGCCCGGTCGGCCGAATTCATGCAGCAGCCTCATATTCTTACTTTCAAATGGCTGAGGATGTTTGGTGATACTTTATTTGCACTGGGAACAGTTGCGTTAGCCTGGTTTATTTTTGGCCTGGCAGGTGGATGGTCCTACAAAAAGAAATAGTTTTTTTTAATTCCCCTTTATTACGCCCTGTTTGCTAATTTAGCAACAGGGCGTTCCTATTTGCCAATGAATCATGATGCATGAAGTAATATACCTGATGTTACGGTATTTCGGCAATGATATCCGCCGGGTCAACCATGCCATAAAAGTATATGGTTTTGCCAGTACCATCGGCCGCAGCTGAAATGCTGAGCTCCGAAACTGTGAAAATGATTGAAATGGCAGCCATATTGCACGATATAGGCATTCCGGTGGCAGAAAAAAAATATAATTCCTGTGCCGGTAAATACCAGGAACTCGAAGGCCCTCCTATTGCTTATGATATGCTCACTTCGCTGAATATACCCCATGAATGGGTGAAAAGGGTTTGCTTTCTGATTGGCAACCACCATACTTACTCAAAAATTGATGGTCCTGATTTTCAGATCCTCGTAGAAGCTGACTTTCTGGTCAACATGCACGAGGACGGCATGAACAGTGAAATGATTGAAAGCATCCGGACAAAGTACTTTAAAACCCGGACCGGGATTGACATATTTGAAGCATTATATATCAATAAGACAGACTCACCAAATATACGCTAACAGCATGTCCAGATTACTTTATCCCTCCTTGTACCAGGTCAACACCCGGGTGTGGCTGACGAAATTGTCTCAAACGCTCGGACGCCCGGCCACTCTTGATGATATTCCTGATAGTGAATTGGATAACTTTGAAAAACTGGGATTCGATTGGATCTGGTTTCTTAGTGTTTGGCAGACCGGAAGTGAAGGACAACGTGTCTCCAGGCTAAATCCGGTTTGGAGAAGTGAATTCCAGGAAACCCTGCCCGATCTGAAAGAACAGGATATTGCCGGATCGGGGTTTGCCATTACCCGCTATTGTGTGCATGAAAACCTCGGGGGTGATGCCGCCCTGGCGCGTCTTCGCCAGCGTTTGACAAAACGCGGGATGAAACTGATGCTGGATTTCGTTCCCAATCACACTGGAATGGACCACCATTGGGTTGACGAACATCCTGATTATTATATATCTAGGAAGTGAAGAAGACTTGAAAGAGAACCTGATCGAATTATACCCGGATCGGAAACAGCATTTTTGCCCATGGCAGGGATCCGTTTTTCCCCGGCTGGCCGGATACCCTGCAGCTCAATTACGGAAATCCGGCGCTGCTGGAGGCCATGACAGGCGAACTGGTAAGAATTGCCGGACAGTGCGATGGAGTGCGATGCGATATGGCCATGCTGGTGCTTCCCGATGTTTTTAACAGCACCTGGGGCATTCCGTGTAACCTGTTTTGGCCTGATGCCATTCAAAAAGTGCATGCCGCAAATCCGGCATTCTGTTTCATGGCTGAAGTATACTGGGACCTGGAATGGGCGTTGCAGCAACAAGGATTTGATTATACCTATGATAAACGCCTGTACGATCGTTTGAAAGAAGGCCATGCCCTGCCCGTCAGGGAGCATTTTTATGCCGGACTGAAGTTCCAGAGCAGACTCGCCAGGTTTCTCGAAAACCATGATGAACCAAGGGCAGCTGCTGAATTTCCAACCGCAATGCATGAAGCTGCCGCCCTGATCACCTATTTTTCTCCCGGACTGCGCTTCTTTCATCAGGGACAGTTCCAGGGAAGGAAGAAACGCATTTCACCGCACCTGGTGAGGGCGCCGGAGGAACCGATAAACCAGGAACTGGATGCTTTTTATACCCAGCTTCTTGTCCTGTTGCAGCAACCCGTATACCGTGAGGGAACCTGGCAGCTGCTGGAATGCCTGCCCGCCTGGGAGGGAAACTATTCAAACGGCAATTATATTGCCTTCGCCTGGCAGGGCAAGGAAGAAGATAAAATGATGATCGTAGTGAACTATGCGCCTTCCTGGAGCCAATGCTATCTTAAACTACCCTTTCCTGGCCTGGAAAGCGGACCGGTGATTCTGCAGGACCAGATCCGTGATATAGCCTATGTAAGAGAAGGATCTGAATTGCAATCGAGAGGCCTTTACCTGGATGAACCTGGATGGACATGCTATGTTTTCTCCTGTAACTATAATGCGTAATTCAATACGATTTGCAGGTACGGTTGAGATCGCTGATTAAAACATTTTGATTTTTAAATCCCTTATAGAAGCTGTTTATGTAAGATTCCAACTGTTTTCTGCTACCGGCTGAAAGATATTCAAAATTGTCAATGGTGCTTATAAAACGTCCTTTAAGGTCTTCGAATTCTTCCAGGACCGGGTTGATGTCTTCATCGCTCAGGCACATACCCTGGTAGTATCGTTCGGTCACATTTTTGATCGGAATTTTACCACAGGGAGCTGCGTAACTTGTATTCACGAAACCGGAAAAATCAAAATCGTAGGACACTGGTATGCCCTTGTCAGAGAGAACATTAACGGACTTCAATACTTTTATGTTATGCTGACTGGCCACCGACCAGTCGGTGTTGCCAATCATATAATTAAACAGTGAGGTCCGTGCCATATCTTCACTGTTCATGTGACTCTGCGCAAGATTGGGGTTATCAATCACAACAGCATTGTTTCTTTCAGCCAGCTGATCGAGGTTTTCAATCAGGAATCCAAAGGTTGTATAGGATTTTTTAGCTTCATGGATATCCACGTAATGAATTCTGACCAGCCTGGTTCTAAAGCTGTAAGGAGTTAACAGATTCAGCAACCGATACACCAGGTATTCCTTCAGCACATAATCTTCATTTTTGGGCGAGCGGTTGCAGTGGGTCACCAGTTTGAAGTTACCACGGTCCTGTATGCCTCCCGGTATGCTGTTCTTTTCCTTTAATTTTATCATGATGGGCGGAAAAGAACAATAATCGCAACGCATTTTCCCGCGTGCCTTGAGCTCAATATGCTCCGTAACGGAATCTCCCGCAAAGGTTTTCACGATCAGCGTGGCATCATGGTATTTCGACTGGTTCTTGGTCTTTAGAAACTCTTTCATGTCAAACGCAAGGGTCATTTCAAGCAGGTCATCGGATGTAAAAAGATTCAGTCCCTCCTTTTGGGTATTCCCATCAGGATAGACCTCACCGGAATCCAAATATGGCTGACCCTTGGAGAGATTGCAGCATAAGGAAAACATAAGTGCTAGTAAAGACAATGATTTCATTGCAGTGAGATTTAAAGGGATGTTATCATGGTCATCGGGTGATTTCAATATGAAGACCCTTTGGCTGCCACGTTACCCTATGACCACACCGGAAGATATTGTTTGATGGAATAACGCTTCGGAAGATGGGTATACACCCCATCCTGAACAATTTTAAGAAATACACTGAGGCGGGACGCCTATCGTGTTAATCCACCAGCACTTTGGGGGTGAAATGAATACCCGGTAAAGCCTTGCCAAACACTTTCACCTGGTACATAAAAGCCTGCAGCCTGGTTTCGAGAGAAGCATCGTCCTGTCCGTCATAGGCATAATCCACCCAGGGAATGTTGTTGTGGTCCTTCCGGAACATATCAGATACTGAACAGATCAGGGTTCCCGGCATACAGGTAAAAGGAAGTACATTGCAGATTCCTGAAACACCTTTTTTAGCGAGGGCAGAGGCTGTTCCCAGTGCGATAACAGGATCGCCATCATAGTCTTTGTGCACATAGGGAGCGGTTTGCAGCAACATGGTGGCAAGGGGTATGTCTTTTTCCACATCTACCAGTTCATCCACCGTGTGCAGAAGCTTTTTATAGGAAACATGCTGAGAAAATTCCTGCATTTTTGATTTCAGGATGCCCAGATAGTCGCCTTTCCAAATGCTGTCGCGGGTGTACCTATAGGTTGAATAGACAAACCATTCTGAAAAGGGTGACATCAGTGTTTCTGCACCAAGTGCCTCCAGACGTCCCACAATATTACCATTGCAAAAGGCATTGTCTCTCATAAAGATCTCCCCAACGATGGACACAACCGGTTTACGGGGAACCTGGAACATATCAATTTCCCTGAATTTCCGTTCCGCTTCTTCAAGAACCTTTACCAATCCCTGACAATTGTTTTCGACACAGGCGATGATGCTTTGCAGCGATTCCCTATAAACCCTGTCTGTTACTCCCTTGATTTTCTCATAGGGACGATGCTGTTGCTGAAGCTTGCGGATCAGATCAAAGGCAACAAATCCCTTCCAGGCATTAAACCTGAATTTTGTACCGCTGCCCGGCGTAATATCTGCATAGGAGCCATCATTGGAAGGAGACACTATTTTTACATTTCTTTTACCAAGACGGTCGAAAATTACTTTTTGCAGCCGGTTATATTGTCCGAAGCGGCACGGGCCGTTATGATCCGGCATGAAAAAACTGATCCTGTTCTCATCGGTGCCGGGTTCCAGTAATTTCTTGATGAATGAACCGGTGGTGCATATCATGGGAAAGCATTCCTTGGAAGAGGTATACTTCCTCCCGATATCCAGATCTTCATGCGTCTGCACAGGCAGGGAATAGGATTCTATCCCACAGCTGCGGGCAGCTGCAGCAGCAATGTAGGAACCATCGTGCATATAGGGCCAGTATAATATCCTGTCTTTGGCAGGGGCGGCCTGTTTAAATCCTTTTTTGTCTGACTGAACGGGTGCGGCGATTCCTGCATGCTTCTTTCTGATGCTGTCCAGGAAAGCCTCAAGACGGGTAATGAGTCCGGCATCAGCCGAATGTTCATCGATCTCAAGCTGCAGGGTTGGCTTACCTTTGAGTACTTCTGATACAAAGTGCTGGATGAAGGAGTCGGGGCCACAACGGAAATTGCCGATATAAATACCATGCAGCCTGTCATCGCGCGCAATGATACGCGCGCCGCTCAGAATCTTTCTGCCGTTGGGCCAATACATATTGGGATAGTCCTCAAAAACATTCTCATCACCGAGCGGGAGAAAATCGAGGGGAATAGGAAGTACCTCCTGGCTGATCAGTTTTTCCACCAACCTGAGGTTAAGTTCCGGATCTCCGGCATTGTAAGGTCTACCAAGAATTACCATTGCTTTCCTGCCTTCCGGCAAGTTGTTCAGAATTTCTTCACCCTGTTTTACCAGTGAATCTTCAAAATGAACCTGCTCACTCCGGGCAAGATAAAGTGCTTTTTTAACAGCGCTGCTTTGGATGCCAAACTGCTGCTTCATAAAGGCAGCCATTTCCCGAATAAAAACCCTGTCGAAAAATCTGGGGTGTAAGGCAGGAATTAAAAGCTTGTCCTTGTCAGGATGGTTGGCCAGGGCGGCACGAACCATGAAGGGATAGGTCTGGATCCAGGGACAGTTGCAGTTAGAGGTTGGATTATCCACCGGAGCCCTGTTGTTAACAATGAAAGGTATAAAAACATGATCCACTTTTTTGTCCAGCAGGTCCACAATATGGCCATGAATCACTTCCACAGGGAAACAGGTTTCAGAAGTCAGCATTTCGAGCGACCGATTAACCAGTTTTCTGTCGGTATGTCTGGAAAGTACAACCTGAAAACCCAGTTCTGTAAAGAAAGTCCGCCAGAAAGGAAACTCCTGGTAATACAGCAGCAATTCCCGCGGAATGCCTATGGAAATGCCACCCTTATTTGTTTCTTCAGCGTAATTCCCCAGTAGCATGCGTTCCCTTTCAGCAAACAGATTGGGGATATCCTCTGTTTTTTTCTTTCGGGAATCCACTTCGTATTTCTCACACCTGCCCCCGTAAAACAAAGGTTTCTCTTCACCATCAATCTTTACCATCCTGATTTCGCAATGATTGGTGCAGGACTTGCAGGTAAATTTGTCCAGGGAAAAAGGGACATTTCTGACATCAAAGCCTTTAAAGAGTGTTTTTCCGCCCTGGCGGATTTTTTCCCGGGCAAGCATGGCCATACCGATAGCGCCGGTGACATCAAAATTGGGAGGGATAATGATTTTTTTTCCGGTGACCTGCTCAAAGGCAGCTACCACGCCTTTGTTATTGGCTACGCCTCCCTGAAAGAATATTTTATTGCCAATTCTTCTGCTGCCGACGACTTTCTGAATGTAGTTATTCACAATGGAATAGGCCAGGCCCCCCACGAGGTTCTCGTTCTTTTCGCCCCTTTGCTGATTGGCATTCAGATCTGATTCAATAAATACGGTACAACGGCAACCGAGGGATACAGGACTTTCTGCACTAAGGGCCAGATTCCCGAATTGCTCGATAATGTTGATATCAAGTTTTTCCGCCTGTTCTTCCAGAAAAGAACCAGTGCCTGCTGCACAAACCTTATTCATCTCAAAATCCACTACAACACCCTGGTCGATGCTGATGTATTTGGAATCCTGTCCCCCGATCTCAAAAATAGTATCTACCTCCGGATCGAACGCGATGGCTGCGGTTGCCTGAGCGGTGATCTCATTCTGAATGACATCGGCGCCTACAAAATCTCCTGTGAGATAGCGACCGGAACCGGTGGTACCTGCGGCTTTAACTTCCACTTTCATTCCCACTTCGTCATAGATTTCCGTCAATCCGCGACGAATGGCATCAAGAGGACGGCTTGCTGTGGGCAGGTATTTCCGGGCAATAACATTATCATAATCATCTATTAAGACTACATTGGTACTGAGAGACCCTACATCAATTCCCAGGTAAACGGGGTATTTCGTTTCTCCGTTCAGGTCGAAGGTTATCTCTTTCTTCAGTATGGCAGAGGATTCCAACAATACCGGAAGGCCTTTGCCACCTCCCCTGGTCTTCGCCAGGTAGTCATCCAGGTCAGCCAGCCCTCTAAAATCCGGAACATCCTGCGTTTGCTCCATCATATAATAAATGGCTCCCAATGAACCCATTGAGGCATGGTATTCCGGAATAATGAGTTCACCTTCCTCTACACGGAGTATTTCTTTAAAAGCATTTACCACACCCGCATTCGCTGCCACTCCTCCCTGGAAAACAATAGGTTTTGCAAGATCCTTTCCCTTGGCCAGGTTACTTTTGAAATTGCGTGCCACGGCAAAACACAGTCCGGCTACAATATCATGCACAGGCGTGGCAATCTGCTGGAGATGAATCATATCACTTTTGGCAAAAACACTGCACCTGCCGGCAATGTGTGGTGGATTTTTCGATAACAGGGCCATTTGACCAAATTCGTTCTCAATGGAGACGCCTATTCTCTTTGCCTGCTGATCGAGAAAAGAACCCGTTCCAGCAGCACATATGCTATTCATGGAAAAGTCGGACAAACTGGCGTGTGCTTTTTCTTTTCCCCTTTCCATGAAGATAAGCTTTGAATCCTCACCACCCATCTCTATGATTGTTTTGGCGTCGGGATACAATTTGGAAACCGACTTGGACTGTGCTATGATCTCATTGACAAATGCGCCTCCAATCAGGTCGGCAGCGAGCTTTCCACCAGAACCGGTAATTGCAACAAGTCTGAATTGTTCCCCGTCATAACGCGACAGTAAATCCGAAAGTCGCTTTCTGAGCACCAGGAAAGGTTGTCCGTGACAATAATCGTAATGATTTTCAAGGATTCTTTCATCACCATCTATAACAATGGTATTTAAAGATATTGAACCCATGTCGAGGCCAAGAAATATGTCGGTTTTGGATTGATTTTTGGTCATATTCAAAGAATTATAAAGAAATCATATTTCATGTAATAATGCAAACAGGTTGCCCTGGAACAGGATAAACCGCTGATAAATATATTAAAATATTTTTAACAAGCTGTATTATATTATTATATTTATATATATGCAATAGTAGGGAATATTTGATTGCAAAGCTATAATAAGCAAAATTAAGACTAGCTTTGCTGGATAAAATCTTATTGATAATGATCTCCCGTTTGTTTTTAGAACTTACAGAATACGCATGGTTTCGCAGGCTGGTATGGAAACCCGTATATCAGGCGTTGGCAAAGAAATTCCCGACCGGTACCTGGAGTTTTATGAATTATGGTTATGCTCCCGATTCTCAGGAAGAAGAGCTCCAGTTAACAGAACAAGAAGAAGTTCACAGGTTTGCCATCCAGCATTATCATTATTTAGCCGTGAAAACCCTGATCCACGACAAGGATGTGTTGGAGGTAGGAAGTGGTCGTGGCGGCGGTTCACATTATATTGCCACTAACCTTCATCCCAGAAGCATGACTGGAATGGACCTGGCATCCAATGCCGTTGAGCTGTGCAATAAAAATTTCATTTCCCACAATCTGAACTATATTACAGGTAATGCAGAAAAAATACCCCTTGAAAGCAATTCCAGGGATGTGGTCATTAATGTTGAATCCTGTCATGCCTATGGTTCTGTCGGCAGTTTTTTAGCCGAAGTAAAAAGGGTTTTAAGACCCGGGGGCTTTTTGCTCTTGACCGATATCAGAGGAAACGAAGGAAAGGATTTGCTGGTCAGTAAGCTTCACAACAGCGGCATGGAAATTATTGAAGAAGAGGATATTACTCTCAATGTAGTGCATGCTATTGAGAAGGAAGACAAGATCAAATGGACCAGGATCAGACAATCGGTTCCCGGATGGTTACACAGGTATTTTAGCGAATTTGCCGGTTCAGTGGGTTCACAGACGCATTTACAACTCAAGAACAGGGATCTGGTATATTTCAGATTTGTACTCCAGAAAGCTGTAGTCTAAATATCCGGCCCGATCATGCTTTAGTTTGGTCCATTACTGTGACCATTCCTGCGGTTCACGGTCCCAACGGTGCTTTTCCAACGATTTCATCAGTGCAGGATCAAGGAGACCTGCGTCGCTGGTTTCCATGTTCACTTTAGTATGACTGCTTTTACGCATCCCGGGTATTATGGTACTTACAGTTGGATCTCCCAGGATAAACCTCAGCGCCATTTCAGACATGGTCATTCCCCGGGGAACCAGCGGTTTCAGGGCGTCTGCATGTTCCACACTGGGTATCAGGTTCTCAGGTACGAAGTACGTGTTTCGCCAATCACCTGCAGGCCATTTGCTTTCCCTGGTGAGGGTGCCTGTCAGTGAACCCTCATCAAAAGGCACTCTCGCAATAACCCCAACCTGCATCTCCCGGCATGCAGGGAACAATTCGTCTTTCGGATTCTGATCAAAAATATTATAAATGACCTGTACCGTATCAATAAGACCACTCCTGACAGCCTTGATACCGTTCCAGGGTTCCCAACGGTTCATACTGATGCCAATGGCATGAAACAGCCCCTGGGACTTAAGATCCATCATCTTATGCATGCCCCTTTCATCTTCTAGCCAATGATCCTCCCAGGTATGGAACTGCATCAGGTCAAAGGAATCCAGGCCGGCATTCCTGAGGCTCTTTTCCACATATTCCTCGATATGATCGGGAGGGAAACAATCATCCAGGGTATATTCGCGCCTGCTGGGCCATTTGAAATTCCTGGGCGGAACTTTCGTGGCTGTATATAGTTTTTTGCCTTTGTTCGAACGGACAAGCTGGCCCAGCATACTTTCACTTTTCCCGCTTCCATAACCCCAGGCTGTATCAAAAAAATTGCAGCCCAGATCCACAGCCAGCTGCAATGATTGAAAGGACTCTTCATCATCTGATCCAGTCCATCCGGCCAGGCCCCACATACCATACCCTATTTCACTAACTTTCCATCCGGTTCTGCCCAAAAGTCGATGTTTCATGGTAATAATAATAAATTAAAAAATTCAGGTTCGATTTCAGGTTAAGCTATAGGTATTTTTCTGAAGGAATCCCCAAATTGCAAACACTGCAACCACAGCAATGGCAACCGAAGAGGCTATTACTAAAGAAGTGTAATCATCCTGCCGTTTTAAAATAATGCCGGTGAAGGCCCATATTGCCGAAAGGCCCACAAACGGGTTCTGAAGTCTGAATAGCACCCATGAGGCAATACAGGCGCCCAGGACGATCATGATGATGGCCCAGATCTCTTCACTGATGCCGAAACCATTCCAGTTGTAATGCACCAGCAATGCTGTAACATTGGCGATTGTGGCAATACAGATCCAACCCAGGTATATGCCGAATGTGACTTTTACGAGACCCAGGGAAAGATTTTGTATCCTGAAGTTCAACAGGGTCAGGATCCCCAACAGGAGGATCATGACAATTAGGGACAATGTAAGCTTTTCATAATGCCAGGAAACAATCCAGATTCCGTTCAGCAAACATGACAAGGCAAAGAGCCATCCGATCTTTAAAAGCAATCCTTTATGGGATCCTAAAAACTGGATGCCACAGAATACGCCAAGCAACAGGTAAATAATTCCCCAGATGGAGAATGTGATCCCGGCCGGAACAAAAAGGTTGGGATAGGAGTCGGAGAGCTGACCTGTAGTTTTATTGTTCAGGGGAAGTGCATTGGCAAGATAATTCATCACGATCATGCCGGCAAAAAGCAGCAGGTTGATGTATTTTATCATAATAAATGGATTGTATGGTAAATATATATCATTGTTAGCTTATTTAAAAAACAGTCCAGTAATAAAGGAACAAATGCTAATCTTCTTCCAATATGTATTTGTCGCGGCCAATTTCGATCAGGAACCGGGATGGCAGGTGAAAGAAGGCGTCATAGGAATATATATTACGGGGGACCGTTATGTACAATTCCTCCTTAGCCCTGCTGCAAGCTACGTAAAACAGCCTGCGTTCCTCTTCCATCTCTTCAATGTCGGTGGCACGAATGGAGGGAAACATACCGTCCAGGGCATGGGGAATAAAAACGGCATACCACTCGAGTCCTTTTGCCGAGTGAACAGTGCTTATGGTGATCTTGCCATTTTCCTCGCCCTCATCGATCAGGGGAGTTGATTGGTCGGCGATTCTTTTGGAAGGCGGGTCCAATGCAAAATCAGAGAGAAAACGATCGATGTTCTTGTATTTTCTCGCCAGATCCACAAGCACTTCTATATCCTGCATCCTTTGCAGGTAATCCTCTTCACGTGCCTTCAGAAGCGGTGCATAATAATCTCTGATGATGGCAATTTTCTGGGTGAGCGTGTAAACCGGCTGGCTGGCATGGGAGAGCATGGATCCCATTTCATACAGATCGTTATAAAACTTTTTCTGCCGGAAAGCCTGAAAAGAAAAGCTGTTATCTGATTCCTGAATGGTGGATATCACATGGGTGGCTGTAACCTGTCCGATACCCCCGATATACTTCAGTACCCGGTGCCACGAAACAGCATCGGAAGGATTAAAGGTGAGCCTCAGGAAGGCCACCACATCCCGGACATGCATCCGCTCGTTAAATTTAAATCCGCCGACCACCACATAAGGGATGCCTCTTTTGCTCAGTTCTGCCTGAACATATCGGTTATGCCAGTCGGCCCTGTTCAGCACAGCAATCTGGTGCAAAGGAACGCCCTGCTCTATGAGTTCAAGCATACGGTCAACGATGAACACCGCCTCATCCTCCTGTCCGTATGTCCGCTTTACCACAGGCATCTGCTGGTTCTGGTGCCGGGTAAACAGTGTTTTTTTGTAGCCAATCCTGGCATGATCCATGATACTGTTGGTAAAATCGAGTATATGCTGATTGCTGCGGTAATTCTCCTCAATCTTCACCACAACACAATCGGGATAAACCTCAGGAAAACGAAGGATGTTCTCATAATCCGCCCCTCGAAAAGCGTAAATGCTTTGTGAATCATCGCCAACTACCATAAGGCGTCTGTGTTTGCCAGAAATAAGCTGTACAATCTCATTCTGTAACGTATTGGTATCCTGGAATTCATCTACCATAACGTACTGATAAGTGTTCTGCATGATTTCCCTGAATTTCGGGTTGACTTTGAGTGACTCATGCAATACTTCCATCAGGTCATCGAAATCAAGAATTTGGCTGGCTTTTTTGTATCGGGTATAGGCTGAATAAATGAGCTCGATGTCGGGAATCCTTTCTTCCAAACCGGTGTATTGCCTGAGGATAATATCCCGGATGGTATTTTGCCTATTCCTGGAATATGAAATGATGTCGTAGATCCTTCCTTTTTTGGGAAATTTCTGATCCTTCTTATTGAATTGAAGTTCGGTACGGATCAGATCGATAATATCTTCAGAATCACTCGTATCCACTATGGTGAAATTGGGAGGAAGTCCAAGAAGGTTGGCATATTTGCGTAATACATAGCTGGCAAAGGAGTGGAAGGTTCCACCGGTGACTTTGCCGGCATTCTTATCCCGAAGCAGGGTTTCCACCCGAAGCAACATTTCATTGGCTGCTTTCCGGGTGAACGTAAGCAGCAAAATGGATTCGGGGTGAATACCCTTTTCAATGAGATAAGAAACCCGGTGAACAATTACACGTGTTTTTCCGCTGCCGGCACCTGCAATGCAAAGTACAGGCTTTTCCGTTGTGATCACCCCGGCCAGCTGGGCAGGATTCAGAACGAGGCTGTAATTTACCCTGAATCCTGAAAAATCAAGGTTGGCAGAGGATTTCAGATCAGGTTCCCGTTTTTCAATGGAGGCGGCAATCTGCCGTAGTTCAAGGACCTTTTTCTCCAGTTTTGTTGTTACCGGCAAGCCTGGAAAATCAGATACCTTAATAGATTGAAAACTGATCAGTTCAGGCTTCTTAGGTACAGTCTGCAATGGTGTTTCCCGGGGTACTATATGACTGAGAAATTTGTTCAGGAGTTCCTCCCGGCCTTCTGATGCTGCCGGGGTGATTTTTTCCGGGGAATCATTATTTTCCGGCTTCCTTGATCTTTCCTGGTTAAGGCCAAAGATCTTACCAATGCGATCAATAAGTCCCATTTTGATTATTTTGCAATCATTTTAGCCCCTGGTAAGATAGAAATTTTAAATCAGGGATACACGAAAAAAAATAAACAGGATCCGGTAAGGGTATTAAACAAATCCATTCCTTCTGTTGTTAAAAGAAAATCTGAATAAACAGATCTAGAATCAGTCCACTTTATCAACGCTAACATGCAATTCTTCCGATCCTCTGCAGCTCACTGGTCCTTGCCATTACTCGCCTTACTTTTCCTAATCTATTCCTGCAGCCGAAACAGTTTACTCTTTGAGAGAATCGATGCAAAACACTCCCACATATCTTTCAATAACCGGATCATTGAGAATGATTCCATCAACCAGCTGGATGTTGAAAACATCTATAACGGAGGAGGGGTAGGTATCGGGGACTTCAATCATGATGGTTTGCCGGATGTCTTTTTTACAGGGAACCTGGTTCCCTGCAGGTTATACATGAACCAGGGGGATTTTGTCTTCCAGGATGTCACTGAAGAAGCCGGGGTCAGCGGTGAAGGCAAGTGGTGCCGGGGAGTGGCCGTAACGGATGTCAATGGAGACGGCTGGCAGGATCTTTATGTATCCGCAACCCTGAGGAAGGAACCTGAAAAAAGGAAAAACCTGCTGTACATTCACCAGGGTCTGAACAAACAGGGGATGCCGGTATTCAGGGAGTTGTCTGCCGAATATGGACTGGATGATGAATCACATACCACGCAGGCTGCATTCTTTGATTACGATAATGACGGAGATCTCGATGTTTATCTGATTGTCAATGAGATCAATGACAGGATTTCACCCTACCTGTTTCACCCGGTAATGAAAGACGGCAGTAATCCCAGCACCGGCAAATTATTCCGAAACGACTGGAATGATTCCCTGAACCACCCGGTGTACACCGATGTTTCAAAATCTGCCGGAATACAAACAGAAGGTTACGGTCATGCTGCAAGCATTTTTGATATCAACGACGATGGCTGGAAGGATATTTTTGTGAGCAATGACTTTCTAACCAATGACCTTCTCTGGATCAACAACCGGGACGGCACCTTTACCGACAGGATCACTGAATATTTTAAGCACACCTCGGCCAATTCAATGGGGAATGCTGTTGGGGACATTAACAATGACGGATTGTTGGACCTGGTTACCCTGGATATGAACCCTGAGGATAACTACCGGAAGAAAATGATGCTCGGTCCCAACAGCTACCAGATATATCAGAATACGGAACGATACGGTTACAGCTACCAGTATGTTAGAAATACCCTTCAGCTCAATCAGGGCAACCGGACCGGTCAGAATGATTCTCTCGGTGCGCCTGTTTTCAGTGAAATCGGGTATTATGCCGGGATAACGGCAACCGACTGGAGTTGGACACCCATGATGACTGATTTTGATAATGACGGATATAACGATTTAATAATCAGCAATGGATTTCCCCGGGACATAACCGATCATGATTTCGCCATGTTCCGGAACAAAGCTTATCTCACGGCCACCAAGAACCAGATTCTCATGCAGATCCCGGAAGTGAAGCTGCACAACTATGCCTTCCGGAACAATGGTGATCTCACTTTTTCCGATGTTTCCCAGACCTGGGGCATGACTGTGCCCACTTTCTCGAATGGCTCAGTATACGTGGATCTCGACAGGGACGGAGATCTCGACCTGTTGATGAACAATATTAATGATGAGGCATCATTATACAGGAATAATGTCCGGGAACTGAACCCGGAAAACAGCCATTATTTGCAGGTGCAACTTATCGGCGAAGATCAGAATAAATCGGGACTCGGTACATGGATTGAAATTCATTACGACCAGGGGAAAAAACAGGTATGGGAAAACAATCCCTTCGTGGGTTATCTTTCAACCATCGAACCCATAGCCCACTTTGGTGTTGGACAGACAACAGAACTGGATTCCGTATTGATACGCTGGCAGAATGGTAAAAAGCAGGTGCTTCATCACGTTTCTGTTGACCAGGTGATTCAGGCCGATATAACGGATGCTGTAATGGAAAGTCTCCTTCCCCACCCGCTCCAGGCTGACAGTCCTCTGTTTACTGAGATAACCCGTTCGGTAGGCATAAATTATGTGCAGGAGGAAGTTGATTTTGTGGATTTCAACATTCAGAAACTGCTCCCCCATAAATTCTCAGAATACGGTCCGGCCATTGCTGCCGGCGATATAGACGGAAACGGCCTGGATGACCTGGTTTCCGGAGGCTCGGCCTTTCACAGCGCCATGCTGTTTTACCAGCAGCCCGACGGAAAATTCCTGCAGCGGGCCCTCCTGCCCGATGTCGAAGCATCGTTGAAAATCATGGGATGATACCGGCATCCTGCTGTTTGATGCCGACGGAGATCGTGACCTGGACTTGTACATAGCCTCCGGAGGATATGAGAATGAGCCCAATACGGCAGTTTATCAGGATCATTTTTATGTGAATAATGGAAAGGGAAGTTTTAAAGAAAATGCTAGGGCACTGCCACAGAATTTTGGCAGCAAGTTTTGCGTAAGATCTGCAGATTTCGATAAGGACGGTGATCTTGACCTCTTCCTTGCCGGCCGGATTGATCCCTGGCACTATCCCAGACCTGTTTCCAGCTTTATTCTCAGGAATGATTCAAAATCCGGTGAGGTCAGGTTCACGGATATAACCAGCGAAAATGCGAAAGATCTCCTGAATATCGGGCTGGTATGCGATGCTCTTTTTACCGACTTTAACAACGACGGCTGGCCTGATCTCATCCTTGCCGGCGAATGGATGCCTGTAACCCTGCTGAAAAATGAAAGGGGGTCTTTTAAGAATATTACCTCCCTGAGCGGCATCAGCAAACAGGTCGGATGGTGGAACTCCATTGCTCCCGGCGACTTTGACAACGACGGCGATATGGATTATGTGCTGGGCAACCTGGGAAAAAACTCATTTTACCAGGCTACCGAAATGAATCCCATCTCCATTTATGCCGGCGATTTTGATAATAACGGCAGCTATGATGCCTTTCCTTCGATTTATCTGTCAGCCAGCCAGGAAGATACTACGAAAAAGGAATTCCCGGTGCACATGCGGGATGATGCAGTAAAACAGATGATCAGTATGCGTTCCAGGTTTCAGAATTATAGATCCTTTGCTACTGCCACTATTGACCAATTGTTTACCGAAGAACAACTGGAACGGGGCTTAAAGCTGAAGGCAAATTACCTTTCTTCTTCCTTCTGCAGGAATGATGGCAATGGCAGGTTCACCATGATACCCCTGCCGGCAGCCGCCCAGATTTCTGTGCTCAATGGCATGGCTGTGGAGGACTTTGACGGGGATGGTTATCTTGATGTAGTCGTCAGCGGAAATGACTGGGGAACTGAAGTTTCTGTGGGGCGTTATGATGCACTGAATGGCTTGCTGCTGAAAGGAGATGGCAAAGGTGGATTTAAAGCGCTCTCCATTGCCCAGAGCGGAATTTATATACCTGGCAACGGCAAGGGTTTGGTCTCTTTTAAAGATAAGGATGGCAGGTATTTACTGGCAGCCGGACAAAACCGGGGCTCCCTGAAAGTTTTTGCCCTGAATAAAGAGGTTGGCTTTGTACCTTTGCTTCCAGACGATGTCAGTGCCCAAATCACCCTCAGCAACGGTCCCAAAAGAAAGCTTGAGTTTTATTACGGCTCATCCTTTCTTTCACAATCAACGCGTTTCATACTGACTTATAAAAACATAACCAGCATCATCATTTCCAATAGTTCCGGAGAAACCAGAAATACTGCAATTTAGGCATGATAGTATTCATTTATAAACCCTGATTAGCTTATGAAACCATCAATAACCAACAGAAACAAAAGCATCAGATTTATCCTGGCGGGCATTCTGATCACTTCATTTCTCAGCTGTGTTCAGAAACAAACACCGGCATTAAACGATGTTGATGTTTTGCATCAGAACCAGGATCAGCTCACCCAGGTGATCATTTATGACGTTTTTACCCCTCCTGTGGCCAGCAGGCTTTATGTTTACGCTGCCCTGGCATCCTATGAGGCCATCCGGTTCAGTGAGGAAGACGCAGCCTCAATAGCCGAAAAGTTACATGGTTTTGGCCCCATGCCTAAACCCGAGCCAGATAAATCTTACAATTACACGCTTGCCGCCAGTAAGGCTTTCTTCAATGTCGTAAGGAATGTCAGGGTTTTTTCAGTGGATTCCCTGGATCGCTATGAAGAATCCTTATACAAAAGTTATAAGGCCTTGTTGGATGATTCTACCTTCGTGCGTTCCGTATCTTTTGGCGATACCATTGCCAGGGTCATTCTGGCCAGGGCGAAGACTGACGGATATCTTGCATCAAGGGGTAAACCGAAATACCTGGGCAGCAATGATCCGGGGAAATGGAGGCCGACACCGCCCGATTACCTGGATGGTGTTGAATGGTGCTGGAATACCATGAAGCCGATGGTCATGGATTCAGCTTCACAGTTTTTGCCGGCCCGGCCGCCCCGGTTCAGCCTGGATACCAACAGTGTGTTCTTCAGAAGCGTGCGGGAAGTATACAGTATTAACAAGAATCTGACTGATGAGCAAATGGAGATTGCGCGTTACTGGGATGACAATCCTTTTGTCATTGAGCATTCGGGCCACATGATGTTTGGCAACAAGAAAATCACACCAGGCGGACATTGGATGGGTATCAGTGCCATTGCTTCAAAACAATCCGGTGCCGATGCGGTTAAAACTGCCCGGGCTTATGCCATGACGGCTTTGGCCCTGTATGAAGGGTTTATTTCCTGCTGGGACGAAAAATACCGGAGCAGTTATATCAGACCGGTTACGATTATTAACGAAACCTTTGATCCGGCCTGGATGCCTTTCCTGCAAACGCCACCCTTCCCGGAATACACCAGCGGTCACAGCACCATAACGGCATCTGCCGCCATGGTACTGACATCCCTTTTTGGCGAGAATTTTGCCTTCCAGGATACGAGCGACTTGCGGTACATCGGCATGCAGCGTCATTTTAATTCCTTCCGGGAAGCCGCTGCTGAAGCATCCATAAGCCGGGTATACGGTGGTATCCACTACAGGTTCAGTGTGGATACCGGGGCCGAGCAAGGCAAAAGGATCGGCGCCTATATTGTTGAAAAAATAGGACAGTAATCCGCCGTCAACTATTCCTTGATGCTGTTAAACGGGATTATCAGGCATAATTATGCCGGTGTTTCAGGCATCTGCTGTTTGCCCAGGGAGGCTAACCCTCCCATAACACCCAGGTTCATTGAATCAAGGGCCGTGCTGGGTACAATGATCAGGGAAGCCTTCTCTCTCAGCCCTTCCCCAATAAGGTTCATGGCCCTGAGTTGCAGGGCTACCGGATTGTTTATGTATTCCTCGCTGGCTTTGGCGAACTTTTCGGCAATTTCCGTTTCCGCGGTTCCCAGGATCACCCGGGCCCTTCTTTCTCGCTCAGCCTGTGCCTGCTTGCTCATGGCGTCCGCGAGGGCCTGAGGGATTGTAATTTCCTTGATGCCAACATTCTGGCAAGTTATACCCCAGGGTGTTGTGCTTTCATCGAGCACAATCTGCAGGGCATTGGCAATTTTCTCCCTGTCCTGAAGCAAATCAGCCAGTTCATGCTTGCCAATGATATCCCTCAATCCGGTTTGTGCCACATATTCAATGGCAGCATTATAGTCCTGTACCTCCAGGGCTGATTTTTCCACGTCCCATACGGTCCAGTAAATAACTGCCACCACATTCACCGGAACCGTGTCCTTGGTCAGGGTTTGTTCTGCTTTGAAATCTGTTACACGGATGCGCTGGTCGATATAGTTGATCACGCGGTCAACAATGGGGACAATGAGGAAAATCCCGGGGCCCCTTAGTCCTCTGAATTTGCCCATTCTCAAAACTACTGCTTTTTCCCACTGATCGGCAATCTGTATGGAAACAGCCCCCAATAAGGAAAGGATCAGCGCAATGACCAGGAAGTAAACCGAAATGATCTGGAAGTAATAGAGCGCTGTTTCAATAGCAGCCAGGATCAGTAAAATAGTGACGGAAATTGGATTAAAATAACCCTTGGTGATGATGTTAGTTTTCATTTTCTTTTTGATTTTTAAGTTCATAAACAATCTGGTCAATGGTAAATCCATAGGTGAAGGCTATGGTCATAAATTCCCGGCAGATTTCCTGGATCTTGATCTGCTTTTCCTTTTCCGACAGATCAATTTCACTTTTATTGATAAAAGTGCCGGTACCCTGGTAGGTTTCCAGAATATTCTGGATTTCGAGTTCTTTATAGGCCTTGGCAACTGTATTCAGGTTTACTTTTAATTCTACTGCCAGAGACCTGACTGTGGGAAGCTGCTCCCCCACCGACAATTTGCCAGACGCAATGCCAAACTTTATCTGGTCGATGATTTGCCGGTAAAAGGGCGTTCCCGCCTTGGGATCGAGGATAAATTTTATCATTGTAGTATAGATATGTTGTATTATAATACTAGTACAAATATACAATGATTTTTTAATCCTGCAAGAAAATTCTAATTTTTTTTGATAATTCCGGATGATACCTGGCGCGGTTTAATACAAGGCTTCTCTTTTCTCCAGCAGTTGTTCATCTGAGCTGTAGTCGTCATATTGCATCTGTTTGTCGATCATGCCCCTGGGACCAATTTCAATGATCCGGTTGCACACTGTTTGAATAAAGGCATGGTCATGCGATGACATCAGTATGTTGCCTTTGAATTTGATAAGGGTATTATTGAATGCCTGGATCGACTCAAGATCAAGGTGGTTGGTGGGTGAATCCAGCAACATGACATTGGCATTGCGGATCATCATGCGGGCTATCATGCAGCGCATCTTTTCCCCGCCCGAAAGTACAGGGGCTTTCTTGAAAATATCTTCGCCCGAAAAAAGCATCTTTCCCAGGTATCCTCGCAGGTAGAGTTCACTGGTATCTTCAGAGAACTGCGCCAGCCAATCCAGCAGCGTAATATCTTTTTCAAAAAACTTCTCGTTTTCCAGGGGCAGGTATGCCTTTACAATGGTCTGCCCCCATTCAAAGGAACCGCTGTCGGGCTGTTCATGTCCCTTGATGATTTCAAACAAAGCTGTCATGGCCCTTGAATCCCTTGACAGAAATACGATCTTATCGTTTTTATGCACGGTAAAATGAAGATCTTTGAAAAGGTATTTACCCTCTGCACGTCTGCTGAGTCCCTTCACCGTTAAAATGTTGTTTCCCGGTTCACGCCCCGGGGTGAAGATAATGCCGGGATATTTTCGTGTTGAGGGCCTGATCTCCTCTATATTCAGCTTCTCGATCATTTTTTTCCGGCTTGTTGTTTGCTTGGATTTGGAAACATTAGCGCTGAACCGTGCAATAAACTCCTGCAATTCCTTTTTCTTTTCCTCGGCTTTTTTGTTCTGCGCCAGTTGCTGCCTCAGTGCCAGCTGGCTGGATTCATACCAGAACGTATAATTGCCTGCAAAAAGCTGTATTTTGCCAAAGTCTATATCCACGATGTGTGTGCAGATGGCGTCCAGGAAATGACGGTCGTGTGAGACCACCAGAACAGTATGACTAAATTCAGCCAGGTAATTCTCAAGCCAGTTCACGGTTTCCAGGTCGAGATCATTGGTAGGCTCATCCAGCAGCAGGTTATCAGGCTTGCCAAATAGGGCCTGGGCCAGCAATACCTTGACTTTTTCCTTTCCTTTCAGATCTTTCATATACCGGTGATGCAATTCTTCACCAATGCCAAGGCCACTAAGCAATTCAGCAGCCTGATTTTCCGCGTTCCAGCCATCCAGTTCATTGAAGACTTCCTCCAGTTCCGAGGCCCTGATCCCATCCTTTTCAGAAAAATCCTCTTTAGCATACATGTGCTCCTTTTCCTTCATGATATTCCAGAGCTGGGAATGACCCATCAGGACGGTATCCAGCACCAGGCAGTCATTGAATTCAAAATGGTTCTGCTTCAATACGGAAAGTCGCTCTCCCTGGCCGAAAGTCACAGACCCTGTCCTGCTTTCCACCTCCCCGTATAGCATTTTCATAAACGTGGATTTGCCTGCACCGTTCGCGCCGATAATGCCATAACAATTTCCGGAGGTAAAATTCAGGTTTACATCCTGGAAAAGAATACGCTTGCCAAACTGAACCGACAGATCAGATACTGTTATCATAGTAAGAAGAATTTTATTATACCGGTCATCAAAACCAGCTCTTACCGGTCAAAAAGCCTGCAAAGGTAAATAATTCCTGAATAGTAAAAATAGCCGGCAATGGCAGGATTTATCAGCGTATCCGATTATTCCCTGATTTCGCGGTGGTATTCCTGAAGCGACTTTACCTGGTAGCCCCCCTTCCGTCTTTCCTTGATGCCCCTGGTGGCAGCGAGAGCAGCAGAAGTGGTCGTAATGTAAGGCACTTTATACCGGATCGCGTTTTTCCTGATGTAAGAATCGTCGTATTCACTCAGTTTTCCGGCAGGTGTATTGATCACCAGGTTGATCTCCCCGTTTTTAATAGCGTCCACTATATTGGGCCGGCCTTCATAAATCTTTTTAATAGGCTCAGCTTCTATACCTTGCGCGTTCAGAAAGTGAAGAGTCCCTGCAGTAGCCAGGATTCTGAATTGCATTTCCTTGAAATTGCGGGCTACCTGTACTATTTTCTCCTTATCGCGATCGGCAATGGTGATGAGGACCGTTCCTTCGATCGGCAGACTGGTTTGTGTAGCTTCCTGCGATTTGAAAAAGGCCATGCCATAGGATGATGCCAGTCCCAATACTTCGCCCGTGGAACGCATTTCAGGCCCCAGCAGCGGGTCTACACTGGGAAACATATTGAAAGGAAAAACTGCCTCTTTCACACCAAAATGACTGAAATGCTGTTCCTTAAGATTGAAATCGGAAAGCTTCTTTCCCAGCAGCAACTGGGTGGCTATTGTGGCCATGGAAATATTGCAGACCTTGGAAACCAGGGGTACCGTGCGGGAGGCACGGGGATTGGCTTCAAGAATATACACCGTATCCTCAAAAATGGCATATTGAATATTCATCAATCCCACCACGTTCAGTTCAACGGCGATTTTCCGGGTATATTCCTTGATAGTACTGATGTGTTTCTCAGGGATGATTACAGGTGGTATAACGCATGCCGAATCACCGGAATGGATACCGGCATATTCAATATGTTGCATGACAACCGGTACAAAAGCATCTTTCCCATCGGAAATGGCATCGGCCTCTGCTTCGATGGCGTCTTCGAGGAATTTATCAAGCAATAAGGGTCTGTCGGGGGATACGCCCACTGCCGCTGCAACATATTGTTCCAGCATGGTTTCGTCCAGAATGATCTTCATGGCCCTGCCACCTAGCACGTAAGAGGGTCTCACCATCAGTGGATAACCGATCCTGGTAGCAATTACAAGGGCTTGCTGCAGGTTACTTGCCATGCCGGATTCGGGTTGCGGAATTCCAAGTTTTTCCATAACATGCCGGAAACGGTCACGGTCTTCTGCAAGATCGATGGTTTCAGGAGTTGTCCCCAGGATCTGCACCCCGGCTTCAGATAGTTCTTTTGCCAGGTTCAGCGGGGTTTGTCCGCCAAACTGAACTACAACACCTTCCGGTTTTTCCTTATGATAAATGCTCAGGACATCCTCAGCCGTCAGTGGTTCAAAATAGAGCTTATCCGAGGTATCATAATCGGTAGATACGGTTTCGGGATTGCAATTCACCATAATGGACTCATAGCCGGCCTCCCGGATGGCAAATGCGGCATGAACACAGCAATAATCGAATTCGATACCCTGTCCGATTCTGTTAGGGCCCCCGCCCAGGACCATGATCTTTTTCCGTTTGCTGACCTGAACCTGGTCCGGAGCGTTATAGGTGGAGTAATAGTAAGCTGCATTTTCCACACCGCTTACCGGCACGGGCTCCCATGCTTCAGTCAGCCCCAGGCTGATGCGTCTGTCCCGGATTGCCTTTTCAGGAACCTCCAGCAGGCGGGATAGATACAGATCGGCAAATCCGTTTCTTTTAGCCTCCAGGAAAAGTGCATCCGGTAATGATCCTTTGCAGGCCAGCAGCTTTTCTTCCAGTTCCACCAGTTCTTTCATTTGTTCAATAAACCAGGCCTTGATGTATGTTCTTCTGGAAAGGTCCTCAACACTGGCCCCCTTGCGCAATGCTTCATACATAATAAACTGTCTTTCGCTCGACGGATGGTTGAGGAGAATGAGCAGCTCCTCCAGGGATTTCCGGTTGAAGTCCCGGGCAAAACCCAGGCCATAGCGACCTATCTCCAGCGAGCGGATGGCTTTCTGCAAGGCCTCCTTATAGTTTTTACCTAGGCTCATCACTTCACCCACGGCATGCATCTGGGTGCCCAGTTTATCCTCCAGGCCTTCAAACTTCTCAAAAGCCCAGCGAGCAAATTTCACCACTATATAATCTCCCGACGGTGTATACTTATCCAGGGTTCCGCTGCGCCAGTAAGGAATTTCATCCAGCGTCATCCCTCCAGCAAGCAGCGAAGAGACATAGGCGATCGGAAACCCGGTGGCCTTCGAAGCCAGCGCCGAAGAACGTGATGTACGCGGATTGATTTCAATAACGACCACCCGTCCTGTTCCGGGATCATGGGCAAACTGTACATTGGTGCCACCGATGACTTCAATAGCCTCGACAATATCATAGGAGTATTTCTGAAGACGTCGCTGTAACTCAGGCGAAATGGTCAGCATAGGGGCAGTGCAGAAAGAATCACCTGTGTGCACGCCCATGGCATCCACGTTCTCAATAAAACACACGGTGATCATCTGATTTTTGGCATCTCTTACCACCTCCAACTCCAGTTCTTCCCATCCCAGGACTGATTCTTCCACCAATACCTGATTCACAATGCTAGCCGATAAACCCCGGCTGACGACTGTTTGCAACTCTTCCACGTTATAAACCAGGCCGCCGCCGGTCCCCCCCATGGTATAGGCCGGCCTGATCACCACCGGGTATCCCAGGTCCTCTGCAATTCTTTCTGCATCTTCCACATTGTTCACAGCAGTACTTTTGGGCATTTCAATACCCAGGCGGTTCATGGTTTCCTTAAAGGCAACACGGTCCTCGCCTCTTTCAATGGCATCGATGTTCACACCGATGATCTTCACCTGGTATTTTTCCAGTATCCCCTTTTTAGCAAGCAGTGAAGATAAATTCAAACCGGTTTGTCCGCCCAGGTTCGGAAGCAGTGCATCAGGTCTTTCCTTCCTTATGATTTCAGTGAGTGCATATTCATTCAGGGGTTCAATATAGGTGGCATCGGCCATGCCAGGATCAGTCATAATAGTAGCCGGATTGGAATTCACCAGAACAATTTTGTATCCCAGTGCCCGTAAAGCTTTACAGGCCTGGGTCCCTGAGTAGTCAAATTCACAGGCCTGCCCTATGATGATCGGCCCTGATCCGATGATCAGCACTTTATTGATATCCTTAATTTTCGCCATTGGTCTGAGTTGGTTAAGAAAGGTTCTGTAAAGATATTCAGGTATTCTGACTGCAATTTAAATAATCAAATTGATTGGCAGAAATTATATCGAACCAACTTTTGTTGTTTCTTTGCACTTTCCTCACTAAGATTTAACGATGATCAAGGCTCCGGGAAAGCGAGATGGCAATACAAATGGTAAAACTTCCATTTTCAGCTTGTTAATCCCTTACCGGGGTATGGTACTGCTACTTGTTTTGTTTGCCCTGATCAGCAATGGCATAAACCTGTTCATACCCCTCATCATTTCACGGAGCATTGATGCATATGACAGCGGCGGTTTCATGCTCACCGGAACAGTCATTCAATTCCTCGCAGCAGCCTTTTTCATTTTCATTTTTACCTACCTGCAGGGCGTAGTGCAAACCTACACTTCGGAAAGGGCTGCCCGGGATCTGAGAAAGAGGGTGTCGGATAAAATTTCGCAGCAATCATTTGCTTATGTTTTACAGGCCAATCCCTCCAAACTGCTGACCAACCTTACCTCTGATATTGATTCTGTGAAGATGTTTGTTTCACAGGCTATAGTCTCCATTATCTCTTCGGCATTTATCATTCTTGGTGCAAGTGCCATGCTGATGTCGATCAACTGGAAACTTGCCCTGGCCGTACTGGTCATCATTCCGGTCATCGGTGGTTCCTTTTTTATCATGTTGCGCAAGGTAAGGGTATTGTTTAAAAAGAGCCGTGAGGTGATCGACTGGCTGAACAAAGTGATCAACGAGAGCATCCTGGGTTCTACGCTTATCAGGGTCCTTAATTCACAGCAACAGGAATACCGGAAATTTCTAAATGCCAATTCAGCTTCCCGTGACCTGGGTCTATCTATCCTTGCCCTTTTTGCTGCCCTGATACCCGTTATCACTTTTGTCAGTAATCTGGCCATGCTTACTGTCCTGGCGTTGGGCGGACATTTTGTAATTTCAGGAACCATGACACTGGGAAATTTTGCAGCTTTTAACAGTTATATCTCTCTCCTGATCTTCCCGATCCTGATCATCGGATTTATGAGCAATATCATCGCACAGGCAACAGCTTCTTACCAAAGGGTACAGGAAGTTCTTGGCGCACCGGAAACTTATGAGACCGGTACTTATGAAGGGTATTTGACCGGTCATATAATCATGAAACAGGTCACGGTCAGCTACCAGGAAAAACCTGCCCTTCAGCATGTCGATCTGGAAATACAGCCGGGTTCAAAAACCGCAATTATTGGCCCTACTGCAGCCGGGAAAACCCAATTGCTGTATTTGCTGACAGGACTGATCAAACCGAACTCCGGAGAAGTGCTTTTTGATGGACGTTCCATCCAGGATTTCAGAAAAGATGTTTTTTACAGGCAGATAGGCTTTGTTTTCCAGGACAGCATACTTTTCAACCTCAGCCTTCGGGAGAATATTGCTTTCAGCGGGCATATTTCGGAGGAAATGTTGGAAAAAGCCATAGCAACTGCCGAATTAAAGAATTTCATTGATTCGCTTCCCGAAAAATTAAATACAGTGGTATCTGAGCGCGGAACCAGTTTATCAGGAGGACAGAAGCAGCGTATCATGCTTGCCAGGGCACTGGCACTGAATCCGAGCATTCTATTGCTGGACGATTTTACAGCCAGAGTGGACAAGCGGACGGAACGAAAGATCATGGATAACATCATAAATAATTACCCGGGCATAACCATCCTTACCGTCACCCAGAAAATTGCACCTGTAGAACACTTTGAACAGATTATCCTGCTCATGGAAAGTGAGATTATCGCTGCCGGAACTCATGACTCTTTGCTCCAGAGCTGTCCCGAATATGTTCAGATCTATAACTCACAACGCAGTACCAGTCATTATGACCTACAAGCTTAACACCGGAAATACTGGGGTAAAGAAGGAAACAAATACTTTCGCTGCTCTGGGAAAACTGCTTGTGATCCTGTCGGATGAGAAAAGGAGTCTTATTCTCGCCCTTTCCACCATTTTAATACATTCATCGCTGACGCTGATCGGACCCCTGATGATAGGTTATACCATTGATACTTACGTGCAAACCAGGCAATATCAGGGTGTTTTGGTCTTTTCGGGAATCCTGCTGGGCATGTACGTAATTTCACTTGTGACCAGCTACCTGCAAACCAAATTGATGGGCGGGGTTGGACAGCGTGTCCTCTACAAACTGCGGAATGCCATTTTCATCAAACTGCAGGAACTGCCGGTTGCTTTCTTCAATGAAAACAAAGCGGGTGACCTGATCTCGAGAATCAATAATGATACTGATAAACTGAACCAGTTTTTTTCACAATCACTGATGCAATTTATCGGCAGTATTTTCATCATGATCGGTGCCGGGATCTTTCTGGTTTCGATCAACCTTCCCCTTGGTGCAACAGCCCTGATACCTGCAGTGGTGCTGCTGTTGTTCACACGGTTCGTTTCTCCCTGGGTGAAGAAAAGAAATGCTGACAGTCTGGCCAGCACCGGAAACCTGAGTGCAGAGATCCAGGAGAGTCTTGCCAATTTCAAAGTGGTAATTGCCTACAACAGGCGCAATTATTTCAGGGACCGTTTTGATGAGGTCAATGAAAAGAACTTCAGGCTATCCATCAAAACGGGATTGGCAAACAACCTGTTCATTCCGGTATATGGTTTCTTTTCCAGCATCGGGCAGCTGATCGTGCTGTCTTTCGGTATATACCTGATCAGTACTGGTCGATTCACGGTCGGCCTCCTGATCAGTTTCTTATCTTACATCAGTAATTTTTATAATCCCCTGCGGCAGCTTGCTGCCCTGTGGACTAACTTCCAGATCGCTCTGGCAGGCTGGGACCGGATCTCGCATATTCTTTCCCTGGAATCCAATCTGGTCACCATCGGGCCACAACCGGAGCCTTGCGACAATGCTTCCGTTTCATTATTAAAGGTTTCATTCAGTTATCCCAATGGCCGGGAAGTGCTGCACAGGGTCAGCTTTGAACTGGAGAAAGGAAAGACCTATGCCTTTGTAGGTCCCACAGGTGGTGGAAAAACCACAACAGCGTCGCTAATTGCCCGATTATATGACCCTACCAGGGGACTGGTGCTGCTGAACGGCAGGGACCTGCGCTCCTATGCACCCGAAGAGCGTTCCGGTAAAATTGGATTCATTTTACAGGAGCCCTTTTTATTTACAGGGACAGTCCGTGAAAACATCCTTTACGGTAATGAATCTTTTACAGACTTGTCCCTGGAAGAACTGACCGGGGTCATCCGGGAGGCTGGACTGGAAAGCCTGTTGAACCGCTTCGAGGATGGCCTGGAAACAAAGGTGCTGAACAGCGGGGAAACGATCAGCCTGGGACAGAAGCAACTGATCGCCTTTATGCGGGCGGTGTTGCGCAAACCTGAAGTACTGATCCTGGATGAGGCTACTGCCAATATTGATACGGTCACTGAACAACAGCTTGAATCGATATTGAAAAAACTTCCGGATACTACCACCCGCATCATCATTGCACACCGTCTGAATACCATTGAAAATGCCGACGAGATTTATTTTATCAACGGCGGAAGGATCATCAGGGCCGGTTCCATGGAGAACGCCGTGCAATTATTGATGCAGGATAAGCGCGATAGTTAAAATGTTTTAATATCTTTAATCTATGCCATTGCTCATCATTGTCCTCGGAATCATCATGCTGATATTGCTGGTGACGGTGTTCAAACTCGACACTTTTATAGCCTTTGTAGTAGTATCCATCGGTATCGGACTGGCTGAAGGCATGAGACCTGAAGCCCTGGTGAAGGCTATTGAGACAGGCATCGGAAGCACGCTGGGTTCCCTGATCATGATCCTGGGATTCGGGGCTATGCTTGGAAAACTGGTGGCTGAAAGCGGTGCAGCACAAAGGATTTCTTCAAAGCTGATCAGCATTTTCGGGGTGAAGTATATGCAATGGGCTATGGTTACCACTGGTTTTATTGTAGGGATCCCCATGTTCTATAATGTCGGTTTTGTGATCCTGGTCCCGCTCATCTTTACCGTGGCTGCTTCCACAGGCCTGTCCTTAATGTATGTGGGCATCCCCTTGCTGGCAGCCCTGTCCGTAACACACGGATTTTTGCCCCCCCACCCTTCGCCAACGGCTATTTCCATCATGTTTAAGGCGGATATTGGTAAAACCCTGTTGTACGGTATAATCATTGCTGTTCCTGTGATCGTTGTAGCCGGTCCTCTTTTTGCCAGAACCCTCAGGAATGTGCTGGCCACCCCGTTGAAGGAATTTGTGAATCCCAACATACTCAAAGACGATGAGATGCCTGGTATGGCGGTTAGCATGCTTACAGCCCTCCTCCCGGTAATACTGATCTTAATTGCCACGCTCACCGGTTTTACTGCGCTGAAAGACACCACAACCGGAAGATTTATCGGCCTGATCGGCAATCCGTCGGTTGCTCTGGTAATTTCCCTGCTGGTGGCACTTTATACGCTGGGGCTGGCAAGGGGTAAAAAAATGAAGGAGATATCTGAGATGTTGGCCAAATCGCTGGCCAGCATTACCATGGTTATTTTTATTATCGCCGGTTCCGGGATCCTGAAGCAGGTATTAACTGACAGTGGTGTTAGCGAATACATTGCATCACTGATGAGCCAGTCGGGTTTTTCTCCCCTGTTTCTGGGATGGCTGATTGCAGCAGTGATTCGGGTTTGCGTGGGATCAGCCACTGTGGCAGGATTAACAGCAGCCGGTATCATCATGCCGGTGGTTTCAGGAGGCGGTGTGAATGCAGAACTGATGGTCCTCTCCATCGGTGCAGGAAGCCTGATGCTTTCCCATGTGAATGACACCGGATTCTGGCTCTATAAGGAATATTTCACACTGAGCATAAAAGATACTTTTAGAACCTGGACGGTTATGGAGACCATTATCGGGGTTTCCGGATTAATTGGCGTAATGATACTGAATTCAATCCTATAAAAACATGAATGCTAATCCTGAATCGCGCATAATAGCGCTTAAACTGAGTTTACCACCCGCCCCTAAGCCGGTAGGCGTTTATAAACCCGTGCTCATCGTTGATAAGATGCTGTATGTGTCCGGACAGGGTCCTGTGAAATCGGACGGAACGTTCATCACAGGCAGAGTTGGGGATAATCTTACGCTGGAGGAAGGTAAAATGGCTGCCCGGCAGGTTGGTCTGACCATGTTATCAACCATTCAAAGCCAGATTGGCGATCTGAACAAGATCCGGAGAATCATTAAAGTACTCGGTATGGTCAACAGTACGGCTGATTTTGGCCAGCACCCTGCTGTCATTAACGGCTTCAGCGAACTCATGGCGGAAGTATTTGGCGAGGATAGCGGTATTGGTGTGCGGAGTGCTGTAGGGATGTTTCTGCCCATGAATATCGCTGTGGAAATTGAGGCTGTTTTTGAAATCTACTGAATTCAAAAGCCTTTGTGGACATGAATCCCTGGTATCATACCGGCGGTGCAAATGAAATTCCGACTCCTGCCCTGATCGTCTTTCCTGAAAGAATTGAGGAAAACATACGACGCATGATCTCCATGGCAGGAGGAACTGATCATTTGCGACCGCACGTGAAGACACACAAAATGGCTGCCATAGTCAGGCTCAAGATCAGCAACGGAATTAGCAAATTCAAGTGTTCCACGCTGGCAGAGGCTGAAATGGTTGCTCAATGCGGTGGCAATGACATCATGTTAGCCATGCAACCTGTTGGCCCTCATATTGATGGATTCTTTAAACTGCAGCAGCATTATACCGGTTCACGGTTTTCAACCCTTGCTGATTCCCCGGCTGTTGCTGAACAGCTTGCTGCCAAAGCTGCCGCTTATGAAATGGAAGCGGATATATGGCTGGATATCAATAATGGTATGGACAGAACCGGAATTCTACCCGGGAAAGAAGCCTTACTGCTGTATCAGAAGATCAGCAACCTCCGGTATTTAAAAATCAGGGGTCTTCATGTCTATGACGGCCACATTCATGAAGAAGATATCCGGGATCGCAGGAGAGTCTGCGAAAGGGATTTTCAGCCTGTGAAATCCCTGATTCAAGCCATAAAAGAAATTGGCCTCGGGGTTCCGGCAATCGTCGCTGGAGGAACACCCACCTTCCCGATCCATGCCGGCCGCAGGGACACTGAAACCAGTCCGGGAACCTGCGTGTTATGGGACAGCGGATATCACAGCCATTTTTCTGATCTCAGCTTTTTACATGCTGCCGTGCTGCTCACTCGTGTGGTCAGCAAACCCAATAAAAACCTGCTTTGTCTTGATCTCGGGCACAAGGCACTTGCTGCTGAAATGCCCCACCCCCGGGTTACCTTCCCGGATGTTCCCGTAAAGCGGTTTGTAAACCACAGTGAAGAGCATCTGGTTGTGGAAACTGATGCTGCTGATCTGTATAAACCCGGTGATGTTGTTTATGGTATTCCCTGGCATATCTGCCCCACTGTTCCGCGCTATAAATCAGCTTATACTGTCGTCAGCGGCAAGGTCACCGGGGAATGGCAGATTGATGCGCGCGACAGGATGATCACGCTGTAAAACAAACAACCTGACGATTCATGACAAAACTTATTGTAGACGGACACCTGGATCTGTCCATGAATGCCCTGGAATGGAATCGCGATTTGACCAAAAGTGTTCCGGAGATCCGGGAGCGGGAAAAAGGAATGTCTGATAAACCCGACCGGATGAACGGTACGGTAAGTTTACAGGCTATGCGCCAGGGCCGGGTCGGTTTATGCATAGCCACCCAGATTGCCCGCTATGTCAAGCCAGGAAGTTCACTGCCCGGATGGAAATCTCCATACCAGGCATGGGCCATGACGCAGGGACAGATGGCCTGGTACCGTGTGATGGAAGATATAGGAGAAATGGTGCAAATTGGAAACAAGGAAGATCTTGAGCGTCATGTGAAGCTGTGGCTCAATCCTCCGGATGATGCTCCGATAGGGTATATCCTGAGTCTTGAAGGGGCAGACTCAATAATATCCCCCGCATACCTCGAACGGGCTTATGCTGACGGACTAAGGGCAGTGGGTCCGGCGCATTATGGTCCGGGCACCTATGCCCAGGGCACTGACGCCAAAGGTGGCATAAGTCCGGTTGGTAGGGAATTGCTGAAAGAAATGGAACGGCTCGGAATAATCCTGGATGCCACGCATCTCAATGATGAATGTTTCTGGGAAGCCCTGGATTTGTTTCATGGTCCGGTATGGGCCAGCCATAATAATTGCCGGATTTTTGTGCCGCACAACCGTCAGTTTGAGGACCGGCAGATCGAGGCGCTCATTCAGCGCGATGGTGTGATTGGCGTAGCCCTGGATGCCTGGATGATGGTACCCGGATGGGTACGGGGCGTTTCAACCCCTTCAGGCATGGGTGTCAGCCTCGGGCAAATGATCAACAACATAGATCATATATGCCAGCTTGCCGGTAATTCGGAACATGCTGCCATCGGTTCTGATCTCGACGGAGCTTTTGGAAAAGAACAAGGTCCGCAGGAAGTGGACACTATTGCGGACCTTGTGAAAGTTCCTGATCTGCTGAAAGCCAGGGGGTATCAGGATCAGGATATTGAAAATATCATGTCGCGCAACTGGTTGCGTTTTTTGAGAAAACACTGGCGTTAATTTGTCGTCTCCCCATCCCAGCCTGCAATCCGGGCAAGGATCCACCACATGGCATAGGCTTTACGGTTGGCTGTTATATGCTGGGTGTTGTGGGCACCATAAGTTATGGTGCCTCCCGGTGCATCTTTATTAAAATAATAAGCTTCTCCTTCTGCTTGTGAGTTTTGCCAATAGGTATAGAAGTTGCCGCCATAGTTATCTGAGTCACCATTATCACCTGCATCAGTCCAGTAATTGTCGTTCATGTCATGGGTATCAATGCCAAAGTAATCGAGACAAAAATACTTTTTGGCATTACAATAGCCAATTATGGTATCAGCCTGGCTCATGGGTCTTTCATCCCCTATGTTATTGCCGGCCTCTGCATGGCCGGTCATAAAGATGAAAGTTACCGGGTTGTCCCGTTTACCGGCGCTTGCGCCGACCTTGCTCCCACCTGCTCCATATTCATTAATCAGGGTCTGCATACCGGGCAGATAATTACCGGTGACATTATGCCCGGTGATGCTGCACCATGACCACATAATCACATTTATCTCAGCATTTTCAGGATCATCGAGATAATTCCTTGTAGCCTGAATAAAGGCAGTCTCGTCGACACTAAGGTCCGCAGCATCATCACCGGCATCAGCGTAATCTGCAAGTGCATAATCCCTGAAATCCAGTTTCCCGGAAGCAGGATTGTTATTGGTAACTCCAAAAAGAATATCATCCCCCGCTTTATAGTCCTGCAGTCCGAATAACCCGTATGATACATGGGTGCCGTGTGAAGTATGCTGATAAGCAATATGAAGGTTATTCCGGGCTGCCTGGATAAATTCTTCAGGGATGGATCTCAGGATATCCTCTTTTGCCACATTATAACTGGCAATGGTTTCGCCGGTAATGGTACTGGGAATATCCGGATTGTCGGTTTCCTTGTTATCCTCGCAGGAAAGAAAAAAACAGCAGGATACCAACGCTGCAGGAAAAAATAACTCTTTAATCATAAAGTTTACGTCGGGTTGGTTAAATATTAAAACGTATGCAGCAATAAGTTATTGTTGCGGATAGGGGCACAACATGCCCCTGATCTGTTTCTATTGCAATCCCCTTCTCTTGAGCAAAGCCTCCACTGACGGATCCTTACCCCTGAACTTCTTGTACTGAATCATCCCCTCATCATCACCTGATTCGGCCAGGCAGTATTTTCTGAATTTTGCAGCCAGGTCCTGATTATAAATATCTCCGGATTCCCTGAAGGCGCTGAAAGCATCGGCATCCAGCACGGCAGCCCATATGTATACATAATAGCCGGCTGCATACCCGCCATCGAAAATGTGGGCAAAATAAGTACTACGGTAACGGGGTAAAATCTCACTGATCAGACCGATCTTATCCATAGCCTGTTTTTCAAACCCTCCGACGTTAACATCCATGGTATCCTGAAGGACATGAAAATCCAGGTCGAGCATTGAGGCAGCAATATATTCCACGGTTTCGAAGCCCTGGTTAAACAGGCCGCTATTCTGGATCTTCGTGATCAGTTCTTCGGGTATGACTTCACCGGTTTTGTAATGGCGTGCATAAGCCCTGATCACATCAGGGTCGCCCGCCCAGTTTTCCATGACCTGTGAAGGAAGTTCCACATAATCGTTGGGAACCACACCGGCCGTCCTGTAGTAGCTTCCCTGGGTGAACAACCCGTGAAGGCCGTGACCGAATTCATGAAACAGGGTATTCACTTCATCCCAGTTCAGCAGTGAAGGTGCATCTGCTGTGGGTTTGGTAAAATTACAGACAATCGAAATGACAGGGTCGATGCGTATGCCCTTTTCCATGATCTGGGACCGGAAATCGGTGCACCAGGCTCCGGCACCTTTCCCATCCCTCGGGAAATAATCGAGGTAAAGGATTCCAACAGGACGTCCGTCAAACTCTTTTACTTCGTATGCCTCAACGTCCTTCTGATACACCGGAAGATCATTCCTGCGGGTGAAGGTGACTCCATAAAGTTTACCGGCTACCTGGAACATGCCATCGCGGACATTATCCAGACTGAAATAGGGTCTGAGGGCACTGTCATCGAGATCGTATTTTTCCTTACGTACTTTCTCGGCATAATACCACCAATCCCAGGGCTGAAGTTTAAATTTCCCGCCTTCCCGATCAATGATCTTCTGCATGTCAGTTACTTCCCTTTTGGCCATTGGTAATGCCGGCTTCCAGAGTTTCATAAGGAAATCGTTTACATTTTCGGGAGTTTTGGCCATATTATCATCAATGATATAATCGGCAAAGCTCTTGTAACCCAACAGTTGTGCTTTCTTAACACGAAGCTTGACCATTTTGGCCACAATGGAATTGTTATCGTTGGCATTGCCATTATTGCCCCTCATGAAATAACCCCTGTAGATCTTCTCCCTCAGGTCGCGGTTGTCCGCATATTGAAGAAAGGGAATCATGCTGGGTTTGGAAAGGGTGAAGACCCATTTGCCTTGAAATCCCGCCTCGTTGGCAGTCTCAGCGGCTCCTGCAACAATTCCGGCCGGCAATCCCGACAGATCAGCAGAATCTTCGATTACCAGTTTGAAATTCTTGTTGGTTTCGGCCAGCAGGTTCTGACCAAAATTCAACGAAAGCATGGACAATTCGGCATTTATTATCCGCAACTCCTCCTGCTTTTCTTTGGGCAGATTGGCTCCCATACGTTCGAAATCCCGGTAGTATTTCTCCGTTACCCTGATCTGCTGGGAGTCGAGCTTCACATCATGTCTTTTTTCATATACGGCTTTGATCCGGGCAAAGAGCTTTTCATTCAGGTAGATGTCGTCCTGATGTTTTGAAAGCAACGGATCAATCTGCCGTGCAATGGCCTGCATCTGATCGTTGGTATTGGCATCATTCAGGTTGGAAAAAACCCTGCGCACACGTGTCAGCAACATACCTGAGCGGTCAAAGGCCAGGATGGTATTATCGAAGGTAGGTTCTTCATTGTTGCTGATCAGCGCCTCTATTTCAGCATTTTGCAACTTCATGCCCTCCAGGAAGGCCGGCATATAATGCGTGGTATCGATCTTGTCGAAGGGCGGCACTTCAAAGGGAGTCTGGTATGCCGTAAGGAAAGGATTCTCGGTCATTTTTTCTTTTTTACAGTTTGCGAAAAGCAACATAGCAAGACTAACCAAAATCAGGGTAATGTTTTTCATAATGCAATGGAATTTAAATGGCAAAAAATGGATGTTGTTTTTGTGCAATATATTATGAAAAAATGCAAAAACAAATGACAAAGTACAGGCAGCAGCGATGATTTCTGGTCTAAAGTATTGACATTGAACCCAAAATATAGTATATTTCATTAATGATTCCTTCATATAAAAACCCAACCCACCATGAAAAAAATCATCACCTGTCTGATTGCCCTTACCCTGTCCGGGATGTTGCTGAGTTCCCATGCCCAGGAAAAAAAGGGTCAGCTTTGGCTGGCTGGAATTGAAGTTGTTAAATCCGAAATGCTGACACAGTATATGGATCTTAACAAAGAAATGGTTGCCCAGTGTAAGACGGAAAATTTCCCGTATTCTTTTTATATCTGGACATCCGGAGACTTTAAGTATTACATCTGGTATCCCATTGAATCCTATAATGATGTTACCGGCATTGAAAAAGCCTGGGAGGCTTTGGTTGCCAAGTGGGGACCAGACAAATACAAAAAATTCCAGGAATGCCTTGAATATTCGGAAGAGAAAATCATGATCAACCGCCCTGATCTGAGCATGTTACCTGAAAACTCCGGCATGGAAGAGGAGAATTTTTATTGCTGGTGGCAGGAATGGTACATTAAAAAGGGGCATGAAAAGGATGTGGAAGCCTTGGTTCAGCAAGGAAACAAAATTTTAAGCAAATATGGTGCTATCAATATGGGTAATGGCCTGACCGGATTTGAACAGTCGGTTATAATTTTATGGATCATGGGAAAGGATAAAAATGACTTCTGGATGAAAGACAAAGCTTTTTGGGATCAGCTGGATGAAACATCCAGGAATGCGTTCAAAAAGATTGACGATGAACTCATGACCCATTTGAGAAAGATAGTATATAAGGATTTCTGGTGGATTAAAGATATCTCCTTTGAAAAGAAATAATGAAAATTTGTTTTAAACCACAGATGAATTGATTCATAAAGCTCATGGGCTTTATCATAAGTCCCTGCGTAAGCAATATCAAAATCGAATTGACCCAAGAGCAGAAAGCAAACATCATCTGTGAAGTAAGGCAGCAATTTGGTCTTTTGGGGGGAGGTATCGAAAAACGGGATATTTTTCTTTGACTTCATTTAACCAGGATCTTTGACAAGGGTAGATTGAACTCCTGTTAAGACCGACTTGAAGCAATAATGAAAAAGAAATTTTTCAGGATCCCTTTCATAGTCTATTATTCCTTCCCTCACTTCATTACCCGGGATCGGATTTGAATCGAGTACTTTCCTGTTGGCAATAAATGAAATAATACGCTCTTTAATGGCTGTGGTATCATCCGTACGTTTATTTTTAACGGCGAGGTCCAATTCATGGTAGAGCAAGGTCATCTTACCGGTTGCTTTAACACTGTTTGCCATGAAGCTGAAATTCATAGCATCTATTTTACCGGAGGTGGCATATACAAAAGCATTTTTCTCCAGAATGGGATTCAATTCTTTTGCCTCCATGTTTGATAGCGTTCCATTTAATGAAAATGAATTATGATTATTGAATATTTCAGCTTTTAAATTCACAGTCATCCTGCCTTTCCCCATGATAAGGGTTTCACCATTAAGCTCTAAAAATGCCTTATTTGTTTTATAAACGGTATCGTTGGTTATTCTGAAGATTATAGTATGGATATCATTAAAACTGATATTTCCGGGTTCGTTTGCCATTTTGGCGTGTACAGTGTAATTGACATTTCCGCTGATCAAAACTATGGTATCAATGCAGATTGTACCAGGATAGTTATAAATCATATCCTGGAATTCAGGTCTGGTAACATGCCGCAATTCCTTACGTTTATCTCGAAAAGCATCTATTTTCATTTCTCCAATGTTAATGTAGGTGCTTATTAGGCTTCCCGATTGTAAATAAGCCATGGCAGGAAAACCGTGAACAAAAACATTGCTGAACAAAGCCTCAAAGCGGATCGTTTCATATGTATTCCTTGCTGTGAAATTGTAATTTGAATAATTCGGTTTAATATAAAAACTCTGAACCGCCAGTTTCTTTGAAGTGGCAGAATAGGCTATCCTGTCGGCTATAAACGAATACATGCTATCAGCGGAAACTGCTTGTAGTTCTTTGGCTTCGAAATCAAATTGTTTAATGATGCCAGGGGATATAGTATCCAGTTTCTCAATCTGCAGAGAGTAAACCTTCAAAACGCCTTCTTTCAATGAAAAAGCCTGTGCATTCCCTGTGTTTACTATCGCCAGGTCTGTCTTATCGAAAAGTATTTTGCCAATCCGGATGTTAGCCGAAGATAGTTGTGCCGGGTCAGAATCCTTTGGGAAGGGCATTTTTCCCTCAATACTAGAACTGGTAACAATTACTTCACTGATATCAAGATTTTTTTTGAATATCGCTTTCGCAACCCTTATTCCTGTCACTTTTACAGAAGCTATCTCACCTCTTAAAGATTTATCGTATCCATTACCCTGCTTTGAAGAGAATGTTATCATTTCCAGATCGATCCCTGATTTACAAATCAAAATATGAACCTTGCCAATTTCAAGCGTGTACTCCCTGTACTTTTCATTAAATGCTGTGAGTATTTTTTTCTCAACCCATGGCTCAATAAGAACTATTGCTATAAGTTTTATCAACACTATAAGGATCATTATACCTAGCAATGGTTTTATAGCTATTTTCCACTTCATGTTGAGCAATCTGATTTTGACAAAAGGTTTCTAAGGGTTATCTTTCACTACCCTATTTTCCTTTGAATCATTGATAAGATCCCTTTTCTTTTTACTTGAGATTAGATTTTAATATTACAAAGGTGGAGGTCTTTTTAAGGAAATGTGTTACACTATTTTGTAAATTGGTTACAAGATTCACACACTTTTTGCAGCAATCGTGGTTTGCGATGACTTTCAATCAAACTGCATTTCGGTTGATTCCGCCGTTTTTGCCTATTGACCTGAATAATCCTGATTAACTAATAGTATAAAGTTTCTTTGATTTCACCACAAGTAAGCATCTGATTGCCAAAATAAGGATTCCGGATTTCTTTTGTGGTGCTTAACCAGAATGCTCCTTTGTCATTAAAAGCCATGGGACAGAACTGGTAGTATACTGTCCTGCCTATTAAGCCAAATATTTTTATGATCCCATATAATTCGCTGCTGAATCCTGAAAAAGCTTTACGTTGTTCATCAATATCATCCGAAGACACGATTTGTTTAATAAGGTTATCCAGTTTTCCAGTGATATCCGTCCAATGCTTTCGAGCATCGCCGGTCTGTAATTTCCCATCAGCATTGAGGATGGATAGTTGAACCAGCTGAGCAGCCTGTTTTGTCTTCTTTGAATCGCTTTGAACAAAAGCATCTTTTAAAACAAGATATTGATCAAATACAGTATTGAGCTGCAATGACACCTCCCTGTCAACTTCAATTTTGAAATTTGAATTCATCATACTGGGTTTTCCTTCGAGCTGCGCAGCGGCATCCACACTGAAAGCGCCACGGGTAACAATTTCTTCGCCTTCCCTTAAACCATCCGTTACCACATAGCTGTTCCCCAACAGGGGACCAAGTCCAATCTCGCGCATGCTATACACAGGGTCGTCTGTACCCGGTTGTTTTACATAAACGATGGACCGGATACCAGTCCATAATACGGCCGATTTGGGAATAACCAGATTGTTTTTGTATTCATTCAACTTCGCCTGAACCAGTCCTGTGACAAACATTTCGGGTTTCAACCTGCCCGACTGATTGCTCACTTCCACCCTTACTTTTGCCACGCGGGTGACCGGATCAATGACCGGATCAATGAATTCAATATTGGCGGAAAACTTAATTCCGGGCAAAGCCTGAACTGTGAATTCCGCATGTTCTCCTCTCTGTAAGAACTGCAGGTCATTTTCATATGCCTCAAACATTACCCAAACCCTTGAAAGGTCAGCCACCTCAAACAACACTGTTCCCTGGTTTACGTAATCACCAAAGTTGACACGTCTTGCCGTTACAATCCCGGCAGTATTCGATACAATTTCAAGATTATTATTAATGATCCCGGAATTTTCAATGGAAGCTATCTGCAACTCAGTCAGCTTCCAATGACGCAGCTTTTCTTTTGCTGCCTCATAAATATCAGGCTGAGATTGTCTTATTTTCGCTGCTTCCAGCAATTCCTGCTGTGCCGTAATGAGTTCTGGAGAGTAAAGAAGGGCAAGAATCTGGCCCTTTTGTACTGTTTCTCCGGTGAAATTCACAAGGAGTTTTTCAATGCGCCCGGGTACATGAGCCACCTGGCTCTGCAACATCCGCTCATCAGCCTGTACTTTTCCGTAAAGCCGGATTTCCATAATCGGTTTCTGCCGGGTAACTGGTGAGGTCATCACACTGGCCAGCTGTGCTGCCTCTTTCGTCAGATGCACAGCAGCGGAATCAAAACCAACCTGCCCCTGATTTTTTGGGATCAGGTCCATGCCGCAAATAGGACATTTCCCGGGCTGGGGCATACTGATTTGCGGGTGCATGGCGCACGTCCACAAAGTTGTGCTCACACTGTCCTTTTGTTGTCCGTTGGTTTCGGATTTATGATGAGGTGTGTGAAAGAAAAGCCACCCCAGGAAGATTCCACCGATCATAAAAAAAACATAACGGAAATAGATGTTTGAAATAAACCTTTTCATATTTAGTTTTTCTTTTAAAGAATTTGTTGCGAAGCCATCAGTCTTTTCAGCCATGCAACAGCAGTACTGCAATCTGCCACAGCTTCTGCCTGCCGATAATCATAATCAAGGGTCTGCTGACGGAGGCGCAGGATTTCGGTCAGTCCTGAACCGGAGGCTGCAAAGTTCCTGATCATAATATCGAGCGATTTCTGCGCCAGCATACTCTGGCTGGTGTAAAGCGTCACCCTGCGACGGGCATCTTCATATTGCTGAACAGCCTTGTAATAATCTGTTTTTAAGTTATTCGCCACAACTGCATAATTGTGTTCCGAGGCTGTCTTTAAATAATCCGCCTCCAGTTTCATGGCCCTGTACTTTTTGCGGTAAATGGGCAGGGAGACACTGACCATAGGCATGATCATGTCCTTTCCGTTCATTTCAGAAGTCGACATTTCACTCTTGTTGATCACTGAATAATTCAAGCCCAACCCTATCATGGGATAGCTCATTCTCGAAACCATTTTTTTTCGCGATTCGAGCGATTGTTTCTCATAATCAAGCATCCCCAGCATCGGATGACGGGATAGCATGCTATCCTCAACGGCTTGCAGGGGAAGTCCGAGTGTATCCGGATTCAGCGTATCAGGCAAAAAAACCGGCGTCAATGAAGGACGGTTCAGGTAACTGTTGAATTTTGCCATGATGGTGTTCTGCTGGTGTATTAACAAGATGATGTTGTTTTCCAGGTCACCGATTTCCATTTGCACCCTGTAAAGATCTGCCAGTCCTGAACTACCGGTTGACGAACCCATGTTGCTACCCTGCATGGAGGATGGAACCTGGGCTGTTGAAGCACCACCCTGTGCAGGAGCATTGCCAGTCATGGATGACATACCGGAGGAAATCCCGGATGTTGTCCGGGAGTCTCCCGACTGCCGTGGAGCTCCGGATTGGGATGTGGTGCTTCCACTAGCGGGTGTCGTGGTGAATTTCACCAGGGACAGGCGTTCAATAGACCTTAGCAAATCAAGGTTCTTTTTCGAAACAGAGATTTCCTGCTGAAGTTTATACAATTCATACCAGGTGCTTTGCACATCGTAAAATAATTGCAGTTTGGTATCCCTGAATGTTTCAAACCGAGCGTTGGCCATCAGGCTCATTTCATCTTTGGCTGCCCTGAGGGTGCCAAACCAGGGAAACATCTGCATCAGTTGAATTTCGGCAAGCTGATTTCCGCTCACGAGTTCCATAGGGCTGAGAAGGATACCCAGGTTAATCTGCGGATCAGGCAAACCGCCTGCCTGAGGAACCTTTTGGAGGGCAGCCAGGTATTCCTGATATTTTTGCATTACCCCGGGGTTGTTCCTGGCCGCCTGCAGCAGGTAGTAATCAAGGCTATCCTGTGCACCCAGGTTCAGGGCAAAGATTAATCCTACAATGATATTATATATTTTCATTTTTCATTTTTCAATTTTCGTTTTTCACCATTCACTGCCCTTTCCCTCCACATAGCTTGAAAAACAGGGACTACAAAGATGGTCATCACCTGCAAGATCATTCCTCCGAAAGCGGGAATGGCCATGGGAACCATAACGTCGGCCCCTTTGCCGTTTGAGGTGAGCACAGGGAGCAGGGCAATAACAGCCACCGCCGTGGTCATCATGGCCGGGCGCACCCGCTTTAGTCCGGCAGAAACAACTGCCTCACGTACTTCATGAACAGTAACCGGATGCCGTTGCTGAAATACCTGGTGAATGTAGGTCCCCATAATTACTCCGTCGTTTGTGGCAATACCGAACAGGGCAATGAAGCCTACCCAGACTGCCACACTCAGATTAATGGGGTGCATCTGGAAAAGTTCACGCAGGTTTATCCCGGCCACAGAGAAATTCATAAACCAGTCCTGCCCAAAAAGCCATAACATGATAAAGCCTCCCGAGAATGCCACAAAAACCCCTGAGAAATGAATGAATGAAGCGGTTACAGTTTGGAACTGGAAATACAGCAAAAGCAAAATCAAAAGAAGACTTATCGGAACCACGATAGCCAGCCTTTTGGTTGCCCTGACCTGGTGCTCAAAGTTTCCGGAGAATTTATAGGAAACACCGGCAGGCAAAGTAATTTCTCCTGAAGCTATCTTCTCCTCCAATATTTTCGATGCTTCCTCAACTACATCCACTTCTGCTTTACCATCAGTCTTGTCAAATATCACATAACCCACGAGGAAGGTGTTTTCACTCCGTATCATTTGTGCTCCGCGCGTATAGCCAATATCAGCAATCTCCCCAAGAGGTATTTGCACACCGTTCATAGCGGGAACAAGTATGCGGCTGATATCTTCGGGGTTATCCCGCAATTCGCGGGCATAGCGCACCCGTATGGGGAAACGCTCCCTGCCCTCTACAGAACTGCTCAGCGTCATACCTCCCACAGCAACCTGCAATATCTCCTGCACATCACTGATGGTCATCCCGTATCGGGCCATGGCGCTTCGATTTAGTTTAATTTCAATATAAGGAGCGCCTACAGCCCGGTCATAGAAAACCGATGTGCCCTTGACTGAGGGAACTTCTTTCAAAACCTTTTCAAATTGCATTCCGGCTTGTTCAATACTTTCGAGGTCGGGACCATATACTTTAAGCCCCATGGGAGCCCGAATGCCGGTCGAAAGCATGATCAGGCGGGTTTCGATGGGCTGCAATTTAGGAGCAGAGGTCAAGCCAGGTATGTTGGTGACTTTTACTATCTCGTTCCAAATATCAGCAGGTCTTTTTATACGGGGTCTCCACTGCCGGAAATACTCTCCGTTTTTGCTTGGTATCAGGCTGTCGGCAGGAATAACCCTGAAGCGCTCTTTTACCGGATTATATTTTCCTCCGCCTTTCAAAAGATAGCTGCCATCCTGGTCAACTTCAAACTGCATCCGGTGTCCATTTTCATCAAGATGATATTCCGGCCTGTAGTTAATGGTATTTTCAAACATTTGTACAGGTGCAGGATCGAGCGCTGAATTCACCCTGCCCCATTTGCCAACGGCAATCTCTACTTCAGGGATCGCTGAAAGCCGTTTGTCAAGTATTTCAACATACTCGAGGTTCTTCTCGATACCGGTATGTGGCATGCTGGTTGGCATCAACAAAAAAGATCCTTCATTCAGGGAGGGCATGAACTCCTTGCCCGTCCCAGGAAAAGTCCTAACTGTACCCTGCCAGCCCCTGGTTTGTCTAAAACTGTTCCAGCCTATTTTTTCCAATCCGGTTGCTGCAAATCCCAATATTCTTTCAAAACCCAACCATACCAATATGCCAAAGAACAGGGTAAAAGCCGGGATCAGCAAGAATTTAAACTTATTGACGAGACACCATCGGACAATCGGCTCATAAAAATGAACCAAGGTCATGAGAGCCGTCAAGATAAACGTAACAATACATGACACAAAAATAAAATTGACAAGAACGCTGTTGTGAGCGCCCAAAGGCAACCATTCGATGGACAGGAAATAAACTGCAACCAGCACGGCTATCGCAATATTGATATAATTAACATATTCCCTGCGTTTTTCTGACCAGCGGAATTCCATTAAATTGTTGATACCTATGGCTGTTAAGGCCAGTGCCGGCCATGTGTGCCAGAAGATAATAATGAGCAATCCTGCTGCAATGAGGCTTCCATTCCAAATTTTACGTATTTTCCTTGTATCCATGCGGATGTTAAATAAAACATGCACCAGTGTTGGAAGAACTACTATGCCCAGGACGAAAGCCGACAGCAGGGCAAATGTTTTTGTAAAAGCCAGCGGACGGAAAAGCTTTCCTTCTGCCGCCTGCATCGCAAACACCGGCAGAAAACTGATAATGGTGGTGGCTATGGAGGTAACAACAGCTGCTCTTACTTCAGTGGTTGCCGAATAGATAACTCCAAGCAGCTTTTTACCACGGATCCCCTTATTCTCGGGCATTTCCAAATGCCTGAGAATGTTTTCCACATCTACTATGCCTATATCCACCATTACGCCGATGGCTATAGCAATACCTGATAAGGCCACAATATTGGCATCAACACCAAACAAACGCATCAAAATAAAAGTCATCAGGACACCTATGGGCAACAATCCTGCAACAATCAGAGAAGCTCTCAGATTCAAAACCAGCACAATAATCACGATAATGCTGATAAGGATCTCATGCGAAAGTGCTGATTCAAGCGTACCGATGGTTTCCCGGATCAGTCCGGTACGGTCATAGAAGGGCACAAGGGTAACCTTCGAAATACTTCCATCCGGCAATTTCTTTTGAGGTAGCCCAGCCTCAATTTCTTTGATTTTATCCTTAACATTGTTGATTACCTCCATGGGATTGGAGCCGTATCGTGCCACAACCACCGCTCCAACAGCCTCACTTCCTGATTTGTCAAGTCCCCCGCGACGGGTGGCGGGACCGAAAGAAACATAGGCTACATCTTTAATACGCACCGGAGTGTTGTTCCTAAAGGCAACCACGGATAATTCCAGATCTTCAAGGTTCTTCACATAGCCGAGACCACGGATAATATACTCCACGTTGTTTAATTCCACTGTTTCGGCCCCGATATCAAGATTGCTCTTACGGACAGCATTCATGACATCCATGACAGATATATTATAGCCTTGAAGAGCTTCCGGATTCAGGTCGACCTGATATTCTTTAATAAACCCACCAACAGAGGCCACTTCTGAAACGCCCTCAGCTGCTGAAAGACCGTATTTGACATAAAAGTCCTGAATCGTCCTTAATTCCTGGGGATCCCATCCACCATTGGGCCGGCCTGTCTCAGGATCCCTGCCTTCAAGTGTGTACCAGAAGATTTGTCCAAGTGCCGTGGCATCAGGTCCTAAAGATGGTTGAATCCCTTCAGGAAGTGTTCCGGCGGGCAATGAGTTCAGTTTTTCGAGAATGCGGGATCGGCTCCAGTAAAAGTCAACATCATCTTTAAATATAATGTAGATAAATGACATACCAAACATAGAGGTACTCCTGATGGTCTGAACACCGGATATACCCATCAGGGCCGCTGTAAGGGGATAAGTCACCTGATCCTGCATCTCCCTGGGAGATCGCCCCATCCATTCTGTGGCAATGATTTGCTGATTCTCACCAATGTCGGGTATGGCATCCACAGGTACAGGGTCGCGCGGAAGAATTCCCGTTCTCCAGTTAAAAGGCGCGAAAACAATGCCCAGCAGGATAAAACCGGTCAGAATAAGGAACGTAATCAGCCGGTTCTCCAGAAAGTACTTTACGATTCGGTTAATCATGGATTTTATTGTTCAATGTGCCAATGTGCTAATTTGCCAATGATAAACTCATAGGCAATTTGAAACATTGGCACATTGGCATACTGGCACATTGGCATATTATTAAATTACTTTTTTCTTTCATAATGACAACAAGCGTCCAGGCTATTATATACCTGGTCATCTGCCCTGAATTTTTCAGTGTCGTGACCAACAGCAGCAATCCTTTTTTGTATGGCATCACTGCTGACCGCCGAAGGAATATACACCAAAGTAAGAATTTTGGTATCCTTGTTCCATTCTGCCCTGGCTACGCCTTCAGCCTTGGCAGCTTTTTCAATACGCGTCTTACACATATTGCAATTGCCCCAGACTTTTATTGTTTCGGTTTTCTGGGTTGCAGATGTTTTCTGATCCTGGGTTTGCGCCAGCAAACCGGCACCAAAAATAGCAGCAGCCATAATGACCATTATGAATCTTTTAGTTTTCATATATTTTGAATTTTAGAATGAATAAAATGGATTAAAACCTGAGAGAAAGAATTCTATCAGCTAGAAAATGTCCCTGTCGAAAATTCAGGTACTCAGCAAAAGAGATTTATCAAATGCGAAAAACACAGATCTCAGCCGGATTCACGGCATTTATCGCGAAAGGCTCAGGCGGTCCGTAATCAGTACGGCCAGTCTGAGAGGAAAACAAGTTATTTGGTAAAACGTCCTGTATAATAATAACAGGATGTATCGTGTTCAGGGTAAGGAGACCGGAGTTGAATACTGAAGAAGCATAGTGACTTTCAACCTTGTATACAGCCAATTCATCATAGCAGCAACGGGTATCCAGACGTGGTTCCCGGGAAGGTGCTGAAGACTCATCCGATCCCATTCCGCAGCCTGCTTTTTTCCCGGTCAAAGAAATCTTAACAGCTGCAACCTTCCCGCCGCAGAAATGCGTGGCAATGGTAATATGCATACCCGATAACAGAAAGATACATGCAAGCCCTATGGTAATGAATCTTTTCATCAAATGCTAAACGCAGATGAGGATAAAATGTTTAGCAAAGATGCAGGATATTTTTAATAAAATGTTAATCTTCCTAAATATGATATTCAATAGTATCGATAATACCTGCCCGAATGGCATACATAACCAGCTCTGAGGCGCTATTAACATTGAGCTTTCGGAAGATATTCTTACGGTGGGTCATTACTGTATGAAAACTGATGTGCTTGTGCATAGCTATTTGTTTGGTAGTAAGACCTTCTGCAATACATTTCACGATTTCAGTTTCGCTATGGGTCAGACTTCCGGTTTCCTTTACCTGTCCTTTTTCCGGAGGGATTTCTGTGAATAGGTCCAGTACTTCCTGACAGAAGTACTTTTTACCGGCAAGGGTTGACCGGAGGCCGGCAAGGATTTCCTCGCGCTCCGCAGTCTTGAGAAGGATATTTTTTATACCGGTGGCATTCAACTCTGCAATATCGTTCTTTGACAATATGTTTGTTAAAACCAGCACTTTACAGTTTTTTCCCTGCATGATGGTCCGCAATTCTGACAAACTGTCAAAATCCATGAGATTCGGATCAATGATCAGGAGAACCAGAGGATGTTGCTTTACAAGCCTCATCAGATCATACTTGTTATTGACGATATGGTCTGCTTTGATATTAAAAAAGTCAGAAAGCAGTTTCTGCAGGGAATCAACAACCAGAAACTGATTATCTGCGATGATTATTTGGTGTTCATGAAATTCCATGCAGCCAAATTTCGGGTTTTCATCCCAGTTAAGCAACCAGCATGTCTGTTTTCATTTGGTTATTCAGGGAATTCAACACCATTATTCAACCGGAAGGCTTATGAAGAAACTGCTTCCGGCACCCTGAGTACTTTCAATGTGTATGTTTCCCGCATTCAGTGTAACAAATTCTTTGCACAGCTGGAACCCTAGACCTGATCCTTTCTCATTATCAGTACCATACGTAGTAAAATGAATGTTTTTGTTCATCAGGTTATCCATGATTTCCGAATTCATACCGGTTCCGGTATCTGATACTTTTATGATCAGTCTTTGCTGATCCTGTTCCAAGGCATGGAAGGCATCAATAGTGACAGAACCACCGTGCGGAGTGAATTTTAGCGCATTGGACACCAAATTCCGGATGACAACTGAGATTAATTCAGCATCGAAAAAACCGGTCACCTGATCACTTCCTGAAAACCGGAGGCTGATCCGTTTATTTTCTGCCTGTAAGGCAAACAGCAATAAAACATTCCGGATCAGGAAGGATACATTTTCAACCTGAGGACGGCATACAATAACGCCCGACTGGCTTTTAGCCCAGTTCAGCAGGTTCTCCAGCAGGTTAAAGGCATTGTCTGAAAGCAGGTACAGGTCCTTCAGCAAAATGATTACGCTCTCATCCAGGTTATTATTTACCTGGAGAAAGGCATCGATATAAGTACGGATGTTGCCCATCGGACTTCGAAGATCGTGTCCGATAATTGAGAATATTTTTTTTTCAAAAGCGTTGCTCAGTTCAAGCTGTTTACGCTGTTGCTGCATGGTCAGGTGGGTTTTGACCCGAATAAGCAGTTCCCTCCGGTTGTATGGTTTGGTGATATAGTCAACTGCGCCGGCTTCAAAACCCTGGATGATGCTTTGGAAATCGGCTTTGGCTGTAAGGAAAATGACCGAGATTTCCCGGGTGCCGGGATTTTCTTTGATACGACGGCAGACTTCAAATCCGTCCATCTCAGGCATCATTATGTCAAGCAGGACCAGGTCAAACTGTTTGGAATCGAGCCATTCTAATGCCTCCTTGCCACTGGTAGCAAACTCCAGTTCATAGGATTCCTCTTTCAGGATACTACCCAGCAGCTGAATATTTTTAGGAACATCATCTACAATTAAAACACTCTGTTCTTCAGTTTTCATGACCTATTCTTTTCAATTGTTTAATAAGATCAGGAAATAAATCCAATTGAAGGCGCATTTCTTCTATATCAAAATTCTCAATGGTTGACAGCAATTGTTCTCCATATTCAGTTATAAAAACGAGCTTATGACTCTTTCCCAGCGTAATGATTTCCCGTGCAAAAGACCGAATCTCTTTCAGAGGTTGCTTTTTTTTGTATAACTTCCATTGTGAAGACAGTCCCTGTTCAAAACGCTGAACAAGCTGATGGTATTCAGCATCTATTATGAGATTGGGGTCGACCCTATTTTCTGTCAGGTACTTTTCTGACTTCTCGGCTGCAATTGGTAAATCAGACTTCTCCTGATGCTGCAATCTCTCGATGGTAGCCGGAGATATGCCGTAAGTGCTTGTAGAAGTCTCAGAATATTGTATTCCTGGAAAAGTCACTGTAAAGCTACTTCCTTTACCAAGTTCACTTTCAACTGTAATCTTACCGTTCATAGCCTCAACCAGTCGTTTGGTAATGGACAGACCCAATCCGGTTCCTCCGTATTTTCGTGAATTCAGCTGTGAATGTTGCCTGAAAGATTCAAAAATCAGCCGAAATGAGTTTTCAGGAATACCAATGCCAGTATCAATTACCTTAATTTCCAGTCTCATCTTCGGCTCCTTGCTGTCCTTTTTGGCACGGGCTTTTACCAGGATCCTGATTTCTCCTTCATGGGTAAATTTCACAGCATTTCCTACCAGGTTAATGAGGATCTGCCGGAGTCGGATTTCATCAAATTTTATTTCAGGAGGGACTTGACTGTCGATCACTTCATGATACCCGATACCTTTAATAGCGATCCTCAGGGAGAAAACGTTCCGGATTTCATCAAGCAGCTTGCGGATATCAAAAAGGGTATAATGCAGGGTCATCTTTCCAGCCTCTATTTTTGACAGATCGAGCAGGTCATTGATCAGCATCATCAGGTTTTTACCGCTTGACTTGATGCTGTTGAGATATTTAATTTGCATGCTGTCTGAAGTCAGTCCTTCCAGTAATTCTGTAAATCCAAGTACAGAATTGAGCGGGGTCCGGATTTCATGGCTGATGTTGGCCAGAAACTCACTTTTTGCGTTATTAGCTTCCTCGGCGGCAATTTTAGCCTTTTTCAACTCAACGAGCGCCATTTCCCTTTCGGTAATATCGTAAAGAAATCCGTCGAGCCATTGAATGGAGCCATCTTCCTTGAAAACGGGCCGTCCGCTGTTGGAAACCCACTTTGTTGTTTTATTCTTTGTAAGAATCCGGTATTCAACTTCATACTGTTTGATCCTGGATATACCTGATTTTAAAGATTCCGAAACCATTTCGCGATCATCCGGATGGATGAGGCCTGCAAAAGTGATTTCGGGGTTATCCTGAAATTCATCAGAACCATAGCCTGTCAGATTTATAATGCCATCGGTAATGAAATAAAGGGTCCAGTCGGAATCATAGGCGCATCGGTAAACAACACCGGGCAGATTGGAAATCATCGATCTGAATTTTTCCTCGCTTTCACGGAGTTGTTGTTCAGCAATTTTTCTCCTGGTAATATCCTCCTTTATAGCGATATAACGCACAATCTCACCATTGTTATTTTTAATGGGGGTAATGGTTGCATTTTCCCAATACATTTCCCCGTTCTTCTTGCGATTATGAAATTCCCCTTCCCATTGCTTTCCATCCATAAGGGTATTCCAGAGGTCTTTGTAGAATTCCCTGGATTGTGTCCCTGATTTCAGTATCCTCGGATTCTTGCCGATCACTTCTGAAGGGAGATAGCCTGTAACACTGGTAAAGGATCGATTGACATATTCAATATCGCCGTCTTTCCGTGTGATAACAATGGAGTTCGCGCTTTGATCCATCGCAATGGAAAGCTTAACGATTTCCTCCTCGATCTTTTTGCGGTTGGAAATATCACTGACACCAAGAACGTAAGTCGGTTTATTATTATAGGTCATGATCTGGGTCTCTATTTCAACTGCCAGTGTAGTCTCATCTTTCCTGTAGAGCGTTGTCTCAAAAGACTCGGATGGCAAAGCCCATTTTTTCCGAAAAATCTTGCCCGATATATCTGGAGGGAAGCAATTGGCCAGGGTGCGGGTTCTTAGCAATTCTTCGCGATTGTAACCGGTGAGCTTTAACATGGCTTCATTCAGGTCAGAGACTTTGCCATGGCTTAAAATAACGATGGCCTGAAAGGAAAGATGGGCCAGTTTCCTCAGGCGTTCTTCAGTTTCTTCATGCGCCCTGAACGCTACCTTTCTTTGGGAAATGTCGCGTTGAACAGCAAGTATACCCTGCGTATTTCCAAAGCTGTCCCTGACAAGCCTGTAGGAGGCTTCTGCCCAAAGGGTGGCATGCTGTGGTTTTTCCAGTGTAAACTCGGAATAAACTTCCCCGCTTCGGATCAGGGTTAGAAAAGCTTCCCTGTTTTCTTTGAACTTCTTCCCGAAAAAACGTCCCAGCGTACTTTTTATCAACATATCTCGATCCTTGTTACACTGTAATAACAGTGCATCATTGACGTCAAAGATTTTAAAACGGTTCGCCAATGCTTTAAGCTTACTGTTTTCCGAAGTCATGGATTCCCAATCAATCGGTTTGTCTGCTTTGAAGAAAACAAAAGCATCGATCAGCTGATCGAGAAGAAAATTGCTGATTTGCCGGTAATCGACATCGGACAAAGGCTCATGCGTAAAAAGCCGGTCGACAGTAGCGATGTTTAAATCATTGGGGTTCATGTCCTGAAAATTCTATAGCAAAGCTAATGTAAAAGCAACAGACCTGTATTTAAAACAATACCAAGATATTGACAGGCATAAAAAAACCCCGCAGTTGGCGGGGTCCATATTGAGTTGGTTTCTTTTACTCGATAACTACATTATATCCATCAGTTCTAAGATTTTCGGCTACACTCTGTGCATATTCATAATCGAAATATACTTTAGGCTTATGCTTGGCAAAAACGGGATAGCGCCCTACAGCATCTTCCGAATTCAGATAATTATATCCTACCAGGAACAAATCACTGCTTTCGAGCTTGACCTTAAATACAGGACGATGCTGACATAATTCAAGGACCTCCAGTAATTCAAACTTGGTGATTTCAGGTTCCTGCTTCAATTTTACCGTTTTGAGTATTTCATCACTAAAGGGTTCCTTGGTGAAATGCAGGTCAAAATTCTTGACATAACAGGATAAAACAATTGCTTCATCTTTAATTACAGCCGGTTTATTATCATCTCCAACCAACCGAACATTAATCCCGAATCGTGAGAAAAGGCCTTTCAACCTTTTATTTCTGCGAGTTACCATTTCCTCCAACGACTCGTTCTTTCTCATAGAAAATTCCGGCATACTCTTTTTTTAAGCTTCAAAAATAGTGAATTTTTCTGATCAGGTATTCTATTTCAGGATAACTAATTTTGCATTTTCCTCAACACTGTGCCTTCCTGTACAACCATTCTATGGTTTCTTGCCGTTTATTCGGCCAGCAAATTGTGGAAAAATTCAGCATAAACCCTATTACCTGTGTACTAAACAAATATACAGGTTAAGTGCATTCAGGAAACTGATTAATGTCAGTTTTTAAAGGAATTGGAAAAATTTATCAGACCCTGATTTCTCAATCCAAATTACTGACACTTTCATCCCCGTCCAGGATGCATTCGTCAAAGATATTGATCTATCCATAAGAATAAACCAACATTTTGAAACATTGGATAGTATTAATTATCAGAATAATAATAAAGAAATGGAAAACTTGGGATCATTTGCGCGTTCGCTTGGCCAATACGGATTTCAGTGGAATAGCGGCCATAATATTGATAAACTCATGGTTATAGTCGATGAAAAGCATATGCATATGCTGGATAAACTCATGCATCTAAAAAATCGGGGAGTACAGGTTATATATATTCTCACTGATTCACCGGCAGTCAAAGCCATGTTTCAGTGCCATTCAAGGATTTATCCCCTCAAGGCCAATATAAAAAGCCTTTTAAGATATGATATTGTTGACGAGATCGTATGTTGTACTTCCGCATTGCCTGATGATTATGTCCGGAATCTGGTGAGAATTTGCAGGCAGTTCGGTGTTTCACTGCTTGTTCAGCCCGATCTTGAATTTTCGGGCCTGTCAATTTCGGAATCCAGATTCATAGGTAATTTCTACTTTCAGGTACTGGAGACAAATCCTAAAAACCGTTTGGCCTTTGTAATGAAATCATTATTTGAAATTGCCTTTGCATCACTGGCACTGTTTCTGCTCGCTCCTTTTCTTCTACTGGTTGCCGTAATAATCAAATTGACGTCTCCCGGACCGGTTATCTTCAAACAAATGCGGGTTGGAAGACGGGGAAGGAAATTTTATATCTATAAATTCCGGACCATGCGTATTGATGCTGAGAAGCAAAAGGCAGCACTTATCGGTTTAAATGAAAGCGACGGGCCTGTCTTCAAAATTGCCCGTGATCCCCGAATAACCGCATTCGGCCGATTGTTAAGAAGTTTCGGAATTGATGAGATTCCCCAGCTGCTGAATATAATCAGGGGTGAAATGTTATTAATCGGGCCACGTCCGATGCTGCCCGATGAAGTAACAATCCAGAAAGAATGGCAGCTTAAACGTATGTGCATCAAGCCAGGGATCACCTGCTCCTGGCAAATACAACCCGACAGGAATAAAGTTAAATTTGAAAAATGGATGCAACTGGACCGTGAATATGTTGAAAACTGGTCGGTCCTCAATGATATTAAAATATTCTTTGGTACCTTCAGAACAATGCTTTCAGCCAGGGGTATATAATTTCATCCAATGATTACATTGTTGATAAACCGGCAGGTTCTGCCGGTTTTTTTTGCGTGCAAAGGAGTAATTTTGCAGGCATCATGTATGCCATCATTGATATTGAAACCACTGGCGGTAATCCAAAAACTGACAGAATTACGGAAATTGCCGTTTTAATCCATGATGGTACCGGTCCGGTTCAGGAATACTGCACCCTCATCAATCCTGAATGTAGAATCCCTTACCACATCAGCGCGTTGACAGGGATCACCAATGAAATGGTTGCCGACGCGCCCAGATTTTTTGAAATTGCACGGGGACTGGTTGAACTCACGCAGGATAAAACATTTGTAGCTCACAATGTAGCATTCGACTATGGTTTTATCCGTAATGAATTTAAGCGCCTTGGATATGATTACAAGCGTGATCAGCTTTGTACGGTGAGGTTAAGCCGAAAACTGATACCGGGTCATGCCTCCTACAGTCTCGGAAGGCTTTGCAATGCACTTAAGATATCCATTAAAGAACGTCACAGAGCCATGGGGGATGCCGCTGCAACAGCCCGGCTTTTTGATCTACTCCTGGAAAAAGAAACCCTTGCCGGTACTTCTTATATCAATGCTGCCAGCCGGCTTGTTCCCGATCATCACCCGTCGCTTGACCTTCGCAAAGTGAAAGATCTTCCGGAAGATCCCGGGGTCTATTATTTCTACAACCAGGAAACAGAATTAATCTATATTGGCAAAAGCAGAAACATTAAATCCCGGGTGTTAAGCCATTTTTCTAACTCCTCTACCAGCAAGGCCATGAAAATGCGCTCCCAGATTGCCGATATCGGATTCGAAACCACCGGCAGCGAATTGGTTGCCCTGCTGAAGGAATCCTTTGAGATCAAACAACATAAGCCCCTATTCAACCGGAGGCAGCGGCGATCCCTATTTCGCTACTACTTGTGCTATTATTATGATAACAAGGGGTATATCAGGCTTATCCTGGAAAAAACCACGCAAATGGATAACCATGTACTGGCAAGCTTTACCACAAAAGATGAGGCGCATGGTTTTCTTCATAAACTGATCGATAAATTTGAATTATGCCAGACGCTTTGCGGATTGTACCCTTCGCCTGGCAATTGTTTCCATTATGAAATCGGAGCATGCCGGGGCGCCTGTATCGGTAAAGAGTCTCCTGAATCCTATAACCGGCGGGCAATACAGGTGATTTCACGATATGATTTCGGCATTGACAATCTCCTGATCGTTGATTCAGGCAGAAATCAGGAGGAACGATCCGTGGTGAAGATTGAAAAAGGCAAATTCATCGGATTCGGATATTTTACCGCTGCCTTTGCTGAAAATGACCAGGGTATTCTTCATGAATGCATACACCCCTATCCCGATAACCGGGAGGTTCAGCAGATCATCCGGCAATACCTGAGAAACAATAAAGTTAACCGGTTAATTGTCTACTAAATGCTTTTACTAACTTTGAAGCGCTTATTCAAACGCCAACATGATAACCTTTTTTGAAAATCCGGATGCGATTATTTACGCAGTGAAAACCTTTGAGACTCCTGATAATCAAACCATAAATAAACTTACCTGGTTGCTTGGCAATGCAAAATACATTGAAAACAGGACCATCCCCGGCAGTTATATCGGACCCCGTAAAGAAATGATCACCCCTTGGAGTACCAATGCTGTTGAAATCACACAGAACATGGGTATCCGCAGCATAGAGAGGATTGAGGTTTACAGAAAGGCGCAGAGCAATCACGGGCACTATGATGCCATGCTTGAAGCCCTCTATGAAAAACTCGACCAGGAGATTTTCACCATTAATCATATTCCGGAAGGTATAGCCTTCATCGAGGATATTACTGACTACAACCTTCGTGAAGGTCTTGCACTGAGCGAAGATGAGATAAACTACCTGCATGGTCTTGAATATAAATTAGGCAGGAGGCTGACCGACAGTGAAATTTTCGGATTCTCTCAGGTGAATTCGGAACATTGCCGTCATAAGATCTTTAACGGAACATTTATTATTGATGGGGTAACGCAGCCTTATTCACTGTTTCAGCTGATAAAGAAAACCACTTCCACACATCCCAACAGGGTGGTTTCGGCCTACAAGGACAATTGCGCCTTTCTTCAGGGACCTGAAGTCATGCAATTTGCCCCGATATCTCATGACAAGCCAGATTATTTCAGATTGCACCCTATCCATACAGTAATTTCGCTGAAAGCGGAAACCCACAATTTTCCTACAACGGTTGAACCTTTTAACGGTGCTGCCACAGGAACAGGTGGAGAAATCCGCGATCGTGTTGCAGGAGGCAGAGGCGCCTTCCCCCTGGCAGGCACTGCAGTTTACATGACTTCCTACCCGCGCCTTAAAGGTGGCAGGACGTGGGAGGCACTTTCGGCCCGGAACTGGCTGTATCAGACCCCGGAACAGATCCTGATCAAGGCATCCAACGGGGCCAGTGATTTTGGAAATAAATTCGGGCAACCGCTGATCTGTGGAAGCCTGCTAACTTTTGAACATGAGGAAAACGGCAAAACCTGGGCATATGACAAGGTCATCATGCTTGCCGGCGGAATCGGTTATGCCAACAGGAAGCACAGTCTCAAAGACCAGCCATGCAAAGGAGATAAAATCGTTTTGCTGGGGGGTGACAATTACCGGATCGGCATGGGCGGTGGAGCCGTTTCCTCGGTTGCTACCGGAGAATTCGGGCACGCCATTGAACTGAATGCTGTGCAAAGATCAAATCCCGAAATGCAGAAAAGAGTCTGTAATGCCATCCGGGCAATGGCAGAATCGGATATCAACCCCATTATATCGATCCACGATCATGGTGCAGGAGGACATCTGAATTGTTTCTCTGAACTGGTTGAAAGCACAGGAGGCACCATCGACATCAGCAAACTGCCTGTTGGCGACCCTACCCTTTCTGCCAAGGAAATCATCGGAAATGAGTCCCAGGAGCGTATTGGGATTGTCATCAAAGAGGAAGATACCGAACTGCTGAAACGAATTTCAGAAAGGGAAAGAGCACCGCATTACGTCGTTGGGGAAGTTACGGGTGATCACAGGTTCACATTCCTGAATCCCTTAGGTCAGAATCCTATTGACCTGCAGGTAGATGACTTTTTCGGCAATCCGCCCAAAACAGTGCTACAGGATAATACAGTGATTGAAAAATTTGATCATCCGGAATATTCACCGGCCCATCTGGCACAATATGTTGAAAACGTATTGCAGTTGGAAGCAGTTGCATGTAAGGACTGGCTTACCAATAAGGTCGACAGGTCTGTTACCGGTTTGGTAGCCAAGCAACAGACCTGTGGAATCATTCAGCTTCCGCTGAACAACCTGGCCATAACTGCACTTGACTATACCGGACACAGGGGAATAGCCACAGCCATTGGGCACGCCCCGGCTGCTGGAATTATCAACCCCGCCCACGGCTCAGTACTTTCGATTGCCGAAGCCCTTACCAACTTACTGTGGGCGCCTATCGAAGAAGGCATCCGGGGTGTTTCGCTCAGTGCAAACTGGATGTGGCCCTGCCGCCATAAGGGTGAGGACGCCCGCCTTTACGCAGCCGTTAGCGCTGCCAGTGAATTTGCCATAGCCCTGGGCATCAACATTCCTACGGGAAAGGATTCCCTTTCCATGACCCAAAAGTATAAAGATGGCTCCGAGGTTTATTCACCCGGCACTGTTATCATATCTGCCGCCGCAGAAGTATCTGATTTCAGGAAGGCCGTTGAGCCGGTGATCAGCGACCAACCCGATACCCAACTCCTGTATATTGACATGTCTGGTGACGCCTTCCGCCTGGGCGGGAGCAGTTTTGCACAGTCGATCAACCGCTTGGGTAACGAAACCCCCCAGGTCAAAGACCCGGATTATTTCGTCAACGTATTCGAAACCCTTCAGCAATGCATCAGTAATGATTTGTTACTGGCCGGACATGATGTTTCCGCCGGCGGTATGATCGTTACCCTTTTGGAGATGTGTTTCACACGTCCCGGAGCGGGATTGAAAATCAACCTGGACAGTTTTTCCGAAAAGGACCTTATTAAAATCCTTTTCAGCGAAAACCCGGGGGTAATCATCCAGACAAAAAACAGTTCCGGTGTGGAAACCGTTTTGAAGAATCGGAATATCCGTTACCACATGCTCGGCGCATATACACCTGCAGCTTCCCTCGTTATTAACAAGGATGGTTTTTCCCATACTTTCGATGTTGAAAAGTACAGAGACATCTGGTTTCATACGTCTTATCTGCTTGACCAGAATCAGTGTGGCCCGGTGCTGGCAAAAAGCCGTTCTGAGCATTACAAACTGCATCCTCTTCAATTTAATTTTCAGCGTGGTTTTTCCGGAAAAGCCTCACAATATGGTATTAACAGGCAGCGAATAGGCCCATCTGGAATAAGATCTGCCATTATTCGCGAGAAAGGTGTCAACGGTGACCGCGAGATGGCTTTTATGATGTACCTGGCCGGTTTTGATGTGAAAGACGTGCATATGACCGATCTTATCTCCGGAAGGGAAAAGCTGGATGATGTGAACCTGATCGTTTTTGTCGGCGGATTCTCCAACTCAGATGTACTGGGTAGTGCTAAAGGATGGGCCGGAGCTTTCCTGCACAATGAAGAAGCACGAAATACACTTAATCGCTATTATGCGCGCAAGGATACCCTGAGCCTGGGCGTGTGTAACGGTTGCCAGCTTATGGTGGAACTGGACCTGGTTTTACCCGGTCATCTCCATAAGCCCAAAATGTTGCACAACGCATCTCACAAATTTGAATCCTCCTTCCTGAGTGTTTCTATTCCGGAAACACCCTCTGTTATGCTGAAGACCCTTGCAGGAAGTACCCTCGGCATCTGGGTTGCCCATGGAGAAGGCCGGTTCAGTCTGCCCCATGGTGAGGCAGGATACAATGTGAGCATGAAGTATACCTACTCCGGATATCCTGGTAATCCAAACGGATCTGATTTTGCAGTTGCGGGCATCTGTTCGGATGACGGCAGGCATCTGGCCATCATGCCGCATCTTGAGAGAGCTATCTTTCCCTGGAATTGGGCCTATTATCCCGAAGACAGGAAGCATGACGAAGTATCCCCCTGGATCGAAAGCTTTGTGAATGCGCGCGAATGGATTATAAGGATGAAGGAATGATATCGGGAACGAATACTTCTTCCGGTGTTTCATGGTTCAAGGATTCCATTATATACCATATCCTGGTGGACCGGTTTGCAGGGTATGACCCGAATGCAGATCCCGGTAAACCGTTGTTCCTGGGCGGCAATATTCCCGGCATCACCGAAAAGTTACCTTATCTCAAAGACCTCGGCATCAATACGATCTGGATCTCTCCGATTCTGAAAACCACTGCTTATCATGGATATCACATTACTGATTATTATACCATTGATGAAAGATTTGGTACTGAAATCGATTTAAAGGCATTCATCGACCAGGCACATCACAAAAATATTAGGGTGATCCTTGACTTTGTTGCCAATCATTGTTCCTGTGAGCATCCGTTATTCCGGGAAGCGTTTCAGGATCCAAAAAGCCCATACCGGCGTTGGTTTTACTTCACTCCTTTTACGAACCGGTATTTGTGCTTTCTCAAATTCCGGGAGTTACCCAAAATAAATCTTGATTTTCCAGCCGCCAGGAAGCATATCATCGAAGCAGCCCTTAAATGGATATCACTGGGTGCCGATGGCTTCAGGCTGGATCATGTGGTTGGACCTTCCCACGACTTCTGGAAGGCTTTCAGCCGGGAAATCAAGGCTTTGAAACCCGAAGCGGTTCTCATCGGCGAAGCATGGCTTGAAGGGATCAACTTTGACATGCTGAAGACCATCAGGATCAACCATAAGTACCTTAGATGGCTGCTGCAATTGAATCCCTGGGATATTCAACGGGAATACCTGCGGGAACTCGACGGCGTTCTGGACTTTTATGTTCACCACAGGATCGTGGAAAACATCGCCTGGAAAGAAAAACCTGAGCAGTTTGAACATAAGCTCAGGTCTTCATTATCAGAACATTACAGTCGCTTTCCCGAGGGTTATTATCTTCCTACTTTTATTGACAATCACGACATGAACCGTTTCTTGCATGATGCCGGACAAAATCGTGAGAAACTAAAGGCTGCACTGCAATTCCAGTTTTCCATTCCCCATCCTCCAGTTTTGTATTATGGAACCGAGACGGGATTATCCCATCAGGATCCGATTCTGCTGAACGTACCTTTTTCTGATATTCTAGCCAGGCAACCTATGCCTTGGGACTCCCTGGACCTTGAACTGATCGATTACTGCAAGGAACTCATCCGGGAAAGGAAAGGGAAATAGTCGTGCAAGTCATGCAGTCATGCAGTCTAGGTTATTTGCACATTTACTCTATTTCGTTGATGTTGTAAGGCGTGATCTGGTAAACGTAGTAGTTCAGCCAGTTGTAATACAGCAGATTGGCATGACTTTTCCACCGGGCGAGGGGTGGTTTGGAGGGATCGTTTCCGGGAAAATAGTTTACCGGGACTTCAATGGGGAGTCCTTTTCTGATATCACGTTCGTATTCATCCTTTAAAGTATCCGGATCATATTCGGAATGTCCTGTAATGAATATTTGCCGTCCGCCCCTGGTCATCACCATATAAACGCCGGCTTCTGCAGATTCTGAAACCAGTATCAGCTCCTGAATTTTTTCGATGTCAGACCTGCGGATTTCTGTATGTCGGGAATGCGGTGCCAGAAATTCCTCATCAAATCCCCGAACCAGGGGAATTTTAGGGTTATTCACCTGGTGGGTGAAAACCCCGAACATTTTTTTGGGCAACGGATATTTGGGGATCCCGTAAAAATGGTATAACCCTGCCTGGGCTCCCCAGCAAATAAACATAGTAGAAGTGACGTGGTGAACTGTCCAATCCATGATCTCCCTGAGTTCACCCCAGTAATCAACCTTCTCAAAATCCAAATGCTCTATGGGAGCACCGGTAATGATCATTCCATCAAATTTTTGATTGCGGATTTGTTTGAAGGTTTTATAGAATGATTTCAAATGGTCAACGGACGTATTCTTCGAAATATGGTCGTGTGTATGCAGCAGGGTGACCTCCACCTGGAGAGGCGAATTGGATAAGAGTCTTAGAATGTGTGTCTCTGTGGTAGTTTTCACCGGCATCAGATTCAAGATTACAATACGGAGAGGTCTGATATCCTGGTGAATCGCAGCAGTTTCACGCATCACAAAGATGTTTTCCTCCTGCAAAATTTCAATAGCGGGTAACTGGTCCGGGATATTTAAAGGCATGATAAGAAATATTTAAATGAAAAAGTCGCATGTTATCAACAGGAGCATGTTCATTACTGCCCGCAGACAAAGTTATAAAAAAATTACCGTGTGCGTAAAACAGGGTTTACACCCCTCTATTTCACCGGTTACAAGCATTTCTCCATACTTTTCCACAGCAATCCTGCCGTTTTCTCCCAACTGAATTTCTGACGCTGTACCCTGGCTTTTTCAATAAGTTCCTTACGCAGTGAGGAATCCGAATAAACGGCCAGCATGGCCGATTTTATTGATTCGGTATCATGCGGATTGACATATAGTACTGCATCCCCCCCAACTTCCGGCAGGGCAGTTACAGCCGAGGTGACAACCGGAATATCGCATTGCATGGCCTCCAGTAATGGAATACCAAATCCCTCAAAATGCGACACATATACCATTGATAAGGCTGAAGCCGTGATCCTGCGGAGTTCTTCTTCGGGTACCCGGCCTGTAAAAATAATATCCTCTTTATATTCAGCTTCATTCATAGCATGCTGCATATCAGGGGTCCACCATTTTTTTGATCCGACTATCAGCAGTTTTACCGGACTGCAAACACTCTGCTTGAAACTATTGAAAGCTGTAATCAGGTTGGAAAGGTTCTTACGGGGATGGATCAGTCCCACAAACAGAAAATAAGGGCATCCCCGTGCATAATGCTCACGAACGTTCTGCTGGTCATCGGGAGGTATAGGATGAAAGCCCTGTGAAGCCCCGTTATAAACCACATCGATTTGGTCTTTTGAATAATCAAACAGGGTAATGATATCATTGCGGGTAAATTCTGAAACTGTGGCCACGCGGTGTGCCTTATGCAGAAAGCGTGGAAAGAAATAATTATAATAGGTTCTGACCTGCCAGGGAATTAATTCGGGCAGGTGGAAAAAGTTCAGGTCATGAATGACAGGAAGCGATTTGACAGGTGTTCTGAGGGAAAGCCAGCCATCCGGGGAAAAGAACAAATCGGCTTTTACCTTTTGCAGGATCCCGGGAATGCTCCAGTCGAAATACCAGTACCACAATAACGGATGCCGTGCCGGTGGAAAGCAAACAATCGGCCTGACATTTCCCGAATAAACAAACTCATCGGAAAAATTCCGGTCGAATATGAAAACAAACTGATGTTCAGGATGTTCCCTGGTAAGGATTTTCAGGTTTTCATGGGTGAACCGGCCGATACCCTCGAGCTTTTCAGGAAGCAGCAGCCGTGTATTAACGGCAATAATCATTGCTATTACTGGTGTTCGGGTCGCAACAGGTCGTGGACCGTTTTAACCGGAGTGAAAGTGGATACGGGAACCTCTACAAAAACAGTATTCCAGTAGGCCATGGAACCATTCCAGAGACCTGGCAACTCAAGGGCCTTCAGCGGTTTGCCATTCTTGTATTTTTTACTGATGAAACCTGTATTGGGATCCCTGTAATGCATCAGGTTGAATTTGCTGCCCCGGTAATCTTTTACTCCACAAACCAGATCCACAGGATTAAAGTGAGTAGCACTGTTCAGAATGGCTGCCTGTTCAGGGTCGTGTTGGTTTACCTGTGAAGATTCTACGATTTGCAGTGATCTGCTGCCGTCGGCATCTGCTGTCCAGAAAGGTCCTCCCCCGGGTTCGCCGAGGTTTTTCACCATTCCGCAAACGCGTATAGGCCTGTTAAGCTTACTGATCAGAAAATCGACCGACTGTGCGGGTTGACTTTTAATCTTCGGACCAACCGCTGTTCCCAACTCTTCACCCAGGAAATTCACAATTTCTGTAAACGTTTCATGATTCAGGGATTCCGGTTTTTCAAGCATACGGAGGTAGTTGTACACCTTTTCCTGATAATCTATTAAAAGTCCCGCGAGTGCTTTTTTATAAAGGATGGTATCCCCCTTGTTCCGATCATGCGTAACATTATCAATATTTTTTATGAATATCAGGTCGCTGTCAATGTCGTTCAGATTGTCGAGCAAAGCACCGTGTCCCCCGGGCCTGAAATGCAATGAAGCATCAGATTCCCTGAAGGGTTCATTTTTATCATCAATGGCGAGGGTATCCGTAGAAGGCTTCTGTATGGAATATTCAATGTGAAATTTCACCTGGTACAGATCTTCATAATGTTTCTGAACCTTTTTCAACAGGGTTTCAAAAGAATTTTTATGTTCCGGCGATACCGTAAGATGAATACTCACATGAGCACCTTTATTTACGGCATAACCTGAACCCTCTACCAGGTGTTCCTCCACTGCTGTGCGGGTATGGTTGTCATACCGGTGAAATACAAGCAACCCTTTGGGCAGGTTGCCATAATGCATTCCCGGATCGCCCAGCAGCGAAGACAGAACAATATGATAGTCTTTATTATTCAAAGCATTGATTACTGTTGTCCCTGTTTTGCCCACGGATTTCTCGAGGTCGGCGTAAAAGGCAAAATCCCTGATCCGGTCGAAACACTCCTTAACGTGCCTGTAAGCTTCCTTTGAAAGAATCTTCGGATCATAGTTAGACTGCCGAAACAACTCATCAAACTCAAACAAGGCTTTGAACATCCGGGTAGCTGCACCAGAAGCCGGCACGAATTTAATGCGACTCAGGTTTTCAGCACTGTCATAGCGGTTGATAAATTTATTTAGCTGCTTTTCGCTAAGCTTCTTAATGCCCTGCTGAAGGGTGGCTGCTTTTGCGAGTTTCATAAAAGGAAAACCCTTGCGGAGGAATCCGATCTGCTGCTCCGCCGTTGGGATATCAATACCTTTCTCTTTCAGCTGTTTCGCATCTCTCTCGTTGAACATAGCCACAGTGGATTAGGTTTCATGTGCCTATAAAATTAGCTATTTTTTTTTATTTTACTTACTTTTGACGCCCATGCAGACCATTCGGCCGCGTTATCAAACGATAAAATCTTTTCATGAAGGCAGTTGTTTTCTATATCCTCCTCACCGTTTGCTGTTTCGATTCCCTCTGGGCCCAGGAAAAAAAGCTCATCCAGCTGTCGGGTAAGGTTTTGGATGAATTACTCAGGCCGTTGCCCTTCGCCCATATATTCGTGCTGGAAAATTACAGAGGTGCCATTACCAATAGCTATGGCAACTTTTCACTGGTGGTGGAAGAAACCGATTCCATCCTTTTCACCGCGGTGGGATATAAAAACTTGTACTTCAGAATACCCGAAAACCTATCAACAAGTTTCTTAAACCTTGAAGTGATCCTTCGGGTGGATACACTGGTGATAGCCGAGGCCAGGATTTATCCCTGGAAAACCTATGAAGAGTTTAAGGAAGCTTTTCTCAACCTGAAATTGCCTACTGACGATATGGAAAAGGCCAGGAGAAACATCGCCCTGATCCGAACCCAGATCATCATGGACCATGAACCCAATGCCCGTGCCAATTTCCAGCATATTATGGAACAACAATACCAACAAACCTTTATAAAGGGACAGCTTCCCTCCTATCAGATTTTCAATGTTTTTGCCTGGGCAAAATTTTTTCAGGCCCTTAAGCGGGGGGATTTTAAGAGTGATTGGAAGGAGAAAGAAAGTAATCGGTAATCAGTATTCGGTAACTGGCAAAAAATCAAATATATTTTAACATATTAGCACATTGGCACATTAAAAGTAACATTTTGTCTATAAAACGATCATTACTGGCTGTTTTCCTTTGGTCCCTTCAGGGCACATTTCTGTTAATGGCCCAACAACCTGCTTTGGTCAAGGGAACGGTAAGAGATGAAAGCAATGAGGCACTGGCCGGTGCAACAGTAATTGACATCACCACCGGCAAGGCATCTGTGACCGGCAGTCAGGGTGAATTCCAGCAAAGTGTTACGCCCAATACACAGGTACAGCTTGAGATCTCCTTTATCGGTTATCGCAAAGACACCGTCAGGCTAACGCCTAAATCCGGGGAAACTGTTGTTGTATCGGTTCAACTGAAACCTGCTCCTGAATTGCTGAATGCCGTTGTGGTTGAAAGCTGGGCAGACCGGGCTGAAGCCCTGCAGCAGATCAGCCTGAAATCTATTGATAATATTCCGCTCCCGTCGGGCAACCTGGAGTCCCTCCTGACCTCATTAGGGGCCTCTTCCCGCAATGAGCTGAGTGCCCAGTATTCTGTGCGGGGAGGCAATTATGATGAAAATCTTATCTATGTAAATGGCATTGAGATATACAGGCCATTGACCGTAAAATCGGGACAGCAGGAGGGCCTTAGCTTTGTCAATTCATCCCTGGTATCTGCTGTACAGTTTGCTGCCGGTGGCTTTGATGCCAGGTTTGGCGACAAGATGTCATCTGTGCTGGATATCCAATATAAACGTCCTACCCGCTTTGCCGGCAGTGCTTCAGCCAGTTTACTGGGCGCATCGGTTCATGCCGAAGGAAGTGCTGCCCACTCAAAATTCACCCACATTACAGGCATCCGTTACAAAACCAATCAATACTTATTGGGGACCCTGCAAACAGAGGGTGACTATTTTCCCAGGTTCTTTGATGTCCAGACCTTCCTCACCTATGATATCCATAAAAATCTGGAAATCAGTTTTCTGGGGAACCTTTCCCGTAATACCTACCAGGTGATCCCCCAGTCGAGAGAAACTGCTTTCGGAACATATCAGCAGCCGTTGAATTTTACAGTATACTACGAGGGACAGGAAAAAGATCGTTTCGCAACACTGCTCGGCGCGCTAACACTGGATTTCCATCCATCCGATAACCTATCTCTTAAACTCACCGGTTCAGCCTTTGGCACCAACGAGGACATCACCTATGATATACTGAGCCAATACCGGATTGACCTGCTGGACAATACCATGGGTTCGGGGAACGGAGAGGACAGTCTTCTCAACATCGGTGTCGGTTCCAATCTCATACATGCCAGGAATTACCTGGATGCCCGGATCGTCAATATTTCCCATACAGGGGCCTATCGCTGGAACAGGAGCAACCTGGCCTGGGGCCTCTCCATTCAGACGGAGAGCTTTAACGACAAGATCCGGGAATGGGAAATGATGGATTCAGCCGGTTATTCACTGCCCTATTCCGATGATGAAGTATTGCTCTACCAGTCAACCATCGCAAGCAACAAACTCGCGGCAAACCGGTTTACCGGATATATCAATGACATTATGAACGTTTCCTCCGGCTGGTCCGAAATCTATTTCAATATTGGCATCAGGTTCAATTACCTCACCACCAACGACCAATTTGTGCTAAGTCCCCGGGCTGGCATCCGACTGGTGCCTTTATGGGACCGGAAAATCGGTTTCCATGCTGCCATCGGCTGGTATCATCAGCCTCCTTTCTACAAGGAAATGCGTGATCCTTCAGGGATTTTGCATACCGATGTACGCGCCCAGCAATCCATACATTTCCTGCTGGGATCCACCATGGATTTTTCTATGTGGGACAGGCCTTTCAGGTTCACTACGGAGGTATACTATAAAAGCCTGGATCACCTGGTACCCTATGTGGTGGATGATGTGGATATCCAGTATCTGCCCCAGTACAGCGCCCATGGATATGCTGCCGGAATAGAGTTTAAAATCAACGGTGAATTTGTCAAGGATGCAGAATCCTGGGCTACGCTCTCCTTTTTAAGCACACGTGAAGACCGCTATGATGATGCCTATGGTGATTATCCCAGGCCGACCGACCAGCTGGTAAATTTTGGATTGTACTTTCAGGACTATTTTCCGAATAATCCTTCCTACCGCGTTCACCTGAACTGTTATTATGCCAGCCGGTTGCCCTATAATCCCACCGATTATGATAATCCGGAGAATTACTACTACCTGACCGCCTACAGGCGTATTGATATCGGCCTTTCCAAATCACTGATTACCGACAGGAATGGCATGCGTAAAATACGGGAGAATTTTATCAAAGACTTGTGGTTCAATGTAGAAGTGTTCAACCTCTTTGGCTTTGACAATATGGCTTCTTATCAGTGGGTCAGAACGGTCAGCAACCAGGAGGGCATTCCCAACCTCTTTGCAGTTCCTAATTACCTTACCGGTCGATTGCTCAATGTGAGACTTACAATGAAATTCTGATTTACGAAAGAGTAATCTTTTACGAATATTGTATATTATTATAGTTTTTGTATTTGGAGTAGCGGACAAAAAATGAAAGGTGAGACTCTACCCTTTTCTCTATATTGTATTATCATTCGGAATTATCCACAGTGCCCGGGCCCAGGATTCACTGGACTTTGACGGCCAGCTCTCGAGTTGGCTGCTCGTTAACCCCACCAATGATCTTCCTGTATACACTGGCGCACGTTACATTCCTGAACTGAACCTGTATTTTCCCTTGAAGAACAATCGAATGCTGGATATGGAGGCTTCAGTCAACATATTTGGCAACCTGGGTTTCCAGCCTTTCGACACCGCTCATGGCGATGGTTACCTGAAACCCTACCGGGCGTGGGTTCGCTACTCCACATCCCAAATGGAGATCAGGATGGGTTTGCAGAAAATCAATTTCGGATCCGCTTCAATGTTGCGACCACTGATGTGGTTCGACCGGATAGATCCCCGTGATCCGCTTCAGCTTACTGATGGTGTCTGGGGGGTGCTGGGCAGGTATTACTGGCTGAACAATGCCAATCTCTGGCTCTGGGTCCTCTATGGAAATGATAACCTCAAGGGCTGGGAAAGCATTCCCACCCGGAAGGACATCCCGGAATTCGGCGGGCGTATCCAACTACCCCTTCCCCAGGGTGAAACTGCTCTCTCCTATCACCACAGGATAGCAGAAGGCAGTACCCTCCCAGATTCAGCCCTGCAATATGATAAGATCCCGGAAAACCGTTTTGGCTTTGATACCCGCTGGGATGCCTTGGTGGGCCTCTGGGTTGAGGCATCCTGGTCGCATTTCGGCAAGGATATTGGAGCCCTCACCAATCAATACCTTCTCAATGTTGGTATGGATTACACTTTTGGCATAGGTAACGGATTGGCCGTGAAATTTGAGCAACTTATTGCCGCACAGGATAAACAAGCGATGCGTTTTAGCCAGGCAACCACTTTTTCCCTGGCCAGTCTTTCCTACCCTGTCGGATTGTTTGATAATGTGAGTGGAATTGTTTACTACGACTGGACAAACAACAAAATATACAGTTTTATCAACTGGCAACGACAGTTCAACAAAATATCACTGTATCTGATGGGTTATTTCAATCCCAAAGAGTATTACCTTCCCACCCAGCAGGAGGGGGGAATGTTATTTGCAGGCAACGGCCTGCAGATCATGATGGTATTCAATCATTAGTCCGTATACAAAAACTATAACACAGCATAATGCGATGGAAAACAACTCAATTATTAACACCCAAAAGCTAACAAAATGGTTTCCCATGGGAAAAAACAGGTTTATCGCCCTGGATGACATTGATCTGCAAATCGGGAAAGGAGAGTTTGCAGGCCTTATCGGCCCCAGTGGCTCAGGAAAAACCACCCTCCTGAACATCATAGGATCGCTCGATGCACCAAGTTCGGGTATGGCAGAAGTGCTTGGGCATTCCATTGGTGCCCTTACACCCCGGGAGGCAGCCAGGCTGCGAAAGGAAAACCTGGGATTTATTTTCCAGAGCTACAACCTGCTTGCAGTGCACAATGTATATGAAAATGTTGAATTCCCCCTGTTGTTGCTTCGCTATACTGCAGCTGAACGTAAAAAGCTGGTGATGGACGCTCTCGATTGGGTTGGCCTTACCGATAAAGTGCGAAACAAACCCCCTCAATTATCCGGGGGGGAATGCCAGCGGGTTGCCATCGCACGCGCCATGGTCAAAAAACCTTCCCTGGTGCTGGCGGATGAACCCACGGCGAATCTCGATGCAGCCAATTCACACCACATTCTGCAAACCATGGAAAAACTCAATCGTGAACTGCAGACTACCTTTCTTTTTGCAACTCACGATGAGAAAGTCATCAGTTATCTGCGAAGAAAGATCTACCTGTTGGATGGCAAAGTAAATCAGGACCAGGTAACTGCGCATTAAAATATATTATCATGAAAACAGCATTTAAACTGGCCTATAGAAATCTTATCGGTGCCGGACTCCGCACCTGGCTGAATGTGATTGTACTGTCCTTTTCTTTTGTGGTGATTATCTGGGCGAAAGGTATCCTTGTTGGCTGGGATCACCAGGCCAAAACCGATATGAAGAACTGGGAAATTGGTGGTGGTCAGTACTGGCACGATGCCTATGATCCCTACGATCCTTTTACCCTTGCCAATGCGCATGGTCCAATCCCGGAACCTTTAAAGAGTGAGATGAAGCAGGGTGAAATGGAGCCGGTTCTGATCACACAGGGAACCATCTATCCTTCAGGCAGAATGCAAACGATTCTGATCAAAGGGATCCGCCCCGGTCAGCAATTCCTTGCCCTGCCCTCGAACAAGCTCGATACAGCTGCCAATGCCATTCCCGCCATAATCGGTGCCAATATGGCCTCCAGCAATAAGCTGAAGGTGGGAGACTATGTAATCATTCGCTGGCGTGACGTTCATGGAACCTTCGACGCTGCCGAAATCTGCATTACCGGCATATTCAAAACCAGCGTTCCCACCGTGGATGTCGCCCAGGTCTGGATTCCCCTGGAAAAGCTGAGATCGATGCTTCAATTGCCAGGGGAAGCAACTTTGTTAACTTTCAGGGATGCGGATAAAGCTCGCATTCAGCTGAAAGGCTGGAAGCTGATGCCGTTTAAAAGTCTTGTTTCAGATATAGAGAAAATGATCAAAACAAAATCAACCGGACAATCGGTTTTTTATATCATATTACTGCTGCTGGCCATGCTGGCTGTTTTCGATACCCAGGTATTGTCTATATTCAGGAGACAGAAAGAAATCGGCACCTACATTGCCCTGGGGTACACCCGGCCGGAAGTCGTCGGACTTTTTACACTGGAAGGTGCCATGCATGCCATATTGGCAGCTGTTTTGGCTGCTCTTTACGGCATTCCTTTCCTTATCTGGCAGTCCCAAACCGGTATTACCCTATCAGTGGATACAAGCGACTATGGCTTTTCAATAGCCGATACCATGTACCCCGTGTACACTGCCGGACTGGTGATTACTACCATCTTCATCGTGCTGCTCACTACCACAGTGGTAAGTTACCTTCCTTCGAGAAAAATAGCGAGAATGAATCCAACAGAAGCATTAAGGGGGAAATTACAATGATACGATTTTTATTCAAGGGATTGATCCGGGATAAAAGCAGGAGTCGTCTGCCTGTTCTGGTGGTGGCTATAGGAGTAATGCTTTCCGTATTTCTGCATGCCTACATTACCGGTATCATGACGGATATGGTGGAGCAAACGGCCAGGTTCTCCGCCGGGCATATGAAAGTGATGACCGGGGTTTATGCCGAAAATGCTGATCAGATTCCGAATGACCTGGCCATGCTGGGTGTCGGAGACATTTCAGAGAAGCTTAAAACGACTTTCCCACAAATGCATTGGGCAGCGCGGATTAAATTTGGTGGCCTTATCGATGTGCCGGATCCTGAAGGAGAAACAAAAAGCCAGGGCGCTGCCATGGGTATGGGACTTGATCTTCTGTCCCCTGATTCTGAAGAAATCGACAGGCTTAACCTGAGGAATTCCCTTGTCAGGGGCAGGTTGCCTGCCTCACCCGGAGAAATATTGCTCAGCGACGATTTCGCTCAGAAACTCGGTGTGGGTCCGGGTGAAGTAGTCACACTCATCGGCTCTACCATGAACGGAAGCATGGCGTTTTACAATTTCACAGTATCCGGTACCTTGCATTTTGGCTCCACGGCCATGGACCGTGGAACCGTTGTTGCTGATATTGGCGATGTTCAGCTTGCCCTGGATATGCAGGATGCCGCCGGAGAGATTGTCGGGTTCTTTCCGCAGGGGTATTACGATGATGATTTTGCAGATCCTGTTGTTCAGAAGTTCTACGACATATTCCCGGCAGGGAACGACGAATATGCACCGGTTATCCGGAGGCTTCGTGACGAGGAAAGTATGTCGCTTTATATTGATATGTCTGCCTACATGGGGATCCTTATCACTGCGGTTTTTGTGGTGGCCATGTCCCTGGTTTTGTGGAATGCGGGACTGCTCGGCGGACTTCGCCGCTATGGTGAGATCGGGCTAAGGCTGGCCATTGGTGAAGAAAAAGGCCATGTTTACCGCACCATGCTTTACGAATCATTGATGATCGGCATAGCCGGAACAATAGTTGGAACCACATTCGGATTATGCTTTGCCTGGATTTTGCAGGAATACGGGTTGAATATCGGTGAATTCACAAAAAACGCCTCTGCCGCTGTTATGATGCCCAATATAATACGTGCAAGAATTACGTTCACTGATTATTACATTGGATTTATTCCCGGTGTGATATCTACCTTGGTTGGAACAGCCCTTTCCGGCATTGGAATCTACAAAAGGCAAACAGCGCAGCTTTTTAAAGAACTTGAAGTGTAACAATGCAAAAGTGGAATAGTAAATAATGAAAAGTTAAAAGTGAATATTGAAAAATTATAGGGATATGAAAACGGGAATGTTAGTTTTAGCAATGATATCAGGCTTGCAGGTTTATGGTCAGGATGCTCTTGCGATTCTTAACCGGGTCGATAAAAATATGGCTTCGGAAAACAGGATCGTGGAATCCACCATGATCATCCACGGCAAAAGGACAAGCCGCACCATCACGGCCCGATCCTGGTCGGTCAGCAACCTGAAATCGTTTACCGAGTACCTCTCCCCGGAGCGGGAAAAAGGCACCAAAATGCTGAAGCTGGAAAACCAGCTTTGGATCTATTCACCCTCCACTGACAGGACCATACAGATCTCGGGGCACATGCTACGGCAGTCGGTGATGGGATCCGACCTGTCGTATGAGGATATGATGGACAACCGTAAATTAACGGATGTATACCTGGCCAGGGTTACCGGAAATGAAAAGATCGGCGACAGAAATACAGTTTTGCTGGAACTCACGGCCAGGGTGGAAGATGTGGCTTATTATTCACGCAGATTATGGGTGGATGCCGAAAGATATGTACCGTTAAAAGAGGAGTTATTCGCAAAGAGCGGACAATTGCTCAAACGTACCGATTTAAGTGAAGTCCGTCAGATCCAGGGACGATGGTTCCCCACCGCAGCAATATTCAAGGATATGCTCAAGGAAGGAGACGGTACGGAATACCGGATCACTTCCATCAAGTTCAACCAGGATATACCCGATTATATCTTTACCAAGGCGGCGTTGAAGCAGTGATGTTAATCCCCAATGACTCAATTATCATCCAATAATTGTAACTTTAGTGCGAAAACATCGTTTCAACAGGAAGATTTCCATCTGATGCTATTAATCCATAGATCTACAGATGGTTTATTAGACTATATTTCATGTCATTAAATATCTTGACCATAAGATATGAGGCTATGCATTATCTGACCCCACCCTCCCGGATGAGAAGGTTCCTCCTGCTAATACTTATAGTAATTGCCACTCAGCAGATCTCCTCTGGCGCAACTTTCTCAACCTTAATCACGGCCAACGGCCCGTGGAGAACTGCCGCAAACTGGAACGGCGCATACCCGGGCTGTTGTACATTCAATAGTAATGACACTTATAACATCTATGGCAAAATAACAGTTGGTACAATAGCCACTTTCGAGTCTTTATCCCTGCAAAGAGGATTGCTGAATGTGGAAGACACCCTGGTAATTTATGGCGATCTGATCATTGGCAATAACGGTTCCCTGAATCTTGCCAATGGTTCCGTATTGATCGTTTATGGCAATGTTTCTATTGCCAACCAGGTAACCATTGCTGCCAACAGTTATTTCATCATAATGGGCAACTTTACTAAAACCGGATCGGCCGGCCAGGGTTCTTTCACCAGTGATGACCATCCTTCCAATGTATTCATCGGGGGCACTATAGATGTACCGAGTGGTTGGGCTTCCAGCGGTTCCAACGATGTATTAAACTGTAACCTATCACAGGAACATACCAGCAGCACCTGTAATTATGGTAATTCGGTTGACCTGGAAGAGGATCCGATTTCAGATTTGGTCAACGATTTAATTTGCGGGACAGGCGTATCCGGAGGCACCATTGCGGCAAACCAGGTCACTTGTTCGGGGAATGACGTCGCTGCATTTACCAGCTCTGCCAATGCAAGTCCTGGCACGTTCACCTACCAGTGGTATTACTCAACCACCAGCAGCAATCCTGCAAGCGGTACATGGACTGCCATCGCCGGAGCCACCAATACTACTTACGATTCCAGTCCGCTTTCCACTACAACATATTTTTACCGCAGAGCCTCCAAAGCGAACGGATGCAAGGTGTCGTCGAATGCACTGACCATAACGGTTTATCCAAGGCCTGTAACCGGACCAAATTATTACGTACCCAACAATAATAATCCTTAACCGGTAGGATCAGGATGAAATGCATACGGAACTTCATCTGTATCGTTTTGATCCCGATATTGATACAAATCAATGTTATCTTTCATTTCAGCGATAGGGATCACATTCCATTTAATCAGGAAAATTGAACTGATTATCAAAAAAGTGTAACAAAAATGACGGTTTTACGATATAAGTATGAGTTGAACATATTTAACCAGGTAAATACATCCCGAGTCCCTACCAGGATTGGGTAAGCAATAGAGTACTAATTAAACAATTAAATTTTATCAACGATGAGAAAGATGAACTTTTTGAGAGCTGTATTGAGTGTAGCAACTACAATGCTGTTAACAGTTGGCGTGTTTGCGCAAAATCCTCCGGCGCCCTATGTCCAATTTGACGTTAACAAAACAGTGCCTACCAATGTGGATTATGTTACCGTGGGCAAAACCATGGGTTATTATGCCCTACCCGATCCGGTCTATCACCCGAATTATGTAGCCACAGGAGCTTTAACCGCAGGCTTCACCTGGACCTGGGGAGCTCTGGGTGGTGTTTATCAGGCTCCTACCATTGGCGCTCCTACGAACAACTTTGTGAGGATCACTTATCCCACCGCCGGTGATTACCGTATCTATGTTTTTGAAAATTCCCCGGCTGCTTTCGGAGGTTGTACAAGTGCTGATTCAACCGTACTCGCCGTAACTGCAGCTGCTGCCCCAACGGCTCAGTTCACCACAGCCGACATTCTTACCGGTTTATGCGGACCCCAGCTCGCGCAGGCTATTAACATAGCCATTACCGAGAATGTTCCCGTAGCCCATGCCCGCTATTCTTTCCGGGTTTCCCTGGTTCGTGAAAACATCAATGCTTTAGGAATCAGAACAGCTTTGATTGACTCGGTAAGTGTATATGACTATGCCCTGGCTGGCAAGGCCATCGTTGGCACCACTGCAGGTTTTACCGGCGCAGCCCCGGATTATGATTTTGATTTCAGTTCACCGGCGCTGACCGTTCAGAACAACCTGCGTACCAGGTACACGTATTACCTGCTGCCCGCTGCCGGTGTAACCGGAAATGGTATCGTATCGGCTATTTCACACAAATCGGACTATCTCAATTCACCTGCATCGGTTACCGGTTACGCCTTTGGTACCAAGACCAGCCTGGTATATATCGTGAACCCCACTCCTGTTACGGGTCCGATCTATTATGTTCCTAACAGCTATAACTATTAATCGTAACGTACAGTCAGTTTCTCACCCGAACAGCTCGTTCAGTTGACCATTCGTTACACTATAATAACCCTGTTGCTTATCATAAGCTCCGTGATGCCCGGGCACAGTCAAAGCTTGCCTTATGCCTGTGCCGGCTTCATGGAGTCTTATGGTGTGCAGGGGCTGCCCAACTCGGTTTTCTTCTGGGAGGTGGATGGCGGTACCATCATCAGCGGACAAAACAACGATACTGTTGTTTTGCGCTGGGATTACGACCGTCGCAGCCACAGGATTGCCGTTACCGAACAAACCGAATTTGGTTGCACAGGCATTCCGATGGAAACCAGTGTTGAGATCAATGCCCCTGTGGCAGATATTGGCAATGATGAAGCGGTGTGCGAAAATGATCTTTTTGAATTCAATGCAACAACGAGTTATTTGACAGCTGTCACCTATCTGTGGCCCGACAGTAGTTCCGGTCCAACTTACAATACCGGTACCGAAGGGTATGTATGGGTGAAGATTACCGGGACGGATCATTGCTTCGACTATGATTCGGCCTATCTGACGGTAAATCCTTTGCCGGTTGTTGACCTGGGCAAGGATACCGCCCTGTGCGGTTCTTCAACAATGCTGATTGATGCCGGCACCTTTGCCGCTTACCAGTGGTCAACAGGAGACATCGTGAATCCCATTGTGGTGGATGGCAAACGCACGGAACCGGAGGAGATTTGGGTGGAAGTTACTGATAATAACGGGTGTCGCGGTTACGATACCCTTTTACTGGAAGTGTGCGACGTATACCTGCTCTTTGCCAACATGCCCAACACCATTACCCCGGGAGATCAGAACGGGCAGAACGATATGTGGGTGATTCCCAATATAGAGCTTTTTCCCGATGCCATCCTGGAGATTTATGACCGGTGGGGCAGGCTGATATACAGAACCGATGACATCTTTAACAATCCCTGGAAAGGTGAATCCATGGCCGGCAATGAGTTGCCCATGGATGCCTATTATTTTGTGCTGGATATAAAGGTGGCCAACGTAGCACCGATGACAGGGTATGTGAATGTTATACGTTAAGGATGGAAGAAGGAAGGTCAAAGAAGGAAGATCAAAGAAGGAAGGTCTAAGAAGGAAGATCAAAGAAGGAAGATCAAAGAAGGAAGATTGAATAAGGGAGCATGAATAAACCAAAACATATTACTTTACTGTTTGCTTTGGCTTTGTTAAGCTTGAGCCTATTTCAGGTTCAGGCACAGCAGTTGCCCATATACAGTCAGTATATGATGAATGGTTTCCTGCTCAACCCTGCCGTGGCGGGGCACGAAGGGTACACAGCCATCAACATCACAGCCAGGGAGCAATGGCTCGGAATGAAGGATGCTCCAAGTACCTATGCAGCTAGTTATCAGACAAGGATGCTTAAAAACAGCTACATTTCACGCTCAGCATCCATCCGGAAGCGAAAACGAGTCATGTCGCGCAGCGGTCGGGTCGGTTATGGTTTCTATGCTTTTACCGATATGGCAGGAGCATTCAACCGCACCGGATTACAGGGCACCTATTCCTATCATATTCCGCTTGACAAGTCTCAGCTTTCGTTTGGGGTTTCCTTAACAGGGTACCAGTTCAGGATCAATGAAGACAAAATGAACCTGCTGGACAAAGACGATCAGCTGCTCCTGAACACCAACAAATCTGCTTTTATTCCGGATGCCAATTTTGGCGCATATTATACCGATCAGAATCTCTATGCCGGTGTTTCCGTCATGCAGCTATTCCAGACTCCCCTAAAAATGGGTGCAGATAAAGATGGCCCCGGATTCAGGATGGTCAGGTATTACATCGCCATGGCCGGTTACCGTTTTGAATTGAACCGTGATTTGCTGCTGGAGCCTTCCTTCCTCTTTAAAACCACGGAACAATTTATTGCCCAGATCGATATTAATGCAAGACTTTATATCAAGGAGGATTACTGGGCAGGTTTGTCCTACCGTACGGGAGGCAGTTACAGCCTCGTAGAAGAATCCTTCAATGGAAAGGGTTCAGCCCTGATCATCATGGGCGGACTAAGGGTGGACAAGTTTTACTTTGGATACTCCTTTGATTATACCTTCAATGCCATCGGTGCCCGCACCCTGGGATCACATGAAATCTCGGCCGCTGTTAAATTCGGTGACAATGCCAGAAGATATCGGTGGTTGAACCGGTATTAGGAAGGGACAAGGGACGAGGGACAAGGGACAAGGGACGAGGGACGAGTGGAAAACCATCACAACAATCGCAACAATCACAACAACCCACAACAGAACTACCTGATCACAATCTCCTCTATTAACCGCTCCCCGGCGTTTTCATTCAGTTTATCCACAATTTCCCGCCGCATCATCAACAGTTCGGATTTTAAGACCGACGAAGTGACATGTATGTAGAGGATGCCATTCTTAATATAAATCCTGCTTGTACGGTTTGCTACCGTTTTCCCCATCATTGATTCCCACTGGGTTACCAGCTGCACCTCCTTGAGTTTCCGGTCGATCCGCATTTCACGCAGGCATTCCAGGATAACCTCACTGATCTTTTGGGTATTACTTTTCCGCATGCCGTTGGTGCTTAATTGCTGATTATTCCGTTGTCAACATGAAAAAGGCGAAAATCACCGGCTATTTCTTCCAGGATCGATTGCATTTTTTTCTCATCCGTGTGGGTTATGAAAATCTGCCCGAAATGCTCATCCGAAACCAGCCTGATAATCTGCCGGACCCTCGATTCATCAAATTTATCAAAGACGTCATCCAGCAACAGGATTGGCCTCGCCTTGTTCATCTCCTTGATGAAGTCGAACTGCGCCAGTTTCAGCGTGACCAGGAAAGTTTTCTGCTGGCCCTGGGATCCGGTCTTTTTCAGTGGATAATCATTTAATCTCAAAATCAGATCATCTTTATGCACACCCTGTGTCGTATATTGCATAACACGATCCTTTACCCTGGAGTTTTTCATTAAAAGGCCATAATCCTGTTCAGAGAGCTGCGATTGGTAAAACAGGTCAACCTCCTCGTTATCAGGGGCAATATCATGATAATAATGCCGGAAAATCGGTATCATCTTTTCTGTAAAAGCTGCACGCTGCCTGAAGATCCTTTCAGCTACCGGTAGCATTTGCCCATCATAAACCGCAAGCATGTCTTCATCAAACCTGCGTATCGCAGTGAAGTCCTTTAAGAGCCTGTTACGCTGGGAAAGCAGCTTATTGTAGTGGATCATATCCTCCAGGTAACCCTTATCGTATTGCGAAATAACACTGTTCAGGAATTTCCTGCGCTCCTCGCTTCCTTCGATAATCAGAGAGGCATCTTCCGGCGAAATCATCACTGCCGGAAACAGCCCGATATGATGCGCCAGCCGTTCATATTCCTTTTTATTGCGTTTAAAGATCTTGTTCCTGTTGTGGTGTATGCTGCATAATATTTCCTCGTCTTTGCCATTCACAGAAAAGATGCCCTGTATCAGGGCAAATTCCTGGTTATGCCTGATATTTTGTGTATCAACAGGGTTAAAGTAGCTTTTACAGAGGCAGAGATAGTGAATGGCATCAAGCAGGTTGGTTTTGCCAACACCGTTATTGCCCACAAAACAATTAATCCGGGGAGAGAAGGATATCTCCGCTTCCCCGATATTTTTAAAGTTCAATAAAGACAATGACTGCAAAAACATGGAACAACTTTAAAAACAAAGTTAGTATCTTTTAACATTTCTTGTTTTTCTACGTAATAACTTTAATAAGGTATTGTTGTGGTATTATCCTTTTAAAGAATTATTTTAATTCCGAATTGTTAACCCTGTTATAGCGTATGAATCCCGGCGCACCTCCAACCAAAAATCGTTCTTTCAGGACCTTCCTTTTTTGTATTTCCGGTCTTTTTGCAGCAACATCCCTTTTCGCGCAAACCGACAGATTAAACATCAAGTTCGACAACCTTTCCATCAAGGATGGCTTATCCCAGAGTTCACCCAATTGCATCTTTCAGGATTCCCGGGGCCTGATCTGGATAGGTACTGAGGATGGCCTGAACAAATTTGATGGTTATACCTTTACCGTTTATAAACCTGAGACCAATAATCCAGGAAGCATAAGCAATTCCAGAATTCTTTCTATTGCTGAAGATCAAGACGGCAACCTCTGGATTGGAACAAACGGGGGCGGACTGAACCTGTACAACCGGAACAGTAACCAGTTCCAGCATTTTCAGCCAGGAACGCCTGATGAACCTTCTGTTGCAGGTTCTGTCATAAATTGTCTGCTATACATGCCGAATGGTGAATTGTGGATTGGCACAGAGAACGGACTGTCGGTCTTCAATCAGCAAATGGGCAAGTTTACTGACCCTGCCCGGGAATACCCGGCCTTGCAGACATGGTCCGGAATAGTCGTAAGGGCACTGGAAACAGACAGAAATTCAATTGTTTTTGCAGGGACCAATCAGGGTTTGTACCGTTTCGACACGGAGCATAAACAACTGGAACAATTTATTCACAATCCCAATGACAACCAATCACTCCCGGCTGATGCGATCACTGCGCTGTTGCTCGATAAAGAGAATCGTCTGTGGATTGGCACCGAAACAGGACTCGCAAGAATGGAAACCGGGAGCGTTTTCACTACCATTAGAAGTTCTGCGGAACAACAGGGCAATATTCCGGCTGTTCCTGTAAAGGCGTTGCTGCAGGATGATGCCGGGGATATCTGGATTGGTACCAATGGCAAAGGGCTCGACATTTGGTCGGAACGCTCTCAGCATTGCGTGAATTACTCCTACGACTATAATAACCCTTACAGCCTTAAAAATAATGAGGTTCTTTCGCTGTATAAGGACTTTTCAGGAATAATCTGGGTGGGTTGCAACGGTATTGACCTATATAACCCCAAAAAGGAAAAGTTCGTTTTGTATGACTATGTGCCTTATACGAGGGAAAAGCTGGTCTTCCGGAACATTCATCCCATATATGAAGACCGGCAAGGGGTATTATGGGTCGGATCAAAATCTGATGGACTTCATGTGCTTGACAGGAATGCAAAATCCTATACCCGCTATATCCACGATCCCAATAATGGCAATAGTCTGTCCAGCAGTCGCATCCGTGCAATCCTTGAGTTTCCGGAAGGCGTACTATGGATCGGAACGGATGACCAGGGTTTAAACAAGGTTTATCTGGATGCAGACCGCAAACCGTTCCGGTACAAGCAATTCAAACATGACCCGGGCAATCCCAACTCCATCAGCAGCAACAGGATCTATTCCTTCTTTACGGATAACAATGGCAAGCTTTGGATCGGCACCGACAATGGCCTCAGCATTATGAATACTGAATCGGAATCCTTCACCCAGTACCTACCTGATACGGCCGATGCCGGCAGCCTGAGCAACAGTACTGTTTATGCCATTTATGGTGATAAAGCCGGGAATATCTGGCTGGCTACTGATTATGGTGTAAACAAGTTTGATCCGGCTACAGGTGGATTCCTGCATTATATCCACCAGGCTGGTAATGATAATTCATTGATCCATAATGAAATTCTGTCATTTTGCGAGAATTCAAAGGGAGAATTGTGGATTGGTACTTATGGAAAGGGGCTTGACCAGTTTAATCCTGCTACCGGTAACTTTAAGCATTTTGCTGATGTTGCCCAACTTTCTATGGCTGTGATTTATGGCATTCTTGAGGATGAATCCGGCAAGCTCTGGCTTAGCACGAATAACGGAATCATCAAGTTCAATCCGGCCACCGGAGAAACCAACCAGTTCAGCATCGAAGACGGTTTACAGAGCAATGAGTTCAACGGGACCTCCTATTTCAAAGACAGTTCCGGGGAAATGTTTTTTGGCGGTCAATACGGTTTCAACAGCTTCTTCCCGAATGAAGTGGTTATTGATTCCGTAGCGCCCAGGATCATTCTGTCTGATCTCCAGGTACGCAATGAATCGGTATTGCCGGGCAAAGATTCACCCATAAAAATTAACATCAATGAAGTCAAGGAAATAGTACTGGATCATGAACAAAACAATTTCACGCTGTATTTCTCTGCCCTCCATTATGCCAACCCTGAACTCAACAAGTACAAATACAGGCTGGAAGGTTTTGATGATGAATGGATTGAAGTTGGCAATAAGCGCTTTGTTTCCTATACAAGCCTGCCATACAAGACTTACACTTTCAGGGTCATTGCCTCCAACAGCGATGGTGTTTGGAATGAACAGGGATTGTCGGTGAAGATTAGGATAAAACCGCCGTTCTGGGCCACCCTGTGGTTCAGGATCCTGCTGATTGTCTCCCTGATCTGGGGTGTTGTCTTTCTTGTGCGTCAGCGTTTGAACGCAGCTCAGAAACAAAAGCATATCATTGAGGAGAAATTTGAATCAAGTTCCCGGGAATTGGAGGAAGCCAGGAAGCAACTGGAAATACAGCATGATGAGATTGTCATTCAAAAACGGGAATTGAAGCTGAGGGAAAAAGATCAGGAAAATCTCCTGTGGTTCAATCAGGGTCTGGGGATATTCTCCGACATTTTCAGCAAGAACAGGAATGATCTTAATCAATTGTGCCATGTAACCATTGAAAAGCTGGTGGAATATGTTGATGCCCAACAGGGAGGCATATTTTTGCTGAACGATGAGAAGCCTGAAGAGCCCTTCCTGGAATTAATTGCCCATTATGCTTTCACCTCAGAAAAGGCGCAAAAGCGTTTCATCAGTGGAGAAGGATATGTAGGTGCCTGCTTTTACGAAAAGCAGTTCATTGAAATCGACAATCTGAGCGAAGATTATGCCTGTCTGCGATCCGGCCTGGGCAGTGAGTATCTGAAACATCTCCTGCTGGCTCCGCTTAAAATCAATGATGAATGTGTCGGGGTTGTGGAACTGGGATCCTTCAGGAAGATTAAGGGATACCGCATATCCTTCCTGGAAAAGCTGATGGAAACCTTTGCCGCCATTATACATACCGAAATGTACAGTGCAAGGTTAAAAAAGCTTATCGAACAATCCAACCTGCAATCAAAGGAACTTGAGGCCTCAGAAGAACAACTGCGCATGAACCTGGAAGAGATCATGGCAACCCAGGAAGAATCCGCCAGGCGTGAAGATGAACTGATCAAGCTCGCAGAGGAATCTGCCACCCGCGAAGAAATGCTCAATCAGGAAATTGAAATGCTTAAATTGAAAATTGCAGAACTTACCGTAAAACCCCGGTAGCAGTTAAATCGGTTTCCCCTATTTTTTTTCAACCAATACTTCCTGTAATTGTTGGTAGTTTGTTGGGAGTTGTTGATTTCTTGACAAAAGAAGCTGGCCATTTTTTGTATCTTTACAGGCTTAATTGAAGTAACGTAATATTGGAAATTTTCAGTTTTAGATTCAGGCAGTATTAAAGATAAGGTAAGTATATGATTAATGAACGTATTGAAGAACAGGCCGCAGAAGAAAATAAAAAGAACGGTGACTATTCAGCAGAAAGTATTCAGGTACTGGAAGGATTAGAGGCGGTGAGAAAACGTCCCGCAATGTATATCGGGGACATCAGCGTCAAAGGTTTGCATCACCTTGTATATGAAGTAGTTGACAATTCTATCGACGAGGCTTTGGCGGGGTATTGCACTACCATATCCGTGATTATCAATGAAGATAACTCCATTACCGTTCGGGATGACGGGCGTGGTATTCCGGTGGACATTATGGAAAAGGAGCAGCGGTCGGCATTGGAAGTGGTGCTTACCGTGCTGCATGCCGGTGGTAAGTTCAATAAAGATTCCTACAAGGTATCCGGGGGACTGCACGGAGTTGGCGTTTCCTGCGTGAACGCGCTTTCCTCTCACCTGTGCGCCAGTGTGTACCGGGATGGGAAAGAATACCGGCAGGAATTCGAGAGGGGGAAGCCTCTTTATCCCGTTAAAGAAATCGGGACCAGCTCGCTGAGGGGCACTGAAATTACCTTCAAGCCCGATACTCAGATTTTCATTACCACCGAATACAATTTTGAGATCCTTTCCTCCAGGCTTAGGGAGCTTTCCTTCCTGAACAAAGGAATAAAACTTCTGATTACAGATAAACGAGAATTGGAAGAAAATGGCAATGGTGAGCATTATCTGGAAGAAACCTTCTATTCCGAAAAAGGCCTTTCGGAATTCGTTAACCTCCTGGATGAGAATCGTGAAAAGCTCACCGGTATCATCCATTTTGAAAACACCAAGGCAGAAGTACCGGTGGAAGTGGCTATGCAATACAATTCCTCCTTTTCTGAGAATGTTTTTTCATACGTCAACAATATCAATACCATTGAAGGAGGTACGCATCTTGCCGGATTCAGAAGAGGACTTACCCGTACCCTGAAAACCTATGCCGAAAAATCCGGTATGCTGGCCAAACTAAAATTCGACATTAGCGGGGATGATTTCCGGGAAGGATTGACGGCTGTCATCTCCATAAAAGTTGCCGAACCGCAGTTTGAAGGACAGACAAAAACCAAACTTGGCAATTCCGATGTCATGGGTTTCGTTGATCAGGCTGTTTCAGGTGCCCTGTCTAATTATCTCGAAGAAAATCCCAGGGATGCCAAAACCATCGTTCAAAAGGTAATGCTGGCTGCCCAGGCGCGCCATGCCGCCCGGAAAGCCCGAGAGATGGTTCAGCGAAAGGGGATACTTTCCGGGTCCGGCCTTCCGGGCAAACTGGCTGATTGTTCCGAGAGAGATCCGGCCGGCTGCGAAATCTATTTCGTTGAGGGCGATTCTGCAGGCGGAACAGCTAAACAGGGACGGGACAGACATTTTCAGGCCATACTACCCTTGCGCGGCAAGATATTGAATGTTGAGAAAGCCATGCCCCATAAAATCTTCGAAAACGAGGAAATCAGAAACATCTATACCGCACTTGGCGTTACCGTTGGTACGGAAGATGACAGCAAGGCATTGAATTTAGAGGGACTCCGGTATCACAAGGTTATTATCATGACCGATGCAGATGTGGATGGCTCTCACATAACCACCCTGATGATGACCTTTTTTTACAGGCACATGGAAGACCTGATCAAGAACGGGCACCTGTACATTGCCACACCACCGCTATACCTGGTTAAAAAAGGGAAAACCGAGCGCTATTGCTGGACCGAGGAGGAACGCCGTGCCATTATTGAGGAACTGGGTAAAGGGAAAGACGGCAGTGTGCACGTTCAGCGATACAAAGGCTTGGGCGAAATGAATGCTGAGCAACTGTGGGATACTACCATGAACCCGGCAAACCGGACTTTGCGCCTGGTAACGATTGAAAGTGCTGCAGAAGCGGACCGGGTATTTTCCATGTTGATGGGTGATGACGTTCCACCCCGGAGGGAATTTATTGAAAGACACGCTAAATATGCACGGATAGATGCATGACCGCGAACCTTTATCTTTGCGAAAACCACGCATTGGGGTTTCTTTCTTTTACGACAGAAGTTTTGAGGAATCAGTAACCCTGGCAGTATTTCTTACGTTAATAATCTGATCATTTATATTTTAACAATATGTTGATACATTCCATTAAAAGATTCCGTTTGACGGTCTTTATCGCTGGCTTTTCCCTGATTCTTTTGGCTTTAGCCTGCCAAAAGGAGGAAGGTGAGGGAGGTACTTCTTCAATAACCGGTAAGGTTTTCGTGAGGCAGTATAATGCCAACTTTACCACCCTCATGGAGCAGTATTATGCCCCCGATGAGAATGTTTTTATTGTATATGGCGACGATCCGGTATACGGTGATAAGACCTCCACCAACTATGATGGCACCTATCGGTTTGAATACCTGCGTGAAGGAAAATATACCATTTATGCCTACTCTGAGGATTCTGCATATTATCCCACCCAGCATGAAATTCCGGTGATACGGCATGTGGAAATAACCAAACGAAATCAAGAAGTTAATGTTGGTGATATCATAATTCTCAAGTAGATACCCTGTTCATTCCTATGAGTACCCCTTATTTTCATCATGTTAATGGTCTGCTCAGGCAGTTTGTACCGATTTCACTGGATGAAATGGATGGCGTGAAACTGATGGACCGTACAGATATGAAATTTGCCCTGTCCTTCGATAAATTGGGCAGTATCTTATTGTTGCTGGCAGATCATTACCGGGTTCTGACCATTAACAGTCACCGGGTATTCACGTATAAAACCGACTATTTCGATACACCGGAACTGAACATGTTCATTGATCATCACAACGGTAAACTGAACCGGTATAAAATCAGGCAGCGCAAGTATATTGAATCTGACCTGAGCTTCTTGGAAATGAAATTCAAGAATAACAAGGGAAGGGTTCTCAAAGAACGAATTGAAAGACAGGTTAATGATAATAAAGCTTTTACCAAGTTCATACTGAAGCATACTCCCTATGATCCTTGTGAGCTCAATCTGACCGTTATCAATCATTTTAATCGTTTCACCCTGGTTGACAAAATGATGCGGGAACGGGTAACCATTGATTTCAACCTTGCCTTCAGTAATAACCTTCAGAACCTTTGGCTGAACGGACTGGTGATTATAGAGGTTAAGCAGAACAAGGAAGATAAGAGCAGTGTAGTATATGAGATCCTGAAAAAAAATTCATTGCGGCCAGCTTCTATCAGCAAATACTGTCTTGGGGTTACCCTGTTGAACAGCCAATCCAAATCAAACAATTTTAAAAGAACTTTATTACTGATTAATAAATTAAGTCATGTGGAACTATCTGCCTAACATTCAGAATTATACATTCCTTAGCCTCGACATTATCCATCTTCAGACCTTTGGTGAGCTGTTATTACGATCATTTCTGAATATCCTGGTAGTTGTTGTTATTGTGCGCCTTATCTATTATCCTGCCGCGCGGAGAAAGGATTATTTATTCAGCTTCCTGCTGATCAGTGTCCTTGTATTCCTGCTTTGCTTTTTGCTGGAAAGTGTTAAGCTGCAGCTGGGCTTTGCATTTGGACTGTTTGCCATTTTTGGAATTTTGCGGTACAGGACTACTTCCATTCCGATCAAGGAAATGACATATTTATTTGTTCTGATCGGGATTTCCGTTATTAATGCCCTGGCGAACAAAAAAATAAGTTGGGCTGAACTGGTATTCACGAATCTCGTTCTTGTTTTTCTGGTGTATGGATTAGAGAAACTCTGGCTGCTGAAACATGAATCATCCAAACAGATCACTTTTGAGAAAGTGGATATGATCCGGCCGGAGAAAAGGGAGGAGTTGAAAAAAGAGCTGGAAGCCCGCACCGGGCTTAAGATAAACCGTGTCGAGATCGGAAGAATTGACTATTTGCGTGATACGGCCAGGCTTATCATTTATTACTTCGAAGAAAACTACCGCATCAACCAGGCTGATGAAAGCGACAATAGTTATGCTGCGAAAGATGATGATGATGACTGATCGGGAAACAGCTTGTCTTCCTTTCATTAATCCAATTTCATGAACAGATATACACCCTTTTTCCTTTTTTTTCTTTTGTTGACAGTCAATTTTCTTCAGCAAACGGCCGGTCAGCAGAAAGATTTCCAGTTCTGGCCTTCCTTTGCACTGAACGTGGAAGTTATCAAGAACCTTAAAATACAAGTTGAAGAAGAGTTACGGCTGCGAGAGAACGCTACACAGATGAGCAGGCAGATTAATGAAATTGGGGTTGGTTACAGAATCAATACCTATTTAAAAGCGTCCCTCATGTATAGGATCGAGGCTGATTGGAAAAACGCCGACACTTATATCTGGAGAAACGGATTTTATGCGGATATGGCCTTAAGATATGAGCCGGGAAGATTTGCCCTGGGCTATCGGTTGCGGCTGCACTCATCGAAAATAAGCCTGAATGAGAAACAACAACAATGGTTTGACGGATTTTTGAACCGTCACAAATTCACGGTTGCATATGATATAAAAGGCAGCCCTCTCCATCCTTTTGCAGAATGCGAACTTTTTGCCGTCCTCGGAGGCAATCAGCGCTCCTCTTTATTGGCTTACCGTGCCTGGGGCGGGATAACCTATTCCCTCAGTAAGAAACATGACTTTGAACTGAAGTATGGAATTGACCAGGAGTTGAACGTACCCGATCCGCTCAGAAGTTATATTATTGCCCTGGGTTATACCTTAAACCTGAAAATGCCTTCAGCTAAATGAAGGTTTTAATGCCCTGTTCTTCTTAATAAGATTGGAGAATACCGATAATTTGTAAAGATCAAAGGCAAAAATGGTCGGATTGGGGCCCAGCATGTTTTTCATAACCGTATTGCTGATAAATTCATAAAAGAAAAGATAGAAATTCACGAGATGGAATTTTCCCATGAATTCATAGGTTTTCAGTAACCTGATGTCTTCAATGTCATTCCGGAGGATCTTGCCCTTCTGTAATAGCATTACCAGGTTTTCAATTCCTTCACTGGTTTTCCTGATGAATTCCCAGGAGATTTCGAGACCTATATGCACCAGTGGATTCTGGATGTGTACCAAAGGTACTTCTCTCTTTTTCAGTTCCAGACCGAACAGCGTATCCTCGTGACCATACTGGACAATGCTTTCATCGAACTGAATCTGAAGCATTATGGCTTTGGATATTAAGAAGTTATTCGTCATGAACGACCTGTATGGGTTTTTCTTCCTGATGGTATCAGGCTTTTGTTCCTTCCTGATGCCGTAAAGCCACCGTAACAGGAATTCATGTTCCTCCGGCGGATCAGGCCGGTACATTCGCCCGCCACAAACCACCAATTCTTTGCCACAGTAAGGTAAATACCTATCTATATAACGATCTGACGGCACTTCGGAATCACAGTCCATGAACAGCAGAGAATCGTATACAGCCATTTCGGCAAGGCGGTTCCGAATGCTGGCACGACCGATATTCTTATCGAGTTCATAAAACCTTACAAAGGGCAGATTGCTGACATCCTGGTTCTGATCACGCAACAGTTCAGATGAACAATCATCCAGCAGGATTATTTCGAAGGGTATAGCTGCCTGGGTTGCCTGCTTGTGCAACGCATTAACCAAAGGCACGATATTAAAATTATAAACAGGAATTAATATGGACAACATGATCGTTACCTTGGAGGAGAATCGGATTTTTGATTAGGAATGGTTTTGATCGGAATCCCGCATAAAAACGGTATAGATGAAAAGGATTACCGCAGATGCCGCAAAAATGACAATCAGGGAAAATACAGTATTCATCATCACATTTTTAAGATCGATGATATCCCATATTCCCAGGATGGCTACAATTGTAAAAAGCAATACACAGGTTATCAGAATATAGGAGACAATTTTTTTCATGGTTTCCATAGCAGTATAGTTAAAAGTTTTAATGCAGGTTTTTCATATATCCGGCTAAGGCATAAATAGAGTCAAAATTAAGGTATGTATCCTTGTAATGGAATTGCCACAAGAGCCCATCCTGCTGTTTACCAACGATAACTTCATATACAGATCCACATTCGTCATTTGTCCGGAATCCAATCCTTTCCATAGCTTTTCGGGTCAAATTCCTGTATTTTCTGTCACCCAAAATCGTTACTTCTTTTTCCAGGTTTCTCCTGAGACGAAAAGAAGATGTTCTGGTATCGAATTCAGCTGGCGAATTTAAGAACAATTTACGAAATACCTTATTAATAATCAAATCTTCCGGAGCTCCCTCAAAAAGATTGCCTTCAGACATCAGCCAAAGTTTGTCCGCAACCTCAATAGCGATGGCCAGATCGTGGGTAGTGAAGAGAATGGTTTTACGATGGATCAGGGTCAGATCGTTAAGAATTCTCAGGATATCATAACGAGCCGGTAAATCCAGGAAGGCTGTCGGTTCATCGAGGATGATAATGGGAGTATCCTGCGCCAGGGCCCTGGCAATCATGACCTTCTGTCGTTCACCATCACTAAGTTCCTGCATGAATTTGCTGAGCAAATGCTGTATGCTGGTCATCTCAGCCGCCTGACGAACCAGTTCCAAATCCCCGGGCTGAAGTACACCCAACCAGCCGGTATGGGGGAATCTACCCATGGAAATCATTTCACCGACCCTGATATGCTGGGCAGAAACTGGTTCAGTTGAGACAAAACTGATAAGTTGGGCCCGTTCCTTAGCTGGTATCCTGCTATTGTCCATGCCATCTACCAGGACTTTCCCCTGAAGCTGTGATTGAAGACCTGCAATGGTTCTCAGCAATGTACTTTTACCAATGCCGTTCCGGCCGATGATTCCGACCATTTCGGCCTGGGTGATCTCAGCTGTAATGGGACCGAAAACCAAAGTTTCTTTGTGCATGGAGTTCCGGTAGCCAATCTTCAGACCTTCCAGTCTTATGCGATGTCTGCTGTCTCTATTGTTTTCCATTTCAACTTACACTCACCATCCTCCTGTTGTATACAATTACCCAAACCACTACCGGAATACCGATTAATGCCGTAACAGCATTAACGGGAAGAATAACCCCTGATCCGGGTACCTGTGAAATGATATCTGCCAGCAGCATCAAGGCCGATCCCAGCAAGAGGCAAGCTGGAACAAGGATTCGATGATTTGCCGTCCCAAACAGGAATCGCGCCAGATGGGGTACTGCTATTCCAACAAATGCAACAGGACCACAAAAGGCTGTTACACTGCCGGATAATATACTGGTGGATAAAAACACAAGGAGACGTGCCCATTTGATCCTGACACCCAGGCTGCGCGAATAGGTTTCACCCAGCAAAAAAGCGTTCAGTACTTTAAGTGACATCAGGGTCAACAGAAAACCGCCTGCAAGACTGATCACCAAAACCCTCAACTGAATGCGGGTCAGGTTGCCTAAACTGCCCATAGACCATATAATAAAAGCTTTAAGCACAGACTGCTGGCTGAAATACTGCAAAATGCTGACGAATGCTGAAGCCGCACTTCCAAAGAGTATACCCAGGATCAGTATTGTCATGATATCCCTCACTCGAAGTGAAACAAACATAATGAGCATTAATACCAGTCCGGCCCCGGTCCAGGCCGCCATAATCTGGGTCCAGTTGCCGAGTGCACTGAGATGGTGTGTTAGAAAAAAGTCCCCAAAGCCCATCACCGCCAGAGCCACTCCTAAACTGGCCCCTGCGCTAACGCCCAGAACATCGGGACCTGCGAGGGGATTCCGGAAGACCGTTTGCATTTGCAGACCGCTAATGGAAAGGGCAGCGCCTGCCAGAAGGGCGGTAAACATTTTCGGCAACCTGAAATCAAGCAGGATGGTGTTCCACACCGGATTATCCTGTGTGACACCTGCCAGGATGCCTATTACCTGAAAAGCCGGGATTTTTACAGCACCGGTCATTAAATCCAGAACCACAAGTACAAGAAGTAATACTGCCAGTAATATTAGCCACAGGCCGTTTCTTATGGAACGGCCGGGGAATAAAATACTGCCGGAACGGAAAAGCATGGTGAACTACTGGAGTTTTCTGTAATATTTTAACTTATGCGAAGGTAATAATTGCGGATGTAAGATGTATATAAGATCCGATAAGATAATTTCCGGTTCCACCACGCCTGACTCAAAAAAGGCGTTACCGCCTCCCATGCTTAATTCATTGTTATTATTGAAAACCCTGTCATTTTTGAAGGAAGGTAATCTGCCAAAACGTTCATCCACAGCCACGATATCTTTTTTTAGCAACGCATCTCCCGGATTGATCCAGTAATCAGCTGATAAAGCATGCTCGTAAACGGCCTCCAATACCATGGGTCTGCTTTCATTATAATCCAGGTGATCCCAGATGTATTTCCCCCCTGCATCTTTGATCAATCGGGCAATGTAGCTTTGCGAACCTGATATGTACCAGGTACCTCGCCAGGGCAAGCCCAGCAGTACACCGGGCTTATTTTCAGAACGGCCAGCCCTTTTAGCAAGTATGTTGTATATTCCGGCAACAGAATCGAATTTCTCAGTTGCCATGGCCTCTCGTTTATAAAGTGCTGCAAAGACCTTCACCCACTCCATCTTGGCCAATGGGTCTTCTTCGAGATATTCCCCGATCAGGATCACCGGTATTCCGAGCTCATGCAATTTTCTGATGGTATTGGTAATACCCATATTGACCCCGTATGCAAAAACAATATCCGGTTTAAGTTTCAGCAACAATTCATAATTGAGGTTCTCATCATAGCCAACATCGGCAACCAGACCCTGATCAAGCTTTACACGAAGATTTTCATTCACAACAAAGTCTTTTCCTGATACTCCTGATACAGAGCCAGTTTCTCCAAGGTAGGCGATAAATCCGATGTGGGTTGTAGACAGGCATACCACGTTTTTCACCGGTGTTTTTATCCTCGAAGTGAATTCATCCACAATAACCGACCGGGACAATGTATCACTCAAAAGGTAGCGGTACTGGATTCCACTTGCTTCCTGCCAAGGATCCTTAACGGTTACCAGAAGGTTCTGGCCCTGTTTCTCCACACTGAAACCCCTGGCATATTGCACCTGTGCCATGGCATCTGTTGATTCGGTGATCCTTTTATTACTGTACTGATTCCCAGAGCAACCGTTGAGCACAATCCCAATGAAGAGTAAGCAGGAAATCCTGTTCATTGTAATTCTATTTCCTGATAACTTTCACCCTGACGGGTTTTTACCTGTGAAAGGAAGTATTGCTGTGTTATGGGTTTACCATTAACTGAATATTGCTCACCGTTATAGGTGATAAATTTTATGCGTCTGTATTCCTGTGCCTGATTATCACGGATGATGATATACCGGAAAGTCTCCTTATAGCGCTCCTTGTACTTCTCCAGTGTAATACCATCTGGATATTTTTCTTTCAGTTCATCCAGGTATTTTTGCCTTTCAGATTCCGTTTTAAAGTTCAATTCACCCATAGGAATAGCTGCAATTGATTTAAGATTTCCGACTGATACGGGCGCGCTGGATTTTGCGGTGGCCTGGCTTAAAGCACGGTTGATTTCATCGATCCGTGCAATTCTTTGTTTGGCATAGACACTGGAAGGCTCCACGGCAAGTGCGCTCTTATAGTCCTCCTTGGCTGTCAGGTATTTGCCTGCCTCAAAGGCATTGTCTGCAGATTTTATCAGGGACTCGTAGGATGCCTTGCGGGCAGCATCTGCCTGTTTTTGCTTTTCTGCCTCAGCCAGCAGGTAATCGATCTTCCTGATCTGATCTGTGGCAAGCGGGTCACCCGGTATTTGTTTCAGCGCCTCGGTATAACTGGTTTTTGCTGCAAGGTAATCCTTTTTTGCATAAAAACTGTTCCCTGATGCTAATGCCGTTGTATAGGCATCTGTTCTAGCTTTGGCGGCTTCCTGTTCCTTTTGCCTGGCAGCTATCAGTTTATCAATTTCAACCACCTTGGTTTTCGGAAATGCCTCTTCCGGTTTCAGGAGCAAGGCCCTGTTGTATTCCTCCCTGGCTTGAAGGTATTCTTTCGCCCTGAAGAATTTATCACCGCTGACCAATGCCATTTGATAAGCATTTTCCCTGGCCTGCTGATCGGCAAGCAGCTTTTCCTTTTCTGCAATGGCTTTGGAAATTTCATCCAGTTTCTGACGTGGATAATCCTCACCCGGCTGGATATTCAGTGCCTGCTCATAACCGGCTTTGGCATTGACATAGTCTTTCTGTGCCAGGTACTGATCGGCCATTTTTATGTTGCTATCGTACTTCAGTTTCCGGGCCTGTTCGGCAGCCAGTTTTTCCTCTGCCTGACGGATCAATAAATCAGTTTCCGCAATTTTGGCTTTTGCAGATTGATCTGCCGGCTTAACTGCAAGCGCCTCCTGAAAGGCATTTTTTGCCATTTGATAATCTTTTGCGATCTGAGCAGCTGTGCCCCGATCCATGGCGCTCTTAAAGGCATCATCCAGTTGTTTCTGCTTATGGACAGATTCAGCGGTTAAAATGTTCTCAATGGATGTAATTTTCTGGTTGGCATATGCGTCGCCCGGTTTAAGCTGCAATGCCTTGTTGTAGGAGGTCAACGCAGCAGCATAATCCCGCGTATTGAATGACTGGTCAGCTGAAGCTATTGCAGCCTGGTATTGACTGGCCAGCAATTGCTCCTGTTCTTTTTGTTTTCGCTGTTCCTCGATCAGTTTTTCAACTTCAGCTGATTTGCCGGTGGCATAGACATCTCCTGGTTTTATAGCCAATGCATTGTTCAGGTATTCCTTAGCCTGGGTATAGGATGCCTGCGTTATGGCTGTATTGGCAGCATTAACGGCTGCTCTGTATCTTTCCTCGGTGGCCTTGATCTTTGCAGCCTGATCAGCAGCAAAACTGTAATCAATCGCAGCAATCTTGTTCTGCGCATACTGATCCCCCGGCTTGATGGCAAGAGCCTGGGTATAGACTTCCCTGGCTTTCACCAGGTCCTTTTGCTGCAGATACCCATCTGCAGCATTAATTATTTTTTTATACTGTTCCTCCTGTGATTTCCGTTTTGTGTAATCCTCAGCCATAGCATTTACCTCGGCGAACCTGTTGTTGGCTGATACATCTCCCGGTTTCACTGCCAGGGCTTTCTGCAACTGTTCCTGAGCCAGGGGAAACTGGTTTTGTGCAATGGCATTGTTGGCGGCTGCCATAGCAGCTTCGTAAGCATCGTCAATGCTTTTCTGCCGGGCAGCCTGTTCAGCTGCAGCTGCGTTTTCGATTGCCTTCACCCGCTGTGCGGGATAAGGATCCGAAGGTTTCAGGGTAAGTGCCTTGGCATAGTTCTGCCTGGCTTCGTCATACTGTTTGGCTTTGTATTGTCCATCGGCCTGCGCTATTAATGCCTTGTAATCATTTTCAAATGCAGCCTTCCTGCTGCTTTCAGCTGCCCTGGAGGCATCATCCGCGGCCTTTTTTGCCAGGATGGTCTCTATTTCCTGCATCCTGGTTTGAGGCAGCGATTCCGCTGGCTTGATTGCCAGAGCTTCCTGATAGTATTGTTTGGCCGCGGGATAATCCTTACGCGTATAAGCCACACTGGCCTTGGCCATGGCCTGGTTATACCTGTCTTCGTTACTTTGTGCAGCCTGCCGAGCAGCCTGCTCCTGAGCCATTGCTTTTTCAATCTCAGCCACCTTCTGCCGGGCATAGGCCTCCTGGGGATTCAATGAAGCGGCTCCTTTATACTTTTGCAGGGCTTCTGCATATTTTTGCTGGGAAGCCAAAGCATCTGCTTCTTCGATCAGTTTTTTATAGACCTCGGCAGAATTCTGCTGTTTGCTCATCTGGTTATTGATCTCGGATATCTGCTTACCGGGATACATTTCAGTCGGATAGATCTCCTGTGCCTCTTTATAGGCAGCCAGGGCTTCCTGGTAATTCTTCTGGGCGGCCAGCTGATCCCCTTTCTTTACAGCAGCTTCATATTGATTCAACATGCACTGGTCATTTTTGATCAGCATGTTCTCAATCCTGGATCGCATGCCTGACACGTAATTCTTATCCGACACAAACTCACGCCTTTTGGCGTCAAAACTAATCTTATCGACCGGTTCGGTCAAAACCGAATAATCCACACCGTTGCATTTCTTCACCAATCCTATTGAAAACTCATTCATCCAGGTGCCTTTCTCTTCATCGGGCAATGAGGTGTTGAAACTGATGCGTTTGCTCACCAGACCGTCCTTTTCAACCTCAATGGTATATTGTTTATTCATATCCAGCCGGAATGAAAAGCTGCCATCAGATCCGGTCTGAACCGATTTTACCTTGTTCGACCCTTCATAAAGATTGGCGGTGGCTCTTGACAGGGGTTGCATATCCAGTTCGGAAGTACCCCTGATATCAAGGTATCTTTCAGCGGTTTTTTCCTGCGCCTTTAGGGAGCCCGCAATGCAAAACAATAAGAGCATGATGATCCTTACCAACCTAACCATAACAATCCTTTTCGATACATACTTCTATACTGAGTTTATAACAAAAAGTTACCTTTTGGAAGTTAAAAACCCGTATTTAAGTCAACTATTTCATGATGGTTATCTTGAGGTTATGGATGATTTCACCCTGTCTGACCCGGATGATATAAATACCTGAATTGAAATACAACTGGTCCAGTAAAATAATCCTTAAGTAGGGCCCGAATTCCTTCTTCAGCATCAGCTGCCCCTGGGTATTGAATACCGAAACCTCAACCGGGAAAGCAGAAAGATCATGAAATTCCAGCCAGATTTGCGTGTTGGCCGGATTAGGATAAGCAATGATGTCGCTGGTGAAATCAGGGGTATTGTCGGTCTCCGGGATTGAGTCAAAGACTACCGGCATGATGGCAAAGGAGGTATGAAGACCTTCACCGGTATAGGCATCCAGGGGATACCAGAGGTAACCGTCATTTACAAATGCTGTGTTTACTGCTGTGGTTGACCGGTTAGCAGCCATATAGGTGGAAAAAGTATCCTGGGGACTGTTGTATTCCACTTCATACCCGGCGAAGAAATTCTTTCCCGCCACGACTATCGAATCAAATTCCACGAAATTCCGGGTTTCTCCTCCCAGGTCTGCCAATGCCACATTTTTCTGGTAAACCACCTTACCGGGCAGGTTATCTCCCTCCCATATTTTCAGCACCAGATTTGCAGATTGCGACGCCACTGCGTTATCAGCCACCTGTAGGATCAACCCCAGGATCTTTTTGCTGACTTGTTCCCTAAATACCTCAGCAAAGGATGTAAGATGATCGGAATTGTGCCCCGAATAGCTTCCCCAGTCAAGATCACCGGTTTCAACAGTCAGTGTCTCCTCGGTAGCAATATTGGTCAGCGTATCCCCTGTTGCCCAGAAATCACTGTAGGGATCAAAACCATCGATCTCGGTGAGCTGCTTTTTAACCGGATCGAGCCACGAGGCTAACTGTCTTTCAGGATCAGAATAATCGTCCCAACTGTGGCTGATCATCTGGAAATAATCATTAACTGAACTGAGGCAATTCGCCTGACCACCTGTAAGCGTTCCTACAACACGTAGGTTCTGATCAAAGAATGGTGCCCCGGATGAGCCTACCTCAGTGGTTCCGGATTCCCAATGCCTTACCAGCCAGTGGGTCTGATCATCATAGCCACTGCCATAACTGGTTATGGCGAGGGAATGGTTTTCCCTGCTGATCTTCTTTACATCACCCAGTGGATGGTGAATGGTAAAACCATACGTGGGTGTTTGACCAGACACATCCCAACCTGCATAATAAGGATAGTAATTGACCGGAACGGGTTCGAGCAATTCAAGCAGTGAAAAGTCAAGATTGCTGCCGGTTGCCCGCAGGGTGGCGCCGGAAACGGATTTATGATTGCTGCCATCAGGGCCTCCGCACCAGGGACTTTCATAGTCGAAATAAAATAAGGCGGCATTGGCCGATGCTTCTGAACTGATGCAGTGCTCTGCCGTGATCAGGTAATTCGTTCCATTTTCCAGGGTATTGTTTACCAGGATCCCGGTACATCTTTCACCGCCATCGAATACAATGCGGACCACCGAGTTTTTAACGACCTGGTAAACCGAGTCACCGAGGCAGTTGATATCTATATTGCAGGAATCGGACCAGCCAAACCATCCATCTTTCAGCGAACCTGTACCCTTCAGTCCGGAGAAATCGCATCCCACACCATCTATTTTCAGTGCTCCGTAAGTTTCCAGGTATCCGGGCACCTGAATTTCTACCACCAGCATGTCACCAGGGATGTAAGCAGTAGCCAGCAGGTTTACCGATTTGTTATTCAAATCAGTAAATGCCCCAAGAACCGTTTGCTGCCGCTCATCATACAGGAAGACCTTTACTCCTTTATGCAACTTATAAGGTGAGAAGACCAGGCGCATCAGAGCTGCATCCTGGACATGAAATGCTGCTCTCCAGATCTTCAGGCCACCGGAAACTGTATCCCAGGTTCCCTGTTCTTCCGGAGAGAAATCAGTATCCAACAGGATTCCCGACCTGGCAGGTTTAAGCAAAGAGGACTGATCCGTTCGGACAGCCATTGATTTCTGCAAAGCCGAAACCGGAAGATCATATATCATCAGCGGCGATGATCCGGGATAATGCAGCGGGTAGGGATTGCCGGGCCTGGATACTTGTCCATAACCAGGCATGACCGTATAAAGTGAGACTGCCAGCGAGAAAAAAAGATATTTAGAATAACAGAAGACTTTCATCTTTATCATGCCGTGAAATTATTGAAATTGCTCCAATCCGCCATCGGATAAAGAAAAATATATTATCTTGGTAGGAGGAAAGCCTTTCAAAATATCAATATTTAAAACTAAAACAGCAATATTATGGTTACTTCACGCCGGAAATTTATTACTAGTTCCGTTACGCTGGCCACAGGAGCCGGAGTTCTATCAGCCATGCCTTCCTATAGTCTGGGCAACATACTGGGTGCCAATGAAAAATTAACGGCAGGGGTTATTGGCATTAACGGGATGGGAAATGCAGATATCAGGGCCTTTCTTGGTCAGCCCAATACCGAATGTGCTGCAATATGTGATGTAGACGAGAATGTTCTGAATGCGCGTGCTGCAGAAATTGAAAAAGTCCAGGGTAAAAGGCCAAAGGTATACAATGATTTTCGCCGTTTGCTGGAAGACAAAGATATTGACGTAATTATCATTGGCACACCGGATCACTGGCATTGCCTGCCTTTCATTTATGCCTGCCAGGCAGGGAAGGATGTGTATTGTGAAAAACCACTTTCCAACAGCATTGAAGAGATCAACCTGATGGAAAAAGCTGCAAAAAAATACAGCCGCGTGATTCAGATCGGCCAATGGCAGCGAAGCGACCAGCACTGGCAGGATGCCATTGCCTATGTTCACTCCGGAAAACTCGGAAAGATCCGCACAGTCCGCGCCTGGTCGTACCAGGGCTGGATGAAATCGGTACCGGTTTTGCCCGATGAACCTGTGCCCGCAGGCGTTGATTACGATTTCTGGCTCGGCCCGGCTCCATCACGTCCATTTAACCGTAACCGTTTCCACTTTACATTCCGATGGTTTTGGGATTATGCAGGGGGGATGATGACCGACTGGGGTGTTCATATCCTCGACTATGCCCTCTTTGGCATGAAGGTAAGCCATCCGAAGTCGATTATGGCAATGGGCGGAAAATATGCCTACCCGGCGGATGCCTGTGAGACACCCGATACGCTGCAGGCCCTGTTTGAATTTGACGGATTCACCCTGTTGTGGGATCATGGAATAGGTATTGACGGCGGATATTACGGACGGTCACACGGGGTGGGGTTTGTAGGAAATAACGGTACTCTGGTGGTGGATCGCGGAGGCTGGGAGGTTATTCCCGAACCCGGAGCCAATCCCAAGTTGGACAGGGTGGAACTCCAGCGCGGAACTGGCAAGGGTCTTGAAAAGCACATGGAGAACTTCATTGCCTGCATCAAGGACAGGAACCTGACGCCCCATGCAAGCATTGAAATAGGAGCCAATATTGCACGGGTAGCCAACCTGGGGAACATTGCCTATAAAACCGGAAGAAGGCTTTATTGGGATGGTTCTGCCTCGCAATTTATCAGCGACCAGGATGCCAACAAATACCTGAAAGCCAATTACAGAAAGCCGTGGGAGCTTCCTAAGATCTAAGGAAACACAGCCCCGTTGGGTGCGATTCCAACCATGCCTTCAGCCACAGGAATGCCATCCGCGGTAAATATTTTCATGGTGCCGTTTCCGGTGAATACTGATTCAAAAATGAAGATATTTCCGTCAGCGGGATTTACATCCATGCCGTAGTAATTCCCGGTGATCAGGGGGGTAACGGGTATGTCAGGGCTGACGGAACTGATTTTATAGACACCATCAGGCCTCAGATAGTAAATAAATGCACCATCGGGGGATGAAGCAATCCTCGGTGGTGTGCCTGTATAATCCCCTGCCTTGCCCACTTCTCCCTGCCATAAAATGTTGCCGTTGGCGATGTCGACTTTTTGCAGCAGGGCATCCGTTTCAGATATCAGGTTGTAGGGAGGATCCCAGCTGTATACAGCCTGCCCCCGGCAATAAATCCAAAGCATGTCGTCACCGTCAAAGGTAAGGTCAGCCGGAGTTTTTCCGACCTGAAAAGTATCGACGATCTGGTTACCGGATACTAAAATTTTGTATACGGTAGAATCAGTAGCCCAACCGCCGCTGTTTGCTACATATACCATATTTTCATGCATGATAAGGGCATCCGGACCATATCCTGCCTTTATGCTGTCGGTGATTTCAAAAGTGCCCAGATCAAGGATAAACACATATCCCTGCAGGTTTCCGCCGGTCAGATAACCGGCATCGGGGGTCACCTGACAAAATTGTCTCGGATAAGCCGCAGGTATCGGCTTCGCAATAGTCCTGAATGTTTCAATGTTGACCACCTCAAGTTTTGCAGAACCGTTTACTATTATGATCCCAACCGTATCGCTGACTATTGCGAAAGATTGAACCACATCCCCCAGCGGGCGTCCGTTGGCTGCCTCAAATATGCCGTTTGTGATGGATCCGCCAGCGGCATCATAGTAACTTACAGAGCCGTTATTGGACTGGAATGATCCCTCGTTTATGATGAAAATTCCCTGGGAATAGTCAATCTGATGCGGTCTGTCCTGGTTCTTTTCACATCCTGTGGAAAGCAGGGACAAGATGGCTGTCAGTAATAATAAATGCGTTTGTTTCATAATGAAAACTTAATGGTCACTGGTGTCGGATGTTTGTAAACCAACAGAGAAGGTGATATGATAAGATCTTCCCGGAACCGGATAAGAACGGATTATCTCGTAAGACTTGTCAAAGACATTGTCAACAAAAAAATCCAGGGCCAGGTCCGTTTTACGGATCTTCCGGTGAAAACCGGTCATCAGGTTCAGTACGCCATATCCTGGCAGGCGCAGTGTCTTGTCAGCGGTTTCAACCGTTTCACGGTATCCGGTATAGGCTGTGGAAACACCCAGAGTAAAACCGGATAAACTGACATCAAGACCCGCTCTGAACGCATGTATGGGTGCATACATCAGCTGATTGCCTTCAAACAGCCTGTTATCGTCATAGGTCCTGGCAATTACGGAGCGGTTATAGCTGTAATTCAACATACCTTTTATGCGCAGCCGCTCGGATGAAAAGCCGTATTCCATCCAGGTATCAATACCCCTTGCATGCACTTCCTTATATTCAACCGGTGTAAGTGAATCATGCATTACCCATTGGATCCAGTTGTCAATCCATTGATAATATCCTGTGATCCTGGCATCAAGCCAGAAACCATTGTTTTTGCCGCTGCCTGATGACCATTCCGCTGTAATTTCCCCTCCCCTGCCCCTTTCAGGCTGCAACAAAGGATTGCCACCGGGTCTCCAATATTTTTCATTGAAGGTTGGTTTCCTGAATTTGCTGGAGAATACGGACCTGAGGATAAAATGGTCGGCCGGTTTATACCTGACACCCAAAGAATACTGCAACGGAGGATTCATACCGTCATAAAACTCTTTTCTCAATCCTGCGTTAATAATGAGGTCGGTCAGGACAACCTTTGCGCTTCCGAAAACTACATATTCGTTTTCTGAAATCTTTCCGCCATAATTCCCCGAATTGCCTGTGATATGATTGTATGCAGCGCCGCCGCCAACGATTAGTGTCTGGGAGAAATAATACCTGAAATCAGCTTCATTCATGAACCTTCTTGTGGCAATCTTTGAATCCACGGCATAAACCGGGTCCGAGGCATTATACTTATCTGTATATCTCAGGAAATCAGAAAAATACGCCGATCTGATCATCAGCGCTGATCTTTCTGTGATCTTCCTGAAATTCACAAATGATCTGAAAAGACTGTCTTTCTGCCTGGCATGGCTTTCTTTGTAAGACCCCATCAGGGCGGGAATTTCAAGAGATTTAAACTGGTACCAGATTCCGCCTTCCAGGTAACTGCCCTTGTTCAGGTTCAGGGAGAGGTTCTGGATCAATCCCACCGACCGGTAAGCATTATGATTAACCTTTAATTCAGGAGCCTGATTCCTGTAATAATCGCGATAGGTAAAATCGTTCTCGGATCGTGCAGTGGCAGCGGACAACCGGTACTGAAACCGGTTGTTGCCCGCGTTCAGGGTAAGCATATTGCCCAAGGATCCAAAACTACCGGCATCGAGTGAATAATTAACGGAGAATTTATTAGACCAGTCGGGTGCATTGTTCAGTGAAATGGAACCTCCAAAGGTCCCGCTTCCGAAAAGAGACCCTGAAGAACCATTCGTTACCGCCACCGTTTGCATAAAACCTGCAGGAATAAGGGAAAGATCAACCTGGCCTGTTGAGGGAGAATTCAGGGGAAAACCGTTCCAGCTCACCAGGGTATGATTGGTACCTGTCCCGTGGAGCGAAACTGAGGTCAGCGAACCGGAGCCGCCATAGCTCCTTATTAAAGCCGGAGTTTCTCTTTCCAACAAGTATCCAATACTCTGGTGCCTGTTGGTGGTTTCCAGCATCGGCTCGACTGTCTGTGTGGTATGGTCATCAGAAAAGAATTCCTGGTTGGCCTGGGTAACAGTTACCTCAGGGATATGCTTAACAGGCAATTCCTGCGATTGCAAAGGCAAAAGAACAATGGAAAGCAGTATGAAAAAAAACAGAAGAACACGAAAGATGGCCATAATAATTTCTTGTTTGTTCCCGAACACTATAAGATCATGGCAGGTCTTCTGACTTCCTCCATTCTCAGGTCGCCTTCCCATCCCGGCTTTATCGGAACAGTGGCAGGGTATGCCTGAAAACTTAACGGAGATTACAGCAGCGGGTACTGTCCAGGAATTACACCTGGTTCCCTATTGTCCGGATTCAGGAATCTGATTCCGGAACCATAATCTTTACAAATATAACAAAAACTTTGGCGATAACCGGCAAACAAGTTTTGAACATCATAAAGTCGGTGCAAATTGCTAATTTTAGGTCTTTCATGAACAATTATGCAGGCATTAAGAATTCGACTTTGGTGGATGGTTGAAGGATTTTTCTTCCTGGTTCCGGTGTTTTCCCAGTCACAGGATCTTCAACCACGCGACAGGTCCGTGAGTTCGTTTGAGTATCATACCGTGATGATCTCAGCCGATTATAACAGCAATACCAATGTAATGGGCATGTTTAATGCCACCACCAGGCAACCTTCCTATTCACCTGCGGTAACTTTTTTCAGTAAATGGGGCTTTGATTTTTCTGCCATGGGATATTTTCTCGACAATTCTGACGACTCATTGGAAAATTTCACATCAGAACTTGACCTGTGGATTGGCTATAATTTCAGACCCACAGAAAACCTGACCATTTACCCCAGTTATACCCACTACTTTTACAGCGATAATTCGAATTCGTTAAAATCGCTATTTTCAGATGATTTTCAACTCGATATTGATTATCAGTATCGGTTTATCAATTTTGGCGCTTCAGCAGGCTATTTTTTGGGTGAGCAGGATGTTTTTTATGCTGCCCTGCACAATTACTACCAGATTGATATAAAACGCTTTTTGTTCCGGAATGTTTCCCTGACCATGCTACCCGGATGGGATGCCAACTTTGGAAGCTATGAGTACCTGAATCAGTATTATCTGGATGAACTGCGTGAAGAGCCTTATTTTTACGCATACCTGCTGAGTTTTCCAGCCATCCGGCGCTATGTATATCATGAATTAAGGTCCAATCCTGATCTTACTTATAAGGAAGTATTGAATAATTACCTGGACGAGCAGGCACAGGACAATTTCAAGCTCACTTCGCTGAGCATTAATCTACCGGTTTACGTCATATGGGGGAACTTCGGATTGAACCTGGGTCTTTACGCACTTATCCCTTTTGGTCAACCGGATTACCTGACTGATGACACCCAGTTTTTCATCAATATTGGACTGACCTATAACCTGATGTTCCGGTAACCTTTGTTATTTGCAGAGTTCACGGATATAATCCCCGGCATCAGGATCTCCTAGCTTTTTTGCCTTTTCAAGATCAACGCAGGCTTTGTCATACATATCCATCGAGAAATAGGCCAGAGCCCTGTTAAAATAGTAATCGAAAGTTTCGTTCTGCATTTCAATAGCCCTGGTATAATCGGATACGGCGGCCTCGTAATTTTTAAGGTTGTAGTGCGTATTTCCGCGGTCGTAATAGCTATCCGGGTGAGTATCATTCAGGGAGAGCCCTTTGTTAAAATCATCCAGCGCTTCCTGAAAACGTCCCTGTTTGAAATAGGCATTGCCCCGGTTAAACCAGTCATCGGAAAAGCCCGGATCCAGTGCGATCGATTGTGAAAAATCCATAACCGACAACTCAAATTTGCCCAATTCATAATAAGCATTCCCACGGTTGAACCAGGCGTCTTTGTAATCAGGCTGAATGGCCAGGAGCTTTGAATAATCATCCACGGCGTTCTGGAAACTCTCGAGGTCAAACCAGGCATTGCCACGCAGATAATAGGCATCCGGATTTTTCTGATCCATTTCTATAGCTTTTGAATAATCCTTAATCGCCGCTTCTACGGATCCTTTTTCCTGTTTCTTCTTGCCTGATTCCAGTAATTGACTGATTGTTTGAGACATACCAGGCACAGTGCTGACCAGGCATAAAAAAACCAGTGTTATCATTCTTTGCATACCAGTGGAGTTTTTTGCCGGTGTGTTAGTGTTGCATACCTCGTTGATGAACCATACGCTGTCTTACCTGTTGCTGCCTGATCATTTGGCGCTGCAGGGCAGTTCTTCTGTGCTCCATGCTCATTTTGCGGTTTTGCAGCGCCTGGCGATGTCTGATCATCGCCTGGGAGCGCAGCTGAACCATGCGCTGATGGTTGTTTCCTTTTCTGATAATGGCATAGTCGCGGCTGTTCGGCCTGAGGGTAAAATTTTCGCGGTTTATGGACGCATTTGCAGGGGGGTTCGGTTGTTCCTGCCCATACAGGATCAGAAAGGAGAACCATGATAACAGACCCAGGAGTATATATTTCTTCATAGTTGATCTAGATTTTTATTATTAGACTGTTAAAAACAGGCAAGGTTTAAAGCAGGGTTAAAATTATTCTCATTTATTTTTATAACCAGTCCAGTCAAAAATTCATAAATTGCTTTCAAAAATAATAAAAAGAGGCTGTTGATGACCGCAAAAGAAAGAATATTACAGCTCCGGGAACTTCTGGATCATTATAATCATCAATACTATGTAATGGCTCAACCGGAGGTCTCTGACTTTGAATACGACGGGCTTCTGAATGAGTTAACTGAACTGGAGGCACAGTTTCCGGAATACCATGATCCCCTTTCACCCAGCCAGCGGGTGGGTAATGATACCAACAATACCTTTGTCCAGGTCAAGCATCTTTACCCGATGCTTTCGCTGGACAACACTTACTCACAACAGGAAATTGAAGCTTTTGACGAGCGGGTAAGAAAAGCACTCCCCTCCGAAAATATTGAGTATGTTTGTGAACTCAAATTCGACGGGGTTTCCATCAGTCTGCATTATGAAGATGGCCGGCTGCTAAGGGCTGTTACGCGTGGCGACGGAGAAAAAGGGGATGATGTGACGCAAAACGTAAAAACCATAAGAAGCATTCCCCTGATCCTGCAGAAAAACGATTATCCTGCCTTTTTTGAGATCAGGGGTGAAATATTCTTACCGCGCATTGGATTTGAAAAGATGAATGAGGAACGTGCTGAAGCCGGGGAACCGCTCTTTGCAAATCCCCGGAATGCCGCCTCAGGCACTTTGAAGATCAAGAATTCTTCCCTGGTGGCCAAAAGGCCACTGGACTGTTTCATGTATTATCTTCCCGGGGATATTGGCTTTGCTACTCATTTTGAAAGTCTTACTAAAGCCAGGGATTGGGGACTAAAAGTTCCTCAGCATATAAAAAAATGTACACAACTGCAGGAAGTATTTGATTTTATATCCTCCTGGGATGAAAAGCGGGAGACACTTCCCTATGATATCGATGGTATCGTTATCAAGGTTAACGCTTACCGTCAGCAGCAAATTCTGGGGTTTACGGCTAAGTCTCCCCGCTGGGCCATAGCCTTTAAGTTTAAAGCCCGTGAAGCCTATACAAAATTATTGTCCATTGATTACCAGGTTGGTCGTACCGGTGCCATTACTCCGGTAGCCAACCTGCAACCGGTGCTTCTTGCAGGCACCGTGGTAAAAAGGGCATCTCTCCATAACGCCGATCAGATAGCCCACCTGGACATCCGGATAGGAGACCAGGTGATCATTGAAAAAGGCGGAGAGATCATTCCCAAAATTACCGGTGTTGTTCTCGATAGTCGTTCATCCGATTCACATCCGGTTGAATTTATTAGCTCCTGCCCCGAGTGTGGTACATCTCTGATCAGAATGGAAGGCGAAGCCAAACATTTTTGTCCGAATGAAACAGGCTGTCCGCCTCAGATCAAAGCCAAACTGGTCCATTTTGTAAGTCGTAAAACCATGGATATTGGTTGTGCCGAAGCTACGGTGGAGCAATTTTTCAACCATGGTCTGGTGAAAAATATTGCTGATTTCTATACCCTGAATAAGGAGGCCCTGGTGAAGATGGAACGGTTTGCCGACAGATCTGCCGACAACCTGCTGAAAAGCATCCAGGATTCAAAGAAAGTGCCCTTTGAACGGGTTTTATTTGCCCTGGGCATACGTTACGTGGGAGAGACGGTTGCAAAGAAACTGGCTGCCAGTTTCAGATCCGTGGATGACATGATGGCAGCCTCTGTTGATGATCTCCTGAAGGTTGGAGAGATCGGCGATGTGATCGCCCGGAGCATAGTGGATTTCTTTGCAGTTTCCCGGAACAGGGAAATCATTGAAAAATTGAGAGCGTCGGGGTTACAGCTGAATGCGTCGGGAACAGATAAAAAAGTCTCTGGCAGGCTTGACGGGCAGAGCTTTGTTGTATCAGGTGTTTTCAGGGGTTTTTCACGGGAGGAGATCCAACGCAGGATTGAAGAAAACGGTGGCAGAATCCTCAGCAGTGTAAGCTCAAACACCAGTTATGTGGTGGCTGGAGAGGGCATGGGACCTGTCAAGCGGGAGAAGGCGGAAAAGCTGGGGGTGCCGGTTATCACCGAGGATGAGTTTATGGATATGCTGAAAGATTAAAAAGGCCTGGCTGGAACCAACAGTCTCTTTTTTTTAAACACAATAAGTGATTGCCTTATTCAAACATGAAAATCACAGGGATTATGAATTGCTGTTTCACTGGATGTCCGCTTTGTTTTGCCGGGCCCCATTTGGGCGAGGACATGATAATGCGGACGGTTTCCCTGTCAAGAGAAGGATCCACCCCGCGAAGGATTTTCACGTTGGTGACATCTCCCCTGGAATTTACGACAAATTGCACAATTACCTTACCAAAGATCCCATTCTCAACAGCTATCGGAGGATAAACCAGGTTTCTCTGCACCCAACTCTGGAATGAACTGATATCGCCACCCTGGAATGTAGCCTGCTCCTCTACAAATGATAATGCCGGTTCATCGTCGGGGATCATAGGTTCTGCTTCTTCAACAACCTCGATTGTTTCAGGAACCGGCTCATTTGAAACGGCTTCCATGGCGTCGTCCACAATAGCCAGCGAAACCTCTTCAGTAACAGTATCCACTACCACAGGTGCGGTATATTTGAGCTGTTGTTCCACGGCTGCTGATGGTGGCGGTGGAGGAGGCGGAGGAGGAGCATCGTCTTCCGTATTCACGTTCCGCAACTCTGCTACAGTTTCCTTAACCAGTAACACCGTTCTGTCTTTGTTCCTATACGCATTGATCAAAGGAATAGAAACTCCTGAAGAAACAACCAACAGGGAAATCAGGAATCCAATGAAAAGATATCGCTGGAATTTCTTCTGCAGGTAATAGGAACCATATTCCCGGTTTCTGTTCTCAAATACGATATCTGTTACGGTAACCGACTTGTATGTTTGATCTTTTTTCGCCATGTTCATTGTTGATCGCATCTTCCATCAGCTGATTGATGGGTTCAGTCATGAATAATAACATGGGATGGACTTTAATGTTTATTGAACACAACAAAATTATTTATTCTTCAGATGGATTATAGCTTTTTAATAAAAAACCCCGCCGATGGCGGGGTTTTCCTATAAGAGTAATATCGGATGCTCCTACTGCAACATAAAAATCACAGGGATAACAAACTGCTGTTTTACAGCACGTCCGCCCTGTCTGGCAGCACCCCATTTGGGTGAAGACATGATCACACGAATGGTTTCCTTGTCGAGTGACGGGTCAACACCGCGCAAGATTTTCACATCAGTAACATCACCTTTTGAATTCACAGCGAACTGTACCGTTACCCTGCCAAAGATTCCGTTTTCAACAGCTACCGGAGGATAAACCAGGTTCTTCTGCACCCAATCCCTGAAGGAATTGATGTCACCTCCCTGGAAAGTAGCCTGCTCTTCAACGAAAACAAAGGCAGGTTCTTCCTCTTCAATAACTGGTTCAGCTTCTTCAACAATCTCGATGGTTTCGGGCACCGGTTCATTGGAGACGCTCTCCCTCACATCATCAACGATGGCCAGAGTAACTTCCTCGGTAACCGTATCCACAACAACAGGCGCGGTATACCTGGCCTGCTGTTCGATGGCTGCCGGGGGCGGAGGAGGCGGAGGAGGCGGAGGAATATCTTCATCCGTCTTTATATTCTGCAACTCAGCCACAGTTTCCTTCACCAGCACCACGTTTTTTTCTTTGTTCATGAATGCCTTGATCAAGGGTACAGCTACACTGGAGGATATACCAAACAGGGAAATCAGGAAGCCTATCAGCAGGCCCTTGCGGAATTTCTTCTGAAGTGCGTATGAACCATATTCCCTGTTCCTGTTTTCAAAAACTATGTCCGTGATGGTTACCGCCTGGTATGCTTTTTCATTTTTAGCCATAATTCGGATGAATTAAATTATTTGTTACTAGCGGTACCAGATGATGTTGCCGCAAAGAAATTGGCAACCATCTTTTTCTCGATAATATTGATATCAACAAGTGCGTAGCTGGCAATATTGGTAATCGACATCTCATCAATAATGTCAACGACATTTTTGTATTTCACATCGTCACTTGCTTTTATCAGCACAACAGGGCCCAATTTATCATCCCGCTTGAATCTTTTGATCCGGGCGTCAACTGAATCCCTTGGCAATTCAAGTGTTCCATCGATAATGTCCGTATTCAGGTCATCAATCTTCTTGAACAAATCCTTGTTGCGCTGCAGCAATATCTTACGGATTCCTTCATCACTGAAATCAGTTTCCGTTAAAGTAGGCAGGGATTCCTTTGTAGGATCAGCGAGACCATTATACCAGAGAATCTTGTCACCCTTGACCAGTATAACGTTCAGTACCTTTGAATCATCAACCTGAGGTGCGTCTTTGATGTCTTCCGATCTTTCAGGAAGCACAATCTCCATCACCTTGGGTTTATTAAATGCGGTGGTCAGCATAAAGAAGGTAAGCAGCAGACAGGCGAGGTCCACCATCGGTGTCATGTCGATGTGTGTACTGTGCCGTTTCGATCTGCGTTTGCCTTTTTGTTTGCCTCCGCCTTCGTTTGCAATAATTTCAGCCATTTCTAATGTCTTTAAAGATTATCCAAAGTAACGTTATCCTTCTCAAGGTTAGTCGTAAGATTGAACTTGTTGACATTATTATCCTGCAAGATATCAATCACTTTCTTCACCTCTTTGTAGTCCGCATCACGATCACCCTTCAGGGCAACCTCGAATTCGGGATAATATTGACGTGAGAATCTTATCCACATTAAAAGCTGGTTATCCGTTGAATCCAAGGGCATTCCCGAATGCATGGCATCACGCGCTTTCGTATCTTCTGCATTTAACCAATCCTTCATCTTGTCAATAGGCAGGGAAAATGAGTTCAGCACCTCGAATTTTTTAATTTCCGCAGGTGTGAACCTAATGTTGTACTGACTTCCCATGGCCTGTAGAACCTTGGCGCGAAGATGCTCCGCTGAGTCAGTACCGTTATCAACATTAAAGAAGACCTTATTGTCTTTAGAAACAATAAGTGTGATGACATGTTGTTCCGGAGTGGTTGTATTCGAATTGGAATCCGGGGTATCAACTGTAACAGCTTCCTGTGGACGAAATGTAGCCGTCAAAATAAAAAAGATGAGCAGAAGGAAAAACAAGTCCACCATCGGCGTCATATCGATGCGAGGTGGTTTTTTCGACATTTTAATTTTTCCCATCGTTCCAGTTTTAGTTTTTCTACAATCTTATTCGTCCCAATCATTTAACATGCAGCAGATGCTTACTTTTTCAAAGAAGAAGCAAAAGTCTGAGCAAGACTAAAGCCGGCTTCGTCTATTTTAAAAGTCATGCTATCTACACGGGTCTGATAGTAGTTGTAGAATATCAGTGCCAGTGTTGAACCGGTGATACCAAATGCTGTGTTGATAAGCGCTTCGGAAATACCTGTTGCAAGAGCCAGAGCATCGGGTGCACCTGCGGTTGCCAAAGCACCGAATGCCCGGATCATACCCAGTACTGTACCGATAAGACCGATAAGTACGGAGATCGAAGCAATGGTTGACATGATAACCAGATTCTGCGACAGAACAGGCAATTCCAGTGCTGTAGCTTCTTCGAGTTCTTTCTGAAGCGCAAGGACTTTCTGGTCATTCATCAGGGATTTGTCGTTCTGAAGATCCCTGTAGCGATGCAAACCAGCTTTTAATACATTGGCCAGTGAACCCCGTTGCTTGTCACACAGTTTGGAAGCTTCTTCAATTTTGTCATTGTTCAGCAGGTCGCGGATACTGCGTACAAATGCATTGAGATTGCCACGTCCTTTTGCTCTCCAAAGCATGATGTAGCGTTCAATAATAAAGGTGATCAGGATCAGGTTCACCGCCATAAGCAAAGGAACAATCAGTCCGCCTCTGTAAATGATTCCTAGATAGTTGCCCTGGATGGCATGTCCCTCACGATTTCCACCTTCAAAGTTAATTGGATTACCCATCACCTTATCAAAAATAAGATAACCGGCCACCAAACACAGCACCATAACCAGCAAAACAAACGTTGATTTCAGTGCCTCAGCTAAAGTTTGTCCTTTCATGTTCAATAGTTATTTTAAGTGTAGTAATAATTATTTATTATTAAATAGTCTACAAAGAAAGCAAAATTGTTAATAATAACAACCACCTATTGGCAAAATTGCAAATATACCCCATAAAAAAAATTCAGATATACACAGTAGCAATTCACGATTATTTCAGGTTTCTTTCTGCGTTGATTACCTTGGTCAGGTCACTTATCGCCTGCTTGGATTCTTTGTCGTTGGGATCAATGACCATCACTTTATTATAGTTTTCGCGGGCAGCCACATAATCCTTCTCTTTATAGTTAATCATGGCCTTTGCCTTTAAGGACAGGATCTGTTGATCCTTATTGTCCGGATCGGCAGCAAACAACCTGTCATACCAGGATTTGGATGTTTCGAACTTACCCGACTGGTAGGTGTAAATGCCCATGTATTTGTAGGCTTCAGACAGTTCCGCCTTGTATTCCACCGTCCTGTCCCCAATCTGCTTGATCATGTTCTCAAATTTGGGGGCCGCCAAACCCTGCCGGTCGTTGGGATCTTCCATATTGGAATAGGTGCGTGCCAGGTAAAGATGCGCCTGAATGTTATCGGGTTCCTCAGCAACGATCTTGCTGAAAGTTTCATCAGCCATTTTGGTGTCTTTCAGTTGATAGTAACATTTTCCGACAATCATGGGATCGCCTTTACCAGCCCAGCCTTTCTGGGCTTTTAGCTTATAGGTTTCAACAGCTTCCTTGTAACGCCTTGAATAGTAGTAGTTTGAGGCAATCTCAGAAAGCAGGGCTTTATCGGTTTCATCCATGGAATAGGCTTTCTTGAGCGTCTCGAATGCTTTATCCAGCATTACAGAGTCATTCTTGGCCAGCTTGTACAGGATATGTCCATAATACCAATAGTCCCTGGTGATCAGGTTTTCCGGGTCAGAATTTTTCATGAAGGTTTCCATGTAGGTCTTACCCTTTTCAAGTTCCTGAGGCTTTTTCTCCCAGCAGCTGTAAGCAGCCAGTCTGTTCAGGTAATTTCTCGAGTTGTCGACTTTAAGTACCTCTTCAATAACATCAAGTGCACCCGCATAGTCCTTGGCACGGAAAAGGGAGTTGCCGTACCTGATTTTGGCAGGTGTGGTGTTACCCGACATGATCACAAACTTGGCATAATACTGTTTTGCCAGGTCGTGACGGCCGGCCATGGTCCACAACTCACCAAGACTCCTGTATACTGGAGCAAAAGTCGAGTCGATCTGCAGCGCATCCTCAAAATACGGGCGGGCCGCATTGATGTTGGGAACCCGCATGTAAATGTTCCCGATCTTGATCTTGGGCAAAGGTGACTTGGGATCCTTATTGAGGGCCTGGTTATAATTGTACAGGGCATTGGTGGCATCATTCATTCGAATATAAACCTCCCCGAAGACGAGATAGATGTTCGGATCGTTAGGATTGATGACCTTGGCCCGGTTCAGGTAGTTCAATGCTACTTTAAATCGGTTTACTTTACCAAACAATTGTGCTGCAGCAAGTTTGGTTAGGATTACTGCCTTCTGCGGTGTATACTCCTTTTTCTTTATGGTAATGGGTACTACCGATTCAGCCTGAGCAAAATAGGGATTGGCTTTGTTGGTATCACTGGTCTGCATCAAAATAGCAGCCCCCATCCCGATCTGGTTGAGAACATTAGCAGGAGCCTGCTTGATGCCTTGCTGGAATAATCCTTCAGCCATCTTGCCGAACTGTTCAGCTGAATTGGAAAAGGTATCAGCCAGATAATACTTGAGAACCGTCTCGCCATAGTAATAATATAAATCTCCGTTTGCAGGATCCTTCTTGATCAGATCCTCAAATACCTTCCCTGCTTCTTCGTACTGTTCACTGTTCTGAAGTTTCAGCGCATAGTTCAGATCCTGCTGTCCCCAGGTGCTGATGGAAAGAAGGCAACAAAATAAAAATAGTATAGGTTTCATTTTAAGCACATATTAAATGGTAAACAATCTATTGACTTTTTATATGAACCAACCTGACTGGCATCGTGGCCGGAACCATGCCCGACTTCAGCACGATACGCTGCCCCTGGTCGCCTGCCACGAACTGGATAAACCCGCTGCCCAGACCGGTAAAGGTTTCCCGGCTGATGGCATAGATCTCCCGTATGAAAGGATATGACTTATCGGCAATATAGGCAGGATGTGGTGTATAATATTCATCTCCTTCTGAATAAAATTCGGATGTTATCCCCAATACTCTTACCCGTTTCAGAAAAGCGTGGGTGATGGAATCATCCGGATCGCTGATCCAGTTAACGCTGATAATGCCCAGTGCCTCAGGATTCTTTTCTACATAATCAATCACGGCTGGATTGGAATTGGCTGCATAGCAGTAATCCGGCAAAGTGGCGATGTTAAATTTCTGCATGAGATAACGAACATTCCCGGATCCCTGGTTGTCGAACACCACTTTGATGCTGCCCAGTTTTGAAGAAGGATTGATTTTCTTCCAGCTATTCGTGCTATTGCTCAGTATCTCCTTGAGGTCTGTATAGCGGATAAAGCTATCAGGATTTGCCTTGTTCACCAGAAAAGCAATACCATCCCAGGCAATATGAGTAGTCCGCGGGTTAACAAGTTTATCCTTCAGGTAGGATTCCTCATTGGCAGAAAGTTTTCGGCTGGTTATCATCAGCCGTACCGAATCTGCGAGGAATAAGCTCAATACACTGTCTTCCGAAGCATTGATGCTGGTTACATGAGCATACTTGTAAAGTGAAGTAAAAGTGGCTATCTGCGAGTCTGCAAGCAGCTTGTAGGATTCATCCACTGCAATTTTGATATCCCCCCGCGTAGAGGTTTCCTTGGAGAGTTGGTTTTCATTATATGATTTACAGGATACTGTCCAAATCACGGACAACAATAACAAACCATTAACGATCAAGTGATTACATTTCATCCTCTGATCCCTTTCCTTGTTTATGTTTCTGATATATTATGACCGATCTGAACACGCCATACCCTATAGTAATCACACCGAATATATTCCGAAATTCCTTCGGTATGTTTGCCATATGCGGGGCAAGCATTACATAAAGCCCGAAAGCTATGAACAGGGCAGCTACAGAAAAACCCACCAGTGTCATGATGCTGGGGAAGAAGTCCTTATTGATCATGCTTTCCATTTCATTCGTTTAACTGTCTGATCCGGCATCAATCAGCTTGATTGCCGTAAATATATAAAAAAGATACAAAATAAATGCCAATGTACCAAATATGTAAAAAAACTTAACGTATCAAAACTGCTACATTACCAGTGATACTTTGAATATGAATTCGTATACAAATCCAAAAAATCCGATAAGAAATACTCCCAGTATACAAACCAGGAGACTGATTCTGGTAATGATGTCACTTTTAAAGTAAGGAATAGGAAGATTATTCTTGTCGATGAACATGGCCTTAATGACCCTCAGGTAATAGTACAGCGAAATGGTGGCATTGAGAACAGCAATCAGCACCAGGACATAATAGCCCTTGCTGGCGGCTGCCGTGAACAGGAAAAACTTTCCGAAGAAACCAGCGACAGGCGGTATGCCAGCCAGTGAAAACAAGGCAAGCATCATGGTAAGACTGAGGAGCGGATTGGTCCTGTAAAGTCCGTTGTATGACCCGATGGTTTCATTTCCGGTTTCGTTGGCTATAGCGGAGATCACTCCAAAAGCAGCCAGGTTGGTAAACACATAGACGAGCATAAAGTACACCACGGAAGTCATGCCCGACTGGTCGGCCCCCATAATACCGAGCAGAATAAACCCGGCCTGGGCGATGGAGGAAAAAGCCATAAATCGTTTCAGGTTGGTTTGCCTGATCGCAAAGAGATTGGCAACGGTCATGGTGATCACGGCCAGAATATACAGGAGCATTTCCCACGTTTCCTGGAGGTTGCCAAATACTTTGTACAGCATTATGGAAAATATGAAGACTGCAGCTCCCTTGGATACAACAGAAAGGTATGCTGTAATATTCACTGGGGAACCCTCATACACATCAGCAGTCCAGAAATGGAAAGGCACCAGGGAGATTTTGAATCCCATGCCTGCCACGAAAAAGATGAAGCCGAGCAATTGGAGGCTGCTGGAACCAAAGGAAGGTAAAACACTGCTGAAGTATATGCTTCCGGTTGTCCCGTAAATAAAGGATAAACCCAGTAACAGAACTCCTGAGGAAAGGGCTGATGAGAAGATAAATTTAATTCCGGCCTCAGCGCTGGAATTGCGAGATTTATCAAAGGCCGCCAACGTGGTTGCCGGTATGGTAGCCAGCTCGAGTCCGATATAGAACATCAGGAAATCACCCGAAGAAATCATATAGTCCATCCCGATCAACGTAGAGAAAAGCAGGATGAAATATTCCGATGCCCGGCTTCTGTTTGATTCTTGCTTCAGCCAATTCACCGACTGCAACATGACAATGAGCAGTGCAATATTCAAAATATTCTTCATGGCAACATGCAGGGCTGAAGTATTGTACATGCCTCCAAACAGGCTGCCCTCGCGTAAAGGGAGAAAACCAGCCAGGGTAACAATACTGAACAGTAGGAGTGTAACGCCGATAACGGTATTTTTCTTCTTTTCTGCTGCTGCAAGATCGATAACAACAACCAACAGGGTTGTCAGAACCAGCAGCAATTCCTGTCGCATTAGTAGTAAATCGTTGAAATTCATCTCATTTCCCTCCTCATAAAGTTAATCCCGTGAATGTGTTGGCCAGCTTGCTCACGTAAGGGACCAGGCTGCTGGTGATCAGGTTCGACAACCATAAAGGTGCTATGCCGATTCCTGCAATAGCCACGATCAGGGTACCTGCGCTCAGTTTCTCATACCATTTGGCATCACCCAGGTGAAGATAATGGTCGTTTTTTACCGGACCCAGGAGCAGAATACCTATAACACGGAGAATATACACTGCGGTTACCACAATGGAGGTAGTAACGATAATGGTGGCAATACGGTGAAAAGTATCCGGGTGCTGAAATGCACCTGTAAAAACAGTCATTTCGGCAACGAAACCGGATAAGCCGGGAAGTCCGAGAGATGCCAGTCCGGCGATCACATAGGCAACAGACAGGAACGGTATAATTTTCATAAGGCCACCCATTTCATCAATCATCCTTGTATGGGTTCTGCCATAGATCATGCCGATCAGGGCAAAGAAAAGGGCTGTCATCAGGCCGTGTGAAATCATCTGGATTATGGCTCCGTTCATGGAGGTCGTGTTCATCATCAGCAGCGCGAAAATTACCAGTCCGCAGTGACTGACTGAGGAATAAGCGTTGATATACTTTAAATCCTTCTGCCAGATCGCGCCAAACGCTCCGTAAATGACACTTATCGTAGTAAGGATGATGAAGATCCAGGCCATTTCATTGGCTGCTGTGGGCATGAGATACATGGCTACCCTGAAGCAACCGTATCCTCCGAGCTTCATAAGTACTCCGGCATGAAGCATCGAAACGGCGGTAGGCGCTGAAGCATGACCATCGGGTGACCATGTATGCAGGGGAAATAAAGCTCCCAGAACACCAAAACCGACAAAGGTAAATGGAAAGAAGTAAAGTTGAACTTCCCTCGGGAGCTGCAGCTGGGCAATTTGCAGCAGGTTGAAGGTATGCTGGCCATTTTCGAGTGTGGAATTGAAATAGATCCCCAGCAGTCCGACCAGCAAAAGCGCTGAACCTCCCATCAGCATCAGGGTGAGCTTCATGGCGGAATATTCCTTGGGACCGCTGCCCCAGATGCCGATCAACAGGTACATGGGTATTACCGCAAGTTCATAGAAAAGGAACATGGTAAACAAATCCATTGAAATGAAAAAGCCGAATACCCCGGTGGCCAATGTAATCAGGGATATAAAGAATTCCCGGGCCAGGTCTTCCATTTCCCAGGAGGCAAAGATCCCGGCAAATACCACGATGGAAGTCAGCATGATCATGGATACGGCAATGCCGTCAATCCCGGTAGTAAATCGGATATTCAGCGAAGGAAACCATGTATAATCAGTTACAAAGATCATTTCAGCAGTGTTACCCGCATTGCGCTGGGCATAGTACAGGATCAGCAGCACTACCGACATCACCAGCTGCAAAAACATCCCTGCAGCCGCAACCTTACGCGCTGATTTTCCATCCCTGGTAAACAGGATCCCGGTAATGGTCAGTACGGGAATCAATATGAAATACAACAAAATGCTCATGTCTGAAAAGCGTTATGACAGATTATACAAAACAATCAATGCAAGAATGACCGCACCCGAAACAAAGGCAAGGGCGTAATGCTGCAATTGCCCCGACTGTATGCCCTTGATTTTTTCGGAAGATACAGCAATCACCCAGGCAATCCGGTTCATGGTTCCGTCAACGATATGTCGGTCGAACCACGCCACAGGCCGTGAAACGAAATTGAACAAAATCCGTTTGGTAACAAAAAGGTAAATTTCGTCGATATAAAATTTATTGTAAATGACTTTGTAGGAGGAACCCATAAGGGATATGATTTTGGCCGCAACGGGACTTTCTTTCCTGTAAAGTACGAATGCAATTGATATTCCGGCCAGTGCAATGAGGACCGAAGGAATGGCGATGTTCAGGTGCATTTCCGTTTCGAAAGGCTTCAGATCCGCAGAAACAAAACGGCCGAAAGGAATAAACCCGGTAAATATTGAACCCAGCGCCAGGAATACAAGCGGGAAGGTCATGGTAACCGGTGATTCATGAGGCGTATGATGATAATGGGGTGTTTTGTTCCAGAAAATGCCAAAATACAAACGGAACATGTAAAAAGCGGTCAGACCAGCCACCACGTATTCGATCGAGAACAACATCCTGTTATGATTCCAGGCGGCTACCAAAATTTCATCCTTGCTGAAAAACCCGGCAAAGGGCGGAATACCTGCAATGGCCAGGCAGGCGATCAGGAATGTAAGATGTGTTAACGGCATATACTTCCGGAGGCCACCCATGTCATTGAGATAGTTGCTGTGGACGGCGTGAATGATGGAACCTGCCCCAAGGAACAAAAGAGCCTTGAACATGGCATGGGTAAAGAGGTGAAACATGGATGCCATATATCCCAGACCGTGCTCTCCGCCAGAGCCTGAAACACCCAGGGCCAGCATCATGTAACCGATCTGCGAAAGTGTGGAATAGGCCAGTACGCGTTTGATATCAAATTGGGTACAGGCTATTACTGCTGCAAACAGGGAAGTAAAAGCCCCAACCCAGGCAATCACTGAAAGCGCATCAGGGGAATGTACGATGTACACCGGAAACATGCGCGCAACCAGGTAAACTCCAGCAACAACCATAGTGGCTGCATGGATCAGTGCGGAAACCGGCGTCGGACCTTCCATGGCATCGGGCAGCCAGATGTGCAGCGGGAACATGGCCGATTTCCCGGCCCCGCCCATAAATATCAGAAGCATGGCCCAGGTGATCACCGACATTCCCATGAAACTCACAGAGGTGATACCGGCAAAAACAGGACTATGCGGATTGGTCAGTTCTGCAAAGTCAAATGTTTTGGTATAGAAAGAAAGGAGCAGAATTCCGATCAGGAAACCAAGGTCGGCAAAACGGGTGACGATGAAGGCCTTTTTAGAGGCAGCCACAGCTGAGGGCCGTTCATAATAGAATCCGATGAGCAGGTAGGAAGAAACGCCTACCAGTTCCCAGAAAATATACATCTGGAAAATATTGGTGGCAATAACAAGGCCCAGCATGGAAAAAGTGAAAAGTGACAGGAAGGAAAAAAACCTTTCGAAACCGCGTTCACCTTTCATGTAACCAAGGCTGTATATATGAACCATAAGGGATACCGTTGTAATCACCACCAGCATCATCACCGAGATCGGATCGAGCATCACGCCCAGGTCGATCTTCAGGTGTTCTGTAAGCTGCAGCCAGGTGGTTTTAGCAGCAATAAGCACCGGGTAGGCATCACCGGAAACGCCGCTGACAAAGAAAAATTTCCAGGCCGTCAGGATGGACAGCAAAAAGGAAATAAACAGGCCTGTTGTACCGATCAATCCGGAGATCAATGGCCTCAGGCGGCCACCGAACAAGCCGGTAAACAGGAAAACGAGCAGGGGTATCAACGGAATCCAAATGGTGTAAAAATAATTCATAAGGCCTCTTTTAATTCTGAATAGATGCTGTTAACCGCTTATACTTTTAATACCTCATTTCATCCACATCTTTTACTTCAATCGAAGTAAACCTGCGGTATATATTAATGATCAGTGCTATGGCAACGGATGCCTCTGCTGCCGCAATGGCTACAATAAAAAGGGCAAAGAAGTGCCCGTGAAGCTGATCCGGGTAAAGGTACTTGTTGAAGATCACAAAATTAATATTTACTGAATTCAATATCAGCTCAATGGACATGAGCATGGTAATCAGGTTCCGCCTGGTAAGGAACCCATAAATACCAATAAAGAACATCAGGGTACTAACGATCAGAAAATGTGTTATCGGAATTCCGGAGATCATATGTTTTGATTTAAGATATAAGAATCAAGATTCAAGATCCAAGATGCAAGATTCAAAATAATAACTTGAACTGAACTTTGAAATTGGATGCATGCTCTTTTGTTTTTCCATAAATTCTTTTTCATTTTTTTGTCTTCCATCTTTGATCTTCCCTCTTCCATTTTCCTTCTACTATTTTGCTTTCTTGGCAATCACTATGGCACCAATCATGGCAGCAAGCAACAGCACGGAAATGACTTCAAAAGGAAGTGCAAAACCATTGACACCAGTGCTCATCAACTGCAGACCGATCACCCGCATATCCACTTCAAGTGGTGCGGCTGTCGAAGCCTTGAAAGGATAGTTAAGGATTGACAGGATGGTAATGACAGTACCGGTAACGGCCAGCAGCAGTCCATAAAACACATTCAGCAGAGGAGGTCTTTCAAACTTATGGCTGATGTGGTGTGTCAGCAGGATTGAGAAGATGATCAGCACCACGATGCCTCCGGCATATAAGGCCAGCTGCACCCCTGCAAGAAACTGATATTGGAGTAAAAAGTAATAGCCTGATGTGGCAACCAGGGCAAACAAAAGAAAAACGGCAGCGCGCAATATTTTCCGGCTGGTTACGGCCAATACCGAAAAAAACAAAATAGTGGCTGAAAAAAGATAAAACATGAATACGTTAGCTCCCATCACTTCATCTCTTTTTTAAGGGACGACCCCGGTTTATTTAAAATTTTGGTCAGTTTCGATTTGTCGAACACGGCATTCTCAAAATCATGGCCGAAGGCAAGTGCATCTGACGGACATGTTTTCACACACAAGGCGCAAAAAGTACACATATCGAGATGATAGATATGCTTATCGATTAACCGGACCTCCTTGCCTTCCGGTGACATTTCCTTGCGTGTGACAATCTCAATGGAACCGTTCGGGCAATTCATCTGACAAATACCGCATCCGGTGCAGCGATGCTGGTTGTTCTCATCATGCGGCATGATCACTTCTCCCTTGTACCGCTCAAACATCACCAGCTGATCCCGGTTCTCCGGGTATTTCTGGGTAACAATCTCACCGGGACTTACAAAGTACCTTCCGGTAATACGCATGCCCGTCCATAGCGTCCTTATCCCGAAGAATATATCTTTTAAATAGTCAATCAAAGCTTTCATGATTTTAGAAGTGCCATCCCAGAAGGGTTAATAATGCAACAATCACTATATTGAACAGGTTGATCGGCAGCAGGTATTTCCACTCGAGTGTCAGCAGCTGGTCGATACGCAACCTGGGAAAGGTCCATTTGAACCACATCATGATGTATATGACCAGGAAGGTCTTCCCGAAAAACCAGACTACGGGGGGGATATAATCCATGATGTGGTTGAATCCGTTATCCAACCCGAAATGAAGGGGCATCCAGCCTCCCAGGAAAACCGTGGAAGCGACTGAAGCTACGATGAACATATTCATAAATTCAGCCAGGAAGAAAAAGGCAAATTTTATCCCGGAATATTCGGTGTGATAGCCGGCGGTCAATTCCGATTCTGCTTCCGCGAGGTCAAAGGGTCCCCGGTTGGTTTCAGCGGTACTTGCAATCAGGAATACGACAAAAGCAACCACAGCCGGGATATGACCCTTGAAGATCCACCAGCCATCTGCCTGACTATGGATGATTCCCGAAAGTTGCATGGTCCCTGCAAAAACAACAATGGTTAGTAGCGATAGTCCGACAGAAAGCTCGTAACTGATTATCTGAGCACCGCTCCGCATGGCACCGATGAGGGAATACTTGCTGTTGCTCGACCATCCGGCCAGCAGGATCCCGACCACACCCAGTGAGGATACGGCAATGATATAAAAAATACCGATGTTGAAGTCGATGGCATGCAAACCCTTGGCGAAGGGAATGGCAGCAATGGCCATAAAAGAAGCAATGATCACAATGAAAGGCGCGATGTTGAAAAGTAATTTGTCGGCATTCTTAATGGGAATCAGTTCCTTCATCAGCAACTTGATCAGGTCGGCAATGGTCTGGAATATACCCTGCGGTCCCACACGGTTCGGTCCCAGCCTGTTCTGGATAAAAGCGCATACCCTTCTCTCAGCATATACCAAAAACAATCCCAGGATGGCATAGAAGATCAGGAAAACCAGTCCGATAATCACAAGCTCAGTGAATTGTGCCCATCCGGGCGACATAACGGCGTTCAGGCCATTGTCGATCGACTTCGTGAAACTGGAAAAATCGTAAATATCAAATACCATATTTTATAGATATCATTTTATGATGCAAATTCATGCCGTACTTTCATGAGCTATCTGTCAATATCCGGTATAACCAGGTCAAGTGAACCGCTGATGGCGATCAGGTCGGCAATCTTATAGCCAACCGCCAACTTACTGATAACAAAAAGATTGGAAAAATTCGGTGTCCTGAATTTTATCCGGTAAGGGGTTTTATTCCCGTCGCTCACCAAATAAACGCCCAGCTCTCCCCGGGCTGTTTCAACACGCTGGTAGAATTCACCTGCCGGAAGCCTGAGGACGGCTTTCATCTTGGCCGTATAATCACCTTCCGGAATATTGTCGACCAATTGTTCGAGGATATTCATGGATTCATACATCTCCCCGATCCTTACTTTGTAACGGGCCAACGTATCGCCTTCGGTTAGCAGGATCTCTCTGAATTTAACCTTGTGATAGGCGCCATAGGGCTCAATCTTTCGCACGTCGCATGAAAAGCCAGAAGCACGTCCGCTTGGTCCGGTTACACCATACTGAATGGCCTCTTCAAGGCTCAGTGGGGCAATCCCCTCAGTTCTTTCCCTGAAAATAACATTACCGGTGAGCAACCGATCGTATTCAGGAAGCTTTTTCCGGAAATAGGCAATGAAGGATTTAATGCGTTTCTGAAAGCCGGGGTGAATATCCTGCATCAGACCACCCGGCGTATTAACGCTTTGGATAAGCCTGGTTCCGAAAGATTCTTCAAAAATGTCCAGGATTTTTTCCCGGTCGCGCAGACCATAGAAAAAGGTGGTCAGTGCACCCATATCCATACCCATGGCACACCACCATAGCTGGTGAGAGGCAATCCGGCTCAGTTCATCCAGGATGGTACGAATATAGATAACCCGCTCAGGCACTTCCACTTCAAGTGCATTCTCCACACAAAGGCAAACAGCCTCATTGTTCATATGGGCACTGAGGTAGTCCATCCGGTCAGTCAGGTGAATGATCTGCGGATAGGTATCCCGTTCACACATCTTCTCAATCCCGCGGTGGATATACCCACAATGTGGTACTACCCTCCTGATGGTTTCTCCCCGCAGGGAAACTTCAAATCTTAAAACACCATGAGTTGACGGGTGTTGAGGACCAACATTGATAATATAATTATCATCTTCGCCCAGAATAATATTTTTTACGGTTTCTTCCTGCATATCTTATTTAACAATCATTCTGGTTTCATCGGTAAAATCTTTCCGCAGCGGATAACCGTAGTCATCCTCCAGGAAGAGTCTTCTCAGGTCGGGATGATTGCGGAACGAAATACCAAACAGATCAAATACTTCACGTTCATGAAATTCTGCAGTTTTCCAAATATCCGACAGGGTATCAATCACCGGTTTTTCCTTGTCATCAATACGGGACTTTACCACAACGGTATGCCGGAACCGGGAGGAGGTGAGGTGGTAAACCATCATGAAATGATCCGGCCAGTCCACGGCGGTCAGACAAATCAGATAATCAAAAAGAAGATCGGTGGAGTCTTTCAGATGTTCACAAAAAAGATGCAGTTTATCTGCAGGTACGAGAACTTCAAGATATTGCTTGTTTTCAGGGAAAACAGCTTCAGGAATCAAGCTCTCGAGATGTTGTTTCACGGTAATTCTGTCCATTGCGCTATTTGGTGTTTTCTGCGGGCTGGTCATTTGTTGTTTTCGGGCTGGAAAAGCTGCGTTCACCCTTTATCTTCCGCTGGAGCTGGATGATCCCGTACAACAAGGCCTCAGGCCTGGGAGGGCAACCCGGAATAAATACATCCACGGGTATGATCAGATCAGCTCCCCGCACCACCGAATAGGAATTATAGTAAAAAGGACCACCGCTTATAGCGCACGCACCCATAGCAATTACATATTTAGGATCAGGCATCTGATCATATAAACGCTTCAAAACCGGAGCCATTTTATGTACAATAGTACCAGCCACAACAATAACATCGGCTTGCCGTGGTGAGGCACGATATACCTCCACCCCAAACCGCGCAAAATCATGACGGGGAGCTCCGGATGCCATCATTTCAATACCACAGCAACTTGTGGCAAAGGTAAGGGGCCATATCGAGTTCGACCTGCCCCAGTTGATGATGTTGTCTAAAGTAGTTAGCAATATGTTACTCCCCGATTTGTTCAGGAGTTCAAGGGTTTCATTATCCTTGAAATCCTCATAATGCATCGATTTGATTTTTATACCCATCTCAATGCGTCTTTACGCCAGGCATAGAGCAAGCCTAAACCCAGGATTATGAGAAATATCAGTATCTCAACAAAAGCTCTGATACCAACTTCATGCATCACCACTCCCCAGGGAAAAATAAAAACAGTTTCCACATCAAAAACCAGGTATATGATGGCAAAAAGGTAATAGCCGACGTTAAACTGGATCCATGCAGGACTTTGCACGGGTATTCCGCATTCATAAGGCTCTGATTTGGCAGGGTTCACTGAGGAAGGGGCCAGATAATGTGAAAACAGGATAGCCCCGCCTACCAGTATGATCCCGATGGCAAAAAAGAGAACAAGAGTTTCATTACTCATACCAGAAAGGTTATTTAGTATTTTACAGGAAGGGCCAAATATACAAAAATTTAGATATCTATGATTTTGACAGTTGAAATTTGAAAAAAACTTTTGGTTAACCCGTCATGCTATTTTTCGATATCTCCAGGTAGCCAGTGAAAGCAATACTAATGCCATAGCGAACATGCCGGCAAAATCTCGGGAAATATCAGTGAAGGTTGAACCCTTGAGCAGGATCATGCGGATCACCCTCATGAAATAAGCCAGAGGATTGAGGATATTCACCTTCTGGGCCCAGGCGGGCATGCTTTCAGCGGGCGTGAAAATACCGCTCATCAGAACGAAAGTAATCATAAAGAAGAAGTTAAGGAACATAGCTTGCTGTTGTGTCTGCGACAGTGTTGAAATCAACAGTCCCATACCCAGGATCGCAATCAGGTAAACGGCAGCAAAGGCAAAAAGTAATGGCAGGTTGCCTTCGATAGGGATCCTGAACATTAGTTTGCCCAATACAAGTCCAAATGCCAGCTCAAAGAGGGCAATGATCCAGAAAGGAATGAGTTTACCTATAATAAAGTGATGTTTTTGAATAGGGGTTACATTGATCTGTTCAATGGTTCCCATTTCCTTTTCACGCACCAGGTTAAGCGAAGCCAGGAACATGCTTATAAGTGTGAGGAGTATGACCAGGATGCCCGGCACCATATAATGCTTGAAATTCAATTCACTGTTGTACCAGAAACTATATCGGATGTCAATATATTTAGTTACAATATTAACCAGGGCATTCTTGCCGGCTGCTTTTAACAATTCCTGGTTATAACCCGTAATAATCTGTGAGGCATAGGCATTGATCAGGCCAGCCGTCATGCCGTTGATAGCATCGATCTGCAATTGAACAGATGTCTTTCCTTCGCGGTACAACCTATCCTCAAAATGTTCCGGAATAACCACGATCAAATCCGTGCGGTTCCGGAGCATTTCTTCTTCAGCCTGCTCCGATGAAATACCTGCTTCAACCAGCTTAAAGAAAGGAGATTGCGTGAATTTCTCCGACAGTTGCCTGGATAGTTGTGAATGGTCGCGGTCAACCAGGATCATTTCAATATGCTTCATATCCAGGGTGGCCGCGTTCACCAGAATCAGCAACTGAATAAAGGGAACTACAAAAATGAACGGAAGCATAGTCCGGTTCCTGAAGATCTGCCTGAATTCCTTTTGCAGGATAAACCCGATTGTTCTCATGACTTTTGTTAAGTTTAATGCCGTAATCTGAAATGCTTCTCTTCGCGCTTAATGCAATCTGACTTTAAACCTGGCTGCACTGATCCCCAGAAATATCACCAACATGGAAACCATGACCATCGTTTCCTTCCACACTTCCAAAATACCGGTGCCCTTTAACATGACACTGCGTATGATGGTAATAAAATACTTGGGCGGGATTATGTAACAAAGCCACTGCAATATTTTCGGCATGTTCTCTATCGGAAAAATAAATCCAGACAACAGCAGGGTCGGAAGCATCAGGGCCAAGGCCGAAATGAACATGGCCACCTGCTGGTTGCCGCTGACGGTGGATATCATGATACCCAGGGAAAGCGCCAATGATATGAAAAGGATGGTCTCAAAAACCAGGAGGGTTAAACTACCCCGAATGGGCAACTGAAAAACAAAATATCCCAGGATCAGGATCATGACGGCATTGATGCAGGAAAGCAGAATGTACGGTGTCACCTTGCCGGCAATTATCTGTATAGGCCTCAGCGGGGAAACCAGAATAGCTTCCATAGTGCCTGTTTCTTTCTCACGGGCAATGGAGATCGATGTCATCATGGCCGATACCAGCATCAGGACCATGGCCATGGTCCCCGGTACAAACATATAAGCGCTCTTCAGGTCGGCGTTGTATATCATCCGGACCCTGGGTTCCAGGATCAGCGGAGATTTAACCTGGTTGTTAAGTTCCTGGACATAGGCTGAAACGATGCCCTGAGTATAGGAAACAATCATTTTTGCAGAATTGGGATCTGAAGCATCAGCCAGTATTTGCATGTGCGCCAGGCCCTCCTTTTCAAGCTTTTCAGCAAAGTTTTGCTCAAAGATGACCACCTCACGAACCCGTCCTCTTTTGAAAATTTTCTCCACATCTTCGGTCGAGCTGATGTTTTGCTCCAGCTGAAAAAAGCCGGATGCCAGCATATGATTGGTAATCTCCCGGGTTACCGGATCTTTGGATTCATCCAGGATGGCAATTTTCACATCCTGAATTTCATTACGGATCACATATCCAAAAATAAGAATCTGGATCACCGGCATACCGAACAGGATCACCAGGGAGCGGGGATCCCTGAAAATATGGAGGAATTCCTTTTTTACAAAACCTATGAATTCTTTCATGTAGTTTTCATTTTCTCGAAATCTTCAAAAAAACCTCATCCATGGTGGCCGCGCCAAATGCCTGCTTGAGCCTGGCAGGTGAGTCGAGTGCCTCAATCCGGCCATCCGCCATGATGGATACCCTTTCGCAATACTCTGCCTCATCCATGTAATGGGTGGTTACAAAAACGGTTATCCCCCTGGCAGCAGCCCTGTAGATGTGCTCCCAGAACTGCCTGCGTGTCAGCGGATCCACGCCGCCTGTCGGTTCATCCAGGAACACAATTTTGGGTTCATGAAAAATGGCCACCGAAAAAGCTACTTTCTGACGCCATCCCAAGGGTATATCCCGAACCAGGGTGTGCGCAATGGATGAAAGCCCCAGCTCCTCAACCAGCTCATCGGTCTTTCTTCTTATGGCTGCTGTGGACATACCGTATATGCCCCCGTAAAAACGTATATTTTCCCGGATATTCAGATCCTCATACAAGGAGAACTTCTGACTCATATACCCGATGTTCCGTTTAATTTGTTCCCGCTGGGTATATACATCAAATCCTGAAATCTCGATTTTACCGGAGGACGGATAAGACAGACCGCAGAGAATCCTTATGGCTGTGGTTTTACCGGCACCGTTGGCCCCTAAAAATCCAAAGATTTCGCCTTCATATACATTAAAGGTCAACCTGTCATTGGCGATAAAATCGCCGTATTTCTTCACCAGGTTGTTTACAGAAATGATAACCTTACTTTGATTCATGCCACCTTTTCTTTCCGGTTCATTTCAACTCCCTCGATAAAGCAATCTTCAAAATCAGGTGTAACCGGCTGGATTTCCAACCCGGTAATGCCAAATTCAGCCAGTTTTGAATTGATCCAGCCGGCATCGTAACCCGGCGAAGATGTGGCGATATGAATGGAATGCCCGAAAAGGTATGCGCGCCTTATTTCCGGGAGTGAACGCAGCCGTTGTAAAGTTCCAAGTCTGTCAGGACCCTGTACTTCAAAAAGCGGTGTGGTAAAATCAGCAAGAATTGACTGGGGCCGGTCTTCAACAATAATGCTTCCCTCCTGCATCAGCGCGATCCTTTCACATCGTGCAGCCTCATCCATATAAGGTGTGGAAACCAGGATGGTCATGCCGGATTCTTTAAGCACCTGGAGGGTTTCCCAAAACTCCTTCCTCGATACGGCATCTACACCTGTAGTCGGCTCGTCAAGCACCAGTAACCTGGGATTATGAATGAGGGCACAGCAAAGGGCAAGCTTTTGCTTCATCCCCCCGGAAAGGTTCATGGCCAGCCGGTCGCCATAGGGCTCCAAAAGCGAATAGACAGGCCGGATGAGCTGATAATGCTCTTTTATCGTGGTACCGAATATTGTTGCATAAAAAATGAGGTTTTCGGTTACCGTAAGGTCAGGATAAAGGGAGAACCGGCCGGGCATATAACCTGTGAACAATCTGATTTGCCGGTAATGTTTAACGGTATCGTATCCGAAAACAAAAACAGCGCCCTGGTCGGGTATAAGTAACGTGGTGATCATCCTGAAAAGCGTGGTTTTACCGGCACCATCCGGACCAATCAGGCCGAAAAGGCAATTCTCGGGAATTGTCAGGCTGGTATCCCGGATGGCCCTGGTCGCACCATAGGATTTGTTTATTGATCTGATTTCGATGCATTCCATACTATTGACGGTTAATTACTTATTGAATACAACCTCACCAGGCATGCCAATCTTCAATTGTCCATCATTGCTGACCCTGATTTTCACGGCATATACCATGTTAATCCTTTCTTCCCGGGTCTGAATGATTTTCGGTGTAAATTCAACCTGGGAGGATATCCAGCTTACAGAACCCTTCAAAGTCTTCTTGTTATCTTCCTTGCCGTCAATAAAAATTCTTACCGTATCGCCAATGGCAATTCCCGGCAACTGATCGCCGCTCACAAAAACCTTAAGCTCCATTTCGCCAATGTTGGCCACTTTAATCAAAGCCTTACCTGGAGTAACCAGTTCACCCGCCTCAGCGTATTTTTCAAGTACAGTGCCTGTGAGGGGACTTGTGACACTGCATTTTTCCAGCATGTTCAGCGCTTCGTCAAGCTGAGCGTTAACCACGGACTGTTCCCCGAGGATGATGCCTTTCTGACTCCGGAGGGCTTCCGTTTGCATATCCAGCAGGTTCAGCTTTCCGATCAGGTCATCATATTGCTGCTGCGTGGCCGCGTTTTCTTTATACAATCTTTCTGTTCTGTTAACCTCCCTGACCAGGTTGACCCGTTGCTCATCCTGCACTTTAAGCTGTGCGTCGAGGTTAAGCAGCCGGGCGTTGATCACCTTATACTGTGCCATCAGTTGCTCCTTTTTGAGCAGGGGCAAAGCGGTATCGATTTTTCCGATCAGCTGATCTTTCTTCAGAAGGCTGCCTTCTACTGCATCGAGAAACAACAGCAAGCCCTGGGATTGCGCTGATACAATCACTTCATCAGCTTCAAAATTGCCATAGGCATCAGCTTCTTGGTTGTTTCCGCTGCAGGAGAAGATAAAAACAGGCACAAGTATGCACAGGATGGCAGTCAGCAAACGAAATTCAAGTATTCTTTTCATATATAAGTAATTAATAGTTTTTTACCAAATAGTATAAGCTACAGTTTGCCTTGCAGGAGCATATAATTATAGAAGGCTTGTATTTTAAGCAATTTATGGTTTTCATACTGAAGCCTGGCCAGGATCTCGGCATTTAAATCGGTTAGATAATCAGTGGAAGTAATGATGCCATTGGTGAGTTTGTTGAGACTGGTTGCTGCTATGGCTTTTCTGAGTTTCAATATGGCTTCATCCTGATTCATCAGCTCATCATACTTCTCCTGATTGGATTTTTCCGTCTGCAACTGTATGCTCAGCCGATCATCAAAAGTCTCTCGCTTGATGTCCACAATATCTTTCTGGATATCCAGTATTTTTTTCTGTCTGCGGTTGTCACCATAATTCATAAAATTCCACTTCATGCCCATTCCAACAGAATAATAGGGGTGAAATTCACGGCTGAGAAAGTTATAACCAGGCCTTCCATAAGCAACCTGAGAAAATGCGAAAAATCTGGGCAGGTCGGTTGATGAAACCAGTTTCTGACTGGCCTGCAGCTGCTCTTTTTGCTTGTCAAGAAGCACATATTCCGGTCGGGTAATGTGTTCATCCACTACCCGGGGTTCAGCAGGCTCATGGATGATCGGGTTACCCGGCAGGGTTGAATCCATGAGGATGGAAAGTACCTTAATAAGCTGGTCGTGGTTGAGTTTTAATTCCAGCAGTTTTTGCTGCAACCGGAGTTCCTCGGCCTCCAGGGCCATCATATTTTCAGACAAAACCAAACCATTGTCCACTCCGGCCTTGACAACCTTCTTCTTTTCCTGAAGCTCCTCAAACGATACCTGCAGGACTGAGGTGTTGACTTTTACGGCCAGCAGGGAGAAATAGGTCTGGTTTACCTGTTGCTTCAGGGCCAGGATATCTGCTTCAACCTGTTGCAGGTCAGCCTCATAGGATGCCTTTTCCATCGCTTTCCGGGCCTTGACAGCACCACCGTCATAGAGCTGCTGGTTAATATCAGCCCAAATCTTATACTGATCCAGGGGAAGCGGTTCAACCGATGTCGGAAGGTTTCCCACCAGGTCCGAAAAATGAACTGTTTCGGAATAATACATTGCCTGGGCATTGAATCCCAATGAAGGATACCAGTTAGAAGTCAGGTTTTTATTTTTATTGGCCCAGGCCTCGGCAGAGAGGTTCTTTTGCCTGTTCAGCGGACTTCGCTCTCCGGCGATCCTAAAGCATGCCTCAAGGCTCAGGGTGTCTGCTCTTTGGCTGAAGGCGCCCTGTATTGCCATAACGGAAATCACGGCAAAAATAATTCTTTTCATATTATTTCCTGATTGATTGAATGATAAAATCTGCTACTGCTTTTTTGCGTTCCTCCAGGAATTGCTGGTAAGCCTGGCCCTTGTTCTCAAAAAACAAGCGCTGGATCAAAGGCCTGGCTGCAATGGGGAATATGCACATGGACAAAACATTAATGATTAATTGCTTTGGATCGATGGTCCGAATATTGCCTTTGTTCATTTCATCCTGGAACTGATCCAGGAACAAGGACGGGTGTATGCCCGAACTTTGCATGATCTGAAATATCCTCTCAGGATCCCTGTTAATCTCATGTAAAACAAAGGCAGGTATGAATTCATGCTTCATCAGCAGATCCATGTACTCCGAAACCAGCTTTTCTATCTTGACAAATATGGTATTGTTTGAAGTCATGATGTCCTTCAGTTGCGGAACGATATAGTGAAAGGCATAACTAAAAACTTCACCGAAAAGTTTCTCCTTGGAACGGAAGTAATAGTGCAGCAGTGATTTATTAATCCCAGCCTCATCAGCTATCTGCTGCATGCTGGTACCTTCAAGTCCCTGCTGGATAAAGACCTTCTTGGCCGCTTCAAGAATCTTCAATTCAGTGCTTCTGGCATTAATATCCTGAATTTTGTCCATTTGATCAAATCATTTGGTTTAACCAATTGGTCAAATGTAATGCATTTTTTTTATACAGCAACTTTTTCTTGCTTTATTTTGGTGGATTCCTGAATTTATTTTGTCAGATTTATACTGCGTGCTGTTTCATCGCATCCAGAAAAAAGTCCTTTTTGGTGCGCGAAACAGGAACCTGAGAAGCGTCGCTCATCTCGACATACCCTCCATCACTGCGCATGTATGATTTTACATGTTTCATGTTGATGAGGTGCGAATTGTGGATCCTGAAGAAATTGTTGCACTGAAGCAATTGATGATAATCATTCAGGCATCTTGAAACCAGATATTTCCTGTGCTGGGTCAGGTAAAAGTAACAATAGCTGCGGTCGGCCTCTATCCTGATGATATCATTGATGAGAACATATTCATAGCCCATTGTCGTAGGCAGGGATAGTTTGCTGGGCGAACCCGAACGCAGGTTGTCCAGCAGTACATTCATCAGATTAAGATTGGCTTTGTTCAATGACCTGTTGACCTTGTTCACGGCCATAACAAGTTCGGCAATATCAACGGGTTTTAAAAGATAATCGATCGCACTGTATCGAAATGCCCTGATTGCGTGCTCATTATAGGCAGTTACAAAGATCACCTCAAAATTTCGGTCAGGAATCTGATTCAGCAGATCAAAGCCACTTCCCGAGGGCATTGTAATATCAAGAAATACCACATCGGGTTGTTTCAGTGTAATCTCCCGAAGCCCATCAATCACATTGGTTGCACAGCCAACAACCTCGGTATCAGGACAGTATTGTTTTATGGCCCCGCACAGGAAGTCAATGGCATCCTGTTCATCATCGATCACGACGGTTCTGAGCATGGTTCATGAGTTAATTTAAAATGGGGAGATATAATTCAACCCGTGTACCGGCTGGTTTGTTCTCCCGGTCTTTCAGGTCGATATATTGTATCCCGAGTTTACTGCCGTAAAGTGATTTGAGAAGTTTCATCCTCGATTGCGTAATGGATGCACCCAGCGATATGTGGTCGCTAAGACTGTTTCGCTTTATTGTTTCGGCATGCTCCCTCCCGATTCCGTTATCTTCTATGGCACAGAAGATGGACTTCTCCACAAGGTCAAAAGAAACCTGTATCCTGCCCTTTCCTTCCTTGTTCTGAATGCCGTGCCAGAGCGAATTCTCCACAAAAGGCTGAATCAGCAGTGAGGGTATCTTAAACAGGAAGGGATCAATCCGTTCATTCACAGTAATGTTATAATCGAATTTCCCCCTGAACCTGATTGACTCCAGTTTCAGGTAAAGGGTAAGCATATCAATTTCATCCTGTATCGACATGTATTGGTTTTGTGAACTTTCCAGAATTTTACGCATGAGCCTGGAAAACTTCGTCAGGTATTCAAGCGATTTATCCTGATCATTCTGGAAAATATAGGATTGGATGGAAGTCAGGCAATTGTATACAAAATGAGGATTCATTTGCTGATTCAGGTTCTTTTGCTTAAGCTCAATAATCTTATTCTTTGTCAGCAGACGGTGGTGCCTGACCACCAGGAGTGTAATGACAAAAGCCAGACTAAAGAGCCCGCACACCAGGATAAAATTGTTTCTTACGTGCTGAATGCGACCCTTCTGCACTTCATTTTCCGATCGCAGCAATTTGTTTTCCTGTTCCCTGCGCTGCATCTCAAATGAGGTCTGTATCTCCGCGATCCTTTGGTTCAGTCGAATATCAATGATCTGTTTGTCCAGTTCATGGAACTGTATGTAACTGGCCAGTGCTGCCTGGTCATTCCCGATGAGGGAATCGAGTTTATAGCGGTAATAATAGTATGTGCTGCGTATGCCCAGGTCATTCGACATGTTGATCAGTGCAAAACACTTATCCAGATTTATTCCCGCCTTTTCCGGTTGGTTTGCCCTAATTTCCAATCCTGCGAGGCTGAGCAGGGTCATGGCCTGAGCAGTAATATCATCGGTTTTCTCCAGCATTTCCATCCCTTCATTCAGGAGTTCTTTGGCCTCATCCAGATTCTCCGTCCTGGCATAAATATCCCCAAGGATCTGGTAGTTCAGCCCTATGCCATAAGTATTGTCAATTTCCTTATTCACCCCAATGGCTTTTTGACAATACTTTAAGGCCTGATCATATTGTCCCATTTGCCTGTATGTCAGCGCTATATCATTTAATGCATTGGCATAGTAAACTTTGTCCCCGCTCTGTTCAACCAGGGGCAGTGCTCTTTTATAGTACTGAAGGGCTTCCCGGTAATTGCCAACTTTCATGTTGATCTGACCGATGTTGGTATTGAAGTACGCTTCTACCCATGTTGATGTTTTATTGCCGAATTGCGTCATCCGGAAGGGAAGTGATTTCTGCTCTTTCATGATCTCGATCAGCCTGATGCCTTCATGGGCATACTGCAGGGAAAGATCGAGCTGCCCGGTTAGCATATGGAGGTAATTCAGGTTGTTGTAAATCCTGATCTGTTCAATAGTGTCCTGTAATTCCTGATCCATTTCAAGCGATCGGAGGTAGTAATACCTGGCTTCGTTGAAATCGCCATTTGCCACACAGGCGTTTCCATACAGGGTATAGTAATCGTTCAGTCTGGTACTGTCAGTGCTTTTGGATAGTGTAATTAATTTCTGCAGGAGATTTTTGCTGAGTACTGGATCGATCCTGGAATAGAACCTGGCTGAATCATAGAGTGTTTTAAATGTTCCGGAATCCTGCAAGGCCTCAACAGAAAAATCATCCAGGTCGAAGGTACCCTGAGCCGATTCAATGCCTATCGACAAAAATATTGCCAGACAGGCTGCAAGTTTAATGGTTACAGGTTTCATTATGCCGGCTTCAGTCAGACAAGATATACTGCTTAATGATACAAAACCCAAAACAACCTTTTCTACTAGGATACTCTGTACAACCAATACCCTATTGCCTGGGGCTAGTTTTTTTTAATGCAGATCCAGCCTTCGTGATTCAACAGGGCGATCTTACGGTTTTGCGACTTGACTACTAACCGAATGATTATGAGGGAAATACCAAATATTATGCCATTCAGGCTATATTCCTTATTTTCTGGTATATACATTAACTTCACCCGGATAGGCCATCCTGATTCTGATGGAATTTGTACCAGAATGATACACACAATGTACGTTTCTGAACACCGGCCCTGCTTTATGGCTCATCTTCAAGAAAACCTGTTCTTCTGTAACCTGAAACAATGAGTGTGTCACTGGCGATTCCGGTAGATCCTTCCAGATCCTCCAGCCACAACTCAAAATAAATGCTGTCGGCAACTGCACCCGACTGGCGGGTTGATGCATGCTCGATTACTTTTCCATTCCTCACCAGAACCTTGATCTCATAGCCATTAATATGGTTGATGACGGTATCCTGCGATCCGAAGGTCAAATTCGTAACATTCACGGGTATCTTAACCTGGTAGGTCCAGAAATTACCCTCGTCATTGAGCCAGATCTCCTGGCCGTCATCATCAGCTGTATTGTAGGTAATGATACCTGAATAGCCAACGCCGAAGGGATCTGCACCATAAACCGGATGATCATAATGAACATACCATTCTCCGGCCAACGCCACCACTTTTGACTCTTCATTGACAAATTCATCCTTTTTATCGCAGGCAGATAATACCAGCATGCTGATTATCAGAGGTAATAATTTGTTTTTCATAATGTGGACTATTAGTATTGAACTTGTTCCAATTGTACGTGAAATATCCCGTTGGCAAAATCGGCAGTGCTGGTGAAGGAAATCACCCTGTTGACCGGATCAACTGTAAAATCAGTAATGTCTGCCACATTGCCGAAACCCGGGGAAGAAGCCTGACTGATGCTGAAATCATTCGCCGGGATATCGTTTGCAGTGATCACCGCGCCCTGAAATGCAAAATCAAGTCCGTAGTCCCTGCCGATGAAATAATATGCTCCCAGGGCGCATGACAGTTCAAAAGCATTATCGCCTGTCTTCCAGATATAAATGTATTTCATATTGCTGTACTGTGGCAATACGGCAAAGGCAGGCGTGCGCTGTACCTGTGCGAGGTAAACACCTTCCAGGCTGCTGACCAGGTCGCCTGTTGGAGGAGCGACAAAAACCGTTCTGATAACATTGCCCTCAAAGCCATCTGCATTGGTTGCCGAATAGACTATTTCGTATTTGTCATATTCGTTTACATCGATCGTTGATCCGCTATAACCCTTCCACACTCCAGTGACCTCTTCGCTGACTTCCAACGATTCACCGTCTTCAGTAGCAGTTACTGCACCATCCTCATAGGGTTCCCCCAACAGATGGATGATTTCGGCCTCGCCTTCCATGGTAAACTCCGGAAAGTAAGTGATCCTGGAAAGATCTTCGTATGTTTTTTCGCAGCTGGTAAGCGTAAAAGCTGCAGCTACAATTGCTATATAAATAAGGTTTTTTGGTTTCATAGCCTTTGTTGTTATTGGTTCCACCATACTTTGGTCTGCATGACAGTAGCATCTGGAATATCCTTGTATTCAGCTGCATTGATGTTGTAATTCAGCTCACTGTCCGGATATGGAAGCCTGACCGGGAAATTCCCGTTTGTGGCTCCTTTTTTGCTATAGATCAACGTTCCGGGAATGTAGCTTTCCGGCAGGTCTGATTCCTTGCCTTCCGGAATCTGGCTCTGAACTTCCGGTGAAGCGGGTTCGGGGTAGCCTGTTCTTACGCATTCCAGGAAAGCTTCAGCGCCTCTTTGTCCTTCCGCTGCATCGATCCACTTCTGCATGATGATCGCCTTCAACTGGGCGTTAAAATCAGTGGACGGGAACGGGTATACCGAAGAAAAGAGTCTCATACCGGTGGTATCGGCACCCATGCGATCGAAGGAGCTCAGTACGCCTGCTTTATAATAGTCTTCGGCAGAAGATATATCGCCCAGCCTGAGATACGCCTCTGCCAGCAAAAGGTTGGTTTCAGCCACGGTCATCAGGTATACAGGCATGGTGGGTGTGAGATAGGGTTTTGAAATAACATCAGGAGCCATCCATTCTGTTGTGGGTACTTCATAGGAACCCGGGATCATTCCGTCGATATTGCCTCCAACGACTGCAAAAAGAGTCCGTATCCTGGAATCATTGTTTGCCTTCAGGTACGTTGTAAACGTGGCATTAGCCCGTATATTCTGACTGGTGTTCAACTGTCGCTGATCAGCCTCATACAGGGGATTGGACTTGCTATCCACATCCTCGAAATTTGTTAGTGCCACATCCCTTGTCAGGAAGGTTCCATTGGCCAGCAAATCTGCCAGTTCGGTATTTGCCCAGGCTGTATTGACTGCATATTGCCTTAATACAATTCTCAATTTCAGCGTATTGGCAAAACCAATCCAGTCATCCAGGTTGGCGCCCAGCAATAAGTCATAATGGGCATACCTGGCAGCTGAAAATCCATCTAAATCTTTACTGAGTGCTGAATTCAGCAATTCGTAAATGGCTGTATAGACTTCCTGACCGGTATTGATGACTGGTGTGAAGTTCCCCTCCTCGCCTTTGAATGCCTCATTATAAGGTACGTTTCCGTAGAAATCAACAAGGTATTGGAACCCGTAGGCTTTTAAAGTAGCTGTCATCAGGTATAGCCCCCAGTTTTCCTCCTGAAGGGCCTTTAAATGGATGATCTCATTGTCTCCCAGCCCACCGGTATACATCGACAGGTAGGATCCGTCCACCCTGTTGTCATTGCTGCTGAGTGTATAGGTTTCAAAAGTCTGGTACTGTGACGATGTATTATTCTGTGCCCAGTGCTGTGCCCAGAAAGAGCCGATCAGTCCGTAGTCGGCGCTCATTACAGAGGCAACACCTGCCTGGGCTGAAGGCAATATCAGATAGTCTTCAACATTTTCAGGAAAATTCGGATTTTCATTGACATCGAGAAAATCATCGCATCCGGGAAGACCTAAAATCAATATGATCCATATGATAGTTAACTTCTTCATCGTAATAATGTTTAGGATTAGAATACTAGATTTAATTTCACCCCATATGTTCTGGTTTGGGGCAGACCGTCGAATTCTCCGAATAATCCTTCAATACCGTTGCCGAAGGTGGACATTTCCGGATCGATAAAGCTGTTGGATGCCGGTGTCCATAAAAACAAGTTGGTGCCATATACCCCGATATTGACATTGGTCAGTTTTGCCTTTTCAACCAGTTTAACAGGCAGGGTATAATTTAAAGAAGCCTCGCGCAGCTTTATGTAGGTTTTTTCAATGATCCTGTTGCTTTCAATAGGTCTGTTGGTATTGCTGTTATAATACTCGTGCCAGTTATTCACAATGGGTGTGGTGTTTTCAACATATATCACATCACCGGATTCATCGGTGATCTCCTGAACCGAATTCGGAATTACCCAGGGTCTCCTGTCGTTTGTCACGGATTGTTCACTGTTGCCGCTCCAGAAGCAACTGTTGGAAGTATTGGAGTACATGTGTCCACCCTGCTGGTAATCCAACAGGAAAGAGAGATTTATCCCTTTGAAAGACAGGGTATTGGTCATTGACATTTTATAATCAGGAACAGAAGTGGCATAAAGTATTTTGTCCCCTTCCAGCGGAAGTCCGTTATCTCCAACAACTATCTGACCCGATGGTGAGTATTTGTAATCGGGTATTCTGAATTGCCCCAGCTGCTCTCCGGGTATGGCAACAAATTCTGTTTGATAGGCTGAGTTGATCACATACTCTTCTACCCCCAAAGCAGCAGATAATTCATCGAGGATCGTATTGCTCTTGGTGAATATGTATACCAGGTCCCACCTGAAATCGCCAATTTTTACCGGGTTGGCGTTTAACTCGAGTTCCACTCCGCTGTTGGTGATCTGCCCCAGGTTCGTGGTGATAATATCAAAGCCTGACGAACCCGCTACGGTTGCATCAAAGATCAGGTCAGTGGTAACTTTCTTATAATAGGCCAAATCCAGTCCGATACGGTTGCCGAAGAACCGCAGTTCCGTTCCGATCTCAAAATCCTTTGAAAGTTCATTCTTAAGGTTCGGATTCCCGAGCTTACGGTACTTCTCAAAGGCTGCAATTCCTCCCACAGGATAAATGGTATTTCCAAAACCTCCGTTTCTCAGGATCGCTGCCCTGTAATAGGGATCCAGCGAGTAGGCTGGTGCATCATTACCTGCCAGGGCATATCCCACCCTCAGTTTGCCATAGGTCAGCCATCCTTTGGGCAGGAATTCCGAGAAGATCAGGCCCATATTTACGCCCGGATAGAAGAATGAATTGTTGTTAACAGGCAAGGTGGAGGACCAGTCATTTCTGCCTGATATCTGCACAAACAGGTAATTGTTGAGGCTAAGGGATAAGGTTCCGAAAAGGCCCACAGAACGCCTCTTTTCCCGGTATGTGGACACATCAGCACTGCCGCTGATATTGGTAACATTATAGTACTCCGGAACCACCAAACCCTGTGCAATCGTGGTCAGCCGGTTTGAAGTTCTCTGGTTAATATTATTTCCAAGAACCAGGTTATATTCCAGCAATTGATTGCCAAAATTGAACTTGCCATCGTAGTTGATAAAAAGATCGGAATTAAACTGACTCACATTTCTTCCTTCTTCCATGACCATCCCGGCTACATCATTTTCGGATGAATTGGGAGAACCTGGAGTTTTATGGGTAACAGCCCCATACCTTTGATAGAAATTGCTATACTGATCGATCCCGCCTCTCCACGACACACGCAAACCGCTCAGGATTTGCTGGCTTACATCAACACTGGAGATGATCCGGTCCTGCCTGAAATTATTGCCATTTTCATTGATTACAAAATAGGGATTTTGTGTATAAAGGTTGAAATAGTTGTCGAGGTTGTCGAATTTGTAATTATAATCCCGGTAAAGAGGAATGTAGTGGTTAACCGGAGTCCCGAGCAGTTCCTGAAATACGGCTTTACCTCCTCCTGCATCATCACCCTGTCCTGTAGCAACTGCACTTATCTTTTTATTGGTATAGGAGCCCGTGAAACTGATTTTGGTTTTATCATTGCCGCCATTGGCTTTAAAAGTCAAGGAATTCCTTTTCAGTACATCAGCATCGCCGGGTATTACGCCATCCTGACTGGTATTGGCATATGATGCATAATAACCGATCCTTTCCGATCCGCCTGACACGGCAATTGCCGTATTAAAGGCAGAGCCATATTCAAAAAAATCCCGCAGGCCATCTTCCTGGTATTTAAAGGGCATCAACCGTTGTGAATTGTCTACGACATTGCCGGTTAACCGGTAAGCGCCATCCATAACCGGTCCCCAGCTGCCATTCTCCTCATAGGCAAAATGTCCGCTCCACCCCTGTCCGAATTTCTTTTGATAATAGGGCAATCGTCCTACCTGTGTTACAGTATAGGAAGTAGACAGATCAACCTTTAGGTTCTGGTTCTTTTTTCCACTCTTGGTGGAAATGATGATCACACCGTTGGCAGCTCTGGAACCGTATAAGCTTGTAGCAGCTGCGCCCTTGAGGACACTTATGGTTTCAATGTCAGCAGGATTTAGGTCAGAGGCAGCATTGCCAAAGTCGACCGTAAGGTTAGCATTCGTCAAGGCCAGTGTATTTCCGCTATTATACTGGTTATTAACCGGAATACCATCGATGATATACAAGGGCTGCGTACTTTGGGTTATTGACGATAATCCTCTGACCAGCACGCTTGTGGATGCTCCAGGAGCACCGGAGGTGGAAGAAATGGTAACACCTGCTACACGACCCGTCAGGGCCTGTGTTGCATCAATCACCTGCCTGTTTTCAAGATCCTGGTCATTGAAATCTGAAACGGCATAACCAAGTGATTTCTTCGATTTGGTAATTCCCAGTGCGGTCACAACGACCTCATCCACCATTTTAACATCTGTTTCAAGGATGACATTGATGACTGTCTGGCCCTGGATGGCCACTTCCTGTTCTTTATAGCCAATAAAGGTGAATAATAGCCTTGCGTCTGCTGCCGCTGAGAGCTGAAAATTACCATCAACATCCGTTATTGTACCGGTGTTGGTCCCTACAATCCTCACGTATACTCCGGGAAGGGGACTTCCATCTTCTGCCGTGGTTACCAACCCGCTAATCTGAATGTTCTGCGCAATTACGCTAGTTGAACCGAGCAATAGAAGGCAAAGAATTGTGCTGGTAATCATTTTCATAGATAAGTGTATTTTAGTTATAATACTCGCACAAAAACAGGAAAAAGAATGCCGGAGATCGGGCTGGGGGGGGCAAAATTTCACATAACTCTTAACCTATTATAAACCTGAAATTTTAATCTGGATCCCCAGCAGTCTTTTTTCCATGGTTTTATGTAAAATAAAGCATCAGTAGAATAGATTCCTATTAGAGATTTCCCGATGGTCTATTCTGGCTTGCCAATGGTTCTCTTTAGTTTTCCAATAACATTTTTAAAAAATTAACGTATTTTTAAGAACAAATTATCCGGATATAACGTAGTTTTAACGAATTTTGTAACCGGCTGAATTAAACAAACAACATCATGAAAATACCTTCCTATCTTCTAACTGTTTTGGTTGCTATGCTTATTGGAATTTCCGGCACTATCAGTGCACAGGATGATCCTAAACCTGTTTCAGGAATAGCCTGGACCGCTACTACCATTGATTTCGGCAAGATCGAACAAGGAAAACCGGTTTCTGCTGAGTTTGAATTCAAGAATCCCACTATGGTGCCCCTCATCATCAGCTCTGTGCGACCTACTTGCGGATGTACCATTGCAGACTATCCTAAGGAACCCATACAGCCTTCAAAATCAGGTAAAATCGCCGTGACTTTCAATGCGGCTTCCGGTGGTGTGTTTACCAAAACCATTATGGTAACCTCCAACGCAGCAGAGGGAAATACCGCCCTCGTTATCAAGGGTGAAGTAGTCCCCAAAAATTAGCTTATTTCTTCTCGATTATAATGCTGTCAAACCTCACAGTTTCAATAGCTGTGGGGTTTTTTTATCATGGAATCTGCCCCGATAAGAACCATAGCGGTATTCTGCGGATCTTCAACAGGAAATGATCCCGAAATTATGCAGGCATGCGTGAAGCTGGCGGAAGTGTTCACGTTGCACAAGCTGGTTATGGTTTATGGCGGTGGAAACATTGGTTTGATGGGTATTCTCGCAGATGAAATGTTGAAGCGTGGCGGAGAGGTGGTCGGTGTAATCCCGCAAAAGCTTATGGATCGTGAACTGGCCCATGCTAACCTGACGCAATTGCACATTGTTACCGGAATGCATGAGCGAAAGGCACTCATGGCCAAGTTATCGGATGCATTTGTTGTTTTGCCCGGCGGCATCGGGACCATGGATGAGTTTTTTGAGATTTTCACCTGGTTTCAGCTGGGATATCATCACAAACCTATGGCACTGCTTAACGTCAGTGGATTCTATGATAAACTGATCGGATTCCTGGAGCATATCATAATTCAGGGTTATTTTCAAAATGACCTTTATAAAGAACTTATTGTTGAAGAGCATCCGGGAGATCTTGTCAAAAGGTTACTCAATCATCGCAAATAATTGCTATTTTTACGTTATGGTAAAAGATGCACCAGCCTTTTTATCATTTCGGGAGGATATCCGGAACCGGAATTTCGGGGACTGGCTTGAAGCACATACCAGTCTGATGCAGCCCCTGCATCGATATAAGGGATATATCACCCTTGATAAGGAAAAATTAAACTTTTTTGGCCAGGATAAGGAAACAGGATCTGAATTGCGTCTCAGCATTTACCGGTATGAAATTCAGCAACTTTATCACGGTTTTGACGGGGACTTTACCCCGTGGGAAACACGCAATCTAGGCCTGGCATGGAAGCCCCTCCGTATTGTTTTTGTCAAAGATAATTGTGAGTATCAGATTTACCTCATCATCAATTATTCCTTGGGACGCTGTGACAATGTGTTCTGGATGGAAATGCTGAAAGACTGGCTGGGATAAAGTATCTTAAGGGATCTCTATTTGTCCCTTGAAAACAAAGGTAGCGGGCCCTTCAAGCCAAATATCGGAAAAGATATTGCCCTTCCTCTTCAGGGATACCTTCAGTTGACCGCCTAAAACCCTTACTGGCACAGAATATGATATTTTGTCATCTTTCTGCCGAAGACATGAAGAAATGACAGATGCTACCACGCCGGTTCCGCAAGCCTGTGTTTCATTTTCAACACCGCGTTCGTAAGTCCTGACAAACAAGTAATCCGGACCTTCCTCAACAAAATTAACATTGGTACCCAGCTCCCTGAACCTGTCACTATAACGAATCTCACGGCCTGCGGCTACCACATCAATCTTGTCCAGACCGGTGGTAAAGGAAACATAATGGGGTGACCCGGTATTCAGGAAGTAAAAATCCCTGCCGGCCTCGTAATCCGATACATCAGACATCTTCAGTTTCACATAATGATCCGACAGGAGATCGGCCAGATGTTCACCGTCAGCTGCCAGAAAACGGGCACTGCATTCTATAATTCCCAGTTTCCTGGCAAAAACGGCAATGCAGCGCCCACCATTGCCGCACATGGTGCTTTCCCTTCCATCAGCATTATAGTAAACCATTTCAAAATCATAACCGGGACAGGATCGGAGCAACATCAGGCCATCAGCCCCAATACCAAATTTCATGTTGCACAGGCGCTTAACAAGACCCTGGTCATTTGCAGGAAATCTGGCCGTCCGGTCATCAACCAGTATAAAATCATTTCCAGCGCCCTCGTATTTAAAGAATTCCAGCATGTCACACTATCGTTAAATTATGTTAAACCAGCGTAATAAGAAAACAAATGTGATAATTTTGAGGTTATCAATCAAAGATCAAAGGCATACTTTTTGAAAGTATGGCTGAGAAAAGAGAGTACAAATTTAAGAATAAGGATAAAAGTTTTAAAGATGAAAAACAAACAGCTATTAATAATTGTGGGAGCCGCCATCCTTGGCGGTTTTATTGCAGTATTTGCTTACTCTGCGCTTCTCGACAAAAAGGAGAAATTAACAATTTCTGAAGCAAAGCAGCCGGTAAGTATGGTAAGTCTGACAGCCGGTATCGACAGTTCAACAGATTTCACCTTTGCAGCAGAAAAAACTGTAAATTCGGTCGTGAATGTAAAAACCCAGTCTACCATTCAATACCGGAACCCGATTTATGAGTTTTTTTATGGCGACAGGTACGATGGTGATGAGGAACCTGTAACGGGCATTGGTTCCGGTGTGATCATTACGGCGGACGGCTATATTGTTACCAACAATCATGTTATTGAAAACTCGGATAAGGTTTCCGTGACCCTGAACGACAAACGGGAGTTTGAAGCCAAGGTGATCGGCACCGATCATTCTACCGATCTGGCTTTGCTGAAGATCGATGCTGAAGGACTGCCCTTTATTACCTTCGGCAACTCCGATGCACTCAGGATTGGAGAATGGGTGCTTGCGGTAGGAAATCCTTTCAACATTTCTTCTACGGTAACTGCTGGAATTGTCAGTGCCAAAGGGCGGAGCATGGCTATTATAGAAGACAATTACAGGATTGAATCATTTATCCAGACGGATGCTTCAGTCAACCGTGGCAACAGTGGCGGGGCGCTGGTGAATCTGAAGGGTGAAATGGTTGGCATCAATACTGCCATTGTCTCCCCTACCGGCGGCAATGTGGGTATTTCCTTTGCCATTCCTTCAAGTATCGTTCAAAAGGTTGTGAAGGATCTGATCGAATTTGGCACAGTTCAGCGGGCTATCATGGGAGTACAAATTGTTGACATTACCGCCGAGCTTGCAAAGGAAAAGGGTCTTGACCAGCTTCAAGGGGTTTATGTAGCTGAGGTCAGCGATAACAGCGCTGCCAAGGAAGCCGGGGTTGAAGCGGGTGATGTTATCACAAGCATCAATGGCGTTGCAGTAAAAAGTCCTTCCGAATTGCAGGAATTGGTAGGAAGGTATCGTCCCGGTGATAAAATCACCGTACAGCTAAAAAGGAAAGACAAAACGAAACAAATTGATATTGTCTTACGTAATCTTCAAGGTGACACAGGCATCGTTAAGGCAGGCACATTCGAAACCATACTTGGAGCAAAAATAGTTAACCTGGACGATCAGGAGAAGAAAAAACTTGGCATCAGCAACGGCGTTAAAGTTACGGAACTTCAGGAGGGCAAACTGAAGGCCGAGGGAGTGAAACCCGGATTCATCATCACCAAGGTTAACAATAAACCGGTTAATTCGGTTGCTGAGTTGGAAAAAATCTTTAATAATTACAAGGGTGGCGTTTACATAGAGGGTGTTTATCAGAATGGGGTTTCGGCTTACTATGCCTTTGGACTGTAAAAGCAAATCAATAAACTATAATCATGAGGCTTGCAGTTCGCAAGCCTTTTTTTTATTATTTTTTTTGTAAGTCGATATAAATTGAAATTAGTAATAAAAATAGCATAAATTCGCACAAATTTTTCGGGTACATGAGACAACTTAAAATAACAAAATCAATTACCAACCGGGAGAGTGCTTCTCTGGATAAGTATTTGCAGGAAATTGGAAAAGAGGAGCTTATCACCGTTGAGGAGGAAGTTGAATTAGCGCAGCGGATCAAAAAAGGAGATAAGACCGCCCTTGAAAAACTCACCCGGGCCAATCTTCGTTTTGTTGTTTCGGTTGCCAAGCAATATCAGAACCAGGGGCTCAGCTTACCTGACCTGATCAATGAAGGCAATCTCGGTCTCATCAAAGCTGCCGAAAAGTTTGATGAAACACGCGGATTCAAGTTTATTTCCTATGCCGTTTGGTGGATCAGGCAGTCTATACTCCAGGCCCTGGCAGAACAATCCAGGATTGTGAGGCTGCCGCTGAACCAGGTTGGCTCCTTAAACAAAATTAACAAGGCCTTTTCGAAATTCGAGCAGGAATTCGAACGCACCCCCACTCCCGAAGAATTGGCTGAAGCCCTGGAGTTGCCCAAGGAAAAGGTTTCAGATACACTGAAAGTTTCCGGACGTCATGTATCCGTAGATGCTCCGTTTGCGGAAGGTGAAGATAACAGTCTTCTGGATATTCTGATTAACCATGATTCTCCCAAAGCAGATAAAAAGCTGATCAGTGAATCCTTGATGAAGGAGATTGATCGTGCTCTGGCCACCCTCACTGAACGTGAAAGAGACATTATCAAGTTCTTTTTTGGTATTGGCGTTCAGGAAATGACCCTGGAAGAAATCGGTGAAAAATTTGATCTTACCCGTGAAAGAGTGAGGCAAATCAAAGAAAAGGCCATCAGAAGATTAAGACATACCTCCCGGAGTAAATTGCTGAAATCCTACCTCGGTTAAAATAACAAAATTAATCCGGGAGAGACGTAAACGTTTGCTTCTTAGCTTGGTTGTGCCCGGTTCCTTCCGATGGGCCGGTTCATAGGTAAAAGTATTTTGCAGACTATCTATCAACCAGAACTATAAATCCTTCATGGTGAGCTGAATTCGCTTACGGGCGATATCTACTTCAAGCACCTTAACCTGGACATGCTGGTGAAGCTTCACCACATCAGCCGGATTGGTGACAAACCGGTCGGCCATCTGGGATATATGGACCAATCCATCCTGTTTCACACCTATGTCCACAAAAGCACCAAAATTGGTAATATTGGTGACAATGCCCGGCAGTATCATACCAGGCTTAACATCTTCCAGAGCATGCACATCAGCCGCAAATTCGAACACTTTAATAACGGATCTGGGATCCCTTCCCGGTTTTGCCAGTTCCAGCATGATGTCGGTAAGCGTCGGCATACCCACCTTATCATCGGCAAACCTCTTTATATCGATCCCCTTTCGCAGGCCTTCGTCCTGCAGCAGATCGGTGACCGGGTGATTCAGGCTGGCAGCCATTTTCTCGACAATATAATAGCTTTCGGGATGCACCGCACTGTTATCCAGGGGATTGCTGCCGTCCCTGATTCTCAGGAAGCCAGCTGCCTGCTCAAATGCCTTGGGCCCCATCCGGGGCACCTTTTTAAGGTCCTCACGAGAGTCAAAAATACCCCGTTCCTTTCGGTATTCCACAATGTTTCTGGCCAGTTGCGGACCAAGACCTGAGACATAGGTGAGCAAATGCATGCTGGCTGTATTCAGATCAACACCCACTGCATTGACACAGTTTTCCACCACCTGGTCCAGGGAGGCTTTCAATTTGTTCTGGTCCACATCATGCTGATACTGGCCCACCCCTATGGACTTGGGTTCAATCTTAACGAGTTCGGCCAGGGGATCCATGAGCCGACGGCCTATGGATATCGCCCCTCTCACCGTTACATCATAATCGGGAAATTCATCCCGTGCAACTTTTGAGGCTGAATATACAGAAGCTCCTGCTTCACTGACCACAAAAACCTTCAGATCCCTTTCGAATTTGATTTTTCGGATAAAGGACTCCGTTTCGCGACTGGCAGTACCGTTTCCGATGGCAATTGCATCAATCTTGTAGGAATTCACAAGGGTGCTGATCTTTTTCATTGCCATACCTGTTTCCTGCTGGGGAGGATGGGGAAAGATGGTTTCATTGTGCAGAAGATTTCCCTGCGCATTAAGGCAAACTACCTTGCATCCGGTACGGAATCCTGGATCAATTGCCAGCACACGTTTCTGTCCCAATGGTGACGACATCAGCAGTTGCTTCAGGTTTTCGGCAAACACCTGGATGGCCTGATTATCGGCTTTTTCCTTTGCCATGGCCCTGAATTCATTCTCAATAGAAGGTCCCAAGAGTCGTTTATATGAATCCCTTATGGCCAGGGTCATTTGTGCGGCACATTTGCCGGTACTCCGGACAAATTGTTCGTTAAGCTGCTGAATGGTCTTATCCGAATCAGGTTCAACGGCTAGCCTGAGAAAACCCTCATCCTCTCCGCGAAGCACCGCTAAAAGGCGATGTGAAGGACACCGGTTCAAGGGTTCAGCAAAGTCAAAATAATCCTTGTATTTTACTCCCTCAGCTTCTTTTCCTTTTATGATTTTTGAGGAGATGACAGCTTCCCGGGTAAAAGAACGCCGGACAAGAACCCGTGCACGCTGGTCCTCATTCACCCATTCGGCAATGATATCACGGGCACCCTGGAGGGCATCCTCCTCATTTTCAACATTATCATTTAAGAACTTTAATGCTGCACCATATACATCCCGATCTGACTGTAAGAAAATGATCTTTGCCAGGGGTTCAAGACCTTTTTCTTTGGCAACGGTAGCACGCGTTTTTTTCTTGGGCTTAAAAGGGAGATATAAATCTTCCAGTTCAGTCATGGTCAGGGTGTTCTCCAGCCTGCCCCTGAGATCATCTGTGAGCAATCCCTGTTCTTCAATGCTTTTAATTATAGTTTCACGCCTTTTATCAAGCTCTTCATACTTGCTGAACATTTCCCGGATGGAGGCAATCTGAACCTCGTCCAGGCTGCCGGTGGCTTCTTTGCGGTAACGGCTGATAAAAGGAATTGTAGCATTTGCCTCCAGCAGTCTAAGGGTATTCTCCACCTGCCATGGCAGGAGATTCAGGTTAACAGACAACAACCGGACATATTTGTTTTCCATGCTGAAATACAGTTTTAAAGCACGCAAAAGTAGGCATTTGTTCTTACATTAGCCTAATGAAAAAAGTGACCCCTTCAGGTTTACGGATATTTAAACAAGAACCCTTTAATGAGGCTTTTCAACGTATGGTGCTGGAACAATTGCAGCAGGCACTGCTGTTTTGCGGACAGTTTGGTGAAAAGCCCGACGTTGCCGTGCATGAGATCCGGAAATCCACCAAACGCATCAGGGCCATCCACCGCTTATACCGTAGGGTAAACAATGAGGAAGTTTACCGTCACAGCAATAAGTTATTTGGTCATCTAAGTCAGTCCCTGGCTGACAACAGAATCAGTGCCGTCAATCTGGGCTTAATACAGTTGTTTAAGGCAGATAAAAGATTTCAGGTTAATCAGGAATTCATGCAGGAACTGGTCACTGATGCAGAAAAACATCATCAGATGCTTACCCGGAAGATCATTGACGGAAACCATGCAGACCGTTACCTGGCTGACATATTAACTACAGAAATGACTACAATGATCGCAAAACCCATGCATTCATGCGATTTTCATGACCTGGTACCCGAAATGCGTCGAACGTACAGCCAGGGTAAAAAAGATCTTGCCGCGGTATTGACGGATGCAACAACAGAAAACCTGCACGAACTGAGAAAGCAGGCAAAATTCTTATGGATTCATTATCTCATCCTGCGTCCCATCTACCCCGCCTACCTGGGTCTGCTGGCCCACCAGCTCGATATCCTGGCCCAAAAGCTGGGGTTGGATCACGACCTTGCTGAATTGGAACAATATCTCATTAAGGAACAATACCAAAAGGACAAAACCGCAGCCGGCATTCTTCTTGACTTTATACAAAAGAAGCGGAAGACCTTACAAAAGACTTCGCTCCCTTTGGCCATACGTTTGTATATGGAAAAACCCAGGGCCATGTCCGGGAAGATGGAACGGTATTACGATTTGTATTCAGGAAAGGGAGCATAGGATAAGAATGTTGTGATGGTTGTGATGGTTACCACCACAACCCACAACCACCACAACCCATAACAAAACCAACATTACTTCTTATTCACAGATCCCGCACTGGAGGTATGTATTTCCTTCATCCTGGGCTCACCCTTGTAATCGATATCCCCGGCACTGCTTGAATGAAAACTTGCTTCATCAGTGACAAAGACCCTGGCGCTTCCTGCGCTTGAAACGGAAATTTCGCCATATTTTGCTTCCAGATCATAAGCATTAAGATCTCCGGCACTGCTCAGATCAGCCTTTAAGGTATCGGTCTTCCCCTTTAAAACAGCATTTCCCGCGCTTGAGATGGAAATGGAAATCTCATTTGCTTCCACTTCAAGGTTCAGATCTCCAGCGCTGCTCATGTCGATATCAAGTTTGTCAGCCTTAAACCGGTTCACCGCTGTAACATCACCGGCACTTGAGATATCAATCCTATCAAGCATCTTGCAGTTAATGTTGACCCTTTTTGCCTTGGCCAACCGGATATTTTTATCCGTATAGATATGCAGCACAGACCCTTTTACTTCGGTTCTGATCCATTCCTGCAGGTTTTCATCAGCCTCCACTTCCACACGCTGATTATCTCCCTGCGTGAGGAATACATCAATTCCACTGCCTACCTTAACACCTGTGAATTCGGGAACATCGCGCGTCTGGCTTACAACTTTTCCGTCTCCGGTAATGGTATCCTGGATGTTAACCACGCATCCTGCAGCCAGGAGAATGGTCATGGTATTCAGCATGATTGTTTTTATTGTTTTCATGATTTAATGATTTTTTATTAATGACGGTGACAATTTTAAATTGCTGCAAAAGTTAAACAAACTTGACATGGTCTGTATGAGAAAAGGCAATCATTTTACAGGTTATTTTTCAGGCGGGTGTAATAAATAAACGAATTCTCCCCCGACGCGCTTTCCATTCATATTTTACACCCCACAGAGTCACCAGGTCACGGCAAATAGTAAGACCGGGACCTACTCCACCCTGCTGGCATAATCTGAAATGATGATATACGGATGGAAATCTTCGGGGCTCTGTTCATAATCTGTACGGGTATCCACCCAACCCGTGCACTATCTGGAGTACTGAAATCCCCTATGGATACGGTAATTTCTGGTCCGGCAATACTATCAGTGCTAAGGTAAAGGTCGTCCATAATGACGGGACCCGATCCCAAAGTCCTATAAAACCAGCATGATTATTCCCGGGGATGCAGGAGATTTTGCAACTTTGCAAAAGGTCTGACAGATTCATTTTTTTTTCCTAATATTATCAGCTAATTCATCCTGGAATATGTCACGTAAAAGATTATCAGTTTTACTCTTTCTTATTGCAGCCCTGATCATTGCGTCAATTGCGCTTTGGTTATCAAGGAAGTCGATTTCACGGAACCTTACAGAAAAGGCGGTAGCATTGCTTCAGGAAAAGAAATACAAGGAATCCCTGGCCCTGTTTGAAAAAGCCTACCGATGGTACGGAAGATCTGCAGAGGCCTTAATGGGTATGGCGCAATCGGACTATTATCTTACCCGGTATGACGTTGCCATGGACGAAATTAACAACTCCATCCGGATTGACAGCCTTGTTGCTGATGCATATTTCTACCGCGGGCTGATCCATTTAAAACTTGAAGAAAAGCCACAGGCCATTACCGATTTTACCCATGTATTGGCAATGGATTCTCTTAATGCGCAGGCCTATTACCACAGGGGTATAGCCAGGGCCGGGCTGCTCGATTTCAAAGGTTCCGTGGAAGATTACAGGAAAGCTATGGCCATGGATGCTGAAAACATCGAAGCTTATTTGAAAAGCATTGAAGCCCGTTCAGCACTTGAAGATTTTAAAGGAGCCATTGGTGATTATGATAAATTACTCAGCATTGATCTCGACAATGTTGACGCACTGGCTAACCGCGGTTATCTGAAACTCAACATCGGTGATCTCGACGGCGCTCTGGCGGACTTCAACAAAGCGCTGGCCTTAAACCCTGATAATATCGATGTGGTATTTAACAGGGGCTCTGTTTTTGCCAGAAAGGGCGCATTTAAGGAAGCTGTTAAAGATTATTCGCTTGCCATTGACCAGAAACATAAACCTGCCAGGGCGTATTACAATAGGGCACTGGCGTATATGAACCTGCAACGGCTTCAGGAATCCTCGCGTGATCTCGGAGAAGTGGTTAAACTGGAACCTCAGAACGCAGATGCTTACTTAACCCTGGGTGTTGTGAGTTCGATGAATAAGGATTTCAGGGCCTCCCTTCCGTATTATGACAAAGCCATTGCAATTAAACCCGATATGGCTTATGCCTATTTCAACCGGGGCGTGTCAAAGGGTAACCTGAACCTGCATGCAGCTGCCATACCCGATTTTACCAAAGCTATTGAACTGCGTGACAATTATCCTGAGGCCTATTTCAGCCGGGCCGTATCAGAATTAAACCTGAACCAGACAGATGCGGCATGCAAGGACCTGAACAAGGCCAAAGATCTTGGATATGCCGGAGCCTCGGAATTAATCTCCATCCATTGCGGGCAAGTATTGAGTACCCGCTAAAAAACGCTAACGATAAGGTTCATGAGACTATTCAATAAAACTTTCATCCTGTTCGGATTGCTGCTGACGATCAGTGTGGCATCCGGTGCAGCAGACACCCTGAAAATAGACCTGACCTACAAATATAAACTGGACAGCGCCGGACACACCAGCGGCAGAACCGTGGTGCACCAGAAGTTGCATACCTCTGACGGCAGGCTGTTCCGTGAGATCAGCTTTAATGAGACTACTGGTCAGATTTCCGGCTATGTCTTTTATTTCTATCGCAATGACAGGATTTTCACAAAGGAATACTATGACCAGAAAGACAGCCTGTTGTACATCCTGAAGTATGATTATGATGAGGCAGGCAATAATACTGTTATAACCAGGTTGATTCCGGGAGGATCAGGACTGATAACCGCTGAGAAAACTGTAAAGAAATTCAGCACTATAAAAAAACCGGTTCAGGAAATTGTTTATTACGGCAAAAAGGCCGGCACAACTAAACGTTACTTGTATTCAGCTGCAGGATTGCTGCAGCAGGAAACAAGCAAATTCAAACCCTTGTCTAAGTCGCTGAATAGGCAGTTAACCCGTCAATATTCCTATTTTCCGGATGGTAAAGTAAAACTGGTATTGGTTTCGGGTGTTGATGACCAGGGGAAATCATTCGGATACAGTGAAGAATATTTGTATGACAGCAGCGGCAGGCTTTATCAGGTCAAGACCACGGGTGCCGGTAATGAATCTGTCAGCCGCCGTGAATACAGTTATATTACAGGCACTGTCATAAGCATTTATAAGGAATTTAATGCGAAAGGCATAGTAACAATGGTTTTAGAATATGATTATAAAAAGCATAATATGGAACCCGGTACCCAGGTAAGCCGTTATGAAGATTTTTAAAACCAGCCAGATCAGGGAAATTGATGCCTATACCGTCAGGAATGAACCGATTTCTCCGGCAGATCTGATGGAAAGAGCAGCATTGGGCTGTGTGCAATGGATTGAAGCGCACATACCCCGGCAGGCGCCTTTAGCGGTTTTCTCAGGACCCGGAAATAACGGAGGTGATGGCTGGGCTATAGCCCGGATGTTAGCGGAAAGGAATTTCGGGAATATCCGTGTGTTCCAGCTGCACGAAAGTCCCAATATGTCTTCCGGGGCTGCTTTAAACCGTAACAGGTTGATCAGCCAGGCAATGGTTCCGATTCAGGTAATCCACGCACCATCTGATTTGCCAGATATCGAAATGAATACCGTAATCATCGATGCCCTGTTTGGATCAGGACTGACCCGTCCGCTGGAAGGGCTTGCTGCCAGTGTGGTACATACCATCAACAACTCCGGATGCAGGGTGATCTCTATTGATATACCCAGCGGGCTCATGGGAGAGGATAATTCAGGGATTCCCGACCAGGGGATCATCAGGGCTTCTGATACCCTCACTTTTCAGTTTCCAAAGAGATCATTCTTTTACGCAGAGAATCAGCGATACTGTGGCAATTGGCATATCATTCCCATTAACCTTCACCCTGAAGCCTTGGAACAGCAACCGGCGTTGTTTTTTTATACCGCTATCGGTGACATCAGCGGTAAACTTTTAAAGAGGCCAACGTTTTCCCATAAAGGCACATATGGTCATGCCCTGCTGATAGCCGGATCATTCGGCATGATGGGGGCGGCTATTCTGGCTGCGAGATCATGCATCCGATCGGGTACTGGACTGCTTACCACCCACGTTCCCAAAGAGGGGTACCCAATGGTACAGGTTTCGGTACCGGAATCCATATTCAGCATTGATCCTTGTGAAGAACGGTTTACCCACTGTCCGGATCTTGAAAACTACAGTGCCATTGCTGCAGGCCCTGGTATCGGCATAAAACCAGAAACGGCAACCGCAATGGAATATCTCATCCGAAGTACGAAGAAGCCACTGGTGCTGGATGCCGATGCCCTCAATATCCTGGCACTTCGTCCTGAATTGCTGCAATACCTGCCTATGAATACTATCATCACGCCGCATCCGGGGGAGTTTGACCGACTCTTTGGAAAGGTGAACAGCGGATTCAGACGAAATGAACTTCAAATCGAATGTTCCGTGAAATATAAGCTGATCATCCTTTTAAAAGGCGCTTACAGTTCAATCTCGCTGCCGGATGGCAGGTGTTTTTTCAACAGCACAGGGAATCCGGGAATGGCAACTGCCGGCAGCGGTGACGTACTAACTGGTATTGTTCTGTCGTTATTGGCTCAGGGATACACTGCTGAAGATGCTTCCCTAATCGCTGCCTTCTCCCATGGTCTGGCAGGAGACCTGGCAGCTGGACATACCGGGGAGCGCGGTTTAACAGCATCGGATATAATTGATTACCTTGACGAAGCATTTAAAATGATTGAACACCATGAAAAAAAGCATTGGTCCTGAGTTTTTAAGCTTGCTGTTCCTATGGGCAGTTATGATTTCATGTGCACCGGTAATGAAAATTTCGGTAAAAAGTCTGAGTGACGGGGGCTCTGCAGAGGCGGGATCGTTTATTTACGCGCTGCCGCAGACTAGCATAGACATCCAGGTAATGGCAGAAGAAGTGACCACCATTCCCGGGCCATACTATAAATTTGCAGCCAAATACCTGGGAATTGAGAATGTGCCGGAAAAAACCGAAACCATCTGGCATATCAGGGACATACAGTTGTCGAACCATGTTGAAGCGGATCCCGACTACATGTATTCTGTAAATGGACTCAACAACCCCGAAGAACATGAGGGCATCAAGCGTTTGCTCAACAATTGTCTGATCCTTCCTGCTGAAAAGTTCTCCTTTAATCATGTGAATCAGTACGGTTACCCGGTACCTTCAGATGGCAATTTATTTACAGATTTGGGCATTAAAAGGAACTTTGAAGCTGAAAAGGATATTGATATCAGTCTGGTCATGCCGGAAACGGATATTCCATCAAAACCAGCCGGCAGAAACCTCCTCAAGGAAAAAACTGTTGAACAGAAAGCCGAGGAGGCAGCTAATTTTATCATTAAGCTTAAAAAACGCCGGTTTAAGCTCGTGACCGGTCAGTATGATTCAATGCCCCAGGGAGAGTCCATGGCCGATGCCTTACAGGAATTGGCAAGGCTTGAAGAAAACTACCTTTCGCTTTTTACGGGTAAAAGAATTGTCAGGCAGTACAGGAGGAGTTACAGTACAACACAACCAGGAGACTTAGAATCTGTCCGCATACTCCTGTTCAGGTTTTCCGAACAGGAAGGATTTGTTGATATTGAAGAGGCCAGTGGCGTTCCGGTCGTCCTGGAATTTAACGCTTTCAACAAAACCAAAGTTTTGGAACAATACAGGCTTCCGGTCAAGCAGCCCGTTAATCTGCTGTATTACCGGGTAGCGGACCAGGTTTACTTAAAATTACTGGTAGGTGAACAGCTCTGGGCCGAGGCTCTGTTCCCGGTATTTCAGACCGGAGCCATCGTGCCAATGAATCTGGAGGAAAAGTGAAGGCGTGATTAGGTGATTAGGTGATTAAGTGATTAAGTGATTAAGTGATTAAGTGATTAGGTGATTAGGTGATTAGGTGATTAAGTGACAGGCCGTCGTATTAAAAGTTGGTAATGATCATTCTTTGATGGGTGAAGTATAGCTTGCCTGGAAATCTTCCCATTTCTGATTCTTATAGAAATCCCCTCCTATAAACTTTACGATCTCGTCGAATTGTTTGGCCTGAATATAACCCTGAACCGGCTGGATCATTTTTGTCTGCTCATCCAGAAAAACGACGGAAGGATAACCGAGCTGGCCATTCAGCAATTCAGCAGCCAGTTCATGATAACCCCTGGTCCCGCTGGTCACAAACTTGTAGGTCTTACCATACAAAAAGACATCTTCTTTCTGTTCAGCATTGAATTTTACCGGATAAAAATTCTTATTCAGGTAATCGGCTATCACTTGGTTGCTGAACGTTTTGCTGTCCATTACTTTACACCAGCTGCACCAATCGGTATATACATCAATAAGAATTTTCCTGGGCTCCTTCTTGACAAGCGTGAACGCCTCCTGAATGGTATACCATTTAACAGGTTGCTGTGCAAGGGAGGAAAAGGTAAAACAAAGGGCAAGCAGGAAAATCAATGTTGATCTCATGATATTCATTTTATAAAATATAACGGCTAAATTAGAATTTTGTTCTGATATAAGTGTTATAGAGGTGTTAAATAAGCAGCGTCCATTTTCAATCCGCTATAGTAATTACATGATAAAAATCTTGCACTAGATTTCAGATATTCGGTAATTTTAAATTTTTAGATCACAACAAACACAAAACTATATGAACAGAAAAATTGAAGCGCTTGCACCGGCAGGCATCTGGCAGAATTTCAAGAACATAACCCTTATTCCCCGGCCTTCTAAAAAGGAAGCCAGGATGGTTGACTTTATAAAAAAGTTCGGCGAAAGCCTGAAGCTTGAAACGCAGGTTGATTCAGTGGGGAACATTGTTATCCGGAAACCGGCAACTGCTGGCATGGAAAAACGCAAAGGTGTCGTATTTCAGGCCCATCTCGACATGGTCCCTCAGAAAAACAGTGATAAACAGCATGATTTTGAAAAAGATCCGATTGATGCTTATATTGACGGGGACTGGGTAAAAGCCAACGGAACCACCCTGGGAGCGGATAATGGTATTGGTGTTGCGGCTATGCTTGCTGTTCTGGAATCGAAGGATCTGAAGCATGGCCCGATAGAAGCCCTTTTCACTGTTGATGAGGAAACCGGCATGACCGGGGCATTTGCCCTGCAGCCCGGACAATTGCGCGGTGATATCCTGTTGAACCTCGACTCGGAAGACGAAGGAGAACTATACATTGGCTGCGCCGGGGGTATGGATGGGAACATTGAATTCGATTATATTGCAGAAAAGGTCCCTGCCGGCTATGTACCTTACCTGCTTAAAATTTCGGGATTAAAAGGCGGGCACTCCGGCATTGACATCAACTCCGGGCGAGGAAATTCCAACCAGGTACTCATCCGCCTGCTCTGGGATGCCCAACGGAATATGGGATTACGCCTCTGTGAGGTTGAAGGAGGAAATATGCGGAATGCAATACCAAGGGAGGCACACGCCACGGCCATCATTCCGGAGAATCATGAAAAAGCATTCCTGGAACTGGTAAAAGCGTATACCCGGGTGGTCTTATCGGAACTAGCTGCTACCGAGCCTGATCTGAAAATTGAGTGCACCAAAACCAGCCTGCCTGAAAGAGTAATGCAGCCTGATTTACAGAAAAGACTGATTGCTGCAGTTTACTGTTGTCCCAATGGTACCATACGCATGACCGATGGCATTCCCGGATTGGTTGAAACCTCCACCAACCTGGCGATTGTTAAGACAAACGGTCCCGTGATCAATGCGAACTGCCTGCTCCGAAGTTCCGTGGATTCCGCCAAGGAGAATCTGGCCAATTCCATGCGCGCACTTTTTGAAATGGCCGGGGCGCGAGTCTCCTTTACCGGATCATACCCCGGTTGGAAGCCCAATATGGATTCAGCCATCATGAAGACCATGGACAAAGTATATCAGACAAAATACGGAAGGAAACTGGAAATAAAAGCCATCCATGCCGGTCTTGAATGCGGTATCATCGGAGGTGTTTATCCGAACCTCGACATGGTATCCTTTGGTCCCACCATCAGACATCCCCATTCACCAGATGAAAAAGTGCATGTGGAAAGTGTTCAGAAATTCTGGGATTTCCTGGTTGAAACACTTCAAAATATACCCTTAAAATCATGAAAAGAAATTGGATCGCTTTGGTGGCAGTTTCGATGCTGATAGGATCGGCCTGTTCGACAGAAAAAGACAGGTTTACTGCAATGGGTGAGCAATTGGCCGTCACCTGGGAATTAACCGGAATCATCGGAGAACAAAGCACAGCGGCCTTCGTGTTTGAAAACAAAGGAAAATTCGAATTGGGCAGCTCTGACTGGATCCTTTATTTCAACCAGATAGGCGCGGCCCCTCAACAAGGTCCGGATCCGTCGCTTGGGGTGTTTGAGCATATCAACGGAGATTTTTTCCGTTTCAGTCCGGGCAATTCCTTCCGTCTCAAACCCGGTGATAAAATAACCGTGAACTATACCTGCAGCGGCAGGATTATCAAGGAATCTCATGCGCCCGAGGGACTGTATCTGGTTTTTAAGGACAAGGGAACGGATGAAAAGGTAGTTGCTTTAACCAACTATACTGTTTCGCCTTTCTCTGATCCGGAAAAGTACAATCCTGCCGGGGATGACAGAGGATTTTCCTTCCCCACCCCTGAAAAGGTATTTGCTGCCAATGCCCTCATCAGTATTCTACCTCATGAGGAAACCGGTATCATCATACCAACACCGGTTTCCTTTGTTGCCGGAAAAGGCACTCTGGAATTAAGCAAAACGGATCATATTTATTACCAGGCCGACTGTAAAAGCGAAGCTGCTTACCTGTCACAATTCCTGGAGCAGTTTACCGGGGTAAGAATTGCTATCCGTGAAGGAAATTCCGCCGGACCCGATGCCATAGTATTAAAGACTGAACGGATTACTGTGAACGGTGCTGATAAGGAGGCATACCATCTCAGCATTTCTGAAGCATCAGGAATAGTCATTGCCGGTTCTGATCGTGAGGGTGTTTTTTATGGCATCCAGAGTTTGCTTTCCCTTATTCCTGCCGAAACTTACAAAACAAGGAATACCACTTTCAGGATCATGACTGCTGAAATAAAGGATGCCCCCCGATTTTCTTACCGGGGATTCCACCTGGATGTTGCCAGGAATTTCTCCAAAAAGGAAACCATACTGAAATTACTTGACCTGCTTGCATTATACAAGATCAATACCCTGCATTTTCATCTCACTGATGATGAGGGATGGAGAATTGAAATTCCCAGTCTGCCTGAACTTACTGAACTGGGCAGTAAAAGGGGCCACACGCTGGATGACAAAATTGTGCTACAGCCAGCTTATGGTTCCGGTCCGTTTGCCGATCCTGACCATTCCACCGGAACGGGATATTATACACAGCAGGATTTTATTGAAATTCTGCAACATGCACGTGACAGGCACATCAAGGTTATTCCTGAGATCAACGTGCCGGGACACTCCAGGGCTGCCATCAAAGCCATGGAAAAAAGGTATGACAGGTTTATGGCCGAAGCTGACCAGGAAGCCGCAAACCTTTACCGGCTGTCTGATCCCAATGACAGTTCTGTGTATTCCTCGGCACAGGTTTTCAACGATAATGTCATCTGTGTAGCATTGGAATCAGCGTACCGTTTCTATGAAACTGTTGTAAAGGACTTAAAGGCCACTTATGATCTCGCAGGTGTACCTTTTGATTATATCCATACAGGCGGAGATGAAGTTCCGGATGGTGTTTGGGCCAAATCTCCCGAATGCAGAAAGCTGCTGCAGCAACATCCTGAAATCGGCAATCCAAAAAACCTGCAGGGTTATTTCCTTGACAGGCTGACAGAAGTGCTTCAAAAGTTTGATCTCACCATTGGTGGCTGGGAAGAAGTAGCCATGCTGATCCGTGAAGATGGTTGGGTCCCGAATCCGGCCTTTGTCGGGCAAAAGGTAGTTCCCTTCGTCTGGAATAGCATCGGTTCAAACCTGAATCTGGGGTACCGGTTAGCCAATGCAGGTTACCCTGTAGTACTGTGTAATGTGAATAATTTCTATTTTGATTTATCATATAATCCTGATCCGAAAGAACCAGGATTGTACTGGGGGGGATTTGTGGATACCAGGAAAGCCTTTGATTTCATCCCGTATGATGCATTTAAGTCAAGTCTGTGGGATAGCCGAGGGCTTCCGGTTGACCCTGAAACGGCTTACATGGGAATGGAAAGGCTGAAACCCGAGGCCAGGAAAAACATCCTGGGCCTTCAGGCAGAATTGTGGAGCGAAACTTTAAAAAATCCGTCGATGTTGGAATACTCAGCACTTCCCAAATTGCTGGGATTTGCTGAAAGAGCCTGGAGCAGGGCTCCCGATTATGAGACCGAAAGCAATGCCCGGGCCAGGATCAGCGCCATTGATGCAGCCTGGAATGTTTTTGTCAACAAGGTTGGGTTATATGAATTCCCCCGGCTCGATTATCTCTTTGGTGGGTTTAATTACCGTATTGCTCCTCCTGGTGCAAAGATTGAAAATGGCAGGCTTTATGCCAATATTGATTTCCCGGGTTTAGTTATCCGTTATACCACGGATGGCTCAGAACCCGACAGATATTCCCAGGTATATGAACAGCCGGTTGAAGTAATCGGTACTGTTAAACTTAAAGCTTTCAATAGTCTTTATAGAGCCAGCAGGTCTGTGGAAGTTAAATAGGGACAAGGGACGAGGGACGAGGGACAAGGGACGTATTGGTTTTACCTTGTCCCTCGTCCCTTGTCCCTCGTCCCTTCTATAACCCTCTCATGTCCACCACTTCCACTTTCTTATACTTTGCCGGATCGAAGGTGAAAGTTGAAGGGTTTACTTCCCGGTCGAGGATCAGGTTCTTCAGATAAACTGTGTAATCAACACCGTCCTTGCCCACAGAAGTGATAATTTCGGGGAGGCTAGACTGCATACTAATATATACCTTGATCTTCGAATAGGGCTGGTTCAGGTTCCTGGGAAACAAATCAATCTCGTGGCATCTCGTTCCATTCACTGCAGTCTCCTGAACATAGCGGTATTTAAAATCACGCTGATACAGGGTGAAAAAGAGGGCCGGATTGCTCATAAAATCATCTGCCTGATTCATGGGCTCGGTAATGGTAACTTCATTATTATCTGGTAGATAGGTCCACGTGGTTTTACCATTGAAGAAAATAACGCTTTTTTCACTGGTGATCTTATACTTATTTTGACTTACCAGCAGATTACCGGCAGAGGTATTCCTGGATTTTTCCTTACGGTCCTCAATCACCAGGGTGAAGTCCGCCTGCAGCGATTTCATTGATTTTGCTTTCTGGGCTGCACGATCCAGTATCTGACCGGCCTGCGGATCCTGTGTAACTTGTTCCTGTGACCAGGCAAAGGTTGTCATTAAAAGCAATTCAAAAGTGATCAGTAATCGGAGCATATTGTTGCTTAATAAAATAACCCAAAAAAAATCCTCAGTTTCTGTTGAGTGTATTCAAAAACTGTTCCAGACTGTATTCATCCGGGAAATACACCTGACGGGGTTTGCTGCCGTCAGGAGGGCCTACGATACCGGCGGCTTCAAGCTGATCCATAATACGGCCTGCCCGGTTATAGCCGATGGAGAACTTACGCTGTATGAGGGAGGTGGATCCCTGCTGATGAATGACCACCAGTCGTGCTGCATCATTAAACAGTCCGTCCTTTTTCGACAGATCAATCTCTCCGATTTCTGATGAACCGTTTTCATCAACAAATTCCGGCAGGTAGAGTGCCGTGGTAAAACCCCGCTGCGAGGAAATAAAGCGGGTTATACCGTCGGTCTCGGGGACATCAATAAAGGCACACTGTATCCTGATCATGTCGCTTCCGGGGGCAAACAGCATGTCACCCCGGCCCACGAGCTGGTTGGCACCCGGAGAATCCAGAATAGTCCTGGAATCAATCATGGAAGTTACCCTGAAGGCAATGCGTGCCGGAAAATTGGCCTTGATAACACCCGTGATGATATTGGTAGTAGGTCGCTGAGTGGCAATTACCAGATGAATCCCAATTGCCCTGGCCAGCTGGGCAAGTCGTGCAAGCGGAGTTTCCACCTCCTTGCCGGCTGTCATGATGAGATCTGCAAATTCATCTACAATGACTACAATGTAGGGTAAATAGCGATGACCCTTTTCAGGATTAAGCTGCCTTTTAATGAATTTATGGTTGTATTCCCGGATATTTCTGACAGCTGCCTTCTCCAGCAGCTGGTAACGCTGATCCATCTCAATCGTAAGAGAGTTCAGGGTATAGATCACCTTTTTGGTATCGGTGATGATCACCTCTTCGGCATCAGGGATCTTGGCAAGATAGTGCTTTTCAAGGCTCGTATAGGCAGTGAGTTCAACCCTTTTGGGATCGATGAGCACAAACTTCAGCTGAGAGGGATGCTTCTTATACAGCAAGGAGGTTATAATGCAATTCAGGCCAACTGATTTACCTTGTCCGGTTGCCCCGGCCAGCAATAGATGCGGCATCTTGGCCAGGTCAAATACATAGGTTTCGTTGGAAATGGTCTTTCCCATGGCAATGGGAAGCTCAAAATTATTCTCCTGAAACTTCCTCGAACTGAGCACGGAACGCATGGACACAATTTCAGGATTCTGGTTGGGTACTTCGATGCCGATAGTACCTTTTCCTGGCATGGGGGCGATGATACGGATACCCAGGGCTGCCAGGCTTAGCGCTATATCATCCTCAAGGCTTTTAATCTTGGAAATGCGAACTCCCGGGGCAGGAACAATTTCATATAGGGTAACGGTGGGACCAATGGTGGCCTTGATCTTGTCGATCTGAATTTTGTAATGTGATAAAGTTTCTACGATCTTGTTCTTGTTGCTGATCAATTCTTCGTTGGTAACTGTTGAATTCTCTGCATCATGTTTTTCCAGCAGTTCCAGGGAAGGCATCTGATAATGCGGCAGGTCGAGTGTAGGATCATAATCCTCTAGCATCTCAAATTGCTCGGGCACAGTCTCAACAGCGCTTCCCTCTTCCGGGGTTTCCACCAGCAGTTCAATGTCTTCTTCCGTTTGGGGCATTACATCCGGATTATTGGATTTTCCATCCCGTTCAAAGCGGTTAAATTCCGTCTCAAAAACCAGGTCGTTATAGTCAGTGCCTGTTTCTCCCGGGTTGACTTCTTGTTTTGTTCCCATTATTTTACTGGTGGGAACAGAAATTTTGGGTAACCTTAATTTCAAAGAGAATAAACGGCCGAGCCAATCGAGTGTGCTGGGGACAGAGAAAATCGACCAGATCAGGGTCACTGCCAGAAGAATCAATGCAGCGCCAATACTACCCCCGAAAGCCTTTAACCACTCACTCAGATATAAGCCATGCTTGCCACCAAGTCCGCTTCCCAGGATGCCTGAAAAATCCTTCAGAATAAAACCAAGCCAAATGGATAGCAGTAACATGCCTACAACAGTGTTCCTGAATATCAGGGAAAGATTTTTAATCCTTACCCGCATCAGTCGGAAACCTATCAGCAGCAATAAAAAAGGTACTGCGAAAGAGGCGATGCCAAACCACCGGTTCATAAACAGATTGGAAAAATAGGCACCCACCTTGCCTGACCAGTTCTCGACTTTATATTCCGGGTCAGAAAATACCCGCGACCATTCAAAACTTTGATCGGTTTTCCAGGTGAACAGGTAGGAAACAAAGGATATGAACAGCAATACAGCAAAACCTGAGGTAATGATGCCCAGGGCTACCTTAAAACGTTCATCGGTAACCAGGGAACCTCCCTTGCTCTTGTTGTTGCCGCCTTCTTGGGTAATATTCTTCTTTGCCATGTAATACCAGCATTCAATAGGCTGCTAAAATACAACAGTACCCAATACAAAATAAAGTATTCAATAAAATGTTATCCACAACTGGCAACTTTAGCCCTGCTGCTTATTTATAATCATCCTAAATTATAAAATAATGATATATTTCGGCCATTTGTTGTCTGAACCTTATTATTTTTAGCCTTACCGGAATATCACGAATATCAACATGCAAGCCTCCGTCTGTATAGAACAGAAGGGTACAATTGAAGCAATTATCAACCACACCGTGCGGGTGAGAATTCACCGCGAATCGGCCTGCGGGCAGTGTCATGCGAACAACCTGTGCAGCCTTTTTGAAATGTCGGAAAGGATTGTTGAAGTTGACGATCAGGGGCTGGAACTGAATACCGGTGATTCCGTGGAAGTGATGATATCACGGAGCATGGGCAATAAGGCAGTTTTGTGGGGTTATCTCCTGCCCCTTCTGATTTTAATTTCCGTGCTGATCCTGACCAATGCCCTGGGAGCCATGGAATGGCTTTCCGGAATGATCGCACTGGGTGCTCTAATTCCCTATTATACCTGTCTCTATGTGTTCCGCGATCGGCTGAAAAAGAGCTTCACCTTCACCCTCCGTAAAAAATATTGAAATGACTGCTACCTTGTTATACACGATAATATCCCTCAGTGTTTTGGGTGCTGTTGCTGCAGTTGTACTGTATTTTGTGGCACAAAGGTTTAAGGTGTATGAAGATCCGAGGATCGATCTGGTGGAAGCAGAATTACCTGCAGCCAATTGTGGCGGTTGCGGGTATGCAGGTTGTCGCAATTTTGCGGAAACCCTCATACGAGCAGAAACATTTGACGGTTTGCACTGCCCGGTTGGCGGAAATGAAACCATGACCAGAATAGCAGGTTTATTGGGCAGGGAAGCTATCGCTCGCGAATCACGTGTTGCAGTGCTGCGATGTAACGGAACCTGTGAGCACACGCCACGGATCAACCATTTTGACGGGGCCCGATCCTGCATCGTTGCTTCATCCTTATACAGCGGTGAGACAGGTTGTTCTTATGGCTGCCATGGTTTTGGCGATTGTGTTCTGGTGTGCAGTTTTGATGCCCTGCACATGGATCCGGTCACCGGCTTGCCGGTTGTCGACGAACAAAAATGCACCTCCTGCGGCGCGTGTGTTAAAGCTTGCCCCAGGCAGCTCTTCGAACTGAGAAAACGCTGGAAGGGCGACAAGAAAATCTATGTTGCCTGCATGAATGAAGATAAGGGAGGAATTGCCAGAAAGAATTGTGCAGTAGCCTGCATAGGTTGCAGCAAGTGCTTTAAGGTATGTCCCCATGAAGCCATTGCCATGAAAAATAACCTGGCGTATATTGATTCTGATACATGCAGGCTCTGCCGCAAATGTATGCCAGAATGCCCTACCGCGTCCATTATTGAAACCGGTTTTCCGGTCAGGAAGTCCAGAACCGACGAGCAAACTGTTGAGAGTACCAAAGTTACCTAAATAAATAGACCGTGATAAAGACATTTCACAAGGGAGGCATACATCCACCGGAATTAAAACTTTCCGCCCGGAATCCCATCCGGGAACTGCCGTTGCCCCGGTCCGTCACCATTTTGTTGTCGCAGCATATGGGGGCTCCCGCAAGGCCGGTCGTAAGCAGGGGAGATGCTGTAAAAACCGGCCAGATCATTGCCCGGGGTGAAGGTTTTATATCCGCTAACATTCATTCATCCGTATCGGGAAAGGTTACGAAAATTGAGGGTATGCCGGATATAAGCGGTTACAGGCACCAGGCGGTATATATTGAGGCAGAAGGTGATGAATGGGATGAAATTATTAACCGTGACACGACGCTTGAAAAAGAAATCCGTTTGGATGATGCCGGAATCCTGGAAAAAATTACTGCAGCAGGAATCGTTGGACTGGGAGGTGCTACCTTCCCGGCACATGTTAAGTTAACCCTTCCAAGAGGGAAAAAAGCTGATTGCCTGATCATTAACGGAGTGGAATGTGAACCCTATCTTACTGCAGATCATGCCCTGATGCTGGAAAAAGGAGCGGAAATCCTGGTAGGCATTGAACTGCTTAAAAGGGTACTTCATGTAAACCGTGTTTATATCGGGATCGAAAACAATAAGCCCGATGCAATTGAACATTTGCGCCTTCTGGCTTCGGACCATGATGGTATTATGGTGTGTCCCCTGAAAGTCAAGTATCCTCAGGGTGGCGAAAAACAGCTCATCCGGGCCCTTACCGGCCGGGAAGTTCCTTCAGGAGGTCTTCCGGTGGATGTTGGATCAGTGGCTTTCAACGTGGGGACCGTTTTTGCAGTATATGAGGCTGTCCAGAAAAATAAACCGCTGGTCGACCGGATTGTCACGGTGACCGGCAAGAACCTGAAACAGCCTGCCAATTTCAGAACCCGGATCGGTACTTCAGTATCAGACTTGGTGGAAGCTTTAGGCGGGATGCCCGAGCGGACAGGCAAGATTATCAGCGGAGGCCCCATGATGGGAAAAGCGCTTGCTAATACCGAGATCCCTATAGTAAAGGGGACTTCGGGAATAGTGATGCTGCCGGAGGAGGAATCGGCCCGCAGGGCAATACATCCCTGTATCCGATGCGCAAAATGCCTATCGGTTTGTCCCATGGGACTTGAACCCTACCTGTTGATGCCATTATCCCAGCAACAGCAATTTGACCGGCTGGAGTATGAACATATAATGGATTGCATCGAGTGCGGCTGCTGCAGCTACACCTGCCCATCAAGCCGTCCCCTCCTCGATTATATCAGGCTGGGAAAATCAAATGTTGGCAAAATCATTAGAACAAGAAGGAAACCATGAGCAAGTTATTAACCGTATCACCTTCTCCGCATATCAGCAGCGATCAGACTGTCCAGAAAATGATGTTTGGTGTGCTCCTGTCCCTGGTTCCGGCCTTTGTCTTTGCACTTTATTTTTTTGGACTTGGGGCCCTGATCGTGACCGTAATTTCCATTGCTGCTTGCTTGGTGACTGAGATGATCATCCAGAGATATATGCTTAAAAAAGAAATCAGCATCCGCGATGGCTCTGCCCTGGTTACCGGCTTGCTGCTTGCTTTCAACCTGCCCTCGAATCTACCCTGGTGGATGGTTATACTGGGTTCGGTGTTCGCCATCGGGGTGGGGAAAATGACTTATGGCGGACTTGGTAACAATCCCTTCAATCCGGCCCTGGTTGGTCGTGTTTTTCTGCTGATATCCTTCCCGGTTCAAATGACCAGCTGGCCTTTACCCATAGCTTCACGCCTCCAATATCTCGATGCTGCCACCGGGGCGACTCCCCTGGGTATCGTCAAGGAGGCCGTGCGAAACGAACAATCTGTGTCTGAGGTCGTGAACCAGATCCCGGATCACATGCAACTGTTTCTTGGTCAAATGGGTGGCTCACTGGGTGAAATTTCAGCACTTGCCCTGCTTGCCGGATTTGGCTGGCTGCTTTATAGACGTATCATTACCTGGCATATTCCTGTTTATGTGGTGGGCACCGTTTTCATTTTTACCGGAATCTTATGGCAGATTGACCCTACGCGTTATGCTTCCCCCCTGTTTCACATCCTTACGGGAGGTGTAATGCTGGGTGCTATTTATATGGCTACCGACCTGGTGACATCGCCCATGACAAAGACAGGAATGATACTTTATGCGATCGGGATCGGACTTTTAACTGTAGTAATAAGGGTCTTCGGTGCCTACCCTGAGGGAGTTTCTTTCGCCATACTCATCATGAATGCTTTTGTACCCCTGATCAACAAGTATATCAAGCCAGGACGCTTCGGAGAGGAGGTGAAACATGGCTAAAAAACTCGAATCAACCCTAACCAACATGATCCTGTCGCTGGTGCTGATTTCCATAACCATGTCAGCCGCACTTGGTTTTGTTTACCTGAAAACCAAAGGCCCCATTGAAGCAGCCTCACGTCAGAAGGAAATTGATGCCATTAGGGAGGTCCTTCCGGAATTCGACAGTGATCCTGCTAAAAGCCGCATCGATAAGAACGGTGTGATCATTTATAATTTATCCAAAGAAAATCAACAGGTGGGATTTGCCATAAAATCCTATACCGATAAGGGATTCTCGGGTCATATCGAAATCATGGCCGGCTTCCTTCCCGATGGTACCATACACCGGGTAACTGTTATAAGCCACCGGGAAACACCCGGCCTGGGCACTAAAATGACCGATCCCAAATTCAGCAGCCAGTTTCCGGGAAAACACCCAGATACATTTGTACTCAAGGTCAGGAAGGACGGTGGACAGGTGGATGCGATAACAGCTGCAACTATCAGTTCCAGGGCCTATTGTGATGCGCTTCAACGGGCTTTTAACACATTTAAGATAGTAACCGATTCTATTTCAGCAACACAGTGATAAACTAAATTTCCTGGGATCCATGGGAAACTTTAAATACTTAACCAACGGCCTGATCAGGGAAAATCCGACCTTTGTAATCGTTCTGGGGACCTGCCCCACCCTGGCCATCACAACCGCAGCGATTAACGGGATTGGTATGGGAGCAGCCACCACTTTTGTCCTGGTGTTCTCAAACCTTTTCATTTCACTGCTGAAGAATTATATACCCGATAAGGTCAGAATTGCGGCCTTCATCTTGGTAATAGCCACCTTCGTAACCATCGTCGACCTGGTAATGAAAGCCTATACACCGGATTTATACAAGTCATTGGGGATCTTTATCCCGCTGATCGTCGTCAATTGTATCATCCTCGGACGTGCCGAAGCCTTCGCCCAGAAAAATGATGTAATACCATCGTTGCTGGATGGACTGGGTATGGGACTTGGATTTACCCTGGCCATTACCCTGATGAGCTCGATCCGGGAAATCCTGGGCAACGGTTCCCTGTTCAATGTTAGGTTGCTGAATGAAAATGCAGCCACCATCCTCATTTTTGTACTTCCCCCCGGCGCTTTCGTCACCTATGGCCTCCTGATCGCCATCATGAACCGCATAAAGCTGAAATACAACATTTAATACACAACAAATGGAATACATCCTCCTCATCATATCTGCCGTACTGGTGAATAATGTGGTACTGGTTCAGTTTCTTGGCATTTGTCCCTTCCTGGGCGTATCCAATAAAACAGAAACATCTGTAGGCATGGGTGTGGCCGTGATTTTTGTGATGTCGCTGGCCAACCTCGTCACATACCTGATTCAAAACTATGTATTGGTTCCGCTGCACATTGAATTTATGCAAACCATTACCTTCATTTTTGTAATCGCCTTCCTGGTGCAAGTGGTTGAAATCATTCTTAAAAAATCCGCACCTCCGCTCTATCAGGCCCTGGGCATCTACCTGCCGCTGATCACCACCAATTGCGCTGTACTGGGGATCGCCATACTGGCAGTACAAAAGGATTATAATCTGGTTATCAGTGTATTGTACGCAGCCGCCATCGCAACAGGATTTACCTTTGCCCTGATCCTCATGGCCGGTATACGGGAGCAACTGGCACTTACAGATACTCCCCGGGGCATGAAAGGATTTCCGCTTTCTCTGGTAACAGCCGGGCTTTTATCACTGGCGTTCATGGGGTTTTCAGGTATTGTGAAATAGTCAAAATTTCCATTATTTTTGCGGCCATATAATGCATATATGGTCCCTAAGCTGTTGAAAAGTAATTTATTCTTTTTGGTTCCGTACCTGCTTGTTCTGTTAGCATTGCTGCCTGTTCTGATGCTCTGTACAAAGTACAATATTCACTTGTGGATCAATCAGTTCAACAATACATTCTTCGATTTGTTTTTTAAATACATTACCGTGCTGGGTGACGGAATAGTCATTATCATACCTGTGGTTGCGTTTTTGTTTTTCTCCCTGAGGCATGCTGTGTATTGCCTGGTAACCTATCTGTCAACAGGTTTGGTTACACAACTGCTGAAAAGACTCTTTTTCGAGGATATCATCAGACCATCCCGGTATTTCCAGGATATTGCCGCCCTGCATCTGGTTGACGGCGTAAAAATGTTCGGTGGGAAGAGTTTTCCATCCGGTCACGCTACCAGTGCATTCGCTTTGTTTCTCTGCCTGGCTCTCATTTCGGAAAACCGATACCTGAAACTAGCATGCTTTTTTATGGCATGCCTTGTTGCTTTTTCCAGGGTATATCTTTCACAGCATTTTCTCATTGATGTATATGCTGGTTCCCTCATAGGCTGCGCGGGTGCCCTGTCATTCTACCTGGTTTTCTACCGCGATGACCATAGATGGCATAACTGGAACGTACAAAAACTCTTCAGGAAAGATGATCAGGCATGACCACAATAACCGGTTGACCAATGTCGCAATTGCCCTGATTGCGGCGCTGTTGTTCATCCCATTTTTGGGGGGTGTTCACCTTTTCGACTGGGATGAGATCAATTTCGCCGAATCTGCCCGGGAGATGATCCAAAGCGGAGATTACCTTACGGTTCAGATCAATTATATTCCCTTTTGGGAAAAACCACCTTTGTTTATCTGGATGCAGGTTGCTTCCATGAAAGTCTTTGGCGTAAATGAATTTGCAGCCCGGTTTCCAAATGCCATCTGCGGCATTGTCTCACTACTGGTTCTTTATAACCTGGGCAGAAGACTGATCAGTTCCAGGTTTGGTATTTTATGGGTACTTTTCTATGCCGGTTCGCTGCTGCCTTTCTTTTATTTCAAATCCGGAATCATCGATCCGTGGTTCAACCTTTTTATCTTTCTGGGTACTTACTATTTTTATGAGTATCTCTGCCTGCCTTCCAGTGCTTTGCGGAACATATCCGGCTCATCTTTTTTCATCGGCCTGGCTATTCTCACGAAGGGACCAGTAGCCCTGCTTGTTTTCCTGCTAACAGCCGGCATTTTTATCCTCATGAAAAAGTTACGGGTGCGCCTTCGATTGCAGGATTTGTTGCTGTATGTCCTGATTCTTGCCTTCACGGGAGGATTCTGGTTTATCCTCCAGATCCTGAAAGGCAATTTTTCGATCATTGCGGACTTCATCGTATACCAGATCAGGCTGTTCAGGACCGAGGATGCCGGTCACGGCGGATTTCTGCTGTATCATTTTGTTGTATTGTTCGCCGGGGTATTTCCTGCCTCAGTCTTTGCACTGCCTGCCCTGTTCGGATCCGGGGAGAAAGGATCGAAAAAGGATTTTTACCGCATGATGCTGATTTTATTCTGGGTGGTTTTAATACTCTTTACCATCGTCAAAACCAAGATTGTACATTACTCTTCCCTTTGCTATTTTCCGCTGACTTTCCTGGCGGCCTGGTCATTTCATCATGCGCTCCATCAGGCTCCCCGGTGGAAAACGCTTATCCAGGCGCTCACGCTCTTGCTTGGAACAATCCTGGCATTGACAATCACAACGCTTACCTTTATTGACCATTTCAAACAGGATCTCATTCAAGCGGGTTGGGTGCAAGATCCTTTTGCACAGGCATGTCTGCAGGCAACCGGGACCTGGAAAGGCTATGAATTCCTTACAGGACTTCTTTTATTCACAGGTTTAACAGGCTTTTTCATGGCCTGGCACAGAAACAACACTGGAAAGGGACTTTATATTTTAACGGGTACCATGCCGGTCTTTATGTCGGTGGCCATGCTGTTGATTGTACCCCGTGTGGAAGCATATTCACAGCGTGCTGCCATTGATTTCTTCATTTCGGTGCGTGATCAGGATGCCTATTTGGAGACTGTTGGTTACAAGAGTTATGCACATTTATTCTATGGAAGGGCCAAGCATCATGCCAATCCCCTCGCGCGGGATGAAAAGTGGCTTTTGACCGGTCCCATCGATAAAACGGCTTATTTTTCCCTTAAAATAAATAAGAAAGAAAAGTTCATGCAGGAATATTCTGATGTTGAACTTCTTTACGAAAAAAATGGTTTTGTTTTTTTCAAAAGAACCCCAAACCACGAAAAATGATTTACAATAAAACAGTTACCGTTGTACTGCCTGCCTATAATGCGGAAAAAACCCTGGAACAAACATACCGGGAAATTCCTTTCGATATCGTTGATCATGTAATTCTGGTAGATGACCGCAGTCGTGATAATACCCTGCAGAAGGCTGAAGAACTGGGCATCAGGCATATCATTCCCCATGCAGAGAACAAAGGCTATGGCGGAAATCAGAAAACCTGTTATGACAAGGCGCTTGAATTGCAGTCCGATATTGTGGTCATGCTCCATCCTGATTACCAATACTCTCCCCTCCTGATCCATTCGATGTGTTATCTTATTGCCAACGGGGTATACGAAGTGGTGCTGGGATCAAGAATCCTGGGAAAGGGAGCCCTGAAAGGAGGCATGCCGGTATACAAATACATTGCCAACCGGTTCCTCACATTGACCCAGAATCTGCTCATGAACCAGAAGCTTTCAGAGTATCATACCGGGTACAGAGCCTTCTCAGGCAAAGTGCTGCATAAGGTCAACTACCGGGTAAACTCGGATGATTTTGTTTTCGACAATCAGATGCTGGCACAGATATTTTATGCCGGTTTCGAGGTGGCCGAGATTACCTGTCCCACCCGTTATTTCGATGATGCCTCCTCCATTAACCTGTCACGCAGTATTCAATATGGTTTAGGGGTGCTCGGAGTATCTTTCTCATACCTGCTTCAAAAAACAGGATTGCGGCAATTCGAAATTTTCAGGTAATAATTACCGGTTTACATTCAGAATATTATTGCCCAATATTTGAAAAAACCAATAGTTTATTTAGATCCTAAATAATATATTTGAATAAAAAACATCATGAGAAGAATCATTCTTACATTAGTGATCCCGGCATTGTTTATTGTTTTTTCCGGATGTCATCATGTGCTTCCCGATAAGGTCACAAACCAAGACACTATTATGATGAAACTGAATGATTATGCTTTATTTGCCCTTACTACGGATATTAGTAAACTGACTGCGAATGAGAAAAAAATGATTCCTCTCCTGTTGGAGGTTGCGGAGATCATGGATGACATATTCTGGCAGGAAGCCTTTGGTGACAGAGATTCCCTCATGCAGCGCCTCGGAAGTGAAGAACTGAAGAAACTTGCATGGATCAACTACGGACCCTGGGAAAGACTGAATGGCAATAAGCCTTTTGTTTCCGGTACTGGTCTGAAACCTCCCGGCGCCAATTATTACCCCGCAGATATGACCATTGAGGAATTTGAAAAGTTCAGCGACACCGAAAAAACAGGCTTGTACTCACTGATCCGGCGCAATGAAGCGGGACAGCTCTCCGTGGTCCCCTATCATGAAGCCTTCAGTGAACAGGTTAAAAAAGCATCTTCCTTGTTGACAAAGGCCGCTGAATATGCTGATGACCCAGGCTTGAAGAAATACCTGATGCTTCGCTCCAGTGCTTTTCTTACAGATGATTACCTGATGAGCGATATGGCCTGGATGGATATGAAAACCAATACGGTTGATTTTGTTGCAGGACCCATAGAGACCTATGAAGACCAGCTCTTCGGCTACAAGGCATCCCACGAGGCCTATATCCTGATCAAGGATATTGACTGGAGCAGAAAGCTCACCCGATATGCTGAATTGTTACCGGAATTACAGCGGGGACTGCCGGTACCGGATAAATACAAAAGCGAGGTGCCCGGCAGTAACTCCGATCTGGGCGCTTATGAAGTAATTTATTATGCAGGTGACTGCAATGCAGGCAGCAAAACCATAGCCATTAATCTGCCGAATGACGAGCGCGTTCAATCTGCCAAAGGAAGCAGGAGACTGCAGCTAAAGAACGCCATGCAAGCCAAGTTTGATAAGATACTGATTCCGATCGCCAGGGAACTAACACCCGAGGCTCAAGCAGAGCATGTTACCTTTGACGCCTTTTTCACCAATACCATGTTCCATGAAATTGCGCACGGACTTGGTGTTTCCCGGACTATTAATGGCAAGGGTAACGTCAGGGAGGCTTTAAAGGAACATTACTCGACACTTGAAGAAGGGAAAGCTGATATTCTCGGCCTGTATCTTGAAACCCGTCTGAATGATATGAAAGAAACCGATGTTGACCTGCTGAACTCGTATACTACCTTCATGGCGGGCATTTTTCGTTCCGTCAGGTTCGGAGCAGCAAGTGCGCATGGGAAGGCCAATCTAATCACGTTTAACTATCTCAAAAGCAACAACGCCTTTGCTGTTGATTCCACGGGTAAGTACAGCGTTAATTTTGAAAAAATGAAGGAAGCGGTAAACACGCTTTCGTCGCTTATTCTTACCCTACAGGGAGACGGTGATTACGAGCAGGCAGCATCCCTGATACGCGATTATGGTGCAATGGACGAGGACCTGAAAAATACCCTCAAACGTATTGAAGAAAAAGACATACCGGTGGATATTGTTTTTGAACAGGGACTTGGAGTGCTTGGACTCTAAGTACAATATGAGACAAATCACCTTTTTCAAATTTTCCTGAAACGGAAGAGCGGAATTCTCACATTTATTGTTATACTTGCACTGATGGCATTGTGCTTACAGTAGTTCTAACAGGCACAGTGCATGGAACCTTTATGAAAGTCAGATGAAAGTAAACAATAACAGTTCGGTTATCTATTACAGATCTATACTTCCAAAAACCACAGGCAGCTTTTTTGCAGCCTTGGATGATTGCATTCAAAGTTTGATCGCCGAGGCTGCCGCTGCTGATGCAGAACTTTTCAAACTGGTGATATTCTTTGATCCGGAAGATGACACCGTGCATATTGAAAGAAAGCAGCACATTTTCAGGATCTTACGGCAGAATTTTCCGGAAAAATGTCCGACATTTGCCCTGATCGGGCAGGCGCCTGAAAGTCCTTATGCAGTATCTGTGGAAGCCGTTTTTATTCGAAAGGGCCATGTGAAAGTAACTTTCGCTGCTTCGGGTGACCATCCTTACGTTGTATTTGAATCCCAAGGATTTAAGGAATTATGGACTTCAGGTCATAGCGGTCGCGATACTCAGTTACCCCAGGATGTGGTTGCCATGCATGCCTTTGAAGGAACCCGGAGCATACTTGCTGCCGAGAACATGAATTTTAACCATATCATGCGGCAATGGAATTATGTGGGCGGTATTCTTCAAAACAGCACCATTTGTGATACCCTGATGCAGAATTATCAGATCTTCAATGAAATCAGACACAGCGTTTACGGGCAATTCCGCACTGTCAAAGGGTTTCCTTCAGCAACCGGTATTGGTGACAAATTGATGGATATCACACTGGAGATCTGTGCTATTCAATCGGAGCAAGAACCTTCTGACTTTGCCATTCTGAGTCCCAGGCAAGTTAATCCATACGAATATTCCCAAAAAGTCCTGGTAGGGAAACCGATGAATGCACAGCCCATCAAACACCCACCTGAATTTGAAAGAGCTAAACTGGTTATCACGCCTTATGCCGTGAGGGTATTTATTTCCGGCACTGCATCGATCAGTGGACAGGAGACTATCGGAGTCGGGGATGTCGAAAAACAGACGCACTGCACCATCAGCAATATTGAGTCGCTGGTTGATCATGACAACCTGAAACGTAATTGCCCTATCTTGCCTCCTGGTAGATTTGACTATAATTATTTAAGGGTATATGTCAAATACAAGGAGGATATTGAGAAGGTCAAATCTATATGCCATGAGAAATTTCCAGCGGTGCCCATAACCTACACTGTTGCTGATATCTGTCGGGATGACTTATTGCTTGAGATTGAGGGCGAGATGATCCTGGTTACCTGACCATGTTTCGGCTCAGCTAATTGAGCTCCAGTCTCCGGAGGGTTTAACCTGCCCGGCCAGCTGGACTTTAAGCAGGTTATTTTCGGGTTTCAACAATTGCGGATCATCTTCCAGAATTTGTCCGGCCAAGTCCCTTGCATACTGAAGCAACTGTCCGTCGTGACCCAGATCAGCAATTTTAAGGTCAAAAGGAACTCCACTTTGCTGGGTCCCTTCAATATCTCCAGGTCCGCGCATGGAGAGGTCTGTTTCGGCTATTTCAAATCCATCATTGGTCCGTACCATGGTTTCCAGCCGTTTCCGGCCTTCATGGCTGAGTTTATAGGAAGTCATAAGGATGCAATAGCTCTGGTCAGCGCCGCGGCCAACACGACCGCGCAATTGGTGCAGTTGCGTCAACCCGAAGCGCTCAGCGTTCTCGATGACCATGACACTGGCGTTCGGTATATCCACACCTACCTCGATAACTGTTGTGGCCACCATGATTTGCGCGGTACCATTGATGAATAGTTTCATACCAGCTTCCTTATCCTCCGGTTTCATTTTCCCATGAACGCAAACTACCCTGTATTCAGGGGGAGGAAATGCCCTGGAAATGGCTTCATAACCTTCTTCCAGTGCCACATAGTCCAACTTCTCCGACTCCTTGATCAGTGGATAAACAATGTAAATCTGTCGGCCCAGGGCGATCTGTTTTCGCATGAAACCAAATAGTACCAGGCGTTTGGATTCATAATAATGAATGGTCTGAATGGGTTTGCGGCCGGGAGGAAGTTCATCGATAACCGACACATCAAGGTCACCATAGAGGGTCATGGCCAGTGTTCGGGGAATCGGGGTGGCTGTCATGACCAAAACGTGAGGCCACTGGTCAGTTTTCTTCCAGAGACGGGCTCGCTGTGCAACACCGAAGCGGTGCTGCTCATCGATAATCACCAATCCCAGGTTGCTGAACTGAACAGTATCTTCGAGCAAGGCGTGGGTACCGATCAGGATGTGCAGTTCTCCAGACCTTAACTGCTCATGCAGCGATTCACGTATGCTCTTTTTGGTGGACCCGGTGAGCAGCAGAACACTGATTCCCATGTTTTCCAGAAACCTGGTAATGGTGTTATAATGCTGGCTGGCGAGCAATTCGGTGGGAGCCATCAGGCAGGCCTGAAAACCATTGTCGAGTGCTATAAGCATGGCCATAAGGGCCACCAGAGTCTTACCGCTCCCCACGTCTCCCTGAAGAAGCCTGTTCATTTGCCTGCCGGATCCCATATCTTTCCGTATTTCCCGTATAACGCGCTTTTGTGCTTCGGTAAGTTCAAAGTCCAACTTGTTCCTGTAAAAATTGTTCAGGTTTTCCCCCACCCTGGAAAAAACAAATCCCCTCACAAAGAATTGTCGCTTATTCTTTTGCAGCAGGATATGCAGCTGAATATAAAACAATTCCTCAAACTTAAGCCGGTAGGTGGCCTTTTTCAGCTTATCCGGATTTTCTGGAAAATGCATATTCCGGAGGGCTTCACCAAGAGAGATCAGCTTGAGCCTTATGATCAGGGAATCCGGTAGCGTTTCCTCAAAGGTGCCCGTCAGGGCAATAACCTGACCAACCATCCTGTGGATCGTCTTGGATGTTATAAAGTTATTTTTGAGCTTTTCTGTTGTGCTATATTGTGGCTGAAGGGGGGTAAACAGCTGGCTGTCTTCGGTGCCCGGTATTTCAATTTCAGGATGTGCAAAGGAAAGACGGTTGTTGTATAGGGAAGGGCGTCCAAATACAATATATTCCACATGGGGCTGATAATTGCGGGTGATCCATTGTATTCCTTGAAACCAGACCAGTTCAACAGTTCCGGTGGCGTCTGCAAATACCGCCACCAACCGCTGCCTGTGTCGTTGGCCCTCGATCCTGAAATGCTGGATCTTCCCCTTCAACTGTATAAAGGTCTGCGCCATGTCGATCTCCCGGATGGTATAGATCCGCGAACGGTCGATATATTTGTAGGGAAAATAATAGAGCAGATCCCGAAAATTATACATGCCCAGCTCCTTACCCAGCAATTCGGCTTTTTTGGGCCCTACGCCCTTAAGATATTTAATTTCCTGATCAATCAGCCGGTTCATGACAGCAGTGCGTTTCGTAAATATCGTAAAAGTTTGTTCAAGTTGTAAAAAAGATTTGCACACGGAAAGAAATCTTCCGATATTCATACTGTATGGAATTACTGGGAAAACTTATCCGTTATGCTGCCCACCGGATCCGTGTATTGTCCGGAAGTATGGGCGATCCGTTTGTCCAATCCTTCATGGAACAGATCCTGTATAACAAAGCAGTTTATCCTGAATTCAGCCTGATTGAAAAATACCGCTCAGAAATATACAGCAATAATACACTGCTCGAAACCCCCGATCCCGGGGCAGGATCAAGAAGCCCGCATAGCACCTTTACTCTTGGCAGCAAGGCAAAAGCTGCATCAGTAAAGCCGGAGTACGGAAGGCTCCTGTTCCACCTCGTCCGCACCCATCAGCCTGAACGGATCATTGAATTGGGAACTGGTGCAGGGATAAGCACCCTATACCTGACTTACGGCAATCCCGGAGCCAGGGTCATAACTGTTGAAGGCAATAAACAACTGGCTGAATTGGCTTCCCGGAACTTTGTTGCCCGGGGCCTGCAACAGATCACCCTGATCAACGATACCTTTGATCATGTCCTGCCGGATCTGATCCGTTTCGCTTCCGCTAATACGCTGGTATATATCGATGGCAACCACATCTTTGATTCAACGATCCGTTATTTCGACCTCCTTGGAAAAGCCTCCGGATACAGATGTATCATGGTCCTGGATGATATCAACTGGTCGGGAGAAATGGCCCGCGCATGGAAGACTATTAGAGATTCAGAACACCCGGGTGTCGTGCTGGACCTCTTCCAGGTGGGAATCCTTTTCCTGGGTCTCGGAGACCTGCAACAAAAATTCTGGCTACGGTATTAGCAATCCATGAATAGTATTAATTTTATACCTGTAAAACTGAAATCATGAACAAGGTTATTCATCTGGAATCCATCGTTAAAAATTATTATCTCGGATTGGAGATAGTAGAGGCACTCCGTTCAGTTTCTCTGGATATCAATAAAAACGAATACGTTACCATCATGGGGCCTTCCGGATCCGGTAAATCAACCCTGATGAATATTATTGGATGTCTGGATACCCCCACCTCAGGCACCTATATTTTAAACAACCAAAATGCCAGTAAACTTGTTGATAATCAACTTGCTGAAATCAGAAATAAAGAGATTGGTTTTGTATTCCAGACCTTTAACCTGCTGCCGCGATATTCTGCCCTTGAAAATGTGATGTTGCCCCTGGTTTATGCAGGCGTACCCAAACAGGAGCGGATTGCCCGTGCTAAAGCTGCGCTTGAAAGCGTTGGACTTGCCGATCGTATTGAACACAAGCCAAATGAACTATCAGGCGGACAAAGGCAACGAGTCTCACTTGCCCGTTCTATGGTGAACAATCCCGCCATCATACTGGCCGATGAGCCCACCGGAAACCTGGATTCCAAGACCTCCATTGACATTATGGCGCTCTTCCGGGAGATTCATAACAAAGGGAATACCATTATTCTTGTAACGCATGAGGAAAATATAGCCAGGCATGCCAACCGGATAATCCGGCTGCTGGACGGGCATATTGAATCAGACCAGCCCAATGAGAATCCGATTGTTGAATGATGCATTAAGTGAACTATCCCTTGTAAAAAGGCATTTTCACGATCAGTGCAGCCAGCATTTTATCGCGGATGGCTACGCGAATTTCATTGCCTGGTGCTGTATATTCGGGTTTTAAATAACCCATGCCAATCCCGGTTTTAAGTGAAGGCGACATGGTGCCGGAAGTCACCTCGCCTATGGGCTCACCTGAAGGATTAAGCAAGGTATAATGCTGTCTGGGTATACCCCGGTCAATCATTTCAAAGCCAACCAGCTTTCGTGAAACTCCGGTATTCTTCTGATTTAAAAGCAAATCACGGTCAATAAAATTCCTGCCCGGGTTAAACCGGGTTATCCACCCAAGGCCGGCTTCAATCGGGGATGTGGTATCATCTATATCATTGCCATAGAGGCTGTATCCCATTTCAAGCCGCAGGGTATCTCTGGCGGCCAGTCCAACCGGCTGAATGTCATACCCCTTACCTGCTTCAAGGATCTCGTCCCACAACAGTTCGGAATGCTCCTTGTTTTCGAAATAGAGCTCGAAACCGCCCGATCCGGTGTACCCTGTTGCAGCTATGATGACGTTCTTCAAGCTTCCTATTGTCCCGGTTGTAAATGTGAAGGGGTTTATTTCACTCAGGTTATGATCCGTTAATTTCTGCAGGATATGAATGGCGTTAGGACCCTGAACCGCCAACTGAGAAATCCGGTCGGAAGAATTCTCCAGGACAGCGCCGAAACTGTTTTGAGAATTGATCCAGTTCCAGTCTTTTTCAATATTGGCTGCATTGATCACCAGCAAGTACTTCTCTTCATCAAACTGGTGAACGATCAGATCATCCACAATTCCGCCCTTTCCATTGGGGAAACAGGTATATTGTGCCTTACCGGGTTTAAGGAGGCCGGGATCATTGGACAAGACATAATCCAGTAACTTCCGCGATCCGGGGCCCTTCACCCAAACCTCGCCCATGTGTGACACATCAAATAACCCTGCAGTATTTCTTACGGCAAGGTGTTCTGCGTTAATACCCGAATACTCAACAGGCATTTCATATCCCGCAAATGCCACCATACGGGCACCCAACTGATGATGCCTGGAATTGAAAACCGTCTTTTTCATAATTTAAATTCTCTCTGTTTCAAAAATAACATTTAACTGCTGAGGCAACTATGATTTTTGACGTCTGTTGATAATTCGTTGAAAAGCGACATTATTGCAGTGACGTGTAAAAAAATAATATATATCATAAAAAGACTACCAATATTTGGTGAAAATTCTTAATTTCATCATTGAATCCAAAATAAGAATCAATGAATATTGATTTGTCTTACCTTCGCGAGATGTCTGGTGGCAATAAGGAATTGGTGCTTGAAATGATCTCTATTTTTAACAGCCAGGTAATTGAATTTGGGCAGTCTATGGATCAGTTGCTGTCCAGCGGGCAGTATGAATCTTTGGGTAAGCTGGCACATAAGGCAAAATCTTCGGTATCCATCCTGGGCATGGATCATCTTGCCCAGCAACTAAAAAACCTTGAGCAATCTACCCGTGAAGGGAAAAACATTGAAACCTATGCTGCAATTGTTGCCGCTTTTAAGCAGGAAACCGCAGAAGCGGTCCGTGAATTGACCCTGGTTACCAAAAATCTGGAACTTTACTTTTAAATTCTGCTATATGTTAAAGATTGAGAAAATCAACAATATAACCGTTGTCCGTTTCGATAATATAGACAGGTTCAATGCGCTGATCACCGAACCTGTGAAGGAGGACCTCAAAAGTTTCTTTAATAACCCGGGGACCCGGCTGATCCTGAACATGGAGGGAATAAAGTACATTGACAGTTCCGGTTTCGGAGTCTTCCTTTCGATTCTCAAAACAGCCACCAACAATAAAGGATTGTTCAAGATCTGCGGCATCACGCCCGAGGTTATGGAACTCTTCAAGTTACTGCAGTTGCACAATGTATTCACACTCTACGATTCGTTGGATGAATGCCTGAACAGTTTTTAGCAGCTATCTTTACGATCCTGTTTCCTGATTTTTAAAACAAAGCCCATTCTTATCCCTGTCGACCAGTAAAGCCTGTTCCTTTGTTACATTTCCCTCCAGGATTTTTCTGGACAATTCATTAAGAATATTTTTCTGAATCAGCCTTTTAATTGGACGGGCCCCGAACTGCGGATCATAACCGTGCTGTGCAAGCCATGCCACTGCCCCTTCAGTTATGTTGATGCGGATATCGTTTTCCGAAAGCCTCTGTATCACGCGGCTGAATTGCATCCGGACTATATCACTGATTTCCTCCCTGGTAAGGGGGGTGAACATGATGAATTCATCAATCCTGTTCAGGAACTCCGGCCGGAGGACTTTTTTCAGCATGTCAAAGACTTCGTTTCTGGTTTGTTGGAGCAATTCCTCCCTGTTTTTGTCATTGAGACGTTCCAGGTTCTGCTGGATTACAGATGATCCGATATTGGATGTCATGATGATGATGGTATTTTTAAAATTCACCACCCTGCCCTTGTTATCTGTAAGCCGTCCGTCATCCAAGACTTGCAGCAATATGTTGAAAATATCTGGATGGGCCTTTTCTATTTCATCAAGCAGCACCACTGAATAGGGTTTCCTGCGAACAGCTTCTGTGAGCTGCCCGCCTTCTTCGTAACCCACATAACCCGGAGGTGCACCCACCAACCGGGAAACTGCATGTCTTTCCTGGTATTCCGACATGTCAATTCGTGTTATCAGGTTGTCGTCATTGAATAACAGTTCTGCAAGTGCTTTTGCCAGCTCGGTTTTACCAATCCCGGTGCTGCCCAGGAAAAGAAAGGAACCTATCGGACGCCTGGGATCCTGCAGACCTGCCCTGCTTCTTCTTACAGCATCAGCAACGGCAGCGATAGCCTCATCCTGCCCTACTACCCTTTTGTGCAATTCCGATTCAAGGTTCAGCAGTTTCTCCCGTTCCCCCTGCAACATCCTTTTTACCGGAACTCCAGTCCAGTTGGATACTATCTCAGCTATATCTTCCGCAGAAACTTCTTCATTGATCATAGCAGAATTACCCTGCAATTCCGATAATTGCAGGTTCAGTTCTCCGATCTTCTTTTCGGCTTCCTTGATCCTACCATAGCGGATCTCGGCAACTTTGCCGTAATCACCCTGTCGTTCAGCCTGTTCCGCCTCACTCTTCAGGTTTTCAATGATAAGTTTCTGCTGCTGTATATCCTCGATCCGCTTTTTTTCAGCCTGCCATTTTGCTCTCAGCTGCACCCTTTCTTCATTGAGCTCGCTGATTTCCCGGCTGAGTTCCGCTACTTTGGGTACGTCATTTTCACGCTTTAGTGCTTCCCGCTCTATTTCAAGCTGCTGTATCCTGCGATCGAGGCTGTCAATCTCATGCGGAACTGAATTCATTTCAAGCCTCAGTTTTGAAGCTGCTTCATCGATCAGGTCAATGGCCTTATCGGGCAGAAACCTGTCGCTGATATACCGGTGCGACAATTCCACGGCAGCAACCACTGCCTCGTCCTTGATCCGGACCCTATGATGGTTTTCATACCTTTCACGGAGTCCCCTGAGTATGGATATGGCGCTGGCGATATCCGGTTCATTTACCATGACAACCTGAAACCGTCTTTCTAGTGCCTTGTCCTTTTCAAAATACTTCTGGTATTCATTGAGTGTGGTAGCACCTATGGCTCTTAGTTCGCCCTTAGCAAGAGCGGGTTTCAGGATATTGGCCGCATCCATGGCCCCCTCGCTTTTACCGGCGCCCACCAGGGTATGGATTTCATCAATAAACAGGATTACTTCGCCCTCAGCAGCAATTACTTCTTTCACCACTGCCTTCAGCCTTTCTTCAAACTCGCCCTTGTACTTGGCCCCTGCAATCAGGGATCCCATGTCAAGTGAAAAGATCTGGCGGGTCTTCAGGTTTTCGGGTACATCTCCCGAAATGATCCGGTAAGCCAATCCTTCAGCAATCGCGGTTTTCCCCACCCCAGGTTCGCCGATCAGTATTGGGTTATTCTTGGTGCGTCGCGACAGGATCTGCAGGACCCTCCGGATTTCATCCTCCCGGCCGATTACCGGGTCAAGCCGACCGCTGCGTGCCTGCTCATTAAGGTTCACAGCATAACGGCTCAGCGAGTTATAAGTATCTTCGGCTGACTGGGTATTCACTTTCGATCCCTTTCTGATTGCCTGGACAGATAACTTCAAGTCTTTCTCATTGATCCCGAAATCCTGCAGCAATTTGCCAATCTGGTCATTCGAAGTGCTCAACGCCAGTAAGATATGTTCTGCAGTTACAAACTGATCCTGCATGTTCTTCGAAATATCGATTGATTTTTGAAGAACACTGCCAGCGGCTTGAGACAAGTATTGTTCCCCTCCTGTGACTTTCGGGTAGGACTCAATAATGCGGTTCAGGATCCGTTCCAGATCAGTGGTATTGATACCCGATTTAGACAACAAATGCCGGGCAACACTATCTTCAGTGTTTAATAAGGACTGCAGCACATGCCCGGTTTCAACGGCCTGGTGCTGATGATCCCGGGCGATCATGAAGGCCTGCTGAACAGCTTCCTGTGATCGTATGGTGAAATTGTCAAAATTCATATCCGTATAGCTTTGATCTATTTCATGCAATTTCTAAACCAAGTTTCAGGCATACCTGAAAACAGCCAATTTGTCTGGCAGCAAAGGCTTTTTTCTGTCAATTTGTCGTCCGGCATTACCTGTTCCGGATGGGTTGATAATTAACTGCTGCGGTTATGAAACCCGGGGTAGCGATTTACGTAAAAAATCTGGATACCCTACTTCTATGGCTCGTTTGGAAAAGCATAAAAAGCAATGAGCGAAAAAATCCTCAAAGCTTTAATGGAATTGTTTGCTATCATTGCCAGTCCGGAAAACACTGGCATGGACAGGCGATCTGTAGTACTGTCCTTTTTGGGCAGGCAGCTCAACCAGGATCTTGTAAAAGATTACCTGAGGATTTTTGATGCTTACTATGAAAAGCACCAGGCCTTACACATCGAACGGGGGGAAAAAAGAATAGGCGCCGATTCAGTTAAATTACTGAGAATCTGCAATGACATCAACAAAGAGCTTGCTCAGAAGCAGAAAGTGATTGTACTGGTTCAGTTGTTTGAATTCGTAAAATCGAATGGTGGTGAGGTCAGTAACCAGGAGTTTGCCTTTATTACGGCTGTAGCCGATTCCTTTTATATACCTCACAACGAATACCTGCTTATCCGGGATTTCACCCTGCAAAGTCTCGAAAATGTTCCGAATGACCGTCACATCCTGGTGATAAACAGCAGCAGAATTCCGTTGCCCACTGAAAACAAGCACCTTTTTTCCGAATACCTCACCGGTCAGATCTGGGTGATGCACATACCCTCTGCCGGGATGTACTTCCTGAGGTATATGGGTGAAGGTGAGCTCTATCTGAACGGGCAGATCCTGCAGCCCGATAAGGCTTTCGTACTGAATACGGGAACATCCCTACGCAACCATCATGTTAAGCCTTTATATTTCAGCGACATTGTTAGTGTTTTCAAAGAGGACTTTGAACTCCATCGCATTGTTTTTGAGGCCGAAGACGTGAGCCATCATTTTAAAAGTGGCACCAAGGGCCTGCACCAAATCTGTTTCAGTGAGGAATCAGGACGGCTTGTCGGCATCATGGGGTCGAGCGGAGCAGGCAAATCCACCCTGCTTAATATTCTGAATGGTTCCATGAGTCCTACCGAGGGCCGGGTTCTGATAAACGGTATTGACATTTATAAAGACAAAATCAAAGCCAATGGTTTGATCGGCCACGTTTCTCAGGACGATCTTCTCATGGAAGAGCTTACGGTATTCCAGAACCTGTATTACAATACCAAGCTCTGCTTTGACTATTACACTGAAGAACAGATCCGGCATTCGGTGGACCAGATGCTGCAGAACCTTGGATTACATGAAATAAAGGATGTTCAGGTGGGAACACCTTTGAACAAGAAGATCAGCGGCGGACAAAGGAAAAGACTGAATATAGCCCTTGAGTTGATTCGTGAACCGGCCATACTTTTTTTGGATGAACCCACATCGGGGCTTTCTTCAAAAGACTCGGAAAACATCATGGATCTTTTGAAAGATCTAACCCTGAAAGGAAAACTGGTTTTTGTTGTCATTCACCAGCCCTCCTCCGACATCTTTAAAATGTTTGACAACCTGTTAATACTTGATACGGGCGGATATCTTATTTACAATGGCAACCCCGTAGATTCCATCATTTATTTCAAATCCAGGGTTCATCAGGCCAATTGGGCCGACAGTGAATGTCACGCTTGCGGCAATGTCAACCCGGAGCAGATTTTCAACATTGTTGAATCGCTCGTTATCGATGAGTATGGTAAGGAGACCAGGACCAGAAAAATATCCCCGTCTGAATGGTATAAATTTTATAAAACCGAAGAAACACCTGAAAAAAAGAAACAGCCTGTTGGTAATAGTCTGCTGCCATCCATATCGTTCAAAGTTCCGGGCCTGCTGAAACAGATCCGGGTATTTGTTACACGGGATGTACTTTCGAAAATCACCAATACACAATACCTGATCATGGCATTGATAGAGGCCCCGGTCCTGGCATTTATCCTTGCCTTTATCATTAAGTATTTTAATGTCAGTGAAACCAATGAAACGGGTTATACCCTGCTCGAAAACAGCAATTTGCCTGTGTACCTCTTCATGTCAGTTATAGTAGCCACGTTCATGGGATTAACGGTTAGTGCCGAAGAAATTATCAAGGACCGTAAGATACTCAAGCGTGAAGCTTTCCTGAATCTCAGCTGGTCAGGCTATTTGTTGTCCAAACTCACGGTAATGATGACCATATCGGCCATACAGGCTTTTACGTTTGTGCTCATCGGTAATGGTATCCTGGAGATCAAAGGAATGTTTTTTAAGTACTGGCTTGTGCTTTTCAGTACATGGACAGCCTCCAATATAATGGGATTGCTGATTTCGGACAGCTTTAAAACTGTTGTGACTATCTATATCCTGATTCCCTTCCTGGTGATTCCCCAGATCATCTTAAGCGGGGTAATTGTCAAATATGAAAAGCTAAATCCCCGGATATCCTCTCCCAGCAAGATACCGGCCTATGGTGAAATGATGACGGCGCGCTGGGGTTATGAAGCCCTTGCTGTGGAGCAATTTATGCACAACAAATACGATGAGGAGTTTTATAGCGTCAATAAAGTGCTGAGCATTTCGGAATACAAGAAAAATTACTGGATTAAAAACCTGGAGAATAAAATTGACTTTATTGAACACGAACTGCAAGTGCCGGTAGATCGCGAAAAAACCAGTGCCTATTTAGCCTTGCTGCGGAATGAACTGGAAGCTGAAATTCCTAACATCAGGAAAATCCCCATTCAGCATATTCAGAGCATTGTTTTTCCTTCCCTCAGTATGCTGACCCCCGAAAGAATTAACCAGGCCACTATCGACAGTACCCGCCAGTTCATTAAAACGCTGAACAGGATCTATATCCGAAGCTATAATAAAGCCAATGAAGCCAAGGACAACCTGATCCGCACCCATGAGAAAACCCCATCCGACAAAGCTGCTTACCTGGAGCTCAAACGCAGGTACCACAATGAAAAATTAACTGAATTTGTTGAAAACAATAATGAACTCGTCAGGATCATCGAATATAAGGGAAGATTGTTTCAAAAGATAGATCCTATATATCTCGATCCCGTTCATCCGTTCATCAAGGCTCACTTTTATGCCCCAAGAAAGATGTTGTTCCGGAGGTATTTCCATACCTTCTGGGTGAATATCCTGGTCATCTGGACATTTTCCCTGATTATTTATTTCCTTCTTTATTTCAGGGTGTTGAAGCGGATCCTGGACCTTCTTGAGCAAATTAGTTCCCAGCGGTCGAACCAATAAAAAACCCCGCTTTCGGCGGGGTTTTTCTAAAATCTTGGAACTGCCTTACCCTAATCAACAACTTCCACCATCTTGAAGGGAACTCTGATGATCGATTCATAATCTTCACCGGCTTCAAGCATATCTTCATCATCCTCCTCATAAAACCAGTTTATTAGTACTTCGTGTTTCGACTTGTGGATGGTCTCAAGCTTTTTAAAAACATCAAGTATGCATTTTGAGGAACTGGTATTAAAATACTCCAGCTGAATGTTTACCTGAGTTTTTTTCAGGGGATCCTTGGCATAGGCTTCCAGCCAATCTACCAATGGTTTATAAAACTCAATGGAATTCTCAGGGATAGATCTTCCCTTGATTTCAATAGCACCTTCCTCGGGTATGAACCTAATGGATGGTGTTTTTGGTGTGCCCTCAATATTTATTGGTTCCATATGAAAGTAGATTTCAAAAAAACGTTATTAAACGCTAATAGTTAGATTAAAGAAATAATAGTTTCCGTTGTAGTTATGAAATTCATATTCCAGCCTATTCCCTGATTTCCTTGCAATATCAACCAGGCCGAGACCGCCTCCGCCTTTGGCAGAGAGTTTCTGGTGGTTCAGTATGAACTTATACATGTCCTTCAGTTCATCTTTACTCAGGGAGTTGATTTTATCGATTTTCTCCTTAAGAAATTTTATGCGATTGAAGCTTACAAAGTTACCGGTTGTGACCTTATAGAATTCTCCTTCCCTCCTGATCACCAGAACGCCAAATTTTGGCTCGAGATCTTCCTGTATGCCCTCATGGTGTTGTTCAATATGATGGTAAAGATTTTGAAGGCTTTCAACCAAAACATTGTAGATCTTCTTTCTGAGCCTGCTTTCAGCATTATCTTTTTCAAGTTTGGCCTCAACTGCCTCCAGAATATCATTGATAAGTTCGGACGTGATACTGCCCCTATAGCTCAGGATAACATCACCTTTACTAAGATTTGTATAGTATTCCTTCAGATCGAAACTCATAAAAGGCAGTGTTGCTTATAAACCTTAATGAAGAACATTTAACAAATATATAAAAAAAAACTTATGGAAAAAGTAACGCTGATATTTCGGGCATGGTGTGCCTTTTCAATCAGGATTACTCTTTTTAAATTTAACGAAATATATTTTTATCATCTACAATACTCAACGAAATTTTCGGGGCCAGAGTTACGCTTGAGGGTCATGAATTCCTCTATAATCTCAGTAGTGTTGATGAACAGCCTGAAACAATTTATGAGTCCACTGTTTTAGCGGTTATTCTTGAACCCTCATATAAGGAATACTTGTTAAACCTGCATTCCAGCTGACCGTTATAAACCGGAATCTTTCGCGACGGCCTCAAACCTATGTGCTTAACGGCTTCGGAATTAGCACTTATTATCCAGGCTTCGTAGCCGGCGTAGGCTTTCTTAAACCGGTCTCCCAACTGGGTGTAAAGCTCATTGAGGTTTTGCTGTACAATTCGTTCACCATAGGGGGGATTTATGATTACAACACCCGGAGGAGGCGGTGGTATAAAATCATTGAAGTGACAGGTCCTGAAATCAATCATTTTAAGAACCCCCGCATTTTGCGCATGACGCATGGCAAGCCTCACCGTCTCCGATTCAATATCGGAGGCAAACACCAAAATACTTTGATTCTGAGCACTTTCCCTTTCATTGGATATTTCGTAAAACAACTTCGGATCATAGTCTCTCCATCGCTGAAAACCATATTCTTTTCTCAGATCGCCGGGAGGAATGCCACCGGCTGCCAAGGCAGCTTCAGTGGCAATGGTCCCTGATCCACACATAAAATCTACCAGGGGGTCACGGCCGTTCCAACCGGATAACTTAATCAGTCCCGCAGCCAGCACTTCATTCATGGGTGCAGGTCCCTGCTTGACCCGGTATCCCCTGCGATGCAAAGAATCGCCGCTGCTATCACGCGATAGCATGATGGTCCGGTTGCTGATGAAGGCATTGATCCTGAGGGTCGGAGCATCAAGGTCAACCGAAGGGCGTGATCCATATTTATCACGAAATTGATCCACAACTGCATCCTTGATTTTCTGAGCAATATATTGTGTATGCCTGAATAGATCCGTATTCAGGGCCACCTCAACCGCAAGGGTATCCTGTACACCAATATACTTATCCCAGCGGATGCTCCTGACGAAATGGTAAAGGTCATTTTCATCCCTGAGTTCTGTTTCTCCTATGGGGACAAGGATCTTCAGGGCTGTGCGCAGCTGGTAATTCGCTCTGTACAGCATCTTTTTATCACCTGTAAAGCCAACAGCGCGGCTATACAGTTTAATACCTGCAGCGCCAAGATTGCGGAGCTCATCGGCCAGGACTTCTTCAAGCCCAAACAGCGTTTTAGCGGTGTATTCAGTCATGATCAAATGATTTCATTTTTCATTACCTGATTAGCCTTTCACTAGCTGATCAACGGCCAAAGTGGCCAAATTCAGCCGTTGTTGTCCCAGTCCGGATACTACCGAATAGTTACAACCCAGCTTATCCAGCTCATCCTTATACATCAGGTAGAGTTTCTCCCGCATGGTTCCCCCATTTTCTCTTACAGGATCTGCCTGCCAGGGAATACTGGTGTCGCAGAGCAGGTATAAACTGATGATATTACGGGATAGTTCTTCATCAATCCAGCTGGGATGCCTGCTAAAAACCACATCAAACCACACTTTTGTAATGATCAAATAGGTATCCAGGAACAATACCCCCCTGGCCTTGCCGATCAATTCTTGGGCCTGGCTTCGCTGAACTTCTGCAATATGTAATACATCTTCGTAGGTATAAGGGCGGCAAAGGTTTTCAATATAATGCCGGGCATATTCAGGGACAAAAATGGTATTATAGTGGGTGGCAAGCTGCTGTGACAAGGTAGATTTGCCTGTGCATTCCGGACCGGTTATTACAACAAGTTTCACCTGACCGGCTGGGGCTATAATTCTTTTCTCCATTCCAGGTATCCTTTTATGGCTAACAAAGTATAGATCAAAAACAGCAATGCACTGGGATAAAGTCCTTTATAAAGCATCACCCCAAGCGAAAACAGGTCGATTACAATCCAGAACAACCATTGCTGAATGAGTTTTTGGGTCAGCATCCAGGTGGCTACCATACCTCCGGAGGTAAGCAAGGCATCAGCCAGGGCCATATCAGAAGCCGTGAATCTTTTCAAGATTAAATAAACAGGCCATGCCAGCATGGCGGTTATCAACAGGCAGGCAAGCAGGTAAGGCCGGGACGCACGTTGAATCTTAAGAACCCTCTCCTGCTTTTCAGGATCAGCCTTCTTTACCGACCAGTTGTACCAGCCATAAAAGCCTACTGCAACATAGTAACCATAAAGGAGGGCGTAAGCATAAATACCCGACTTGAAGAATATCCAGATGTACAATCCGGAAGATAGGATACCAAAAATCCACAGTAGGATATTATTCCTGATGGTAAAGATAACATAGAGCAAGCCCGTAAATACTGCAATCCACTCAAGATAGGGCATTTGCCATGTCATTTTTTGTTCAACAACATGGTCTCATATTTGTCCCAGTTCTTTAAGATAGTGACTGCCGTTTCGAATTTGGGATCTTTCACGTTACTGACCTGGTAAAATTCATTGGCTGACCAGAGATCCCTTGCAATATAAGCTCTCAGAAGGAGTTCGATCTGCTCCTGTGACACTGTAAGATCTGACTTCTTTTCAGGAATACCATTGTTCTCCGCGTATTGGATCAACCTGGGCAGCAATTTTTCCCCTATTTCAACATCTTCCAAAAAAGTCCCGAAACTGGGATATTGTTTTAGCAAATCCTGCCTGTTGTGATCAACATATTCCAATACAAATTGATTGATTGTTCCTCTGCTCAACAACTGGCGGTAGTATTCCGAATAAAAACTGGTATCAATGGAAACGAAATAATCCGGCATGATACCGCCGCCGCCATATACAAGCCTGGTATTCTTAAGTGTATAATACTTAAGCGAATCCGAGAGATGAATGCTATCCTTGTGGGCCATCTCACCGTGCCTATAGCGCATGAATACTTCCTTGTCATAATCTTCCCGGTCGATCTGGTATGGCTTTTGAATCAGCCTCCCTGTTGGGGTATAATACTTGGCTACTGTAAGCCGGATCATGGATTGGTCTGGCAACAACAGGGGTTTCTGAACCAATCCTTTGCCGTAGGACCTTCTTCCGACGATGATTCCCCGGTCCCAATCCTGGATGGCTCCAGCCAATATTTCACTTGCCGATGCGGAACCTTCATCAATCATGATGATCAGATGTCCCTTTTCAAAAGCTCCGTCACGGGTGGCAAAGTAATCTTTTTTAGGACTATTCACTCCTTCGGTATACAGGATCTTCCTCCCTGAATCGAGAAACTGGTCTGCCAGACTGATGGCAACCTCAAGGTATCCTCCCCCGTTGCCGGTAAGATCGATGATGAGGCTTTTAACATTATGGGTTTTTAGTCTTGAAAGGGCCTGGTTAAATTCGTCCATGGTGGTCATGGAGAACCGATTTATTTTAATATAGCCAATATCATCCTCCACCGTGTAACTGGCATCAATACTAAAAATGGGAATTTTATCCCGGATAATCTCAAAATCAATAAGAGTGGTAACGTTCTTTCGCTGTATGGAAACGGTGACCTTTGAGCCCTTTTTGCCCCGAAGCATGGCAAATACTTGGTCGTTGGTGATGCCGATACCGGCAACATTATTTCCGTCAACCTTGATAATACGGTCGCCCGGCATGATGCCCACCCTGTCGGATGGACCTCCGGAGATCGGTGAAATGATATAAACCGTATCATTCAGTATATTGAAAGAAACACCAATACCTTCGAAATTTCCCTGCAGGGGCTCATTGAGCTCTTCCACCTCTTTCTTGGTCAGATAAGAGGAATGCGGATCAAGCTCCTTAAGAAGCTCAGTGATGGCATGCTCCACAAGCACCCCCTGATTAACCGAATCCACGTAATATTTATCGATCCACTCCAGTACCTTCCCGAATTTAAAGGCCTGTTCGTAAAGCATCTGTGCGTGCAGACTGCAAGCTGCGGCTACAAGAAGTAACCCTAAGGCACCAATTTTAATCAACCTGTTCATATAACCCAAGCAATTATAAATTAAGCACAAAAGTACAAAAATAATGTCTTTTATTCCCACTCAATGGTTGCCGGTGGTTTTGAGCTGATATCGTAAACAACACGATTAACCCCCTTGACCCTATTGATGATCCGGTTGGAAACAGCACCCAGGAACTCATAAGGAAGATGCGACCAGTCAGCCGTCATGCCATCGGTGGAAGAAACAGCACGCAGGGCAATAACATTTTCATAGGTTCTTTCATCCCCCATAACACCAACAGATTGCACGGGTAACAGTATGGCAGCAGCCTGCCACACCGAGTTGTACAATCCGTATTCTTTAAGTCCCTGAATAAAAATATCATCCACATCCTGAAGAAGGCTGACTTTTTCAGGAGTAATATCACCGATAATCCGAATAGCAAGGCCTGGTCCAGGAAAAGGATGCCGGTTCAGGATCAGGGAGTCAATATTTAAAGCCTGACCCACCCTTCGAACTTCATCCTTGAACAGGAGTTTCAAGGGTTCAACAACCTTGAGGTGCATCTTTTCAGGCAGACCGCCCACATTATGATGCGATTTAATCGTGGCAGATGGGCCATTCACCGAAACAGATTCAATAACATCAGGATAAATGGTACCCTGAGCCAGCCATTTCACATTTTCTATGCGGCGGGCTTCGCTTTCAAAAACCGCGATAAAGTTCCTGCCAATGGATTTTCTTTTCTGCTCCGGGTCGATAATGCCACGCAAGTCCTCCAGGAAGAGGATTTTGGCATCAACGCCGCGTACGTTCAAACCCATATGCTGGTAGGAACTGAGGACTTTGCTGAACTCATCCTTCCGTAACAGGCCATTGTCAACAAATATGCAGTTAAGATTTGATCCGATTGCACGGTGCAGTAATACGGCGGCCACTGAAGAGTCGACTCCTCCTGACAATCCCAGAACCACCTTGTCCTGCTGCAGCGTATTCTGTAAAGTGCGAACCGTTTCAGAGATAAAGGATTCAGGTGTCCAGTTCTGCCGGCATCCGCAGATATCCACTACAAAATTCTTCAACAGGTTGATTCCTTCTGTCGTATGATACACCTCGGGGTGGAACTGTATGCCATAGGTTTCCTCGGTGTCAATCTTAAAGGCCCCTATCAGCACGTCACTGGTATTACCGGTCACCTGATAACCAGGAGGCAGCTTCACGATGGTATCACCGTGTGACATCCATACCTGGGTACCACTGGTAATGCCCTTCAACAAACGGCATGACGGATCTTTCACTTCAAAACTGGCCCGGCCATATTCCCGGTGTCTTGAAGGAGTTACTTCACCTCCGAAATAATGAGCCAGATATTGGGCTCCGTAACAAATGCCCAGCAGGGGAATGACACCCTTGACCTTACTCAAATCAGGAACCGGGGCATTTTCATCCCTCACAGAGGAAGGACTTCCGGAAAGAATGATTCCTTTTACAGTATGGTCTGCCTTATTCTCCGAATTAAAAGGCCATATCTCACAATACACATTAAGTTCCCTTACCCTGCGAGCGATGAGCTGGGTGTACTGGGATCCGAAATCCAAGATTATGATTTTCTCTTCCACAAAGGATATGGTTGATGAAATAGTTTTCAAATATACGCTTTTTATGCCCCTGATCCAATTCGTTGCAGGCTGACCGGGTATTTTTCACCGTCCTCCACCCCATAGGTTTCGGGAAATATCTCCCTGGCTTCATTTATCAGCAGGTTTACGTGTTTATACCGTGTGGAGAAATGGCCGATGAGTAATTTACCCACACGTGATTCCCTCGCCAGTTTAGCTGCCTGGACCGCCGTGGAATGACCGGTCTGTTTGGCCAGTTTCCTGTCTTTCTCTGCAAAAGTGGCTTCAAAATAAAGCAGGTCCATATCCCTGAGGTAATCCTGCAATTTTGAAAAACAGGAGGTATCCGTGCAGAAAGCATAGGAACGTGGCTGGTATGCGGGCAAGGTAAGCTCGCTGCTGGGCACCGTAATGCCTTCGGGTGTGACGAAATCCTGTCCTTCCTTGATTTTCCGTATATCCCCGATCCCCAGACCGTATTGAGCAATGGCATCTTTACGAATATTGAGCAGTCTTTGCTTTTCACGGAAAACAAATCCCGCAACCGGAATGCTGTGGCGCAACGGAATGATTTCCACTGAAAGGTGCCTGTCTTCATAAATCAACCCGGGCCTGGACGGAGTGAAGGGATGATGTACCACCTGGTAGGACATTCCCAATCCAAAATACCGGTTGAAATGTTCAAGGCTTGCTGCAAAATCATGATGCGCAAAAACATGCAGGTCCTTTTTTCTGCCCATCAGGTTATAAGAAGAAAACAGGCCATACAATCCGAATATGTGGTCTCCGTGAAGGTGGCTTATAAATATGTGATTGATTTTTGACATGTTGATGGAGAAACGACGGAGCTGTATCTGAGTGCCTTCTCCACAGTCAATTAAAAAAAACCGCTCATGCACATTCAGTACCTGAGCGGTCGGAAATCTTGTAGATGTAGGTAAAGCAGAGCTGCTACCCAACACCGTTAACGTAAAAGACATCGAAATAAAAACTAATTCACTGGTTCTGCGAAAAGCTTAATGGCTTCCTCAAGTGATCCGGTAATGTTCAATACCGTATCGAGCTGTGAAATGGTAATAAGTCTTTCTACAGCATCATTCAGACCGGTCAGAACAAATGTGCCGCTGGCGTTTTTACACAACCTGTTGGCTACCAGAATTGCACTCAATCCAGATGAATCACAATACCGGCACTTGCTCAGGTCCAGTACTATGTTCTTCTCACCGTTACCGGATACAAGTACCAATTCCGATTTTAATGTTGGTGCAATATGGGTATCAAGCTTTTCCTCCAACACCTGAATCAGGGTATAATTCTTGAGCTTTTCGATCTTGAATTCCATGATGAAAAAATTTTATATTTTTTTACTCGCTTTCAGCCTGGTTTTCATCCGGTGCAGCAGCTTTCTTTTCTATCTTCTTCTTCTTGGATTCTTTCTTCTCCATTTCTGTCTTTATAGCCGCCAGATCGGTAATATCGCCCAATGTGGTCTTCTCCATATTGGTCTTTAGCTTTTTGGTATTCTTATGAACTGCATCAGATGTACTCTTGCGATCGGATTCCGAGGAAGCCCTTTTAAGATCTTCATGGATCCTACTGTGTGAAACAATGATCTTTTTGGATCCCTTCGAAAACTCAATCACTTTGAAGGAAAGCTTCTCGTCGAGTTTTGCTGATTTGCCGTCTTCCTTAACCAGGTGTTTTGGGGTTACAAAACCTTCAACACCATAAGGCAGGGCTATAACAGCTCCCTTGTCGGTTACCTCAATGATCGTACCTTCATGAACCGAATCTACTGTAAAGATAGTTTCAAATACATCCCAGGGATTCTCCTCGAGCTGCTTGTGTCCAAGGCTGAGCCTCCTGTTATCCTTATCAATCTCAAGCACTACTACTTCAATATTTTCGCCAATGTTGGTGAATTCGGCAGGATGCTTGATTTTTCTTGTCCACGACAGGTCAGAAATATGGATCAGGCCGTCAACACCTTCTTCTATTTCAACAAAAACACCGAAGTTTGTAAAGTTACGAACTTTTGCCGTATGTTTGCTGCCCAGCGGGTATTTTTCTTCAATCTTTTCCCAGGGATCTGTTTTGAGCTGCTTCATACCCAGCGACATTTTCCTTTCTTCGCGGTCGAGGGTCAGAATTACGGCTTCCACCTCATCCCCCACTTTCAGGAATTCCTGTGCACTGCGCAGGTGCTGCGACCACGACATTTCGGAAACATGGATCAGACCTTCCACGCCGGTGGTAATCTCAATAAAAGCGCCATAATCGGCCATAACAACAACACGGCCCTTAACCTTATCACCCACCTTGAGATCAGCATTAAGCGAATCCCAGGGATGCGGAGTAAGCTGTTTCAAACCCAGGGCGATACGTTTTTTCTCATCATCAAAATCGAGGATGACCACCTGAAGCTTCTGGTCAAGCTGGACAATTTCTTCGGGGTGATTGATGCGGCCCCACGAGAGGTCGGTAATGTGGATCAGACCATCTACGCCGCCCAGGTCGATGAATACTCCGTAGGATGTAATGTTCTTGACCGTGCCCTCCAGAATCTGCCCTTTTTCGAGTTTGGCAATAATCTCCTTTTTCTGCTGTTCAAGTTCGGCTTCAATAAGCGCTTTATGAGAGACCACAACGTTCTTGAATTCATGGTTAATTTTAACCACTTTGAATTCCATGGTTTTTCCGACATAGATATCGTAATCCCTGATGGGTTTGACATCAATCTGCGAACCAGGCAGGAAGGCCTCGATACCAAATACATCAACGATCATACCTCCCTTGGTCCGGCACTTGATATAACCCTTGATAATTTCATCTTTCTCGAGCGATTCATTAACCCTATCCCAGGATTTCAGCGCTCGTGCTTTTTTATGTGACAAAACCAACTGACCCTTTTTGTCTTCCTGGCTTTCAATATATACTTCAACTTTGTCACCTAGTTTAAGATCAGGATCATACCTGAACTCATTCAAACTTACAACCCCTTCGGATTTGTAACCGATATTGACGACCACTTCGCGCTTGTTCATGGCAATAACTTTGCCATCAACAACTTCGTTAACCTTTATGGCGCTCAGTGTGTCGTTGTACATTTTTTCAAGATCCTCCCTTTTGAATTCAGTCTGGTATACGCCTTCTTCGTATTTTTCCCAGTCAAAAGCGGAATCTGATTCGATATTTGTATCTGCAACAGGATTTTCAGCTGCTTTCCTGCCTGATTTTGATGAGGCAGCTACTTCAACAACGGGAGCAGCCTCTGCTTTTACCTCAACAGTTTGTTCTATCTCATTCGAATTCACTGTGTCCTGAACCTGATTCTCAGCCTGTTCAACCGGCTGTTCCAGGTTGTTTTCTTTATTCTCAACCATTCAATTAATAATTAAAATATTAGTAAATTAGACATTATGTTGTTTAAATCGAGCTGCAAAAGTATAATTTTCCCTTAGAAAAAACTAAAGATTGATAAAAAAATAAAAAATTAACGGATAATTCCATCCTGATTCACAATCAATTGTTAAACCTTACCGGTGATTTGCCTTTTAAACGGCCGGTTAAGATTATCCAAAAAAAACCTGAACAAAATTGCAGAAAACATTACTTTTAGGCCCTGGACTTGAACCATTACTTCATGAAAACTTTAATAATTGGAACGGGATATGTAGGATTGGTTACCGGAACCTGCTTTGCAGAATCGGGTATTGATGTTGTTTGCGTGGATATTGACCAGGCGAAAATTAATAATCTCAAGCTGGGGATCATTCCAATTTATGAACCGGGTCTGGAGCCCATGGTCAGGAGAAACCTCGAAAAAAAAAGGCTCTCTTTCTCCACCAGCATACAGGAAAACCTCAAGGATATTGAAACTGTTTTTATTGCGGTAGGCACACCTCCCGGTGAAGACGGCAGCGCCGATCTCAGTCATGTTATTAGTGTTGCCCGGGAGATTGGCAGGCACATGGAAAAGTACCTGGTAATCGTTACAAAAAGTACAGTTCCCATCGGAACATCCCGCAAGGTAAAGGAAACCGTCGAGGAGGAGCTTGACCGGCGTGGCTTAACCATCGCATTTGATGTTGCCTCCAATCCCGAATTCCTTAAAGAAGGGGCTGCTGTGGAGGATTTTCTTAAGCCGGACAGGATTATCCTGGGTACTGAATCCGAAACTGCCAGGAAAATCCTCAACCGGCTTTATCATCCCTTTCTGCTCAACGGACATCCGATCATTTATATGGATATTCCTTCAGCCGAACTCACGAAATATGCCGCCAATTGCATGCTGGCCACTAAAATAAGCTTCATGAATGACCTGGCCAACCTTTGTGAACTCGTTGGTGCTGACATCAATGCTGTACGCAATGGCATTGGCAGTGATCCCAGGATCGGGAATAAGTTCATTTATTCCGGCATCGGTTTTGGAGGATCCTGTTTCCCGAAAGATGTAAAGGCATTGATTAGAACTGCAGAAGACGCCGGTTATTCCCTGGAGATGGTCAAAGCAGTGGAACTTGTGAATAACCGGCAAAAGGAAGTAATGTTCAGAAAAATCACAGCCCACTTTAAGGGCAGCCTGAAGAACAGGATCTTTGGCGTTTGGGGACTTTCTTTTAAACCCAATACCGATGACATCCGGGAAGCGCCATCGATTAAAATCATTGAACAGTTACTCCGGGCCGGTGCCCTGGTCAGGGCATATGATCCTGTTGCCATGGCTGAAACCAAAAAGCTCCTGGGTGAAAAGATTGGTTATGGCAGCGATCCGTATGATGTGATGGTGGATGCCAGTGGTCTGATTCTGGCAACAGAATGGTCCGAATTCAGAATACCCAACTTTAAATTACTGGCCCGTATTATGAAAGAAAAGGTGATCTTTGACGGTCGGAATATTTATGATCCTTCTGAGGTAGAGGAAAACGGTTTCACCTATTATGGTATCGGGCGCAAGAAGTCAGAGACACGATGAAACGCATTCTGGTTACCGGAGGAGCCGGCTTTATTGGTTCACATTTGTGTGAGCAGCTGCTGAAAGAAGGAAATGAAGTCATTTGCCTGGACAATTATTTTACAGGAAAGAAGGAGAATGTTTTACAACTGCTCAGCAACCCCTATTTCGAACTGGTAAGGCATGATGTTATCATGCCCTATTATATTGAAGTGGATGAGATTTACAACCTGGCCTGTCCGGCCTCACCCATTCACTATCAGCACAATCCGATAAAGACGGTTAAAACGTCAGTCATGGGTGCCATTAATATGCTGGGACTTGCTAAAAGGATCAGGGCAAAGATACTGCAGGCGTCAACCAGTGAAGTATATGGCGATCCACTGGTGCACCCGCAGCCGGAAAGTTACTGGGGGAATGTAAACCCCGTAGGCAGGCGGGCCAATTATAATGAAGGTAAGCGGTGTGCAGAAACACTTTTCATGGACTATCATGTTCAGAATAAAGTAATCATTAAGATTGCACGCATTTTCAATACTTATGGTCCCAAAATGGATCCAAACGACGGAAGGGTGATCTCCAACTTGATCATGCAGGCAATTACCGGCAGGGATATTACCATTAATGGTGATGGAAGCCAGTCGCGAAGTTTCCAGTACGTGGATGACCTGATCATCGGCCTGATCCGGCTCATGCAAACACCCGACTCCCTCACCGGCCCAGTTAACCTTGGAAATCCATATGAGATCACCATCCTGGATCTGGCTGAGAAAATTATCCGCCTGACCCGGTCGCGGTCAAAGATTGTTTTTCAACCAAGGCCCGCAGATGATCCGGTCAGGAGAAAACCGGACATTGAGCTGGCAAAGAGAAACCTGGATAACTGGCATCCACAGATCACCCTTGACGATGGACTTGAAAGAACCATAGCTTATTTTATGCATAAAATCAAATAACGATTATGAAAGGAATAATTCTGGCAGGTGGTTCGGGAACGCGGTTATATCCGATTACAAAGAGTATATCCAAGCAAATCATACCCATTTATGATAAACCCATGATCTATTATCCACTGGGTGTATTAATGCTGGCGGGCATACGGGATATTCTCATCATTTCCACACCTAAGGACTTGCATCTTTATGAAGATCTTCTGGGCAGCGGTAATCAGTTAGGCCTTAACCTGTCTTATGCCGTGCAGCCCTCACCCGACGGCCTGGCTCAGGCTTTCCTGATCGGGGAACATTTTATCGGCCCCGACCCGGTTTGTATGATCCTGGGCGATAATATCTTTTATGGACACGGATTTGGTCAGGTACTGGCCGAAACCTCCAGATTAATGCAGGGTGCTGTTGTTTTCGGATATTATGTGAACGACCCCGAACGATACGGTGTTGTAGAATTCAATGAGCAGGGCAAGGTGATCAGTATTGAAGAAAAACCACAAATACCCAAATCCAATTATGCTGTTACCGGATTGTACTTCTATGGTAACGATGTGATTGAGAAGGCCAAAATCCTGAAGCCTTCGGCAAGGGGTGAACTTGAGATTACGGACCTTAACAGACTCTACCTCCAGGAAAACAGGCTCACCATCAGGATCATGGGTCGTGGTATGGCCTGGCTCGATACCGGAACACATGAGACCTTGCTCCAGGCCTCGGTTTATGTTCAAACCATCGAGGAAAGACAGGGACTCAAAATATCCTGTATCGAAGAAATAGCCTACAAACAGGGATTTATTAACAGAGAACAGCTGCTTTTGCTGGCCGAACCGCTGCATAAGAATCAGTATGGCAGGTACCTGCTGAAAATAGCGGATGAGAAATTCTATAATTTTGAAATTGAAGACAACGCATGGAAATAATCACCACGGAGTTTAAAGATCTCTTCCTGTTGAAACCCAGAGTTTTTCCTGATGCACGGGGGTATTTCTATGAAAGTTACAACCGGCAGGTTTTGCACCAGGCAGGCATTTCATATGATTTTGTGCAGGACAACCAGTCAGAATCAGCCTATGGGGTGATCCGCGGTCTGCATTATCAGATTGCTCCCTTTGCCCAGACTAAACTGGTACGGGTTATCATGGGTGAAGTCTATGATGTTGCTGTTGATCTGCGCCCCGGATCAGCCACCTATGGTCAGTGTTACGGTATTGTACTTTCCAGTGACAACAAATTCCAATTGCTTATTCCACAGGGATTTGCACACGGATTTTCCGTTTTATCCGACAGAGCAATTGTTCTCTACAAAACTGATGCTTATTATAACAGGGAGTCGGAAAAGGGTATCGTATTCAATGATAAATCGTTGAACATCGACTGGAAACTGCCTCCAGGTGACGTTATCGTCTCCGAAAAAGACCTGTTCTTACCAACACTTGAACAACAGGATTCCCATACCATAATCCGCGAATCATGAAACATATTCTGATTACCGGGGCAGACGGTCAGCTGGGATCCTCGCTCAGGGAGGCAGGAAGAAAACATGATCAGTACACATTTACCTGCCTGGATATTCAGGATCTTGATCTGACCGATGCAGTAAGGGTACGGCGCTATTTTTCTGATACCAGATTTGATTATGTGATTAACTGCGCTGCCTTCACAGCAGTAGACCTGGCTGAAAAGCATGCCGATCAGGCTTTTTCGGTCAATGCCGGCGTGCCGGCTTTGCTGGGCAAGATATGTCTGGAACAATCGGTTTTTCTGCTGCACCTGTCAACCGATTATGTTTATTCAGGGGTGATTGGCCAGCCGCATACAGAAGAGGAAAATCCGGTAGCTTTATCAGTATATGCAAAGAGCAAGCTGCAGGGAGAATTATCCCTCCGTGATAATCCCCGCGCCATTGTCATAAGGACTTCCTGGCTCTACAGTGAATACGGGAATAACTTCCTCAAAACCATGCTCCGGCTCTCGAAGGAAAGAAGTGAACTTGGGATCGTATTTGACCAGACCGGAACGCCAACCTATGCAGGAGATCTGGCAGATGCACTATTATCGGTCATTTCTTTTTCAGAAAGGCAGGGTTTCAGGCCTGGTACGTATAATTACGCTAACGAAGGCGTTTGCAGCTGGTATGATTTTGCAATGGAAATCATGCAGCTCGCCGGCAGGAACTGCACCATAAAACCCATCAGAACCGCAGAATACCCCCTTCCGGCAAAAAGACCTGCCTACAGCGTCATGGATAAAATAAAAATTAAAAATACCTTTGGAATTGAAATCATGCATTGGAAACAAAGTTTGAAGACTGCCATTGAAAATCTCAAAGAAACGAACCAATTCTGATAGCCTATAAAAAAAGCAAGACTATGGAAAATAAAGCATTGATTGCCAGTGTCAGGGAACGGGCCAGCCAATGGTTGAGTGACTTGTACGATCCGGAAACCCGCAGTAAAGTTAAAGATTTGATGGAGCAGCATGAAGAAGAGCTTATTGAATGTTTTTACCGGGATCTTGAGTTCGGCACCGGAGGTTTGCGCGGGATCATGGGTGTCGGAACCAACCGGATGAATATCTATACGGTGGCCATGGCGACCCAGGGACTCAGTAACTACCTGAAAAAAGAATTCAGCAAAATACCTCAGATCAGGGTCGCTATTGCGCATGATTCGAGAAACAACAGCAAGCTTTTTGCCCAGACTACGGCCAATATTTTTTCTGCCAACGGCTTTAAAGTATATCTTTTCGAAGACCTGCGGCCTACACCTGAATTATCCTTTGCCATCAGACATTTCAAATGCCAGAGTGGCGTGGTGATCACGGCTTCCCATAATCCGAAGGAATATAACGGCTACAAAGCCTATTGGGATGATGGCGGACAGATCATTGCCCCACACGATAAACTGATCATCCAGGAAGTCCAGGCCATTCAGTCGATGGAGCATGTCAACTTCAAAGCCAGACCGGAAAACATTGAAATGACAGGAAAAGAGATTGATGATATCTATACGGATAAAATAGTTGGCTTATCCTTATCCCCGGAAGTTATCAAACGTCAGCACCAGCTGAAGATTGTTTATACCCCGCTGCATGGATCGGGCATCACCCTGGTACCGGTGGTGTTGAAAAAATTCGGATTTTCTAATGTCATTGGTGTTCCGGAGCAGAATGTCCCCGACGGAAATTTCCCGACCATCCTCTCCCCTAACCCCGAAGAAAGTGCTGCCCTTGAATTGGCCATCAAAAAAGCCGAAGAAACATCAGCTGATATTGTGCTGGCCACAGATCCGGATGCCGACCGCGTTGGTGTGGTGGTAAAAAATAGCCAGGGCAAGTACATTATACTGAATGGAAACCAGTCTGCATCATTACTGATCAATTATCTTCTTTCGAAATGGGCAGCGAAAGGCAAGCTCAAAGGAAAGGAATACATTGTGAAGACCATTGTTACTACCGAACTCCTGGCTGATATTGCCCGCAAGTATAAGGTAACCTGTTACGATGTGCTCACCGGGTTTAAATACATTGCCGACGTAATTAAAACTTTTGAAGGGCAGAAGATCTTTGTAGGGGGCGGAGAAGAGAGTTATGGCTACCTGGCCGGGGAATTCGTACGCGACAAGGATGCCGTGATGTCCTGTGCCCTGATCGCTGAAGCCGCGGCATATGCAAAGGACCAGGGCATGACCATGTATGAACAATTACTTGAAATTTACAGGGAATTCGGGTTGTACAAGGAAAAACTGATATCCGTGGTAAAAATGGGGAAATCAGGCGTAGAGGAAATTCAGGAAATGATGCGCAACTTCAGGCAAAACCCGCCTGAACAGGTGAATCATTCACCCATGATTGAGGTTATGGATTATCTGGATGAAAAATGTCTGGAAAAGGCCAACCGGAAAAACGGAGGTATCATCATTCCCAAATCCGATGTTCTTCAGTTTTTTACGGCCGATGGCACTAAAATATCGATCAGACCTTCCGGGACCGAGCCCAAGATTAAGTTCTACATCGGAGCCAAGGAAGCCATGCCGGATATCAGGGATTACAGCGCTGTAAATGAGGCTCTGGACAAAAAAATTGACAAAGTCATTGCCGATCTGCGGTTAAAATAATACCCCATGAAATCGTTTCGTAAAGAACTCTGGTTTAACACCAACAGCCGCCGCCAGCTGTTGAACATCACGCCCCAGGTTCAGCAATGCATAGAGGAAAGCGGGATCAAGGAAGGATTGCTTCTCTGCAATGCCATGCACATCACCAGCAGTGTTTTCATAAATGACGATGAAGCCGGTCTTCATCATGACTTTGAAGTATGGCTGGAAAAGCTGGCACCGGAGAAACCCTATTCCCAGTATCGTCATAATGGTTTTGAGGACAATGCTGATGCTCATCTGAAACGGACCATTATGGGTCGCGAAATTGTGGCCGCCATATCCGGCGGACGCCTTGATTTCGGACCATGGGAGCAGATCTTTTACGGTGAGTTCGACGGTAAGCGCAGCAAGAGGGTCCTGGTTAAGATCATTGGTGAATGATATAATCCGGCAACTGAACTTAAGATCAGGTGATCCTTCTCTTATTCCAGATAGGTATAGCCATACAGGCCTGACCTGTAGGTGGAGAGGAATTCTTTACCTTCTTCTGCCGTGATGATGCCCGATTTCACTGCAGATGTCACCCAGGTTTCGACTGTGCGCACAAGTTTTTTAGCATTGTACTGCACATATTCGAGCACCTCAGCCACCGTTTCCCCGTCAATAATCTGGTCGATTTCATAACCTGTATCGGTAACGGAAACGTGAACTGCATTGGTATCACCAAACAGATTGTGCAGGTCGCCCAGGATCTCCTGGTATGCTCCTACCAGAAACACCCCCAGGTAATAGGTCTCCTTGGGCTTAAGGGCATGCACCGGCAAATAATAAGAAAAATTACGGGTAGAAATGAAATTGTCTATTTTTCCATCGGAATCGCAGGTAATATCCTGGATGGTAGCCGCGCGGACAGGTTTCTCATCCAGCCGCTGCAAGGGCACTATGGGAAAAATCTGGTCAATGGCCCAGGAATCGGGCATGGACTGAAACAGGGAGAAATTGCAGAAATACTTATCCGATAAAATTTTAGGCAGATGACGCAATTCCTCTGAAGTGTGCTTGGTTTCGTTGGCCATCTGATGCAATTCCCGGGCTATTGACCAGAACAATCTTTCGATCTGTGCACGGGTTTTCAGGTCAAGCAATCCCAGACTGAACCTGTCAAGAGCCTCTTCACGAATCTGCTGTGCATCATGCCAGGTTTCCAGCATGCCCGGCTGGTTAAGCCTGTCCCACAAAGAAAATAGCTCCTGCACCAATTCGTGATCATCGGGTCCCGGCTGATCTTCTTCGTTCCACTCCGGCAGGGTGGTCGTTTCGAGCACTTCAAAAACCAGCACAGAATGGTGCGCAGTAAGAGACCGGCCTGACTCCGTGATGATATCGGGATGCGGAATATTGTTCCGGTCACTGGCGTCCACCAGGGTAAAAATAGAATCGTTCACATACTCCTGAAGACTGTAATTAACGCTGCTCTCACTATTTGGGGAACGTGTACCGTCATAATCCACGCCCAAACCGCCACCAATGTCCACCAGTTTTATTTTGAACCCGTTTTTATACAGCTGGACATAAAACTCGGAAGCCTCGCGCAGGGCAATCTTGATCCTGCGGATCTTGGTTACCTGACTGCCAATGTGAAAATGGACCAGGCGCAGGCATTCTTTCATCTTATTCTTTTCGAGAAAATCCATGGCCTCAAGCAATTCGCTTGACGTGAGCCCAAACTTGCTGACATCGCCGCCTGAATCCTCCCATTTACCGCTTCCGACACTGGCTAGCTTAATGCGAATCCCCAAATTGGGTTTGATCTTCAACCTCCTTGAAACATTGGCGATGAGCTTCAGCTCATTCAGTTTTTCCACTACCAGGAATATGCGCTTCCCCATCTTCTGCGCCAGAAGGGCAAGTTCCACGTAATCCTCATCTTTATAACCGTTGCAAATGATCAGGGAATCACTGTCTGCATTGATGCCAATTACAGCATGGAGTTCAGGTTTTGAACCCGCTTCAAGACCAATATTGAATTTCTTCCCGTGGCTGACAATTTCTTCTACCACAGGACGCATCTGATTAACCTTAATGGGGTATATGATAAAATTCTGCCCTTTGTAATTATACTCCTGGGCCGCTACCTCAAAACACTTGGCCATTTTTTCAATACGGTTATCCAGGATATCCGGGAACCGGATCAGCATAGGCGCTGAAACATCCTTTAAAGAAAGTTCGTCTACCAGTTCACGGAGGTCGATTTCAACTCCGTTTTTCCTGGGGAAAACCACAACATGACCTTTGCTGTTGATCGAAAAATAGTTTACTCCCCAGCCTTGTATATTATATAGTTCGGCTGAGTCTTCAATCCGCCATTTTCTCATTATTCAGTCATTTACTGCATTTAAATTTGGTGCAAAAATGCAAATAAAATGAACTCGAAAATTAACCCGGGCGAATTTAACCAGTAATCTTTGAAGGAAGTCCCTTTTTTATCACTTTCTTCTCACCGGCAGGCCTGGGCATAAACATATCATCGGCAGTAATGCCGGCCTCTTCAATGACTTTCAGGCTGTATTCAAGCCGTCCCAGGTCGGTGCTGCCGGCATTATTGGTACCCATGGTAAACCTAACTCCGGCGGCCTTGGCCCTTTTCACAAATTCAAGGCTGGGAATCCTGAACCGTGAATTAATTTCCAGTGCCACATCGTTATCCACCAATACTTTGATTACACGGTCCATCCGTTCCGGGGTCCACAAACGGTCGTAGTCTTTGGCTATACTTTCGGGCAGGTAGGTAGGATTTACATAAATATCAACCGGTTCCTGTGACAATACGGACTCTATCTTACCAACCAGCATATCCATGAATTGCTGTTCGTTGTCAATAAAAGTCTCCTCTGGCATCCACAGGCGCATCCGGCGGCCTTTATGATCAGTCCAGGTCATCGCATCCGTAAAAATATAATCATAATTTGAAATGACTTCGGGAGTAAATAAAGTTATCCATTCACGGCCTTCACACTGCATGGCCTTGAATACCGGCTCCCGCTCCATTTCATTGTAATAGGCCAGCAATGCTGAATCATTGGTCACCGGAAAATTCAGACCACAATTGGGGGCAATCCCATAATTATAACCGAACGCTCTGCCATGCTGGCAAACCTGCTCCACGGTAAGTCCGCCTTTCAGGTGCCCGTGAAAATCAATCACCGGGAAGCCACGCTGGTTCATCAGTGTAAGCATTTCACCCGTCGTATCATTGATGAATAGAGAATCGGTCTCTGCCAGGATATCGTCCTCATAGGACTCAATCCGGATGTTTCCCACCGCTATCTTTCCAGCATCATTGGATTTCTGAAGGACGAAATTGCCGTTGCTGAGGATCATCCCTTCAAGACCTTCTATTCTGAAAGGATCAGTGGGTTGTATATACTCACTGATGATTTTGTCATCCACAAAAATCCGGATATGAGTGCCCCGCACTTCTACTTTCAGACTGAACCACTGGTCATCAGAACCCGTCCGCACGTAATTGTTCCTGATAAACATCAGACTTCCGGTTTTCTGGGACGAACCTACCCGGTAATCGGAATTATTGATCATGACAACATACCCTTTTGAACCATCCTTCCCTGCTGTTGAAGAATGGAAAAGAAACTTTCCTTCAGCCCCGCCAGTGGTCAACAAACTGGCTGTGATGACGAAATTCTGAGCCTTGAATTTTGATGTAATGCTAGCACCAGGCTTCTCCAGGAACAGCGTGTCACCTGATACCGAGGTATTTTCTGCGACCCAGTAACGGGCAAGATTTTGCCCGCCTACCAGGACGTTCTCACCCTTTTTGATTGCCGGTCCGCAGGCAGTCAAACCAATGACCAGCAATGCTAGTAATGATGCGTTAAGAAGATTCGTTTTTTGCATGGTTACGTTTCTATAATTATTCCCGAATATACCATTTTTCACCAGACCGATTTGTCCAAGAACCTGTTTTGTTTGAATACAATAATATCTTTCTGACTGTCTGATGAAACCTTTAATAAAATGACTATCTTAGAATCATCATTCCAAGAAGGCTAAATAGCTATGAAACAGTGCAAAATATTGGTAATTGATGATTCCACCACCAATGTTGTGTTGCTTGAAGCGATCCTTTCTGACAAAGGATATCATATTGAAACCGCCCTGAATGCCAGGGAAGCATTCGTAAAACTTGAAAAACAACTTCCCGATCTCATTCTCCTGGACTTACTGATGCCCAGGGTAAATGGATTTGAATTCCTTGAACAGATCCGGAAGGATGAAAGGACAAAAGAAACGCCCGTCATTGTGATCTCAGCCCTTAACGCTGATGATGAAAACTATAAGAAGATCGGGAAACTTGATGCTGTGGATTTTATAAGAAAACCCATTGATATTCCATACCTGGTTAATCTTGTGGGCAAAGTGCTTGAAAATTCTTAGAAGAATTATTCCCGTAGGTAATAGATAACACCGGTCACCTGCCGGTTTTTTTGATGCTCATCCCTGCTTTTTGATTGTTGATCAATAAAACAAACCTGTTCCCATAGAATATCAAACCTGGGAGACCGGTAATCCGTTAAGAACAGTAAAGATGCCATTTGATAAAAAGGCGCGGAAGATCCAATCAGACAAAAGCAGTTACCATGAAAAAAATCCTTGTAGTTGATGATAACATCATGATGCGGAAGTTGATTATCAATTTGTTGAAGCATGATAATGTTACATTTGATGAAGCCGGTGATGGGAACGAAGGGCTTGAAAAAATGACAGATATCCAATACGACCTGGTAATCACTGATATCCTGATGCCCAGAATGGAAGGGATTGAAATGATCATGGAAGTAAAAAGAAAGCATCCCGGTATGAACATCATCGCAGTCAGCGGCGGAGAGCCATTTTACCTCTATATGGCAAAAAAGCTTGGAATTCAGGGAATTTTCACCAAACCCATTGACCAGATAGGATTCTCCGCAGCAGTGAAAAAAATACTGCGACTCCCCAACACTATGCTGCAGGCTATTTAATCCGGTATTACCACATCATTGGCAGAATTGACATGAAAGAAGTATTTTTGTTTCCAACAAAAAAATTCCTTTCATGAAAGCAATGATGTTAACCGGTATCAGGAAAATGGAAATGAAACACGTTCCTGAACCCCTGATTTCAGATGATCATGATGTCAAAATCCGGATGGATGTAGTTGGTGTATGTGGTTCAGATATCCACTACTACCAACAGGGCAAAATTGGAAGCCAGGTTGTTCAGTATCCATTTACGGTTGGACACGAGGGGGCAGGTACCGTTGTGGAGACAGGTCCAACTGTCACACGTGTCAAGCCGGGTGACCGTATCGCTATTGAACCGGCCATGCCCTGCCACGAATGCGATCAGTGCCGTGCCGGCCGGCATCATACATGCAGGAAACTGAAGTTCCTGGGTTGCCCGGGCCAGGCTGAGGGATGTCTTTCCGAATACCTGGTGATGCCCGAGACCAGTTGCTTTCCCATTTCACACCGTCTGACCTTTGATGAAGCGGCTATATCTGAACCTCTTGCCATAGGCATATATGCTGTTCGACAATCGATTCCCATGCCAAATTCCAGCATCGCCATACTTGGATCCGGACCTATTGGTATGAGTGTGATGCTGGCTGCAAAAGCTGCTGGCTGCCTAAAAGTATATATGACTGACAAACTGGATGAACGGCTCCTTTGTGTAAAACAAGCCGGAGCGGACTGGACCGGTAATGTGGATAAAGTAGATGTAGTGAGTCTTATTCACCATCAGAAACCCCTGATGCTCGATGCTGTATTTGAATGCTGCGGCAAGCAGGAAGCCTTTGACCAGGCCATTGAACTGCTAAAACCCGGAGGCAAGCTGATCCTTGTGGGCATACCTGAATTTGACCATTGGCAGGTACCGGCTGATGTCGCCCGTCGTAAAGAAATAACCATTCAGAATATCCGGCGCCAGGTGGACTGTGTTGAACCTGCCCTCGAATATTTATCGAATGGTACAATAAAAGTAACGGCCATGGCAACACACCGCTTTGCATTCAAGGATACCCCCAGCGCATTTGAATTGGTTGCCGGATATCGGGATGGTGTGATGAAAGCGATGATTGATTTCAGGATCTGATATAAAGATTCAAGATCCAAGATTCAAGATCCCAGATCCTGGATTAGAGCCTGAAGCTGGATTACAATAAAGATCTCAGTTCCTGCAATGCTGCCAAGAGCCTGTTGATATCCTCTTCGTTGTTATAAATGTTCACGGAAATACGCAGGCCTTCTCCCCGGGCAGAAACCTGGATATTTTTACGGGCTAGTTCATCAACCAGTCGGCCTGCATGGGTCGTCTGAAGCATCACAATGCCTGACCTCGATACCCCGGAAAAGGAATAAAGAACCGGGAAACCATTTTGAATCAACTGATCTTCCAAAAGCTGACTGAGGTACAGCACCCTGTTGAGACAGGACTCTATTCCAATCCCGTTAATAAAATCGAGTGCTCCTCCCAGGGCAAAAACAGCCGGAAAAGAAGGGCTTCCCGCTTCGAGAGCTGAGGCTGTGTTGTTCAGATCAAAATGACGATTGTCCATGTTTCCCGGCACCTGAACACTTCTCCAACCGGCAAAAGGCAGATTATCGGGAGACAAGTGCCGGCTGCTTAAGAACAATCCCGCCGCGCCATACCCCGCACACGCCCATTTAAGACCGGAAAAAACAAGAAAGTCAACCTGGCAATCTGTTACATCCACCGGAAAAACACCCAGGCCCTGCGTAGCGTTTACCACAAAAACAAGGCCGGCAGACTTGCAGAACTGTCCCAAGGCTTTGAGATCCTGGCGAAATCCGGTTTTGTATTGAATCATACTGGTAACCAGTATTTTATGCTCAGGACGCAGGTTTCTTTCAATATTTTTCACCGGATACGCACCCTTTTCGGAGGGGACAAAATCCACGCTATAGCCAAGGTTGATCCAGGGTATTGTGGAAGACGGGAATTCATCATCCATGGTAATCACAGCACCTTTATGTTGCATCATGCCGGCAATGATTCCCATCGCCAGTGAAGTATTGGGTGCAAAAGCAACCTCGCCAACTCCGGCACCCAGAAACTCTGCGAGTTTTGTCCTCACCTGGTCTGTTCGCTCCAGCCATTCATCCCAGCATGCATCTCCAAAAAGAAGCATTTCATCGAAATACTTCTTACCCTCTACCGATGCACTGACACACATGGGTGATCCACCTGCCGCATTCAGATAAGTGGTTGTGCTGCACACAGGGAACTTGGCGCGAACGGCCTGCCAGTCTATTGACATAGATTATTTTTATAATAAAACCTGCATTTCACAGAAAAAACCCTTCGACTACGCTCAGGGTGACTGGGATGTCATGCCGGGTGACTGGACTGTCATGCTGAGCGAAGTCGAAGCATAAATTAAAGCAAAAAGTTTTTTACAGAGAATCCCCAAAATCCTCCTTGTACTTTTTAATCAGCTTAGCCGGCCAGTCGTTAACCGGTTCGAGCCTGCCCATAAAGAAACGCAGAACCGGAGGTTCTTCAACAAATCTCAGACCACCAATCAGTTCACGGTTCTGGTAAAGCCAGTTGACACGGTCGATAAGGAACATGGTCTGTGATAACGTGAATACCCTCCTGGGGAAGGCCAGTCTTAGCAACTCAACATCTGCGAGCACATCATTGCCGTTTTCATCCCTAACGCTGGAAATTGTGCCACGTTCCATGCCGCGACAACCCGATACAATGAATAAGGCTGCTGCCAGTGCTCCGGCGGGATATTCCGTTTGCGGAACATGAGGGAGGAAACCCATGGAGTCAATATGACAACCGAGAGCACCCGGAGGGGTGACCACAGGAATGCCAAGTTTGTCCAGCTCTTCTACAGCATATGCAATAAATGAGGGCGACTGGCTGATGACAGTAGCGTCGGTGGTTTCATACAAACCAACAGCCATGGCTTCAATTTCACGGACCGACATACCTCCGTAAGTAAGGAAACCCTCAAACAAAGGAACCAGGTCCCGCATTTTCAAGTAAAGGTCTTTGCTGCCGGTGCAAATACCACCGCCACGGGTGGAACTGACCTTACGGCTGGAAAAGTATACAATGTCAGCCAGTCCGCACATTTCGCGCAAAATATCCTTAACAGAAACATTGCTGAAACCGGGTTCACGTAGCTTTACAAAATAAGCATTCTCACCGATCAGGCTGGCATCCAGAACAATGTTGATTCCATGCTGATCCGCTATGGCACGAACCTCACGCATGTTCTGTATGGAAAACGGCTGACCGCCAATGAGGTTGGTTGAGGCTTCCATGCGAATGAACGGGACATTCTCGGCACCATAGTCCGCGATTACTTTTTTAAGTTTGGCAATGTCGATGTTTCCCTTGAAGGGTTTGTTGCTTTTAATCTTGAGGGCATCATCGGTATATATCTCAAGAACAGTACCACCATTCAGTTCAAGATGCGCCTTGGTGGTGGTGAAATGGTAATTCATGGGAATTACATCACCCTTCTTAACAAATACCTGGGAAATAATATTTTCGGCAGCTCTTCCCTGGTGTACCGGCAATATGTAGTGCTTTCCGAATACTTCCCTGAGGGCTGTTTCCATCCTGTAATAACTTTGAGAACCAGCATAGGCATCATCAGCCTGCAGCATCGAGGACAACTGGTTATCGCTCATAGCATTGGTTCCTGAATCGGTAAGCATGTCCAGGAATATATCATTGGTATTCAGCAGAAAGGTATTATATCCTGCCTCATTGATAGCCCTGTAGCGTTCATCTATTTTTTTCAAATGGAGTTTCTGAACGATTCTAACTTTGTGCAGTTCAACTGGTATCTTTTTACCGCTGAAAAATTTCACAACCGGCATTTCGTTTTGTTCCATGGGGTAAAGTGTTAGTTTATAAAATTCATTCAAAAATAATCTGTAGATTGGAATATTCAAGTATTTATGAAAAATTGTCTCATTTATTTGCAAAATATAACCGTTAGAAATTCTAATTTTGCAACACCAAACCTGTGATTTATCATTGTCTGTTTGAATATAAATTCAAAAATTGCGCAAGAAAATTCAATATCTGAATATTATCTACTATAAAAGAAGCCGAATATGACAACATTTGCAAGCCAGGATTATATTAACTTGGAACATGAATTTGGGGCACATAACTATCACCCTTTGCCGGTGGTGCTTCAAAAGGGAAAGGGAGTTTTTCTGTGGGATGTTGAAGGTAAAAAGTATTATGATTTTCTTTCAGCTTATTCAGCGGTCAATCAGGGGCACTGCCATCCCAAGATTATTAAAGCCTTGCGCAAGCAGGCCAAAAAACTGACACTGACTTCGAGGGCATTTTACAACGACTGCCTGGGCAAATTTGAACAATATACCACCTCATTGCTGGGCTATGATAAGTTATTACCTATGAATTCGGGTGCAGAGGGTGTTGAGAGTGCCCTGAAGCTTTGCCGCAAATGGGCTTATGATAAGAAGGGCATAGCCGAGAATGAGGCCAAGATTGTTGTTTGCGAAAACAACTTCCACGGAAGAACCATCACCATTGTTTCGATGTCAACCGATCCTTCATCATACAAGGGTTTCGGTCCACATACACCCGGATTTATTGTGATTCCTTACAACGACCTGAAGGCACTTGAAATAGCTCTTGAAGATCCCAATGTGGCTGGCTTCCTGGTTGAACCCATCCAGGGTGAAGCTGGTGTTTTTGTACCCGATAAAGGCTACCTGAAGGGAGCCCATGAACTTTGCCATCGCAAGAACGTGCTGTTTATTGCCGATGAAGTACAGACGGGACTTGCCCGCACCGGCAAAATGCTGGCCTGCAATCACGAAAATGTTCGGCCGGATGTCCTGATCCTGGGTAAGGCTTTATCAGGCGGAGTATTTCCCGTTTCTGCCGTTCTGGCCGATGATGATATAATGCTTTGTATAAAACCCGGTGAACATGGTTCCACTTTTGGCGGGAATCCCCTGGCCTCCAAGGTTGCCATTGCCTCTCTGAAAGTTCTTGTGGAAGAAAAACTTGCTGAAAATGCCGAAAAACTGGGTGTCATTTTCCGCGAAGAACTGAAAACCTTTGAAAGAGATCATGACATGGTGGAAACAGTTCGGGGTAAGGGTCTGCTCAACGCTGTAGTAATCAGGCCCAAGAACGGCAAAACAGCCTGGGATGTATGCATTGCCCTAAAGAACAATGGTTTATTGGCAAAACCCACGCACGATAATATCATTCGTTTTGCCCCTCCCCTGGTGATCACGGAAGATCAGCTCATGGAGGCCATCGACATCATCAAGGACACGCTCAACGAATTCCATTGATTCCTTAATCCGACCCCGTAATTACGGGGTCTTTTCTTTTGTAAAGAAATTGCATGCCTGCAGTATAACCTTCCTGTTAAATTATCGTTTAAATATAAAATATAGTCGGCAGTAGGGCGCAGGCGAAGGTTATCATGGTTTCCAATGGGTTATAAAATAATCATCATCGAGGACAATCAGGCCAACCAGGAGTTAATCGGCAATGTATTAACCCGGATTGACCCGTCAGGGATCGTTGATTTTAACGGACATCCCTATCCCCTTTCGACATCCGAACTGCTATCGCGTTTCGCCAAATCACTCATTGAGAATCAGCCGGAACAGGAAACCGGGAAAAAGATACAAAATACCCATGAGGTACTGTTAAAACTGATGACCCGTTCGGGCAATATGCCCTTTGCCATTATCCTGATCAAGCCCAACGGTGAGCTGGAATGGTGTAATGACGGATTTGAGCGGCTGCACGGATTCGCACTGGGTGAATACCGTGAATTATACGGGAACTCGGTATTCGGACTGGACCCTTCCTCGGGAATAGGCCAGCTGTTCAGCAAATGTCTTCAGGAGGCACACGCTGCCGAATGCATATGCCAGGTCAGATCGAAAAAGGGTGAGATCCGCTGGCTTCAGCTGTTTATAAATCCCCTGATCAACGAAGAGGGACTGGTTGATAAACTGTTCCTGTATGAAATCGACATCACCCAGTTCAAGGAAAAAGAGCTGGCATTAAATGCCCAGAACCGGAAGATGAAGGAAGTCACGCGCAACCTGGAGCATCTGAACGCGCTACTGGAAACACAAAAGCAGGAAATTGACCAGCAAAAACAGACCATTGAGGAAGAACAGGAAAAGTCTGAAAAGTTGCTGCTCAATATCCTTCCGTTTGAGGTTGCCCGGCAGTTAAAATCAAAGGGGAAAGCCGGAACCAGACAATATAAACTGGTGAGTGTCATGTTTGCGGATTTCAAGGGATTCTCCAAACTCAGCAAATCGATGGATCCCAAAGATCTGGTAAGCATCCTGGATTCCTATTTTGCTACCTTCGATGAAATTACCGGAAAGCATTATATCGAAAAGATCAAAACCATCGGCGATGCATACATGTGTGCAGGCGGGCTGCCGCTGAGCAATAAGAGCAATCCCATCGACGCGGTACTGGCCGGCCTGGAAATCCAAAACTACCTGAATAAGCTGAATGATTCCAAAGTGCTCAACAATCTTCCGGTATGGGAACTGCGGTTGGGTATTCATACCGGACCGGTAGTAGCAGGTGTGGTAGGCAGGAAACGCTTTGCCTATGACATCTGGGGAGATACAGTTAACATTGCCAGCCGCATGGAGCAAAGCGGACATGTTGGCATGGTTAACGTTTCGGGCAGTACATACGAATACATTAAGGACTTTTTCGACTGCGACAATCGCGGTAAAATTGAAACCAAGAATATGGGCAAGGTCGATATGTATTTTGTAAACAGGATCAAGCCCGAATATTCCATAGACAGCCTGGGGATATTACCCAATGAGGTAATGATCAATATGGTCAACAAACTTTAAGTTACAAAACCGGATAAACTCCATTCACATTCATATTTCTGCAATTCATAAAAGAATTGAAACGGTCGGTGCCTTTACACGTAATAAGAGTTGTCATCAGGATAACAGACAAAACCTGATGATTGAATAAACGCCTCAATGGAACTCATACATTTGCAGGAAATACAGTTTTCAGAACTCAGGTTTGAGAAGATCGATTGCTTTGTGGCGACCTGCGGCTACCAGCCCAGGTGTTACTACCTCGCAGAAAAGACCAGCGCCTCCATCCCTTCCAAATACCTGCTGACCATTGATGAACAGGATCAAAAGCAAAACCGGTTTAAACACCTGGAGATTTTTAATAACTATGGCTTCAGGAACCGGTATACCACCATCAATGAATCCACGGGAATCGATGATCTGATAGCAGAAATTTGCAATATCCACACCGATCAGCTGAACCTGCTCATTGATTATTCCTGCATGCCCAAAAAATGGTATGCCCTGATCATCGATAATATCTCGAGGAACAATTTCAAAGCGCGAAAAATAAACCTCTATCTTTCCTATACCCCCAAACTGTTCGAAAGAAAACCTGAGAAGAAGGTCATCAATTATATTGGACCCATGCTCTTCAACCGGGATAACCTTCGGGAAAAAAAGCCGGTTACCATGATCGCTGCGTTGGATAACAACCAGTCTTATATCATAGAGGCTATCAATAAAGTAAAGCCACAAAAACTGGTCGCATTCATTCCCCAGTGTGACCATGATCCTGAATATACGCGGCTGGTGCTGCAAACCAATAAAGACCTGCTGAACAGGCTGAATAACGATAGTATCATCACCTATGATGCCAATCATCCTGAAAACATCAATTCCGTCCTTACCTCTCATTGTCTCGACCAGAGAATCTCTTCTGAAGTGCTGATTGTGCCGCAGGGACCCAAAACCTTTTCCATGATGTCACTGCTTTTATCGGTCCGGTATCCCGATGTCAAACTCTGGGAGATCATTGCACAGGAACTCAAAACGGATACCGACCATGGACTCCCGGCAGCAAATCCGGTTATCGTTAAGGTTACCTTTCTGCATGACGAAGCCGATGATATAGATTTGTAAAGGTTTCAACATCTGAATAATATTTCTTAACTTAGCTGGGAAAGAACCATTTCTCGCTATGAAAAAGATTGATTTCGGCGATTGGGATGATGTGCTGAAATGGTCGTACAGCCTGGCCCGTAAATACACAATTGAAACACTTGTCCCACTTGGTGTCACTTCAGCCAGAAAGTTTGATGCCTACAAACTGAGTAAAAGACCTCTGCCCCGAAAGTTTCCAAGAATACCGGACGAATACTTCATCCGAAAAGGGACCTGGAAGGGCTGGCGTGATTTCCTGGGTTATCCTGAACAAAGAAAATCCAGGCATTACCTGGGTTTCAGGGATGCATCCCGCATTGCACGGGAAGCCGGGATAAAAAACTCAAAGGACTATATTCACTGGAAGGAACGGCCGGGCCATCTGCCATCAAGACCGGAGTATTTCTATGAAGAATGGAACGGCTGGAAGGATTTTCTTGGAGCCGGTTACATGGCCCCTGATCCACGTCATTATACCAAACTGACCATTGCTGATGTACGCATCATCAAACACCAGTTGAATATGGGTATTCCGGGTGCAGTGCTGGCCAGGACCTTTAAGGTATCAGAAATGCAGATCAGCCGGATTAAACGTGGAGAAAACTGGAACGATATTTAATTATTCAAATGCATATGAGGAATATTTCATTATTGCTTTTACTGTGGCTTCTTGCAGCCTGCAATCATAGTGCGAAAACTGAATCAGTCAAACTGGAAGCCACAAAAAAGGTTGAAATAACCATTACCGGGATGACCTGCACCGGATGTGAACAAACTGTAACCAAAGGGGCTCTTGCCCTTGACGGGGTGAAAGAAGCAAAAGCTTCATACAAAGATGGAAAGGCATGGGTCACTTATGAGGATGGTAAAGTTACCCCTGAGGCCATTTCAGCATCCATCGAAAACACCGGTTATAAGGTAACTGCTGTTTCGCCGGTGAATTGATCCGCTATGACCTCATGATTCATCCAACTGAATTCGCTGTCAATAATTTAGCGATAATATTTTTTTTTAAATGAAATTATTGTAACTTGTATCTGGAAATACCTTAATCCATTCACCTTATGACAATTTATATAGGTAACATCAGTTACACATTAGAAGAAGATGATATCAGGAGTATCTTCGAGGTTATGGGGAATGTAGAATCCATTAAGCTCATCCGGGACAAACGGACCGGAAAATCAAAGGGCTATTGTTTCATTGAAATGCCGGATAAGAAAGAAGCCATGGAAGCCATCAATGCCCTGGATGGTAAAGAAGTTGCCGGCAGAAACTTAAGGGTAATAAAAGCACATTCAACAAAAAAAGTCAAAGAAGAAGCCTGAGACAATAAAACCTTTCCTCAAACCCGGCTTAAGGCCATACTCCAGCCTGAATAAATGATCCTGCATCGATGTACCGGGTGTTTAGTTTGTTGGAGACCTCCGCAAACAAGCTCGGAAATCTTAATTTCCTGGTTACCGCGCCATCAATAAGCCAGAAAAGTTTATTGGGACTTGTATAATAGCTGCTTTCCATGGTATTATAGCCTACCACTTCGCCATATCGGTTCTGGCAGCTAATATTCCATGAAAAAGGCGATTTCTGTCTGATAACCCCGAATCAGAAGTGTGTACACGACTTAAAAATACAATTATGGATGAATAACCCTGAAAAATGCCACAATTTGTTTTTTCTGGAAAAAGCACCTAAAACTTTCATGATTCTAAAAGCAATATATCCTGAAAGAAAAAAGATACTTCTCCCCCTTAAATGTTATTAACATGAATATTAACAGAAAAAAATTCTAAAGAGCTGATTTTATATTATTTATATTAGTATGTAATGCGTTTGACTCAAGTTCAGCTGCATAATTGATATTTTTTTAAACCGCTATTATTCAAATTAATGAAAAATAAAGGTTGCAGATTTAATTTATTTACTATTTTTGTGGCGATTTAATAATTATCATTTATAATAAATATTTAAAGAGATGAAAAAAATAGCTTATTTGTTTGTTGCTTTTGCCTTCTTTGGTGTTATTGCTCTCAGCTCATGCAAATCAAAAACTGCTGAACCTGCACCTGATGCAACTGTTGTTGAAGAAGCTCCCGTAGCTACTCCTGACACTGCTGCTGCTGACACTGCTGTTGTTCAGTAATCGCCCGATTACATTAAAGGGGAAGAAATTAAAAAACTTACCTAACAGAGCAATCTGTTAGGTTTTGTTTTTTTATGGAGCAGGGATTCGTTAAAAAACCAGAGCGATCAGACCTTCAAATGCCGGGATCGACTTGTAGATATTATAGAGACTGATCAGGGTGATCAGGCAGCCCACCACAATCATAAGCGGTTTTGGCCGTATAATCTTCACAAAGTATGCTGCAAGAGGTGCAGCAATGATGCCCCCCAGTAATATTCCGAGAACCGGTTGCCAGTTCGTAATTTTAATGACTGAGATAAAAACTGCCGAACTGACCAGCGCTATGAAAAATTCGGCCGTATTGGCACTTCCGATGGTTCTTTTTGGATTAGCGCCCTGATGGATGAGGTTGGATACCACTACAGGGCCCCATCCTCCACCACCGATAGCATCAAGAAATCCACCCAAAAACGCAAGCCGGCGTACATGCTTTATCTCTTTACCAGGTCTATTGTTCTGGAAAAAAGCTTTTCTCAGGATTAGTAATCCCAGTACCATGAGATAGGTGGATACAAATGGCTTTATCCAGTCGCCATTAAAATATTTTGACAATAAGAAAGCGCCGACAGCCGCACCAAGGATACCCGGAATAAGGAGCTTCATGAGCAGTTGCCGGTGCACATTCTTGAACCGCAGGTGTGACAATCCAGAGACCCCGGTGGTGAACACCTCGGAAATATGAACGCTAGCCGAGGAAATCACAGGTGGAACATTAAAGGCGATAAGCATGCTCGAACAACTCACCCCGTAAGCCATTCCCAGAGCACCATCAATAAGCTGCGCCAGGAATCCTGCCAGTGCAAAGAGCCAGAAACGATAATCAAAACGGATGTGGATATGCTCCAGGGTATGATTGGAAGCCAACTGAAAAAGACCAAACAGGATCAGTACCCCTGTCAGAATGATGATGAGCCAGAAAAATCTTTTCAGTGTAAAGAAAACAGCCTTTTCCTTAATATAAAGAATTATACTTTCTTTCATAGGCAACAGCAAAGTAAGGATAACTTTCAGGCCCATGCAACTGATGGATATGCCTATTTGGGATAGGTATTTTTACCAGTTACTCATTGGTGGGGTAAGAAATCCGCACATGATAAATATTCCGCAGGCGTTTCTTAAATACCTCCCGAATGGTGGTAATGTCCTTGAATGTAATCTGAGCATCATTAAACTGACCCTCATTCATCTGCATACTGATGATATTGTCGACAAGTTTGTCCAGTGTACTCTCAGAAATTGTTTTCAGGCTTCGTGAAGCTGCTTCCACAGAATCCGCCATCATCACAATGGCCGTTTCAATCGACATGGGTCTGGGACCCGGGTATGAGAATTTCCTCACGTCTACCTCGGCTTCAGGATATTTTCGCAGGTAAGAGCGGTAAAAATACTGCACGGTAGAAGTGCCGTGATGCGTGCGTATGAAATCAACGACGGCTTCAGGTAGTTTATGCTTACGGGCCAGATCAACCCCTTTTCGTACGTGATCGATAATGATCGTGGCACTTTGTTCAAACTCAAGATTGTCGTGAGGATTGATGTTTGTGGTCTGGTTTTCGATAAAGTAAATCGCATCCTCCATTTTGCCGATATCATGATACAAGGCCCCTGCCCTTACTAGCAAGGGATTCCCACCGATATGAAATACGGCATCTTCAGCAAGGTTGGCTACCTGCAGGGAATGCTGGAAGGTTCCCGGTGCCAGTTCTGCAAGTTTTCGCAGTACGGGCTGGTTGCTGTCCGACAATTCCATCAGGGTGGCATCTGATATGAACCCGAAGGTCTTTTCAAACAAATAGATCAGCGGATAAGACACCAGGATCATCAACCCGTTCCCTGCAAACCAACGAAAGTACTTCAATTCGATGTGGGATAAATCACCCTCCTGTACCAGGGCCATTCCCAGGTAAATTACCGAATAGGCCAGGATCACATAAATTGAGGTCAGGACAAACTTGGAACGCCTGTACACATTGGTCAGACTTATGATGGCTATTATCCCGGCAAAGACATTCAGGAAAACAAATTCAAAACCGTTGGGCACAAAAAAACCAACCAGCAAAATGGTAATAATGTGAACAAACAAGGCCAGACGTGAATCAAAAAAAGTTTTCAAAACAATGGGCAGTATGGTGAATGGCAGAAGGTAGATGCTGATGACATTGAATTTTATAGTGGTACTGGCAAACAGGATCATCAGGACCATCGTCATGAGGATAAAAAGTATCCGGACATTGCTTTCCAGGACTTCTTTTCTGAAACTCCTGAGAAAAAGAAAAACTATGATGAAGGAAGCCAGGACCAGGATGATTTTTCCGAAAACCACCAACTGTCGGGCCATAAATCCGAGATTCTGCTCGTATTCCCGCCTGAGCGATTCCAGAATCATGAATTTATTGTCATTAATAAACTCTCCCCGGGAAATAATACCCTGACCTTCCTGGATCAGTCCCCTGGCAAGTGAAATGCCATTGATCAGGCTTTTACGCACAATGTCGGATTTTATTTCATCATAGGTTATGTTGATCGAAAGGTAATTGTTGAGCTCAAAGTCCCGGAAAAACATATCGTATTTGTGTACGGAAAGACTGCTCTTTTTAGGAATACTGTTTTTCAATCGTTCTGCCACATATTCATAGGCTGACCTGGGTGTATACATACCGGATAAGGGAACATTTTCGGCTACATTGCCTTTTACCAGGGTTATCTCGGTAAAAGGAGTCTGGCCGTTCTCTTCCAGGGGGGCCAGGTCGATGATTCCTTTGCGATAGATATCCTCCAACAATGAGGTAAGGTACTGGCGATACTCATATTCCAGTCGGCGGTATACCGCATAGCGCTTGTCTGTACGATAAAGCTCGCCAGATGGTATTTTCAGCTCACGCACTGAATATTCGAGCCAGCGGGCAGTGAAATCCTGCTGCAGGTCCTGGATCCTCAAAGCCGAAATTCCGTCATTGTAAACAAAAATGGGCCGGAATCCCTGTATGGCAGAATCCCGTTCCTGTTTCAGTTCCAAGGCCGATTTAAAAACGGGAAAACTAAAAGGTGCTGTCAGATCTTCGTGCTTCCAGAATCCGCCCTTCTGATACTCATACATGAATTTTCCTTCCCGGGGCAGTAGGTAAGCCACAATCAGCGAGGAAACTGCGATATAAAACAGAACCAGTATGGTGCGGACATTTTTACGGAATAAATGCAGCAGGCGGTTCATTGTTGCGATGATGACAGTATTTTGTATCTTAGGGATATAATTCTTGAACCCATCCGGGTATTACCCGAAACAAATTAATAAAAATAATGTATTCATATTCAATAAACAACAATTCTTTCTTGTTGTTCAAAACCAATTGTTACTGCTCATGCACCCAAACCTGTAACATATGAAATGTGGAATTGTTTTACACAGTCTTGTTCCCATGCGGAGGGACCCTCAGGAAGAATCGGAAATGGTCAGCCAGCTTTTATTTGGAGAAGGTATCCGGGTGATTTCCGAAAGTGACGGGTGGACCCAGATCATTACTCAGTTTGATGAATACCCGGGCTGGATCGACAGCCATCTTTACAAAGAGATCCGCGAAACCACTTATAAAGGCTTCCAGGAATCTCCCCCAAAAGTTCTGGATTCACTAATCATGAGCATTGAGAAAGCCGGATCCCGGCCCAGGCTGATCCTGGCCGGCAGTAATCTTCCCGGTTATAACCACAAAAGGGATACCCTGGCATTCGAAGATGAGGTCTTTCACATCCGGTCTACCTTTGGTGATTTCCATTCCAGAGGACTCCAGGAAATTAACAATACAGCCGGTTATTTCCTGAATGCCCCGTATCTGTGGGGGGGGCGGTCAATATTCGGCTGTGATTGTTCGGGCTTTGTACAAATGGTTTATAAGATCCATGGAATTCCTTTAAAGAGGGATTCCTCCCAGCAGGCCAAGCAGGGAGAGGCCATCAGCTCCCTGGCTGACGCCAGGCTCGGTGACCTGGCCTTTTTCGCCGATACGGAGGGCAAGGTATATCATGTGGGCCTGATACTTTCCCCGAAGGAAATTGTGCACAGCTCAGGGTATGTGCATATCGACCGGCTGGATGAAACCGGGATCTATAATCTGGAAACCCAGCAATATACACACCGGTTGTTCTCCATCAGACGGGTAGCCAACGTGCCGGTCGCCAGGAAATGATTTATACGATCATCCCTGCGCAGATGGTCTCATTGGTGCCTTCGTCGACCAGCACCAGGGAACCTGTGATTCTGTTTTTCCGGTAGGAATCGTAAAACAAAGGGTGTGTTGTCCTCAGAGTAACTTCAGCAATTTCGTTCAACCCAATTTGCTTGTCGGTATAATTCTTTTCGAGGTGGTTGATGTCGATCTTAAAGTTCACCTCTTTAACAATGCAACGGGCCTCTTTGGTGGTATGACGTATCCAGTATTTTGCCCCGGGGCGCATAGGTTTTTCATTCAGCCAGCAGATCATGGCCGTAATGTCCTGTCCCACCAAGGGCAGATTGTTTTCTTTTACGATCATATCGCCACGGCTGATGTCAATATCATCTTCCAGGGTGATGGTGACCGATTGCGGCGGAAAAGCGATCTCCAGGCTCTCGTTCATAAAATCGATGGATTTGATCATTGTGGAGAAACCTGAAGGCAGAACAACCACCTTCTCCCCTTTTTTAAAAACACCTCCTGCCACTCTGCCGGCATATCCCCGGTAATCGTGATACTCATCGGAATTGGGCCGGACCACATATTGCACCGGGAACCGAGGATCAGTGAAATTGGCATCATTGCTGATGTGCAGGTGCTCCAGGGAGTACATCAGGGTAGGTCCCTGATACCAGGGCATATTCTGTGAACGGTCCACCACATTATCCCCCTTTAAAGCACTAATGGGGATGAAAAAAACATCGCGGATATCCAGCTTATCAGAAAACCTGTTAAAATCATGCTGGATCCTCTCAAAGACATCTTCCTGGAAATCCACGAGGTCCATCTTGTTCACACAAACGATCACATGCGGTATCTGCAGAAGGGAGGCAATGAAACAATGACGAATGGTCTGCTCTACAACGCCGTTCCGGGCGTCTACCAGTATCAGTGCTGCATTGGCTGTAGAAGCACCGGTCACCATATTGCGGGTATACTGGATGTGCCCGGGCGTATCGGCGATGATGAACTTGCGCCTGGGTGTGGCAAAGTAGCGGTAGGCCACATCAATGGTGATACCCTGCTCGCGTTCAGCCCGTAATCCGTCGGTAAGCAGGGACAGGTTGATCTGTTCCTCACCACGGTTGATGCTGGCCTTTTCAAGGGCCTCCAGCTGATCCTCGAAAATAGCCTTGCTGTCGTACAATAATCTTCCGATCAGCGTGCTTTTGCCGTCATCAACGCTTCCTGCGGTGGTAAACCGGAGAAGCTCCATGTCTAAGTATCCTGAATGTTTATCTTGCACAGTATCCATCTCTTATTTTTATAATAGTCTTCTGGTCTCCTTGTCCCTTGTCCCTTGTCCCTTGTCCCTTGTCCCTTGTCCCTTGTCCCTTGTCCCTTGTCCCTTGTCCCTCGTCCCCTGTCCCTAAAAATATCCCTCTTTCTTCCTGTCCTCCATGGCTGACTCCGACCGCTTATCATCATACCGGCCGCCCCTTTCGGTAACCCGGGTGGCGGCAACTTCGAGGATGATGTCTTCGAGTGTATTGGCTTTGGAGCGCGTCAGACCGGTACAGGTAATGTCGCCGATGGTCCTGCACCGTACGTCGATCACCTCGGTCTTTTCGTTGGGCTTGAGCTTCATGAAAGGAGCATAGGCCAACCATACACCGTCACGGTTGAAGACCTCTCTTTTATGGGTAAAATAGAGGTCGGGGATTTCAACATTTTCCATATAAATGTATTGCCATACGTCCATTTCGGTCCAGTTGCTCAGCGGAAACACCCTGAAATGCTCACCCATCCGCTTCTTACCATTGAACAGGTTCCAGAGTTCAGGCCGCTGGTTCTTGGGATCCCACTGGCCAAACTCGTCCCGGTGTGAAAAGAACCGTTCCTTGGCCCTGGCCTTTTCCTCGTCTCTTCTGCCCCCGCCCAGGGCTGCATCAAATTTGAACTCGGCGATGGCATCCAGGAGAGTCACTGTCTGCAACACGTTCCTGCTGGCGTTGTAACCGGTTTCTTCCGTTGCCTTGCCCTGGTCAATGCTATCCTGCACCAGTCGGACAATACAGCGGCCCCCTGTTTTTTCCATCAGGTGATCACGAAATTCAAGCGTTTCCGGGAAATTATGCCCTGTATCAATGTGCAGCAGGGGAAATGGCACCTTCATGGGCCAGAAGGCCTTGCGGGCCAGGTGATACATCACGATCGAATCCTTGCCGCCGGAGAAAAGCATGGCGGGCTTGTCAAACTGGGCCGCCACCTCCCGGATCACAAAAACAGATTCCGCCTCAAGTTCTTTTAAATGATTGATATTATAATTATTCATACTTATTTTTTGAATGCGACATGGGGTAAAATAAAATCCAGCAGCTGCCGGGTGCTCTCTTCAACCGATTGAGAGTGTGTATTGATCTCCACATCGGGTTGTTCCGGTGCTTCAAAGGGAGCGTTGATACCGGTGAAATCCCGGATGATGCCACTCCTGGCTTTCTGGTAAAGGCCCTTGATATCCCTGTGCTCACAAACTTCCAGGGGAGCGTTGATGTATACCTCGAGGAAGTCTTCCTTACCGATGATATTCCTGGCCATCGACCTGTAGTTCAAGGTGGGGCTGATAAAAGAAACAACAGTAATAACACCGCAACCTGCAAAGAGTTTGGCTACTTCGGCCACCCGGCGGAGGTTCTCATTCCGGTCCTCCTCGGAAAAGCCCAGTCCCTTGTTGAGGCCACTGCGGACCACGTCACCATCGATAACCTGAGACAGGTAGCCACGTTTATACAATTCCTGATCGAGCCTGGCAGCGAGGGTGCTTTTGCCGGAACCTGACAGTCCGCACATCCAGATAACGCGGGCATGCTGGTTCAGCATGGCTTCCTTGGGGGTCCGCATGGCGGGCCACTTTATAAATGAGTCTATATGGAGTGTCTCTGCAGCCATATCGGTTTTCAATTGAAGCGACAAAGATAAGGAAAGTGGGCGAAAAAAAAGCTGCCCGTTCCGGGCAGCTTTTCATTAAACCGATTGTTTAACTATTAATTCAGTGGCGTGTATTCTTCATCAATAACCCGAGGGCCACTGGCACCGACATAATAATAATTCAGTGTGAAATGACTGGTTACAGGATCATAGGCGTTGGTTTCACCAGGCGACATGAAAACATCAGTCGGGCAGGTAACACCTTTTGTAACGACCACCGTATTGTCAGGCTGAACATCGATATAAATATCATAGCCCGATGCACCCAGGTCACCCAGTTCGGTCAGACTCTTGGTCTGGCTGACGGGGGACAGGAATTTCTCACGGTCAATAGCACGACTGCTGGCCGGATTGGGGTGGGTGAAATAACCAACACACTGATAATATCCAGCATACTTGTTGGAAACTGCGATAACCGTGGTTGCATTATTCACCACCTTGCGGCCATCTTCCATTACAGCGGTATATACAATAGTCCAGTAATCACCGATACCCAGTCCGGTTTCTTCTGCCGGCAAAGGTTGGCCATCCAATGTAAGACCTTCTTTCAGATCTGCATAAGCAAGCGAGAATGTAATAAAAGCGGTATCATTTATATTGACACTGCTTACATCAACAGGGTCCAGTGCAGCTTCATTGGAGATCAAAGTATCACCCTGACTGAAAACCTTCATCATTTCGAGGCTGGCAATACCAGGGCCCTGGGGTATTTCTATAACCACATCAAAGCTCTGATTGGCTCCGGCTTTTAACAGCAGGTTTGTGGAAGGCACCACCAGACCACCGGTTTTTGCATCAGCGGTCATCAGATCATCAGGTTCTACACAGGAATTCAGAAAGACTACCTGTGCAACCAGCAGTAAAACACCTAATTTAATTATATGTTTCATAATTGTATTTTTTCTTGATTAGTAATGGCATTGATTACTTGGTAGGTTCAACGTCCCACCATACCGGTGTAGTCAGTTCATCTGCGCCCTGATTGGCAATTGCAGCATCCAGATTGGTCTTATTCCGAGAGTATTCATCGGAAGGATAAGTCGACCTGACGGGTATCGAGCTGATTACGCCATCTTCGGCAGGAGTTAACGTGGGAACACCCGTTCTTCTCCATTCGAACCAGCTCTGCAGTCCCTGGTCGAAACCGGCAACCCAGCGCTCATAGGCGATCTGTTCCATGGCATTGGCAGGATCATAAGTTACAGGAATGTAATTGCTTTTGTCATAGGTATGGGCACCATTGGCTACATAGTTCTCTAAAGCAAATTCAACGATGTCCTGACTGCCATCCCAACCCAGCTGTGATTCGAAAGTAGCACCCCAAACATCCTCCAGCACTGTGGCAAAGTAATCGTGATTCTGATTATAGGAAGCCGCGATCCCTTCGAGGTAGAAAGTTTCTGCTGCAGCATCGCCACCGCCAATGTAGCCCTTATGAGCAGCTTCAGCCAGGATGAACTGCAATTCGGCATAGCTCATCAGAATACCAGGAGCAGTAGCCTGGGCATAGAAACTTCCGATCTTTGAAGTAAACTTCAAGCCATTGTCATTATAAGCGGCAGCTTTTGAAGAAGTCAATCCGTTGGGCAACCCTTCGTAATCATCATTGCCATCGAGTTCAGCATAGAGGGAAACCCTCCAGTCAACCAGAGCATTATTGGTATAAGTCAAATCAATAAGCGACTTGCTAACCCTATGGTCATCACGGGTTTTCCGGTTCTCGTTGATCGGATTGTTATTCGGCGCAGAACCCAGATACTGAAGTGCTGCATGATCGGCACTGCTTTCAAAGATCGGATAGGTATCCGGATCGTCCACCATCTTCGTCATTTCAGTAGTCACAAATGCCTCATCGCGAGCCGACATGCGGAGCAATAACCTCAGGCGGAGTGAATTGGCAAATTTCTGCCATAAAGCAGGATCGCCTCCGTAAAGAATATCACCGGGAATTTCACCGGCATCAGCCAGCAAAGTATTGGCTTCATCAAGCTTGGCAATCATATCCAGGTAAATGGATTCCTGGGTATCATAAACCGGCTGGATGATGCTGCCATCATCAACAGCGCCTTTCCAGGCCTGGGAGTAAGGTATGTCACCGAACAGGTCGGTCAGCACGGAGCTGATATAAACATACATAACCAGTCCAGCTCCCTTATAATTAGTCTGACCGTTAGCATCAGCAATTTTTATGATGGTATAGACATCATAACCGCTGGCGGCGAAAAAGCTGGTCCAGGAATTGTTGATCACACTGATACGGGGAATATAGCGGTCCTCGTCAGTATACTGAACCTTGGCCATATGCTGTACCCAGCAGGAACCCATCTCATGACCCAGGAAGATCTCATGTACGCGGTCGGTCATGGATTCAATGGCATTGGTCAGGAGCATATCCGGAGAGGCCTGGTCTAATCCAGGACTGTTCGGATTCGTGTTGTACTCTTCAAAGTTTTTCGTGCAAGATCCCAGGAAGAAAAGAATTAATCCGGGAATCAGGTATTTTAATGTTAACTTTTTCATATTTCAGTGATTTAAATGGTTATTAAAGACCCAGGCTTATACTGAAACCGATGCTCCTGGCTGAAGGCAACTGACCGAATTCGAATCCCTGTACGTTACCGCTGCCAAAGGCAGTTTCGGGATCCACATGGGGTACGGAGCTTTTCAGCAGTGCAAGGTTACGGCCGATCAATGACAGTTTCAGGTCTCTGATGGGCGTGTTGCCGATCTTTTTAAAGGTGTATCCCAGGCTGATTTCACGCAGCTTTACAAAGCTGGCGTCAAATACGCTGGAGGATTGCAGGGTATTGCTGTAAGCAGCCTTGTTATAATTCTCGGCGGTTACAACAATGTCATTCGGCACATAGGAAATGTTACCGGCACCATCATCAACAGCCTTCACACCTGGACCTACAACGCCGCCTTCACGACCGATGAGTGTTTCTTCGAGAACACCTGCATAACGGCCCCAGGTAGTGGTCATGGAATAGAGTTCGCCGCCATTACGCCAGTCAATCAAAACATTCATCGAGAGATTCTTGAAAGTCAGGATATTGTTCATACCTCCGGTATTGTCGGGGGTATAGGAACCCAGCATGGTCAGATCACCCTGAACCGGCAGACCATTTTCATTGATCACGTTGCCATTGGGATCGCGTTGGAAATCATAACCATAGAAAGAACCATAGGGTTCGCCCGGCTTGGCAATCAGTTTCATATCCCAGTAGGTTCCGAGCTGGTAGGAGTCAATTCCTGCCGGCAAACTTTCAACCCTGTTCTTGTTATGGGCATAGTTGATTACGATGTCCCACCTGAGGCCATTGGCCATGTTAACAGGAGTGATGCCTAACTGCATCTCAATACCCTTGTTCGACATGGTACCGGCATTAACATTTATGGCGGAATAGCCCGAAGTAGCGGAGATGGGCAAGCCCGGAATAATCTGGTCTTCGGCTTTTGAATCGTAATAAGTAATGTCTAACCTCAGGCGGCTATCGAGGAAAATGAATTCACCACCGATTTCAGTGGAGGTTACCATCTGGGGTTTGAGTGTGGCATTAGCCAGGGTATTGGGGACATAGAGGTTCAGCAGTTTGGTGCTGGCATTCCAGCCGTCGCCGAACTCAGCATAGGGAAGCAGCTGATAGGGATCGGTATCGCTACCTACCTTGGACCAGCTCACCCTTACCTTGGCAAAATTCAGGATTCTGGAATCCATCTTGAACAGGTCGGTAAGCACGCTGCTCAAAGATACCGAGGGGTAAAGATAGGAATTGTTGTCCTCGGGCAGGGTGCTTGACCAGTCATTACGCAACGTTGCATCGAGGAAAACAACATTCCTGAAACCGATATTGGCGCTACCGTATAAACTGTTGATAGCCTTCTGGCTGCTGTAGTTAGAGGTTACCAGCGGTACCCTGGAGTTTTCAACATTGTATACACCGCCAATGGCCAGTTCGTTGGCTGCGGAATAGTTGTTCTGATAGGATTGATACATATTGTTGCCACCGACATTCAGGATTACACTTAAATTATCCCCGAAATTCTTATTGAAACTCACGAGGAAGTCTGTGTTGATCTCCTTTCGGGTAGTAGCGTCTTCACTGTAGGAACCATAGCTGTTGTCAACGTCGCCCTGGGCAATTTTACCGGTATTCAGGTTGGTGGAGATGTCACCTCCGGTCCTGATCATGGCACTCAACCAGTCAGTAAGCTTGTACGTCGCTTTTACATTACCATAGAACCGATCACGGTCAAGAGAGTTTGTGTTTTCGTACAGTGTAAAATACGGGTTGTTATGATAGTTGTAGTTCCAGTTGTATTTATATCCGGCGATACCTTTACCAGCGGTAAGCGGAATGTCGGCATAGGCAAAACCGAGTTCCTGATTCTCATAATCTTTCAGCGCGGCAATATCCACCTGACGGCCGAACCAGTTCTGCTGCTGTACAACGTTCTGAGCATCATAGCCATAACCGGGCAGGTTATCACTTTTTGCATTAACATAGCTCACATTGGCTGAAACATTCAGCTTTTTGGAGAGATCCGTGGCTCCTGAAACAGAAATCGTATTTCTCCTGTAATCGGTGTTGGGCACCATACCTTTTTGCGTGAGGTTGGTGATGGACACCCTGAAGTTCATATTTTCGGTTCCGCCAACCAGGGCTATATTATTGGTCATGGTATGACCGGTTTCATAAAAATCCTTTACGTTATCGGGATGAGAAACCCAGGGAGTGGGAATCCTTTCGCCGGTATCGGGATCAATGGGTGAGGTGAACTGCGGAATCATCAGGCCGATGTCGAGTCTAGGTCCCCAGCTTTCATCTGTACCATCGGCAACACCGCCGCCTGCACCATCAACAAAAGCAAACTGCCCGCTTGAGCCCTGACCATATTGATTCTGGAAATCAGGTAATTTCATGGGAGTTTCCCAGGTGGTGGAGTTGTTGAAAGTCACACCCAGACCTTTTTTATTCTTACCTGACTTGGTGGTAATGAGGATAACCCCGTTGGATGCACGCGATCCGTACAATGCAGCGGCGTTGGGGCCTTTCAGCACTGTATAGCTTTCAACGTCATCGGGGTTGATGTCACCTGCACCATTACCGCGGTTAACACCTTCGTTGTCAGTTCCGCCGAAGTTGCTGTTGATAATGGGAACACCATCTACTACGAAAAGAGGCTGGTTGTTGCTGCCAATGAAGTTAACCCCGCGGAGTACGATACGGGAGGAGGCACCAACTGCACCGGAAGTACTGGTAACAACAGCACCGGCAACCCTGCCCTGCAGCGAATTGATCACGTTGGTTTCCTTGGCCTGCGATACGTCAGCACCGCTTACCTGCTGTACGGAATATCCCAGCGCTTTTTTGGCGCGGGTCATACCGATAGCAGTAACCACAATCTCATCAACCTCCGTCACATCGAGTTGCATAACTACATCCAGCTGAGATTGCCCAGCTAATGCAACCTCCTGAGTTTTGTAGCCAACGGAACTGAATACCAGGGTTGCTGTGGACGGGGCCGAAACCTGAAACACACCATTGGCATCAGTGGCTGCACCATTATTCGTACCCTTAATTAATACATACACCCCCGGAAGCGGACTACCGTCTTCAGAAGCGGTAACCGTTCCTTTAATTTGTATGTCTTGCCCGAATGCGGCATAGAAGCCAAACAAGAGCAAGCATACAAGCAAACTCAAAATCCTTTTCATAGATTAAAATTTTAGGTTTATAATAGGTTAATAAAACTCCTGATAGGTTAAGATCAGAATCACCAAAACTAAAAAAAAAATTAAAATAAAATAAAATACGTTAAAAAACATAAAATATTATTATTCAATCACATAGATTGAATAAACTTGATATTCTATATAATAATTATGCAAAGAGCCTTTTACAGCCCCATTTCCGGCCCTGTGCAAACCAAAAATAACAAATTCCATCAATTCGCAACATGAGTTTTGCTGTTAATCGCAAAAAAAAGCAGATTGATCAAGAAATCAGATCAGCACATCCCGTTTGCCAGATAAATTCAAGATAAGTTTTGCGAAGTACCTAAAAGTTATCAGCCGGAAAAGCAAAATATTTTATCTTTAGACGGATAAAATGATTCTAATTCTTATTCTAATTCTTACTCGTATTCATAAACAGATACAATGATCAGAAAACTTCCCCATACCTTCGTCATTATCTTTTATCTGATCCTGATAGCGGCTGTCCTTACCTGGATCATACCCGGCGGCAAGTATACCGAAGAGATCCTGGATAACGGAGGGTTGCAGAAAAAGCAACTGGTCTTTCATTATACCGAAAACGTTAACCAGTGGTGGCAGGTATTCGCATCCTTTTATAAAGGATTTGTCCGGCAGGCTGGTATCATCATTTTTATCCTGCTGATCGGGGGTGCTTTCTGGATTGTCAACAGCAGCAAAGCGATCGATGCCGGCATTTTCTCCTTTATCGGGGTTACCCGGCGCTTAAGACATTACCGCGTATTCAGAAGATCTGGTGTGGAACCGCTGATCCTCACACTGATCTGGCTGATGTTCAGTATATTTGGTGCAGTATTCGGGATGAGCGAGGAAACAATTGCCTTCATCATTGTCCTGGTTCCCCTGGCCATTTCCATGGGCTACGATTCCATCACCGGAGTGGCCGTGGTTTTTGTAGCTGCCGGGATCGGATTCGCCGGTGCCCTGCTCAATCCTTTTACAATAGGGATCGCCCAGGGCATATCCGGATTGCCCCTGTTTTCAGGTATTGAATACCGGCTCTTCTGCTGGATCTTGCTGAATGCGGTCACACTGACTTTCTTTCTGCGTTACGCCGCGCGTATCCGGAAGAACCCGGAATCCTCCCCCGTCTATTCGCTGGACGCCTACTGGCGTGAACAGCATATGCAGGAGAGCGGTCCCATTGTCTATCATACACCCCGGGCAGCCTGGATCGTCTTTGCCATTCTTTGTGCAGTAATGCTGGCCTTCTCGTGGAATTACCCGGTAACCCGACTGACACTCGGGAATATCGCTTCGGCTTCTCTTCCCCTGATACCCCTGCTCACAGGTTTATATGCCGTTACCGGTGTATTTGCCCTGCGAAAATCAGTACATTTTTACCTGCTGCACTTGCTGCTGTTTACCATACTCTTTCTGATCACAGGAGTGATGGGTTACAGCTGGTACATCATGGAAATTGCAGCCCTGTTTTTTGCCATGGGCGTATTTGCCGGACTGGCGCTGCATAAATCGCCCAATGAACTGGTGAAGCTATTTATGGAAGGTGTAAGGGACATTTTGCCTGCAGCGCTGGTTGTGGGACTGGCAGGCGGTATCATCGTAATCCTTGAAGACGGCCAGGTGATCGACACCATCCTCTACCGGCTTTCCGAATCCATGCAGGGTTTTGGGAGAATCGCCACCGTATGCTTCATGTACCTGATTCAAACCTGCATCAACCTGGTAATGGTATCCGGATCGGCCAAAGCAGCGCTCACCATGCCCATATTCGCACCTTTTTCCGACCTGGTGGGCATATCACGGCAGGCAACCGTGATGGCCTATCAGTTCGGGGACGGGTTCACCAATATGATCACACCTGCATCCGCTGTTTTAATGGCGGTGCTGGGTGTGGCCCGCATCCCATATGAGAAATGGTTCCGCTGGATTTTGCCCATGATGCTGATCCTGCTGGTGCTGGGATTTTTATTACTGATTCCAACTGTTACGATGAAATTGAAAGGATTTTAGGGAGAAGGTGATGGGGTAATGAAGAAAAAAAGTAAATGAATACAAATAGAAAATCGATACCTGTTATATTTTACCTGCTGATCGGAATGGTGGGCTGTGCCTTATCCATAGGCTTGTTTACCTGGTTCAGGCAATATACACTTTTCTTTGGCACGCATACGGTTTCCGGGGCAACGGTTGCCATTGCCCTGCTTGCCTGCGTGGCACTTGGCTGCATGTTTACCGGTAAAGTTGCAGACAGGGTAAGCGACCGCCTGGTTTCTTTTACTGTTCTCACAGCCCTTGCCGCTGTTTTCCTCCTGTGTGACCCGCTCCTTTTCAAAACAATGACCCGGATATTTTATAGCATAAACTATTCCTTATATATCGGGACATTTGGGACAGAGCTGCTCCGGTTCTTCCTGTCCTTCCTTTTCCTGTTCATGCCCATTGGTATTCTGGCCGGTGTATTTATTCTCCTTATCCGGCATTTCATACGCAGCACAGGACAGTCAGGAGCATTTATGAGTGCGGCCCTTGTGAGTGGTTCTGCAGGTGCCTTGGCCGGCTTCCTCACAACCGTATTATACCTGATCCCGCATTTTGGCTGCCGGATGTCGCAGCTGCTGGCTGCAGTACTTTGCCTGGTAACAGCCGCTCTTTCCTTGCTTTACCAGCTTATCAGACATGGTAAAACACCGGCCGACCGTATGACTCATTCAGCCCAGATGGTTAGAAAAACTGCCTTGCGTTTCCGTAAAAGCAGGATCGTATTGGAGACCGGCGCCAAACTTACCCGTGCCATGATCAGTGTTTATAACTTTCAGGGCTTTGCATCAACTGCATACCTAATGGTCTGCCTCCGGATATTAGCCTATCACAATGCGCTCAGACCGGTATATTTCCGTTCCCTGCTGTTGGTTGTGGTTTTGGCGGGATTGGCAATGGGAAGCGCACTATACAGGCGAACCGTTGAAAAGCCCGTCAACAGTTTTCTTACCCTGGCCACGCTACAGATTATTACCGGACTCATGGCTGTTTTATCCTATGCCGCACTGTACCTGACTCACAATATGGCTGTTCATGAAGCCGGAGATTTTGAAACCTTTACCGGACTTCTGGCCAACCAGCTGGGTCTATATGCCACACTGGCCTTTTTGCCTGCATTTGTCACAGGCATATCCTTGCCACTGGCCGGCAAATTATACCCCAGGCGACTGGAGAAAACGGGAAACCGATTTGGCCGGCTGGGTTACATCTGGTTTCTCAGTGCCCTTTTCAGCATTGCTTTTACACTTTTTGTCCTGATCCCGTTTGCCGGCCTGTACTATTCCTTTTTCGCCCTGGTTCTGTCTATAATATTGTCGGGGGTATATTTGATCCTCCGGGATTCCAGGTTAATCAGAGGGTTCCGGCTCGGTTTCGCCTTTCTTTCCATTTTGTTGTATATTATTCTTGTAGCTGCATTTAAACCCTTCCATTTCAACATTCTCCGGTCGGACCGCCTGGCAAAAGCCCAACCAGTGAGGATGATCGAAGGGAGCTCCACCTCGCTAAGCACCCTGGAACAGTCCGACGGAAGCATTAGGGTATTGCTCAATAACCACTTTATGTTCAGTTCTGATCAGTCGGGGATGAAAGGCCAGGAATTGCCCGCCTTTTTGCCCCTATTCATGAACCGGGACCTTCAAACTGCGCTGGTAAACGGATTCGGCATGGGCACCACAGCATCGGTACTGGAGAAAAACGGGCTGCAAGCCATCCATATTGCCGAGATTTTTCCGGAAATGGTCAGGTTCTCTTCCGACGTTTTTGCGGAGGCAAATGACGACATCCTGACCAGCAGTCGTATCAATCTCACCATCGAAGATCCCAGGATTTACCTGATCCGCACCAGAGAAAAAGTGGACCTGATCACTACGGGATATGCACAGCTGGATCAGTTGCCCAATGCCTATACCACCGAATATTACAGGATCTGCTACGGGAAATTATCAGAAATCGGCCTGATGTGCCAGGTTTTGCCGATGAACGGACTAACATCACTTGAATTCAGGGCATTGATCAAGTCCTTTACAGTTGTATTTCCAAATGTCAGTCTTTGGTACCTGACGCCTGACCGTGTGCTGCTCGTTGGCGGCAGAACGACTCAAAGGTATGACTTTTGCAGACTGGCTGCAAATTTTCAGGCGCTCACGGGCAAAGAAGATCTGGCATTGATTGGGATTCCCGATGTGGAATCGTTCCTGGGTCATCTTTTGCTGAATGACTTTAAAATCAGGCAGTATGTGGAAGATGCCCCTGAGAACAAGGACAACATTCCCCGGATACAATTCAGCAGGAATATCAGCCAGCAGACCGACCCGGAATTACTGAAATTCCTTTCCGCATCATCAGTGGATTACAATGATTTCATGCAGGTTAACGGTACCTGTAATGGTAAGGGCGAGGAAATGATAAGAAAGGTCAACCGGTTTAATGAAGCATTAAGACATCAGCTGGTTCCTTCTTCCGGTTTGCAGTGATCCCGTAATGATCCTTTTGAACAGCCCTGCTTACCAGTTCTGCGATATCCTTAACAGGCACAGAGGAAACCTTTTCAAAGGCCTTCTTGCACATCGGACAGGAAGTCACCAGGTAATTCGTTCCCCGGGCAGTTAGTTTCTCATAAGCATCCCGGGCAACAGCAAGCCTCGTGTCATTTCCTGCAGAGAAATTGGCCAGGCTGTTACCACAACATAAGGTATCATCCTTCTCAAATTCTCCGGGCACGAGCTTTATTATCTTTCGCAATAGCTTCCTGGGCTCATCATAAAGCTGAAGATCACGGCTCAGTTCACATGGATCATGGTAAACGGCGTTCCCGGCCATAGCTCCAAACTTAATCTGTTTGTTGCCTGCCAATTCCAGGAGGTACTGGGTATGATGAACGATCCGGATATCCAGGTTATAGTCTTTAGCAAAGACCTTATAACATATCGGACAGGAGGTTACCAGGGTTTTGGCGCCCGATTCAAGGATGATCCTGCGGTTTTTTTCAATCATCAGTTCAGCCTGCTCACGGTGACCTGCCAGCATCATGGGTCTTCCGCAACACAAGCCACCCGCCTCATCCATAAACCAATAATTGACCCTGGCTTCTGCCAGGATGGATTGCATGGCTTTCTTTATGGAAGGCGTCTGGTGTGTCATGCAACCAGCAAAATAAAGCACATCGGCCTGCCGGACCTGAACAGCAGGTTGCTGCTGGAAAGATGGATCCGGTGTCCGCCCGTTCAGTTCATTTCTTGAGATCATCCGGATACTGCTGATATCAATGCCCACCGGACAAACATTTTCACACCGCCCGCACATCAGGCAATTAAATGATTCCTTGGGTTGAATGTTTTTGTACCGGATGGCTTTTAACTGGTAGGCCGACTGGATGGTGTGCACGCCGCCGGCAAAGGAAAGCTGGCAGGCATCAAGACAAATGCCGCATCTTGAACAGGAATTGATCTCGATCTCTGTAAAGGCCGTTTTTTCTGATTTTTCAGCAAGTCCGAAGTGTCGTGAGAAGATCAGCACCACTTCAGTGGGGATATGCATGTAACGTGAAAAGGGAAGCGCAGTAAAAAATACGCCAAGGGAAAGGGAATAAGCCCACCAGAAAGGGTAATACAGGGCATTTGCCGGCAATATGCTCCCGAGCAGGTTACCAACCGTTCCTGTGAGAAAATCCCCACCGCCAAAGGTGGCTGCCGTAAAGCTCTCGGCCAGCAGGCGAAGGGGAAAGATCAGCCAGAGGGACATCATGGCAAACCTGTCTGCCGGTATCAGCTTTGTTGTCCTTTTCATGCCATAAGCCCTGGAATAAATCCTTTTGGCCAGGGCCATGATTACACCTGCCAGCACAAAAAGCAACAGCAGGTCCATAACAAATGAAAACACCCTGTGCAGCGGAAAGTTAACGGGATTGGCATGAAAAAACTTGAAGAAAATAGGGACATAGGGAGGATTTGCAGCCACAGGCTCATATACACGGCTCTCCAGGTTGCCGACCACGATCAGCAGAAACCAGCCAAAGGCCAGGCTCATGTGCATAAAACCCAGCAAACGGTTTTGGAGAAATATCTTCCGGTGCAGAAGGCTTTCGCTTGAAATCTCCTTCAGCGCGCTGAACAGGCGCTTGCTGAAAAAACCCCTCCGGACTTTTAGCCGGTCGGGTCTTTCCATTTTAAAGTACCATACGGTATACTGAACCGCAAGGTAAGAAAGCAGGAAAACTAATCCCAGCGTGAATGGCAATACAAACAAATCAAATTTCATGGTTTGCTATTTTGGTGGCTGCAAGTTGCATCAGGTAAACAATATTCCTGGTATTGACACTCCGGGGGCAGGCATTAAAGCATTTTCCGCAAAAACGGCACCGATATACCGAATCGATGATGTCCTGGTCCATTCCCCGGCGCGCCAGCAAAATCAGACGACGCAGGCTGTAATCGGTAGTAACAGCTGCCGTGCAGGCCGAAGCGCAGGTACCGCAACTCATGCACCAATCTACCGAAGGTTCTCCTCCGCGAACAAACTGAAGAATGCGACGGTTTCCGGCATCATAATCGATCTGCCTGTCGTTTTGTAACTTATATCCGAAATCAATCATAGTTCCATTACATATTGTTCATGTCCGGCAAAGGTTTTTTGTCCAAGAAAGGAATTGACTTCAGCGGCAACGGCCCGTGCTTCAATAAGCGTTTCTTCTATGGTTTTCGGACCGGTAATGCCGCCGGCACAATATAGGCCCGGTATTCCCGTCCTGAAAGGTGATGCATACGGATCTTCCTGTTTCAGGAATCCATCCGTGTCCCGTTCAAGGCCCAGCAGGTCAACCACGTTACCCGACTTTTTCTGAGGCTGGATACCTACCATCAGGACCATCAGGTCGAGATTCATCTTGAGTGGTCTGGCCAGCAAGGTATCCTCGATCCTGATCTGCAAGGATCCGTCGGGATTTTCAAAGGCTTCAGACAATCTGGCACGGATAAACTGAATGCCATGTTTGAATTGGGCCTCTTTATAGAGCTCTTCGAAGTGCCTTCCGAACATCCTCAAATCCATGTAATATAGAAAAACCTCAGCGGCAGGAAGCATTTCTTTCACTTCAATTGCCTGTTTCACAGCAGTAACGCAACACACCTTGGAACAATGGAAATTGCCAACCTTTTCATCGCGTGATCCCACACAATGAATGAAACCGATGCGTGAGGGTGTTTTGCCCTGGGCGGTCTGCAGGGGTTTGCCCGACTGGAAAAGATGTTCCAGTTCAACTGAGGTAATAACGTTCTCATAAATGCCGTAGCCATATTCCTCCTTCCGCTCCGCTTCGAAGATATCGAAACCTGTTGTCAGCAGGAGGGCATGGGCAGTAATCATCCGGTTATTGTTGATTCTAATGGCAAAGCCGTCATCATTTTTCTCCATTCCCAACACCCGGGCATTGAAAATAACATGAACACCTTCTGAAACCTGATGTTTGAGCTGTTCGAGCAAGGTCTCTGATGGTTTCCGTGCAGGAAATAAGGCATGCCATTGATTAAGTCTGCCGCCGAGCTGATCTTCCTTTTCAATAATGGTGACTGCGTATCCTATTCTTTTCAACCGGGCTGCAGCTTCCAGGCCTGCGACTCCTCCTCCTATAATGGCTATGCTCTTCATGTGGTATTTGTTCGTTGTTCGTTGTTTGTTGTTTGTTGTTTGTTGTTTGTTGTGAGTTGTTCGGTGTTATACAGTTAACAAACTTTCGGGCACTCGCAATGAATCCATATCTATTTTCAGCGTGGTGGGTTTATCAGGCCTTCCGATATTTTCCCCTTTCCTGCCGGCATATTTTTTCGACTCATCAAAGGGAACACCCATTTTTATCAGCAGCGGTTCAGCAGATACCTGGTGGGTCTGCAGACCAATATCCCAGGGATCATACCCGAGGGTAATACCGGCCAGTTCTTCATAAGTCAAAACAGGTATGCCATGACCGTTCTCACCGTAGGTTTTGCCCTCTATTTCACTTACTGCATACTGCCAGCGATCGAGAAAATAAGGGCAGCCCGGACAGTTGGTGAGGATCAGATCGGGCTTGTAGGGTTCCATGGAATCAAATTTCTTTTTGCTGCAGGATAAGGAATAGCCCCGGTTAGCCTTGATCACATAATGACGGAATCCAAAACCGCAGCAATGCCTGCGCTCAGGGTAATCCACAATTTCACCGCCGAGAGCCTCGACCAACCCGGCAAGTACATAGGGATATTCCGCGCCACCGACACCTTTATGCGGGAACATTTTTGAATAATGACACCCGATGTGCTCCACTACTTTCAAAGGCTGTCCGGTATGCTGGTTAATGAGTTTATATGGGGATTTTGAGGCAATCTCAAATCGTAATTTGTATAGGATATCGCTGGCATGTGCGAGATTCCTGGGTACCTTAAACTCACGTCCTGTGGCTCTTCTCAGGAACTCACGGGTCTGCTCTTCAATCCCGGGGAAATGATGCCAGGTTTCAAGTATTTCAGTATAAAGCCCGAACGAGGTAATACAGGATACGGCAAGATTCTCATAGCCGGCCTCGGTCATCAGTGCAAACTGGCGGGCCACAACCGTCATGGTAGTGTTCAGGGGCACCACGTCGCAATGATAGCCAATTCCGGTGCAGGTAGTATGACCCGGATTCTCATAAACTGTTTTGCCAAGGCTTTCTTGCATGATCCTTAGAAAGGTCTGCTCGGCCGCCGGGAAAAAATTCTGCCGCACACAACTGCGAACATAGAAGAACTGGTCCGTTGCGATTTCTTTCTGATACTCCTGCCAGAGCTTTCTTTTGCCTTCCAGTTTCATGGTTTTATGCCTTTGTGTGTTCAGGACTATTCAGGTTGTATATCTGGTTAACATAGCCGCAGTTGAGCCGGCTGTCAAATTCGAGACCCATTTCCGCAGCCTTTCTGGCTGACTGCTCTTCTATGAAATTAAACTGATCGGTGGCCCCGGTAACATCAAAAATCCGTTTCAGCTCATCAAGGGCTTCCTGAGGTATTTTTCTTAATGGTCCCGTACCCGCTCCGTTGTATTTCACCCCAAACCTTTCAAACAATTTATCCAGATTGCTGTTCTGCCACTCCCAGGTAGGTCCTTGTTCGGGATGATCGTCCATGGTCATTTCCTCACGATACAGGCAGTAACCGTATTTTAAGATCCACTCTCCGATGGTACGCTTGAGCACCAGCTGCTGCCTTCCCTTTTCCGATTCTGTAAAAAGGCCCGTTCTGACACTCAGGGCCCTGAGGGCCATAATCAGCAGTCCGGGTGCATTATTGCGGGGGCAGCGGGTTTTGCAGGACATGCATTCACCGCAATACCAGATGGTATTGCCGGTCAGCAATTCATATATTTTTTCGTTGTCGCGCGTCTGGACGGTCTCTGCAATGATCCTGGGATCGTAATTGTAAAACTCAGCGGCCGGGCATATGGCTGTGCAGGTTCCGCAATGAAGACACCCTGTGAGTCCTTCAACAAACCTAACATCCCCGCTCAGTTCCTGGTAGTAATCCACAGCAATTGTTTTTTATATAACACAAATGTAGGAATACGGCAACCGTTCGGATATCGGATAATCTACTAAAAGAACATAGGTATTTGTACCTAAATATGATATGTATATTTATGGATATTAATATCTTAATGTGATTAGGTGATTAGGTGATTAGGTGATTAAGTGATTAGGTGATTAGGTGATTAGGTGATTAGGTGATTAGGTGATTAGGTGATTAAGTGATTAAGTGATAACTGTTCCACTATTCCACTGTTCCACTGTTCCACTGTTCCACTAACCTAAAATTTCACTATACTTGCGTTCAAATGATGTGGATCCTTTTGGGCATATTTTCGGCTGCATTTCTTGGCTTCCATGAAATCTTCAAAAAAACAGGACTGACCCACAACGCTGTTCTACCGGTGTTGTTTCTCAGCTCCGCAGCCTGCGGTGCAGTTTTCATACCCTTCCTGCTGCTGTCAAGGACATTTCCGGATTTTTCCCAATTACACCACCTGTTTATTCCAGTTTCTGGCATAAAAGCACACGCTCTCTTCCTGCTTAAATCGTGTATCGTTGCCACAGCCTGGCTGTTCGGGTATTTTTCTGTCAAGCATCTGCCGGTAACCTTACTGGCCCCTTTGAATGCTTCCGGTCCGGTTTGGACCATGCTCGGTGCCCTGATCATATACGGGGAACGTATGAATCTGCTGCAATGGACAGGCGTAGCTGTTTCCATCGGTTTTTACTATGCGCTCTCCTTTGGGGGCAATATCCGGGGTATGGCAGCCAGGGACAACCGCTGGATTTTCTTTGCCTTCCTGAGCATATTGTTCAACAGTGCGAGTGCCCTGCTCGACAAGTACCTGGTGCGGCATTACGACCGGATAGCCATGCAGGCCTGGTTCTCGGTATATACGGCCTGCCTGTTCCTGGTAATTCTGCTGCTTTTCTGGTATCCTGCACGCAGGAACACGACTACCTTCACCTGGAGATGGTCAATTTTAATGATAGGCTTATTCCTGATCGTTGCAGATTTCTTCTATTTTAAAGCGCTTTCTTTTGACCAGTCCCTGGTCTCTGTACTGATCATTATCCGGAGGGCCTCAGCCGTCCTTGTTTTTGCCGCCGGTGCCCTGTATTTTAAGGAGACCAGCCTGCGACGAAGGGGGATCGTGCTGGCTGGGATACTGGCTGGGGTAGCGCTTGTGGTAATCGGAAGCCTGTAATTAGTGAATAGTGAATAGTGAATAATGAAAAGTGAAGCGTGAAAAATGAATCGTGGAATTCTTTTGTTGATCCTGGCGGAGTTTTGTTTTGCCTCGGCTACCGTGTTTGCTAAATTTATCACGAATGGCTCCGATATTCCGGCTATTGAGATCACCTTTTTCAGGGTTTCCCTGGGGGTTATGGTTGCCGCCCTGTACATGTGGCAGACAAAAACATCCTTTAGGCCTAAAAAGGTTTTCCTGGTGGTCACCCGAGCTGTGCTGAGCTTCTCTGCGCTGGTAACATTCTTCTTTGCCGTTGAGCATAGTTCTGTAACCAATGCTAACATGCTGAACATGACCTACCCTGTCTTTATTTTCCTGGTAGCTCCTCTTTTCAAGCTTGAAAAAATGCATAAACTGGCACTGCTCTTCCTGATCAGCGCCATGACCGGGATATACCTGGTGATCTTTCCCGATTTCTCAAATCTGAATGTGGGAGATATTGTCGGTTTAATTTCCGGCATCATCGCAGCATTTGCCATCATCACCCTTTCGGTAGCCCGTGAGCACGATTCCACCGTGCTTATCGTTTTTTATCTGATGGCGATTGGAACGGTTTGCAATGCGGTGATGATGGCACCGGTTTTTATCATGCCCCAGCAGCACGTTCTTTGGTTGTTACTGGGCAGTGGGGTGATGGGGGTGATGGGACAGGTAATGCTTACGATGGGCTATAAAAATGTCAGTGCCAAAGCCGGTTCGATGGTTTCCTCCTCACGCATCGTTTTTGCTGCGCTCATGGGATTTTTCTTTTTCTCCGAAATGCTGTCAACGCGGATCATCGTCGGAGGCTTGCTGATCATTGGATCGATCATTGGGGTGAGCCTGCTGCAAAAGAAGGTCAATGCGGAGGATGAACAATAGGATGCTGGCTGGTGACTTGTGACTGGTGAAACCCACATTTTTGAAGTCACTTAGTTATCCTTTCTTTTCTGTGTTTTATAATCTGCTTAATAAAAGTATAAACAGGAGGGATAAAGGAAACGAAAATAATTCCGAATACCACAAGAGAGAAATTCCTTTTGACTGTGGGGATATTGCCAAAAAAATACCCGGCCAGTGAGAAAATATTGACCCACAGCAAATTACCGACAATGCAAAACATCAGGAACCTCCTGTATTTCATAGTTCCCACGCCAGCAACAAAAGGGGCGAAAGTACGGATAATCGGCATGAATCTGGCTATGATCAATGTTTTACCACCATGCTTCTCATAAAAAGCATGTGTGTCATCCAGGTATTTTCGTTTAATCAGTCGGTAGTTCTTCTCATATACCCTGGAACCGAGAAAACGTCCGATGGAATAATTCGTATTGTCGCCGATGAAAGCAGCCAACAGCATCAGGGGGATTAGGGCGGATATACTGATGGGATTGCCCTGCATGGCAGCCACAGCACCTGCCGCAAAAAGAAGGGAATCCCCGGGCAACAGGGGGGTGATCACCAGACCTGTTTCACAGAAGATGATCAGAAAAAGGATGGCATAGGTCCACGATTGGTAATCAGAGACGATTTCTACCAGGTGCCGGTCAATGTGCAGAATAAAGTCGATGAAGAAATGAAAGAGATCGGACATTGCTCGTATGTTGTTTAATTAAAGCTGCAAAAGTACTGAAAATTGTCAATTCACCAGTCACCAGTCACCAGTCACAATTTTCTCCCCGGCCAATTCTTCATAAGTAATCCTGAAGAACTCACGTTGGAGCAAGCGCGTTACCGGTCCCGGTTTACCATTTCCAATAGTCAATTCGTCTATTTTTACTACGGGTAAGATCTCACTTCCGGTACCGGTGATGAACCATTCATTGAATTCCTTTATCTCAGATGCAGCTATCGGCTCTTCTGCCACCTGTATATTAATCCCCCTGCAGATCCTGAAAACAACCTGCTTGGTGATACCAGGAAGAATCAAATCTGAATCGGGATGAGTATACAGGATCCCCTTCTTTACAGCCAAAATATTGGAATGGGTGGCTTCGGTAAAATAGCCATCCCTTATCAGCAGGCACTCCCCCGCCCCCTGGGCAGCAGCTTCCTCAAACATGAGGGTGTTGGGCAGCAAGGCAATGGATTTAATGTGACACATCTGCCAGCGAATATCTTTGTGTGTTATGACAGCTATGCCGCTTCGCATTTCCTGGAGCATCGGCGGCATGGGAAAGGCCCGGATATAAATAGTGGGCATGATATCACCGGATGGGAATCGGTGCATTCTGACTGACACGCCACGGGTTATCTGGATGTAAACGGCAGCGTGCTGATCCGAAAGCTGGTTGGCTTCTATCAGCGCTTTACAGATTGCACCAAGCTTATCCACCCCTGTATAAGTGATCCGTATACCGGCCAGGCTGTTCCTGAGCCGCGTGAAGTGTTCGTCCAGACAGAAAGGATTGCCTTTATAGTATTTAATGACCTCGTAAACCCCATCGGCAAAATAGTACCCTCTGTCCTCCGGAGAAATGCAGGCTTTATCTTTGCTGATGAACTGGCCATTGAGATAAATGGTGGCGGGCTGGAGCATGGTGATTCGGTATTCAGTGTTCGGTGTTCGGTGTTCGGTGTTGCTTCATATTTCTTCGCAAGAGATTCTCGATCCATTGCCCCAGCATAAAACCTGCTCCCGCAAATAAAGCAGTTTTGCCGGCATTTTTCAACAGTTTATCCCCCGGCCGATGGTACTTTGTAGCGGCCAAGGCCCCGAACAAGGCCCCGAAAAGTCCTCCTTTTGCGGGGATGCTCTCCCACCATTGCTTAAGTGTACTTTTCATCTAAAATTACCAATTACTGATTACTGATTACCGGTTACTGACTACCGGTTAATGATTACCGGCTGCTCAACATTACTCGAATGCGGCTTACTTATAACTTTCAGGATTTATCGCTGTAACATTCCAGTTCAGCAGAAACCTGCAGACTTTCTCAGGATCATAGCCCTTATCCAGTTCGAGATAGCCTGTATCCTGGGAATGAAGTCGTTTCCCGTTCTGGTCCAGCACCAGGAGCACAGGAAATCCAAAACGCTGCGGATAACCCAGGCTGGCCATCACTTCCGGATTTTTGTTTTCCCTGCTGTAATTAACCCGTACAAGCACATAATCGGCTTTCAGGATTGAATCAACTTTTGTCTCCGAGGCGAAGAAACCGTGCAATTTTACACACCATGGGCACCAGTTACCGCCCACCTGTACGAGTACATGCTTGTTCTGATCTCTGGCAGCCTGGATTGCCTGTTCCAGATCGGCTCTGGCATTGGCATCAGGATTATAAATTTTAACAGGTTCCTGGGATTTTAAGGCCAAAGGGAAGACCATTAATAAGAGAAGAGCAATGTATTTCATAGTATTGGTTTTTAGTGATTAAGTGATTAAGTGATTAAGTGATTAAGTGATTAAGTGATTAAGTGATTAAGTGATTAAGTGATTAAGTGATGGGGTCGTATAAATGTTCCACTGTTCCACTGTTCCACTGTTCCACCTTTTCACTTTTCGTTTTTCACTTTTCATTTTTCATTGAAGCTCTTTTCTCAGCTGTTCCACCCACTTCTTGATCTTACCGTTGATCTGGGATCCCTGGTTTTCAAAGTCGAGTGCAAGACCGCAAAACTGGTCACCACGAAGCGCCTGTGAACTTTCAAAGTTATATCCCTGGGCGGGAGTAAAGCCTGCAATACGGGCGCCACGACTTTCGAGAAGATTGGCCATGATGCCCACGCCATCCACAAAATTCTCAGGATAACCTTTCTGGTTCCCGTTACCGAAGATCGCTACAACTTTTCCTTTCAAATCCATATCCTCCAGAGCGGGCACAAATTCATCCCAGTAATTGGGCAGTTCGCCGTCGAACCAGGTGGGAACTCCCAGGATCATGTTTTCAAAGGAAAGGAATTCCTTTTCCGTGATCGTCTCAGCATTTAAGTGCTCTACCTCTGCACCGAACTCCTCCCCAATTTTCCGCGCAGCCTGGGAGGTTTTGTTGGTGTTGAAGCTATAGAAAAGACCTGTTTTCTTCATATGATATTAATTAACTTAATTTGTTGTGGTTGTTGTGGTTGTTGTGATTGTTGTGATTGTTGTGATTGTTGTGGTTGTTGTGAAAACCATCACAATCCACGACCATCACAACGGGCAACTAATATTCCAATAATTCCTTCATAGCTGCTTCAATCTTCTCCGAACTTGGCAGAATAGCCTTTTCCAGGATGCGGTTGAATCCTACAGGCGTGAAAGTGGAACCCAGTCTCCTTACCGGGCCATCGAGGTATTCAAAGGCTTCCTCGGTAATGGTGGCTGATAGTTCAGCACCAAACCCAGAGAATACTTTGTCCTCATGAACGACCAGTACTTTCCCGGTTTTTTTCACAGATGCCAGGATGGTTTCCTTATCCAACGGGATAAGGGAACGGAGGTCCACCACTTCGATGTTGAAGCCTGATTCCAGTGCCAGCTTCTCAGCGGCCTGGAGGCACATATGTGTGGTGTTGCCATAGGTGAAAACGGAGAGATCGGTTCCTGTACGGCGCACGCGTGCTTTTCCGAAAGGCACCTCAAAATCGTCGGGCACCGCTGTGGCAGCAATTGGAGAATTGTACAGGGCCTTTGGCTCGAGGAACATGGTGAAACCTTCGCTCCTCATGGCAGTACGGAGCAAACCTGCTGCATCATCAGCATAGGAAGGATACACAACACGGACTCCGGGGAAGGTAGTCAGGGCTCCCTCAATGGTCTGGGAATGGTAAAGACCTCCTCCGATATATCCGCCGGATGCCAGTCGCACTGTTACATTCGGAGCGAACTGTCCTCTTGTTCTCCAGTATTCGTGGGTTGTTTCCACAAATTGTTCCATGGCCGGCCAGAAATAATCAGCAAACTCAGCGCCTTCGATAACTACCCTGATTTTTTTGCTGAATCGCGTCATGCCATTGGCAGTTCCCATAATGAAGTCTTCAGCAATGGGGGCATTGAATACTCTTTCCCTGCCAAATTCCTGCTGCATGCCTTTGGAAACATTGAAAATACCGCCCTTATCCTTGTGGGCAATATCCTGTCCCCAGATATAGGTATCGGGATTATGGCGAAATTCCGCCTTCAGTGTCTCATTGATCCCTTCGATCAGCTTCTTCTTTGGGCCGTCGGTGTGGTGAATGCCGTCGGGGTATTTACCGGAATAGTAAGGTTCTGGCAAAACAAAATCATGAATGGACGCCGGATCGGGATCCGGTGCCGCCATTCCCTTCCTGTGTGCCTCCTTTACTTCGGCTTTCACCTGTTCCTCGATAGCCTGAAGTTCCTCATCGGTAAACCGATTGTAGCGGATCAACATCCTGCGGTACTTGCCCAGCGGGTCATACTCGCTCACATAATTAAGCTCTGAATCATCGCGATAAAGTTCATGCCGGTCAGAATTGGAATGTGAATGTATTCTCACGCAATTGGCCTGAACTATACAGGGTTTCTGGTTCTTCAGTACCCAGTCCTTGGCTTCGGACATGGCATTCATGGAATCAAAAACATCTTTCCCGTTGCAATGGATGATCCTTAGGTTTTTAATGCCTGTGAAGTTATTGGCAACCTTACGGTTGGCAGTCTGATCAGCCTTTGGTACCGAGATTCCGTAACCGTTATCCTGGAAAACAAAAATCACGGGCAATTCTTCATTCGAGGCGCCGTTGATGGCTTCATACACATAGCCCTCAGAAACAGAGGATTCGCCCTGGGAACTGATAGAAACTCCCTGATGTTTATACTTGCGCATGGCCCTTCCCACACCCACGGCATGAAGGGTATGGTTACCGGTTGCCGAAGAGACATTATTGATATTCCATTCGGGTTTGGCAAAGTGATTTGACATATGCCTGCCACCGCCTGCCACATCAGTATCTTTTGAAATACCGTTGTATATGATCTCTTCTGCTGTAAGTCCTGCAGATATGCAGGTTAGCATATCGCGGTAATAGGGAAAGAGGTGATCGGTATTACGTTCGAACACCTGGCCGATCGCCAGCTGAATGCCATCATGTCCCGCATAGGGGGCGTGGTACGACCAGCCAATTGCCTGCTTCAGGTAATTGGGAGCACGGTCATCAAGGGCCCTGCCGAGCACCATGAGGTAAAACCACCTGGCAAGCGTTTCTTTTTCTGTTTTCCTGATGCTAAATCGTTTGGGAATCTCCATTTCTATATGAATTGACACATGTTAAAATCTCAATGACACGTATGTAAACTGGCATTAACACATTGGCACATTAGCATATTTGCACATTTGCACATTTGCATATTTGCATATTATACAACCCGGTTCATATCAAATTCCTCGAGCAGATCGGCGATGCGCCGAAGGAACATACCGCCCAGGGCGCCATCAACAACACGATGGTCATAGGAAAGGGACAGAATCATCTTATGGCGGATTGCGATAACATCGCCGGTGGGGGTCTCCATTACAGCAGGCTTCTTTTCGATATTGCCCGTGGCCAGAATGGCGACCTGGGGCTGGTTAATCACCGGTGTACCCGTGATGTTCCTGAAGGTGCCGAAATTTGAGATGGTAAATGTGCCCCCCTGAATGTCATCAGGTGAAAGGTTGTTGGTTCGGGCGGCTTCAGCCAGTCGGTTCAGTTCAACAGCCAGTCCGATAAGGCTTTTCTGGTCAGCTTGCTTCACTACAGGAACGATGAGATTCCCGGATTTGAGGGCCACGGCAAAACCAATATTTACATTTTTGCGCAGAATGATCTTATCCACGTCGACCGAGGCATTAACCCCCGGGAATTCTTTCAGGGCCTTGGCAGTAGCTTCAACAAAAGCAGGCATGAAGGTGAGCTTAACCTTTTCACGTTTCAGGAAATCATCCTTGATCTTATCACGCCACAACACCAGGTTGGTGACATCTGCCTCGACGAAATTGGTGACGTGGGGTGCGGTATGTTTTGACATTACCATATGCTCCGCAATAAGCTTGCGTATGCGGTCCATTTCCACAACCTCATCCCCGGGCTGCAGGCTAATGCTGACCTTAATGGGCTCAGCTTTTCTGGCAGGTTCAGGTTTGGAGACAACAGGCTGTTTTCCACGATTTTCGAGGTACTTTAAAACATCCTGCTTGCGGACACGGCCATTGGTTCCGGTTCCCTGTATGGCATCCAGTTCTGCACCGCTGATGTTTTCCTTGCCGGCAATGCTCATTACCAGGGGGGAGTAGAAGCGGTTGGAAGAGGGTTGAGGAGGTTGTGATGGTTGTGATGGTTGTGATGGTTGTGGTTGTTGTGATGGTTGTGCAGGTTCAGCAACCGTTTTTACCGGAATTGCTTCTCCCTTGCCTTCCGTATTGATCACCATGATCACCTCTCCAACAGGCACCAGGGCATTCTCTGCAAAGAGTACCTGGATAACCTTGCCCGCCACCGGGGAAGGAATCTCGGAATCGACTTTATCGGTGGCAATTTCAAGTAAAACATCGTCCTCCTGGATCATGTCACCGGGTTTCACCAGCCAGCGGGTGATGGTAGCTTCCTGGACACTTTCGCCCAGCTTCGGCATTACTAGGTTATAATCAGCCATGAATCGTTAAGTTCCTTAATTGATAAGAAGGTGCAAATTTACTAAAAAAAACATATTTTTAATTGTTCTAAGCGGGATTAAGTAGGGACAAGGGACGAGGGACGAGGGACAAGTATAAGCTTTTTCTTAAAAAAAATTGGGCTAGTTTTAAATATTATTTAACTTTGCATCCCTGTCATTATTTGATGATTTAATGATTTATTGACAAAATGATTGGGTGAACATGTCTTCCAATCAACAAATCAACAAATCAACAAATCAATAAATATTCTCGGGGCGTGGCGCAGTTGGCTAGCGTATCCCGACACGAAGGTGTCGGGAGGGTCGGAAGTTCGAATGAAAAACTAAAAGTTAGATGTTAATTATAGGATGATTTAATGATTTATTGACAAAATGATTGGGTGAACATGTCTTCCAATCAACAAATCAACAAATCAACAAATCAATAAATATTCTCGGGGCGTGGCGCAGTTGGCTAGCGTACTTGCATGGGGTGCAAGGGGTCGGAAGTTCGAGTCTTCTCGCCCCGACAACGATAAGGCTGTCTTGAATTAAGGCAGCTTTTTTTCTATTTCTGGGCATAGCCAAGCCTACAGCTAGCGTATCCCGACACGGAGTGTCGGGAGGGTCGGAAGTTCGTACTGATCGCTATCAGTATCTCGTCCCGACAGAAATAAAATGAAGACCTTGTATATCTAATGATTTCAAGGTCTTTTTTGTTGTTAATAAAAAAGGTAGCGCAAATCTTCTTTTAATTTGCTTCACGATTTTTATAACCTAAATAGCAGGGAGGATAAAAACAATTACAACTATAGCAGGCAATATAAAAAGTCAAATCGGTTATAGTTCAATACATGATATCTTGATTTGCATTTATCTGAGATCAAAAATAAAATTTGTAAGGCTATAACCTTAAAGAATTTTGCATTTATCAGGTTATAACCTTATATTTGTTCCAATATTTTAAGGCTATAACCTTATGAAAAATCAAAAATTAATTTTGGATCAAACCGACAGTAAAATAAAATCCTTTATAACTGTTAAAAAGGTGATCGCTCCATCATCAGGCTGGGTCCATGCTATAAGATTATCCCTAGGAATGTCATTAAAACAACTAGGTAGGAGGATGAACATGACAGCCCAGAGTGTAAAAGAAATTGAAGAAAGAGAAAAAGCCGGAACGATCTCAGTTAATGTATTGAGGCAGTTTGGCACGAGTCTAAATATGAAATTTATTTATGGATTTATTCCCCAAAGGGGAAGTTTGACAGAGATGATAGAACATCGTGCTTATGAGATGGCCAAAGAAATTGTGTTGAGAACATCTGTCAACATGAGTCTTGAAGAACAGAAAAACACCGAAAAAAGGCTCAGAAAAGCAATTGATGAAAAAGCGCTTGAGATTCAACAGGAAATGCCGAAATATTTATGGGATTAGAATTTAAATATATTGAAGGACAGAGTCCTATTGATGAGGATGAAAAGGAAGGTCTTATTATTAAAACCATATCTACAAGAGGAGAATTGGATGAGTTTGAGCAAAAGAATATTGAAATTGCCGTATCATGGACGTTAGGAAGAAATCACAAGCTTGAGGAAATATTATCCGAAAAGTTTATTTTGGAATTGCACAAGCGAATGTTTGGTGAAGTATGGAAATGGGCAGGTAAATTCAGGAAATCGAATAAAAACATAGGGATTGATAAATTTCAAATCCCGACAGAACTGAGAAAACTTATTGCTGACTGCAGATATTGGATAGATCATAAAATTTTCGAACCGGATGAAATCGCAGTAAGATTTAAACACCGGTTAGTTCAGATTCATTTGTTCCCAAACGGAAATGGCCGTCACTCCAGGCTTTGTGCTGACATTTTAATATCACAAGGCTTAAAAAAGCCAATATTCACATGGGGTAGGAGAAATCTGTCAAAAAAAGGTGAATTCAGAAAAAGATACCTGGAAGCCATTTATGCGGCAGATGAAGGGGACTATAAATTGTTAATTGAGTTTGCGAGATCATGACATTTCAAATCTTGCATTCAGTCATATGATTCTTTTGCGATTATTTGTAATAAAAAATCAAATTCCATAATATATTGATTTGCAATGTTTTAAAAGATATAAAATCTTCTCGCCCCGACAGTGCCCGCCGAAGCATCGGTTCTTACGACGCGAAGGCGGGCTTTTCTTTTTGAGAACATTAAAGTTAAAAGATGGCGAGCTGGAATTCTTTCCTGTTTATTCCGTATTTTTATCCCTTAATTCCATCGCATGTCACGGTTCCGGCTTCTTATTGAATATGACGGTTCACAGTATCATGGCTGGCAGCAAAATGCAGGTGTGCAAACTATTCAGGGTGAAATGCTCACAGCCTGCCAGAAAATATTTTCTACAAAGAAAATTGAATTGTACGGAGCCGGCCGAACCGATGCCGGTGTGCATGCGCTGGGCCAGGTAGCCCACCTCGATGTTTCCACCGAAATGCACGCGAAAACCATTTTAAGTCGGTTAAATGAAATTTTACCTTACGATATTCATGTTTTAACATTGCAGAAGTGTGACGCCGGATTCCACGCCAGGTATAATGCCGTTGCCCGAAGTTATGTGTACGTCATATCATTGCGACGATCTGCCTTTGGCAAGCGCTATACCTGGTGGGTAAAAGAAGATCTATCGGTTAGCAAAATGCAGGAAGCCGCCGCTATACTCAGGGGATTTCATGATTTTTCCTCCTTTGGAGCCACAACTGCTGAGGAAAAATCAGCACTTGTGGATATTAGCTATTTGGAAGTCAGAGAATCAGGGAACCAGATCGTTATACACATACTGGGCTCCCATTTTCTTTGGATGATGGTTCGGAGGATCACCGGTGTTCTGGTTCACGCCGGTAAAGGAAAACTGACCGTGAAGGAAATTCAGGGTTTCATGGATCAATACTCCGAAAGGCCATCCCAGCTTGCAGCACCGCCATCGGGCTTATATCTCCAACGGGTTTATTACCCGGGAGAACGCTTTGAATACCATCCAAAGATTCCAATAGTGATTTAGGTCCAGTTGCCTAAGTAACCTAAATATTGCGCCAGGTTTTTTTTATTGGCAATACAAAAAGTAGTACAAAAGACTAACAGAGGATATTATCAGACAAGGGCAATTTTTCTGGTAACGCTTTTATTATTTACACTTGCTTATACAATAATCTATTGTATATTAGTATCATAGTTTTAATAAATGAACTATCTTTTTATCGCCCTGATGTGGACCGGATACTGTGCGCTGCACAGCTACTTGATCAGTATCAGATTCACAAAACTGATGATGCATAGTTTAAAAGATTATTATGCCTTTTACCGGCTTTTCTATGTTTTGATTTCCATAGTTTTATTGTTCCCAGTTTTTCATTTCACTGACCAGTTAAATAGTGAGGTTATAATAAACTACGATCCACCATGGTCAATTATTCGGTATGTATTACTTATTTGTTCTTTGCTGATATTCTTTAAAGCTTTCATTTTCGATTATGATTCCTTATCCTTTTTTGGACTTCGTCAAATAATGAATTTCAGGAAGAAAAAGACTACAAATCCTGAGGCAGGAATAAAGAGAAGTGGTTTACTGGGAATAGTCAGACACCCTATGTATTTTGCGGTAATACTGTTGTTATGGTGTCAGACCTTCAGATTGACGGATATAGTGGCAAACATAGTATTAACGGCATATATTGTCATCGGAACAAAACTCGAAGAAAGGAAGCTCGTTCTGGAATATGGTGATTCCTATATTCAATATCAGAAAGATGTACCGATGTTAATTCCTTTTGCTAAATTGAAGTCCAGGTAATTTATATTAATAATTCAAGGAAGTTCAAATTATCATTCCACACCATGAAAAACGAATCTTTTTATGTTCTGGTTATCATATGTATAATAACTCATATCATCAGGACTGTTTATGAGATATTAAAACATAAAAAGATGCTGAAACCTAATAATCTCTCTTTTATTATAATACTTATCAATATGTTATTGTTATGGGCGTCATGGTTTGCCCTGAACAGCCTGGATGTATACAGAATTGCCCTGCCAGATATTATAAGTTATTTGGGTATTTCATTCATTGGCCTGGGGATCATAATTTTCTTAACCAGTTTACTCACGATCAAGTCCCTGGAAAGCTATGAAGGTGACCTTATAACACGCGGGATTTATTCAAAAATCAGGCATCCGATGTATTTAGGTTTCATCCTTTGGTTAATAGGCATGCCTTTTTTCTACGGAGGACTATCTGCATTTGCTCTTTCTTTTGTATTTATAGCTAACGTTTTGTTTTGGAGACATTTGGAAGAAATAGAACTTGAAAACAGATTTCCTGCCTATAAGGAATACAAAAAGACTACAATATTTTAATTAGGGAATATTTTATTGTTATCAATTTTTCCGCAGTTTACATGCGTTTTTGTAAAAAATCAAATTGTGAACAACTTGGAAGTACTGATTTTAAGTGTATTTTAGACTGCTTTTTGTATAAAAGATATTTATGTACTCCAACAGGCCCTTTTTTGGTTCGAGAAACCGATCGAAATTTGTCAATAAAACCATCCGTCCAATTCTCGATTACCTGCTGCTGTTCGTACTGCTGGTTATGCTTTTAAAAATTATTACGGTCGTTGGTTTTAAGCAAGATTCAACGGTTACTACACTTTCGAGTATTAAAAATTATCAATGGTTGTTTACCGTAATTGCTGCTTTATATCTTCTGCGATCATTCATCTGTATTGGATTTAATAGTTTTAAATCCGACCTGATCATATTTCTGTCTATCGGTCTTTTCTTATTTTTATCCTTCTCTTTAAATGTTGACAGGAATGTTGCTTGGTTGAATAATCAATATTACTATTCCTTATTAATATTGGGGTTGTTTGTTTTCGAGTTTTCGAGGTTCGATATCAGAAATATCGCATTGGTCCTCAATCCTGCGCAGCTTTTTATGGCAAGTTTTGGCTTTTTAATTCTTGCAGGTACAGCTCTTTTAAAACTTCCAAATGCCACCACTACCCCTATAACTTTAGTGGATGCCCTTTTTACAGCTACCAGCGCCATTTGCGTTACCGGATTGATAGTGGTTGATACGGCCACTCAGTTTACTGCACTGGGTAAAAGTATAATCTTGCTGCTGATACAGATTGGTGGAATTGGTATAATGACCATCACCAGTTTTTTTGGTTTCTTTTTTAAAGGAGGTTCTTCATCTTTTTCTGAAAGATTTGTATTAAGTGACTTTTTTAGCGAGGATAATGTATCGGAAATAAGGAAAACACTTGCTAAGGTAATTTTTATAACCTTAATGTTTGAGGCTGTCGGGGCAGCATTTTTGTATTTCAACCTCGATACAGCATATTTTACAAGCATCGGCGGGAGGATCAAGTTTTCGGTGTTTCACGCTATATCGGCCTTTTGTAATGCTGGCTTTTCAACCTTAACAGATAACATGAACGATTACAGACTCCGTGGTACTTATTCCATACTCTATGTGATCAGTTTCCTTATTATACTTGGCGGAATTGGGTTTCCCATTCTTTTGAATTTATATACCTTTATTAAATATAAATTACTGAATATACTATCCACTCTCAGATTTGGTCGCAGAAAGGACTATATTCCCATGATGATCAATATTAATTCGCGGCTGGTTATTTACACCACCTGCTTACTGCTCATTGTCGGAACAGTATTCTTTTTCCTGTTTGAAAAGGATAATACCCTCAAAGGCCTGGATTTGTCAGGTAAAATAGCCCACGCATTTTTCGGTAGTGTAACGCCCCGTACAGCCGGCTTTAATTCTGTTGTTATGGAAAATTTATCTGTAGCAGCAGCTACTTTGACCATTTTCCTGATGTGGGTCGGGGCTTCTCCCATTTCAACCGGTGGCGGTATCAAAACCAGCACCTTTGCTATTGCGATATTAAATGCATTAAGGATTGCCCGCATGAAAAGCCATATCGAATTCCATAAAAGAGAGTTTCATGAACGCTCAGTTGACAGGGCTTTTGCGATAATAATACTTTCTATTGTAATTTTGGGTTGCTCCTCGTTAATCATGTACCTTTTAGAACAGGATAAGAGCGCATTGAAAATACTTTTTGAGTGTGTTTCAGCTTTTGGCACAGTTGGGTTATCAATGGGTATTACACCCTTGCTTACCGATTTGTCAAAGCTGCTCCTTGTCTTGCTGATGTACATGGGACGTATGGGTATATTAACCTTGCTTTTTGCACTTTTTTCAAGTTCCAAAACCTCGGTATACCGGTATCCAAAAGAAAATATTGTAATCACCTAAATAATAAGCACCATGAACTTTATTGTTATTGGTTTGGGAAACTTTGGGGCATCACTGGCAAAAAAACTAACTGCATTAGGGCACGAGGTAATAGGGGTAGATAAAGACATGGCGAAAGTGGAATTCTTCAAGGACACGATTAAAAACACGATCAGTATGGATATCACAGATATTCATGCCTTAAAAACGTTGCCTTTAAAAGACTGTGATATGGTTGTTGTATGTATTGGCCACGACTTTGGCTCTTCGGTAATGACAACTGCCCTGCTTAAAAAGCTTGGGGTTCAGAGAATCTATGGCCGCGAAAGTTCCCTGGTCCATAAGACTGTGCTAAATGCAATCGGCGTCTCCAATACAATAAATCCTGAATACAATACGGCAGTTGTTTTTGCTGAGAAGTTAATAATGAGTGGGGTTTGGAGCATTTATAGCATTTCTGATGATGTTAAGATTGCAGAAGTCAGTGTTCCTGACGATTATATTGGGAAAAACCTTTCTCAGACCGATCTTACAGCGTCACCAAATGTTAATATATTAGCTTTAAAGTGCCTGGACAAGAAACTATCGACACCTTCGCTTGAAAAATGGATAGCCATTGATGTTAAAAATTTTGAAACAGATGTCGTTCTTGATAATGATATGCGTTTTGTTATACAAGGAAGGAAAAAGGATATTATTGATTTCCTTAAACTTTAGCATTCAAAGATGAAATGCAGTGACCAAAACATAAGAAGTAGACCCAAAAATGCTACCCTAAAATTATCCTCTTGCATTAAATGCTTTTATTTCAATTAAATTGACTAATATTGCAGAGAATTTTTGGCGAATTTAAGTTATCAGCAATATAAATCAGTCAAAAGTTTTAAAGAAAAGCATTATCCCTTATTGTATTATTTTGGTTAATGTCAATTTCTGAATAATTAACCAATTTAATAAAAATGAATTACATACAAAAGCAAAGGGTAACAGGAAAACAAAGCAAAATTCAATCCTCCGGGGCCAAATACTCCGGTAAAAAAAGTATCAGTAAACCATCTCATAATGCTGATTCTTTCATAAAAAAAGCACAGCCTGTCAACGAAACACAATATATATCTTCCCGGTTTATAAAAGATCTCCCTGTTGATGAATCCATAATTTCTAATCTTTCCCGAAAAGGTTATATCTCACCCACCGAAATCCAGGACAGATCGATCGAACCCATTTTAAAAGGGCATGATCTGATCGGATTAGCGCAAACCGGAACCGGTAAAACGGGAGCATTTCTGATCCCATTGGCTCATAATCTGCTTGGGAAGAATCCTTCTTTCCAGATATTGGTGATATCACCAACACGAGAGCTGGCAGTTCAGATTGAACAGGAATTCAGAAGCATAACAAACGGGCTTGGCTTGTACAGCGAGTGTCTCATAGGTGGCACTGATGTACGCAAGGATATTATGAAACTCAGGAAATCGTGTCATGTTGTTATTGGAACCCCCGGCCGTATTTCGGATATGGTGAGACAAAGAGCCATAATTCTTAATCACTTTTCCATACTGGTACTCGATGAATTCGACCGACTTCTGGACATGGGTTTTTCGCGTGATATTTTAAGCATTGTCGATGAAATGCACAACCGCAAACAAACCATTCTTTTTTCCGCCACCGAAGATAAGAGCCAGAAAGCCATGATCGGTAAATTACTGCATGCTCCTGTAGAAGTCAGGCTTAGAAATGGCAATATCAGCGGAGACAATATTGACCAGGAAATACTCAGAGTACCTGATGGAGAAAATAAAATGGATATCCTGCTCAACCTGATCAAGGATCCGTCATTTGAAAAAGTGCTCGTTTTTGCTGATACCAAACGCGGTGTAAGTAAAATATGCAAGAACCTGCGAAGAGCAGGGATCAAAGCAGATGAGATTCATGGAAATAAATCCCAAAGTTACAGGATGAATGCCCTGGAAGCCTTCAAAAACAAGAGAATTCAGGTGTTAGTAGCAACCGATGTTGCAGCCCGGGGACTTGATATTGTCAATGTTTCGCACGTCATCAATTACCAGCAGCCCCAGAATATGGACAGCTATATACATCGCATCGGAAGAACCGGAAGAGCAGGAAAAAGCGGCAAGGCCTATACCTTTGTGAATTAACAGGGATAAAGCTGATCAACCAATAAAAAGACTCTTGCTGGAGTATTCAGGATCGCAGGTGAGGTTAACCTTTAATTTCCTTAATCCCGCCTCATCGCCCGGAGTGGGTATATGTGTAGTATGCACTTCACATTCACATAACAGCTTCAGGGTTTCCATGGCCATTTTTGCTGCCGGGTTGAATAATGCACTGATGCCGAGCACAACCAGCATTTCCTCCACATCAAGACTGACCATTTTGCCATCCAGAATATCCTTTTTCAGGTAGGCTACAGAATCAATGATGTTTTTGGGCAAGAGGTACATGTTATCCGGGATGCCGGCCAGGTGCTTGGTAGCGTTTAAGATCAGACTGGATGCGGCATGCATCAGGGGTGAATTCTTGCCGGTGATGATGGTCCCATCATGCAATTCGACGCAGGCCCCGCAGTAAATGCCCTCATTTCCCTTGCCGTTTTTTTCAGCATCTCTGGCAGCTTCCCGGGCCGGTAGCACCACCTTGCGATCCTCAACCCTGGCCCCTATCCTGTCCATGATTTCAACAGCCCGGTTCAGGGTATCCTTGTCCACCAATCCCATGGCATATTCCACGGCACATCTGAAATATCTCCGTATAATCTCCTGGTGGGAAGCTTCGGCAATGATACTGTCATTCACAATGCCCGAACTGGCACGGTTTACGCCCATATCTGTCGGAGACTGGTACATCGACTCACCGCCGGTTATTTTTTCTATGATCCTTTTCAACAGGTGAAACGCCTCTATATCCCGGTTATAATTCACCGTTTTTATCTGATAGGCCTTCAGGTGATGCTCGTCAATCAGTACTTCATCTTTTAAATCCACGGTTGCAGCCTCATAGGCAATATTTACCTTATGATCGGCAGGCAGATCCCAGATGGGAAAGGTTTCAAACTTGGCATAGCCTGCCTTAACTCCCTTTTTGTATTCATGGTAAAGGTTACACAGGCAGGTGGCCAGCTTTCCACTCCCCGGTCCTGGTCCGGTTACGATCACAATGGGTTTATCCGTTCTTATGTACTCATTGACCCCGTATCCCTGGTCGCTGACGATCAGATCCACATCGGTGGGATAACCTTTGGTAGGATAATGCAAATACACTTTCACATCCCTCAGCTCAAGCTTGTTCTTAAAGGCCCTTGCGGGTGACTGATGCTCATAGCGGGTGATCACCACCGCGGTTATGTCAATCCCCCATTCCCTGAAATCATCAATAGTTTTGAGGGCATCCACATCATATGTAATTCCAAAGTCCGCCCTGACTTTTTTTCTTTCTATCGCACCGGCATGAATGCATAAAATCACATCGATCTTATCCTTTAGTTTTTGAAGCAACCGCATCTTGACATTGGGATCAAAACCAGGAAGAACCCTGGCGGCATGGTAATCATGCAGGATCTTGCCCCCAAACTCGAGGTAGAGTTTGTGGTTAAACCGGCTCACCCTTTCGAGAATGGCGGAGGTCTGTTCCCGAAGGTATTTTTCATTATCAAATCCGATGTGACGGGTATATTCCATTTTGCTGCCTTAAAATGACCCACTGGAATAAGCAGGCATCAATATTAATAAAATTATCTGTCACGTGATTTATGGTGCCTTAAAAAGATCGTGTCGCGCGAATCTGTTCATTATATTCACCTTTATAAATATTTTCCTATCTTTCTGACGGTTTAATCTACAATACTTACGTGATGTTTCATCTGATCCTCCTGCTGGTCTATACTATACCCAACGTTTATGTTTTTTTCCGTATCAGGCAATTATTCATCAGCAAGCGATATCTGTGGTGGTACGTTACTGTATACCTGATTGTAGCCGGGATTTTCCCTGTTACCCAAATCTGGTCGCATCGTGCAACAAATGAACTCATGCAGCTGATGTCAGATATTTCCGATTATCTCCTGCCGTTCTTTCTGTACCTCTTCCTCTCGGTTATTCTGTTCGAACTGTTGTTGTTAATCAACCTGCCATTCAAAGCAGTCTCCATTGAAACCCGCCAAAGCCTGGCTTTCAGATGCTGTTCGCTTGCTGCCATCATCATCCTTCCAATTTGCATTATCATCGCCGGGGTCATCAACCTGAATACCATACGTACAACGGAATATCGGGTGGAAATCCCCCGAAGGCACTCAAAAACAGACCACCTGAGGGTGGCTTTTGTTTCGGATATACATCTTCAGCATAACACCCGTGTGCGTTTCCTGGAACAGTATGCCGCAAAAATGAATGTCCTCCGGCCTGATTTCATCCTTTACGGTGGAGACCTGCTGGAAGAGGATAGTGACGAAGAAAATTCAATCCAAATAAAAGCACTCCTGCAAAAGCTGCACCATACATACCCGGCCTTTGGCGTTTTGGGAAATCACGAATTATATGGAGAAGGTGAAGACCGCAATTTTTTCAGGGAATCCGGAATTACCCTCCTTTGTGATACGGTTGTCCAAATTGACAGTTCTTTTTATCTGGCTGGCAGAAATGATCAGCACATTGTTCATCGTAAAACTCTCGATGAACTGCTGGAGGGCGTTTCACATGACCTGCCGGTTATACTTCTCGACCATCGTCCAACAGCCCTGCAGGAGGTCAGCAGGAGCATTGCCGATATGCAGTTATCAGGTCACACTCACAACGGACAGCTGTTTCCTGTTAACCTGATCATCCGTAGAATTTATGAATTAACCTGGGGGTACAGGAAAATCGGGAATACCCATTTTTTTGTAAGCAGCGGATTGCGTTTATGGGGCCCCCCGGTTAAAACAGCAGGAAAATCGGAGATCCTGCTGTTGGATATTTTCTTTAAATAGTGATCCCGATGATCATTTAATGTAAATTAGTCACTGAAATAAAGAAATAAATATGTCCCAGTTTTATTGCATGAGTTGTGAGCAGGCTTTTGAAAATACAAATCCTGATAAAATGGAAACCATTGATCCTGTATTTGGCAGCTGCTGGAAGTATACCGCACCTTGTCCCGATTGCGGAACCGGAAGCTTTGAGAAGCCGGAGCAAAAACACAGGAAACGCCCCGGGAATGTCGGTTCTAAGCAGGTCCAGTCGTGCTGTGGTGCCGGTGGCTGTTGCTGCAGATAAGGTCCTTGAAGCCATGAAAAAATTAACTGTCATTTCCATACTATTATTTTTTACCCTTATCCTGAATGCACAGGAAGGCGAGTTGACTGTAAGAATTCCCGAAGTCATCCAGGATATGCTGCAGCCGGGACTATCCTGCCAGATTGACGGTTATATTGGGGATAAGTTTGGACAGTCGTATCGGAATCGCATAATTGCTCAGGATGAGAGCAGCCTGGTGGCTCCCTTTCTTGAAAGAAACGAAACCAGTTGCTGGCAAAGTGAGTTTTGGGGAAAATGGATCACCTCTGCCATTCTTGCCTACCGGTATCATCCAACCCAGGAGTTAAAGAACAAACTGGATCATGCTGTGGCAGGACTCATAGCCACCCAGTCGCCAGACGGTTACATTGGCAATTATGCTAACGACAAGCGGCTTGAAGCCTGGGATATCTGGGGAAGAAAATACTGCATGCTGGGCTTAGTCGCATACTTTGACCTGACAAAGGACCGGAAAGCCCTGGAAGCAGCGGGTAAAGTAGCCGATAACCTCATGGATGAACTGAAAAAGAACAACCTGCTTATTGTAAAAGCAGGAAACCATCGGGGTATGGCAGCATCATCAGTCCTAGAACCTATTTGTCTCCTCTTTTCAAGAACAGGGGAAAAAAGATACCTCGATTTCGCTGAAGAGATCGTACGCGAGTGGGAAACGCCGGAAGGACCTCAGCTGATCTCAAAATCGGTAGTGGATGTTTCAACCCGTTTCCCAAGACCTGAAAGCAATTGGTATGGCTGGGAGCAGGGGCAAAAAGCCTATGAGATGATGTCCTGTTATGAAGGTCTGCTTGAACTTTTTAGGCTTACCGGTAAAAGCGAGTATAAACTGGCTGTTGAAAGGACCTGGCAGAACATCCTGGACAACGAAATTAATATTGCCGGATCAGGAGCTTCCATGGAATGCTGGTTTAATGGTAAGAACCTGCAGGTCTTTCCTATAAAACATTACCAGGAAACCTGTGTTACGGCCACCTGGATCAAGCTCAGTCAACAATTACTGCGCCTCACCGGCGAATCCAAATATGCTGATGCCGTGGAACAAGCATTCTTCAATGCCCTGCTGGCTGCCATGCATCCCGACGGATCGGACTGGGATAAATACACTCCCCTGTCGGGGCAACGAATGCCCGGCACCGGGCAATGCAATATGGGGTTGAACTGCTGCGTGGCCAGTGGTCCACGCGGATTGTTTACTTTACCGGCCACGATGGTCATGTCGCGGAAAGAGGGACTGCAGGTGAATTTTTTCGCTGAAGGCAGTTATTTGGCCGAAACCCCGGGAAAACAACAGGTACAAATAGTCCAGAACACCACCTATCCTGCTGATGGTAAGATACTCCTCAGGATGAAATTGCCAGAGGCAGAAGAAATGACTCTTTGGATCAGGATACCGGCCTGGAGTGCGCAGACGCTGCTGCGGGTCAATGGAATCCCGGTGGAGCAGGTGACCCCCGGAGGATTAACTGCCATCCGCAGGAAATGGAAAACCGGCGACAGCATAGATTTGTTTTTGGATATGCGCGGCAGGGTGATAAAAATGCACCGTTTGCCTGAAAGCTTTGCCATTCTCCGCGGACCAATTGTTCTCTCGCGTGATGCCCGCCTGCCCGGCCTGCCTGTGGATGCCAATATCATACCCGTAACCGATCAGCAGGGTTTTATTGAACTCCTGCCGGTTGATCAGATGCCCGCTGTCACCTGGCTGCAATTCAAAGCCATGTTTATACCGGAATCCTATGCAGAAGAGGGAAGTCAGGCGGTTGCCCTGTATTGGTGCGACTATGCCTCAGCCGGAAAAACCTATGACGGGAGCTCACTTTTCCGTACCTGGTTTCCCTTGTTGCTGGATCCGAGTAAAAAGTCAGGAGAATAATTTCCTATATTTACCTTTTCCCAGTACTCACTTTCAAATAACCCAGCATGAGTATCTTTTTCTGCTTCTGTTCCCTTGCCCTTGTCGCAATCACCTCCAACTTATCTGCACAGTACGGTAACAACAGTCAGCTGATGGCAAGAATCAGGGACCTGGACCAAAAGGAAGGGATGGTAAATGCCAATGTTATCTCAAAAACCAAAGGTGGAAAGGATATCATGGTGGTTACGGTTGGAAAGGGGAATCCCGAACTTCAACCCGGCATAGCTATTGTCGGGGGTGTCAGCGGCTCTTCACTGGCCTCGGTAGAAATTGTCATGCAGGTAATGGAAAAGCTGATCCGAAAAGATCCTTCCATACTCAGCGAGATTACTTTTTACTTTTTCCCCGACATGACACCTGATGCTTCTGAAGAATGTTTTGCACCCGTTGTCTATGAACGGGAAGAAAATGCGGGACCATATGACGATGACAGGGATGGAATTGTGGATGAAGATGGATATGACGACCTGAACCAGGATGGACTGATCACCCTGATGCGGATTAAAGATCCTGATAAGGGCGAATACAGAATACATCCGGACAATCCAGCAGTCATGGTAAAAGCCGATATTGCAAAAAATCAAAAAGGAGAATACAGGGTCATGTCCGAAGGAATGGATAACGACCAGGATGGTAAGATCAATGAAGACCTTCCTGGCGGAGTTATCTTCAACAAGAACTTCAGCTATCACTATCCCTATTTTGAACACGGGGCCGGTGAAAACCCCTTTTCCGAGGCAGAATCCCTTGAACTCGCCCGGTTCCTGTTTGACCATTGGAATATCTATACAGTAGTTTCCATCGGACCTGAGAACAATCTTTCGGAATACTCAGATTTAAAAAGCAATCTGATTGATCAACAAGTGCCTTCTGCAGTTCATGAAAAAGACAAGCCCTATTTTGAAAGTATAGTAACCCTGTACAAGAGTATGGTCCATCTCAGTGATAGCGCTGCTGTCGGTCCTTCAGGCGGCGATCTCCTCTCATGGGCCTATTTTCATTACAATCGTTTTGCTTTTAGCACACCGGCCTGGAATGTAAGCAGGGATAAAAATAACCTGGGATCAACCACGTTTGACTATCTGAAATGGGCATCGGAACATGGGCTGCAGGACCAGACCATTCCCTGGCAGAAAATTAAGCACCCTGATTTTCCGGATAAGGAGGTTGAAACAGGGGGACTGAAACCCTATCTATTGAATAATCCCCCTAAGGCTGCTTTGGACAGTGTATCTGACCAGCATCTCGATTTCCTGCTTTCCCTGGCCACCATGCATCCGGCACTGACCTTCAGTGACATAAAAGTCACGAAAAAATCCGGTGATTTGTACCTGATCGAAGCGGAACTTACAAATAACGGAAAATGTCCGACCATGACTGCCCTGGCCAAGGACAGCAAATGGGTTAAAAAAATACGCCTGGATATCCTTACATCCAAAACACAGCAGGTTAACGGGGGGAGAAAGGTCTTTCTTTTTGACCGGATTATTCCCGGGGAATCGGTTAAAGCCAGCTGGTTGATCACCGGCCAGGGCAAGGTTGTTCTGAAGGCAGGCGCTCCGCAAACAGGACTTGTAAACCGGGAAATTGACCTCAATTAAGCAATGACATGAAAAAAAGAAACCTCTTACCTGTCATGCTCCTGCTCACTGGCCTAATACTTCAGGCGCAGGAGATCCCGGATTTTTTCAAATCCGCGGGTTCACCGGTCAACCCCAAAGTGCAGGTAGCCTGGAACAGGTATAACAGTTACGAAGGCATCGTTAAAATATGTCAGGAGATAGCCAGAGCCTATCCCCAGCTGGCCCGGGTGGAATCAATCGGCAACTCCTATGAAGGAAGGGATATTCTGGTGATCACGGTTACGAACTTCCAAAACGGGACCCCGGATGAGAAACCGGGCTATTACATCGATGGCAATATTCATTCAAATGAGATCCAGGGTTCGGAAATTGCGCTTTACACAGCGTGGTATCTGACTGAAACTTATCAAAGCAATACCTTTATCAAAGCATTGCTAAATGATAAGGTTTTTTATATTATTCCCACCATTAACCCGGATGCCCGTAACAATTACATGTTCAGTCCGAACATGGTTCATTCCCCCAGGTCGGGTATGATTCCGGTTGATGACGACGGGGACGGACTCACCGACGAAGATGGATTTGATGATCTGGATGGGGACGGTAACATTTCGTTGATGAGAAGAAAAACCCCTTATGGTCAGTTGAATGTAGATCCGGGTAATCCTGCCAGGATGATACTTGCCGAAAATGGGCAGTTCGGTGCATATGAGATCCTGGGTTACGAAGGGATTGACAATGACGGCGACGGCCAGGTGAACGAAGACGGGGTTGGTTATTACGATCCCAACCGGGATTGGTCCTTCAACTGGCAACCGGACTATATTCAGAACGGTGCACTGCCTTACCCCTTTTACACCCCTGAAAACAAAGCAGTGAGAAATTTTGTTCTGGCCCATACAAACATTGCCGGAGCTCAATCTTATCACAATTCAGGAGGAATGATCCTCCGTGGACCGGCACAGGAAAAATACATGGAAACCTATGATCCCGAAGATGAAACGGTATTGAACACCATCGGGAAAGTCGGCGAGAAAATACTGCCCGGGTATAAGTTCTATACGCTCTGGAAAGACCTTTACCCGGTCTTTGGGGGTGAACTCGACTGGTTCTATGCTGCCCGGGGAATCTACGTGTACACCAACGAATTGTTCACTGACCAGCTTTATTTTGGTGCTGACCGCTCCCGGAATGACGATGAAAATGAGCTTTACGAATTCGACCGTTACCTGTTGTTCGGCGACGCTCTGATTCCCTGGAAGGAGATGATCCACCCCGTATATGGGAAAATTGAGATCGGCGGTTTCAGTAAAAATTTCGGCCGTCCAGAACCGGGATTTTTGCTTGAATCAGAAGCCCACAGAAACATGGCCTTCACATTGTTTCATGCCTACCATACTCCCCTGATCCGGATTGATGAAATTCAGGTTAAAAAGATTGACAGCCGTCTTCAGGAAGTTGAAGTTTCCCTGGTCAATTCCAGGCTGATGCCTTCACGTTCCGGACAGAACAGAAAGTACAACATTGATCCTGAAGACCGGGTAACCATTGAGGGCGTGAAAGCATTTGGTAAAATGGTAGTGCAGGATAAAGAACTGAACCTGACTGAAGTGCAAACCGGAGATCCGGCCGTGATCAGGCTTGGTAACATCCCCGGAATGTCGGTTACACGTGTGCGGTGGATCACAGAGATCGGAAATGATATAACGATAACATTGTCCAGCGCTAAGGGCGGAAAATCCAGCAAATCATACTAGACATTTTTATAACCTTTTTTGCTTAATTAACTGAATTACCATGAAAATAACAATTTTCCCTTTCATAATCTGCTTTACAGCAGTAACCGGCATCTTTGCTCAGCAAAATGACAATCAATCCGATTCGGTGAAGGTTATCAAGGAATTCAGAAATCTTTACCAATACCAGCAATTTTACCTGAGCGGGCAGCCCACATACGAGGCCCTGCAATGGCTCAAATCCAAAGGGGTGAAGAAGATCATTAACCTGCGTACCGAAAAGGAAAACGGTGAGTTCGCGGCAACTGCTTTTAATGAGGAATACATGGCAACACTAATGGGTTTAGAGTATCATTCTTTACCGGTCGACGCTTTGAAAGACTATACTCCGGCCAAACTGGATTCCCTGGCCAGCCTTCTCCGATCGGAAGATATTACCCTGATTCACTGTCTGGGTGCAAGTCGGGCTACCCATTTCTTCATGGCATGGCTGGTGAAATACAGGGATTATTCCGTGGACCGGGCGGTTGCTATCGGAAAACAGATTACATTTTACCTTCCCCTTGAAAACCTTCTTGGAGTCGAGATCCTGATGGAAACCCGGTAGTCCTGCTGGCCATTGCAATCTCCTGCATTTTTAATATGTTCGTCACAATATATTAACAGTTAGTCATATACATATCTTTTAAAACAACAAATCCCGGCTTCTTCCGTACAAGACTACTGTAGTACAGTAACTTGGAATAATACTAATCTCAAGAAGCCATGAATACCGTAAATGCACTGCAATTAACCGAGGAAAGGATCCAGGATCTTGGACATTTCTTGGCTGAATTTGCGTTAGAATTCGTTCCTGCCGGAGAAGATGTTAACACTTATGATGCCAATGATTTCATGACATTGTTTGATGTGTGGTATCAGAATTTCATCCTCTATGCTGAAACCAACAGGATGTTTGCCATGGATGAAAAGGAAGTCCTGTTGGAAAACTGTAATGAACTGGACTGTTTAATCAAGGATGCAGCCATTGACGCTGCACGGGAGATTATTATTGTAAAAAAATAGCAGCCAAATACCTTTTTAACCAATACTGGGTGTGGAAAGTTCTTCCACACCTTTTTTTTCGCCTTCAGGCATACCGGGATTGTTGTTAAAAAAAAGACTATTTTTAATGCATCAACAGGTATAATCCATAAAGCATGATCATTCAAAAAATACTGGGCCTGGTATTGGCCATTGGCCTGATTCCTGCCGGAAGTTCAGCGCAGGCTTCTGCGGAAAAGAAGCTGGTGATTCTTCATACCAATGATTTGCACAGCAGATTAAACGGGTTTTCGCCTGAGTCGGAATATACACCGCTCAGTACAAATGATGACAATACCCTGGGAGGTTTTGCCCGTTTGGCAACGCTTCTGGAGGAAGAACGTAAAATAAGCGGGAATCATCTTCTGGTGCTCGATGATGGGGACTTTCTGATGGGTACCTTCTTCCATATGCTGGAGGAGTCTACCGGATTCCAATTATCACTGATGAAAAAAATGGGCTACGATCTGGTGACTTTGGGAAATCATGAATTTGATTTCGGCCCGCAGGTATTGGCTGAAATCTTAGGCAAATCATCCGGGAACGCTTCATCACCGCTGATTGTCGCCTCCAATTTAAAATTCTCTGAAAAAGACAGCCACGATGATGCCCTGAAGGCGCTTTATGACCAGAAGATCATTCAGCCTTATCGGATCGTTGAGACAAACGGTTTAAGAATCGGTATCATCGGTATCCTTGGCATCAATGCTATTCATGATTCCCCCCGGGCAAAGCCGGTTCAGTTTGAAGACCCGGTAAAAGCCGCAAAAAAATACGCCCGCCTGTTAAAACAGACCGAAAAGGCTGATCTGGTGATCTGTATGTCGCACAGTGGCGTCGCCAGGGACGAAAAAGGCAGCTGGACGGGTGAGGACGTAATGCTGGCACAGAAAGTTCCCGAAATAGATTTGATCATCAGTGGTCATACCCATACCCTTCTGGACAAACCTCTTTTTGTTAACGGTATACCGATTGTTCAGGCAGGTGCTTATGGTGCAGGTTTGGGCAGGCTCGAACTGTATATCAGCGAACAGAAAATAGTCCGGTCCGACTTCAGATTCATTCCTGTAACTGATGTGATTCCGGGCGATCCGGTCATACAGGACCTTATCGCCAAGCAGGAAGAACTGGTGTCAGAAAAGATCCTCAGGAAACTCGGGCTCACTTATTCCTCTGTCATCACCGAAACTTTCTTCCCGCTGGTTTGCGACCCGGATACCCTCCTGGAAAAAAGCAACCTTGGCCCGCTAATTGCCGATGCCATTTATTCCGGTGTTAACAGAATGGTTCCATCGGGTACCGATATCACCATGTTTCCGGCGGGAATGGTAAGGGACAACATAATGCCCGGTCAAAACGGGCAGCAAACAATTGCTGATCTCTTCCGGGTGGTTTCTCTTGGAAACGGCAAGGATGATATTCCCGGATATCCGCTTGCCCGAACCTATGTAACCGCAAAAGAATTAAAGGGGATCATGGAGGTTCTTTACCTGGCTCCATCCAGCAGTACAGATAATTATATATATTTCAGCGGTCTCAGAGCGACCTACAACCCTGAAAAAGGTTTGCTTAAGAAAATAACCTCCATTGAAATCGGCGATCCTGTGAAAGGCTTCGTACCACTCGACTGGTCAAAAGAAAATACAAGGCTGTACAGCATAACGGCCAATACCTACCTGCTGGAATTTGTGGGCATTATTAAGAAACTCAGCAAAGGACTGGTGAAGGTCACCCTGAAAAATGAAAAGGGCGAACCCATACAGTCTATTCATAACGCTGTTATTGATGCAGATCCCAATATTCCAGGGATTCAGGAATTGAAGGAATGGGTGGTATTGCTTAGCTTTTTGCAGCAGCAGCCTGATCTAAATAATAATGGCTTTCCTGAAATTCCCGAATACTACCGAAACGGAAGTCCGAGATTATACAGAAAATAGATTGTTAATGGTAATTAAATACTAACCAACAGGTCATAAGGGTTTTGTGCAAATGCATGACTTTTGTCATGTAACACTGACCATGACAGATGCGTATTAACGGGCACCAAACAATCCACCCCCAGACAAGCTTTATTAAGTTGATGTTTTATTCTGTCAGGCTTGGACATCAATCATTATTAATTGATTATTAATTACTTAAAGGGAGTATTATGCAGGATTTTAGCAGGATTATGGGTAAGAAGATCTCAGTATTATTTGTGGTTCTTTCTTTTTTGGCAATCAATTTACGAGCGCAGGAGGTAAAGACGGTCTCCATGAGCAGGTATATATCGAATTGCCTCTACAATTTCTCACGGAATATTGACTGGCCGATGGACAAAAAATCCGGTGATTTCATCATTACCATTGTCGGCAGCAAGGATGTTTATTCCGAAATGACAAAACTGACACAAAACATGAAGGTGGGTCAGCAGTCCATATTGATCAAGTACGCAGCAAACCCGAATGAACTCAGCGGATTTCAGCACATGATTTTCGTAAACGATTGGCAGAGCGACAGGTTCAATTCAGTGATGCAGAAAATCTCTGGAGCCGGCACCCTTGTGGTTACAGAAACAGAAGGTATGATAGGGAAAGGCTCCATGATCAATTTTATCCCGATAAACGGCATGATGCAATTTGAAATGAGCCATGAAAACCTCAGGAAGAACAAATTGATGGCAAGCTCGGTTCTGGAGAAAATGGCTGTCTCATCCAACTAAAATTAAATGCTGAAAGAGTCCCGACCATCAAATTGATCAGTAAGGTACCCTGGATGGAGTTATTAAAGACCGTAGGCATCCCGGTCGCACAAACACAATACGTCGGGATGCAACCACAGAAACGATGCCGGCAATTGCGTGTCAATTTTTTTCTGCATGAAAGCTTGTGTTATTTCGGCTTTGCTGCTCCCGCTGATCAACAGGAGGATTCTTTTGGATTTCAGAATATTCGCCATTCCCAGTGTGAGTCCGTATTTTGGAGCAACCCCGGTTTCACGCACCATGGGATGGTTGAGCGATGAAGGACTCAAACGGGCTTTATGACAGTCGGGATAAAGAAAGCTGTCAGGCTCATTGAAGGCAATATGCCCGTTTAATCCGATCCCCAATATACACAGGTCAATGGGTCCCTTTGATTCGAGTAACTGCTGGATGCGGCTGCATTCCTGGTCGGGATCATCAGCACTGCTGTTCAGTGAAATATAGTTGTCTGGTTTAATCCGCAACGGTTGCAGCAGTTTTTGCTGCAGGTAGGTTTCACAGGTCATCGGATGATCAGCAGGCACACCACCCCATTCATCCAGCTTGATGATCCTGAGGTCTCCGGCAGGAAAACTGTCCTTCTTTCTGACGAGCTGCCTGTAAGTTTCCGTTGTGGAATTACCTGTAGCTGTGCATAACAGTAAGTTATTGCTGGCAACTATAGCTGAAATGATCAGATCGGAAGCGTATTCGCTCAGATCTTTCATGGAGTCGAAAATACGGAACTGCATGGAGATTATTGCTTATGGGTGCAAAGATAGAAGATTTTGATTCATCCCCAGACCTCATTTTATTTAGCCTAAACCCTTTCAGGCATAACCCCTAAGTAATATCCCTCACCTGCTGCAAAACATTCTCGGGCTCAAATATCTGTTTCCAGTCGTCCTTGAAAAGGATTTTACGGCCACGCTGCAGCGCCTTATTGGCTGCATCTGAAAACACGGCATTCGGCAGTTCCTTAAACAATACCGCCAGTTGGATATTGATGTGCCCAAGGAGGAAGGCCCTTGCGGCATCTGCAGGTACTCCTCTTTTAATGATTTCTTCCATCCCTTCTCTTACCAGGTCGAGGCAGGAGGAAGACAAAGTTTCCACAAGGGCAGGTTCCAGCAGTGCCATTTGTTCCATGGTGATCCTGAAAGCTTGCGAAACCGGAGCATACATTTGTTGGGCAATGGTCTCTCCGAGTTTGTAATTGCTTTCCGGACCCTGCATCAGGGCGCACACAATGGTTTGTTTGGCCAGTGAACCGCCGAAAAAGTCGGCCTGTGCCTCTGGAGTCGGTTCCCAGTTGAATACCGAGGGATGTGAGGGGTGGGCAATGAAGTAAGATATGTCCTCACGCAGGTGCAAACGGCCTGCCCGTGCCACAGCCGGATCGAGTGTCATTACCAGGGCATTTTTCTTCATGCCGGGGATCAGTTGGGCCGATACCTCACCCAGCAATACATCGGGCACGGCCAGAATGACCACATCGGCCCGTGGTATGGTTTCATGCTCCGTAGAAACCTGAATGCCCCATGTTGCAAGTTTTTCGATTCCGGTCTTATCTACTTCAAGATAACGCATGTCGAATCCGGATGATTTCAAATTCCTGGTTAGCCGCAGGCCCATTTTGCCACCTGCCCCCACTAGCGCAATAATTTCTTTCATGGCTGATCAATTATGGTTTTTAAATAAATGATGCTTTGCCGCGCCCAGGATTCTTCCCGCTCCAGGGTTTCTTCCACGGTGACAGCCGGCGGGGTCCAAAGCTCAAGAATCGCACTGCCGCAGCGGTTATAAGGCCTGAGTTTGCCGAGGATCTGAGGCAGGTCCAGGAATCCTTTGCCGGCCGGTGTTCCTTCCACCACAAAACCCATCATGTGCGAAACACGTTTTACGATGAAGTCCTTCACATGCAGGTTCACGGTATATGGCGCAAGGTTTTCAGTCACGGTTTCAAGTCCTTCCCCAATGCCCATGGAATTTACACAGTCCAGGCAAATCCCGGTGAACTTACTGCCAGTCCTGACAACAATCTCCTTAAAAACTGAGGCATGGAGGCGATCGTGATTTTCCAGGGCCAGTATAATGCCGTGCGCGGCAAGTTTGGGCAATGCCTTCCGGATTATGGTGACAATGGTTTCCAGGTCGGGTCTGTAATTCTGGTTGTCCACCACCATTCGAAGGATTGGAGAAGAAAAGTAGGCAGCCAGGTCAATATGCCTGTCCAGATTTTCCGTGGTCAGGCCTCTTGTTCCAACTTCTATCGCGATGTTACGGCTTCGGGCATACTCTCTGATCCTGTCAAGCTCATCCGGATGCTGTTCAGCCAGCGGATAATTATCTGCTACCTGGATGCAACCCACCTGTAAAGATTCCGCTTTTTCAATGAGGGAATAAATGCTCATGGGTATCCGTGGCATTGAACCAGGAACTCCGAAAGCCCAGGTATAGGTGTAGGTGCTGATACCGATCTGCATGCCCGGTTTATTTGATTTCATCGAGGATCAGTATCCAGTCGAACCCCGGACCACGCGAAGGTGAAGAAAAGCGTAACCTGGAATTCCTGACAGTTTTTCCTGCATCCAGTGTTTTTCCTGACCTGGGATCGTACCAGCTAACCCGGTAATGTTGCGCGGGCAGCAGATCCCCTTTCAGTTCAATCTCATTTCCAAGGGGTGTATACACCATCAAGTAGCCGTCGCCGCGGGTGGCAACAAGATGATTGTATTCGTCGCCCGGATTCATAATGATTTCCTGGAAAGGAATCCTGCTCAGCATAGGCCGTGATTCCATCAGCCGGCGTACGTTCAGCATCTGCCAGGCGCCCGGCAGATCCAGCACCTCATACCAGTAATGCCGGGCATAACCTACAAATTCCCTGCCGGGTGCAGCCATCTGCCATACCGGGTGACATCCGTAAGTATGTCCATGAGCACCGGTGAACAGGTTCCAGTAAGCAGCCTGCCTGACATGCATTTCATTGAACCAGCCCAGTGAATCGGGACGCCAGTTGATCGGATGATCCTCATACCTGGGCTCGCCGTCCATACAGGGCTTGACCGGTGTCCGTTCATAGTCCTCCTGCAGCATGCTGTAGACAGCATAGCTGCGTTGCCCGTGACCCGTCTGCATCATATTGAAATCGAGCCAGTCGCTTGCATGAAACCATGCTGATGAACTTTTTTCACCCCAGGGATGGAAAGTCATCAGGTGATTGGGATCTGCGGCTTTAATAGACTTCCCGAGGGCATCCCAGACCGGAAAGTTATCACCCGTTCCGGAGGCATCCGTTCCGCCCGACCTGTCACCTCCGTTGATCCAGATAATATTGGGGAAATTTCTGTACCGCTTGCCCAAAAAGGTGCCGTAAGCTGTTGCCTTTTCCGGGGTAAACACGACAGGTCCCCTGCCCCATCCGGCTTTATCCACCTTATCCCCCCAGGTAGGCAGCAAACCGATAAAGATCCCTTTTGATGCGGCAAGCCGGATCATACTGTCTACAAATGCGAAATAATCTTCATTGGGCCGGGCAGGGTCATTATCGATCAAAGGTCTGTCACCATTACGGTTTGGCGTATTCAGTCCATCGAGTTCGGCCAGAATTACAGCCTGAATGACGGTAAAACCTTTTTGCCTGCGGTTTTCCAGGTAGGTTTCTGCTTCCCGGTAGCTTAAACGGTGGAAGAACTCCCACCCGGTATCCCCGAGGTAGAAAAAGGGAGTTCCGTCTTCAAACTGCAGAAAGCGCTTATTCTCAGAAACAATTAACCGTCCATGTGACAAATCCACCGACTGTCCCTGCCAGGGAACCTGTTGTGCTTCAACTGTCTTTATCATAATTGGGATCAGGATGCAAAAAACAACGTATTTTAGTTTCATACCTAAGTTTAATTACATTATTCACTTTTCACTTTTCATTATTCATTGTTGATGGTTCATGGTTCACTGTTTACCCGATCCTCGCATAAACAATTAACGCCAATCCGACCAGATAACATAAAAACATCAGCCATAAAAGCCAGTTGCTACCCCTGGGAGCATCCCTGAATTCTTTCCAGACAAATATCCCCCAAAGGGCAGCCACCACGGGGGCTGAATTGCTGAGACCGTATGAAATGGCAGGACTGGCGGATCCGACAGCCATGAAGCTTGCGGAATTGCCCAGGCACCAAATGGCGCCGCCCAGCATGCCATATAAATGAGCAGGAGTTCCGCCCTGGAAATAGTCGGACATGGTAACCGGACTGCCCTGGACCGGTTTTCGCATGAAGAAAGGATTGAACAGAATGGTGCTCAGGATGGCTCCCAGTGAAAAAATCACAACCGCCGTGTAGGAGGTAAGTTTTCCGGCTGATTCCGGAGTAAATGCAGTATCAAGCGAGGATGCCACGAAACGATAGAAAAATGCAATCAGCAATCCTGCCGCGAAGGAGAGCAGGATTCCTTTAAGCGGGGCTTTGTGCTGTGTGCGGGCCAGCTTCCGGTAAGAGGCCATGCTGAACAATATGGCCAGCACAATGATGGATGATCCGCCAAACAGCAGGTATGGATTCCCTTCCGGTTTACCCATGTAATTGATCACTATGCCCAGGATCCAGCCGATGCCACCACCGATCGGAAAAGCAACCGACATGCCTGCGATAGAAATGGCTGCCACCAGTAAAAGCGTCCCCAGGTTCCATATCGCCCCGCCCAATGCTGCGCTGATGAGATTCCGCCAGGTTGCCTGTCCCAGGTCGTTGATAAAACTTCTTCCGGTATTACCCAAGGATCCGAAAGTAAAGGCCATTGCCAGGGAGAAAAGAAAGATGCCCAGGATAAAATCCCAGTAAAACAATTCAAACCTCCAGGTCTTTCCTGCCAGGTTCTGCGTGTTTTGCCAGGATCCCCAGCAAACCATCGCCAGGATGCACAGCATAACTGCAAGCGTGTAGTTTTCAACAAGGATCATAGGATGAAGATTTAAGATTTAAGATTTAAGATTCAAGATTCAAAATTAATTATTGGAATTAAAAGGATAAAATACGATAAACTTATATATACTTCTCCATACTTATTTATACCTATTCATTACAAATATATACTAAAATTTCCTATTTTTACAAGAAAAAAGCCTTGAGTTTTATTGAAATCCAAACAGCCCTCATCACGCCTATTTATGAGCAGATCAAGGATAGCATCATGCGGGCCATCGATCGTGAGGAACTGAAAAAAGGGGACAGGCTTCCCTCCATCAACAGCATATGCAGGGAGTTCAGCATTTCTCCCGGCACGGTGATCAAAGCCTATGATGATCTTTGTGGGGCAGGGATTCTTAGTTCCATAAAAGGGAAAGGCTATTTCATTGCCAGCACCCGTTTACAGGAGCAGCTTAATATATTTGTATTGTTCGACCGGATCAATGCTTATAAGGAAATCCTGTATGATTCCTTTATGCACCATATAGGCCCAACAGTTGTTGTGCAGGTATTCTTTCACCATTATGATGTTGTCCGTTTCAACTGGCTGATCAGCGAGAACCTGGGTAAGTACAATTATTACGTGATCATGCCTCATTTTAATCATGATGTTTCTTCAGCGCTCAATAAAATACCCAGGAACCGGCTACTGATCATAGATAAGGAAATTCCCAGGCTGAAAGGACAATATGCCAGCATTTGCCAGCATTTCAGGGAGGATATATTTGAGGCACTCACCAAACACCTGACTTTATTCAGTGGTTTCAGGAAGATCAATCTGGTCAAATCCCCCAGCAAATTTCAATTCATTCCTGACGGTATCATCAGGGGATTTATGCAGTTTATCCAGGAGAACAACCTGAATGGTGAGATTATCCGGGATATCCGGGAATCCCCGGTTAAGTCCGGTGAAGTTTTCATCGTATTTCCGGAAAGCGACCTGATCTACCTGATCAAAAAGATCAAGGATAATCATTGGAAAATTGGTAAGGATGCAGGCATTATTGCTTTTGATGATTCACCCATGAAGGAGATCCTCGAAGGTGGCATTACGGTACTGTCCACCGATTTTGAAGCTATGGGCAAAACAGCTGCTGAACTTATCCTTTCCGGCAAAAAGGAAAAGCTGCACAATCCTTTCCACCTGATCCGGAGAAAGTCGTTTTAATCAGAAAATCCTTAGTAGATAATGATTTTGGTTACCCGGATCTGTTTCTCACCCATCACCTTCACCATGTAGGCGCCGGGTTGCAATGAAATTCTTCCGGTAAAATAGGATTCATTACCGATTTCCCTGTTGTACACCAGCTGGCCTGTATAGTTGTATATTTCCAAGCGCAGGTTAACTGCTTCATCCTGCTGAACCTCAATATTGATCTCCCCGATCGCAGGATTCGGATAGGCTCTGAGGGACATGGTTTCGGAACCAGGGATTTCTTCAGCCGCGGTGGTGCAATATACGCCCGGCACATTGGCATCCATCCATGCTGCCCTGTCGAGTATCCAGTTTTTCATGTAGGTGATATCCTCTGCATAAGTATTGCCAAAGAAAGGATTGGGCCATACATATATCCCATGGATGGGCCACTGTACAAAGTTCCTGTCTGCAGCCGGTCTGATCGCATTTGCAGTACTGTCAATCAGGGCCAGCAGGGATTCATCCGAAAGCACACCCAGCCGTAGTTGATGCCAATAGCAATTTAAAAGATTGGCGAAATAAGGGTCACTCATGAACCTGGACCACCAGAAAGGTGTACCCCAGCCATCGGCAGGTACTGTATAGTTCCATCCAAACGTGTTGAAAGCCTCAAGATAATCAGCATCACCGAATGCAAGATCATAATCCCAAACCGGTCCCATATGGATCAGTGGATCCTTGCTGTCGCGGTCCTTATGGAGGAAGGTGCTCAACCGGTATCCATCAGTGTTCTTGCTGAGCTCAACGAGGATGAAATAGTTGATGAAGGAAGGAACATCAATATAAGCCCGGTAACCGGCATAGGGATCTTTGTAATTGCTGTTCCAAAGTGTTGCTTCAAAATTTGAAATTTTATTCCTGATATAGTCTTTTTGAACTTGTACAATATCGGTCCGTTTCGGATAATGATAAGCATAGAAAGGCCCCTCGCTACCCGTGCCTGTTCCGATGTAGGGCGAAAACCAGCCATCGGTATAATCGGTTGCCGAACGGTCGATTTTCACAATATATCCCCCGGTGAGCTGATCACCCGAAATATCAGATGGATTTAATTTTGAAATATCCACGCGGTTTTTATCTCTTTTGATCTTCTCCAGCAGCAGGTAAACCCCGTGGTATTGCCCATCTAGGAATAGTTCGCAAAAGCGGGTTCGCGGTGCATAAAATCCCATGGCGTTGAACAGATAGTAGGCCATGAAATTGCGCATCAGCGATTTATCGGAATAAGGTCCATGCAACACCCAATCACTTTCCGAAGGCATGCCCAGCAGAGAATAGGCGGTATCAAGTCCCTCAGGGGTCCATAATTCAAATCCGTAGTTTTTTTTGGGAAACATCATGGAAGATGAACCCCTGTATTCAATGCCGGCTTTGCCGTTATAATTATTCCAGGGATCAGTGAGGTAATTCATGTTCCCGGTCCCGTTATCAATAATACCCATATCCACCATGGCTTTTACATCGGCCTGAATGGCAGCTCCGTTGGTTTGTATGACCAGGAGCGGCAGGTAAGATCCGGTAAATCCTGTATATGGCTCAGTAAACCAGGCGGGTACAGCTCTGTAAAATGTACCGGCTGTTTTCAGACCAACCGACAAATAGGCAATACAGCTCAGGTCGCTCGAAGTGTTGCTGGTATTGTTCACCTGTATAGCCAGAACGTTGTCCCCGTTAAGCAAACAATATTTTAGCTTCTGTTTCGTGATGAGATAGGCTGGCGGATTGATACCCCGGAACATTCCGGCTTCATGATCGGAGGCCGGTGTATTATAGGCCGGGAAATCCCCTGCTGTACCCAGGTTGGACCTGGCGATCTCAACGCCGTTGATCCAGGCAACAAAACCGTCATCAAAATCCATGTTCAGCACTGCTGCTGCAATCTGCGACGTATCAGATATCTGGAATGTTGTTCTGATAAAAACAGCGGTGGGGTTAGGCGGTCCTGTTACCGTACGATCATCATTATCCCCATAGCCAAATCCCCCCTGGCCCTGCAGCCAGACATCATCATCAAATCCGGGATTCTGCCAGCTGCCAAACGGACCGGAAGTAGTTCCCGCGAAATACCGCCAGGTGTCTTCGGCATAAACCACCGATTCCCAATGGTCGATCGTACCGGTCTGACCATAAATACCGGTCAGCACTCCGGTTAAAAGGCTGAACAAAAGAAATACGTGCTTCGTCATGAAAGATGAAATGTTGGCTATGAGACAATACAATAAAAACTCTTTGCAGGTTTAATATGCATACGATTTTTCGGACAGGATGTTCCATGAATGATCAGTCCGGGTAGATTGACCCGATACTGAATCGTTGATCCACAGGTATTTATTCCTTAAAATCCTCCACCCTGAAAACCCAGGCATGCTGACAGGGCATGTTTCCCGGATTAATGTCGGGAGGTTGAATGTTTAACGTTCCGTTGGCACGTGCCGAAACCTTAAGAGATGAACCCAGCAGGCTGACCCTGCCTGAGGACTTCACGCCCGGAACTGCAAACGCTTGCTGGGGCCATGTGGTGCAGATGACAAACAGATCAGTGCCTTTTCTGGTAAAATATATCCCCGGCAAAGGCTTTGCAGGTTGTTTCGACCAGACCTGTGTGCCATAAATGGCTTCCCCGTTAACCTTCAGCCAGTCGCCAATATCCAGCAGCCGCTGTTGCATGATGACCGGGATAAGGCCATCGGCTGTAGGACCGATATCGAGCAGCAGGTTCCCGCCACCGGCGACTTTTTCAACAAGCAGATCAATCAGCGCTTTTGATGTCATATAATTGTCGAGATCCTCAACGCGGTTATATCCAAAGGAGGTCCCGATACCCCTGCATTCCTCCCAGGGATGGGATGCCGCTTCGCCAATTCCTTCCTTGTCGTGTACCAGGTCGTATTCGGTAGTGTAGATTCCTCCGTGTTTACCGCGGGTTTCCTTCCCCCAGCGGTCGTTTACCACCACTTTATCTTTTACAGGTGATTCATTATACAGCCACGCCAGAAACTGGGTGCTTTTCCATTGCTCACTGGGAAGGTCCCATTCGCCATCGGTCCAGAAGATATCGGGTTCATAGCGTGTTACAAGGTCCTTCATCTGGGGTATCATGTGGTCATCAACATATTTGTCCACATTGCTTTTATACAAGGGATTGAACCATTCATACAACGAATAATAGAACCCCATATGCAATCCTTTTTCTTTAACAGCCTTCGTCAGGTCTCCGGCCAGATCACGGTGAGGGCCGATGTCCAAGGAGTTCCAGTTCCAGCTCTGCTCACTGGGCCACAGGCAGAATCCTTCGTGATGTTTGGAGGTCAGGACGATGTATTTAGCTCCGGAGCGGGCAAAAACATCCGCCCATTTCTGTGGTTCGAACAATTCGGCCTTGAACATTCCCGCGAAATCCTGGTATTTGAATTTTTCCCCATATATACTGTCGTGGAATGCCTTGAAATAAACATGCTCCTCACCCGTATTGACCGTAAATTTGTTCCAGTACCATTCAGCATATTTGGCATACACCCCGATGGGAGCATCAGCAGGTGCCCAGGCTGGAACTGAATAAACACCCCAATGGATGAAGATCCCGAATTTCGCATCGGTAAACCAGGCAGGAACAGCCCGGCTGTCAATCGACTGCCAGTTGGCCTGATAAGGCTGCGCCATCAGCGGTATTGTGGCGGCTAAAAAAAAGATGATCACATGTAGGCGTTTCATAGGAAAATTGTATTTTAGATTTGCTGATAAAAATAGAAAAAACCTTTTAAAAACACACTTATAATTATCATACCATGGCAAATGTAGCAATGCTCGGGGCCGGATTCATCGGCGATTTCTACACCTTTTCCCTTCACGGACAACGCAGCCGTGACCGGGTCCATATTATTTATTCACGCGATGCGGCAAGAGGAAAAGCTTTCGCATTGAAACACGGTATTCCTAAATGGACCACTTCGATGAAGGAAGCCGTGAATGATCCCGAGGTGGAAGTGGTTGTCATTGGTCTCCCCAACAACCTGCACCTCGAAGCTGTTCGGGTCGCCGCTGAAGCCGGAAAGGCCATATTCTGCACCAAGCCGTTGGGCTGTAACGCAGATGAAGCCAGGAAAATGCTGGAGATCGCCGAAAAGGCCGGAGTGATGCACGGTTACCTGGAGGATCTGGTGTATACGCCCAAAACACTGAAAGCTATTCAATCGGTGAAAACCGGGGCTGTCGGACAGGTAATCTGGGCCCGTTCCCGGGAAACACATCCCGGGCCACACAGCGACTGGTTCTGGACCAAGGAGTTTTCAGGTGGTGGCGTGCTGCTCGACATGGGCTGTCATTGCATCGAGATATCCAGAAGTTATATCGGCAAGGACATCAAACCGGTAGAGGTGATCTGCTGGGCCGATACCCTGGTCAAACCGATCGAGGCCGAAGACAATGCCCTGGGCTGGGTTCGTTATGAAAACGGCGCCATCGGGCAGTTTGAGGTAAGCTGGTCTTTCCGTGGCGGCATGGACCTAAGGGATGAGGTTATGGGCACCGATGGCACCATCTGGGTGAATAACTTCCTTCGTACCGGATTTGAGATGTTCACTGCAGGCGGGAAAAGCGGCTATGTTGCCGAGAAAGCAGAAACTGCAACCGGCTGGCTCTTCCCGGTAGGCGACGAAGTGGTGGAGCTGGGTTATACCGATATGTTTACCGATATGTTCAGATCCTTTGAAAATAAAACAGAACCCGGGGAGACCTTCTATGATGGTTATATTGTGAATGAGATCATGGATGCCTGTTACCGGTCGGTCAAAACAAAGAAATGGGAACCTGTTAAACTCGAGATCTGGCGAGGCCGTGAAAAGACAGCACCCATCAATGCCTTGCGGGACTATGATGCCGACCACCTGCTTGTGAAAGAAGAAACTATGCCGGATGGCCGGGTGAAGCTAATACTTAAAAACAAGAAAACCGGAAAGATCACTCAGACGGAGATTAAGAAGTAAGAAGGTGTTCAGTGTTCAGTGTTCAGCGTGATCCTTATCCCAGTGGATCACCCGGATAATCCATAAACATGATGGATGAAGCCTCGGTGGGGCTTGATCTTCAGTACAGGCATCCCCCCGGTGTCATCTTGTCGCTCCTTCCAGCCGACAGGCAGCCGTCCCTTGTCCCCTGTCCCTTATCCCTTTTACCCGCCATAGCTTCAGCGAAAGAGGGCGTCCCGCTCTTCCTGTTACAGAACTGTTATCCTCTGTTACAATCCTGTTAGATTCAGACCTCCCCGGGGCCATACCTTTACTGTATAAAATTCGAAACCTAAAATTAATTATGGAGGATATAATTATGAAGACAACCTGCAACAATTACACCCAAAGAATAGCGACAGTATTATTCACTGTCACAGCTCCTAAAACCAGTATCTGAATTCGACCGGATTCTTTTTCAACTTCCGGCATATCAGACGAAATTTATGTCCGGCTTTAGACTCAGATGACACATAGCGGAACGGCATTATTATATATGGCCTCTGAAGCTGGTGTTGCCTTAACTAATGAAACCTGTATGAATAACAAAGTAATAACCAATAATTTTTAATCCCATGAAAACTCTATTTAACATTTTAGCCGTAAGTATTTCAATCATTTTATTACACTCTTGTACGGAAGAGCCATTATCTTATGCTACAGCAGGTGTTACTATATCAATGACAATCATTGATGTTTCTGATACAACCGCCCTTGTAAGAGGAGAGGTGATAAACGAGGGAGGAGCACCTGTAATTGAAAAAGGTGTTTGCTGGAGTACCGAACAATTTCCGGTTATAAACGATTTCAAAACCATAGGTGGCAGCGGAGACGGCAGTTTTACAAGCTATTTGGCAGGCTTAACAGCCAATACCGTTTATTATGTGCGTGCATACGCTATCTATAGCACCGGTGCGGGCTATGGAAACACACTCATGTTTAAAACACTTCAGAAACAGTAACCGATATTGACAGCAATGCCTTTATGGTAAGCCTTGTCTGGGACAACACCAGTATAGCCTGGGACCCTAATGATGAACATAACGGATTTTCCATGCTTATAAAAAGGATCCATAACCACAGCTGCAGCACCGGTTCAGGGAACTTTTTACCTTGACAGATATGGAATTACGCCCCGGATAAAAGTGCCATGGCAAGAGCCGGCTGAAGAATTCACGCCGGCTTTTTTAATGCAAACAGGATTCCTTTTATCGTTCTGATCTAATACATCTCGTACTTATAGGTCTTTTTTGAGAGTATCTGGTTGTTACCGTTGTAAACGGTTTTTTCCGCTCGAAGATTATTGCTGTATTTGTATTCTGTGACTTTTATCTTCTTTCCGGCAGGATCAAATTCCGTCTCCCGGATCTTGTTTCCGGCAGCATCGTATTCATAGGTAAAGTGCTTGTCCACTTTGCCGAGCTTATATTCAATCTCTTCGGTGATGTTGCCCGAATGATCATACCTGGTAAGGGATTCAATAATGGACTTCCCAGGCACTTTTTCATATTTCTGTTCATAAACCGTAACACTTTTCAGCTTATTGGCAGCAGCTTTCTTTTCCTGCCCGAATAACAGGGTGGGCAGGATCCAGATGATAAAGACCAAAATTGTTTTGTACATAAGTGCAAATAAATAAATGAAATTTAGTTTAGTATACAAATAAATAACAAAGTGATTAATAAAAAGTAAAAAAAATTGCATGGTATTTATTTTTTATTTTACTTTGTATCTCAAAGTACTTTTTATGAAAGAACAGGAACCCATACAACAACTTCATGAAATCCGGAGTCTCATGGAGCGTTCTTCGCGTTTCATGTCGCTGAGCGGTCTTTCCGGTGTATTCGCGGGAATCATCGCCCTTGCTGGCGCCGGAGCAGCCTTCTGCTACCTCGATTTCGATCAGCATTACTTTGATATTAACCGCTATTTTAATGAAATGTACTACCTGAAATTCAGCAGTTCCTGGCTGTTTATATTGCTGGATGCACTGATCGTGCTGTTCCTTGCGCTCTTTGCAGGGGTATACTTTGCTTCCCGCAAGGCCAGGAAACAGGGATTGCCGGTTTGGGACAGCACGGCGCGACGGATGTTGATCAATCTTTTCATTCCTCTTGCTGCAGGTGGAATCTTCTGTCTGATATTGCTTTACCACAACCTGGTTTTCCTGGTGGCACCGGCCACCCTGATTTTTTACGGGCTGGCGCTGCTCCATGCCAGCAAATACACACTGCACGAAATCAGGATACTGGGCATAACAGAGATCATCTTGGGACTTATGGCTTCATTTCTGGTGGGCTACGGTTTGCTTTTCTGGGCTGTTGGTTTTGGTGTAATGCATATTTTGTACGGCCTGCTCATGTATTTCCGTTATGAGGCGGCAGAACCTGCGAGCCGGCACCCAGAAGGTGAAACAGTGAAATAGTAGAACGGTGAAAGAGATCATTGGAAAGCTAAACAGGAATTTCGAAAGCCGTGTCAGGCTTGGGATCATGTCGGTTTTAATGGTGAATGAATCCATTGATTTCATATCACTGAAAGAATTACTCGACATTACCGATGGCAACCTGGCTAGTCACCTTTCTGCCCTGGAAAAGAATAGGCTCATTGAAGTGAGTAAACAATTCATAGGACGGAAACCGAACACCCGTTACCATATTACTGTGACCGGCCGTTCCGCTTTCCAGGAACATCTGGATTATCTTTCGAAAATTATTAATCAAAATAACCTGAAATGAAAAGAGCATTATTTCTTTCCTTGTTCATCGCCGGACTGTTGGGAGTCATGGCTGCATGGATTGATTCGAGGCCCAACTGGGATGATACGGGTATTTCTGCTGTATTAATCCTTACCATAGCTGCCTTGTGTGGATTCATAGCAGGTCAGAAACCCTGGCTGCTGGCCCTTGCCAGTGGAATATGGATACCGTTGGCGGGCATAGCCTTCAACCAAAATTTCGGAAGTCTTCTGGCTTTTATTCCTGCATTCCTGGGTGCATATGCCGGCTTCCTGGCCAGGATAGTTCTGGCAAAAAGATAACCTTGTATTTTTTTTACTTTTTACTCTGAATTTCAAAGTACTTTTAAAATGTAAATTATGGAAACAATCGAAAAACAAATCAAAGGATTCTTCAATTCAGCAGGATTAAAACTGGCGCTAATTGCCTTCCTTACGCTGCTTTTGCTTATCCCTGCAACAATGATCACAGAACTGATCCGGGAGCGTGAACAGCGACGTGATGAAACCATCGGGGCAGTAACCGCACTTTGGGGAAATGCGCAAACCATATGTGGCCCTGTATTGACAGTTCCTTATAAGATCACTGAAAAAACAGTTGATGGGTACAATACGGTGACCCGCTATGCTCACTTTTTACCAGAAAATCTGAAGATTGAAGGCAGCGTGGAACCGGAGTTGCGTTACCGGGGCATATACCAGGTGGTAACCTATACGGCAAAACTGCACATTACCGGGAACTTTTCGGAAGCCGGACCCAATAACCTGCAGGTTAAAACTGAACCATTACAGGTTGACAAAGCCCTTGTGGAAATAGGAATCTCCGACATGCGGGGCATTAACCAGGATATCCTGCTGCATGTCGGAGATTCAGTTTTCTCCGTGATACCGGGGGTTCCGAGCAAGGAACTTGCAGTCGCCGGAATCCACTGCGAAGTGCCGCAATCCCTTGTCACATCAGAAACCTTTGAATATGATCTCGATCTGAACGGAAGTCATTCCCTCAGCTTTATCCCTGTCGGAAAGGAAACCAACGTGAATCTCACCTCCTCATGGAATGCCCCAAGTTTTAGCGGAGCTTTTCTGCCTGATATCCGAAGTGTTGCCAAAAATGGTTTTACCGCGAAGTGGAATGTCCTGCAGCTGAACAGGAATTTTCCACAGCAGTGGACCGGGGACCAATATACCATGGATGAATCTGCTTTTGGCGTTGACCTGATCACGCCGGTGGATACGTATCAGAAATCCATGCGGTCGGTAAAATATGCCATCCTGTTTATCGGCCTCACCTTCCTGGTACTTTTTTTCTCCGAAATCCTGACAAAGATCCGTATCCATCCGGTAAATTACCTGCTTACCGGATTTGCCATCTGTGTATTTTACTCGCTGCTTACCGCCCTGGCCGAACATCTGTCATTCACCCTGGCATACCTTACTGCTGGTGTCACCATCATAACGATGATTTCCCTTTTTGCACATTCTCTCTATCATAACCGAAAGGTGACACTAACCTTAATCTCCTCCCTGATGGTCCTGTACACGTTTTTATTTGTCATTCTACAACTCGAGGATTACTCCCTGTTGTTCGGAAACATTGGCCTGGTAATCATTCTTGGCCTCATCATGTATTTTTCCCGCAAAATCGACTGGTATGCTACTGTAGGCAATGGGGCTAAAAGAGAAGAGACAGTATCCAAAAATGATTAACTTTAAACTTCAGGTCAGCCAGTATGCTGCAGAATAAGAGAAAACCAGGACTTCGTTTCCGGTTGCTGAGTTTTAAATATGCTTTCCAGGGACTTTCACAGGTTTTCAGCAACGAGGTGAATTTCAGGATTCACATGGCAGCTGCCATATTGGCTGTCGGCCTTGGAGTTCTTTTGAGGATCAGTAAAACCGAATGGCTGGTAATCATTTTTTGTATTGGATGGGTTGCAGCTATGGAAATCATGAATACAGCCGTGGAAAGACTGGTTGATCTCGTTTCACCAAAACATAGCAATAAGGCAAAGCTAATCAAGGATATGGCAGCAGCAGGAGTACTCGTTGCAGCTATTGTTGCAGCATTGGCAGGTGTGATGGTCTTCCTGCCCCATTTCTTGAGTCTTTTTAAACAATTGTAGCACATTCTTGTTAGTATTATAACAAGAAATAATCAATTGTCTAACAATAAATCAAAATTTAAATGGCTGTATTAGTTGGGAAAAAAGCACCGTCATTCAAAGCAAAGGCTGTTATAAATGGTGGGGAGATCGTGGAAAATTTCTCTCTTGACCAATATCTTGGCAAGAAGTATGTTTTGTTTTATTTCTATCCGGCTGATTTTACTTTTGTCTGCCCCACCGAGATCCTTGCCTTCCAGAAGAAAATGGATGAATTTGAGAAAAGGGGGGTTGCAGTGGTAGGCTGTTCAACCGATTCTGAATATTCACATTGGAAATGGCTGCAAACTGAAAAGAATGAAGGTGGTATTAAGGGCGTGCAGTACCCACTGGTAGCTGATCTCGCCAAAACCATTGCAGAAAACTATGATGTACTGGCTGGATCCTATGATTATACCGAGGATGGCCAGGCTACTTTTACCGGTTCACCAAAAGCATACCGTGGCTTGTTCCTCATCGACAAGCAGGGAATAGTGAGGCACCAGCTTGTGAATGACATGCCCCTCGGAAGGAGTGTAGAGGAGGCCATCAGAACGATCGACGCCCTTCAGTTCTTTGAAGAAAATGGCGAAGTTTGCCCGGCCGACTGGCATAAAGGCGATAAAGCCATGAAAGAAACCCAGGAAAGCGTTTCCTCCTATCTCTCCCGTAATTAACATTTTAATTTGAATTGATTCAGTTACTTATCAGATATTTAATCGTTTTATTAGGCCCCAAAGAACGCTGGAATCTTTGGGGCCTTTTTATTGTTTTACTAAAAAAACAGTAACTTTCCTGAAACAGGAACCCGGATACCAGTCCATGCATAAAGAATTTGAACAATACCTGAAAGAAACCTGCGGGTGTGACGTGGATAAAAAGTACCTGCTTGCTGTAAGCGGTGGCGTTGACTCCACGGTGCTGGCTGCTCTTTTTCATTTATCAGGGACTGACTTTGCTGTGGCCCACTGCAATTTTCACCTCAGGGGAACTGAATCAGATGATGACCAGCGGTTTGTGGAAAAGATGGCCGCCGGTTTTAACCGACCCTGTTTTGTGAAAGATTTCGATACTTCAGGTTACAGCGCGAACCAGGGTATATCTGTGCAAATGGCTGCCAGGGACATACGGTATGAATGGTTCAACGAGCTGGCAGACCAATACGGTTTCGACTTTATTGCCACCGGACATAACCGGAATGATGTGGTGGAAACCGTAATATTGAATCTTTCACGGGGTACTGGTATACGCGGACTTTCCGGGATCAGTCCCAAACACGGGAAAATCATCAGACCCCTGCTCTTTGCTACACGGGATGCAATAACAACCTACGCAAAGGATAAAAAACTGGTGTGGCGGGAGGATTCTTCAAACACTGAAATCAAATACCTCAGGAATAAAATCAGGCATGTGATTATTCCTGCATTGGAGACCCTCAATCCTGCGTTTGTTCAGAATACGCTGGAAACAGCGCACCGACTTGACCAGACAGAAAAGCTCCTGGATTTTACCCTCCGGCAAATCAAGCAGGATGTCTGCACCTTGCTGCCTGACCGCTATCTTATTGATATTAAAAAGTTGCTGCAGTACCCGGCTGTCGGTTTTCTTTTATTTGAGCTTTTGAGAGAATTCGGGGTAAACCCTGCTGTTGCTCATAGCATATTCAGAAGCCTGGGATCCACGTCTGGTAAACAGTTTCATACACGAACACACTGCATAACACGGGACAGATTACACCTTATTATTACCGCCCATATCACTGCGGCAGAAGATGAAGTTATAATCGGCCCGGATACTGCGCAGATCAACTATCCTTTCAACCTTACTTTCAGTATGATGGAATCAAATCCCTTGTTCACAATTCCGGAGGAAAGCCGCTTTGCTGCACTGGATGCCGCCCTGGTAAGTTTTCCACTGAAACTGCGGCGTTGGAAAACAGGTGACAGGTTTCATCCGCTTGGCTTGACAGGATCCAAAAAAATCAGTGATTTTCTTATCAACATGAAGATTCCCTTACCAGATAAAAAACAGGTCTGGATCCTGGAATCGAATGAACAAATAGCCTGGGTTGTGAATTACAGGATCGACAACCGTTTTAAGATCACTTCCGGCACAAGAAAAATCTTGCTTATTGAATATGCAGGATAATAGAATTTCGTTAAATTTAATTATGGAAAAGTTAAACCGTATTGAAAAAGAATGGCTTGCCATACTGGAAGGATCCAATCCGGAACGCATCAAACCTGTAGTCCATGAGATCAGGAATTCAGGTTCTGTAAACATTCTGCCTGTATTGTTTAGCATGATCCATAAGAATACTGACTCTCAGGTCAGAAACGAGATCATCAACCTGTTGAGCGAAATCAAATCACAGGACGCTGTACCCATGATCACTGCCTCATTGGAAAAACATGACTTTGGAGACTACCTTTCTGCTGTTGTTGCAGCTTGCTGGCAGTCGGGACTGGATTTCAGCAATCACCTTCGGGTTTTCACAGGACTTTTCATCCAGGCGGATTATATGACTGCTCTGGAATCCTTCACAGTTATCGAAGAATCTATTCCTTTTGCCTCCGACCAGGAAAAAATGGCATGTATTCGTTTCCTTAAAGATGCTGAATTCCTGGTAACCGATGAAAAAATGCCCCTGTTCAGGGAACTCAGAAAGGTTGTGGAAGACAGTTAATGATAGTCCGAAAAATATTTCATGAACTGTGAGCGTTCGTACACAGATGGATTTGGGATCTTTTTGTAATTGAGCATCCCGCGGAAATCGTCAGGGGAATGGTAACCTTTTCTTTTCATCCAGTCCTCCACTTCACGGGTAACCACCCTTAAATGCTCCACACCTTTTTTATACAATACCGAACATAGCTGTACAGCTTTGGCACCCGCCAAAAGCTGCTTAATAACTGCCTTGCCGTCGTGAATTCCGGTTGATGCGGCAATATCGATATTCTCCACTTTGTTGGAAATAATGCCCACCCAGCGCAGGGACTGCCTTATATCGTCCGGACTGCTGAAAACCGATGAAGTGACAGGTGTCAGTTTTTCAATATCGATATCAGGTTCATAAAACCTGTTGAATAAAACAACTCCCTGCGCACCCCGGACATACAGGTTATGGACCATGCCGGCCAGATTGGTAAATTGATGTCCTATCTTCACGGCCAGGGGAAGATGGGTGACCTGTCTGACTTTAACAATTAATTCATTATAAAGATTTTCATAATGCTCGGAAGATCGGTCCTTATTTGAAGCTACAAAAAACACATTCAACTCCAGGGCATCTGCTCCGGCCTGTTCAATATCCCGGGCAAATGAGATCCATTCGCTGGACGACATGCAGTTGATACTGGCTATTACAGGGATTTTAACGGCTTTCCTGGCTTCCTCAATCAGTTTAAGGTACTCTTCAACCGAATGATTCCGGGAATAGGAAGTAATATAATCGTGGGTGTCGGGGTAGTGGCCGTTCTCAACCAGCATTCCTGCCTCATAATTGATTTGCTCCTCAAACAAGGATTTCAGTACTACAGCTCCTGCACCAAGCTCTTCCAGCATTTTAATTTTTTCTGCCGAACCAGTTAAACCGGAACTACTGACAATCAATGGACTCTTGAGGGCAAGACCAAGATAATTCGTTTCTAATGTCATCATGGAACTTTAATTTTCTCTTTTATAGTTTCTTTCCCCAAATATTAGTGTGCCGATGCGTACTATGGTTGACCCGGCGTCTATGGCCAGCTCAAAATCGTCCGACATACCCATGGACAATTCCCGGAAAGCATCATCACCCGAAAAGTACCGGGCTTTAAGTTCTTTAAAATATTGGGCAAGCCTCTGAAATTCGCCCCGGATCTGTTGTTCGTCATCAGTAAAAGTAGCCATTCCCATAACACCGGTCAATCGGATATGATTAAAATCTTTGTATTCAACAGAGTTTAATATTTGTATGGCATCCTCAAATTGAAGCCCGAACTTGCTTTCCTCCCTGGCTATGCGCAGCTGCAAAAGACAATCGATTTTCCGGTTCACCCTTGCAGCCTCCCGATTGATTTCTGACAACAGCTTCAGTGTGTCGACAGAATGGATCAGGGATACAAAAGGAACGATGTATTTAACTTTGTTGGTCTGGAGATGTCCGATCAGGTGCCATTCTATATCCAGGGGCAGATGCTCGCGTTTTTCGGTCATTTCCTGCACCCTGTTCTCTCCAAATACCCGATGCCCGGCATCATATGCTTCCTGAATGAGCGCAACGGACATGGTTTTCGAAACTGCCACCAGTGCGACCTGCTCCGGAATTTTTTTTCGCAACCGGGATATATTTTCGGCGATACCCATGAGACCAGGCTGTTTATGCTTTGTTTTACTGTATCAAAAATAATAAAAAAAGAACAGCCCTACTATGATTTAATCCCCGCAGAAAAGAGGATGGCCCTGCTCCTGACAAATGGTATCTTCAATGGAACAGAAAGAAGGTCGAAAATCAGCTAATAAGATTAAAATTTTCTATAATTGTAATAAGATTTCATTTCCTGATGAATCATTTACTCACCTTGGATTTCCTGAATTAGCTTTTAAAATCTAAAAGAAAGGTTGATATGGAAAATAACGAGATCAAATCAAGAATCAAACAGGTTATCGGAAATGTGCTTGAAAAAGAGACATCGGAAATAGCCGATGATGCTAATTTTGTTTTCGATCTTGGCGCCTCGTCCATGCAAAGTCTTCAGCTCATTGCTGCCTTTGAAGAAGAGTTTGGCATCGAAATGGATCAGGATAAAGCCATGGAAGTTCAAACCGTCTCTGGTGCCGTAGATTTCATAGGCACTTATTTTATTTAAGTTTCTCCTTTTATTCCGGCCAGTCCGGTATAATGCCTTTGGTAAAAACAAAGCCAATGGACCTGAACAATCTTCCAATGACATCCAGGTTCCTGTTGCACAGGAACAACCTGGAGAAATTATTCTATCCGCGTTCCGTGGCGGTAGTGGGAACCAATAATATCAAAGGCACTGTCCCTTATGATATCCTTTTTAATATCCTGAAGACTGAGTTCAGGGGAATCTTGTTCCCGGTCAGTCCGGGCGAAAAATCCATCTGTTCTGTGAGGGCATATAAGTACGTGATTGATATCGATCAACCTATCGATCTCGCCATTCTGGTATTCCCCGCGCAGGTTTGTCACATGGCCATGGAACAATGCGGTCAGAAAGGCATTAAAGCCGTTGTTATCATTTCAGCGGGATTTAAGGAAACCGGAGACAAGGGGCGCGAAAGAGAAGAGCAGCTGAAACAGATCGCAGAAAAATACGACATGTCTTTTATCGGACCCAATTGTTTGGGAATCATCAATACCGATCCGGTTGTTAACCTCAACGCCTCCTTTGCAAGGAAAATGCCTGAGGAAGGCAGCATCGGCTTTCTGTCACAAAGCGGAGCCCTGTGCACTGCTGTGCTCGATTATGCCCGGGCCAAGCATATCGGTTTCTCAAAATTCATCAGCTTCGGCAATAAGGCGGATATCAGTGAAATTGATCTTTTATATTATTTAAAGGACGATGACAAAACGAAAGTTATTCTCCTCTATCTTGAAGAGGTTTCCGATGGGCAGGCCCTGATGAAGGCGGCGGAGGATATCATTGTTGAAACGGGCAAGCCTGTCCTGATCCTGAAATCCGGCAGGACCATTGCCGGCGCGTCAGCTGCAGCATCCCATACCGGATCTCTTGCAGGAAGTGATGAGATCTGCAATGCGGCTTTCAAGCAGGCCGGGATCATTCGATGCGCCAATATTGAGGAGATGTTCAATATAGCGATTGCCTTTGCTTATCAACCCCTGCCCAAATCAAACAGGATTGCCATCATTACCAATGCAGGAGGACCCGGGGTTCTTACTACGGATGCTGCCATAAGTGAAGGCCTTGAACTGGCCGCTTTCTCAGAGAATACAACCAACCTCTACAGGAAATATTTGCCTGCAACAGCAAATATCAAGAATCCGGTGGATGTGATCGGTGATGCCCGGGCCGACCGTTACAACCTGGCCATCTCGGGAGCAATCAATGATCCCAATGTAGACGGTATCTTTGTGATCCTGACACCACAATCCATGACCGACATTGATACCATTGCCAATGAAGTTGTCAATGTTACCAAAGGCCATGACAAACCTGTGTATGCTTCATTTATGGGAGAGGCTGATGTAAGAACCGGTGTGGACATTCTGCAGCGACACAAAATACCCCATTATATTCTTCCGGAGTCAATGTGCCGCAGTTTCTCGAGGGTTTACCGATTTGGAACAGACCATCATGAACATAATTTTACCCGTGCTGTTTTCACGGATATGGACCAGCCGTCGGCTAAAGTGATCCTCCATGAGGCACATGAAAAAGGCACTAACTTTCTTTCAGAAGATAAGGCGGTGGAACTGCTTAAAACATACCGGCTGCCGGTTGCCCGGGGCTTAATTGCCACTTCTGAGGAACAGGCTGTTGCATCAGCTGCCAGATTAGGCTTTCCGGTTGTAATGAAAATTTTATCCCAGGATATAATGCATAAAACCGATGTCAAAGGCGTAGTCTTGAATATCGGCGATGCCGCTGAGGCTGAAAATGCATACCGATCAATCATTCATCGCGTAACCTCCATGAGACCCGATGCCAGGATCCAGGGTGTCTATGTTACAAAAATGATTGAATCCGGACAGGAAGTGATACTGGGCATAAAAAGGGATCCGTCTTTTGGCGCTGTCGTTATGTTCGGGCTGGGTGGCATATTTGTTGAGTTATACAGGGACGTAAGCTTCAGGGTAGCTCCCCTTAGTGAATCAGCTGCCATGGAGATGATTAATGATATCAAGGCTCATGAACTGCTCAATGGTGCAAGAGGCATGGAAAAATTCGACACCGACAGCATTAAAAACTGCCTCATGCGTTTGAGCCGGCTGGCTATGGACTTCCCTGAAATCAGCGAACTGGATATCAATCCGATGATCGTGCTCACGGAAGGCAAGGGATGTTTTGTGGCGGATGCGAAAGTAGTGTTAAAGTGAAAAAGTGGAACAGTGGAACAGTCTAACAGTCCGATAACCTATAACCTACAACATACAACCCAATAACCTCATCACTTAATCACTTAATCACTTAATCACTTAATCACTTAATCACTTAATCACTTAATCACTTAATCACTTAATCACTTAATAAAAACCCTCATGAGAATCATTATTAAACCCGATGCCGCCGAAGTGGGAAAATGGGTGGCAAACTATGTAATAGAGCGGATCAAAAGTGCAAATCCCACTGCCAGCAAGCCTTTTGTTCTTGGATTACCCACCGGCTCTTCCCCCATTCCAACCTATAAAGAACTGATCCGGCGACACAAAAAAGGTGAAGTTTCTTTTAAAAATGTGATCACCTTCAATATGGATGAGTACGTCGGCATTCCAGAAGATCATAAAGAAAGCTACCATGCTTTTATGCACGACAATCTCTTTGATCATATTGATATTCCTCGGGGCAATATTAACATCCTGAACGGGAACGCCAAAGACCTGGAAAAAGAATGCCTGGATTACGAAAAACGAATAAAAAGCGTTGGCGGAATTGATCTTTTTTTAGGAGGCATTGGTCCCGATGGCCATATTGCCTTTAATGAGCCGGGATCATCACTGGCCTCGAGAACCCGGGTGAAGACCTTAAGATACGATACTATTGTTGCCAATTCCAGGTTTTTTGACGGGGATATGAGCAAAGTTCCAACCAAAGCACTGACGGTTGGTGTTGGCACTGTAATGGATGCTATGGAAGTATTGATTATTATAACCGGCTTCAATAAGGCAAGGGCTTTGCGTGAAGTTGTTGAAGGGGGCATCAGTCATATGTGGACAGTCTCCATCCTGCAAATGCATCAGAAAGGGATCATTGCCTGTGATGAACCCGCAACACTGGAACTTCGGGCTGAAACCGTGAAATACTTTAAAGATATTGAGGATGATTCGAGATTCTGATTCTGATGGAAAATCCATAGAAACAGCACCGGAATCAGAATAGCAAAAACAAGAATCATGGAATACAGGCATTTAACTGAACAGGAAATCATTCAACTCACGCGGCAGGGATGCCAGGCAGATAACTGGCAGGATGTTTTGGTAAAGGATGGTTTTCAAACTGCCTTCGTCCGAAATACCCTTTTTATGGGTAGAATAAAGCTTGGGCGGTTTGGGGATCCAGTCGAGGTTGAGCGGGGTTTGTTCCGACCTGCCGGATTATCCAATTGCACCCTGCAACATTGTGAGATCGGTGATGGCGTTTACATTAACAATACCGAACTGATCTCAAATTACTGCATAGACGATCATGTGGTGATTTATAACACCGGTTCCATTATGGTTTCAGGTGAAACAGCTTTTGGCAACGGAACTGAGCTGGAAATAATGAGTGAGGCGGGTGGACGGGAAATCATTATTTTTGACCGGCTTTCTGCACAGTTGGCCTATATTTTCACTTTTTACCGGCATGATCTGGACTTGATCAAACAATTGAGATCTCTGATTCTTTCCTATGTCGCTGGCCGGAAATCTGTCACGGGCATGATTGGATCACACAGTCGTATCTGCCATGCCGGTAAGTTATTGAATGTTACCATGGGTAGTTATGCGGAAGTCTCTGGTGCAGGTTTGCTCGAGGAATGCTCCATCACAAGCCACCAGGCGGCCCCTGTTAAAATCGGAGAAGGGGCAATAGTCAAAAAAGCAGTCCTGCTTTCGGGATCTTCGGTTACGGGAGGTGCTTTTGTAGAGAAATGTTTGATCGGCCAGGGTGTGATGATCGGCAGGCAGTTTTCAGCAGAGAACTCAGTTTTTTTTGCCAATACGGAAGTAGTGCATGGAGAGGCCTGTAGTATTTTTGCGGGCCCTTATACAGTTTCCCACCACAAATCCACCCTGTTGGTAGCCGGTATGTTTTCTTTCTACAATGCTGGCAGTGGAACCAACATCAGCAACCACATGTATAAGCTTGGACCCTTGCACCAGGGAATTGTGGAAAGGGGATCCAAAACAGGATCGTCAAGTTATATGCTTTGGCCCTGCAGGATTGGTGCGTACAGTGTATTGGTAGGCAAGCACTTTACAAACTTTGATACAAGTGATTTTCCCTTTTCTTACATAACTGAAGAAAAGGGGAAAAGTACGCTGTATCCGGCCATGAACCTTTTTACTGTAGGAACCAAGCGTGACAGCGAGAAATGGCCTGCACGGGATAAAAGAAGCGACCCGGAAAAGTTAGATCTGATCACTTTCGACTTGTTTAATCCCTACTTGGCCGCTAAAATGGCAAGCGCTGTTGTATTGTTGGGAGAAATGGCAGATAAGACCCCAAAGACCCAGGAATTCGTTAACTTTAAAGGAGTCCAGATCTCCCGGTTGCTGCTCCGGACCACCCGGAAATTTTACGAAACAGCCCTAAAGGCCTATATCGGTGGTGTTGTTGCCGGACGTATCATAGATTTTACCAGTGAGTTTTCATTAGACGCGGTCAGAAAGATGCTGGCTCCTGTTGGTGGTCCGGGAACAGGACAATGGCGTGATCTTTCCGGTATGCTGGCACCGGGTGAAGCCATTGAACAACTCCTGGATGATATAAAAGCCGGCATGGTCAAAACCCCGGAACACCTCCAAAAAAGGTTCGGCGATCTTCATCAGCGCTATAGCGATTACGCCTGGAACTGGTGTGCTGCTTACATCCATAAAGAGACAGGCATAACTACGAATCAGATAACCAAAGAGGCCATTGTTCAGATCATAACCGACTGGATGGCAAATGCCATAAAGCTCAACAACATGATCCTGCAGGATGCAGCCAAGGAATTTGACCGGACCAGCCATTATGGATTTGGGATCGATGGGGACGATACCATCAACGATGCCGATTTTGAAGCAGTACGTGGTAATTACGACAGCAACAAATTTGTAAACACCCTGAAAAAGGAAATCGAAAGTATTGAAGAAAGGGGAACCAGGTTGATTTCGGTGCTAAAAACGCTTTAGATAGACTTTTTAATTCCGTTCAAAAATCATTAAGGGGCAGGTCGCAACTTGCCCCTACTCCCTACTCAGTAACCTCTTCTCGTCCCTCGTCCCTTGTCCCTCGTCCCTTTTACCAAGTCACTTCTTCCATAGCTTTTCCATCTCTTCCAGCGTTTTCCCCTTCGTTTCGGGTACCAGTTTCCACATGAAAAGAGCAGCCATCAGTCCCATTACTCCGTAAATCCAATACGAGAAACCATGGTTAAACAGCCTGGTCAGCCATTGGTTGTCGTTCATCATGGGAAAAGTGAATGAAATGATCCAGTTGGCGATCCACTGTGCTGCAACGGCAATGGACATGGCGCCCCGGATGCTGTTCGGGAAAATTTCCGCCAGCAGTACCCAGGTTACAGGCCCCCAACTCATGGCAAAAGATGCCGTGTAGGTCAGCATAAATATAAGTGCCCCCAGACCAGGATTGCCGGTATAAAAGGCAAAACCAAGAGCGATCATACTGACTGCCATACCTAATGCTCCAATGATCATGAGTGGTTTCCGTCCAAATTTATCCACTGTTAGAATGGCCACTACAGTAAAAGTCAGATTGACAATTCCTATAATGATCGTTTGTAAAAGTGATGCATTTGTCGAAGATCCCATATTGCGGAATATATTGCCCGCATAATAAAGCACAACATTGATACCCACAAACTGCTGAAAAACAGAGAGCATGATGCCGATAAAAATAACAAAGAACCCGAAGGAAAGCCAGGGAGCGCTCTTTTCGTGAATAGTCTCCTTAATTTCTGACAGGATGCCCCTGGCATGCTCCCTGCCTGAGATTTTATTGAGCACTTCCAGGGCCTTATCTTCCTTTCCTTTCATCACCAGGTAGCGTGGCGTTTCAGGTACAAAGAACAGCAGAATCAGAAAGATCCCAGCCGGTATGGCTCCTGAAAAGAACATCCAGCGCCAGCCCTCCTCGATCAGCCACAGTTCATCACCCTGACGGGCAATAAAATAATTAACGAAGTAAATGACCAGCATACCAAAGATGATGGCAAACTGGTTCCAGGATACCAGTTTTCCGCGGACACCAGCGGGTGCTATTTCTGCTATGTACATGGGAGAAATCATTGAGGCAATTCCAACCCCGATACCTCCGATAATGCGATAAACGACAAAAGAGTACACCGGTAATGTTCCAAAAACATTGAACAATTCGGGCTTCCATGCACCGATGGCTGACAAAAAGAAAGCAACAGCTGCCAGCATCAGCCCGTTTTTTCTTCCCAACGATTTTGAGATGAACCCGGCCGAAGCACCCCCGATAATACAGCCGATCAATGCACTCGCGATAACAAATCCTTTAATGGCATCTGCGGTATCCTGTAGTTCAGGTCCCTCAACAGGAATAGCTTTCCTGAGAAAAGTTATAGCCCAGATGGTAACCATGGCAAGCAATGCAGCACTTACCGATATACCTTTTCTGGCCCCGGTCAATCTGACTATCTGTGCTGAAATAATGAGGAAAACCAGGTAAATGACACAGGTCATCAGTACCTTATACTGGCCAATGAGGGAAAGTGTATAGTCGTGATTGGCAGGGTCCAGAATCCTGGTTATATATAACTCCACGAGTGATTTCTCTGCGCCGTTCACTACTGCTGTGTCATAGCCGAAAAGAAGTCCTCCCAGGGTTGCAACCAGAGTCAGTGCCATGATATAAACGGGATTCCCCTTTTGAAAGGCCGATCCCGCAGATTTAGACGTTGTATCAATAAATGCCATGTTCCGTAGTTTTTTTTTATTGACACCCCGACGGGGTGGTACCACCCCGTCGGGGTGTATCCTTTTAAATATACATATTGATAATTGATTCAAATAATTCCTGTTTTCCGCTGATCTGCGTAGGTTCGCCGTTAATAAGTGCCAGGTTGCGCAGGTCCTCGAGGCTGAGCTTGCCTTCTTCAAAGGCTTTTCCGTTACCGCTGTCAAAAGAGACATACCGGTCCTTCCGCATTTTCAGATAGGGTGACTTCTCCATAATATTAGAGGCAATGGTCAGCGCCCTGGCGAAGGCGTCCATGGCGGATATGTGGGCAATAAAGAGATCCTCCTGATCGGTTGAATTCCGCCTTATTTTAGCGTCAAAGTTGATGCCGCCTCCCTGGAAACCACCTGCTTCCAATATGACAAGCATGGCTTCCGTCAGTTCATACAGGTCGATTGGGAACTGATCAGTATCCCAGCCATTGAAAGCATCTCCCCGGTTGGCATCCATGCTGCCCAGCATACCGGCATCGGCAGCCACCTGGAGATCATGCTGAAAACTATGACCGGCAAGAGTGGCATGATTAACCTCCACGTTCAATTTAAAGTCTTTATCGAGTCCGTAATGCCGCAGAAAGCCTATCACCGTGGCTGCATCAAAATCGTACTGGTGCTTGGTGGGTTCCATGGGTTTGGGTTCGATGAAGAACCATCCTTTGAACCCGTTCTTACGAGCGTAGTCCCTGGCGGTATGTAAAAACCTGGCCAGGTGATCCTGTTCGCGTTTCATATGCGTATTCAACAGGCTCATATAGCCTTCACGGCCTCCCCAGAATACATAATTCTCACCCCCCAGGGCAATCGTCGCATCCAAAGCATTCTTAACCTGTAAAGCCGCACAGGTCAGTACGTTGAAATCGGGATTGGTAGAGGCTCCATTCATATAGCGGGGATTGGAGAATACATTGGCTGTACCCCAGAGCAGCTTAACGCCAGATTCTTTCTGCTTACCTGCTGCATAATCAACCATGGTTTTCAGCCGTTTCTCGTATTCGGTAAAAAGGTTGCCCTCGTCAACCAGGTCAATGTCGTGGAAGCAGTAATAGGGTATGTCCATCTTGGTAATAAATTCAAAGGCCGCATCCATCTTGTCCTTTGCCCGCTGGATAGGATCGGAACTATCATTCCAGGGCATGATCCTGGTTCCCGGACCGAAAGGATCCCCTCCCGTTCCACAGAAGGAGTGCCAGTAGGCCACAGCAAACCGAAGATGATCCTTCATGGTTTTATTGCCTATCACGCGTTTCTCGTCATAACACCGAAATGCCAGGGGATTTTTTGATCCCTGACCTTCGAACTGAATTTTTCCGATTCCCGGAAAGAATTCCTTTCTTCCAATGGTAAGCTTCATGTTATTAGTTGTTAGTTGTTGGTTTTTAGTTGTTGGTTGTTAGTTGTTAGTTTCTTCAATTCCTCCAGCCATCTGCCATAGGCATCCTGGTAAGCGCTGGAATTTTCAGGTTCGGGTTCAATGGTATCAAGTTTTTTCAATCCGCCAAAAGCCTCCTTAAAGGACCTGTAATAGCCTGCCCCCACTCCGGCGCCCAGGGCAGCACCCTGAGAGCCGTCGGTGTTGTAAAGTTCAATGGTCGCATTGCTAATGCCGGCCAGTGTACTCCGGAATATGTGACTCAGGAACATATTGGCTTTGCCGGCACGGATAACCGAAGGCCGTATCCCGGTTTGTTTCATGATCTCCATGCCATAATGAAAGGCAAATACGATGCCTTCCTGAGCAGCACGGGCAAGATGACCGTTGCTGTGCCGGTTAAAATCGATATGGGAGAAATAACATCCAGGATCCTGATTGCCGAGCATCCTTTCTGCGCCATTGCCAAAAGGCAGGATAACCAATCCATCGGAGCCAACGGGAACACACGACGCTGCATCGTTCATAGCCTCATAACCAGCGACAGCAAAACCGGCATTTCGCTTCAACCAGGAGTTCAGGATGCCGGTACCGTTAATGCACAACAATACACCAAGCCTGGTTTTTTCAGGCGAATAATTGACATGTGCAAAGGTGTTTACACGGGAGTTTGGATCATAACGAACTACGTCAGAAATCCCGTAGACCACACCTGAAGTGCCGGCCGTTGCAGCAATTTCACCCGGCTCCAGTACATTGAGGGAGAATGCATTATTGGGCTGATCTCCTGCACGGTAGGATACCGGAGTGCCTTCCTGTAGTCCCAGTTCCCGGGCAGCAGCCCGGTTCACCCTGCCCTGCTCGCTGAAAGTAGGTCTCAGTTCCGGCAGCAGCGCTGCAGAATAACCATAGTAGTCCATAAGAAAATCTGCCGGAGCCAGGGATTGGAAATCCCAGAACATACCTTCTGACAGGCCGGGGATGGTGGAACAGACTTCACCGGTGAGACGCAGTGCTATGAAATCACCGGGGAGCATCACCTTGAAAATCTTTTCAAAGGTGCCCGGCTCATTTTCCAGGACCCATTTCAGTTTTGAAGCGGTGAAGTTGCCGGGTGAATTCAACAGGTGACTGAGGCAACGTTCTTCGCCGGTTTCAGCCATGGCCCGGGATCCGATCTCAACAGCGCGACTATCGCACCAGATGATGGAAGGCCGCAGAACCCGGTGATCACTGTCAATACATACCAATCCGTGCATCTGGTAAGAAATTCCGATGGCTTTGATCCCTTCGCCTGAAATACCGGCCTGAGTGATCACATCGGAAGTGGCAAGTTTAAGATTATCCCACCACATGTCCGGATCCTGTTCTGCCCAGCCGGGTTTCACCGCAGTAATGGGCATCTCCTGTTTGGGATAAAAAGAAGTTGCTTTGCATTGGCCTGTTTCAATAGCGATCAGGCTGGCCTTAACCGAGGAGCTGCCAATGTCGTAACCGAGGAGGTACATGGTTGTTAGTTGTTAGTTGTTAGTTGTTAGTTGTTAGTTGTTAGTTCTAATTTATGTTGTGGGTTGTGGGCTGGTTAAAGATCAAATCCGCTTACTACTTTCCTGTGCCTTTCATAAAGTTTCCTATCAAACCGGAACAGCTGCGCAGGTTTATGATTGACCGCCCTCTCTTTTTCAGGAAGGGCGATCAGAAAGGCCATGGGTCTGACCTTTTTCCGGAAGTTCCGGTTATCCAGTCTCTCTCCCAGAATAGCCTCGTAAAGATCCTGCATCTGCCGTATGGTGAACTTTTTGGGCAACAATTCAAAACAAAGCGGTTCGGTACGGATCTCCTTCCGAAGTGCCTCCAATGCCTTTTTAATAATATGGTTATGATCGAAAATCAATTCCGGTAGATCATCCACCGGGTGCCAGATTGTTTTATCCGTGATATTGCTTTCATGAATTTTGATCAGGGAAAAATACGCAATGGTCACCACCCTGTCCACCATGAGTCCGCTGGTTCTTCTCAACCAGGCCAGGTCATCAGACGGGGAAAGCCTGCCCGGAGATCCGAAAACGCCAAATTGTCGCAGGAAGATATTATCAAAACCTGTAAGTTCTTTAAGCGTCCTGATGGCCGAAATATCCAGATCCTCTGTTTCAGATATAAGGCTTCCCGGCAGCTTCAGTTTATGACCCCTAAGATGACTCTTGGGAACCTTTTCACGTTCGATCAAAAGGACTTCCAGTTTTCCTGCCTGGAAGCCAAAAATCACGCAGTCGACAGACACATGTGGGTTAAGATTTGCCATCGCGGTCCTTTAATACCACCAAATTAGAAATAAAGATTCTCATTTCCAAACTTAGCGTACAATTTACACTAAGTTTTTAATAAACATGGCAATAAAATGCTTATGTTTGTATACCCGTAAAGAAAATTACCATTATGAAAATTCAAATCCTTGGGGCAGCGCGCGAAGTGACAGGCAGTAAACACCTGATTACGCTTGATAATGGAAAAAAAATACTGCTCGATTGCGGGATGTACCAGGGCAAAGGCCTGGACACTGATGCTATGAATCGCAATCTGGGCTTTAGTCCCAGGGACATCGATTACCTCATTCTCAGTCACGCCCACATTGATCATTCCGGACTGATTCCATATATTGCCAAGCTTGGTTTTGAGGGCACCATAATTACCACACATGCCACACGCGATTTATGTTCGATAATGCTCGCCGATTGCGGTAAGATCCAGGAGCATGATACTGAAATGAACAATAAAAAAAGAGCCAGGAAAAATCAACCCCCACTGGAGCCCATCTACACCAAAGCGGATGCTGAACAAGCCATGCAGTATTTTGTAGGTGTTGCCTATAACAAGACCTACCGGGTTACCAAAGGCGTCAAGGTCACTTTTACCGATACCGGGCATTTACTGGGAAGCAGCGTGGTCAACCTGAGGATCAGAGAGGGTGAGAAAACAGTAAGGATCGCCTTTACCGGAGATATTGGAAGGCCTGTGAACAGGATTCTCCGGTCGCCGCAACCTTTCCTGCAGGCAGATGTTATTATTTGTGAATCAACTTATGGTAACAGGCTTCACGAGAGCACTGCAGCAGCAGAAGAAAAGCTACTTGAGGTGATCAAACGTACCTGCGTTGAGAAAAAGGGTAAGCTGATCATTCCCTCTTTCAGCGTAGGCCGCACACAGGAAGTAATCTATTCACTGAACACCTTTTACAACAGCGGCAAGCTGCCCCGACTGAAAGTTTTTGTGGATAGTCCTTTGTCTGTAAACGCCACCAACATATTCCGACTGCACCGGGAATGTTTCAACGACAGGATACTTGACCTGATGGAAACAGATCCGGATCCCTTTGGATTCAATGACCTGTATTTTATTCAGCAGGTTGAAGATTCCAAAAAGCTTAATGACATCCAGGAACCCTGCATAATCATTTCCGCCTCGGGTATGATGGAAGCGGGAAGGATCAAGCATCACCTGGCCAATAGCATCTCCAGTTCTAAGAATACGATACTTGCAGTAGGATATTGTTCTCCAGCTACCCTGGGTGCCAGGATTCTCCGCGGAGAAAAAGAGATATCCATATTCGGGAATGTTTACAAGGTGAACGCCGATGTTGAACGCCTGGACTCATACAGCGGTCATGCCGATTACAATGAGATGCTCCAATTCCTGGAATGTCAGAACAAAGAGCAGGTGAAACAGCTGATCCTGGTGCACGGAGCATTTGATTCGCAGCAGTTTTTCAGTGAAAAACTGAAAGAAAAAGGATTTAAAAATGTTGTAATACCGGAACTGGGTGATTCTGTTACGCTATAAAGGAAAACGCGACTGTGAAAATAATGCTGCCGGATTTCACTATATAAAAAATCTTCTTACCTTTGCGTCCTGATTTTTAATAACTAAATTTTATTCTTTACTATGTTAAACCATTATGAAACCGTTTTCATTATAACTCCCGTTTTGTCTGAGGCCCAGATGAAGGAAGCGGTTGAAAAAATCCATGGTGTGATCGCCTCAAAGGGTGGTGAGATCATCAATGAGGAGAATTGGGGATTGCGTAAGCTGGCCTATCCCATCCAGAAAAAATCCACCGGCTTTTTCAATATGATCGAGTTCAGGGCTCCGGGTGAACTGGTAAAAACCCTGGAAGTCGAGTATAAACGTGATGAAAGAGTGATCCGTTTTCTTACTACCAGGCTGGACAAATACTCCATCGAGTATGCCGAAAAGAGAAGAAACAAGAAAGAATCAGCAGCAAAAGTAACGGAGGAATAAGCTATGGCAACCATGACACCATCAGGTCAATCAGAAATACGGTATCTTACACCTCCTGCAGTTGAGGTTAAAAAGAAAAAATATTGCCGATTTAAAAAGAACAAGATCAAGTATGTGGACTACAAAGATCCCGAATTCTTGAAGAAGTTTCTGAATGAACAGGGCAAGATTCTGCCCCGCCGGGTTACCGGTACCTCCCTGAAGTATCAGCGTAAGGTGGCCACCGCGGTGAAAAGAGCCCGGCATCTCGCCTTACTGCCTTATGTAACGGATTTGTTGAAATAGTAAAACTGATTGATCATGGAAATTATTTTGAAGCATGATGTTCCGAATCTCGGATACAAAGATGATATTGTTACCGTAAAAAACGGATATGCATTGAATTACCTGATTCCGCAAGGACTCGCAGTTACTGCCACCGGATCTACCCTGAAAGCCCATAATGAAATATTGAAGCAAAGGGCGCACAAAGAGGAGAAGATCAAACAGGAAGCTCAGCTGCTTGCCGATCAGTTGAAAGGTGTGACCCTCTCCATCGGTGCCAAAACCAGCACCAAGGGTAAAATCTTTGGTTCCGTTAATGCTATTCAGATTGCTGAAGCACTGGAAGAAAAAGGCTATACCGTCGACAGGAAAAATATTACTTTCAAGGAAGACCTCATAAAGGAAGTAGGTACTTTCCACGCCCGTATCAGGCTGCATAAGGAAGTACATGTTGAGATCCCGTTTGAGATAATTGGAGAATAGTATTAGGGACAAGGGACAAGGGACGAGGGACAAGTAAAAAACCTGACATTTTCATGTCAGGTTTTTTTTCTGAACGGAATTCGAAAGTTACTTGTCCCTCGTCCCTTGTCCCTCGTCCCTACTATACTCCTTTAAACATTCGCTCCCATCTGATCTTGCTGATGAATTTCTTGTTTCGGTCGAGCGACAGCCAGATAAATTTTGGTTTACCTACGATATGATCCTCGGGAACGAATCCCCAGAAGCGGGAATCCAGACTGCTGTGCCGGTTATCTCCCATCATCCAGTAATAATTCATTTTAAAAGTATAGGTTGAAGCCGGCTTCCCGTTTATTAAAACCTGCCCGTCCTTCACCTGCAGATCATTCTGTTCGTAATAGGAAATCACACGCTCATACAAGCAAAGGTTTTTGGCATCGATCTTGATGGTTGCCCCTTTGCTGGGAATGTACAGGGGGCCGAAATTGTTAATGGTCCACTTGTAAGCCGTATCATAGGGAAAGTAGTCCCTGGAATAGGTGTCAAAATATTCATTCCCCACAATCTGCTGAACGCTTTTAAATGTCCTGATCTTTTCTACCTCCTCCTGGGTGAGAAAAGCCAGGATAACATTGGCTGCGCGCTGAATATCATATATTTCCATCCGTTCGAAGACCTTATCTGAAATGTTTTGCCCATCCTTCAGATAAATGTAATAACTGTGCTGAATACCGGGATATTCATTCTGGGGCTTGCCATTAACGATCACCCGTTTGTTGACGATCTGGAGGGTGTCACCGGGAATGCCTACACAACGTTTGATATAGTTATCACGCTTGTCCACCGGCCTGACCACAATATCAAAATTATTCCAGACTGCGGTACGGGCCAGGTTATAGTATTCATTATTGGATCGCGCAGGGCGCCCCAGGTACATATCCCTGATTTTTCGCATTTCGGCAGAATCCCGCACTATGGAGTAATAACTTACGTTTTGATGCGCCAGCACCACCGTATCTCCAGCAGGGAAATTGAAGACCACTGCGTCATCTCTTTTAACGGTGCCGAATCCTGCCAGTCTTTTATACGGCAGTTTTATCCATTCCACATAGGATTTTACACCCTGGGTAAGCGGCAGGGTATGCTGTGTAAAAGGAAACGCTATTGGTGTATTGGGAATCCGCGGGCCGTAGGCTACCTTGCTCACATAAAGATGATCACCGATCAGCAGGGTCTTCTCCATAGATCCTGTGGGTATCTTGTAATTCTGGAACAGGAAAATATTGATTATGGTAACAGCAACCACGGCAAAGATCAATGCATCCAGCCATTCAATGAATTTACTGTTTTCACCGCTGCGTTTCTTCCAAAAGGTCCAGTTGACCTTTTGGGTAATATACAAGTCAAAGATTACACCGAGCCCCAAGAGAAACCAGAAATTCTTCAACCAGATTACCCACAGGATGTAAATGACCGATACGATGACAAACCATATCCATTCTTTGCGATCTGCTTTCATTGTTATGTGTGTTTAGCCGCTAAATGTAGTATTTTTTTTTAGTTATGAGCCGATGGTCCGGAGAAGTGAGGAGGCAAAACCCGGTTTTTAAGACTTTTTAACGAATCACTTAATCACTTAATCACTTAATCACTTAATCACTTAATCACTTAATCACTTAATCACCCTAATCCCCCAAAAATCCAATCATATCCTGCATACTATAAAGTCCTTTTTTATCCCGTATGAATTCCGCCGCAAGCACGGCACCGAGAGCCAAGCCCTTCCTGCTCTTGGCCTCATGCATGATCTCGATCCTGTCAACTGCTGAATCCCAGGTTATGATATGAGTTCCGGGCACCTCCCCGCGGCGTTCAGAAACTACACTTACTGTGGAATTATCCGTTGCCTGGTTCAGTTCCCATGTCTTTTTCCCGGAAACACAGGAAATCAGGTCGTTGGCCAGACTGATGGCTGTGCCACTCGGAGCATCAAGCTTGTGAATGTGATGAATCTCTTTGATTCCCACCTCATAACCGCCGATGGTGTCCATGATCCTGGCCAGGAACCTGTTTACGGCAAAGAAGATATTCACACCCATGCTGAAATTGGATGCATAAAAGAAAGTCTGGTGCTGCTGTTCGCAGCGGGTTTTCACTTCATTGAACTTATCAAGCCAGCCGGTTGTACCGCAAACCAAAGGAATGCCGGCCTCAAAGCACCTCAGGATGTTCTGAAACGCTGATTCGGGAGTTGAAAAATCTAAAGCCACATCGGCCATCCGCAACTTTTCGACTGTAAAATCCTGTTGATTGAAAGCATCTATAACCAGGGTCACCTGGTGGTTTCTTTCAAGGGCTGCTTTTTCAATTTCCTTGCCCATCTTACCGTAACCGAGGAGTGCTATTTTCATGGTTGAAAGAATTAGATCATAATTTACAGTAAAGATCGTCAAGCAAACATAAATAAAAAAAAAGACGCATCTGCATGCGTCTTATAATCTATTGATCAAATTTATTATGATTACTTGACCGAATTCACAACGGCTTCAAAAGCCTCGGGATTTTGCATGGCCAGATCGGCCAACGCTTTACGGTTGAGGGCGATGCCCTTTTCATTGAGTTTGCCGATGAACTCGGAATAGGACATTCCATGCTGTCTTACACCGGCATTAATACGGGCAATCCACAATGCCCTGAAATTCCTTTTTTTTGCCCTGCGATCGGCATAAGCATACCCCAGTCCTTTTTCCCAGGTGTTTTTGGCTACTGTCCAAACATTAGCCCTGGAAAGGAAATTTCCTTTGGTTTGCTTAAGGATCTTCTTTCTTCTTTGTCTTGATGCTACTGCATTTACTGATCTTGGCATAATTCACTGAATTTTGAATGGTTAGCGTTCCGTTGTCTCAGGAATCTTGTTGGCTAATTCACTCGGTTAATACTACTTTTAAATGATCGTAAACGAACGACTTAATTTCCTGCTAAAAGGAGCCTGGCATTCTTCTCATCGGTTGAAGCAACCAGAGTGGAATATCCAAGGTTTCTTTTCCGCTTGGTCGATTTCTTGGTCAGAATGTGACTCTTGTAAGCATGTTTACGTTTGATCTTCCCTGTTCCGGTAAGAGCGTATCTTTTTTTGGCACCGGAATTAGATTTCATTTTTGGCATTATACAACTATATATTTGGTTATTACTTAACTTTCTTGGGAAGGGGATTGATCAGCATGATCATCCTTTTGCCTTCGAGTTTTGGTGCTTGTTCAACTTTTCCGAGATCGGCAAGATCATTGGCAAATCGCTGCAACAAGGCCTCGCCATCTTCATTGTACACAATCGATCTTCCTTTAAAAAAGACATACGCTTTAACTTTGGCACCATCCTGCAGAAATTTCTGGGCGTGCTTCATTTTAAAGTTGTAGTCGTGATCATCTGTATATGGTCCAAAACGGATTTCCTTTACAACAATCCTTGCCGTTTTGGCTTTAAGCTCTTTCTGCTTCCGCTTTTGCTGATAAAGGAATTTCTGGTAGTTGATGATCTTACAAACGGGGGGACTCGCATTGGGAGAAATTTCTACCAGGTCGAGTTCCAGTTCTTCCGCCATCCTGATAGCTTCTTTAATGGGAAAAATACCTGGAGTTTCAAGGTTTTCCCCTACCACTCTGACAACAGGCGCCTTAATTTCATAATTAACAGCGAATTGCGGTATTTCTTCCCTTCGGATGTCCCTTCTGAAAATTGGTGTTGCTATACTTCGGCCCTCCTTCTTTTAGTTGTTTGTTGTTTGTTGTTCGTTGTTTGTTGTTCGTTGTTCGTTGTTTGTTGTTGGTTTTCCTAACAACAAACAACAAACAACTATCAACTATCTAAATGTTCTAACTGTTTTCTGACCTCATTTGTTACAAAATCCCTGAAATCCTCCAGTTTCATCGCTCCCTTATCCCCTTCTCCCTGTCGTCTGACGGCCACCGTACCTTCCGATTCTTCTTTTTCACCTACAATTAGCAGGAAAGGAATCCTCTTTAACTCGCTGTCTCTGATCTTCTTACCTATCTTTTCGTTCCTGGTGTCAATCAGGGTGCGAATATCGTAATTATTTAGGAATTTTAAAACTTTTTCGGCATAATCATGGTATTTTTCGCTGATGGGCAGCACGATAACCTGATCGGGCGTAAGCCAAAGCGGGAATTTACCAGCAGTATGTTCGATCAATACTGCCACAAATCTTTCCATGGAACCAAAGGGAGCCCGGTGGATCATCACAGGACGATGTTTTTGATCATCGCTGCCGGTGTACTCCAGTTCAAACCGTTCCGGAAGGTTATAATCAACCTGAATGGTTCCCAATTGCCATTTACGACCCAGAGCGTCTTTTACCATGAAATCGAGTTTGGGCCCGTAGAAAGCTGCCTCCCCTTTCACAATGGTGGTTTGCATGTTTTTTTCCTGAGTAGCCTCGATAATGGCCTGTTCGGCCTTTTCCCAGTTTTCGTCCGATCCGATGTACTTCTCCCGGTTTTCAGGATCGCGGAGGGAAACCTGGGCAACAAAGTCGTGAAAATCAAAAGCCTTAAAAACCGTATAAATAATATCGATTACCTTGATAAATTCCTCTTTGATCTGGTCGGGACGACAGAACAGGTGCGCGTCATCCTGGGTGAATCCTCTTACGCGGGTCAATCCGTGAAGTTCACCGCTCTGTTCATAGCGATAAACCGTTCCAAATTCAGCGTATCTTACAGGCAGATCCTTGTATGACCGGGGCTTGCTTTTATATATTTCACAATGATGCGGGCAATTCATAGGTTTCAGCAGAAACTCCTCACCCTCTTCCGGTGTATGGATGGGCTGAAAGGAATCCTTCCCGTATTTTTCATAATGGCCCGACGTAATGTACAGTTCTTTCCCCCCGATATGCGGTGTAATTACGGGTAAATACCCGTACTTGGCCTGTATCTTTTTCAGAAAATTCTCCAGCCGCTCCCGCAGCTGTGCCCCTTTGGGAAGCCACAGCGGCAAACCCTGTCCGACTTTCTGGGAAAAAACGAACAACTCCAGTTCCCTGCCCAACTTTCGATGATCCCTGGCTTTGGCCTGTTCAAGCATGACCAGGTAATCATCAAGCATTTGCCTTTTGGGGAAAGAAATCCCATAAATCCGGGTCAGCTGTTTCCGCTTCTCGTCTCCGCGCCAATAGGCACCGGCAACACTCAGGAGCTTAATGGCCTTAATAGGACTGGTATCGGGAAGATGCGGGCCACGGCAAAGGTCCGTGAAGTTCCCATGCCTGTATAGGGTTATGGTACCATCCACCAGTTCCCGGATCAGCTCGAGTTTGTATTCATCACCCTTTTGGCCAAAAAGGTCAAGCACTTCCTGCTTTCCTATCTCTTCCCTTTTGTATATATTGTTTCTTTGGGCCAATTCGTACATTTTTTCTTCAATCCGTGGCAGGTCAGCTTCTGTGATGACCACACCGTCACCGGGATCAACGTCATAGTAAAACCCATTTTCAATTGCGGGCCCAATGCCAAATTTAATGCCCGGATACAAGGCTTCAAGCGCTTCGGCCATCAAGTGGGCCGAAGAATGCCAAAAAGCATGCTTCCCCTCAGGAGTGTCAAATTTATGCAATACCAGCGTGGCGTCTGCTTCAATGGGGCGTGTGGAATCCCAGATTTCACTGTTCACACTAACAGCAACCACTTCACGGGCCAAACTGTTGCTGAGGCTTTTAGCTATATCCAACCCGGTAACTCCGGGATTGAACTCGCGTATCGAATTATCGGGGAATGTGATCTTGATCATTTCTGATTTATTGTAAACGAGGTGCAAAGATAAAAAAAAACGGCTATTTTTCTGCCGAATTTCTGCAAGGCAAATTCATCCAGGCTTTTTAACCGGTATATGTATTAAAATTCAACATCTATGTCAATTCGCAATTCAACTTCCTGCATCATCCTTTCCCTGTTTATATCAGTCATCCTGATTGATGCACAGGAGTATAAACCTTTATCTGTCAGTAAGATCTTTAAGGAATATCATTTTTATCCGCGTCAGGTTGAAGGGATCCGTTCCATGGCCGACGGTGAACACTACACTGTCCTGGAATCAGGCAGTATCATTATGATGACGGATTATAAAACCGGCCTCGACCGCAACATTGTTTTCAGTACCGCTTCGCTTCCGGGCCGGGAATTTCAATCGATCGATGATTATGAATTCTCCAAGGACGAAAAGAAAATTCTGCTGACAACTGACAAGACTTCCATTTACAGGCATTCCTTCGAAGCCAGGTACTGGATTTATGACAGGTTATCAAAAACCATCCAGCCCCTGGCTGATTCTGGCAAGCAGCAACTGGCCACGTTTTCACCGGATTGCAGCAAAGTGGCATTTGTGAGGGACAACAACCTATTCTATAAAGATTTGCAGACCAATGTTGTGATACAGATCACCACCGACGGAAAAGTGAACAATATCATCAACGGCGCACCGGATTGGGTGTATGAGGAGGAATTCGGATTCTCCAAGGCATTTTACTGGGCGGCCGACAGCCGCAAGATCGCCTTTTACAGGTTTGATGAATCTCAGGTTCGGGAATTCGATATGACGGTTTTCAATGGTTTATATCCCTCCACCACACGTTTCAAATATCCCAAAGCCGGTGAAGCGAATTCCACAGTGAGCATCCATGTGTATGATGTTGTTACAAGTCAAACCATTACAATGGAAACCGGGAAGGAGACCGATCAATATATCCCCAGGATCAAATGGTCAGCCACACCGGGGATACTCTGCATCATCCGGCTCAATCGCCTTCAAAACAAAGTTATGGTGACCCTTGCCGATGCCGTTTCCGGAAAAGCAACAATCCTGTTCAGCGAAGAGAATTCCTGTTTCATTTCCGAAATCAGTGATGATTATATTTATTTTACTGCCGATCAGCATTACTTTCTGGTCCTTAGTGAACGCTCAGGTTTTTTTCATTACTACCGTTACGACATGAAAGGCAACCTGGTTAATCCGGTTACTCAGGGTAGCTGGGAAGTTACAGGATTCCTGGGTATAAATGACAGGAACAATACGATGTACTTTTTATCCAATCAGGCATCCACATTGCAGCAGGACCTTTATTCGGTAAAGCTCGATGGATCACGTCTGAGTAAGCTTTCGCAGGTGCCAGGAACCAACACGGCTCTGTTCAGCAACAATTTCAGGTATTATATCAATACCTGGTCTGATGCCAACACACCTCCCCGATACACCCTTCACCTCAACGACGGCTCCCAGGTAAGGGTACTGGAAGACAATTCCGGCTTGCGGCAAGAGCTTAAAGCATTCGGTTTCACTAAAAAAGAATTTATAAAAATCCCACTATCAGCCAACCTGGAGTTAAACGCATACCTCATAAAACCGGCAGATTTCGATTCCACCAGGAAGTATCCTTTGTTCATCAGTGTATACGGGGGACCTGAATCCCAGGATGTAACCGATTCCTGGGATAACGGACTCGCCTGGCAGCAATTACTCGCGCAACAGGGCATTGTTGTTGCATGCATCGATAACCGTGGTACTAACGGACGGGGAGAAGCCTTCAGAAAGAGCACCTACCGGCAGCTTGGAAAACTTGAAACAGAAGATCAGGTTCACGCCGCCATGTTCCTTGGCGGGAAGGCATGGATTGATGATAACAGGATCGGAATCTGGGGTTGGAGTTACGGCGGTTATATGACTTTACTGTGTCTTACCAGAGGCGCAGATGTTTTCAGGATGGGCATAGCAGTGGCCCCGGTAACCAACTGGCGATTCTACGATACCATTTATACCGAGCGTTTCATGGGCAATCCTCGAGAAAATCCGAACGGCTATGACGACAATTCACCCATTACACACGCGGGTGAACTCAAAGGTAAACTCCTGCTGGTACACGGAACAGCCGATGATAATGTACATGTTCAAAATACAATTGCGATGACGGAAAAACTGGTACAGCAAAACAAACAGTTTCAGCTTTTTTTATACCCAGATAAAAACCATGGCATTTATGGCGGAAATACAAGATTTCACCTGTACACGATGATGACGGACTTTATACTGGAAAACCTCTAAGAACTTGTAACACCGAACACCGAATTCCGAATACAAACACCGATTACTTGTATTCTTTCAACACCTTATTTCTTCTGAACGGGCCTGTTCTGCTCCGCAATTTTAATCAAACGATTGATACGCATTTTATTCAACCGGTTCAGTCGCTGGGTTTCCAGGTAGAGCAATCCTTTACGGATCACATCGTAATAAAGCAGGGCCAGCAGCATGCCACTGAAAATCCAGATCAGCACCAGGTTAAACCAGAAGGTATCCATCTTCTGCCCGAGGATAAACTTGGCAGGTGCGTAAAAATGTGCCCTCCAGCTATTCTCCCTGGGATTCCGGTAAATGGGATCCTTAATGGGGATCATTTCACCATCGTGAACGGTATACTGCATGATTTCCTTCTCATTGGTTACAACCACGGCCAGCTGCTTGTTATAATATCGCTGCTTGAAGACCAGGAAATTTTCTTTGCCTCCGAGCCTGGCAACCAGACTGTCGTAAAGCTGATCGCGGTCATTTACTGCCCTGTTGTAACGGTTGCGGTAAACCATGGTAGCTTTATCCAGTAATGCGTTTATGGATGTGTTGACCGAAGGGACATAACGTTCCGGCGTAAGGCTATCAATAAAGGAGGGTGATTCCAGCCCGATATCCCTGCAAATGATACCGATTTCAGAGGCCAGTACCCTGAGGTTGTTGGCATACCGGAAGGTATCGGTATTGTAATCATGCAGATCGCGGGTATCACTTGCAATTTCAATGAGTCCCGGAATGGCATAGGATCTGTAATAACCGGCATTTTTAGCCCTGCTTTCCGGTTCGTAGAATTGCTTCTGATAAGCATTGTCTTTAAACTGACTCACCGCCAGTGCTTCGTAGGCCCAGCGCGAGGTCATGAGGTCGCCGACCAGTGGAACAGCCTTATCATTGGATATTTTGTTGTGCATTTTGCTGAAATCCACCACCACACCGCTGAACAACAACTGCGGTACCAGGATCAGCGGGACCAGTATATAAATGGTAACCACAGAATTGAAACCGGAGGATATGTTTAATCCCACCATATTGGCCCAGCACGACGCCGTAAAAAGTATCACCCAGTAGCGGAACAACATCCCCTGAATCCCCAGGATGGAATCGCCTATGAGAACGAATATGAAGGTTTGGATGGCCGAGATCGAAAATAAGATGCATATTTTTGAAAACAGGTAGCTGGAACGGCTCAGATTCAGAAATTTTTCTCGCTTAAGTATTTTACGATCCTTAAAGATTTCCTCGGCGCTAATCACCAGCCCCAAAAATAAAGCCACAATAACCGCCATAAAAAGAAATGCGGGAAGGACGGAATTTTCACTAAAAATATACCGGGGCAACCCGTTTACATAGGTGAAGTTCTTGGAGAAGAAAGCCAGTGTGAATGCCAGGATCGGAGCCTCCAGAGCCAGAAGGATCAGATACTGTTTGTTATAGTATTTGGCCAGGAGATCCCGTTGCAGGAAGATCCTGAACTGATTGAAGTGATCCGGAATTCTGAAATTATTCTTCGGGATGGTAGCGTCATGCTCCCGCACAATGAGCCTGGTATTGACGTCGATCTTTTCCAGGAATCGCTGATACCATTCCTCGGGTGATGTTTTGCGCTTGCGGCTAAGACGACCGTTGGCATCTACCTCGCGTGATTCAATGATCCGCAGGATATCATCGGAATTGATGTTGCCGCAGCTCAGGCACTCGGTTTCTTCCGCATCGGCATAATGAGCTTCCTGCTTGAAATAAGTTATTGCACCGATCGGATGCCCGTAATACACTACCCGTCCACCCTGGTCCATCACCAGAAGCTTGTCAATCATCCTGAAAACGTCGGATGATGGCTGGTGTATATTGGCAATGATCAGCTTGCCTTTCAGGGTTTGCCTTTTAAGGAGTGTTATAACTTTTTCCGAATCTGCCGAAGATAAGCCCGAGGTAGGTTCATCCACAAAAAGGATGGAAGGTTCGCGTATCAGCTCAAGGGCAATATTCAGGCGCTTGCGCTGGCCACCACTCAAGAAAGTTGTGAAAGCATCCCCCACATTGAGGTCGCGGGCTTCCACCAGGTCAAAATCGATAAGTGCATCCTCCACCACCGCAGCAATCTGCTCGTGGCTGTATCCGTCAAAGCATAACCTGGCATTGTAGTAAAGGTTCTCATATACCGTAAGCTCCTTGATCAGCAAGTCGTCCTGAGGAACAAACCCAATGACACCCTTAAGCATCTCCTTGTGTATATGTATATCCCATCCGTTGATCTTGACAGAACCTTTCCTGGGTTTCAGGTTGCCGTTCAGTACATTCAACAGGGTCGACTTTCCTGATCCGCTTCCGCCGATGATGCCCAACAGCCGGCCCGATTCTTCCGTAAGGCTGAACCTTTTGACGCCGTTTTTGCTGTTGAAATAGTTAAACTGGATGTCTTCGGCCGTGAAAATAAATTTCACCTCTGCGGTTGCCTGAATGAATCGTCCCCGGATCCAGCTGAAATAGATGGAACCGATCTTCGGGTTCCTGATAACGGAGCCCAGTGACCAGATGTAGGACCGGCCCGGATTGATCCGGTGTCCGTTCATCAGTAGCTGCATGTTACCAAAGTATCGGAACACATAGGTTTCAGCACTGGGGATGTGCAACACCATAATCTGGCCATCCAGTTTATCAATGGTGAGCTGTTTTATATCAGGGGAAGAAGCGGCATTCCTGTGCCGGATGAAAAGCAACCAGTCCTTATGAACAATACTGTTAATCTCCTCGAAAGTAAAGGATTTGGCATCCCTGAATTCGTCATCGCTGATTTTTAAATAAGCTGCTGCTGTTCTTACCAGACTTAATTCGGTACGGGTATGCCGATCACCACTGTGAATAAAATCGAGCAGGTAGATCAGCACAATAATTTTCTGCTCATGCTCCAGTTCCTCGTTGATCTGGCTGCACAATTCGATAATCCTGTTTTCAGCGTTGATTTTTCTGACAGCCGGATCAAAAATAACAGGATCATTGCTGATCTGATGAAAATACTTAACCTGCTGGTCAAAAAAAGCGATATACTTATGCACTATCTCATAACTGTATTGCCTGTCGAGATAGTCCATAACGATGCTCCGTTTGTTCTCCGATTGTCCCTCCTTATTGATATCGGAAACAATAGCAAACAGCCGCATCAACGCCCGTAAAATCGATTCATTCATAACATGAGACTATGCAAAAACAGCCCTTGCAAATAGCAGAGGGCTGTAAAGGATATTTTTACCAGGTTGCTATTAGACCAGTGAATTCCTGACCGCTTTAATGGTCGTCAGTATCAGGGTATAATCCGTTTCGGACAATCCCGTATCGATCTTGTCATATACAGGTTTCAGCACCTGCAGTTTTGTTTCCAGCCCTTTGATATCAGGATTGGTACTATGGGCTGCCAACAGACTCATTACCTTCTCGTAGGAAGATTTCTGATTGCTGATGATATCTACCATGCCGGTATAATTGTAGGATTTCTCGGAAATATTGGTGGCAATGTACATCAGTTCCACCCACATGCCGGTGACCATATTGACGGCCAGTTGAGGATCACTTTTCTGATCAAGATACTGGTAAGTATCATAAATGGTGTTGGTAATGATGACGGTCAGAGAATCCTTGTTTTCGAATTTCTGCTTGTATTCATCCGAAAGTAATTTGGTGAAATCATAGGTAACCCCAAGCTGATCAGCGAGGGTTTTAATGGCATTCAGGTAAGTCTGAATATCCTGCTGTTGCTGATAGGTGGATGCATAAGCCAGATCAGCGCCATAAATACCCAGGTTAACCGCCTTGCTTTGCTCGGTCGTATAATTTACAGCTTTGTTAGCCGGATTGAGATTTTTTGCAGTATAGGTTGCCCCGATATCGCTGAGCATTTTTGTCAATTCAAAGGGAGCCGGAAGCGGATACAACACCTCCTTAATATCAGAGGCAAGCAATTCTTTGCTCAGGCTGTCAGCTGCAAGCTGATCCTGTTCAGAAGACTTCATTCCACCCTTGCAGGAGGAAAGGAAAAACACCGCTAAAACAATAATTGTCAGAGAACTGATCTTTCCAAGAATATTGTTTGTACACATAATTATTTAAGGATTTAATGATTTAATGATCCGATGATTTTGTTATATGGGTGCAAATATACGGATTGTTATTTATTTAAATGAAGCCGGGGAGAATTTTTATTTAGAAGAGATTAACGCACAACCATTCTAATGGTTATCTATTAAAATTTTCTGCGTGTATACATTTCCATTGCAAAAGACCCGGACAAAATAATTCCCGGTTGGCAGATGAAAGCCATAAACCTGGATCAGCCTTAAGGAACCATCAACAACAGTCCTGTAGTGAATTTTCCCACCTTGGTCAATCAATTCAACAACAGTTTCCTTGTCGTATGCCCTACCCAGGTCAACATAGAAGATATTGTCCTTGACGGGATTAGGGAATACCGTAATGGTGCCGGGATCACCAGGGAAATCCGTGGTAACTTCCAGGGTATTGCTGTAATCAGAAACATTCCCGGCTGCATCAACGGCAGTCACTTTCATCTGGTAAACAGTATTAAAGGCAAGTCCTTCTATCTGGGCCAGGGTATCAACAACATGACCCATCAGCGAATCATTCTGATAAACATCATAGCGCACAACCCCAACATTATCCCTCGAGGCATTCCATTTCAGCTGGAAACTGCTGCCCTTGATATCCTGTGAAACCAGGCCCTCGGGTCTGCTTGGGGATCTTGTATCCGGTGTCGTCACCAATAAAGCGTCGCTGGGATCCGAAACATTGCCTGCTGAATCAACAGCCACTATGGTCATGCGATAGGTTGTTGCTGCCCGGAGGTCATTAAGGTTCACCATGGTATCTGTTGAGGTCATGGCCAAAATACCGTTCCAATAAATCTCATACGCTGCAATACCTACATTATCTCCGGCAGGTGACCAGTACAGAACAAAACTAGTGTCGGTCAGATGAGAAGCGGTAACATTTTCAGGTGTAGTGGGAGCATGGAGGTCGCGGGTCTGAACCATCAGGGTCTCGCTTACAGGAGACCTATTTCCTGCAGCATCCTTGGCTCTTACAGTCATGGTATACCGTTTATAGGCACTTAAATCAGAAATTTCTGCAGTGGTGTCTGGAAACAATGCAACAAAAACGCCGTTTTTGTATACTTCGTAACCAATAACACCAACATTATCCGTAGAAGTCATCCATTTCAATACAAATCCCGTTTCACTTACTTCATCTGCGGATACAATAACAGGAATACTTGGTGCCTCGGTATCCGGTGTAGTAATGTTCAGAACAGTGCTGAACTGGGAGTAATTTCCCGCAGCATCTTTAGCCCTGACACTCATGGCGTATGTTTTAGATGCCTGCAGTCCGGTTATCTCCGTGCTGATTCCATTGACTTTAGCTGTAAGAATTCCGTTCTGGAACACTTCATATTCAACAACACCAACATTATCGGTTGATGCGGTCCAGATTAATGTGAATCCCGACTGTTTCAGATTGGTATAATGCAGGTTAGAGGGAACGGTAGGGGGTTCAGTGTCTGGAGTAGTTATACTCAACACATCTGTAGGATCCGAGAGGTTGCCTGCGGCATCCTTTGCCCTGACAGTAATGGCGTATGTGGTGGATGCATCGAGATTGGTCAGATTTGCCGTGGTACCCGTCACCGATTTAACAAGCGTACCACTTAAATAGATATTGTAACCAATAACGCCTACATTATCAACGGAAGCCTGCCAGGTCAAGGTAAAGCCTGATTGTGTAAGATTGGAGGATTTCAGACCTGAAGGAGCGGTCGGGCTTTCAGTATCAGGTGTGGTAACATTCAAAACAACACTGGCATTGGAAATATTTCCGGCCAGGTCTTTGGCCTTCACGGTCATGGCATAAGTGTGGGCAACCAGCAATCCCGTTATACCCGCAGCTGTTCCGGAAACAGATGTATAAAGGACTCCGTCCTTGTATACGTTATAACCGGTAACCGCCACATTATCAGTGGAAGGATTCCAGGTTAGAGTAAAGCTGGTTTGGGTTAGATTACTGGAATTCAAGCCAGCCGGAACAGACGGAGCCTGTGTATCAGGTGTGGTAACTGCAAGAGAGGAACTGGTGCCGGAAGTATTGCCTGCAGCATCGCGGGCCTTAACAGTCATTACGTACCTGGTGGAAGCGTTTAAGCCGCTGATAGTGGCTGCATTCGATGCAACCAGGGCCACTTGTATCCCATCCTGATATACAAAATAACCGGTCACGCCCACATTATCAGTAGATGCTGACCAGGTGAGCCTGAAACCAGATTGCGTCAGATTGCTTGCTGCCAGGTTGGCGGGTACAGAGGGAGGTGTAATATCCAGGGTGGTAACGTTCAAAACAGCACTGGCGCCGGATACATTATCAGCTGCATCTTTTGCTCTCACGGTCATGGCATAGGTGGTATAAGGAGCCAAACCGGTAACGCCCACAGTAGTGCCGGTAACGGTTACCAGGAAAACACCATTTTTATAAATGTCATAACTGATGACACCGACATTATCTGCAGAAGCTGTCCAGCTCAGCGTGAAGCTCGATTGGGAGAGATTGCTTGCTGTAAGTCCTGTTGGAGCTGAAGGAGCCTGAGTATCCGGTGTAGTAACGTCCAGAAAAGGGCTGGAAGCTGAAACATTTCCTGCATTATCTAATGCTTTTACAGACATCGAATAGAGCGTGGAGGCAGATAAACCGGTAATATTGGCAGAAGTTCCGGTAACTGTCCTGTAAAAAGTACCGTTCCTGTAAACATCGTAAGAAGTTACGGAAACATTATCGTTTGATGCGGTCCAATTCAACGTGAAGCTGGATTGAGTGAGATTGGTCCTGTACAACCCAGAAGGCGCAGAAGGAGCATGAGTATCAGCTGTTGTAACATTTAAGGTGCTGCTGTGTCCTGAAACATTGTTTGCTGCATCCTTGGCCCTGACTGTCATGGCGTAGCCCGCACCCGGACTTAGTCCGGTAAGGTTCAGACTGGTACCTGACACTGTAGTCAATAAACCTCCGTTCCGATATACATCGTATCCGGTAACACCAACATTGTCAACCGAAGCATTCCAGGAAAGCGTGAAGCTCGATTCTGTAACACCTGCAGCGTTCAATCCGGTGGGTACCGTTGGAGCCTGGGTGTCAGGTACGATAATATCCAAAGTCCTTACCTGAATTGCGCTGCAGGGAACGGATGTGTTTCCGGCGGCATCTTTAGCCCGCACAGCCATGGAATACGTTGTGGAAGCATCAAGATTGGAAAGGGTCACGGTGGTTGACCCGACTGTCCTGATGACAGAACCGCCTGATAGAATCTCATATCCGGCGACTCCTATGTTGTCGGTGGAGGCATTCCAGGTTAAAGTAAAGCCTGCTTCTGTGATGCTGCTTGCAACCAGTCCGGTTGGTACAGATGGTGCTTCGCTGTCAGGCGTAACAACCGTCTGGGTGGTCACGTTCAAAACAGATGATGATCCTGATACGTTGTTTGCAGCATCCCTTGCCCTGACAGTAACTGCATAGGTTGTGGAACCGGTAAGTCCTGTAAGTTCAGCCGAAGTTGCCGATACAGAACTGGTCAGCAGACCATCAAGGTATATGTCATAGGCAACAACACCAACATTATCCGTTGAAGCAGTCCAGTTCAAGGTAAAGCTGGTCTGGGTGATATTGCCTGCACTAAGGCCGGAAGGAACAGACGGATTCTGGTCATCAGGAACAACCGCATTCAGGGTGGTTACATTCAGGACTGCGCTGGCAGAAGAAGTATTTCCTGCAGCATCTTTAGCAGCAACAGTCATGCCATAGGTCGTTCCCGAGGATAATCCCGAGATGCTGGCGGAAGTCCCAGAAACTGTTTCCACAAAAGTACCGTTTCTGTATACGTTATATCCGGTTACTCCAATATTATCACTGGAAGCATTCCAGGTGAGCAGAAAACTGGTTTGCGTGATGCTTCCGGAAGCAAGTCCGGTTGGTACGGAAGGTGCCTGATTGTCGGGAACAACATTGTCAAGAGTAGTAACATTCAAGGCTGCACTGGCTGTTGAAAGATTGTCGGCCGCATCCCTGGCCTTTACGGTCATGGCATAGGTGGTCCCTGGAGATAAACCGGATACCCCTATGGAAGGACCAGTAACAGATGCTTCAAATGCGCCGTTCCGGAATACATCATATCCGGTAACTCCAACATTGTCACTCGAGGCAGCCCATGTCAGTGTAAAGCTGGTTTGCGTGATATGGGTGGACGTCAATCCTGTCGGAGTTGAAGGTGCATGGGTGTCAGGTGTGGTAACATTAAAAATTATACTGGGTGCGGAATAATTGCCGGCTGCATCTCTTGCAGTTACCGTCATGGAATAGGTTGTGGAGGCTGATAACCCAGTAATGTTGGTGGTTGTGCCGCTAACCGAACGCAGGAAAACACCATTCTCATATACCTCATAACCGCTTACACCGACATTGTCCGTTGAAGCCAACCAAGACAGGGTGAAGCTTGTTTCCGTAAGGTTTGCTGATGACAATCCGGCAGGAATCGTAGGTGCCTGGTTATCAGGGATCGTAACGATCAATCCCGAACTCGCTGCGGATAGGTTTCCTGATGCATCAGAAGCCCTGACTGTAAAAGTATACGGTGTGGCCGCAGTTAAACCGGTAATGGATGTTGAAGTTCCTGATACAGATTTTTCATATACTCCGTTCCTGTATACACGGTATCCTGTAACCCCGACATTGTCGGTTGAGGCAGACCAATTCAATGTGAAGCCCGTTTGGGTCATGTTGCTTGAATAAAGGCCTGTAGGTGCCGTGGGTGCTTCTGTATCTGAATAATCATAGTTTCCGATGAACCAGGAGGATAAATGGTCATAAACCACAGTTTTGGCGGCATATTTGATATTGTTGGCGACGCTTGTACTGAGGTTGTAATTGTATGTTAACTGGGTCGGATCGTTTCTGAAAATGGCCGCATAGAAACAACAGGCTGCAGCATATGATCCGGCCTCTGAAGGGTGACTGCCATCATACGCATAAAGTTCAATGGACGGGTAATGCTCACGGATGTAACGCCAGACAGCGCCAACCGGACTTACCTCAGCCTGGTTGTCCTGTGCCATAAACATATACCGTTCCCGGGTAAGATCATCCATACCAATGTAAGTACACACTTCGGGAAGTCTGGAACACCGATCGGCATCCCCGTCCCTTCTGCCCCAGGTCATATAAAACATGGTTTTAGCGCCAGGGTTGTTGGCTTTTATCTCTGAATTCAGGAAACGCGCATAGGGATAAACGTTCCATTCAACAGTACTGAGGGATTCCGAGGGATACTGGCTAAATTCCTGTAAAACAACGTAGTTCCAGCCTCCGGATCTGATATAGTTCAAGGTTGTACTGTTTGATGAATGCTGTTCAAGGGTATAACCACCGGGTGCATTGTACTGGTAGTTGAGTGTTGCCCCAACTGAACTTGCCAGACTGGCTACAATCTGAGGCATTGAATTATAATAGGTGTAACTATTGCCGATAAATAATACACTTTTTGTCTGCCCGCTAACAATTATTGCAGACCAGACAATCAGGGACAGAATAAGTAATCGTTTCAAGGGCTCGGTATCATTTTGTTTATTGTGAACTTCCTCACGGATCGATGCCAAAAAGATCCGTATTAAGGATCTTACTACAGGCTAAATATAGGCAATACTAAATACTTCAGCGAAAAAAATTGACCGGTAAACCAAATAATTTGATAAAAAAACAATTCAGTTCAATAATTATATAGAATGCAGGTTAATTCCTGCTGCATTCGGCATTTCTTAAAAAAATCTTGTTTATTCTAACTAAATACCACACCTTTGCCTGATTTTTTTTAATTTCACTAAGATCCATTTTCATCACAACATGACAGGCAGCGCCAAAAGCCACGGTATCAGATTCAGTGCAGCAGGTTTGCTTGTAACCCTCGGAATCGTATTCGGGGATATCGGTACCTCTCCCTTATATGTTATTAAATCGGTAATCAGGGAGGGATTCCCCATTGAAACAGACCTCGTGATAGGTATTCTTTCCTGTGTGATCTGGACGCTTACGATACAGACAACCATAAAATATGTAATCATAACCCTCAGGGCAGACAACAAAGGGGAAGGCGGGATATTCTCCCTTTTTGCCCTCCTGCGCAAAAGTAAAAAATGGGTCTATTTACTTGCCATCATTGGCGGAAGCGCATTGCTGGCCGACGGGGTGATTACGCCTTCCATTACTGTAGTTTCCTCAATCGAGGGATTGCGCCTGATCCATCCTGACATTCAAGTTGTACCCATAGTTATCATTATTATAACGTTGCTCTTTGCCGTTCAGCAGTTTGGTACAGAGTACATCGGTAAATTTTTCGGACCCATCATGTTTTTCTGGTTTTTGATGCTGGGTACATTGGGCATCCTGGAGATTCATGAGCAACTCGAAGTATTAAAGGCATTCAATCCCTATTACGCCATTCACCTCCTCTGGAAGTACCCTGGAAGTATCCTGTTGCTTGGTGCTGTTTTTCTTTGCACCACAGGCGCCGAGGCATTGTATACCGACCTGGGACATTGCGGAATCAAGAATATCAGGGTATCCTGGATCTTCGTCAAAGTGACGCTTATATTAAATTATCTGGGACAGGGTGCCTGGCTGCTGAGTCATGGCAATGAGATAAACAGACTCACAAATCCTTTTTTCACGATTATGCCGGGCTGGTTCCTTCCCTTTGGGGTTTTTGTGGCCACTGCTGCCGCTATCATCGCCAGCCAGGCCCTGATCAGCGGTTCATATACGCTCATCAGCGAAGCCATAGCCCTTAATTTCTGGCCAAGGATAAAAATCAAATATCCCACCCTGCAAAAAGGCCAGATGTATATATCCAGTATCAACTGGTTTCTATGGATCTCCTGTATGGCGGTGGTACTTATTTTCAAGGAATCCGACAAAATGGAAGGAGCCTATGGTTTATCAATCACCATTACCATGATGATCACCACATTCCTGATGGTATCTTACCTGTCGATAAAAAGAACGCCCCTGCCGGTTATTGTGGTATTTTTCAGTATTTACCTCCTCGTTGAAGGTGCATTTTTATATGCCAATCTCTTTAAACTCATACACGGAGGCTGGTTTACCATAATGCTGGCAGGAATCCTGACACTGATCATGCTATCCTGGTATCATGGCCGCAGGATTACCAACCGCTTTCTCCGGTTTCTCCCACTGGAACAGTATATTGATACCATAAAAGACCTGCGCAACGATACCAGTGTTCCCAAGACTGCGTCCAACCTCGTTTATCTCACCAAGGCCAACCGGACCTCCGATATTGAGTCCAAAGTCATTCTGTCGATACTGAACAAACAGCCCAAACGTGCAGATCATTACTGGCTCATCCATGTTGATATTCTCGATGATCCACGAACCATGGAGTACAAGATCACCAACCTTATACCAGGTATCCTTACCAGGGTTGATTTTTACCTGGGTTTCAAGGTGGAGCGCAAAATACACAGCATGTTCAAACACATCACCAACGAAATGGCCAAAAAGGGAGAAATTGATCTGTTCAGCGGTTATCCCTCCCTGCGAAAACACAATGTCATGACGGACTTCCGGTTCATCATCATCGACAGGCTGAATATTTCTGACATGGAATTTAGATTCCTTGAGCGCCTGATCATCAACATTTATCTCTTTTTCATCAGGCACAGCTTGTCGGATGCCAAAGCACTTGGTTTTGATGCCAGTTCTGTGTATATTGAACAAATGGCACTTGGTTTTGAAGGAGGTACCATTTTCAAGCTGATCGAAAGAAGTAAATAACCAGCCATGCATATATTCTACTGTGCTCATATCATTGATAACAAGGCTCAGTTATCGCCTGAGGAATCAAAGCATTGTATCCGTGTATTGAGGCTTGGCAAAGGAGAAAAAGTACAGCTGATCGATGGCAGAGGAGGCTGGTATAACGCCGTCATTACCATACCGGATGTTAAACAATGTGGCCTTGATATCATAAATGCCATTAATCATAACCGGACCAGAAGCTTTACCCTGCACCTTGCCATTGCCCCAACCAAAAATATTGACCGTTTCGAGTGGTTTGTCGAAAAAGTTGTTGAGATTGGCATTGATGTGATAACGCCTTTAATTTGCCAGCGTTCGGAGCGCCGCACTCTTAAAACCGACAGGTTGCAAAAGCTGATCATTTCTACCATGAAACAAGCCATGGTCCCTTACCTGCCAACGCTTCACGAATTGGTGGAATTCGACAGGTTCATCAGCAGCTTTCAGGGATCGTCCTACAACCACTTTATTGCTCATTGTGAGGATAATGAAAAGAAAAAGCTTCTCGAAGAAGCAGCACCACACACCAATGTGGTGGTGATGATAGGTCCGGAAGGTGATTTTACCCCGGGAGAAATCGACCTGGCCGTTGCACAGGGCTTCATTCCAGTTACCCTGGGACCAAACCGCCTGCGAACGGAAACCGCCGGTATTGTTGCCTGCCATACCCTGAATCTCCTGAATGAATTGCCAAAGCGCTGATCAGAAGTTGTTTTGCCCAATACCACCGTCTTTTTATGTAACCAAATAACACCTTGGTAAAAAAAGGGCTGCAATTCTGATAAAAAAAAATAACCTTTGCCCCCGTCATCCAGTATAATGACCTTGTACCCGTGATGCCGAAAGAGCGCACTGCTGGTAACCATGAAATGTAATAATCTTATTAACATCTGAAACAATATGAAAATACTTATCGCAGGAAATTTAGGCTATATAGGCCCCAGTGTTACCAATCACCTTAGAAAAACATATCCGGATGCAGAATTGATTGGTTTTGATATCGGTTATTTTGCCCACTGCCTTTCCAATGCCATGTTCAGTCCGGATGTCCGCTTGGATGCCCAGGTTTACGGCGATATCCGCAAATTCCCGGTCAGGCTGCTTCAGGGTGTTGATGTGATTGTTGACCTTGCTGCGATTTCCAATGATCCTATGAGCTTCAGATTTGAAGAAATCACCCTTGATATCAACTACCGTTCAGCGGTTACCCTGGCGAAACTGGCAAAGGACAACGGTGTCAAATCGTTTGTTTATGCTTCTTCCTGCAGTATGTATGGCCTGGCCGATGATTCGGAACGCAAGGAAGGTGACAAGCTGAACCCGCTCACTGCGTATGCGCGCTCAAAAGTTATGGCGGAAGCGGAGCTGGAGCCATTGGCTGATAAAGATTTTACGATCACCTGCCACCGATTTGCAACGGCCTGCGGATGGACAAACCGGCTCAGGCTTGACCTGGTGCTGAATGATTTTGTTGCCGGCGCCCTGGTAAACAGAGAAATTTCCATTCTGAGCGACGGTTCTCCCTGGCGACCCATGATCAATACAAAAGACATGGCCCGTGCCATCGAATGGGGCGTATCGAGAAAAGCGGAAAACGGCGGTAAGTTCCTGGCAGTCAATACCGGTAGCAATCAATGGAATAACAGGATACTCGCACTTGCTGAAGCCATTGAATCTGTCATTCCAGGTGTAAAGATCTCCGTTAATCCAGATGCCCCGCCTGACAAGAGATCCTACAGGGCCAATTTTGATCTGTTCAAAAAACTGGCTCCGCATCATCAGCCGCAGGAAGATCTGATCAGCACAGTAAAAGAGATAAAGGATAACCTGGTCGCTATGGGATTCAATGATCCCAACTACCGCGAATCGTTGTTCATCCGGTTGAAAGTACTGGATCATCTGATGAATAACGGATTGCTGAATAACAATCTGGAATGGATACGTTAAAGGGGTACTGCTCATGATATTTACGGAAACTAAACTAAAAGGTGCCTTTGTCATTGAGATCAAGAAGATTGGAGATGACCGCGGCTTTTTTGGAAGATCCTGGTGCAAAAGGGAAATGGAAGAACACGGACTCGATGCTACCATTGCCCAGATTAACACTTCCTTCAGCAAATTCAAGGGAACGCTCCGTGGACTGCATTTTCAAATTGCGCCTTACCAGGAATGCAAAATGATCCGTTGCACACGGGGGGCCATCTTCGACATGATCGTGGACCTCCGTCCCGATTCCCCGACTTTCCTGCATTGGGTGGGTGAAGAACTTACAGTGGATAACCATAAGGCCCTGTATTCCCCCAGGGGATTTGCCCAGGGATTCATCACCCTTACGGACGATACTGAAATTACTTATTTCACAACTGATTTTTATGCGCCGGGTATGGATCGCGGTGTACGCTGGAATGATCCCCAGATTGGCATCACCATGCCACTGCAACCGGTGGTAATGTCAGAAAAGGACCAGACATGGCCCGATTTTTCACTCAATATTCTTAAATAAACCAGACATGTTACATCAATATTGTCCTAATTGCGGCGATAATCAAATCGAAGGATTTTTCGAGATCAGGAACGCACCCATATTCAGTCTGGTTACCGTTAAATCCCGGGAGGAAGCCCTACAGGTTCCGCGCAAGGATATTGAACTGGGCTTCTGTCATTCCTGCGGCTTTATATTCAACAGGCTTTTCGATACCAGTATCGACTATTTTACCCTGGGTTACGAAGATCAGCAGGGATTTTCCACTACTTTTATGAATTATCTCAGGAAGATCTCAGAAAACCTGATCGGGAAATATAACCTGCAGGGAAAGACACTGATGGAAATCGGCTGTGGCAAGGGCGACTTTATCAATCTGCTCACCGAGCTGAACCAAGGTAAAGGTATTGGCATTGATCCTGCCTACCAGGATGGCCGGCAGACCAATCCCAACCTCACCTTTTTCAAGGAATTCTACAAGCCCGATCATGGTAAGCTGCCGGCAGATTTTATTTGTTGCCGTCATACACTGGAACACATCCATGGCACCAGGGCTTTCCTCCAGCTGATCCGTGATTCACTGGGCAACCAGACCAATAAGGTGATCTTCTTCGAAATTCCCCAGATCACCAGAATACTGGATGTGCAGGCCTTCTGGGATATATATTATGAACATTGTTCCTATTTCAGTGCCGGATCGCTGGCCCGCCTGTTCAGAAGCACCGGATATGAAATCCTCGATCTGCATCTTGATTATAATGATCAGTATCTGCTGATCGAAGCGAAACCCACCACGACGGTATCCAAAAAAACCTTCCCCATTGAGGAGAGCATTGAAGAACAGAAAAAACGGGTGGACAGTTTCAAAATAAAAATCAGGGAACAGCTTGATGACTGGAGAAAGAATTTGTCGGCATTAAAAGCCAAGGGTAAAAAGACCGTGGTATGGGGAGGAGGATCAAAATCAGTGGGTTTCCTCACCAATTTTGCCGATCTTGAACTGATTGAATATGTTGTGGATATCAACCCGCATATGGAGAATAACTATATTCCCGGTATCGGTAAAAAGTATGTACAACCCAAGTTTCTGAGAGATTATAAACCAGAGGCAGTTATTATCATGAACGGTATTTATAAAGATGAAATCACGAAAACCCTTCATGAGATGGATGTGTTTCCTGAAATATTTGCCCTGTAAAACGATAATGCCATGAAAGTAGTTCTTTTTTGCGGTGGTTTGGGAATGCGCCTCAGGGAGTATTCCGATCAGATCCCCAAGCCCATGGTGCCCATCGGCTACCGGCCGATCATCTGGAACATTATGAAGTATTATGCCCATTTCGGACACAAGGATTTCATCCTTTGCCTGGGGCATAAGGCGGATATGATCAAAAATTATTTTGTCAACTACGATGAAACCATCTCCAATGATTTCGTCTATACCCAGGGCGGGAAGAATATCGAATTGCTGAACACCGACATCAATGACTGGAGAATCACTTTTGTGGATACCGGCATTAACTCCAATATCGGAATGAGGCTCATGTCGGTCAGAGAACATCTGAAAGGCGAAGAAATGTTCCTGGCCAATTACAGTGATGGTTTGACCGATCTTCAGCTTCCTGCGATGATCGAATGGTTCGCGAAACATCAGGACAAAACGGCCGCTTTCATGGCCTATCAACCCACACAGAGCTTCCATGTGGTGCAGCGCCGGGAAGATGGACTGGTAAAGAGCATCAACCACATAGGCTCTTCAGGACTCTATATCAATACTGGCTACTTCATCCTTCGGGGTGACATTTTCGACTATATGGAATGGGGTGATGAACTTGTCAACCAGCCTTTTCAGCGTCTCATCAAGCAAAACCGGCTTGTATCATGGGAACACAAAGGGTTCTGGGCCAGTATGGACACATACAAGGACAAACAGACCCTGGATGAGGCCTATGCCAAAGGAAATGCACCATGGGAAGTATGGCGCGAAAACGGAAAACACCAATAATCTGAAACTTTATGCTTGGCCTGTTGCTCGACCATAAAAAACCCCTCAATATACTTTGCCTGGGTGCCCACTGCGATGATATTGAGATCGGTGCAGGAGGTACCCTCCTGAAGTTGTTTGACACTTACCCTGTCAACTCGGTCAAATGGGTTGTGTTTGCTTCCAATGATATACGAAAACGCGAAGCAACCCTCAGCGCTGAAAAGTTCCTGGAAAAAGTCAATCATGCAGATATCATCATCCAATCTTACCGGGATGGTTTTTTGCCCTTCCTGGCAGCAGAAGTGAAAGACTTTTTCGAGACCATTAAAATAGAATTCCGGCCTGATCTTATCTTCACCCATTATCGTGATGACAGGCACCAGGATCACCGGCTGGTGAGTGATCTGACGTGGAATACCTGGAGAAACCACCTGATCCTGGAATATGAAATCCCTAAATACGATGGCGACCTGGGTATTCCGAATCTCTTTGTTCCTCTTGAAGAAGATTATGTAAACAAGAGAAACTCCATTATCATCGATTCATTTGCATCACAGCGCGAGAAGCATTGGTTCGACGATGCCACCTTTAAAGCACTGCCCCGTCTGAGGGGAATGGAATCCGCCACCATGTTCGCCGAAGCCTTTTATGCCAGGAAAATTGTTCTCTAAGATTTTTTTATCCCTTTGTAAATAAAAAAACCGGATCTTAGAGTGATCCGGTTTTTTCATGAAATGTATCATACATCCTAAAGGGGCTTTTTGAAATATACCGCCGACTGGAAATCCACCTCGGTACCCTGTTCATAGGTATCCAGAACGAAGCCCGCATCTGTAAACATTTTAAGGAAGAAATTCTTCTCAAAACGGACAATCTGACGGGGATAGGTGCATTTCATAATGTATCCAACCGGATTTTCGGTCATCTCCGGAACATTCTCCTCGATAAAAGTAGTGAGGAACAAAGTTCCGCCCGGCTTGAGAAGCCTGAAATATTCCCGGGCGAATATCCTGATCTCCCAATCTACGCTGTTCGGAAGAACAGACTGTAAGTAGAGTATATCAAAAGAATTCTCTTTGAAATCGAGCTTAAAATTTTCATCCAGTTTGAGTGATCCGTTAGGATTGAATAAGATGTGCCACAAATCAATATAGTGAAACTCGCAAAAATCATGTTTTCTGGCGATGTATTGGTTGCACCATTTGACATTTCTCAAATTGGCATCAACACCCACATATCTTTTAATCCGGCCTACTTTTTCAATTAGTCCGATTACCGATCTGCCAGAAGAACAACCGATTTCCATCAAAACCGTGTCGGCATTTACCTTGAGTTTGTTGACAAACCTTTCACCTTCCCGCAGGGACGAATCCAGGTAGAACTGATCGTTGTAAAACTTCTCCCCCATAAGTCTCATTTCAATGGGAGGCAATATTATTCCCTTGTACTTGCGGTATTCACAACTAAATGTTCGTTGAAATTTCTTTATGACTTTTCTTAGTAAAGAACTCATTGGCATAGTTTTTTAAACTGTATACGTTTAGAAAATAAATATGTTAATTTATTGCTTCAGAAGCGGGATTAAATATAAAAACTATTTTTAAATAGAGTTCCCCCGGATATGGAGTTTATCAGGTGTTTCACCCGTGAATGCAGTATACTGGTCAAATCACCCGTGAAAAAGTAAGCAGATCTGGCCACCCGCAGTCAAAATATTCGGGTGTTTCTCAGACAATTTCGAAGAAGCAGCAAAACTACAGTTTAATAATCTTGCAGGTTACCTCCTTCCCATTGGCATAGATGACTTTCAGGATGTACATGCCGGCTGGTATATCTTTCATGTCAATATCTGAATGATCCAGTGTCAAAACGCTGTGCAAAGCTACAATCCCATTAAGGGTCATCAGCGATTTGGTTAATCCTTTGCCCGAGAAGGAGTATCAAATATAGGTACTTTTATTTAGCCCGGGATAACTGGTAGTGTAGTTTATATGCAATTCTATGGCATCCTGCAAGGGATTGGTCAAATTGTGGCGGCATTATGGTAGAATCATCCCATGAAACATAAACCCAAGCCCCATAAGGGGCGACATTATGGTAGATCGGCGGAACACCAATCTATTGCTTCACTACCTTACCCAAGAATACCTTGCCCGAAGCATCCATGGCCTTCAAAACATATAGCCCGGGAGAAACATGATTCAGGTCCATATCCGATACAGGGTCATTTAAGGTCTTCTGCATTACCAATGCCCCGCTGCTGTTCAATATCATAATATCAACCGGGAATTTAAGATTCCTGGTAACTTCAACATGCAATACATCCTTAACTGGACTCGGATAGAGGATTAGGTATCCGTCGGATCCTTTGTCATCAGGTATGGCAGAAACGAGTTTCTTATAATACGTTTTAAACACACTGCTGGCAAAGTTACCCGGCGTCACGGCGTTTGCTAAAATTCTAACCGTTACATACCCGTTTGTAAACGGACTGATATCCGCTGTCAAGGCACCTGTCAGGTCAGCGCGTGCATTGGTGATTTCCATATCAGCAGCAGCGAAACCGGTGACCTCTTTGTGAAAATCAACCGCAATGGTAAAGTTATTATTAACGGTATCGCCGGCAGCAGTTGTTATGACCGGCCTGGCAACCACCGGCAGATGGAAGATCCCGCTGGCAAAAGACGAGGAAGTCGGCTTCACGCGGAAATAATAGTCGCTGCCGGGAACTACAGCTACATTACTTCCGGTACCCGAAACAGCACCGCTCAAGTCGGGCGATGGACTGTATTCAATACCAGAAGCAACTATCTCATTGGTGTTTTCATTGGAATAATCAACGGAATAGGATGGTGCAGCAGGGCGGTCAGGCACCACCAGGTGATAATCCATGGAAGCGAAAGAACTTGCCGTGCTTTTCACCCAGAGGTAAAGATCCTTGCCCGGTGTAAGCGCAATCTTTGCACCCGCTCCGCTGACGGGATTTGAATAGTCTGTGTTGGGCGTATATAATATGGCTGTACCTACAGCTTCAACGGTTCTTTCATTGGTATAATCTATAGAGAACGATGGTGCGGCAGGTCTTGACGGCACATCAAGATGTTGAATGGCTGAGGGAAAGGAGGCGCCCTTTGACGGGGTGCGAAAATAGACATCCCGGCCTGGGACAAGTGTAAGCTTTTGCCCGTTTCCTACGATAGCCTCTGACATATCCTCGTATGTAGGAATATTCATCGGTTGATGGAATGGCCTTATCGGTGCTCTCCATAGCATAATCAATCCGGTAATCCGGAGTGGGCTGTACAGGAGTTCCCGGATAATTGCCCCATCCGGAAAATGTATACCCGTTAGGCAACGGCTATTATAGTGACCCTGAGTGTAAGCGGAAAATACAACTGATAGTTTTCCCATTCCTCCGGATGATCGGTACAATAAGGCCCATTACCCATATTATGACCGTTCACCCACATGGGATTACCGAACCGCCAGAGCTTTGTCAGATCGGTCCAGTCAATTCCCTCATTCCATGCCGGAGATACATGCCCGCTAAATGCTGAAACCGAACCTGGTCCGGAAAGAACATCACTCAGCGTGGCACAGCTTTCTCTCCAAAAAGAGTAATCTTCAGCAAGCTCTGCCCAAATGCAGAAATTCAGCTGAAAGGGAGCATCGGAAGGTTGATCAATGATTTCAAAACGAAAATAGAACAACCCATTCTGGTAATCATAAGGGCTGGTCCAGTTCATAGAGGGAGCATCGCCATAATCATACCAGTAATGGTATCCCCCACATTCATCATCGTTTGCATGCCAGGTAAAAGTATGGTCATACAGCAAGAATTCCTGCGACCAAAGGCCAGAAATGGTAAGCACCAGTAATGCCAAAAAACTCCCTGCTTTTTTCATATGAATCTTATTGTTTCTATTGGATTTGGTAACCGGATCAAGTTCTCCAACAGCAGATAAATCTAGATCTTTAATTAACATATTCCAACCAGACGAACATATAATTTAAGAATATTAAGGAACAAATAAAACAGATTGGTCTTAAAAAAAGTAGCTTTGTACTCCATAAAGATTATTCCCATTTTATGAATTTGCTATTCCTTACCGAGATTGCCCCCTTCCCTCCCAATGGTGGGGAAAAACTGAGGAGTTACGGGTTACTGAAATTGGTGTCGGAACTGGGCCTTACCGTTCATGCCATTACGGACAAGTTACCCGCTGCATCCTTTATGCAGAAGGATTTCCCGGGAATTACTTTTTATTCGTTTGATTTTAAACAAATCAAAACCAACAACCGTGCAAAGTCATATTATCGTCTCTTTTTTCTCAACAAGGAACTATGTTCTTTAATCGATGAAATCATTGAAAAGAATAAAATAGATGTAGCCTTCATCGATTATTTCTTTTATGGTCATTATATCGGCTATCTTCATAGTAAAGGTATACCCGTGATATACGGAACGCACAATGCCCAGGCTATGCTGACCCGTCAGCGTCCCGCAAATACATTTAAAAGCAAGCTAGGGAGATATGCTGATTACCAGATGCGCCGGTGGCATGAATCATTTTATTTTAAAAAGGCAGATGCCATGATTGTAGTATCGGAAAACGATAAAGTTTATCATTCCGACTTTATTAGACCGGAAAAGATTACTGTTATTCCCAATTTCCTGATTGAATCAGATTATACATCAGCTTCCGGTGATAAGGAAAACTACATTCTAATGACGGCCAATTTCCTTGCCTATCAGAATTCGGTAGGTTTGGAATGGTTTATCAGGGAGGTTTGGAACCATGATCTGTGGGAAAAGGTACCGCTCCTGCTCCTCGGTATGGGTTCAGATAAAGTTTATGGGGAATTGAAAGAAAAGTATCCCATGAGGAATATCAGCGCAATTGGTGCAGCAGATGACCTGAAGCCATATATCGCCAGAGCGCTCGTTTCTATAGTCCCTCTGCTTCATGGAAGCGGAACACGTTTGAAATGTCTGGAATCGATGGCGCTTAAAACCCAGCTGATCAGCACCTCCAAAGGTGCTGAGGGGATTGAACATGATCATTCGATTATTATTGCAGATACGGCTGTAGATTTCAGGAATGAATTGCTGAAAGTTGTGGATAAAAAAACCGATCATACCGAAATGGCTTACCGGATCTTCCTGGAAAGATATTCCCTGATTCCCAATAAAAATACTCTGGCGGGAGTTATCACCAGCCTGGTTAAGTCATGAAGGCAAAATGAATTTTGCATTACAATACATTTTGGTATCATACGTTATTCATATTGTCTGAAACATAACTCTATACATCAAATATCAACAATTGTTAATAAAAATTGAAACGTACATATGAAATATTTCAAATAAATTAGAGCATGTTTTTTCATTGTTTTAATGAACCTTTATCGAAATTTTCCGTAAAAATTAAATCACCAATTGTTAAACCAATAATTCCATAATTATGAAGAAAAAATTACTCACTATTCTAAAAAGTACTTTCGCAGCCATGCTGCTGTTATCAGCAGGACAAGCGTATGGTCAGATTGTTTTTACTAGCACTCCGGATTCCATTGCGGTTGTGAACGAACTGTACAGCTATGATGTGGAAGTGGTAGCTACTCCAAACTCCCCTACCTTTTCTCTGTTGACGGCTCCTGCCGGTATGACAATCAATGCATCCACAGGCCTTATCAACTGGACGCCTGCCAGCTTAACTGTTGGCGGACTGGTTGTTGTTAAGGCACAAAACAACTGGGGATCCATAAATCAGTCATTCTACGTTTACATCACCGATGCCATTGTGTGTGATCCGGCGGTGATCTCCTACTGGCCGATGGATGCCAAGTCCGGAACATCTATAGAGGATTTTGCAGGCGGTTATACCGCCTTGTGGGAAGGCGCTCCCGGACCGCAACCTGTAATCACACGGACGCCCAGGTTGGCAGCGCCGTCCAATTTGACCCTGTTGTTTATGAGGACTGGGGTTATAACGTCAGGGACGAAAACCAGTACGAGTTCAAGAATACCCAGCAGTTCTCCATTTCCTTCTGGTTTAAGACCAACCGGCAGCTGTTTCTCCCAACTATTATCATAAAGAAGCCTTTATCAGCCGTTGGGCCGGAGCTGCCTTTAACAATGCTGTATGGGAGGTGAAATGGAATCCTACTACAGACCTGGTTGAGTTTCATATGCGGGACAATGGCCCTACGGATACGGTACTTACAGTGCCGTTGCTATAACCGACAACAATACCTGGCACCATGTGGTTGCCGCCTTTTACCCGGATCCTGCCAATGACAGCTATATGCATCTCTGGGTAGACAATCATCATTCCTGGGTCAAATATGATTTCTGGAGAGATGACTTTACGGGTACTGAAGACCTGAATATCGGTTATGCCGCAAACGATGTAATTCCATATTCCGGTCTTCTTGATGAAGTTGCCGTGTGGAATAAGGAATTGCTTCAGGGTGATGTCACAGCTCTTTATAACAAAGGAATTGCCCACCAGCCTTTGTGCTCAGAAGGCTCTGTTGCCCCTATTATCACTTCATCGCCAACTACTTCCGGCTCAGAAGACGTTGCTTACACCTATACACTCTTGTATCGTTCCATCAATGGTACTCCGGTAACCCTATCGGCCCCGGTTTTACCCTCCTGGCTTAATTTTAACACCACCACCGGCGTCCTTTCGGGCACGCCAGCTACCGGAGGCAATTTTAATGTTACCTTGCGCGTTGCACAGGGTACCATTAATGTTGATCAGTCGTTCACCATTAATGTCACCAATGTTAATGATCCTCCGGTATTCACCAGCTCACCAGGCTTAACTGCCACCACATTGCTGCAATATACCTATGTGATAGTGGCCACCGATGAGGAAGGTCAGGGACTTACCATCACCTGCCCAACCAAACCAGCCTGGTTAGCCTTCTCCGCTACTGCTGGAAATGGTGTCCTTATAGGAACTCCTGCCAGATCTGATGCCGGAACTGCGAATGTTTCACTGCAGGTCTCTGATGGCACCAGCACCACCATTCAGAATTTCTCCATTGTAGTAGCACTTGACAACAATGTTCCCGTCTTCACTTCCACAGCTCCTACTTCCGGTACTACCGATGTCCTTTATACATATACCGTAACGGCCACGGATCTGGACGGGGAAAATCTCACCTACAGTGCACCTACCCTGCCCGCATGGCTGACTTTCAATGCCACATCCCATGTACTGAGCGGCATACCGGCCACAGCGAATATTGGCACACACAATGTAGTGCTTTCGGTAACAGATGGCAAGGACGCCGTTACCCAGTCGTTCACTATTAATGTAGTAGCCAATGGCGTGAACGACCTGACCGGTAAACTGGCTAAAGTATACCCTGTACCGGCTTCGGACTATGTGACTATGGATTTCGCTGAAAAACTCGGTAAGGCAGATCTGCAGATTCTGAGCCTGTCGGGTAAACTGCTGAAAAAGATTGATATTTCCAATCTCAGCAGCTACCAGCTGGATGTCAGCAATCTGAAACCTGCCAGCTACCTCTATAGAATTACAACCACCAAGGGTCAGCAGACCGGTTCAATTGTGGTCGAGTAATATTCTTCATAACTTCGTTCATAAAAGACCCCGCCTTTGTTGAGGCGGGGTCTTTTTTTATTGTTTGGAATTGGCAGGAAATACACTTATTACAATAATGTCGCCCTCCCGATGAGATGTCTTTGTCACGATGGGGCTGGGAAAAAAGGATCAGTTAGACCCATCGTAGGTGTCACCTTACCACCCCCTAAGGCACTTGTTGGTAACAGCTGATGGTACGTGCAGAGAAAACTCGGAGTGATGCAGTGTTAAGTTCTTATTTCATTGAACTGAGGCAGGGTATATTGCCCCAGATATCCCTTATAATATAACGGTTTGTCAGGCTGCGTTTCAGGTGAAAGATGTCTACATAATTTGACCTGTCCTTCATTAATTCGGAATTGGGATAATCATAGTCATATACCTTGCCCAGGGAATAGATGTCCTTTTTGTATTGCTGATAAGCTGCTTCCAAGGAAAGGTCAGTGATCAGGTTATGAAAATCCTGGTGATCCGGGAAAATAATAAACACCAGTTCTATTCCATTATCCTTACAATACTCTGAGATTTTCTGTAATTCCCGGAAATATTCTGCAGGGTATTTCATTGAAATCAGAGAGCTTTTTCCCTGATTCTCCAGGATGTTGTTCCAATTTTGCTCATTGAATTTCTGATCGCCGCCCTGATTGGTTGATTCCCCCCGAAGGGTATAATAAACATCCAGCATGGACTCTTCAAGGAAATAAATCCGCGAAAAGAACAAATACCCCCGGCTCATTACCTTCTGCGCATCAGCCATGAGATTATAACTCGAGGTTGCGCTGTAATTGTGAAAAGCGACCTGAAGATATACCCGTTCCGGTTTGACAATTGTGGTAACGTACCAGAAAGTTTCGATGATGGATCTGTAATTGCCTCCGGGCACACCAAAATTATAGAAATCCAGGTCGGAAACTTTTTTAATGGTGTCCACATTCATACTATAGGCCCGTGAATCACCAATCAGAATATTCCCGGAAGGATGCCTTTCAAAATCAATGGATTTCCACAGCGTATTGCCACGGGGCATGGATTCCGCATTTCTGTTAACTACCTGAAACTTCACCTCATCGGGTATAAAATTCCCTTTAAAAAAATAGTTATATGGATCGATGATCAGTACTACAAGTCCTGCCAAATATAGCGGCGTAAAGAACAGTATAAACCGAACAAGAAATTTTCTCATGACCAGATCATTTAAAACTGAAAATAAATAAAGGTTTCCTGCTGACCTCCCCTGTTCAGAATCAGGAAAACCAGGGTATAATAGGCCAGCCAGCGCGCATACACAGGCATTTTTTCAAACTGGAGCGGATGCAACTTATCACGCTGTATCCATTCGATCACCAATAGGATAATTACCAGGATAAAATGTTTTTGAAACAGCCCTGAGGGTAACTCAAAAAGCGAGGCTGAAAACATATGCCCCAGGTAGGAGAAGCTCTGTGCGATGTTCTCAGAACGGAAAAACACCCAGGCAATCAGGGTCAGGAAGAAGGTCAATCCAATCTGTGCGGCTTCGAAAGACGCGGCAGCAACGTCCTTTCGCTACAATATCCAAATTGTCCCTGCTCTTTTTCATCATCATCAAGGGAATAAGCAGTAATCCGTTGAAAAATCCCCAGACAATAAAGGTCCAGTTAGCCCCGTGCCAGAATCCGCTCACTGTAAAAACAATCAGTGTATTGCGGATGGCCTTGGCCATAGATACCCGGCTGCCTCCCAGGGGTATGTAAACATAGTCACGAAACCAGGTGGAAAGGGAAATATGCCACCTCCTCCAGAATTCTGCAATATCTCTTGAAAAATAAGGGAAGTTGAAATTACGCATTAAATTGAAGCCAAAGAGTTTTGCAGTACCAATGGCAATATCGGAATATCCTGAAAAATCGCAATAAATTTGAATGGCAAAATAGAAAACACCGAGCAACAAGGTACTGCCATTGTAAGCAGTGTGATGCCCGAAAATATCCTGGACATACGGCGCTATATTATCAGCGATCACCACTTTTTTAAACATGCCCCATAGGGCTTGCCTTACACCGTTTTTGGCCAGATCAAAGTCAAACATCCTTTTCTTTTCAAACTGCGGCAGCAACCGGATGGCCCTTTCAATGGGTCCGGCCACCAATTGCGGGAAAAAACTTACAAAAGTGAAAAAGGTCAGGGCATTCCGGGTCGGCTCCATTTTTCGCTTGTAAACATCAATGGTATAACTCAGAGACTGGAAGGTGTAAAAACTGATACCCACAGGAAGAATGACATTAAGGCTCACCGGATTCACCTGAACACCCAGGGTATTCATGAGATCGGTAAAACTATCCGCAAAAAAATTGAAGTATTTAAAAAACCCTAATAATCCAATATTAAACGCAACACTCAGCAAAAGGATCAACTTCCTTTTCTTCTCATTCTCTGTTTTACCCAGGCTAATCCCAACAACATAGTCAACTGTTGAGCTTAACATCAGCAGGAACAGGAACCTCCAGTCCCACCATCCGTAAAAAACATAGCCACAGACTAACAGGAAGAAATTCTGAAGTCGTACGTGGTTTCTAAGAACAAACCAATATATGGAGAATACTATAGGTAGAAAAATCAGAAACTCATAGGAATTAAAAAGCATAGCGCAAATCCTTAAAAAATGAATTATTAAAAAACCTTGCGAAGATAGTTAATAAGCAACTAATCAGAACCAATTCTATTGTATGATTTGATCAAGTATACGTTATCCATAAACAAAGAGTTAATTATTTGTGATAAAAATTTCGATCATTTCCTTGTTGATTTTCCGGTTTTGCGGACAGGCAGATTTCCCAATATGTATTAAAAGTTATATTCGTGAATGAATCATCACAGTTTGTCAAATATTAAACCGGAGTCCGAATTATATGTCAGAAAAACCCTTAGTTTTGTTGTATTATCAAGTGAGAAATTGTTTATTTTCAGGCTTGACATTTCCCACATGACAAATAATTGATAATTCAATGTTTAAAAGATCTGTAATTTTACTGGCAATACTGTCCTCCATTTCGCTTTATACGTTGATTTTCATTCCTCCCGGCATTATCAAAATGCTTGAATTTGCCGTTCCATTGGTACTAGTCTTTTTAATACCGGTATTCAGGCTTTATGATAGTTCCTTTCGCTTTAGACCCAAATTCCGCGTTGAAGTGGGACTTATTTTCCTTGCTGTAATTATCAGCATGTTTGCTGCCTACTATTTTCACAAACAAAAAATGGCAAATACAGCAGTAGTGCAGCGGTTCATTTATTTCCTGCTCTTCTATCCTGTTTTGCATGTTTTAAAGCCAAAACCCAGCGATTTGATCAAAATCATGGTGATTATGGGGATTGTATATGCCGGCCTGTATTTTATCCAGACTGCAGTATACCCAACAAAACTGGTAACATCAGCCATGTTTATGGAGCGGAATACTTTGCGTATTGCCATACCGGGCTCAGGATACCTTTTTCTGGCTTATCTTATTGCACTTTCATGGTTTATCAGAACAAACAATCCGAAGTTTCTCCTGGTTTGTATCCTGGCGCTTACAATTTTCATGATGCAGGGTACCCGGCAGGTATTGCTGCCTGCAGCGCTCATCACAATCCTGAGCATCCTGTTCAGCAGAAAAGTCAAATCAAGGCCTGTCATCATCACGCTGATTGCGCTAGCCCTGATTCCTGTATATTTTATTTTTTCGGACATTTCAATGCCATGTTGATGTAACCAGGCAGCAGGCAGCAAGTCCTGAAGAAAATATCAGAGTAAAGGCCGCTGCTTTCTTTCTTTATGAATTCACACCCAATAAACTGGCCTATATTACCGGAAACGGAGTTCCCAGCGCACATTCTGTTTATGGTATGAGGATCAATGCCTTTAAAGAGCTTTTCGGATATTTTCAATCGGATATCGGCATCATTGGCGATTATACAAAATTCGGGATCCTGGTAGTAATTGCCCAGATCTCCATATTCATACGCATCATGCTGATGCGTCTCCCGGTGGAACTGGCCTTTATAAAATACAATGTACTGGCCTCCATCCTGGCCATCATGTTCAGCAGTGCCTTCAGTTATGCCGATAATATTGTTATCATCTGCATGACAATGTACCTGGCCGACACATCAGCTTACTTTGAACCTGCAGAAACGGTTTCCCCGAAACTGATGCATGATACAGAACCGGCAGATGGTGAACAAGTATCCCTATCATTTTAAATTTATCTGCTCTTATCCGTGATCAAAAGGATCCTTAATAACGCCACCTTAATGTCCTGGGCCTCCTATTTCGTTCAATTCGGGGAGTGTTCTTTTTGTTTTTCCACTGCTCATCAAAGTTTATACCCCGCTGGAACAATCGTTCTGGTGGTTGTTGAATACCATCATCGGACTTGCTCTGCTCGCCGACTCAGGCTTTGGAGCCGTTCTCCTCAGGGGAGTGGCCTATTTTAACAGCGGAGCGGATTATATACCCCGCACCAAGGAAGAGTTTGAAAAAAAGCAGGGCACGCTTTCCATGGAGCCCAATGTCAATAAGCTCGCGGATCTGCTCACCACCACCAAAAGGGTGTATTCCTACCTGAACCTGTTTTTGCTGGGACTGATGGTCACTGTTGGCCCGCTGGTGATGTGGAATGTCATGAAGATGTCATACCACCGGGTGGATTTCTGGATAGCCTACCTGCTGCTTATTCCCAATTGTACCCTCCTGATATCCACCGTTCGGTGGAAGTCGTTTCTGCGGGGGCTCGATTATATGGCCAAGGAAGCACGGATCAATACAAACCTTGGCCTGATGCGAATCCTGGCTTTCATCATTCTCCTTTCCTTCAGGCTATCTCCGGTATACCTGGTAGTGGTTATGCTCGTGGAATCAGGCTTTCGCTATTTCTTTCTGAGACGCCTTGTTATCCTGTGGTTTGCTTCAAAGCATAAAATCATTGAGAACCATAGTTTCTTCGACCGGGAGATATTCCTGTCTCTTTGGACAGCCACCTGGAAAGAGGGCTTGATCCAGTGGGGCAATTACCTGCTGGCATCCGGAAATTCAATCATCATGGCCCAGGTCAGCAATGCCCAGCTTATGGCCAATTTTCTGCTGACCACCCGTTTGTTAACGGTAATCAGCCAGGTTTCCGAAATCACATTGTTTTCCAATATTCCTAAGGTATACAAACTGGCCGCCCAGAATGACCGGCAAAACATGAAGCTTGTTGCGGCCGGTTACATGTTCCTGGGGATGTTCATCATGGTAGTGGCTTATCTTTTCGTTATTCTTTTTGGCAATCAGGCCCTTGCTTTACTAAACAAAGAATCCCAACTGGTTCCTCTGGGAATACTCATGATCATGGTGATCACCCAGATCCTTGACAGTCATTCCACTTTTCATGCCGGGATCTACATATCGACAAACCACGTGCCATTTGTGATCCCTTCCCTGGTATCGGGCATTGTTATCCTGGGAGGCGGATTCCTGGTACTTCCCAGATACGGACTCATCGGCATTATCATGATGAAATTTCTGGTGCAGCTTGCCTTCAGCAACTGGTACTCCATGGTTTTGTCCCTCCGTTTGCTGAAATGGCCCATTAAGAATTACCTGGTGGAATTTCCTTTGTTGGGCAGCCGGTTTATCTATGAGAAAACCAGGACTTTCTTCAAAAGATAAATATCACGATTGATCATTTTCTTTGACTAATGTATCTTAGTAAGATAGTAGGCCGATTGGAAATCAATTTCAGTGCGGTGCTCAAAACTATCGATCCTGAACCCGGCTTCATCCAGAAGCCTGTCAAAGAATTTCCGTTCAAAACGAACGATCTGTCGGGGATAGGTGAATTTCATCAGATAATTTTCGGGGTTTTCTTCCATATCAGGCACATTTTCCTCCACAAACGATGTAATGAATAACCTTCCTCCGGTTTTCAGCAGGCGGTTGAAATCTTTCAGGATGATGCTGACCTCATCCGTGATGTAATTGGGCAAAACACCCGTAGCGTACACTACATCAAAATTATCGCGGTCGTAGGGAAAGTGGAAATCATTATTCAGCTCAATGAGTCCCAGGGGATTGTACATTACATGTTTCAGGTCGAAGTAATCAAAATTATAATTCGGGTTGCCTTTTGAAAGGTATTTCCTGCACCATTCGATGTTCCACCGGTTAATATCTATGCCGATGTAGTAAATATCCGGGATCTTCTGCACCAGTCCGATGAAGGTCCGGCCCGTGGTACAGCCTATCTCCAGGATCCTCGTATTTTTGGTGACTCCCAGCTTCTTGGTTAGCTTAATACCTTCCTGCATAGCCGATTCATAAAAAACCTGGTCATTGAAAAAGCTCTCCCGAAGATACCGTTTGTTACGAGGAGGTAATAGAACTCCTTGATATACATGAAAATTCGGTCTGAATCTTCGTTTGATCTTCTCAGTAATGCTGGCAATCAATTCTTTCATAAAGGTACTGGTTATCGTTGCTTTCAAAAATATGGTATTTTGTTATTATTTCAAAACATGGCCTTACCTCTGCCAGATTTAATGAACCGGATCGTGCTGTTTATTCTGACATTGAATAATCTTAAGGGTGACAAATTGCTGAATTTTCATGGCATATCAGTAAACTCTATCCGGTATTACCCGCAATTTATCAGAAAAATAGTACAACTGGTCAAACAACCAAATCACGAATAACGTATAAAAATAACTTTATCCAAAAATATCTTATATGAAAACTTGTTACACCCCTTTCACCAAATGCAGGATTTTCCTGATTGCATTGTTAATGTTGTTTACTGCCCTGTCTGCAAAGGCAGAAGAATTTGTAGTAATCAACAGGGTAATTTCATGGGATATCAATGCTCAGGATGGTTTCTGGTATTTCTCCACTGATCCGAGCATGCCAACCAACTGGCTTAGTCCAAATAATTACTATAGCGGGACTTTCTATACCCGTTATGAAATCATCAGTGTGCCCACCAACGCGCAATGCGGTATTCAGTTTGGTATTTTTCAATACCAGGGTGCCAATAATGATTCTGTAGGAGAGTTGTGTGAAATAATCTCAGAACCCTTATCCGGTGTGGGAGATGTAGTTACCAAGGCCAGCAGTCCCTCCACCTGGTGGTCGGTTTACGGTGGTGTCGACTTCTCTAAAATCTACAAGCTGCAAAGTATGGCCATTGTACTGTATTCCTGGGACACCAAACAGCCTGTGTGCAAACCGGGACAGGGAGCCGATGATCATGGGGAGACCTGGAGCCAACGGTACAATTGGTTCCCGCTCACTGTCAGGGTTACTGTGGTTGCCGTTTCCGCAGGTTCCACCTTCTCGGGATGGGATAACTATGTTCCCAATCCGGCCATACAGAAACCCACCCCCACGTATGGCATTGATTTCATTAATGAAACCACGGATAAAGCGGTGCCCACCACCGACGAATTTTCTGAATTTCCAACCATGTATGGCGCCATCAGCGGAACCGGAGCAAAAATGATCCTCACCCCTGGCCGTGATGCCTATTTCAGAACAAAAGCCGGTGACGGAAAAAAACGTTCCGAGATCCAGCACTTTGATATACCCTGCCGGCCGGCAACCCCCACCTTTAAAATCGATGCGGTTAACCACCGTACTGCTTCGGTAGTAAGCAGCGATTATGAATATTCGGATTTTTCCGATATGTCGGAGGCTGTTACCGGAAATGGCACTTACGTTTCTATACCTGCAGGTACCACCAAGTATTTCCGCAAAAAGGCTACGATAACTTCATTTAAATCCAATATACAGGCCTTGAATGAAAGCACCGTCCTTCCCATTGCCCATGAATTTCTGATTTTCAACGGCATTGTGGACTATCCCAATGCCACTGATACCAATGGGTTTTATTATTTCTACTACAACAACGATATGCCTAAAAACTGGCTTTCACCCGAGGATTATTACAACGGAACCGTGTATATCCGCTATGAAATGCTCAGCATGAGATCCGCTGAACCCATTGACCTGCAATTCGGCATCTGGCAGTTACTGCCGCCGGAAACCGGAGAGCTGCATGAAACCATGACCGCTAAAAGAACTTTATATGCAGCCGGTGATGTGAAAACCCTTTACAGCAGTCCAAGCACCTGGTGGAAGCTCGATGATGGCTTTGATTATACAAAGATGGACCTCACCTGGCACATGGGTATCAATCCCTGGTCGACGAACACCGGCAAGCAGATCCGTCAGGAAAATCCTTATGAATGGTCCGTCCGCAATACTAAATGGTTTCCCATGAAGGTTTATGTTACAGTAGTAGCTGTGGCGTCCGGCTCAACTTTTTCGGGATGGAGCAACTACCTGGGCCTTCAGGCACCCACTCCCGCCTACACCATTGATTATGTCAATGAAAAAACGAGCCAGGTGATTGCCACTACTGATGAATACTCCTATTCACCAACGATGTCTCCTGCCTTTAGCGGATCCGGGCAGCGCTAACGTTACAACCGGGTCAGCATGTATATTTCCGGACCAAGGCTAACGGTATATATGCACAGTCTTACGTCCAACGACTGATAGTCCCGACACGACCCTTGCCGGCATATACCATCAATTTCCAGCAGAAAGCCACCAATGAACCGGTGTCATCCAATGATGAATATTCCACGAATGCCGATATGTCAAGTGCTGTTTCCGGAACCAACGCGCCCGTGACGATAACTCCCGGTGTTGATCTGTACTTCAGGACCAAGGCTACCACCAGTACATTCCGGTCGGAAATTCAAACGCTTGATGTTCCTGATGTTCCTGTTCCGCCGGTATTTACGATCAATTATGCCACAACCACCACCAATGAGATCGTTGGTGCCGATATCAGCTATTCCAGGTATGCCAATTTTTCAAATCCTCAGTTTGGTGCCGGAACAGTATTAACGCTTGAACCCGGGCAGGACCTTTACTTTAAAAAGATAGCCGGTAATACTTCTTTTAGCAGTGATGTTTCTCACCTGCCAGTGCCGGGCAGAAACTTCCTCGGCTATTCAGGTACCGACACGATTTCCACGAACAAGGTCTCCATGTATGCTATCCTGGCTGAGCCAACCTATGTTTTAACCCTCAGCGATGTTCAGGTTTCCAATGGTACTGCACAGAACCTGCGTGGGGGAAATGTCTTTGACGTTTATCCGACTGCTGAAGGTCCTGTTTCGGTGGTGATCCCGGCCAATGCAGTTGCTGAGAAAACCTTTGCTTCCAATGAGATATTGTTTTATTACAAAGTCGCAACAGGCGTTACACAATATGAAAGTGATGCTTTTACCATTTATCCTAATCCCAACAGTGACGGCATCATCTACATCAGTTCCTCAGAAGATAACGCGGTCTCGATGGATGTACTTTCTGTGGAGGGACATCTCATGAAATCCATACAGCTTCCTGGAGACGCACCGGTGATGTTGCAGGATCTTCCTAAGGGCATGTATTTCCTGAAAGTATACGGCCGGGAAGGGTTCAGCATGCACAAGCTGATCCTTAAATAAAGTCATATTGCACTGATAGAAATATTTATTTTTTGAATTCCTATGATCAAGAAATTCAACTCTGGTCTTGCTTTGCCTATAGTCCTGGTGATATCTATGCAGGCATTTTTTATTCAGGAGGCTAAAGGTGCAGAATTCGTCCTGATGAACCGTATTATTTCCTATGATCTGAATGCCTCAGATGCGTTCTGGCTGGTAATGCCCGATGCCACCATGCCTTCCAACTGGCTGACGCCCAATAATTATTTTAACGGTATGATTTACAGCCGTTACGAAATCGTCAGCGCTCCCACCAGTACACCCTGTGCCATTGGATGGGGATTTTTTCAGTACAAAAATCCCCAGCATACGGTCCTGGGCGAGTTGTGTGAGCTCGCACCCACCCTCTCCGGTACCGGAGCAGTGGCTTATAAGACCAGCAGTCCGGCCACTTGGTGGGAGACCGATGGCGGGGTGGATTTTTCAAAGATACCGGATATGCAGAGCATGGGAGTCATCCTGTATTCGAAAAAACCAGGGAACGGCAGTGGATGGCCTGTGTGCAAACCCAACAACGGCGGTGATCCGGGTGGAGTAGCCTGGGCCGACCGTTTCAACTGGTACCCGATGACCATCCGTGTTACCGTTGTAGCAGTCTCTATAGGCTCCACCTTTTCAGGCTGGGACAAGTATATCATTAATCCATCTCTCCGGCAGCCTAAACCTAATTACGGAATTGATTTCATCAATGAAACTACCGATAAGGCGGTCCCTTCCACAGACCAGTTTTCCATATATTCGGGGATGTCACATGCTGTTGATGGTGCCGGTGATAAGATGCTGATTACACCGGGTCAGGATCATAATTTCCGAACCAAAGCCGGTTCAGGACTCCTGGTTTCAGAAACCCAGCATTTCCGTGCACCGGTCAGGCCTGCAACACCCACTTTTATACTGGATAAAGTCAATCACCGAACGACAACTGCAGTTTCAGGCGACTATGAATATTCCTCGAATGCGGATATGTCGGGAGCTATAACCGGCAGCGGTACAACTGTTTCTATACCTGCAGGCACAACCATGTACTTCCGAAAAAAGGCCACCCCAACATCCTTTAAATCCAAGGTACAGGCACTGGATGAGAATTCAAGGTTGCCAATCCCGCATGAATTGCTTGTATTTAATGACACCATTGATTTTCCGAATAATACCGACACCAATGGTTTTTATTACTTTTACTACAATGCCGATATGCCGGTGGACTGGAAATCACCTGAAGACTATTACTATGGGGAGATTTTCACGCGGTATGAAATCATCAGTGAGAAAACGGAGGAACCTGTCGGACTTCAGGTGGGATTCTGGCAAATGCTGCCGCCCGAAACCGGGGAGTTGCACGAAACCATGTCTCCTATGGGTATTATGAATGGGACCGGATCGGTAGTCACCACCCAAAGTAGTCCTTACCTCTGGTGGAAACTAACCGGCGGATTTGATTATACCCGTATGGATCTTACCTGGCACATGGGTATCAATCCCTGGAAGGTAGATCCTGTCTACGGGGATAACAAGCAGATCCGTCAGGAAAATGCTTCGGTATGGGCCGAGCGTTTCGCCAAATGGTTCCCGATGAAGGTCCGTGTAACGGTTGTTGCGGTTGGGGCTTATCAGACTTTTTCGGGCTGGGACAATTACATCAGCACCAATCCAGGTGCTAAGAAAACAAAGCCGAATATTGGCGTTGATTATATCAATGAACAGACCAATGTTGTTATTCCTTCCACCGTGGAATATTCAAGTAATGCGGGTATGTCAGGCGCTGTAAATGGCAGCGGGCAGAAACTTGCCCTGACTCCCGGGAAAGATGTGTATTTCAGGACCAAAGCCGGTGACGGACTCTTTGCGTCCGACTTACAGCACCTGGTTGTACCGGCCCGGCCTTCAGGACCCATAATTACCATTGATTGGGTAAATGAGAAAACAGTACAATCAGTTGGTGCAGATGTGGAATACGCTTATACCGATCAGTTCATTATTTTACCATTGGAACGGGTACCCGAATTTCGATCCCCGGGTCAGGACCTGTACTTCAGAAAAAAAGCCAGTGCCTCTGCTTTCCGTTCGGTGCAATTTCACCTGGTAAGTCCTGCACGTCCTGCCGGAGCGGCAATTACAATTGACTACCTGAATGAGCGCACCAATGAGTCAATCACTTCATCGCAGGAGTATTCGCAGAATGCTACCATGGCCGGTGCCATTTCAGGCAGCAATGCAACCCTGAGCATTACACCTGGTAACATTCTTTATTTCAGGACTAAAGCAACAGCAAGCGCTTTTGCATCACAGGTTACAATCTTGAATATACCTGTAAGGCCCGCTGCACCAAGCATTACGATTGATTATCAAAATGAAACAACCTCTGTAATCACCAGTTTACTGGAGTGGTCAACCAATGCTTCATTGTCTCCCGCGAATCAGGGCCAGGGATCCTACGTGAATGTCACCCCCGGTAATGATTTGTATTTCAGGGCAAAGGCCGGTTCGGGTTTTTTCAAATCAGAGATCCAGCACCTGGCAGTGCCGGCAAGACCATCTGCACCGGTTTTCACAATTGATTGGCCCCATGGCACCACAGTCGAAACCGCAAACGGATATATTGCATATTCGACCCATGCCAACCTTTCTGACCCATCCTATGGCAGCGGAGTGCCCATTGATCTGGTGCCGGGACAGGACCTGTATTTCAAACAGCTGGCCACGGGCTCTTCATTCATGTCAGACATTTCTCATCTGATTGTTCCTGCCAGTAATTACCTGGGCTATTCAGGTACTGATACTGTAAGCACCAATAAAGTCTCCATGTATGTTATTTTAACTGACCCCTCGGCTGTTTTTACCCTTAACGATATCCAGGTGACCAATGGTACGGTGCAGAACCTGCGCGGAGGAAATGTCTTTGATGTATATCCTATGACAGGGGGACCTGTTTCAGTGGTAATTCCTGCCAATGCTGTTGCTGAAAATACTTTTGCTTCCAATGAGGTAGTCGTTTATTTCAATACAGCCACAGGTGTTGAGGATAATGAAAAAGATGCCATCAACATTTACCCGAATCCGAGCACAGGTGTTGTATTTATTGAGGCGCCCTCAGGTAAAAACTATACTGTGGAAATCTATACTGTCGACGGTCATTTCATCCGAACAGTCCGTGTTCAGGATTTTACCTCCGGGCAGATAGATCTGCACGATTTGCATAAAGGACTGTATATTCTGAGAATCGATACAGGCAACAAAAGAAGCATGCATAAATTAATCCTGGAATAATATATTTATGGAATAATAGTTAAATCAGGATTTGACAAGAATCCTGCAAGTCGCTCAACCGGTCCGGAAGATTTTTTTGTTGAATTTTTCCCTGTAATGAAAAATGTTTTATTCATAGACAATTTACATGTGTTCATCAAAATCCGAATAGCCGTATAAGCGCTTTTAAATAAATTTGTCACAGACAATTTATCGTTCATTATAATACTATAAATATCAAAATATTCTGTATTAATACAAGCTTACTGATACCATTACTAAATTAATTGAATACCCCCTGATTACAACCATCAAAAAACCTGAAACCTGATGAAGATATTCTTTTCTCCGTCCAGTAGGGTGTTTGCTCTTTTGTTTTGCTTTTTGCTGCTATCTCCATACAAAGCCCAAAGCGGTGAATTCGCCATCATCAACACGACATTTACCTATACTGAAAATGCAAATGCCTTCTCCTGCCATGTATCACCTCCTTACCCCGGAAGCGTTCCGACAAACTGGTATTCTCCCAACAATTACTGGGATGGTTCGTTTTATGCTTATTACGAAGTCATTGATGTTCCCACCAGCGAGCCCTTCGGTTTTCAAATGGGTGTATTTCAGTACATGCCCAGCGCAGCCGAATGGGACGGCAAAAACTATTATGAAACCTGTTCCTTTGATATTCCCGAACTTAGAGGAGTAGGCGATGTAGCAACTTTTAACTATGGAGCCCCTTCAGGCTGGTGGCAACATTGGAACGGTTCAGTGGATTTTTCAAGGGTTTATGATTTTGAAAGCGTTGGACCGGTGATGTACAGCCTCGTACCTGGCGCCAAAGGTGGACTGAGTCCTACATCAGGAGGAGGAAGTGATGAGGCATGGGCCATCCGCTACAACTGGTTTCCCTGTACTATCCGGGTTATTATTGTGGCTGTATCGTCGGGATCCACTTTCTCAGGCTGGGATAACTACATCAATGGAGGCAGTGGTTGTGCTCCCACCCAGTTGCCCACACCTACCTTTGGGATTGACTATGGAGCAGAAGCCACCAATAAAACAATTCCTTCAACTGATGAATACTCCTTTAACGCAGATATGTCAGGCGCTACAAGTGGTAACGGACAAAAACTCAACCTGACTCCTGGTCAGGATATATACTTCAGGACCAAAAAACTGGATGATTGCTTTTTGGCTTCCAACATACAACACTTAGATGTTCCTTCAAGGCCTGCCATACCTAATTATTCTATCGATTACCTCAACGAAAAAACGATGGAGGATGTTGGTCCCAATATATTATATTCCACTTCATCCTCCTACACCCAATCCAGTGAGCGGCACCGGTGCAACAATCACCCTTACTCCGGGACAGGATCTTTACCTCTGGGTGAAAAGTACCGAAAGTTCTTTTGCTTCCCTGGATTATCTTCTGGAAGTCCCTGATCGGCCATCACCACCGGCTATAAGCATTGATTATGTCAATGAAAGGACCTCATCCCTCCCTTCCACTCAGGAATGGTCCACCAGTGCTTCCATGTCATCGGCCACATCAGGTACCAATGCATCGATAACTTTAACCCCTGGAACAGATCTCTATGTCAGGACCAAGGGTACCACAAGCCAGTTTGCTTCTTTGATACAAATCCTGGATGTGCCGAATCGACCACCAGGCCCGGTATATGAAATCGATTATACATTGGAAAAAATCACTTCTGCCGTTCCTGCCACAGATGAATACTCCACTTATTCTGATTTGGCATCTGCCTCCTCAGGAACGGGCACGACCTTGACGGTAACTCCGGGAACCGATCTGTATTTCAGAACGAAAGCCTCAGCTTCTGCCTTCCAAAGTACCATTTCGCATCTGGATGTACCAGTAAGACCTTTACTGGTATATAACGGACCAGAACAATAACTGCACCAACCATTACTATTCAAGCCGATCTTGCTGCGGATATGACAGGTTTTAATTTAACCGACCTTTCCGTCACGAATGGTACGTCGCAAGACTTAAGGGAAAATAATACATTTGATATTGTTGGTATTGCTAAGGGCGATATTAAGGTTGTTATTCCCTGCAATACATTTAATGGAGCCAGTTTTGTTTCTAACGAAGTTGTTGTTTATTATAATGTTGCCACTGGTTTATATGAATATGAAAACGATACCCTTAGCATTTACCCGAATCCAAGCCGTGACGGATATCTTATACATACAACTTCCGGTATGTCTTATTCGGTTGATATTTATACTGCCGATGGTCAATTTGTAGCTAGGGTATTTCTACAGGATTTTGCCTCCGTTCAATTCGACTGCATGATTTTCAGAAAGGCATGTATTTCCTCAGAATCATTTCGGAGAACTACACAGGCTTGCATAAAGTTATCCTGGAATAGTGAATAAATGATCATGAATGTGGCCAACCGATCTTTTAAACTCTGCAGGCTTTTTTTTAGCGGATTGTTCTCCAGGTTATAGGAATTATTCCATTCATAAACAAAATAAAGGCATTCATCAAAATCCGAATGACAGTAAAAGCATTTTAAATACTTTTGCAAGAGGCAATTTTTTGGTCATTTCGGATGTTATATATATCAAAATAGCAGAACCCATTTCAAATGCACTAAAATTCATAAAGCGTTACTTATTTAGAAGTTGTTTAACAGATTGTAAAAAGCTAAGAACCTATGAAAACATCCTTTACTCCCTATGGTAAGATACTGTTTGCGCTGTTATTTTGCTTCCTGCTTTTTATCCCTTACAAAGCACAGAGCGCTGAATTTGCCATTATTAACGGAACCTATTATTATTCATCAAGTGCCAATGCCTTTACCTGTCACGTTTCCCCACCCTACCCCGGTAACGTGCCCACCAACTGGCTCTCTCCCGATGATTACTGGAACGGGACTTTCTATGCCTATTATGAAGTTATTGATATTCCCACCAACCAGCCTTTCGGCATGCAAATGGGGATATTCCAGTATTATCCCAGTGCCTCGAATTGGGACGGGAGAGCGACGGGGAGACATGCTCCTTTAAAATACCCACGCTTCAGGGAGCTGGAGATGTAGAGCAAGTGAATTACGGATCGCCTGCCGCCTGGTGGCAGCATCCCACGGGTGCGGTAGATTTTAGCAAGGTTTATGATTTTGAAAGTGTTGGTCCGGTGATGTATAGCAGAACCCCCGGTGCCACCGGTATATTGTATCCGCCCGATGCTGGAGCCTGGGCAGTGCGTACCAATTATTTTCCCTGTACGATCCGGGTGATCGTCCTTGCAGTTTCGGCCGGATCCACCTTTTCCGGCTGGGATAATTACTTCGGTGGATGCAGTGTTCCGGCACAGCCTGGAACCATCTCCGGAAGCACTAATCCTACCCAAGGTTCTTCCCAGACTTATAGCATATCAGAGGTCTCGGGAGCCACCTCGTATACCTGGCACCTGCCTTCAGGCTGGTCAGGCACTACCACAACACTTCCATAACCACCACAGTTGGCAGCAGTGGCGGGACCATATCGGTTACGGCAAACAACTCTTGTGGTTCAAGCACTGGCAGATATCTGACAGTAACGGTTGGCTGCAGTACCCCCGCACAGCCAGGGACTATCAGCGGCAGTACAGGTCCAACTCAGGGATCATCACAGACATACAGCATCTCAGAGGTTGCGGGAGCCACCTCGTATACTTGGACCCTGCCATCGGGCTGGACGGGCAGTTCCACAACATCTACAATATCAACAACAGTTGGCAGCAGGAGCGGAACCATTTCGGTCACAGCGAACAACTCTTGTGGCTCAAGTACGGCAAGAACTCTGTCGGTAACTGTGGGGGGGGGCTGTACCACACCCGCTCAACCCGGGACCATTTCCGGAAATACAGGGCCGACCCAGGGATCATCTCAAACTTACAGCATTTCAGAGGTTCCGGAAGCCACTTCATATTCCTGGACCCTGCCATCGGGCTGGACTGGAAGTTCCACAACCTCTTCTATTACTGTTACCGTAGGCAGCAACGGCGGAACCATATCCGTAAGGGCGAACAACACCTGCGGTTCCAGTACGGCCAGGACTTTAGCTGTAAGTGTGGGATGTGATACTCCTGTGCGGCAACCAACACCCTCTTATGGTATTGACTATGGATTTGAACTGACCAATAAAGCGGTTCCTTCAACAGATGAGTATTCCAATTATGCTGATATGTCGAATGTCCGGAGCGGAAACGGACAGAAAATTAGGATTACCCCCGGTATAGATGTATATTTCCGGACAAAGGCCAGCAGCAATGGATGTTTGACTGCATCAGCCATTCAGCATTTAATTGTACCTGCCAGACCTACTACGCCTACTTTCTCGGTTGATTACGCCAATGAAACAACAGTACAAGTTGTTGGGACAAACATCTGGTACTCCACAGACAATTCTTATCTTAACCCGATTGCGGGAACAGGGGAAAAGCTTCCGGTGACGCCAGGACAAGATCTGTACCTCTGGGTGAAGCCAACAGCAAGTTCTTTCGCCTCCATGAGCTATCACCTGGTTGTTCCCGGCAGGCCAGCAGGCCCGGTTTATGCGATCGACTATGCTGCTGAAAAAACCGCAACCTCCGTTCCATCTACAGTAGAATACTCTGCCCAATCCGACATGACATCGGCCTCTTCAGGAGCGGGTGCGGCACTAAACCTGACACCGGGAACCGATCTCTATTTCCGGACGAAAGCCACCGCGTCTGCCTTCCTTAGTGCAATCTCCCATCTGGATGTTCCAGGCCGGCCTGCCGGTCCGGTTTATGCCATCGACTACACTTCTGAAAAGACCGCAACCTCCGTTCCATCTACGGTAGAATACTCTACCCACTCCGACATTACATCAGCAACTTCAGGAGCAGGTGCGGCAATAACCCTTACGCCAGGAACCGATTTGTATTTCCGGACGAAGGCCACTGGTTCCGCTTTCCATAGCACCATTTCCCATCTGGTTGTCCCGATAAGGCCTGCCCTTGTATACAACGGACCAGCAACCGTAACTACAGCTACCATCACTATGCGTGCTGATCTCACTGCGGAGATGACGGGATTTGACCTCACGGACCTGTCGGTTACCAACGGCACCGCCCAGAATTTAAGGGAAAGCAACACCTTTGACGTGATTGGATCTGAAAAAGGCGATGTCAAGGTTAAGATCCCCTAGCAATAAATTCGGAGGCGCCAGTTTTGAATCCAATGAGATAATCGTTTATTATGACAAAGCAGTTACCGGAATCAATGACGCGGAAAAGGATGGTTTCCAGCTGTATCCGAATCCGTCCAATGGTACGGTTTACCTGAAATCCGCCGGGAAGAAGCCATACAAGGTGGACGTATTAAACAGTAACGGAGGCTACCTGCGCTCCATTCAGATCACTGCCGAGGGAGAGCAGTCTATTAACCTGCAAGACCTCGCCAAAGGAGTTTATCTCCTGAAAATATATTCTGAAGCAGGAACAAGCCTGCAGAAAATCATCCTGGAATAGTCCGGGTAATTTGCAACATCTTCCGGTTAGCCGCGTATTGATACAATATCCGGCTAACCGGATTTTATTTTAACCGTATACAAGTTTTCATCATTAATCTGCTTAATCAAATCCACTTTAAATCATGGGTTATCCGATCGTCATCATGCACCGGGGTGCATCCGACTACCTGAAATGGGCTATTAAACAGGCAAAACTGAACAATGATCACGTTGTACTGCTGGGTGATCCATCCAATGAGCATTTCCGGACATTATGCGATTTCGAGTACCTCGACAGGCTGGACAATGCCTACTCCCGAAAATTTGCCGGACTTTACGAACACATGTCCACCAACAATTACAAATTCGAGCTGATGTGCATCGACCGCTGGTTTGTTTTGCTGGAATATATGGTACAGAAAAGCATCGACTGCGTGGTACATCTTGATTCGGATGTCATGGTATATACCAACCTCGATGATACCGTGAAAACCTACCTGAAGGGCAACCTGATGTGTTACCATGTGATTGAACAGGATTACAGCGCCATGCGATGGGTTGCAGGTGCCGGATTCTCCTTCTGGACGCGGGAAGGTCTTGCTCTCTTTTGCGATTACATCCTGGATCAGTATACTTCCGGCATCGGGGAACGGAGAAATAAATGGAAATGGCATCTCGATACAGGCCGCCGGGCGGGATCTTGCGATATGAACCTGCTCTATCTTTTCTTCCTGAAAAACCGGGAACAAATCCGGAATCTGGCCCATATTTCCGATGATGAGACCTACTGTTTTGACCTGAACCTGGCCTCCGGTGCCAATTACTACCCGGATGAATACAGGATCAGGAGAACCTTCTTCGGAGATTTTATAAAAGAGATAACTTTTACCGGGAAGCAGCCTTATGGTTACAACCTCCGGCTGAAAAAGAAAGTGGCCTTTCACAGCCTGCACTGCCAGGGAAAATATAAAATCCTGATGTACAGTTATTATTCCGGGAAAAAATCCTTTGCTGATTTACTGGGCTTTCTGAATTTCGCGGGCCCATTCCTCTGGAACCGTTTCAAAGGGTTGCTCAGCTATAAATTCGGTAAGTCCCGCTCCTGAAGAAACTAACAACCGCATATTAGCCTGCTGTGCCTCCTGAATACGAGCTTGACAGGCCACAGGAACAATATGCTCAGGGTGATTACCAGTAAAAAGGTAAAGATCAGGCCAATAGTTCCCCGAATGCATGATATCCGCTATCTGCAGCTTGGCATACAGGATGGTGACAAAGATGATCACATATTTGTGGATGACCAGATTTAAACTTGTATTGGGCAACCAATCCCAATGCGCTGTCAAAACGCCTGGATTTGATCACGGAGAACAACAGCAGGATCAGGTAGGTAACCGAGATCTTCTGCAGGTAGGTGACTTCCTCCCTGTAAAACGCCACAACAGAAAGCGAGATCGCTATGATCAGCAGGAATACCCAGTATTTCCTGAGAATATCCATATACTCCTGTCTATAGTGTGAAGCGTTCATGCCCAGGAGATAGACTGGCAGGAAATACACGAAAGACTGCAGGGAATTGTTGTTTAACGATGGACGATCAACGATAAGCGCTATAACAATCAGGCCCGGTACCAGCAGATAAAACCTGGGGTGTTTATCCAGTTTCAAAAATAAAGGGGAAACCAGATAGAAAATGGCAATCATGGGAATGAACCAACACCGCGCCTGTGCGAACCGGTAATGTAAAGCAGCATTACCTGCAAAATCACCGGCTTTTGCTGGAAGGATTCCGTCATGATCCAGCCGGTATCACGCCAATCCGGACGGATCAACAGCAATAATATTGCCGGTACCGACATGATGATGTACGGCATGATAACATTGCTGAACTTCTTTTTCAGATACATGGTATAGGTATAATCATCGATCAGATACTGAAAGAGATAGCCCGAAATGAAGATAAAGAGTATCGAACTGTTGGCCAGTGAAACCCGGAGGAATTCATATTCCCTGGGCGCCGAATCCGTTATCAGGTAAATGATGTGTACCGCCACAATCAGCAGCATGGCAAAGCCCCTGAAACTATTGATATAATTGAGGAATTCCCTTTTTTTCATGGTAAATGGAAGAGGTGACGGTTTGGGAAGAGTTCAGTTAACGGCTTATGATAGAAGGCAATGCCGAACCAAAGCAAAGTTTATTAACATACCAGTCCATAAAACGGCTGAACAACGGCAATTTCATCAGAAAACGGGTAAATTTCAGACAACTGTAATTGGGATAATCGCTGGTTATCCGGATGTGAGGATACTGATTCAGAAAGAACTGTATGCCGGTAATCCTGACATATTCCACACCCAGGCGTGTAAGAAAATTATTTTTCACTTTTCGCTCCCTGATCAGATTCAGGCGATAGCGGTAAACATTATTGATCATATCATCAATAAGCCGGTTGGTGGATTGATTGGGTGAGATCCTGTAATAGGCTAACGTTTGGCTCACGTACAGCATGGTGGAATTTTCCGAGAGACGCCTCCAAAAGTCAAGGTCGGCAATGGGATGAAGAGAAACATTGTAGCCATTGAGTTTCAATCCCAATTCCCGGTTAAAAACCACACCGGGAAAGGGTGTGAGTTGCTTGAAATAGAAATAGCTGGGTTTCACCACCAGATAGTCTTCCGTCAGATTCACTTTCGTATTGACATCAGGCCATTCCTGGCTATCCACATGGTTCCTGACAGAGAATCCGCCAATTGCATCCTTGTATTTACCGAGAATTTTCTGGGCCAACTCCACAAACTGGCAATGCAGGTAATCATCATCATGCAATATGGTGATCCAGGGTGTTTTGGTAAACCGGATGCAGTTGTTGAAATTCTCATCCTGCGGAACGGTTTCCGAAGTCTTGATGTATTCAATCAGCGGATTGTTGTAAGAATCAACGATCTTTTTAAAATCGTCATGCGGGGAATTGTTATCCACTACCAGTATTCTACACTTAACCGTCTGATTTATGGCGCTTTCTATAGCAAGGCGAAAATACTCAGTACGTTTATATACAGGCAATGAGATGGTTAATAGATCAATCATATCGATTTTTTTTCAAATATAGTGAAAAGGCATTAATAGCCTATACAGCTGTTTGGCAGAAGGGAGCATTTACATCCCGGTTGGTAGCAGGATATCAGGCATAAATGGACGGGAAACAGTGCTTGGTCGCAATAAGGGATGTTTTTATCAATTTGTTGAAAATTTTGACCATTCCAATTGCCTAATTTCCTTTATTTTTGGTCTAAAATCCAGTCTCATGAAAGACGGCCGGCCCAGAGCCTATATCTATCCCATCACCTCCCGATCCGGTGGCATACCCAATCCCTATATCGGACATTGTATCGAAGCGCTGGAAGAGGATTTCAATATCCTTAACCGTTTGAAACCCTCGAAAACAGGGATATTTGATCTGATCCTGTATTTTTATAGACTGGACTTTATTTTCTTAAACTGGCCCGAGGAGATCCCCGGAAGGAAGGGCGATCTAATCCAGGTTGTTTTTTTTATGATGATGATCACCTGGTTCAGGATCAGCCGGGTAAAAATTGTCTGGACCCTTCATAACAAAGCATCACACTACGAAGTGCGCATAAGCTTGAAAAAATATATCATACGTTTCATTGCCCGCAATGCCGATTTTATTATCACCCACAGCCGGGAAGGAGTAGACCTGGCGCGTGAGCTTTCAGGGTTTCAGACAAAACCTGTTTTATTCATGCATCATCCGGTGCTGCCTTTAAAACCTGTTTCCCATTCCGTTGAGAAGACCTGGGACCTGCTCATCTGGGGGACCATTGCTCCGTACAAAGGTGTTGATACCTTCCTGGAGTACGTCAGCCGGTCAGATCTCCGGCGCTATAAGATCCTGATCGCAGGCAAGATCACCAAGGATTGGCTGAAGCCCGTCCTATACAAACACCGGAGTGACCATGTGGAGATCATCGATGATTATATTTCATCCGGAGCGTTGGACCTTTACATAGCCCGGTCGAGGATCATCCTGTTCACCTACGCACCATCAAGTGTATTGAGCAGCGGTGCCCTTATGGACACCCTCATCTATAAGCCGGTTATCATAGGGCCCGATTTTGGCGCATTTAAGGAACTGGCGGAAATCGGGTTGATTTATACCTACCGGGATTTTTATCACCTGAATGAACTGGTACCGGAAGTTTTAGCCGCAGCAGCAGATAAAAGTGAAAAAATCCGTGAATTCTGTGAGAACCATTCGTGGAAGGATTACAGCACCTTCATCCGCAAAACCCTGTTAACTGGTCAATAATTTTCCTAACATTTGAACAAATTCTACGTTTGAATCCTTATCCGATAGAATGTTAAATCATTATTTTCAGTTACGCCTTTTAAAATCATACGGGTATGTCATTTTACGAACATTTTTTCAAAAGAGAGCGGAACCCTGCCGGCGTCCGTTTAAAAAAGAACTTCGCCTCCAAGGTTATGAAACTGGCCGACCGGCATTGCAGCAATATCAATGCTGTATTGGAAATCGGTCCGGGAGACGGCTATATAGCCGAGCTATCCAGGGAATCCGGTTATCAGTACCTGGGCCTTGAAGCCAGCACAGAATTATCGGATATGTTGAAAACCAGGGGATTTGAAATCATTCAGCAGTTTGTCCCCCCGCTGCCTGAGCCTATTGGTCAATACAGTGTATGTATTGCCCTGCATGTATTTGAACACATGGATGATACACGCAAAGCATCCACACTGCTCAGTGAAATTTACAGCAAGCTTCAACCGGGAGGTCTTGTTATTATTGCCTGTCCTGACTATTACCGCTGGGGTCGGTTCTTTTTTGACTGCGACTATACCCACAGCATTCCCTTTACCATGCGCACCCTGAATCAATTGCTGGTGAATGAACGATTCGACGTGGTATTTAAAGATTATTATGTTGGAAATGCCATTGGTACCCGGTATTTGCCAATACCCTGGCTGATGAAGTTTCTTTATGCCGACTGGATGAACCGACTGATGACGCCCGGGAACAATTTATTGTACCGACTCTTCCTGACTTTTTTACCCAATCTTTTATTCGTAGCAAGAAAAGCTACTTAGTGTACCCATGAAAAAAGTATTGATCATTTATAAATTCCTTCCACAGTACCGGGTAGATTTCTTTAACAAACTGAAAGAGGAACTTTATAAGGACGGTATCGACTTTCAGTTGGTATATGGTAAGAGCCTGAATGCAAACGCCCTGAGGAAGGATGAAGTGGATCTTGACTGGGCTCACTATGTCCCCAACAAATTATGGCAGTTGGGGAATACGGAGTTGCTCTGGCAACCCTGCCTGAAATATCTTGAGCACCAGGATCTGGTGATTGTGGAACAGGCTAACAAGTTGCTGATCAATTACTATCTGATGTTGATGCGGCGTTTTTCCTCCTATAAGTTTGCATTCTGGGGTCACGGCCGGAACCGGCAGGGAGATCCGGACCATTGGAAGGAGAAATTCAAAGAACTGTTCCTGAAACAATGTGACTGGTGGTTTGCCTATACCCGTGAAGTGCGGGATATGCTCATTTCTTATAACTATCCGGCCGAGCGGATCACCGTGGTGCAGAATGCCTTTGACACCGTTTCATTGCAGCAGTATTACCACCGGATCCCCGCCACTGAAACGGACGATCTGAAAAGGACTTACGGCATAACCGGAGAAAATGTGGGTATTTATTGCGGAGCCCTTTACGCCGAGAAAAGAATTGACTATATCCTGGAAGCCTGCAAAGCCATACGAAGCCAGGTGCATGATTTCCACATGATCTTCCTGGGATCGGGAAATGAATCTGATAAAGTCCTGGACGCCACAAAAGCATACGACTGGATCCACTATGCGGGACCAAAGTTCGGGAATGAACGTGCCAAATACTTCAAAATAGCTTCGATTCAGGTGATGCCCAGCTGTGTCGGGCTGGGAATCCTGGATTCCTTTGCCATGGAAACACCCATTATTACCACCGATGAGCCCAAACACGGCCCCGAGATCGGCTATCTCGAACCCGGCAAAAATGGTATCATCGCCCCCAACCGTTTTGAAGATTATGTAAAAGCAGTGGTGGAAACCCTTCAAACCAAAAAGTACATTCCGTTGATCGCTGCCTGTGCAGATTCCGCCAAAGTATACACGGTTGAGCAAATGGTGGGGAATTTCAAAAACGGGATCATCCAGTGCTTGGGTTAACACTGCAGGTTATTGTAATTCAACAGAACAACTTCCTTTAACAGAACTTTTACCTTTTCACTCCTGAAAAACAAAGTCTCGGGATCAATGCTGTTCAACGGGTGCAACATGATCTCAGCGCATCCTCCCCTGGCTCTGATCAATCTCTCGAGTCGCAAGTAACCCTGATTATAATCCGACTCACTGTGGATGCAGGGTTCAAAATAGCCGGCCGCGGTATGGCTGAAAATACGAAGTATTTGCTGATGAGAAAGACGGTAAAACCTGTTCAGGAAACTTCGCTCTTCAGGGAAAAGCATAATCTGTGATCTTATATAGGGAATCCGGTATTTTTTGGATGCCCGGATAACAGCAGCTAAAACCGGGAAATACAGGTGCAGGTGGTGGTGGTGATCCAGGTGCGATATCTGCAGGCCATGGTCCATTACCTTTTCAATCTGGAGGCAATACTCCCTGTAAACATCTGCCTGGTTTACCCGGAAAGCCTTAATCCTTTGAATGATCTCGTCCTTTTCATAAAAACGGCCTGTTGATGCTTCGATAACGGAGGATGGACCCGGTCCAACATTAAAGGGACCGTCGAGACACAGATGCACTCCCACCCCCAGCTTCGGATTTTCCCTGGCCAGCTGAACCGCATGTTCAAAACAAGTGCCATTTGACATAATGGTAGCACTTGAAACGATCCCGGCATTATGCAGGTCCAAAATTGCAGTGTTGATCGCTTCGGTCCTGCCAAAATCATCCGCATTGATAATCAGGTTCATGTGCTTGTATTACCTTGATTTTTTGTAAATCCTTATAATCCAGTGCTTGAGAAAGCTGCCAAAGTGTATACCGAAATCATACAGGAAGTAAGCGTAAGCAAGGGGAGATGTTGCGTGCCTGAGAAGAAACTTTACCTGAACCACAATATTGTGGTTTGATTTAATGCTGTACAGGGTTTTAAAAAATAATCCCCACTCCCCCTGGTGCTCAAGGCCTGAATTGGACTTGTCGTTCCATATTTTCAAAGCAGGATAGGAAATGGTCTGAAATCCCTTCCCCTTTGAACGGAGAAAGAAATCACAATCGCCATAATACTGCGGAAAATTCTTTTCATCAAATAACCCGGTGTGCTGAAAGACCTCAACCGGTATCAAGGTACCCATTCCACCGGTCCAGTCAACTTTCACAGGAATGCTGAATGCTTCATTATCGGAAATACCGTATCCGTGCTGGATATTCCTACCGGTCCTGGGATTATAGAAACAACCCTGGTTGAAAATGACGGTAGGCCGGGCCAGGAAATATACCTTGGAGGCAATTATGGTATTTGGTTCACATGACGATATGATTTCAAGCAATTGCTCAAAATAGTCGTCAGAACAAATGGTATCATGGTTCCAAAGCAGAACATACCGGAATTCCGGATGATTCAACGCATATTCCACTCCCCTGTTGATGCCTCCGCTCCACCATAGGGATCCGTTTCCCTGAATCACCACAATACCAGGGTAATGATCGTTCAGCCAGGCTGTAGTGCCGTCGCTCGAATGATCATCGGTTACAACAATCCGGAAACTCCACTCCTTAATTTTCTGAACCTGATACAGGATTACCGGTAAATTTTTTTGTAAATGTTTTAGTCCGTTAAAAACTGGTATGATTATTGCAATGCTTTGTTCCATAAAATTTTATCAAGGAGTGATATATATCATCAGAAAAAGAATAACTTTGGACCGAAAATTGCGTTTTAATTTAAAATGCATATTCGTCACCAAAAAATAGTAATTCGTCAAAGAAATTCGTTAATTAATCAAAAATATTAAACAAACTCGTTATTGGCTATTTGCTGCCATGTTAAACTAAACTAATTTAAAAACGCTAAAGAGAGGATGAACATGACTTGGGCAAAGTTAAAGAAAGTATCCTATCAACCAAGCCACGTAACTATATTTAACAGTATAGTTGTATTGTTCCTGCTTGTATGGGGAGGGATATCTGCAATGGCGCAGAATGGTGAAGTAGTTGTTTTTTCGGAGAACTGGGACAACAGTACGGAACTGGAACCCTGGAAACCGAATATCACCTCAGGATGGTTTCAGGAATATCCTAAGAATCAAATCGTATCTCAGAGCGGCAAAGGAAATGTCCTCAAGGTGAACTTTGATGCCGGAGACATCAGTGGTATGGCTGGCATGGGTAATTACCGGGTATACCTCGATTCGATGTACAAGGAACTGTATTTCAGCTGGGAATATTATCTGGATCCGAATTTTGATTACGGTTTTACCGACGGTGAAGGCGGCGGTAAATTCTTCGGAGGGTTCAGCGGAGGCAATCATACCAATGTGCCTTACGTGGCTTCTGACACCAGTGTCGGATGGACCTATTTCATGATGTTTCACGACGGTGAATATTTTACCTATCCATATTTTTATAATCACGAATACTGGGACGGATATCCGGCCGGAAATAATATAGCACCCATAGTTAAGGGAACATGGCGTGAGATAACCATAAGGCTTCGGGTCAATGATCCTAATATGGCAAATGGTTTTGTTGAAATGTTTGATAACGGGAAACTGGTGTTCCGCAAGACAGATTATCAGATGACATCACCAGCGCATCCTGAATGGCTTATTGATGCCCTGCTGCTGAATACTTTTTTCGGGGGCCCCAGTCCGAGTCCAAAGGCTCAATATGCCATGTTCGACAACATGGTGGCCTGGTATTATCCGAAGAGCAGCAGTTTCTATCGGGCAGGAACCAGCGAATCAGGAAGACTTGTATATGCTCCCCGGGTTACCAATTACCACCCCAGGGTACCCAATAAATTTACCGAGACCACATATACCGATGCAAGGGGAACAATCACCAGTCATTGTGGTTTTGCCATGCCCATCAACCTGGAGGATGTATTCCAGACTTCCACCATTCAGATAAGCGGAGCTTCCTGGATAACCCTCAATGTTAGCAAATTCGATTACAACTACAGTTCATACAGCGGTTCCGGTCAAATCCTGAGAATATACAGCGGAACAGGGGCCAACCGCACACTGGTTAAAACAGTAGATCAGAATAATCCCAACGTTCCCACTTCCGTGGATATTGCCAGTAATTCGGCTACCATTGAATGGCAGGCTGGTAAAGGAGACCGCATGGGGTTCAATCTCACCTATAGCTCCGATGGTACAGGTTCCGGAAAGAATTTCACCTGCGGGAATTTTACAGCAGTGCAAAATGGATCCAGCCAGATAACAACACCCGTAACACCCCCCGTAACACCACCGAGCAATTCTGATTACATTCCCAAAACACCGACCAATCTGGCATCCACTTCGATAACTGGCAACAGTGTTGCAATAAAATGGACCGATAATTCCTTCATCGAGGATTGGTATGAAGTGGAAAGAACCGGTCCGACAACCAGTCAGAACAAAACGATCAAGGTCAGTGCCAACGTTACAACATATCTGGACTACGGACTGTCTTCCAATACAAACTATACTTATAAAGTGAGGGCATACAACAGCATCGGAGGTTATTCAGCCTATTCCGGTTCGCTTGCTGTTAAAACCCTTGCCCCCGCGGCCCCCCTGAATCCGCCCAGCAAACTGGCTAGTATTGGATATACCGATAAGAGCATAACTATTGAATGGAGCGACAATTCCACCAATGAAAGCGGATTCATCGTTACCCGAACGCTGGCCAATGTTCCCGACAGTACTGTTGATATCATGGTGGAGGCCAATACAACCAACTTTACTGATGACAGCCTTTCCTCCAATACCACCTATATTTACACGGTAAAAGCAGTTAACAATACCGGAACTTCCGCATCCAGTAATAAAAATATTGCCTCCACGTTATCAGTTGTTGAAACCAAACGTGTTATGGATGGGCTGATCGCTTATTACAATTTTAGTTTTAGTCCCGAGTATGTGGTATATGATCTGTCGGGGTATGATAATCCCCTGGATCTAAGGATTCTTCAGCCCAATGCTGTAAAGTGGAATGAAAACAACCGGCTTGAAATATTATCAGGAACAGCTATTGTTTCGAATACCACAGCCAACAAAGTCATTTCAGAAATAAAAAGAACGCGGGAGATCACCATGGAGTGCTGGATCAGACCCGCCGAACCCAATCTTTCGCTGAACTCAAGGGTTATATCCCTGGCTATTAATGATTCGGAAATTGGATTTATCCTGGATCAACAGTACAATAACCTCCAGGATGAGAAATCCCTCAACTACAGTGTCAGGTTGCAGACAGAATCTACCACAAAATCAGGTTATCCCGAAATTGCCCAGCTTTCAGGCATAACCTACCTGAATATGCAACATGTGGTATACATCCGTGACAGCTTAGGAAACGAAAAACTCTATGTCAACAGTGAAAAGGTCTCAGAAGGTTTTCGTCCCAGCGATTTCAGTACCTGGAACAATAATTTCTTCCTGCGATTGGGCAATGAGAACGACCTGACCGATCCCTGGAAAGGGACCTTTTTACTCCTTGGCTATCTATAATAAAGCGTTGTCTGTTAATGAGATCAATAAAAATTATGCATTGGGGCCCAGTGATAACATCAAGAGCAAAGGCCGGACTTTAAAATAAATGTTTACCCCAATCCGATTTCGGATCTTGCGAACCTTGAAATTTCACCGGTTCAGGCACAGGACTATATTCCGGAAACTTTCATCCAGTTGCTGGATATGAACGGGAAAGTTTATTATCGGCAAACCTTGTTTAATCCGAATGCGGACTATCGGACAACACTTGATTTTCAGAATTTTGCCAGTGGCATTTATTTCCTTCAAATCATATCTGGACAGAGGCAAAAAGCAGCAAAACTGGTGGTTCAGTAAGCTGTATTCCCTTTGAAGAAATATTTCAGGAAATATCCGAAAAAAACGGGGGAATAAACAAAATACCTTTTGCCCAACCGTTTGGGTTCCTTCAAGAATCGCACAAACCATTCTAGGTTTAATTTTATCCAGATGGGAGCCGGCCTTTTAACAGTTTCAGCATAAAAATCAAAAACCCGCCCCGATAGAGCAAACCAGGTTGGTATTTAACCTGCTTTTGTTTTCATAAACCCATTTTTCCTGTTTGGGTGCTGTCATTCCCACAAATACCACTGTGGTATTTGTTTTGTTTACAGCCATGATCATTTCCTGTGTTTCCTCTATAGTATATTTTTCCTTGTATGGAGGTGAATAAGTGGGAACGGAGATCTGAGGATATTCCCTTGCTATGCGTGTCTTGATCCTCTCCAGCGTGTTCAGTGAAGATCCCAGAAAGAAACATGAACCGGAAATGCTGTTCAAAAGCCCAAGCACATGAAGAAACAATCAGCACCGGCTATCTTATTAATGCGATAGCCTCCGAGCCAACGGGCAGCCAACACGACGGGGAATCCGTCAGCAACCAGGATATCCCATGCCTGGAGCGCTTTCTTAAACACCGGATCTTCCTCTGCCTTTACATAAGAATAGGCATTCAGCGTATTGATAACAACAAGGCCATTGTCCAGCCTGATATCCCGGAGATCATTGCTGTATACCTTATAACCCATTACGGGAACGGAGGGATAAATCATGTTTTCCTGCTGTTTATTGGTCATGTAATGCCTGCAAATGTAATATACCTGTTTCAAAGCCGGTATCCTTTTATTCCATTTTTTTCGTAGACTTATGACTTTCATCATTACATCCCACAAATTTGCCATTTAGTCAAATAATCCGAAAATAGTGGGCTGCAAAGTGTTTAATGTAATAATTCCATTATAATTTTAACAAGAAATTTTCATGAAATCTTACCACCATGACAAAAGTTATCAGACATAAAAAAGACTTCAATTCTCTATTTACGATCCTCGACATTCTTGTCACCGTTTTTTCCTACTTCCTGGCTTATTTTCTGACCAACCTGATAAATTGGTCATACTTTACCTTTTCCAGAGAGTATGTCATCATGCTTTTCCTGATCATCCCTACCTGGATGATCCTGCTTTATACTTCTGATCTTTCGAACATTCCCCGTACACGTTCTCATTTATCCATTTTTATAAATTTCTTGAATTTCAGCTTCATAGGATTCGTTCTGTTGTTTTTGTACAAGCATATATTTGGACTTAAAAATTTCAGTCATTATATTATAATATCCTTTTCCCTGATCAACCTTTTATCATTGTATATCTTCAGGATGATCACCTACCGCGTATTCAAGTATTTCAGAGCTAATGGCCATAACATCAGCAACATTATCATTTATGCTGATGACACCTCTGAAAAACTGATTGATTCCATCATTGAACACCGGGAATGGGGTTTCCGGATTCTGATGATCATTTCGGATTCAGTCGTCATCCGTAAGAAATATGGCGCTGCCATCCGAATCTATTCTGATAAAATAACCATTAAGAACATTCTGGATATCGACATTATTGATGAGGTAATCTACTGTAGCAAAGATATTGAGGAAGAAAAACTCAGAGCATTGATTGAAATGTGTGAGGAAATTGGTGTAACCTTCAGTTTACAATCGCGCTTTCTCCCTATCACCATTCCGAATGCTCAGCTTACCCACCTGGAAAATGTTCCTTTTGTAACCATTAAAAGCACTCCCAAAAACAATATGGCACTTGCATGGAAATCATTCAGTGAATTCTGGATCTCCTTTAGCATTTTGTTTATGCTGGCCCCTATAATGCTTTTCATTGTAATCCTTATCAAAGTAACTTCACGTGGACCTATTATTTTCAGACAGGAAAGGGTTGGCCTGAGGGGCAGGAAATTTTACATTTACAAATTCAGAACCATGGTTCAAAATGCCGAGCAACTGAAGCAGAAGCTCGAAGCACTCAATGAAAGTGATGGCCCCACCTTCAAGATTAAACATGATCCCAGAATTACTGCTTTTGGTCGTTTCCTTAGAAAATCCGGACTCGATGAATTGCCCCAGCTTTTCAACGTGCTGCGGGGTGAAATGTCCCTGATAGGCCCGAGACCACCGCTTCCCTCAGAAGTGGAAAAATACGAGCGCTGGCAGATGCGCAGGCTTTCTGTAAAACCGGGCATTACCTGTACGTGGCAGATTATCCCGAACCGTAATGAAGTGGTGTTCGAGAAATGGATGAAACTTGATATGCAATATATCGATAACTGGTCAATAAAAAAAGATCTGCAGCTCTTCCTCAGAACCATCAAAACCGTAATCTACGGAACAGGTTATTAATTTTAAGCTGGTTCTTACCTTTCACAATCCATAAATGATGTGGTTACAGGAAATAATCCCCTTTGTATATTTCATAAAGGATTTTTTTATTTTAATTTAGCTTGATATAATTTGTTTAAATATACCTATATGAAAAAATCATATTCAGATGTTCTCATTATTTGTTCTTTTTTCCTGGGCCTGGCTATCCTAAGCCAATCATGTGCACCGGTTGAAAAGTTGAAATATGTTAGTGATGTAACCAGTTCCAGCTCCGTAAAAAATGATTTTTACAACGATAGGTCGGAGAAAACTATCCAACCTTATGATTATTTATATATTAAAATCTTCAGCCTGGATGAAAAAACCAACAGTCTGTTTCAGGAAAGAAATTACAGTGTTGATAATGAATTGGTAAGCTATTCGGTGGATGACAAGGGAGAGATCAGCCTGCCTTTCATAGGCAATATTTATGTGAAAGATTTAACCCTCAACCAGGCTAAGGAAAAAATTGAAAAGTCCCTGCTTGTTTATCTTAGAAATATCTCCGTCACCGTCCGGTTTGTCAGCAATAAAGTAACTGTTTTGGGTGAAGTCAGTGTGCCGGGACAACATTCCTTTTATGATGAAAAGATCACTGTTTTTACTGCCCTTGGGTTTGCCGGAGGTGCCTCGGATTATGGCAATCTGTCCAATGTCACCCTGGTTCGGGAAAAGGATAATGTCATCAAATACTATTCATTGGATCTTACCAAGAAGAATATTGCCACTTCGGAATTTTTCTATTTGCTGCCCAATGATGTTCTGATCATCAATCCTATTGCAGCGAAGTACCGCTCTCTGAAGGATTATCCTCTGAATATTCTGGCCGTGACTTTAACCAGTATATCAGCGGCACTTTCAATTATTCTTATTGTTAATACACTGTAAAACCAATAGATTATAGCCATGAAGGAAGGTCAGGATTTGTTCTCCAGCAATATTGATTACAAAAAGGTTTTTCAAAAGCTTTATAATTATAATAGGGTTTATATTGCGCTTGTTATAGCATTTCTTTTTATCGCATTTCTTTACAACCGTTATTCCACTGTTAAATATCGGAATAGTACTGTTTTGAATCTTAGCGAAAAGGATCAGGCCAATTCCTTTGCCTCATCCAGTGACATGTTTCAAAGTTTCGGACTCTTTAGTAACAAGGAAAACATTGATAATGAACTGGAGTTAATTAAATCATTTTCCCTGGTGAAAAAGGTTATCAGTGAGACCGGTTTAAAGGTAACGTATTATTCTTACAAGAATTCGCCCATTGTCGACCTGCTGGCCAATACACCCCTTGTGAGAAAAACTGACCTCTACAATCAGTCGCCTATCGAAGTGGTGGTTGATCCTTCTGTTCCCCAGGCGGTTGGATTGAATTTTGACGTGGTAATATTGAACGATAATGAATTTACCCTGAAAGCCGATGGGGAGAACATACCGCTTTACAATTACATCGACGACCAGGTTGTTTCGTATGTGGACAATATCACCTTCCGTCAACGCTTTAAATTCGGGGATGAAATTAAAACCCGATATTTCAATTTCAGGGTGCAGCAAACCAAGAACTTTAATAAAAACTTCACTAAGAATGCGGTTCTTTGCTTTTATCTGAACAATATTAATAGCCTTACACTCCAGTATCAGGGTTCTTTAAAAACAGAAACCGTTACCGAAAGATCTACCCTGATCAGCATTTCATTTACCGGAACACATCCGCAGCTGATTATTGATTTTCTGAATAACCTGACCTCCGCCTATCTGGGCAAAAGTCTTGACAGGAAAAATAAAACCGCACTCAGCACCATTGACTTCATCGATTCCCAGATCTCTGATGTTGCTGATTCCCTGAATTATGCCGAATCCACCTTAAAGAATTTCCGTTCCGCACAGGGCGTTATGGACTTGAACTTCCAGGGCCAACAAATCTTTGAACAGCTGAACAAACTGGAAAATGACCGGGCAGTGCTGCAGGTACAAAAGAAATACTATGAAAGCTTGAACAATTACCTGGCTTCTAATAATTCGGAGATCACTGACGTAATGGCCCCCTCCTCTATGAATGTGGTTGATCCTATTCTTAATGGACTGGTAACACAACTTATTACCCTGAATTCGGAACGGGCTACTCTGTTGAGCAACTCCACCAACCAGCAGAACCTTTATCTCTCCGATATTAATGTAAGAATTGAGAATACCAAGCAAACCATGCGGGAAACCGTTAAGAACACCCTGAATAACCTGAATATGTCTCTTAACGAAATCAACTACCGGATGAACCGGGCTACCGGCCAGATAGCACAGATGCCAAAAACCGAACTCCAGCTCCGTGGGATTGAGCGGAAATTTAAATTGAGTGATGCCATTTACACCTTCCTGCTTCAGAAACGTTCGGAAGCGCAAATTGCCAGGGCGTCCAGTATGCCTGATTATGAGGTGGTTGATACGGCTGTTCTGGCTATGTCACGTTTGGTTTCACCCAAAAGTACGCTAAATTACTTTCTCGCTTTGGTGTTGGCCTTCCTGCTGCCTACCCTGTTTATCTTTACTAAGGACTTTTTGAACAATACCTTGGCCGATCCCGAAGAAATTGAGAGCCTCACATCCTATCCCCTGATCGGTCGTATTTACCACAATTTCCACCGGTCAAAACAGATCGTGAACGAACATCCCAATTCATCGGTTACGGAATCCTTCAGGGCTGTTTATACCAACTTCCAGTTCTTCTCCGATAGCGGCAAAAGGCAGGTCATCCTTTTCACCTCCTCTACCAGTGGTGAAGGAAAAACTTTCTGTTCCATTAATCTTGCCAGTGTTATGGCCCTAAACGGACATCGTGTTGTTTTGCTGGAGTTTGACCTAAGAAGGCCAAAAATCCATCAGGAATTCGGTACAAGCAATATTATCGGGATCAGTTCTTTCCTCATTGATAAGGCCATTATCGAAGACATCATCACACCAACTCATATTCAGAATCTTGATCTGATTTCTGCTGGGCCTGCTGCGCCTAACCCGGCTGAACTGATAGCCTCTGAACGTACGAGCGAACTGATTGATAAACTAAAAGAAATGTACGACTATGTTGTTATCGACTCGGCTCCGGCAGGTATTTTAACGGAGACCTTGCTGCTGATGAAACATACCGACCTTACAGTTTTTGTCGCCAGGCTGAATAAGACCATCAGAGAAGCTTTCAAAAGTACCATACGCTCTTTCGAAGGGAAAAAGGTCGGCAATATTTCCATTCTGATCAACGATCTGAACATCCAGCGGGAATCTTACCGGTATGCCTATGACAGCAAGTACTATTCCGATGATAAGAACCACAGCCTGCTGAGAAGATTCTTTCGCCGTAAAAAGAAAGCCTCCTGAAGGAATTGAAAAACTACTTACATTGGATGAATTATAAGCGAGGAGGCAGGTATTTCTTTCTTTTTGTCATAATTATACTCATCATCTGTGGTCTTACCCGGAGTTATGCTTTCCTGAGCTATTCTCAACCTGCCTCACCTGATATTCTGGTGGTTGAGGGCTGGCTTACCAGGGATGCACTGATGCAGGCCAAGGATGAGTTTTTAAGAAACCGCTATCATTATTTGTTAACCACAGGATTCCCGAGTCATGATGGTTATCGCATGCCTTTTAACGGAAAAATGGAATTTGATGTACGGCATCATGTTGAAAGAAATCCGGAAAATCTGTATAAAATTAGTGTCCTTGCCAGAGGGACTAAAGCCTTCTCCAAAAACGCCCATTTCAGAATTTATGCCGATACAGTAGCCCTGGGAGACCGTTTTATGGATACCAAAATGACCGCTTATCATTTCAATATCAAATTGGAAAGACCGCCTGATACCATAAGGGTGGTATTCGATAATGATCATTATACTGCTTACAGGGACCGGGATCTCTATGTGTATTCCATATCCGTCAACGATCATGTGTTTACGGTGAACCATGAAGAAGTCAAATACTACTATAAGCAAAACGGAGCCTATTACCTGTATGAACAATTGATGCCAAGCAGGGCAAGGTCAGCCGCAAATCACCTTATAAATGCTGGCCTGCCTGATTCTTTGATACATCCTGTTGAATCCATCCATAAGGTGAAATCCAGAACCTATACTACTGCATTGGAAGTTCAAAAATGGATTGCCGGGCATGATAAACACATGCGGCATTCGATCACCATTGTAACCCAAGGCTGTCATGCACGTCGGACCTATCTTTCGTATAAAAAGGTCTTTGGCGATTCTGCAGATATCGGCGTGATTTGTCTCCCCGAAAAGGACATTAATGCTTCAAACTGGTTTTTTAGCCTGACGGGCTGGAAAAACGTACTTTATGAGTTGGCTGGACTGATCTATGTGAGGGTTTTTGTCTGATCATGAAACTTACTGACAATTAAGCTTTACCTGCCCTTAATTTCCGGATAGAGTTCACTGACCACATCACTGCTCCAGCAGATACCCTGATCGATATCGGTCAGCGTCAATCTGCCGCCGGGCCATCCGGCACCGGTATCCATCATGCAAAGCCCGTTGGTAATGATGGGTTGGCTTTCATTGAAATTAATAGTGGGTGTATGACCAACATAAACCATGGTATAGGGGGAGACCGGTAAAGGGTTTCCAGATTTGTTTCTTGAAAGGGCCTTTTTAACCAGTGACCTGTCCCACAGGAATACCTCCTTATCCTGTTTTTCAATGGGTACATCGGGCAGGTAGCCACCGTGAACAAAGAGGTTGTTTCCCAGTATATAGTATAAAGAAGCCTGCTGAAGCAGTTCCTTGTGCGCAGGTGTCGCACCTTTCCTGAAGGCATTCATCGTGCTATCACCACCCTGAATAAGCCAGATCTCAGGTGCATTCCCGGTCTGGAACCACCGCAGAAGCCATGAATCATGATTACCCAGCAGCACCACCCGGTTCCTGACCGATAGCAATTCATCAAATACCTCAACAACATCCGGCCATCCGTCGCCAAGGTCTCCCAAACTTATCAGAAGATCTTCCTCACGGTCAAATTCAGAAAGTTCCAGGCATTGCAGCATGGCTTTGTACGCGCCATGGATATCTCCAACCACAAAGCGTCTCATGACGCAAAGGTAATCAGAAAACGATCCCTTGTCCCTCGTCCCTTGTCCCTCGTCCCTTGTCCCTCGTCCCTTGTCCCTTGTCCCTAAACTAACCCCTGGGCCAGCATAGCATTGGCCACCTTGATGAATCCCCCGGTATTGGCACCTTTTACGTAATTGATATAGCCGTCAGGTTCTCTTCCATATTGCACACATGTAGCATGGATGTTGATCATGATCTGATGAAGCCGCTGATCCACTTCCTCGCGTGACCAGGGAAGCCTCATGGAGTTCTGCGTCATTTCAAGTCCTGATGTTGCCACACCGCCTGCATTGGCAGCTTTTCCGGGTCCATAGAGGATCCTTTCCTTCAGGAATAATTCCACGGCCTCCGGAGTGGAGGGCATGTTTGCACCTTCTGATACCACCAGACATCCTGTTTTGCAAAGGAGTTCAGCATCCTCCGCATTGATCTCGTTCTGTGTGGCACTCGGAAAGGCCATATCACATTTTACTGCCCAGGGCCGCTTCCCTTCGTAATATTTAGCACCAAATTTATCCGCATAATCCTGTATTCTTCCCCTGCGGATGTTTTTCAATTCCATTACCCAGGCCAACTTATGGGCATCGATGCCATTGGGATCATAAATATAGCCCGATGAATCCGACAGGGTCAGCACCTGCGCGCCCAATGCAAGTAATTTCTCCACCGTGTACTGGGCCACATTCCCTGAACCCGAAACAACAGCCGTCTTACCTTTAATACTCTGATTCCTGGTCTTCAGCATTTCTTCAGCAAAGTAAACTGCACCATAGCCCGTAGCTTCTGGCCGGATAAGGCTTCCACCCCACTCAATACCCTTGCCGGTAAGCACTCCGGTAAATTCGTTTCGGATGCGTTTGTACTGGCCAAACATATACCCAATTTCACGACCACCAACTCCAATATCTCCGGCCGGGACATCCGTATCCTGCCCGATATGCCTGTACAACTCGGTCATGAAACTCTGGCAGAATCGCATTACTTCATTATCCGATTTTCCTTTCGGATCAAAATCGGATCCGCCCTTGCCGCCTCCCATCGGCAGGGTGGTCAGACTGTTTTTAAAAACCTGCTCAAAAGCAAGAAACTTCAAAATGCCCAGATTCACGGTAGGGTGAAAGCGTATGCCTCCCTTGTAAGGGCCAATGGCGCTGTTCATCTCAATCCGGTACCCCTTGTTGATCTGAATTTCCCCATTGTCATCGAGCCAGGGCACCCTGAACATGATCACACGCTCCGGTTCGGTTATCCGGTCAAGAATTTTCCCATGTTTGAACCGGGGATTTTCCTCGATGAAGGGCATGAGAGATTCCACAACCTCCTTAACAGCCTGATGGAATTCAGTTTCACCAGGATTCCTGGCAATCAGTTTTGCCATGAAATCATTTACTTTTACATTGAGTAGGTCAGTCATGTATTTGGATTTTAAAGTGTTAAATATGTTCTAAAGGATGTATGCTGCAGGTTATAGGTTAAAGGTTGTGGGTTGTGGGTTGTGTTGCCGGTATAAAAATATAAACAATTGACCCATCCGCAGTTAGAGGGACTGTGAATTCCGTAAGGCACGTATGGAATTACGTGTTTCCCTTATTACAATTCAATGATGTTATTCCGGATGGCAAATTTTATCATATCCACCGAAGTCTTAAGGTTGAGCTTCTGCATGATATGATTTTTATGGGTTTCTACAGTACGTACGCTTAAAAACAATTTATCCGCGATCTCCTTGTTGGTGAAGCTGCTACCCCACATTTTCATGATCTCGACCTCACGGGGACTCAGGTTCCTGATTTCAGACCGTTCATCCGGGGTCTTCAGTCTGGTGATGTATTTTTTCAGGAGAAGCAGGGTTATGGTATGGCTAAAATAATCATGCCCGCTCCGCAACGTAAAAATGGCTTCCACAAGGTCCGAGCGGGTGGTGTCCTTAGCCAGAAAGCCTTTGGCTCCGGCTTTGATGGTTTTAAGGATAAAATCCTCAGTATTATTCACCGAAATAACCAGGATCCCGACTTTCGGAAACGCTGAGCTGATCTGGGTGATGCGGTTAATTTCCTGGGCGCTGCAGGTGTGCATGTTGATGATCAGGACATGAAGCGGGGTGATTCTCATGCGTTCCATCAGGAGATCGGGCTGATCAGCTTTAAGAACGATCTGAAGACCTTCAACGGACTGCAACAGGGATCCGATACCTTCCTGAACGATTTTATGTTCATCAAATATTCCCAGGTATAGGATTTCAGCCATTCTTTCAGGAGTTAATAAGAACAACCGCTGTTTTTTGCTTGCCATTCATCAGCACGCGCACCGGTTTCTTGAACCGAACGTGCTTCAAATAACCGGTGTTCGAGATTACTTCATTCTGATGAAGCAGATCCCAGCGAATATAATCGGTTCTGGAGTATTCAAGGACTGAAAAATATCCGATATTCATGGAAGTGACATTATGGAAAAAATGTGAACCGAGCGAGGCATCAAGCGGGTAATTGGGCAGGCCTACCTCCACAATCACCCTGGCATTGGAGATCTGCGACCAGTTCACCGGTATGCCCAAAAACGGGTCACGCGTTCCCCAGCGACCCGGACCGATCAGGATGTATTCTTTCCCCTGCCGGATCATGTGGTTGTTCAGCTGTTCAATTTCTGTGGCAATATCATAAGTTTTCAGCTTATCAAAGTTTTGATTTTCGACAAAAACAATGTCGCGCAAATGGCTGATCTCCCCATTTCCCAGGCTGGATTCGGAGTAAAGGATAATACTGGATTTGTCAATCTTGCTGAAATCGATGGTATAACCAAGCTGACTGCCAACCAGGGGTTTAATTTGGAGCAGGTAAAATGACGGCAGGCCATTCAGGGTTTTATTCAGATCAACCGCATATTCAATCTCTACTGGAGAGCCGAGGGCATCCTCAATAGTTCCCAGCATTAAGTCAATGGTCGATGCCAGCGGGATGTGATGGAACTTAAGAATATCGGCAAAATTAATGACTCTGGGTCCCGCAACAGAAAGTCCCGGCTCAATCCTGTCATTGTCAGCAAGATATACTGAAGCACAGTGCTGCAGCGTCCCGTGCTTCTCAGCCTCACTGATGTCCAGCAGTTCCAGTGAAGCCAGTTCGCCCTCCGTGATATAATCCACATCGTGCTTCATGGTATTCAGGGCATAGAACTTCATCTGGGTACTGCTTAATAAATCTTTTGTCGTGAACATTTCAATCTTGGGATATCTGGGTGAGAACCTGAAGGATCTCCATCCTTCCACCACATAGGAACCCAATCCTAATGCGGCCACTGCAAAGCCTTCTTCAGGTTTCATATGCGCAACGGGGTAATAATTATAAGACTGGGCAGTTCCGCTGATATGGGGGTAATAATAATTCCCGTACTGATTGCCCACAAGCTCCTGCAGGATTACCGCCATCCTCTCCTCTTCCACCTTATGATGAATGGCCTGGAAATATGTTCTGGAATTGTCGGAATACACAGAGGCAAAAACCAGTTTAACCGCCGTGATGAGGTTTTCCAGCACTATCCTTTTATCTTCCGGATTATTGGGAATAATATAGGTATCGAAAACTCCGGCAAAAGGTTGGGTAAGAGAATCTTCAGACAAACTGGATGATCTAACGGCAATCGGCTTGTTAATTTGTTCCACAAAGAATTCCAGCTTTTTTAAAAGTGCCGAGGAGATTTTTGAACGGACAAAGGCCTGCCTGATGTCACGATAACTGATTCCCGGTTTCATAAGGATATCGAAAAGACTGTTGATCTCGATGAAATATTCGAATTCCTCGGTACCTATAATGGCGGTAATGGGTGTCCGGATATTGATTTCCCTGCTGATGTCCCCAAAGTCGATATTGTAAACCAGGGTATTGATGAAGGCCAGGCCCCTGCCCTTGCCTCCAAAGGACCCTCCGGCAAAGGCCACAATGTTCTTTTCATCCATGATGGCCGTCTCATCAAAGCCCAGCACCTTTCCTCTTTTCTTTTCCTCACGGTACCGGACAAAGGTTTCGATAAAAAACCGCCTGGATTCTTTTATATCCTTGTAATCGCCGATTCTCATCGGATTCAGGGTGCGGGCAAGTTCAATTTCACCCCGCGCCATGAGCCAGAGCGAAAACTGGTTTTCCAGGGCATGAAGGTAAAAGGTTTCATCAGGGATCACCGAAAGCAATGCTTCAAATTCCCGTAAAGACTTGGCAACAGCAATAGGCTTCCCCTCGCGGTCCCGAAACACAAAATCCCCAAAGCCCAGATAATAGGTGAGAAAATTCTTCAGATCACTCAGCAGGGTTTCGGAATTCTTGTTGATGAATCCGACATTCAAGCTCCTGGCCAGCTGCTCATTGGATTTCTCAGATGATTGCAGGATTATCGGCAGGTTTAATATATGGGATTTGATGTAATTGATGAATTTGATCCCTGCAATCTTATCGATCCTGCCATCATGCTCAAATTCAACGTCGGAAATAACGCATAACATGAAATCCTTGTACTTGTTGAATATAAACATGGCATCCTCATAATTACGGGCGTGCAGGATCTTGGGCCTTGACCGCATCTTGCAGATCTTATCAAGCTCATTCTTTTCAACCTCAGGCAAAACCTGCTGTACTTGTCCGAATACAATAGAATATAAAATTTGCAGGTACTTGGAGTAGTACAGTGCTGAATCTTCAACCAGCAGGATGATTCTGACCAGGCCGATCCGCGTATCATTTTCCACATTTGCCGCATCCTCAATGGATTTCACAATGGCAAAAAAGATCTGTGAATTGCTGCTCCATACAAAAAGCTTATTGACAGAAGTGAGTGTTGGAACAAGGTCTTCAAAGTATTTGATGTTGCTTTTCTGATTCAGCAGCAGGTAAACCGGCATTGAGGGTCTTTTTTCCTTGATCTGTCCGCTTAGCATCACGGGGGTTTCCTTGTCGATTCCCACCATTAGAATGGCAATGTCGAAATTCGCCGTATCGAGCAGGTCCAATGCCTCCTCCGGTGAAGTGACACCGGTGATTCTGGGCAGTGAAAACAGGCTGTACTGATAAATGATCCCCATGAACTTCTCAAAAAAACTATCCTCATTCTCCAGGATAAAAGCATCATAAAGCGTGGCTACAAACAGGATCTCCTTTACCTTGTATTTCATCATGTCCAGGTAAATGTACTTGTCAAGCGACTGCTGATTGAAAAAGAGTTGCAGCGGTCTTTTGTTTTTTACCAGGATTTGCCGGTAATCCCCTGCATTGAAAGGCTGAAGCTTTTCATATTTGGTCTTGCTGTAGATTTCCCTTCCTTTATGACTGTTCAGGTAACCGCTGATAAGCTTTGCCAGGTTAATGATCAGCTGTCTTTCCTCCTTAAGGAAAGGCCCTTCATACGACCTGGGAAACTCTTTCAGGTAGAACACATCAAGGGTTCCACGCTTATTGTCAAAAGTCACGAATGTTTCGTGCATCATCCATGGGGTATCTTTGAAATCACGGCTCACCCAGGTCTTTCCCTCAAATGCGATCCTTACTGCTGTATACCGCGGATACTGCCAGGAACGGGGTATAATGCTGCATATTTTCTGCAGCGTTTCATCAATAGGCCTACCCTGTGAAATAATATGGGAAGTATGGTTGATCACATGCAGCTCTTTCAGGCGTTCCCTGTTCTCATACAACAGTCTGTTCAGTATATCTTTGCTGGCTGAGCCCGCGATAAGACTGGCCAGGTTGATGAGCAGGTTCCTTTCTTCCTTCAAAAAAGGACCTTCGTCAGCCTCCGGGAATTCCTTGAGGTAGAAAACCTCAATCAATCCCCTGGCCTCGTTGGGAATATCGAATTCCTGGCGTTGAACCCATGGTGTTTCATCGAAGTCCCTGCTGGTAAAGACCCTGGATTCGTAACTTATGCGCGCCACTGCCTGCAGAGGATACTGGTAGGCATCGGGCAATATGGAACAGATCACCTGTAAAGCCTCGCCGATGGAATGGCTCTCTTTCAGGATCAGGGAAGTCTGGTTGATGCCGCGAAGTTCCTTCAGCCTTTCGGTATTTTCTGATAACAGTTCCCGGAGTGCCTGCTGTGAGACAGTACCTGAGATCAGTGCTGCCAGGTTGTCGATGAGATCCCGTTCCTCTTTCAGGAACGGACCCTCATATGCCTGAGGAAATTCCTGCAGGTAGTAGATCTCAATACAACCATTCTGGTTATCCGGCGTTTCAAAAACTTGCTTTTGGATCCAGGGCGTTTCAGTGAATGACTTGCTGACGAATGCCTGGTCGCCATATAGAATTCTGGCAGCACAGGATTGCGGATACTGCCAGGCTTCTGGCAGGAACGAGCAGATTTCCTGCAAGGATTCGCTGATGGAATTACCCCGGCTCAGAATCTCAGTAGTCCTCCTGAGGCTCTTTAATTCCTTGAGTCGTTCCGTATTGTCATACAACAACCGGGTCAGCTTACCTGATGAGATGGCCCCTGTCAGCAGACTGGCAATGTTCCTGATATAATTGTCCTGGTTGGGCTGACATTCACCAGGGGACTGCTCCGCGAAAGTTGCTGAGAAATGAACCTCAATAGCACCACTGACTGTATCGGGGGTAACAAAATCATAACGCAGCTGCCGGGTCGATACAGAAAAATTGGGGCTAAAATATTGCTGCCCGTCATAGGCAATGCATGCGGATACTTCTCCTGGCTGGTCAAAACCATATGGGATACAGGTACAAACCTCCCTGAGCCTTTCTTCCAAAGGCTTCTGCTCCTGCAATAATTCTACAATCCTGCTTATTGCTGTTGCTTTTCTTAGTCCGGCAGTATTGTGAAGTATGGGTTGCATTGGTGCGTTGCTATGTTTCAGGCTGGTCCTCCAGGTCCTGTTCAGGGATTTCTTTTGGTAAACCTTCCATTCCGTTCATCAGGTACTTATGTATCCCCAGGGCTGCCTTGCGGCCATCCCCCATAGCCAGGATTACGGTAGCTCCTCCCCTGACGATATCGCCTCCGGCAAATAAACCCGTAATATTAGACTGCATCCTTTCTTCATCCACCTGAATGGTGCCCCATTTGCTGACATGCAATCCGGGCAGGCTTTGCGGTATCAGCGGATTGGGTGAAACCCCGACGCTCACGATCACGAGGTCAGCCTCAATCATGTATTCGGAGCCCTCAATGGGAACAGGCTTCCTTCTGCCTGAAGCATCGGGCTCGGAAAGTTCCATCTTTTGCAGTCTGATCATGTTTACATGCCCGCTGTTATCCGCAAAATATTCGACGGGGGCATGAAGATTGAGAAACTCGATTCCCTCTTCCTGTGCATGCCGGATTTCTTCTATCCTGGCAGGCATTTCGTTGAATGACCTGCGGTAGATGATCATGGCTCTTTCTGCACCCAGTCGTTTTGCGGTCCGCACCGAATCCATGGCCGTATTGCCTCCTCCGATGACAGCAACTTTTTTCCCAAAGTAAACGGGGGTGTCGAATTCAGGTTTTGCCGCGCCCATCAGATTTACCCGGGTCAGGTATTCATTGGCCGACATGATGCCGTTATAGTTTTCACCAGGTATATTCATGAAATTTGGAAGTCCGGCCCCACTGCCAACAAAGAACGCGCGATATCCTTCCTGTTCAAGGTCTGACAGGGTAATGGTTTTTCCAGCAATGGTGTTTTTTATAAATGTCACACCCATTTTTTTCAGGGTATCGATTTCCTGATCAATAACCGTATTGGGCAACCTGAATTCGGGGATCCCGTATTTCAGAACACCTCCGAATTCATGCAAGGCTTCGAAAACGGTAACCTCGTATCCAAATTTTACCAGGTCGCCTGCCGCCGCCAGTCCAGCCGGTCCCGAACCAATCACAGCCACCTTGATGTGATTGCTATCCCGGATTTCGGGGGTAAAGATGTGACCGGACTGAGATTCAAAGTCAGCTGCAAACCTTTCCAGATAACCAATGGCCACAGCCTCTTTTTTGAGTCTGGTGACATAGATGCATTTTGCTTCGCATTGTATCTCCTGAGGACATACCCGACCGCAGATCGAAGGAAAGACATTGTTCTTTTTAATGGAAGCAGCAGCTTCCAGAAACTCGCCTGTTTCAATATGCTTGACGAAGGAAGGAATATCCACTTTTACCGGGCATCCGTTGATGCATTGCGGATCAATGCAATCAAGGCAACGTTGCGCCTCCTGAATGGCCATTTCGGAAGAAATTCCCCTGTTTACCTCGATATTACTTTTTATCCGTTCTGCTGGATCCACTTCGGGCATCCTGATCCTTTCGATTTCAATACGTTCCTTCGCAGGAATTCTTTTCTTAAGTTCCTTACGCCATTCCTGGTCGCGTGATCCTCTGCTGCTATTATCATTTTCGGCTGTCATGATATCCCGGTCGCTATTTTCCCCATTTCCAATTTGTAGCATCTTGCTTCTTCATCCTTATAACCACCGAGACGCATCAGCAATTCATCAAAATCAACCTCATAACCATTGAATTCCGGTCCCTCCACACATACAAATCTGATCTTTCCGGCGACACTCACCCTGCATGCACCGCACATACCCGTTCCATCCACCATGATGGCATTCAGACTTGCCATGGTGGGAACTGCATACCGCTGTGCCACCAGCGTTGTATATTTCATCATGATGGCCGGCCCGATGGTAACGCAGAGATCTATTTTTCTTTTTTTAAGGATTTCTTCCATCCCCAGGGTAATCAGCCCCTTATTTCCGTAACTGCCATCGTCGGTCATGATTATTACCTCATCCGAATAGTCCCGGATCTCTTTTTCGAGAATAAGCAATTCCTTGGTTTTGGCGGCCAGCAGGCTAATAACATTGTTCCCTGCATTATGCAGGGCTTCAACAATCGGAAGCAGCGGGGCGATGCCAACACCTCCCCCGGCGCAGAGCACTGTGCCAACTTTTTCAATATGCGTAGGGTTGCCTAAAGGTCCAACCACATCGGTGACCTCATCCCCGACCTCCAGGGCAGCCACTTTGTGACTGGTGACGCCAACCGTCTGGACAATCAGGGTGATGGAACCTTTCTCCAGATCAGCCTTGGCAATGGTAAGCGGTATGCGTTCCCCTTCCACCCCCACTTTAATGATCACAAAATGACCGGCCTTTCTTTTGCGTGCTATGAGCGGGGCGTCTATCTCGAGCTGAACTACATTCGGGGAAAGGTACTCCTTGGAAAGAATTTTACTCATGAACTGTCATATTTGATTGCGTATTTAACGCAAGTTTTATACCCAATACAAAGGTATTACTTTCTTATAACAATCCGATGGAGTTTTGTCAGTGTAATTCAATGGTCAAACCGTCATGGCAACCTTTCGAAAGGTGGTTAGTCTCTGTGCCTTTTCATCCCATAAACTCAGGTTCAAAGCTTTAAAAGTTGCCTTAAAAATTATGGGGGTAACATCTTTGAAGAGATCATTTTCATAATGACACCGCGGGAGATTATAATTGGGTATTTTTGAACTCAGGTGGTGCACATGATGAAATCCGATATTCCCGGTGAACCATTGTAATACCGAAGGTAATTTGAGGAAGGAGCTGCCCCTGATGGCGGCTGTTTTATAATCCCAGTTCTCATCCCTTTCCCAGTAAACCTCATCAAACTGATGCTGTATATAGAAAAGCCATATCCCGAGGGCATGTGCAATCAGAATCAGTGGTATTTGTATCAGCAGATAGGCTTTAATGCCGATTAACAAACTGATCGAAGCTGCCATCAATAACAGCATAATATTCGTGAAATAGATATTCCTTTTTTCCTTCTTTGTCATTTGCTTTTTGGTCAGCCTGTTCGTTATCAGGATGACATAAATGGGACCGATGGTAAACATAAAAAACGGATTACGAAAAGCCCGGTATAAGAAGCGCTTACCCTTTGACGCGCTCAGGTATTCATCCACCGTAAGGGTCCATACATCGCCAACGCCGCGTTTATCGAGGTTTCCTGAGGTGGCATGATGTATGCGGTGTTGCTGGTGCCATTTATAATAAGGAGTAAAAGTGAGAATACCTGTAATCCTGCCAACAATATCATTGGCTTTTTTCGATCTGAAAAAAGATCCGTGCCCGCAATCATGGAAAATGATGAATAAACGGATTAAAAATCCGGAAGCCACCACGGATAGCATAAGCGTGATCCAGTAGGAATACTGCAAACTCTTGACCATAAGGAACCAGAACAATATCAGTGGAATAAGAGAATTGCAGATCTGCCATACGCTTTTGTACCATTCGGGACGATTGTACTTCATGACTACCTTTTCCCAGGAACGGTCAGAACCTGACCGGTTTTCACTAATTGAATTCATAATATGTAAATCTTTTTATTGGGTTAAATACAGACTGCCTTCCCCTCAGGGAAAAGCAAAATCACAGCTGCGTTTTGGATTATGCGACGGCCTTTGCCAATTGTACCTCTTCTGAAACAGACTTCTTTTCCTGGAATTGGTTTTTAAAGGCTTCTGCATTGTATTCACTGATCAGATCAGCAAATACTTCTGATACTGCCTGTATACGATTTGCCTTATAGGCATTTGCTCCGGCGAAAGCGAATCCCTGGGACATATTTCCCCGGGCAGCGTTAAACAAAACTTCAGCTATACAATAGGGCGCCTCCCTGAAATTGCAGGGAATTAAACAATTCCAGACACATTTAAAGGGTTTGGTGTTTCCGTTCTGTATTTCAGTGACAAAGTCATTTTTTATAACCCTGCCCGGAAGGCCGACCGGACTGTTTATGATGGTAATGTCCTCTTTGGTGGAAGCCAGATAGCTTTCTTTAAATGCAAGAGAGGCGTCACATTCCCAGGTAGTTACAAATCGTGTACCTATTTTAACGGCTTTTGCGCCAGCATTCATGATGTCATACATGTCTTTCCCCGTATAGATACCCCCGGCCGCTATAACGGGTATTTCCTTCCGGAACTGACCTTCAAACAAACTCACTTCAGCGACTGTTTCTTCTATCAGTTTTTGCAGGGGCACTACATCACCCGTCAGTTCTTCCCTTTTGAAACCAAGATGTCCTCCCGCCAGCGGTCCCTCAACCACAACTGCATCAGGCACCCGTTTATATCTGCTGGCCCAGAAATTAAAAATGAGCCTGGCTGCTTTGGCCGAGGAAACTTTCACGGCAAGCTTGGTATGATATTTCGCGAACCCGGCTGCTTCAATTACAGCAGGTATTTTCAACGGCAATCCTGCTCCCATGATGATGAGGTCGGCTTTTTCCCTAACAGCGGTTAGTACCAATTCTTCATGATCTGTCAGGGCCATCATAATATTGACGCCTATTATGCCCTTGGTGAGTTCTCTGGCCTTTCGGATCTCCTTTTGCAGAGCCCTCTTATTGGCTTCTCGGAAATTTTTCATATAATCAGGTTCTGTCATGCCTATTGCAGCAGCCGATATAACGCCAATGCCGCCCTGATTTGCCACGGCAGCTGCCAAACCCGATAATGAAATGGCCACGCCCATTCCTCCCTGCACTACAGGCAGTGGCACCTGAACATCCCCTATGTGAAATGTATTCATAATTACTTTTTAACTGAATTTCAGACAAAATTATCCCTTATTCATTCTGTGGAAAAATAATAGGGCCAAACAGGGAAAAATAGGTGTCAAAAACAGTTTTAGGGACGAACGGGGTAAATTCAGGTGCCAAAAACCGGCCAGGTTGGTTCGTAAAGCGAGCTGTCAGATCAGTTCTTTCAGTTTACTGACAGAATTTTTGGATACCGGAATGGGGAAACCGACATTTTCAAAAAACAGCTTATATTCCTGCGAATTACCCTCTATCCGGTCAATATAGCTTATATTGATCATATACGAACGGTGGCATTTGAAGATAAACTTATGCTCTTTAAGGATTCCTTCTGCATATAAAAGGCTGCATCTGACCATCTGGTTCTTTATGTTTCCACCTTCCTTCCAGAATACCTCAATGTAATTATTGGCAGAACGTATAAACAGCAATGAATTTATTTTAATGGCGAGGCTGTCCTTCTGATAATCAGAGTTAAAGTATACGATCTTCTCCTGGATGGATTTGTTTTCTTTCAGTTTTTTGTTTAATTCATCCGCCACCTTAAGATGAGAACGCAACATTTTATTATGGTTAACAATGATTAAAATGGAAAGGGGTATCACGGCAGTCAACACCAGTTTGATAACCATGCTGAAGCCGAATTTCATGGTTCCCAAAAAATTGGTCAGTAAGAAATACCCTGCCAGGATGGTAAACAATATCCATAAATTCCAGAGAATCTCCTTTTTTATAGACCATTCCGACGATGAGAACTTTTTTGGAAATAGACTTGGAATAATGAGAAGATGAAGGCTGAGCGCAAGAAAGGTAATTACAGCAAACCCGCTCATCAGATAATACTTTTCCCTGACAGGCAACGCGTTTATATCAAAAGGCTGAAAAAGAAACAAAAAAACAAAAACCCCAAGGCTGGTAAAAAAGATAATTATTGAATTGTGCTTTAAATCATCATTAAAGGGATATGGCTTATTGAAAATATTTAGCATGGCCAGGATTAAATTAAACAGGAAACCACGCAAAATTATTAAAAACTGTGGCCATTTGCTATACCAACTTTCAGATTACCTAACGCGAAAGCAATTTCCTTTACATTGCAGCACTGGATAATACTCAAAAAATGTACAATGATAATTATAACCGGAATCCATAGCCCATGCCAACCATGATGGAATATACCCGGTAATAATCCAGGATATTCCTGAAGTTTGCCGAAGGCATCCTGTATTCAAAGTCAGCCTTCAGAAAAAAATACGAGCTGTTTTTCAGAATATAACGGAGGCCCATGCCTCCGTTAAAACCAAATTGCCATGTCAGGAAATGGGTTGTTTCGGGAATGGTATTATCAAATTTGTACACCTCGTATTCTGAGTTGAGTATAATGATGTTGTTAAAGCTTGCTGAAAAGAACGGTTGGAGCTTCCTGGCGGGAAGAGCGTACTCGATGGTCAGGGGAATGCTGAGGTACGAATACTTTAGGTAAATATGATGCAACTCAACGGGCTGACTGGGTGTACTGTAAATAGAATTCTCAAAATCCCCGCGGAATTCAACGGAGGAATAATTTATACCGGTGAGAAAGTTCCAACGATACAATCTTTTTGCGTTTCTGAATCTGAATGCCAGTCCCACATAAGGGTTAAAATCCTGAGCATGGTCGTCCGAGGTCTTTAAGCCCATGGTGGAATGAATCAAACCGACAGTGGGTTCCAGGTAGACAGACATCCCGGTGCTCTTGGTATAATCGATGCAGTTGTAATCCTTGCAAACGCTTTCATGATAATCCTTGGTGAGATTGATCAGAGGTTTATAATCAAACCGGGTATTGGGGATTTCTTTCATTACTTCAGGACTGTCCTGAAACAGATACTTCAATATGCCGATGTACTGATTGGAAGTCGTTAAATAAACTTTATCGTCTTTACCACTGGCAACGGTAGATTTCTCAATAACCTTTTTCTCATCATTCGATAAGAGAATTAATGCAGTGTCCTTTTCAATGAAGTAATATTCACTCGTACTTTCTTTTAAATAGTACAGGTCTACAATACCGTCAACCAGAAACTCAAGAAAAACCACCTCTTTATTATTGTTCAGCGTTATCGCCCTTGACACATAGTACTTGTTGTTTTCGATCCTGTAGGCTTTGATGTCAGCCGGACCAAATACTTTGGAAATTTGATCCTCATCGCTCAAAAAATTACAGCTTCTGCTGTTTTTGTAATTTGATTTCAGATCAACGGAACCATAGATCGTGTCGTTGTCAAGGGTGATGATGTAGCCGCGCTTATAATCCTTTTGTCCAAAACTGTTTAAAGTAAAACAGCTGATTACCAGTAGCAACAGAAGTTTTTGGTAACTTATCATAGTGTCTTTTAAACAAATTAATATTTTAATCAAGAGAGCCTCAGCAAGACTTACGTCTAACGCACCTCCAGAAGTATGCTAATAATCTTCTAAAATAATGGTTTTTCAGTAAATATCATTCGTGTCCGCAAAAATTCATGGATCAAAGGGTACTGGCCAGGTATAAAGGCATTTTTTATATTCATGGTTTTATTATTTATCTTCGCCACTGTCGAAAGTGATCATGACAAATTACATGGAGTCTGTAATAAATGCATTTAAAAGAATACTTTCCCTATATTTCTAAAGATGGACGGAATATTTGATTTCATAAAGGAGCTTGTGAATCCGGAAAGTATTATCCGCTATGGAGGAATCTATTTGCTGCTTTTTGTTGTGTTTGCTGAAACAGGCTTATTCGTAGGTTTTTTCCTGCCGGGAGACTCGCTGCTTTTTACTGCCGGTTTGTTCTGTTCCACCGGCATTCTTCAGATTCATCCCTTAGTTCTTGTTATCCTCATAGTTATTGCAGCTGTATCTGGCAATATGGTTGGCTATTCCTTCGGCAAAAGAGTAGGCCCATTGTTATTCAAACGCAAATCAGGATTCTTCTTCCGACAGGAACACCTGGAAACTGCCAACGCCTTTTATGTCAAACATGGCAGAAAAACAATAATATTGAGCCGCTTCCTGCCCATAGTGCGCACCTTTGCCCCGATTGTTGCAGGCATTGTGAAATTGGAGTATCACAAGTTTTTTGTTTACAGTTTGGTCGGCGCATTGCTCTGGGTGAGTTCCCTGGTCCTTGCAGGTTATTTTATGGGGCAGTATATTCCCGGAATCCAAGAATACCTTGAATATATTGTTATTTTCCTGATTGTTATTACTTCCATACCGTTTATATATAATTATATCAAGAAAAAATTTGGAAACAGGACACATCCATTGAAACAGGAAAAAAGCATTTAATGCCCTAACATCAGGCACAGAATGGCCAGGCATGAAATGTGCATGTTTCATTCTCCTTCTACCCTATTTCCCCCCTTATTGCATCACCAAATACCCCTAACAGAGGATCCTTCATTAACAGAAGTATTAAACTGAAGAATATTTTCGGACATAAACGGAATTAGTTCCGATACAATAAAACACTTAACCGTTGCCTGTATCATAATTCACAGATTTAATTATTTTTGATACCGGATACTATGGATATAAAATAATCTGTCAACACACTATAAAGCTCATTTCCCGATACATGCAGCAAAAAGCTGATAGTCCCATCATCACCATTGAGCATTTGTCCCATGCTTTTGGAGGTAAGACAGTTCTTCTGGACATAAATCTTTCCATTAAGAAAGGGGAGTTTGTAACCATACTGGGTCCGTCGGGTTGTGGAAAAACAACACTAATCCGGTTAATCGCAGGATTTCTTAAGGCTTCTGAAGGAAGGATCACCATCGCAGACGAAGATATGACACAAACACCTCCGCATCTTCGTCCTGTGAATACTGTATTTCAGAAATATGCACTGTTTCCCCACCTGAATGTTTTTAACAATATTGCCTTTGGACTGCAGCTGAAAAAGCTACCTCAGGATGAGATCAAAAGAAAGGTGATGCAAGTGCTGAAAATAGTGACCATGACCGATTACGAGGAGCGGGATGTGGATACCCTCTCAGGTGGCCAGCAACAGCGCGTAGCCATTGCCCGGGCTATCGTAAACGAGCCAGAGGTCCTTCTTTTGGATGAACCCTTGGCTGCCCTCGATCTGAAAATGCGCAAGGATATGCAGATGGAAATTAAGGCTATGCAAAAAAAGCTGGGTATCAGTTTTTTGTATGTTACGCACGATCAGGAAGAGGCCCTGACACTGAGCGACACCATTGTAGTCATGAGCGAAGGCATAATACAACAGATCGGCACCCCGACTGAGATCTACAATGAACCGGCCAATTCCTTTGTTGCCGATTTTATTGGTGAGAGTAACATCCTGAATGGCGTAATGATCCGGGATAATCTCGTGGAATTTGCCGGGCATCAGTTTGAATGTGTTGAACAGGGCTTTGATCCTAACGAGCCTGTTGATGTGGTGTTGCGGCCCGAGGATATCTATATATTCGAAATGTCTGATGCAGCGCAGTTCAGCGGGCAGGTTACCTCAAGCATATTCAAAGGAGTGCATTATGAAATGATGGTTACCACCCCTGAAGGTTTTGAGATCATCATCCAGGACTACCATTGCTTTGAGGCGGGCAGAACCGTTGGACTCCGCATCAAGCCTTTCGACATTCATGTCATGAAAAAAGAAAGGCATTGCAATACTTTTGAGGGCAGCATTTGGGACACCTCCCACGTCAGGTTCCTTGGACATAATTTCAAATGCAGGGATAACCATGGGTTTGCAGCCAATACTAAGGTGAAGGTTGAGGTTGACTTCGGCGATGTGATCCTGCAGGACAATGAAGAGGACGGTATGCTTGGAGGCGTAGTGAGTTTCATTCTTTACAAAGGCAACCATTATCACCTGACCGTTCTTACCGAGGGAAATGAACACCTGTTCGTTGACTCACATGACATTTGGGATGACGGGGATCAGATAGGCATTAGTATTTCACCCGAATCGATCCGGATTGAAAAACCGTAAACCCTGAGCGTCATGCGAAGAAGATTCTTGTTATTTATCGGGCGGAGAAGGAACTGGTCATTACCTTATGTTCTCTATCTTTCTTTTTTCGTATTGGTTCCTTTATTACTGGTTGTGCTGTATGCATTCACCAGCGAAAATGGCGGTTTTTCTCTCGATAATTTCCGGAAATTCCTGATGCATCCGGAGGCCATGAACATTCTTATCTATTCGATTGGCGTTGCCATGATTACCACCATCCTATGCCTTTTATTGGGTTATCCGGCAGCGTATCTATTAAGCAAAATGGAAACCCGAAAGGCCAGGTTGCTGGTCATCCTTTTTATACTTCCCATGTGGATTAATTTTCTGATCAGGACACTGGCCACCGTAGCGTTGTTCGGATTTTTAAGATTACCACTGGGCGAGGGCGCACTTCTCTTCGGGATGGTGTATAACTTTTTGCCCTTTATGATCTACCCCATCTATAATATCCTCCAGAAAACCGATCCCAATCTCATCGAGGCCGCACAGGACCTTGGCGCCAATCCGAGACAGGTGTTTTTCAGAACCATCCTGCCATTATCGGTTCCCGGTATTGCCAGTGGTATCATCATGGTTTTTATGCCTGTGATTTCAACATTTGCCATTGCAGAGCTGCTCACCATAAACAACATCAAACTCTTTGGTACTACCCTCCAGGAAAATATATACAATGGCATGTGGAATTTTGGAGCAGCGCTTGCTTTGGTAATGCTGCTGCTTGTAGGTCTTACCTCTCTGCTGAACAGCGGGGGTAGTGTTAAAGCTGCCGAGGAAGGAGGTCTCATATGACGCGAAGAATTGTTGCCTCCTCATATCTTGGTTTCCTGCTGGCCATGCTGTATGCGCCCATCCTGATCATCATCATATTTTCATTCACCGAGGCCAAGGTTCTGGGGAACTGGACTGGCTTTTCATTTAAGCTTTATGCCTCTCTTTTTCAGGGTGGAGTGACCCACTCCCTTTCGGGTGCACTCTGGAACACCCTGATCATTGGCTTGACGGCCGCTTTTGTATCAACCGTTCTGGGAACCATGGCTGCCATTGGTATCTTTAACCTGCAGCCGCGGGCACAAAAAACCATCAAGCTGGTGAATGCCATACCCATCCTTAATCCTGATATAATTACCGCCATTTCCCTGTTTCTGCTGTTTGTAAGTATAGGGATCTCACAGGGTTACACCACGGTGATCCTGGCGCATATCACTTTCTGCACACCCTATGTGGTGCTCAGCGTGTTACCGCGGTTGTACCATATGAACATCAATCTATACGAAGCGGCTCTCGATCTTGGCGCTACACCTTTCCTGGCGCTCTGGAAGATTTTACTTCCCGAGTTAAAACCGGGCATGATCAGCGGTTTTATACTGGCTTTTACCTTATCTATTGACGATTTTGTGGTTACTCTTTTTACCATTGGCAACGAAGGACTTGAAACAATTTCTACCTATATTTACGCCGATGCACGCAAAGGCGGGCTTACTCCTGAACTCCGGCCCCTGTCGGCCATGATCTTTGTCACGGTTCTTGTACTCCTGATCATTATAAACATTCGGACCGCAAAAAAAATTAACTATAAAACCATATGAAAAAACTTACGCATCCCAATTTTCTTAGAGCCATTATCGTGCTAATGCTATTGCTTGTCGCATTTGTTTTTAACGCCTGCCGGGAAAGCGAGGAAGCCAGGAAAAAGATCCTGAAGATATATAACTGGGCCGATTATATTGACGAAGACCTGTTAAAGGAATTCCCCGTATGGTACAAAGAACAAACCGGCGAGGACGTTGAGATTGTTTACCAGGTATTCGACATGGCCGAGGTAATGTACACCAAAATTGCCATGGGCAAGGAGGATTTCGACCTGGTTTGTCCCACCCAGTATATTATCGAAAGGATGTTGAAGTATGACATGCTGTTGCCCATCGATCGGAATTTCGGAAAAACGCCGGATTACCTGGGAAATATATCGCCCTTTCTTTTGAACCGGATGGATGCCTTCAGTGTTCCCGACAAGAAAGCGGCAGATTATATGGTTCCTTATATGTGGGGGACTTCAGGTATTCTTTATAATACGAAACTGATCCCAAAGGAAGAAGTCGAAACCTGGGCATGTTTGTGGGACCCGAAGAACAAGGGGAAGATCCTGATGAAAGACCACTACTGGGATGTTTATAATGTGGCTGCCATCTGGGGTTTTCGTGAAGATATTGAATCGGGAAAGCGCTCCCGCTATGATGTTTCCAACGATCACACTCCCGAAGATATTGCCATGGTGGAGAAACAGCTGAAACTGTTGAAACCCAACCTGGCAGGCTGGGAGGCCGATTTCGGAAAGGAGTTGATGACAAAAGGTGAAATCTGGATGAATTATGCCTGGAGCGGAGATGCGGTTTGGGCCATTGAGGAAGCAGCAGCAGTAAATGTCTCACTCGATTATGTGGTCCCGCGTGAAGGCAGCAACATCTGGTTTGATGGCTGGGTAATACCCAAATATGCCCAAAACGTAAAAGCCGCCAGTTACTTCCTCAACTACCTGTGCCAATCGGATATAGCCCTTCGCAACATGGATGTTAGCGGATATACCAGTGCCTTGGGAACTTCTGAGATCAAAGAAGCGCAGATCGATTCTTCACTTACGGAAGCCGCTAACCTGAGCTATTTCTTCGGTGCAGGTAACGACAGTTTGCTGGTAAACCCGATACAGTACCCTGACAGCAGTGTGGTGGAACGCTGTGTTCTGTTGCACGATTTCCTCGATAAGAACGATCAGATCCTGGAAATGTGGAGCCGTGCCAGGGGCGATAACCTGAACCGCAGGATGATCTATATGATAATTGCTTTCGCGTTACTGCTTGCAGCATGGCCAATATACCGTCAGGTCACAAAATACCGCAGCAGACTCAGGAGGTTGGGGAAAGTATAATCCCCATATCACTTAAATACCGATTCCAGATTCTGATACAAGGTATGTACATGCTCTACCGCTTCATCTTTCTTTTTTGCATCAGCGCCGTTAAGCGCTTCTTTTAACGAAACAGTTGCGGTGTACAAATCTTTTGATGCAGCAGCATATTCAGCGGATTTATCACCCAGGCGCTTTTTTAACTTGTCCTGGGGATATTTCACAAGGGCATCAGCTTTTTCAACAAGATGATCCATCAACGCGACGATCTCATCATATTTCTTTTCAGGATAGAGCTTGTGGTAAATTATATAAAGCGTCTGATGGTATTCATAGAGTTCCTGGATCGCAGGCCTGATCACCCTGTTCATCATTTCATAATTATAATGGAGCTTTTCTGCAGCATCCAGTAGGGCTTTATCATCGTTCCTTTCAGCAGCTGCATAATAATCCCCGGCTGCTGCATTGAGCTCATTCAATTGTTTCTTCCACTCGGCTTCTTTATCCTTTAAAATCCCCGGTAGCTCAGCTATATTAATGGCTGCCACGGAAGCTTTTATCTGTGGTATGAATCCCTTTAAGGCGTTGATATCTTTTGCAGGATAGGCGTTATGCCACATCGGAAAGATAACCTCATGAAAATCAGATAACACAGGAACACTGGCCGTAATTTCTGTAGAATCAATTTTTACCTGTGATAATAAAGATGCAGGTGCAAGTAGTAAAATAGCCAGTTTTAGGAGCAAAACAAGTTTCTTCATAATAGTAGTTATTGGATTAGGAATATGAAGTCTGAAAATTAGCAAATATTTCGGGTCCTGAGGAAAATAACGTCAGTTCATCTTCAGAAAACCAAACAATTTCCACAATCTGCGCATAATGCCATGAGCGATGTCAGGTTTTAAGAACTGTGCAGGACATGAACCAGGAATAACAGCGATCCCGTTCGCCTTGCACATATCAACGGCAGAGGGTGAAACGCTGGTCATACTTTTAACCAGGCCGGGCTTCGTACCCATCATGCAATGCATCCAGACATGCTTGATTTCCAATTCCACACACTGCTGAACAATCTGGTTGGTAACTTCAGTTTTGGTGAGAATGAACACTGCATCAGGTTTTTCTGGTATGGATTTAAGATCAGCATAGCATGGCGCCCCATCATAAACAGCTATATGCGGATTGACAGCATATACCCGATAACCATTTTCCTTAAATCTTTTATAATTCAGATTGCAGCCGGTTTCACGTTTATCCGAAACACCAACCACCGCAATTGTTTTCTGTGCGAGAAAATTCCGCACGAGATCTTCAACTTTCACCATATGCCTCTTTTTTTAGGTTAGATCAAAATTATAAACATTTTGTTATGGCTATGATTAGGATACAGAAATATTGTACCAATAACTAAAGTTAATGTCCTCACATAACCTATCCCATCCTTCTCAAGGATAAAGCAAAATAACAAATTCCCGAAATTCTTTGATATTAATGTGATTATGCAATGATTACACAAGTTGAAGCAATTTGTGCATTATCTGCTGGTTCTCGCTTTACGAAGTCTGAAACGGTTCCCTGCACGGGGACGGAAGGATTTAAGATCTTTATAAAATCTTTATATCCAAGCGATAATATTGATATTTCACTTATGTTTCCGACCCTACATTTGACATGATCTTTTATCAGAATATCATGAATGCGACTTTTAATATTTTGGTAATTCAGTTCTGGCCACCAGTCAACACTTTGAACATAATAACGGCCGGACACAATCTTTTTGGGGTTTCGTTTCTTTATGTGCTGAAGTTTCTGGGTAAAGTGCTGTTGATATTTGCCGGCAGTGCCGCCATCAGTAAATTGCTGAAGATTGACAAGGCTTATGACCATCTCCATGATCATAAGAATGCCTGATCTTCATTTTCCTCCTTGATTCTCATGAAATTAAAATATAATAATTATGAATCAGAAAGTTACAGTATCATTGACCCTGCTTGTCGTTATTCATGAACAACCGGTTGCAGCAGTTCCCAGCCATCCTTCGGGTTACCTGATTGGAGGAATTGTCGCATTCCTGATCCTGGGATATTTAATATATACCCTGATACGGCCTGAAAAATTTTAATGTGCCTGTGTTTTTCACACTGCAATCATTATATCATCGAAATCAATAACAGCAAAATATGAATGAAGCAATAAAACTGCTCATCTTCCTGATAATCCTGGTTGTCCTGGCTCCTCTCTTAGGCAAGTACATGGCAGTGGTTTTTACCGGTGAGAATCATATCCTGAAACCTGTTTTTGGCTGGCTTGAGCGGCTGGTGTACAGGATTTCCGGCATTAACAGCAAAGAAGAGATGAACTGGAAAACCTATACGTTCGGAGTTCTTATTTTCAATCTGTTTGGTATGCTGTTCCTATTCATCATACAGCTTTGTCAGGCATTTTTACCGCTGAATACCGAAAACCTGCCGAATGTTTCCTGGCATCTCGCCTTTAATACTGCTGCAAGTTTTACCACCAATACCAACTGGCAGTCCTATGCCGGTGAAAATACCCTGAGCTACCTGGTACAGATGCTGGGTTTGACCGTTCAGAATTTTGTCAGTGCAGCCACCGGAATTGCTGTTGTGCTGGCGTTGATGCGCGGTCTGACCAGAAAAACCACTGATCTTCTGGGAAATTTTTGGGTAGATCTTACGCGAAGCGTAGTATACATATTGTTGCCCATGTCAATGATCCTTACCATTTTACTCGTGGGACAAGGTGTTGTGCAGACATTCTCGCATTATGTAACGGCAACCACCTTGCAAGGTGCCGAACAGGTAATTGCACTCGGTCCGGCAGCATCGCAAATTGCCATCAAGCAACTCGGCACGAATGGCGGTGGATTCTTTAATGCCAACAGCGCTCATCCCTTTGAAAATCCGACGCCTCTGAGCAATTTCCTGGAATTGTTCGCTATCATCATCATTTCAGCTGGTCTGGTATTTACCTATGGCCACTATATGAAATCAAAGCGGCAGGCCATAATGATATTCATAACCATGCTTATTTTGTTTGCAATTGGTCTTGGGATTTCGCTCTGGTCGGAATACGGCTATAACCATGTGTTGCATGTTTCGGGAAATATGGAAGGGAAAGAAACCCGTTTTGGTGTGATGAACAGCGTTTTATGGTCAGTGGCCACCACATCCACCTCAAATGGTTCCGTGAATGCCATGCATGATAGTTTATCACCTTTATCAGGAATGGTAGCCATCTTTAACATGATGGTGGGGGAAGTCATTTTTGGCGGGGTAGGATGCGGGTTATACGGTATGATCATTTTTATCCTGTTAACGGTTTTCATTGCCGGTCTCATGGTCGGTCGAACCCCTGAGTACCTCGGCAAAAAAGTGGAAGCCTTCGAGGTCAAGATGGCCATTATTGCAGTACTGGCTCCCAATATAGTCGTCAAACTCTTTTCAGCAATTGCCTGCTCGGTAAGTCCGGGACTTTCAGGTCTCAATAATGCAGGACCCCACGGTCTGACAGAAATCCTGTATGCTTTTGCTTCTGCCGCCGGGAATAACGGCAGCGCCTTTGCAGGGCTCAATGCCAATACTGTGTTTTATAACCTGATGATTGGATTCGGGATGATCATAGGCCGTTTTGGAATTCTGGTACCTGTTTTGGCCATAGCAGGAAGCATGGCCAGGAAAAAGATCACCCCGGTATCATCCGGCACCTTTAAGACCGACAACTGGCTGTTTGTGCTGTTGCTCATCGGCGTTATTCTAATCATAGGAGGTCTGACTTTCTTCCCGCCGCTGGCGCTGGGCCCCATTGCTGAACACTTTATAATGAACCTGGGTGTTACGTTTTAATTTTTTCAACAATACATGTAATGGAAAAACGAAATAAAAAACGACTGTTTACCAAGGAAATAGGTATTCAGGCATGTAAAGACTCCTTTGCTAAACTTAATCCGGTTACCCTGGCAAAAAATCCGGTAATATTTATTGTCGGAATCGGTGCATTAATAACCACCGCAATTGTGCTTGCAGAATTCTTCAATGGGCATTTCTCCGGTTTTAACTTTCAGATCACGCTCTGGCTTTGGTTTACGGTATTGTTTGCCAATTTTGCCGAAGCAGTGGCCGAAGGGCGGGGAAAAGCTCAGGCTGATAGTCTGCGTAAAAGCCGGACCCATACAAAAGCCCGCAAGCTGGTAAATGGGAAAGAAGATGTTGTTTTGGCGACTGCACTGAAGAAGGGGGATATCGTAGTTTGTGAGGCGGGTGACGTAATCCCCGCAGACGGGGATGTGATTGATGGGATCGCCAGTGTTGATGAATCGGCCATTACGGGCGAATCGGCACCGGTCATCCGTGAAAGCGGTGGTGATCGCAGTGCTGTCACCGGAGGAACCAAAGTAATCAGTGACAGGATCATCATCCAGGTGACATCAGAACCGGGCAATACATTCCTGGACCGTATGATTGCCCTGGTTGAAGGGGCAAGACGTCAGAAAACGCCGAATGAGATTGCACTTACCATTTTATTATCCGGCCTTACCATTATATTCCTTCTTGTTGTCGTATCCATGCCGGCTTATTTTGGATACAGCCTGAAAGCATCGGGTTTATCCCAGGATCATAACCTGACATTGCCCGTCCTCATTTCACTGCTTGTCTGTCTGATTCCAACAACGATCGGGGGGTTACTGAGCGCGATTGGAATAAGCGGAATGGACAGATTGTTGCGCAAAAATGTCATCGCAACCAGTGGCAAAGCAATTGAAGCAGCAGGTGATACGGATGTTTTACTGCTTGATAAGACCGGTACCATTACACTGGGTAACCGCATGGCCACAGAATTCATAGCAACAGACGGGGTCTCAAGGGACCAACTGGCAGATGCAGCGCAGCTGGCATCACTGGCTGATGAAACACCTGAAGGTCGCTCAGTGGTTGTTTTGGCTAAGGAACAGTTCAATATCCGGGGAAGGGAATTGGATCCGTCTGATACGGTCTTTATTCCTTTTTCGGCGCAAACCAGGATGAGTGGTATCGATATTCGCAAACCCGACGGTCAGTTTCGCAGCATCAGGAAAGGCGCTGCCGAAGCTATCAGGAAGTTCACCGAAAGTAACAATGGATTTTTCCCTAAAAGAGTTGAAGAGGTTGTACATGAATTATCCAGGCAGGGCGCCACACCATTGGTTGTCGCGGAGAATAACCAGGTATTGGGTGTCATCCATTTGAAGGATATTGTAAAAGGAGGTATCAAACAGCGTTTTGCACAACTTCGCAAAATGGGTATCAGAACCGTAATGATCACCGGCGATAACCCCCAGACTGCCGCTGCCATAGCAGCAGAAGCCGGTGTTGATGACTTCATGGCTGAAGCCAAACCCGAAGATAAATTATTCCGCATCCGTCAGGAACAGGCCCATGGTCACCTGGTGGGAATGATTGGTGACGGCACCAATGATGCACCGGCACTGGCACAGGCAGATGTAGGACTGGCCATGAACACCGGTACCCAGGCTGCCCGTGAGGCCGGAAACATGGTAGACCTTGACAGCAACCCCACGAAACTCATTGAAGTGGTTGAAACCGGAAAACAGTTGCTGATGACACGTGGTGCACTGACTACCTTCAGCATAGCCAATGATGTGGCCAAATATTTTGCCATCGTTCCGGCGATTGCGACCTTATTGTATGTTACGTCTTCAGGATTAGCTCCCTTAAGTGCACTCAACATCATGAAACTTGCAACTCCTGAAAGCGCCATTCTGAGCGCCGTAATATTCAACGCACTGATTATTGTCGCCCTTATTCCGCTTGCCCTGAAGGGTGTAAAATACCGCCCTGTTTCGGCTGCACGGTTACTCGGACAGAATATTGTGATCTATGGCATTGGGGGGATCATCATACCTTTTGTGGGTATCAAACTGATTGATATGTTGCTTGTTTTTGCACATATTATCTAGTAATCAGGTATAAATGAAATAAAGAAGATATTATGAAAACTCAAGCATTGGTGGCTATAAAAATTCTGGGCATCATGACCATCCTGACAGGCATGTTGTATCCACTTCTCATGACGGGATTGGCGCAGCTTGCTTTTCCGGCTAAGGCGAACGGAAGCCTGATATGGAAAGACGGCAGAATTGCAGGCTCTGAATTAATCGGACAGCAGTTCGACAGCAGTATTTATTTCTGGTCAAGACCATCAGCCGCCAATTACAACCCGCTGCTTTCCGGTGGCTCCAATTTGGGACCTGCAAGTGATAAATTGAAAAAACTGGTTGCAGAAAGACGTGTTTTATTTATGGACAAGAATTATATCAAGGACCCAACTGCTATTCCCAAAGAAATGATATTTGCATCGGCAAGCGGTCTTGATCCGCACATTTCGCCTGAATCTGCATTGCTTCAGGTAGAAAGAGTAGTAGCGTCAAGGAATTTTACTGATGCTCAAAAACAACGATTAATTCAACTCATCCATAACAAAACAGTGCCTCAGTTTTCTGTTCTTGGTGAACGGAGAATCAATGTATTTGAACTAAATTTAGATTTGGATAATATCAGGTAATGGTTTACGAGGACAACAGGCCGGATCCGGATGAATTACTGGCTTCCCTGATCAGCGAGGAAGAAAAAAGCAAACGGGGAAAGCTGAAAATATTTTTCGGTATGTGTGCAGGTGTGGGTAAAACCTATACCATGCTGCAAACCGCGCAAGCTGAAAAGTTAAAAGGTACTGATATCATCATTGGGTATGTTGAAACACATAAAAGAAAAGAAACTGCCGAACTGGCAGAAGGTTTTGAAATAATCCCCCGTAAAACGTACGAGTATAAATCCACGTCAGTCCAGGAAATGGATCTCGATGCCATAATTGCGCGGAAACCCCAGATTGTAGTGGTTGATGAGCTGGCCCATACAAATGCCCCCGGGAGTCGTCATTCCAAAAGACATCAGGATGTAATGGAAATTCTCGAAAGCGGAGTTCATGTTTATACAACCTTGAATGTCCAGCATCTGGAAAGCCGTTCAGATACTGTTGCTCAAATAACCGGCATTCTTGTGCGCGAAACGCTGCCTGATGAAATATTCGAGAATGCTGATGAAGTCGAACTGGTTGATCTTACACCGGATGAATTGCTGCAGCGATTGTCTGAAGGCAAGGTATATACCCATGAACGCTCGAAAGAGGCAATCATGAATTTCTTCCGGAAAGGAAATATTACCGCCCTGCGTGAAATGGCACTCCGTATTGTTGCCGATCGTGTTGACAAACAACTGCATGATTATATGCACCAAAAGAGGATTCGCGGCCCCTGGAAATCAGGGTTGCATTTACTGGTCGCGATGGATTATAATCAGCAGTCAACAAGATTATTGCGATGGGCTAAAAACCTGGCTTATTCCATGGGCGCAAATATCCAGTCGCTTTACGTTGAAACCTCTCACCAGTTGACCACAAAAGAACGTGAGCAGCTTGATAAAAACATCAATCTCGCCAAACAACTGGGTATTCCATTCCGGATCATTACGAATTTCGATATGGTCAAAGCGATCGTGGACTTTGCCATGAAAGAAAATGTCACCCATATCATTGTTGGCAAGCCCCGTGTTCGCAATATTTTATCCATGTTAAGATTGGGTAACTTCGTGAATCGATTGATCCGCTATAGCGGAAATATTGATGTCTACATTCTTGGTTCCGATCGGCAGGCAAAAGATCATTTCAAGGAGAAAGTAACCTTGCCTTCTTTTACATCAAGTATTACCCAATATTTAATCACATCAGCAACCATCCTTGTGGCAACCATTATTTGCTTTCTGCTGAATGATTATATCGGATATCAGGTGGTATCATTCTGCCTGCTTTTCATAGTATCCACGCTTGCTTTGTTCTTCGGAACCGGACCAATACTATTGGCGGCCACCCTGAGTGCTGTTATCTGGGACTTTCTCTTCATTCCGCCACCATTTACGCTGCATATCGAAAATCCTGTTGATGTGCTGATGCTCATCATGTTTTTTATTATTGCCCTGCTGAATGGCATCTTAACATCCAGGGTAAGAGGACAGGAAAAAAAGATCAGGATCCGTGAAGAACGTACGCATGCACTTTATCAACTGACAAGAGAATTAACGCTGGCATCCGGTATCGAGGAGGTACTAAGAATTGCCCTGAAATCCGTCCAAAGAAATTTTGGCCTTGATTGTGCCATCTTTCTAAAAAACGAAACGAACCAGCTTGAGGACCATATCCGTCATGATACAGAATTAAAGCTTTCTGAGAATGACTGGAGCATTGCCCATTGGGTTTTCAAGCATTCGACCAAGGCTGGTAAGCATACTGACACTTTACCATCAACTCCATTTACCTTTTATCCTCTGGTTGGATACAGCAACAATATGGGCATCATTGCTGTTAAACATACATCTGTTTTTACCCAGGGTGAGGCTCAGTTCTGGGAGACCTTCATGTCTCAGATCTCAGGCAAATTTGAACGGGAATTCCTGCGCGAAGCTGCCAAAAAAACCTTCATCCTCAGTGAATCGGATAAGCTCTACAAAACCCTTTTCAATTCCATTTCACACGAATTGCGTATTCCTGTAGCAACCATTATGGGCGCATCGGATACCCTGTTATCCCAGCACTACCCCGAAGAAACAAAACAAAATCTGTATTCCGAAATCTACAAAGCCTCAGTACGACTTAATCGCCTTATCGAGAACCTGTTAAATATGTCACGTCTCGAATCAGGACGCATAACCTTGCATCCCGATTGGTGCGATGTTCACGATCTGGCTAATAAAGTAACTTCCCATCTTCACCAGGAATTGTTGCCTTTCACTATTGCAGCAGTAATCCCTGCTGATATGCCATTGGTTTTTATTGATTTTGGTCTTATCGAACAGGTTTTACACAACCTTGTCTTAAATGCCACACAAAACGCACCTGCCGGGACCAATATAAGAGTCAAATTTTTTTATGATAACGGCAATCTCACAATTCAGGTGATGGACAGGGGAAAAGGCTTTCCGCCTTCAGAACTGTTATCGGTTTTTAATAAGTTCTATCGAGGAAAAGATGCAACAGCAGGAGGCACTGGTTTGGGCCTGTCAATCGTAAAAGGGTTTGTTGAAGCCCACAAAGGTTCAGTAACTGCAGCAAACCGTCAAAATGGAGGCGCGATCTTCACAGTCATTATACCGGTGAAAATTTCTGACATAGACCAAACTAACAACCCATTCAATTCAATAACAAATTCAGATGCCTGATTCCCTGCTAATAATTGATGATGAGGTGCAAATCCGCCGTCTGCTTGAAATAACCCTTTCAGCGAATGGCTATAAAATCATTAAGGCCGGCGACGGAAAAGAAGGACTGACTGCCGCTGCGAGTCATCAACCTTCTGGAATCATATTAGATCTTGGACTTCCAGATACCGACGGACTTGAAGTACTTAAGAAACTTCGTACCTGGTATCAAAAACCGATAATTATTCTCACCGTCCGGAATACAGAAAAGGATGTTGTTGAGGCCCTGGACCATGGGGCAAATGACTATCTTACCAAACCATTCAGAACAGGTGAATTACTGGCACGTGTCAGATCCGCATTAAGACAGAATAAAAGTGATGAAAAAGCGACGAATTTTGTTGTTGATGATCTTGAAATTGATATCGTAGATTATACTGTACGAAAACAAAACAAAATCCTGAAACTTACTTCCACAGAATTCAACCTCCTGGCCCTGTTGGCAAAAAATGCAGGAAGAGTTCTTACCCATCAGTACATACTGAAAGAAATATGGGGTTATTCCTACCTGGAACAGACCCAATACCTGAGAGTTTTCGTTGCCCAGCTCAGAAAAAAGATAGAGGATGATCCTTCGAAACCTACGCTGCTGATTACAGAATCAGGCATCGGCTACAGATTTGGTAATTAACGTAAATTGAATCGCCTCATATAGCCTGTGTTCTTTTTTATATCTATAAAAATCCCAACTCCAATTCTTTCAAATCATGAATCAATCATTCTTCAAATGGAAGGAGGAATGCATTGTTCCGATTCAGGGAAAACGGACTTAAGTGAAATGAATTAGTAATCACCCCTTGGCAACTTTTTATACCGCTGATTGTTATAAATTAACGAATGTATTTTTGCCGCTTAAAGAAAATGCACCTCCCTTAACCATCAAAATAAAAATTATGAAAAGGAAAATTCTATTGGTTGTAAGTATTCTTTTTGGACTGATGTTCATTAATTCAGGACTCAACAAGTTTTTTAATTACATGCCTATGCCCAAAGACATACCGGAAAACATGATAAAAGTGATGACCGCCTTTCTCGAAATTGGATGGCTCATGCCACTTATTGCCACCGTTGAAATTGTCGGCGGATTACTTTTTATGACCAATAAATACCGCGCTCTTGGCGCCATTGTAATTTTCCCGGTTATGACGGGTATACTTTTAACGCACATAATAACAGAACGATCCGGACTTCCAGTAGCACTTTTACTCATGGCAATAAACCTTTGGGTGATCATCGAAAACCGTGAAAAGTATTTGCCGATGATCCAATGAAGTAGCAAAAACAGCGAAATGGATTTTGCTTTGGTGAAGGTCGCTTTAGCATAGATTTCTGTCTGCATCAGCCAGCAGTTCACGGATTGCGATATTGTGCGGACAGGCTTTCTCACAGGGTGCCTGGCATTTCATGCAGGCATTGGTTTTCGGACCACCCAATTCTCTGTAATAACATGATGCAGTTGCTTTTTCCTTTAATGACTGTGCGTAATAGTAAAATCTCATGATTGTATTAACGGGCAGATGATTTGGACAGCTTTTCTCACATATATTGCACCCAATCCTGCAATTCAGAAAACCCAGGCTGTCCCTGAAGTCTGAAAGCATTGCTGCAGTGCGATTGTCAAGTGAGGTGCCAGAAAGTCTCACATACTTTTCTATATCATTGTAATTGCGAAAGCGGCAACAGATGGTACCTACGTCCTTGTTATTGAGTATAAATTGGTAAGCGCCATCCTTAAGTTGTTCCATATCAGTCATCTGGTATTTCAGGAAGAAATCCCTGGCTTTATTCATTTGCAACCGCTTCCTTTCATAATCTGATTGTTCCAGTATGCCCAGCTTGTCCCCTCGTTTTAAGATGTTTTCATAGTTCTCAAATACACTTATAGGATTTGATTTCATGATCATGGTGCCAATATTCTTTGATTTGCAGGCGTTTATAATCCTTTCTCCCATCTCGGGTTCCAGAAAGTTATAGGGAAAGAAAAGGACATCATATCTGCCGTCATCAACAGCAGCCATTAATATATCCTCCAGCGTACCTCCGGGCTCTTGCCACCAAAAAGTGCCATGACATGACAGCCCTCTGAACCTGATTTTTCCTTCCTTCTTGAGCCTGTCGCAAGCCTTGTGAAAACTTCCGTCTGCTACCCTCAAAATACTCTGGGCCTGGTGCATCATATAAAGATCAATATATGGGGTTTTCAGCCGTCGAAGACTTTCTTCTGCTCGCGCAGCAATATCGTCGGAGGATGTTACTAAACCGAGTGATGTATTTATTTTGGTTGTGATAAAGAGCTTTTCGCGTTCAAAATTCCTGATAACATTCCCTATTAATACCTCATTATTTCCGTTATTGTATGTCTCAGAAGTTTCAATAAAATTTACTCCCGAGTTAATTACGGCTTTGAGCACAGGTTCTGAATAGGGCACTCCTGATCCAATATCGGAAATCATTGCACCCGTTCTGCCCAGCCTCCGGTAGTCTCTTATGCGGGGAAGCACTGCAGTCTGATGGGTATGTCGGAATGGGGTGGCATCAAACATACTCATCCCGATAATACCCGCAGTTGATTTTTTGATGAAGGCTCTCCGATGCAATTTATGCGTTGACATCCTGTCAAATGATTATCTCAAGAGGAGTTTTTGATTTTACAGGTCCTTCCCATCAAAGCTAAGCCAAAAGATCCTGAATATCAAGTTAAATCTACATCCAATGCGCCCGTGTGTAAACCTTCTTAGCGAAACCACAACCTGTCCCGCATTTTGCGAAAAACTTCGCCTATCATCCTAAATTGTCAGCAAATGTTTATTAATATCCGGTAATTTCCTTTAGGTTATAAAAAACGTTCCTTTCTTTTTGAGCTAACTTTTTCATCTTAATGATTTTATAATTAACGCTCGTTTATGGAAGCTGTTCAGCCGCTTCTATAATAGCAATCTGGGGTTGATAGAAAAAGTAACTTCTTTCCAAAACATATACATTATTCTACCGGATCCCCAGCATTATTAAATCTCAGAAATGAATGTTTATCCATAAAGAAATACCCGGTATCGGAAAGTTCCATTATGCGTGCTTCTAAGCTAACATTAAATTCCATAGCATGCTCCTTTGTCCAGATGATATCACCTGTACTATTTAGTTTAAATAAATATAATATCAATTCTTCCGGTTGAAAATGAAAATAGGGTACAGCAAGAAGGTATCCTTCATCATTTGCCCTGATTATATCATTACAATACTGCGTGCCAGATGGCAGGTCAGTGACTTTAACCATACTTCCATATGAATCCAGTTTAACTACGCGGTTCATTTGTTCTGCTGTATCATCATTATTATCAGTAAGAACAGTAATTAAAAAGCCATTATCATCTGTTTGAATGATGCTTTGAGGAGTATCAATAATTGATTGCTCGCCATAGGTCTTACTCCATTCAAGGATTCCATCTCTGCTGGTCTTTATAATAATCCAATCAAATTCCTCATTATTTTTTATCATGCCTACCAGGACAAAACCTTTATCTGAAGTTTGACAAACAGAACCCAGATAGTTAATTCCAAGCCAGTCATATGTTTTTTCCCACAGGAACTCACCGTTTTTGGTGAGTTTTACAAACGCATGAACATAATTTGACAAATCTGGTTTACAACGATTACCGGTGAATAAAATTGAACCCTCATCCATTTGAATCACTTTGTGAAAATCATTGTTTTCATCTCCATTGCCATAAGTATACTTCCACACCAATCTGTTGGAAATATCATATTTACATAGCGAATAATAATATATGGGGTATTCCATATTATTATAGACTTGGGATCCAGAATAATAATGGTAATATACAGATCCCCCATCCTGAGTTATTATAAATGCGCTGCTATCAAGCCTCCCTGAATTAAAATCTGCAAGATATTTTTCATATGCATTTATTTCTACAGAATTCTTTTCCGGGATGCTTTCCTTTTGACATGAAATGATTGTACATATCAGACATCCCATGTATAATAGCTGTTTTAAGCGATCATTCTCTTTCATACAAGAGCTTGTTAATTAAATAATTCTAATTCAGCAAAATAATAACAGAAATCATTTATAACGATTATTCAACCTAAAGTTAAAGTATCACTGAATTAACCCTGGATCAGTCAGGTCTTAATCTGACGTTTCAAAACCCGAATCATTAAACCGGTATCTCAATATTAAATAACACTCCTTCCCCAGGTTCGCTTTTGCAGGTTATGGTTCCATGAAGTTTCTGTTTGACAAGATTGTAAATAATGTTCAGTCCCAAACCTGTGCCCCGGTGCTGATCGGAAGTATAGAAGGGTTCAAAGATATGCGGCAGGTCCTTTCTGCTAATGCCTGCACCGTCATCTATATACTGGATTTTCAGTAACTCCCCGGTCATGTCAACCCTAATTGTAATATTCCCTGTATCTCTTTTGTAAAGTCCGTGCTGCAGACTGTTTAACAACAAATTGGTGAAGATCTGGGCATATACCCCGGGATAGGAATTCAACTGCAGTTCATCATCACATTCTATCCCAAATACTATTTTCTTTTCCCTGAATTTCGGCTTCAGACTGAGGATTATATCATTAAGATAATCCTTTATTGCAAAAACACGATGCTGTTCCGTAACCTGATCCGTTGATACCTGCTTAAAACTCTGAATAAGTGAATCGGCGCGCTGCAGGTTTTTCTGTGTGATTTTGGCCGTATCATTGGTAGATTCCAGGAATTCTTTGAATTCTTTGCGACTGATCTGACCTTTTTCATACAGTCCGGCCATCTTTTGAACGTCTTCCAGGAGGTTACTGACAGCCGTTATGCTGATGCCGAGAGGAGTGCTCATCTCGTGAGCCACACCTGCTACAAGTCCGCCAACAGCAGCCATTTTTTCCGATTCTACCAATTGATCCTGGGTTTTCTTGAGATTTTCAAGGGTTGCCTGCAGTTCTTCCCTTTGCTGCAATAATTCTTCCTGCTTTTCTTTCAATTCTTTACCCTGCGTTTCCAATAATACACGACGTTCATCAAGGGATGTCGTAAGTTTTTTTGAGCGTTTCAGGCTATAGTAATACAGGACGATGAGTCCCATGGCAAGCAACAGGATGAGCGTTAAACCACCGATCACGATAAGCTGGAGTATCTTTTTCTTTTGCAGTACATCAACCTCTGCCTGTTTTTCTGCCACTTCAAATTTTGTCCGCAGGTCAGCCATTTTCTGAATATTCACAGCGCCATTACTTTTGTTAATGCTGTCATTGGCTTTTATATAGAGCGACTGATAATAATAAGCACTGTCAATGTTGCCATTCATCTGATATAGTTGAGCAAGACGATAGGCTGCCTCACCTTCAAATTCAGTAAGGCCATTCTTTAAGGCAATATCAAAACCTTTGGTTGCAAAGGTTATGGCTTTTTTAATATCTCCTTTATGCTGAAGAATCCCGGCATATTCAGTCATAAACTGCGGAAGAGCAAAATTGTCGCCCTGTTCGGTAAGTATTTCAATAGCCCGGAGGAGATAATCTTCTGCTTTCTTAAATTGTGACTGTTTGGAATAGACCAATCCTGAATTTCCCAGGCAATATGCATAGCCAATTGTATCTTTTAATTTTTGAAATATCTCAATATTCTCTGAGAATATAATGAGGGCAGTATCATATTTCCCCATGCTGTAATTAGCATAACCTAAATTGTGTAAGGTATAAGTAAGTCCTACCGAATCCTTTTCTTTTCTGAAAATATCAATGGCACTCTTATTATATAATAATTCATTGTCATGGTTTCCTATAAGGTTATAGGCTTCTGCCATAAGACTATAGGTTCTTGCCAATCCGAGGTCATTATGATCTGATCTGAAATAATTGGCTGCTTTTATAAAACATTCAAGTGCTGATGCTGGCCTGCTGGAATTAAGAAAGCCTTTCCCTTTATCAAGAGTAGGCTTTGCAGGACTTATATTCAATTTTTCAGCAAGTTGTATGGCCTGCTCACTATATTTTATAATGGTATCAGCGTCATCTGAATTTTTGGCTATTTCGCAAAGAAGTCTGTATTTGACAGTATCTTCTTTGACCAGGCCGTTGTTTATCAGATATAACAGACTGTCGGATGCTGATGCATTAATCGCGACCAGGGAGTTGGTTGAAACGACAAAGGCAAGATAAAAAACTGAAATAATACGATAAATCATTGTACCGTTCTTAATCCGGGATCCTCAGGTAAGGATCAATGGTAATGGTATCATTAGTTCCCTTCAGAATGTAGGTAATGATGTATTTTTCTGTTATTCTTTCACCTGGAGGTATATTAATACCTTCCGGTATATTAAGATTCCATACGCCATGCGGATGTTCATATGCACTGTCTCTAAATATAACTGGCTTAAGTTCTGCGGATTTAATTTCGACTATCTTCTTTATTCCACTGTTTACAACTTTTATCCATTGAATATTTCCGGATCTAGCCTTGGTATATTTATACACAGTTATCAGGCTGTCGATACTATATTCGCCGTTTCCATCGAACATGGCAAGGTGATAGGAATAATTACCATTTCCATCATTTCGCTTAACAGAGGTTAAGTAGATTGCCACTGTATCTTTTTGCACATCGAGTATAAACTGAATCAAATGGTAAAGTAACTTTTGCGGACCCGTCATCCTTGCTTAAATTACAGCTTTGAGTCAGGCTGATCACCATAATGCTGAGGAACATTAAAAGGGTTATTGTCTTTTTCATGGTCTGATTGGGTTAAATTTTAAGAAAACATAAGTTACTACATTTGGAAGGAAAAGTCAAGTAAAAAACTGATTTTCAGCTCCAATATTTAAGAATCCGTTAAAGTAACCTTGCCCCGTCTGGGAACGCGTGACTTCCACCTTCGCTGAAGCACCGGTGGGTAAGATTGCCTGCCGACCGGTGAGTGGCGTGTTTCGGATAAGATGTCACATTAGATAAAGCAGACTTTGGGAACATCAATAAAGGTGAAACCTGCGGTCATTTAAACCAGTATTGCATAAATTTGGTATAGTATATATACTTCATTAACCGATAATTAAGGTCCCATAGCAAGTATCATACCGGGGTACAACTACGATGTCTTTATCAGCTATCGTCAGAAGGACAACCGGGGTGACAGGTGGATTAGTGAATTTGTGGAAGCTCTGAAGACAGAGCTTGAATCCACCTTCAAGGAAGAGATAAATGTCTATTTCGACATCAACGCTCATGACGGCCTTCTGGAGACCCATGATGTTGATGCCTCGCTCAAAGAGAAACTGAAATGCCTGTAACCATAACCTGCGATAGTGAACCGGAGAAGGGAGTGATATTGAAGATTGAAGTGCCAGTCGGATGATATAGAGACAGTAACATCTGACTTTGTAACTGCCTCATTTTTTTAGGTGAACCGAAAGAACTGCAATCAATCCAGGTTTTGATTCATTTCGGAAAATCAGCAAATTGAAGTGAAGGTTATTCATATATAGTGACTCCATATAATGGGTATATAATGTTCCAAAACGATGATTTTAACGCTTTAATATGATGTATTTTTGATATATAGATAATGATTATCTATTATCTATCATTGCCAGCCTTTAAAACCGGATTATTGACAATTTACTTGACAAATCTTTGAAATTTTATTAACTTAGGGATAGTCTCTCAAAGCTATCATTTCTTCTTGTAAACCAGGATATCATGGAAGAACAATGCCTCACCGCTATGAAATTAAATGCACTTCAGCTTCCACAGTCGAGTTTCCTTTCCGAATCAAATTAAGTATTTTTCAAAACAATTAAGTTCTATCATTAACTAAAAATCTCTCACTATGCACAAAATTTTTTTACTCCTCGCAATCGTTGCCATTCTGGGATCAAGCTCCTGTAAAAAGGACAAGGATTCTAACGATCCTGCTTTTTGTTCCGCAGACCTGGCCACTGAATTAGAAGATGAATATGATGCTTTATTCGCAGCCTGGGATGCTTATATTGCCGACATGTCGGTTGAAAACTGCAATGCATACAAAGACGCCTACCTGGATTATATCAATGCACTGGAACCTTTCCTCGAATGTGCTTCCTGGACTGCAGATGAACGCCAGGAATTACAAGATGCTATTGATGAGGCAGAAGCAGCAATGAATGAACTCACCTGCGAATAGTGCCGGATATATTTAAAAAGCACTTTGCAGGAACTTTTATGTCCGGAAGTTTTCTTCTTATATATCTTTGAGAATAGCCTTATGCACCAATCAAGCCTGCAGCACAGGTTATGATAGTATTTATCTTCATCATTGTCCATTAATATTATATATGTTCCTTTGAAAATCTTTGTGCATCGAGGTTGTAGAGCTTTTTAGTTACGTGTCGATTTGAAAATTAAGTAAGCCAAATTTCTGATGGAATTTATGGGTGCCTGGCATAGGCAGGCATGATCCTGTTCAATAACCCCGGTCTTAGGGCCGGGAAAAAAGGTGACAAACACAAGTAGTATAATTGTCATATTTCGACTCCGCTCAATATGACAATCATTCGATTATCAAATGTCAGGCTGTGCGAAGTCTAAGCCTGTTTTTACTTTTGAGACAGCCTCATTGATATTCGCTTTAAAAAGAGCCTCTTACAAATCAAGAATACAAAGATGCCAAAGTGCTATATTATATATAGTTGAAAATCAATTATATTGAAGTGGACACTAATGATTTGTCCTTTAATTAAACCATATATATCCGTCTGGAATATTGCTTCATCATTGGCCGAAACCTTTATGGGCGGCGTCGCCTGACTTGTGAACCCGAGAGAACTGAATTCAAACCAACTGTTGTTTGATTTACTAAAAATCAGTGCTTTAATGGAAAAACATGTCGCGTCCTGGAATAATCTCATTTCAACATTCATCCGCACTGTTATTAAACGATCTGTTAGCATAACATAGAAGGAGATACAATTTACCCAAGATGAATGTATAACAATCCTTATATTTGTTAGGTATGCTTCACCTTGTCATTATGAATAAGTGCTGTTTTATCTATCAGCATGATAACAAATCTATGGATTGAATCGTGACAGCAGGGATGCTTATAACTACTTTACCGAAATAATCATTACACAATGAATGAATTGATACTCAAAGAACTGATGCGATTATTCGCCATTGTTTCCAACATCAAAGGAGAAGAATCGGTGACAAAGCGCAATATTGTTATGGATTATCTTGACAGACAGTACAGTTATGAAGTTGTCCAAAAATACATTGATTTTTTTGACGAGCAGGTCAGGTCTTTTCAACAACTGAATCCCCATTCCATGCTCACGGATAATAGTGTGCAGCAAATAAAAGCTGAGCAAGCGATTATTGAACTTTGCGAGCAGATCAACGAAGAGCTGGAGCATGAACAAAAGATCATTCTGCTGATATCCCTGCTTGACTTTTTTCACAGTGAACAAAAACACAATCCCAACGAATTGAGTCTTGTAGGCACTGTAGCTTCCAGTTTAAAAGTAACCCGGGAAGAATATTCAGATGCAAAAGCCTTTACTTTAAACGAGATTGAAAAGATAAACAAGGGATGCCTGCTTTTCATCAGGCCGATAGACGCCGAATGTTTGCCCCATACCAAGCAAATAGCACTTGATAAACTTGATAGTGAAATAATTGTGCTATGGATATCAAGTTCTAATACCTATGTCTTGAGGTATTACGGGAAAATGGTTCTGATGATGAATGGACAGCGGATGGAACCGGGCAGATCCTATATATGGCCAGTTGGCGGAGTCCTCCGAAATCCACTGATCCGTTCTTTTTATTATACCTGGGTAACCCGACAGTTCAATCAGGTCAGTGTGGGGAACAAATTTGTGTTTACAGCCGAAGACATTGTGTTTGGATATCTCAATAGCAAGAATGGTATCAAAAGATTCAATCTGAACGAAGAATCCGGCAGGCTGGTGGGCATTATTGGCGGGAGTGGATCCGGCAAATCCACCCTGCTTAATGTTCTGAACGGGAACCTCAAACCGCAGGAAGGATCGGTCAAAATCAACGGCTGGGATATCCACATCAATAAAGAAAGGGCCAAAGGCATTATCGGATATGTGCCGCAGGATGATCTCCTAATTAAGGAATTGTCCGTATATGAGAATCTTTATTTCAATACCAGGCTTTGCAGCAGTGATTATGAGGAGGGACAGATCCAGGCGCTGATCGAGGAAGCGCTGCTGGATTTTGACCTCCTGGAGGCACGCGATTTGAAAGTTGGTGACTCTTTTGCAGCCATATTGAGCGGAGGTCAGCGAAAGCGGCTCAATATTGCACTTGAACTGATCCGTGAACCTTCAATCCTGCTCGTGGATGAACCTACTTCAGGATTATCTTCAGCCGATTCCGAAAATGTTATTTCCCTGCTAAAAAGGCAGACAATAAAGGGCAAACTTGTCATTGCCAACATCCATCAACCTTCCTCCGATGTTTTTAAAATGTTCGACAAGTTACTGGTTATGGACCAGGGTGGACGGGTTATTTACTACGGGCATCCGATAGGTGCTATCACCTATTTTAAACAGGCGGTTCATTATGCCGACGCCGAGGAAACCGAATGCCTGAACTGTGGCAATATTAACACCGATGAGATATTAAGAATCGTTGAATCCCGCGAAGTGGATGCAAACGGACGTTTGACCAGGCAGCGCAAGATCAGTCCAGAATTATGGTACCAGCGATTTCTAAAAAACATAGATACAAAGACTAAACTGATTGAAAGAGCGCATGATTCTTCCATCCCGAAAAGCAATTTTAAAACTCCCGGCCATTTCGAACAATTCACCATCTATCTAAAACGTGATTTGCTGGCCAAATACTACAACAAACAGTATCTGGTAATCATGGCGCTTGAAGCGCCAATCCTGGCTTTTATACTGGCATTCTTTTCCAAGAACTTCAATTATATCAACGGGAAACCGAGGTATTATTTCGGTGAAAATGCCGGTCTTCCGGCGTTTCTGTTTATGGCAGTGATTGTTGCATTGTTTCTTGGACTCATAATCAGTGCTGAAGAGATTTTTAAGGACCGTAAGATTTTAAAGCGCGAAAAGTTCCTGAATCTTAGTCGGTCGAGTTACCTGCTATCAAAAATATCAATCCTGTTTATGATCTCAGCGGTTCAGACACTAGTTTTTGTATTGATAGGCAATTCAATGCTTGAAATCAGGGGTATGCTATTCCCATACTGGTTTGTGCTATTCACCGCTTCATGCTGGTCAAATCTGGTGGGCCTGAATATCTCTTCCGGATTCAAATCGGTGGTTACAATTTACATACTGGTCCCGTTAATCCTGGTTCCCCAGCTTATCTTCAGCGGTGTTATTCTTGATTTCAGCAAGATGCATTACTCAATCGCCAATGATAAGGAGGTACCCATTATTGGTGATAATATGGCATCCCGATGGGCATATGAAGCATTGGCCGTAACCCAGTATAAAAATAACCGTTACACACGCTATTTTTATGATGCTGAATCAAGGGCGAAGAATGCTGGCTATTACAGGTCATATGCCATACCTGGATTGATTGAAATTACCGATGATACCAGGGATTTGTATTACAATAGGGTGGATAATTTCAGATATTTAAGCAACCTGCAAATATTGCGCAGAGAAATTGATAAGATCATCCAGGATATTGGCAGTAAAAGGCCCCCATTCTTGGATAGCATAAGTCATACGCTTTACAAGCCAGCATTAAACACAAGCATTACTGCATTTCTCGACCGTGCTGCGATTGTTTACAGGAATCGCTATAACCGTGCAGTTGATGAACGCGATAGCATTTACCGTCAGCTGGTTTCTGACTTGGGTGGTAAAGATCAGGTAATGTCTTTCCGTCAGCAATATGATAATAAACAACTTGCTTCGGTTGTTACGCAAGAAAAAGAGTTACAATATTATACCCTGCACGATGGCGAAATGATATCCATTAAAAATGCTGTTTTCAGGGAACCTCTGGGAAATAATGGGAGGGCGCATTTTTATGCGCCGTTCAAGCGAATCTTTAACCTAAAAATTGATACGTTTTGGTTTAACATGTTACTGACCTGGATTTTTAACCTCTTGTCGCTTGTCTTTTTATATTTTGATGCGATACGCAAGATCCTTGACTATTTCGAAACGATTCGCCTGAACAGGTTAAACCAAATAAAGGTTAACCGGCTGATGAAGATTGCCGAGTAATATGGGACAAGGGTGAAGCTTTCACGGAATATACTTAAAAGGAATAATATAATGGTGGATTAACCAGAACTAATGCACAAGTTCTTCCAAAAAAACTCAGTAATTTTCCCGATCTTCTTCACGTAAGGGCATGCATCCAATATTAGAAATGTCATTTCAGGTTTCATCCAAATTGTCTACAGGCCACCAGATGATGTCATCAATACCGCGCACTACCTGGTAGGCTTCAACCGTAACCAAAATGAGTGCACAGTCCGCTGACTGCAGGAAGGGTCCCAAATCAGGATGTCTCTTCAGATGTGCGCTGCGCGTTGAATCATGCTCTTCGATGAGGATTTCTTCCGCATGGCCAAACGCGGTAATCACATAGCTTTTCTGCAGGCCCGGCCTGTCTGTTTTTCCAACATCAAAGAGTATAGCCACTTTTCCGTTATGCGCCAGGTTACGAAACTTACGGGTACTGCGATATGTAGCAAAAATCAATTGCCGGTAACTTTCAACCGGTGTGATCGCAATCAGACTCGCATGTGGCTGTCCCTCCCCCTCAGTAGCTAAAACAGCGAAGCGACTGGACTGAAGGGCAGCTTCGACAATTTTCCTGATTGGCATTGGTGGACTCATGTCATTGAAGAACGACCATTGAATGGATACTTTAAACTAAAATTAAGGAACAGGATTATCCTTACAGTGTAAAGGAAAGTCCCAACGAGCCGAAATGGAACAAAGCAAAATTATAAACTTCATCATTGTCGGCACCACCTTCAAGCAAGCGATAACCCGCCTTAATTACAAAGTGGTCAGAAAATCCATAAGTGGCTGCAATCAATAAATCTTCAGCTCTCCCCTGCTTTGCAGCCAGGGCATCACCTTCGATCAGCAATCCAAAATCATCCGCAAAACGCCAATGCAATCTGAAATTAATAATGGGCACAAATCCCACATTGGTTTTTTCTGCCTTCAAATCTGCTGATTCGAGCGCAATACTGGCATCTCTGATTTTCGCCGTAAATCCCAGTCCAAAATCAATTTTTGGTTTTTTTACGATATCGTAGCGATAGGTCAACCTGTAAGAATTGAATTTATATTTTGCATCCAGCGCAGTATTAGCCGGAAATACTGTTCCGGTGAAGTTAACATCGTAGGGGATACTTCCATCCGATGTTGTTGTAAGGGGCGCAAATAATACCGACAGGGTATGACGTGATTTAATTGTATAATTCACTTTTATCCGGTAATAAATCTTTGCATTTGCGCTCAGATCATCTTTCAATGAAAAAAATGTTCCTTCATCACCGGGAATGCGGACATCATTATACCCGGTGGCAACAACACCTGTTTCCATATCAAGCGATGCCTGGGCATGTACAAATGCTACAGGGAAAATTAGCAGAAACAAAAGGAATATTACGGCAGGTGATCGTCTCATAAACATGGGTTTAATATTTAATACAATGGCACAAACAAAGGTAACAATTCACACTCACACCCCTGCAATATTCCTGAGCATTCCGTTGAAAATATAACCATGGAAAGGCATCATACTATACCAGTATAATCTGCCCCATAATCCCAAAGGTCTGAATGTGGCAGTCAGATGCAGAATGTTGTTGTTGTCAATCCTAAATTCCAGCCAGGCCTCTCCCGGCAATTTCATCTCAGCAAACAGGAGCAATCTCTTTTCTGTTTTGTCAGCGATCAATACGCGCCAGAAATCGAGCGCATCACCGGGCGAAATTTCAGTCTGATTTTTTCTTCCCCTTCTGAGGCCCACGCCTCCAAAGAGCTTATCAATAAAACCCCGCATACCCCAAAGCCAGTCACCATAATACCAGCCGTTTTCCCCTCCTATGGACCATATTTTATTAAGGGTTTTTTCACTATCGCCAATGTGAAGTTTCCGGTAATCAAGAAAACATCCATGGACAGGTACCTCTGCGTGCCTGGATATTCCATCATTTAAAGTCCTGGATGTAAGTGCATCTTTCCAGCTCGATGGAACCTGATTCATCTCTATTTTTTTGAACGCCTCTCTGATAGCTTCTTCATAACTTACCGGAGTAATTCCGAGTAGTTCTTTAAGATTGTTTTCTTTGCAAATGACTTCAACCTTCATACTGTCTACCAGGTTTTGTGCAAGTGAATATGAAGTCGATGTGATGAAGTAGAGCCAATAGGATGATAGTTTAGGAGTCATCACCGGTACAATTCCTATTGTACGCTTTAGCCCTCTCACGCTGGCAAAACGCAACAGCATCTGCTTATACGTGAGGATATCGGGGCCGCCGATATCGTAACTGCGGTTAAAGGTCTTTTCATTCAGTAATACACCTGAAAGGAATTCAATAACATTACCTATAGCAATAGGTTGTGAACGGGTATTTAGCCAGCGGGGGGCAACCATTACAGGTAATTTCTCAACCAGGTCACGGATAATTTCAAAGGAAGCACTTCCTGAACCAATGATTATTCCCGCCCGCAGGGTAGTTAATGCAAAGGAACCAGAGGCCAGTATTTCTTCAACATGTTTGCGGCTGGCAAGATGGGGTGATAACTGCTCTTCATTTACGATCCCGCTCAGGTAGATCACCTGCCTGACTTTCGTTTGTTGAATGTATTCTTTAAAATGAATTGCCGTGATCTCTTCCATTTTTTTAAAATCGCCCGTTGAAGTTGACATGGAGTGAATCAGGTAATAGGCTGCATCAATGTCAACAGGAATATTCCTGAGCGTTTCCCTTTTCAAGAAATCCACTTCAATCACCGACAAAGCCTGTGAACGATATTTCTCGGCATTAAACCTGTTCCTGTCACGTACACAGCAAATTACCTCATGTCCCTGGTTTATTAACACAGGTATGAGTCTTTGCGCAATATAACCGGTTGCCCCGGTTAATAGTAATTTCATACCAGAGTCATTTAATGTGTAACAATCTTAAGTTTGATTTAGTTCTTGGGTGTTATGCTTTCCTGATTTCTTACTCGTTTCGGGCTGCTAAGAATTACTAAAATTAGGTTAATTTTAGAGATACATAAATCTTAAAATAAGTACTGATGTTTATAAAGCTGTTTTTGATTGCGCTGCCGGTATTTTTCGCGATTGACATGGTATGGATCGCTTTGGTAGCTAAAAATTTTTACCAAAAACAGATTGGTTTTTTGATGAAGCCAGATATCAACTGGTTGGCAGCAATTATTTTCTATTTGCTTTTCATCGCCAGTCTTATAATCTTTGTCATTACTCCTGCAATGGTCAAACACTCCTGGGTTCATGCCTTGCTGTACGGAGCACTGTTTGGACTTGTAACCTATGCGACCTATGATCTGACCAACCTGGCCACAGTTAAAGATTGGCCCCTACTGGTTACTGTGGTTGATTTGGTCTGGGGCAGTGTATTGGCGGCCTCTGTTTCGGTGATCACGTATTTGATTGCGAATAGAATTTAGACCATGAATTAATTGCAAGGTCCGGGATTATTCGCACCCGCAAAGCCATACCCTGCGCGGCTGCTCATTCACCGGTCACTATCACTTTTTGGATTATGGTTCGATAACAGCCAAGACAATTTCTATCCATAATAATGTGGTACAATCTGAATTAAAAGTTAAACAATACTAACCCTTGCAATGTTATAAATTATAAAATAATTCGCATGCATACGGATATTCGTTTTTGGATCCTTTTTAATGTTTTTGTTTTGGTAATGCTGGCGCTGGATCTGGGTGTTTTTAACAGGAAATCCCATGTCGTTTCTGTAAGGGAAGCATTAACCTGGACTTTAGTCTGGGTTTTTCTTGCCCTGGTTTTCAATGCAATCATTTATTTCTGGCGGGGACAGCAGAAGGCATTGGAATTTTTTACCGGATATCTCGTGGAAAAAGCACTCAGTGTTGACAATATTTTTGTCTTCATTATGATTTTTTCTTATTTCAGCATACCTCCCCAGTTTCAGCATAAGGTACTTTTCTGGGGCATAATCGGAGCCCTCATCCTGCGTGTGATTTTTATCTTCGCCGGTGTTGCCCTGATTCAGAAATTTCATTTCACCATTTATCTTTTTGGTGCATTACTGATTTATACCGGATATAAAATGTTCAATCATAATAAGGCAAAGATTGAACCTGATAAGAATCCACTACTCCGGATTTTTAAAAAGTTTGTGCCTGTAACTCCCGTTCTTCATGAAGACAGGTTTTTTACAAGGATTGATGGAAAGCGCTTTGCCACACCATTGTTTCTGGTTTTGATACTCATCGAAACTTCCGACCTCATTTTTGCTGTGGATAGTATTCCGGCTATACTGGCTATCACACAGGACCAGTTTATTGTTTACACATCGAATGTTTTTGCCATTTTGGGGTTGCGTTCCCTTTATTTTGCCCTTGCCGGCATTGTCCGGCATTTTTGGCTGTTAAGCTATGGTCTGGCAGTTGTGCTGATTTTTGTGGGGATAAAAATGCTGATAATCGACTTATATAAAATTCCCATTGAATGGTCATTGCTCTTCATTGTTTCCATAATTGCCACCAGTATTATTTTATCTTTGAAAACCCATCCGGCTAAAAAAACCGAATAGTATGATTGTGCTGGACAGTAATTTTTGGAGTTTTATTTTCAATACCCACAAAATCATTGAGGTAGGTGGGTTATTGCTGGTTTTAGCCATAATCTATATCGAGACTGGCTTTTTTCTTGGATTTGTTCTACCGGGCGGTGACTATATGCTATTTGCTGCAGGGATATTCTGCGGATCTCATTATTTGGAGATTTCTATTTTCTGGCTGGTTGCATTGTTAATATTAGCTTCTTTCTTAGGGGATCTTACGGGCTACTTGAAAGGAAAATGGTTGGGAGGCAAACTTTTTACCGATAACAAATCCCGGTTTTTTAAGATAGAATATCTGGATCGCGGCAAGAAGTTTTATCAGCATTATGGCATGTGGGCCTTTATAATGGGTCGGTTTATGCCCGTGATAAGGACATTGGTTCCCATGATTGCCGGTGCAACTGCTGTTTCTCTTAAAAGATTTTTGCTCTTTAACATGGCAGGGGCAATTTCCTGGGTTGGTTCCCTTGTTCCTTTGGGATATTTCATTGGCAAGGCATATCCCAACATAATCAACTATTCTGTATTTATCCTGCTGCTGTTTGCTGCTATTGCGTCTTTCCCCATGTTAAGAATTATGTTTTCCAGGAAAAAGAAACCATGAGATCTATATTCAAAATAGCACAGACAATAACGAATCATAAAACCTTTAAGGTTTTTATACTTCTCCTGATATTCCTTTCAGCTATCCTTACCGGCATCGAAACCTATCTTGATAGCGCTGAAAGGCATCGTATGGTATTACTATTTCTGGATAATTTTATTGTTTATTGTTTTACTGTAGAAATTCTTCTCAAGATTTTAGCAATGGGGAAAAGACCATTTAGTTTCTTTTCTGATCCCTGGAACGTTTTTGATTTTATTATTGTGGCTGTTTGTCTTATTCCTGCCATCGATACGCATTTCGTGGCCGTTATTCGAATTGTGCGGGTGTTGCGGATAATGAGAATGGTTAATTTTTTTCCGAAACTGCGAATCCTGATCGGTGCCTTATTAAAGAGTATACCTTCCATGGGATATGTAATAATGCTTTTAGCACTCCTATTCTATGTGTATGCTATAATTGGTGTGTTTGTTTTTGGGGGGAAAGATCCAATGCATTTTGGCAATTTGCATCATTCCCTGGTAACGCTTTTTAAGGTGCTTACCCTTGAGGGTTGGACTGATATTATGAATACTCATTTATATGGAAATTATTCCAATGGGCAGGAAGAAATAACATCTTTGTGGCCTTTTCTTTATTTTGCAAGTTTTATCCTGTTAGGGGCCATGATCATTATGAATTTATTTATTGGTGTCATTATGACCAGCATGGAAGAGAGTCAAAACGAGATCGAGCAGGAGCTTCAGGAGATAAAATTCAAAGGGAAGAATTCGGAAGAACTTTATATGCATATAATATCCCGTTTGGACGAGTTGCGAAATGAAATACAAAATCTAAGAAAACCCAAAGCAAAATAAGATTTTTTAGATAATTGAATTAACCATTGCAAGCATGTGTTTATCTTCAATTAATACATTATCTGGTAAAATTAGTAACGCTAAAATAAGGAATATGGGTAAACAAGCTATTAAAGACGCATCTGTGGATGTTGACAAATTAATGGGAATGCTAAACGCGGCTCTTTCCGAAGAATGGCTCGGATGCTATCAATAATGGAGGTGCTACAGGAACAGATACCGGAGATGTATGGCCCGGAGATGGCTATGTAAAAAACTGGCTCAATTTTTTAACAGTTTCGACGGGATTTGCATACCAATTTTAAAAATCCGAAAATTAAATATTATAACAAACCTATTCATTTCCATTGAAATATAGCTGGAATGATTAACTCGGAACTGACATTTTAGTGGTTTCAGGATCCTAATGCAAAAAGCCATGATCAAACCACTTAAATACTTAATTATATTCGTTATGAATGATAATCAAAACATACCATAATGATAAAATATTTAGACCGCGGAACAATTATTGTAATAGTAGTTACAGTAATACTTTTTGCAGTTGCCTTGTTTGTAAAAGGTTTTACGAATGCCCTTTTGCTGGAGGCTGGAGTGCTCCTTGTTTCGATTAAGCTGATCATGATGGCGTATCGAAACAGCATTAATTACAGAGATTTAAAGAAAGAACTGCATGAGATCAGGCGACTGCTTGAAGAGCAAAACCAGAAAACCATTCAATAGATTAGTTACCATTTGATTGAATTAACTTAATAGCAGCTATTTTATGTGGTATTTTTTATTATTAATTGCCGGATTTGTACCATTAATTATCGGAGCGAATCTTTTAGTTGATAATGCTTCCTCTCTAGCAAAGCGATTAAATATCCCGACGATAGTAATTGGACTCACGATTGTAGGTTTCGGAACGTCTGCACCTGAACTGGTTGTAAACCTTTTTGCCTCATTTGAAAAAAACTCAGACCTGGCTTTGGGGAACATTGTTGGTAGCAATATTTTCAACATTTTAGGTATACTTGGAATTTCAGCAATCGTATATCCGCTTGCAATTAAGAAAAACACTACATGGATCGAGATTCCGCTTTGCCTTCTTTCAGCAGTCACTGTTATCCTGCTGGCTAATGATAAGCTCATTGATAAGATGAACTATTCCGTTATCAGCCGGATAGATGGTTACATTCTTTTACTGTTTTTCATTATTTTTCTTTCATATAATATAACACTGTTAAAAGCGGAACAATATAATAATGAGATTGTAGTCAAAGATAAACCGGTTTACAGATCTGTTCTTCTTATTCTGTCTGGCCTCATTCTTCTTATTGCAGGCGGACGCATTATTGTAGATTCAGCAGTAGGGGTAGCATCTGCCATTGGACTTTCCCAAAGGGTCATAGCTTTAACTATTGTATCGGTTGGAACATCCCTTCCCGAACTTGCCACAAGTGTGATAGCAGCAAGAAAGAAGAATTCTGATATAGCCATAGGGAATATTGTTGGATCCAACATATTTAATGTCTTCTTCATCCTTGGTGTAAGCGCAGTAATTCATCCTGTTTCATTACAACCCTTTTCAAATATTGATATGATCCTTAACATTTTTGGAAGCTTACTATTGTTTATATTTATTTTTACCGGAAAAGGGAGGAGAATCGGGATGAGGGAAGGAGCTTTATTCATAGTTATATATGTTATATACATTGGTTTCCTCATCACTGTCTGATATAATAACCTAAAAAGGGACCAGACCAAAAAGCCCTTTTCAAATATCGGATTCATTTGAATATCGAACTCACATTAATTTAAGTTAATATGAAAATTTTTATCATGCTTTCAGCTGTAATTATTTTATTAATTGTTTTATTTCAATCTTTCATAATAATACAAACAAATTAAACTGAAGAACAAAAACATTCACTCCTTCATAAGTACAAGGATTGTGAAATCAGGTTTTATCCCTCTGTGACTAATGCAACAATTAATTCGAATGCAAGAACTTACGGGATCTTTCGGGAAGTATAGATTTTGGGGGTATAACCCTCCCTTCAAATTTATGGGCAGAAGAAATGAAACTATTGTTTCAGTTGACTGGATAGGGAATCAGGTGGATTAAGCCTTATTTAATAATTAGCATGAATTTAATAAATTAGCCAAATATGTTTACACCATCATTCTTACGCTGGAATGTTTAAAATGAAAAAGTACCATTTCATCATTATTCCCCTGTTTGCCCTCTTTGTACTTCCCGTTTATAGTCAACATGATCCCACAAAGGTTGAGAATTCATTTGCAGATACATTGCTGGAAAGTATAAAACTCTTCGACAGTGATGAGCTACTTGAAATAGCTTTGCTGTTTGACATAAAATACTACATGAATAAAAAACCTGACGACGAATATCTGGACGCCATTATTACATATTATTTGAGCGGTAATGATTCTGTTAGCGAGAAGTTAAAAGTTAAGTCCAGAGGTGGGTTCCGTCGCACCTTCTGCCATTTTCCTCCATTATTATTAAACTTTGGGATGACAGATTCCATTAAGGGAGAATTCTATGGAATAGATAAAATAAAGATTGTACCACATTGTAAATCAGGCTTTGAAGAATATATTTTGAAAGAATACCTTATTTATAAACTTTATAATGTACTCACAGATAATAGTTTCAGGGTCAGATTACTGAGAGTTGATTACATCAATACCGGTAAAAAAATCAAACCGATTAAAGAATTTGGATTTGTTATTGAACCAGTAAAACTTCTGGAAAAACGAACAAATTCCATTAAGGTAGATTTAAATAACCTCACTCAAAAAAATATAATACCTGAGGTGATGGACAGAATGGCAATATTTAATTACATGATAGGGAATACTGACTGGTCAGTTCCAAATCAACATAATGTCAAAATTCTTTTACAGCCTTATGGAGAGAGACCCGATCTGGGAATCATAGTGCCCTATGATTTTGATTATACGGGACTGGTGAATGCGGATTATGCTATCCCTATTGAAGAATTGGGCATCGAGTCAGTCAGAGAAAGGCTTTATGTCGGGATATGCAGAAGTGAAGAGACATTCAATAATGCCCTAAAGGAATTCTCGGACAAAAAAGAAGAATTCTTTAGAGTCATCAATGAATTTCCATATCTGAAAGAAAGTTCAAAAAAAGAGATGGTCCATTATCTTAATGAGTTTTATAAAGAATTTGACAAACGGAATACTATTGTTTACCAACTTCTTAAGGACTGCAAGAATTTTTAGCTTATTGAGGTGAGCACAAACCGGGGGTTTTGACCACCCTTCACCGGAAATGAGTCCTTAAGTAAAAAACTTGCTGACAAACGTTTAACTTTTGAATTGGCTGGTCAAAATATTCCGGCCAGCACCGGTCATTAACACCGATTTTTCCACTGATGCAGCTTTACAAACTTTTATTTCAAGGTAAGCGCCACTTTTTTTAAAATTCAAACCCGCCTGCAGTCGGGCACACTCAATCCCTGACGCACCGGACACTCAGCCCAACCTCCTTGAAGTCCTGGTTACGTCTCGCTCTTGCACCATAGTAGATCATGCTGCGGCACCATGCGTTTATCGCATCGTACTCTGTAGTCGACCACCACGCACCGTACACTCCAAGGTCACCGAATTCTCCATTGAAGAAGCGGTAACCACCCGGAAGGGCTGAAAAACCATTTTCGTTGGTTGCTCCAGTGTTGGGACTTATCCAATGGGTGGTGCCGGTTTCTTTAAGCTTCCCACCGGAAACATCCTCACCACCCAGATAATCAGTTAATTCTTTCCATTCGGCATCACTGGGCAAATGCCAGCCTGCAGGGCAAACCCCTTGCACGCCGCTTGGGATGGCAATACTGCTTGTTGCTCCATCCATGGCTGCCGTCCAATTGTATAAAACTCCATAAGTAGCGTAATTGGCTGTGGTAATGGCTACGGTTTCATTTATTCCTTCATAACCATAAACATAATAGTATCGAATTGATTCTGAGCCTGTACTTGGCTCTATTACAGTTGGTAAATACTTCAAGTTCTCTGCCATCCATACCCGGTTGCCTATGGTTACGATTTGATAAACGTTACCATCGCGTGAATCCGTTAAGGTATTGCCCGGTAAGATTTGCGGTTTATAAAAGACAATACTGTCTACCTGTGTATTTAGATTGTATTTCCCTACTACGTTCCCATTTTTCATCACATACAGGGTATCGTTTTGTGCCTGTAAAGTAAATGCAAGAACAATCATAAGTGCAGCTAAAAATATTCGTTTATTCATGGTATAGTCCTCCTTGGTTATCAATATTTTAGTATTTTCTGCATCATAACAACCTTTCCATCCATTAAACGGCATAAATACATACCCTTTGGTAAAGAAGTAACATCAATATCTGTCTGGTTTGTTCCTGATTGGATATTTATAGTATTCCGGTAAACTGTTTTCCCATTCATAGTCATTATTTCAAATTGAATGGCTTCACCTGATGATTTGAAGTTCAAAGTCAGCATATCCTGCACTGGATTTGGGAACAAAATCAGACATTCGTCATTATTGTCATCCATAGGATAAACACCCGTTGATAAATCTGTGAAATTTACATAACGTATAGTTGTCAGAGCATACGTTTCGGGATTGCCATCATGGCCGCTTACGGTCATCATCCCACCCGCGAAAGTCAATTTCCTGATATCCTTAAAAGCAAAAATGGATATTGTACCACTCTTCTCCTTGACCTGCATCATTTGGGCATGTCCTGTCATACCCAGGCTAAAAAGCAATAATGCGATGAAACGTGCCTTTATTATCATGTTTGCTGGATGTTAAAATAAATGAATCCTTTTAATTTGGTCCGGCATTTACAGTGATCACGACCATAATCATGAGACTTGTTTTCACCCAGACACCCTCTTTTCAGTGAATTTCAAAATCTAAAAGGGACTGTGAGGATTACCCGTATCATGAACCTACTACTTCAAAATCTTTTTACAATATTTGAGACCCCTCTCTAATCTAGTTACCCTATTGTACATCTCAATATTTTAGTTTTGAAATGTATCTTTAACCTGCATTTATTCAATTGTGGCAAACGTAAGATTCTGTCTGGGTAACTGTGTGTAGAATGAAAAAACGGCATTATAAATCATTGATTCATAATGCCGTAATTCGTTTTAATAGTGACCCCGACAGGACTCAAACCTGTAACCTTCTGATCCGTAGTCAGATGCTCTATTCAATTAAGCTACGGGGCCGGCTTCGCCCGCCGAAGTCCAGATCTATAGGGACGAAGGCGGGCTGCAAATATAGAAAAAATGAACCAAATTGCCAGGCCCTGTTTAAAAAAGTTATCGGAACGTGCTGGTTCAATTAAAGCTTGATAAATATCCGCTTCCTGTAAAGCAACCAGGCCGGAATATAATTGAACGCCACGTAAAGCAATGCAAAAATAAGGCTCCCCAGCTTGGGAGATAGTGAAAAAGCGTTGCAAAGATTCAGAAAATGCACATTCAGGCTTTGATCCCCTATCTTCATCGAATAGAAAAACCAGGTTGCCAGACCAGCGAACACATATATGGCTATGGCATTTGCGCCAAATACGATGCCGATTTTTGTAAATCGCTTCCTGCCAAGCATATCAACAATAAAAATACTGGCTGCCAGGGTCAGACATGCCAGTCCCCCTGTGAAGACAACATAGGAGCTCGTCCAAAGGTTCTTATTCAACGGAAAAATCCAGCCCCAGGCCTGACCGACAATGGTGGCCAGGAAACCTGCCGTGAAAAGCCAGAGTACTTTTCGCTCCTGGTCGAGTTTGCCCGTGATGATGGCACCTGCCATCATACCCGCTATGCCTGTGGCAATCGAAGGAAAAGTGCTCAGGATACCTTCAGGATCCCAGGTCCCTTCCCACATTTTACCCGGTAAAAAATTGCTGTCAACCCAGGCGGCCAGGTTTATCCCCGGTTCAAGCATGGCCTTGTCATAACCTGGCGTCGGAATCAACGCCAATGCAAGCCAGTAGCCAATCAGGAGAACGATACCTGTGATCAGCTGGGTTCGCCAGGAAGTGAAAAGATACAACAATGAACATACCAGAAAGACTATGGCTATCCTTTGCAGCACACCAGCAATGCGCAGTTCGGAAAAATCCAGCACCCACAGGAAGTTTAAGGTTACGCCAACCAGAAAGATCTTCAGGGCGCGAAAAACGACTTTATTTACCATCTTCGCGGGAGGAACTCCAGCCGCTATTCGCCTGGAATAGGCCAGTACGATGGAAACACCTACAATGAAAATAAAGAACGGAAATATCAGGTCGGTTGGGGTAACACCGTTCCAGGTCTTATGCAACAATGGTGCATAAACATGTTCCCAGGAGCCGGGATTGTTCACCAGGATCATGGCAGCAATGGTAAAGCCCCTGAAGGCATCAAGCGAAATCAGGCGTTCATTTTGCATGGGATTAAGGATTTAATAAGATTATACCCTGGAAAAGAAATAAAACTCAGCCTGAAAATAAGAAAATATGATCGGATAATCAATACGGGAGGCTAAAATTCATTGAAATTTTAAAAGGATAGGCAGTTATGCAGTCTTGCAGTCTTGCAGTCTTGCAGTCTTGCAGTCTTGCAGTCTTGCAGTCTTGCAGTCTTGAGGTCATGCAGTCATGCAGTCTTGCAGTCTTGCAGTCTACTGTTCCACTATTCCACCGCTCCACTGCATCACCATTCCACCGTGCCGCCCAGCTCAAAGATTTTTTTCCTGTAGCTCTCCTCGATGATGACTCTTTCAAATTCAGCACCGCATCTTGATGCAAAGAGGGAAAGGATATAACGTGAATTGGGGATCTCTTCCATGGCCTTTTCATCCATCAGGATCAGTAAGCCGCAAACTTCGCCCGAAGGGCAGAATACAGGTGTTCCCAGGTAACTCTCCATTTCCAGTTCACGAACAATCGGATCGCCCGGAAACATATCCCGGAGGTTGCTGGGATAAAATGTGGTATAACCCTTCAGTACGTTCAGGGAAGGACTTGTTTCCAGGTTAAAATTCATGTTGCTGATCCGGTCCGATTTATACCAGCAGCTGAGCGTTTTTGCGCGGGTATGATCAGCATCCATTTGGGCCACCATAGCCATGCTGACGCCAAAATTCTTTGATAGCAATTCGGTAAGCACATTGAAGAATTCCAGTCCTGTCGCCCGGGCTGTATGGTTGATCATGGACGATAGCATCTCGGTGGTTTTCATAAAGTCCACCACCCTTCTCACACGGAAAATGATCAGGGATCCCGACATGGTATCTACTTTCCGGATGGATGTCCTGCCCCAGAATACATTTCCCCTGATTGACCTGAAGGCTAGTTCCTGACTATGCTCCTTACCTTTGTTGATGTTGTCGATCAGGATGATTTTGCTGAATTCTACTGGTTCTGAATCATACAGTGAAAAGGATTCCCTGTCGGTCAGATCAGCCTTCTCCTGTGCCTGGAAAAGCTGCAAAGCTTTGGCATTGCAGTCAATAATCATAAAATTAACAGGATGCAGCAGGAAAATGGCATCGGGAGAATCATCGAAGAGAGCCCTGAACAAAGCATCGTGGCCGTTAATGGTGGCCGGATGCACCCGCCCGGTTACTATCTTATAATTGCGCATGGGTGAAAGATTGGATTGATTGAAGTGTTTTGTTTTCTTACTGGTAACATTACGCTTTTCCTGCTGAAATGTTGTAATGAAATTGACGAATGGCCATAAAAAGTGACGAAAATCAGAGATTTAAGACCGGACTGCTTTATAAAAAACGATGTTGGGTTATTCTTATTATCTTTGAGCCAAAATAACATTCTCAAATGTCAGTCGAAATCGGACAACAGAATCTTGCGAAGTTCATTGTAGTGGGCGACAGGGTATTGATAAAACCTAAAACACCTCACGAGAAGACCAAGACCGGTTTATACCTTCCCCCAGGCATTCAGGAACGGGAAGCCATCCAGACTGGTTATGTTGTAAAGGTGGGGCCTGGCTATCCAATACCGGCCATCAATGAGATTGACGAACCCTGGAAGGATAAAAGCGACGAAGTCAAATACATTCCCCTGCAGCCCAAAGTTGGGGATGAAGCTGTTTACCTGCAGAAGAGCGGCTGGGAGATTGAATTTAACAGTGAAAAATATGTCGTTGTTCCCCATAGTGCTATCCTGATGCTGATAAGGGATGACAGCCTCTTTACCTGAGGCTGCCCTTTGAGTCTGCAAATCCCTGGTAAAACCACCGGGGAATATTGGTTCATAGTGCAACAAAATCTGGCTTGTTCACGTAAATCATAAAAAAAATGATATGACCAACAGACTGATCATGAAACGTGGCCAGAAAAAGTATAATGTACCGGTAATCGGCCATTTCGGTGATAAAAGTGTTCGCTTCAGAACCATCCTGGATGCCGAAAAGATAGTTGGCATTAATTACAATCTGATTTTTGAGGCCTGTATCGGTAAGATTTACCGTGCCGGCAATGTTTACTGGGAATTTGAGAAGGGGAACCATTATATTAAATACAAGGCCTATTACCTCAGGGCCAAGGAGAAGATCAGGGAACTGGAGCACAGGCATTATTAGAAAGGGACGAGGGACGAGGGACGAGGGACAAGGGACAAGGGACGAGTTTTGGAGTGGTAATCGGTAATCCGTATTCAGTAATCCTTGAAGCAATACCGAATACCGAACATCTATAATGATTACCTGAATTGTAATTACTCTTTGAAGACAGATAAACTCTGTCTTTTTTTATTAATTTAGGTGTGGTAATTTGATGGATATGGAAGAAGCAACAGATATCCTGCAAGGCGTTCAGGAAATTCCTTCTGCGAGACCCAGGTGGAAAAAACTTGTCAAGAAAATCTGGAAAATATTCCTGTGGGTTGCCCTGGGATTTCTTGGATCCACATTTTTTTTCATAATACTCTATTCTTTTGTAAATCCACCGGTTACACCCCTGATGATCAGCAGGGCCTTCCTTAAAAACCCTGATGATGGCCGGGTTGGCATTCATAAGGACTGGGTATCCTTCAGGGAAATTTCGCCAAATATGATTAAGGCTGTTGTGGCATCGGAAGACAACCGCTTCCTGGAACACTGGGGTATTGATGTTGAAGCCGTGCAGAAGGCCGTTGCCTACAACAAGCGTCACCGTCGCAAACACGGGGCCAGCACCATCACCCAGCAGGTAGCCAAAAATGTATTTCTTTGGCCTGCCCGGAGTTGGATTCGCAAGGGTTTTGAGCTTTATTTCACCGTGATGATTGAAGTTGTCTGGAGCAAGAAAAGGATCATGGTGGTGTACCTGAACGTCATAGAGACCGGTAATGGAGTGTATGGTGTGGAAGCCGCAGCGCGCAAATATTTCCGCAAGCCGGCCGCAAGGCTTACCAGGGGTGAGGCTGCCCTGATTGCCGCTGCATTGCCCAACCCCCGCAAGCGCAACCCCGCGAAGCCCACTCCCTACCTCCTGCGAAGGCAGGCAAGGATACTCAATCTGATGAATAAGATCGGTGAAGTGAAGTTTTAAGGAAAAGGCTTAAGGCTAAAGGGGTTAAGGCTAAAGGGGTTAAGGCTAAAGGGGTTAAGGCTAAAGGGGTTAAGGCTAAAAGTTTGAATAACCTTCAGCCTTATAGCCTTCAGCCTTATAGCCTTCAGCCTAAACCCCTAAAAGGACAGTTCCTTAAGAAACTTCGCGCTGGCGGCAATGTTGTTGAACGGATCGGGGGCCATATCCTGTTCCACAATGAAATATTCAGCACCAGCCTTCCTGGAAGCCGCCAATAAAGGCACAAAATCGATGGTACCCGCTCCTATTACACACGGTTTCTTATCAGTTGTGATGTCCTTAATATGGAATAATCTGAAACGACCCGGGTATTTCTTGAAATATACCAGCGGATCAACACCGGCCGCAACTGCCCATCCAAGATCGATCTCAAAGTTGACCAGTTTGGGATCCGTTTCCTGCATAAAAATATCCATCATCACATCCCCGCCGGTTACCGGTTTCCACTCAACCTGGTGACTGTGGAAAGCAAAGGCGATTCCGGCATCACTGCAAGCCTGACCGATCTTCATAAAACTTTTGGCAAATTCCCTGGCCTGTTCCAGTGTATAAGTTGGCTCCGTATTGGCAGGTGGCTGTCCGGCTCCCTGAGGAGGCGGACTGGCAGGCCGGTTGAAGGGCAACATCGGAACAATCAGGTATTTATGACCTATGATCTTGGCGTCGGCAATGGCCTGCTTTAAACCCTCATCCGTGAAAAGGTTACGGGCGTGGTTAGAAGGAGATGTCAGACCAATCTGATCCAGCAGGGCACGGATCTCCTGAGCGGTTTTATTCCCATACCCGGCAAATTCGATCTGGTCATACCCTGCAGCTTTCACTCTGGGCAGGGCCTCATCCAGGTTGCTGCCCGCTCTTCCCAGGGTAAACATCTGCAACCCCAGTTTTTCAATTTTACCGGGCGGTTTGCTGAAGCCCATATTGATCAAGGGTGCCGCACCCAGAACAAATCCTGCAGCGGCGGTTGACTTTATAAATTCTCTTCTTTTCATAATGAACAATTCAATTTATTGTAAAAGCAATACTATAAGCTATGATGGGTAATACCCTTACAAGGTCCATCCACTGCGATATTCATAATGGAATAAACTGTTGGCCTCGGGATGATTGGTGATTTTCATATTTACCGCATCATATTGTAAGGTCTTGTTGGCCCGTTGCGAAAGAACAGCAATATTGGTCAGCAGCATGATCTCCGTTAATTTGGAGGCAATGGAGAAATCGTTGCAGGACTTTTTGCCGTTTTTAATGGCATCAATCCAGTCTTCGAATATATTTCCGGTACGTGGCAACCATGCCTCCGGTCCTTTAAAATCCTTGTTAGCCGGAATGAGTTCAGGCATAGCACCGTGACTGCCATGTGTAATGATGCCGTTGAACCCGTAATAGGTCGCATCTCTTACTGCAGTTCCGTCGGGAAGGGCATCGGGGCGCGGAGGCCTCAAGCCGCCGTCGCACCAGGTAACCTTCACGGCAGGCATATTTCCCCGTGCCGGGAATTCATAGATAACCGTTTCAGCCAGCGGCAGGTATTCCTTGTTATAAGGTGTGGATGTCGCCTGGATCTTGGTGGGCATTCCCAGGTTAAGGGCCCATATCGGGGCATCGAAGATGTGTGCACCCATGTCACCCATGGCGCCTGTGCCATAATCCCAAAGGCCTCTCCAGTTAAAATGCAGGGTTTCGGGATTAAATGGTTTTTCAGGTGCTGGCCCCTGCCAAACGTTGTAATTCAATTCCTTGGGAACCTTAAGGCCTTCCGGGCGCTTTAAATCGCCCTGCGGCCAGAATCCCAAAGGACGGTTCGTTGAAAGGTGCACCTCCCTTACCAGCCCGATGACGCCGGATTGGATCCATTCAACCGTCCTGCGCGTGCCTTCTGTAGCATGACCCTGGTTTCCCATCTGCGTTACCACATCATATTCCTTGGCCAGTTCAGCCAGTTTGCGGCACTCATAGATAGTCTTGGCCATGGGTTTCTCCAGGTAGATATGCTTCTTGGCGCGCATGAATGCGGCTGCTATAGGGGCATGGTTGTGATCGGGCGTACCGATGACCACTGCATCAATGGATTTCTCCTTATCCAGCATTTCACGCCAATCGGAGTAAATCTTGGCCTTGGGATATCCAGCAAAAACATGGCCCGCATAGACTGGATCCACATCGCACAAAGCATAAATATTGGCAAGCTTGATCACCTTGCCGCTACCGGCAGCGCCCATCTGTACGGCAGCATTCGTATTGGTTCCGCCGGCAGGAGGAGGATTCCTTTGCGCCATTTCCGCCATACGGGCCTCCCTTGCCGCAATTTGTTCCTTTGTCATGGGAGTTCCGTTCATATTTCTTTGTGGCCTGACAATGGGTACATCTGGCGTGGCAATTTGCTGAATGTCACCGCCACCCTGGCTGCCTACGCCGATTCCGGCTACATTCACCGTGTCACTGGGAGCAGTATATCCCTTTCCTCCCATCACATGACGGGGAATGATCGTAAATGCAGCAGCAGCAGCTGATGCCGTACCAATAAAGTGCCTCCTGGAAAGCCTATTGCCTTTCAAGTTCTTTTTAAATTGATTTTTACTCATGTCTGAAGGTATTAACAGGTTAATTAAATGCGGGGTAAAATAAGATATGACTAAACCAAATGTAGCTTTATAGCAGTCCGTTCACAAAAATAATCTACAAACCGGAGGAATCTATAGATCAAAACCACTGTTGTCATGCCGGTGCCTGTCACATGATTTTTTTCCGGTTTTCCGTATTGGATTTTCATTACATTTGAAATATCAATCAATTCATTACCCTAACCAAAAATCATTTTATATGAACAGAACATCTCAGCCACTTTTGTTTTGCGCATTTTTTGCGTTTTTCTTTGTTTTCAGCGGATGCAGTAAATCTTCCGACAAAAAGCTTTCCGTTGCATATGAAAAGTATACCCTTCCCAATGGTCTGGAAATCGTGCTTCACCAGGATAAATCAGATCCGATCGTTTCAACTGCCATCATGTATCATGTAGGTTCAAGCCGCGAGGAAAAAGGGAAAACCGGATTTGCCCACTTGTTTGAGCACATGCTTTTTCAGGAATCTGAAAATATACCCCAGGATCAGTTCTTCAGGAAAATCCAGAACGTGGGGGGCACCCTGAACGGATTCACCAACAACGATGTAACCACTTATTTTGAAGTTGTTCCGAAAAATGCCCTGGAGCTGATTTTGTGGATGGAATCCGACCGGATGGGTTATTTCATCAATACTGTAACCCAGGATGCTTTTGCCGTCCAGCAGAATGTGGTGCAGAATGAAAAAAGGCAGGGCGTGGACAATGTTCCATACGGACATACGGATTATGTAATTGACCGCAACCTTTTTGGTCCGGAACATCCATACAGCTGGCAGGTCATCGGCGAAATGGCGGATTTGCAGGGTGCAACTGTTGAGGATGTAAAGGCCTTTTACAATCAGTATTACGGACCCAACAACGCAACATTGGTAATAGCCGGTGATTTTGACATGGATTCAGTGAAGGTGCTGATCGAAAAATACTTTGCCGAGATCAAGTCGCACGGCGAAGTACCTGCCAGGACTGCCATGCCTGTGGTTTTAAAGGAATCAAAGCGTCTGTTCCATGAAGATAATTTTGCCAAGGTGCCTGAACTCACCATGGCCTGGCCGGCTCCCGAAGATTACAGCAAGGATGCTTACGCACTGAACTTCCTGGCCCGGATACTGGCCGAAGGAAAGAAAGCACCGCTATACAAAGTGCTGGTGAAGGAGAAACAACTGACTTCTGAGGTTAACGCTTATAATTACACCATGGAGCTGGCAAGCCGGTTTACCATCACCATGCGTGCCAATGAAAATCATACACTTGCCGAACTTGAAAAAGGTGTGTATGAGGCCATGCAGTTATTTGAGAAAGAAGGTATTACCCAGAATGATATCGACAGGGTCAAGGCTATGATGGAAACTTCTTTCTACAATGGCATCAACAGTGTATTTACAAAATCGCTGCAGCTGGCGTACTACAACACTTTCTTTGATAACCCGGGATACATTGAACAGGATATTGAAAACATCAAGGCAGTGACCATCGCAGATGTGATGCGTGTTTATGATACTTATATCAAAGGAAAGCCTTGTGTGGTGACCAGCTTCATACCCAAGGGACAAACAGGAATGATGGCTGAGAATTCCGTTAGCGCAGGTATTGTGGAAGAGAATATCAGCAAGGCTACACAGGTTGAGATCACGTCTCCGGCAGCAGCAACAACGGTACAGAAAACTCCCTCGGCAATAGACCGGACGGCGGAACCTGCCATAGGGACCGATCCTGCCGTCAAACTGCCTGAAGTATGGGAAACCCGGTTGAGCAACGGTCTCAAAGTATACGGCATTCAGCAGGATGAACTGCCTCTGGTGACTTTCGAACTGGCCATTGATGGCGGATTTTTCCTGGATGATACCGCCAAACCCGGAGTAGCCAACCTGATCACCGATGCCATGATGGAAGGGACACAAACGAAGACACCGGAACAACTTGAAGAGGCTATCGAATTGCTGGGTGCCAGTATTCGCTGGTATACCACGCGTGAGGAAATCGTAGTCAATGCCAGCTGCTTGTCCCGTAACTTTGAGAAAACCCTGGCATTGGTTGAAGAAATGCTGCTGCAGCCCAGGTGGGATAAAGAACAGTTTGAACTGGCCCGTATCCGGACCATCAATGAATTGGAGCAACGGGAGGCCGAACCGCAATACCTGGCTTCTAATGCCATGTATAAACTGCTGTACGGACAGCATCATATTTTTGCAAACAACCTGGCCGGAAATAAGGAATCTGTGGCTGGTATCACCCTGGATGACCTAAAGTCATTCTATGACAAGAACTTTTCTCCCTCTGTTTCAAGATTCAATATAGCCGGCAATGTAACGCAGCAGGAAGCTGTAAAAGCCCTTGCCTCACTGGAAAACAACTGGAAAGATAAGAAAGTAACCTTCCCGGAATATACGACTCCGGCCCCTCCTGATCATTCGGTGATCTATTTCATAGATGTTCCCGGTGCCAAACAATCGGTTATTTATGCGGGAAGACTTTCTATTCCGCGTACCAACCCGGAGTTCTTCGATCTGACGGTTATGAATTACAAATTGGGTGGTTCGTTTAGCGGAATCCTTAACCTGATCCTCCGAGAGGAAAAGGGGTTCACCTATGGTGCCCGTTCAAGCTTCAGTGAGCTTAAAAATCCAGCACCTTTCCTGGCCAGCACCAGCGTAAGGTCCGATGCCACATTCGAATCGGTTGGTATTTACAAAAGTGTAATGGAAAATTACAGGCAGGGGATCAGCCAGGATGACCTGCAATTTACCAAGAATGCCCTGATCAAATCAAACAGTCGCAGGTTTGAGACGATCAACTCGCTTCTTACCATGCTTTCTGCCATCAGCAAGTACAGTCTGCCGGTGGATTATATTATCAAAGAGGAAGATGTGGTCAGAAATATGACCACGGAGCGGATCAAATTGCTTGCCCAGCAATACATCATTCCCGATCAAATGTTTTATGTGGTTGCCGGTGATGCTGCTACACAGTTGAAACCTTTGTCGAAGATCGGTTTTGGTGAACCGGTATTGTTGAAATAGTATTTTTTTCTGAAGAAGGCTGTCTCAAAAGTAATAACCGGCTTCAACTTCACTCAGCCTGACATTTGATAATTAAATAATTGTCATATGGAGCGGAGTCGAAATAGGGTAATTATACTACTTTTGAGACAGCCTTCTGCATCCGGTACATCCGGTACAAGGAGACATAACTTTATTCTTTGCTGGAATCACTAAACGGTAAAGGCTGCGGAGACAGTAAGCGGAGGCAGCGGCAATAATAGCATAGGTTATGATATCCTGAACCATAGATTCCTTGTTAGGTGAACAACATCCCGGTTTGAAACACCAGAAAGGCAAAGATCCAGGCCAGACCGGTATTGAACATCACAGAAAATGCCGCCCATTTCCATGAACCGGATTCATGGTAAATAGCGGTGATGGTAGCAATGCAGGGAAAATACAAAAGTGTGAATATTAAAAAGGACAGGGTGGCCCATGGGGTGAATACCTGCCGGCCGGCATAATTGCCCCGGGTATGTTTAGCCCCAGCAATTTTCTCACCCAACCCAGCCGCAGGATATGCATTATCTCCATTCTGGTAAATAACGCCCATGGTGCTCACCACGATTTCTTTGGCCGCTACGCCGGCGATCAGGCATACTCCCATGCGCCAGTCAAATCCAAGCGGAAGAATGGCCGGTTCTATGAATTTCCCGATGCGCGCCATGTAGGATGATTCATTCACTCCGGCTTTATTTTGACTGTTGCCTTGTTCCGGTGTTTGAACCGGGTAGTGTCCGAGTGCCCAGATCAGCAACGAGGCGATCATGATAATGCCACCCATTTTTTTCAGATATTGTGAGGCTTTGGACCACATGTGTTTCAATGTGGATCTGACTGTGGGAAGCCTGTATGGGGGCAGTTCCATGACAAAAGGAGCATCGTTGGACCGGAAAACCGTGTTTTTGAATACCAGAGCCACCAGTATGGCGACTATTATTCCTATAAGGTAAAGGGCAAATAGCAATGTTCCTTTGAAACCAGGAAAAATCGCCCCGATCAGCAGGATATAAACCGGCAGTCGCGCGCTGCAGCTCATAAATGGATTGATCAGCATGGTAATTAACCGGTTATTCCGGTTCTCGATGGTACGTGTAGCCATCACAGCAGGCACATTACAACCGAATCCCATGATCATGGGAATAAAAGATTTTCCGTGCAGCCCGATCTTGTGCATGAGTTTATCGGTGATAAAGGCTGCACGCGCCATATAACCAGTGTCCTCCATCAGGGAAATAAAGAAGAACAGGATGAGGATATTGGGCAGAAACACGATCACGCCACCAACACCTCCGATGACCCCTTCCTGAAGCATGAGCTTTAAAGAACCTGCTGCCATGGAATGGTCCAAGACCCCTGCCAGGATACCCACGCCATGTTCAATCCAGCTTTTGGGATAGGCCCCCAGGTAAAAAGTGGCTGAAAACATGAGCCACATGAACAGCATGAAAACAGGGAGACCCAGATAGCGACTTGTTAAAATAAGATCAATTTGATCTGAAGTCTTTCTTCGGTTCACATTACCGGTTTTGAGGGTCTCCTTTAAAGCCCCGGCTATAAATCCGTAACGGGCATCGGTTATCACCGATCCGATAGGCTCCTCCATGAGTTTCACAATCCTGTCCGACTCCTCAAGGGCCTTTTTCTTGATATCTTTGAACCGGTCGGTTTGACGGATCATTTTTTCAACATGACTGTCCCCGCTTAGAAGTCCCAGAGCTATATACCTGGTCCAGGGTTCCGCAGCCAAATTTCCATGCCCCGGTAAACCAATCTTTTCCAGGATTGCTGAAATAGAATCCTCCACCTCGAAACCATAGTTAATCTTGACCTGGCGCTGGAAGGGATCTTTACCGGCGTGCACATCAGCTACCTTCTGGAACAATTTGCCAATGCCCCTGCCCCTTGAGCCGATCGTCGGTATGAAAGGTATGCCCAGCATCTTCCCGAGGCCCGAATAGTCGAAGTGATCCTGGTTTTTCACCAGTTCATCGAACATGTTCAGGGCGACCACTACTTTGATATTCATGTCAATCAGTTGTGCGGTCAGAAAGAGATTTCTCTCCAGGTTAGTTGCGTCAATGACGTTGACTACAACATCGGGCTTGCTTTCCAGGATAAATTCGCGGACAAATAATTCTTCCGGTGAATAGGCAGATAGGGAATACGTTCCGGGCAGGTCGGTTATCTCGAAATGATGAATGCCTTGCCTGAACGATGCTGTTTTAATTCCCACAGTAACCCCTGTGTAATTGCCCACATGCTCGTGTGACCGGGATGCATAATTAAAAATCGTGGTTTTGCCGGAGTTGGGATTGCCCACAAAGGCTACCCGTATGGTTCTTCTTTCCCCTGCATCCAGTTGTAACCCGGGTATGTTCTCAGTAAATACCTGGCTGGCACTGGCAGCCGCCCTTTTATGGTTATTAACCCAGATCTGTGCTGCTTCATTGCGTCGCAGGGAAATATTATAGCCCATAATACTGAATTCAACCGGATCGTTCAGGGGGGCATTCTTCACTACAGTAATTTTCTTGCCTTTGATAAACCCCATTTCTTCCATACGCTGCCGGAAAGGGCCCCCGCCCTTTACTTGTTCAATAAAAACGCTCTTCCCGGTTTCAATATCAGATAATCTGGTCCCGACCTTCATATTCAGTTTTTACCCCTGCAATTTTATCCCGAATAATTCTCGCAGACAATACCAACATGTAGTGAATTTTATCTAAAATCAGGCATTCCGGATTATATTTTTTGCTTTTTATGTGGTTTTTTCCTCAGGATTATATATCTTTATTTGGAAGCCAACCTTATTTCAGGGCAGGCAGGTCATGGCACAACAGGATAACATATACGATAAGATTCAGGAGCTGCTCGGTGAAATTCCGGGCAACCTGACCATTCTCGAACAACAGATTGATGCCGATGTTCAGCTGGAATATTACAACTATGCCCGGAATTTAGAGGACGATTTCGATCCGGAAGCAGTTCTGAAAAACAGGGAAACCATTTTCCGGCATGATCTTACCCTGGATGACAAAAAGCAGCTCCTGGTTCAGCTGGCCACTATCGATAATATTGAAGCCTACCGTACACTGGAGAAATACATTCAGGGACCACCCGATCAGTTGAAGGACTGGGCTACACTAGCCTACCAGGAATGCAGGCTGTTGTTGGAAAGTAAATTGCTGGATAAGAGCCAGGTCCTGATCTCGACAGGCCTTGGCGGGAAAGGACTGAAACTGCGCTACTTCACTATCTTCCTTTCAGCAAACGGACGTCCCTATTCTTCTTTCGAGCAGAAGATCGTATCTGACGAGGTCCGGTTCTTTATAAAAAAATCCAAAGGCGAACTGGAATATGTCCGTTTTGATAAAGAATTGTGCACGGTTCTCAGCATGATTCCCCTTCAGGTACCCGTAGAGGCGTTATTCAACGAAATGATCCGGGAATGCAACCAGTATGGTGATTTTGTTAACCCGGATTATATCATCACCAATGTCAGGGTACTGACGAATGCCCAGATCAGAAAAATGATACGGCAATCCCGTATAAAAAGCAAAACCCGGGAAGAGTGAACTTTCCGGGTTCCAAAGAGATGTTCTGATCAATTCTTATGATCCCTTTCATCTAACGCAACGCTTTCAAGATCATCAAAATCAACGCTGGTATAATCATCGGTCTGAGTTTCGCTGGTGGCTATCTGATCCAATGCCTGCTCAGAGACCCTGACTGTCTTAATAAAATCAATAACCTCTGCAAAGCCATCAGAAAATTTCTCAAAATCTTCTTTATAAAGAAAGATCTTATGTTTCTCAAAGTAGAAGCGTCCATCTTTGTGAAAACGTTTTTTACTCTCAGTAATCGTCAGGAAATAATCATTTTTTCTCGTTGCCTTAACGTCAAAAAAGTAGGTTCTTTTTCCTGCTCTGACCGCCCTGGAAAAGATTTCCCGGTGTTCGGAATCTTCTGGGGTCTCGTTTTTGTCATTTGCTTGTTCAATCATAACTCGGGGGTTTTTAGTAGAGATTAATTGCATTTTCAAAAATAAAAAAAAATAAATTTGATGCTACACTTCGGGGCTTCTAATATGTACTTTTTAAAAAATTTGCTGCCCATGAATTTTTCTGTTTTATTAAAAAGTTCGAAAAAATGCATTTATTTTGCACCACGCAATTCAAGATAAGCCTATAAACAGAAATACCAGGTTCTTTCAATTATGATCAGCAGAAGGATATTACGGATCAAGATTTTACAGCTCCTGTACGCCTTTTTTCAAAGTGGTGACAGTTCCATGAATAAGTTTGAAAAAGAGCTTTTTTTCAGCATCCAGAAAACCTATGATCTTTATCATTACCTGCTGCTGCTTATCATTGACATTGCAGATTATGCCAATTCCCGCATTGAGATCGCCCTTCAAAAGAAAATCCCCACAAGGGAAGACCTGAATCCCAACACAAAATTTGTTGAAAATCTGATCATACAGCAATTACGCTCCAACAAGCAATTGAATAAGTATCTCCAATCTACCAGGATCTCCTGGATAAATTCCCCCGAGCTCATTAAGAAAATGCATAACCGCATCCGTATGGCTCCGTTTTTTAAGGAATATATGGATGATGGCGGAAGAGACTATGAACAGGATAAAAAGCTGATCATGGAAGTTTTCACTTCTGAGATCATGAATTCTGAAAGCCTTTATCAAACCCTTGAGGAACAAAGTATTTACTGGAACGACGAAGTTGAGTTTGTAATCAGCATGATTGCCAAAACCATTAAGGGATTCAGGGAATCGGACGGAGAAAATGCCCGGTTGATGGACTTGTTCAAAAATGAGGATGACAAGGAATACGCCCGTGATCTCTTCCGTAAGGTTATCCTGCGCAAAGAAGAGTTTGGTAAACTGGTGGAATCTTTTACGGAAAACTGGGATGTTGAACGCATTGCCTTTATGGACCTCCTCATACTCGAGATGGCCATCACCGAGGCAGTAGTATTTCCTTCCATACCCACCAGGGTTACGATTAACGAATATCTGGAGATTGCCAAGTTTTACAGCACGGAAAAAAGCAGTGTCTTTATTAACGGGCTGCTGGATAAAATCTTTAAACATCTTAAGGATGAAAAGAAGATTGTTAAGGTTGGAAGAGGATTGATTGGTGAGGTTTAAAAAAATGTTGTTACTTTGCCATTTCAACAGGATGAAATATTACATGTAAATTCTTAATATTCATATAATAAATTTTTTAATGATGCTCAACTTTTTAGGAATCATATTGATGACCGCTCCACAGAAAGGTCAAAGTCCCTGGTCTTCGCTTATTCCGCTGCTGCTGATCATGGTTGTGTTCTATTTTTTCCTTATTCGTCCCCAGATGAAAAGGCAGAAAGAATTGAAGAATTTCAGGGAATCGCTGAAGAAGGGCGATCATATTATTACTGCTGGAGGTATTTATGGAAAAATAAATAACATTTCCGATAATGTGATCACTATTGATGCCGGTAATAATGTACTGCTGAAGGTTGACAAAAGCGCTGTTCTGCGTGACACCTCCGATGTTCAAAATCAGCAGCAATAGTTGTTTGAATATGCAGCGTTTAAGGTATATTTGCTCTGTACTTTAAACGCTGTTGATTTGGATTCCGAAAAAGAAAACACTGCCGGTTTTTACGCTGGTTTCAAAAAATACCTGCATCGGTTAACTGATCTGCAGATTTTACAACAGCGCAGATTGTTAACTTTTTTATTTTTCCTTGTAATTTCTGCTGTTTTTTGGTTTGTGCGATCCCTGGGAGAGGAATATGAGGAAGATTTGTCCTACCCAGTCCGGTATGAAAACTTTCCTGAGAACAAAATTCTGATCGGCCTTGTCCCCGATAAATTTCAACTCCGGGTAAGGGCAAGGGGGTTTACCCTGCTGAGGAGTAGACTCAACCTGAATCTTGAGCCGTTAAAATTCAATGTAGGTTCTTACGCTGTTAACAGCGCAGGGTCAGATACTTTTTATGTGATTACCGAAACAGTCAGGGATTTGCTTTCAGCAGAACTTCCGCAGTTCAAAATCCTGGATATTTCTCCGGATACCTTAATCTTCAGTTTTACCGACCTCGAAATGAAAAAAGTGCCTGTAAAACCAGTCCTGGCTTTGCATGACGAATTCTATCAAAAGCAATACATGCAAAACGGCAGTATTGTGGTTACACCCGACAGCGTTATGGTTTCAGGTCCGGGAAATATTATCAGGTACATTGCCTATGCCCCCACTGAGCCCTTAAAACAAACGAACCTTTCGGATACTGTTACACTGAGAAGCAAACTGCAAACCTTTGACCGGGTAACTTATTCCCTGGATGAGGTACAGGTTACCATCCCGGTTGACCGGTTTACAGAAGTGGATGAAAGCCTGACCGTCCTTCCGGTCAACGTTCCGGATTCACTGGATATGATTGCTATTCCCGGACAGGTGACAATTACTTTTAACATATGTCTGAGCAACTATAACAAGATGGTGAAAAATCCACCCGTGCCTAAAATTGACTATAATGCGATCCGGGACCGGCAGGTAAATAGACTCAAGGTCTTTCTGAGTGATACTCCGAGAATAATCAGCAATGTCCGTTTTAATCCCAAGGAAACAGAGTTTTTAGTTACCCGGAAATGATCAAAGTCGGAATTACAGGCGGTATCGGGAGCGGGAAATCCCTTATTTGTGAGGTTTTTTCAAAACTTGGCGCACCTGTTTATTCAGCAGATGCTGTTGCCAGGAACCTGGTTGATACCGATCCTGAAATCAGGGAAAGCCTGGTCCTGCTGCTGGGCGAAGAGGTTTATACGGGGAATATGCTGAACAGACCAAGAATGGCTGATATGATCTTCAACAACAAGCACCTGCTGGTAAAAGCAAATCAGATCATTCACCCCAGGGTAGCCGAGCACTTTAGGCTGTGGTGCCTGAAGAACAGCGAATTCCCTTACCTGATCCAGGAAAGTGCACTGCTGTTCGAAAGTGGAACCTACCAACAGTTTGATCAGTGTATTACGGTAGCTGCACCGGAAGAACTGCGCATACAGCGGGTAATTGCGCGCAGCGGCATGACCCTGGATAAGATCCGGGCCATTCTTTTAAATCAGTTGCCGGAAGAGGAAAAAATTGCCCGTTCACACCATGTTATCGTTAACGACGGCAAGACACCCATACTTCCCCAGGTGCTTCGGCTTCATGCCCTTTTTAATAAACCCTTTGATAACTGACTTTCAGCATGAGAAAATTTGGCAAATGGATTGGCGCAGGCCTGGGCTGGACGATCGGTGGACCCATTGGAGCCATCCTGGGATTTGCCTTTGGTTCTTTTGTAGATGCCTCCAATCTCGAGAAATTTGATCGTCAACAATCCGATACCACCACAGGAGATTTTATAGTAAGTCTGCTAGTTATTATGGCTTCTGTAATGAAGGCAGATCAACGCGTGATGAAGTCAGAGCTGACCTTTATTAAAAACTACCTCACCAAATCTTTCGGTGAAGAAGAAACACTTGAAATGCTTGGGATGCTGAAAAACATTCTGAAACAGGATATACCCCTTAAAGAGGTGACCACCCAGATCAGGAAAAGAATGGACTACCCGTCACGTCTTCAACTGATGCACCTGGTTTTTGGTATCGCACTATCTGATGGTGCCATCACGGAACCAGAAGTTATTCAACTTGAGCAAATCGCGGCTGACCTCGGTATCAATCCTGCCGATGTAAACTCCCTCAAAAGCATGTTTATACAGTCGTCCGACTGGGCTTATAAGGTTTTAGAGATTGCCTCAAGCTCCACCAATGAGGAAATCAAGAAAGCATACCGTCAACTGGCACTTAAAAACCACCCCGATAAGGTGGCCTACCTGGGAGAAGAAATAAGGAAAAGAGCACAGGAGAAGTTTCAGAGGATCCATGAAGCCTATGAGGCTATCAAGAAGGAAAGAGGAATAAGCTAAAAGTGAACAATGAAAAGTGAAGAATTAACAACCAAGAAAACTTTTCATTTTTCACTTTTAGTTTTTAGTTTTTAGTTATTCGCTTATTTTTGCACCCAATTATTAATGAATAGCAGCCATGGATCTTAAGGAGATTATGTCCGTATCTGGACAAAGCGGTTTGTTCAGGTTTGTTTCCCAGGGCAGGAACGGGATTATTGTGGAATCCTTTACCGACAAAAAAAGGAGCTTCATCAGTGCCAACCAGAAAGTCAGTTCTTTGGGAGATATTGCCGTTTTCACCGAGGGTGATGAGGTTCCCCTGAAAGAAGTGCTGAAAAAGATCCATGAAGCCCAGCCAGGAACTCCTGCACCGGATCCCAAGTCTTCTCCGGAGATGCTGAGAGCTTTCATGGAAAAGATACTTCCCGAATACGACCGTGATCGTGTATACGTTTCAGATATCAAGAAACTGGTAGCCTGGTACAACACACTCGAGGAGCTTAAATTGTTGAACTTCGACGAAGAAACTGCCCCGGAAGCTGAAGCAAAAACAGAAGCTGCCATTGAACCGAAAGCCACTCAGGAAGCTAAAAAACCTGCCGCTCCCAAGGTGAAAAAGACAAGTACGACCAGGAAGACCGCTGCTGCAGGTAAATAACCGTTACCTGACATCATTTATCCCATCCATATTCCTGGCCCTGACCTTTTAGTTTCTCACTTTTAGTTTTTCATTTTTCGTTTTTCACTTTTCACTTTAACTTTCCCCAATCTTGTTTACTTTTACGGCACACTAATCCTTTCAATAAAAGTATTCATGATTAAGAAGCCGTTGTTCTTTTTCGCTTTCCTCCTTTCCATAACCGGTTTATATAGGCTTTACAGTCAGTCACCCGACACGCTGATTCCCTTTGATCAGGCATATAAACGCATCTACCATACAGTCAGGCTCCATGGCAACACTCCCGTAATTGATGGAAAACTTGAAGATGCCTGCTGGGAAAATGAAGGAAACTGGTCCCAAAATTTCATCCAGAACACCCCGGTGGAAAGGGCACAGCCCACCTACCCCACGAGGATCAAAATACTATTTGATGAAAAGAATATCTATTTTGCGCTGCGCGCCTGGGATCCTGAGCCTGATAAAATAAACCGCTTTGTCGGCAACCGCGATGATAATTCCGTAGGTGACCTGATCAGCGTTTGCTTTGATTCCTATCATGATTTCCGGGCGGGAACTGAATTCAACATCAATGCCGGCGGCAACAAAACCGACCTTATCGTGACTGATAATCTTTCCGTCAATCTTAACTGGAATGCCGTCTGGGAGGGAAAGACCGCAGTGAATGACTCCTCCTGGACAGTAGAGTTCAGGATCCCCCTGAACCAGCTGCGTTACAACCACGCTGACACTGGCATGGTATGGGGTTTGCATGTCCGGCGTATTGTTCGCAGAATACAGGAAGTTGACCAGTGGAGCCTGATCCCGCGCAAAAACAGCGGGCACGTATATTCCTTCGGCACCATGGCTGGTCTGGAGGGCGTACGCAAACCTCGCCTGATCGAATTCCTCCCTTATGTTTCCGGCAAACTGACCAGCGAGCCGCAGATAGAAGGAAGCCCTTATGCCCAGGGCAACCAGTGGAACGGGAATGCCGGAATTGACGGAAAGTTCGGGATCGGCGATTTCACCATGGATGTTACCATCAACCCCGACTTCGGGCAGATTGAAGCGGATCCGTCTGTGATGAACCTTACTGCTTTCGAGACATTCTATGAAGAAAAGCGTCCCTTTTTCCTGGAAGGAAAACACATCTTTGATTTTTCCGCCGATCAGAACATGATGTTCTATTCCAGGCGAATCGGCCATGCTCCCTCCTATCACCCTGGGGTTGACAACGTCAATTCCTTTGTAAAAGAGCCCGAGTTTACCAACATCATCAATGCCATTAAGCTTACCGGCACCACTCGCAACGGATTCTCAGTGGGCATACTGCAAAGCACCACGCAGAAAGAAACTGCTTTGCTAACCGAGGATAGCATTGAAACCAAACCCGTAGTGGAACCCCTGACCAATTTCCTCATCGCGCGCGTTCAGAAGATAGCCAACAAAGGAAACACCCAGATCGGAACCATGTTTTCATCTACCAACAGGCTCATCGAAGAAGAATACCTGAATTACCTGAACCGGAATGCCTATACTGCCGGGGTTGATCTGCTGCAGTATACCAGAGACAGGGTGTATTATTTAGATTTTAAGGGCATGCTCAGTTATATCGACGGGAAAGAAGAAGCCATGGTGAACCTGCAGACCAATGCCCTGCATTATTACCAGCGTCCCGATGCGGCAAGTTATTTGGGAGTTGATTCCACAATCAGGCATCTTTCAGGTTCGGGAGGTTATCTGAAAGCGGGCAGACAGGGGAACAAACGCTTCATCTTCTCAGAGCGTGTAAGCTGGTGGTCTCCCGGCTTTGACCTGAATGATGCCGGATACCTTTTCATGGCAGACTTGATTGAAAATCAGACCAAACTGGGTTACCGGCAGACGGAACCAAAGGGAATCCTGCGTAACTACACAGCAACCCTTTCACAGGTCAATTCCTGGAATTTTGGTGGCCGGAATACCTATAATGATCTGGGCGGACAATTCGTCACCCAGTTCAGCAACTTCTGGGAGGTTTCTCTCACGGAAACCTATATCGTGCAGGAATTGGCTACCCGGTTGCTCCGCGGCGGGCCTTCCTTCAGACTTTCTCCCTACTGGCAGAACAACTTTTTATTCAATACCGACAAATCGAGACGCGTCGTATTCATGCTTCAGAACATAAGCACCATAAGTACTGACGGCATTTCCCGCCGATACATGATCAAGCCATCCCTGTCCTTCCGCCTGGGAAATCATTTTCTGATCAAACCGGAATTTCAATACGTAAACAATACCGATAATTTCATCTATGTCACCCAAAAGGAAGCCGATGCCGAAATGCAATACATCCTGGCCCTGATCAGGCAACAGACCTATAACTTCACCTTGCGCCTGAATTACAACATCACACCCGATATTTCCATCCAGTACTATGGAAGTCCTTTTATTTCCAGCGGAGATTACAGTGGATTCAAGCGCGCGGATGATCCCGACGCCAGAGATCTGGACAGCCGTACCCATACCTTCACCGATTCTGAAATTGCATATGATGAAGCATCAGGAGATTATACCGTGACAGAAGGTGATAAAAACTACTCCTTTCATAATCCTGATTTCAGCTTCCGTGAATTCCGTTCGAACCTTGTAGCCCGTTGGGAATACCGTAAAGGTTCCACAATTTACCTGGTATGGGAAAACAACCGGAGCAGCAGCGACAATGTGTATTATTCTTCTCCTGGCGAAAACCTGGATGGCTTGTTTGGCACAGCTCCCACCAATGTATTTATGGTGAAGATGAGTTTCTGGCTGGGAATTTGAAGAAAGGGACAAGGGACAAGGGACAAGGGACTAGGGACGTTTGGGGAGAAAGACTGAAGAAGGAAGAAATAATACAATTCTGGAGTTCATTATATAATATTTTTCTACAACTTTATTGCTGTAATTCCTCCGAAAGAACTGCTCGCATGATCAGAAATTATCTGCTTATTTCCTGGAGAAATATTTTTCGTCATTTCTCTGTTTCTTTCATGAACGTAATTGGTCTTTCCCTTGGGCTGGCCTGCAGTATGCTGATATTTTTGTGGGTAACCGATGAACTTGGTTTTGATCGTTTTCATGCCAATGCCGATCGGATCTATCGCGTGGAAGAGGATCAACCATACAGTAATGGCATTTTTCACGTCACTGTCACTCCATGGCCTTCCGGTCCTGTCTGGAAGGAGAATATCCCCGAAATTGAACAGGCCTGCAGGCTAGTATCCCCAGGGAGCTTTCTGATCACGCGGAATGACAGATCCTTCTATGAGGAAAAGGTTGCTGCTGTTGATTCTTCATTCTTCAAAATATTCTCTTTTGAATTGTTATCCGGCAACCCTGAAACTGCCTTGAAGGAACCAGGATCCATCGTCATCAGCCTTAAAATGGCCGACAAGTATTTTGGTGAAGAGGACCCCATTGGAAAGACCTTACTGGTCAATACGAAAGAGGTTTTTCAGGTAACAGGCATCATGAAAAATATACCGGGCAACAGTTCTATTGATCAGGATTTTCTTATCCCCTTCGATTATATGAAGAAATCGGAATGGTATTCTGATGACTGGGGGAGCAATTCCATCTTTACGTATGTCATGTTGCGCAACAATACCAATCCCCTGCCGGTAAATAAAAAGCTTACCCAGATCGTGCGGGAGCATGACCCCCGGAACGACACCGAATTTTTGCTGGCACCTTTTACACGTATGCATCTTTACAGTTACTTTGGATACGGGCACAAACCGGGTGCCATTCTTAACGTGTGGATCTTTTCTTCAATCGCCCTGCTGGTACTCATCATCGCATGCATCAATTTCATGAATCTGAGCACAGCCCGCTCTGCTTCGAGGGCAAAGGAAATCGGGTTGCGCAAGGTAAACGGAGCACACCACTGGAATCTGATCATCCAGTTTTATGCCGAGTCTTTATTTATCACCTTGATATCCACGATAATAGCCTTTATTATGGTGGCGCTGTTGCTGGGACAGTTTAACCTGATCTCCGGAAAGGAATTCAGTATTCCGGATCTGTTAACACCTTTATATGTTGCAGGTATACTTGCCATCATGCTTTTTACGGGTATACTGGCAGGTACCTATCCCGCACTTGTTCTTTCCGGTTTTGAACCCATGAAAACCCTGAAGGGTTCATTCAGCATGGGATCCCGTGGAGGCTTTTTCCGCAGGATAACCGTGACAACTCAGTTTGCGCTCAGTATCATGCTGATCACCGGAACCCTTGTGATTTACCGCCAGCTGCAGCATTTGCAGAACCAAAAACTCGGATATGACCGGGAGAACCTGTTTTATGTGCCTTTACGGGGAGATCTTAAAACCGCCTATCCCACGATCAAGGAGGAACTCCTTCGGGAACCGGTTATAAAATCCATCACGGCCAGCACCCACCCACCCCAGAACATTGGCAGTAACTCTGCCGGGGCTTCCTGGGAAGGCAAACCACCTGATCTGGAAATACTGATCAGCATGAGCAGCGTGGATTTTGATTATGTTGAAACCATGGGTATAAAGATGAAGTCCGGACGCAGCTTTTCCAAGTCCTATTCCGTGGATACGCCACGCGACAGCCTGGCCTCTTTTCTGATCAACGAACAAATGGAAAAGATCATGAACATGGAGGATGCGGTAGGGGCTCAGCTTCGCTTCGGGCCGGTGGGTCCGGTTGTGGGCGTGATGGAGGATTTCAACTTCCAATCCCTTCATAATAAGATCGAACCCCTGGCGATATCCGTCTGGGGCAGCAACTACTTAAACTACATGTATATACGCATCAATCCCGGCAACCTTACTGCCACCATGAAGCAGGTGGAGAAAGCCTGGAGTCGGATTATGCCTTCATATCCATTTGATTATCATTTTGTTGATGATGATTTTGATAGAATGTACCGAACTGAAGAGCGCTTGGGAACACTGATGAATTATTTTGCCATACTGGCTGTGTTAATCGCTAGTATAGGATTGTTCGGACTGGCTACCTTTACGGTTGAACAGAAGACCCGCGAAGTGGGTATCCGGAAGGCGCTTGGGGCACCATCCCATTTGATCTTTGGCCTTTTCACAGGTGAGTTCTTAAAGCTATTGCTTATTGCTGCCTTGGTTTCGGTTCCGCTCGCCTGGTATATGTTTTCGAGGTTCCTGCAGAATTACAGCTATCATACCCGCCTGAGCGCCTGGATCTTTATTGTATCAGCACTTATAGCGCTGGTTGTGGCATTGATGGCCATCAGTTATCAAACCATCAGGGCCATCCGGACCAATCCGGCTGATACCCTTAAATACGAATAATTATAAAATCCATTAAAACTTACCACGCCAGAAAAGTGCACAGCGGACCGGATTGGAAAAAGGCTGATGTTCTGAAAGATTTTACCTGTCCCTGGTCGCCGGGAAAACCAGCCGGTATGACATTCCGTGCCCTTTGGAATGATTTAAGATTTTACTTCCGGTTTGACATAACTGGTTCCAGAATCCTGACCTTCACCAATACCAATCACAAAATGGAAGTGGTGGATTCCGACCGTGTCGAAATCTTTTTCCGGACCAGCAGCCGGCTTAACCCCTATTACTGCCTCGAACTGGATCCCCTGGGGCGGATATTGGATTATAAAGCCAGGTACTACCGGCAGTTTGAATATGAATGGCGATGGCCCGGAGAGAACCAGCTTGAGGTACTGGCTGCCTTTACAGCAGACGGATACTTCGTGGAAGGCAGCATTTCCCTGAGTTCCCTGAAAGAAATGGATTTATTGCACCATCAGGTACTGGAGGCAGGCCTTTTCCGCGGTGAATGCCTGAAACTTCCTGATCCTGAATCAGCCTTCAACTGGATCAGCTGGGTGAGGCCGGAGTCACGCCTTCCAGATTTTCATTTGCCTTCTGCATTTGGCAGGATAGAACTAGTGACTGGTGACTGGTGACTGGTGAAGTTATTCGGCAAAAATGTATAAAAAGTGAACGTATATTATTAACTTTTCACCTTAACAAAACCCCCATCGGTTATGAAACAAACCCTATTATTCCTATTATTAGTTGTGTGCATGATCAGTCGTCCGGTCATGGGACAGGTTGAAAAGCGACAGCTTTATGAGGAAAAGATCCAGTCTTTTAGCCATATGAGAAATGGCGGCATCGCCATGGCAGCTGTGGGTTCGGGACTTACCATTGCAGGTACTGTTTTGCTTGTTTCAATCCCCGACTATTACTGGGATGGCTATTATGATTACTATGGTGATGATTATGAAGACTATTCATTCCAGGCAGTCGGTGGTATCATCATGCTCGGTGTCGGGATAGGCCTGATGGCTGGTGGTATTACCATGGCCAGCATCGGGGGGCATAAAATCAGTCAATACCGGCAGAAACTGAACAACCTTTCTCTGGGCGTAATCTGCACACCAAAGCGGCAGGGACTTTCCCTAACTTACCGGTTTTAAAGAGACATTCGGTCACCAGTCACCAGTCACTAGTCACTCTTTACTATCTTAAAATTAAAAGCTCCGTTCCCCTGCTTGCCCATGATTTTTAACCATACCGGCAGCAGCATTTCCGTTCCGCGCGCTGCAGTAATATCGCCAAGGTCGATGACATTCTCGGCTTTCCAGCCGAACTGCACCAGCAGGTCTGTTACCTGTGCCTTGGCACCGGCATCATTGCCGCAAATAAAGGTCTGGTGATCTCCGCCGCCGATCATGCCGGGATTGACCATGATTCCGCACCACATGGTGTTGAGGGCTTTAACCACCTTAGCACCGGGAAAAGTCCGCTGAATTTCCTCACCCAGGGAAGTGGTATTGCACAGCTCCGGGATCAGGATTGGTGGCATTCCCCTGCTGAAATCAAGCGGATTGGAAACATCCACCAGGACTTTCCCTTCCAGGTTTGATGCACCCGCCAGCTGAAGCGCTTTAAGGGTTATGCTGCCCTGTGTAGCATTGAACAGGATTTCACCAAAGGCTGCGGCCTGGTCAAAAGTGCCCAGCTTCACCTGCTTATTGTTGGCGTACCATTCGGAGAATGAAGGCCCTCCGTAATTGTCCTTTGTAGCTCTGGCTGAGGTTTCAGCCACATTTCTTGTTCCCAGCATCACCCCATGACCAAGGTTCGCCAGGCGGGCAGCAAGTGTTTGCCCGACCGTTCCGGTACCTAAAATAGCTATTTTCATACGTTAATATTTATAAGATGGCAGTTTAATTGTATTAACAAATTACAGGGCGAATGGTTAAATAAGATTTATGACTGATCCTTCACCAGCCATGTCAGCCGAGGGAAATCATGCACAATACGCTGCTGAAAGTGTCATATTATTTAATTCCTATCCGGTACAGCCGGCTATCGTTTCTCATCAGGATTGAATTCCTGAGTAATGCCGGTGTGGCATAAACTTCACCTGGTAATTTGTTTTCAGCTAAAATCTGAAGCTGATTTCCTGCTTTAAGAACCATCGTTGCACCATTAACTGCGGTAAAATAAATATTTCCTCCTGCAAAAACCGGAGATGAATTGTATTTCTGCTTCAGCTTTTTGGAATATACTTCCTGGCCTGTTCTGGCATCGAGGCAATAAAGCTTATTACGGGTGTCAATGGTATAAATCAGGCCATCTTTAATAAGTGGCGTAAGCAATTGCAGGATAGGAGATTTAAACCGCCAGAGCACATTAGTTTTGGTAATATCGCCTTCCCCATCAGGATTTACAGCCAGCAATTCAGTGTATTTTTCACCATCAGGGCCGGTTACAAAACTGGGAAAAAAATAAACTATCCCATTTTCAGAGAAAGGCATGGCAATGGTTGAATCTTCACCTTCCACAACCCGCCAGACTTCCTCTCCCGTTAAAGGATTGTAGGCTATACAAACAGCGGAACCGTTCGATATTAATAAATCCTGACCATTCACATTCATTATGACTGGGGTGATGTAAGCCTTTCTGCCAATCGCAGCCAATGGTTCATAAAGATCAGCCGGGCGATCTGTCTTCCAAACTGTTTCGCCAGTCTGTTTATCCAGTGCAACCAGGTATTGAACATCAATGCCCTCAATATGCAGAATGATAAGATTTCTATACATGATGGGAGAAGACCCCGGTCCCTGAACATGATCACAATTCAAATCAGTTCTTTTCCAGACAACTTTCCCGTTCTCAGTATCGACACAAGCCGTTCCGTACGTTCCAAAATTCAGGTAAACAAATCCGTCTTCAATGCATGGCGTTGGCGTAGCATAGGTGTTGATCGAATGTTTCGGGTATGTAACATCGGGCTCAAACAGATTAATATTGTAGATCAACTTTCCAGAGTTAAAGTCGAGACAAATTCCGGCCATTTGTTTTCCGTCTTCGTTTGCAGAAGTTACCCAGATCTGGTCACCAAAAACAACAGGAGACGACCATCCTTTGCCCTGAATGTCGGTTTTCCAGATTATATTAGTTGAATCACTCCAGGTGATCGGTGCATTTTGATCTTCTGAAATTCCATTCAGATTGTTTCCGCGAAAATGTGTCCAGTTGATTTGTTGGGATCTGACGGGTTGAATTCCCAAAGAAATGGTCAGAGTTAAAAGAAAAAAGAAAGAAAGAATCTTGAAAAGTTTCATGGAGAATTGTTTTACCGTATTACCTAAAAATTCGTTTTATTTCTGTTAAAGTTAACAGTCTTTTGTAAATACTCAACTCATCTGGATGGAGACAACCAAAGCGTCCAGCTACGGCATTCTTATCAATTACCATGAATGACCTAATCAAATTGACTTCATCTTTTTTTCATTCTTCGGTAAAAAATATATCTTTGCACTTCCTTTGGCCGCCGAAGCCTTGATTTAGGCGGGCCAGCCCGCACCCGCCTTCGCTAAAGCTACGGCGGGCGAAGATGGCGAGGTAGCTCAGATGGTTAGAGCGCATGATTCATAATCATGAGGTCGGGAGTTCAATTCCCCCTCTCGCTACACAGAAAATGAGGCAGTTACAGAAATTAAATGTGACTGCCTTTTTTTATTGGATATATAAATGGATATATTGTTCTCCCTGAATTAACCTACACTAAATTAGTGGACATTTGACCTCATTATCTCAACCAGGTCAACGATCTCACGATGGATGGAGACTTAATATCTGCAAACAAACAGTGATTCCTAATGCTGTGAACTTTCCGAGCCTTTTGTGGTCAATGGGGTGTTTCTTTCAGGTATAGATAATTAAATATTCTTAAACAATATTAGATAAAATAGTATTGTAATTCAGTAATAAGGTGTAAATTAAGACTTAAAATATCTGATAATAAGCGAAATGAAGGCATTAATTTCAGTCGTTTTTGCTGCAGTCATTCTGATATGCAGTCCACAAGTGTATGCTCAAAATATCAACAGTAACGAAAAAAACACTCAAGAACAAAAAGCCACATCTGTAAAAACTGAAAGTAATTTTGACAAATACTTTAATTATTTTAGTGATATCCTTGGACCTGTATTAGCTTTTATAGGTTTTTGTCTTACTTTACCTGTACTCAAGCGAAAACTACTAGACAACCATATTACAATTGCACTCAATAATATTCAATCTGCCAATTCGACAGTTTTAAGCTTTAATCAAAAGCTAATTGATAAGTATTCCCCCTTGGTCCGTGGGTATTATGTACTCAAAAGAAAAGATTTTGAAAATGCTTTAAGTGATATTAATGAATTATATTATTTGGCTCAGCACTCTAGCAGTGACATTATCACTTTGGTATATTATCTTAAAAGTCTGATTGAAAATATTCTGAAAGATTTTGATGAAAGTAAACAAATGATAACTGCAGAAAAGCTCATAATACTCTTAATTAATACACTAGGTTTAGCTAACTTTTATGCTACTAAAGCTGTTCAAATACCCAAGTCAGCTAAAACTATCAAAACTAATCTGATAGCAAAAAAATTGAGAAAGTATGTTAAAAACTCAGTTATAACCAAATATAAATATTTTAGTATCGGAATAGACTACGATCCTAAGTCTGCTCATTTTTCATGGTTTTCTTCTCAAATTAATCATACTAGAGATCCGATTATTATGAGAGCAAATTTTTTGATATTTAATAGTTCTCATACTGTTGCTCAATTAGTATTTATCAATGAATTATATGCGCCATTGGTATTAGAGGCTCCAGACAAAGTTCCATTTTTAAGCAGAGAAACATCGGAATTGTTTCTAATAGGTTTTGAAAATATGACTCACTATAATATTAAAGAAGGCGAATCAACTGAATTTGTAACCTTATTTTATGCAAATTGTGAACAACTTTTCCGTTTTACAGATAGTCTGAAAGCAGAAGATTTTAAATCTAGATATAAGGATTCATGGATAAAAGATTCTGGATTTGATTTAACGAGATTGATTACTCTTACAAAGATTAATTTAGAAATATTAATGGTAGAATATGATTCAGCTTATCTTAAAAAAATGTTTCTAAAGAATAAATGGAAGTTTAAAAAGAAATTATTATCAAAGCATATATAATGAACTCTTTAGGCCATTGAGTAAAACATTATCGTGAGATTATACACAAATAAATTCACATTAACAACTAAATAAAAAAGGCAGGACGCCCTTATACACCCTGCCTCAAGATTGTTTTACAATGGGTTACCCAAGATTACATTGTTAAATACCTGGAGTAGCAAAAAAAAACCTGAAGGCAAAAATATCTTGTGAAAGTATTCCTGCAATAATGGTTTTATATTAAGCCCTACAATCAATGGTATCGCCTTGGGTAATGGATTATCTAAATCAAGTTAGAAGCAATTATGATGAGAATGCACAGCCCAGCAATTAATTATGTATGCGATTGGCAAAGGTTATTATTTAAGTGTTCTTAAAGCTATTATACACTTTAGGATTTCCTTGGCGCAAAACCATAAACAAAAACGGGATTGGCTATATCATCACTGACCAAAATTATGTAACAATCCCACCCAGGAGTAACTGATGAATCTAATCTATATAATTCACCAACTTTATAATTATTAATAGTGTCAATTACCCTATTTGCCTCAGATAAGCTGTTGTCTTTCTTAAAATATATGTTTGTCAAATTCATATCCACTGTGAAATTATTACCATAAAACTCAATACTGCCATCAAAATCAAATTCAATATCATTACTTGAAAACTTTCCTGGATTTATTATTGAGTTATTCCTTATACCTATTGTCTTAAAACCACCTGGCAATAATTTTTCCAGAGCACTTTTATATAGTACATGGTAAATATCAAGATACCTAAGATATTCATCATTTTTTAAGAAGTCTTGAGTAAATGAAGCAAAATGTGACCCAACAATAGTATCAACACTGCTAGCAATCACTGGGTTATTTTCATTTAAAGCGTCCCTGGCATCTTTTTTACTATACCCCCATTTCAATCCAGCAATAAAAAAAATTGCTGAAATTACTAGAGTTATTATAGCACAGACAATATGGTTACGAATACCATTTGAATTGTCTGAATTGATATTCTGACTAGTATTTAATTGCCTATCCATTTTAATATATTTTGAGGGCTTTTTTCTCGATCTGTTTCCATCAGTTCTTGTTTTCATAAATATTTCCTTGCAATTAATAATTTACTAAGATATAAAAGATACTATTTAAACAACTTATTATTAATACTCACAAGTACGAAAAAGTAACCCTATGTCAAACAAAAAAACCGAAGACTACCTGAATACCTCCGAGTCTATTTCCGGATCGTATCGCTTTTCAGGCCACAAGTAAGCCCATCCCTCAAATAATCTTCAATCCCATCTTTTTGAGAAGTAGCCCTTATTATCACCCATGCCAATCTCAAAATAACCTACACAATATTTTGCATACTTCTCATTCCAAGAGTTTTGTGATTCGTTTGGGGCCCAACCGCCATCTTTTTCGAGTTTTGGGGCCTTATTTCTGTCAAGGAAAAAATAGGCTGTTGTTAATCCATTAGGATCGAATGGTAGTTTATAACAGATATCCCTAATTCTTTCATATGTCTCCTCAGAATCATTGAAGTTTTCCACAAAGAATGTATACCAGCGAGTTTTCTCTCTTAATGTTCCTTTGCCAATAATCGTTATATTCTCAAGTTCAATAATTTTTATATCACCTTGCGGTTTCGTCTCCTTTTTTTCTTTTTCAACTCTATCATAGCTTAAAGTGGATTTATTTATTGTAAAAGTAGTACTAACTGATAATTTATAAAAAGTAGCAATATATCTACTATCAATAGCATCTACTGCGCGACCAAGATTGTCATAACTGGAAATAGGAACTATTTTAGACATATCGTTATAAATGTATGCCCACCCAATTTTACAATCTTCAAATAAATTAAGTGATCGAATATCTTTTTCAATCTTAATAAAATCGCTATCAGATGTGAAACATAAGTAAACACATGACCCATTATTAAAATTTCTTTCAGCCACTATTTCAATAACTGATTGATTCTTTGAGCATGAATCAAAAACAATCAAGGATAATGGTGCAATCACAAACATTATAAGTTTTATTACTAAGTATGGCCTATTTTCCACTGTCTTGAGGTTTAGTGATAAAAGTATATGATTAATTGATTTTTAATCCTATTCGAAAAGTAGCGCATTTTTTGGTAATTCCTATGTAATTAAGGCTTAAACTCTTTATCTCAACCAGGTTAAACGATCTCGCCTTGGGTAATAGATAATATATATTAGGTTATTGGTAATGATGGTGAAAATGCACAGCTCAGCAATTGTAAATTTAGGCTGTTGGCACCTTGGCTTTGTATCATTATTCAGAATCTAAATCATATGTTTTATTTGAGAAGTACTACCATGATCTATAAGGCCATTTCGTTATCCATTCAATATAAAAATAAACTGTAATGAGTAGAATTATTCCAGTGGCAATATAAGCAACCATTGGACTTAACTCATTAAAGATTATTGAGAATAATAGCAAAATAAAGCCTCCGACAAGGACAAGTAGAATGATTCCAATTATATAAATTATTGGTGACACGCCCCATATTCTTTTATTTGATCTGATGTCCAATCGCCTAAATAAGTGAATTATAACTCTTGCAAAGGATATAGTTGCCCATATTGATAAAATTATGAATAATGAACATGCAATCAATGTAAATCCAATATAGATTCTATTGTCCACTACTTTTTGTTCAACAGTAATTATTGTCGGAGAATTACTTTTAAATAGTTGTATTAGTCGTGTGTATCCGAATATGAATGCAAAAATGCTTGCAAAGGAACCAACTAATGTAATACCTTCCTTTATGGTTGCCCATGTATTTATCTTATTATTCATATTGTAATATTTAGTATGATTTTGAATATTTTAGTTTATCTAATGTGAAAATATAATTCATAGGATTAAAATTTCTTGTTTATGGTTCTTCTCTTAAACAGCTTAAGTGCTAACGTCCGTGTATATTGCCAATGGCTGAGTTCAGGTCGAGTACCTCTCCAGGAACTTTGAGTTACATGTGAGCGCAATTATTTGCGCCTCGCTTTGCCAGCCATTGGCTATATGCGGTGTTGGCAGTAGTTTATATTTCATTTTTAATAATTTCATTATAAATGATAAGACCTAAATCTTTCTCAAGTTTACCATGTTCATTAAAGAGGTTTGTGAAAGCAACTTGACAATTTAGTTCTCTAAATTTCTCATTTCTGAAAGGTTTTTTCTCGGCAGATTCCAAAGTCGTTTTAGGATAAAGCAAAATGCTTAAATCGGTATCGTAGTGTAAATTATAAGTAAACATTTGCTTTAGATCCGCATCAGATGGTTTATTGTCTTTCAACACTTTCCATTTAGTATCAATTACCAAACGCTTATCATTTGTTTCCACGACAATATCAGCTCTTAGATCTCTAGATTCCCAGAAAGGCGTTCTATTTTGCTCCTTAACATTTATTATTGGAATTTCAGGTTTAGATTGAACTGTTCTTAGTTTACGAAATACATAGTTCTCGTAAAGCCTATTCATATCAAACATAATGGCTAATACATTTTCATTACCCCCTTTCAAGTCAGGAGAGTATCGAAGAATAATGAGTTTTGCTAGAGTAATTGCCTGTCTATATCGCTCAGTATTTCTGTCGTAATTAATTATTTCAAACCACTTTTCAGTAATATTCTCTTCAGATACATCCTCAAAATTTAAAAGCAATTTGTTAATTCTAATATCGTAATTTGGATTATGAACAATTGTTTTTAAAACCAATAATGCTTTTAATAGTATTTGATTTAACCTGTTATTTGCATCAAATATTTTGTATTCTACATAGAATCGCTCATTATGAAACGCATTTTTTCTGATGTGATTTGTAAAAAAAATTTTCCCTTTTACTTTGCTTAAATTCTCATCAACTGACCTATAGTTCTTTCTTAAACCATGTTTGAAAATAGTTTCAGTTTCGGACAAAAAAAGGTCGTAGTAGAGATCAAGTATTGAAGCTGATTTAAGTTTAAGTTTTGCATTTGAGATGGCATTGAGTTTTATCAATTTGCATTCTTGAAGCATAGATATTAATGCTCCGTGCCATTTGTCTTTAGATTTATGGTCATCTTCACTATTATCGGCTTTTGGGAGAATTTCAATGGTTAAGTTTTTAACTTGGATAACACCAACGTAATTATTAAATTTAATTCGTTTGTTGCCAACCGAAAAATATTTCTCTTCGGTTTTATATCCATAATTTTCTAACGCATTGAAATGAGCAATTCTAAACAAAGCGTTTTCATCAACTTTTAAAGTATGATACTCAAAAACTTGTATTATGTTTTTGATTTTACTCATAAATAGATTTGAAAGAATCTAGCGTCCAAAGTTCAGGAGCTGTAAAACTATAAATTGGCTTTTCGTCATATTCCTCAAAATCTTCGTAAGAATCGGTCGCCAAAAACTTAATGGTTTCAACTTTTTTTAGAACAAATTCTTTCCCAATTACCAGCATAATTTTACCCCAATCACCATAGAAATACTCCTGCATTAATGGAAGTATTTTATTTTTGAAAATCGCCTTTAATTCATCAAGTGGCTGTTTACGATTCTTAATCGTCATAAAGTATGAATGGCCAATACAATAATCTTTATCAAGAAGTTTTTCTATTCTACCATTAATTGCTATAAGTAACTTTTCTAAATCAATTCCATCACACTTAAAACCATCTTCACTGAGTTTCTTTGGTTCAGGATTCATTTCTATAAATGAGAACCGTCTTCTTAGAGCAGTATCTAGAGCTTCGACACTGCGGTCAGCAGTATTCATAGTGCCAATTAGAAATAAGTTAAGAGGTACACCAAATTGCTCACCTGAATAGGGTAATTTAGCAGGAATATAATTTTCTGCGCCTATTCTTTTATCATCTTCTATCAGAGTAATAAGCTCTCCAAAAATATTGGCAATATTTCCTCTATTTATCTCGTCAATAAAAATAGCGTAGTCATTATCTTTATCATTTATAGCCTCTTTTACTATTTGTTTAAATAGACCAGGTTTTATATCGTAGATAACATGTTTACCCTTTTCCGGGTTTTGCTCATCTTCATAAACGATAGGTTTTATACCTTCTATAAAGTCTTCATAACTATATGACTGATGGAAAGTTGTAAAGACATATCTTTTTTTAATTGTACTATAAGGTTTAAAGGATCTAGTCTTTTCAAATAATTCGTAGATTTCTGGCGCTTCTTTTTTTGCAGCATTTTCATTAACACTCCATCTTGAATTAGTGTCCTTATATATGAATTGGGGATAGGTTCTATCTTTTAAATTTACAAATTCACAATCGTCTATTGTATGCGATTGAAGCAATCCTCTTATTGTAGCATTGGGATCTTTATTATCTACTTGATCTTTTTTTGTGAGTATTACTTTGTGGTTATATATTTCATTTAAAGAACTGTTCCCTAAATCAAGAAGAACAGCCCCAATAATTTGCCACCAAGTATATTTGTTGACTATTTCAATATAAAATTCTTTCTCTGTTTGTATAGAATGCTCACTTGTAAATCTTTCAAAAAACTCATTTTTAAGTTTATATGTTTTCCCTGTCCCAGGAGGGCCATACAATATTGTATTTAGTGATAGATTCATTTTTTCTGTGCTAGTATTAATATGAGATTTTTGCTCCACTAAAAATTCAATATAAGATTTAACTGATGCTGAATAGAATCCATTATTACCATATGATGGAGCTTCTTCGTTGTAATATTTACCGCCTTCAGTTTTCTGTTCTTTGATTAAATCTTTATACAGTTCCTCTAAGCTATTTGTATCGGTTGATTTGAATATATCTATTCCAATATTCTTCGATAAAAGTTCAATAGCCTTAATATAAGAACTAATAGTACCGCTTTTCTCTTTATGCTTCTTAGATAACCATTTTGCAAATTCTTCTTTGTAGTCCTTTTTAAGTAATTCTATCGATCTTGGCTCGTATTCACTTTTAAATATTAGGTCAATATGATCTGGGTTAGATAATTTGTGGATTGTTCTTCCGTATCCACCTAAATCAAACTCTTTATATACGGGAGCTTTAATGAACTTGACATTTATCAAATGTCCTAAACCATTAGGATCATGATGGTATATCTCACCATTTTTCTCAATTACTTCAGCTATACCAACTATTGATAAAAAGCCTTTAGAACCTTTTGGTGATCCATCAGCTTTAATAGCAACCCGATCACCAACCTTAAGTGTTAGAAAATACTTGAGGGCATTATACGATTTACTTTCTTCTCCTTGTTCATTAAGGTATTCAGTAATTTCTGAATGATTTTTATAATAATATTCTTCGAGATCTAGATGCGAAGCAAAGCCAGTTGCTATAACTGACCTTTCAAGCATTTCAGGAAAAACATCTTCATCTGCATTTTCACCATACTTTGAGCCAAGAATGTAGTAATCTCTCTTTGAGTCATCTAAATATGATTCCCAAATAAAGGCCCCAATCTTTTCATAGGGCCAACCTTTATACTCGGGTAATTTGCTCAGTGCTTTTTTACACTCATAATTAATTTGAATTGAATTCTCAGTGCTCAATTCAATATTTGGGATCTTAATATCTCGTGCACATTCTATCAATACATCAGGAGCTCCAATGGTGATAAACTTATCTGGATAATAGATCGATAAAATCTTCTGGAGAACCATATTCCATAGAGGAATATCTATATCTTTAATCTTATCTATTATGTCATTTTCTGTGTAATCAAGGGCTGTTATTATTCCTTTTTTTATTTTTTTAAAAAAAATCTCTAGTTCAGATCCCGAAAGCTGTTTTTTGTTTTGCCCGAAATTAGTATAGTAATTACCATCTTTGGCTTTATATAATCCGAATTTGGAAGCATTACCTCCACCAATTCCAAAAAGTATTTTTTTAAACTCGAGCCAATAACAGAAACTATTCTCATCTGTACCTTGCACATATTGATCAATCTTCAAGTCTTTAATTGAATCAACTGGGAATTTTGAAATAAATGCCAAGCGACCAACTTCTCTCTTGTCAATTTTTTCTTGAGAAAGATTAAATTCTAGAGACTTCTCATTCAATTTTTTTAAGCTCATTACGTTTGGTTTTTATAATTGGTGCCAGCGTTACGCATATGGCCAGTAACGGGCTTAAGAGCATTGACTTATTCAGTTACACAAACTTAAACGTTGGTTGCAAACTTTCGAATATCCACAAGCCTCGTTTTTGGCTATATGCGCTGTAATGTTAAGCAAATACTTATTTTCTTAAATCTTTAATTAGGTTGAATACTTTCTTTTCAAATTTATTATTTGAGTATTCTCTGTCGTTAAATTCGCTGAAATCTATTGAATTAATTTTTCGAAGTTCACATATATTACCCCAATATTCATCCTGCTTATCTAACCGTCTAATATCATCCTTATTAACCTCAAAAAGATAATTATCAATATGAATAGGAAATATTATTTCAGTCCAAAGTTCTTTCTGTTTTCTACAACCTTCAGATAATTCAAATTGACAAGCTTCACTTTTAATTGAGTATTTAGATGCAATAAATAATATTCTATCATGTTTTTGAATATTTTCACGCATAATCTTTTTCAGTGTTTTACCACCAGGGACATCTATTTCCCATAGAAAAGTCAGTATTCCTTTTGATATTAGTGCGTCATTTATCTTTTGAGTAAAAGACTTATCTTTAAAACTATAGGAAATGAAGATTGTTTGTAATTGAAACTTTTAAGTTAATCCAAAAACATAGTCTCTAATTTGTCCGTTACTTATTCCAAAACATTTATCTAGAACGATATCGCTAAGATTTTCACTATTAAGTATAGTTTGAAAGTCAATAAACGAAAACTCATTCCCGGAAACAGAATTAGTGTTATCAATGGTATTACTTGAAAGTTCACAATTTGAATAAGAATTTTTATTTAAAATACAATCTCTGAACTCTGCGTTTAGTAAATCAATATTTGCAAAATAATTATTCTCAAGAATACAACTTTTAAATCTTAGAACAAATCTTGAATTTTCTCTATTATGACCTTCAAATCTAGAATATTCTAAATAAGTATTAACGAATTTAAGATTATCAAATTTACAACCTCCAAAATATAACTCTAAAGCTTCTGAGCAATTTGAGAATGAAGTTTCTGTGAAGTCGCAATCGCTGAATTTCAAATATATTAAACTACAGTTTTTAAATATGGTATTGTTGAAGTCACACTCACTAAAGGAAAGATCATGAAAATATGTCAATTGAAAAGTACAATTGGTAAAGATGCAAGCTCTAAAATCGAGTCCATTAGTGCCTAATATTTCAGTGAATCTACAATTAATGAAATTTAATCCTTCAAAATCTACATTTTCTAGATCAATATCTCGAAAATCAAAATCTTTAATCCTAGTTAAATCTTCCGTCAAAGCTTCACCTCTAAATATTGAAATTAAGAGTTGGTTTTTCTTATTCTTTGAATATTCAGAAAATTCGTTCAGTTGTTCGATTAAATCTGATTTATCTCGTATGACTTTCATATTTTTTTATTAAACACAACGTCGGCGGTCATGCCCAGTGCGGGATTGCGTGGCTGCGTCTGTATCTCCCGAGACAAACCTTGCCTGCAGGACCTGCCGCTGGCAAACCGCTGAAACCCGCATTGATTATGAGCCGTTGTTAGCTGGTGTTTGTTTTTTATTTTTTCTCTTCTTCTTTTCTTTTTGTCTAAGTTTCTTAACTTTTTTCAACTCTGCTTTAAGTTCAGCAAAGTTTTTATCAAGCTCACCTAATTTAGGTTTTATCTTATCTCCATTTTCTCTTGTAGAACGTATCATGTCCAGAAAAAACTTGTGCAATTTTTCCTTATCATCCATTCCATTTTTTAAAGCCTCCTCTAATTCTGATACTTTGCTATGACTTGCAAAATCAGCAATTTCTTCTTCTGCAATCGCAGCTTTCACTAATGGATTTAGTCCGTTTAAACCATCATAGTAATTTATCACACAGCCGATAAATATATTTAATTCTTCATTATTCTCAATCAATAGCTTTACTTCATTATCTTGTTCTGATAATTCTGTTTTAGTCTTTAAATAATCAAGTATCTTTTTGGCGACATATTTTGTCAAATCATATGCAATATTTCCAACAATCCCTGATAATGCTGCAATTGCTAAGAAATCATATAAATTACTTGGGGCTATTAATGAATATCTCCAATCTAGATTAGTATTTATTTTTAAATCCTCTTCGTATCTTTTTCGATAAACATATCCATAATAGACTGCCTTTTGAGCGTATTCAAATATTTCATTATAATCATAGTTTATCGATTTATTACAATCAGTACATTCTAAAACAGAATCATCATTTATTGAACCACATTTTAAACAAATTATCATTATGGTCGAGTTTTTTAAATGCCAGCTAACTATGGTTTATAAGCATTTCATCTAATTCTAATTCTAACAAGGATTAGTTTCCTAATTTAATTAAAAACTTGCTAATTACAAATAAAAAGGCAGGATGCCCTTATAAACCCTGCCTCAAAATTAGATTGCAATCTTTAACCCTAGTTAACATTGTTTAATACCTGGAAGAGGTGAAAAGTAACCCTCAAATTAATTTATTTTCCTCCACTCCCAAGGTGGAACAGGATTAGCCTGGGACCATAATCCTACTTTCGTTTTCCCTTGCTTCAAGTTCCTATTTAGCAAGCTCCTGATCGCTGTTATATTTCTTAAAGTGCCAGGCCATACCAAGTTCAATAAGTCTTTTATTCACACAAATATCCCCTACATAAACTATAGCCAAAGTTCTTCCATAACGATCAACTCCTGTTTTTTGAATGGCAACATCTTTCCCGAAGCATAAATCAGAGGTAGCCTGTTTTGCTTTTGTGCCAAATTCCTGTTTCATTTCTGGGCAGTCTATTCCTTCCAGCCTTATTTTGATCTGTTGTTTATCCTCAGTTAAAACCGTTATACTATCGCCATCAGTAATACCTATGACTTTAGCATTTAATGTTTCGAAGGCAATAAAGCTAAAAGCGATACATATAAATAGAAACTTAGTCATATCGAAAGATACTGAAAATATACTCTTAACTCACAAGTTTAAAATGATATAATACTGATTTTTTCGTTCTATGACATTAATAAAAAAGAGCCTGATTTCCTTGACTTTAGGGTTATATTGTTGTAAATTATATATCTCTTTTTAGTCTTATAAGCATTTACCAAACCCTAATCCCTGCCCCATGAAAAAGAGAACTATCTTATTTATAGCGTATATTCTTATCACAGCTGGTTTCCTGCCCAATCAGGCAAGTGCCCAATCTCCTGAAAAGATGAGTTACCAGGCAGTTGTCCGCAATAGCAGTAACCAGCTCGTGACAAATCATGCCGTAGGAATGAGAATAAGCATATTACAAGGCACAGCAAATGGAACAGCTGTTTATACCGAAACTCAAACTCCAACATCCAACGCAAATGGATTAGTAACCCTGGAAATAGGTGGAGGGAGCATTATATCAGGAACATTCGTATCCATTGATTGGTCTAATGGTCCTTATTTTCTTAAAACCGAAACAGATCCAACTGGAGGTACGAACTACAGTATAACAGGCACAAGTCAGCTATTGAGTGTTCCTTATGCATTGTATGCTAAAACTGTTGCCAGCTATTCAGAAATAGACCCTGTTTTTGGAGTGTGGAATAAAAGCACAGGAATTAGCATTCCTACTTCGCAAGTCAGCGACTTTCAAACAAGCGTAACCAATAACCCTGCGGTATTAGCAAATACAGCCAAGGTAACTAATGCAACGCATACTGGTGATGTAACAGGTTCAGGGGCATTAACACTTGCAACTGTCAATTCAAACGTCGGTACCTTTAATAATATTACCATCAACGCCAAAGGATTGGCAACGGCAGGAAGTAATGTCTCTTACCTTACATCGGAAGCCGACCCAATAGTGAAAGTGATAAATGGTATTGTAAAAAGCAATGGGACTTCAATTTCAGCAGCAACGGCAGGAACAGATTATCTGACTCCAACAGGAAGTGCAGCATCATTAACAGGTTTCCCTACACTGAATCAAAACACTACAGGCTCAGCAGCTTCTTTCACAGGAAGTCTGGCTGGGCAAGTTACAGGCACACAGGGTGCAACAGTAGTTACCAACGCTGCTGTTATTGGGAAAGTATTAACGGGATATGTTAGTGGAGCAGGAACAGTTACCGCTACCGACAATATCTTGCAAGCTATTCAAAAGCTAAATGGTAATAATCCTGCCCATTACATTGGCGAAAGTTATGGTGGCGGTATTGTGTTTTATGTATATGATAATGGACGGCACGGTTTAATAGCTGCCACTTCAGACCAAAGCACAAGTTTAGTTTGGACTGATCCTGATTTCACTAATATATGAATCCAATGCATATGAGGGATGGAATTAACGGTGGACATGCAAATACAGAACGTATCATTATACAAGCAGGTCCAGGAAGTTATGCTGCCCAGCTATGTGCTAACTATAAAGGCGGCAATTATGCCGACTGGTATTTACCCTCAAAATATGAATTGAATTTATTATACCTGCAAAAAGACGTGGTTGGCGGTTTTGCTAATGACTTCTATTGGAGTTCTACTGAGGCTATCGGTGATTACTACGCATGGACTCAGAGTTTCGGCACTGGCGATCAGTACTCCAACAGTAAGCCCGTAGAACACTATGTGCGTGCTGTTCGGGCTTTTTAGCTATTTATATTATAACAATTTACGTGAATTAAGATTTCAATAATAAAATAGAATTATTCAAAATAGTAAACCCGGTTCATCACCGAGTTTTTTCAATTATCCGATTAACAAGAATTGGAAATATCGTCAATAGTTTAATTTACCAAAATCTATATACTTTCTCTTTATGTTACACGTCAATTTTAAATAGTTAATATCCCCCTGCGGTCATAGATCGAGCCTTTAACACTATCAGTCATGTATCCTCCCAATGCCATCGCAAGGGAGACCATGCCATCCACTTTCTCACTACTCCGGCTCTTGTCGATCTTGATATTCCCGGATAGATCAGTCCTCAGCTCTATATTCCCAGCCATCCACATCATCACAGGATTCCCCCGGAATTCGATCTGTCCTGCCAAAGGATAATAGGTTGATTTTCAGTCTTTTTCATAATGGTAAGTTTAAGTTATTAATCTGAATAGGCACGCTTTATAAGTTCAACAAACTTCTTGATATCGCCCTCGCTGTGATTCTTTTTTAAGATCGACTGGAATTTCGGATCTCGGAAAGAATAAGTTTTCCTGGGATATTCGTCATGAATCGCCTGGAAAACTCTCATCACAAATTCAGCCTCATCTGCTGAAATCTTTGTAAAGTCCAGGCCAGGCCGTGCTTTCGGCGGTTTACTCACCAGATTCCTTACCTGTCGTAATTTTTCAGATCTCATGATTTTTCAATCTTTTTATAAGCTCGTCGAGTTGCTCGTCAGTCAAACGGTCCAACTCATTTAAAGGCCTGGGAAGTATATGCCGCAAGAGTTTTTCCATAAACAGTAACTTCTTTTCCGCATCCAGACTATCAAATTCTTGCTGTAGGTTTTCAAAATTCCGGTCAATAAAGGATTGTAGAGCTTTGCGTAATTCCTCCGGTGTTCGTCCTTTAGCTCCCTTGCGCCTCCCTTGCGGGTTTCCGCTATGTCCTTTTTTAAAGCCCATTGTTTTTCTGTTGTTATTTACAATGCGGTTAATTACATACTATTTATGATATTAAACCAGTTACTTTTTGCATAGATGCTCCTTACTATACTTTCAATTTCCTTATCTGTAAAATCCTCTTGCTGATATTCCAGACATCTGGATAGTGTATATCCTTCAGATGCTCCGAATCGGTGCAGCCCTCCTGCCAGTTGCTTTATATCGTTGTGTCGTTCACCCTGGATAAAGGAGATACTTTTATTCAACCATGCCCTAACTCTTCGATATATTTCATCTTCGCTTGTACTCCTTTCAACATGCTCGATATGTTGAGGGGTGTAAATTCTTTTATATGATTTTGGGTTTGGATTCATTCTCGCTCCAGGATCATGGGACATGAAACGCAACCGACATACGTCACCACAACCAGGGTCAACATAATAACCAAAATATGGGAGATCTCTCTTTAAGGCTTCAAATTGCCTACGATGCTCATCAGGGTAAGCCAGGGGAGACCGCAAAGCAACCGTTACCTGAAGCGGAGAGGGAGCAGAATACTACTTCCTGTATACTTGCTATGTCGTTACGTGCAGCCTTCCAATCAGTAATACCAGAATTACCCTTGCCGTCAAAGTCCAGACAAATATACCCACTATGCCGGACCAGACCCTCTGCCTTGCGATGTGTGAAGGTGCCGGAGATGGTTACTGCTGGCAACCGCTTTTTCAGCAAAGCTTTTACCTCAGGGTCATTCGCTGACCGGACATCGGATACTTCTTTTGCATATTCCCCCTGCTAGACAGAGGCAAAAAATCTCCATAGTGGGATCTGATCCACTCGGATGGGATCGTGTGCTACTCTGAATTTTGATATGTTAGTGTTAATATTCATTGTATCAGGTGTTTATAAACGTGTGTTAATCTCTGTTAACACGTGTTATTTAACAGGCGTAACGTGTGTTATGTGTTAACCCCCTATATATATAGGGGGGTAACATAACAGACGTTTTTAACAGACGTTTAAAAAATAGCACGTGTATATTTATAATGTACATTTTTACCGCCTTTTTCTTTTTCAATCCATTCATTGTTAATATAATAAGATATAAACGCCCTGCATTTCGACTCACCAAACCTGATATTTTTCTCTGCGAAATGTGTTATAATACTATCCATTAGGTCATTATAATTTGGAGTACTGTTTCTTCTATATATTGCGCTTAGTATTTCAAAATGTATTTGCTTGTCATAATTCTCCAGAAATACTTTGGCGTTCTTTTTCTCTGGTTGAGGCTTGTCACATTCTATGGGTAGATCGGTTTCCTCATCTATTTTAAAGGCAAATCCTTCAAATGGTAAATCACGTGAATATTCAGCCTCAACAAGGGAAATATCTCTATTCTCGCACAATGTAACACTGACAACCGTTTCAGCTTTGTTTACCGCTTCAGTCCCAATGTACCCACGTGCGTTGAAATCACCTTTGTTCTGGTGCAGTACAAGAATAATGTGAATACTCAGCTCCTCAGTCCATTTGAGAATCTTGCATGTAACAGCAGTAGCCTCCTCCTCGTCGTTTATTCCCTGGGATAGTAAATCCCAAGGCCGTCTATTGCTATCAAACCAATATTCGGTGTATTGTAAATAGCGTATTCGATCATTTGAAGTCTCTGGGAAGGGGTATATTTTTTCAAACCATAGCCTTTAAAATTCGATGGGTTGGGAGATCCGATCATTTTACATGCTCTTTGCACTGCCCTGGCTCGATGATAAGCCGACTGTTCAGTATCAAACAACAAAACGAAATTCTTATCCTCTGGAAGAGTACCTGTGATCCTACCCAAAAAAGTCCTACCTGAGACAGCTGCTGATATTATGCACCCTTTGAGAAATGTCTTTTTTGATTTAGCCTTTCCGATAAGCAAGCTGAAATTTCCCCCCGTAAAAGCTGGTGATGATTTCATCCCCATACCACATATTTCCACAAATGTTGGTGGTGCAGTAATTTCCTCTAAAGGATTAATCCATGATAATTCGAGTTCTTTTGCAGGGTCAAAATGTGGCTTGACAATGGTGGTTTCAGGGATTTTTTCAGTAGTTTTTACACCTGTCCCGTTATCCCGTACCAGTCCGGAAATGATCTCGCTGAATTCTTTTATAGTGGTATTATGATTTCTATTAAGGGTACTAAATTCATTAAAGTAGACATTGACTCCCTCCTTATCTGAGGATAGTTCGCTCAGTGCATCCGGATAAGGACTGAAAAATTCCGTTATTGCTTTAATTTTCTCAGGTGTAATCATGATAGTTGTTCATTATACCATTTAAAAAACTGATCGAAAGTCGTGGCGACGAAGTAAATTCCGCCCGCGGCTTCAACTTGCTGCTGATATGCTTTCTGGGCCTCACTTTGGCGGTCCCTGCCTATCTTGACCTCAATTTTAACCGCCCGGCCATTGATAACGGCCGAAATGTCTGCTGATCCCCGCTGCATTGATCCTGGGATCCATTTGCCGGTTCCAATCCGATGCAGCCGGCCGGTGACATCGGTTACAATCTTAGAATTATCCAGGTAACGCCCCATGACTACCACACGTTCGGCCTGGTGGCCTTTAAGCCTTAAGAAATCAATTATACATTTTGTTAACCCGTTGGCCGTCCGATCGGTGTAACTCGGAGCGCATCGGCAAGGCTCTGGCAGCGAAGGAAACCTCCGTCTGTTCTCCTCCAGGTGAAGCTTTTTCAATGTTTGTATCGGTGTCATCGGTGCGGTTTGGCTTTTCGTGATGAGTGATGCAACCACCGTGCGCTGCGGGGGGTCTCAGAGAGGATTTTTCTGACGGTAATAATATCGTTCTTTTCAGAATCGTGCGTAAGAATCACCCTCTTTTCATTCCATGCACCGTTTCGAAAATGTTTGATGGGATTCATCACACCCTCCTGCCATTCCCCAGCCAGGTATCAACATCCGATTTGCGGAAATATAGGCGACGGCCAAATTTTTCATAAGGGATTGAGCGGTTTGTCGCCCATTGGTACACCGTTTGTCTGGCCGGATGGTCTGGGAGGTAGACCATAAGCTCCTCAATGGTCATAAGTCGATCGCTGTCTGATTCCTGCTGCCTGGGCAGCTGGCTGCAAAGTAGGTCGACCTTTTCCCGTAAATCTATCAAAAGCGCGGGAATGTCGTTAAATGTTACATCGTTTTTTTGCGTTAGCATATCGTTGAATTTTGATTCAAAAATAGGCTGTAATCTATCAATAACCTATTGATTATGAATGTTTTATACGATACATACTGTCGGTAAAACTGTTGTATCTGTCGGATACAAATAAAAAAGGCCTGTAAATCAGGCCTCTAAACTGTCGGGAAAAAGTTTATAAAGGTTATTGATCAATTATATTGCGAAATACTTGAGGGGGGTTCGTTTTAAGTCGGTTATTTTCCTGAAATGAGCTGCGATCCTTAAAAACAAAACAGGTATTAAAATCTTTCATTGTGAATCCCTTTGCCTTTTGGAAGTATACCGCTTCTGCTTTTTTGGTCAACCAATTAATTCTTTCTTTGCCATTAGGCAGCCTATGGTAATTCATGACCTCGTTAAAATCGTTCAGACTTACATCACCGATATATTTCCCAATAATAAGATTTTTGTGTAATTCCTTCCAGTCCTTACCAGGGTTTGATAATCTCGTAATTTGATCATTGCAATAACTGATATATTGCCTGTAAGAAGTGAATTCAGCATCTTCTGGCTTCGTGTCTTTTATAGCGGCCTCGAATATTTTAATCTCATGTTTGTAATAGTCAAGATCCCAGTCATTACCTGGCTGGTTACTTCTCAATGAATCAGCATTTTTCAATGCCTTTTCAGCTTCCCTGGCTTCAATAAGCCTGTCAATGTCCTGGGAAGGGGAAAGCCCATACATACCATACTCATTTAAGATTTCGATCAGGTTTTTACCTGTCTCTTTATTGACAATATGCTTTGCAACTTCAAACCCATCATTGAATTTACTTGCCGGGGGGACTTCCCATTCCGGATCATTTTGCGATTTCCTTTTCATACGGCTTTATTGTTAAAGATAACAGCTTCCATTTTCCCAGAATGTTCCCGCAGGGCTGATTCATCGAAGCCTGAAAGATATTTTTGGGTGACAGTAACACTGGAATGACCTAAGACCTCTTTGATAAATTCCGTGGTAGTCTTATTATTTTTTGCGATAGTTGAAAAAGAGTGGCGGCAAGTGTAGCTCGAAATTTTTTCCTTAATACCGACGGCATGAGCCACTTGCCTAATATATTTATTGAATTGCTTTGTGAATTGCTTAATTGCAGCATAACGGCGGGCTTCATCCATGTCTGGCTTTAATATATCGAATATGTAAGCATCATGACCTACAGCTTTGTTACCATGTCTGTCGATAATGCCCTGCAAATACTGTGTTATAATCACTTTCAACTTGACCTCATTGGGTTTGCCCTCCGTTTTCTTTCTTACAAACTCAACTATATCACCGTTAATATTTGAGTATTTCAACCGGGCAAGGTCGGTAAGATTCATGCCATTGGCAAGAAGTGAGAACATAAACAAGTCACGGTAAAATTGTTCCTGCGGGTGCTGGGTCTTACAGTTTGCTATCAGGACAATTTGATGAGCTGATAGGGCCATTTTGCGACCGCTTGCGCTTTTGGGTTTATAGTCAGTGAATGGGTATTCTGCTTTAACCTTGTGTTCTTTGATAGCAAGGTTAAACAGCACCCGGATATTCCGCATGTAGATCCCTATAGTTGAATTAGATTTACCCTGTTCCTGCATCCATTTGTCAAAGCGTTTAAGCCAGGAGGCAGTTATATCCACAAATCGAAGTTCCTTCCCTGACAGGTATGCTTTTGCCCGTGTTTCAACCTTGTCCCGGCGTGGATTGAAGTCAAACTCTTTGCCCGTGTGAAACTCTTTTACAGCCCTCAGGGTACTCTCAAAGGTGCTGGCATAACCAAGCCTGTCTTCATTCTTTAAGTCCTGTATATGGCTCCAAAATGCAGTAAAAACATTGTCCCATGAACCTGCTTTATTATCATATCGATCCTTAAACAGATTGAAGCTGAATTGAGGCAGGGCATTTATAATGTTCTCTGCTTCCAGTTTAATTCTGTCGTATTCCTTCCTAATGTCCTTATAAATGCCCGTGGGATTCTTTTGCCGTCCCTTGCTATCAACAGGGTACACTTTCTTAATGTCATCTTCGGATATGAACTGCCAGGCGTTGTTTTTAAGCTTTTCACGGATTGAATAATACCGCTGTACCCCTTTTTGAGTTATGCCCAATTTCACCGGGCAAAGGTTATCCTTTGTGCGTTTGTCTGCCGTTGTGTAAAAGTAAATCCTCGCTGTTGCTTGCATAGTCTGTGTTTTAAGTTTTCATATATCCAGTGGATATACAAATGGACATACAAAAGTAATAAATTAACGATAAATTACCAAAAATTATTCATAAGTTATGAACATTAAAGTGCTGAAAAATAAATACATTTGTATATTTTTAATAAACGTTAAAAAGCATGTAGTTAGGATTCATAATCATGAGGTCACGGGTTCAATTCCCGTTCTCGCTACGCAGAAAATTCCCAAACCCGGCCTAAGCGGGTTTTTTATTTGGCCTTCGGCCCAAATTAAGCTTCCCCAAGCACGGAATCACGCAAGTAATTCCCGTTCTCGCTTTATTGGAAGTATACTGGTAACATTGATCTGAATTAAAATAGATTGCAAACATCAACTATTTGCCAGAATAAGCCATTAAAACAGTAAGCTTCTGAAAAGATTTCCAAGTGCTGGCAATATGCAATAAATGTGTTTTTAAAGGAATGGGAAGACCTCTAAAATCAAATGTCCAAATATTATTATAACCTCCCCTTATATTGACTTTGGACTAAAATATACTTAACTTACATCTTTATTCAACCAATTAAAATATTGATCATTAAAGCAATACTAAAAATATCAATGCTTCTTTTTACTTCAGTATTACTATGCCACTGCAAAAAGGAGGAAGAACCAAAGGTTGACATCCCTGATAATAACTTTTTAAAGACCCTGATTCAACTTGGAGTCGATATAAATCGTGATGGTATAATTAGTCCTGAGGAGGCTTCCTGGGTTTACAATCTGGATGTCAGCGGCAAAAATATTTTTTCGCTGGAAGGAATTGAAGCATTTGTTAATTTAACTTCTCTTCGTTGTAATGAAAATCAATTAATGTCCCTCGACATTTCAAATAACATTTCGCTAACTAATCTGGATTGCTATTCCAACAAACTGACAAGTCTTGATGTTACGAAGAATACCAAATTAAATGAATTGGGTTGCAGTGAAAACCAGTTAACCAGCCTGGACATTTCAAATAATGTATTGTTGGCCAGTGTAAATTGTGGGAATAATCACTTAGGCAGTCTTAATATTACGAAGAATTCCCAATTAATTTACCTGTTTTGCCACGGGAACCAGATAACCCGTCTCGATGTTTCAAAGAATACTGAATTAGCCTATTTATTTTGTGGTGTTAACCAGTTAACCAGCCTCGATCTGACGAAGAATGCCAAATTATTTGATTTAGACTGCTGGAGTAACCAGTTAACCAGCCTTGATCTTACAAAGAATACCGCATTAGGCTGGTTAGATTGCTCCAGGAACAAATTAACCAACCTTGACTTTTCTAATGATACTGCTTTTATCTCGCTGAGATGCAATAACAACCAGTTAACCAGCCTTGATGTTTCCCATTGCATGGCTTTAAAATATCTGGATTGCGCGGAGAATAAGCTAACCACCCTTGACGTTTCTCATAATTCTGATTTGGTAACTTTGTCATGTAACGGAAACCAGTTGGGCAACCTGGATGTTTCGAATAATCCTGAGTTAAGTTATTTGTCATGCGATAGAACCCGGTTGGCCAACCTGGATGTTTCGGGTAATACTGCCTTATGGACTTTATGGTGTGGAGGGAACCAGTTAACTTCACTGGATGTTTCATTTAATACTGAATTAAGATTCTTGCAGTGCCATAATAACCAATTAACAAGTCTTGATGTGACGAATCTGCTTAAACTGCACATTTTGTTATGCAGTGGCAATCAACTGACAAGCCTGGATATTTCAAAAAATTCTGAACTGGGACCGGGAGATGGATTCCTAAGTGGTTGCTATCTGCAGATTAACAACATGCCGAGCCTGGGAAAAGTATGTGTCTGGACCATGCCATTCCCTCCTGATGGAATTGCGGTTGAGACGACAGGCAGCCCGAATGTGTATTTTACTATGGATTGCAGTAAATAAATTAACAGTATCCCCTCCTTTCACGGATATTTATAAATACAATTAATGAGAAGGCCTGCTGGATGTTGGACATGCTGGGGATTTTCTTTGTTAAGCTTCCCCCAACACGGAATCACACAGTAATTCCCGATCTCGCTTCGAGTCAATGAGGCAGTTACAGGATTAAATTGTGACTGGCATTGTAAATCTTCAGCTATAAGTTTACCGGTAAATGTGTTCATTCAAGGTATGGCCCAATAAAATAATAACCTATGGCCATTCAAAGCATAGATTCAATTTTTCTCTGGCTTGCTATAGCTTGATTTCAATTAGATTATCATGTTGATCCAACCTTGATAAAAATAAATTGGTTGGAATAACTGCACCACCTTTACGGTATTTATTTTCTTCATAACTGAAATTAATTGTTTTCCCATTAATCAATATGGCATTAGGTCCAAAATTGTTCTCTTTTACAGTATATTTAAATGTTACCTGGTGGTTCATATAATCAATTTTAGCAATTAACCCATCCATAGCATCGGGAATAACCGGATCAAGGATTGTATTTCCGAACTCCGTACGCAAACCAAGCAATCGAGAGACAATCAGGGCAATATAAATACCCGGTCCGCTCGAATATACCCGCCATCCGCCTTTAAGCGTAATTTTTCCGGTTTTTATTTCATCGTATCGCTCATCTGCATCATAACGACTCCGGAATGTAACGTCAGAGCTGCTATAGTAACAATTTGACTGGCGGATATCCCCGCAGTTTACAATATCCCTGTATGCAACAGGATTGGCTTGACGAAGCGCTTTTAGAAAGGCATCCGCCCTACCTGTTATGGCCTGCGATTCAGCATATCGTATATGTTCATGCACATACATGAGTCCAATCTCCCGACCAAAAAAAGTACTGCTTTCTGCCCGCTGAAAAATGGTTTGAATACCGCCTTTGTACTTCAGCGGGCGATCCATCAAACGGGCGCCGTCGGGGCCTTTTAGATGTTGTTCAATTATATCCTGATGATGGGTGGCCTGTTCTTTTGTAAACATTTCACTGATAATACCGCGGTTCATGGGCAAAATGCTATACCTGATATTGGTTTTAAGATCAGAAGGATGCAATAAAACACTAATGCTTCTATCTTCTTCAACCAGGCCATAACCTGCCACTAATCCATCTTTTATCAGATATTTATTAAAATCTTTTTTTATGTGTTCACAAATTTCTTTCAACTCACTGGACTTTGTTGTGTTACCAACCCGTTCGTATATCTTTTGATACTGAGAAAAAGCCTGGTAATTCATCTCAACTGTCCAGCTTGATATCATGCGTTGCGCCAATTCTTTGCTTACCGGTTGCAGGGAATCATTCCAATCGCCTCCACCAAATGGGACCAGGGCTGTGCCAGGTATAAATGAATTGACAATCATATTGATGAGTCTGTCAATATGTTCGCTGAGTGGTGTTTTTTCAGCGCTTTTATATCCATCCTTGTGGAAATAAGGTAATATCTCCCCGAGAATAGTCAGATCTCCAGTAACTTTTATATAGTTACTCAGGGCGATGATACACCAATAATATATATCTCCATGACTGTCGCCAGCCCGGATATTGAAATAGCTGTCGAACATCCACCATTGCGGCCAGTCGCCTTCGGGATTCTGATTGGAGAAAATAATACGCAGTACTTCTCTGGCTGGATCATACTTTCCCATACATAAAAGCAAATCAAGTGGACCCTGTGATACATCGCGCGTGCCCCAGGCTGCTCCGCCAAATTGTTCCAATCCGTATGGTGTCAGAAAATGAGTCATGGCATTCATGCCGAACCAGGGCAAAATTTCCTGAATTGCTGCAGTATCTTTATGATTTCCTTGAAGTGAAAGATTCAGACACAGGTCATTCCATAAAGTTTGGGCATCGCTACAATCTTTGTGATATTGTTTATCCGAATCTTCTATTTTATCTGTTTTAATGGTGGTGCAAACTTCACCAATAAAACTCATGCAAAAATCTTTCGTTTTATCGACGTTAAGAACGAAAAATGAATCACCGCGACTTTGATTGTCAGGATAAAGTGCTTCATCACCTGATGGCCTGAAATCGGAATTGCTGTTCACAATTATACGGAACTGCGCCTTTGGAAATTTATCAGCAATCATACTTTCCACCTTGGGTTTGAAAACAAAATCCCTGGCTGCTTTTTCAGTTACCATCTTCCATCCGTTACTTTCATCAAAATGGTGGGTAATGATCAATCTGACCTTCTTCCCTTCTAATACCTTAAAATCCATATTAACACGATCAGTCATTTTAGAAGTCCAGGTCCTGATCTGAAAACAATGCCCGCCATATTTATAAATCCAACGGCAATGATTCAGACCCATCTCGAACGCTGATGGAACCCCAAGCAGGAATTTTACACCGTCAATTTCGATAAAAACTCTTTGTCCGTTTTCAGCAGCAAGGCCAAACTGATTGGAAGATACCGAAAGGAAAATGTTAAAATTGGTATTGCCCTGGGTAAGGTGAGAATTGAAAACACCAAAGGCATATGAAGTCGTTGATATGATATTTTCGTTAGGAATATATTCAGTTTTGGCTTGCATAATATGTCCATGGGGACGATCGACCACTATTTCCTTTTTCCTGAGTACAACATGATTGTTTTGTCCATAGAAAAAGGATAACAAATGGCCATATTCTATTTCAGGGTGTCGCTTGTCCTTATCAAAAAGCTGATCAAGCTCTTCATCATTTAAATCATCGACTGGCAGATAAGAAGAAGTTCTAAAGATATTTTTTGCCGGGGTAAATAATTCATTTTGATTTAAAGTTGAAATATCATTATCAAATTCATGAATCAGCTTCGATATTTGTTTCAAATCCTCAACCGAAGTAGCTCTGGGGTGATCAGCCAAATAAGTGGCAATAAAAATGGATTTATGCAGATTTCCCGGTGCAAGTTTATAGGGTTTTTGCTGCAATGCCACAATAGATGATTCACCCGCATATTCACCACCCAGTTCTTCCCTTATCAAACCTTCAGGGATTCCTGTTTCGCGATAGGTTTTCCCGTAAAACTGCATTCCATCAACACAAGCAGAAACAGCAGTATTTTCAGACATAATCAATAACCAGGGATTACCAGTAGCTTCTTTCATATTCTGCCGGCAACAAATGACTGAACCATATAGTTGATCTTCAAGGATCAATCTTTCAGTATACTGGCTGACGTAGTACTCATTAATCAATCCATCAGTTGCTGGTTTTAGTCCGACATCCTGCAAATAAATCAAATCAATTTCCTTTGAAATATCAGATGTATTTACAATATCTATTTTCCATCGCCAGGTCTGACTTATTTTTGAAAGTTGTAAAACACAGGTATAATCAAGGCCATCCCAATTACCTTTAGCGATAAATGAATCATGGTTTAAAGTAAATTGGCTGTTGCTTTCAGGGCCTAAAAGGGCCTTGAATAAAAAAGGATTGCTCCTGTTTCTCAGATAGAGATTTGCTCCAAACCTTGAATAAGGTGTTGCTTTTCTGAGGCTTATTCTTACCGGAACAACTTCAATACTTTTCAATGCCCCATTTTCCAGAAATTCAAATGAAAGACCAGTTGTATTCCTGATATTTAATTTTTTAATTTCTGTCATTTCTTATTTTTTTATTTTAACAATCAGAACCTGTTGTTCCTTGTGTAAGTGTCTGTATGTAAACGAAATCCTTTTATCGTCTTTCAGTATTTGGACTTCTTCACCTCTAATAGTTGCCGACAATATTCTTTTCACATTACCCCCTTCAAAAACTATTTCACCATGGAGATCCCGATCTCCATACAGCGTAATTTTCAACTGATCGCTTACTTCTGTAACATCAAGAATATCAGAAGTGCTGTGCAAAATCTTTATTCCATCTGATACATCAAGGCAAACAGGGGTTAATATAGCATATAAAGGAGGCCATATAGTGTCGCCTTTTGAATAAGGAATTACTATGGTTTCTCCACTTTCCGGGTGACTATAGGAAACTGTGCCTGCTTGTTCTTCGTTGTAGTAATTTCCGATAAAAAGAAAAGCTGAATGATTCCTGGTAAAACGTTCCCTTACATTGATATGGAAATTGCTTGATGATGCCTGTCTTAGATTTGCACTCGATTTATTCAGAATGGCATTGTAAACCGGTAAATGTCCTTCAGTATCAAATCCAATCCAGGTTCCGAGGTGAATCAATGTTCCTTTGCCAATCGATTTTGTAAAACCACAAACCTTTCCATTAATGGTCCGTGCAATAATTTCCGATGCTGAAATTGATTTTTCATCATAAATTGTTTGCGGATTAGCACACTTTATATCTTGCAGGTCATAGACATCAATCAATGGTGAATCAATATTTTCAACGCCTGCCGGATAAACAGAAACTGCATCACGTATGATGCTACAGGGTTTCTGCGACATCTCACGATCAGGCAGATAAGGGAAAATAACAATATTGCCACCAGCTTTGGCATAATCAACAATAGTTTGTTGTGCCTCTGCATTCATTTCGTCAGTACAAAAAGCCCATACCTGTTTATATTTATCCAATACATCAAGAGCAGCTTTATTCAAATCCACCATATCATAATCGACGTTTAGTACCTGCAGCACTTTCAGCAATCCATCGAAATAAGCAGATCGCCTGATTTCAGTAGGAGTGAATTTAAGTGCACATTCCTTTCCAACAGGTCTTTCAAGTTCAGTAGCATAATAGGGCGGATAAAAAAGAACGCAGACTTCTGCTTTCCGTTTGGCATCTACAATAAGGTTCTCGGAAGTTTTTATGATTTTGCTCAACCTTTTTACCAGAGAGAAAACATTGGTACGCTCCCCTTCAGGTGTAAGTGGATTGAACCAGTAAAAGGTATCACCCGAATAACCTTTTCGCGCCGGATTGCGTCCCTGCGAAAACATATAATAGTTCCATCCGGTAAGCCCGTTGGCAATGCTTGCTTTATAGAAAAGTTCCATTTCACGCAGGTTCGTAACCACGTGAAATTCGCGCGAACCACACTGGAATTCAGCAGCAAACAATGGTTTATTACCCTGCATGGCAGATGTTATGTCGTTAATGATACGATCATCATGCAGGTTACGATATGAAAGAAATTCCGGAATATGGTCAACTCCAAACAAAATCTCACTCTTATTTTCAAAAAGATCTTCGTACATGGTGATATTAACCGGAAACTCGTAGCCATTTCCATAAATCCATCCCGGAAGGTTGTGGTACAGTGGAACGCCTACGCCTCTGTTTCTGGCCATTTTAGTCAGCATCCTCAGGTAGTCACCATAATATGTTCTCCAGAATAAGTGCCATTCATAATCCCGGCCACGATCACCCTTTGAGGCATAAGGAGTTTTATCATCCGGAGGAAGTTCAACATCTGAGAAGTCCGTGTAACTTGTACTCCATAGACTATTTATCTCATCAATGCTTTTAAATTTTAATGACAAATAAGCAATGAAACGGTCTTTTACAGCTCCGCCATAATCGGCTTGTTTTGCCAGCCATGAAAAAACACCAATTTCATTACAGATTTGCATCATAATGATTGGACCACCTGCTGATATTTCATTTTTAGCTATTAAAGGCATGATCTGATCATACCAGAGCGAGACCTTATCGAGGTAATTTTTATTAAGTAAGCTTACACCGTCACTTGCAACGATTTCGCCCCGGCTGTTTCGCATTTTGACATCAGCTCCATATTTATTCATGAACCAGTCAGGCAATCCCGCTCCGCGGAATTCTGCCAGAATAAATGGTCCTGGTTTCACGATGCAGTTTAATCCATGTTCTTTGCATTGTTGGAGCCAACCAATCAGGTCGCGCTCAGGACAAGATATACCATCAAAATCAAAAACAGTTTCTTCGGCTTCGTGCCATGCCCATGGAACATAGGTGCTTACAGTAGTTAAACCTGCATCTTTTGCTGCTTCCAGATGTTTGTTCCACAAGTTTCGCTTAATCCTGAAATAATGTATTTCTCCAGAATTGAGAAATACTTTTTTATTATTCTGAAAAAAGTTGTTTCCCTCAATTGAAAAGGTCATTTCTTTATGTTTTTCTTTATTCAGTTTTATCAATATTTAAATGTTCAGCATTATGCTGTTTAAGAAGATCTTTAATTTCATGACTCCGTTTCTCCGTCAATGAGTATTGAAGCAAGAAGAAAATTGAGAAAATGCTTAATAGTATTGGCAAACCAATTTCCGCCACTCTCATCATCAATAAGGTATATGGAGTCTGTTTGGTAAGGGGGACAATTTTATTTTCTATTTCACTGAGTGCTGTTTCAAGTGAATCCATAGGTTGTGTGGCGCTCAAAGTCAGGATAGCATTATTTACACCAGCAATATTTTGAGTAATTTCCAGGTAATGTTCTTTGCTGTTTTTAGTTTTTGATGCTTTTGACTGTAAATGAGCCATCAGTTCAAACGAATGAATCTTTGCTTTTTCTATTTTTACCTGAAGTATCAAAGGGATAACTTTCTTTATTAAAGAATCCGTATTTAAGGAGATGTAATTTGGCGCAGCCTGATCCAACTCTAACTGTATAAGGTTAAGCCCTGAAATTGTTGATTCGGCGTGAGACCTGGCATTCAGCATCATATTTTTTCTTTGAACCGGAAATTCGGGTAAATACTGTTTATCCTCATCCTGATCTTTCTTAAATTCTATGTCAAGATATTTCACATAATCTTTTGATTCCTTAAGCGCTTCATCAGATTGTGATTTTACGTTTTTTATCCAGACTGCATGATCAGTGTTATTCGCCTTATAGTCTTTCCAATATTGGACTTTGCTCCTGAGTTCATTTACATTTCCCTGCAAACTGTCTACTTTTGTAACCTGAGTTTCATCAAACATGGTGAATACGATTAATGCACCGGCTACAAAACTTGCAAAAGCTGATCCCATTTTAATGAACCACCAGAAGATGGAGTAAAAACTTCCCTCGGCACGATATCCGGATTTCAATTCATCTTCGTCACAGATATCACCAACCATAGAAGATCCAAGGGTAAAGAAAAATAACATTCCAGCCGACAACAGTATGGTGGGAATAATGATCAGATAGGGATAGGTGGGATTGTAACAGACAATCTTGGTGAGTTGTGCCAGGCACATGAGTACTATCGAAATGAGGAGTGTGTTTCGTTTTCCAAGTTTCGGACTAATCAAATTGAGAGGAAATACAGCCAGCACGCCAGTAATAGCCCAAACCGTTCCGTTAATTCCCAGCATGGTGGCGCCTGCAACTTTATCTCCACCAAAAACATAAAAAATAGGAATGTATGATCCCAGGAGCTGAACAAAATTGAAGCCCATTGCCAGGGTAAATATGGTCAGGGTAAGCATGACAAAGTTCCTGTTGGTGGCAACAAGTTTCATATCGTGCCAGAAGTGTGTTTTTTTGTGCTTTGCAGCCTTCGCAAATCCGGGTTCGCGTAATTTAAAAAACCACCAGAAAGAAAGTGGAATGATTATACAAGCAATCATGATTGAAACATAACGCATACCGTCAGCCTCATTGCCTCCAGGTCCTTTAAAAGCTTCCATACTTGCAAGTGCAAAAAGCCATGGTGTGCTCATTGCAAAAAGATTGCCTACAAAGCTTTTGGCGCTGAATAGCCGGGTGCGCTCGTGGTAATCAGATGTTAATTCCATGCCAAGTGAACCATGAGGTATTTCAAAAATATTGACAGCAGTAAAAAACAATAGAAGGGAAAAAAGAATATAAAAGAGTTGAAAGGCTTGAAAGCCTGAATCTGAGGGAAACCAGGCACGAACCAGTTCACCCTTGGGTATCCACCACATCACAACAAAAAATACTGCAACGAGTAATCCACCTATAAGCAGGTAAGGACGCCGGCGTCCCCATCGGGTGCGTGTATTATCTGAAAGATGGCCTATAATTGGATCAGAAAGGGCATCCCATAAACGTGGAATAATAAGGATAAATCCCAGCCAGAATGCACTCAGCCCAAGGCTTATATTACCCATCAATCCTATGAGGATACCTGCAATATTGAAAAGGGCAACAGGTATGATTCCTCCGGCACCATATGCAGCCAGTTGTGAAAATTTGATCCGGTCTTCCGGCTTTGTCATGTGCTTCATGGTTTTTTCTTGCTCTGCCATAATATCATATATTTATTGAAGGGTTAATAATAGATTACTATTTCTGCATGTCTTCAGATCAGATTGCGCCCGTTAGGTTAAAAAATTAAGGTGTGGTTTAGTAAAGATATTTATATTGTTTTATAAATCAATTCCTGTCTTTTAGCAATATAGTTTCTTCCTTAAAGCATTCTAATTGCCCTATTTCGACTCCGCTCAATATGACAATCATTTGATTATCAAATGTCAGGCTGAGCGAAGTCGAAGCCAGTTATTGCTTACGAGACGGGTAATTTTGAAAAACAGACAATCCGACCACCCTATCACGGAAAAATATGCCCATCTGTCAACATCCTTATTATCATGCCAACCTATTTGATAATAATGATGAAAGGAAGATCCGTTTGAAGGTGAATTTGAGCATAGCGTTTTCCCTGGGGTATATTTGGTTTTCCTCTTGCTGCGTACTCTTGCTCAAAACTGATTCTGGCACCCCCAATAATTATAAATTGCAGCCAATAAAATTGAAAATTCCCTTATTTTTGATATTTCCGAAAACACGTTAAAATTCATATTCATTAATGAATGCTTATCGAAAAAAAGACGTACTAAGCTCTTTTGGAAATAATGTCCCATTTAACTGCAACTACCATGTCAAAAAAATATTCCCTGCAAAAAGAGAAGATTAAAATACTGTTGCTCGAAGGCATCCATAAGAGTGCACTGGAATATTTCACGGCCAACGGTTATACCAACGTACACTTGTTGCCTGATGCCCTTGAAGCTGATGAGCTCAATAACCACATCAGGAGTGCCAATATAATAGGTATCCGTTCCCGTACGCAGCTCGATAAAGCAGTGCTGGGCCATGCAGATAGACTGTTTGCGATCGGATGTTTCAGCATTGGTACCAACCAGGTTGATGGATTTGCAGCAAAAATGATGGGAATACCCGTATTCAATGCCCCGTTCTCGAACACCCGTTCGGTTGCCGAGCTGGTCATCTCCGAGTGTATCCTGTTGTTGCGTGATATTCCTGCAAAAAATGCCGCAGCCCACCAGGGTAAATGGCTGAAATCAGCCAGCCACTCCTATGAAGTCAGGGGTAAAAACCTCGGGATAATCGGTTATGGGCATATTGGTTCACAGGTCTCTGTTATGGCCGAAGCTATGGGCATGAACGTATATTATTACGACATCGAGAAAAAGCTCAGCCTTGGAAAAGCCATTGCCTGCAGTTCGCTGGAGAAGCTGCTTGGGATCGCCCACATGGTCACGCTGCATGTTCCCGAAACGCCGCTGACCCGAAATATGATCGGCGCACAGGAATTGTCGAAGATGCGACGGGGATCGTACCTGTTGAATGCATCAAGGGGCAGTGTGGTAGATATTCCCGCACTGGCTGAAGCGCTGAAAGCGCGACACATACTGGGTGCTGCGCTGGACGTATTTCCACAGGAGCCTGTTTCAAGCAGCGACTCTTTTGTTTCCGAACTGCAACAGTTCGATAATGTCATACTCTCGCCCCATGTAGGAGGCAGTACCCTGGAAGCCCAGGAAAACATCGGAACTGAGGTAGCAGAGAAACTGGTTAACTACAGCGATACAGGCTCCACTATTGGAGCAACAAACTTCGTACAGATTGCTCTTCAGCCCAATCATGATGTCCAGCGTTTCCTGCACATCCATAAAAATGTTCCCGGGATTCTGAAAGAAGTGAATTACCTGTTCACTTCCAAGGGAATAAACATTGCAGCAGAATACCTTCAAACTGATCCCGAGATCGGATATGTCATCATTGATACGGACAGCGACCTGGATATGAGTGTTTTAAAAGAACTGAGATCTATCGAAGGAACAATCCGCGTAAGGATGTTATACTGAAAGCTGCGATTGTTGTTTTCATGCTTAGAGAGGAATTACCTTCAGGGTTTTATTTTCTCGTAAACAGCGTCCAGTTTGCTACAATAAAATGATTTTATAGTTTCCTCCATTTCTCCCAATGGCTTTACCGGAACAAGATCCATAACCTGTTCCGGTGCAAGATTGGAATTAAATAACGTTTTGGCGGAACTGTAGAGCATTTCGGTAATTGTCTCACAAGCCTCTTTTTCATCCATGCCATATTTCTCGGCGAGTTCTTTCAGCTGCTGCATCTGAAACCAGAAATAGGTAGGCCCCATAGCGCTGATCAAAGCATAAGCTTCTATCTTTCTTTCCACTACCACTGGGACCCTGCCCAAATGGCTCAGCAAATCCAGTACAGTATCCCGGACTTTTTGCGACATTCCTTCTGAAAAAGCAATAGGATTAATGCCCTGGTTAATGATCGAAGTGGCAGATGGATTAACCCGGGCAATATTATTGAAACCATCCAGCGCGTTCTTCATTGCTGCAAGGGTAATCTTGGGTGACAGCGATAAAAGGATTGTATCACCATGCAACAATCCTTTAATTCTGGATAGTGTTTCCATCATTACAGGCGGATGGACGGCCAGAATAAGAAAATCGGATTGGATCAGTGAGGTTGTCAGTTCATTCTCCGCAATGATGCCCGGAAAACTGCCTTTCAATTTAACAAGGGTATCCCTGTTCGGATCATAAACTGAAATATTCCCCGAATCAAGGTTTTTATTGTACCATGCCTGAAGCATGATCCTGGTGACACGGCCGCCACCGATAAATCCAATGGATTTCATAGGGTTTGTTTTAAGTTAGTGATTATATAGAGATGCCAAATGAAACCTTTTAAAGATGCAAGGACTGGATCGGGTTTAATTGGATGATACTGTCGTCACTTTATTAAATCTAAGGTTGCTTACACGACCGGTCCCCACCTTGCAGCCGTTGACCTTATTATTCCCGTCACGGACAAATTCAACATGGCTGAAGTACCACTGGTCGCCTGAAAAGACATCCTCCTTAGAAGGGGTCAGGTTAACATCACCCGTCCGGAAATGTCTGGCGATCAGCTTTCCGGATTCCACTACGAACGTATAGGTCGTATTCAATTCGGGACTATAAAAGTCTCCGGTCAGTTCCGTCAGGTTCACGGCCGACGGATCAAAATCGGGCAGGCGCAGGGCTGTAATTTCCTGACCGTTCATGTGCACAATCATTTTGGTGATTTTCCCGTTGCCATCTTTTGGAAAGTTAACTTTAGCCTGTACCGGCCTGACCTCGAATTCGGATTCGGAAAGCGGTATCATCGGAGTTTTGGTAAGTTCCGGTGCTTCAGCATACAGGATGTTGCCTCCAACTGAAATGGTGACAAAAATTCCGGGCTGCAACTCGTATTTTCCGCTATAGGAGGCCAGTACATCAGGATCCACCGTAACGGACGCGGAATCCGTCCTGGGTGCAGGCTGTTTTGAAGATTCACTTACTTCCTTGTCCTTCAGGTAAATGTCGATAATCTTGACAGCCAGGGCACCGGGATTGAAGGAGGCCAGGTTACTCAGCACATTGACTGAAAAACGTTCTCCCGGAATTCTGAATAGTTCGGTGCGGTATCCGGCATCTGCCCCGCCATGGGCAAAAAACTTCAATCCTTTATACACGCCTGCAATCTGCCCCATGGCATAATCAATGGTATCCCCGTTATTCAGCACGCCCCGCTCGGCCATCCTGTCCATAATCTCTTCTCCTACAACCGGGTTCTCAAAGTTCATCGACCAAAGACAAAGATCCGGGGCAGTGGTGAACAGACTTGTCGCACCCGCAGTGGAATAATTCAGGTTGCTTTTCTTATACCCGGTGCTGTCGGCATAGAATGAATATGCCCGGTTCTTGACCAGTTTTTCACAATCATCATAAAAAAAAGTATGCGTCATTTTCAAGGGCTCAAAAATGCGGGTGCGGGTAAAATCTGTAAAACTCATGCCTGATACCCGGGCAACTATTTCTGCCAGCAGGGTATATCCCGTATTGCAATAAACCATCTGGTCGCCGGGATTGAAGTTCAGTTCTTGCTGCCGGCTCACAAGCCGCAGGATCTGCTTCGTAGAAATATTGTCATCAAGCCTCCATCCCGCCATTGCCAACAATTCCCACTGATCCCGCAGGCCACTGGTGTGATGCAACAGATGATCCAGGGTGATCACCTTTCCGAAATCCGGTACTTCCGGAATATACTTCCGGATATCATCCTGGATAGAAAGTTTGCCTTCCTTTTCCAGCAGCAGGATTGCGAATGCGGTAAATTGCTTGGAAACCGAAGCAATGTGAAATACAGTGGTTGAGGTGATGGGGATACCATATTCCAGCTCGGCACTTCCATAACCCTTTTCGAATATGATCTTACCATCCTTGGCTACAGCTATTGCGGCACCGGGTGATTGGATGTTAATCCACACCGTACACAGTTGATCGATCTGTTTTTCAGGTGTTGTTCCCTTGGGTTCAACCTTCAGCCAGCTCAGCTCGTATGTGCCCTGTTGATCCCTGGTGTCAATTGAACTGACCTCAAGGACATAGGTCCCTTTTTTGCTGCTGGACAGGATTACAGGCTCATCGCCGTTCCTGAAATTCGGACTGTCGAAGTCCTCCAGTTTATTTCCGTCGGGATCATAAGTAGTTATCATGGCATCAATGCCATGCTGTAACAGATTGAAATACGCAAACTGGTTGGCCTCGAGGTTGACGGTATAACGATGTCTGGCATCTTTCTTCAATACGTCAGCAACAAGGACTCCCCTTTTCAGTTCGACTTGCTTATCCTGTGCCATCATGGGCCGTACAGTCATAATCAGAAAAAACGACAATAGAATGCAGGTAAAATTCTGTGTTGATTTCATTGGATGTGATTTTAGATTAGCTATATTATTCAATTTAATTATGTTATACAAGTCATCAGGGTCAGATCTTATTTTGACTGCTCTCTCAGCGGGAAGCCAATGGCGCTGGATATCGGATTTAATTGTCAGTAGGCCAAATTTGAGCAAAAAAAAATGTCCCGCCGGTGGGACATTTCTATTTATGATAAAACCGGAAGAAAATCTCTTAACAAGAATATTTAAAACTTGTCCTGAGTTCCTTCTGGAATTCTAAAATTTTCCCCTGCAAACACTTGATCTCATGCTGAAGTCCTGTTACATTCGCTAAATTACCTTCCAGTATGAGATCCTGAATGAAGCGACGATTGATCATGATTCTTTTCTGACATTCATAAATACTGGTAATCAATCTTTTAACGCTATTCTTTACATTGAGCATAACAATAATATTTAATTAATAATTACTAGATAACTCATTTTGAGTATTAAATGTAAAAATCGTGATGAAGTGAAGAGAATTTGAAGGTCTTTTACATGATAACAGCCATTCGAAAATATGCCTTCAGCGAGACGAACATCTAATTTCATTGTAAGGTAAGACTTATTAATAACTTAACTGACAATCTTCGGCTTTATTTTAAGCGAAGTCAAAAAATATTTGTGAGGCTACCCTTCAGAAAAGTCGAAGGCATTACTTGTCCCGCAATTCTGCGGGCTTCGCCTAACGCCGGGGGACATCACCCGGCGATGATTTGTGATATTAATCCTCCACTTATAGGAGGTGGCGGTTTATTGCGTTTCTATCCAACGTACTATTTATATAAAACCGCTGAGTTTGATTAAAATACTTGATTCATGCCTAAGTTTATCGTATATTTAAATTAGGTGAGATTATGAAGGTACTGGAATCTAAACATAGGTAACTGATAAAAATGGAGGTGCTGTATGAAAAGAACCAAGTATTACAAAATTCTATTTCTTATTGCTGGCCTGTGGAATCTTGGCGCAGCTATCCCTTGCTGGTTGGGCGGAATAGTTATGCCTGATTTTACTTTTGATTTGTTCGGAATGCCTTCTCCGGTTTCCTTATTCCCTTTCCATGCAATGTTCTGGTTTATCATGGCTTATGGCATAGGATACATTATGGTGAGTCGTGATATCACTAAAAATCACGGAATCATATTTATTGGTGTGATAGGAAAAATCCTTTTCTTTATTGATTGCATCATTGCTTTTTTGTTGAATGAAGGGAATTTCTTTTTATTGCTCACCGGGGGCGTTGATCTTATATTCGCAATTCTGTTTATTGAATTCCTGCTTGCAGCCAAAAAAGCGTCAACCCCCAGCTAATATTGAAAATAAACTGCCTGCCTGGATTTTGTCAGGCAGGCGGTTTTTTATTCAGATTTTATTTTATGGCTATCGCCGCACTCGCAGGTCCTGTTAATGGCATCACAGAACTCTTCTTAAAACCGGCCTCAAGTGCCCAGTTGCTGAAATCAGCCCCTGTATAATCATAACCTTCCGCAGTTTCTATCAACATATTAAGAGACATCAATAAACCCATCGCATTTTCACGTCTTGCATCATCAATAATATTTTCGATGACAATGAATGCCCCTCCGGCAGGCAAAGCATCATAAGCCTTACCGATGAGTTTTTTCTTGTCTGAAGTGCCCCAGTCATGCAGTATATTACCCATTGTAATGACATCTGCTAAGGGAAAGGGATCACTGAAAAAATCTCCTGACCTGATTTCAACCTTATCGGCCAATCCCATTTTGCTTATATTTTCCAGTGCAATAGGGCTAACCGGAGGAAGGTCAAATGAAATGCACTTCATATGCGGATTGTTTAAGGCCACCTGTGCCGATAACAGCGCTCCGGCACCGCCAATATCGCAAAGGGTACTGTAACCTGAAAAATCAAATTGCATGGCAAATGCTCTAAAATTGCCTGCCTGTGCTCCACCCATGGCATTCACAAATTCACGGGTTTTCCTTTTGTCGTTGTATATTTCTTCAAACAAAGATGTCCTGCCTGTTCTGATCTCATTTTGGGGGGTTCCTGTTTTCAAACCCTCTTCAAGGAAATTCCAGGAAGCAAATAACCGGTTATTGGCCATTTCAAGGATCCCCCCCATGTAGGTAAGTTTGCACTTATCCAGGAATAATTCGGCATCCGGGGAATTGGAATATACGGCAGATTCCATATTTCCGCTTTTCTGCAAAAATCCCAGTGCCACCAGGGCATCCAAAAAATCATAGAGACCCCGGCCGTTCAAACCCAACCTGTGCTTTATTTCCTGGCCGGACAAAGACTGCGTGGCCAGTTGCGTGAAGAGTTCCATCTTTACAGCTGTCAAAAGTGTTTTAGAGGCCCAAAATCCCATGCCAACCTGCATAATCCTTGAAGGATCAACTTGTTTGGCCACTTTTACCTGAATCTCCGGTGAAGTTTTCATAGCTAATTTATTTAAAGGTTAATAGATGTACCATTATTTTCATAAATGGTATTGATATTAAGCGCCTTGTATATCAGCCCGATGAGAAATTATATGGAATATCCACTGTAGTCAGTCGGTTCCGGCATGCAGGATATATCAGATCACTTTAGAGGTATTAGGATCTTATTATTCTTTTATATCTGACCATCCTATAACAATTGCAGTGATCAGAATGTTCAAGCCTATTGAAAAATAACTTGTTGCATTCGAACCTTCATATAATAGATATAACTTGAAAGCAGCGGTCTTCAGTGCCAGGTCCTTTTACAAGGAATACCTGGAATGGCTGAAGGTTGCAACACCGTTTGCGTGTTGTCAATGATGTGCTTACCCGGGAAGTCATCGAATCACACTCATTTTTCTCATCTCGTAAAAATTGCCTGCCTTAAGCTGGTAGAGGTATATTCCGCTTGGTAAGGCTTGTCCATGGCTATCTTTTGCATCCCAGCGAATTGAATGAGAACCGGCCGGATACTGGGCATCTATAAGACGACAGACCTCATAACCCTGCATGTTATAAATGCTGATCGTAACGTGACTGAACACTGGCACCGAAAAACCAATCTCTGTTTCCAGACTGAAAGGATTCGGATAATTCTGAAGTAATTCAAAGATCCTGGAAACCTGGTCTCCTTTCAAACCCGTTTGATCAGTCCAATGAAATATACGGATCAGGCCGGTTGTGCTTCCCGTGACCAGAACATTCCAATTGGCACTGAATGATACCCCGCTCAGCACGTCCGATTCGATATTCAGCGCTGACAACTCGTTGCCGGTACTCATATCCCATAAGCGTAAAAATTTATCCGCATCACCTAATGTAAATGTAATTCCCCCGCCGGAAGACCGATAAATATTCATACCACTCCCGAGTGAGGCCAGCATGGTGGCATCAGGACTGAATATGAGATATTCCGGGAAGGATTCATGCCCTATCAAGGTGCGGACTGTTGCCCCGCTTTCCGCATTCCGGACCAGGATTATCCGGTCTTCACCACCTGTGGCGATCAACTGACCACTGGAACTGTATGCGGCCGAATGGATCCAGCCAATATGTCCATCAAAAGATGAAATTTCTTCCCCTGTGGCAGCATCGATGAAATACAATTTGTCGTCCCGCTTTGCCGTGGCAACCTTACTCCCGTCCGGACTGAATGCAACCAACCTGAAAACATCCGGGATGGCACGAATTAGGTTCATACTGGTTGGCTCCCAGAGAAATACATTGAGCGACGCTCCGCCTGAAGCTCCTGCAAGCATTGAACCATCAGGTGAGAAAGCTAGCTGGTCGATGCCCGCAGGGGCAGTCTCTGCAAATGCAAATTGCGCCCCGCTTGCAACATCCCATACGCGAACTGTACCATCAACAGGAGAATCAAGAAAGACAGTGCCGGCGGAGGCAAGCAGTTGGCCATCAGGACTGAAAGCCATACTGGTCACAACATCTGTGTGTCCTCTTAAGGTTAGGATCTCATGCTGCGTTGCGATATCAACGACATGAATGAAAGTGTCGGCATAAGAACTGTAAGCGATCGTCAATCCATCCGGGCTGACAACCAGGCTGGAGATAGTTTCATCCGGACCCTGAATGGTGGCGGTCTGATTGAAGAAATTGCCCTGAGCGATGACCAATTCAGAGGTGAATAGAAACGCAATCATACAACAAACCAGTAGTAAACATTTTTTCATTTTATTAACTTTTAAATGTTTTAATAACTAAAGCCATAATTGTTAATGAGCCTTCATATTGGAACTCAAATTTTTATTCCAGCTAAGAAAAATATGATTGACCAATATTGGTTGTACCGAAATGCATTCACATGGAAGGAAGAAGCAAAGGAAATGGACAGAGAAGGTACTTACATAGAATGAAGTGCCTGGGACAAGTTTTTTCAGAAATACTGCATTTCGGATTGTCAGCCTGAGACATCGTAATATCCATTATAAATATACGATATTCTAAAACTTAAATCAATAACACAAACGCTTAATTCCGGATTTACGTTGCATGTTTATGAGCGCTTTTTCAAATATTCAAAGGAAATCCTGCTGAGCAGGCTGCATGGAATGTCATAAACACACTTTTGTGAATAGTCTTCTATTCCGGGAGTCAAAGTCTTTTCAAGTGTACATAAAGATCCTTCCGAATTGCCTGATATATCCAATCGCATCAGAAACTGCCCGGCAATGTAGGTTGACATGATTAATATCCGGGATCCGATAAAGGGATAGCTGAATTTATTGACAGCGATCATGGAATCAGACAAAACAAAAAGCATGGCGCCGGACAGTACAAGATAAAAGCTGATTCTGCTGACTTTCGCGAACCTACTGATGGCGCCCGACAGCATGGTAAGGATCACGAAGGCATATACAATTACCGGGATTCTCATATCACCAAGATCATCGTATAAAAAATACACCAAAAAAGCTCCATACACATAAACCGGAAGAATCCATAAAGTCAAACGTCTCATATCATAAGCAGCTCCAGGCGTGCGGTAAAATATAATAAAATACAGCACCTGGGTGACCATAAAGAACAACAACCCTACCATAAACATCATTTCATGATGTTCGGTGAATTCCAGGGTCACATCTCCGGCCCAGGAGAAAAAAAGGGCTGTTATCATCAATCCGTGTATTCCTGTAAACTCCTTCCGGAAGTTGACCCAGAGTATAAGGACAAGCAAGGGCATTATAAGAGCCTTAATAAGGACACCCGGCCAGAAGGCCTGGTTGAACTCCAATACGATAAATATTATTCCTGTCAGGAAGTAAAAGACTGATAAGGTTTTTGTCTTCATAGTTTTTGCAGATAATATTAAATGAATTCAATAAGATCAGTCTGGAAACTCATCTGAAAAACAGGTCAATCGTGATGGCCATATCTTTCCGTATTTCGATTTTGCAATCGCTATAGCTGGGAGCGCTCCATTTAGGCCTGAAATTTCGTGAAAATCCAAAACCTTCTTTTGGTATGCCGAACAAACCCAGGTTGCACACACCATCCGAATTCTCATCATGATAGAGGGCCACGGCATATTCTCCCGGCACCAGGTTGATAAAGGTTGTTGAAACAGAAGGTCCGGTCACTTTGACCAGGTTTATCCTGAATTCCTTTCCTTCAACAGGAAATGATGTGTCCTTATTATAAAGACTGATCACCATAATCCCGCTTACCTGTTTGATTTTATTTACAGTGACCTCCAGTTTAACAGTCTGGGCATTCAGAACCTGACAAAGGATCAACAGGCCGGTGACAAAAACTCCTTTCATCCGAGATTTTCAAAGGCAATGCCGATTTTTTTAAGTGCATAGCCGGTTTCTCTGAGATAATCACCGTACACCGTGATCCAGTGAAAGCCCGGCATTTTTTCAGCCACTGTCAGGCTGTCGCAGGAATAGCTGATATCGATCTGCGAGCGGCATATGTCCAGGTTTGGATTGTCAACAATTTTTCCCAAAAGCCCTACATTCCTGTTGAAGGCAAAGTCGGGCATGATATTGGTGACCGTTTGGTCCAGCATCATTTCAACCTTAGGGGCGGCGCCATAATCCGATTCAAAATGGGTCAGGATCCGGGCAGGCTCGGTTTTTTTGCCGTCCATGCGTCGCGGCGCCGTGCAATGGGCCAGGGTGATCAGGTTATCGTGCGGATAGGTAGGATCGTTCAGGAAGACCGGTTTACCGGAAATGTTTCCCAGTAAAAGTCCGGCAGGGATCACCACGAAATCCGATTCGCAGAAGGCGAGGTAACCTGCATCATTGAGAAGGCTCAGGGTAAGGCAGGCCGAAGTTTCAGCCAGGGGCATGATGGTCCCCATACATTGGTTGATGGTAATGGCCCTGCAGTTGAATTTGTCCATGATCCTGCTGAGAACTTCCTCCAGCACAAAGCAATTCTCGACGAACTGCCTTTTGGTTTCCAGCTTGACTCCAGTGTCCTTGAGATACTGGTCAGCACGTTCCCGTGCACCGGATATCAGGCTGCCGTCAGCTCTAGCCTGTACGATCAGCTTTCCGAGTTCATCATAAGATATCGTTTTTATATCGAGTCTGAACTTGTCCTGCACCAGCTTGGGAACTACTCCCTGCGGCTGGGCCCAGGCATCCGGTCCACCAATGGCAATGATGCCTGAGTTCAGCGTATTTTTGAGGCCGCTCAGTGCCCTGAACCGCCACAGGAGTTCATCCTGGCTGTCGATTACCACATCCTGCTCATCGATCCCTGTCACAGCGAGTTTATCTGTATGCTGCCGGAGATAACGCGGACTGATGATCTCATACCATAAATATACCGGTCCGGATTTGTGCCGGCAGAAAATGAGGATATGCTTACCCGATTTGTTCAGCGCATCAAAAATATCCATTCCGCCGCCCGCTGCATAGATCACGATCACATCTGCCGATTCCAGGTCAGTAATGGCAGCGATATCCCGTGTACCGGCAATTTGGGTCACCGGCAGAAAGCTGACCGGAAAATCAGCCTGATCCGTCAATGTTCTGATCTCGCCCCGGATGCGTTCAACTTCCTGAAGGACATCGTTCTCCGACTGAATGCCACCCCAGTTCCTCCAGCTGGTTTGCTCCCGGCGAACCGGGATCTCATAGGTAAGAATGGGTTTAACGATCAGGGACTGCCTCTGAGGCGGGATTCTCAACTGGCTTTGACCGGCACGCAAATTTGACCAGGAGAGTCCGGACAACGCTACCGTACTCAGAGCGGCTGTTCCGGCGACCTGCACAAACTGCCGGCGGGAGATGCCGGAGGGAGGATTCAGGTGATTTCCATGGCAGCAGGAATTTCCTGGTGCATGGAGACTGGTTGAAAGGTTACTTTCCTTGATATCCATACAATTGTTTATTAAGGTCAGGAATGCATACCAAATTATAAAAAAATTCTTTGAAACCCGTTATTGTGACAGAATTTAACCAAAAACAGGGCATCCCTCATACTTAATTATTTATGAATTAAATCTGCGTTCTCTTAAGATTCGTCAAAATAATATGAACTTTTCTGAAAAAGAAACATTTGGCATAATATGTCTATTATACAACTGTTAATCAATATTATAAAACTAATAATTCTGCAAATTCTTACACGATAGCGTTTAAAAAAACTATCAATAAATATTTTAGTGTAACAAATATTGGGTTTCATCAAATAAACCAAAAACAAGATCAAAACATGACTTATGTAAATACTTCAATTCTATACATTAGTTATATTGTTCAACAATAGGAATACCCTCATACAAGCCATTCTGAAAATATAAATAACAATATATCAACAATATACATTAGCAGCACAAATACCTAAATCACACAAAATACTGCAATAAGTGCAGTATGACATATTGTACGCTGAGAAAAAAGTAATAATACCATAACCAAACCCTATGAAGCACTATTACTCCTTTTGCGCGATCAGGAAATACTGGATGTGCCTGAATAAATCATCCTTTATGTTTCTGATCCTTCTGATTTTTGGATCGTTGTTCAGCAGCGTCTCTGGACAGGCAGTTTATGTAGATAAAGTAGACTACCTGCCTGGGGACGTAGTAACCTTATATGGTTATTCATGGCAACCGGGAGAGACCGTTAACGTAGTCGTTACAGAAACAAATCTCAATCCGGATGGGAAGCTGATCACCACCAAAAGCTTTAGCTGCAATACTCAGGGTAAGTTTCAGGGCACACTGTATAATATAGTAGAGGCCGACCTGGGTGCGTTTTTCCAGGTAACGGCGACGGGCGAGAAATCCAATCATGTATGCACCACCGTATTTAATGATGCGGGAGGCGACTATGGAATCGATTACAGCGCATACAATCCTCAATATTATAAAAGGTATTCTCCCCTGAATTTTCCGGGCAGTTATCCTACCGGACGGACACTGAGTCCGCTCAGGCTGAGCGATGCCAATTCCACCCGGCACGACATGACGGTGGAATCGCTGAATCCAACCCACCTGGGATTGGGGCAGATCGTGGCTTTCGAGTTTTATATATCAGTAGATGCCAAACTATCGTGTACCAATGATGAGATCACCTTTTCTGCCACCTGGAACACGGTTACCACAAACGGAAATCCTTTTGGCTTTGATCCAGTCCTATAGAGTAATTGCGGCCTTTGTGGACACCTATGATGATCCGGCCCTGGCTGCCGATTTCGTGGATAAGGGCGGTGATGCTATGCGTAATAATACTTTATCAATCGGCACTCCTACAAGCAGTGATTTCACTACGTCCATTGAGGTCGCCGGGCTTGATGCCGGTGACATGGTGCCCGTTGAGGTGTGGGTGGTGCTTAAAAGCTCCATCGGAAGCGGATTTGGAGGCAATGTCCCCACCCGGTTTGAAAGCGCCGAAACCAGCGGAACCTGCGAAGCGGGACAAAAGATCAATTCCGGTGCCCAAAATATACCCCTCCTGCAGGTGCAGGACTTTTTCTCGTCGAATGTGGATGTTTCCATTACCAAGACCGATTCCCCTGATCCGGTTGATCGGTGCGGCACCATTCATTACTCTGTTGTGGTTTCCAATGCAGGCCCGTCTGTTGCCAACAATGTGACCATAATTGATGCTCTTGATCCTAACACATCCTTAGTAAGCGGTACCTTCAGCGGTCCCGCAGGTTGGGCTATGAATCCGACCACAGGTGGCCTTACGATCGGTCCTTCATTCCTTGGCAATGCTGAAACTGCCACCTTTACCTTTGATGTCCTGGTGGGTGAAAATGCACCGGTTGCGGGTACCATCAATTCGGGAGGTATTGGTGCCTGTCCGGCTTCCGGCGCAGATGTATGCAATTATGTATCAGTTACAACCATCAGCAATGATAACGTTCAAAACAATAATACGTACCATCAGTCCACGGATGTATTGTGTCCGGCCATTGTCATCACTATGCCGCCACCTCCGGTTGTGCTTGAAGGCTGTTCAACCGGTGCGATAGGTTCGGCAATAGGTTCGGTCTACCCTGTTTATTCCGAAACCAAAACCAACGGAATATTCCCGGGCACGACCAGTCCCAGTTGCGGGCCTTTGACCGTCACGTATCAGGATTCCCAATCGGGCACCTGTCCGATTGTCGTTACGCGCACCTGGACTTTGACAAATACCTGCGGGAACAGTACGACTTCGGTTCAGACCTTTACCATTGATGATACAAAAGCACCTATCATTACAGTGCCTTCTGCAGAACTCAACCTGGATTGCTTTAATCAGACTGATGTTGATAATTGGATAGCCACGGCAACTGCTTTGGATGAATGCGACGGAACCGTTGAGGTGACCGCCAGTTATAATGCAGCAGGAACTTGTTCGGAAGGTGTGGAGGTTACTTTCACTGCCACGGATGCCTGTGGCAATGTGGCAACTGCTACCAAAAAGTTCTACGTGAATGATAATATTCCGCCTTCTGCAAGCAATCTTGCCCCATTAACAGTAGAATGCAAGGATGATATACCAGCACCAGATATAACCCTTATAACCAATGAAACTGACAACTGCACTGCAGTACCAATAGTCACCTGGCTAAGTGATGTCAGTGATGGCAATACCTGTCCGGAGGTGGTCACGAGGACGTATAAGGTGGCGGATGATTGCGGGAATTTTATAGTGGTGACGCAGGTGATTACTGTAGTGGATACCAAGGCCCCGGTCATCAGCACGGAGGCTACCAGCCATGATCTTGGTTGCAATCCGACGGTTACAGATCCGGTCTTCACGGGTCTGGATAACTGCGTAGGTGTATTCACGCCTATTGTTAACACCGCGGGTCCGACACACAACGGTTGTGCCTACACGCAGACCTGGACGGCTACCTATACCGATGCCTGTACCAATGTCGCTGTTCCGGTTAGCATCACCTACACCTGGACGGAAGACCTTGAGTTACCCGTCATCAGCACGGAGGCTACCAGCCATGATCTTGGTTGCAATCCGACGGTTACAGATCCGGTCTTCACGGGTCTGGATAACTGCGAAGGTGTATTCACGCCTGATTGTTAACACCGCGGGTCCGACACACAACGGTTGTGCCTACACGCAGACCTGGACGGCTACCTATACCGATGCCTGTACCAATGTCGCTGTTCCGGTTAGCATCACCTACACCTGGACGGAAGACCTTGAGTTACCCGTCATCAGCACGGAGGCTACCAGCCATGATCTTGGTTGCAATCCGACGGTTACAGATCCGGTCTTCACGGGTCTGGATAACTGCGTAGGTGTATTCACGCCTATTGTTAACACCGCGGGTCCGACACACAACGGTTGTGCCTACACGCAGACCTGGACGGCTACCTATACCGATGCCTGTACCAATGTCGCTGTTCCGGTTAGCATCACCTACACCTGGACGGAAGACCTTGAGTTACCCGTCATCAGCACGGAGGCTACCAGCCATGATCTTGGTTGCAATCCGACGGTTACAGATCCGGTCTTCACGGGTCTGGATAACTGCGTAGGTGTATTCACGCCTATTGTTAACACCGCGGGTCCGACACACAACGGTTGTGCCTACACGCAGACCTGGACGGCTACCTATACCGATGCCTGTACCAATGTCGCTGTTCCGGTTAGCATCACCTACACCTGGACGGAAGACCTTGAGTTACCCGTCATCAGCACGGAGGCTACCAGCCATGATCTTGGTTGCAATCCGACGGTTACAGATCCGGTCTTCACGGGTCTGGATAACTGCGTAGGTGTATTCACGCCGATTGTTAACACCGCGGGTCCGACACACAACGGTTGTGCCTACACGCAGACCTGGACGGCTACCTATACCGATGCCTGTACCAATGTCGCTGTTCCGGTTAGCATCACCTACACCTGGACGGAAGACCTTGAGTTACCCGTCATCAGCACGGAGGCTACCAGCCATGATCTTGGTTGCAATCCGACGGTTACAGATCCGGTCTTCACGGGTCTGGATAACTGCGTAGGTGTATTCACGCCTATTGTTAACACCGCGGGTCCGACACACAACGGTTGTGCCTACACGCAGACCTGGACGGCTACCTATACCGATGCCTGTACCAATGTCGCTGTTCCGGTTAGCATCACCTACACCTGGACGGAAGACCTTGAGTTACCCGTCATCAGCACGGAGGCTACCAGCCATGATCTTGGTTGCAATCCGACGGTTACAGATCCGGTCTTCACGGGTCTGGATAACTGCGTAGGTGTATTCACGCCTATTGTTAACACCGCGGGTCCGACACACAACGGTTGTGCCTACACGCAGACCTGGACGGCTACCTATACCGATGCCTGTACCAATGTCGCTGTTCCGGTTAGCATCACCTACACCTGGACGGAAGACCTTGAGTTACCCGTCATCAGCACGGAGGCTACCAGCCATGATCTTGGTTGCAATCCGACGGTTACAGATCCGGTCTTCACGGGTCTGGATAACTGCGTAGGTGTATTCACGCCTATTGTTAACACCGCGGGTCCGACACACAACGGTTGTGCCTACACGCAGACCTGGACGGCTACCTATACCGATGCCTGTACCAATGTCGCTGTTCCGGTTAGCATCACCTACACCTGGACGGAAGACCTTGAGTTACCCGTCATCAGCACGGAGGCTACCAGCCATGATCTTGGTTGCAATCCGACGGTTACAGATCCGGTCTTCACGGGTCTGGATAACTGCGTAGGTGTATTCACGCCTATTGTTAACACCGCGGGTCCGACACACAACGGTTGTGCCTACACGCAGACCTGGACGGCTACCTATACCGATGCCTGTACCAATGTCGCTGTTCCGGTTAGCATCACCTACACCTGGACGGAAGACCTTGAGTTACCCGTCATCAGCACGGAGGCTACCAGCCATGATCTTGGTTGCAATCCGACGGTTACAGATCCGGTCTTCACGGGTCTGGATAACTGCGTAGGTGTATTCACGCCTATTGTTAACACCGCGGGTCCGACACACAACGGTTGTGCCTACACGCAGACCTGGACGGCTACCTATACCGATGCCTGTACCAATGTCGCTGTTCCGGTTAGCATCACCTACACCTGGACGGAAGACCTTGAGTTACCCGTCATCAGCACGGAGGCTACCAGCCATGATCTTGGTTGCAATCCGACGGTTACAGATCCGGTCTTCACGGGTCTGGATAACTGCGTAGGTGTATTCACGCCTATTGTTAACACCGCGGGTCCGACACACAACGGTTGTGCCTACACGCAGACCTGGACGGCTACCTATACCGATGCCTGTACCAATGTCGCTGTTCCGGTTAGCATCACCTACACCTGGACGGAAGACCTTGAGTTACCCGTCATCAGCACGGAGGCTACCAGCCATGATCTTGGTTGCAATCCGACGGTTACAGATCCGGTCTTCACGGGTCTGGATAACTGCGTAGGTGTATTCACGCCTATTGTTAACACCGCGGGTCCGACACACAACGGTTGTGCCTACACGCAGACCTGGACGGCTACCTATACCGATGCCTGTACCAATGTCGCTGTTCCGGTTAGCATCACCTACACCTGGACGGAAGACCTTGAGTTACCCGTCATCAGCACGGAGGCTACCAGCCATGATCTTGGTTGCAATCCGACGGTTACAGATCCGGTCTTCACGGGTCTGGATAACTGCGTAGGTGTATTCACGCCTATTGTTAACACCGCGGGTCCGACACACAACGGTTGTGCCTACACGCAGACCTGGACGGCTACCTATACCGATGCCTGTACCAATGTCGCTGTTCCGGTTAGCATCACCTACACCTGGACGGAAGACCTTGAGTTACCCGTCATCAGCACGGAGGCTACCAGCCATGATCTTGGTTGCAATCCGACGGTTACAGATCCGGTCTTCACGGGTCTGGATAACTGCGTAGGTGTATTCACGCCGATTGTTAACACCGCGGGTCCGACACACACGGTTGTGCCTACACGCAGACCTGGACGGCTACCTATACCGATGCCTGTACCAATGTCGCTGTTCCGGTTAGCATCACCTACACCTGGACGGAAGACCTTGAGTTACCCGTCATCAGCACGGAGGCTACCAGCCATGATCTTGGTTGCAATCCGACGGTTACAGATCCGGTCTTCACGGGTCTGGATAACTGCGTAGGTGTATTCACGCCTATTGTTAACACCGCGGGTCCGACACACAACGGTTGTGCCTACACGCAGACCTGGACGGCTACCTATACCGATGCCTGTACCAATGTCGCTGTTCCGGTTAGCATCACCTACACCTGGACGGAAGACCTTGAGTTACCCGTCATCAGCACGGAGGCTACCAGCCATGATCTTGGTTGCAATCCGACGGTTACAGATCCGGTCTTCACGGGTCTGGATAACTGCGTAGGTGTATTCACGCCTATTGTTAACACCGCGGGTCCGACACACAACGGTTGTGCCTACACGCAGACCTGGACGGCTACCTATACCGATGCCTGTACCAATGTCGCTGTTCCGGTTAGCATCACCTACACCTGGACGGAAGACCTTGAGTTACCCGTCATCAGCACGGAGGCTACCAGCCATGATCTTGGTTGCAATCCGACGGTTACAGATCCGGTCTTCACGGGTCTGGATAACTGCGTAGGTGTATTCACGCCTATTGTTAACACCGCGGGTCCGACACACAACGGTTGTGCCTACACGCAGACCTGGACGGCTACCTATACCGATGCCTGTACCAATGTCGCTGTTCCGGTTAGCATCACCTACACCTGGACGGAAGACCTTGAGTTACCCGTCATCAGCACGGAGGCTACCAGCCATGATCTTGGTTGCAATCCGACGGTTACAGATCCGGTCTTCACGGGTCTGGATAACTGCGTAGGTGTATTCACGCCTATTGTTAACACCGCGGGTCCGACACACAACGGTTGTGCCTACACGCAGACCTGGACGGCTACCTATACCGATGCCTGTACCAATGTCGCTGTTCCGGTTAGCATCACCTACACCTGGACGGAAGACCTCCGAGTTACCCGTCATCAGCACGGAGGCTACCAGCCATGATCTTGGTTGCAATCCGACGGTTACAGATCCGGTCTTCACGGGTCTGGATAACTGCGTAGGTGTATTCACGCCTATTGTTAACACCGCGGGTCCGACACACAACGGTTGTGCCTACACGCAGACCTGGACGGCTACCTATACCGATGCCTGTACCAATGTCGCTGTTCCGGTTAGCATCACCTACACCTGGACGGAAGACCTTGAGTTACCCGTCATCAGCACGGAGGCTACCAGCCATGATCTTGGTTGCAATCCGACGGTTACAGATCCGGTCTTCACGGGTCTGGATAACTGCGTAGGTGTATTCACGCCTATTGTTAACACCGCGGGTCCGACACACAACGGTTGTGCCTACACGCAGACCTGGACGGCTACCTATACCGATGCCTGTACCAATGTCGCTGTTCCGGTTAGCATCACCTACACCTGGACGGAAGACCTTGAGTTACCCGTCATCAGCACGGAGGCTACCAGCCATGATCTTGGTTGCAATCCGACGGTTACAGATCCGGTCTTCACGGGTCTGGATAACTGCGTAGGTGTATTCACGCCTATTGTTAACACCGCGGGTCCGACACACAACGGTTGTGCCTACACGCAGACCTGGACGGCTACCTATACCGATGCCTGTACCAATGTCGCTGTTCCGGTTAGCATGACCTACACCTGGACGGAAGACCTTGAGTTACCCGTCATCAGCACGGAGGCTACCAGCCATGATCTTGGTTGCAATCCGACGGTTACAGATCCGGTCTTCATGGGTCTGGATAACTGCGTAGGTGTATTCACGCCTATTGTTACACCGCGGTCCGACACACAACGGTTGTGCCTACACGCAGACCTGGACGGCTACCTATACCGATGCCTGTACCAATGTCGCTGTTCCGGTTAGCATCACCTACACCTGGACGGAAGACCTTGAAGGTCCCCGTCATCAGCACGGGAGGGTCAACCAGCTATGACCTCGGTTGCAATCCGACGGTTACAAGGATCCGGTCTTCACGGGCTTGGATAAAACTGGTGAGAGAGGAAGATTCACGCGGAATTGTGGACATGGACGGGTCCTACACACGACCGGTCGTGCCTACACGCAGACCTGGGCAATCCTCGGCTACCTATACCGATGCCTGTACCAATGTCGCTGTTCCGGTTAGCATCACCTACACCTGGAACTGAAGAAGACCTCGGGTTACCCGTCATCAGCACGGAGGCTACCAGCCATGATCTTGGTCGCAATCCGACGGTTACAGATCCGTCTTCACGGACCCGATAACCGCGTAGGTGTATTCACGCCTATTGTTAACACCGCGGGTCCGACACACAACGGTTGTGCCTACACGCAGACCTGGACGGCTACCTATACCGATGCCTGTACGCAGTTGTCGCCCCTCCGGTTACATTTAAGTGCACCTGGGTATGGAAGACCTTGAGTTACCCGTCATCAGCACGGAGGCTACCAGCCATGATCTTGGTTGCAATCCGACGGTTACAGATCCGGTCTCCACTGGTCTGGATAACTGCGTAGGTGTATTCACGCCTATCGTTAACACCGTGGTTCCGACACACAACGGTTGTGCCTACACGCAGACCTGGTGATGGCTACCTATACCGATGCCTGTACCAATCTGCTGCTGTTCCCGCTGAAGGCATCACCTACACCTGGACGGTAGAACTGCCGAAGTCACCCGCCATCAGCACGGAGGCTACCAGCCATGATCTTACTGGAATCTGATGATGACAGATCCGGTCTTCCACGGGTCTGGATAACTGCGTAGGTGTATTCACGCCTATTGTTAACACCGCGGGTCCGACAAGCACAACGGGTCTGTTGATATGTACAATCTACGGCTACCTATACCGATGCCTGTACCAATGTCGCTGTCGGGTCAGCATCACCTACACCTACGGAAGACCTTGAGTGTCCTGTCATCAGCACGGAGGCTACCAGCCATGATCTTGGTTGCAATCCCGATGCTTAAGATCCGGTCTTCACGGGCTGGATAACTGCGTAAGGTGTATTCACGCCGATCGTTAACACCGCGGGTCCGACAGGATAACGGTTGTGGAAGCTGCACCAGACCTGGACGGCTACCGATACCGATGCCGTACGAATACCGTCGCTGTTCCGGTTAGCATCACCTACACCTGGACGGAAACAGCTTTGTTACCCGTCATCAGCACGGAGGCTACCAGCCATGATCTTGGTTGCAATCCGACGGTTACAGATCCGGTCTTCACGGGTCTGGATAACTGCGTAGGCGTATTCACGCCTATTGTTAACACCGCGGGTCCGACACACAACGGTTGTGCCTACACACTAATACCTGGACGGCTACCTATACCGATGCCTGTACCAATGTCGCTGTTCCGGTTAGCATCACCTACACCTGGACGGAAGACCTTGAGTTACCCGTCATCAGCACGGAGGTGATGTAGCGATTATCTTGGTTGCAATCCGACGGTTACAGATCCGGTCTTCACGGGTCTGGATAACTGCGTAGGGCGTTTGACGCTGATTGTTAACACCGCTGTTCGACACACAACCGACGGCCTACACGCAGACCTGGACGCGACCCTATACCGATGCCTGTACCAATGTCCCCAGCCTGCGCCTCCGGTTAGCATCACCTACACCTGGCATCGGCAAAGATCTTGAGTTACCCGTCATCAGCACGGAGGCCACCAGCGACTACTTGACTGCAATCCGACGGTTACAGATCCGGTCTTCACGGTGTTCTGGATAACTGCGTAGGTGTATTCACGCTGATTGTTAACACCGCGGGTCCGACACACAACGGTCGCGCCTACGAGACCTGCATCAGCCACCTATACCGATGCCTGTACCAATGTCGCTGTTCCGGGTTAGCATCACCTACACCTGGACGGAAGACCTTGAGTTACCCGTCATCAGCACGGAGGCTAACAGCCATGATCTGGGATGCAATCCGACGGTTATAGATCCGGTCTTCACCGGACTGGACAACTGCGAAGGTGTATTCACCCCGATTGTTACACCGCAGGTCCGACACACAACGGTTGTGCCTGCCCATATGCAGACCTGGACGGCTAACTATACCGATGCCTGTCCCAATGCCGCTGTTCCGGTTAGCATCACCTACACCTGGACGGTAGACCATGAGTTACCCGTGATCTCTACCAGGCTAACAGCGATGATCTGGGTTGCAACCCGACGGTTGTTGCTCCGGTCTTCACCGGCCTGGATAACTGCGAAGGTGTATTCACGCCCACTGTTACCACCGCAGGTCCGACACAACACGGGCTGTGCTTACACCCAGACCTGGACGGCTAACTATACCGATGCCTGTCTCAATGCCGCGGTTCCGGTTAGCATCACCTACACCTGGACGGAAGACCGCGAGTTACCCGTCATCAGCACGCGGCCAACAGCGATGATCTGGGTTGCAACCCGACGGTTACTGATCCGGTTTTCACCGGCCTGGACAACTGCGAAGGTGTATTCACGCCGATTGTTAACATCGCAGGTCCGACAAACAAGGCTGTGCTTATACCCAGACCTGGACGGCTAACTATACCGATGCCTGTCTCAATGCCGCGGTTCCGGTTAGCATCACCTACACCTGGACGGATGACAACGAAGACCCGTGATCACCACGGAGGCCAACAGCGATGATCTTGGTCTGCAACCCGACGGTTACTGATCCGGTCTTCACCGGACTGGACAACTGCGAAGGTGTATTCACGCCGATTGTTACCACCGAAGGACCGACACACAACGGCTGTGCTTATACGCAGACCTGGACGGCTAACTATACCGATGCCTGTCTCAATGCCGCGGTTCCGGTTAGCATCACCTACACCTGGACGGAAGACCCCGAAATACCCGTGATCACCACGGGGCTAACAGCGATGATCTTGGTTGCAACCCGACGGTACAGATCCGGTCTTCACCGGACTGGACAACTGCGAAGGTGTATTCACGCCTATTGTTACCACCGCGGGACCGACACACAACGGCTGTGCTTATACCCAGACCTGGACGGCTAACTATACCGATGCCTGTCTCAATGCCGCGGTTCCGGTTAGCATCACCTACACCTGGACGGATGACCACGAATTACCCGTGATCACCACGGGGCCAACAGCGATGATCTGGGATGCAACCCGACGGTTGTAGTTCCGGTCTTCACCGGACTGGACAACTGCGAGGTGTATTCACGCCTATTGTTACCATCGCGGGACCGACAAACACGGTTGTGCTTATACCCAGACCTGGACGGCTACCTATACCGATGCCTGTCCCAATGTCGCGGTTCCGGTTAGCATCACCTACACCTGGACGGTTGACCCCGAAATACCCGTGATCACCACGGGGCCAACAGCGATGATCTGGGATGCAACCCGACGGTTACAGATCCGGTCTTCACCGGACTGGACAACTGCGAAGGTGTATTCACGCCTGATTGTTACCACCGCGGGCCCGACAAACAACGGCTGTGCTTATACCCAGACCTGGACGGCTAACTATACCGATGCCTGTCTCAATGCCGTCGCGTTCCGGTTAGCATCACCTACACCTGGACGGTTGACCTCGAATTACCCGTGATCTGTACGGAGGCTAACAGCGATGATCTTGGTTGCAACCCGACGGTTACTGATCCGGTCTTCACCGGACTGGACAACTGCGAAGGTGTATTCACCCCTATCTGTTACCATCGCAGGACCGACACACACGGTTGTGCTTATACCCAGACCTGGACGGCTACCTATACCGATGCCTGTCTCAATGTCGCGGTTCCGGTTAGCATCACCTACACCTGGACGGTAGACAACGAAATACCCGTGATCTCCACCACGGCTAACACAGCGATGATCTTGGTTGCAACCCGACGGTTATAGCTCCGGTCTTCACCGGACTGGATAACTGCGAAGGTGTATTCACGCCGATTGTTACCACCGCAGGTCCGACCAACACCGGCTGTGCTTACACCCAGACCTGGACGGCTAACTATACCGATGCCTGTCTCAATGCCGCGGTTCCGGTTAGCATCACCTACACCTGGACGGTTGACAACGAATAACCCGTGATCTCTACCACGGCTAAAAGCGATAATCTGGGATGCAACCCGACGGTTGTTGCTCCGGTCTTCACCGGACTGGACAACTGCGAAGGTGTATTCACCCCGACTGTTACCATCGAAGGACCGACCAACACGGGCTGTGTTTATACCCAGACCTGGACGGCTAACTATACCGATGCCTGTCTCAATGCCGCGGTTCCGGTTAGCATCACCTACACCTGGACGGTTGACAACGAAAAACCGGTGATCTCTACCACGGCTAAAAGCGATAATCTGGGATGCAACCCGACGGTTGCTGCTCCGGTCTTCACCGGACTGGACAACTGCGAAGGTGTATTCACCCCGACTGTTACCATCGAAGGACCGACCAACACGGGCTGTGTTTATACCCAGACCTGGACGGCTAACTATACCGATGCCTGTCTCAATGCCCGCGGTTCCGGTTAGCATCACCTACACCTGGACGGTTGACAACGAAAAACCGGTGATCACCATCACCCAGTCCGGCAACACCTACGGCGCATGCGAAACGGTTGTAATTCCTACCGCCTCCGCCACCGACAACTGCTCGGGTACTGTACCGGTGAAGGCCTACATCAATGGTGTGGAAACGGATCTCAGCACCTATGTCTTCCCCATCGGCACTACAGTGATTACCTTCAGGGCAACGGATGCCTGCGGCAATCCTGCAGAGGAAACGGTTACAGTGATCCGGGTGGCCCTTCCCACGGTGGACATCACCACCCCTGCCTACCCGAAACCTGTATGTGGTGAATTCGAGACGAATGAAATAAGTGCCACGGCAACCGGCGCAGCTCCGCTGACTGTCGAATGGTCAGTCACCGGAACGGGATGGTCCATTACTTCCACAAAGGTTGTAAATGGCGTCTATACGGCGAGCTTCATCGCCGGAACCGGCCCGGGCGTCTTTACGGTCACCGTAACCGATATCTACGGGTGCACCGCTACGGATACCTATGACCATGGAAGGCTGCGCAGAGCAGGGCTACTGCACGTATACCCAGGGCTACTACGGGAACGACAACGGGAAGGCCTGCAACGGCAACGGCCAGATGATCGATGCCAAGACCATCCTGCAGGGTGCTCATACCTGCCGGAATCATCCGAGCGGTTCGGTCACTGTTACTGTCAAGTCCTTTACCTTCTACAGGGCGCAGATTGATGATGACTTGATATTCAATTTGCTGCCAGGAACAGGTACACCGGCCGCCCTCAAAGGCCAGGCTGCTTCGAACAGCATTCCAGCAACTGGGCACTGATACCGATATCCACGAAGAAGTCTAACTTACGGCCAGATCGGCAATGTACTGCTCAGCCAGACCATGACGCTGTTCTTCAACCTGAAGAATGATCCGGATCTGGGTACCCTGGCCATTACCGGCAAATACCTGGTCACTGCCAGTGCTCTCGAATGCGGATCCGTTATGGCTGTGCCATACTCTGCCATGTATTTCACCTTCCCGCAGAGTGTGCTGGACTGGATGAAGACGAACGGGAACACCATCAATGACCTCTACCAATTGGCCAATAAGGTCCTGAGCGGCGAGATTACCACGCCCAAAGTGACCCCTTCGGATGTGAATGTGGCTGTGGACATGATCAACCGCGGATTCGACAAGTGCCGCATCCTCATCGGCTTCTATGCCACGCCTCCGTTCACTTCCAGATGACACTGACCAGCGCACCTGCCACCGTCATCAAAGGAACGGACGAGGAGGAAGCTGAGGCTGCACGAATTGGGCGACATTTCGGTCCTGGTTTATCCCAATCCTTTTGAAACCCGGGCGAAGTTTGAGCTGATCGCCAATGAGGAGACCCATGTGAAGATCGACATCTACACCCAGACCGGCATACTCGTTAAGAAAGACCTCCTGAATGAAGACCTCAGGCAGGGCGATGTAAGGGTGGTCGAATTCGATGCTTCCGAATTGCCCTATTCAGCATTCCTGTACACCATTACCACAAAAGACGGAGTGATCAGAGGCACTGTCGTTAAGGTTAAATAGTATTCAGGGTTGATTATTAAAAAATGGGCCGTCAGCAATTGACGGCCCATTTTTTTTACTTATCCGGTATATGCACCCTTACCGATTTCTGCCAGACCACCATCTGCCGGGCATGGACACGTAATTCCTCTGCCATTTCGAGGTTTCCGTCGTCTTCCAGCAATTTTGCGTAAAACCTCAGGGTGGATGGTGCATACACATCCTGTGCCCGCAAGAGGAAAACGGGCTCATCTTCGGGAATTTTCCCTTCCCGGTCAGTGATACGCCGGTTATAATCATCCCTGGTAAACTTCATGGTGCTTTGCTTATTTCTTTTTTAAAATTCTTTCTTTCTCGATGGATGAAATCCCATCAACATAAAGGTCATCCAGGTTGTCTGTGACCCTGAATTCACCCGTGATTACCCCGGATATCCAAAGAATCTCCTGAACTACAAAACCTTTGGAACGGAGGACATTGGCGATTTCTTCCATACGATCCAGATAGTCATCGCTTACGGAGGCAATAAATTTCTGTTTATTAGTTTTTCTCATAGTTTAATCTAGTGGCGCCTGCACCAATCCGGACCCGCCATCCATTGAGCTGATTTTCAGTCTTTTTGCGTTTTGTGTAAGCATGCTCCATACATCCATTGGAGTAGCGCCGGAATGTTGTTCAAAATACAAACCGGCAATCCCCGACACAAAAGGTGTGGCCATGCTGGTCCCATCCCATCTTTCGTGGCCGTGCTGCCTGTTGATCATGCTGTAAACGGATACCCCAGGCGCTACCAGATCGATCTGCCCCCCGTTACCATTGAGGCCACCACAGGAGAAACCGGCGATTTTCAACTGGCTGTCAATGGCTCCAACAGCCAGGATGGAGGGACAATTGGCCGGATGTCCCACTGGAGCAACCAAACCAGGACGGTTGCTTTCATTGCCAGCGGCAGCAACAATGAGGCTGCCCTGTTTCATAGCTCTCCGGGCAACATTTTCATAGATTTTTGAGTAAGGCTCACCCACCTCACAGGCTGCACCTAAGGAAAGGCTGATTACCCTGCACTTATTTTTCATGGCCCATTCCATGCCGGCTAAGATTCCGCTGTCGGTTCCCTCCCCCTGGTCATTCAGTACTTTACCACAGAATATATTTGACTGCCAGGCAACACCATACCGCATGCCCGCCTCATCATGATATCCACAGGCAATCCCCACACAATGGGAACCGTGCCCGTCTGCATCACCGGCTGATCCCCCGTCTACAAATTTCTTCGTGGTGATTTTCCTGCCCTTCAGATCGACATGATCTTTGAACACTCCTGTATCCAAAATCGCTATACTAATCTTCTTGCCGGAGTAAGGAGATTCTAAGAGGCGTGTTGCCTTTATGCCCCAGGATGACTGTTTATCATCTGAAAACTTCCTTCTGGTGCGGGATAACTTATATCGCTGATGGTCCTTGTCGTCCATAATCCCGGCACGACCGATCATATATACATACCGTTCCGGCTCGGTTATCAGGATTTCCTTCTCCGCAATCCCCTTTTTCATGTAACGGACCTCCTCCTCTTTGGTATCGTTTAAAACTGCCACATGCAAGGCTTCAAAATAGATACCGTCACTTTCGGCAAATGCCCGGGCCAACTGCTCAGGATTTACCAGGTAATCGTTAAAATGGACCAGGGTAATGTATGAATTCCTGGCAGCTTTAAATAAGACGTCGCGCTTAACGGCGGTATTCAACAGTAAAAGCTTTCTTCCGGTAAGCTTTTTTCCGGGTGTGATTTTTGTTTTCATAACGCTTGAATAAGTGAAGATTTAACAATAACATATTCTGAATTGCACCTGTGAATGACCTGGTGACCCCGACCATTCCAATGTTAAGACAAGGTACAAAAAAAATACATTGCCCGTACAAGGATTGTTGTTGATTATTTCTGGTTTAATCCCTTGCGAAAAACACTACCCGTTGCTATATTTGTTATATGGCAAACAGATTCATTATTTTTTCTGATTCACAGATCATTTCACCTTAAGCTACCCTTAATTCATTTATACCCCGCAGTCTATGAACTACCTGAACCTTGAATCCACCAGTACCACCCCATCGGTGGTATTCGGAGAAGACAGAAGGTTATTGATTAAAGGCCGATCAATACCTGCCGATGTTTCCGGTTTTTATTCCACCCTTATCGAATGGGCTGCCGGGTTGCAAACCGATAAAGTACTGGTAGATATTGACCTGGAGTATATGAACAGCTCATCCTCTAAAAAGCTCCTCCTGCTGCTGAAGACGCTGGATAACAACAAAGCCGTCGGGCACTTGAGCGTGATCTGGCATTACGATAAGGATGACGAGGATGCCCTGATAAACGGGCAGGTTTTTGAGAAATCCCTGCCAAAAGCCTCGTTCAGGTTTTTCCCCAATGCCGACGAAAGGCAGTTGTCGACATAACCGGACCGGCTCCCTTCATCTGAACTTCCATCAACATATACAGATATTACAATATAATCAATAGTTTTCCGGCGTTTATCAAACAAATCAATCCCTGGGTTTACCTTTTACGTTAAAGTGAATAAAAACCAACCTAGGATATCATGAATACTTTAAATCTTTTAGAAACAAGCGCGACACCCTCCATCCGCTTTGAAGGGAATAATAAACTGGTGATTAAAGGACGATCGCTGCCGGAGGACGTGGTAAAATTCTATAAGCCGGTTTTTGAATGGGCCGACAACCTGAAGATGGATAAACTTATCGTTGAAATTAATCTTGAATATATGAACAGTGCTTCCTCAAAGACCCTGCTCGACCTTTTGAAACTACTCGATTCCAACAATGGTATTCAGGACCTCCAGATTAACTGGTACTATGAAAAGGGCGATGAAGATGCTCTGGAAGACGGCCAGACATTCGAGGAATTTTTGCTGAAAGCTCATTTCAACTATCATGAATACGCAGAGGCGGCCTAACAACCGCTGCTGAATGTCGTGCAGGTGCTTTGACAAATAATGTTTGTATTGCACCAACATTTTTTATATATTGCACCAAACAGTGTCCTGACGAAACGACCAGCAAACCAATCTAAAACATCCGAATATTCAGATGAAGAAGAAAATCCTCCTCGAATATACGCTGAACTCCTCCACTAAAGTCCTTTTTCCCCGGCTAAGCACACCTGGCGGATTGTCGGAATGGTTCGCCGATAATGTGAACATCAACGGTAATCAGTATTCATTCTTCTGGGGAAAAACTGAACAAAAAGCTGAAATCATCCAGAAGAAGGAAAACAAATATATCCGGTTCCGATGGATAGAATCGGAAGAACCTGAGGCACACTGGTTTGAATTCCGCATCAATACCGATGAACTCACAGGCGATACTGCCTTGATCATTACCGATTTCGCGGAAGATGAAGATAAGGAGAGCACCATTGAACTTTGGAATTCTCAAATTGCCAAACTGAAACATGTTATAGGCCTTTAATCCTTTTTACCGGTTCCGAAAATATCATAGCTTTGTAACTGTTTTAATAGAATAATTTATTCTGCATTGCTGTGAAGCGTCTGCACAGGTTGGTAATCATATCTTTTCTGGGGCCATTTGTCATGACCTTCTTTATTGTTCTTTTCCTGTTGCTGATGCAATTCCTCTGGCGTTACATTGATGAGTTGGTAGGCAAGGGTCTGGAGCTTAAAATAATCGGCGAATTGATGATGTATGCCTCGTCCGGTTTGGTCCCGCTTGCCCTGCCACTTGCCATCCTGCTTTCTTCCCTGATGTCCTTCGGAAATATGGGGGAGTTCTATGAACTCACTGCAATCAAAGCATCCGGTATCTCGCTGCGTCGTGTACTGATGCCCCTGATCATCGTGGTGATCCTGGTTTCGGCAGGCGCCTTTTTCTTTGCCAATAATGTTCTTCCTGTTACCAACCTTAAAATGAAATCATTGCTTTATGATGTCAGGCAACAGCGGCCAGAGGTGCAGATAACAGAAGGGGTGTTTTACAACGGACTGGATAATTATAGCATTCGTGTTGAGAAGAAAGACCCCATTACCAACTTGCTGTATGACATAAAGATCTATGATCATACCGCCCATAGAGGAAACATAAAAGTTACCACAGCTGATTCCGGTCAGATGAAGATGACCGCCGACAGGCGGTATATGGTGATTACACTGTGGGATGGGTATACCTATTTGGAAAGGAATGAAGGCAGGCGAAAACGGTCAACCAGCGATTATTACCCGCTCGAGATTGATAAATTTGCTGAACAGCGCACGATTATTGAAATGACTGGATTCGAACTGATGCGATCGGATGAGAGCATTTTCAGAAATTCCTATCAGATGTTGAACATTTCGCAGCTGGCCCATCAAAGTGACTCCATTAGAAATGAACTGACTGAGAAAAGTTCGCAATTCTATAAAACCCTGCTGCGGAACAATATATTCAAATTAAACCAGAAGACGGCCAATACTTATATTCCGGAAAATTTCAGCAGTACACCCACTTTCTGGGAATCAAAAGACAATGCAGCACCACAAATGATCAGGGAAAAACTGTCGGCTGCCAGAACAGCTTCCAAACCGGTTGTCAGAAGACAGCCGGCAGTCAGTAAACCTGATTCCATTGCCAGAAATAAAACTATTTTGACGATCAGCAATTTCGACAGCCTGTACCATTCTTTCTCGCTTCCGCAACAACGCAACATCATTAAATCCGCCACGAATTATTCCTCGATGGCCCAGTACATGGTGGTAAATACAGCCTCGAATATCGTTTTTGAAACCAAATTCCTGCGGCGACATGAGATCGAATGGCACCGGAAATTCACCCTTTCTTTCGCCTGTCTTATTTTTCTTTTCATTGGTGCACCTTTGGGAGCAATTATCCGCAAGGGAGGCCTTGGAATGCCTACGGTTATTTCCACCCTGCTTTTTATCCTGTATTATATCATTTCGCTCAGCGGGGAGAAATTCGTACGTGAAAGCGTTATGTCCGGATTTCTGGGCATGTGGCTTTCCTCATTTGTTTTGGTAATAGCCGGGGTATTTCTTACCTATCAGGCCTCTAACGATTCCGCTATTCTGAATATCGACACTTACCTGAACTGGCTGAGGGATAAAACCGGTCTTAAAAAAGGAATTCTGCTTGAAAAGAAGACTCATATTACGGGCAGGTTTGAATTGGTTGAAATTCCAAGGGAAGCCTTACAGGCCGAATTTAAAGTTATCATTGATATGGACAGGCAATGTTTGGAATCTCTTGAAGAAGACAGCAGGTGGTCGGTTCTGTTCCAAAAGGCATTTAATAATACCAGCCTCTTCTACCTCATCGAGTTCAGTATCCACTATAACAGTTTTATCGATCAGGTAATTCTCAGCAAATGGTTCAGGATCCCATATTTCCAAAAGCGATTGGCCGAATTCCCACTGATGGACGGCAGAATTGCAGAACCTGCACTCCGGAACAAAATGCTGCGCTGGACCCTGGTTGTGCTGTTTCCCCTTGGGATCATCAGGCTATTGCATCTCAAGATAAGGGTAATGCATATACAGCGGCAACTGAAGAAGGTTATCGAATTATCCTCGGGTATGATTAACCTGCTTAACAGTGCAGCCCTTAAAATTGAAGCAGTTTACTTGTGATGAAAATTTTGCAGGTTAGTCATAAGCCACCCTATCCACCTCGTGACGGAGGTGCACTGGCCATGTTTAACCTGGCCAATTCCCTGAGCCGCCTGGGCCATGAAATCACCGTGCTTACGATGTGCACACCCAAGCATGTTCTTTCTGACGAAGACAGGTCGCGGTTTGCCGGCTTTATGCCGGTGCATTCTGTTGAAGTGGATACTACGATTCACGTGCCCGCCATGCTGAAGAACTTCCTCTTTTCTAAAAAGCCCTATAATGCCCTGCGTTTTATATCCTCCGATTTTGAACATAAGCTGGCAGCGTTGCTTTCGGAACAATCATTTGATATTATCCAGCTGGAAGGTTTATACCTCACTCCCTATATCCCAGTTATCAGGGATCATTCGCGGGGACTCATTGTTTTCAGGGCTCATAATGTTGAATGTGATATCTGGCGGCACCTGGCAGGCACAGAAAGAAAGCCCCACAGGAAATTGTATTTCAACTCCCTGGCCAAAAGAATCCGGCATCTGGAATCAGGGATTATGAACCATTATGATCTGCTCGTGCCCATAACCTTCAATGATCTGGAGCAATTCAACCGTATGGGCAATACCCGGCCCGCCCACGTTTGTCCTGCCGGTGTTGATATCATTCCCGGCCCTTCAGGAGAAACAGTCACTTTAACCTCCAACCATGAGAATTCAGTTTTTTTTCTGGGTTCCCTGGACTGGTTGCCAAACCAGGAGGGACTGCTGTGGTTCATTTCCAAGGTGCTTCCGGGTCTGCTGACCAGCCATCCCGGGCTTAAAATGCACATTGCGGGCCGGAATGCTCCCGGCCGGCTTCTGGAACAACTTCATAAACCCGGTATTGTTTTTCATGGAGAGGTTGAAAATGCTGCCAGTTTCATGAAGGCTCACGGTATTCTGGTTGCGCCCTGTTTTTCAGGTAGCGGTATGCGGGTGAAGATCATCGAAGCCATGGCCCTGGGCATCCCGGTGATCACCACACCCCTGGGTGCTGAAGGATTGCCGGTTAAGAATGGCAAGGACATCATCCTGGCCTCCCGGGCGGATGAGTTCCTCCAACAGATTGATAAGCTTATGAAATTCCCCGATTTTTATTTGCAGGTTGGTCAACAGGCACATCAGTTCGCCATGAGGAAATTCAATAGTATTGACCTGGCATCCGGCCTTGCGGATTTTTATAAAATGCATATACCGTGATGATGAAAATCCTGTTCTGGATATTCCTGGCTGTCATTCTGTATGCCTATCTCGGATATACCTTGCTTTTGCTGGTGCTCTCCGGCGTGAGAAGGTTATGCTGCAAAACGGTTGATTCCGTGCCTTCGGAACCCGCGCCAGAAGTTACTTTATTAATTCCTGCCTTTAATGAAGCTGATTTTGTGGCAGCTAAAGTCAGGAATTCTGTCCAGCTGGATTATCCCCGGGAAAAACTAAAGATTTTATGGGTAACCGACGGATCCACCGACAATACCGTTGACCTCCTTCAACAGTATCCCGGGATAACCATTATGCATGAGCCGGAACGCAAGGGAAAGATCCATGCCATGAACCGGTGCATGAAAACCATCAGCACCCCCCTTGTGGTTTTTACGGATGCCAATACCTTATTGAATCCGGAAGCCCTTGGCGAAATCACGCGGCTTTTCTCCGATGCAAGAACCGGATGTGTTACCGGCGAGAAGCGAATCTGCAGTGCGGATATGCAAAAAGCAGTTGATGCAGGGGAAGGGCTCTACTGGGCTTATGAATCCTGGATTAAAAGGCTGGAATCAGAAACAGGATCAGTAATGGGTGCTGTTGGCGAACTTTTTGCCGTAAGAAGCGAATTATACCAGCCGCCGAAAGAGGATACCCTTCTGGATGACTTCACCCTGTCGATGGAGATTCTGAAAAAGGGATACCGGATCCGCTATGCCCCGAAAGCCTGGGGAACAGAAACTGCCTCAGTGAGTATCCGGGAAGAGATGAAGCGTAAAACCCGCATAGCTGCCGGAGGCATGCAGGCGCTCACGCGCATGACCAGCCTGCTGAATCCTTTTCGCTTCGGTAGGATCACGCTGATGTATTTTTCGCATAAAGTCCTGCGGTGGACCTTGGTACCATTTGGATTTCCGCTCATTTTCCTGCTGAATTTTCTGTTGGTGATGAAGCCAGGGATAGGCAAAACTTATATCGTCTTTTTTATCCTGCAGTGCCTCTACTATTTGCTGGTTCTGGCGGGCGGAGCATTGCATAATGTCAGGCTCAGGTTCAGGGTATTTTTTGTTCCTTATTACCTCTTCATTATGAATTATGCCATTCTCCTGGGATTCTTTCAGTTTATAACCGGACATTATACTGTCAACTGGCAAAAAGTCAGGCGTAGTTGACGAATTTCATTGCTAATTAAAGCAGAAAGTATTTATTTAGTCATGGACGAATCCTGAGATTCGTTTACAAATTGTAATTTTGCATTATTTCTGAAAATTTTCGCTATGCCGGAAAGGGTTAAAAATACAATGCTTCTGGAATTGAATACAATTGCAGAAGCCATTGATGATATTGGAGCCGGAAAGGTAGTTATTGTTGTGGATGATGAAGACCGGGAGAATGAGGGTGATTTTATCTGCTCGGCGGAACTGATAACCCCTGAAATCGTAAATTTTATGGCTACCTACGGCCGCGGTCTCATTTGTGCACCCATCCCGGAAAAGCGTTGTGAGCAGCTTGAACTTGAATTAATGGTGCGCAGCAATACTTCTGTTCATGCTACTCCCTTCACCGTTTCAGTGGATCTGCTTGGACATGGCTGCACAACAGGCATTTCTGCCAACGACCGGGCTAAAACCATCCGGGCCCTGGTGGATCCGGGAACCAAACCCGAAGACCTGGGCAGGCCCGGACATATCTTTCCGCTCAAGGCTAAAACCAAGGGCGTTCTTCGCAGGCCGGGACACACAGAAGCTGCAATTGACCTGACCCGCCTTGCTGGCCTGAAAGCGGGCGGCGCCCTGGTAGAGATCATGAATGAAGACGGCACCATGGCCCGTTTGCCAGAACTGATCACTATAGCCAAAAAACATAAACTGAAAATTATTACCATCAAGGCGCTGATTGCTTATCTTCTCGAGCAGGAAAGCCTGATCATCAAGGGTGAAAAAGCCAGACTCCCTACAAAATACGGCACTTTTACTGTTATTCCCTTTATTCAGAAATCAAACCGGCTGGAACACCTCGCCCTGATCAAGGGAAGTTGGACCCGCGAGGAGCCTGTAATGGTGAGGGTGCACTCTTCGTGCATGACAGGTGACATCTTTGGATCATACCGTTGCGATTGCGGATCACAGCTGCATGAAGCCATGAGAATGATTGAAAAAGCCGGACAGGGGGTCATCCTTTACCTCAACCAGGAAGGCAGGGGAATTGGATTATTCAACAAAATCAAAGCTTATAACCTTCAGGAAAAGGGCCGCGATACAGTAGAAGCCAATCTTGATCTCGGTTTTGAAGAAGACGAACGTGATTATGGCGTTGGCGCAAGCATATTGCATGAGCTGGGCCTGGGAAAGATCCACCTCATTACCAATAATCCGGTTAAAAGAGCAGGACTTGAAGGTTATGGAATTACCATCGTGAACAACATCCCCCTGAACATACCCGCAAATGAGCATAACCATTTTTATTTAAAGACCAAGAAGAATAAAATGGGTCACCTATTAGAACTCCTCGAGGACAAAGACTTTAAGATAACCAACGGGAGTTAGAACCATGAAACCATCACTTCCCGGAATTGTATTCATGGGAACCCCTGAATTTGCTGTTGAATCCCTCAAAGCAATTCTTGAAGCAGGATATCCAGTGAAAGGCGTTATAACATCGCCCGACAAGCCCTCTGGACGAGGTTTGCAGCTCCATCCATCCCCTGTAAAGGTATTTGCCTCCGAACATCACCTGCCGGTTCTCCAGCCCCTGAAGCTGAAGGATCCAGTATTCCTGGCAAACCTGAAAAAATTTGAAGCTGACCTGCAGGTGGTTGTGGCTTTTCGCATGTTGCCGGAAGAAGTATGGAATATGCCCCGCCTGGGAACTTTCAACCTGCACGCATCTTTGCTTCCTCAATACCGCGGGGCTGCCCCCATAAACTGGGCTGTCATGAACGGGGAAACCCGGACTGGGGTCACCACCTTCCTGCTGAATCATGAAATCGACAAGGGCTCAGTATTGTTTACCGAGCCAGTCGATATAGGAATAAAAGAGACCGCTGGAGAGGTGCACGACAAGCTTATGACCATTGGAGCCAGACTGGTAGTGAAAACTATTCAGGCACTTGCGGATGGCACAGTGGTTGAGCAAAATCAACAACTTATGGATGTTCAGGAACCGCTCAGGACAGCTCCCAAGATTTTCAGACAGGACTGCAGGATTCATTGGGATAACCCTCCTGAAAAGATCTATAATTTTATCAGGGGACTTAGCCCTTATCCTGCGGCCTGGACCGAAGTAATCACACCTAAAGGGGAAATCCTGTCTGCCAAGATCTTTTTCGGCACTGTGATTCACCGCTCGCATTGCCGGGAATACGGCGCAGTAGAGAGCGACGGTAAGAGCTATTTAAGTATCGCTGCCAGGAACGGATTCATCAATATTGAAAGTATACAGTTAGAGGGCAAGAAGCAAATGGGCGTTGCTGAGTTTTTACGAGGTTTCCCGCAGGTCACCGATTGTTTATTTCAATAATTCAATCCGGATCCAATTCCACCTTGATTTCCTCCTCCTCTTCACCGCCCTCTGGAGCAATGTCCATTTCCAGAGCTGCCGGAGGACGTTTCAAAGCTTTCCTTAATTGAAGGCTAATGCCGGCCTCAGGCTCTGTTCCCGGTTTGAGAAGATTCATCCTGTACAACCCGGAAAGTTTTATGGCATAAAGCTGGGAAATGCTTAACATGGTTTCTCCCTCTTTCACAACGTGTTCATTTTTGCCTGCTTCGGCTTTGTTGCGCTTGGGCTGTAAGAAAACCACCTCACCGGGAGTCAGTGAGTCACCGGCCTGAGCATCGTTATAGTCTGGTATTTCCCAATCCAGCTTACCAAATTCCACAGTAAGGGACTCATAAGTATCCCCCGGTTTTGCCAGAACATACCTGACACGGTTACGCAACGAAACCGAACGTGAACTATCTGAAGTGTGGACCCGGCCCGGCTTTTTTCTGGAAGCATGAGCCGCGGCGCCCATCTGATCGTATTGCTGCAGGCCAAACTCCTCTATTATCCTGATCAACGATTCGGCATAGCTGGGACTGGTAGCATAGCCGGCCTTTTTTAAGCCTTTTGCCCATCCCTTGTAATCGGTGATATCAAGCTCAAATAAAAAAGCATACCGTGATTTGGCCTTCAGGTAATCAGAATGATCCCGGTAGGAATCCTCCACGGAGGGGTATTTTCTGAAGCATTCGTCTTTGGCATCATCATCCTGATATATCCTTTTACCATTCCAGTCCTCATGACATTTTATACCAAAATGATTGTTGGCCCTTCTGGCCAGGTTGCTGTTGCCATCCCCACTCTCCAAAGCCCCCTGGGCAAGCGTAATGCTTGCCGGAATACCACTTCGGTGCATTTCGTCAATGGCCATGTCTTTGTACGCCTCGAAATAGTCCGTGCGGGTCATTCTGTCTGAAGATTGCGCCAACAAAAGCTTCCCGGTAATAAAAATACCTGTCAGCAAAAATCCGGTTCTCAGAATAGTTTTTATCATGCTGCAAAAATAACGATCGGATGGCAGCAGGTGTTGTTAATTCCCGGCAGGTTTTCAACAAAAACGGAAAAAGAATTTATTTAAATGCCTTTTTTGCACTAATACATGGTGATCCGGGAGCCGAATTTTTTATTTTCCAGCTTGGTGGCCTCGGTAATGACACTTTTATTACCGCCGTTTTCAATAAAATATAGCGCTGCCTCCATTTTTGGTGCCATGCTGCCTTCTCCAAACATGCCCATTTTCAGGTACCGGCGCGCCTCATCGCGGGTAATAAACTCAGCTATCTGCTGATCGGGCTTTTTATAGTTCAGGTAAACATAAGGCACATCGGTAAGAATATAAAACTCATCGGCTTTAATGGTGACTGCGAGCAGTGCTGAGGCCATGTCCTTATCAATCACTGCTTCCACCGGCCTGTAGTTACCACGGCCATCGATATAAACCGGGATCCCTCCCCCTCCGGCAGCCAGAACAATATTTCCGTCCTTCACCAGGTTTCGGATAATGGTACTGTTCAGGATATCAACAGGTATCGGAGAGGGCACTACGCGCCTAAAGCCTCCTCCTGATTTGATCTCCTCTTTGAAAACCCAGTTCTTCTCCTTTTCGAGCTTCCTGGCCATGTCTTCGGGATAGGTGCGTCCCACCCTTTTTACGAGATTGTGGAAAGATTTGCCCTTTCGATCAACGACCACCTGCGAGATCAGACTTACCACGTTTTTACCGATACCATGCTTGGTCAGCGCATTACGCAATATACGCTCAATCATATAGCCAATTTCACCCTGGGTCCCTGCCACACAAATATCCAGCGGCATCTGGGGAATGCCGTAAACCTGTTCGCCCGCATCATTGCGCTGCAGCAGGTCACCAACCTGCGGACCATTACCGTGGGTAATTACAAGATTATAATCGTCCTTAAGCAGGAATACAAGATTCTCAAGTGTTTTGAATACATTCTTCTCCTGCTCCTCAATGGTCCCCCTTTGATTGTCGCGTTGCAGGGCATTACCGCCCAATGCCACTACAGCCAGTTTACTCATATCAATCGGCATAATTTATAATTTCAAAAGGTAGGACAAAGAGCACAGCTAAAAAATGATATAGTTCAAGGAATAACGCATAAATGGTATGTTCATAATAATTATATTTGGCAACCAATACTATTCTCCGATGAAACTTATCAGAACTTTTGACATCCTTGATAACCTTCTGGAATTATGTCCGGATAAATCCGACATGCTTGCCGGAAAGGAAAAAGGCACCTGGTTTAAGTATTCCGTAAAGGAATATACCGATATGGCCGAAAAAACCAGTTTTGGCCTATTGGCGCTCGGATTGCAGAAAGGAGATCTGGTAGTTACCATCTCCAATAACCGACCCGAATGGAATATTATGGATATGGCACTCAGTCAGGTTGGCATTGTGCATGTCCCTGTCTATCCCACCATCAGTGAAGACGATTATACTTATATCCTGAACAACTGTGAGCCCAAACTGGTGATCGTTTCCGATAAATCGCTGTATGATAAGATAAGTCCGATCGTTTCAAAGATCTCTTCAGTAAAGGGAATTTACTCCTATAACAGTATCGATTCGGTCCGGAACTGGAAAGAAATCCTGGAGCAGGGACAACGGAACAGTGAAAAGATCCGCGATCTCTATAATAAAACAAAGAATGAGATCAGTGCCGGTGATCTTGTCACCCTCATCTATACTTCCGGTACAACAGGCAATCCAAAAGGCGTTATGCTTTCCCACGCTAATATAATGAGCAATGTCCGGTCGATTTCAGAGGTCTACGATTTTAATCACACCCACCGCACCCTGAGCTTTCTGCCGATCAGTCATGTATTTGAACGGACCATCAACTATTATTTTCAAAGCGTCGGGCTTAGCATTTATTATGCTGAAAGCATGGGTACGATATCCGAAAACCTGCGGGAGGTGCAGCCTCATCTTTTCATAACAGTGCCCCGGCTGCTGGAAAGGACTTATGATAAGATTATCCAGAAGGGAAGAGACCTTCACGGCATCAAGAAACAGATTTTTTTCTGGGCCGTTAATCTGGGCATGAAGTATAAAATTCCCGATACCAACGGGTTCTTTTATAAACTATTGTTGAAGGTAGCCGATCGCCTGGTTTTCACCAAATGGCGTGAGGCCCTCGGCGGAAAGGTTCAGTTGATCGTAGCCGGCGGTGCCGCCCTCCAGCCGCGCCTTTGCATCATATTCAACGCTGCCGGCCTTCCCGTTGTTGAGGGATATGGCATGACTGAATCATCCCCGGTTATTTCTGCCAACAGACTTCCGCGAACCGGTGATATCCGCGTGGGAACTGTTGGGCCCGCTATTCCGGGTGTGGAAATCAAAATTGCTGAAGATGGCGAGATTCTCTGCAAAGGGCCCAATGTTATGATGGGTTATTACAAAGAACCTGAATTTACCCGTGAAGTAATTGATGAAGAAGGTTGGCTCCATACCGGGGATATTGGTGTGATTACCGAAGAAAGATACCTGAAGATCACCGACCGGAAAAAGGAAATGTTCAAATTATCCAATGGCAAGTACATTGCTCCGCAGGTAATTGAGAACAAGCTCAAGGAATCCGTATTCATCGAGCAGGTAATGGTGATCGGCGAAAACCAGAAATTTGCAAGTGCCATCATTTCTCCTGATTTCAATTTCCTTCACAACTGGGCCATGCGGCATGAAATTGATTTTCGCGACAATGCAGAACTCATTCAGAATCCCAAAGTAGTATCCAGGTATCAACGAGTGGTTAATGAAATGAATAAGCTGCTGGGACAGACTGAACAAATCAAACGATTCCGCCTGGTACAGGAAGAATGGACCCCTGTTACCGGCGAACTTTCCCCTACCCTTAAACTGAAACGGAAATTCCTGGCCCAGCGCTATGATACAACCATTGAAGAAATTTTCTCGGTTCAGAAGGGAGAGCTGGGTGATTAAAACAGCAACAGTTCTTCATGGCAGGTTGATTCAAGATTCAAGATTCAAGAATCAAGATTCAAAATGGAAGACTTGTCCGCCGTAGCTTTAAGTGAAGGCAGATGGAAGAGCGAAGATTTTGGTTAACTTTTCATAGTAGACTTTTAGTTTTTAATTTTTCGTTATTAATTTTTAGTTTTTAACTGAATCATGTGGCTGCGACTTTATTGTATAATGATTATGACTATGAGCATTGGATGCCGGAAAGATGCCGATAATCTCATGCTGAGCAACGGTGTTATTTATACCGTGAATGATGCCTTTGAAATTGCCGATGCCATGGTGATTTCGGGTGGCAGTATTGTTGCTGTAGGGAACGCGACCAAACTGCGCGAAAAGTATACCATTTCACGGGAGATCGATCTCCAAGGAAAGCCTGTATACCCTGGATTCATCGATCCCCATGGACATTTTTTTGGTTACGCGATGAATCTTCGTCAGGCTGATCTTACAGGCACTACATCTGTCGAGGACGTAATTGCCCGGTTGAAAAAACACAAGGAGGCTTATCCTGCAGCATGGATCCTGGGAAGAGGCTGGGATCAGAATGACTGGGAGAATAAAAAGTTCCCCGACAAGTATATGCTAGATGAGGCTTTCCCAGATACACCAGTGTATTTGACCCGGATTGACGGACATGCCGCCTGGGTGAATTCTGCTGCCCTCTCCCTCACTGATATCAAAACCGGACAAAACGTTAAAGGCGGTGAAATCCTTTCCGACAATCGCGGATACACAGGTATTTTTCTCGACAATGCCATGGCGCTTGTGGAAAAACATATACCGGTCACCGGACACGGAGATCAGTTCCTGGCTATGCAGGCAGCGGAAAAAAACTGTTTGGCGGTCGGACTTACTATGGTTGGTGATGCCGGACTGGAAAAAGAAATGGTACTGCTGATGGATTCGCTGCAACAGACAGGCCAAATGAAGTTGCGCATCTATGCCATGCTGAATCCCAATCGGGAGAACCTGGAGTATTTTATGTCCAAAGGCCATTACCGGACTGACAGGTTGAGCGTCCGGTCGGTTAAGCTTTTTGCAGATGGCGCATTGGGGTCACGAGGAGCGCTGCTGATCAGTCCCTATAGCGATGATCCCAAAAACCGCGGCCTCCAGGTGAGTTCTACAGATTTTCTTGTCAATACCTGCAAACGTGCCTTTGAGAATGGTTATCAGGTGAACACCCATTGTATTGGGGATTCGGCAGTGAGACTCATGCTGGATATTTACAGCAGGTTCCTTCCCGAGAATAACGATCTGCGCTGGCGCATCGAGCACTCGCAGGTAATACAACCTGATGACTTTCCATTGTTCGCTGTTTACGGTATAATCCCAAGTGTACAGGCCACACATGCTACTTCGGATATGTATTGGGCAGGAGACCGGCTTGGTCAGGAACGGCTTAAAACGGCCTATGCTTATAAAACTTTACTGGCTCAAAATGGGTGGCTGGCCAATGGCAGCGATTTCCCGGTTGAATCGATCAATCCGGTTTATGGTTTTTATGCTGCAGTTGCCCGGAAAGACCTCAGTGGAAAGCCTCCTGAAGGTTTCATGAAGGGAGAGGCCCTCAGTCGCGAAGAAGCACTGCGCGCCATGACCATTTGGGCAGCAAAAGCCTGTTTTGAAGAAAATAAAAAAGGCAGTCTGGAACAAGGAAAACTGGCCGATTTCGTAGTTTTGGACCAGGATATCATGAACGCTGAAGAAAAAGATATTCCAAAAACCAGGGTTTTAGCAACATGGATGGATGGGATCCCAGTTTTCCAAATAATGAAGAATGAGTGATGTGTAAGAACATAGTTGAATTCTGGCTGGTTATAATTGCGGGAACAGCGCTGTTAGCGGGATGTAACCAAAAACCGGCACAGCCGGAGAACTACCGTACTGAAATAGAAGCCTGGCGGTCCAAAAGAATCAGCAGTCTGAAAGCAAGGGACGGCTGGCTCAACCTGGCTGGTCTGTATTGGCTGCAGGAAGGATTGAACACCATTGGATCAGATTCCTCCAACAGCCTTGTATTTCCCAAACGGGCACCAGCATTCATAGGGGTGATCGAAAGAAAGGGAGACAGTATTTACCTCCTATCCACCTCAGTGCCTGTGTTGATCGGCGGCGTACCCTCAGCCCATGTAAAACTCAGGAACGATGCTTCGGGAACACCCGATGTTATGATGGTGGATTCATTGGCCTGGTTTATTATCAAAAGAGGTGACCGGTATGGCGTCCGATTACGGGATTTTGATAATCCCTTGATTGACAGCCTTACTGTCATACCTTGTTTTGAAACAAATATTCGCTGGAGGATCACTGCAGAATTCAAACCCTACGCGAAACCTGAAAAACACCAGGTGCAAACCATCATAGGCTCAGAGGAAGAAAACATGGTTCCAGGGGAATTACATTTCCATGCCGGTGGAAAGAACCTCATCCTGTATCCTTTTATTGCTGAGAATGGTTTCTTTCTTGTATTTGGTGATGCCACAAACGGTTCCGAAACCTATCCAGCCGGAAGATTTCTTTATACAGATGCTCCAGACGCTGATAACCACGTAATCATTGATTTTAATAGAGCCTACAATCCTCCTTGCGCCTTTACACCTTATGCGACCTGTCCGCTTCCGCTGAGAAAGAACGTTTTACCGGTAGCGATAGCGGCAGGTGAAAAAACCGTGCACGTGTTCAGCCAATTTCATCAATAAGCCGCATTGTTTTGCTTGGCATTTTTTTTATACTTTTGGATCGTTTAATAAAAAAACAGTAACCAGTATGGCAATTGTAGGTACGATCCTGCACGAGGTAATTAAAAAGAAAAAAAGCAATCTCGAAAAGAAGCACATCAATTTTGGTTTACAGAAGGAAACCCTGCAAAAACTTCTGTATAAAGCCAGGAATACCGAGTTTGGCCATGCATATGGGTTTGATGACATTCTCCAGTCGGGTGAGCTGGTGAATCGTTTTCAACATCAGGTACCGGTTTACGAGTATGAAAGCTTATTTGAACAATACTGGCATAAACTCCTGGAAGGTAAAGCCAATATAACCTGGCCCGGAAAGGTAAAGTATTTTGGGCTTACTTCCGGCACTTCCAATGATGCCAGTAAGCGGGTACCACTTACCCGTGATATGCTCAAATCCATCCGGCGTACCGGAATCAGACAATTCCTGTCACTTGCCGAACTGGACCTTCCGCCGTATTACTTCGAAAAAAGTGTTTTAATGTTGGGCGGCAGCACTACTCTGGTAAAAATGGAAAAATATTTTGAAGGTGATCTAAGCGGTATTCTGGCTGGTCGCCTGCCCTTCTGGTTTGGTTCTTTTTACAAACCCGGCGTCATCGCCAAGGAAAGAGACTGGAATACCAAACTGGAAAAGATTGTAAAGAAAGCCCCTGATTGGGATATCGGGGGCATATCAGGTGTGCCGGCCTGGGTGCAGATTATGCTGGAAAGTATTATCGAACATTATAAGCTTTCGACCATCCATGACCTGTGGCCAAATTTCAGAGTATATACCTTTGGAGGAGTAAATTTCGCGCCTTACAGAAAAAGTTTTGAAAAGCTCATGGGGAAAGAGGTTTTCTATCTCGAAACCTACCTGGCCTCTGAAGGTTTTCTGGCCTACCAGCGCAACAGGGACCATCCGATGCAGCTCGTTCTTGATAATGGGATCTTCTTTGAATTCATTCCGTTCAATGCGAACAACTTTAACGCTGAGGGAACCCTGCTCGACAATCCGCAAACACTCCTGATCGACCAGGTGAATGAGCAGGAAGACTATGCCATTCTGATCAGCACTAACGCCGGCGCATGGCGGTATCTGATTGGAGATACGGTGCGGTTCACCTCGGTCAGGGATTTTGAAATTGTTATTACCGGGCGCACCAAGCATTTTCTCAGCCTTTGCGGTGAGCACCTGAGTGTTGACAACATGACCAGGGCCATCAGTGAAGTTTCTGAAAAACTCAACATCAGTATCCGGGAATTTACGGTTGCAGGGATTCCACATAAAAGGCTTTTTGCACATAAATGGTATATCGGCACTGAAGAACCTTTTACTGATACAGCCACACTGAAACAATTGCTTGACCAAACACTTGCCCGGTTGAATGACGATTACGCAGTTGAACGTAAAGCTGCCCTGGAAGATATTTTAATTGAGGTTATCCCCGTTAAAGTCTTTTACGACTGGATGAAGCTGAAAGGGAAAGAAGGCGGGCAGCATAAATTCCCCCGTGTCATTGGCAGCCATTACCACGAATGGGATGAGTTTGTAAAACAGTACATGCATTAAGATGGACATCATTCTCGAGGGAATACTTACAGGATTCTTCCTGAGCATTTTTGTGGGCGCTACGTTTTTTATGCTCATGGAAACCAGCATGACCCGCGGATTCAAGGCGGCGCTCTGGTTTGACGCCGGAGTATTGTTATGTGATGCCGCTATCATCACGGCTGTATATTTCTTTACGTCCTGGATCAATAAAACCCTGGTCCATAATACCTATTTCAATATTGCAGGAGGAATAGTATTCATGGGTTTCGGTATCAGTTACATCCTCACAAGAAAGCGGGAGGAAGCAGCTCCGGTTAAAAAAAAGCCATATGCCCGCTTATTCATGAACGGATTTTTCATTAACCTCCTGAATCCTTCTGTGGTCATTTTCTGGTTGGGCTCAATGGCCATCATCCTTTCGAAGTTCAGGCTCTCCGGTCGCGAAACCCTTGTGTACTATGGTTCTGCACTGAGTGTTGTGGCACTTACCGATTGGTTAAAAGCCTACTTCGCATTCCGGTTGAGCAGATTCCTGAACACCAGGGTACTTCGTATCCTGTATATCTTTTCAGGCGTGCTGATGATCGGACTGGGAATCTACATTTTGTTTACCTGAGTATTCCTGTTTTTCTTCAATGCCTGACAAAGGGAAAAATCCTGTTTCCTGAAGCATCAGCTAAAATATTCTTGTCTACAGGCCGGTTTACAAAATGAATGTTCTCCACTGTGAAGAAAGCATTGGGATTGTATTGCTGAATAATGCCAATGGCTTGTTTCTGATTTTTCCGGTTTACGACCACAAATAAGATCCCTACTTCCCCCTGCATGCCTGATGCTTTTACGGATGTAACCCCAAATCCCGCATTTCTCAAAGCATCGGCAAGATCCCCGGAGTCCGGCCTGGTGATGACCCGGATGAGTTCATGACCGATGGCCAGCTTCTCATCAAGGAGCATACCCACATAATTGCCTGTTGCAAATCCACCGGCATAAGCCACATAACAAACCCAGCTGTTCAGGTTCTGCATGATCCGGGTTATGGCTACGATCCAGATCAGCACTTCAAAAAAACCGATAATCGGCGCAAGTCTCTTGAATCCTTTTGTCATGAATATGATCCGCATGGTATCCAGCGTCACATCACAGATCCTCAAACAGAAAATGAATATAGGCAGTATAAGGAAGTCAAAATACGTAATGTTGTGTAATTCCATGAATTTCAATTTTAAGTTAATATGCCGCTAAATTATGAAGATATACATCAAATACTAAAATTCACAGCTTTACCTATCTTTATATATTAATAAAGAGCATTCATCCGTTATTAGGTTATGAAGTTAAGGCTGTTACTTTGTTTTGCCATTTTTTTGGTTACTGGACATGAGGCACATTCCGGAATGGCGGAAAAAATCAGAACGTCATTGGTTTCAGGGAATGGTTCCCTGAGCAATATAAACCTTATCATAGGCATCAGGGGAGGCATAAATTTCGCTCAGCCCATAGTGATGGACCATTTCGAGGTGATCCAAGGCAATGATCCCGAAGTTGCTTATAATAAAGATTACTCACCCCTTTTTGTTAACCTCGGATACCATTATGCTTTTGTATTCATGGTTTATTTGAAAAAGACACTCAGTCTTTCATTTGAACCTGCTATGGCTTCCTACCGTTACAAATACACGTCATCCGCGGACTGGACCAACGCAGGAGATCCCACAGATCATATCACCTTTACGGCGGACCATAGCAATACGATAAACTACCTGGAATTTCCGATGACAATACGCCAGGAAATAAGCAGCAAGGATTTAAAACCTTTTGTTTCACTTGGACTTACCTATGGATATCGTTTAACAGCAGCCAAAAAAATGGAATATTCCATTAACCAGAATCAGGGAACTGTTTCTATTCCCATTGAGAGCAGCACAGTGATCAGCAACAATACAGATTCCTACATTCACAGCCGGTTTGCCGTGGCAGCGGGATTTGGATTCTTGTATTCGGTTGGGCCGGCAAACCTTATGCTCAGTGCTGATTTCAGCTTTGGTCTGAACAATATTGTTGATGAATCCCAGCGTTATTCGAACCCGTCAATTACCTCCGGTATGTATGATGTTCAGGACGATATCAGACTCAGTGCAGTGAACATTACCCTTGGTATCCTGTTCAATACCGGTAAGAATCAGGCTGGCAAAGCTGTTGAATGTATTACTTTCAAAAGAAAACGCTAATAATCATGTCTTTGACTGCAAAATATAGTTGTTGGTTTATGGCTTTTACCCTAATGGTGTTGGGCTCGAGTTCCTGTGATGTTAAGAAAAGTAATGCAGATCCATCTGCTGCCTATTCAAAGATTTATGATCATCAGGATATGAATATGGCCTTCTATCCAGTTGATCTTGAAGAAACTGCCGACGGTGGCTTTATGATACTTTCGGTATATACGGATACTACTTTATCTGTTTTTCCATTGATCCATGTGATGAAGACAGGCAGGGCCGGTGAAAAAATTTGGGAAACCTGGGTTGACAAAGCCTATAGCAGTGCCGTTCCCTCTCTCAACCCTATGGGCAGTGATTATTACTTTGTATGCATGGATGCGGTAAATCAGGAAACAAGAGTGCTGCGGGTAAATCCCCAAACAGGTGAGGTATCGGAATTCAAGGCCATGACCCTTCAGTATCCACTTTATAGCACAAAAGATTCCAATGATGATATTCTTCTGCTGAATTTCGACCGGCAACGACGTGTATCCATATTATCCAAGTTTGACAATGCTTTTGATGAGCAATGGTCGCTTGAATTCGCTATTATTGAGGATGTAAAGCACCAAATTGAAACGCACCTGTCGAAAACAGGCCTCCAATTCCCGTTTTTTATCGGGCAGATGGGCAATCCCCAAATCACCCACTATTTTGTCAACTGCTTTTATAATTACACCATGACGCTTCTCTTTGTTGATGCCATGGGAGCTATTCATACCGGAACACTTTACACCTATCAGGATGACGCTGCGATAAGTGCTGCGGTGAACATTGAAGGAAATCGCTTTGCCTTGTCGCGATATTATTCGGGTGATAACTTTGTAAATCCTTTTGTCACACTCGATCCTACAGCAATACAAAGTGTTACCGATTTTACTGACTTCTCAATGCCTGAACTGTCCCCGGATGCATCAGTAAGATGCCTTCATGAAATCATCAATGGAGAAGATGTGATTGTTTATGCCAGCCAAACCCGCACCAATCAGTTGGCACTGTACTTTTACGGGGCAACTGACGGTGTCCTTCAAAAAGTGAAATTCATCAATGAAAAATATCCAATAAATCTGGTCAGTCTCGATTTTACCCAGGAACAAGGTCTGGTTATCCTGGCGCAAACCTATGTCATCGGGCGCTTCCCCAGGATAAATCTGATTAAGTTATCTGCAAAGGATCTGGATATCTAAATCTTCTTCTCCAGAAAAGCTGCCAGTGATTTGCCCAACTTGGCATAGGCTTCTTTGATTCCGCCCATACCGGGACATTTTTCAGCAAACAAAACAGCCATTTTTTCACCAGAGGAGGCTTTGATGAAGGTAATTTCCGCACTGATGTAGGATGGTTTGGCGGATACGCCAACATAGTACCCAACATCAGTAAAAACAGTATGAACGTTAATGATGTAAGTAGCATCCTTATTGTCTTTACTGCAGGAAAGTCCTTTTTTCTCCATGTATTTGTTAAACAGCTCCTCAAAACTGGGTTCATACGCAGCCGAACGTTTGTCAAACCAGTCTTTCTTCCATTTGTCCCCTTTGCCAGGTTCGGCATCATTGCCTTCAGCAACCTTCTGGTCGATATAATCAGCCTCCTTGTCATATTTGCCAACGGACATATTGCCGTAATCATACTGTACTAAAAGGATCTTCTCTCCCTTCAGAAAATCAAAGGAACCGCTCTTCACCTCTATTTTCTGGGCTTGAAGGCCAATCCCGGCACAAAAGAGTGCAATCCATGCAACAACAACTGTTTTTCTCATTTTCTATTTATGTTAGGTTATTGAATCTCAGTATAATATTTTCAATTTCTTACGGCTGATGCCACAAACCCTGTCCGAGAAACTGTGCAGCATAAAACCTGAACTAAGATAATGCATTTAAGTCTACTTTTTTAATACAAACAGTACGTTCGAAGTAAACCTGGTGTTGTCAATTCTTTCAATACAAAGGTCGTGTCTGGAAGCAATTTCCTCGATTGCCCTGCCGGAGAAAAAGAAAAGCCTGTTCTGATCAGATTTGTTAAAACCAGATCGTGTAGAAAAGTATTCGGTATACCGGGTACCACGGTGACGCTTTCCAAGATCATGATCGGCATCACGGATAAGGATCTTTCCGCCGGGATTCAGCTGCGCAATGCATTTTTCTAGCAGAACCTCCTGTTTGCGGTATGGCAGGTAATGCAAAACATCACTCAGAATAAATACATCCGCCCTTTGAAATGCATAATCTGCGGCGTCTGCAGCAATAAAGTCAATCCGGTCGCTTTTTGAAATGCAATGGTTGGCTATCTCAATCTTATCGGCATCATAATCAATTCCCAGGATGCTGCGCCGGGGAGAAACAAAACCCAGGAGATAGGAAAGATACCCATAGCCACAACCGATATCCACTACCCGTGCATCACGGGGCACCAGACTGCTGATGAGTTCATAATTGCCCTCCAGTGCAAGTTTGATGCGTGTATACCATTCCAATACCGGCCCTTTGTAAATATAGTTGCGGATTAGCTTTTTCCTGAAATAGGTAGTCGTTTCGAGCTCTTCTTTGATTTTCTGGTATTCTGTTCGGTAGAAGGACAACATGGAACGGGTCATCTCGTGATAATCACTACCATAAGCCTGATCGCCGGGTTTTATCCGGGGATATATCTTTATTGTAATGGAACCGCCCCGGAGGTGGTTTTCGCCTTTGTTCATGCAGTCGCCTGCGCCGTGGATAAAAACAGGCAGCAATTCAAGACCCAGCTTCTCAGCCATCAGGAAGGCCCCCTTATGGAACCGTGTTATGCTGGAATCGGGTGAGCGACTACCTTCCGGAAAGATCAGAATGGAATAGCCCTGTTCTTTCTTAACCTTCAGTTTATCAGCAAGCTCTTCATAACCACCGGTTACAGGGTAATAATCGAGGTATCTGATTACCAGGGCGTATACCGGGTTGTTCCAAACCCATTTGTTGGTCAGCACGATCACCTTCGGATGCAGCATCAGGAGCAACAGCAAATCAATATGGGACTGATGATTGCTGAGGATGATCGCCGGTTTGCTGAAATCCTCCCCACTGAGGTTCACCACCTTCTTCTTAATATGAAGCATGGAATAAACAGGCAGTTTACACCAGAATACAATCCCATGATGCATGATCAGCTTTTTTCTGCCGGAAGAAACGGGAAGCAGCATCACCAGAACCAGCATAAGGTTCATCAGGATGCACCCGCCTATGAATATTGAAAACACGATGATGGTGAGCACCAGATCAGATAAGGTTACCGGTAAAAGCCGTTTCTGATTTCTTTTTTTTACCAGATAGTAGAAAAATATGGGCTCAAAAGTATAGGAAATAAGCACCACGGAAAGTAATCCAACAATAGATATCAGCGCTATCGAATTCAGTGCAGGGTGTTTGGCCAGGATCAGTACTCCGGTACCGGAGATTGAGATCATCACCGAAATAAGGATGCAGGTTTTGTAGGACAGCAGGTTGGTGTTATCGGTTTTATAGCCCTGAACCAGTCCCTGCATGATATAGATACTGTAATCAATGCCCAAACCAGTGATGAAGGAGGAGATGATGATATTGAAAATATTGAACTTAATTCCGAATATCCCCATGAATCCGAGCGTCCAGATCCAGCTCAGGAATATGGGGATAAAGGTGATCACTCCCAGTTCGATGCGCCCAAAAGCTACAATCAGGACAGCCAGAATCAGCAACAGACTGACATTGGCGATAAAATTAAAATCCTCACCCAGGGTATTAATAATTTTTGACAGCACGGATTTGCGATCAATCACTACAACACCGCCCAGGTGATCATAACTCGCTGTGACCCGTTCTTTGTTTCGTGTTTCCACCTTAAGAACCGTTACCAAAGAGGCCATACCGGGTGAGACTGATATATTGTCAACAAAAAATATTGATTCCAGTGTTTTAAAGACCGAAGAATCGGCCGGGAGGAATTCTTTGTTTATGATTTCCGAGAATTCCCCAAAGGATCCCTTCCTGAATCCCGTATTAACAGCCTTTTCATCAAGCAATTTAAGAAAAGTCAGCTTTTTATCATTTTCCCAGAAGGCATTCCAACGCCGGATCTTCTGAAGTTGCAGGGAATCAGACATTAACAGGGAACTGGGTGAGGAATAGCTTTTAATGAATCCGGTACTTTTCAGCATATCGGAATTCTTCAATACACTTTCATTGCTGATAAGTGCCTGCTGCAGGTTGGTACCGTAAGCCACCACATAGATGGAATTCAGTTTGGCATTGTTGATCCGGTTCAGATTCTCTTCAGCATGGGTTAAGGATTCCGACATGTAATTCATCTTCATCATGTCGGTTTCAAAACCAACCCTTTTAAAATAGTAAAGGCTCACCAGGGTCACTATCACCATAAAAAACAGAAGCAACCTGTTCTTATGAAAGCTATACCGGGTGACTTTGTCCAGCAACATCTCCAGAAAATTTTTTTCCTCGGTTTCATCGGCCTCACGGTGGGTAGCATCAAGGATATGTGGCAGCACCACCATGGTGAAGAAAGCTGCTGTAAGCACACTGACCGCCGCAAGGATACCCAGCTCATGCAACGATTCAGATGACACAAAAACCAATGTCAGGAATTCAAAGGCAGTGGCAAAACCACAAACAATGATTGGGAAGGAAACATCTTTAATCGTATCGATTATGGAATGCTTATGTTTGTAATGGGTGGTGATATGAAGTGCGTAATCCACGGTTATTGCCATGATCACGGTCCCGATACTGAGTGAGATCACGGATACCTTGCCCTGGAACAGGTAAATCACAGCCAATGCCACAAGTCCCCCAAAAACTGCCGGAAGAAATATAAAGGGAAATAATCTCTTTTTCTTTACTGAAAAGGTTATAATCAGGGTGAGCAGTATGATGGTAATGGTAAGCGTAAGCCGGATGTCTTTTTTTAAGCGTTCAGCATTACCTACAGCCACCAGGGCCGAACCAAAGTATTCAATTATTGTGCTTCCCCCGGCTGAAGACGAAATTGCTGCTGAAGCCTGTTCCAGCTTGCTTGCAAGCAAAGCATTTTTCGATGTTGCATTGGAAGAATGAACAGGGGTTATAAACATCATCAGATGCTGCTTATCGCGTGAGAAAATGCAGCCGTTAATGATTGTATAGTTTTCATCGTTCTGGAAAGAGCTCATCCGTCGGAGCACCATGGTGCCAATGCCGACCGGATCGCGGATAATCATTTGCTTAATTGTAAAACTGGCTGGAGACAGCAGGTTTTTGTAATTATTTTCCAGGGCCCTTTGAATGCTCTCCGGTTTGGTCATGGAGTCAAGCCTTGCATAATCGCGCTCTTCGAGAAAGAGGGGCAGATTCTGGTATACCAGTTGGAACAGGGATTCAGCGATCGTATCGGATATTTTATAGGTCAATGCCTTGACAAACGGCGCCCATGAATCCAAATGCAGGGTATCCGCAAATTGATCTCCCACCTGTATTAATTCTTCCGGTGTCAGCGGATGCGAGGTATCGGCGGAAGAAATAGTAACTATGATCTTATCGAGAAATCCGGAATGCTCCACCACCTGGTTTACTAATGCCTGATCCCCGTTTCCTGAGATCATCCTGCCGATATCTTCCTCCAGCCGGATCCGAGAAGCCAGGAAAGCTGCCAATCCCATTACCATAGTGACCAGGATGAACAGTCGCAGCCTTCTTTTCCTGAATGTTTTGTAGAGATATAAAAAAAACGTATCCATAGACTATCCGATAATGGCCGGCTTTCTCCGGAACACTTTCAGCAATAGAAAGGTTAGCAGGCCGGAGAATACCGAAGCAATAACAGCAAAAACCGCACTGCCTACAACATATTGCAGGAGGTTGTTCTTCACCCAGGCCAGTGAAATATCATTACTGAAGGCCAAATGGTTATCAACGGATAATACATATCCCCCGGTGATATAACTCAGATACAGGATAAGTGGTATCATGGGGGGTATGCTGATATTGGCGGCCACTGCCACGATGAACTTGTTCAGCTTCAGCAAATAGGCCATGGCAAGAGCTGTGATCAACTGGTAACCCCAGATTGGAATTATACCCATGAATATGCCAAGCATCACTGAAAATATGGTTTTGGAGGATGAATCAGCGGTCTGCATGACCTGCTTTCTTATGAATCCCGCAATACGTTCTTTTTTCAAATAACGGAGGAAGGAGAAAGGTTTAACATACAACAGGACGATGAAAACACAAACTGCATTCAGCAGGCTGATCCTGAAGAAATCCCTGAATGGCCTGAAATGGCTTACACGCTCTTCACGCGACGGGTAAAAAACCCGTATGGGGATGCTGGTCAATGGAATATCTTTCCAGGCAGCCCTGTAAAGGACCTCAAGTTCAAATTCGTACTTCCTGGTAATAAAGTGCATATTCCCGAGCATGAGGAGGGGATAAAGCCGGAATCCCGATTGTGTGTCCGGCAGGCTGACCCCAGCAATAAAACTGAACCAGTAATTGGAAAACCGGTTTGCAAAACTGCTGCCCCGTTTCATATTATCCTCGGGAAGCGTGCGGCTTCCCACAATCAGGGTATCGGGACATTCAGCAGCTTTCCTGATAAAATTAACAATATCAGATGCATAATGCTGTCCGTCAGAATCCAGGGTTATGGCATGCGTGTATCCTTGCCGGAGGGCTGCTTCAAATCCTTTCCTGAGGGCATACCCTTTCCCCATATTCCGAGGAAGGCGAATCATTTTAATCCCCTGGTGCAGCTTCAGGATTTTACTGGTACTGTCAGTTGACCCATCATCCACAACAATGATGTTTCCGGTCAACAGTATAACATCCTGTAAAACCTGCTCCAGAGTTTTTTCATTGTTATAGGTGGGAATTACGACACACCAGTTCATCACTGCCTAGCTCCCTTTTTCGGTCAAAAATATTATAAACACTATGCGTTGCAACGTCGGGTTTTGGAGCTGCAAATATAAATTATTTGTATTTAATCGCAGGATGGAAGGAAAAGTTTACCCCGATCTGTCCTGATACGTAGCTTAAAACGAAGTCTCCCCAGAACGGATCGGATGAATCGGTTGCTGTCGCGTAATTGAAAGCACCGAAGGGCTGCAGGTTAAACCCTCCAAATTGCAGGTTGAACCCTGCCTGCAGTTTGAATCCCGGATTCGATGCATTAAAGTCCTCGAATTTCATAAAACTGTAATTCACTCCCCCACCCAGGAAAAAGGCATTTCTGCCCGCACCAACCGGTATGTAATAATTGACCATAATTGTGGGTGCAATTCTGCTGTAGTAGTAAGTCAGATCATCTCCTCCACCGGATACCATAATCCATTTGGGCGCAATATCATATTCGATGATCGTGCTGAAATCAACACTTTTTATTCGATAAGTAAGTCCGCCTCTGATCTCAAAATACATATAAAGATCCGTGTTGTACTCTTCTATGTACCCAAGCGTGTTCATTTCATCCTGGATATATTGATTCACATCAGACGGATAGAAAAATCCAAATCCTACACCGAAAGTTGGAAATAAGGCACTTGACATCCTGGTGGAATCCTGCGACTGCACTCGTATGGCCGAGAGCATCAGCAGGATCATTAACAATGCTTTCAACGGCTTTTCCCTGAGGAACAAAATCTTGTCAAAGTCAGTGTTTTTCATGGTAATGGTTATTGTTGTTTAGGAAGCGGACACTTAAAATTAGCATTCCCATTCGAAAACAAACAACTGCGAAGGAAAAATTATCCAAAAAAAATCACCACGTTCCAAAAGGAAAGTGAAGGATTGAAAAAAGACTAAATTTTTTACTATTTTGCAGCCGCTTTTAAAAATTGAACCAAATCTTAAAAGACAGACATATTCCCAGTTTTAGTGCTTAATTTTATAAGAAATGCTTACTATTGGTGGACGAAGAATAGTCCTTGATGACTATCAACGTGTTTTGCTGGACAAGGAAAATTTGGAAATACACGCTCAAGCACAGGAAAGAATCAATAAAAGTTACTCCTTTCTTGAAAACTTCCACCAGGACAAGATCATATACGGCATCAATACGGGATTGGGACCAATGGCGCAGTACAGGATTGATGAATCCGACCGGCTGCAACTTCATTATAATGCTATTCGCAGTCATGCCTCCGGCTGCGGTGAACCGGTTGATCCACTTTATGTAAGGTCTGCCATGATAACCCTCCTGAGTAACTTCTCCCAGGGATATTCCGGGATTCACCCCGAAGTGGTTGAACTGATTGCTGATCTGGTTAACCTGCAAATTACCCCATTTGTTCCGGAGCATGGTGGCGTAGGGGCCAGCGGGGACCTGGTGCAACTTGCCCATATAGGGCTGGTACTCATCGGTGAAGGAGAGGTCTTTTACAACGGGAAGATCGTCCCCACCTCCGAAGCTTTTGCACAGAACAATTTAAAACCCATTACAGTGCATTTGCGGGAAGGATTGGCCCTGATCAATGGCACCTGTTTCATGACCGGCACCGGCCTTGTAAATATCATCTACGCCAGGAATCTTATAAATTGGGCAATAACGGTTGCCACCTTGATCAATGAAATCGTCCGGTCGTTTGACGATTATTTCTCCGCTGAACTGAATGGCGTGAAAAAACATCACGGGCAAAACCGGATAGCCGAAATCGAAAGGAAGATCCTGCATGACAGTAAACTTATCCGTAAACGCGAAGATCATTTTTTCAACGGTAAACAACGGGATGAATATGTGATTGCCGACAAAGTCCAGGAGTACTATTCCATAAGGTGCGTTCCCCAGATTCTTGGCCCCATTCTGGATACCCTTGAGCAGGCTGAAATGGTCCTCCTGAACGAAGCCAATTCCGCCAGCGACAATCCTGTAATTGATGCCGGACGCGGCAATATATTTCATGGGGGAAATTTCCATGGTGATTATGTTTCACTTGAAATGGATAAACTTAAAATAGCCATCACCAAATTGTCCATGTTGCTGGAGCGACAAATCAATTACCTGATGAACGAAAGATTGAACAATAAGCTGCCACCTTTTGTTAATCTGGGGAAACTCGGAGTGAATTTCGGTATGCAGGGCGCCCAGTTTACAGCAACTTCAACGGTTGCCGAAAATCAAACGCTTTCATTCCCGAATTATGTTCACAGTATTTCAAATAACAATGATAATCAGGATATTGTAAGCATGGGAACCAATTCAGCCCAGTTTGCCCGGAAGGTGATTGACAATACGTATCAGGTGCTGTCAATTGAATTGATTACAGTGATTCAGGCGATTGATTATCTGCATATTGAACATAGACTATCCGGTTTCAACCAGGATGTGTATCGTCAATTAAGAAACGTTGTTCCCCGATTTGCGGAGGATACAATAAAATATCTGGAGATAAAGAATATTAAAAATTACCTTTGCAACCAATTAATAAAAATACCGTAGTATAATTAATTGCTTGATGAATAATGAAATATGCACTTGTAACCGGTGGATCAAGAGGGATTGGAAGGGCAGTTTGTGTAAAACTGGCCGAGATGGGCTACTATGTGCTGATCAATTACCTGTCGAACGAATTAGAAGCAGTGAATACGCTGAACCTGGTAAAACAGACCGGCAGTGACGGATTGCTTTTGAAATTCGATGTTACCAGCAGCGACCAGGTTGAAAAAGCTTTGAGCAGATGGCAGGAAGAAAACCAGGAACAGTATATTGAGGTATTGGTAAATAATGCCGGTATCAGGAAAGATACACTCCTGATTTGGATGGAAAACCAGCAATGGCAGGATGTACTGAACACGAACCTGAATGGTTTCTTTTACACGACACGCTTTCTGCTGAAGAACATGCTGGTAAAGAAATACGGAAGGATCATCAATGTGGTTTCCCTTTCCGGATTGAAAGGCTTGCCCGGGCAGGTGAATTACTCAGCTGCCAAAGCCGGTGTTATCGGTGCCACCAAAGCACTTTCGCAGGAAATCGGAAAGAAGCGTGTTACTGTTAACGCTGTGGCTCCGGGATTCATCAAAACTGATATGACCAGGGATCTAAATGAAAATGAACTGAAAAACCTGATACCACTGAACCGTTTTGGCCTGCCCGATGAAGTTGCAGAAGTAGTTTGCTTCCTGGCTTCTGAAAAAGCATCTTATATTACGGGAGAGGTAATCTCAGTGAATGGAGGTTTATATACTTAATTACAGTAGTACCTAATCTTATATGAACAGGGTAGTCATTACCGGCATCGGCATTTATTCCTCAATTGGTAAAAACCTCGAGGAGGTAAAACATTCCTTGTATTCCGGATCATCAGGAATAGTTCTGGATGAGGAACGCAAATCCTATGGGTATCAATCCGGACTTACAGGAAGAATTGAACGCCCCAACCTGAAGGGGGTGCTCGATCGCCGTGCCCGTGTTTGCATGCCCGATCATGCCGAATATGCTTATGTTGCCACATCCGAGGCGCTGAAAAATGCCAACCTGGCACCGGAATACTTTGATGACCATGAAGTTGGGATAATCTTTGGCAACGACAGTTCCACCCCATCGGTGATTCAGAGTGCTGACATCATACGCGAGAAAAGAGGTACTGCATTGGTGGGATCGGGTGCAGTGTTCCAGTCAATGAATTCATCGGTAACCATGAATCTCTCCGTGATCTTCCGCCTCAGGGGTGTGAATTTCACACTCAGTGGTGCCTGCGCAAGCGGATCCCATGCTATCGGCATGGGTTTCCACCTGGTCCGTCACGGTTACCAGAATATGGTCATTTGCGGCGGATCGCAGGAAGTCAATTTGTTTTGCGTGGGTAGTTTTGATGCTCTCGGCGCCTTTTCAAAACTGGAATCGGAACCAACCAAAGCTTCAAGACCATTTGACAGGAGCCGCGACGGACTTGTTCCCAGCGGAGGTGCTGCCACCGTGATTCTTGAAGATCTGGATCATGCTCTGCAAAGAGGGGCTCCGATCTATGCCGAAGTCATAGGCTATGGTTTCTCCTCTGATGGCAAGCATATTTCAGTCCCCGACGTCGACGGTCCCATCCGTGCCATCAGTATGGCCCTGAAGGATGCCAGAGTGGCTCCGGAACATATTGATTATATCAATGCCCATGCAACCTCCACGCCTATAGGTGATCAGAATGAGGCAAAGGCCATCGATCACCTGTTTGGACGTAACCGACCGTTTGTATCCTCTACCAAATCCATGACTGGTCACGAAATGTGGATGGCAGGCGCCAGCGAAGTGGTTTATTCCATCCTGATGATGCAGCATTCTTTCGTGGCCCCCAACATTAATTTTGAGGAACCGGATGAATTCTCCGCCAAACTCAACATTGCACGCACAACCCAAGATCACAACATTGATACCTTCCTGTCAAATTCGTTTGGCTTCGGTGGTACCAATTCATCTTTGATTATCAAAAAATATCATTAAATATCTATTCATTTAGCATGACGAAAGAAGAAATAGCCGGAATCATCAAGACATTTCTGATTGAGGAGTTTGAGATTGACGAAGCAAAAATTGTCCCTTCAGCTCACCTGAAGGATGACCTGGGACTTGAGAGTCTTGATTTTGTTGATATAGCCGTTATCGTTCAGAAGGAATTCGGTCTTACACTCAAAGGTGAGGAAATGACAGCCATTCGCAACCTGAGCGACCTGCATGATTATATTTACACTTGCATAAACAAGAAATAGCCTGTTGTGGCTGCATGGAAAGGTAAAACCCGGGGTGGTCTGATCGGCTATAAGATCTTTGTTGCCGCATTAAAATACCTGGGTCTTCCCTTTGCCTATTTTATGCTTCGTTTCGTTGCCCTTTATTTCTTTGTTGCCACACCGGTATCATTCCGTAATGTCCTTTATTTCTATCGAAAACGACTTGGATGGGGAATTATCAGTTCTGTGGCCGCCATTTACAGGAATTATTTTGTTTTTGGGCAGGTGATCCTGGACAAAACTGCTACCCTGGGAGGATTTGATGCTCATTTTACTTTCGACTTTGACGGGGAAGATCATTTAAGAAAAATGGTCGCCGATAAAACCGGCGGTCTGCTTATCAGCGCACATATCGGGAATTTTGAGATGGCCGGGCACATGCTGGAACGGCTCGATGCCAAGGTGAACATCATCATGCTGGATGCAGAACACCAGCGGATCAAGGAATACCTGTCAACCTTTACCAGGAAAAGCTTTACGATTATTCCCATCCGTGAGGACAATTCTCATGTTTATACTATCAGTCAGGCTCTTGAAAACCGAGAAATAGTCTGCCTTCATGGCGATCGTTTTGTGCCGGGAAGTAAGACCCTGGCCTGCGATTTTCTGGGCAGAAAAGCCCGCTTCCCCACCGGACCATTCTACCTGGCCATGAAATATGGCGTGCCTGTTTCTTTTGTTTTCGCCATGAAGGAGCACAGCAGGCATTATCATTTTTATGCCACCGCACCCCTGCTTTACAATCAGCAGGCCAGTCCATCCGGGCGTGATATCATGCTGAATCAGATCATCGGGGATTATGTCAAAGTGATGGAAGAAAAGATCAGGAAGTATCCCTACCAATGGTTCAATTATTACAATTTCTGGAAAGCCTAATATCTTCAAACCGATATGAATCCCTGTGATTATAATGTACTCGATCTGATCCCGCAGCGTCCTCCACTCCAGATGATCGACAAGCTGCTTTATGCCGATGAGCGATCAGCTAAGGGCAGCCTGCATATCACTGCGGATAACCTGTTTTGCGAGAGTGGCATCTTTCGCGAATCCGGACTCATCGAGTTCATTGCCCAAACCGCAGCCGCTTTTACAGGTTACAGGAGCAAACTCAACAGCAGTATTGTAAAAGAGGGTTATATCGGAGCCATCAAGAATCTGGAAATTAACCAGCTGCCTCCCGTAGATGCAGACATCCAGGCAGAAATTCTGGTGGAAAATGAAATTATTGGCTTTACTATTGTTACCGGCAAGGTATATTTTGAAGGCCTGTGCATTGCAGCATGTGAAATGAGAATTCTGGGAGCCTGATCTGCAATCCGCAATCCTCACAACCCGACAAACTCGCCCTTGAAACTGCACAGGGGATTTCCCTCTGCCAATACAGTTGCAGAGCAAACCACCGATCCGGCATCAGACTCCCTGATGGTGCAGACCAGCTGGACCTCGGGTGTGGTTAACGGATTGATGAATCCCAGGTATTTGATGTTGCCGGCTTTGCTCAGACGAAGTTCCCTTCCGGTTACTTTTTCCATCAATTCCCTTATGATTTGTACAGTACATACTCCGGGCAATATGGGATTACCGGGAAAGTGCCCCTTGAAAACAGGGTGGTCCTTTTGCAGCATGATGGTAGCAGTAAAGGCATCCTTATGTTCAGAAAATCCAAGGGACAGCAAGGCATAAAGATTATTCAGCAACATTGTTTTCCTCCCGAATCCGGTATAAAGCTATCTTAAGCCGGAGATTATAATGAGCGATTTTTATTGAATCAATTCCCGCATCAGTTCCACAGAGGTCAGCGCTGACTTTGTCAGCAAAACATGAAGTCTGCTTCACCAAGTAAGGCCTGTCATTTGAACCTGCTGTATAGTAATAGTTTCTCTTACGTTTATCCCTGTACCGGAATAAAGTATCCGCTGAATGGCGTTGTGTCAGCAATTCATAGTCAAGGTCCGAGAGTCCGTTCATCAACACCAGGCGGATATCGTTGGTTAAAGAATTTATCAGCACCTTCCTGTTCATTGCCTCCATGATATAATGAATCTTTGCCTCCCGGCTGGTAAGGAATTCAATATCGAAAATCTTGATTCCCACCTCCGTAAGGAAAACAACCCTGTATGAACCTCCTGTTACAGGTTTTACTACCATTAATCCGGAGAAATGGTTTTTCATCAGGTCGATCCTGGCCTTGAACAGAAAATAGCCGGTATCAGCCAGGAACCAGGATACCGGTGGTTCTGACCGTGCCGATTGGGAGCGGTAACCGTTGAAAAGGGACAGGGAACAGCCTGTGCACAGCAACAGTAAAAGACTGGCTGAAAGCAATTTATTTAAAACTGAACCTCTCAAGGGGAATATCGGTATTCAATAGTTTATTTGTGAATTCAATCTTTGTATAATCACCCCCCGGTTCCATCATGGTAATCCGCATCACTGTAAGATCGCTTCGGTTGAACCATATTCGCACCTCCTGGAGCATTTGCCTCATTTTCTCGGAACTGGGTATCAGGTTTACATAATAACTTTTTGCATCTTCATAATAGCCTATTTTGTAATCCTGCTCGTTCTTCAAAATATCGCCCTGAATGCAGCCGCTGATGAACTTGTTCATCTCCTGGAACATTTTATTGCTCTGCATGTCATATTGTTTCTGATTCTGATCGTCGTTGATATAGATTTTATTGTTGCTGATAATAATCAAATAGCGGTAAGGTTGAATGTATTCCCATCGGATGTTATTCTCCTGTTTAAAGCAGAAGTGCCCCCTGGAAATAATTTTGCTGGAAAGCACACTCAGGCTTTTTTCCTGAACAAAGTCACTTTCGATAGTTTTAATTTCTTCTGACATTTCCGCCAGTTTTAACTTAAAACCGGATATGTCTTTCATGGGTGTGTTAGGCACCTGCGCAGAGGCAGAGAATGCAATACCCAAAGCGGCAACCAACAACATACATTTAATATCAGTCTTCATAGGCTTTAACATTAAGAAATTGATCTATCGGCTCAACAGCGTAATGCTCCTGGAGCAGATACGCGACAAAGGTTTTAATCAGATCAGCGGTCCAGGGATTGGTGTCGTGAAATAAAACAACATCACCTGGCTTCAGGTTCATCTTCAATCTGCGGAGTAACTGTTCAGCATCCCTGATCCTCGTATCCCCGGATTTCAGGCTCCAGCCTATGGAAGCATACTGGAGGGATCCCACAATCCTGCCCAGTGTAGGATTGGTCACACCGTAGGGAGGCCTGAACAGCCTGATCTTTTTGCCAGTGACCCTGAGAACAATTTCAGCCGTAAGTTTTAGCTCGTGTTCCATTTGCCGGAACGTGAACCAGTCAAAGAAGAAATGATGAGAATAACTGTGTCCGCCAATAAGATGGCCCTCTTTATGGATCCTTTTCAGGATATCAGGATATTTGTCTGCTTTTTTGCCAATGACGAAAAAGGTTGCTTTAATGTTCTTCTCTTTCAGGATATCCAGGATCTGCGGTGTGATGATTTCATCGGGACCATCATCGAAGGTCAGGGCCACCGATCGCTCATTCCTGTTCCCGGAACAAATCGATTTCATGTAAAAACCGGCTTGAATGCTGATGGATCCCAGGATTAGAAAAACAAGCAGGACAAAGACCAGGATCACATATAACCAGGGACTTACAGGCAGGAATGCATCGGCCAGGAACAAGGCCGCCAGCAAAGCAGAAAATCCTGCAACGGTATTCCTGAAGGTCAGCATTGCTTAAGCAGATAAAGGGCATGATTGTTTCCGCGAAGATGATTGTATATCAGGACATGTTGAATGCCTGCCGGCTTTGCATCGCTCAAGATCATGCAGTCGGGAACTTTCTGATTTTTGAGGACCTGCGAACCTAGCCAAAGGGCAAAGGATGATGCCGTGTCGTATTCCCCGCACAGATGCTTGTACCAGGCGACAGACAATCCCTGGAACTTATCTTGCATCAGGCGATGGTAAATGCGGTCGGTGACAGGATCTCCATTAAAGCCCATCAGTACCAGGTCAATATCCTCCGGTTTCAGCCTTTCACCCTGAAGGAATCTGTCGATGGCGTGTGTCACATCGTTGTATCCTGATGGTTTATAAAAAGTTTCCACTGACCTCAGCAGGGCAAGATCCTGATGACCCGGTCGACCACCCAGCATGAAAAAGGCTACGCCTTCACCGGGCAGGCTGCCACGGGTATTGTATTTTAGCAGTTCCAGGTTATTTACAGGATGATTTTTCCAAAGGCCCAGTCTTTGGGTCATTGCATAGGAGCTTGGTGTAAGCTCATCAAAACCACCAGTAAGGATGTGCAGTTCCCGATTTTCACCTATTTGCAGGAGTGCGTCCTGCAGGGCACTTTCAAATGAGAAGCCACGGTGCGTATAGGTTGCATTATAACTGTGGCATTTTATGGCGAGGGCAATGGCTCCTGAAACGGTATTGTGGGTCGACTGGATGAAAGGTGTAGGATTCAGAAGCTTTTCCTCATTGGCGTACAGGGTTCGTAGGAATTTTTCTGTATCCTCCAGGCATCCGAGGCCGGTTCCCGTAATAATGGCATCCGGCATTTCAATATGGGTATCCCGCATACATTTCAGGGCACTGCAAACGCCCATTTTTACCAAACGACTCATACGCCGTGAAACCATGGGATCGATATAATCACGATACACCGGTTCGATGCACATCATATAGTTCACCTGTTCATAGATGGTGACCTCACCGGGAAATCCAGGTTCCGTGAAGGATTTCTGAGGGGACAAGACTGCTGCTCCTTGAATATAGGCTGCCATCAAAATTGAGAGAAAATCAGTGATGAATTATTACCTCCGAATCCAAAAGAATTCGACATGACGTTGCGGATGGGAATGCCCGTTCTGAAATCTGTTACCGGTATGAAATTCAGTTCATGCATCGGAACTGCAAAATTCAGGTTCGGGTATAACCATCCATTTCTGATGGCAAGAACGCTGAGTACTGCCTCAATAGCGCCAGCCGCTCCCAGTGTATGGCCAGTATATGATTTGGTAGAGCTGCAGGGCGGAATATTCTTACCAAATAATCGTTCAATAGCTATACCTTCAGATAAATCGTTGTTCCGGGTACCTGTACCATGTGCATTGATATAGTCAATTTCACCAGGTGAAAGTTGTGCCACATCCAGGGCTTTTTCCATGGAAAGAAAGGCTCCGTGCCCTTCCGGGGAAGAAGCGGTCTGATGATAGGCATCACAGGTATTACCATATCCCTTTATTTCACACAAGACCGGTTTATCCTCGCGGTTTACCACCGTTTCTGATTCCAGAACAAGAAAACCTGATCCTTCACCCAGATTCAGGCCATTCCGGTTCTCATCGAAAGGCCGGCATTGCTGACTGTCGAGGATCATCAGGCTGTTGAATCCGTTCAGCGTAAAAAGCGTCAAAGCATCAGCCCCTCCGGCGACCACCCTGTCAAGGATTCCCTGCCCGATCAAACGGGCTCCCAGCATGATGGAGTTTGCAGATGAAGAACAGGCAGTATTGATGGTGGACAGAAAGTCTTTAATACCGAGGCAATCTGCAATTCTTTCGGTGCTGTCTCCGCAATCATGTCCGGATACCCTGCTGATCTTTCCCCGTGACGGATGTTCCAGGAAGCTTTTATAAAAAATCTCGGTCCCGTCCATACCTCCTACGGTGGTAGCTGATATGAGTCCGGTACGCCATGGAGCGGTCATTTCAAGCCTGGCATGGGTGATCGCCTGTTGTGCTGCAATCAAACCAAGCAAGGCCGTCCGTGAAAAATAACCCCGTTGCCCCGGAGCAGCCCTGTCTAACAATTCCTGGTTGGTTGCCTTGATTTCGGCAACCGGTATTTTATCCATATGAACCGAATCGATCAGGGTCAGGGAACCTATCCCGGTTTGCATCGCTTTCAGGGATGCAGTCACCTCCGAAACATCGGATCCGATGGCTGAAATAATGCCGATACCGGTTATAAAAACTCTTTGTGCCACAACTGCCAGGGCTTTAGCCTTTATTGTTTTCCCTGATAAATTCCGCCATGGAGCGTACCGACCGCAGGACCTTTTTCCCTTCTTCGGCAGTACCTATTTTAAGACCATATTTTTTTTCAAGCAACACGATGAGTTCCAGGGCATCGATGGAGTCAAGTCCCAATCCCTCCACAAACAGTGGTGCATCAGCATCGATGCTTTCCGGGGCGAGTTCAGAAAGGTTCAGTACCTCAATGATCTCTGCTTTCAGTTTAGCAATCAGTTGTTCCATAGGTCAGGATCTCAGAGAATAAATTTCGTTTAGATTTCCGGGGTCAAAAATAGCAATTCCATCCGTATCTGACCGGGCAATTTCCACCAAATACAGAACCCCGTCATAATGATTTGCGTTGAGTTCAAGCCAGCCTGTGATGCAGCAATTCACAGCACCGTCATCGAGCAGCAGCTTCACGTAATTAAACATTCTTCGGGAATCCCAGGCATCTTCAATAAAGAAAGTGCCTTCACCAAATAACTTATGACGGATACAAATTTCACCGATAACAATATTGGCCAGGGTATATACAAAAACTGAAGGACTTGGAAAGTAGGCAGCCCGGTCGCTAATAGTTTGTTGATAATTTCTGTCGGTATCCATGGACGAAGCCGCGTTACACAAAACAACACCCGTTCCGTCGTGCGTGCAACGGTTTTTGATTTCTTTATCCTGTAAAAGCAACTCAGCAACAAGAAAACCCAGTTTGCAGAGGTTATCCATCTTGTGAAACTTGGGATAATTTAACCCGAGATGCCGGTAAATCTCAGCAAAAAAAGGAGCGGGCATCCCTTCCTTGCCTTCAAAAAGCAGTCTGCCTCCCTTGACTACCTTTCTGTTGCGGATAATGCAATAATCCCTGATGATGTATTTTCTTTCCATCAACTGTAAAATAATAAGGAGGCATTACAGCCACCGAAGCCTGAAGCAAGCTTAAGGAAGGTATTAACAGGCTGTTCCCGGGTTTCACGGATCACAGCAATGGGATGTGAAACACCCAAATGATTATATCCCAGTGTCTTGAATAGCAAATTGTGACGCATGGAATAAAAACCTGCAATGGATTCGATGATACCTGCCGCACCCAGTGTGTGTCCCCAGTATCCCTTGAAACTGTTCACCGGTATGTGCTGCAGGCCTGCCCTTGTAATGGCTGCCGATTCCATTTCATCATTAAAGAGAGTGGCAGTGCCATGAGCGGAAATATAATCAATGGCCCTGTCTGTTATTTGCCATTTCTCTCCGGCTGCCTGCAATGTGCGTCTGACCGCAATAAGCAGTCCTTCTCCGGTCCTGGAAGGGCCAGAGATATGATTGGCATCATTGCTGGAGAAACCAGGCCCCACAAGAACCGGCTTGCCCTTTCCGGCTAACCGGACGTCAGCGGTAAGTATAACGGTACCGGCTCCCTCCCCCAATGAAAGGCCTTGCCTTTGCTCATCAAAAGGTTTACAGGGCCCTGAAGAGAGCGATAAAAATGAATTAAAGCCCGACAGCACAAATTCCGTCACCAGGTCGGCCCCGATAATAACAACATGGTCGTATTGCCCTGATCGTATGAGCCTGGCACCTATATTTATGGATAGCACCCCGGAAATACAGGCATTGGAAACAACAACCGGTTTGTGTTGCAGGTTAAAAAAACGCTGTAAGAGGTCCGCTGTATTCCGGAGATAACACCTGTTTTCATCAAACTGAGAATTCCGCTTGCGGTCCAGTATATCAATATTCCCTTTGGTGGTTGATAAAATGCACAAGGTCCTCTCACTGGTGATATCAAGCTGGGTGTTTTTTAGTGCTTCCTGCAACGAGCAGATTACCAACTGCTCGAACCGGGTGAAATCATCAGGTTTCCCAAAAGCGGAGAATTTCTCGTGAAGGATACCGGTATCCAACAGTGATGCCCAGAACCCAGCGGGAGATAATTTTTCATCTTCATGCCATTTAATCCCGTTCTGTTCCGCATTGAGCGCAAGTATATTTGCCTCTGACGTGAATCCGAGGGAGGTGATGATATTGTCCGATGCTACAAAGACGTTTTTCAAAGAGTGATGAAGTGATTGGGTATGGGATTGATATATTATTCTTTTTTACAGATAGCCATGTTTCTTCTTCCACTTCAGGAAAAAAGGCGGAAAATCCAGGAGAAGTTCCATTTCAGCATTTAAAAAGACCTGGATGGTGGAACCTGTGGCTACAATTTCGCTGGTATTGTTCCGGTAAATGGTATAATCGTATTGTAGTTTTGCCGCTTCACAATTTACAAAACGGGTTTCAATGATGGCAATATCACCATATTTGAGAGGCTTCTTGAAATCACAGGTTATTTTAACAAGGGGGATCATCACACCCACCCGATAGAAGTCCATGTAATTGATAGCGTATTGGTTGCCAAACGCCTCACGTCCATCCTCAAAATACCTGACATAATTGCCGTGCCAGACAACGCCCATAGAATCAACCTCACTGAAACGAACCTGTGTTTCAGTGCGGCACACAAGTGCTTCCTTTCCCATCAGGCAAAGATGGCTATGACACCATGCAGCAATGCAAAAAATGCTAGTGCAATACCAAAATATTTATGTGCCTTATACGATATCCTGATAATCTTTAAGCCGCCCAAAACTTGTATCAGCACCAGCAAAAAATTCAGAATACCCAAGGGCAGTATCAGAGAATACATAATCTACCGGTATTAATTGGTCGTTTTAATGGTGGCGGTTTTTTTCCCCGTGGATCCATGGATATTGCAATGGCCTTGCGCTTCAACCGTAAGTGCTTCGGAAGCAACATATTTGAACTCCAGGGTAAAGTTGGAATCAGGAGGCAGAGACTCCTTGTTGTATTCCCAGCGCTTAACTTCCTTACCGTTGATTTTCAGCGTTACCCAATCGGTATGGTGTCCTTTGCTGTTGGCACTGTGCGAAACCATAACGGTGATCGTAACTTCTGTACCTGCTTTGATTTCTGCAGGCGCTTTAATTTCAACGCTTGTTTTGTTGGCCTGTGCACCTGCCAGAAAAAGGCAAAACAGAACCAGGAATGAAATAACAATTCTTTTCATGGTTTTAAGTATTAAACAATTATTTCGACCAGGTTTTCATAACATTATAAACCGATCCTGCCCAATAGTTACGGAATCCTATACCAACTGCTTTTGCTTCAAACCGCTGCGCATCAACGATCTCTTTGGTATTCTGATCGAAGAAACATACATAGAAACTACCGGTCTGGTTCACTTTATGCAGGTTCTCAGCAACAAATATGAGTCCGAGTCCTGTTTTTCCCTTGGTATTGTATTGAGCGACCACTTTTTTTACATCATCCAGGGTAATTTTATGTACATCAGAAATTACCAGAGAAGCGGGATCTATTTTTGCATTGACGGCATTTACCTGTTCAAGATCGATTTCCACCTCTGTTTTGCTGAAGTACTTCTTCAGGTCGTACTTATCAGGTTCCATCTGGATCAGTGCGTTGATCGACTTGAGGTACTGGGAAACAATGATGGCCGGATCCTCGGTAACCAGGGTGAATTTCGCTGCACTAAAGTCAATGCCATACCAGGTGATGCTTTTTTCACTTTTGGCCCTGGCTTTATCCTGAGCCTGTGTAGCCATTCCTGAACAAAATAATACAAGGAGCAGTGTAATGATCAGTTTAGTTTTCATATGGATTATATTTGTTTTTATTGAATATACAAATTTAAGCAAAATGTGCCAATAAAATTCATTATCAACCGGAGTTGCACTTTTACTCATTGGCAGATTCATTGAATCACTCCTGAGCCAAGCAATTCCTCCCCGTCATACCAGGCGGCGAACTGTCCGGCGGTGATCCCACGCTGTTTTTTATCAAAAATGATGTGCAGGCCTTCCTGTTTCATTTGAAGAACTGCTGCCTGCAACGGTTGACGGTACCTGACCCGTACGAGCATCTTCCGGGATTCTCCGGCCTTCAGGATAAGGTCGTGCCTGATCCAGTGGATTTCAGCTGCCGGAATAAAAAGCCCCCAGCGATTAAGTCCGGGATGCCCGTGCCCCATGCCCACATAGAGGCAATTTTCAGCTGTATTGGTGGCGATAACAAACATGGGTTCTGCTTTACCGCCAATATTAAGCCCTTTTCGCTGCCCGATGGTATAGTAGTGGGCTCCGTTATGCAGTCCTGAAGGGCTCCCGTCTTTCTGGTCATAATGAAAGTCAGCAGTTAGTGTGCTCAGACCCTCGCCTGATCTCAGATACTCACGGTGTGTCCTTGCATAGGTTGAGTAAGCCTGCATATCATCGGGTATTTCGATGATCTGGCCCTGTTTTACCGCCAGTTTCTGCTTGAGAAAATCGGGCAGGTGCACCTTACCCACAAAACAGATCCCCTGGGAATCTTTTCTTTCTGCCGTGGCCAGTCCATGCAAACGTGCAATTTCCCGCACCTCATGCTTCATCAGGTTCCCTATGGGAAACATAGCCTTCGCCAGCTGCTCCTGGGAAAGCTGGCAGAGAAAGTAGCTCTGGTCCTTGCCCGGATCAATCCCCTGCAGCAACCGGTATATCTCTGAAGTGCCAGCCTGTATTACTTCCTTACGGCAATAGTGACCGGTTGCGACGTAATCTGCCCCAAGATCCAGGGCGGCCTTCACAAATAGATCGAATTTAATTTCCCTATTGCAAAGGATATCCGGGTTGGGCGTTCTTCCGCGCTCATATTCCGAAAACATATAGTCCACGATGCGTTTCCGGTATTCCTCGCTGAAGTCCACGGTCTTCAATGGTATACTGAGCCTCCTTGCCACCAGTTCGGCAAAAATTATGTCATCCGACCAGGGACAATCACCGGCCAGGGTGCCGGTGGAGTCGTGCCAGTTGATCATGAACATTCCTACTACATCATACCCCTGTTTTTGCAGCAGGTAAGCAGCCACGCTCGAATCCACCCCGCCGGAAATACCAATGACGACTCTCTTTTTCACTTATGCTACCGGTTATTTTCGGAACAGGTTCTTTATTCTTTGAGTAATTGTGGCATTGGCTACTATGGGTTTCGCCCAGATGCCGATACTGAAAATATAACCCAGGGTCACAAAAATAAAAAACATGGCAGCACGCAATCCGATAAGTTCAGCCAGTCCGCCTATCAGTAAAGGCACCAGGGCACCACCTGCAATACCGGTACAAAGAATACCGGCAAAGGTACCGTGATGCTTGGGAACAGAATTCAGGGCCAGTGAGAAGATAACCGGATACATCACTGAGGCAAAAAAACCGGTTAGCGGAAAGGCCACGAGGGCCATTTCCTTTGTCCCGATCAGGGCGGTCAGCAGGGCGATCATCCCTCCGGTGGTAAACACCAGCAGCACCACTTTGCTGTCGAGTATCTTCAGCAGGAACAGACCCAGAAAGCAGCCTACCGTCATCAGGCCCCAGAACCAGGAAATTGTGTCAGCACCCAGTGTGGTGGGATCTACACCATGGTATATCTGCAGGAACTTGGATATCCAGTTTGCTATTCCCTGTTCTGTTCCGACGTAGGTAAACAGCCCGATAAAAAATAAAATAACGTACCTGTTGGAAAGCAGTTCCCGGAAAGTATGCCCCACTTCAATTCTTTCATCTGCTTTCAGTTTGACCTTTGGAAACTTCAGTGTCCAGATCAGTACAATCATCGTCAGCGTTATGAGGGTAAAAACCCAATACAGGGAAACCCACTTCAGGTTTTCAGGTACCAGTTTGTTTAAAAGGGAAATAAAGTAACCCGTATTGTCTGAATGCACGTTATGGACCAGGTAGCTATACAACTGGGGACTCAGGAAAGAGGCCAGTCCGAATACAAGTTGCGCCATGGCCGAGTAAAAGGCATAATTGGATTCACCACCCGATGTCCGGAGCAGGGGATTAATAATCACCTGCAATATAGCCATGCCGATACCGATCAGAAAGAGGGATATCAAGGCAACGCTGAAACTGGGGAATAAGGCAAACAGCAAAGCCCCTCCGAAACCCATAACAAATGCTGCAATCATTACCGGTTTTTCAGTATATTTTTCCACGAGGATACCTGCCGGGATTGACATTACGCCATAGGCAACAAAGAAAGAAAAAGGCAGGAATCCGGCCAGTCCAAGGCTGAGACTGAAGTTATCAATGATATCCGGAATGAGAGGCCCCAGTACATTGGTAAGAAAGGAGATAACAAAGAATGTTACCAGAACCAGGAGGACCATAATGGCATTTTGTTTCATAAGGCTAAAAGTATTTGTTGTTCTTGAATATTCCATCCCGACAGGGTAAAGGTGCAGTTGTCCCCAAGGGGAAGCCCTGCAGGTATTGTACACAGAAGTGTTCTGGTTTCTCCCGGTAGCAGGGACACATAATTATCGTCCCAGAATACTGGAAAAATCGTATGCTGATTGCCGTCTTTCAGTGTTATGTTCATAAAGAAGGCGATACGGTTGGATTTGTTGGTGATGGTGGTCTCAAGGAGCCAATCATCGCCCTGCTTTGAATTCTTTTGTGTTAAAACCACCTCCGCAGGCGAGAGATAATTCAACTGCCTGAAATCAGCGGATGATTTTAAAGGAGTATAATACCACTCGGTCTTCTCCCAATCGTATATATCAGGTTTGCCCGACAACCAGTAGAAGTTTTCGGCAATCACAGTATTCTTTCCATCCAAAAGCGACAGGGAAAGGAAAACATTACCACGCAGCGCGGGCAACTGGAAAATCCTGGATGAGGTGTTCCCCTCCAAATTCATGACCAGTTCTTCCGACAGGATCGTCCTTCCCTGGAGGTCCAGCATCCTGATCCTTGCCTTGGCCTTTTCCAGGCTGGTGAGTTTTTCATTTACCGCGTAAATGCAATTGTTGCCATAATTGTAGATCAACTGTTCAGGTGTATTGGCCTTCCGGGCTGCATAATAGGCCGCTGTGGGTAACAGGTAGTAATCGTAAAGCTGCCAGTAGAACGATGGCCAGGCGGAATTCAGCATCCACTGTACTATTCCGGTTGCGTTGGGCCGGTTTGCCCGATATGCTTCAAACATACCTTTCATGGCTTCATAACTCTGAACATTTGCCTTAAGCATATAGTTCTCAAGATTTGCCGGCCAACCGTAACGCTGGTACAGAGCATTGTTAAATATATCGAGGTTACCGAAACTCTCAGAAGGATTGCAATGGTAATTCCAGATATCATTGATGGGCCATTTCCTATCTTCAGGGATCATTTTTAAAAAAGTCTCCATTACCGGTATTTGCGGACCGGGGCCGGTTTCCGTATTGAATCCGAAGGCACCGCCGTTTACTGAGTCGATATACCAATAAGAAGGACCAACATAATTATACGGACCGGTCATCTTCACGCCGGTGCGGCCACTTATTTTGGTACTGCGTGAGCTTGCCGCAGTAAGATAGGGACGGTTGTCGATGGTGGTGATCAGATCGTGATACCGTTGTTCCAAAGCCGGCCTTGGGGTCATATCGCTGCCCAGCAGCCATACAATCACAGCGGGGTGGTTTTGCAGGTACCGGATCTGGTGTCTCATGGATTCCACGATAAGATCCATCTCTTCCGGAGTTTTGATACCGCCGAACTCATCACAAGGCTTTCCCAGGTAATAATCCCATTCCCACTGACAACTCCAGCCCACCATGACCATGATGCCATAGGCATCACACAGATCGTAAATATTCTGACTGCTTCCCCAGATGTTTTCAAATCGGATGGCATTCAGATTCATGTGCTTTACATACTGCACCTGGATCTCATTTCGTTCTTTCGTGTCGCGGAAAAAAATGTCATCGACCCAACCTCCGGCCTTAATCTGGATTTCCTTACCGTTCAGTTTGAAACCCCTGTGGCCTTCCTTATTAAAATAGGTTTCAACCTTACGAATACCAAAAGTAATCTGACGTGAATCGCTGATGATATCATTGCTGACGTACTGAAGGGTGAGCTTATACAGATTGGGCTCACCCAGGTTATTGCACCACCAGAGCCTTGGGTGGCTGATGCGCAGCGCCTCGGCATCATCCGGAGAGATCCTGACTTGTTTGGATTCTCCAGCCTTCAAATGGACCGGCATGCTAAATTCAATATCCTCAATTTTACCTGTCAGTGCGCCATTTATCGCACGCTGAGAATAATTCACCACATCGGCTGTAATGGTAAGCGAGGCTTCTTCCAGGGTTTGTGTATTCACTTCGCTCTGCACAAAGATATTCTTAACGGCTACATCTCCTGTGATCTGGAGGTATACTTCACGCCAGATACCCAGGTTGTCATCGGGAGGGGCGGGATTCCAGTCTACAAAACCATGGGCAAGATCACCTGGTTGCTGCTTGAATACTTCAACGGCAAGAATGTTGATTGAATCCTTAATAAGACGGGTGATATCGAATTCGAACCTTCTGAAGGTCCCGAAAACACTGTCGCGTGAAGCAACCAAAGTACTGTTCAGCCAGATATTGGCGGCATAATTAATACCATCAAAATTAAGCCAAACGCGCTGATTATCGCGGATGACCGGCACCTTGAACTCCGTGCGGTACCACCAGGATTTTTCGAACTGCCCGCGATCCACCCGTTTCAGGCTGTCAGCCATAAAAATTTCTGGGTACAGGCCGTTGGCGGTGAGAACCCCCATAACCGTTGATGGTACAGTTCCCGGGTACCAGGCGTCCGTGTTAATAACATTCCCCGATACAACGGAACCCGGCACAGCATTAATCTTTTCGGACTGCTGGATGCGCCAGTTCTCACTCAGCAGGATTTTCCCGGTTGGCGTTTGTTCTTTCCCTGAACAGGAGAACAGGAGCAATATGGCCACAAGGCCGGCCATAATAGCAGAAGCGAATTTGGCATTCATAGCAGTTGGATTCAGGGTATGAGCGAAGCAGCCCCCAGCAGGGCAATGTCTTTATTTTGCGAGGTAAGGATCTTCAGTTTCTTGATGGATTCAGGAAAGGCAAAATCCATCATGGATTCGACCATGGAATCAACAAAAAACCTGTATGCTTTGACCAGTGAGCCACCCAGGACAACAGCTTCAGGATCATAGGTATAAACAACCGTTTTAATGGCGCTGCCCATATGAAAGCCAAATTCTTTCCAGCTGGCCAGGGCTGCCTGATCTCCTTCTTCGGCCCTTTGAAAAGCTTCGTGCGCGGTAGTATGATGATGCTTCGGGAAAAAGCCTCCACTGCAATAGGCTTCAATATTCTCATCAAGGTAAGGAACCAGTCCGAATTCCCCGGCACCGCAATTGCGTCCTGCATACAGGGTATTATTCAGGATAATCCCGCCACCCAGGCCTGTCCCCATGGTCAGACCCACCACAGTGCTGAAACCCCTGGCAATTCCATAGCGGTGCTCTCCCAGGATGAAGCAGTTTACATCGTTGTTCACGTATACGGGAATGCCGAACCTGGCTTCCAGAATGCTTTTAAGCTCAACCTTCTTCCAGGAAGGTATATTGGTTACGTCAAATACAGTGCCGGTTTCAATGTCAACCACTGAAGGAACGCCGATACCAATGCCAGTCTCACTGCCCCCCATCACTGATTCAATCAATGCAATGATCTGATCGAGCGTTTTCTGCAGTACATCCTTTTCCTGAAGGGGTTTCTGCTTCTGAACAAGGATCCGGTCCCTGTCCAGGCAGCCTGCCCTGATGTTTGTTCCGCCTAAATCAACTGCGACTATCATAATGTCTGTGTTGGGTTATTTTACGAAGTACTTCTTTTCCAAAGGAAGTACAGCTAAGATAATAAGCTATTATTAATTTAGCAATTTACATATAAAAAACCTGAAAAGGTGTCTGAAAAATCAATGCAGGCAGGATGGTATTTCAGGCGAGGTGTACCAAACAATGAATTGAATAACTTCTTAACCAGAATTCCGTTATATGTTGTGATATTTCTAACCGGATCCATGATCATATACCGGTGATATTCAATAATACTTTGGTAAATTTGTGAATCCATGTGACGATTAATCCTTCATTAAAATATAAACAATCATGAGAAAGTTTTTGAAAATAACCGGAATTGTTGCTTTGATAATACTGTTGTTACTGGTTGCAGTACCCTTTGTCTTTCAGGGAAAGATCCTGAAAATTGCGAAGGAACAGCTCAACAGCAGCCTGAATGCCCATGCGGATTTTGAAAAAATGTCCCTTTCCCTGATCCGTTCCTTTCCCAATGTATCGGTGGGCATTAAAAATTTCTATATAGTCGGGATCAATGGCTTTGAAGGTGACACGCTGGTGAGCATGAGGTCTGCCAAAGTAGTAGTCGATCTGATCAGCGCTATCCAGATGAAGAATATTAAGGTGAAGCAAATCGCTATTGATTATCCCAGGGTACATGCCTGGATTTTGCCCGATGGAAAAGTGAACTGGGATATCGTAAAGGATAGCGGTGCGGAAGAAGATACTGCAGCAAACAGCATGAACCCGGTAATTGAGCTGAAGCGGTTTGAAATGAACCACAGTGTAATCCGTTACGATGATGAAAGCAGCAGCATCAATGCGGACCTGGATGATTTCAATTTTGTAATGACGGGAAACCTGGCGCAGGATTTTACCACCCTGGTCATGAGCTTCAATGCCAGATACCTGAATGTCAGTTATGAGGGAACCCGGTACCTTAAAAACACGGCCGTCACAGCCCAGATGAACGTAGATGCAGACCTTAAAAACTCGATATATACCCTGCGTGAAAATTCCATTGCCCTCAATGACCTTCTGCTACGCATTGACGGCAGCGTGAAACTGCCAAATGAGGAAGACATGATTTTCGATTTGAATTACGGGTTGGACAAGAGTGATTTCAAGTCATTGCTCTCTCTGGTTCCCGCCATTTACATGAAGGATTACCAGGATGTAAAAACAACTGGCACACTGAAGCTGGACGGAAGTGTAAAAGGCACCTACAATGAAAAGACCATGCCCAATGTAGCACTTTCGCTGATCGTGGAGAATGCCATGTTCAAATACCCTGATCTTCCGAAATCTGCAGATAATATTGGTATTGATGTCAACCTTTTTTATGATGGGGTTCAAAACGACAATTCCACCGTGGATGTGAACAAATTTCATATGGAACTGGGGGGCAATCCTGTGGATATGACCCTGAACATAAAAACGCCTGTCAGTGACATGCATGTGAACGGGAACCTGAAAGTGGACCTCGACCTGGCCACTGTTAACGATGTGATACCTCTGGACAGTACTATTCTGAGAGGGAGGATCAAGGCCGGACTCGATTTCATGGGCTATTTGTCCTATGTTGAAAAGGAAGAATATGAAAAGTTCAAGGCCGACGGCACCATGCTGATCAATGACTTTGCTTACAGCAGCCCCGACCTGCCCCGTGATCTCAGCATCACGGAAGCCTCCCTGGTATTCTCTCCCCAGTATGTTGAGGTCAAAAGCTTTGATGCCATCATGGGAAAAAGCGATCTTCACCTATCCGGAAAGCTGGAGGATTTCATCCCCTATGTTTTTAAAGATGAAACCATCCGGGGCAATTTCATTTTTACAGCCGGGGTGCTTGATCTGAATGAATTCATGACTGAAAGCACCGAAACAGCAACAGAAACCGATACCCTACCGCTGACTGTTATTGAGGTGCCTGCCAATATCGATTTCAAGCTTATATCGCGCATTGATAAGATTTACTATGACAAGCTGGAGATTGAAAATACCATAGGGACCATATGGGTTAAAGAAAGCCGGGTAATTCTCGACGGGTTGAAGATGAACATGCTGAATGGATCCATGCAGTTGTCAGGTGAGTACAATACCCGCGACATTAAAAGCCCTATGGTAGATTTTGATTTCAAAGCTACTGCCATTGATATACCGGCTGCCTTTTCCTCCTTTACCACCCTGCAACAGTTTGCTCCCATTGCTGCCAAAGCAATCGGCAAAGTATCCCTGGGCATGAAGTATACCAGTTATCTCAATGAAAACATGATGCCCCGGCTTAACTCGGTAGTTGGCAAGGGAAGTTTCTTTTCCGATATCATCGGGCTCAAGAATTCTGCCACTTTCGACAAGATTGGGGATGCCTTAAAAACCAATGTGTTTGACAACATGACCTTAGAGAAAATCGGGTTGGATTTTAACATCAGCAACGGCAGGCTTTTGGTCAGCCCGTTTGAGACCCGGGTTGGAAAGGCGACCATGATGATTGGCGGTGACCAGGGACTGGATCAGACCATGAACTATACGATCGGAATCAGCATCCCCCGGTCGGAACTGGGTGCGGCTGCCAATGCTCCCATTGACAAGCTGATCAGCCAGGCTGCTGGTGCCGGGCTTAAGGTAGATCCAATGCAAAACCTAAATTTCAAGGTAAAGGTAGGCGGCACCTTCAAAGATCCCAAAGTTGGTCTTGACCTGGGCGAGAATTCGGGACTGGCCACTGAGGCCATCAAAGAACAGGTGATCCAGGCTGTTGAGGAACAGCTCGATGCCAAGAAGGAGGAGGCCCGCGCGGCTGCACAGGTTGAAGTGGACAAAATTATGGCTGAAGCTCAGAAACAGGCAGATGTTATCCGTAAACAAGCAGCCGATGCGGCCGACATCGTTCGTAAAGAAGCCAATGTCAGCGCTGAAAGCCTGGTGAATAAAGCCAAAGATCCTATTTCAAAAAGGCTGGCCGAGGAAGGGGCCAAGAAGATCCGCCAGGAAGGAGAAGCCTCGGCACAGAAAATTGTTAAAGAAGCTGATGTCAAGGCACAAGAGGTTTTGAAAGCAGCCCGGGAACAGGGGGAGAAGCTGCTAAATCAGTGACAAGCCTGCCTGCAGGCAGGGGACACCCTCCTCCGCTGAAGCTTCGGTTGGTAAAAGGGACAAGGGACGTTATCATAAAAAAAAGCGGGTGTCGGACCCGCTTTCTTCATATAGGTAGAAATGTTTATTCTTTTTCTGGCACTATGGCTTCTTCTACAAGTTTCATCCTTTTTTCCTGGATCCTGGCTTTCTTGCCGGTAAGTCCGCGCAGGTAAAACAATCTGGCCCTGCGAACGCGACCGTGCTTGTTCAGCTCAATCTTATCAATGAACGGGGAGGCAAAAGGAAAGATCCTTTCAACACCAATGTTACCGGACATTTTCCTTACAGTAAAAGTTTCCGTTGCCCCTGCTCCATGACGCTGAAGAACAACACCGCGGTATTGCTGCACCCTTTCCTTATTACCCTCAACAATCTTATAATGCACAGTAACCGTATCACCGGCCCTGAAGGTGGGGTATTCTTTTCTGGCGGCAAACTGATTCTCAGCAACTTTTATTAAATCCATGATTCTATATTTTACACGTTTGTCTTCTAAAATTCAGGTCGCAATATTACAAATAATTTTTTATATAACAGGAGCTGGTAAGAGGAATTTTAACCTTTTATGAAACATTTGATTGTTTGAATTACAATCGGCAGTATATACAAATACCCTTCGACTCCGCTCAGGGTGACGTGATTGACAAAGCGTTCTTCATAACGAACCGGTCACCCTGAGCGGAGTCGAAGGGTGATTTGCTCCATATTAGAACGGAAATTCCTCCTGTGTTTCCACCTCCAACGCCTCTTCCTTCGGTTTTTTTGCAATACGGTGTACTTCATTCCCGTCAATAAAAATTGCAGTATGCGGTTTTACCGGACAGGCAAATTCACATGCCCCGCATCCGATACAAATGTCAATCTGTGTTTCAGGGATGGTCAATCCGGGCTTGTACGGAACCATTTTCACGGCCTGGGTGGGACAATGCTCTGAACACGACCCGCAGGCGGTATTTTTTTCATAAACGATGCATTTCTCCCGGATAAACTGTACCTGACCGGTCTGGGTAAGTTTCTTGTCCTCAACCGTTAAGGGCAGAATAGCACCGGTTGGGCAAACTTCCCCGCATTTGGTGCATTCGAAATTGCAGTATTCCACGCTGTAATCCATGTGGGGCTGAGCCATGCCCGTAAAACCATATTCCAGGAACGAGGGCTGCAGCACGCTGGTGGGACAAGCAGTGACACACAAATGGCAAGCAGTGCAGCGGTCGGTGAAATGCTGAAGGCTTATCGATCCGGGAGGGGTTACCGGGTAATTTATTTTGTTGGGTCGCTGTCCGGCAGGCTTCTTGACAGTTCCCTGTCCCAAACCCTTTCTTGAAATACCAGCAAGGGCTGCTCCATAGATCAGGGTCTTCGCGATGAAATCACGTTTTGAAGTATCGGTAACTCCCTGAAAAGGTTTCCTGTTAAGAGCAGGCAGACGCTCATATTGTATACTTTTTTCAGGGCATACGGAAATACAATTGTAGCAGGCAACACAGCGCGAAGTATCCACATGCAGGTTCTTAACAGAGATGCAGTTGGACTTGCAGGCAAAGGAACACTTTCCACATTTGGTGCAGGTAGCGGCATTCATGCGGATCCTGAGCAGGGATACCCTGGATAATAGACCGAGCAGCGTGCCAACCGGACAAAGGGTATTGCAGTAAAGCCTTCCGAAAAACAAGGACAGCCAGATAACCAGTGCGAGGGAGAGGACAGGTATCAGGATGGTGCGCCAGGTAATCAGCTCCAGGTTCAGGCGGAACAGGAAATATACATCCATTTGCTCAAGCCAGCCTGCCAGGGCATTGTTTGCCACAACAATACCGGGGCGGATCACATCTGAAAAAATGCGGCCGAAGCTGCTGTAAGGATCCAGAAGATTAAGCAGGAACATGCTGCCAAAGAGCAGGAATACCAGGGTCAGACCCAGGAAAGGATAGCGCAGATAATCTAGAGCCTTTTTATATTTATATCGCTTAATCAGCCCGACATTCTTGGCAATCCAGGAGAAAACATCCTGCAGTATCCCCAAGGGGCAGATTGTCGAGCAATAAACCCTGCCAAAAAAGACAGTAAGCAATAAAATAATAATAAAACCTGTAGCCACAAGGGCCGGTACGGTAATAAAACCGATTATTGAAGGGACGAACTGGAAAAATAACACCCGGTCAGCCCATACGGTGGGAATCATTTCTCGGAAATCAACAAACAGCGCTGCAGTAAACAACAGAAAGACGAGGGAGACGACGACTCTTAAAACTTTGAGATGTTTCTGGTTCATGCCCCCATGGTAATTCTGTTCACTTTCATGGCATCGATATTGCTTTTACCAACACCAAGCTGCTCGGCAAGACCAATGTGCTTAACCTGTTTCGGGTCAAGACCGAATACCTTGGTGGAAGCGGCATCAACAGCAACTATATCCTTACCGATCAATTGATATTTCATGGTGGCCACGTCAGCAACCGATACTCCGCGGGGACCATTGCGTTTCAATACCCGGTAGGCATCCACGATATTCAGGTCGGGTTTACGGTATGTGGGGAAATCCGCAATGCACTGATGAAGGTCATGACTGTGCCAGTACTCCCGGTCCCATACCACACCCATTAGATTTTTCATAGCTATGGATAAAGTTGAACCACCATGGCTCTTCAAGGTGGGAACATTGATAAATACATCCGATTCCAGGATCAGTTCATGAACCTTGGTGCTTTTCAGACTCTTGCCACCTTTGATTTCCACGGCCTGGTAATATTTCTCACTGCTGCCGGTAACCATAGTGCCGCCTGCCTGTTTTACCGCGGCTTCAATACCGCTGCTTTTATAGCACCGGGTCCATTCGCTGCAGGTATTGTCAAATACGTAAACTGCTTTGGCTCCGGCCCTTTTGCATTGTTCAACGATACGTGCGACCAGCAAGGGGTTAGTATTGGCAGCCCTTTCAGGAGCGGCATCCCAACCGATATTGGGCTTCACCACCACGGTCTGGTTCGGTTTAACAAACATCTTCATCCCGCCAAGAGAAGCAATCCCTTTATCAAACATTTCAGCAGCCTCACCGCCCTTGATGGCAACCAGGTCATAGGGCAATTGCATGGCACTATTCTCAGCAGCCATTATATCGCTGAACCTTCCCATCGAAAGGGCCGCTCCCGAAAGCACACCGAATCCTACCGAATTGCGTATGAAATCTCTTCTTTTCATGGTTTTAGCGTATTATTTTCTTAAACATTTACGATTCAAGCAATGCCAAAAATATCCAATTTGTATAAGACTATCGCAGGTTTGTGTAAATTTGGAAATGATCTAAATAAGGATTGAATGTTCATTCACACCGGCTCCAAAATCCTTGAGTTATGAAGGCTGACGGAAGATTAAGATCCTCAATTATACCCTGGCAAACGACTTATAAAAAATATTCCTAATTTCACACCGCAATTTATAAATGCTGCCACATGAAGGTGCTGTACTATGATTGTTTTGCTGGTATTTCGGGTGACATGAACCTTGGTGCCATGATTGATCTGGGCGTGGATACTGCCTACCTGGAAAAGGAACTCTTAAAACTGCCCGTTCATGGCTATTTATTGAAAGTGGAAAAGGATATCAGGAAAGGTATAACCGGAACAAGGGTACAGGTGATCCTTGATGACCATCATCAGCACCTGCCTGATAATGACCATAGCCACGGCCAGGGACATCACCACCACCAGCATCATGCCTTCGGCGAAATAAAACAGCTGATAGCAGACAGCTCTCTGGATGAACCGGTGAAAAACCGGAGCATAGCCATTTTTACAAGGCTGGCAGAAGCTGAAGCCAAAATTCACAGTAAAGCTTTGGATGAGGTGCATTTTCATGAAGTAGGGGCCATTGATTCCATTGTGGATATTGTGGGAGCTGCCATCTGCCTGAACTACCTGGCACCCGATGCTGTTCATTGCTCAACCATTGAGCTGGGTGGCGGGTCGGTATATTGCACCCATGGTATATATCCCGTACCGGCACCTGCAACCGCGGAACTCGTGAAAAACATGCCCGTTCGCAAAGGAACAGTGGACTATGAAGCTACCACTCCTACTGGGGCTGCCATCCTGGCCGCCTGTGCAGATACCTTTACAGATAAATTTGACTTTAGGATTTTGAAGACAGGTTATGGTATCGGCTCCAAGGACAGCACCATTCCCAATGTATTACGGGTATTTCTGTGCGAGACTGCAAAAGACGATGAGACCGAAACAGTACCTTCCTCCATGATCGAATGCAACATTGATGATATGAATCCGGAGTTTTATGATTACATCATCGATTCGCTCTTCTCGGCCGGTGCCAAAGATGTATTTATCACCCCCATAATCATGAAAAAATCGAGACCGGCAGTCAAACTCTCGATCCTATGCAATCCTGAAGCTGAGAACCGGGTGAATGAAGTGCTGTTCCGGGAAACTTCCACCATTGGTCTCCGGAAATACTCCATAGATAAAACCATGCTGGAACGCAAGATTGAACATATCGGCACCCGGTATGGCGAGGTACGTGTGAAATCAGCATTTTACCAGGGCGTGTGCATCAAATCGAAACCCGAATACGAGGACTGCATAAAAATTGCCCGGTCTCATGGGATTCCTATCAGTCAGGTTTACCGTGAAGTGGAGAAAATTCTGGATAAAAAGACCCAGCATGGCACCTCCTGACAAATATGATCAGCTGCTGCAGTGGTTTGGCCGGCTTCAGCATGCAGCCATCGCTTTCTCGGGTGGGGTCGACAGTACTTTTGTGCTGGCCACAGCACATCAGGTGCTCGGAGAAAAGGCCATGGCCCTGTCCGTGAAAACCCCCTATATCCCGCAGTGGGAAATGGATGAGGCGATGGAATTCTGCAGACAGCACGATATCCGGCACAGGGTGATACAAGCGGGTATTCTGCCTGAAATCCAGCACAACCCTGAAAACCGCTGCTACCTTTGTAAAAAGCACTTGTTCTCCATGTTGAAGCATGAGGCCCAGCAGGATGGCATCAACATAATTCTCGACGGTTCAAACGCTGATGATTCTGTTGTATACCGGCCGGGGCTTGCTGCTCTGAAGGAAATGGGAATAAGAAGTCCGCTGCTCGAAAATGGCATAACCAAAGAAGAAGTTCGACATTTCTCGCGGAAACTCGGGTTGTCCACTGCTGAAAAACCTTCCTACGCCTGCCTGCTCACCCGACTACCCTATCATTATGAGATAAAAACCGGGGAACTGACCCGGATTGAAAAAGCGGAACAATACCTGGCCTCCCGAGGTTATGCCGCTTCCCGGGTGCGGAATCATGGAACGATTGCGCGGATTGAACTGGCGAAAAACAGTATTGCGGCATTTGTAGGTTCACCGGTGGCTGCCGAGGTGACTGCCTACTTCAGGGATCTGGGCTATGATTATGTCACTGTTGATCTGGAAGGTTACCGCACCGGAAGTTTTGACAACAATTTGAAAAATAAAACATTATGAACCAGGAAAGCTTGAACCAGTTGCTCACCGATGTCAGGAATGGTAACGTGACCATTGAAGAGGCTCTCGGCCAGTTGAAACACTTCACCTCCAAAGACCTGGGATATGCCACCATTGACACACACCGGGAGCTTCGCACAGGTTATCCTGAGGTCATCTTCGGACAGGGAAAAACACCGGAACAAGTGGCAGGAATCGTCCAGTTCATGCTTACCCGCGACAACAACATCCTGGCTACCCGGGTAACGGAAGCCATGTATGAGAAAGTCCTGGAAGTTTGTCCCGATGCTGTCTACAATCCCATGGCCAGGACCATTGCCGTCCGCAAAATGGACATACAGCCTCCCCCAACCTATATTGCAGTTATTACAGCAGGAACCTCCGATCTGCCTGTTGCAGAAGAAGCAGCTGTTACAGCGGAGATCTTTGGCAATCGTGTTGAACGTGTTGTGGATGTCGGCGTAGCAGGAATTCACAGACTTTACAACAAGCTGGATGTGGTTAGACAGGCACGGGTAAGCGTGGTGGTAGCCGGTATGGAAGGTGCGCTGCCCAGCATTGTGGGGGGACTGGTAGATAAACCGGTGATTGCTGTGCCGACCAGTGTGGGCTATGGCGCCAATTTTGGCGGACTCTCTGCTTTGCTGGGCATGCTGACCAGCTGTGCCAGCGGCACCTGCGTGGTGAATATCGATAATGGTTTCGGGGCGGGATTTCTGGCAAGTATGATTAACAGGTTGTAGGTTGTGGGTTAACCTATAACATACAACTTACAACATATAACACGCATTACCCATTCGCCGGTGCTTTATGGATAATCCCCCCAATATACTGCTCTCCACAGCCTATCTGCCGCCAGTTCAGTACCTGTCAAAATTCCTGCTGGGACCTGTAAAAATTGAAAGCCAGGAGAACTATCAGAAACAGTCCTACCGAAACCGTTGTTACATCTATGGTGCAAATGGCAAACAGAGCCTGGTAATTCCCGTCAAGAAGCTGTCTAAAGAAAAAACTCCCATTCTGGAGATTGAAATCGACAATTGCTGCAACTGGCAAAAAATCCACCTGAAGTCCATAGAATCAGCCTATAAGCTATCTGCATTTTATGATTATTATGCAGATGATATCAAGGCCTGCTTTGAAAAGAAAACACCCCTCCTGTTTCAATGGAACCTCGATCTGCTGCTCATCCTGTTGCAGCTGTTGGGCATTGAACATAAACCGTCTCTGACCGTAACCTGGGAGAAAGAGCCTGCCCATTGCCAGGATTTCAGGCAGCAACTCCATCCAAAAAACAAGAAAGCAAAGCCCGATGCTCATTTTAACGCAGCTCCATACCGGCAGGTATTTCAGGAAAGATATGGGTTCATGGGCAACCTGAGCATCATCGACCTGTTGTTCAACGAAGGACCTCTGGCTTCAGACCTGTTAAAGAAATCTTTAAGGAATACGGACTAGACCAACACTTCATCACTTCATCACTTCATCACTTAATCACTTAATCACTTAATCACTTAATCACTTCATCACTTAATCACTTATCACTTAAACCAGGATCTTATTTTCGGAACAGTCTCAACAGCACAAAACCAACCAGCAGAATCATGACAATGGCTGCAACCACAACAAACCATTTGTTTACCAAGCGAGATTCCACCATCATGGTATAATCGGAAGCATAGAAATTCTCAATTTTAAAGGTCCAGCTGGCAACATTGAGATCCGACTTCCCGGCATTGGTGAGGACGATCATACCTGGCATGAGCACGCGGTTAGTATACGTTTCCAATGAATAAGCGGCAATTCGGAATTTTTTGCTAAAACTGGCAAATCCTTCGGGATCTGCTGCCTGCAACTTCAGAGGATCCACTTTAAAATATGCTGAAGCAGCATGGATAAAAGCATCATCATTTTCGATACCTGTTTCAAAGGTCTTTTCCTCGTCCAGATAGCGGTAAAACAACGCTCTGCTGTCGGCTGTATCGGCATTTATACCAAGCTTTCTAAGGGCATCCGTGATGAGTTGATAGAAATCGTTATAGATATTTATTTTCTGCCATGATTCATATTTCTGTTCAATTGTATCGCGTAAAGCCTTGAAACGAAGGCTGTCAGTTTGGCTGAGCACCGGCAGATTCAGGGTATCCTGTACAAAGAGGATTTGGTCCTGGTCCGGGGCATAATAGATCTCTTTCTCATTGGCAAGGTGGATCTTAAGTTCATTATCGTTGAGATAGTCACTCACCGGTTCTGAACGGAAGGGAAATAACCTGCTGTAAGTCTCGCTGTACTCATAACGATTATAGAACCAGCTGAATTTTTTCTTTAGTGTTACTTTAATGGCAATATGAGCTGCAAGGGTTGAATCATGAAAAAAATCGCGGTTCAACGCCTCCACATTATTGAATTCTTTTCTGGCTTCATAAACAAATACCTTCCCCTCCTTGATATCCTTTTCATTACGTGATTCCAGCCGGGTAGATATTGTCCAGCTTGAATCAGCCGGGAGCGGGAAGGATCCTTTGAAAATATTCACCGAGTCTCCTTTTACAATAACGGTCCGCAATATCCTTCCGTCAGGCATAACCTGTGTGGTGATGCTGTATTCGAGACAGCCGGACAACAGCAGGACTAAAGGGGTAAGGGCAATCAGCCTGAAAATTAACTTGTAGGAGCACATGGTTTTAGGAATTAAGTAGATACCAGCTCTATCAAAGTTATAAAATTTCTTTGCTTAATCGTTTATGAATGAAACCATTTTCATCATCATGCTGAATATTCTTCATTGGATATAGTATTAAGGAGCTGATTGATTCCATCATCCTTCAATTTCAATCAGGAACTTACCAGAGGTCTCTTCCAGTGCACCGATTTCCATAAAATTATTTCTTCTGGCGTATTCATCAAAGTCGCCTGACGTTTGATCCACAGCAATCAGCAATCCCCCGCTGGTCTGCGGATCAGACAGTACATGTTTCTGGAATTCGGTTATTTCGGATACTTTTTCACCATAGCTTTTCCAATTCCTGTAAGTTCCGCCCGGGATACAATTCTTCTCTATATACCGGCTGATATTGCCAAGTATTGGTATTTTGCCGAAATCTATCCTGGCGGCCAGCCCGCTTCCCTCGCAAATCCCGAGCAGGTGACCCAGCAAGCCGAAACCGGTCACATCGGTCATGGCCCGCACACAGTCCATTTTACCAAGTTCTGCGCCAACGGTGTTGAGTTTGGTCATCCAATATATAGAATCGAGGTAATCCGCCTCGTCCAGCAAGTTTTTCTTGGAGGCCGTACTCAATATACCAATGCCCAGTGGTTTTGTCAGAAACAACCTGCATCCCGGAATTGCAGTGCTGTTTTGCTTAATATTGGATCTTTTAATGATCCCGGTTACTGCAAGGCCAAAAACCGGATCCGAAATATCAATACTGTGCCCTCCTGCCAGGGAAATTCCAGCTTCCTTACAAATTTCAACGGCTCCGTCAATAACTGTTGCAGCCATACCGGCAGGCAGTTTGGCCAACGGCCAGCCCAATATCGAGATAGCCATCAGCGGCCTGCCTCCCATGGCATAAATATCACTTAAAGCATTGGCTGCGGCAATCCTGCCAAAATCCCGCGGATCATCAACAATGGGAGTAAAGAAGTCAGTGGTGCTGATGATGGCTTCACCATTCCCCAGATCAAACACGGCAGCATCATCGCGCGACTCACAGCCTACCAGCAGACCTTCATAATGATCTTTGCCGGGAACGTCCCGGATGATTCCCAGCAGGTCGGCCGGAGAGATTTTACAGCCACATCCTGCGCCCGGACTGAATTGAGTGAGTTTAATATCGAGAGGTGTCATGGGATTTAAGATGGTTGTGGTTGTTGTGATTGTTGTGATTGTTGTGGTTGTTGTGATTGTTGTGATTGTTGTGATTGTTGTATTATATGAACTATTCTTGAGGCAGTTTCAGCAGGAGTTTCATCAATGAGATTGAGTTCAAACACCTCACGGGATTTGCGAAGGACCATGCTGCGCATATATATTTTATCGTAGTAGTGTAAAATCGTATCTACGGCCTGTGTCATATTGCCCTTTTGAATAAACTCAATAGCAAGAGCTGCATTTTTCAGACCCAGCCGCTTCTCAATGCGATGGACTCCAGATACCAGCATTTCTTTGCTGCCACCGGCATACGCTGAAACCAACTGCCGTATCCTGCGCTCCCGGGGAACAACAAGATTAAAGGTGCGGGCAACGATGAGTTGTTCATAAAAAGGCTTCGGGATAAAAACATGGCCGATAGCGAGGCTCTCGTCTTCAACATATACCGGGTCTGTTGTATTTATATGCCGGAGCAGGTCAAATAAGTTGTTTTCAAATTGTTCGGTTGTCGGCTGCGCAGGAAGCCCGATACCTCCAAATACAGAACCCCTGTGGTTTGCCAGCCGCTCCAGGTGAATCACCTGTTTCCCCATAGATTCCAGGGCTTCTATCACCTCGGTCTTCCCTGATCCGGTCATGCCTCCGATCACTACCAGGTTCAGGGATCCTGAGAAAAAATCATGCACATAACGACGGTAGCTTTTGTATCCCCCGTCGAGTATACAGGTTTTTACTCCTGCAGTATTCAACAGCCAGGCCATGCTGTTGCTGCGCATACCGCCCCGCCAGCAATGCAGCAACACTTCCCTGCCGGATGAAATGTTAAGGGCAGCAGCAGCAAACTCCTTCAATTTCGGGCCTATCAATTCAAGTCCCTTTAGCATAGCCTCGGAAGAACCCTTTTGCAGATACAGGGTGCCTACAACAGAGCGTTCTTCATTGGAGAACAGGGGCAGGTTAAAGGCACCCGGCATATGTCCCCGTTCAAACTCAGACGGCGACCGGACATCTATAACCGGAAGGACGAGACTTTTATCCAGGAAATCGATAATATTCAAATGGTAATCCGGCATAGCAACGGTAAGGAAATATTGGGATAAAGGTATTTTATTAAACAGAATTTAAAAAAGTAATAATTTTAACAGAAACCAATCGCAAAAAAATTTGATTGCGATTGGCTAAATGTTTTCATTGACTCAGTTTGAATACATGAAAGTACATGAGAGGATTTAAAAGAAGCGGTATTAGCAACGGCAGCGGTTCTGTCAAACGGGTGAATGACCGGTGGATCTTTTTGTTTGTATACCCGGTGATCGCACTGCTCAGTGTGCATATCGGCAACGATAATACTTTCCAGGAGCTCGTGCATATGCCCAGCTACTATTCCGACCTGCTGCTGGCTTTTTCCTGCGTGTATGGACTGGGCTGGTATTACCGATGGCTTTTCTTCCGGCTCGGGCAAAAATTCGACAGGGAAATGCTTATGTCTAAACGAATCATATCCCAGATAATCCTCGGGGTAGTTTTTCCGGTTGCCGGGATCATAGGGCTGGAATTGCTTTACCTGATCTTTCTGCTCGACATTCCTTTACGGACAAGTTCCGTTTTCTACCTCGAATTGCCTGTTGTGAGTACTTTCTGCATTGCTCTGAATTTACTGTATTACCTATTATACTTCAGGGAACATAACCTGGAACTGAAACGACACCTGGAACAACAGAAAAAGGCAATCCCGGAGTCTGAAGAAAAACATAAAGAAGATTTCATTGTGAACCTTGGTGCCCGTGCTTTCCCTGTTTCTGAAGAAAATACAGCCTACTTTCTGGTTTCTGAAAAATCCTCTTTTCTGGTCACTGCGGATAATAAACGATACCTCATCAACAGCACGATGAATCAGCTGTCAAAAATGGTGCATCCGGAACGGTTCTTCCGGATCAACCGGCAAATCATTGCCAGCAGGCGCAGTATCCTGTCATACTCCCATACCGATACCAGAAAACTCAGAATTGAAATCTCACCCGCACCCGGCATAAAGGCATTTGTATCCAAAACCCGATCCTCCCGGTTCATCCGTTGGTTTAACCAGGGATAGTCTGCCCATTTCAGGTTTGTTTTTGTCCATTTCGGTTTTTAAGTGGGTGAACGACTATCCGGGTTCTCCGGAGCATTTGTATCATTGTCCTTTATTGATGTACGATGCTCAGATCCGGTTTATTCTTTCTGCTGATCCTGTTCGGTAGCCTGAACCTACAGGCGCAATCAACGATGCCTGTCAGGATTTCTGTTTTCAACGAGTCTACCAGCATCCCCTTTACCAGGTTCTTTACTACACCTGTACATCCGGGTATTGAGGCAGGCACAGCATTGAAGTGGAAGGAAGCGGGGCACTGGCGGATCTATCCCTCTGTTTCTATCGGTTACCTGTTCCATAACAAGCTCTTTCAGGCAGTTTACGTGCAGGTGGAACTCAATTGCGACTATCAGCTGGATTTTGGACTGAATATTAAGAGTTCCCTGGGCGTTGGCTATATGCATTCATTCACCACGCAGCAGGAATTTTCATTTGAGAACGGTGTTTATACAAGCCGGGCTGACAGGGGCAATTCCAGGTTTATGCCCTCCCTGTCCCTGGGCCTGGGGTATCGGCTGAAACCTTCACTACCGAATTCCGCCGAAATTTTTGTGATGTACCGGACCTGGGCTGAATACCCATATTCACCAGGCTTTATTCCAGTTATGACACATACCAACCTGCATGTGGGCTCGGTATTTTATCCTTTCAAATAACATACCTGCCATGAAATTCATATTTTTCGTAACAGCATATGTATGTCTTGCTGCCTGCTCACAGGATGAGCAATTTCAACCGGCATATTACAGCTGTAACAATGCCCTGAAAGCTCAAAGCGAAGCAAACCCCAGCCATCAGAAATATATGGAATTGCTCCACGGGATTACACATTCCGGAGTTCCCGGGATGATGATGGCTATCCAGGATACATCTCATGGTATGTGGTCTGGTGCCTCCGGTAAAGCAGATCTGGCAAACAATATTGACCTGATGCCCTGCAACATCACCAGGGTAGGCAGTACAGTCAAAACCTTTACCGCAGTGACCATACTCCTGCTTCAGGAGGAGCATAAGCTTGATCTGGATGACCCCATCACGAAGTACCTTTCACCGGAATATCTCGAGGGAATTGAGAATGCCGGACAGTCTACTGTCAGACAACTGCTGCAGCATTCCAGCGGGATATATAATTATATCGTCAACCTGAAGTTTCAAACCTCTTCCTTAAACGACCTGGCTAAGGTATGGCAGCCGGAAGAACTCCTTTCCTATGCCAGGCATAAAAAGGCAAGCTTCGCGCCTGGCACTGACGTACAGTATTCCAATACCAATTACATCCTGTTGGGCAGAATCATAGAGGAAATTGAACACAAGCCTTACTATGAAGTATTCGAAGAGAAAATTTTCCTGCCACTTAACCTGAATGCCACTCTCTGTGCCGCCAAAGACCCGGTCCCAAATGGCATCATCAGGGGATATGTCGATTTTTACAGCAATCTGGATGTCATCAATGCCACTTATTATAGTGGCTGGGATTATTACACCGCTGACGGCGGATTAATTTCCAACCCGGTTGATCTTTGTACCTTCCTGAGCAACTTGTTTCATGGTGATATACTATCACCGGAATCCCTGAATGAAATGATAAACTGGCAAACTCCCCGGGGCCAGATTCAACAGGACTACAGTGTTCAGTATGGATTAGGAATATTCCGGATGGAGACTCCTTACGGGGAAGCCTATATGCACAGTGGCGATGCTATTGGTTATGCTGCAACCATGTTCTATTTTCCCCGGCAACATACCACCATATCCTGGGCTGTCAACGGGAATTACGGTAAAATTGATGCTTTCACCCAAACGCCCGAGGCTATGGGGAAAATATTCGAATGTATATTCGGTTCTGATACTTCAGGTTCTGCAATCAATACCAATCATTCAGTTCTCCTCTTTAAATCTGATTAAAACATCCTTAACAAACCTGCGCATGTACCTCAGGCTCGATAACATGAGTGCCAGTCCAATGGCAAGATAAAGTACGGACAAGATTTGCTTTGGTATCAATGAATGCCGCAAAGTAATTCCCATTGTCATCATCACTGCCACCAGGATATAGCTTTTCCAGGACATAAATGAAAAAATACAGCTTTTACCAGTGAAAAGAGCAATGCGGTCAAGATTTTTGTTGACAATTTTCAGAAATCCATAATGGTGAATCACGAGGGCAGTCAGCACGCCCGTTATCCCATAAAAGTAAGGGTTCCCGGCCTTATACCCTATCAGCCAGCCCGCTGCCAGTCTGCAAAGCATAAACCCGACACCCATCCAAACCAGGCCTGCTATCAAAATCAGCCATCCTTTGGTTACGCCGGGATATAACCAGGATCCTTCTTTTATCTTTACATCAATCATGATGACATTGCAAATGGTTACATGTTCATTAACCAGGTCACAACAAGTATTTCACCCATGCAAATAACTTTCTCTTTTTCAAATAGCCATTATCTGCATCATGAGCATGCGCTTCCTTTTCATGCGACAAAGCGCTGTAGGCCTCATGCCGGCTGCGGTGCATTAGCAACCGGACCAGGAATTCAACACCGTACCAGATGAAGAATAATACCCACAGCATTTCCAGTTGCTGCCGGGCATGAATTTGCTCATGAACAAGCGTCTCGCGCTGAAGTGGCAGTTCTTCCCCGGGTTTGACAAAAAGTATGGGCCAAACACACATAACACGGAAGTGATGACCCAGCAACCATCGTGAAAATCTGTTTTGAACCAGGATCATTGTTGCAGTACGATCAGATTTTTAAACAAGGACCTGCTGGATTTCAACTTTTCATCATTTCCATATACGCAGTATGTTTTCTGGTCGAGTATCCTGAAAACCAGGTTGCTCATGCTCCTGATATCTTCAGCGCTTGTAGCCAGAACATCATCTCTTTCCTGCTGAAGCTGCTCACGTGTGGTATTTTCAAGGAACCACCTGAAAGCCAAATCTCCTTTTTGTGACGGTGTAAGGGGATAATCCAGGTTTGAAATGGTGCCGATGATATAGCGTGTCATCGCCGTTGAATCTGCCGTAAACCGGCTGAGATAGTCCACTGATGCCTTATAGTTGTCAAGCGTTTCCTTCAGGTTAGGATCTCTGTAGGAGGCAAAATATGCGGTTCCGTTCCTGCCCAGGGTAGACCATCCGCCGTAGGCGCCACCAATTACGCGTATTTGCGTCTGAAGCCAGTCAGTTGACATGATCTGACTCAGGACATTCCATTTCCCGTCCCAGTTCATGCCCAGCTTCCGGTAATCAAAACCCTGGAGTACATACTGAACTTTCGAAGCGGTGAGTATCCCTTCATTTTTGGGATCAGGTGCAAGGGCCCAGGTATTTAAATCAACAGGCCGGGTTGGCAAAGTTTTCAGAAAGGTTGCGAAAGATACCGAATACAATTTATAATCAGGCTCACTGCATGTTGTTGCTGCAATAAGGTTATCCCGCGTGAACAAGAGGTCATATACCTGCTTCATTTCAGCAATCACTTTGTCAGGAGCTGCCTCATAATTTCGAGTAAGGTCAGTAATAAACCGGTAATAATCCAATCCTCTCGTTCTATCGGCAAATACACCGCGCCGGGAATAATAGGACTCCAGTCTGTTGACGGCAACGCCTAAACCATTTTGGGTCATATTGGATTCAACCTGTGACTGATGTCTTTTCAGCAATTCATATACCCGGTCTTTGTTTTCGAATCGGGTATCACTGAGGATGAAGCTCAGCAGATGCAGTGCCGTATCGAGTTTCTCACCGGTGGTTTTCAAATTAACCCTGAACTTGGGCATCAGTTGATCGTCATCCTGCCCGGGCAGATAATAATTCAGCGAATTGCTGTATCCTCCTGTGTTGATGTTTATTTTTTTATCCAGTTGCTCATAGCCGTAAGCCCCAGCATCGAGTTTGCCCAGTATATCTGCAAGGACTACAGCATATGGCAGCTTATTCTCTGGAAGGGTACGCAGGTCAAACAGGAAGTTCATGTAAATCACCCGATTGGTGAACTCATTGAAATAGAGTTGCTGTGTTCCTGAGAGGTCCTGAACACCGGCTTGAAACCACACGGCCTCGGGCCTGATGTCACTGAGCTTTAACAGGGGAATGGTGGCAATGGCCTCGGGACTGTCCTCCTTCTTCTGAAATGCAATGAGATCAGCAGTTGTCTTGATGATGGAATCTATTTCGGCAGGAGCCAGCTTTTTCTTGTATTCCGATAATTCCGCCGTAATGTGGTCACTGGTCTCTTTCTCCAATCCAGGCTTGGGTTCCAGCACCAGGATTAATCCATAAGGATTTTCAATGAGGTTCCTTTGCAGGATATCTTCGAGGTAGGTGCCCTTCAGAGCCTGTGTCACTCCGGAAAGCTGTTGCTCATATTCGAGGGCCGGGAAGGGATCATTGGTATACAGCCAGTTGTTGATGCTACGCATGTTATAGGTTATGCCCTTTTGCGCATCATTGCCCTCCCGAAGCCTGAATTCCATCCGGTTCAATGATCCTTCGAGGGTTTCGCGATCGATTTTATTTTTCCTGACCTGCTCCAGTGTTTTCATGATGACATCCCTGAATTTGTCCTTATCCCCGGAGTTGGCATTTTTTACCACGATCGAAAACAGGTTTTGATGCATATTCTGACTGGCAGCATAAATATCTTTCCCGATTCCGGCTTCCTGCAGCGCTTTTCGCAAGGGAGCGGATTCCTGGTTTACCAGCACATCAGCCAGTATATCCAAAGCCATAACTGTTGCAGGATCAGACCCGGAACCAATCACCCAGTTCATAGTCAGATAAGTCTGTTGATCGGTCGGAGCACCTTCAATGACTGAATAGGAAGCGGTGATCTCCTTCATTTCCTTGAAAGGGGCATGCATGGGTGGCAGGACCGGTGGTTCGGTTTTATTGTATTTAGAAAGGTATTCCCGGTCGATGAAAGCCAGTTCTTCCTGCAGATCTGCATCACCATAAAGGAAAATATAACTGTTCGAAGGATGGTAGTTCTTCTGGTGGAAACTGATAAAATCCTCATAAGTGAGCGTCGGGATGGCCACTGGGTTTCCCCCTGAAGAAAACCGGTACCCGTTCTCGGGAAAGAGGTTTTGCTGGATCCGGTACCACATTTCCCTTTCAGGATTGGAAAAGGCACCTTTCATCTCATTGTAAACCACTCCTTTGTATTCTACCGGATCACCTGGTTGTGTGAGTTCATAATGCCAGCCTTCCTGCATGAATATTCGTTTATCATTGTATATCAATGGATTAAATACTGCATCAAGATAAACATGCATCAGATTGAAATAATCCGTAAGGTTCATGCTTGCGACCGGATAAACCGTATAGTCGTCCGAAGTCATGGCATTGAGAAACGTATTCAGGGACCCTTTTGACAATACGTCAAAGGGACTTTTCACCGGGAAGTTTTCAGAACCATTCAGCACAGCATGTTCCATAATGTGCGGAGTTCCAGCATCTGATTCAGGGATGGTCCTGAATGCTATGCTGAAGGTTTTGTTGGGATCATCTGCAGCTATCTTCAAAACCCTTGCTCCGCTTTTGATGTGTTCCAGGAGGTAGCAATCAGCATTGACCTCCTGCACAAATCTTTTTTCAACAAGCCGGTATCCGGGATAATCAACACTATGGTCGCATGAAGATAAAAATGAAGCGCTAACAGTCATAAGAAATAAAATTGAAATGCAAAGTAAAGGTCTTTCAAGTGAATTCATAAACAAAAGATTTAAAATGGTGTTCAAAGCAAAATCAATAGGTTTTGGAGAATTTATCAAAGGATGTATTCATTTCCAATGTACTGGCCATGCCTCCTGATTTGATCCACAACATATGCCTGAAAATCAAGGATTCGCCCTGCTTCAGGAAAGTTGTTCGTGCAGGTTCGGAAGCATTATAAGCTTTCTGTCCCAGGTTGTTGACCGAAAAAAGCCCATATCCCCGTGCATGCCAGTAAGCTGGATAGCCCGGGTTCCCGGGATGATCAAACAGGCAGATGGAAATTTCTTCCTGATCTTTGTTCGCTGACAGACTTAACCAGCGGGCGCGTGTGCCCCAAACGGCATCTTTTTCCTTTCCTTCGCTGCTCCGGTATATACCATTAACGCCTGTATTATTCAGAACCGGGACTGCTGAGGTGTTTCCGGCAGCATCAGTATAGATTTCGGGTTGATCGGAAGGTGCTTCAAAAGCCCTGTCTACACGGAGTGCACACATGCCTTCCTTGGTATCGCCGAACGTGACATCGCGGACGGCCTTTAATTGCGTGGTCCTTATAATTCGCCGCTCATTCACTTCCCCACTGAAACGAAAAGTAGTTTCCTCCCTCAACAGCACGTTCTGCTGGAAATCCACCCAATCGCATGAAACCGACAGGATGCCTTCCGCTGTTCCGTCTTCAGCTCTGTTTATAGCCTTATGTATAATACTTCCACAGCGCGGTTTCAAAGAATCCGGAATGGCGTATGAATTGCCCCAGAAATCAAGGCCGTTCACATCCCCGTAGTTAAACCAGAAACCCACCTGATGGGGATGATCAACCCTTTCGCCCGGTCGGGGAAGAATGGGAAATCCCCGGGTGACCAGGGTACCGCTGGCAGAGGTCAGTGGGTATAAAACCGGTTTCTCAAGGGATGTTGGATAGATATAGGAGGTGAAATACCTGCCCTGGATGAAAATATCGGCCTTCCGGTTTGCCTCATCCACCTTAATTTCAACGCCCTGTTCCCGGATTTTGTTTTGTTGTCCCGGTGCTGGCATCATAAATAAAAACAATACCAACAGAACCAATGCTTTCTTCATGTTTATCGAGTTAAAATTCATTGTGAAGAATGATAAAGCGGATTTATTCCTGGTAATCTATCTCACGGGTAAGCCGCGACTTACCCCTACTCCCTACTCCCTACTCCCACTCCAAACTTCCTACTCGTCCCTTGTCCCTCGTCCCTAATAAATAAATACCTTACCACCCGCCATTACTTCCTGCGTTGCTTCATCGAAAGTGGTGCGCATGCCGGTGCGGTATGCTGCATTTGCCATGATGCAGGCAACCGCATGATTAAATCCGGCTTCAACCGGTGCACACGGTTGTTTGCGCGACCGGACACATTCCATCCAGTTGCGCATGTGTGCTGAGGTGAGCGGGTCATCGCTTGTATTAGCGCCTGTTGATACGGTCATCTCCGGAAGCTTGAACACTTCCAGCAGGTTGGCAGGCAGATTCATGGCAGCAGCCTCATTGGCCTGCAGGCCTCCCTCGGGTGTGACGGTATTGTTGTCGAGATTCAGCATACCGGCATTGGAATAATACAATTCCTTGGTTCCGCCTGCGGAATTGCTGAACCTGGAGGAATACACCACCTGGAATCCTTTGCCGGGATTGTCCGCGGGGCCATAATCAAAAACGGCGGTAAGCGTATCAGCATTGGTCCGCCCGTCCTTCCACTGGTAGATTCCTCCGTTGGCAGCCACGCTTCTCGGATGTGTCAGGCCGGTAAACCAGTGTACCGTGTCGATCTGGTGACACATCCATTGCCCTGGAATTCCTGATGAATAGGGCCAGAACAATCTGAATTCAAGATATTTCCGGGGATCCCACGACTCAGCAGGCCGGTTCAGCAAGAAACGCTTCCAGTCGGTATCCTGTTCACGGATGGCAGCCACCAGGGCCGGCCTGCGCCAGCGTCCGGGCTGATTGACATTCCAGATCATTTCCACCATGATGATGTCACCAAACCTGCCCGACCGGATATAATCATTGGCTGCCTGATAATTCGGGCCACTCCTGCGCTGAGAACCAATCTGGACAATAATACCGCTCTCCCTGCAGGCATTGAGAGCTGTTCTGGCATCGCTCATGGTTTCAGCAAAAGGCTTCTCCACATAAGCATCTTTTTTAGCTTTCGCAGCCTCAGTCAGGTGCAGGGCATGCTGAAAATCAGCGGTGGAGATGATGACGGCATCAATGTCATTACGACTGTAGAGCTCATCATTATTGGCACAAAGGGCAATGTCCCGGCCGGTTCTTTCCTGAATGCAGGCTTTTCCTTCCTGGCGTCTGACGCTCCAGATATCGCTGAGTGCAACAATCTCAAAATTCAGTTCAGCAGCGTGTTCTAAAAAACAGGGCAGCAACGATGCCTTAAAACGATCCGAAAAGCCAACAACGCCAACTCTTATTTTTTCATTTGACCCGATAATCCTGCGGTAGCTCAGGGGTGATCCGGCAAAGGCAAATCCGCCAAGAGTAAGGCCAGCTGCGCCAGTAATTGCTTTTCTTAAAAATATTCGTCGGTTTTCCATGATGATCTTAATATTTTAAAGTAGTATTGAAGAATTTGTTAAGAATAACTGTATTTTGACCGGAAAAGAGTAAATATAGCAAACCTGTCACAGATATTCCATGGTGATTTAATTTTGTTTTTTCTTATCTTGTATTTGACGGAATGGCTGGCAATATGAAGACCAAAGAACAAGTTATCAAAAAGTTAAAGGAAAGAATCAATCCCTGCCATGATTGATCCGGGCATTGTATTGACTCAATCCACGGCCAGGACCAGAATGAATGACTGGGGGGCGAGAAGCATACCTTTTTTATTTATAATAGACTTTGAAATGAAGGCCATACGGTTGTTTCGACTGGACCTGCCGTTGCCGGAAAAGGTGATGTTCACCCTGCCCCATCGGACTGTTATAAAAGATCCTCCGGCCCAGAAACCGTATCTTTCATTCAGTAAGCATCCTATGGCTTACGCTGAATATGAAGAAGCCTTTCTTGAGATACATAAGCATATTCTGGCGGGCAATTCCTTCCTCGCTAACCTTACGTTCCCCACTCCTGTAGAAACCAACCTGACGCTCAAACAATTGTTTTATCACAGCCAGGCGCCTTATAAATTGTTGCTCGACGGAGAATTTGTTTGCTTTTCCCCGGAATCCTTTATCAGCATTCAGGATGGCCGAATCTTCACCTTTCCCATGAAAGGGACCATCAATGCATCGCTGGCAGGAGCAGAGCAATTGATCCTTGCCAGCTCCAAGGAGACCGCTGAACACCATACTGTGGTTGATCTGCTGCGCAATGATCTGAGCAGGGTGGCGGCCGATGTGCAGGTAAGCCGTTTCCGCTATATCGACAGGATCACTACCCATGAAGGCGTCATGCTGCAGGTGTCCTCCGAAATAACCGGAAAACTGCCTGATGATTACCAAAAACAGCTCGGTGATATCCTTTTCGCCATGCTTCCTGCCGGCTCCGTAACGGGAGCTCCAAAAGCCAAAACTCTGGAGATCATTCGTCAGGTCGAAAATACTGACCGGGGATATTATACTGGCATATTTGGCATCTTTGACGGATTAAAACTTGAAAGCGCGGTAATGATCAGGTTTATTGAGATCCATGCAGGACGCATGCGTTTCAGAAGCGGTGGGGGCATCACCTTCCTTAGCACCGCGATGGAGGAATACCATGAACTTATTGACAAAGTGTATGTGCCTGTTGCTTGAGACCATAAAAGTGAGGAACAATGCCCTGCAGCTGGTGCAATATCATAACGATCGTGTGAATTATTCCCGTGCTGCGCTTTTCGGTGCAACGGATAAGTGGGACCTGGATCAGATGTTGCAGGTACCTGATCTCGATCCGGCCGGAATCTACCGATGCCGGCTCCTGTATGACCAGGTCGTCAGGCAGGTTGAATTCCTGCCCTATACACCCAGGAAAATCAGGAAACTGAAACTCATTCATGCGGATGATCTGGATTATTCCTTTAAATACGCTGACCGGCATGCTCTCGAAGAGATCAGAAAAAAAGCGTTGCAGGGTGAGGATTCAGATATTCTGATCATTAAAAACGGGCTTATCACCGATACTTCCTTTGCCAACATTGCCCTTTCTGATGGCAGTCATTGGTACACTCCCGCCTTACCATTATTGAGGGGTACAAAAAGGGCCTTTTATCTCAGAAACGGCATGATCCGCGAAGAGAATATCACCCCGGCCGATTTGAAAAGATTCAGCACTGCCAGGCTGATCAATGCCATGCTGGACGTGGAGGAAAGCGAAGATATCAGGGTGGAAAACATTCGGTATTAAGTTCCTTCCTCCGTTTTCCGTAAAAATATTCCCGTGTTCAGAACATTTGTCTATTTTGTAACAATTTGAATTATAAGCATCTAAAATTGGTTTAATCTTTTTTATGAACTTTTTTCAGTATAATTTGTAGATTATATAAGATATTAATATCTTTATATACTTTTTATAACATCTAAACTATATAAGAAACAAGAAAGCGAACACCCTTACAGCTCCCCTATCACCCTTATCGCATAACGCTTTCTTTTAAACTTACGGGTGATACAGCAAGATTGATTGTTGATTTACATTTTAAAAACGTATTCATTAATAATTAAATTTTAAACACTATGCTTAAAAAATCTGTCCTTACCGGGATTTTATTTTCATCTCTGATTGGCTTATATGCCCAGAAATCGACCTCTTCTATACCCCTCATCGGTTCAAAAGCACCGTCTTTTACGGCTCAATCAACGAAAGGAGAAATAACCTTTCCGGGTGAATCAGTAAGCACATGGAAGATCCTTTTCAGTCATCCCAGAGATTTTACTCCGGTTTGTTCTTCTGAACTTCTGGAACTTGCGCAGCAACAGGAGGAATTCAAGAAGCTTGGCGTGCAAATCTTTGTTGTTTCAACCGATGCCCTCAGCCAGCATAAGGATTGGGTTAATTCACTCAATTCGGTAAAATACAAAGACAGGGCTCCGGTAGCTATTGATTTTCCGCTGATTGACGACCAGAACAAGAAAATAGCCGGTCTTTACGGCATGTTGCATGCAGATGCCAGTACCACCAGTACCGTTCGCGGTGTATTCATTGTAGATCCGAATGACAAGATCAGGTACATCGGTTTTTACCCCATGGAGGTCGGCAGGAACCTGGATGAAATTGTACGCACGGTTGAAGCCCTGCAAACGGCTGATAAACATAAAGTCATTATTCCCGCTAACTGGAAACCGGGTGAGGATGTTTTCCTGCCTTATGCTGACGGCAAGACCGGCAAGGATGACAAAACCTATTACATTACGCCCTATATGCTTGCCAAAAAATTAGAATAGTCCCCAGCTGATCGATTATATTTTAGGTTCCGGGCAGGTCATTTCTTTTCAGACCTGCCCGTTTTTTTTTGCTGATGCTCTCGTATGTTTTATAAGGAACCGGGTGTAAATATGGCTACCAAGGTGGGATGAAATACGTAAGCACTTGAAAATCCTTCTGCACGACCATTCAAATAAAAATAGTAGGTTTGACCCTGGGTCACGCTGAACACCTCCTGCAGAGAGAAAGGTATTCCCATTGAGGTAGTAAAGGTCCAGGATGTTGGAAAATAACCTCTTGTAGCCGATTTGCTTCCGCTCATGGGAGTTACACCGCCACAATCACCGGAACTGGTGCTCAGGTCAATTCCCCAGGAACAATCAACGGCCGCACTTTTTGCCAGGGACACGGTACCCGTGACCATTACCAGCAGTTTGCCAGTGGCAGGTGCAGTGACCGTTAATGAGGCAAGGGCTGTGCAAGTTGTCGGTATCTCTTCCCAAATACTTCCTGTGGCTTGCTTTATCGCGGATTCATCTGCTTCACCCGGAGGACCTTGTGCTCCCGTATCACCTTTATCGCCCTTCACACCCTGTGGCCCCTGCGGGCCGGTGGCACCTGTTGCTCCTGTCGCACCAGTCGCACCAGTTGGACCTGCAGGACCTGCAGGACCTGCCGGACCGGTAGCACCTGCAGGACCGGTAAGACCAGTTGGTCCTTGCAGTCCCTGAGGACCTGCCGGACCCTGAGGTCCTGCAGGACCCTGAGGACCAGCTACGCCACCATTCTTGGCAAACAAGGCATAAGGCACACTCAGTAACTGAGTGGTACCCACGATATTGTAACTGCTACCTCCGGTGGGGTCGGCTTCCGTTTTAATAAAATAAGGGCCATCCCCCCAGTTGATGGTGGAAAAGCTGCCGGATACGACTGTGCCGCCACCCAGCTGCAGATTCACCAGACCGTTGGCATTGGTGGTTGCCGTATGGGTTTCCACATAAACAGCAGCGCCGAATTCCGATCCCTGTAAAATTTGTATTCTGATGCCGATGCTATGATCCTTAATCAGGGTACCGCCTGCATCTCTCACAACAGCCTGGAAACTCAGTTTCTCAGGCGACTGTGCAAGAATGCACAGGGAGAACAACAACAAGGTGCTAAGGGTATATAGTTTTTTCATGGTTGGTTAGTGTTTAATGATTTTGAAGGTTTTGATTTCCTGGTTGTTTTCAAAAATCAGGAGAAAATAGGTATTCGGCAGGCGGTCCTGAAACGAGATACCGGTTTCAGCATTTTCTATGTTGCCCACCTGAAGGATTTTACCGTCAGCATCCAATAGTTTATAGGAAAGGTCATCCAGGGTTTCCCGTTGAATGCTCAGGGTCAGCAGGTCATTTACCGGGTTTGGATAGGCCAGAAATCCGAGAGTGATCTCAGTATGCCTTTCTATCCCGGTTGGGACCAGCACCTCATAGGGCACCTGGACCCCTTCCATTGCCAGGCCAGCAGAACCGGTGACCGTAATATAGTCCAGCTGTCCTATGGTGTAACTCACGGTGCCTCCGGCACCGGTGGCTTGTCCGCCTGCAGTGGATACAGCCTGTTGTGCATGGCTGATCGCACAACTGAAAATAATAATCAAAACAAATTCTATTGTTTTTTTCATTATGAAAGGATTTAGGTTTAAGAACTAAAAAGCGCAGGAGCAGTCAATAAATATACAAAATCCAATAATGAAAGTCAAGCTAATTTTGACTAAAATACAGGAATAAACCGGTCATTTTCAGCATCTAATGACAAAATATATCCCAGTAACTCGGGATACGATTGAATCAAGGAAACAAAATGGTGGAACGGGGATTGTTATGTTCTTCAAAACCATTTCCGGCGACGAAACAGCAAGAGCATGACGGACGCGGAAATGATGCAGATCGCCCAGAATGCCGGGTAAGCCCAGGATTTTTGGAGCTCCGGAAGGTAGCGGAAATTCATCCCGTAAACTCCGGCCAGAAAGGTTAGTGGAATGAAGATGGTACCGATCAGTGTTAATACCTTCATGATCTCATTCATGCGGTTCGAAACCGAGGAAATGTGTGTTTCGGTAAGATCGCTGGTGATCTCGCGATAGGTTTCGATGAGTTCAATGATCTGAATGACATGATCATATAGGTCTCTCAGATAAACGCGGGTTGTTTCACTGATGCATTCGTGTGACTCGCGTTTCAGGAAGGAAATGACCTCGCGCATCGGCCAAACCACCCAGCGCAGGGACAGCAAATCGCGTTTAAGCTGATGTATTTCACTGATGATATCGGGGCGTTTGTGCTCGAGGATCAGAGATTCCAATTCCTCAGCACGGTTGCTGTAAGATTCGAGGATCGGAAAACAACCATCAATAATAGCATCAAGGAGGGAGTAGGCCAGGAAACTGGCATCACTGTTCCGCAGACGTGAGCCCTTAATTTTGATACGCTGGCGAATAGGATCCCATTGGATACTGCGGCTATCCTGAAAAGTCATGACGGTCTTGTGTCCCAGAAATATCGAAACCTGTTCATGCTGCAAACGACCTTCCCGGATCTGCATGGCATGGGTGACAATAAACAAACGGGCCATAAATTCATTGTCCTCACCACCGTATGCTTCAACTTTCGGCCGTTGTGACTGCTGGAGCATGTCTTCAACCGCCAGGGGGTGAAGATCATATTTAGTGGCAATAGTCTGGATAGCATGCATATCAGACAAGCCCTCAACACTGATCCAGCGAACGGTTGTCCATTCCGGACGATGCTGGTTCACAAAATCCCCGATCTGGTCGATCTCACTGACCAAAACCTGACCAGAGCTGTAATCAATGCAGGAAATACTAACCTGTCCGGTTTTGCCAGCCAGGCCGGCAATTTCATCGTGTTCGATCCCCGGGGCGGCACCTGGTGCACCGTGTGCATGGTTGAACTGCTTTTTCATCGGGTCAAAATCCTTTATTGACAATATACCGAATTTACGGCATCTTGCCATGAATTACAATGAAATCATGAAGGTATAAAATCTTCGTGGATGATCATGGAAAATACAGCACTGAGATAACTAATTCCTTTCTCTTTACAATCAGAAATGATTAGTTAATTTAACAGACAGGCACAGCCTGGGGTAATAGGACCGGCTTAGGCAAAACGTGTCCCACATCCAAGCGGGAGCCTAAGTTGAACAGGGGGAATTATTCGCAACAATTAATGGTGATTATATTCATCACTGTGTTGAAGGATTTTTAATTGCCACCAATGTTTAGACTTCACTTAGTATGAATGGTAAGGCCTATAGAAAGATATGTACTAATCATAAACGATACTCATATAAATATATTTCTGGACTTTTTTCAAAACGCTTCTCATCTTTAAACATTCCTTCACTTTCAGGAATTTTAACAAGCCTATAAACTAAGTTACTTGTCATCTTATTCCAACTCAGGTCTACATTTATATAATAGGTATTACCATGAACAATATTTATTTCTAAAGGAAGACCTAATTTATAATGCTTATCAAGTACTTTCTGAGGGTGATATTTATCCGCAAGAAATTTCAAGGTAAGTTTCATATTCCCTTCCCTATAAACTTTAATAGATACACGGCTTCGACAGGAAATCTCGCAAATAGCGGTATCATCGATTAAAACCATATATTTCGAGTCTGTAGACCAAGTATCTTTTTCTTGGAAAGTAAAACTCCGGGAAACATTGATAATTGAATATGCTTCATTGCCTGAAGTAACACAATCAGCTACCTTATTTTGAGCAAATAGTGTCATAAAGTTTACCAACATTAAAAGAGAAGTAAAAAATTTAATTTTCATGATTTCTAAATTTTGGTTTTATTAAGGCTTGTTTTATTCAATAAGGCGGGAGTATTAATATAATTCTGATTAAGTAGGTCTAGTTGTCATATACCTCTTCCTAAAAGTAATACCTTATAAACTAATATCCTAATTTTGAGTTCTTTGCGTTCCCAACGTTCGGTTTAGGCCGTGCCCAAGCCGAATCTATCTTATCAGGATTCTGCCTGAAAATTGAAAAGGTCACAAACCCAGGATTGGAAAGAATAATTCACCCTGCAGGCGCAGTCTGGGGGAACAGGACCAGCTTAGGCACAACTTGTCCCGCATCCAAGCGGGAGCCTAAGTTGAACAGGGGTACTTAACTCCGTGTTCTGTGTTCTTCATTAAAGTCAAGCCTGCATTCTTGTCGGCATCCTTTTTTATTTCATAAAAAGGATGAAACCCGTGCGTATTTAGCAGTTACTTGACTTTATTGTATTTGTACTCCTTGACTTTTGCACCTTCGGCAGTAAACCGGGTCATGGTCCTGGAAGCGGGAGTCAGGAACACAAATTCAAATTTTGCCAGTACTTTTTCGGGATTCAGGTTATCCAGAATATCCACCGATAATTTTTTGTCACCGGTAAACATGCCGATCCAAGTATAATAGTCCCCGTTGGGGTACAGCAGTAAGCCCTTGAACTTGCCGTCTCTTTTATCAAATCCTGCATTGTTCAAATATAAATCGGACTTCTTGCCCTTGATCATCAGTGATACCGCTGTGGTATGTATTCCTCCATAAGGATTGCACTCCCACATTTCAACAGTGTCTTTATCAAGATCACATTTCCAGGTGCCTAAAAACTGCTTGATTAACTCCATTTGATTGAGATTTGCCTGAGAAGTCTGTGCGTGTACCCCGTTTAAACTGACTAAAAAGAACACAGCAACAGTCATACAATAACAAGCCTTTTTCATTGGATAAGTATTTGGTTAAGGATTGTAAATAAATAACTGATTAAGTTACGAAAACAGCAGGGCGAAGTCAAGCAAAGCACAGGAATTTTGACTAATTGCTATTGATGATGTCAGCAATGATTCCTGCGTCCGGTTTAGGCCAAGCTTGGGTCGAACGTAATGTTTATCAACAAATTACCATTTCTCCCGTGTATAGGTATTGGTTTTGGTAGATTTGTTATTTACAATAATGGTTTCTACAAATATATCCGGGGATTTGAATTCTCCTTCGATCTTCCAGGATGCCATATCAGGATTGGATATATCCTTATAATAACTCATTACGAATTTGTTTTTTGATACAAACCATTCGGCATATAATTGAATATCCCCTCCTTTCACCATTTCAGCCATAATGAATTTATCAACCGCCTTGTCATATCCCCAAAACTGTTTTCCTTCAACTACCGTTTTCCCCTGGGTGATAAGCTTAAAACCGGATTCAAATCCGGTTCCATAAGATTTTGCATCCCAAAATACGGTAGAGTCTTTGGTCCAATCCGACTTCCAGGAGCCAATGAACTGCTTCATCAATTCCACCTGATCGGGTTTCGATTCAGTGGATTGCGCCTGCATATCTTTTATGCAGATTACAAGTATTGAAGCAATCATGATGATGTTCCATACTGTTTTCATGATGTTGGTGTTTAGTTAAGGATGGGAATAAATACCCATACAAGTTACGACCTCAGCAAGGGGAAGTCAAGTGAAATATTGGAAAATTGATGCATTAGGGTTATTCAAATCATCATCCGGGATAAACCGACATCCCCTGTTTGTCTTAATCCAGATTTGTCCTTTTCTTCAGGATCAGGAGGGGAAAATCATCGGCGATAATCTTCCACTTGTTATTGTTGAGATAAGGTTTTAATTCCGCATCAAATTGAATCTGATCTATTGGATAGGTATCCCGGTCAGTAAACACAACAATATAATCAGCGTCCAATACTTTCGGAAAATTATATATTTTAGGTCGCCAGGCCAGATGCGGGACAATAGTTCCTGTTGCAGACACGATGGCTTCTGAAGGAATAAGGTTAATCTGCTGATAGGCTTCACGGATATCAAAATCAGCCCGGTAAAACTTACTTTTATAAAATGCGTGCTTAGATTCCAGCCAGAAAACTGAGCTGTCTTTGTTTTTGCTTAATTTATAGATAGTTATAAAAACAGTTCCGGCACAAACAACAACTATCAAAGCCACCTTTAAATACTTTTTCTTTATTTCAGATAAAATTAAAAATACGGCATAGGGTAGCATTGAAATAAATTCGACTGAGTAATAGGTGTCAGAGCTCCAGCGTAGTGGCTCGTCATTAAGCATTTTTTTTGCCAATATGGGTATGAATAAAAGCAAATAGGCCGGACGGTAAAACAGAAGAAACCCTCCGCAAAGTAAGTATATGTAATAGAACTCCAACTTAAGGTGATCATAGAAAGGATTCCCGGTTGTATTGATAAAAAGCAGTTTTATTGTTTTTAAAGGATGACTCAGTATGTACAAAAAGGCCTCCCGGGGATCATGCCCCAGGCTGGAATAATTAAAAAGAGAATATTTGATACTATCGGTTTCAAGTGATGGTATTATTACTTTAAAGACTGTAATAAAGTAAATTACAGATAAAGCCATAACAGCTAAAGACACCTTCCGGTGTTCTGTGTCTTTATAATTTTGGATGAAAAGAAACAGGCCGATAAAAAATGTCCAGAGCGCCATGTCTTCTCGGGTGATCAACACGAACAACAGCATCAAAAACATGAAAGAATAGGCTTTCTTTTCAAAATGATATAGTAAGACCGGAATCATCGATGAAGCGATGATGGCGAAATTGCAATCGGCACCAAACATGGTCCATCTGCCATAGATGAACAGATATTGAATTAAAGCAAGAATAGAAAGTAATCTTTGGGAGGTTTTGAATGCAACCAGTTTATAAACATACCATCCTCCTGTCAGAATAATTAGGGTCTGTATAAGCAACAATGTATAGGTGCCGGTGATCCAGCCAAAGATCCAATAAAAGGGGATAAAAAGCATCAGGGTAAAAGATACATGATCCTGCAGGAAGTTCATGTTATCTCTGAAATACAAAGGGCAGTTGCTGATGTGAAAATGTGCAAAATCATAGAATGCAAAATTATAGACACCGTAGTCAAAGCAATAGGTACGGAAGAAATAATGATTGCATATAACTATCGTAAAATAGATGCAACCAAATAGAAACAAAGAAATATGTGGCACCTTGCTATTACGCGTGTTGTCAATGATATTTCTTTTGCTCCCAAAAGATCCGGCAAATCGTACCATTGGATTTATTTGTGAATGAAATTAATCTTTTTGTTCATTTCAGATAATAGCAAAATTATTGATTACCTCATTAGCGTCCATTATTAATTATATATATTCCTTTGAAAATCTTTGTGCATTGAGGCTGTAGAGCTTTAGTTACGTGTCGATTTGAATAAAAGGAGAACAGGACCGGCTTAGACGCAGCTTAAGCCGAACTGGGGAACAGGACTTCGGGAGGTTGTATAAAAGGCAGCTGTATGAAAACTGTATGAGCAAAATAAGGCCACTTTTATTAAGCGTATTGAAAGTAGCTTATATCAAGTGATTACTCGCTCCCACTTGCCATCCCAAATTCCCGCTCGTGATCACACCGTCAATTAAAATAAACAAGGCCACCACAGGTGGCCATTCGCAATTGTCTTTCCGGTGTGATTCCGGCGCGATTAGCTCGGCTCCCACGGGCCGTTCCACATTCCCGCTCGTGATCGCACCGTCAGTAATTATTAAGAAACCCCGCTAAAGGCGGGGAAATACACTTGTGATTCCGGCGCGATTAGCTCGGCTCCCGCAACCCAGCCCGCTTTCCCGCTCGTGATCGCGCCGTCAATTGTAACGAATATAGGCGACCTGGGGTCGCCTGTATCATCTGTGATTCCGGCGCGATTAGCTCGGCTCCCGCAACCCAGCCCGCTTTCCCGCTCGTGATCGCGCCGTCAGTTGTCAAAAAGAAACCCCGCCAGAGGCGGGGAACCATATTTGTGATTCCGGCGCGATTCGAACGCGCGACCCACAGCTTAGAAGGCTGTTGCTCTATCCAACTGAGCTACGGAACCGATAGGAAGAATCAAGATTCAAGATTCAAGACTCAAGAATCAAGATTCAAGAAAAGAATTATATCTTGAAATGTGTATCTGATTCGTTATAAAGCGTGCAAAAATAATAAAATTCGGATTTCCTAAAGTGGCTTATGCGGTTTTTTAATGTTTGCCCTTTTCACAACACATCCCTCGTCCCTTTTATCCGCCATAGCTTCAGCGAAGGCGGGAGTCCCTTGTTACTTCTTTAACCGCTCCACTTCCGCCTTCAGTTCATGTACCTGCTCTTCCAGGATCTTCAGATCGGTAACATCAAACTGGATACCTAACAGACCGGTTTTCCCGGTTGTGGCCAGCATAAAAGGCATCTTGGTGGTTTTCAGGAAAGTTGATTTATCTTGTAAGGATTCCTTGTGCAAATAGGTTGTTTCTCCCTTACTGACAATTTCCAGCTCCTGTTTACGCCAGCTGTCAACATCCTCATTCGGATGATTGTCATAATCGCTCGTGCCGATGATCTGTTCGGGATTTTTATCGTAAACAGAGGCTACAGCATTGTTTACCACGACAAAAACACCGTTTTCATCTTTCAGGAATACTTTGGCAGGTATCTTGTTTAAAACGTCAATCAGTAAAGTTCGGCTCAGGTGGAGCTCCTTCTGCTTGGCCTCAAGCTCTTCAGCCAGCTTCGTTGCCTCATACTCCTTAAGCTTGATATCTGTAATATCAAATTGAACTCCAAATAATCCAGTGATCCCCAGGTGCTCAATGTAAAATGGTTTCTTGATAGAACGTACGATCATTTTGTCATAACGGGTAGGATCTCCTTCCTCAAAGGATTGCGTTTGTCCCGATTGAATAATCAACTGTTCATTCTTGAAATACTTTTCTGCTTCTTCTTTAGGATAAAAATCAAAATCGGATTTACCCAGAATTTCCTCAACAGTCTTATTGTAATTCTCTGCCACAAGTTTGTTGGCAATCACAAACCTGCCTTTGTCATCCTTCAGGAAGATTTTCTCCGGCACTTCATTCAGGACGGAAATGAGCAGTTTACGATAATCTTCCATTTCACGGATCATCTTTTCATTCCGTTCAGTCTCCTCCAGCTTCAGCCTTTCCATTTGTTCATGGGTTGCCTGGAGTTCTTCAATGTTCTGCCGCAGTTCTTCATCCTGCGCTTTCATTTCTTCAGCCTGCTGCCGGAACCGCTCCAGGTATTGTGAAGTTTGCTGATGCAGCCTGACGGTGATCAGTGAGGCGGCAATGCTTTCTGCAACCTTTTCCAGAAATTCAACTTCGTGGGGTCTGAAATCATTAAATGAAGCCAGTTCCAATACTCCCAGGACTTCATCTTCCTTTTTCAGCGGCACGATGATCAGACAACCGGGTTTGGATTTACCCAGGCCTGAGGATATTTCTATATAATTGTCGGGGATCTTCCTGAGCAGGACGGTCTTTTTCTCCAGCACACAATTGCCGGCAAGTCCTTCCCCGATTGCGATCTTCTTTTTCAGGAATTTCTGACGGTCATAAGCATAGGAAGCAATGAGATTCAGATGCTGATCGCCTTCATCCTCTTCAATCAGGAAGAGTCCTCCCTGGCTGGCTGACAGATATTGAATGATGTTGCGTATTATGTTCAGGGATAGCTTTTCGAGGTCGTTGTTATCGGTACGCAGAATATCATTAAACATGGCTATTCCATGGGTTGCCCAGTTCCTGATCTCATCCTCCTTCCGGCGCTTTTCTTCTTCCTCTCTTTTCAAAATCAGGCTTTGCTTCAGGTTACTCAGGGCAATGCCGTAACGGTCCGTTTCACTAATTGCTGCAAATTCACTCTCAATGTTGCCATTGCTGACTTCGGATATAAAAACCGTGGCTTCCCGCATGCGCTTGCTCAACCTGGCCAGGGCTCCCATGGCCATACCGATTTCATCGCTTGAATCACCTTCCGGTTCTTCTACCTTTTCACCCTTTGCCAGATCCAGGATACTATTCTTCAGCCGGATCAGCCGGCTGGTTATCGCGTTGCTGGTGACCCCCGACATGTAATACAGGATGCAGGCGATGAGCAGGGCAATGCCAAAAAAGATCAGGGTGAACCTGCGGGCAGCAGACAGGGCCTCTGATTTATCCATAAGGGTTACCAGGATCCAGTTTAAGTCACCGGTAAGAAGAGGCTCAAAGCTGCAAAGCATGGTTTCTCCTGTCTCACTGGTAAACTGTGTCAGATCCTCATTGGCTTGCAGGGCTTTGTTAAAAGCAAGGGGATCCACCGTTTGTATCAATGCAGTGGTGCCCAGTTTCCTTGCCTCAGCTTCCATGTTTGCATTACTGGCATTCCTTTTCAGTTTTTTCAGATAGTGTTCCCGGTCAGCCAGGAACGCGGGATCGTCGTTTCGATACAGCAGGTCGGGACCAACAATAACAGATTTCAGGCTCGCTGCTGAATTCATGTTTTCCTTATTCAGCTGCAGTAAATTGTTCAGTTCATCCGTACTCAATGAGAAAACAATGGCTCCCAGAAGCTGTGATCCGCTGTAAACCGGAGCAGCCATGAATACACAGGGTTTCATCAGTGCCGGGATATACTGAGATGCATCTATAAAAGACACCGTCCCCCCCGATGCCTGTGCAATAGCCGTCTTGAAAGCCTTTCCCAATCCACTGGATTTATAGGGGCCTTCAAAAAGGTTGGTGGCAAAATCAAGGTTTTTCTTTGCCGAGTAAGTTACATATCCGCTTTTGTAATCAACAAACAGAATATCCGATACACCAGCCTCACGGGCGTATTTAAGCATACCGGGATGATATTGGGCATGAAGAAAACTGTAATTGCTACCATCTTCTGCTTGGGTAAGGACTCCTTTGGAACCCAGCGGTTTGGAATTGCCTGCCAGGTAAAGATACTGCAAAATACGCTGCTTGGTGTCAGCCGGCACCAGGGCCTGTAAATTCACCGCTGATGCTGAAGCTGCATTTAGTGCGGGGAGGATCTCAGTTGTATAAAAGCCTTCGAGCAAAACATTCATTCTATCCGGACTTGACGCGGTGGCCGTTAGATAATCCTCATTCTCAATATTCTGGAAGGCATTGCTGAGCTGGTTAAAAGCCTCAACGGTCGGGCGGTCGGCAGAGAAATTAAGCAGCTGCTGCTCCAGATGACCGAAATAATCCTCAATATACCGTGATTGCGTTTCAGCAACCAACAGCAGTTTATCGTGGTTTTCCTTCAGTGTGATTCTCCTTTGAAACAGGTTGATCATGGATACCATCAGACCAATGGCCACAACTGCCCTCAGGAAAAAATTCATGCGGACCTTCCAGGTTATACTCCAGTTCCTCATATTCAGAATGGCCCAAACACCCTTTTTTGCTGAAGTCTTGTGCTCGGCTGTAACAATAATAGGATCAGGCATAGTTATGCTATGTTTTCGATTAAAAGATGTACGAGATATTCGTTTCGTGTGTTACCAAAACAGGAAAGATAATGAAATAAAGAGTAAAAATAAAGGTAGATCTGATGGGACCTAAAATAAAAGTATGGATTTCTTTCCTGAGAAATGATAAAATAAATTACATTTGCGATCTGTCTGAAAAAAAACTATTGCAGGAATGAGTCAAAAGAATGAAGAAAATCCGACTGGATTTCAAAGTGTTGAAAATGCGTTAAGCCGCACTGAACAGTATATCGAAGAGAATCAAAAAAGTCTCTCCATCATTATCCTGGCTATCATTGTGGTAGTTGGCGGTTATCTCGGTTACAAGAAGTTTTATCTTGAACCGAACAATCGCGAGGCTCAGGGAGCCATGTATGTTGCCGAGCAATATTTTGAACAGGATTCCTTTAAGCTGGCACTCGAGGGTGACGGCGCCAATTATGGATTCCTCGATATCATTGATGAATACAGCGTCACAAAAACAGCCAACCTGGCCCATTACTATGCCGGAATCTGTTACCTCAGAGCCGGACAGTTTGAAGATGCTATTGAACATCTTGAAAAATTTGACGCTGAAGATATCATGGTTGCGTCTGTTGCCCTCGGAGCCATCGGTGATTGCTACCTCGAACTGAACGATAAAGAGAAAGCCGCCTCTTTCTATCTGAAAGCTGGAAACCGTAAGAAAAATTCATTTACCTCCCCGTTATACCTGAAAAAAGCCGGACTTGTTTTCGAAGACCTTCAACAGTATGAAAAAGCCATGAAAGCATATCAGGCTATTGAGAAGAATTATCCCGATACGGAAGAAGGCAGGCAGATTAAGAAATACATCACGGCGGTTAAAATAAAAATGAACTGACCGCAGACAGTCAAAACAAAGAAAGTATCAATAAATAATGTTTTGTTGATATTTTTCTATTTTATTCACTATGGCCACTGCACAAAAGAATCTATCAGCCCGCAATACCGCGGATATACCAGATGCACGGCATATGAAGTTCGGGATTGTGGTTTCCGACTGGAATGAAGATGTAACTTTTGCCATGTGCGATGCTGCAATTAATACTCTTATTGCGCATGGCGGCAAGGCAAAAAATATCGTAATGAAACATGTGCCCGGAAGTTTTGAACTTACACTCGGGGCGCAATGGCTGGCCGAGAATGATGAATTCGATGCCATTATTTGCATTGGTTGTATCATTCAGGGAGAAACACGGCATTTCGACTTCATATGCCAAAGTGTTACCCAGGGGATTACTCAGCTTAATCTCGATTATAATATTCCGTTTGTATTCGGTGTTCTCACGACCAATACCCCCGAACAGGCCAAAGATCGGGCAGGCGGTAAGTATGGCAATAAAGGCGAGGAAGCTGCCATCACTGCGATCAAAATGGCAGCCCTGAAAAAGGAACTCGAATAACCTCATAATGGTTAGCCTATGTATACGGCACAAGATTTTGAGGATATCCGGCCCTATAATGATGAAGAGATCAATCCGGCACTAATAAGAATTACTGCTGTACCCGAGTTTGGGAAGATACTCGAATTTCTTTTCCCCGATAAGGACAAAGGTCAGATCCTGCATAATCTGTCACAAACCCATACAGCCCTCGATTTTCAGAAGACATTCATGCATCCGCTTGTAAACTCTATTGTAAGCAGAACCTCCAAAGGGCTTACTACCAGTGGTTTCGACAAGCTTGACCCGGGCTCTCCCTATCTTTTTGTGGCCAATCACCGCGATATTGTTCTGGATTCCGCCATGCTCCAGGTAGTTTTATTGGATCACGGCCATAATACTTCCGAAATCACCTTCGGCAGCAACTTAATGACCAACCAGTTTATCATCGACCTCGGAAAGGTAAATCGGATGTTCAAAGTCTACCGCGGCGGGAACCGAATGGAGCTTTTCAGGAATTCCCAGTTACTTTCTGCATACATCAGGTACACCATTACCCGGAAACACACATCCGCCTGGATTGCCCAGCGCAATGGCCGTACCAAGGACGGAAATGACAAAACAGAAACTGGCTTGCTGAAAATGTTCAATATCAGTGGTTCGTGCGACTTCCGGGAGTCATTCTCCGAATTGAATATTGTCCCCCTGGCCGTTTCATACGAGTATGAGCCCTGTTGCGCCTATAAAGTAAAGGAATTGATGGCAGGTTTAAAAGGGATTCCTTACCAGAAACAACCGCAGGAAGACCTTATGAGTATAATTTCCGGAATTACGCAATTCAAAGGCCGAATCCATCTGTCTGCCGGCACACCTGTTAACCTGCTTTTGTCGGAAACCGATCCGTTGCAGAATCTAAATGATAAGATCAACAAGCTGGCTTCATTGATCGATTCAATGGTTTACAGCAATTACAGGTTGTGGCCCACCAATTATATCGCCTTTGACCTGCTTCATCATGGAAAACAAAATTCATCGCATTATAGTCACGCAGAACTCGAGGAATTCAACGCTTATATCAAACGGGAACTTTCCATTTTTTCAGGTGATATTTCCCTGCAGAAAGAGTTACTGCTGAAGATTTATGCCAATCCTCTGATTAATGCCGGCTTAAAAGTCTAATGCGCTTGCCAGGCACCGAGACTTACTTTTGCTGACTGTTGTAATGGATTGCTCCAAAAATCATATTCCCCGTTATGAGGTATGTTCTTACCAGCCTGCCGGCCCGGGGAATCAGGCTGCAGCTTAAATGCCGCAATCGTTTTTAATGCTTCCGGCTTTAATCCTGAAAGTGTGCCGGCACCTGGAAGGATCATTTCCGGATCTGTCTGAAGAGCGTGAACATCAGAAGGAAGAAGCGGCTGGTGCTTCTTCAGGCTGTCACTATAAACCGACCAGTAGAGGTTATTGTCAAATACCGCCCCGGTATACTGCCCATCTGTAAACTTTTCAGTTGGTCCTGTTATCAGGAAAATGTTGTTTTCGAATATAAAGCCATCATAATGACCCGGCTCAAAATTTACGCCCAGTCCCATGGAGGTGACGACGGTATTGTTATAGGCATGAAAAGCTTTCATGGGTTGAGCAAGCGGATCACACCACATGAATATTCCGGACCGGCTGTTCTTGCTGCCGTCATTATAACTGATGTTATATCGTAATATGTTTGCGGCCCACTCCGTGGCGCCGGCGTATTGAAAAATGCCATAACCGGCACCTTCATTGAATGCGGAGAGATTGTACTGCATAACAGAATAACGGATGCCTCCGTCAAAATCAAATCCTCCCCCATCCTTGCCACGCGCTGAGGTTTTATTATGATGTGCATAACAATGCTGAATGGTAATGCTGTCGCTCATGAAGGCCCAGATACCCACCGGACCGTTGCCCTCACGGGGCATATCCCAGCCATTGCCCATGGCTTCGCAATACTCTATCAATCCGTTCACCACGCCGGCAATCAATATGCCATTGCCACTGTGATTATCTTGAATCGCCGGGCAACCGGGATTATTCTCAGCAACGGAATGAGCAATGTATATATGTTTCAGCGTTTTGAAAGCTGTGCCATCGGTGCCGTATTCGGTTGCCCCCGATTCAGCATAAATGCCGCAAAACCCATTATCGTGGGCATAAGCATGCGTAACCGACAGGTCACTGCCGCCTGTTAGGTGAATTCCGCTAAACAGGTAACCTGAGGCTTCAAGGCTATCGATAGATCCATGTTTCACCTGCCGGAAAAGAATGCCGTCGGTTCTATTGCCGGCCAGCCTGCCCGATCCCCTAAGAATAAGGTTCTTACAGTTGAGGTAAGAACAGCTGTCAGCGCAAATCGCCAGGGAATCGCCTGAATCGATGATGGCCCTGCCCCCACCATAAGATGATATGATGATCGGAGCGATGGCCTGACCAACCAGGTTATTAAGCCGGATACTCCCCCGGAATACCTGCCCGGCTTTTAGTAAAACCTGATCTCCGGCTTTCAGTTTTGTTGCGCTGATCTTATCGATTGTTTTCCAGGGCGATTGAGGATCGGATCCCGTGTTGTTATCCTTTCCAGTTACCGGATCTAAATAGTAAACCATACCCGGGTTCTCCAATTGCCCCTTGCAGGCAGCAAGGAACAGGCAGATGAACATCATCCATGAAAAAGAAACCTTGATCATATTGTAAGACTTTAAATTACTGTATTAAATCCAATGGTCTCCCTCAAATTTAAAGGATAACAGGTAAATAAAAAAAACATAATTACCGACAACAAAAATTTAAGGATATCAAACCGGCTATTGAACCAGCAAATTCCAGCCTGACGATAAGATTTTTAGACCAAAAGAAATTATTCACAGACATAAACACATTCCGGAGTCCTTACGGACCGTTTATTTCATTTAATTTTATCCCTGGAACAAACCGGTGGTTCAGATGAAGCTTAAAGTACTGTGGTTGCTGACCTTTATTCACCTCGGTGGTAATGCCTTAACGCAAGGCACCGCCACCGTTTCCGGCCGGATTTTTGACCAGCCGGAAAACCGGCCGCTTGCCTATGCCACCGTAACACTGCTGAGTTTGCCTGACAGTGTTATGATTGCAGGCTCACTATCGGATGCAGAGGGCAGGTTCTCTTTTACAGGATTAATGAGAGGCAATATTGTGGTTCGTACAAGTTTTATTGGGTATTCCTCAGTCTCCACTGACCTGCTCATAGGTGAACTGAATGACAACTATGATGTTGGCAGGATTGAGCTGGTGCCTTCCTCGGAGGAACTTGATGCAGCTGTTATTGCCGCAAGGAAGGCCGTTATTTCAGCAGATCTTGATAAGAAAACTTACAGGATAGAGGATAATATCGTGCAGTCCGGTGGTTCCGTGCTTGATTTTATGAAGGCTTTGCCAGGTATCACCGTGGATCAGGAAGGTAAAGTATTACTGAGGGGAAGCGATAAAGTATCAGTTTTGATCGACGGCAAACAATCCAGTCTTACCGGTTTTGGTAATCAAAAGGGGCTGGATAATATCCCGGCGGATAACATTGAAAATATTGAAATTATCAATAATCCATCCGCCAAATACGATGCTTCAGGAATGGCAGGCATTATCAATATCACTTATAAGAAGGAGAAATCCTCCGGTATCCATGGTGATGTTGGTTTCAGTTATGGCTTAGGTCAATTCACTAAACGAAAACCCGACGTACCCTCCGATCTGGGAAGCTACAGCTTGAATCCCAAATACATCTCGAACGCATCGCTGAATTTCAAAAACAGCAGGATTAACGCCTTCCTTCAGGGAGAACTGATGAAGCTTGAAAAGCTGCCCAATAACGAGTTTTCAACCCGGAGCTATGATGACGGTACCCAAACGATCTCACAGGTCCCTGAAAACCGCAGACAAAACCATTATATCGTTAAAGGAGGTATGGATCTGACCCTGAATGATCATAACACCCTTTCGTTTTCAATGGTTTATGATTATGAGGATCATCATGATACGGCCCAGGTGCCCTATATTGATCTCACCAATGACTACCGTTACCGGTATTGGGGTTGGCTGGAATATGAGATTACAGGTTATATGAATTATAGTCTGCAATACCGGCATAAATTCGAAGAACCCGGCCATGAATTGAATGCCGCTGTACAATATACCAAGGGATGGGAGGATGAAAGCTATTTCCTTACGGACAGTTCTGAATACCGACAGTCACGGGATACCACACACATTATTGCCACTGAGCACACCTCGGTACTGACCATCGACTATGTAAGACCCATGATATTTGGCCGGATTGAAACCGGGGCAAAGATCCAGATCCGTAGAATCCCGGTCACTTACACGACAGGCGAAGGCGAGAACACTGTAATCTATCCCGGTCTGGGTGATTGGTCAGACTGGGGTGAAAACACCGTGGCAGGATACCTGAATTTTGTATATGAAAAGCCGGTTTTTGACATAGAAGCGGGCATAAGAGCTGAAAATACCTTTGTCTACTATGATCTAGACCCGGATAACATCTATTATCCGTCCAATGACAAATACAGTTATTTCAGGCTGTTCCCCAATATCCGCCTGACTTTCAAATTAAATGAAAAAAACAGCTTATCTGCTTTCTACAACCGGAGGATCGATCGCCCGGGAGAACCGGAAGTCAGGGTTTTTCCCAAATATGACGATCCGGAATTGCTCAAAGTGGGAAATCCATACCTCAGGCCACAGCTGACACAATCTTTCGAACTGGCCTATAAATACAGATGGAAAAGTGGTTCTGTTTTTGTTTCAGGATACCACCGTATTACGGAACAACCGTTTAACCGCATTTATAGCATCGACACCACCAACCAGTACTATGACATCGTAAACAAGATTTACCACAATACAGCCGGGTCCACCAACACCGGTATTGAACTTGTCGCGGGGCAGAGTATTAAAGGCAATCTGAAATTAACAGGAAGCCTTAACTGGTATCAGAATAACATCAGTCCTTTTGAGGGTACCCTGCTGTTCCCCTACGAAAGGCCATTCAGCATTAAAAAAACAACCGGCAATACCTGGAATATGAAGATAAACCTCCAGCTAACACTTTCCTGGAAAATGCAGATACAGCTTTCCGGAATTTATTATGCTCCCGTTAGTATACCTCAAGGCAGACAACTGGGCAGGTCATCGATCGATTTCGGTCTGAAACAGAATTTTATGCAGGGAAAGGGAGAATTTACTTTTTCGTTCAGTGATATTTTCAATCATTTTGGTATCCGTCAGGAAATATCGGGGGACGGGGTTATGGTGTTATATGAAAACTACTATGAAACACAGATTCTTACCGCTGGATTCAGGTATAAGTTCTGAGCTTCAGCCCCTACGCCCACATCGGTACTTCAATCGCCAGTATATCGCAGCCATCCAAAGCTCTTAGCATAATAAATCCGTCTCCCAAAAGCCGGCTCCATCTCTTGACTGAAGCGTCTGGTCGTCACCAAATGTAACCGATCCGCTGATAATAAAAAAATAAACCCCATTACCGCTGTCATGCAACGGATAGTCAATCTCCTTACCTGCTTCCAGGTTTATCCTGGAAAACCAGGCCTTCTGCCGGATCAGCATTTCTCCGTTACCGGGGTCAGGACAGGCAAGCAATTGCCATTTGTTTTCCCGTCTCCGCGGGTCAAAGGATTTTTGCTCGTAACGTGGCGTGATATTACGTTCCTCAGGGAATACCCATATCTGAAGTAATCTTACCGGTTTGTCGGGCAAATTATTTACCTCGGAATGGAAGATCCCGGTGCCGGCTGACATAGCCTGTACTTCGTGCTCGTGCAACACCTGAACATGTCCCATGCTGTCAGTGTGTTTGAGTTCACCTTCAAGCATGATGGTCACAATCTCCATATTGTCATGCGGATGACGGCCGAAACCCTGGTTTCCCGCCACCCAGTCATCATTGAGTACCCGAAGCGCACCGAAATGGATGCGCTCCTGGTCGAAGTAGCTGGCAAAGCTGAAGGTATGAAAAGTATCGAGCCAGCCATGATTGGCATGTCCGCGTGTATCTGCGCGATGTATTACCGTTTTCATTATTCAGGTCTCATTGCTTTACCAGCTCAACATTCAGCAAAAGCCTCACTTCATCACTAACCACCACACCACCAGCCTCGGTCACTGCATCCCAGTGCAACCCGAATTCCTTCCGCTTCAGTTTGCCAGACAGCTCAAAACCGGCTTTTACATTGCCCCAGGGGTCTTTCATGGTACCGCCATATTCAACACTGAGTGTGATTGGACGGGTAATACCGCGAATTGTGATATCGCCGTCGAGGTTGTACGCTGAATCACTTACTTTCTTGAATGCGGTGGATTTGAAAGTGAGTACCGGATGATTGGCTGCGTCGAAAAAATCAGGCGATTTCAAATGATTATCCCGGTCGGGCATGTTGGTATTGATGCTGTTCACTTCGGCAGTAAAAGAGATTTCTGCATCAGAAAAATCTTCTGCAGCGGTCACGAGGTTTCCTTCAAACTTATCAAAACTTCCTGTTACCGTGGCGATCACCAGGTGCTTAACCTTGAAATGAATTTCACTGTGTGATGGATCAATTGTCCATGTAAATGCATTGGCTGATTTCATGATTGATTAATTTATTTATTGATTTTCAGATTGATTTATAGTGAATTTTTCAATTATTTATGGGGACAAAGTTACAGTCCGTATCCATGGTTGTAAATGGATAAATTACGGATTCACTTGTCAAAATCACTATTTTTGTAATATGAGCGACCGCATTTACCACATTGACCTGATGCATCAGGGGCAACCTGCATCCTTCGTCATCAAAACCATGGAATCAATTGATGATGAACTCCAGGGAGCTGCCGATGATCCGCATCGCCATAATTATTACACGGTGATCTGGCCATTTACCGGCGCCGGCAGGCATATCATTGATTTCAGGACTTACGAGATCCTGCCTGATCATGTTTTTTTTGTTAGCCCAAAACAAGTACACCAAGTAATTGTTGAAGGTCGTCCGACCGGTGTAGTGCTTCAGTTTACCTGTGAATTCCTGGAGAAATTCAGCATTAGGGAGGAGCTTATTTCCAACCTACGGATTTTCAGTAACAGCGATGAGACACCACCACTGCCTTTAGAGGAAACCATGAAACAACACCTGAAGTTATTCACGGATAATATGTTACAAGTATTTCACCATTCCGTCAGCATGCAGTCCGAAACTCTCGGGGCATGGCTTAAACTCTTCCTCATTGAATGCAACAGCCATTGCTCCCTCTTTCCTGATCTGAACCCACAGCGGGCCGAGGTTGGCCGCAATCTGGTACGTAGTTTTAAGGACCAGGTGGAAAAGCACTTTGCCCAGTGGCACCAGGTGCAGGAATATGCGGATGAACTGAATGTAACCCCGAATTATCTCAACGAGGTAATCAAAACGTCCATTGGTCAATCCGCCAAGGATTATATCCAAAACCGCCTTATCCTCGAGGCCAGGAGAATGAGCCTGTTTACTACACTCAGCAATAAAGAGATCGGTTATAGCCTCGGTTTTAATGATCCCACGCACTTCAGCAGGTTTTTTAAGAGTCAGACCGGTGTATCGCTGCAGGAATTTAGGAGCGGTGGAATAATGAAATAGTACTATTGAATAATATAAACTGAATGTCGATATTCCGGACAATATCCCTTAGACCAGCAGACCGCACAATTGCAAGACTGCTCGACCGCACGGCTTTACGACTGCAAGACTGCAAGACCGCACGACTTAATACTTATACCGCCTCCTGTATTCCAACGCTTCCTTCACCATCTTCCCAAACCGTTTGCCCATCCTCTTTTTATCCTCGATACGGATGCTGAAATGCTGCTGTTCTTTCATGAGTTTCACGTAACTTTCATATACCTTTGGATCGAGACTTCCATTTTCATAGGCTTGAACGACAGCGCATCCGCTTTCACCCAGGTGCCGGCAATCAGCGTACCTGCATTTCGCAGACCATTGATCCAGCATCGGGAACAATCCTGAGGTTGTGATATCCTCATCCAGGGCTATTCCAAATTCCCGCATTCCGGGGGTGTCAATTACCAGACTCCCGTTGGGCAGTTGAAAGAGATCCCGTGTGGTGGTGGTGTGTTTCCCCTTGTGTGTGGATTCGCTTAAAGGTGCGGTTCTGAGGTGAAGAGCCTCCATCATGACATTGAGCAGTGAACTTTTTCCTACTCCCGAAGAGCCGACAAGAATGTAGGTTTTTCCGGGCTGCAGAACCTGATGGTACAATTCCTCCATACCTGAATTCATTACCGTGCTGCAACAATATACCGGACATTCCCTACCCAGACGGGCCACTTCTTTATGATAAAACTGAAGGTCATCTGCTAGGTCGGCCTTGTTTAAGATCACTACAGGCTGAATTCCACAGGCCAGGATTTGCACGAGATACCGGTCCAGACGCATCAGATTAAAATCGCGGTCAAGACCCTGCACTACAAGTGCATAATCGATATTTGCCGCCAGTATTTGCCTTTCGGTGACGTTGCCGGGACTTTTTCGTGACAGCGCGTTATTTCTGGGGAACACCTCCATAATATATCCCTGGACATCATACCTTAAAAAATACACCCAATCTCCTACCTGTGGCAATTGTTCAGGGTCAGTACCGTAAAGCATTTTACCAGAGAGTTCAGATTCGATTTCGCCCGAGCCTGTGATCAGATGATACCGGAAGCCCTGCAACGAGATGACGCGGCCGATTTGAAAATCGCTGTTGATTTTGTTATGGTGGCTGCTGAAGAATGCATTCCAGCCGTAGCTTTCTAAGAGATCCATCGTGAGGAAGTGATGAAGTAATTAAGTGATTATGTGATTAATTAAGGGATATGGAACCGGATATCAGCAAATTTAGAAAAGAATCCATTAATTCTGTCAAAACGCTAAATTTGATTCAAAACTGTTAAACAAGTCTACTTTGATGATTTTTCAATCTTTAATCTTCCATCTTTAATCTTCATTCAAAATGACGTTTGGCGAAAGAGTAATTGCCTTTAACCGGACGCTCCAGTTTACGGGTCCGTTGCCTGATGGAGTTCAGGTCTTGAATCCGTTTGCTGATCCCGGTGTTTTAAAAATCACCAGAGAGTTTTATTCCCGTTATTACGCTGATCATTACCCCAGGTACATACTGCTGGGCATTAATCCAGGCCGTTTTGGAGCGGGGACCACAGGTATTCCTTTTACCGATTCTATGCGCCTCCGGGAAAAATGCGGTATCCTATATGAGGGAATCCGAACCTATGAACCATCCTCTTCTTTTATTTATGAAATGATTGATGCCTGCGGGGGAGTTCGTGCTTTTTTCAGCAGGTTCTTCATCAGCGCGATATGTCCGCTCGGTTTTGTAAAGAAAAATGAACATGGGAGAGGCCTTAATTACAACTATTACGACAGCCCAGCATTAACCAGCGCCGTTTATGACTTTATTGTGGATACCCTGAAGCAGCAGCTTGCATTCGGTATTGAGACCGATGTCTGTTATTGCCTGGGAACGGGTAAAAACGAAAAGTTCTTGCGCAGGCTTAATGTTGAACACCAGTTTTTCAGGGAAATTATAGCCCTTGAGCATCCCAGGTATATTATGCAATATAAGGCAAAATCGAAACCGTTGTATATCCGGAAATACCAGGAAGCGCTCCGGTGTTCCTAGCTGGCCCTGCAGGCATTGACTATGGCATCCACATGAATCCTGGTGGTGTTGAGCATGGGAACGCCGGCATATTCCTTTTCGGAAAGGATAAGAGGAAATTCAGTACATCCCAGTATCACCGAGTCAATTTGCTGATCACGGACCATCCTGGCCATGATCTTCACCAGAAGCTCACGGGTTTCATCCTTGAAAATTCCCAATTCAATCTCACCAAACAACTTCATATTGATGATCTCTTTCTCAGTCTGATCCGGAAGTACAATATCAATACCCTGCCGGCCAAATACTTCCTGGTAAAAGGTGGCGTTCATGGTAAAGCCCGTTCCCAGCAAGCCCGGTCGCTTTAAATCCCGTCGCACCGCCTCCTGGCAGGTTGCTTCAACAATACTGATAAGCGGCAGGGGGGATTTAGCAAGGATCTCATCAAAGAGCAGGTGCGGTGTGTTGGCAGTAATGGCAGCAAAATCAGCACCCGCCCGATGGAGTGCGGTTATTTTGCCAAGCAATAAATCGACAATGCGGTCGTATGCCTTAATTTTCATAAACCGCAGAAAATCTGACAGGTTTACGCTGTATATCAGGATCTCCGGGTAATTGAGATCCCCGGCATCATCCTTAAAAGCATTGATGATCTCCCTGTAATAATCCAGGGTTGATTCCGGTCCCATGCCTCCGATCAATCCGATCCTTTTCATCATGGCATATTATCAGGTTAGCGAAAATGCTTTTCAGCAAAATCCAGATACCGTTCCCAGTCATAGGATGTGATGTCATGCCCGCCGCTGCGTATATGATATCCGATTGTACCCATCACCGGTGTGTTTACCTGGGGCATCTTATTTACAGGCAATCCTTCCGCGCCCAGCAGCTTGTATACCGGATCTGCATTCAAAGCACCAAGAAATTCCCCTTTCGGATCCGCCCAGCGGTCCTCTTCAGCGCTGGCGACATAAACAGGCCTTGGAGCGATCAGGGCTATCAACATATGCTGGTCGAACGGAAGAGCTGCTTCATTGTTGCTGTAATACTTGAAACGTGAACAGAACCAGTGCGGGAAGGTCTTGTTAATGGCAGCGACAGTTTCACCAAAGATCCTTTTGGAAAGGGCGGCCCCACCACATCCCGAATTGTTCGATACCACGATCGCAAAACGCTGATCCTGGGCACCGGCCCACAGTGCAGCCTTTCCAAGCCGCGAATGCCCCACCACCATAACTTTTTTGGGATCCACAGTCTTATCGGTTTCCAGGTAATCCAGTGCCCGGCTCAGTCCCCATGCCCATGCACCTATGGAGCCCCATTCACCGGGACCTGGTTTGGTCTGTCCCGGGCCGTAAAATAAAGGTTGGACTCCGTTCCGAAAGCCGTCATCAAAGTCAGGATCAATATCACCATAATAAATCGTGGCCAGGCCAAAACCCCTGGCAAGGATACTTTCAACAGGCCAGCTCAGGGAATCCTCACCCCGCTCATGCTCTGATTCCTTCCAGCTGTCTGTCAGGGTAATGCCCGGATCATCCGTAATGGTGTGGTTACCGTCAAAGTTCAATCCCAACACAACCGGTACAGCTGTTCGCTTTTTTGGTAAATACATCAGCAACAACATGGAAGGTCCCTTTTTGTCCCTGCTGAAATAGATCCTGATCTCTTTGCGGACAGCTTTGCCGCCGAATGCCATGCTGTCGGCCGAAACCACTTCAAAGCTCAGATCGCACCTGGTTCGCGGGGTCATGCCATACTCTTCCTGTTCAAACATACTGAGTATTTCCGGCCTCCGTTCGCTCCACCAGGCAGCAATGTCAGCAATCGCTTTTCCTTTTGCAGTCATCAGCGGATCCGGAAGTGTATAGTCCGGCACCCGGTTTTCATCATAATTCACCAGCGCTTCCTGAGAGAACAGTGCGGGGACTGCCATGAACAGGAAGAATGAAACTATGAAAAATCTTTTTAGGCTTCCGGGGCCAACATGTCTTGTCATGGCTGCACGATTTTGTTTGACCGTGTGATTTTATCAAAGATACAAAGTTTCCAAATCATTTATCAACACCCGTTTTTCCGAAGCAATTGTTTTATATTTTTAACCTGTCAAACACTAAAACTCCTGCAACCATGAGTGGCTTTTTCGGCTGTATCTCGAAGCAAGATTGTGTATCCGATGTCTTTTATGGTACGGATTACCATTCCCACCTGGGTACCAAACGGGCAGGAATGGCTTTCTATTCCAGGGATAATGGCTTTCAACGCGCTATTCATAGCCTGGAGGATGGATATTTTAGGAATAAGTTTGAAAACGACATCACCGGATTTTCTGGAAACATGGGCATCGGCATCATCAGTGACACCGAGGCCCAACCCATCCAGGTCACCACCCACCTGGGACGTTTTGCCGTTGCCACGGTCAGTAAGATTGTTAACCTGGCAGATCTTGAAGCTTATTTTTTGAAAAAACATCAGACCTTTGCTGAGACCAGCCAGGGCTCGGTCAATCCGACGGAACTTATAGCCAAACTGATTGCCGAGGGAGACGATTTCATATCGGGTATCCAGAATGTATACAATCGGGTCAAGGGATCCTGCTCCCTGATCATTCTTACTGAAGAAGGGATAATAGCTGCGCGCGACAGGCTCGGGAGAACACCGGTCATCCTTGGAAGAAAAGAGGATGCCTGGGCCGTAGCCTTTGAGACCTGCTCCTTCCCGAATCTTTCTTATGAAGTGGATAAATTTTTGGGACCGGGCGAGGTTGTGCGAATCACTCCAGAGGGTTATGAACAATTGCGCAAGCCTGATAAAAAAATGCAGGTTTGTTCCTTTCTCTGGGTTTACTATGGATATCCACCTTCATTTTATGAAGGCATCAATGTTGATGAAACCCGCTACCGCTGTGGCGCAGCACTGGCAAAAAACGACACGGTGAAGGCCGATTTTGTTGCCGGTATCCCCGATTCCGGTATTGGACATGCCATAGGTTATGCCAATGCCAAAGGCATACCGCTCAAACGCCCCTATGCCAAATATACCCCTACCTGGCCCCGCAGTTTTATGCCCCAAAACCAGGTTACGAGGGACCTTGTAGCCCGTATGAAGTTGATAACCAATCAGTCGGTGGTTAAGGACAAAGTCGGGATCTTTCTGGACGACTCCATTGTACGGGGTACACAATTGAAGGATAATACCCGCGACCTGCATGAGGCCGGAATCAAAGAGGTCCACATGCGCATCGCCTGTCCCCCGCTCACCTACCCGTGTGAATTCCTGAATTTCAGCAGGTCGCGATCAAATCTTGATCTGGCCACACACAAGGCAGTAAGGATGCTTGAAGGGAAAGATGAATCCGATATGGCAGATTATTCCGACATTAACAACGGAAAGTACCGGGCTATGGTAGAACAAATCCGGCAGAACCTGAACCTGACCTCACTTACCTATCAGAAGCTGGATGACCTGGTGGAGGCCATCGGTCTTCCCAAAGAAAGCCTTTGCACACACTGCTGGGACGGGTCCAGCTACTATTAAGGTAAGTCTGCCGGTCATCTGGTTTACTCGTCCCTTTTGCCCGCCGAAGCTTCAGCGGAGGAGGGTGTCCCTGGTCCCTGTTAAATATGTCTTTCAATTGCAGCAAACAACTCCTCCATTGAAAAAGGTTTTATAAGGACTTCCGTACATCCTGCTGCAAGGACAAGTTCCTTTTCTGACGGTGATTTGGCAGCCGTTTGAGCAATAATGGGAATGGCCGGATCCAGATCCCTGATTTTCCGGGTGACCTGCTTGCCGTCCATATCCGGCAACTGTATATCCATAAGAATCATGTCAAAACCAGGCTCAGCGCGAAAAGCTTCAATAGCATCCAGACCACTTTTTTCCCTGAGGAACATACACTGTGTCAGTTTCAACAATTGATTCAGATACAGGAAACTCATATCATCATCTTCAACAACAAGGAGTTTTTTATTTTCAAGATTGGGGAGGGACATATAAAACCTATTGAGCATTTCAGCGTAAAAGTATAAAAATTCGTACTTTTATCGCAGGAACCGCATTATGAAAAGAGATATTATCCAGCGAATAACCCAGTTTTTTGAAAAGGATATCTGGAAGATCTCCACAAAGGACAAACACCCTGTCTTTAGTTTCTTTGTCCGGCAGGGCCGGATTCTTTTCATTGCTGCCAGGGGATTCAACCAGGATAAAATACAGCTGAGAGCTTCCGCGCTTTCTTTCTATACCCTTCTTGCCATTGTTCCCATCCTGGCGATGGTTTTCGGAATATCACAGGGCTTTGGACTGGAGGAATACCTGAAAACCGTCCTAACGGAAAGGTTCACAGGACATGATGACATGCTGAATGTTTTGCTGGGTTTCGTGGATCGTTACCTCAACCGGATCAACGGGGGATTCATTACAGGAATCGGACTGATCATTTTATTCTGGTCCGTTATGAAGGTGCTCGGCAACATTGAAAGTTCCTTTAACAACATCTGGCAGATAAAGAAATCCAGGATGGTTGCCCGGAAATTTACAGATTACATCTCCCTGCTTATTGTTGCCCCGCTATTTTTGATCATTGCCAGCAGTTTCAATGTTTCCCAGCTTGAAAGTATATCCAGCAACATCCCATTCCTGCATTATCTTGATTCCGTGCTCAGGATCATGGTCACAGGACTGTCCTATACCCTGATCTGGTTTGTGTTCACCATGATATACATCGTTATTCCCAATACTAAAGTCAAGATTATTCCGGCCCTGATAGCCGGCATTATTGCCGGTACCATGTTCCAGCTGCTGCAATGGGGGTATGTGAATTTCCAGTCATTATTGTCGGGTTACGGCGCAGTTTACGGGACTTTTGCCGCCTTGCCCCTGTTTATGATGTGGCTCGAGTTAAGCTGGCTTATAGTATTACTGGGGGCTGAAATATCTTTTGCCTACCAGAATGCGGTACACTATGAACAGGAAGCCGAAGGGGTGCAGGTCAGCATGAAACAACGCAGAGTATTGGTGCTGCTGGTGGCCCAGAAAATCATCACGAACTTTACGGAGGGGCTCCCACCGCTTAATGCAGCTGATATTGCCGTCAAACTAGGTGTTCCGGTAAGAATCGTGCGCGATCTGATTTATGATCTCCTCAATGCCCGGATCATCATTGAGACGCTGAACCATGAGGTACGTGAGGTGGCCTACCAGCCTGCACTCGACCCGGCGAAGATCACCATCAGCTATGTGATTGATGCCCTGGATAAGCAGGGACAATTGGTGGCTTTCGATGCGGAAACATCGGAACTGAAACAGCTCAGTGCTATTGTTGAATCGTTCTATGAGGATATCCGGAATTCTTCCAACAACACCGTATTGAGGGATCTGCAATGATGCCTTTGACACTTAACTAGTCAGCCCTGGCCGCATTTCCCTGGATTTGCGAAAGTTCCCGCTGAACAACAGCCTGGTAATATTCATAGGCCCGACGGTATGACGACACCATCCGGGGATTGGCTGTATGCCTGGCAATTACAGGATTCCAATTCCTGATCTCTTTGTAGTCCTTCACCACACCGATACTATGAGCTGTATAAAACGCAGCACCCAGAGCTGAGCTTTCTCCGGTACTATGTTCAACCAGAGGAAGATCAAAAATGGAGGCCGTGAGGTCCCTCACCAGATCAAACCGGGCCAGTCCCCCACTCAGGTGAAGGCAGGCAAAACGCTTTCCGCCAAGTCGTTCGAGTTTCTCTGCTATATGCCTCAGGTTGAAAAGAATGGATTCAACAACACTTTTAAGCTTTCTTGCCGGAGAATCGGCGGGATGCTGCGGTATGAAGCGGTGCAATGGTTCATGGAGCTGCAGCGGTGCCCGTTCACCGAACATCCACGGCAGATAGAACAGGGGCGTTGCAGCCGTGGCTGCTTCAATACCCTGAAAAGCAGGATCGTTCAGGATATCCAGGGACAAACCAAGTTCAGTGACCTGCTTGTCGATCACGTTAAAGCAATTATTACTGGCACCACCGGTCACGTAAAGGATATCATCCAGACAGTACGAAAACAATACACCTTCAGGATCAGTTCTCATGGCCTGACCTGTAAATCTTAAGGCAGCACTGGTTCCCAATGTCAGAGTGAATTCGGTATCGTCGATATTGGCTGCACCAAGATTCGCCGCAACACCATCGCTCAACCCGGGAACGATCACGACATTATTTAAAGGTCCTGCGAGCGTACATCTTAAATATTCACCAGGAGGGATGATTTCTGCCAGGTAATTACTGGTAATGCCACCCCATTGCATGGCTTTTTCACACCACCGCTTATTTACGGAATCAAAAAGACCTGTGGCGGAGGCTGTTGAATAGTCCAGGACCATGCGGCCTGTAAGCCGGTATAACAGGTATTCCTTAATGCCGGCAAAACGTTTGGTGCTGCTGAAAACCCTGCCTTCCGTGTCCTTCATCTGCCTGATCTTGGTAAGGGGGGACATGGGGTGCAGCGGCGTTCCGGTACAGCGGTATATGCTGCTGCCTCCGGTGGAATTTTTCAGCAAGGTGGCTGCAGCAGCACTCCGGTTATCATTCCACAACTGCAGATTGCCAATGGGATTGAAATGTTGATCCAGTGGCATGATGCTGTGCATGAAAGTGCAGAATCCTATAGCCTCAGGAGCCCGGCCCATTTCTGAAATCAGATCGGTAATGGTGGTAATCGTATACTGGCAAATCAGCTCCGGATCATGCTCCATATAGCCTGTTGGTGAAGGCAGTACATCATAGTGCTGCTTTTTAAGTTGCAAAAGCTTCCCGCTAAGAGAAAAGGCCATTACTTTAACTCCTGATGTACCAACGTCAACCCCAAGCAGATATTCAGTCATGTGCATATTGCTTTTTGCTGCAGATCAATAAACCGATCAAAGATAATGAAATGGTGAAAAGCAAAATTAGCTTTATCTTTAGGGTTATATTTCTTATACCAACATCTATGAAAAGAATTGTTTTTTTAACATGTTGTTTGATTATGATACTTATGAGCAGTTGTAATACTGAAGATCAAAAAATCAGTATGGAAGAAGAAGGTGACTTTCTCAACCAGCTGACCCTGCAAGAAACTGAGGGAGGCCGGCTAACCCCGGAAATGCTGTGGAAGTTTGGAAGGGTTGCCGAAATGCAGCTTTCGCCCGGGGGCGATAAAATACTTTACACCGTCACCCGGTATGATGTTAAAACGGATAAGAAGCATTCCTGGATCTTTTTTCTGGCAGTCCGGGGGGGAGATCCGTTCAACCTTACGGAAGGATTTCCTTCATGCAGTAATCCCAGGTGGATCGATAATTCCACCATTGCCTTCTTATGCAAGGACAAGGATAACATGAAGATCTGGAAAATGCATGATGATGGTTCGGACAAAGAAGTGATTTCGGATGTTAAAGGCGACATCAACGGTTTTGAATTTACTGCTTCAGGTGACCGGCTCTTTTACCTTCTGGATGTAAAAATTGACTCCACCACGCAGGATAAGTATCCAGACCTGCCCCTGGCAAAAGGACTTGTCATTGATGACATGATGTACAGGCATTGGGATTCCTGGAATGACTTTGCGTACAGTCATATCTTCGTAGCCGATTTTAAAGACAATAAAGCTGGGACGGGCATTGACATCCTGGAGGGCGAGGCATTTGACGCTCCGGTGCCTCCGTATTTTGATATCGAGGAAATCGCCTGGAGTCCCGACGGATCGAAACTGGCCTACACCTGCAAAAAGCTGAAAGGAGTTGATTTTGCTGTGAGCACCAATTCGGATATATACATTTACGATGTGTCGGGCAATACTACAGAGAACATAACCGAAGGTATGATGGGCTATGACCGGTACCCTGTATTTTCTCCCGATGGCAGCAAGCTGGCCTTTATGAGTATGGAAACACCGGGTTATGAGGCTGATAAGCAAAGACTCTTCGTATATAACCTCGAAACCAGGATGAAGGAATGCCTTACAGACAATTTCGATCAGGATGCCGTACATTATAACTGGAGCGAAGACGGCAAAAAGATCTTCTTTATAAGTGGCATCAGGGCCACCTACCAGATATATGAATGCCTTCTGGAGAACAAAATCATACGGCAGGTGACCCGGGGAGTGCATGACTTTATAAGTATTGCCCTGAAAAAAAATGTTTTGGTAGGTGTTAAAAGCACGTTATCCGCAGCTCCTGAAATTTTCAAAGTGGATCTTGCTTCCGGAAGCGAGACGCAGCTGACCTTTACCAACAAGAATATCTACGATGCTGTAAAAATGGGCAAGGTTGAGGAAAAATGGATTAAAACGACCGATGGCAAGGATATGCTGGTTTGGGTAGTGTTGCCACCCGATTTTGATCCGGAAAAAAAGTACCCGACCCTGCTGTATTGCCAGGGAGGTCCTCAAAGTGCTGTTTCCCAACGTTTTTCATATCGCTGGAATCTTCAGCTCATGGCAGCAAATGGGTATGTCGTGGTTGCGCCCAACAGAAGGGGATTGCCTACCTTTGGCACGGAATGGAATTCTCAGATATCCGGAGATTATGGCGGGCAGAATATTAAAGACTACCTGAGCGCTATTGATGCCATGAAGAAAGAACCGTACGTGGATGCTGACCGTCTTGGCGCCGTAGGCGCCAGTTACGGTGGATATTCCGTGCTGTTCCTGGCCGGTATCCACCAGAAGCGCTTCAAGGTGTTTATTGCCCATTGCGGGATGTTCAACCTCGAAAGCCAGTCGGCCGGTACCGAGGAAATGTTCTTTGTGCATCATGATCTTGGTGGTTACTATTGGGATAAACCAAAACCAAAGAGCTTTACAAAGTTTTCGCCTCATCTTTATGTTGATCAGTGGGATACGCCCATCATGCTGATTACCGGTGCGAATGATTTCCGAATTCCTTACACCGAAAGCCTGCAGGCATTCAACGTAGCCCAGCTCAGGGGCATACCCAGCAAATTGCTGTTTTATCCCAACGAAAATCACTGGGTGACAAAACCTCAAAACAGCATTCTGTGGCAAAGGGAATTTTTCGGATGGCTTGACAAATGGCTTAAAGAGTGAAGAGCATATCCCGATATATTCGGGAGGACAAGTAAGAAATCTATCAATTGACATACCATGAAATTATCTGTTTATTGTTTTTTGCTAATGCTTGGCGTTTTGCCGGTAACATTAACAGGCCAGGATAACTGGAAATCCAATCCTGCGGACAGTTTGTTGTCAGTAGTTCGCTGTACTGATTTTGAGGTAACCGGGGATGGCAGCAATGCCGAATGGAACAATGCCCAATGGATAACCCTCACACCGCGAAGAGACGGAGACTACCCTACCCGAATAAAAATCATGTACTCACGGAAAGGATTGTACTGCCTGTATCATTGCACCGACAGGAAAATCACCGCCACCCTCAAAGGGGAAAACCTTGACCTTTACCGCGAGGATGTTGTGGAAGCTTTTTTCTGGGCCGATGAGCGAGTCCCGGTATATTTCGAATATGAACTTTCACCGCTCAATTACGAGCTGGTACTGATGGTTCCCAACTATGACGGTAACTTCCTGGGCTGGATCCCCTGGCATTATACAGGCGACAGACTAACCCGGCACGCTGTTGCCATTCAGTATGAAGCCGGCAGTCAGGACGCCGTGCAATCGTGGATCGGTGAGTTTTTTATACCTTTTGAGTTGCTGAAGCCCATGGTACAGAGACCTCCTGAAAAAGGGACACGCTGGCGTGCCAATTTTTACAGGATCGATTATGACAAGGGACAGTCGGGCTGGACCTGGATTCCGGTGAAAAAGAATTTTCACGATTATCAGCGGTTCGGAACGATTGTTTTTATGTGATGAGGTTAAGCTGTATTGCAGTCGTGCAGTCTTGCAGTCAGGTTAACCTAATCAGCTCATCATTTCATCACTCTTTCACCACCTGAAGGGTTCCCACAAACTTGCCCGACTGCAGTTTAACCAGGTACAGACCACTATCCAGTCCCGACAGGTTAATGGGTACCGACTGGTATCCAAACTCACCTTTAAAGGGATGGCCATGACGCACCAAACGGCCATCGGTCTTGTAAATATCAATCGTAACCGCTCCTGCCTTCTGGAGGAAAAATTCCAGGTTGGTAATTTCCCTGGCAGGATTTGGAAAGCATCCCAGCAAGCGGTAATTATTGTTTGAAAAATCCCTTCCGGCCAGTCCGGTGGAATCATCAAAAAGATCCAGCCGGCTTGAGGTCCATTCATTAAAACCCGTAGCCTGCATGGCTTCATCAGATGCGCCAAACCAATCCTGTACAACAGAGGTGTAAACATTCCTGTAATCAATAGCATATATCAGGTTACCATTGTTCAGGTTATCCAGGTCGGGATTGGTGCCCAGGATGCCTCCCTTAAGTCCCTTCCCAAAAAGAAATACGGGAGTGGCAGTCCCATGATCGGTGCCATAACTGGCATTTGAGTAAACCCTGCGCCCGAACTCAGTAAAGGTCATGGTAAGCACCTTGTCTTCGAGTCCCAGTGCTGCCAGGTCATCCTGAAATGCCTTGATGGCGGAAGAAAGATGGTAAAGCAAAGCTGCATGGGCACCCAAGGTGGAATCAAGTTTTTCCACCTGTTCACCATGGGTATCGAATCCGCCCATACGGCAAAGGAAGATTCTTGTTTTAAGCCCCCCTTTCAACAAACGGGCAATGAGTTTCAGCTGACCTGAAAGAGGATTGTGCAAGAAACGGTCAGGGGCTGTCAAAGGGTAGGATTCGGGATAGTCCACGATAGAATTGCTGCCGTTATCGTATGTCTGTTTCAATCTGCCGGCATACTGGTTGGATTTCTTTTCAAATTCCATCAGGTATCGCATTTCTTCTCCGGCATGACTATCGGGAAATACAATCGGGGGATCTACCCCCACCGATGTGATAAGCTGATAGAACTGCTCAGGATTCTGAATGTTGATTCCAATGGGGATACCCGCTTCGCGATGAAAAGCAAGTGAAATTACATTGCCCATCTCAATCCCGATGGGATCGGGCATGATCTCATCGGGATAGGCATCGGGATAGCCGGGGTATTCAAAATTCAGGAACCGGCCCATCCATCCCGATGAAAAGTAGTCTCCGGCATCACCACCCATAAAAACGATATCCCTGCCTCTGAAATGGGACATATTCATAGCAGGATAACCCACATTTTGTACAATAGTGGCCTTCCCCTGATCGTATAAAGCTTTAAACCCGATCATGTCGGGATGCAAACCTACCTGATCTTCCAACGGCAATGTGCTATCAACTTCAATGAATTTTCTGGAACCATGATTGGGTATGGCAATGTTGGGTCTGAAATTGTAATACTCATTATACTGATTCAGCGGGATCAGGGTATTGAGCGCATCATTACCCCCATGAAGCTGCACAAATATCAGTACATTTTCATTTCCCGAGGCGGCTATCCGCTTCAATTTCAAATTGCCGGCAAGAGCTCTTAACGGAACACCCCCGAGTGTCATGGAACCTGCCGAGGCAAGGGCAATATTTCTGACAAAATTCCTGCGGTTCATAGTTAGATGGATTTGTGTTAGAATAACTGATATTCGGGCGTTTGCATGATGGCTGAAACCAGGGTTTCAAGGCGTTCTCTCACTACAGTATCATCACCCCCGGCAAGGTAGAAAGTCCATTCATTCTGCCAGGTTGAGGCAGGCAATGTTTCAAGGAACACATCATTCAGGAAGTAATTTCGGCGTTCTTCGTTGAGGTCTAAAGCGAACATATAATCGGTGAGGGTATGGACCAGGATGGCCGCATCCTCAGGATTACTGATATTGCCTGAATACCTTACCCAGTCCACAATATCAAGTTTGAACCCATAATCGGCCGCTTCCGTTGCGTTGCCCAGCAAAGAAAAAGAGAAATGATAGCGGTAGGCAAGGTTGTTGGCTGTGATCCAATCACGATTAAAGGAAGGGTCCTGGTGGTAAGGCGGATAGCCCGCCACATCAATGGGTTCATACAGGTCAAGTCCCTGCTTTTGCAAAAAGTCCAGAATACCACCGGTATAGCTTTTGTTATAAAGGTCAGCCAGGTTGGAAGGCATGGCAACTTCAAAAAAGCGCAGTGCGCCCACAACAATCTCCAGCGGAGATTTGATGATGGCCCCTCGGTTGTCGTCTGAAGTCATTTCATTGTCAACGTCATAGAAATGCTCACTTTTAAGCAACTGCTCTATAACCGGCCTGATCTCATACCCCGAACTCCGGAATGTATCGGCCAGGGGTGTAATGATATCGGACTCGATATCAACAGGTATGAGGTAATAGACAAAGAACCTGTAAATTTTCCGAACCAGGAATTTCGCGGTTTCCGGCTGGGCAAATATCATTTCAATCAGGTCATCAAATTCTTTTAGGGTGGCTGCCTTCGTGGCCAGTTCTTCCGAAAGTTCGAATGGCTGTATACTTTGTCCCTGAAAAGCTGCGCTGAAGGTTTTCACACCGGGGTCGTGACGGGTGGCCAGTGTCGGCGGCAGAGGATCGTTCAGTGAAGGCCCGATCAGCACGCCAGTGGGAATTCCAGTATCAGGATCATAGTTGGTAAAAGTTTCATCAAATCTCCATCCGGTGAGAATTCTGCAGGCAGCTTTGATGTCATCTTCGGTGTAATTGGTATAATTTCCCTCAGCCAGCTGCGGTCCGCGACCTACGGAATACAACTCGAACATTTCGCGGGCAAAGTTTTCATTGGGACTGTCCTTATCATTGGTCTCCCCATTAATATAACGCAACATGGCATTATCCAGGCAGATTTTCTTAAAAAGTTGCTTAAAATTGCCAAAGGCATAGTGTCGATAAAGGGCATTTTGATAATAGACCGCTTCGCTCCTGCTGACCACGGACCAGGCTACCGGCAGGTGGGTATGAAAAAACCACGTAAGCCGTTCTTTAAGATTGTTTCCGGATAGCCTCATTTGTTCCAGGTGCCAGGCCTTGAAATAGTTGAACAGCTCATTTTGTTCACTGTTCGATTCCGTAGCTGCAGGATAGGAAGGAGGTTTTACCCAGCTTTGTTCGGTCATCAGATCAACCGGAGGTTCCGGCACAGGGTTGTCTGTAAACAATAACGTCAAAGCCTGGTCAGCAGTATAGGCAGCGAAAGTTTTAATATTGCTGATAGAAGGCCCCCATGTAGCCCTGCGCAGCAGGTGTGCGGCCTTCTTCTCTCCGAGTGATCCGGAAACAGGATTAAGTGATGCCATAACCGTTGTATAATGTTTTAGCTAATATAGTAAATTAAATAGATAGTCATCTGAATATCTTTTGAGATTTAATGAAAAGCGCTATAAAATAAACGGTTATTGAATAACTATATTTCAACAAAACCAATCTGTGCCTTGAAATTTTGTCCTTGCATCCCGCGTTATTAAAAAAACAATAAAACCATGGAAACTTTTATTGTATTATTTGTTTCCAAAGTTTTTTTAGTTTATATTTGCAGCATGATTGAAGAATTAAAAACCATACTCGGGAAAGTTGGTACCTTATACCGGAAGTACGGTATCAGAAGCGTCACCATGGATGATGTTGCTCATGAATTGGGCATTTCCAAAAAGACCTTGTATCAATATATTCGTGATAAGGATGATCTTGTTAACCAGGTGGTTGACATGGAAATTCAGGAGCGCAAATCCAGGATGGAAATTTCCTGTGCTGACGTCTGTAATGCCATCGAACAATTATTCGAAATCGGCCGGTGTATCAGTTATATGCTGAAAGATTACAGCCCGGTTTCAGAATACGATCTTAGAAAGTACTACCCCGACCTGTATATCAAAGTGCGTGATCTAAGGCGGAATCACATCATGCAATTTATCCAGTCCAACCTGATCAAAGGCAAAGAAGAGGGCATTTATCGAGAGGATCTGAATGTGGATATCATTTCCAGGCTTAGTGTTGCCAACATTGACAGCATGATTGACAGCGAGGTGATTTCCATTACTGAATTCATTGAGCCCCGGTTTTACCATGAATATTTTGTCTATCATATCAGGGGAATATCCAATGATAAAGGTCTTGAAGTACTTAAGCGTGTGCTTCGCACCTATGCCATTGGCGCCTGAATGACAATGGCATTATAATAACGAACAGAGGTTTTACAAACAACAATGCATAACATAAACAATGATTCATCACAAGAAAAATCAGTTAAAATGAGAATTACAAGTTACTTACTTACGATGCTGATGTTCTGTCTTGCACTGCCCTTGCAGGCACAGCCAGAGCCAACCAACACACCGCTGCAGTTTTCCCTTTCTCAAGCCAAGGATTATGCGCTGATAAACAGTCCGATCCTGCTCAACTCCGCACGTGATGTTGAAATTGCCAAGAAAAGGGTTTGGGAAAGCACCTCTATGGGACTTCCCCAGGCCAATGTGACCGGTTCATATTCTTATAGCCCCCAGTTAGCCGGATTATCAGAGCAACTTGGTGAGTTTATTCCCGATTTCAATCCCAATGATTTAAAGACAAGCATATTCGGATCTTTCCAGGTCGACCAGCTGATTTTCAGTGGACAATACCTGATCGGGGTTAAAGCAGCCAAAGTATACTCCAATATGAGCGTACTGGCCAATACGAAATCCAAAATCGGAGTCGTTGAAAACATAACCAATAATTATTTTAGCGCACTCGTTGCCAGACAGTCAAAAAGCATACTGGACTCGACCCTTGCTGCAGTGGAAAAAACGCTTTTTGAAACCACACAGATGTATAAAAACGGCTTTGCCGAACAGACCGATGTTGACCAGCTCAGGATACTGGCGTCTAACATAAAAAGCAGCTTATCGGTGGCGGAAAGACAGATTGACCTGATGGACCGCCTGCTCAAGTTCCAGATGGGATTATCCATTGATCAGCCCATAGTACTGACGGACCAGATTGAAGGCCTGGTGTTTATCATGGATGTGGATGTTTCGCAAATTGACAGCTTTGTGATGGACAAGAACATTGACTTCAAAATTGCCACCAACCAGGAATACCTGATGCAACTCAATTATCAGGTCAAAAAAGCGGAATACCTGCCAACACTTAATGGTTACTACTCATATTATAAAAGTTTTGACAATAACTTTTTTAATGACCAGTCGCCCAGTACGTTTGGTTTATCCTTCTACATGCCCATCTTCAGCAGCGGACAGCGGGCAGCAAAAGTCGGCCAGAGCCGGCTCACCTACATGAAAGCCCAAACCAGTAAAGATATCACCACTGAGAATCTCCGTATTCAATACGAGACTGCCATGTCGGAATACCTATCTGCCCATGATATTTACCTGCTTCAAAAGGAGAACCGCGAATTATCCCTGCGTATCTATACAAAATCCATTACCAAATTCCGTGAAGGAATCGGATCAAGTCTAGATCTAAACCAAACGCAGCAACAGTATTTTGACGCAGAAGGGGCCTATTTCCGGGCACTGATGACCCTTGTAGCGGCCAAGGCCAAGCTCGAAAGCTTAGTAGCCAATTCATCCATGTAACCAGTAACCTATTAAACATAAAAATATGAAAACCAAAGTTCTTAGCATCGTAATACTATCAGTTCTAATGTCGTGCGGGGGCAATCCCGAAGCCAAACTCGAAACCCTGAAAAAACAACGGGATAAGATCTCGGAAAAAATTGAAAAACTTGAACGGGAGATTGCAGCCAAAGTGGATTCAAATGCCGTGGATGCTGCTTCAACCTTTGTTTCTGTTACGGAATTGAAGCCAGAGGCTTTCAAACATTACATCGAAGTGCAGGGCAAACTTGATGGTGATGAGAATATTTCTATTTATCCTGAGGCCATGGGTAACCTGGTGGAAGTATACGCCAAGGAAGGTCAGCGGGTAAAAGCAGGCCAGGTGCTGGCGCGCATCAACGATGCAGCATACCAGGAGCAGCTGAAGTCATTGCAATCCAACTATGAACTGGCACTTGAAACCTATAAGAAACAGGAAAACCTGTGGAAGCAGCAGATCGGATCAGAAATGCAGTACCTTCAGGCAAAAACAGCCAAGGAATCGCTGGAATCACAGATTGCTGGTATCAGGAAGCAGATCGACATGATGCGCATAAAATCCCCCATTTCAGGAAACGTCGAAGAATCCATGGTACGGGTAGGTCAGTCGGTTTCACCAGGTATGCCTGCATTCAGGGTGGTGAATTTCAGCAATCTTAAGGTTAGTGCGGATGTGGCTGAAGCCTATGCCAACAAAATCAATATTGGGGATGAGGTTATAGCCTACCTTCCCGATATTAAGGAGGAGATCAATGCTAAGATCACTTTTTCCAGCAAATACATCAATCCCATCAACCGTACTTTTGCTGTGGAAGCGCAGCTTAAATCCGCTTCTGAAAAACTCAAAGCCAATATGATCTCTGTGTTGAAAATAAACGATTACCATGCCCCCAATGCCTTTGTGCTGCCAATTAACATTATTCAGACCGATAATAAAGGCCAGTTCGTATTGGTTGCCAGCCAGGAGAACGATCAGTATATTGCCAGGAAACAACCTGTCCAGACCGGTCAGATTTATAACGGACTTGCTGAAATAGTCAGCGGGCTTGACTCTACAAAGAAAGTTATCACCGGTGGTTATCTGAACCTGAATGAAGGTGAAACGGTCAGGTTCTAAAATCCTATAATTCCATAATACAATGATTCAGAAACATAAAGAATTCAAACCCACCAGTTGGGCCATTGATAATAAAACCAGCATGTACGTGCTGGCTATCATTCTCGCTATTTTCGGCTTCATCAACTACTCCACGATACCAAAAGAGCAGATTCCGGAAATCAAACTGACCTATGTTATGGTGAGCACGCTCTATCCGGGCACCTCACCTTCTGACATTGAGAATTTTGTGACCCGACCCCTGGAGAAAAACATGAAATCCATTGAGGATGTCAAGGTCATCACCAGCAATTCGGTGCAGGATTTTTCTATGATACTCGTAGAGTTCAATACAGGTATGGACATTTCGGAAGCGAAACAACGGGTAAAGGATGCTGTTGACAAAACCAAGAATGATCTGCCCAGTGACCTGCCGACTGATCCTTCCGTAATGGAACTCGATTTTTCGGAATTTCCGATCATGAATATTAATATTTCAGGCGAATACAGTCTGGATAACCTGAAGGTCTTTGCCGATAAAATGGCTGACAGGATTGAAGAGGTCCCTGAAATTACCCGAGTGGACATTTTGGGAGCCCTCGATCGCGAAATCCAGGTGGATGTGGATATGTATAAAATGCAGGCTGCCAAAGTCACTTTCCGCGATATTCAAAGTGCCATCCAATATGAAAACATGACCATTTCAGGCGGCAGTATCGACATGAGCGGTATGAGCCGTTCGGTTCGCGTAGTGGGCGAGTTTTCCGATGTGAATGTTATCCGCAACATCAGCCTGATCTCCTCGAGCGGTGCTGTGGTAAAACTTTCTGATATAGCCGATATCAAGGATTCACATAAAAAGGCAGAAAGTTTCTCCCGGCTCGCCGGAAAAAATGTGGTTACCCTCAATGTCATTAAAAAGAGCGGTACCAATCTTATCAATGCAGCAGACCAGATAAAAGTCATCACCGATGATATGAAGGCCAACGATTTACCAAAGGACTTAAACATCACGGTATCCGGCGACCAATCCTATTATACCCGGACCATCCTGAAAGAGCTCAACAATACCATTATCATCGGTTTTTTACTGGTAACCCTCGTATTGATGTTCTTTATGGGCCTTACCAATGCTATTTTTGTGGGATTCTCTGTCCCGCTCTCTATGGCACTGGCCTATATCATCATCCCGGGGTTTGATTTCACCCTGAACATGCTTGTCATGTTTTCTTTCATCTTCGCTTTGGGCATCGTGGTGGATGATGCTATTGTGGTTATTGAAAACACGCACCGGATCTTTACGAAAACCGGGATGGATATCAAGAATTCAGCCAAGGCGGCTGCCGGCGAGGTGTTTGTTCCTATATTATCCGGAACACTTACAACACTGGCCCCGTTCTTTCCCCTGGCATTCTGGCCGGGCGTGGTAGGAAAGTTCATGTATTATATACCGGTTACCCTGATCATTACGCTTTTCGCTTCCCTCATCGTTGCCTACGCTTTTAACCCTGTTTTTGCCGTAACCTTTATGAAGCCGGATGAAGAGGAAGGTGAGGAACGCGATCGGAAATCGGTTCTGAAGACCGGATTGATCATATTCCTGATTTCGGCCTTCTTTTATTTACCGGGATTCATGGGCAGCAATTTCTTCAAGGGTCTTGGCACTCTGGGTGTGTTCATCGCCATCAGCTATATAGGCCACAATCTTTTCATGTGGAAAGTGTTGCTGAGATTTCAACGCAATGTAATACCCCGGATGCTTTCAGCCTATGAAAGGGTTCTGCGGTGGGCGCTGAAAGGTCGCAGGCCGGTCCGCCTGCTATGGGAACTCATTGCCCTTTTTGTCCTCAGCATCATCATTTTTTCAGCCAGTAAACCCAATCTGTTGTTTTTCCCAGAAGGCGACCCGGCCTCGATTTATGTAAATATTAAAATGCCCGTCGGTACAGAGGTTCTTGTTACCGATTCCGTCACCCGCATGGTAGAGGAACGGGTTTTTAAAATCCTGGGTGACAGTAATCCGATTGTTGAATCTGTTATCGCCAATGTGGCTAAGAATGCCTCCTCTGAAATGTTCAGCTCAGGTGCGGTTACTTCTAATCTCGGCAGGATTACCATCAACTTCGTGGAGTTTGCCAAGCGACACGGAGAAAAAACCACACCTTATATGGATAAAATCAGGAAGGAAGTCAAAGATATTGCAGGAGCCGAAATTACGGTGGATAAGGAAAATATGGGCCCCCCTGTTGGGAAACCCATCAACATAGAAATATCCAGTGAAAATCTCGGAGAGTTAATCCTAACTACAGAGAATCTGAAACGCTTTATCGATTCCATGCAGGTTGGAGGTATCGAGGAACTGAAATCGGATTTTGAATTGTTTAAACCGGAACTGATCGTGGTGATTGATCGTGAGCGCGCCAACCGTGCCGGGATCACCACCGCCCAGATTGGGAGCGAATTGCGCACAGCCATCACGGGTGTGGAAGCTTCCAAGTACCGTGAAGAGGAAGAACAGTTCCCGATTCAGTTGCGTTACAACGAATACCTGCGCGAGAATATCGACCGGCTCATGAACCTGAAGATCACTTTTATGGATTTGGCCACCGGCAGGATAAAAAGCATTCCGTTGTCGTCTGTGGCATCTATACAATATCAGAATACCTATGGCGGCATCAACCGTAAAGACTTGAAGCGGGTGATTATCCTTTCTTCAAACCTGCTTTCAGGCTACAATTCAAACCAGGTAAATGCTGATCTTCGCTCCGTAATGCCCAAGTTCAAAAAGCCCGCTGGAATCGAGATTTCTTTGACCGGTGAACAGGCAGATCAGGCCGAGAATATGGTCTTTCTATCGAAAGCCATGCTGGTAGCCCTATTCATGGTAATGTTCATTCTGATCACGCAGTTCAACTCGCTGAGCAAACCCATCATTATCGTTTCGGAAGTTATTTTCAGTATCATCGGGGTGTTGCTTGGATTCACCATATTCAATATGGATTTCTCCGTGATCATGACCGGAATGGGTCTGGTTGCGCTGGCGGGTATTGTGGTAAGGAACGGTATTTTACTTGTGGAATTCACTGACAAGCTCAAGGCGGAAGGGGTGCGCACCCGTGAAGCCATTATCCAGGCTGGAAAGATCAGGATCACGCCCATTGTTCTTACAGCCTCAGCCACCATTCTTGGTTTGATACCGCTGGCCATTGGATTTAATATCAACTTCTCCACCTTACTCACCGATCTGAATCCGCAGATACATATCGGCGGTGATACTAAGGCGTTCTTCGGACCGCTGGCATGGACCATTATTTTCGGACTTTCCTTTGCCACCGTTCTTACACTGGTGTTTATTCCGGTAATGTACAGCATCCTTTATACAGGCAAGCTTAATTTTACCCGGGCCATCCACAGGAGGAAACTCAGAAGGGAAGCGAGAAAATAGGGACGAGGGACAAGGGACAAGGGACGAGGGACAAGAGACAAGGAATTCGACCATTAATTGTGCTCATAACATGTTGCAAAAACATTACGGCGAACTTGCCGCGTTGCTCGTGGCCTTTTTTTGGTCGATAACAGCACTGTCATTTGAATCTGCCAGCAGAAAAGTAGGATCCCTGCCGGTGAACATCATCCGACTGGTCATCGGTCTGGGATTCCTGACGCTGCTGAACTTGCTGCTCAGGGGATTATTGCTGCCTACCGATGCCTCACTCCACAACTGGATCTGGCTATCGGTATCGGGCCTGATCGGCTTTGTGTTGGGCGACTTCTTCCTGTTCAAATCTTATACCATTATAGGCTCCTGGTTCGCCATGCTGATCATGACCCTGGCACCACCTATGGCTGCAATCTTCGGATGGCTGTTGCTTCATGAAAACCTGAGCCTGCTTTCCATTGCAGGAATCATCATAACCATGACCGGAATTGTCATCGCTATGTTCAGGCGTGACAAGGAAAACCGTAAAATGACGGTCAGCAAACCTCTGATTGGTCTGCTCTATGCCTTTGGAGGCGCATTGGGACAGGCCCTGGGCATTGTATTCAGCAAATACGGCATGCAACAGTACAATCCTTTTGCAGCCACCCAGATCAGGATCATCGTGGGCATCCTGGGATTCATTGTCCTTATTACCATTGCAGGAAAATGGAGGCCTGTACGCACTGCCCTCTCCGACCCCAAGGCCATGCTCCCGATCACCATCGGTTCCTTTTTCGGCCCCTTTTTAGGTGTTTCATTTTCGCTCCTGGCTGTCCAGAATACCTCCACCGGAGTTGCTTCGACGATCATGGCCCTGGTGCCTATTTTCATTATCCCTCCCAGCATCTTGCTGTTCAAACACAAGGTGACCGCCCGGGAAATCATAGGGACGATCATCAGTCTCGGAGGGGTGGCTTTATTCTTTCTTTAATTATATTTATTTATCGTTTTTTTTTACATTCGTCCCCTATACAAACAACCACACCATGAACGATTATATACGGCGCACAGCCAAATTCATCATCTATCTGGCATTAATCTTTGTTCTTGTCCTGTTCATTGTACCCCTGATCAGCCATGGCAAAATGCCCAGTATTTCCTTTGAAGAAGTGCTTAACAATCAAAAGTTCTTGTTGTTCTTTGGCTTCCTGCTGGCCTATTCGCTGATTTACCCTGTAGTTGCATTTACCAGGGTAAAGCGTCACTTGAATGGCAGCTATGCGGAAAACCGTGACGTATTCGAAAAAGTCTTTGAAGTTCTTCAGTATGTTAAGACTGAAGAAACACCGGAAAGAACCATCTATCGGAGAAAATCTCAGTTTTCCCGGTTCATCCAATGGTATGAAGATGGTGTTGTTATTTATACCAGCGAAAATCCGGTAATTATATCGGGCTTGCGGAAATCAGTAGTAAGAGTCGACCGGATGATCGATCAGTTTCTAATCAAAGCATCTGAATAGGAAAAGGTTTACTCAGACTGCTGGGTCTTGCCAACTGTATAACGCTGTGACACAAAATCCCAGTTGATCACATTCCAGAAGGCGTCAATATACTCGGCACGTCTGTTCTGATATTTCAGGTAATAAGCGTGCTCCCAAACATCGAGGCACAGAAGCGGGTAGCCCTTATCAGTCACGATATCCATAACGGGACTGTCCTGGTTGGGAGTGGCGGTTATTTTCAGCTTCTCCCCGTCGAGCACAAGCCAGGTCCAACCGGAACCAAACACTGATTTTGCCGAAGCATTGAATTTCTCCCTGAACTGGTCGAGGGAACCAAAATCCCGGTTCAGGGCTTCCATCAATTCTTTAGAGGGCTGCTGCCCTGTTGCGGGGGCCAGCATTTTCCAGAACAGTTTGTGGTTCAGGTATCCTCCCCCATTGTTGCGAATGGCTGCCGGATACCTCGAAACTTCCTTCAGAATCTCTACCGCTGTTTTACCGGTCAGCCCCGCTTCCTTAACAGCAGCATTGAATTTGTCCGTATAGGCTGCATGATGCTTGGAATGGTGCAATTCCATCGTTCTGGCATCAATATATGGTTCGAGAGCATTATAGGCATAAGGCAATTCCGGGAGCAGGAACTCACCGTTCCATTTTTTTCTTGATTTTGCGGCCTTAGCTTTTGAGCTGAGACCAGCGGCCAGAATACCCGCAGAGCCTAAAAATACTGACTTTAAGAATGTTCGTTTATTCACTGTTGTGATTATTAATGTTGAAATATTTTTGGGTACAACAAACTTACGACAAAATAGTTTAGTTTTTCTCCGGTAATAACACCACCCTCACGTATTTTTTCAAATCAATTTTCTTTGCCACTTCCTGCAGTTTCTCCGGGGTCACAGCCTCAATCCGGTTGCTGTACTGGGTAACCAAACCAGGGTCATTGTATTTGTATACCTCCGTCAACTGTCCGATCCAATAGCCGTTTTCCTTGAGATTCCTTTCGAGATCGCGGCGCTGGGCTTCCTTGACTTTTAGAAGATCCTCCGCAGTAACTCCCTTTTTCTGTATTACGCGAATTTCATTGATCGCTGCTTCTGTGAGCTTATCAACATTATCCGGTGAGCAGGGGATGATGATGTTCAAAGCAGCATGGGAATAAGGCATTCTTACGAGGTCACAGTTCGCCCCGATAGTGTATACACCGCTCATTTCCTCTCTCAGGACATCGAGGTATCGGATGGAAAGCAATTGTCCGAGTGATTCGAAAATATGATCCTCCAGCGGATCATACGGTTCAATGGTTTCAAAATAAAGTCCCACCCGGCTTTTGGGATCACTGCCCTTGTATACCGGCAAATCCGTTTTTTTGGCAGGAGGTCTGATACCCATATCCTTTCCTGTCTCAACACGTTTCAGGGAAGGGAGACTGGCCAGGTAGGTCTCAATCAATGGCTTAATACTGTCGGTCTTAAAGGAGCCTACAAAAAAGAAGGTAAAATCAGATGCGTCTCCAAAACGGTCGCGATAAATCTCATACAACCGGTCTATATTTACCTGGTCAATTTCTGCATCAGTGGGAATAACCCCTGCCCTGGGATTGTTCTGCGTTTTGGCACGCATGAATTGATCCTCGAAATAAGCTTCCGGATTGGAATTGGCGTTTTTAAAATAGTCTTTCTGGAGAGACATGACGGATTTAAACAATGCACTGTCTTTCCGGGGTTGTGTAAAATAAAGATAGACCATTTGCAGCATGCTTTCAAGATCTCTCGGCACCGATGAACCGCCAAATCCTTCATAAAATTCTCCAACATAGGGCCCTGCAGAAATGTTTTTCCCGGCGAGTAACTTACCGAGATCTGAGGGAGAATATGCTGCAACACCACATTCATTTACGATATCGTCTGCATAGTATGCCGACTGGAAGTCCTTGATTTCATAAACCGAGTATCCACCAGGACTGAAAGCAGAAAAGAGCACCTGGTCATTTTTAAAATCCGTTGGTTTAAGAATTACTTTAGATCCATTGGACAATTTCATTTCAAGAATACCCAGTTCCTCATTCTTTTTGGTCAGAAGAATCTTGCCCTTTTTTGGTTTTTCAGACAACAGCTGGCTTCCGGCTATCTTGTCGAGGTAAGGAGCAATCTCACTGCCCGATGCCTGTTCAATGGCAGCCAGAATCTGGTCATTACCCGGTAACTGAAGACCTTCTTTCTGGGGGGCCAAAACAACCATGATCCGGTTATCGGGGGTGATGTTTTTCCGCACCAGCTCGTTTACCTCCTCCAGGGTTATTCCTTCGAGATATTCCCCTGCAAAATTGTATTCAAATTCGATTCCGGGAATGGGCTCCTGGCTGAGAAAATTGCGCATGTATTCATCTGCCAGGTTTGCAGAATTCGTTTTTTCGCGTTCGTTATATGCGGTTTCAATCATGGCGTAATACTCCTTTTTCTGGCGGGCCAGCTCTCCCGGGGTGAAACCATACTTTACAGCCCGTTCACCTTCGGTAATGAGTGCTTTCACTCCTCTTTCCACACCGGTCTCCGGAACCAGCGCAATCATCTGGAAGAATCCCTTTTCAGGAACAAGGGAACCCTTTGCCACCTGCGCATTCAATATGGGCGGATCAGCCTGCTCCCTTAGTTCATTCAGGCGCCGGGTCAGCATCCCGGTAACCAGTTGATTGGTGAGCAGTCTCCTGTAATCGTTCTGGATGATTTGTTCTTCAGGGTCTGTTTTGCAGAACAATGCCAGCTGAACCACCGGCATTTCTTTGTCAGAAATCACCAAAGCTTTGGTCCCCGGCTGATCCGGCACAGGGTAGCTGTTTCTTTTCCTGGCATACTTTGGATTTTGCAGATTATTGAAATGAGAAAGTATGTCTTCTTCTATAGCATCGGGGTCAATGTCCCCCACAACAACAAAGGCCATCAGGTCGGGCCGGTACCAGTCGGCATAGAACTTTTTAAGGGTACCGTGGGGTGCTCCTTCGATGATCTCCTTCTTGCCGATGGGCATCCTGGTAGCATACTGAGAACCTTCGAACAGGGCCGGGTAAAGCTTGTCCATCAGGCGCTGATTGAGTCCCTGGTTGATCCGCCATTCTTCTACAATAATTCCCCTTTCTTTGTCTATCTCTGTGTCATCGAAAGTCAGATTATGCGCCCAGTCTTCCATGATCTGAAAGCCCTGCGCCAGAATGTGCGCTGAATCAGTAGGCAGGGTAAGCATGTAGATGGTTTCATTGAAGGAGGTCATGGCATTGACCTCGGGTCCGAATTGTACGCCAACCGATTGCATGTAATGAACCAGATCATTTTTGGCAAAATTTTTAGTCCCGTTAAAAGCCATATGCTCCACAAAGTGAGCCAATCCCAGCTGATCCTCATCCTCCAGCACAGATCCTGCTTTTACTACAAGTCGCAGTTCAACACGTTTTTCAGGCCGTGAATTTTTCCGGATATAATAGGTGAGTCCGTTTTCCAGCTTTCCGATCCTGATTTTTTCATCAACCGGGATGCGCTGTTCAAGCCTGTCCTGCGCATAATTCAGCTGAACGGTCAGTGCAGAGCATAAACAAAGAACTATGCCATGCCGTCTGAGAAGCATGAGGATGTTTATCATAAAGGATTTTTTAGGTTTTAATCAGGTACTTATTTCTTCGGGTTCTCAGGCAGGAAAGGAAAATAATAATGAAGATTTTCCTTGGTCAGCCGGGTTCCGTATTCCGAGTCCTGGAAAGCTTCACAGTATTGTATCTTATTTCCCCTTTCGCCACCATAGATTTCAACCAGCTTGCTCCGGAACGGATCAGCATTCCAATTGGATTTCCACATTTTTCCAAGCCAGGCACGCCTGTCGGCCTCTGATGCGGGAACCTGATCCAGTACGCCCCGGTTGAACGGCAGCCATTCATATACTTGCGAAGTATGCTGGTGAAACATGTCCATCTTCTTTTCGATGACATCATCAATATCAACGCATACGTCCGGTTTAAAAGGTTCGGGATGTGTAAAACCATCAGTCGTATAAAGGAAAACAGGATTCTTCTCCAAAAAGGGAACTTCGGGCAGAACGGTAGGAACCGTCACCATGTAAGCAGCATCATTAACCAGTACGCCGGTATAGCGGTGGTCAGGATGGTAATCATAAGGCCTTGGATAAATAACAATGTCAGCTTTTTGTTCCCGGATGATTTTAATGATCTGAAGCCGGTTTTCGTAGGTGGGCATCAGCTGGCCATCATGGTTGTCCAGCGTAATGTAACGGATGCCAATTACTTCTCCGGCTCTGCGTGCTTCTTCCCTGCGTATTTTTGCCAGTTCATCGGCTTTGATCGACTGGTGTCCGGCATCTCCATTGGTTACCGATACCATAAGCACATCATGTCCCAGCTGTGCCCATTTGTATGCGCAACCACCATCTCCGTCCGGATCATCAGGGTGAGCACCTATGATAATAATGTGAAGCTTGTGTCCAGGATCCTGCTGCCCATGGATCAGCGGTGTAACTGCAATCAGAGCAGCCATGCAGAGAAGTGAAATTAAGTGCCTCATAATTATTTATTTAAATGGTTCGACTTTTTTGTTATATGAATACGGTAAAATTAGCAATACCTTTTATTTAAACTAATAATAGACCCCCGTATTGATTACGGATGGTTTTCCAGAAGTTTCAGCAGGCCGGCCGGACTGCTCAGCAGGACTTCTGCCCCGTTTGCCAGGAGTTCCTCTCCCGATCTGAATCCCCACAGCACGCCCACTGCAAACATGCCTGCCCTGGTGGCGGTTATCATGTCCACATCGGAATCCCCCATATAGATCATATGGGCTGGGGATATTCCCAGCATTCCACTGATGCGTAACGCTCCTTCGGGATCCGGCTTTTTGGGTAAGTCGGTGCGTGCGCCCAACACTTTTTTGAAAGGTATATTCCCCATCAGTTGATCAACAATCTTATGGGTCAGTGGTTCAGCTTTATTTGAAAAAACTGCCATTTTTATTTCCCTGCCGGAAAGATCCTGCAACATTTCAGGGATCCCATTGTACAAACATGTTTTATCGAGGCAATGCACTTCGTAATCCGCCATCATTTCAGCCAGGCATGCGGAGACTACTTCCGGTAACCGGGAATCCCGGGGCAGTGCCTGCCTTACAAGATTATCCAGTCCCCTGCCGACCAGTAATTTATAGCCCTCAATCGCATGTACCGGAAAGCCATGTAACTGCAATACCCGGTTCATAGAGCCTGCAATATCTTCAAGGGTGTCTGCCAGTGTTCCGTCGAGATCAAAAATAATTCCTTTACAGGTCATTCGGATTTTTTCTGAAATAATCAACTACAATTGCCGTGGAGGATACGCCGGGCATAGCAACAAGCTTCCTGTATTTTTTCCTGATAGCTTTTTCCTTCTCCGGATTTTCAGCCGCCATGGCCATATCCTCAAGATAAGTCCTCATGGTGGTGATCAATTCCCTGCCACCAGGTGCACCATGCCCCGGCACTACCATTTGAACTTCAGGAAAAGCCTCAAGCTTCTTTAAAGCCTCAATGGACTTTAACCCATTGCTGCCCTTTTTCTCTTCAAAAAAAGTATTGATGCCATTGAAGACCAGGTCGCCGGTTACCAGCAACTCTCTGTTTGGGAAATACACTACCACATCACACCAGGTATGTGCCTGTCCCATGCTGATCAGCAATACGTTTTCATCGCCCAAACGAAGAGCCAGTGTATCGGTCACCCATACCGACGGCATTCCTTCCTTTCCTTTGTTGGCACTTATCCAGTAATCCTCAAGTACCTGGCCTGATATGATCCGGGCATTTTTATAGAGCGGGTTCCCACCGGTATGATCAAGATCTGAATGGGTATTGACCACAATAAAGGGTTTATTCCCTGCCTGTGCTGATACAGCCCTGTATAAACGATCAGCTGCTTTACCGAACTTGGTATCCACAACAAGCAGGGCGGCATCTGTATTCAAAACAACAGAATTTCCGCCGCCTCCCAGGTAAATGGTCAATGCACTATCGGAATGGATCACTTCATTTCCCAGATAGAGTTTTTTAACTGCTGGATAATAAATCGTTGCCAGGATAATGAATAGCAAAACGAAGATTATAAAAATTATCCCTGCGATTTTTAATGTTTTGCGGATCATAATGCCAGGTTTAGTGTTGGCGTTGTTTCTTCAATAAAAGTGGTATCAATAAAATTTCATGTAATACTTCTTGTTTTCCTTTACCTTTTCCAGGGAAAAATAATCGGCATGGTACTTTCCATTGACATAGAGTCCGGTCTGATCGCAATAATGGCTGCTGGCCGGGATGCCGGAATTGCCGGTTGGTATAACTGTGAGGGAGTTATCCCAGTTGCTCAGATCGAAGATATGCCTGTGCGATGCGCCATGATTGGCATCAAAGGGCTTGCTGTTGTCATAACTGTAGGGAGATACGGTATGGAAACTACCACCCACAGGAAAGGGACCCCGGTTCAGGTTGAACACCCTGTCGAGTATCTTCACTGATGCCAGGGGATGGGCCAGAATTAAATGGTGCATATTGCCCCATTCCCAGGTTTCCGGATTGCTGCCGAGACGAGCAGTGAGTTCTGCCACAGAAGCACTGAAGGCTGCAATAACCACATCATCGAAGGTCTCTGTCTTTTCCTCTGTGGTTGTATTATCGAACCAGACTGAACTTTTGCGTTCCATGAGCTGATCGGTGCTGATGCGGCTGATGGAACTGACATTTTTATAGTTGTCGAAAAGGTCATCTCCCAGCTCATCGGCAAAGGTGCACCGGATAAACTGCAGGTACATGGTTTCAAAAATAGCAGCCGCGGCACTTTTGCTGCCCATCCCGTAGTCCCAATTCTTCAGGATTTCATAGGCCCTGCTTTCCCCAGGATTCACCTTTTTATAGCGGTCCAATGCATTCAACATGGAAGGCATGTATTTCTCAGCCAGCTTCGATTGCTGATCCAGCTGAATGGACCGGAAATCATCCACCGTCAGGATTTCTTTGGCTGAAAGCAATTCTGTAATACGTACAAATCGACTGGGCTGTGCGTACCAGCTCCCGATATGATAGGGATAATCGGGCGCAGCGGTCCGGTTATTCGCTGAAGCCACAAAACCGTTGGGAGGGTTGAACAGATACGGCAGTTCCCCAAAGGGGACATAACCTTTCCAATCGTATTCATCATTGGCTCCAGGCAATATGCCAAAAGGAATGTCCCGTTTGCGGACAGGAATACCGGCAGCACAAAACAGTCCGATATTTCCTTTAATATCGGCATATACAACATTCTGGCTTATGGAAGTAAAGGTCCTCAAGGCTGCAGTAAAATCATTCCAGTTGCCGGCACGGTTCAGTAACATCACGGTCAGGAATTCATTGCTCATTTCGTCTCCTGCCCAATGCATGCTTACCACCTTTCCGGATATTTTCTTAAAGGAAGAAACCACGGGCCCCCGATGGGTAAACCTGAGCTCTTTTTCAACCTGCTTCCCGCTGCTGGACCTTATAGTGGTCTTCCTGACCTCAACATTGCGCCATTCCCCGTTATAAGCATATTGCGAAGAATCGGCAGGATTAATGGTTTCTTCATAAAAGTCCATATTATCTACGGAAGTATTGGTCATTCCCCACGCGATGCTGTCATTATGGCCGCAGACAATTACCGGAGCGCCAGGCAAAACCAGTCCTGTTACATTCAGCTTTCCTGTCACCACCTGGTGCATCTGATACCAGATCCCGGGAATGTTGAGTCCCAAATGCATATCATTGGCCAGTAAAGGCATTCCCGTAGCGCTTTTCGATCCCGATACCGCCCAGTTGTTGCTGGATTCCAGCACATCTGCACCCAGTTTTTGCAAGGCAGTATTATGAAGCAGGAGGTCGGGGATGAGTGAGCCTAAACTGCTCTTCCGGGCAGCATCCGGATACACCATAGGTTGATTGCGAAGAAGGTCAGGTATCAGCTGCCGGTAATGCAACGAATCCACAGCTTTCTGAATGGCGGTGAGGAGGATCTCGCTCCAGCCGGCTTTCAGGTCCCATGCCATATACCCGATCATATTCAGGGAATGGCAGGGCTCCCAGGGTTCAGGCTTGTATTTCAGGATTGCAAATTCAGGCGGCAGCTTATTGCCCTGATGGTCTATATACTGGTTAACACCATCTGCAAAAGCCTCAAGGGCCTCTTTGCATGCAGAATCTGACTGTGCCAGTATCTTTTCTGATTTTTCACGGAAACGCAGTGCCCGAAGCAATAAATCGGTTTCTATATAATCATCCCCGAATATTTCAGACAATCTTCCTTCCGTCACATGCCGTAGCATATCCATTTGCCAGAGCCGGTCTTCGGCGAGCAGGTATCCTACAGCCACATACAAATCATGCTCATCACCGGCGATGACATGGGGTATGGCATAACGATCTCGGTATACCTCAACCGGGGTATGGAGTCCCTTTAGCTGAATATCAGCATTATAATCGGGCAGAGACCGGTGAGAAAGATTTCTGATGAAAAGGAAGCCGGCTGTCGCTGCCACTAACAGCAATACCAGGATGACCAGAAGCGAGCGTTTCAATATTTTCATGAGTGTTCTTTTTATGGCTAATAAAAATAAAACAATTTTATCATGCCTGGTTGGCAGGATCATTAAAAATATTAATTTAGATGAAATTCAAAGCTTCCTTAACCATGATGAATATGAAAATCAGGACCATGTTTTCAGCGGTACTACTGGTAACTGCCTTGATCCCGGTGAGCCTCCAGGCCCAGTCTGATTCCACCAAAGCATCTAAAAAAGCAGATAAGATTAAAAAAGGATGGAATTTTGGGGGTGTACCGGTACTGGCCTATGATACGGATATCGGGTTTAAGTATGGGGCCCTGGTGAACGTCTTTCATTATGGTGACGGATCGCAGTATCCCAAGTACCGGCATTCTTTTTACTTTGAATGGTCGCGCACCACCAAGGGCAGCGGGATCAACCAGTTCACTTACGACTCTGAATACCTGATACCCGGTATACGCGTTTCGGCAGAAGCCAGTCTGCTTACAGAACAATCGCTTGATTTTTATGGATTTAACGGCTACGAATCCTATTACAATGCCGATTATGAAGACGAAAACAGTGATCAGTATATATCGCGCATGTTTTACAACCAGGAACGGAAGCTTACGCGCTTCAAAGCTGATTTCCAGGGGAAAATAACAGGACCGAAGTTCCGGTGGCTTGCCGGCATAGAGTACAACCATGCCAACATGGGTACCGTTGATATCGACAAGCTGAACAAAGGCAAGGATGCTGAAGACATGCTGCCCGATACCGCCCTGCTGTATGACAAGTACGTGGAATGGGGGGTAATACCGGCAGACCAGGCCGAAGGTGGCAACACGACGCTGCTGAAAGCAGGACTGGTATATGACACAAGGGATCTCGAACCCAATCCCATGAAAGGGATCTGGACTGAAGTACAGTTACTGATGGCGCCACCCTTCCTGGGCAACGGCGATCTGGCCTATACCCGGCTTGCCATTACCCACCGGCAGTATTTCACCCTCGCCCCCGAAGTGCTGTCTTTTGTTTACCGGCTCAGTTATCAGACCAAGCTGTGGGGAGAAATGCCCTATTACATGCTGCCGTTTGTATATAATACAGCTCCTTCCCTCACCCGTGACGGCCTGGGCGGAGCCAAAACCATCAGGGGTGTCATGCGCAACCGGGTGGTTGGGGATGATTTCCTGTATGGAAACCTCGAAATGCGATGGAAATTTCTGAGAACACTGGTATTTAACCAGAATATATACCTGGCCCTCAGTGCTTTTCTGGATGCAGGGATGGTTACAGCACCTTTTAAAATCGATAAATCAGGTGTACCTGCCGATGAATTCAGCCAGAAACTGGTCAGCAGCGGGGATGAAAAACTGCACTTGGGTGCCGGTGGCGGCCTCCATATTGTTATGAACCAGAACTTTATTATTGCCGTGGATTATGGTCGTGCTTTTGACCCCGGCGATGGCAAAAGCGGTTTGTATATAGGGTTAAACTTTTTGTATTAGGCTTAAGGCTAAGGGCAGAAGGCTGAAGGCTGAAGGCTAAAGGCTAAAGGCTGAAGGTTATAGTATTGATTTTTTTGTAAAATAGCCCTATTGCATTTGCTGTTTTGATAAATTAACCTTAAATTATTTCCACATCCCATAAATTAATATATTTTTGTATTGTTAAACTATTCATTTCTTTATTTATTTATTTTATGAACATTTACGTAGGTAATCTTCATTTCAATGTTAGTGAAGACGAATTAAGAAAAGCTTTCGAGGAATACGGTGAAGTAGCATCGGTAAAGATCATCACCGACAAATATTCGGGAAGAAGCAAAGGTTTTGGTTTTGTTGAGATGCTGAATGACAAGGAAGCAAAGGAGGCTATTGACAATTTGAATGGCACCGAAATTAAAGGTCGTGCTGTTAACGTTAATCAGGCCAGGGAAAAAGAAAACAATTCCGGCGGCGACAGGCGGAATTTCAGACCAAGATCATAAGCACATGACAACTACACCTGACAGCTTTCGCCAGCAATTACTGTCAGGTTACTCATGATTAAACTGACAGTGTTGTAAAACCTGTCAGTGTTTTTCTTTTGTACAGATCTGCTGATCACACCCAGATGAGACCAGTTATGTAATCGGACAAAAAAAACCTGGTATGCTTGACATACCAGGTTTTTTTATGGGGATCAGTTCATCAGAAGCTGAAATCAATTCCGAGTCCGAAGAACTTGGAATCCTTATAAAAGGTGTCGGTATAGGGCTGACCTGTTGAGGTATCGACCAGGGTCTTTTTGTCTTCCTGATACATTACAAAAGCGCCGCCCAGGTTGAGCAGGATCTTTTCCGTTATTTTAAAGCCAACACCGAATCCAATGGTATTGGAAGTAAGGCTGTAACTCAGATCAGACTGATAATCCTCGCTGACACCAGTATTGGCATGCAGGTAACCGGCGCTGACCAGAAATTTTTCTGTTATGGCATATTCCAGACCCACAGCAATTTCAAAGAAGTTATCATCAATCACCTTGTCGTTTGCAACTGCTTCACCGGTTGCGTCGAGTGTTTTACCATAGTTTGCACCTTTGTCCCAGTAATAATGGAAACCAACTGATGCCGTTAATTTGGGAAGGACTTTGTACTGAATACCAAGAGACATCATGGCAGGCAGGTCGCCATGAACGGTGGAGTCCTGAACGAACATCCCGTTGGCATCTTTACCCTCAGCAACAGATTGAGTCAAGTCTATCTTGGTCTTGAATTCATACTTAAGACCTATGTTGAGTTTATCGTTCGGGGCAATATTGACACCCAGGATCGGGGTGAAACCGGTGCCTTTTTCTTCTGCATCAACTTCCTGATCAGCTGTCAGTCCGTCCAGTGCAGCGGCGGTTCCCTGAAGCAAGGCCACCTGCTGCGGCGGGATACCTGCAGCACCGGATACCGCCCTGAGGTAATCACCCGGGGCATAGGAACCGGCAGGTACGTCGTAAACCGGAACCGGCGGTGTTGTAGGAGCTGCCTGTACCTCAACATCATTAATATGGCCCTCGTAAGTATTCTTAGCCGTCACAAGCCTTCCGCCCAGGAAAACACTGAATACCTTGCTGATGTCATAAGTAACGCCCAGCTGATATCCAAGATATACTGAAGTGCCTTTGAAATAAATGTCGGCACTGTAACCGGTAACATTACTGAAATTGGGATTAAAACCATATCCTGCGGTCAATCCTGCATCGAGTGGTGCCAGGGAGGATTTCAACAGGGGAACCAGACTCGATAACTGCGTCTCAAAGGAAGGCAATCCCTTATCATACTCTCCTCCACCGCCACCGGCAATGGGGTTGAATCCGAAGGAAACTGCTATTTTGCTCTTTTTCCAGGTAGCATAAAACCCGGGGAAAAGGGGAGCTTTAACGTCGCCTTCAAATTTTTTGGGGTTGGGGATCAGCCACTCATACTCGCGCGTAACGTCCTTGTTTTGAAGAATTGTCTGTGAGTTCAAAGAAAAATGAAAACCATCCTCAAGCTTGGTCAGTCCGGCCGGGTTGAAATAAACGGCATCTGGACCGATGGCAGCATCGCGGACCAACGTGCGTACCCAGTAGGCACTCTGATTGGTGTTGGTCATTATCCCGCCGCCAAAAGCGGTGGATGCGAGAAAGACAAGGCTAGTGATCAGGAGAAATTGTTTTTTCATAGCTTTTTCTTATTAAGTTTAGAAACGAAAATAAACATTTCCGCAATACCACCAACCTATGAGCTGGTAATAAATGCTTTTAAATTTTAATGACTTAGTTTTATATCATTATATATCTGATGATTACTAGATATTTGTATATGTTGAATTATTTCAGCCATTCGCCGTTTTGCTTACTGATATTAGTGATGAAGGGTATTTCCGAAACAATTCCTACTTTTGCGTTGCATTTATTTCTGCTGACATGCTTCATATTGATGATAAAATGCTGGCTTCCCTGATGGAACAGGCACGTTCCTCGCCCAGGAAAAGAAAAAACCTGAATTTTCATACTATTTCCGCTGATCCCATGCATCGCATGCTGCATGCCATGGAGACTGGGACCTATGTTCAGCCCCACAAGCATGAGAATCCCGATAAGCGTGAAGCCTTCATCATCTTAACCGGTAGGGTGGCTGTAATTCAATATACTGAAAAAGGTGAAGTATCCGATTTTATCATCCTGGATCCTGAAACGGGGAATTTCGGCGTGGAAATCGCTCCCCGAAGCTGGCACAGCCTGATCTGCCTCGAATCAGGCTCTGTCGTTTATGAAGTGAAGGATGGTCCTTGGGATCCGGCCGATGATAAGTTCTTTGCGCCATGGGCGCCCAAGGAGGGTGATGCAGCGTGCCAGCAGTATAACAGGATGATTTTGGAGAAAATTGGAAAGTTTTAGTTTTGCAGTCTTGCAGTTTGCAGTCAGGCAGTTATGCAGTTAATTCATTATTTAAAGCTTCACGACTTCGAAGACTTCATAACTGCATAACTGCATAACTGCATAACTGCACAACTGCACAACTGCATAACTGCATAACTTCCTTTTAAAATTATACTTTTGTATCAAAATTGGCCCTATACATGAACAGTTCAAAACCAAGCATCCCGAAAGGCACCCGTGATTTTGGGCCTATGGAGATGGCAAGACGGAATTATATTTTTGAAGTGATCAAAGCGGTATTCCAGAAGCATGGCTATTCCCAGATTGAAACGCCCGCGATGGAAAACCTGGATACATTGCTGGGCAAATATGGGGATGAAGGGGATAAGCTGTTGTTCAAAATCCTGAACTCCGGTGATTTTCTTGCCGGCATGGATGAAGTCGGGTTGCAGTTTGAAAGCCGGCAGGCCCTCGCACTAAGGATATGCGAAAAAGGACTTCGTTATGACCTGACCGTACCTTTTGCCCGGTTTGTTGTGCAGCACCGGCATGAAATTGAATTTCCCTTCAAACGCTATCAGATCCAGCCTGTCTGGCGTGCCGACCGGCCCCAGAAAGGGCGCTACCGGGAATTCTATCAGTGCGATGCCGATGTTGTAGGCAGCCCCTCCCTGCTCAGTGAAGCTGACCTTATACAGATCATCGACGAAGTGTTCAGGCAGCTGGGGATCCGTGTGGTGATTAAACTGAATAACCGCAAGATCCTGGCCGGAATAGCCGATTATATTGGTGAACCTGATAAAATTACCGATATTACCATTGCCATTGACAAACTCGATAAGGCCGGAAAGGAAGCTGTGGAACAGGAACTCCAGATGAAAGGGTTAAGTGTTCAAAGCATTTATAAACTTGAACCCTTGTTTGCTATAACAGGAAACAACCAGGAGAAGCTCGGGAAACTGAAAAAGATACTGAAGGACAGTTCTGCCGGGACCAAAGGCATTGAAGAAGCCCAACAGCTTTTGCACTACCTGGATGCCCTGCAGCCTCAAGCTGGTATTGAAATTGATTTTTCCCTGGCCAGGGGCCTGAATTATTATACGGGAACCATAATCGAAGTGAAGGCTCCTGATATTGAAATGGGCAGCATATGCGGGGGCGGACGCTATGATGATCTTACCGGTATTTTCGGGCTCAGGGATATCTCGGGTGTCGGCATCTCCTTTGGGGCCGACCGGATTTATGATGTCATGGACCAGCTGTCGATCTTCCCCGATGATACTACCTCCTCTTCAAAAATCCTCTTTGCCAACTTCGGCGAACAGGAAGCCCTGTATTGCCTGGTTCTGGTTAAAAAACTGCATACTGCCGGAATACCGGCAGAATTATACCCCGATACTGTCAAGCTTAAAAAGCAGTTGGCCTATGCCGATGCCAAACGCATACCCTATGTGATCCTTGCCGGAGAGGATGAGATCCGGGAAGGCCAGATGACCGTGAAGAACATGGTCACGGGTGAACAGGAGAAAGTTGCGCCGGAGCGACTGGTAGAATGGCTGGGCAACAGGTAGACAGTTATGCAGTCGTGCAGTCGTGCAGTCATGCAGTCTTGCAGTCGTGCAGTCGTGCAGTCGTGCAGTCGTGCAGTTATTGTTCCACTGTTCCACCGTTCCACTTTTCTACCTGACCTCAATCTCCGCCACCCCCATCTGAAGACCATCCGCCTTAGCTCTAAGAACAATCTTCCCTGGTTCTTTGCCGGCTTTTACCACAACCAGGCACCTGCCCTGCCATGCTTTCCGTTGCGGAAGGGAAGAGCTTTCGAGACTGACGGGATTGGCATTCCCCACCCCAATAATGGCAGCAGGGCCTTCAATTTCAAATTTTACAAGGTTTTCAGCTTTTGGATTCCGGATACCCGCTTCGTCAACGAGTTCAACAGTTATATAGGATAAATCCTGGCCGGTTGCCAGAATTTGCGGCCGATCGGCTTTCAGCTGCAGGCGAACCGGCTGCCGGGCGGTTTGCAACACCATGGCAGCTCTGATTGTAGTTCCCTGGTATCCCACCGCCTTCAACTCACCCGGCTTGTAGGGCACCTCCCAGGTGGCCATGAAGCGGCTTTTGCGGTTTACATCTTTCACCCCAAGGGATTTCCCGTTCAGGTACAATTCCACTTTCTCACAGGAGGAATAAACTGAAACCTCAAGAGGTCTGTTTTCATAACCCTCCCAGCTCCAATCAGCCACAGCATCAAACCAGTGCCATTTTGACCATGACTGCCGGTTGGGATTGGTGTCAAAAGAAGGTGCAGGGGGTGTCACGAAGAGCGACAACTGGTCCTCTTTCCAAAGGGCATCGCGATAATATGATTGCGGCCGTTTCCAACCACAAATATCAATATCTCCGCAAAAGGCCAGGTTCCAGGGAAAGAAATTTTGTTCCTGCCAGTAACCGCGCCAGCCGATGCTGGCCTCACCCATATAGTCAAATCCCGTCCATACAAAATCGCCGATTACCCAAGTATGATCCACAACATCCATCCAACTCCGAAAAGCTTCCAGGGGATAGGATTCCGTTCCCAGCATAACGCGTTCCGGAACCCTGACATGATCTTCCTCATAGATGCCCTTCCTGAGATGATCGCCACCTGCTGCATAATTGTAGCCTGCAACATCCAACACAGCAAAAAACGGATCCTTATCCGGCTTCAGATCGTTTACAGCAGCGGTTACCTCCCTTGCAGGATCAAGGGTCTGAATATAACTGCGCAGCTGACGGGCTACTTCCACAACCTCCGGTGTATGACGGTTGGGTATTTCATTGCCGATACTCCACAGGATGATGGAAGGATGGTTATAATCGCGCAGCACCATGCTTTCGATATCTTTTTGCCACCAATCCCTGAAAAACAAGTGGTAATCATCCGGGTTTTTCGGATCCATCCACATATCAAATGCCTCGTCGATGACCAGCATGCCCAATCTGTCGCAGGCATCTAGCAAAGCTGGCGACGGGGGGTTGTGCGAGCACCTGATGGCATTAAAACCACTTGCCTTAAGCAGCTCCACCTTTCGTTCCTCAGCCCGGTCATAGGCCCTCGCCCCGAGTGGTCCGTTATCATGATGGATACACGCCCCTTTAAGCTTCACCGGTTTTCCGTTCAGCTGAAATCCCTGCATGGCGCTGAATGATAAACTGCGGATCCCGAAGTTCGTCTCTTCAGCATCACACAACCTGCCGTTGCAGAATAATTCACTCCGTGCTGTATATAAAACAGGATCTTCCGGCGACCAGCGTTCAGGATCTTCAAGGTCAACTGTTTGGGAGCATTCATATCCTTCGCCAGGCTCAAGAATTTTTGCTGATTCTGCCTGTCCGCAGGCCCCGCCGATCCGGTTCATGAACCTGGTAATCAGTTTCACCTCGGCTTTTATGCTGTCATTGTTCATAATACGGGTTCTCACCGTAACCCTGGCCGCATGTTCCGAAATCTCGGGAGTGGATATCCTGATGCCCCAGACAGGGATATGAACGGGATCATCCACAATCAGCCATACATGCCGGTATATACCTGAACCGGAATACCAACGGCTGTTTTCACCCTCGTTTCTCACCTTAACCGCCAGAACATTGTTTTCCCCATAACGGATCAGGTTGGAGATGTCATAGTAAAAAGAAGTATAGCCATAGGGATGATCACCCAGGTACTGACCATTCAACCAGCATGCTGCATTCATATAAACGCCGTCAAACCTCACGGAAATGCATTTGCCCCTGAGACTGTCGGCTATGAAGAAGGACTTCCTGTACCAGGCGGTGCCCCCCACCGTGAACCCGCCGCTTACCTGGCTGACTGCATCGCGGCTGAAGGGAGACGGTGTTCCCGGCAGGCCTGGCTGCCCGGCAGGCAGATCCTCAATGCTCCAATCGTGAGGCAAATCAACCATGCGCCAGTCGGCATCAATAAACTCCGGTTGCTCGGCGCGCTGGGCACCGCCACGATGAAATTTCCAGTTATCGTCAAACAGCACTGTTTTGCCTGAAGAAGGCTGTGCCACGATGCTGGTCATGGACCATAATACCATCACCAGCAAAAATCCCAGGATTTTCATGACATAAGAAGGTAATTAATCAGAATACACTGTTTATCAGGGCTCTTTGAGGATCCATGGGGTATTTTTCATCCAGTGCAAATGCAGGTTTACGTTTGATCCATTTGCCCCGTGTAAAATCAGGGAAGTCTACCAATGCTCCGCCTCGGGCAACCGACATTTCAGACAGGGCAGAAACGGCACTCCAGGCTGCTGCATCATAGGCATCGAGGGGAACAGCTATTTTTTTTCTCACGGCATTATAAAAATCCTGCAGCATGATGTAATCCATACCACCGTGACCGGCACCTTCGGCCTCCTGGCCATGCTCACGCCAATATTTATGATCGTAACGGGCAGTCCATTCCTCAGAACGATCCCATTCATGGGGTGTTTTTGCTTTCCCTTCTACGTAAATCGTATCCCCGTCGTTGTACCAAAGGCCACTGGTTCCTTCAACCCTGAATCCGAGGGAATACGGCCTGGGCAGACTGGTATCGTGGGTAACAATAATGGTTTCACCGTTGGCGCACTTGATCATTGAGGTAACAACATCGCCCAGGTTAAAATTGATGTCAGCGTAAGGATGCTGAGGCCCTCCATTGTCAATAATATACCTGTGCAAGCCTCTTGATTTGCTGGCCATGGCGGCAAGGGTGAGGAAGCGATTTCCCCGGTTGATATCGAGGTAGTTGGCAACAGGACCAATGCCGTGTGTGGGGTAAAGATCACCATTTCGCCTGATGGCATGAAGGCCTCTCCATTGTGCTTCGGAATAAGCTTCCTTTCCCATCTTCATGGGACCACCCTGGATATAGTCGTAATGAACGCCATCGTTGAATTTAACCGAGCGCAGGTCGTGCTCATAACCGCAACGACAGTGTATGAGCTCTCCGAAAAGTCCGGTGCGCACCATATTGAGCACTGCCATTACATCGCGCCGGTAACAAACATTTTCCAGGATCATCAGTTCCTTTCCGGTTTCCTCCTGCACGTTCACCAGGTCCCAGCACTCCTCAAGGGAATTGGCAGCCGAAACTTCAACTGCGGTATAAGGAATCCCGGCCTTCATGGAAGCAACCGACATGGGTACATGCCATTCCCATGGAGTGGCAATGATTACAGCCTCCAAAGGCTCATTCCGGAGCATTTCTTCAAATGCGTGTTCACTTCCCGTATAAATTTTCGGTTCTTTCCGTCCTTTTGAGGTGATCAGTTTGATGGCAGCATCCAGTGAAGATTGCTGAATGTCACATATGGCAACGATGTCAATACTCTTCAAGGCGATAGTATCGTTAAGATGGCTCCGGCCCCGGCTGCCAACGCCTATGAATCCAGCTTTCACCGGGCCTTCCGGTTCCGACGCCTTGGTTTCCCGTGGTTCAGATTGTGCGAAAAGATTTCTGCCGGTTAACTGCAATCCCATAAGGCCTGCACCGGTAAGAGCGGTTTTTTTAATGAATTCCCTGCGGTTGTTATGCATAGCTGGTAAAGTTATAATGAGGTTAAAGTGATTTCAGTTCAAGCATGACTACCGAAACAGCCGGCAGCTTCACTGAAAGCGTGCTCTGGTTGATCCTGGCTCCCTTAAACGGGAGTATTTTAATTGTTTCGGGATTATCAAAGGTATTGTGGGCTGACAATTCTGTGGAAGTCAATACCATCCCGATAATATTACCGGGCTGTGAACCACGCAGTTCAATGCTCAGCTCAATCTCGTGGTGCGGATCAGCATTCGTCAGGGTGACATGGACGAGCCCGGTTTTATCTCTCGATGCCGAGATGGTCACTGCCGGTATTGATTTCCCCTCCAGGCTGTATTCAGGAGACTGGAAGTTAACCGGAATCAGAGCTGCCTGCTGATGCACCTTGTACATCTCAAAGACATAATATGTAGGCGTAAGGATCATTCTCTCCCCATCGGTAAGAATAATGGATTGAAGTACATTTACCATCTGGGCTATATTGGCGCCCTGGACCCTGTCAGCATGGTTGTTGAAAATATTCAGGTTAATCCCGGCTACCAGGGCATCCCGTAGTGTGCTTTGCTGAAAGAGGAATCCCGGATTTGTACCCGGTTCAACATCATACCAGGCGCCCCATTCATCCACAATCAATCCCAATTTCTTCAGGGGGTCATACTGGTCCATAATAGAGGCATGCCGGGTAACCAGTTCTTCCATATATAATGTTTTTTGTATCGTGGAGAAATACTCCTTCTCGGTGAATTGGGTGGCAGAGCCCTTCTTATCCCAGGTTCCCGGAACAGTATAATAGTGCAGGGAGATCCCGCTCATCATGTACGCCGGGATATTTTTCATCAGGGTTTCCATCCAGTGATAATCATCGGTATTGGGCCCTCCGGCAATTTTGAATAACCGATTGTTTCCATAGTTCCTGGCATAGGTCGCATAACGTTTATACTGGTCGGCGTAAAACGCTGCCGTCATGTTGCCTCCGCAACCCCAGTTCTCATTTCCGACACCCCAGAACCTGACCTTCCAGGGCTTGTCCCGGCCGTTTTGCCTGCGCAATTCAGCCATCGGACTTTGTCCGTCAAAGGTGATATATTCCACCCATTTCGACATTTCCTCAACTGAACCGCTCCCGACATTGCCGCAGATATAAGGTTCCGTGCCGAGTTGCTCGCACAGATCCAGAAATTCATGGGTGCCAAAACTGTTATCTTCCACCACCCCGCCCCAATGGGTGTTGATCATTTTTGGCCGGTTTTCACGGGGGCCTATCCCATCCATCCAATGGTATTCATCAGCAAAACATCCGCCCGGCCATCGCAGGTTAGGAATGTTAATCCGCTTCAGGGCAGCGACGACATCATTGCGGATACCCCGGGTATTGGGAATAGTGGAATTCTCTCCGACCCATAAACCACCATATATGCAATGTCCCAGGTGCTCTGAAAAATTACCATAGATATGGCGGCTGATGGTATCTGTGGTCAAATCTGTGTTCAGGATCATCCGGCAGTCCTGTGCATTCACCACTACAGGCCACACTGTTATGAAAACGACGATGCCGGTAAGGATTGACTTACGCATGATGTATAGGTTTATGATGAATAATTGCTTATTTAAACCGTGTCATCCAGGCTTCGGGTTGTACCTCCTCACGTATGCGCTTAAGCTCTTTCACAGCCATTTCCTTATCATCATAGGAGGCAAAGCTGACAGCATAGAGATTGCCGATCTTCCCGAATTTTTCAGCTTTGAATCCCTTGTCTTTGAGCGATTTGACAAGTTCATCGGCATTTATTTCATCCCTGAAACAACCTGCAACAATGTAATAGCGCAAACTTGCCTCAACAGGAAAACTGCTTTCAACAGAAGTGAGTTCAGGGGCTTCCTGGAAAATTATGTTGGTATCCGTGGCTGCGGCACGAACGGAATCCGACAGCATGTCGAAAACCGAATCCGTTATGGCGGCAGGAACAGCCTTTTTCCTGAACATGCCCCTGATGTCGTCGCCAAAAATGAACCAGGCAAAAATGACTGCATTGACGCACAGGATCAGGATGACCCACTTCAAGATCAAATTGATGGGTATGGAAGTCGGAACCTCCAGGTTTTCAATATTTTCTGCGCTGATTGCAGGTTCTTCAGGAACAACGGTCCGGGGAACTGGCCGTTCCAAAGGTTCTGGAACTACAATTGGCTCAGAAACCTTAAAAGCATTGATCTCCGGTGTATCGGGAATCGGGTGATCCTCCAGGGGTGCCTGGATTTCTTCCACTGGTGCTGTACCCGTTTTGAGAGGGCGTTTTGGTCTTGGTTTAGCACGCGGTTTGTCCTCTGCTTCAATTATGGGAAGTTCGGCTGATTCCAGTTCTGTCTTTTCCGGAGGAGAATGTGTAATCTCGGCATCAAAGAATATTTTGCCGCTGCTGTCCTGGTGCAGTTTCCCAAGACCTTTAAGATTACAAGGCTTGCCGCTTTCCAGAACCTTGGTAATGTTCGCCGTAAAATCCGTCACCCGTTGCAAGGCAGTTTCCAGTTCAATCCCTTCGGTCTTGGCGATATATTCGGTCAGTAACCCATCGTTATATCGCAAAAACTCATTAAAAACAACAATCCTGGGTTCCTGCTGCCGGATAATGAAGGCACCAAAATCAGGTATGATCACCCTGAGATTGTTGTTTAACAAGGCATTAATGCTCTTCTCCATGAGATCAAAGTTCAATTATAGCTGATGGTTGATGTCCGATGATTGGAGATTGTTCCAATACTGAATCTAAATTACACCAAAATACTTATTTTAAAGGAATATCTGGCATACAAAGCATAAAAATTTTCCATCCATTGAAAATACAAATAAAATGAAGAACCGTTAAAATAACATTGTCGTTTTTTTTCTATCTTGCGATAGCATAAATAAACTTGAGTATGACTTCAAAGAAAATCCTGGGAATAGACATCGGCGGATCAGGAATCAAAGGTGCGCCGGTTGATATCAAAACCGGAAAACTGCTTGATGAAAAGCACAGAATTCCCACGCCTGAGCCTTCGTCACCCCAACTGGTAGCCAAAGCGGTTAAAGAACTGGTCAAGCATTTTAAATGGGACGGCGCGATTGGTTTTGGTTTTCCCGCCGTGGTGCAAAATTGCGTGGTAAAAACAGCCGCCAATATTGACAAAGGCTGGATCAACACCGACGCCCGCAAGCTTTTCCACGAAGCCACCAAATTGCCGGTATGGATAACCAATGATGCTGACGCTGCAGGGCTTGCCGAAGTGAAACTGGGAGCCGGTGAAGGTTTCAAAGGCGCCATCGTGGTCCTGACCATTGGAACCGGGATTGGTTCCTCACTTTTCATCAACGGTAAGTTATACCCCAACACTGAATTTGGGCATGTTGAGTTCAAAGGCATGGATGCTGAAGTTTATACCTCCGATGCCACGCGTAAAAGGGAGGAACTCGACTGGACAACCTGGGGAAAACGACTCAATGAATACCTTAACCATATTGAATTCCTGTGCTGGCCTGAAATGATCATCATAGGTGGGGGGGCCAGCAAAAAGCTCGACCTGTTCAAGGACCAGCTCAACCTGAAAGCCAAACTGGTACCGGCGAAGTTCCTGAATGAAGCAGGAATCATCGGGGCTGCCCTGGCAGCCAAGGTAAACCTTAAGAAACATTAAAGGGAATCCTGTTTACAATCGATCTTCCGAGTGTAATCTCATCAGTAAATTCAAGCTCATCTCCTATCGAAACACCTCTGGCCAGGGTTGAAAATACCGGGTTGAAGATGTTCAGCCTGCGATATAGGTAGAAATTCGTGGTATCTCCTTCCATGGTGGCACTTAACGCAAGGATGATTTCCTTGATCCCCCCTTTTTTAACACGGTCTTCGAGACTATTGACATTCAAGTCGGAGGGACCCAGACCATCCATGGGCGATATGATGCCGCCCAGCACATGGTAAACACCCCGGTATTGCTGCGTGTTTTCAATGATCATGACATCCTTGATATTCTCAACCACACAAATAGTGGATTGATCCCTCCGGTTATCAGAGCAGATGGGGCATAGCTCCTCATCGCAGACATTCCTGCATACCTGGCAGAATCTCAGTTCGGTACCCAGCTTTATAATGGTATTTCCAAAGGTCTCCAGGGCCGCACTGTCCTGTCTGAGCAAGTGCAACACCAGCCGGAGGGCTGTCTTCTGTCCGATCCCCGGCAGGGTGGCAAATTCATTTACCGCGGCTTCAAGCAGTTTGGACGGATAATTGAAATTCATTGTTTTCAGTATCTTGAATAGTATTTCTGTTCGTCTATGTTTTCAATACCGTCATCCTGAGCGGAGTCGAAGGATGGCATTGGTCAATTCCGCTTCGACTCCGCTTCGACTCCGCTTCGACTCCGCTCAGCGTGACGAGTGGCTCTGAAATCATATCACCCCAAAATTAATCTTTTATTGCCGCATCCGTTTTAAGGATTGATTGTTTTTAGTATTCTTGCAGTTTAAAACCCCAAATCGCTCCCTATGAACCCCTGGATATTGCTGTTCATTGTAGTCATATATTTCAGTCTCCTGATCTTAATATCCGTTATTACCAGCCGTGGTGCCGACAATGCCTCCTTCTTTATAGGAAACCGCAGGTCCCCCTGGTTCCTGGTCGCTTTTGGCATGATCGGTTCCTCGATTTCCGGTGTCACCTTTATATCCGTTCCAGGGGAAGTGGGGGCCAGCGCCTTTTCCTACCTGCAACTGGTATTCGGCTATTTTGCCGGTTATATGATCATCGCCAATGTTCTCCTGCCCCTTTACTACCGGATGAACCTTTCCTCCATTTACGTATACCTCAATCACCGGTTGGGTTTAAGAAGTTATAAAACTGGAGCCTTTTACTTCCTGCTTTCCCGCGTGATTGGTTCGTCCTTCCGTTTATACCTGGTAGCGCTGGTCATTGATGGCTTTATCCTGTCGAAAATGGGCGTCCCCTTCTGGTTAACCGTGGTGATCACCATCGGGCTTATCTACGTATACTCTTACAAAGGGGGTATCCGGACAATCGTATATACGGATACATTCCAGACTGTATTTCTCATTTTAGGGGTCATTCTTTCAATTGTACTGATCTCCAAGGAGCTGAATCTGGATCTGGCCGGACTGATCAACAGCATTGGTTCAAGCCGCTATTCCGAGATCTTCGTATGGGATTGGAGACCCGGTAACAATTTTTTCAAACACTTCCTCAGTGGCATGTTTATTTGTATTGTAATGACAGGACTCGATCAGGATATGATGCAAAAGAACCTGAGCTGCCGGAACCTGCACGATGCCAAAAAGAACATGTACTGGATGAGTTCCCTGCTGGTGATGGTCAACATTCTTTTTCTTTCCCTGGGCGCACTCCTTTACATTTATGCCAATTCCAAGGGCATCATTACCGAGCATTTCGGCACTGCCGGTGTGGCGCAGAATTGTCCTATCAGATTGCTGCAACCATATACCGGCGTGATGCAATGCAGCAAGACCGATGAACTCTTTCCTTTCCTGGTGTTTAATTACCTGCCTCCAAGTGTAGGTTTCGTTTTTATTCTGGGCTTGCTGGCGGCTGCCTATGCCAGTGCCGACTCAGCGCTGACGGCCCTCACCACCTCCTTCTGCGTGGATTTCCTCAACTTTAAAGAAGATAACCAGCGCATGGGCACCCGTAATCTGGTGCATATCAGTTTTGTCTTCCTTTTCATCATAGCCATCCTGCTCTTCAAGGTGCTGAACAATGAAAGCGTCATCAATGCCCTTTTCAAGATTGCGGGTTATACCTACGGACCGCTGTTGGGTATGTTCTCTTTTGGCATACTCACCTGCTTCCAGGCAAGGGATAAAGTAGTACCTTATATTTCTGTGGTTGCCCCTGTACTGTGCTTTTTTCTGGACCAGTATTCTGAAAGATGGTTCTGGGGCTATAAATTTGGTTTTGAACTACTGATTATCAACGGATTGCTGGTATTCCTTGGTTTATACCTTACAAAGCAAAAGGGGATCAGGGTGGAACGGATGTAGTGGAGCACTATGAATTAAGCGGTTTGGTTATTCAGTCGATTATTCCTACCTTTAATCCTTCAACCTGCAATCCGCATATCTATGTCACAAGCACTGCGTTTTTACGCATGCATACTGCTTTTTATTACCCTTCTAGTTTATGGTTGCAAAAAGGATGAGGGTATCCCCGCAGGTGAAAACCAGGTACCCGTAATTAAAACCTCCTCACCCCGGAATGTCTCGAGAACAACTGCCTCCGTTTCCGCAAAGGTAATCTATTCGGGTGCTGATACCATCATTGATTATGGTATTTGCTGGAACATCCGACCGAAATCGACAATAAGTGATCGTATCTTCCCTTTTATTGAAGGCTTGAATAGCAATGAGCTTGGAGCCTCATTCCCCCTGAAAGGATTATCTCCGGGCACAACATATTATGCGCGTGGATATGGCATGAACAAGGCCGGCATCGGATATGGTAATGAGGTTACTTTTACCACCCTGTCATTTGATGCGGAGATCATTTTCAATGAAGACATTACCTACGATTCTGTAACCGATGTGGAAGGCAATGTGTACAAAACAATCGTCATCGGCTCTCAGACATGGATGGCAGAAAACCTGCGCACTACAAGGTTTGCAGACGATACGCCCATACCCCTGGTTGAAGATAGCAGTCTGTGGGACAGTCTTACCACCCCTGCGTATTGCTGGTATAACAATAACGAAGCCGTTTTTGGAACAACCTACGGGGCATTGTACAACTTTTATACCGTATTGTCAGGAAAGATCTGTCCTGCTGGCTGGCATGTGCCCACCGACATGGAATGGAAAACTCTGGAAATGGAGATTGGAATGTCAGAAGCAGAGGCCAATTCGTCCTATACCCGGGGCTCAGCCGTGGTGTGGAAACTGGTAGAACCATCGGTCAAGCACTGGTATTATTCTTCAGACAACCAGGGAATCAATGAAACCGGATTCTCAGCATTGCCTGCAGGACAGCGGATGACTCCCTGGTATGTCCATGGCTTTATAGACGAGGGATATTCGGTCAATTGGTGGACAGCAACCATGGAAGGTGATTTGTTTGGATACAGGAGAGGAATCCGGTTAGCCATTGCCGGAATCACCAGGGATCAGGCAATAAAATATGACGGACTCAGTATCAGATGCATAAAATGAAACCCATTCCATTCAAAACCTGCCTGCTTGTCCTGTTTCTCACAGGATGCTGGACCTGTTCCAAAGACAGGGATGATCAGACGCTTCCTGCTGTGAACGACTTCGCGGCTAACGCGATACGGAGAACCTGGGCATCTTTTTCCGGCAGTGCAGACTCAGCCCTCGTTGATTACTCCATGATATTCGGCGTATGCCTGAATACCACTGGAGATCCGAAAATTTCCGATACAGTATACGTCGGCAGCGTATACGAAACACGGTTCTCTGTCAATGCGGGTGACCTGCAACCCAGTACAACCTACTATGTTCGCTGGTACGTGTCAGATATCTCGAATATCAGATACGGTGCCGTGGAAACCATCAAAACCATGCCGGCAGGTCTGATAGTGACGTTCAATGCTTCAAAGACTTACGGCTCCATTACCGATATCGAAGGCAACGTGTATAAAACAATTGACATTGGCACCCAGACCTGGATGGCGGAGAACCTGAAGACCACCCGGCTGAACGACAATAATGAAATTCCCTTTGTGACGGGCAACAGCAACTGGATGTCACAGCATTCCCCGGCGTATAGCTGGTATGAGGACAATGAAGATATATACAGAGACATTTACGGGGCATATTACAACTGGTACACCGTGAACACCGGCAAACTCTGTCCCTCCGGCTGGCACGTCCCTTCTGACGATGAATGGCAAACCCTCGAGCTTGAAATGGGGATCCCTGCCGAATACCTGAACTATGCAGGCATTCGGGGAACCACTGAGGGTCTGAAACTTATGGAGGCCGGCACCGGCAACTGGATTACAGAAGAAGCCCTGACGGGAACCAATGAAAGTGGATTTACGGCCCTTCCGGGAGGAATGAGGGTGGGTGCAAATTATTATGGTGATTTTGATTTTTCGGAAGGATGGTCAGCCAGTTGGTGGACCTCCCGCTATGAATATTACGCCTATTTCCATGCACTTTATTCTGCAGTACCCGGTATTTACAAGGGAGCGAATCTTCGTGAGTTCGGACGCAATGTCAGGTGTGTAAAGGATCAGTTAGGAAAATAAGAACATGAGTGGTGTAGATTGTGTATAGGCAAGTCATGACTTGCCCATACTGCCGCTGCCACTATGGTCTTTAACACCAATCATCAGTCACAGTCACCAGTCACCAGTCACCAGTCACCTCAAACCGCTTCGCTCAAGCAACGGTTCAATCGTAGGCTCCTGCCCCCTGAAACGGATGTACAGGGTCATAGGATCCTCAGTGCCACCGCGTGACAGGATATTGTCCCGGAATGCCTTCGCTGTAGCCCTGTCATAGATTCCCCTTTTCTCAAAAAGTGAAAAGGCATCAGCATCCAGCACCTCAGCCCATTTATAGCCATAGTATCCGGCCGCGTAACCCCCGCTGAAGATGTGGGCAAAACCGGTGCTGAAACTGCATCCTTTCACCGGGGGGAATAGCTCTGTTTGTGCCATGGCTTCCTGTTCAACATCGGTCACAGGCCTGTTCAGGGAATCGCTGAGGGTATGCCAGGCCATATCGTTGAGTCCGAAGCTGAGCTGTCGGACAAAGGCATATCCACTGTTGAAATTCCTGCTTTTCAATATATTCTTCAGCATTTCATCCGGCATCCTGGCGCCGGTTTCATAGTGCACAGCAATCTGGTTCAGCCATTCCTTTTGTTCTGCCCAGTTTTCCATGATCTGGGAAGGAAGTTCCACAAAATCACGGTAAACGTTGGTACCGGCAAGGCTCATATAGGTGCAGTTGCTGAGAATGCTGTGCAGGGCATGCCCGAACTCATGTAAGAACGTCCTCACCTCATCGTATGTCAACAAAGAAGGCTTGGTCGCGGTGGGCTTTGTAAAGTTCAGCACCAGTGAAACGTGGGGTCGGATATTGTTGCCGTCTGACCGGTGCTGCTCCAGGTAGTTGGTCATCCATGCCCCGCCCTGTTTGCCTTCACGCGGGAAATAATCCACATACAGCAATGCCAGCATGGAGCCGTCTTCATCAAAAACCCGGAAGGTTTTTACATCCTTGTGATATACGGGGATCGTGGTGTCGGACCTGAAGGTGATCCCATAAAGCTTCCCGGCAAGGTTGAAGATACCTGATTCCACATTTTCAAGTCTGAAGTAAGGCTTGGTCATTTCATCGGTGATGGAGAATTTTTCGTTTTTAAGCTTTTCAGCGTAATAGGCCCAATCCCAACGTTGAATTTCGAAGTCCGCTCCGATTTTTCGGGCATAGGCCTGCACTTCATCATATTCACGGATTGCTGTTGGTTTTGAATCGCGGAGCAGGTCATTCAGGAAGGTACTCACTTTATCCGGTGTCTTGGCCATCCGTTCCTCGAGAATGTAATCGGCATAGGTTTTGTATCCCAGCAGGCTGGCGAGTCTTAAACGGTAGTTTACGATTTTCCTGATAATCTCCTCATTGTTCTTGTCATTCTGCTTAAAGCAGCGTGTGTTATAGGCCCGGTAGATCTCCTCGCGGAGTTTCCGGTTATCGGCATATTTCATGAAAGGCTGATAGCTGGGTGCTTTTAGCGTAAAAAGCCAGCCGTCAAGTCCCTTGGCTTTGGCCTCCAGGGCAGCGGCCTCCCTCATAAAATCCGGTATACCGTCAAGATCTTTTTCATTCGTTAGTTGCAGCTGATAGGCATTGGTTTCATCCAGCAGGTTTTCTTCAAATTTCAGACTGAGCATAGAGAGTTCTTCCGTAACCTTGCGGTATTCCTCCTTGGCCTCGTTGGTCAGATTAGCGCCATTGCGGACAAAACCCCGATAGGTATCTTCAAGCAATTTTAATTCTTCCTGCTGCAATTGCAGGTTTTCACGCTCGTTATATACCTGTTTCACCCTGGCAAAAAGTGCTTCATTCAGACTGATATCATTGTAATAGGCTGTGAGCAGGGGTGATACTTCCTGGGCTATTTGCTGTATTTCTTTGCTGGTCTCAGCTGAATTGATGTTAAAGAATACCTGTTCCAGCCTTTTCAATTTATAGTTCAGGAACTCAAGGGCCTCAACGGTATTTTGAAAAGTCGGTCTGTCGGAAGCACGGACAATTTTATCCAGACCGGTTCTGGCCTCATCGATGGCATCCTGAATGGCAGGTTTGTAATGCCGGGGTTCAATTTTATCAAAGGGAACCAACTGCAAAGGAGTATTAAAATCAATCATAAGCGGATTATCAGGGTTAATTTTCTCAGGAGCACACGAAATTACAATTATTGCTACAAAACAGAGAGCGGTAAGAGAAACTTTCATGGCAATGGTTTTTATGAGACCGGCAATATAGCAGGAATAACAACTACTGGTCGAGAATGTTAACATGATTTTAATCATCCTTTGCCAACATCCGGACTGGTCTGCTATGAAAAGGAATACGGTTTCATTTTTATATATTTACCAAAACATTTCGACATGAACAAAACCATACTTCTCGGACATGGAAGCGGCGGCCTGATGACCGGCGATCTGATCAGGGATTTGTTCGTGAAACATTTCGACAATCCCCTGCTTGATGTCCTCACCGATTCTGCGGTTGCCCATGTGGGAGATACCCTGCTTGCCTTCACTACGGATTCCTTTGTGGTTGACCCCATATTCTTCCCGGGGGGTGATATCGGTAAGCTGGCAGTTTGTGGAACCGTGAATGATCTGTCGGTTTCCGGGGCCAGACCCCTGTTTTTGAGCTCCGGGTTTATCATGGAGGAGGGATTCCCGATGGATGACCTCGGGAGAGTTGTTAAATCCATGGCAGAAGAAGCCCGGAGAGCGGGTGTTCAGATCGTAACCGGTGATACCAAGGTGGTAAAGAAAGGACAATGTGATAAGATTTTTATCAATACTGCCGGCATCGGGGTTATTGAAAAACGTCATGCCCCGGTTTCAAAGGGGAGTCTTATCAGGTCCGGTGATCTGATCCTGGTGAACGGTTACCTCGGTGACCATGAAATCGCCGTATTGTCAGCACGTGAAAACCTCCATTTTGAGGTCCCTGTTTTGTCTGACGTTGCATCCCTCAGTCCGTTGATCAATTCCCTGCTTGAATCGGGGGTTGAAGTCCGGTTTATGCGCGACATCACCCGGGGAGGCATTGCCACCATCCTGGCAGAGGTGGCTGCCTCGCTGAAACTGGGGATGCTCGTCGATGAAAAGGACATCCCCGTTCGGGAACAGGTGGCCGGGCTGTGTGAGGTCTATGGTTTCAATCCCCTGTACCTGGCCAACGAGGGTAAGGTGATGATGGTGGTGGCACCGGAATCGGCCGATCTCGCCATAAAGCTGATGCAACGATTCAGTACGGGCAGGGATTCCCGGATCATAGGAACCATAACCGCTGATCATCCTGGAAAAGTACTGATGAAATCAGTCATCGGCGGAACCAGGATCATCGACAAACTTGCGGGAGAGCAATTGCCCCGGATATGCTGAATGTAAATCATCCCGATCCACCATGCATGAATTGTCGTTAGTACAGGAAATCCTGGAGATCGCACTCGAAACAGCCAGGAAACATGGTGTTGATCACATTAGCGCCGTGGAGGTGGAGGTGGGACAGGCCTCCGGGGTGGTGAAAGAAGCCATGGAATTCGCCTGGGAGGCCACCCGGAAAGGGACCCTGCTCGGCACAGCATCCCTGGTGATCAAATCCATACCCCTGCAGGCGTTGTGCCGCAATTGCGGCAGGAACTACCAGCCGGATGAAATGTTCGCTCCCTGTCCTGTATGTGGGGAGGTGAGTCCGGAGATCATCGCGGGGAAGGAATTGAAGGTGGTGGCCATTGAAACATAAGATCTCACCGGCAGGGGTGAGGTTACTGAAATAAACAATTGCCTGACCTGACAATGACCGTTTTATGTTAACTTTATCATCAAATTAAGTCACAATACTTATTTATCATGTGCGAGAATTGTGGATGCGGCGACAAGGGGTCAGGATATAGCATTATCAATCCTGCAAATCACGATCATGATCATGTTGATCATGGACATGATCATTCTCATTCTGATTCTGATTCCCATTCCCATTCTCATGAGCATCAGCATCAGCATCAGCATCAGAATCAGAATCATTTATACAGGATCAGCATCGAAACAGACGTATTGCACCAGAACAACCTGCTGGCGCAGCGAAACCGGGGCTATTTAGAGGCAAAGGGCATAACCGCCCTGAACCTCGTCAGCTCCCCGGGATCAGGTAAGACCACCCTGCTGGAGCGTACGATCCGGGAACTCCATGACCGGAAAGTTTACGTGATCGAAGGGGATCAGCAGACCTCCCTCGATGCCGACCGTATTCAGGCCACCGGTGCCCCGGTACTGCAGGTGAATACCGGCAACGGATGCCACCTCGATGCCGGTATGATCCAAAACTCCATAAAATCCCTGAATCTACAGGATAATGCCTTGCTGATGATCGAAAATGTTGGAAACCTGGTCTGTCCTGCCCTGTTCGACCTGGGCGAGCAGTTCCGTGTTGTGATCATCAGCGTAACTGAAGGTGAGGATAAGCCGCTCAAATATCCCAACATGTTTCAGAGCGCCCAGCTTTGCCTGATCAACAAGACCGATCTGCTGCCCTATGTGGATTTTAATGTGGAAAAACTGAAAGAATTCGCCCATCGGGTAAATCCACAGCTGCAGTTTTTTGAAGTCTCGGCCAAAACCGGCGCAGGTTTCCGGGATTGGCTGGATTGGATTAGGGAAGGGACGAGGGACAAGGGACAAGGGACAACTTCAGTGTAATAATTTAGAATCAGTATATATTATTGCACTAATAATTTTATTGTTATTTAAATAACAATAAAATTGTTATTTTTGTAACAGAATTTTCAGGCTTTCGTATGATTGTGGTTTTGAAGTCTGCACTAATGGGTTGAATGCATGAGGATAGATGAAATTGTAGGTATGACCGGGGGCAGTGTGATATGCGGACAGGAGTTTCTCGGAACAGAGATATCCCATGCCTTCTCATCAGATCTGTTAAGCGATGTACTGACCATCAATAAGACCGGGATATTGCTGATTACCGGTGTGGCCAACCTGCAGACCATCCGTACCGCCGAAATGGCGGAGGTATCCTGTGTGCTGCTGGTTCGCAACAAAAAGGCCAATCAGGAGATGGTTCACCTGGCCAACGATATTGGACTGGTGATAGTCGAAACCGCAGGTTCGATGTTTGGAACCAGTGGAAAGCTCTACCAGGGCGGTGTAAAGCCCCTATATTGAATTGCCGGGCTTTTTGAATAAAACCCAACTGCCGGTGAATCATGAAAGAGATGAAATTTGAATATCCGATCGAGGGAGGTGATTTTGTGAAGGCAGGACATGCTTCCAGCAACATTAAAAAGATTTTGAACCAGCTCAATCTTGATCCGGCCATGGTGCGGCGAATTGCAGTTGCCACATACGAGGCCGAAGTGAATGTGGTGGCCCATGCTTTCCGGGGGATTATGAAGGTGCTGATCAATCCAACAAGGATTATGGTATGTGTTGAGGATGAAGGACCCGGTATACCCGACATCAGTAAAGCCATGCAGGAAGGTTATTCAACGGCATCTGAAAAGGTCCGTGAAATGGGATTTGGCGCCGGCATGGGATTGGCCAACATCAAAAAGAATACTGATAAACTTCATATTCACAGCGAGATAAACAAGGGCACAGTCGTGGAAATGACTACCTATATGAATACAAAACAAACCTGATCATGGCATTTCATCATGCATTGAAGATTCAGGAAGATGTATGCATGGGATGCACACATTGCATTAAGGCATGCCCCACAGAGGCGTTGCGCGTCAAAAAGGGCAAAGCGCGTCTTATTGCGGAAAGGTGTGTCGACTGTGGTGAATGCATGCGGGTCTGTCCGGTTAACGCTATCATCAATGAAGAAGATGATTTCAGACGGATTTTTGAACACGACTACCGGGTGGCCCTGGTACCTTCGGTATTCATTGGTCAGTTTCCGCGCAACATAGCCACCCGCAAAATCTACAGCGGTATGATGGAAGAGGGCTTTACCCATGTTTATGAAGCTGAGCATGGTTCAGGAGTGCTGATTGAGCTGATCAATCAGTACCTCGCTGAAAAACCGGATATCCGACCGGTGATTTCTTCTTTCTGTCCGGCGATTGTCAGGCTGATCCAGGTGAGATTCCCTGCACTCACCTCGAATATCATGACCTTTAAGGCGCCGCTGGACCTGGCTGCAATCTCCTTTCGGAGAAAACTGATGGACCAGGGAATACCTGATAACAACATTGGTATATATTATGTGACCCCCTGTGCTGCCAAGATTGCCGCGGTCAAGAGTCCTGTTGGCGAAGAAAAATCCCCCATCAACGGTGTTATCAATATGAACACCCTGTTCAACAAGGTGTATTCGGTGATCAATCGTGAAGAAAAAGGGTTTTGCATTGTTCCCGAGAAAGAACAGCTGCACCCCGAAGAAATGGTATGGACACTTACCGGCGGGGAGGCCCGGCATATCCACGGCCGTTGTTTATCGATTGACGGAATCTTCAATGCGATTGAATTCCTTGAAAAACTTGAAAACAACACATTGGGACGGTTTGATTTCATTGAGATGCGGGCATGTGATGAAAGCTGCGCCGGTGGCATTCTTTCCACCACAAACCGGTTCCTGGTTTCCGAGCGGCTGCACATGCGGGCCGAGCAGTATTTCATCGACAAGAACCAGGGAAAGATATTTGATAACAAAACCATAACACGATATAAAGATCATGTCATTGCCAATGCCTCACTCGGTGGGATCGAACCCAGATCAATCATGAAACTGGATGAGGATATTGTACAGGCCATGAAAAAAATGAGGAAGATTGAGAAAATCAACAGCTACCTGCCCGGTATCGATTGTGCTGCCTGCGGTTCACCGAACTGCCGGGCACTGGCCGAGGATGTCGTGCAGCACCGTGCCCATACCAGCGATTGCGTATTTGTTGCCATCAAGGTCAAGGGCGGGGAATCCATGAACCAGGTGGTAAATTATACAGAGGAGATCTGGGGGAACATGAGGTTTAAGAACATGCTGCCGGAATGAGAAGGTGATGAAGTGATGAAGTGATTAGGTGATTAGGTGATTAGGTGATTAGGTGATTAGGTGATTAGGTGATTAGGTGAATAAAATAATAACGAAGGGACTGACCGATGTGTCAGCCCGAAATGATAAAAATGATGACGATCAAAACCATAATTAATGAATTGAATCTGCATGTATTCGCCGGAGCGGATCATATCAACCGGCCGGTTAAAGGGGCCTATGCTTCCGATCTGCTGAGCGACGTGATGGGAAGAGCCCGGGAAGGAGAACTGTGGATCACCATGCAGACGCATAAGAATATCCTGGCCGTTTCATCGCTCAAAGATCTTTCGGCAGTTCTTATCGTCAACGGCGGGAAACCGGATGAGGACACCATGGAAACCGCTACATCGGAAGGTCTGGTTGTCCTGGGTACTGACAAAAGTTCTTTTGCCATATGCGGCAGACTTTATAAATTGATGGAAGGGAATGCGCTGGTATAAAGCGGATATACATATTCACACCGTGCTTTCTCCTTGCAGTGGTTTGGATATGAGTCCGGTTAATATCATCCGGCAGGCGGCTATGAAAAAACTTGATATCATCGGCATTACGGATCATAACAGCACGCGGCACTGCAGGCTGGCACAACATATCGGTGAAAAGTACGGGATAACCGTGATCGCTGGTGCAGAAATCAATACAAGGGAAGAGATACATTGTCTGACGTTCTTTGAAAACATATCCAAAGCAGATCGATTTCAGCAGGTAATCGACCAATACCTGACGGTCATCCGGAACAAACCTGAATTCTTCGGACACCAGTACCTGGTAGATGAGGAAGAAAATATACTGGAGGAAGAATACAGGCTTCTCGTGGCCTCCCTGCAACTGGGTATAAATGAGATCGCGGACCGGGTGCACGAACTCGGCGGATTTTTTATTCCAGCGCACATCAACAGGTTGCACAACGGACTTTACAGCCAGCTCGGTTTTCTGCCCCGCAACCTGAGGGCAGATGCCCTGGAAGTGGCACAAACCGCCGAAACCAATAACTTCCTGACGGAACATCCCGAGACCCGTGACTATTGTCTGGTTGCCAGCTCAGATGCCCATTCTCTGGAGCAGATCGGAGCATCAGTAACGGAATGGTATCTGGAACAACCTGATTTTATGGAGATGCGGCAGGCCCTGAACTGTGAGAACGGCAGAAAGATTAGGATATCATGAAAGACCTTTCCTATCATATCCTGGATATTGTCCGGAATTCCCTGAATGCCGGGGCCAGTGTGATTGAGACCATCATAACTGAAAACAGCCACACCGGTGTGCTTGCATTGACCATTCGGGATAACGGCCACGGAATGAGTAAAAATATGGTGGAAAGGGCAAGTGATCCATTCTTCACCACATCGGTGACTAAAAAAGTGGGACTGGGTATACCATTGCTGAAACAGAATGCAGAGCTTACCGGGGGTACCGTTACCATGGAATCCGCTAAAAACCAGGGAACCAAGGTAATGGCCATTTTCAATAGTGATCATATCGATATGATCCCACGCGGCGACCTGGCACTGACTTTCAGGAACCTGATCTCCGGTAATCCCGACAGGGATATCATTTTCAGGTACCGGCTGGATGAGGACGGATTTGACCTCGATACGGCAGACATCCGCAGGGAATTGGAGGGCATTAATCTAAACACCAGGGAAGTATTGGATCACATCACGGAATTCATCCGGGATAACCTGGCGGAATTGGATAAAACAACAAATAAAAAATCTATATGAAGCATTTTAGAATTATTTTTATTGAATCTATAATCCTGTAATATGACGAACAAAATCAAAAATCTGGCTGATCTGAGGGAGTTGAAGGATAAACTTCAGACAAAAACAAAACTCAGGGATAAAAGTGAAACATCCGACCAGCTGGTACAAGTGAAAGTGGCCATGGCCACGTGCTGTATCGCCACCGGATCGAGGGAGACCATGAATTATATTGTTGATGAACTCGACAAGAGAAACATTGATGCTGTAGTAACACAGACTGGTTGCATGGGATACTGCTATGCGGAACCCACGGTAGAGGTGACCCTTCCGGGCAAAGAATCCATGGTATTCGGTTATGTAGATGTAAAAAAGGCCGATGAGATCATTGAAAAGTATATCAAGGGAGGCATGCTGGTAGAAGGTATCATTCCGGTTAACTATAAGAAAATTGATCAATAATATAATTAAGGAGGTAACTATCCATGGCGGATTATAAAATTCATTTACTGGTATGCGGGGGTACAGGATGTAAATCATCGCAAAGTCAAATCCTGGCAGAACACCTGCGCATTGAGATCAACAACCAGGGCCTCAGCGATTTCGCACAAGTGGTGAGCACCGGTTGTTTCGGATTTTGTGAAAAGGGCCCTATTGTCAAGATCATTCCCGATAACACCTTTTACACCCAGGTAAAACCCGAGGATGCAAAGGAAATTGTAGAAGAGCATATCGTGAAGGGCCGTAAGGTATCCCGTTTGCTTTATAAGGATCCCAAATCGGACAAGATCATCACCGACTCCAAGGGTATGGATTTCTATAAAAAGCAGGTTAGAATTGCACTGCGCAACTGCGGAGTGATTGACCCCGAGAATGTTGAGGAATACATCGCCCGAGACGGTTATTCCGCACTGGGAAAGGTTCTTACCTCCATGACCCCTGAAGAGACCATCGAAATCATCAAAAAATCCGGACTCCGGGGAAGAGGCGGCGCAGGATTCCCGACCGGACTCAAATGGGAGATCACCCGGCAATCACCCGGCAATGAAAAATACGTAGTGTGCAATGCTGATGAAGGTGACCCTGGGGCCTTTATGGACCGCTCGATCCTGGAAGGAGACCCGCACACAGTGATCGAAGCCATGGCCATAAACGGTTACTGCACCGGAGCCTCCAACGGACTGGTTTACATCCGAGCCGAATACCCGCTGGCCATCGAAAGGCTCAAAAATGCGATCAACCAGGCCAGGGAATATGGTCTGTTGGGCGACAACATTTTTGGAACGAATTTCAGTTTCGACATAAACCTCCGCTATGGAGCTGGCGCTTTTGTATGTGGTGAAGAAACGGCCCTGATCCATTCCATGGAAGGCGGCCGCGGTGAGCCCACCATGAAACCGCCCTTCCCTTCTGTAAAAGGTTACCTGGGAAAACCCACCAATGTCAACAATGTAGAGACCTTTGCCAGCGTACCGGTGATCATTAACAAAGGATACGAGTGGTACAGCAGCATCGGGACGGAAAAATCAAAAGGAACCAAGGTATTTGCACTGGCCGGTAAGGTCAATAATGTTGGCCTTATTGAAGTCCCCATGGGTATTACCCTTCGTGAAGTGATCTTCGAGATTGGCGGCGGTATCAAAAACGGTAAAAAATTCAAGGGTGTCCAGATCGGGGGCCCGTCAGGAGGATGCCTTACCTATAAGCACCTGGATGTGCCGATAGAATATGAAAGCCTGATTGCAGCCGGTGCGATGATGGGTTCAGGCGGAATGATCATTATGGATGAGGACGACTGCATGGTGGATGTCGCCAAGTATTTCCTTGACTTCACGGTGGACGAATCGTGCGGAAAGTGCACCCCCTGCCGTGTCGGAAACAAACGCATGCACGAATTGCTGATACATATCACCAAGGGCAACGGAACAAAAGAAGATATTGAAAGGCTCATCAACCTGGGCATGGTAATCCGGGACACCTCCCTGTGTATGCTCGGACAATCTGCTCCCAACCCGGTGCTTTCCATTATGGAGAACTTCCGCGAGGAATATGAAGCCCATATCAATGAAAAGAAATGCCCTTCGGGAGTTTGTAAAGCGCTGATGACCTATGAGGTTGTGCCGGAAAACTGCGTTGGCTGTACCGCATGCGCCAGGGCTTGTCCGGTGGGCGCCATAACCGGCGAAAGAAAAGAAGTACACAACATCAACCCATCGCTTTGCATCAAGTGCGGTGCCTGCATGGACCGTTGTAAATTTAATGCTGTAATCGTAAATTAATTGACTGCAAAATGGAAATGGTAAAACTCACAATTGATAATAAACAGATTGAAGTTCCCAGGGGAACCTCAGTTTACAAAGCTGCCAAGCAAGCTGGCATTGAAATTCCCGTGCTTTGTTACATGGATCTGAAGGATCTGAATATCGAACACAAACCCGGGGGATGCCGTGTATGCGTTGTGGAAGTGGAAGGCCGGCGGAACCTGGCACCAAGTTGTTCCACCGATGTGGCTGAAGGTATGGTTGTTAAAACACATTCCATCCGGGTGTTGAATGCGCGGAGAACGGTACTGGAACTTATCCTGTCGGATCATCCCAAGGAATGCCTTACCTGCGCGAAGTCAGGCAACTGCGATTTGCAGAATATGGCCATTAAGATGGGAATACGCGAAATTCACAATGAAGATATCTCAGAAATGTCCACTTACCGCTTGGACACCTCCCCGGCCATCATTCGTGATCTGAATAAGTGCATCATGTGCCGCCGCTGTGAGACCATGTGTAACGATTTCCAGACCGTAGGTGCCCTGTCGGCCATCAACCGCGGCTTTATGTCGGTTGTTGCCCCGGCATTTGAAATGGATCTTGAAGATTCTGTATGTACCTATTGCGGGCAGTGTGTTGCCGTATGTCCTACCGGAGCGCTCACCGAAGTGGATCATACCCGGCAACTCATACGCGACCTGGCCAATCCTTCAAAAACAGTTATTGTACAGACCGCCCCGGCTGTCAGGGCTGCCCTGGGAGAAATGTTCGACCTGCCTGCCGGCACCCTGGTCACAGGCAAAATGGTGGCTGCTTTGAGAAGACTTGGATTCAAGTATGTATTTGATACCGACTTCAGCGCAGACCTCACCATTCTGGAGGAAGGCACTGAAATGCTCGACCGGTTGACACGCCATCTGAATGGGGATAAATCGGTTAAACTGCCCATTCTTACATCATGCTGCCCGGGCTGGGTGAATTTCTTTGAATCGCAGTTCGTGGATATGCTGGAAATCCCTTCCACGGCCCGCTCACCGCAACAAATGTTCGGCTCCATAGCCAAAACCTATTTTGGAGACAAAATCAAGGTGAGACGCCAGGACATGGTGGTGGTTTCAATCATGCCCTGCCTGGCCAAGAAATATGAATGCACCCGCGATGAATTCAAGGTGGATGGAAATCCCGATGTAGATTACTCGGTATCTACGCGGGAGCTCGCTCACCTGATCAAGCAGGCCAACATTGATTTCCACAGTCTGCCTGATGAGGAATTTGACAATCCCCTGGGTGAATCCTCAGGCGCTGCGGTTATTTTTGGTGCCACGGGTGGCGTAATTGAAGCAGCCGTAAGAACTGCCTACGAGCTTTTCACCAAGAAGAAGCTGGAAAAAGTTGATTTCGAGGTATTGCGCGGCATGGAGGGTATCCGGGACGCTACAATCGATTTCAACGGTCAGCCCATAAAAATAGGCATTGCACATGGACTGGGCAATGCCCGCAGGTTACTCGAGGATATCCGGAGCGGTAAATCGAGTTACCATGCGATTGAAATCATGGCCTGTCCGGGAGGTTGTATCGGAGGTGGTGGCCAGCCCCTGCACCACGGGAATTTTGAAATCCTAAAGAGCAGAATGGCCGCCATATATCGTGAGGATGTCAACAAACCCATACGCAAATCACACGAGAATCCTTATATCCTCAAGCTTTATGAGGAGTTCCTGGGAAAGCCCATGAGTGAAAAATCCCATAAACTGCTCCATACCCATTACGTGGATAAAAGCAAAAAAATCATTTACATTTGAAACGCAAATCTTAAAGCATTAGCATAACATGTCTAGAATAAAAGTTGAACTGAAAAAGAAGGACGTGGATACCATCAGGGAAATATGCAAGTCCTTCGATAACGAGCCCGGCGAACTGATCAATGTTCTTCATAAAACACAGCATACCTTTGGATACCTGCCTGCTGAAGTGCAGGAAGTGGTCGCTAAGGAGCTGAATGTTCCCGTGGCCAAGGTGTACGGAGTGGTTACCTTCTACTCATTCTTTTCCATGATACCCAAGGGTAAGCATCCGATTTCCATATGTACCGGAACGGCCTGCTATGTAAGGGGCGCGGAGAATGTATTGGCTGAGTTCAAAAAGACCCTTAAAATCGAAGTGGGTGAAACCACCTCCGATAGTAAATTCTCCATCAGCTGCCTGCGTTGTGTGGGAGCCTGCGGACTTGCACCCGTGGTTATGGTGGGCGAAAAAACATATGGCAGGGTTTCCCCCGATATGGTGAAGGATATTCTTAAAGAATACGAAGAATAGGAAATCCGGCAGGTTATTCCAAAGACCCTGTAATGGCTTTACAGGGTCTTTGCATTTATGTGAAACCGGGAATAATATCCCGCCAGGTTTTGAGTTAATAAGACAGGGCAGTTACAATTATTGTAACCCCTCAGCAAGATTTCCGTACTATTAAAGCCCCCTGTTAATTTAACAGTGAGGGAAGGTTTAACCAAATCAGGTAAGATTTTGATGTTTAACATAGCAGTTCACCCAATGAAAAAAGTATTAATGGCTCTGATTACGGCAATTTTCATCATCACCCTTTTGGCCTCCTGCAACAAAAATGTTTGTCCGGCCTATGTAATGGATCCACCACCAGCACAGACGGAAAATAACGGTTAAAGTTTTTTGTTGTTGACCTTTTTCATTATTTTTAATTCTATAAAACGGAATACATCATGACTGTCAGAAAATTTTTCATTTCGTTGTTTTTTTTGGTATTAATTGCTGTTACCTTTGTAGCATGCAGCGGTACAAAAAATGTTTGCCCGGCATATACGCAGGCACCCGCCGAATTGCCAGCACAACCGAACAGTTAGCAGGTCTTTTGGCATCAATCTTGTGATTAATTCCGGCGGGGTTTTTTGGATCGTCGGATTTAATTTAATAATATCGTAAATTGAAAAAATCTGCTATTTTTTTTCTTTTTGCACTTTACAATATTGCTGCCTTAGGTCAGGGTGAACTTGACACCCAGGAAAAAATTCTTTACCAGAATGAAAGGAGTATTAATCTTTCCTTGAATTCCAACGGCTTTGGCGCCGGCTTCCGGTTTGGACAACGCAGGACCTACCTCAGCAAAATCCTATACGACATTGATTTTGGCTATATCAAGCATCCCAAGGAAGTTAAAATATCCGCTTCCCCATACAACTATTCCACCAGCAAAAGGTATGTCAATGGGAAAACAAATCTTTTTGTCAACCTGAGACCCTCTATTGGCTTTCAGAAGGAGATATTTTCAAAAGAAGACCGCGGTAGCATTGCTATAAAATATTACGTGGGAGGCGGACCCAGCATAGGTTTCACAAAACCAGTATATTACGATTTTTACATCATCGGCAAGATCAACGGTGAGTATTATATTGTTGATACGCGTGTTGAAAAATATGAATTTGTACAGCATCCGACGAACAAGGAAATTGCCGGCCGTGCCCCGGTGTGGAAAGGTTTTGATGAGATCGCCCTGCATCCCGGCGTACATGTCAAAGGCGGTATCAGTTTCGAGTACAGTTCGGCAAACCAGCTCATCAACGCCCTCGATGTGGGGATGGTCTTTGATGCTTTCCCCCATAAGATCCCGATCATGTATACTGACTATAACAACCAGTTCTTCCTGACACTCTTCATATGCTACCGTTTTGGCTGGGTTAGAGATGCCAAATACAAAGCCCCCAAGATCACCAAGGAAGGCGGACGGCAGTCCGATTGATACGAGGGTCACCAATCTTCATGTTTTTGTTACTGTTAAGGCAAATCCGCTGATTTTTTTTCAGAAATAGCTATTTTTTGTTAGCTTTGTAACGTTGTCAGAAATCATCTGTTTTTAATTTAATAACCAATTAATTATCATATAAATATGGCAAAAATTAAAGTAGGTATTAACGGTTTTGGCAGAATCGGACGACTTGCATTCAGGGCTTCATTTCTCAGAAATGACATTGAGGTGGTTTCGATAAATGACCTTATTGATGTTGAATACATGGCCTATATGCTTCGTTATGACACGATTCATGGCGGATTTAAGGGCACTGTTGCGGTTAAGGACGGAAAACTCGTGGTAAACGGAAATCCTATCCGTGTTACTGCCGAGAAAGATCCGGCCAACCTGAAATGGGATACTGTGGGTGCGGAATACGTTATTGAATCAACCGGATTGTTCCTAAGCCGTGACAAGGCTGAAGCGCATCTGAAAGCAGGTGCCAAGAGGGTGATTTTGTCCGCCCCGTCCAAGGATGATACACCCATGTTTGTATATGGTGTTAACCATAAGACTTACAAAAAGGAAATGGATATTATTTCAAACGCTTCCTGCACCACCAACTGCCTGGCCCCGGTGACCAAGGTCCTGCAGGACAATTTCGGCATCGTTGAAGGTCTGATGACCACCGTTCACGCCACTACGGCCACACAAAAAACCGTTGACGGTCCCTCCGCCAAGGACTGGAGAGGTGGCCGTGCAGCAGCCGGAAACATTATCCCCTCCTCCACTGGTGCTGCCAAGGCCGTTACCAAGGTTATCCCTGAACTGAAGGGCAAACTTACCGGTATGGCATTTCGCGTTCCTACCCTGAACGTTTCAGTGGTGGATCTTACCTGCCGCCTTGAGAAAGCAACCGACTACGATGCCATTAAGGCAGCGATGAAGAAAGCCTCAGAGACGGATCTCAAAGGCATCCTCGGTTATACTGAAGATGAAGTGGTTTCCAGCGATTTTATCGGCGATGCCCGTACATCCATTTTCGATGCAAAAGCAGGCATTATGCTGAACGCCAACTTCGTGAAGATCGTTGCCTGGTATGACAACGAATGGGGCTACTCCTGCAAGCTGCTGGATATGATCGCCCATATGAACACGGTGAAGTAAGACTGAAAGTCCTGGGCTGAAGACTTCACGCTGTAAACCTTAGTCTATCAGCTAAAACCCCAAAAGTTCACAGAACTTTTGGGGTTTTTTGCTACCCTGTTTTGAGACGGAATGAGCATTCTTAAGAGCCTGCAGCAATAATTCAAGCCATTTATTTCCGGTGGCATTCTGATTTGTTGTAACTTCAGCACACCATAATCGTCTTATAGTCGGTAGCAAAATCTCATAAACAATCATGCTCAAGAATTATTTCATAACTGCCTGGCGTAATATCACCAGAGATAAATTTTATACCCTGCTGAATATTGCAGGGCTTGCCATTGGACTTACTGCAGCAATCTTCATCTTCCTTTACATCATTGATGAACTGACTTATGACAAGTCGCACCTGAATTACAGGCGCATCTACCGGCTTGAATCACATTTTGTCATTAACGGGAAAGACGATCTTTTTGCAGCAACGCAGGTACCGCTGGGCCCTACCCTGAAAGATGAATATCCCGAAATTGAAGAATATGTGCGCGTGGCCCCTACCGGGACCCTGTTTTTGAAATTCGGTGAAAGGGAATTCCAGGAAGACAGCATTTACTATGCTGACTCTACCATCTTCAGGGTGTTCACACATCCTATGGTCAAAGGCGATCCTGCCACTGCCCTGAACCGCCCTTATACCCTGATAATGACTGAAACCCTGGCCCGAAAATACTTCGGGGAGGATAATCCGCTGGGACAGACGATCAAATCGGTTGAGGGCAACCTGTATGAAGTCACCGGCGTTATAAAAGACCTTCCCGGCAACCTGCACCTGAAATTTGACGGTTTACTTTCTGCAGCCACCTTCCGGGAACAAGTGGGTGCGGAGCGTTTTAATGACCGCAGTGCCGGCTCATTCTGGAACATTGGCATATATACTTATATTATGCTTAAGGAGGGTGCCTCATTCAATCCGATCCTGGAAAAATTCCCGGCATTCTATGATAAGTACATGAAGTCAATCGGTGACCAGATCAACGGCAGTTTTACACTCATGGCAAAACCTCTGGCCCGGGTACATCATTATTCCTCCGACCTTGGCTACGATCAACCGGGGGGTAATATCAAGTACATCTATGTCTTCTCCCTTGTTGCGATGCTGATACTGGTCATTGCCTGTATCAATTACATGAACCTGGCCACTGCCCGGTCTGCCAAACGTTCCAAAGAAACCGGGATGCGAAAAATTGCCGGCGCCCAGCGAAGAATGCTGATCCGCCAATTCCTTATTGAATCCCTGGTGATCGCAGTTTTCTCCACTTTACTGGCCATGTTGCTGAGTCGCATCATGCTTCCGGTCTTTAACATGATCTCCAACAAAAGTTTAACTTTTGAGGTAATCTGGACCCCGGTCATACTTTGCGGTATTGCTGCCGTGGCTATTCTGGTGGGCTTGATTTCAGGCAGCTACCCGGCCTTTTATCTTTCGTCTTTCGATCCGGTGAACGTCATCAAGGGACAGACCGATACGCGGGGTGGTAACGGATTGCTCCGAAAGGTACTGGTTGTATTCCAGTTCGGCATATCGGTAGCCATGATCACCGGCACCTTTATCATCAATTCCCAGCTGAGGTTCATGCAGAACTCCGATCCGGGTTTTAATAAGGATAACCTGGTGGTCATGGAAATGCGGGATACAACCTTCAAAAAGAGTCTCGAACCTTTCAGACAGGAACTACTTAAAAATCCGGACATTCAAGACGTGGCCTTTTCTTCAGGCAACCCGGGATATAACATCAGCATCCAGGTAATGCGTATTGAAGGCGACAGCGGATCAATCGTTGAACGGGCCATCAACAATTTCTTTGCGGATTACGATTACCTGAACCTGATGGGCATTAATATAGTAGAAGGTCGAGGTTACGAAAGGAGCATGAAATCAGATATTGACAAGGCTTTTGTAATTAATGAAACTGCTGCGCGGAAATTCGGATGGATCGATTCAGCCAGCCTGGCGCAGGGTAATTATGCCAGTGCCATCGGTAAACGTTTTCAGTTCGGTTACAATGATGATGGAAGCTTTGACCGTGACGGACAGATCGTGGGTATCATGAAGGATTTTCATTATGCCTCCATGCACAATCCGATTGAACCAATCGTGATCCTGCTGAATGACCGGGATCGTTTTCATTTTTTTGCAAACATCCGCATCGGTAATAAAAATCGCCGGCAAACCTTGGAATATATTGATAAGGTGCGACAGAAGTTTAATGATCGATACCCTTTTCAATACAAATTCCTGGATGAGAACCTCCGGGATTACTACCGGGCAGAAAAGCGGGTTGGCATGCTGACCCGCACCTTTGCAGTTCTTACAATAATTATTGCAGCGCTCGGACTGCTGGGTCTGTCGTCATTTCTCACCCAGACGAGGACCAGGGAGATCGGGATCCGAAAAATCGCAGGAGCGTCGGCCAATCATATCATGATGATGTTTGCCCGGGAGTTTTCCATCTGGATCCTCCTGGCCAACATTATTGCGGCTCCTGTCTCCTTGCTGGTGCTGAATAAGTGGCTGATGTCGTTTCCCTATAAAACCGAAATCCATGTATGGATCTTTATCATTGGCCTGGTGATATCCCTGTTTGTTGCATTGCTGACTGTAAGCCTGAGGGTAATACAGGCGGCCTCGGTTAATCCGTCCGAGGCAGTTAGATATACCTGAAAAATGGGATTTACTGGATATACTCAATGAGGTTGAAGGGAACCTTGATGGTATTGCGATAATGTTCGCCCAGGCTGAAAATAGCTTCATCATCCTCTTCATAGTACCAGCTGATGATGCAAGGCTTACCTTCATCGTGCCTTTTCTTAATGATACGAAAGATGCCCAGGAGGTATTTCGATGATCCGCTGTTCACATATTCCAGGCTCATTTCAATTTTGGTAACCTCAGCCGGTTGCTGAAAATATTCCTCGAGCCATTCAATCAGGGGATCAAAAAAATCGCCGGGATTTTCAGGTATCGATCTTCCTTCAATTTTCATGATCCCTGTTTCCGGGTTGAAAGCCACACCCGGCGTGTTAGAAGTTTTCTTAATGGTCAGTTCTTTCATGGCATTTCAACATTATAAATTATTCATACCGCAATGCAACGATCGGATCAAGGCGTGAAGCCTTCTCCGCCGGATAGTAACCAGAAACCAATCCCACGATCGAACACAGCGCAATACCGGCAACAATCCACAACCACGGTATCAGAAAATCAGATTTCATGACTAAAGATACAATATTTCCAACGAGAATTCCTAGCAATACCCCCAAAATACCACCCAACTGGCAGATCAGAATCGCTTCGAACAGGAACTGCTGCTTGATAATACCGCTGCGTGCCCCGATGGCTTTCCTGATCCCGATCTCCTGGGTGCGTTCCGTTACGGAAACGAGCATGATGTTCATGAGGCCTATGGCTGCACCGAAGAGGGTTACAACACCAATGATGGTGGCGGCAACCAGGACGATACTGATCAGGTCTTTGAAAATGTTGGCCAGAAAATCACTTTTAACTATATTGAAATCTGTTTCATCGATGACATTCAACCGGCGCACCGAACGGAATAATCCCTCGGAATAGCCCTCTGCAGGTTCAGACAGGATTTCGGTCTCCGGTGAAACATTAATGGAATAATCCTGCCTCGGGGCAGGGAAATACTGCCTGACATTGGTATAGGGTACGATACAAACATTGTCGCTGGAGTTAAAGGTCGAACCCTTCTTTTTCAGTACCCCGATCACCACGTACTGACCCGTTCCGATCGATATTTGCTTATTAACAGGGTCCTCCTTGTTCTTAAATATCCTGTCGGCTATATCACGGCCAATCAGGGCGACATTCCGGTTCATCATCACATCCTGGTAAGAAAGGTCCCTTCCCTGTTCCACCTCAAACCCGGCGGTGTAAAGGTATTCATCATCCGAGCCAATCACGCTCACGTTGGGATGTGTCTTTTCAGATTTGTATTTGACTGTGGACATAAAGGAGGCCTGGGTGTATATCGAAACACGGGCGGGAAAATTAAATCTTTTCTTGAATTCACGGGCCTGCCGGTAGGTGATATAGGGATGATTCTTCTTTCGGTAACGGCTCTTCCCGATCTGGACTGTAAATCCCCGGCTTTCAATAGAGAACGTATTGGCGCCCATGGTGGCAAACTGTTTGGTAATTGTGTTCTTAATGGAGTCAATGGCCGTAAGGATGCCTACCAGGGCCATGATGCCAAAGGCAATGATGAGCACCGTGAGGATGGTCCGCAACATGTTGGTGCGCACCGATTTTATGGAAACCCTTAAGTTTTCAACCAAAGAAGCCTTGAACAGCATGGTCGGTTTATTAATTACCAGTTAAAGTTACTGCACAATATCATACAAACGTATACTGCATCTGAATATGATTTCAAAACAGTAAAAATTCCTGAACCGAAAAGTAATAATTCTGGAAGGTTATTCAAAGTAATCCGGTATTTTTATAAACAAAAAACATGCTACAAACCATATTGAATCACCGGACCATCCGTAATTATTCCAACGAACCTGTAAGCCGGGAAGTGCTTCAGGATATACTCATGGCCGGAACCAGAGCTTCTACCACAGGAAATATGCAGGTATACAGCATAGTTGTTACCTCTGACCCCTTGCTGAAGGAGAGATTGTGGGAGGTTCATTTCCGGCAGGCAATGGTGAAACAGGCTCCCCTGGTACTGACCTTTTGTGCTGATTTTAACCGTTTCAACACGTGGTGCCGTTTACGACAGGCTGATCCCGGATATGACAATTTCCTGTCCTTCATGACAGCGGCAATTGATGCCCTGCTGGCAGCCCAGAACTGCGCGCTGGCAGCCGAGGAACATGGTCTGGGTATTTGTTACCTGGGCACCACCATTTACAACGCTGATAAAATCATTGAAATTCTCGGGCTTCCCCATGCGGTGGTGCCGGTTACCACACTGGTGGTGGGTCACCCGGCGGATTCGCCTGTCCTGACTGACAGACTGCCCCTGGACGCAGTGGTCCATTTTGAAAAATACCGGGATTACACATCGGCCGACATTGACAGGCTCTATGCTGAAAAGGAATCGCTCGAACTTACAGCGAAGCTCCTGGCTGAAAACCAGCTGGATACCCTCGCCCAGGTCTTTACTGAAAAGCGATATACCAAAAAGGACAATCAGACCTTCTCACAGAAGTACCTGGAAATTATTACCAGGCAGGGATTTATGAAGAACAGGGACGGGGGATAGGGGGCAAGGGACCAGTAGAAGGTCACCCTTTGTTCTCAAAGCCTACACCCAGTTCGTCGGCGATTTCCTGAATCTCTTTCACTACGGCCGGGAGGATGCTGATTCCTGCTGCCCGGATACTTTCTTCCTTTTCGCGCTCGGGATCCCCCGGGATGAGTACCTTATCTTTTCCTTCCGCCGGCCTGGCATTGCGGAAGGTTATGATCCATTCATCCATAGAGGCTTTAAAACTGGATTTATCCTGGAAGGCATCAATGCGCATGGCCCCGAAAAAGTGACCGGTGCCCTCCCCTACTTTTTTGTCAAGCACCGGCAGGTAAGCCACAGAAGGCGGCACAAAAGGACCAAAGTTAGCTCCTGAAAATACAGCGGAAAAGATGTCCACGATAGCACTGAGGCAATACCCTTTGTGACTGCCATGCACATAATCACCACCCAATGTAAGCATCGATCCACCTGCTTTTAAGATTGCAGGATCATCCGATGGATTCCCCAGCCTGTCCTGAACAAAACCAAAGGGCACCTTTTCACCCTTCTTTTCAGCCACCACCAGCTTACCACGGGCGATGGGCGTAGTGGCGAAATCCGCCACAAAGGGCGGTTGCTTCCCCGCCGGGATAGCCACGGCAATAGGGTTTGTACCCAGCATGGGACTCACCGAAAAGGTGGGTGCCACCTGGGGATTGGCATTGGTCATGGACAACCCGATCATATCGCGTTCCAGGGCCATCATGGCGTAATAACCAGCAATGCCGTAATGATTGGAGTTCCGGGTAGAAACCCACCCTGTGCCCACTTTTTCAGCTTTCTCAATGGCTATTTCCATGGATTTTGCAGCAGCCACCATGCCAACCGCTCCATCACCATCCACCACGGCCGTTGAAGGAGTTTCATGCACCATGCGGACATTGGGTTTTACATTGATCCGGTTGGCTTTCCAAAGCTGGTAATAATCTTTGATCCGGATCATGCCGTGTGATGGCAGTCCGCGCATTTCAGCCGCCAGGAATACCTCGGCAATTTTCACTGCATCCTGCTCGCTGCAGCCCATCTTAATAAAAACGTCACGTGTAAAATCAAAAAGGTATTTCTCGCTATACATAGTGGTTGTGGTTTAATGACAACTTTATGGCGCTAAATTAATAGATTAAATGAACGATTCAACAAGGTGGTGTATTCTGTTAAAATACTATTTTTGCACCGTCTGCGTTATTATTCCTGATTATATCTGAAAATACACTTGAAACAGTTTATTCTGCTGCTTGCTTTCTACCCGCTTCTCCTGAATGCACAACAGGAAAAGGTGAAAAATGAACCGTACCACGATGACAAATGGCTGCATTTTGGTTTCTCGGTAGGCATGAACACGATGGATTTTAACATCCGCAGTTCTGCCATGGCAGTGGATTCAGGAATATACACAGAAGTTTCCTCTTTGCGGCCGGGTTTTCATGTGCATGCCCTGTCAAACCTGCGCCTGAACGATTTCATGGATTTGCGCTTCACGCCCGGGATAGCCTTTGGGGGGATCCGTGAAATCAATTACGTAGTTTCAAATCCCCAGAGTACCCTGATCAATCCTTCGGATGTGCCGGTAAGGGTGGAGTCGAACTTTATTGAACTGCCCCTGCTGCTGAAATATAAATCGGTTCGTCTCAATAATTTCAGACCCTTTGTGATAGGCGGATTCAATACACGCATCGATCTTGCGGCCACCAAAAAAACGTGGGGAAGATCCAAAAAAGAGAATAACCTCGTATTGGTGAAACCGTTGGACTTCTATTATGAAATAGGTGCCGGAATGGATTTTTACCTGCAGTATTTCAAGTTTGGCATTGAGTTCAAATATTCTGTTGGCCTGCGAAACGTATTGCAGACCAGCATCACCAAACATGGAGAAGTCATTGTACCTGATCCCGAGGATGCCGTGTTTACCGATTCCATCGACAAGCTTTATTCCAGGATGTTTATGATTACACTGCATTTTGAGTAAATTTGTTGTGTTAATCATCCGCCGGTCTGATTGAAAAAAGAAGTTTCCCTCATATTATCCCCGGCCCAGGCCTATTCAGAAGAGTCCTACCTGCCGATTGTTGCGGAAACACTGGGCATGTCACAGCATAATCTGTCCACCGTCCGCATCATCCGCAAATCGATCGATGCCCGAGGCAGAAATATCAGGATCAACATTACTTTCGAGGTCTTCATCGGAGAGGAGGCCCCTTCCGTGCTGGAGAATTCCTATGATTACAACCGGGTAGACAGCAAGCCCGAGGTGGTGGTGATCGGTGCTGGCCCGGCAGGTCTTTTTGCCTCACTCCGGCTGATCGAACTTGGTTACAGACCGGTTCTGCTGGACAGGGGAAAAAGCACCCACGAGCGCCGAAAGGATATCGACCTGCTGGAAAACAACCACATCTTAAATACAGAATCGAATTACTGTTTCGGTGAAGGTGGTGCCGGGACCTTTTCTGACGGGAAACTCTATACCCGTTCGAGAAAACGCGGTGACATCAACCGGATCCTGGAGATCCTTTACCTGCATGGTGCGCACGAGAACATTCTATATGAAGCTCATCCGCACATCGGTTCCGATAAGCTACCGGAAGTGGTCACCAATATCCGAAGGACCATCCTGGAAGCCGGTGGCATTGTCCAATACCAAACCCGGGTTACAGACCTGGAGCTATCAGATGGCATTATAACGCACGTGGTAACCGATACCCAGGAGAAAATCAAAGCCAGGGCCTTCCTTTTTGCCACAGGCCATTCTGCAAGGGATGTGTATTATCTCTTCAACGCAAAAGGCATTCTTCTCGAACCAAAACCTTTTGCCATGGGCATCCGTGTTGAGCATCCGCAGGAACTCATCGACAATATCCAATATCATTGCCGGAAGGATAAATTCCTGCCGGCAGCCTCCTATAACCTGGTTGAACAGGTTAGTGGACGGGGTGTATACTCCTTCTGTATGTGTCCAGGTGGCCAGATCGTGCCTTCCGCTACGGCCGCCTATGAGATTGTAGTCAATGGCATGTCGGTTTCAAAGCGCGACTCCCCTTTTGCCAATTCGGGCATTGTGGTGCAGGTGATGCCAACGGATTACCGGTCGTACCAAAACCTGCAGGGTCTTGCCGGCATGCGTTTGCAGGAACACCTGGAGCAAAAAGCCTACAAGCAGTCTCACAGCGGCCAGAAAGCTCCGGCCCAGCGGCTGACGGATTTCATCAGCAACCGTTCCTCGCAGAACCTCCCGGTTTGTTCCTACATGCCAGGCCTGGTGAATTCACCCATGCATGAATGGTTGCCTGATTTCATCAAAAGAAACCTGCAGGAAGGATTCAAAGCATTCGATAAAAAAATGAAGGGTTTCCTTACCCGGGATGCTATTATCGTAGGGGTTGAATCCCGCACCTCTTCGCCCGTTCGCATTCCCAGGGACCCCGAAACCGGGAGTCATGTTCGGATCCGGAACCTGTTCACGGCTGGAGAAGGTGCAGGATATGCCGGGGGCATTGTCTCCTCCGCAGTGGACGGCGAGAATATGGCGTCCTTTTGTGCCAGCTATATCAACAGCAACAAGTAGCTACTCCTTGCTCTTTCCGGTCTGGTGCAGTTTTACGAAAACCGGTTCCAGCGTGGCCAGGCATCCCTTCTTCATTTGTTGCAGCTCCGGTTCAATGAGTTTGTAGAAAGCTTCCAAAGACTCGGTTTCATCGATTATTTCAATAACAACAGGCAGTTTTTCGGTCAGTTCCCAGTAGCGGGAGGAACTGATGTGCCGGCTGCTGGGTCCGTACCCCATGATGCCCCGGTATACCGTAACACCTGAAATTCCCTTTTCTTTTGCCAGGTGTACCATGTGCTCGTAAAAGAGCCCGGAACCTATTCTGTCTGTGCTGCTCGCATAGATTTTCAGGATGCTGTTCCCGGTGGATTTCATATTATAAAAGATTTGTGGTGACGTAACCCAGGTATACGGCCAGGAATCCCAGTATTACACTCAGGCCGGTATACAAAAATACGGTAAGGATCTGACCATTGTGCATCAGCATCAGGTTTTCATTGGTAAAGGAAGAGAACGTTGTGAATCCACCGCAAATACCCACCATCAGGAACAACCGCCACTCGGTGGTCAGCAGATCACTTTTCTCCGAGATACCGGTCAGGATCCCGATGATATAACTTCCCAGCACGTTAACACTGAGGGTACCTATCGGCAGCGACAGGAAATCATACTCCTGGTTAAGCCTGGAAAGAAAATACCTGCAGACGCTGCCGATAAAACCGCCTAGCCCAACCAGGAACACTTGTTTCATCATGCGGAAGAAAGTGTAATGTTTGCCGAATTTAAGCTTTTTTCTTAATTCGGGTTCAGGTTATGCTGCTATTGGAAATCAAAGTTTAGAAAGCCATGAAGGAATCTGACCTGATCACCCGGATGTTGCAGCGACGGAATCGCCGCTCGAAAAGTGGTGATATTACCTGTACGTGCCTTAATTTATGTCGTTTTTTTCCTTTGGCTGCACTGTATATCTATAAAAGTGCCGTGTTGGTATAAATATTTTGTCATCCGGATCTCCCTGACTTAAATTTATATGGTAATCCGTAAGACCGGCCAACAAGAAAGAACCGCTATGATAAAGACTTTTTTTAACAGGACTTCCTGCCTTGCGGCTTTACTGCTATGCATTGCCTTTAACGGTGCTGCCCAGCATTACCGGGTAATCGGAATGGTATCCGATACAACTGACAATCAACCGGTCATTGGTGCCTTTGTTTATCTGACCGATCTCAAAGATACCACTGAAAGGGTGGCCACTACAACCGATGTCAGTGGTAAATTTCAGTTTACAAACCTGAAAAAGAAATCGTACACCCTGACCATTCAAAGCATCAATTACCAGCGCGATTCGAGGATCATATCCCTTTCCGGATCCAATACCGATCTGGGAACAATCGGTCTCGCCATGGAAAGCAAGGTGTTGAATGAGGTTGTTGTGGTTGGTCAGGGGACAGCCATTCAGAAAGGAGACACCACCTCGATGTCCGCTGATGCCTTTAAAGTGAGTACTGATGCCAATGCTGAGGACCTGGTCAAAAAAATGCCGGGGATCACAGTGGAGAATGGAACCATCAAAGCGCGCGGAGAAGAGGTAAAAAAGGTACTTGTAGACGGCAAGCCTTTTTTCGGCGACGATCCCTCGGTGGCGCTGAGGAATCTACCGGCCGATGTGATCGACCGGGTCCAGGTATACAATAAACTAAGCGATCAGGCTGAACTCACCGGATTTGATGATGGAGAATCATCACGAACCATAAACATTGTAACCCGGAAGGGAAGCAAGTACAGTACTTTTGGCAAAGCAACAGGAGGTACGAATTTCGATGATAAATACCTGGCTGCAGGCAGTCTGAATATTTTCAGCGGACCCCGCCGGTTCACCTTTACCGGCATGACCAACAACGTCAACCAGCAGAACTTTGCCATGCAGGACCTTATCGGAACCAGCGGCGGCCATGGACAGGGCGGATTCGGGGGCCGGAGTTTCGGTGGACAAAGCGGCATCAGCAAAAGCAGCTCTCTCGGATTTAATTACCAGGACAACTGGGGCAGGAAGACCTCCGTTTCCGGCAGTTACTTTTTCAATACCACCGAAAATGTAAAGGCTATCCGGTCAAATACCGAATACCTGATGATCGATGAGGGCAACTTTTCCACAGATACCAGCCTTACCGTTTCCAATAATTACAATCACCGGCTGAACCTGAGGATTGAATACAACATTGACACCCTCAATTCACTGATCATAGTACCACGGTTCAGCTTTCAGAACAATAACTCCAGCAGCCGCGCAAACGGACTGATTACAGGCGGAGAGGTTTTTTCACAAACCGTGAATCAAAGCCTCATCGACGCAGCAGGATACAACATAGGCAATGAGCTAACCTGGCGGCACAAGTTTCTAAAGAAGGGCAGGACACTTTCCATTCGGTCCTCCGCCTCCATGGATGACAGGGATTCAGAGAATACCCAGCTGGCCTCCCTCGATTCGATTCCAGACAACCAGTTTGCCGACGAAACCACCCGTAACCTGTCGCTGAACACCAACCTGAATTTCACTGAGCCTTTGGGAAATAGCGGACAGCTGCAGCTGAACTACAACAACAATTTCAGAAAAAGTGATTACTACAAAGAGTTGTTCGGCCTTGATGATGAATCGGAGGTTCTCGGTCGGATAGACTCGCTATCCAATGTTTATGATAACAATTACATGACCAACCGGTTCGGTGTCTCCTACCTGTACAAAAAGGACAAGCTCAACTTATCCATGGGCCTGAATTATGAAAGGGCTGATCTGAATGGCAGTCAGACTTTCCCGCAGCAGGAAGATGTTTCCGAGACTTTCCAGAAGTTCCTTCCGAACCTCATGGTCAATTACAAGTTTTCTGATATCACCAACCTGCGCCTGTTTTACAGGACTTCATCCAATGCTCCTTCCGTAACACAATTACTTACGGCTATTGACAATTCCGACCGTCTTCGGCTCAGAACCGGTAATCCGGACCTCAATCAGGAATACAGTCACAGGCTGACGGCCAATTATTCCTATGCCAACCCCACGACAGGTTTCAATGCTTTTGTGTTCCTGGCAGGTAACTATATTTCCGATGTAATGTCTTATAAGACTATCTATGCCGGTGGTGATACACTTGTACGTCCTGATGGAATTGATGTAACCCTGTATCCTGGCGGACAGATCACCTATCCCGTGAATCTCGATCACTCCATGGGGGCCAATACCATGATCAACCTCAGCTATTTCGTAAAGCCAATCAAGAGCAATGTAAGCCTGGTCACTGGCCTTGGATATACGCAATCGCCCGAATATGCCGGGGAATTCATTAACCGGTCCAACAACTACAACCTGATGAACAGCCTGATTGTCACGAGCAACATCAGTTCCAGCATCGATTTCACCCTTTCCTATACATCCAATTACACGCGGGTAAAAAACTCGGTGGATACCCAGCAGGATGAGAAATACTGGTACCAGTCGGCCAGCGCAAAACTGAACCTGGTACTCTGGAAAGGATTCGTCATCAACACCGATATGGTGGGGCAATACAATACCGGACTGTACGAGAGTTACAATGAAAAATACCTGGTCTGGAATGCCAGCATCGGTAAAAAATTCCTGAAAAGCCAGGCTGCCGAGCTGAAGTTCGGTGTTTACGACATCCTCGACCAGAGCAAGAGTATTTACAGGACAGTAACAGCTACTTACATCAAGGATTCACAGGTGAACACCTACCGCCGGTACTTTCTGTTTCTATTTACTTATAACCTCAGGTCAAAACGAGGACAGCCATCGCAAAATCAACAGCAGAACCAGGATCAGCGTCAGCCTGATTTTCGCGGCAACTTTCCGGGTGCTCCTCCGGGAAATCCGGGCGGTCCACCACACGATCACCGCCATGATTGATTTTCGTCCGCCAAATGAATCACTTCACTTTTAGCAACGCTTCATCTGCAGCAGTTAAGATCGGCTTCACGGATATCTTGCTGCCAACGGCTTCCTGCATCCATTGTTGCGGGGTGAGACGGCCCAGACTGTATATCCTTACGACCTCGCGGGCAAAGTCCCTACCCTTCAGATATTCGGCAATCTGAAACTCGATGATATGGCCATAGGCATAATTAGGCAGGTACAGGGGCGAATTGACCATATGAGAATAGATGGCCAGAACCGGCTGATCCTTAATCCCGAATACCGGTGCATAATACTGGTTCCAAATCTCTCTGGCAATCTGGCATACCGCTGCATTCAACGCTTCGGGCGTGGCGTCAGGATGGGCATAAAGCCATTTCCAGATGCCGATGTCCACCAGTGACACACCCATAATTTCGTACAACTGCCAAAAATTATCCAGATTGTTGTAATATTCCTGTTGTTCGTTTTTGTCCTTAAAACCCAGCAGGGCCAGGTCATTTTTCTGGAACATGAAAGCGAGGGCCTCTGTGAAAGCAGTATTGGGAACACCACGCAACATATAGTGGTCCACATGGTGCAAACTTATGGTTTGTTCAACATTATGACCGAATTCATGAACAGCAATATTATAGCCCTTGTAATCCATACCGTCGGCAAAAATCCGTGTCCTCAGCAGTGATTTCAACTCCCGTGTCTCAGCTCCCGAGGCATGTCCGGATCCCCGTGCGGGATCAACCTGTATCATGGAAGCAATGGACATCGCCTCCTCCCTGGAAAAACCCAGCTTTATCAGGATTTGAGGAAGGTCCTGCTGTACGGCTTGCGGATTGGGGTATTTCAAACGGGTAGTCATGTCGAGTTTTTCGGCTGGTATAGATGTTCGGGTCTTGAAGCCGTCATACCAGATATCAAAGGGTTCCAGCGATCGTCCGAGTCGTTTGGCAATGACTTCAGCCACCTGGATGACCTCGGGAGCGGCCAGATACGACCTGAACTGATTCTCCAGTTCCTCCAGCGGAATCTCCATGTCTTTCTCAAAACTGCGGCGGATATAGGTATTCAGACTGGGATAATACGTATCGACCTGCTGCTGGGCATGATAGAAATCGAGAATCTTGGCATATCGGGCGGAAGGTTCAGGCTTGGCTTCCACTTCCCTCCCCTCATCATAGACCTTGTTTGTATAAGGATCCCATGTAAAATCCGCTGAATTGATCACTTTTGCCGGGATTTCCTGCGTGATGATCCGTTTCATTACCTCATACAGCATCCGTTGTTTCTCAAGTCCGTTTTCCTGGCCGTAATTTGATTTTATTTCATCCCGGATATTCCAGTGGCTCAGTAATTTCATTTCCACCGGAAACAGGCTGCCTGCTGAATCCTTCACCAGTTTTCCTGCATAAATGTTGTAATCAGCAATGTACATGTCCGACTGCGTGGCGGCATTCACCACAAGCTGATTCACCTCTGCCGGCAAGCGCGTATCAAATACATCGCCGAGACGGGCAAAAGCCCATTCTTTCCTGGACCAGGATTCTGCATGCGCGTTTTTTTCCTCCAGTGTATAATAGGGAAAATTCAGGGTGATGAGGAAAGCGATTTTGTTGCTGAAAAAATCTTCGCGGAAATGGGTTGAGGGGCTGTATGACCCAAATGATTCATCCACAGGGAGAATTCCCCCGATATCCAGTTGCAGCGGCCTCTGGAGGTCAACCGATATTTTGTTGAAATAGCCAAAGATCACTTCAAAATTCGTTGATATGCGCTGAAATAACTGGTCAAGATTTTCCTGATCGCTGATAAAATTATCCCGACAGTATGCGGCGAATTCTGCTTCTGTACCGTCAGCCTCTTTCCAGAACGCTGCTGTCTGATGAACACCCTTGCTTATCCTTTCCAGTTGCGTCTCCCCGTGCTTGAGGACGAGCGAATCAATAATGGATCTTATTGAGCTTTCCATAATAAAGGGTTTGTAAACCGTTGCACTTTCTTTGTTTTGCCTGCACTGGCAAAGCAGAAGTACTAGCAATAAAGGAATAAAAATCTTCCTGGTCATCATGGCGATATTAAAGTTATAGCATTATTCCGTCTGTCAATTGCTAAAGTAAGCAGAAAAAAGCAAAAGAAAACAGGAGAATTATCAGCTACAGCCAGAGACATGAAACCAAAAAAGCAATATAACGTATAAAATCTCAGTTAAATGAAAGTACTTATCACTATTAATTCCAATACTAATGAAGAAAAATTTGTTGTTAATCTCCATGTCTGCATTGATGGTTCTTTTTTCCTGCAATAAAGACGATGAGGGTAGTCCTTTTGATGCGCCTTATACCACTGAAACACCAGAACAGAGCAAGGCTAATGTGGAGCAGAATGCAGTTGACCTGGTAGGCCAGCTGGATAATCTCTCCTCTGCTACAGCAATTGAAGTGCTTATGAACTTTAACAACCTCCAGGGAGGTACTGCGGTTAAATCCGCCCAGGCCAGTCCGGTTATGAAACCTTTGTCTATGATCGCCTCGCTGGATGATAAAGGAAGAATTTCCAGGTTATTTGACGGTATGAAATCAACAGGTGAATTGCTGGCTGAGGATCCCCTTTCGTTCTCCGCCCTTTTCGATTCCATTGCAGGCCGATACACCTACAATTTTGGAACAGGAGAATTCGATAGAACTGAACTGGCTGACCAGGTAGTTTTTGAATTCCCTGGCAAGGAAACCGATGTTACCAACACCGCGTTGCTGACAATCGACAATTTCTCCGTTGCAGAAATTTCGACTCCCATTGAGCAATGGCCTGCAGACCTGGCTGCCGAGCTTCCCGCAAGCATCAGGATTGACCTGAAATACAACGGCACCAGTGTTGCCGGGGCTTCCTTCAGTGCCTCCTATAAAAGCGATGGCATGCCTACACAGGTGACCATTGAAGTATATGTTGATGACTTTACCTTTAGCACCAAGGTTACACACAGCCCATACAGCAGTGCCTCCTGGAAAAATACCCTGAAATTCCAGTCCGACATTCTGGTGGAAACCTACATCGCCGCTGAAGGCAACTGGAGTTCGGACAATATCAGCAACAACATTACGGAGACTGATGACGGAAGTGATGTTCATATTGAAGAAATTATAAACAATGCCAATGCTCATGTTATCCTGATGAACCTCCAGGTTGTAGGTACAGTAAACATCAAAGCACTGGGTGATGCTATCTGGTCGCTGGAAGAAAACCGCGACCTGGTAACGGAGGAGGAATTTGTCCAGGCTGAAGTGGACGCCATCAACGCCAATGCCCAGCTCATTGTGATATACAGGGACTCCAACACTAAAATCGCCGAAGCTGAAGCCTACGTAGGTTCCTATTATGATTCCTATGAAATGGTGACAGAGTATTATCCGGCCATGCGTTTTGTTTATGCCGACGGTTCCAAAGTTGATGTCGAAACATACGTCAACAGCGAATTGGATAATTTTTACACTTCCATGAACGATTTTATTGATCAGCTGAATGCTGAATATGACCTTAACCTGGGCCATATCAACCCAGGTGAATAAAACAAATCAAAAGCACTCTTAAGACAGACCCTGCCTATGGCGGGGTCTATTTTTTTGCAGTAGCCAGGTAATAAGTGGTCCCGTAGCCTGTCCATATACCCAATCCACCCACAATGTTGGAATTCAACTGGTTATTGCTTGTGGCCAGGGGATTGGAGGCCGCCAGCACCTCATTCTGATAAACGTTCCAGAAGTTAAACTGTGTTACATCAATGGTACAGAATCTCACACTCACCGTGTCTCCGGCCTCAAAGTAATTCTCCTCCTCAAGGGCAACCATGCTTGAAAAACCTCGCAGAAATCCCATTTCAACAGTTTCCCCATTATAGAGCTTATCGCTGAAAGTAGAAATGTTGGTGGAAATATACTGACTGTCCTTCCCCTTGCGCTGATAAAGCAGACGGTAATAGTTCTCCTCGGCGGGGTTATCCGAAAGCTTTACCCAAAGCCTGTATTTGTCTTCCATTCCCGGTTCGGGTGCAAGCCACACTGAATCCAGCTCTACCGGCTTGGGAATAGTGGTTGTGGCAGTAATGGTATCACCGTTCAGCACCACCTCGATGGAGTATGTCTTACCTGTTTGCCCCAACAAAGATACACTGGTGTATACCAGTGGCGGAAAATAAGCCTGGTTGGGCTTCAGGGTCAGTATCTCCTCGTCGGTGCCGGAATACAACGTCACCTTGGCATGGGATTCCGCAAAATCAGGAAGTGTTGTGGAATCAATTACGGAGAAGTAGGGGGCTGTGTGCGACAGGATGATCTCAGCCGTTTTCCCGTTTTCAATCCAGCCCTCCACCACCAGTTTTGACGGTGTAACCGGAAGGTCGAGATCGATTTCCTGCTCGCAGCCCTGGAAAAAAATGGCCAGGAGAATCAGATAACCCGGCAGCAGCTTATTTAGTCGGCGTTGGTTCAGCATATTCCTAAAACTTAAAGTTCCATGTTATGGAGGGAAGTATCGGGAAAACCGAAATCTGCTGCGCGGAAACAGACAGGCTGTGGTCCCCAACAATGTCCCCCTGTATATCAAAATAGATCAGAAAGGGGTTGGCGCGGTTATAAACATTGAATACCGAGAAATTCAGGCTGGATTCGAATTTTCTCTTTGGCCTGAAATAATAATTCACGGAGAGGTCCATCCGGTGATACGGTGGCATGCGGAAACCATTGGTTTCGCCATATTCTGTCATGACGTTCCCCCCCAGCAGGTATAGCTGCACAGGGATAGTCATGGCATTTCCGGTGGCATACAGGAAGCCTGCAGAGAAATCCCAATGGTTGTTCAACCGGTATCCCGCTGCCAGATTGATTTCGTGCCGTCGGTCGTACTTGGCAGGGAAACGTCTGCCCTGGTTGATCATTGCAAATTGCCGGTCGCTGTATGACAGTGAATATCCCAGCGAACCGGTGAGCTTGCCCTGAAGCTTCTGAAGGTAAAATTCTATTCCGGTGGCCCGCCCGTTACCGCTGGCCAGGCTGTTTTCAAAGGATACATCCTGCAACGAGGCACCCAGACCATACAGCAGTTCCACCTGATTCTCCAGTCTTTTATAGTAGCCTTCCAGTGATGCCGAGAAGGCATTGTCGCCAAAATTTCTGTAATAGCCCAGCGTTACCTGGTCTCCGAATTGTGGTCTGATGGAGGCGGTACTGGGTATCCACAGGTCGGATGGCATGGTTACCGCCGAAGCCGATGCCACATGAATGAATTGGTAATTTCTGGTGTAAGAAGCTTTTATGGAAGAGCTTTCCCCGGTCTGCCACCGGAGGGATACCCGCGGTTCGAGGCAGGTGTAGGACCTGACTGTTTCTAAGTGTGAATAGCGTACCGTATCCCGGACGATTCCCTCCTCTGAACGGTTGATCTGCTGGTACGGCCCGATGTGTCCGTAATTGTTAAGGCGCAGGCCACCATAAAACCTTAGATTACTCGTCAGGTCTTTCTCCCAGGAAACGAAGGCAGCAAACTCGTCGGCATACAGATCCTGGTAAGAGCTGTAATTCAAATCCACCTGGTTGATCGTCAGCATGAATTTGTTGGGAACAAACCGGTAGAACTTTGCTTCCGCACCGATTTTCATCAAACCCTGCCAGAAGCCTTTCCTGGTATATTCCAGCTTAAAATCGATATTCCTTATGGAAGAATACAGGTTAATGCCCATGATATACTGTTCCGACCTGAAATCGAATTCATAATTGCTGTAGCTCAGGGAACTCACCAGGTAACTGCTGTCGCTGATCACAAAGTTCCAGTTCAGTGCAAGCAGGGTATTGCCCCAGTCCATCCTGCTTTCATAATTGATGCTTTGCCTTTCGAGGCTGAAATCATCCCTGCCTTTGTAAGCGGTAAGACTGATCCGGTTTCTTCTGTCGGCTTTATAGGTGAGCTTGGCATTGAGATCATACATGCCGTAGCGGCTGTTGCTGAGGACGCCTTCAGGATCATAATTCATGAAAAACCCGACCACAGGTTTGACAATTTCATTGATATAGGTTTTCCGGAAAGAAAGGTAATAGGAGAGCTTATTTTTGATCAGGGGCCCCTGGAGGGTAGCTTTGGAATAGATAAGTCCCAGTCCAGCCGAAACCGACGTCTTCTCAAAATCGCCGTCAACAGTTTTAACCGTAAGCACGGAAGAGATTCTGCCGCCGTAATTTGCAGGCATGCCCGATTTGATAAGGCTGGCGCTGCTGATTATATCCGTATTGAAAACCGAGAAAAAGCCCAGTACATGGGAGGGATTATAAACCACAGCATTGTCAAGCAGGATCAGGTTCTGATCAACATTCCCCCCGCGTACATAAAATCCGGAATTCCCGTCATTGGCGCCCCTGACGCCTGGTGCGTATTGCAGGGCCCTAATGAGGTCTGATTCCCCCATCAGGCTGGGCAGTTTCCGGATCTCTTTTCCTGTAACCTCCACATAACCGGTTTTAACACTTTCAGTATTCTCTACCGGGTTTTTTGCCGTAACAATCACCTCCCCTGCTTCGGTAAGGTCAGTACCCAGTAACACTTCCAGCCGTGTATCACCTGTAAACGGAATGGATATCAGCTTTGTTCTATAACCCACATAGGAAAACTGAAGGGTATTATCATTTTTCTTCAGGACTAGGCTGAATTTACCCTCCGTATCTGTTGAAGTGCCATTGGATTCCTCTTTGCAGTAAATCATGGCACCTGCAAGCGGTTCATGTGTTACAGAATCCCTTACAGTACCGCTTATCCGTAAACTCTCCTGTGCAAAAAGGAAGGATCCGGCAAGCTGGAAAAAAGCCAGTAGTAATACCTTCTGTTTCAAACCGGTGTATCAGGACATGCCCTGTTTAATTACTTGAGATCACATCCAATATTTTAATTTCAGTGGGTTGCAGCAGCCAGTCCTGGACCTTAGGACCAAATGCCTTGAAATAGGACATGGAAAAGTGAATGTCAATTGCGGCCTGATCCTTCCAGGCTTCAACAAATATGAATTTCGTGTTGTCATAAGGATTCTGATACAACTGGTAGCTGATGCAACCGGGCTCGGCATTGGAACTATCGATCATCGCCCTGGCGGCTTCAATGAAATCAGTCACACGTTCAGATTTCACATAAACCATGGCCGTGATCATTTTGTGCGACAGCGAATCTGCAACAGGTGCGGCAGTAGTTTCTTCAGCAGGAACATCCAGTTTTTTTGCGCAGGAAAAAACCAGGATGATGAATCCAAGGATCAGTAAGGAATAAAGTGCTTTCATGTTATTTTAATTTAGTTTCGAAAAACAAATATAATGAGGTTGGTGTGCAAGAGCATGAATTTTTATGAACAGCTGCCAGGCATTCCGTTATTTCCGGATCAGCCAGGCGCAGAGTATGGCCACTGCAGATGCCACATTGAGTGATTCCACGTGTGGAACGTTTCTACTTACGGCAGGAATGGTAATGCGCGACAGGATATAAGGCTGCAATTCATCAGAAATACCACGAGCCTCATTCCCGAAAAGGACCATTCCGTTAGATGCCGGCGGCACCTCATATAAGGGAGTGCCTTTAATAAATGTTCCGTAGGACCTGTAAGATGTGTTAAAGGACATACTGTTCATGAGATCTGTAAGACAAGTATAGTGTACCTGCAGGTTCATCAAGGCCCCCATGGAGGCCTGTACTACTTTGGGGCTGAAACAGTCAGCACAGTCAATGCTGCAGATAATGTGCCTGATGCCGAACCAGTCGGCTGTACGGATGATGGTTCCAAGATTGCCCGGATCCTGGATATTATCCAGTACCAACGACCAGGAACCTTTGATTTCACCTATATTGAGTGCATTTTGGGGCATATCCAGCACGGCGATAACCGGAGGAGGTACTTCCAGCGAACTGATGCGGGCAAGATCCTTAATCCCAGTTTCAATAATATCCCCAAGCCCGGACAGCCAAACCTGGTTGGCAGCAAGCCAATCCCCTGTAGCTATTAATTGCCGGATTGCAAATCTTCTGCCACGCAACAAATCACCGATGATTTTATCGCCCTCCACCAGGAATTGTCCGTGCAGGTTGCGGAATTTTTTTAATTTCAACGAACCCAGGTATTTTATGTTGTTACGACTCAGGGGCATGGGGACAAGCGTCAAATGAATAATTTCACCAATACGAAGACCGCATAAAGATAATCATTTACATTATGGCTAATAAAATTATCTTTGTCCACGGGCAGCGTATTAACCGGGTTAACCAGACTGCCATCAATACAAAACCGACACCTCTTGTATCGCTTTCGTTATATGACCGATCCTCTTTTCCAGGGCTTGCTGATCCTTGTTGTAATAACAGTGTCTTCATGTGCCCCTGCCCGCTATGTGCCCGAGGGAGATCACCTTTTAAGCAAAAACAAAGTAGAAAGCCTGCAGAAAAGTATATCAGAAGATCAGCTCAAAGGCTACGTTTTACAGAAACCCAATAAAAGATTACTGGGAATGAGGTTTTATTTGTTTTTGTACAGTCTTTCCAATGTTGAAAAAGAGAAATGGCCCCACAACTGGCTGAGGAGGATCGGTGAGGAACCTGTGATCTATAATCCGGGTCTCACTAAAAGCAGTACGGAACAGATCAGACAGTTCCTCGAAAATAAAGGTTACTATCATGCGGAGGTCCATGATACGGTCACCTTCAGCGGGAAGAATGCCCGAGCTCATTATCGTATCCGACCCAATGAACCATATCGTGTAAAAAGCATATCATATTATTTTGAAGATACCAGCCTGGTATCCTACATCCTGCCTGATACGCTGAATTCGCTACTGAAAAGAAATATGCGGTTCGATAAGGATGTGTTGCAGCAGGAAAGGATCAGGATCGAGAACCTTTTGAAAGAAGAGGGATATTACCGTTTCGCCAAAGAATATATTTTTTTCAATGCAACACTCGATCCGGAAAACAACTCGGTTGAACTGTTGATGCGGATCAAGGAATTTGTTGAAGGGGAACCAGATCCCAAAACGAAAATAAGGCAGCATCACCGTTACAAAATAGGTAATGTATACTTAGTTCCGAATTTCTATGGTGTGGATAACAGCAACAGAAATGCCCTGACAATTAAATACGACACTGCCGTTTACCAGGGTCAGTATCTCCTTAATTCGGGCAAGCCCAATCTCAGGCCGGGGGTCATTGTGAACTCCAGCTATATTATACCCGGCCAGTATTACCGGTTGAGTGATGTGAACAAGACCTACCAGAATTTATCGGAATTGAGCCTGGTAAGATATACCAACATTACATTTAAAGAGGAAGAATCTGTTCCGGTATCTGAACCCACCAAGCTGCTCGATTGCAGGATTGAACTTACGCAGAAAAAAATACAGGCTTACCAGACAGAAATTGCCGGTACCAACTCCGCCGGCGACCTGGGAGTCCGGGGTAACATCCTGTACCAGAATTATAATCTTTTCAGGGGTGCCGAAGTTTTCAACATGAAACTCACCGGTGCCATTGAGGCATTAAAGAACAGGTCAGAGGGCAAATACAGAAGCATGAAAGAAATTGGTGCGGAGGCCAGCATCGTTTTTCCCAAGTTCTTCTCACCCCTCCGGCTCGAAAGTTTTGTAAAAAAGTACGCTCCAAAGACATCCTTCTCCCTGCTTTTCAATTACCAGTCGCGCCCCGATTACACACGTTCCATCGCAAACTCTTCCTTTGCTTACCGTTGGAAGAGCAATCCGTACCTCACCCATACCGTTGTGCCACTGGAAATAAACTATGTACAAATCTATGAGGACCGATCCTCCACGGAGTTTCTGGATTCGATGAAGAATACGCCGTTAGGATATAGTTTTGAAGATCATATGGTTAATGTAATACGGTATGGATTTGAACTGAACAACCAGTCCATTGGCAGGCGCAAGGATTTCTTTTTCACCCGTTTCAACATCGAAACAGCAGGGAACCTGGTAAACCTTGTCAACAACCTCTCTCATGAAGAATCCTCGGAGGAACCTTACTTGATATTCAACGTTCCCTATTTTCAATACGTCCGTGGAGACTTCGATTACAGTTTCCACAATGTAATTGACAAGCAGAATAAATTTATTTACCATTTCTTTGTGGGGCTGGGTATTCCCTATGGCAACTCCGACGCCCTGCCGTATGAAAAGAAGTTTTTTGCCGGAGGGCCCAACAGCATCAGGGCCTGGAATACCTATGGTCTGGGGCCAGGGTCCTATGTGGCAAGCGATTCTGCCCTGAGTTCTGTATTTTATTATCCGCATCAGAATGGCGATATGAGGCTTGAGGCCAATATCGAATATCGGTTCAAAGTGGTGTGGAAAATGGAAGCTGCTTTGTTCCTGGACATGGGAAACATCTGGGAAATTAAGGCGGACAGTGAAAGGCCAGGGGCTGATTTCGACTGGAACCGTTTTTATAAGGAGATCGCTATGGGTTACGGATTGGGATTCCGGTTTGACTTCTCGTTTTTCCTGTTGCGGCTCGACTTCGGGATCAAGCTCCGCGATCCCGCCCTGCCTGAGAATGACCGTTGGATACCCGTGTTCAGGGGATTCGGAATGGATGACCTGCATGTCAATTTCGGGATCGGGTATCCATTTTAACAGCATAGCTGCTCATCCAGTTTCTTTTCGATTATAATTGCTATATTCACGGTAAGAACACGTTTTCAGTTTTTTATTGGAATCCCGTTATATGAAAAAACTCCTCCGTGATTTTTTTACTTTCTCCGCGCTTGAAAAAAAAGGCCTCGTGCTGCTAATCATGCTGTTGCTCATGATCACCGCGCTGAACTACTTCCTGGCGCATCATGCACCCGAAATTCCTGCAAGGGATTTTACACTGCTGGAAAAAGAACTCCGGTCGTTTGAACAGCAACTCAACCGGAACCGCGATGATACAGCAATCAAAACCGATTGGCCTGCTGCATGGCAGGAGCCCTCTCCGGAAGAATTTCTTTTTGATCCGAATACTGCAACGACTTCAGAACTGCTCCGGCTCGGGCTGAGCAGCCGGCTGACGAGAACCTTGCTCAGCTATCGGAAGCACGGGGGCCGTTTTTACCGGAAGGAGGACCTGAAAAAGATTTATGGTCTGGAACCACCATTATATGCCCGACTGGCCCCCCTGGTGATAATCGATGCTCCTCTGACTCCAACCCCAATCCGGCCCGCTTCTGTCATTACAACCGTTAACATCAATGCATGCGATTCGGCGGATTTCGAAAAACTGCCCGGGATAGGTCCGGTGCTTGCCAGGCGTATAGTTCGATACCGTATCCTGTTGGGGGGTTTTTATACAACCACACAATTAAAAGAGGTTTATGGCATTTCTGACAGTCTTTTCACCGCACTGGTTCCACGATTGGCCACTGACACTTCCCTGATCGTTAAGATCAATTTGAATACCGCCACGGAAAAGGTACTGGCGCGTCATCCCTACATCGGGAAATATACCGCAGGGGGCATCATCCGCTACCGGAATAGGGCCAAAACCATTAAAAACCTGGATGAACTTACAAACAATGGTATCCTTACTCCTGAGAATCTGGAAAAGCTGAAAAAATACCTTTCAATTTAACTTCTTTTAACAGGGATAAACTTTTCTTATACAGTTTTTTTAAGTAAATTTATGATATAAGAAATAACCTTACTGATGCGGATCATAAATTTGGATTTCTGTTGTTTATTTTTTTTTAGCGGTAAAATTTGGTAGGTATGGGTCAAAATGATAAATTTGCGGCTCATTAAAAATTTAAAGTATGATTATTGTACCAATCAAAGAAGGCGAAAACATTGAAAGAGCACTTAAAAAATTCAAGAGAAAATTTGAAAAGACTGGTGTAGTAAAGGAATTAAGATCACGGCAGGCATTTCAGAAACCCTCCATGCGCAAGCGTGAAGTAGTAAAACGTGCCATTTACGTTCAGCAGCTTCAGCAGGCCGAAGAATAGAAAGGTTTTCAGACAGGGATAATCCAGATTATCCGTATCAGTAAAGGCAACCATTATCCCTGAGCATATGAGGCACTTCGGTGACTTTTTACAATATATACAATTTATAAAGCATTACTCTCCCCTCACGGTTGAATCATACCGCAGGGACCTGGAGCAGTTTTTCCAGTATTGTTCTTTTGCAGATGATGATGAAACACGCATAGATCATCATCTGGTGCGTGGCTGGATTGTGTCCTTAATGGAATCGGGCCATACCGCCCGAACTACTAACCGAAAGATCTCATCCTTAAAAACCTATTTTAAATATTTGCTGAAGGAAGGCGTTATCACGTCCAACCCGGTTGCCAAGGTGCTTACTCCCAAGTCGGTCAGGAAGCTGCCGGTTTTTGTGAGTGAAAAGCAGATGAACAGTTTGATGGAGGATGTTACTTTCGGGAATGATTACAGCGGCCTCAGAAACTGGATGATCATCGAAACCTTTTACTGCACCGGTGTAAGGCGCGCAGAGCTCATCAGCATGAAAGTTGCGGATGTGGATCCTTCGCAGCAGTTGATCCGGGTCACCGGCAAACGGAATAAGGAAAGGATCATCCCGCTGAGTTTCAGTTTTATTGAAGAGCTGAACCTGTATATGGCAGAAAGGGAGACCGCATTTCCAGGGCTTGGTGAAGACTGGCTGTTCCTGACCCGCACGGGGAAGAAGCTGTATCCCCGACTCGTACAAAGGATTGTTAACCAATTCCTTTCCCTTGTCACCACGGCCGATAAAAAGAGTCCGCACATACTCCGTCACACCTTTGCCACACACCTGCTGAACCAGGGGGCTGACCTGAACGCGATCAAGGAGCTTCTGGGCCATGCCAACCTTTCGGCCACCGAGGTATACACGCACAATACATTTGAGAAGTTGAAATCAGTATATAAACAAGCTCATCCAAGAGCATAAATTTTTAGGAGGAAAAGTTATGAACATCAGAATTAACGCAGTAAGGTTTGATGCCGACACCAAGTTGGAACAGTTTATTGAGAAAAAAGTCAGCAAATTGGCTCGTTATTTCGATGAAATCATTAATGTCGAAATCTTCTTAAGGCTTGAAAACACATCTGATCTGGAAAACAAAGTAGTTGAAATAAAGCTTGATATTCCCGGTTCTGACCTCTTTGCCCGCAAACAGAGCAAAACCTTTGAAGAAGCAACAGTTATTGTAGTAGATGCCCTGAAGCAACAAATTCTGAAACACAAAGAGAGACTGCGTGGCCTTTAATTCAAAAAATAATTTTGTGATATAAATAAATTGTTATACATTTGCGAACCGATTTTGGAGGGTATTGCCGATGTAGCTCAGTTGGCCAGAGCAGCTGATTTGTAATCAGCTGGTCGGGGGTTCGAATCCCTCCATCGGCTCGTAATTGTATGACATGTTCTTTAATTTTTTAAATAGTCCGATAAACCGGTTATTCCGGTTTATTTTTGAAGGGGAGATACCAAAGCGGCCAACTGGGGCAGACTGTAAATCTGCTGGCTGATGCCTTCGTAGGTTCGAATCCTGCTCTCCCCACGAGTCGCGGGAGTAGCTCAGTTGGCAGAGCATAACCCTTCCAAGGTTAGGGCCGCGGGTTCGAGTCCCGTTTCCCGCTCTCAACGCCGATGTAGCTCAGTTGGTAGAGCGTTTCCTTGGTAAGGAAGAGGTCACGGGTTCAATTCCCGTCATTGGCTCTAGAGAAAATGATTTTAAAGCGAACAATAACTATAACTATCAAATATTCAAATTATGGCTAAGGAAAAATTTGACAGGTCGAAACCTCACGTTAACATTGGAACGATTGGTCACGTTGACCATGGTAAAACCACACTGACGGCAGCAATAACTAAAGTTCTTGAAAAACAGGGATTTGCCAGCTTCCGTTCCTTCGACTCCATTGATAATGCACCCGAAGAAAAAGAAAGGGGTATTACCATTAACACCGCTCACATTGAGTATCAGACAGCCAACAGGCATTATGCGCATGTTGACTGCCCCGGTCACGCTGACTACATCAAGAATATGGTTACTGGTGCCGCACAGATGGACGGTGCCATCCTGGTTGTTGCTGCAACCGATGGTCCGATGCCCCAGACCCGTGAGCACGTTCTGCTCGCCCGTCAGGTGAACGTTCCCAAGATCCTTGTTTTCCTGAACAAAGTTGACATGGTTGAAGATCCTGAGATCATCGAACTCGTTGATATGGAAATCCGTGAACTCCTCACTTTCTATAAATTTGATGGTGACAACGCCCCCATCATCCATGGCTCTGCTTTAGGTGCGCTAAACGGTGAACCCAAGTGGGAAGAGAAGGTCATCGAACTGATGAAGGCTGTTGACGAATATATTCCTATTCCTCCGCGTGAGCGTGAAAAACCCTTCCTGATGCCTGTTGAAGATGTATTCTCCATCACTGGTCGTGGTACTGTTGCTACCGGCAGAATTGAAACCGGTGTTGTTCATACCGGTGATGAGGTTGAACTGATCGGTCTTGGTGCACAGGGCAGAAAATCCGTTGTTACGGGTGTTGAAATGTTCCGTAAAATCCTTGATGACGGTGAAGCTGGTGACAACGTTGGTCTCCTCCTCCGTGGTGTTGACAAGAAAGAAATTAAAAGAGGTATGGTACTTGCAAAACCGGGATCCATCACTCCTCATACCAAATTCGAAGCAGGTGTTTATATCCTGAAGAAAGAAGAAGGTGGTCGTCATACGCCTTTCCACAACCAGTACAGACCTCAGTTCTATCTCAGAACCCTGGACATCACCGGTGAAATAACGCTCCCGGCAGGTACTGAAATGGTTATGCCTGGTGACAATATTACCATTACTGTTGAACTGATCTACCCGGTGGCCATCAACCTTGGTCTGCGTTTCGCAATCCGTGAAGGCGGTCGTACCGTTGGCGCCGGTCAGGTAACAAAAATTGTTGAATAATTTCAATTATTAACCGATACCGTAAATTCGTTATCCACGGAGATAGCGGATTTACGATTTTATGGCTTACGGGTGTAGCTCAGCTGGTAGAGCACTGGTCTCCAAAACCAGGTGTCGGGCGTTCGAGTCGCTCCTCCCGTGCCAATGGAAAAGATTATGAAGAAAATCACCTTATATTTTCAGGAGTCCTACAAGGAGCTCATACACAAGGTAACCTGGCCATCCTGGAAAGAACTCCAGGGCAGTGCTATCCTGGTGATGGTTGCCTCATTGATCATTGCACTGGTTGTGGCACTCATGGATCTGGGCTTCAAGAACCTAATGAGTGCAATCTATAGTTTTTTCGCTTAATAACCCCGGGAGAAAGCAGAAATGGAAGACCAGGACAAGAAATGGTATGTTCTTCGTGCTATTGGTGGTAAAGAAAAGAAAGTAAAGGAATACATTGAGAGTGAGATTACACGCCTGAATTTGCAGGAGTTTATCTCACAGGTATTAATTCCTACAGAAAAGGTCTACCAAATCAGGAACGGGAAAAAGATCAGCAAGGAAAGAAGTTATTTTCCGGGTTATGTGCTTATTGAGGCTGCGCTGGTGGGTGAAATTCCGCATATTCTCAAAAACATTACTCACGTTATCGGCTTCCTTGGTTCCAAGGGTGACGAACTGCCAACCCCGTTGCGCACTTCAGAAGTCAACCGTATTTTAGGCAAGGTTGATGAGCTGGCTGAAACGGACGAAGAATTGAATGTTCCCTTTTATGTTGGTGAATCGGTAAAAGTTATCGACGGACCATTCAACAGTTTTACCGGTGTTATTGAAGAAGTTAATGAAGAAAAGAAAAAGCTCAAGGTAATGGTTAAGATCTTCGGGCGTAAAACCCCGCTTGAGTTAAGCTTTATGCAGGTTGAGAAAGAATAAACTGAACTAAAAAAATACGTGACGGGATGATTATGAAAACCCTAATGCTTCCTGAATAATCTTCCAGATTGCGTGTAAATCAACTATATAAATCAGAAACAAGTAAATTATGGCAAAAGAGGTTGCTGGACTAATTAAGTTGCAGATCAAGGGAGGTGCCGCCAATCCATCACCGCCGGTAGGCCCCGCTCTGGGCTCCAAGGGTGTGAACATTATGGAATTCTGTAAGCAGTTCAACGCCCGTACCCAGGACAAAGCTGGCAAGTTGCTTCCGGTTGTGATTACGGTGTACAGCGATAAATCTTTTGATTTTATCGTGAAGACCCCTCCGGTAGCTGTTCAGCTCCTGGAAGTTTCCAAGGTCAAATCCGGTTCGGCTGAACCTAACCGGGATAAGGTAGCTTCCGTGACCTGGGATCAGGTCAGAGCCATTGCTGAAGAGAAGATGACGGACCTGAATTGTTTCACCATCGACTCAGCAATGAAAATGGTTGCCGGCACTGCCCGCAGTATGGGCATAACCGTAAAGGGCGAAGCCCCAGTAAGTAAGTAACATTATTTCCGGATTAACATGGTAAAATTAACGAAGAATAGAAAACTGGCTCTTGAAAAGGTTGAACCTGCCAAGCAATACAAGTTGTCCGAAGCTACCACTCTGGTGAAGGATGTTTCTACCACCAAGTTCGACGCTTCTGTGGACATAGATGTAAGGCTGGGTATTGATCCTCGCAAGGCCAATCAAATGGTTAGGGGCGTGGTTACGCTACCCCATGGTACCGGTAAGCAAATCAGGGTGCTTGTGCTTTGTACTCCCGATAAGGAAGAAGAGGCCAAAGTTGCAGGTGCTGATTACATTGGCCTTGATAATTATGTTGACAAGATCCAGAATGGCTGGACCGATGTTGACGTGATTATCACCATGCCCGCTGTGATGGGGAAGATCGGTAAATTGGGCAAGATCCTCGGACCCCGTGGATTGATGCCGAATCCCAAGAGCGGAACCGTGACAATGGAAATTGGGAAAGCAGTAAAGGAAGTAAAAATGGGTAAAATCGACTTCAAAGTTGATAAAGCCGGAATCGTGCATACTTCCATCGGAAAAGTATCCTTCTCTGCAGATCAGTTGAACGACAATGCCAGGGAGTTTTTACACACTCTGGTAAAGCTGAAACCGTCTGCCGCAAAAGGTGCTTATATCCGCAGCATTTACATTTCCAGTACGATGAGCCCCGGAATCAAGGTCGATACTAAAGCATTCGACGAGTAATTTAAAGACCACATTATTATTATGAATAGGGACGAAAAAAACAGGATAATCGACAGCCTTACGGATTCCATCAGTAATGCCAAGCATTTCTACCTGGCTGATATTTCGGATCTGAATGCCGAAACCACCAGCAAGTTGAGAAGGGCTTGCTTTGAAAAGGACATCATGTTGGTTGTCGTGAAAAACACCCTGCTTAAAAAGGCCTTGGAGAGATTTGAAGGTAAGTATGACGGACTGTATGACGCTTTGAAGGATTCCACTTCAATCATGATCACAGACATTAATAATGTACCTGCAAAATTGATCAAGGAGTTTCGCAAAACAAACAAGAAACCCATCCTCAAGGCTGCTTATGTGGAAGAATCTATTTACATTGGCGATGATCAGCTTGATGCATTGTCAGGTATTAAGTCTAAGGAAGAACTGATCGGCGATCTGATCCTGCTGTTGCAGTCACCCGCGCGTAACGTTATTTCCGGTTTACAGTCAGGTAGTAATAAACTGGCTGGTATTATTAAAACACTAAGTGAAAAAGAGTAAATTATTAGATAACTATTAAATATTCAATTAAAATGGCAGATTTGAAAGCTTTCGCAGAACAATTGGTTAACCTGACTGTTAAAGAGGTAAACGAATTGGCCAAGATATTAAAGGAGGAGTATGGTATTGAACCCGCAGCCGCTGCTGTTGCTGTTGCAGGTCCTGCCGCCGCCGGTGCCGAAGGTGCCAAAGCTGAAGAAAAATCAACTTTCTCAGTTTTAATGAACCATCCCGGTGGAGCCAAACTTCAAATTGTAAAATTGGTTAAAGACATTACCAACCTCGGCCTAAAAGAAGCAAAAGAGCTTGTTGACAAAGCCCCGGTAGCAATCAAGGAAAATGTTTCCAAAGAAGAAGCTGAATCAATTAAAGCGCAATTGGTAGAAGCAGGAGCCGACGTTGAACTTAAATAAAGTTTACCTGCGCAATGATATCATTTAGGTTTAATTCCGGTGCAAATCGGAATTAGACCTTTTTGTCATTCTCAAAACTTAAGTTCAACACTTTATTTTAAACTATAATGACCAAATTAAATTCAGAACGAATCAGTTTTGCCAGGACAAAAAACCAGATGTCCTATCCTGATTTTCTTGAGATACAGCTGAAGTCATTCCGTGATTTTTTCCAGCTGGAGACTACGCCCGAGAACAGGAAGAATGAAGGACTTTTCAAGGTTTTCCAGGAAAACTTTCCCATTACCGATACCAGGAACAATTTTGTTCTTGAGTTCATGGATTATTTCATCGATCCGCCCCGCTATTCCATTGAAGAATGTATTGAGAGAGGTTTGACTTACAGTGTTCCGCTTAAGGCAAAGCTCAAATTATACTGCACCGATCCCGAGCACGAAGATTTTGACACGGTCATCCAGGATGTATACCTGGGCACCATCCCCTACATGACCGAGCGGGGATTATTTGTCATCAACGGGGCTGAGCGCGTTGTCGTTTCCCAGCTGCATAGATCCCCGGGCGTATTCTTCGGGCAGAGTATCCATGCCAACGGCACAAAACTGTATTCCGCCAGGATCATACCCTTCAAGGGCTCCTGGATTGAATTCGCCACCGATATAAACAATGTCATGTATGCTTATATCGACCGTAAAAAGAAATTACCGGTAACGACCCTGTTGCGGGCTATCGGTTTTGAAAGTGATAAAGATATTCTCGAGATTTTTGACCTTGCCGACGAAATCAAGGTTTCGAAAACAGCCCTCAAGAAGCTGGTAGGCCGGAAGCTGGCCGCCCGCGTGCTCAAATCATGGGTGGAAGATTTCGTAGATGAGGATACCGGAGAAGTAGTTTCCATCGAGCGGAATGAAATCATCATCGATCGCGAAACAGTTCTCCTGGATGATCATATCGATGCCATCATCGACTCGGGTGCAAAGACCATCCTGTTGCATAAGGAAGGCCAGAACCTCACCGATTTTGAGATTATTTACAATACCCTCCAAAAGGACCCCTGTAATTCTGAAAAAGAGGCTGTACTCCATATCTACCGTCAGTTGCGTAACAGTGAGCCTCCTGACGAAGCCACTGCCCGCGATGTGATCGACAAACTCTTTTTCTCCGACAAGCGGTATGACCTCGGTGAAGTTGGCCGTTACAGGATCAACAAGAAACTTGGTCTCGAAACCGCTATGGATGTTAAGGTCCTCACCAAGGAAGACATCATCCGGATCATCAAATACCTGATCGAGCTGATCAACTCCAAAGCCGATGTGGATGATATCGACCATTTAAGCAACCGTAGGGTACGTACCGTAGGGGAACAGCTTGCCTCCCAGTTTGGGGTTGGCCTGGCCCGTATGGCCCGTACCATCCGCGAACGTATGAATGTTCGTGATAACGAGGTGTTTACTCCGATCGACCTCATCAATTCGAAGACCCTGTCATCGGTGATCAATTCGTTCTTTGGCACAAACCAGCTGTCACAGTTCATGGACCAAACAAACCCGCTTGCCGAAATCACCCACAAGCGCAGGATGTCAGCACTCGGACCCGGTGGTTTGTCACGCGAACGCGCCGGATTCGAAGTCCGTGACGTTCATTATACGCACTACGGCCGGCTCTGTCCGATTGAAACGCCCGAAGGTCCCAACATTGGTTTGATCTCCTCCCTTTGCGTGTATGCCAAGATCAATGAACTTGGCTTCATTGAAACACCTTACCGTAAGGTGGAAAGCGGAACTGTTGATCTCAGTTCCAATGGTATTATATGGCTGAGCGCCGAAGAGGAAGAATCCAAGGTGATCGCCCAGGCCAATGCCCCGCTGAAAGACAGCGGTGAATTTGAGAATCCCAAAGTGAAAGCCCGCTATAACGGCGATTTCCCGCTCTCGGATGCTCACGGTGTTGACCTCATGGACGTTGCCCCCAACCAGATCGCTTCCATCGCCGCATCCCTTATCCCCTTCCTTGAGCATGATGATGCCAACCGTGCTTTGATGGGATCTAACATGATGCGCCAGGCAGTTCCCCTCATCAATCCAGAGGCGCCCCTAGTGGGAACCGGTATAGAGCACGAAGTGGTGCGCGACTCGCGCTTCCTGCTGATCGCTGAAGCTGACGGTGTTGTGGAATATGTGGACTCCAATGAAGTGATCATCCGCTATGTCATGACCGAAGAGGAGAAATTTGTGAACTTCGACGGCGACACCAGACGCTACAAACTCTTAAAATACAGGAAAACCAATCAGAATACATGCATCAACCTCAAGCCTATCGTTAAAAAAGGCCAAAAGGTCACCAAGGGTCAGATCCTTACTGAAGGATACTCCACCAGCAATGGTGAACTGGCACTGGGCAGAAACCTGATGGTTGCCTTCATGCCCTGGAAAGGCTATAACTTTGAGGATGCCATCGTGATCTCCGAAAAAGTGGTACGTGAAGACCTTTTCACCTCCATCCACATCGATGAATACATGCTCGAGGTTCGTGACACCAAACGCGGTTTGGAAGAACTTACTGCCGACATCCCCAATGTGAGTGAAGAAGCTACACGTAACCTCGACGAGAACGGGCTCATCCGGATCGGCGCCGAAGTAAACCCCGGCGACATCCTCATTGGTAAGATCACACCAAAAGGCGAATCCGATCCTTCCCCCGAAGAGAAGCTCCTCAGGGCCATCTTCGGTGATAAGGCCGGTGATGTGAAAGATGCCTCGCTAAAGGCACCGCCATCGCTTCTGGGTGTGGTCATCGACAAGAAACTCTTCTCTCGTTCCATTAAGGATAAGAAACTCAAATCTTCCACCAAACCGATCCTCGACAAGATTGAAGAAGAATTTGAGCGCAATTCCAATGAACTGAAGGCCAAGGTAATCGATAAACTCTTTATCGTTGTAAATGGCAAGACCTCCCAGGGCGTTAAAGATTACTATAACGTAGATGTTATTCCCAGGGGCGCCAAATTCACCCTGAAGTTGTTACAGGAAATTGATTTCCAGAATATCAACCCGAATAAATGGACCACGGACAAGGATAAGAACGAAGTTATCAAGACCCTGATCCACAATTATATCATCAAGTTCAAGGAAATTGATGCTGTGTACAAACGCAAGAAATACAGCATTACCATTGGCGATGAGCTGCCCGCAGGTATTGTCCAGCTGGCCAAAGTTTATGTTGCACAGAAACGTAAAGTGAAGGTAGGAGATAAAATGGCAGGACGACACGGGAATAAAGGTATTATCTCCCGCATCGTTCGCAGCGAAGATATGCCGTTCCTCGAAGACGGAACTCCTGTCGATATCGTGTTGAATCCGCTTGGTGTGCCGTCCCGTATGAACCTGGGTCAGATTTATGAAACCGTGCTCGGCTGGGCCGGCAAAAAAATGGGTGTGAAATTTGCTTCCCCGATTTTTGACGGAGCTTCGATCGATCAGATAGCAGAGTTTACTGAGAAGGCCGGTTTACCGCGGTTCGGAAAGACCTATTTGTATGACGGCGGCACAGGCGACCGTTTTGATCAGCCTGCCACAGTAGGCATCATTTACATGATCAAGCTGGGCCATATGGTTGATGACAAGATGCATGCCCGTTCCATAGGACCTTATTCCCTTATTACCCAGCAACCATTGGGTGGTAAGGCTCAGTTTGGTGGTCAGCGTTTTGGAGAAATGGAGGTCTGGGCACTCGAAGCCTTCGGTGCTGCCCATATCCTGCAGGAGATCCTGACGATCAAGTCGGACGACGTGGTTGGTAGAGCAAAGGCTTACGAATCACTTGTGAAGGGCGAACCCCTGCCGATGCCGGGAATTCCCGAATCACTGAACGTTTTGCTGCATGAGTTAAGAGGCCTGGGGTTGAGTATCAACCTGGTGTAACCTTTGACAATTGCAGCCAGTCAGTTTTTATTCTCAATTGCTATTTAAATAAGGGGACTAAAATATGTCATTCAGAAGGGACACAAAAGTTAAATCGAGTTTCTCCAAGATATCCATCAGCCTGGCATCGCCCGAGGAAATCCTCGAGCGTTCCAGCGGTGAGGTACTGAAACCCGAAACCATCAATTACAGAACATACAAGCCCGAACGTGACGGTTTATTTTGCGAGCGTATTTTCGGACCGGTGAAGGATTATGAGTGCCATTGCGGAAAATACAAGCGGATCCGTTATAAAGGTATCGTATGCGATCGCTGCGGTGTGGAGGTTACTGAGAAAAAGGTCCGCCGCGAACGTATGGGCCATATATCACTGGTTGTTCCTGTTGCCCATATCTGGTATTTCCGTACGCTGCCCAACAAGATAGGTTACCTGCTGGGACTGCCTTCCAAGAAACTTGACAGCATTATCTACTACGAGCGCTATGTAGTGATCAATCCCGGTATCAAAGCGGTGGACGGGGTTCAGTACCTCGATTTCCTTACCGAAGAGGAATACCTGGATATCGTTGAATCACTGCCCAAGGAAAACCAGCTGCTCGATGACGGGCATCCTGACAAGTTCATTGCCAACATGGGGGCAGAATCCCTTTATCAGCTGCTCCAACGGCTCAACCTGGATGGTCTTTCCTATGAACTCCGCCACAAGGCAAATACCGAAACCTCGCAACAACGCAAGAACGAAGCGCTGAAAAGATTACAGGTGGTTGAGGCTTTCAGGGCCTCCAAGGGTGTTAACCACCCCGAGTGGATGATCCTGAAAGTAATACCGGTAATCCCGCCCGAGCTCAGGCCACTGGTTCCTCTCGACGGAGGCAGGTTCGCGACTTCCGACCTTAACGACCTTTACCGCAGGGTGATCATCCGGAACAACCGGTTGAAACGACTGATCGAGATCAAGGCACCCGAGGTGATCCTGCGCAACGAAAAGCGTATGCTCCAGGAAGCCGTGGATTCCCTGTTCGATAATTCCAGGAAATCCAACGCTGTGAAAACCGATGCCAACAGGCCGCTTAAGTCACTCAGCGACAGCCTGAAAGGTAAGCAGGGAAGGTTCAGACAGAACCTCCTCGGTAAACGGGTGGACTATTCAGCCCGTTCGGTAATTGTTGTTGGTCCTGAACTGCAGCTCCACGAGACCGGTTTACCCAAGGAAATGGCTGCCGAACTCTATAAACCTTTTATCATCAGGAAGCTGATAGAAAGAGGCATTGTAAAGACCGTGAAATCAGCCAAGAAAATTGTCGACCGCAAGGACCCTGTGGTATGGGATATCCTCGAAAACGTATTAAAGGGCCACCCCGTGCTGCTTAACCGGGCTCCTACCTTGCACCGGTTGGGTATCCAGGCATTCCAGCCCAAGCTGATCGAAGGTAAGGCCATTCAGCTTCACCCGCTGGTCTGTACAGCATTCAACGCCGACTTCGATGGTGACCAGATGGCGGTGCATTTGCCACTTGGCAATGCCGCAGTGCTGGAGGCCCAGATCCTGATGCTGGCTTCGCATAACATCCTCAATCCCGCCAACGGGGCTCCCATCAACGTTCCATCACAGGATATGGTTCTGGGTTTGTATTACATGACCAAAGCGTGCAAAAGCACGCCGGAACAACCCATACTGGGTGAAGGTTCCACCTTCTATTCCCCGGAAGAGGTTATCATCGCTTACAACGAAAAGCGCGTTGACCTGCATGCCTCCATTAAAGTTAGGATTGCTGACTATTCCAGTGGTACTCCGGAAAAGAAGATCATCGAAACTACTATTGGTAAAGTTTTGTTCAATGAGGTTGTTCCCAAGGAAGTGGGTTTCATCAATGAAATCCTTACCAAAAAGTCCTTGCGCGAAATCATCAGTAATGTGTTGAAAAAAACCGGAACCGCCCAGACGGCCAAGTTCCTCGATGCCATCAAGGATCTCGGATTCCAGATGGCGTTCAGGGGTGGCCTGTCCTTCAACATCGACGATGTGATCGTGCCCGCAGAGAAGGAAGACCTGATGAATGAAGGTTACCAGCAGGTGGATGAGGTAATGAACAACTACAACATGGGTTTCATTACCAATAATGAAAGATACAACCAGATCATTGATATCTGGACACATACCAATGCCAAGCTGACACAAACCCTGATGAAGCGGCTGTCGAACGACAAGCAGGGCTTCAACCCGGTATACATGATGCTGGATTCCGGAGCCAGAGGTTCCAAGGAACAGATCCGCCAGCTGTCGGGTATGAGAGGTTTGATGGCAAAACCACAGAAATCCGGTTCCACCGGTTCCGAGATCATCGAAAACCCCATTCTTGCGAACTTCAAGGAAGGGCTTTCGGTTTTGGAATACTTCATCTCCACGCACGGTGCCCGCAAGGGTCTTGCCGATACGGCTCTCAAAACAGCCGATGCCGGTTATCTTACCCGCCGTCTCGTTGACGTATCCCAGGATGTGATCATCTCGGAGGAGGATTGCGGAACCCTGCGCGGTTTGGTTGCTACGGCCATCAAGAATAATGAAGAAGTGGTCGAATCCCTGTACGAGCGCATCCTTGGCCGTACGGCGGTACACGACGTATATCATCCGCTCAGTGGCGAACTCATTGTTACTTCGGGGGATGAGATCAAGGAAGAGATCGCACGCATCATCGACGAATCTCCCATCGAACATATGGAGATCCGGTCAGTGCTCACCTGTGAATCCCGCAAGGGGGTATGCGCCAAGTGTTATGGCAGAAACCTGGCCACCAGCCGAATGGTGCAGAACGGTGAGGCCGTTGGGGTTATCGCCGCACAGTCGATCGGTGAGCCCGGTACACAGCTCACACTCCGTACCTTCCACGTTGGAGGTACCGCAATGAGCATCACCACTGAATCACGCATCGTGGCCCGGTACAACGGACTGGCTGAAATTGATGAATTGCGCGTTGTGGAGCGGGCAGAGTCCGACGGCAACAAGGTGGATATCGTCATCGGACGTCTGGCAGAATTGCGCATCGTGGACAAGAAAACAAGTATCGCTCTCACCACCAATAACATTCCTTACGGTGCCAAGCTCTACATAAAGAACGGTGCTGAGGTGAAGAAAGGTGACCTGATTTGCGAATGGGATCCTTACAATGCCGTGATCATTTCCGAAGCTCCCGGTACCGTAGCCTTCGAAAGTGTAATCGAAGGGGTTACCTACAAAGAAGAGTCGGATGAGGTTACGGGATACCGTGAAAAAGTGATTACTGAAACCAGGGACCGTACCAAGAACCCGGGTATTGAAATACGCGACAAGAACGGTCATGTGCTGAAGACCTACAACTTACCGGTTGGATCACACCTGAGCATTGAAGAAGGCAGCCCTGTGAAAGCCGGGGATATCCTGGTGAAGATTCCAAGGGCCGTTGGTAAATCGGGTGACATCACCGGGGGCTTGCCCCGTGTGACTGAGCTTTTTGAGGCCAGGAATCCTTCCAATCCTGCCGTGGTATCTGAGATCGACGGAGAAGTGTCCTTTGGCAAGGTAAAACGCGGTAACCGCGAAATTACTATTACCACAAGGGCCGGACAGCAGAAGAAATACCTGGTCCCCCTGTCCAAACAGATCCTGGTACAGGAAAACGACTACGTAAAGGCAGGCACTCCCTTGTCCGATGGCGCCACTACGCCCTCCGACATTCTGGCCATCAAAGGTCCCACCAAGGTTCAGGAATATATTGTTAACGAAGTTCAGGAGGTATATCGTCTCCAGGGTGTGAAGATCAACGATAAACACTTTGAGGTAATTGTCCGCCAGATGATGCGCAAGGTAGAGATCATCGATCCGGGTGATACCAAATTCCTGGAAAAACAACTCGTGGACAAATGGGAATTCTTTGAAGAAAATGATTGGATCTATGGTAAGAAAGTCGTTGAAGAATCCGGTGATTCCCAGACATTTAAACCAGGACAGATCGTAACCGCCCGCAAGCTGCGTGATGAGAATTCTTTACTGAAACGGAAAGACCTCAAACCAATAAAAGCCAGGGAAGCCATACCCGCAACTTCGCAGCAGATCCTTCAGGGTATCACCCGCGCTGCACTGCAGACACAAAGCTTCATGTCAGCCGCCTCCTTCCAGGAGACCACCAAGGTGCTGAACGAGGCCGCCATCTTTGGCAAGGTTGATTACCTCGAGGGGCTGAAGGAAAATGTGATCGTGGGCCATCTGATCCCGGCGGGAACAGGCAACCGCAGGTTCTCGAACCTGATCGTTGGTTCCAAGGAGGACTATGAGAAGATTACCGAGGAGAAGAAATTTTCCCGCGAAACTGTCAGAGAAGAACATAACTAAATGTTATGGAAGATAAAAAGAATGTGAACCAGAATCAGATCAGCATTGAGCTGAAGGAGGATATTGCACAGGGTATCTATTCGAACTTAGCCATAATAACCCATTCTCCATCGGAATTCATTGTTGATTTTGTTCGTGTTATGCCTGGTATTCCAAAGGCAGAGGTAAAGTCGAGGATAATCCTAACACCCGAGCATGCTAAAAGATTGCTGCATGCCTTGAAGGACAATATTGCCAAATATGAGTCTGTTCATGGCCCGATCAAGCAGGCTGAGGGACAGGGGGGTATGATGATACCATTGAACTTTGGAGGGCCATCGGCTCAGGCGTAATACCGCAGGGCACGCCATGGCGTGCCCTGCGATCTTATTTCAGAATTTATAACAATTATCCTCAATCAGTTTATCCGCCACGCGCCGGCGGGCATCCTTAACATTTACCCCGTTTACGCTGGTCAGGGCTTCCATAACCTTCACCAGGTCACCAGCCTCTTCAGCAGCGGCGAACGAGTAAAGAGCATCCACGACAGCCTTACGGATCTTGTCAGCAGCATCATATATAAACACATCCAATATATCCCGATAAAGGGCTATACCGGCAGCGCCTTTCATGTCTTCGAGTTTTTGCACCCGCAGGGTCAGTGATTCTGCAACATATGTTTCCATGATCATGTCAGAGAGGTTGTTCAATACCTCCTGCTCCTGTATCAGTTTCTTTTCGAATTTCATGGATGCTCCGTGGATGGCCAGTAGAATGACCTTCTTGAAATTACTGATATAGCGGGTCTTCTCCTCGTAATACCCTTCTCCGTTCACCTTGCCGCTGATTATGGCCTCCCTGTTGCCATACAATTCCCTGGCCTTGCCAAACAGGTCGAAATCACCCTTCATGGCCCTTTTCATGGCTGTGTCAACCACCAGCAGGCGGTTTATCTCGTTGGTACCCTCAAAGATACGGTTGATCCTCGAATCGCGGTAGCCCTTTTCCACAGCCATCTCAGCTGAGTAGCCCATACCGCCGTGGATCTGAACGGCCTCATCAATGACAAAGTCCAGCATTTCCGAGCTGTAAACTTTCAGTATGGCTGCTTCAACAGCATAATGACTGATGCCGTCAATAGTGGCACGGCCTTTGTCGCAGCCTTCAGTTTTGTACTTTTCAATCAGGTTGTCAATATCCTTACTCACCCTGTAATTGGCTGATTCTGCAGCGAAGGTGAGGATCACCTGTTGGGCCAGCTTATGCTTGATGGCCCCGAAGCTTGAAATCAACGTTCCAAACTGTTTTCTTTCGTTGGCATACTTTACCGAATCGTTGATGGCCTTCTTGGAAGCCCCCAGCACATTGGCCCCAAGCTTGATCCTTCCCATATGGAGAATGCTCAGGGCGATCCTGAACCCTTCCCCCCGGTTACCCAGCAGGTTTTCCACCGGAACTTTGACCTCGTTATAAAAGATCTGGGCGGTGGAAGAACCTTTGATGCCCATTTTGTGCTCATCCGGACTGATCACTACGCCCGCGAAGTCCTTTTCCACTATAAAAGCACTCAAAACACGGTCGTTGTCGATCTTGGCAAATACCGTCTGCACATCTGCAAAACCTGCGTTGGTGATCCACATTTTCTGACCGTTGAGGATATAGTGCTTCCCATCCTCGGAAAGGTGGGCATTGGTCTTGCCGGCATTGGCATCGCTTCCGGCGCCAGGTTCCGTAAGACAATAGGCTCCCAGCAGTTCCCCGGTGGCCAGTCGCGTTACATATTGCTGCCGTTGCTGCTCAGTGCCGTAATACAGGATGGGTAGTGTGCCAATGCCGCAATGGGCCATGAAAGCTACTGAAAAGGAATAGCCGGCGCCGATGGTCTCTGCAGCCAGCATCTGGGTAACGAATGACTGTCCGAACCCATTGTATTCCTCCGGAATGGATATGCCCATCAAACCGAGTTCGCCGGATTTTTTGAGTATGCTTTTCATCAGCTCACGGTCCTGCTTGTCAACTTTATCGGCATTCGGATAGACTTCGGTATCCAAAAAATCCTGGCATGTCTGGGCAATCATGCGCTGTTCCTCGTTAAACTCCTCAGGTATGAATATATCACCGGCACAGGTGTTCTCAACAAGAAATTCACCGCTTTTCAATACTTTTCTGTCCATTGTTTGATGTAGTGTTTATGTTTATTGATTAGCATATGGATGTTGCCTGCAACGCCACTACAGATCCAAATCCATTGCAATTAATTCGGCAATGTCATAATTTTTTATCTCCTCTTCACGATTCTTGTATTTCAAACCGTCAGTCAACATGGTCATGCAGAAAGGACAGGCGGTAGCGATCACGGAGGCCCCTGTTTCCAGAGCATCTTCCGTGCGTTCCATAAACACCTCCTTGATGCCCTTCTCCGCTTCCTTGAACATCTGGGCGCCACCAGCACCGCAGCACAGGGCAAAGCTCCTGTTCCGTTTCATCTCCACCAGGTTCGCAGTCATGGATTTCAGGAGGGTCCGGGGTTCACGGTAAATTTCGTTGGCCCTTCCCAGGTAACAGGGATCATGGTAAGTGATCCGGGTTTTTGCGTGGAGCGCTTTGCTCAAAACCAGCCTCCCTTCCTGTTGCTGAGCATCCAAAAACTGCAAGTAATGGATCACCTCGTAATGCCCTCCCAGGTCGGTATACTCATTTTTGAAAATGTTGTAGCAATGCGGACAAAGGGTCAGAATTTTCTGTATGCCATAACGGCTGAAAATCTCTATGTTTTGCAGGGCCTGCATCTGGTAAAGCATTTCATTGCCGGCGCGCCGGGCAGGATCGCCGGTACAGGATTCCTCTTTCCCCAACACGGCATAGCTGATCCCCAGGTGTGTGAGAATTTTTGTGAAAGCCCGGGCCACCTTTTTATACCTGTCGTCAAACGCCCCTGCACAACCCACCCAGAACAAATACTCGGGTTGCTCACCCCGGGCAAACAGGTCTGCCATAACCGGAATTTCTATCCTGCGACTTTCCAAATCCCTGGCCCACAGCAACCTGTCTTCAGGTGAATACTGCCATGGGGCGCCGTTGTTCTCAATATTGCTGAACACCGACTTGATCTCCCCGGGCGCGGAAGCCTCTTCCATGACCAGGTACCGGCGCATATCTACGATCAGTGTCGGTTGGTTGATGTTGATGGGGCATTCCCGGGCACAGGCGTTGCATGTAGTGCAGGCCCACAATTCCTCCTCGGAGATATAATCGCGTAAAAGGGTCCTGCCGTCGCTATAATCCCGGCCGTTTCTGACCAATCCCGGACCTTTTTCCTTCATCCGGGCCCTTACATCCATGATCACTTTACGTGGCGACAGTCTTTTCCCGGTAATGTTAGCCGGGCATACGGCCGTGCAGCGGCCGCACTGGGTGCACGACAATGAATCGAAATAATTCTTCCAGGATACATCTTCCACATCCTTTACTCCAAATCGTTCCGGGGCGACACCGTCTGCCTGAGTGGCCAAAGCAGTATCCGGGTTCAGCATGAATCTCACCTCGCGAGTGATACTGTCCATATTGGGCAGTTTTCCCAGCGGATCGAGGCGGGACAGAAAAACATTGGGAACAGAAAGGAAGACATGGAAATGTTTGGAATACGGCAGCATGTTGGCGAACACGAAGATTAAAAGGATATGCATCCACCAGAAGATCTCATGCATCACGTACAGACCTTCTGGTGAAGAACCAGCCAGGAGGGTTGCCAGCCGGGAACTGACAGGGAAAAAACCGGAGATGGCTTCGCCTGTAACTGCCTGGTGCGCATAATAATATGTATTCATCCCCAGCAGCGATAGCATGAGCAACAGGATCATGGTAAGGGCCAGGTTGGCATCGGTGTGGGTGGAGGCTTTCATTTCGATGCCTTCAAACCGGCGGATATGCAAGAATAGTCTCCGGTTCAGGAAAATGACGATGGCAATCGCTACCAAGAGACCGAATACATCTCCTGATCCGGTGATAATGTTGTAAACAACACCCAGTGAGTCGAACATGCGTTCAGTGCCAGCCAGCCCATCAATGACCATTTCGACACTGCCGATCAGGATCACACAGAACCCCCAGAATACCAGGGCATGTACCAAACCGATCACCGGCTTGCGAAAGATCCTGGTCTGCCCGAATGCGACATCCAGCATCACTAAGATTCTTTTGCCAAAGTCCCTGACGGGAAAGTTCGGCCGTGTCATCCTGAAGTAACTGATGATGCGGAGGACGGTCCGGGCAAAGATCCCCAGTGTCAGCAGCAACGCTGCCGTAAAAAAAACTTGTTTCAGCATACTACCGGGTTTTCATTTCCCGCACCGCTTCCACCAGCTTAGGCAGCACTTTCTGGGCATCGCCCACAATACCATACTGTGCCGATTCAAAAATGGGCGCATCCTTGTCGTTATTCACCGCTACAATGTATTTGGACGAGCTCACCCCGGCCAGGTGCTGGGTGGCTCCGGAAATTCCGATGGCCAGGTAGAGGTTGGGTGCTATGATTTTCCCGGTTTGTCCCGTATGCTCCTCATGTCCACGCCATCCTTCGTCAGAAACAGGTCGCGAACACGCTGTGGCAGCGCCGAGAAGACTTGCCAGTTCCACCAGGGGACCCCAGTTGTCGGGCGACTTCATACCCCGCCCGCCGGATACCACGATATCTGCATCCGTGAGAAGGATCTTGCCTGATTGTTTTTGTACGTCGTTGACCCTGGTATTCATAAGTGCTCCGTCTACCTGTACTGTAATTCTTTCAACCGCAGCGCCGGCATTCTTTTCGATCACGTCAAAGGAGTTCTGGGCCAGGGTAATGATGCGGACCGGGGTTTGAATGGCCACGTGTGCCCAGGCATTTCCTGAGAATGCCCTCTTCAATACCACAAAGGGATCAATGCTCAGCGGCAGCCTGCTCACGCCAGAACCCATACCTGCTTTCAGCCTAACAGACAACCGCGGCGCCAGCGCCTTGCCGGTATTGTTGTTGGACAGAATGATCACAGTGGCAGTCTCTTTTAAGGCGATATCAGCAATGACCCGCGTATAAGCCTGGTTATCTAAAACTTCCAGTCCTTCACCCTCCGCGCTGATGATCCTGTTCACCCCATAGTTGGCCAGCTTACCCAGTTCGGAGGCTTCCACCTTTCCAATTGATAGAGCGGTTGCAGTGGTGTTCAACATTTCGGCAACCTGTGAAGCATAGGACAACAATTCAAAGGAAAGTTTTTTGAATTTGCCGTCCCAATTCTCTGTATATACCAATACTGACATAATTCGTTTTGTTTGATGATGGGTTAGATAATTTTGGCCTCGTTCTGGAGGATCTCAATGAGCATTTTCGGGTTTTCAGCATCTACGAATGTGCAGGTTGCACGAGGTTTAGGCAATTCGTAACCAACTACCCCGGTAAGCTTCTCCACGGCTGTTGGTTCGACAACCTTTATGGGTTTGGTGCGGGCCATCATAATGCCACGCATGGCTGCAATCCTAGGCTCTTTAGCGATCCCTTTCTGGACAATGGCCACAAAAGGTGCCGGAACCGTAACCACTTCCCTCCCTCCATCAATTTCTCGGTTGATCAGAGCCTGTCCGTTTGTTACATTCAATCCTGATACTGCCGAAACCGATGGATAATCCAGGATTTCCGCAAGCATGCCTCCCACGGTGGAGCCGTTGTGGTCACTCGACTCGATGCCACACAGGATGATGTCGAATTTCTCCGTTCTGACCACTTCAGCCAGTTGGGCTGCCACGTAATATGCATCGTCAGGTTCGGCATTCACACGAATGGCGTCATCAGCACCGATGGCCAGCGCTTTCCGTATGGTGGGCTCGGCTGTGGCCGGGCCGACATGGGCCAAGGTAACCGTCCTGACACCCGACGCGGGATCATCCTTCAGCTCGAGGGCACGGGTGAGCGACAACTCGTCCCAGGGATTGATGATCCATTGAATGCCGGTTATATCAAGCTTCTTATTGTCATCCACAAATTTTATTTTGGTGGTGGTGTCGGGGACATTACTGATACAAACCAGGATTTTCATGTAGGGGATAATTTAAATTAGACGATTAAATTTTTCTATATAGTGTTTATTGTGAATTAATTAAAGGATTACTAATTTATAATATTTCTTTTCAGGCCTACAAATATAAAATAAAATAGACAACTCCCGTCGGTCACCTTGTTATTTGGAACTGCCTGGATTCATTCCTGAGCGGGAATGCGGATTATCCCATCATATGATCTGCTGGTACAAGACTTTCCCGGTTTTATCAAAAACTAAAGAATGGAAATTAAATATTGCTTAATTTTACGCTGTTATTGAATGTATTATGAAGGCATTGATTCAGCGCACCATTGAACTTTTAAAAAAAAGGGTTAAGGACAACCTGGAGACCATCAACCGGAACCAGGCGAAGATCAATGAAATGATGAATCAACCTGCTTCCCCTGAGCGGACCTATCACATTGAGAAGATTTATGCCCTGAACAAAAGTCTGTTGACCGAGAACAACGACTTCATCAGTCTCCAGTTATCCTTACTGAATTTCCTTGAAAAATATAAGGATTCTTTAAAAATAAGCGGCCCGGAAGAATATGAGAAAGTGAACCCTGCTTCCCTGCTGGATGATGATGAGCTTTTTGAAATGACTGTAAAGGGCAAGCTGAATTTTGACCTGGGTCACCCCCGGTTCAATGACGACTTGTTCTTCAACAAGCTCCTGAGCTATTTTGCCGCCATTGAGGCGTATGAGAAGTGCAACGCCCTGTTGCGATTGAAGAAGAAGGATCAGGTAGGTTAAATACTTTATTGAACCAATCGTTCTCCGCAGAATTCTAAGAATAAAATAACAGACCCATCAGGGAACCGGAATGGTAAAACTCAAAATATCCTGTATCGTAAAACAGTTTTGATACATCCTGGCTGCTGAATTATTTATTGATAAAAATTCCATTCCCCGTTCCGATCCATATCCTGAGGTCGGGTGCCTGTTCAATGGTGAATACGCTGCTCTCGCTGAAAGTGGAATTGTCCACCATCCACTGATCTCCGTCAAAAACCGCGTAACCATCCCAGGTGGCACACCAGATATGGTCCGACCGGTCAACAGTCATATTATGCACTTTGCTGACGTTGTCGAACTGCATTTTTTCCGCCGCCTGGCCATCAAAGATGAAGATCTGTGGGCCAATGTTGGGCCATGTGCTGGACAGTGAATAATCAATAGCAGCGCAAACATCGTTATCACTGTTGATATCAATGTTGCTGATATAATACGGTGAAAAACCAAAGTCATTGCTGGTATATAAGTTCCACCTCCCCCCTGAGATCTTTACCAGGTAGGTTTCCTGCACAGTTTCTGTAAGGGCCAGCCAGACATTGTCATTAATATCAATGGTTATACCGTGAATTAAGCTGGCAGGGAGCGGTGAATTTTCGGGTGTAAATACAGTAAATTGAGATCCATCGTATTTTACCAGTCCCCCTTGCCTGAAACGACAGGAAGCAAACCAGATGTTGTCTTTCGAATCGACAGCAATGAAAGAGACATAATCCTCGGGGATCCCGGTGTTTGAGGAGTTATAGGTGGTGAAGCGGTTTCCGTCATATTCAATGAGTGCATCGCTACCGATCCATACATTGTTTTTACTGTCCACAGCCACATCCCAGATGGGACTTCCTGGAATTACGGAATTCGAGGTATCATACACAACGGTTTCCTGCGGGTTGTATTTGATCAATCCCTGGGAAAAAGTTCCGATCCAGGCATTGCCAAGCTGGTCGAACGCAACCGCAGTCACAAAGTAACCTTCCAGGATCCTGGTGTTAAACTCCGTATTGAGGGAATCGTTGTATTTTTCAGGATACAGCCTGGGAGGGATGTCTTCTCTTTGTTCACAGGCCAGCAACAGCATTAAGAGGAAGCAGGGAAATGCTTTTTTCATATTCGGTTAGATGCAAATATGCTACAAATGGTTGCGTGTTATTATTCTGGCCGAAGATTATTGATCAACGAGCAACATCATCTTTCTTCTAAAATGACTTTTAGATTCAGGAGTCCCTTTTCGAGATCTTTGCCCAGCAATCTTTTGAATATGGGTGAAAATAATGACATGGGAAATTTTGAAGGGCTTTCAAATATCCAACGCACCAGGGAAGTCCCCTCCCCTGTACCGGTAATTTCAAAGGCCGAAATGCCGGTATTTTGCATGGGCCTGAAAAACCTTAAGGCAAAAACAATTCTCTTTCCTTCTTCAATGCTAGTGGTTTCCTGCTCGCCTGCTCCGACAGTTTTATTGGTGCTGTCCCATCGATAAATAAAACCCACAGTACCATCCGTTCCTTTGTATTCCTTTTTCATTTCCGGGTCTGTCATGTTCCACACGCTAAAACTATCCTGGTTCCTGGTATATTTGAGATAATCAAATATGATTGCCGGACTCCTGCTAATATTTATTGATTTTTCAATATTCATGATTTCTTCATTAGATGGTTCATGTTTCAATCCTTTTGCATCACCACCCAATAACAAATCAATCCGCTGGTTGGTTCACCAAATCTATACCTTCAGGTGATCCGGAAACTGTAACAACATATCTGGCATGATCATCTGTTATTCCACCTGCGACACAATGGCCACATAATTCTTTCCGTACTTCTTAGCGCATTTTGGACAAGTGGTGTACCACATGAACCACTTTTTGATATTGAAGCCCTTCGATTTAGCCAGTTCCTCATAGTCCTTGCACCACTTTCCGGTATCCTGATATGGGCCTTCATAAACCTTGCTGTAAAACTTACCGTTCAGTGCAACATTCTCCGTACCTGATATTTCATGATCCACAGCCAGATAAAGGTCCATATTCCAACGTGAGGTATGATCGGACAGACAAAGCCAGTCGGGTATCGCTGCCCCGGCTTCTTTCACCCTTGCATCCAGCCGCTTCATGACAGCACCAAAATTCATGGGCATGAAAAACAGCGTAAATACCTTGTCTTTGATAAACTTTTTGTTTTCCCATTCCAGGATTTTGTCATCCCATGGAGCGGGATTGAATTCCGGACAGCAAATAGATTCCGTTTCAGATGTTTTTGTCATAGTACCTCCTTAATAATTTAGTTCACATGATTAGATTTTAATCAGGATCCATGATTATAAAATAATAAGCTTTCCTGTAAAATCCAATTTTTATAAAAGAAATTAATCGAAGAGATTGAACTTTTCGGATTTAAAAGGCATCCGGCTTCCCTGTTGTATTACCTATTCATAGCTGAAAAGGTCTATATATAACTCACAATCACCTTTTTCAGAAATTTTTCCTCCAGGATCTGGACGATGCGGTTTACCACCGTGCGCCGGATTTCAAGTTCCACGGGCAGGTGTGGGTCCTGGTGCGCAATGTTGATCCTGGTGCCAATGATGATCTTGATGGCATCGCTTTCCAGGATCAGCTTTACAATCTCATCGGCAGGTCCCCTGCCCAGCTTGGTGGTATTGGGATTGAAAGCTTTCAGTAACTTTTCGACCTTATTCAGGGTCAGGATGCCTTCTGTAAACAGGTCCACACCTTCCATAACATTAATAGGCGGGAGATCAGGATCCTCAAATTTAAAGACGTCCTCAATTTTCAGGTTGAGCTCCCGGGAAATGATATCACCCGTAGTGGCCCCCATAACAATCTTTTTGCCTTTAAACTCACTGACCTCTGCGGCCAGTTTGGGATCATCCTCCTGATTATACGGCGGTCCGGTGCAGATAAGCAGTTCCCGGGGTTCCCGGAAATAAATGATGCCGCAGGTAGTATCATCCTTTGACTGAAAGCCGTCATTGCGGTAGGCCATGTTCAGGATCTTTCCGGCAAGGTCGCGCGCTGAAATCTGGGGATATTGCCTGATCATGTCGATGGCAAATCGACCGACATTGTCAATCCCCCAGCCAAAGGGGAAGCGGGGTGTACCCAAGCCCGACTGTGCTACACCGTCAGTGACGAATACAATCCGGTCGCCCTTAAGGGGTGTGAATGAACACAGACGGATCTTCTTGCCGCAATTGGTATCTCCTGCCGGTACAATATTCTTCCATTCCGGCTTCATAATCTTGCGTTCCCGGATCAGGATACTTTCGGGGTTTTCATATTCCAGGATGGTGACCCTGTTGCTTTGCTCTATATCAATGATGGTAAAGGTGGAATAGTTCATTTTCCGTTCACTGCACTCGGGCAGGGTTTTCATGATGATCTCCGCTGTTCTTTCGGGTTCCTTATGCTCCTTGGTGAAATTAACGGCCATGGTGGCGGTAAGTGTAGCCAGAACGCTGGCCTTCACGCCATGTCCCATGCCGTCGGACAACGCAACCACGATCCTGTTTTCCTCCTTTACCTTGCTGGAAAGAAAAATATCCCCGCAGATCCGCTGACCTTCATAGCTTTTTTGCTGGTAATCCACCTCCACAAAAAAATCCTCGCCCATGGCTAACTGTTGAGTTTTTTACTTTCCCCTTTGTAAAATTCGATAATGGAATTGAGCATGTGCTCAATGTCGGTTGCCCCTTCGCCCAGCAGGAAGCCAATTTTCTGCACCATTTCCAGGTTCCTGTCGATAACTTCCGTAATCCGGTTGATGACCTCTGCACGTTGCACTTCGGGTGCCCTCATATCCCGGACAATGCCACCAGCCACCTTACCCTTCACGATCGGGAAGATGGATACGTTCAGCAGGTTATCTCCGATCTTAATGTCCCGGTTCTCAATGCTTTCATTGTCGCTCAGCACGTAGGAGAACAGATTGATGAAATTGCCCGGTACCAGGCGGTTCAGGTCAGCCCCTGCCAGTCCGGGTATCACCTCATTGATCTGCACCGCTTCCTCACCCAGGATGGTGGAAAAGGTGGTATTTGCCTTAACCACCTTCAGCATGTTGTCGACAATCACTACCCCCGCCCTCAGCTTCTCCAGCATGGCATTGGTGAATTCGGATGCCTGCCTGGCACCTTCCTTTTCGATCCTGGTCTTTTCCTCCGACTCCCGGAGCGCTTTGCGGGCCTGTGCCAATTTTTCATTTAGCTCATGCAGTGATTCCTCATGCTGTGTACTGCTTTTCATGGCATAGGAGATGCACATTTCAGGGACGGTTAGTCCGTTGGCCAGGTCAATGGCAAAATCATTGCAGCTGTCATAGCCACATTGCAGGCAACCCATGCTGTCGCTTTCAGAGATACCCATTTCATTCAGGATCTCTGTGATTCTTTCCCTTGAGGGGGCCGGCAGCCTCTGATCATCTGTTGTAAAAGTGCGCGCTAAATCAAGTGTCAGGTAACGCTGGAGATCATCATACCATTCCACCCGGAAGAAATTCTGCAACCGCTTGTTGGCATAACGAATCACCTGGTATTCCTTATAGAAACGATTTCCCCTCTTGGTGAGGCCTGGACCGTCAAGTCCGTTTCCAAAGCTGATACAGAAATGGCGCTGGATGGTGGCGATATTGTTTTCAAATTCCGTTATGGCATCAAACATTTCCTTCTTGCCATTAATGGATAACATACTGGCTGTCAGTAGGTTTTCATCCATATCGGCAGCCTGGGCAAAACCATTCCTCAGCGGGTAGAGAGATCCTTTATAACTCAATGGGGCGTCGATGTTGGAATATTCCAGGTTGGATTCATCAATATTGTATTCTTTGAAAAGCTTCCGCAATTCCTCAAAAGTGATGACGGCATCAACCCGTCCGTCATCGTCGTATTTCAGCGCTTCATCCTTGGTGGCGATCTCCGGGCCTACATAGATCACCCGGGTGTCCGGACCGTGGATGGCGCGGACCACCTTTGTAAGCGCGATCATGGGTGATACCAGTGGAGCGAGGTTGCTGATCAGGTTGGGACGGTATTTTTCAATATAGGAAACGACAATGGGATCATTAGAACTGATATAATACCTGCCCTTGAAATCATTGAGCAAACTCAGGTACTTATAAGCCAGCATATCCACCGCAAAAGAAACCTCATGTACAAAATGAATGCCCAGTGCCTTGATCATGGTCACCAGTTTCCGGTAATCTGAGATATCATCGAATTCAGCTGAGATGCTGGGGGAAAGAATGGCTGTGATAACCTCGCCGGATTCAAACAAAGTGCGTGTCGTCTCGATAGAACTCCGGTAGGAAATAGCTTTCGGACCGCACACCATCAGGCAGTCGCCGCAGCCGATGCATTTGTTGATGTTTAATTCAGGGGTGCTGCCTGCTGCGTGCACGTGAATGGCCTTTACCGGACAAGATCTTACACAGGCATAGCATATAGTACATTTTTCTTTGTCCAGTGCAACTAATGGGTCCAAATCAGTTCCTCCTTTACTTTATTAGGTCATGAAGTGCATCGGATAGGATATTATGAATGTTCTCCTCACTTACCTGATTGTACACCTTACCGCCAATCTTAATGTTGGGGCCGATGCTGCAATCGCCAAAACAATGGTCTCCCTTGAAAAAAACCTTTTCTGCAAGCCCGCGCTGGTTAATATAACGTTGAATGATTCTGAGCAGGTTTTTATTCCCTCTGGCGAAACAAGAACTTCCAAGACAAATGATAATTTCGCGGCGGTTGTTCATTGTGTAATTTCAATATGGGTGTAAAGATAAAAAAGATTGAAACCCCTACAATTAATTGTATGAACATGTAATCCGCAATTTTTCGTATTTTAGCTTTTACAATAACGCTGAGCTTATGAAAAGCCTTCCTGAAAAAACCATTGAACGCTTAAGCGAGTACCGGAGAACCCTGAACCGTTGCCTCGAAGAAGGCAAGACCCACATCTATTCCCATGAACTTGCCGGGATGCATAACATCACTGCCGTGCAGGTGAGGCGGGATATCATGTTTATCGGTTATGCCAGTCAGGGCAGGAAAGGGTATAACATCCGCGAGCTCATCGGCGTAATAGCCGGGATCATGGATCCCTCTGATGTCATGAACCTCGCCGTGGTGGGTTATGGCAACCTGGGAAAAGCGATATCGGCTTATCTGGTGAACCGCCGTCCCAAGCTAAGAATTCTGGCAGCATTTGACATTGATCCGAAGAAAATCGGAGCTGCGACCTCTTTGGTGGATTGCTATTCGGTGGACCGGCTTCGGGAAATCATCCATTCCCGGAATATTGCAGTAGCTTTGCTGACGGTTCCTGCAGATGCCGCGCAACAAATGGCAAAGGCCCTCGTATCATCCGGTATCAAGGGTATTCTGAATTTCACCACGGTAAACCTGAGCGTTCCTGATGAAGTTTACCTTGAGGAATTTGACATGATCACTTCCCTGGAAAAAGTGGCTTACTTCGTAAAGATTGCGCACCTCTTCTCATAGCTTTCAAACGCAGCGCGTATAATCCGGATAACATTGAGGGATTCTTCCGGTTTGACTGCCAGTTCACGTCCGAGAACAACGGTATCATATAAGGAATTATAAAAATCCTGGTAACAGCCGGGAAGTGTTTCCACGGGTCCCCGAAAATGCAGTCCGTCGACCGTAGTATTCAGTATCCCCCATTGGTCTTTGCTTTCGCGTCCCCAATCATCCTCGTTAGGATAGCGTCCCTTATTGAGGGCTTCTTCCTGCGGATCAACGCCATATTTAACATAAGAGCCTTCGGTTCCATGCACCAGGTAGCGCGGACCCGGTTCCCGGACCAGGTAACTGCCCTTTAGGGTGACCTTCACCTCAGGATAGATGAGGCTCAGGTCGAAAAGGTCATCCACCAGGGAACCGGTACGCTGCTTCCTGATGTCGGCAAAAACCGCAGCAGGCATACCAAACAACACCAGGGCCTGGTCTATCAGGTGAGAGCCCAGATTATAGAGGGTACCCGTCTTGCTTTCGGGTTTTTCCTTCCAGGATTCTCTTACGAAGTTACGGAACCTGTCGAAATGCGCTTCATATTCTACCAAACGCCCCAGAAGTTTATTGTCTATGATCTTCCGGATGGTGAGAAAATCCCCTTCCCAACGGCGGCTTTGAAACACAGTAAGAATCTTTCCCTTTTTACGGGCAAGCGCTATCAGCTTTTCACCTTCATCAATCTCCTGCACAAAGGGCTTCTCCACCACAACATGCTTCCCGGACTCAAGAGCAGCGCAGGCAAATTCGAAATGAGTATGATCGGGGGTATTCACCAGTACAAGGTCAATATTTGGATCGTTAAAGATGTCTCCGGTATTTCTTACAATTTTCACATATGGATAGCGGTCGAGGGCATCGCTGGCCGAGCGCTGCATGATCTTGACCATTTCAAACCCCGGCAGGACATGCAGGATGGGGGCGTGAAAAACCCTGCCCGACATACCATAGGACAAAACACCAACACGAATCTTGGGATTCATACTTTCAGAATTTGATTGTGATGGCTGAAGATAGCTATTTATTTTTTGTTTCTTAAAACAAAAAACTTACTTTTATGCCGCAAACCAATATCATTTGCAAAATGGACGATGGCCCTGCGAGTATATTAATTTTTAACCTGATATAGCAAGGAAACCGATCATTTGGATGCACTCCTTACTATATCAAAAAGCAAGGAGGTGCATATGACCACATTCACCACATTTTATTTAAGCCGTGTAATCGGGAAAAGGATATTTGATACCCATGGGAAATTCGTTGGTATTGTAAAGGATTTATTGGTTGAAACCGATCCTTCAAGTCCTTCTGCAGGGCATGTTCCTGTTACTGGCATCAAGATTAAACTTAACAATCAGTTTGCATTCTATTCTTTTCAATTTTTTCATATTGAGAAGATTAAGGGAAAAATAAAGGTCATATGCAACCAGCTCATTGAATTATCCAACGAAAGCATCAACAATAACCTTTATATGGTTGATTCCATCCTGGATAAGCAAATTGTTGACCTGCACGGCCGAAAACTGGTTCGTGTAAATGATGTCCGCCTGGTTTCCTTAACCACCGGCACCTTTGCTGTAGCTGTTGACATTGGCGTTGAGGGATTATTGAGGAGAATCGGGATTGTCAAACCTTTTAAATTCATATTATCACTTTTCGGAATTAGAATTCCGGCCAAATTCATTCTCTGGGAAGATATTGAGGCCATTGATTTTTCAAATCTGAATATTAAACTGTCAAAGAGCTACTCTAAACTTCAAACCCTGCATCCTTCCGATTTGGCTGACATTATTGAAGATTTAGGCAGAAAGGCCAGTGCTGAGGTGTTTTCAGCACTCGATGAAGAAAAAGCAGCAGACGTGCTTGAAGAACTCGAAACCGACGCACAGGTGCATATACTCGAAAGTCTTCCGATTGAAAAAGCAGCTGATGTATTGGACAAGATGCCGGCAGACGAGGTGGCAGATATTCTGGATAATCTGGAAGACGAAAAAGCTGAACTGCTGCTGAATGAAATGGAAGAAGATGTCTCACAGGAGGTCAGGGATTTACTCGATTATCCCGAAAATTCTGTGGGCAGTATCATGTCTACTGAAATATTATCATTCAATGCAAACAAAACCATTGAGGAGGTCCTAAATGAACTGAGGGAAAAAAAGCCCGATGCCGAAACTTTATACAATCTTTTTGTCACTGACGAGAATGATTTATTACTGGCAACTTTTTCTCTCAGAGATATTGTTATCTCTCCGCCGGATGCAAGGATCAATCAAATTATGAAACCTGCTCCCATTCACTTGCACGACTATCAGAAAATTGATGAGATTGCCGAGAATATTTCAAAGTATAACATGCTGGCAATTCCGGTTGTTGATAGCAACGAGGTATTGCAGGGTATGGTTGTTATTGATGATGTTATTGAAGATCTGATTAACAGGCGTAGAATGAATAAATAACCTTTAATCATGTTTAGAAACCGAAAAGCATTTTTTGGCCGGATTGCATTGTTTTTGGCCATTTTGGGCCCTGGAATAATCACTGGCAGCGTTGATAACGATGCCGGGGGTATTACCACGTACTCCGTTGCCGGTGCAGTATATGGATATAATCTTTTATGGACACTCATCCCTTCCTTTATCGTTCTGGTGGTTATTCAGGAAATGAATGCCCGAATGGGAATCGTTACAGGCAAGGGCCTTGCGGATCTTATTCGTGAAAATGCTGGAGTTAAGGTTACTTTCTTCATAATCATTGGTTTGCTTATTGCCGATATTGGCAACACCACAACGGAATTTGCCGGAGTTGCCGGAAGCATGGAAGTCTTCGGTGTAAGTAAATACATTTCCGTGCCCATTGTTGGTTTTCTGGTTTGGTTTCTGGTTGTTAAAGGAACGTATAAAATTGCAGAACGCATTTTTTTGCTTTTCAGCTTATCGTTATTGATGTATGTGGTTTCGGCCATTATGGGCAAACCGCACTGGAGCGAAATCGGGCATTCTGTTATTCACCCCGAGATCAATATAAACAGCCAGAGTCTTGCCATGGTAATTGGTATTATAGGCACCACCATTGCTCCGTGGATGCAATTCTATATGCAGGCCTCGGTAATTGAGAAAGGCCTGAAAATGAAGCAATATAAGTATTCCATCATCGATATTGTTGTAGGTTGTGTGGTTACCGTAGTGGTTGCCTTTTTTATTATAGTGGCATGTGCCTCCACCTTGCATGAAAACGGGATCCAGATTAATGAAGCAAAAGACGCAGCCATGGCCTTAAAACCGCTTGCGGGGGAACTTGCATCCCAGGTGTTTGCCTTCGGACTTTTTATTGCTTCCATTTTTTCGGCCACAATATTGCCGCTGGCTACTGCTTTTTATGTATGTGAGGCATTTGGATTCGAGGCAGGTATTGATAAAAAATGGGGCGAAGCCAAGGAGTTCTATACGCTTTATACCTTTATTTTAGTTCTTGCTGCTGCTATTATTTTGATTCCCAATGCACCGCTTATCCCTATTTCGTTATGGTCTCAGGTAATTAATGGCATACTTTTGCCTGTGGTTTTGGTTTGTATGATTCTGTTGATTAACAACAAGAAAATTATGGGAAAGCATGTTAACAGACCCACTAATAATATCATCGGTTGGAGTGCTGTAATCATCATGGTTGGTTTATCCTTGCTACTCCTGGTATTGCCCCTTTTTAGCAGGTAACAACAGAGAATTATCCGGTAAACTCACTATTTATTCAGAATGGCATTGTATACTACTTGCTGAACCTCGGTACGGACATTTGTTTCCAGCAGTTTATTGTTGGCTGCATCGGGATTTACGCGGTTGGACAGGAAGATGTAGATCAGGTCGTATTCAGGATCCACCCACACTATGGTACCTGTAAAACCGGTGTGACCGTAGCTGACAGAAGATGCCGACAGGCATGCAGGGCCGGGTTTGGCAGGGTCGGGCTCAGGCTTGTCCCACCCCAGACCCCGCCGGCTGCCCGCGATGCCAAGCCGGTCCCTGGTAAAAAGCTCAATGGTTTCGGGAGAAAGATATCGTTCCTCAGCGTATTCCCCGCCATTCAGCAACATCTGCAGCAGTTTGGCCAGGTCGACGGTATTCCCGAACAAACCGGCATGACCGGCAATGCCGCCGAACATGGCGGCCCGTGGATCATGAACATAGCCACGGATCTTTTGCATCCTGAATAACTGGTCGTTTTCTGTAGGGGCAATCTCCCCGGCGCTGAACCGTTCGAGCGGATTGAAGCACAAATGGCCCGCCCCCAGTTTCCTGTAAAAGACCGAATCGAGGTATTTCTCAAATGATACATGGGTGATGCTGTCCGTCAACTGTTTCATCAGTATAAAACCAAGGTCGCTGTAAACATATTCTTTCACCGGACCTAGTTTTGAATCAGCAATCCCCTTATACATGCTATCGGGCCATGATTTAATGATATACATGTTGTTGGCAACTTTATACGGGAAATTGGCGGAGTACCGATCGGCAATGATGTCATCCTTAAAGCGGGTATACCGGTTGAGATATTGACCCATACCGATTTTCAGCGGATTGTTATCCGTTAGTGTAGTGCTGATGAGGGATTGATTTCTGAAAACAGGCTCCATGGTGGAAAAGTAAAACTGGATGAAAGACAACAGGCCCGATTGGTGCAGGAGGATATCCTTGATCAGGAGATCTTTCTTGTTGCTGTTTTCCAGGTAGGGCAGATAGGCGGAAAGTTTCTGGTTGATGTCAATGCATCCTTCATCTGTCAGTCGCATAACAACTTGCGTAGTAGCTGCGACCTTGGTCACTGAGGCAAGATCGTATAAATCATTGGGGCGCACAGGGCGTTTCTCCCCGTAGACCTGTGTGCCATAAGTCCTGTTCAGAATCACCCTGCCTTTCCTGGCCACCAGGAGCTGACATCCCGGGATGGCCTGGTTATCAATGGCAGCCTGTATGATCGGGTCAATGCCTGCCAGTGTATCAGCGCTCATGCCTGCTTCCAGCGGAATGGTGAATTTCAGTCTTTCCAGTCCATTTACATGAATACCCGCTTGTAAATCAGGCCATTGCTTCAGAGAGACCGGCAAACCGCCACGTATATCCGTGGCGCCGAAGATGGCCTGGGCTGCCAGTTCCTGGGTGATGGCCGAGTTTTCAAAGGAAACCAGAACCGACCTCAGCTGTTCAGGCCTGGTAAACCGGTCCAGCAGGTATGGATTGGCGAAAAGACTGAGAATCACATTGTGCCGGGATGAAAGGGAATCGATCAGCCCAATGGTTCGGCTGCTTACACCGTAATGCTGCAGCGGGCTTGGGTCATTGGAATGAATACTGACTATCAACAGGTTATATTGTTTCAACAGGTTGAAAATGCTGTCGGTGTTTTCCGGACCATTCCCTTTAAGTCCGAAGCATTTTACAGGCATATACAATCCAAGCGTCTGTTGGAAGACCGAATCGTGCCGGTCACTGAAAGCCAGGGCCGCCACCCTGAGGGTATCGAGGTGCCGCAGCGGTATTATCCTGTTACGGTTCTGGAGCAGGGTGAGGGCGGATTCTGTGAGCTGCCGCTGCAACAGGACGTATTCCGGCTTGTTGAGATCAGCCTGGAGGTTGTGAAGGTCAACGGGCTTATATTGGTTCAGTCCGGCCCAATACTTGGCAGCCAGGATTTTCCTGCATCTCCGGTCTACAATCTCTCGGCCGATCTTCCCGTGCCTGACCATTTTGGCCAGGTTGTCGATCACATCGGGCACATCCTCTGGCATCAGCAACACGTCATTGCCTGCAATAAAGGCCATTTCTGCAGCCTCTTCAGGCTTGTACAGCCGGGTAATCGCTTTCATACTGAGGGCATCGGAAAAGACCAGGCCTTTGAATCCCAGTTCTTTTTTAAGCAGGGAATCGATTACCAGGGCTGAAAATGAAGCGGGAATATCCGGGCGGTCATCCAGGGCAGGAACATGGAGATGAGCGGCCATCACACCTGACAATCCATTGTATATCAATTCTCTGTATGGAAACAATTCCAGGCTGTCCAGCCTGTTACGGGAATGATTGAGAACCGGAATTTCCTCATGAGAATCGGTATCGGTATCACCATGGCCAGGAAAGTGCTTGGCCACCGCAAGTATTCCGTTATTCTCCAATCCAATCATATAGAACAGAGCTTTCCGGGTGACCGAAACCAGATCGGCACCGAAGGAACGGCTGTTAATGACTGGATTATCGGGATTGTTATTGAGGTCGGTTACCGGGGCAAAATTAACATGAACACCCAAGCGTTTTAACTGCAATGCAATCTGTGTGCCCATATCAAATATCAGCCTTTCATCTTCGATGGCTCCCAGCATGAGCTGTCGCGGATAACGGATCGTACTGTCAAGCCGCATGGCCAGACCCCACTCTGCATCCATCGCAATGAGGAGTGGCGTGGCAGCCAGGGATTGGTAATAATTGGTCAGTTCCGCCTGTTTGCAAGGTGTTCCCTGGAAAAAGACCAGGCCGCCTATTTTCTGGTCCTTTACCAGTTTGGCCACTTCAGCTTCATTCCGGTCTTTATTGTTTGAATAGGCTGCTACCATGATCATTTGGGCAATCCGCTGTTCCAGAGTCAGCGAATTCAATACTGAATCCACCCAATCAGAAGGGGCCTGCAGGAATTCGGGATCTGCCCTGGTATCCCTGAATCTGAGGGCACGACTGTCCATTTGCTCAGCCGGAATAAACCGGTAAAAAAGGGCAAATCCCGCAAACAATCCCGCCACCAGCATGAATCTCCTGAAATACCTGTCCATCGCAACTCCTTGTTATAAATGATTATTGTTTGTTTTTACTCTGCATCACGCTGCAGGGTTGCAATTTTAACACGGAAAATACTATGTGCTTTACATTGCCGGGGTGGTAAAAGGCTATTTCAGCTGAAACAGGTATCGGATCATGTTATTGGCGTTGAATAGCACCAGCAAATAACAGATGGCTGTAAGCAGCCAGATGAAGGATACGTTGAACCATAAAGTATCGGTTTTCTGTCCGTTGAGCAATTTAAAGGGACAAAACAGGCGGGTGCGTCCGAAATTGGAGACGGGATCCTGGTAAACAGCACCCCTGACCGGGACAATTTCACCGCCGGTAATATAGTAATTGAAGCTGGCCTTGCTGTTCGTAACGATTTCTTCCAGGGCGTAATTATGATAGGTGCTATGGAGTTCATCGAGTTTCTGACTGCCAATGGAATCCTTGAGGTTCTCCACGAGTTGGCTTTTCTTCTGCACAAGGCTTTCGTAATGGTCATAGAAAAATATGCCGAGATAAGTGAGATAATCGGAAGTTTCCTGCAGCAGTGATTCATTCTTCCAAATCTCCGAAACTTTGCCGGCGTATTCAAAGGGGAAAACATCAGGGTAGGAAGCAATCTTTAACAGTTCATGCTGCAACAGTGTGGTGTAATAACGGGCGCTGTCCTCGTGCGTGGTATTACGGCATAAAGTAAGCGTTTCCTCAAGTTTTGGGATCACCTGGAAGAGATAAAATGAGGCCCTTTCAATCTCTTTGTTGGTATTATACACCAGTTTTTCATAAGGATTGTCCTTGAATTGCTCCACAGCCAGCGCTTCATACCCCCATTTGGATACCATAAGATCACCCAGCAAGGGTGTGTATTTGTTTTTACCCAGGTTCAGCTGATCATAGGATATGTATCCTCCCCCCAGCAGCAGCTGCAGGGTGATTACCAGAGGAAGAACGCCCTTGTGCAGGTAGCTTTTGCTGCGCATGCTTGAGGAAAACACCAGCCCGAGGAGTATGCCGAAGCACGCAGCGCTGAATAAAACCAGGAAGTATACCCAGAACAATCCCTTTAACCCGAGAATAAGGTTGCCGGTACCCACGTAAAGCAGGGTTTGCAGGGCAACAACCGGGAATAGGTAGAGAATTTTCGAATTCAGGTAACTGAAACGGCTGAATTCCAGGTATTCCTCCTTTTCCAGGATGTTCTTTTCCCGAATAATTTCATCGGCGCTCAGAATAAGGCCCAGGAAAATCGCGATGATCACACTGATAAACTGGTAGGAGGGAATGTTGACGTTCTGTAGAAATTCATACTGCCCCTGGCCGCTGAACCTGAACAGGAGGGAAACCAGCAGGGCCAGTGCGGGACCAGTAAGCAGGGCCCTTATAACCGCGTTCATCCGGGAAAATTTACATTTGAAATTTCGGATGGAAAAGATCAGCAATTGAATTTCCAGGTTCGGTATTTTGAGAATCCTGGCCGGTAGCAGCGATTTTTCGGGAATGACATTTTCCTTCAGAATCTGTTCCCGCATATATGCATCATGCCAGTCCGCAGGTTCCATGACCCGTTTCCAAACCTGGCCTTCCTTATCCGGAAGGCGGTAGTTTACCAGATCCAGCAATTGTGCAGGATCGATGTTGTCCATTCCCTGTGGTGAGAGTTTAAGTTTCTGGAGCAGGTATTTAGGGGCATCCTTGACAGATCCGTTGAAAACGGCCCGACCGCCTTCATCAAACACCCAGATCTTGTCAAACAGTACGAAAGTGCTGCTGTCGGCCTGGCTGATGGTGGTAATTACCAGGTTGCCTGAAAAGGAATAATCATGCAGGATCTTGATCACTTTGGAGGCATCCGACATCCCCAGACCCGAAAGGGCATTGTCTACCAGAAGGATCTGCGGTTCGCGCAGCAGTTCGAGGGCAATGTTGATCATCCTGCGCTGCCCGGGCTGGATGCTTTTACTCATTGCATTCCCCACCACCACGTGTTTCAGTTCAAGCAGATCGAGCTTGCTCAGAACCGCATTAACCTTGGCATCAATCTCTTTCTTGCCCAGGTGACTGTAATAAAGCCTTGCGGTTAGGGTGAGGTTGTCTGTTACGGTAAGTTCTTCGAAGAGCAGATCTTCCTCCGGTACATAGCCGATAATGCCTTTCAGCAGATACTTGTTGCGCCACAGTTCATATCCGTTAATAGCAATTCTACCTGAATCGGGCTTTATCTTACCGGCCAGAAGCTTTAACAATGTGCTTTTCCCAACGCCTTCACGCCCAATGATACCGATGAGCTGTCCTGTTGTTTCACAGGCAGAAAAGGCATGTACATCTCTGATCCCCTTTGCCCGGCGATACTCTACCTGGTCGATAGTCAGGCTGATCTCGCCTTTATCGTAAACGTGAAGAAATTTAGATTTTAAATCCGAGAAGGTAACCACCGGTACACCCTTCAGAGTCAGTATACTGCCGGGACCCAGCAGCCGGAAGTTGCCCTGGTTTTCAATATCCTGGTCAAAAAGCCTTCCTGTTTTGTTCAGGCAGCGGATCACGTAAGTTTTGATCTGGTCAACAAACATCACCAGGAGGTGGCTGTTCAGTTCCTCCACCTCATAAGTATCAGCACTGGTTTTTGCCCGGGGGGCATGATCCTCGATCCAGCGGCCTTCAAGCATGTCGTCCTGAGATGTATTGCGGGGCGATAGCAGCAGGTACTCCTTTTTGTTCACAGAGGAAGGATCATCCTGATTGAGAAATTCCCGGAACCGTTCGATCAGGGTATTGTCAATCCCGATACAATTGAAAATACGGTTCAGCAGTTCCTGAAACCCCGGGGCGTCGTGCATCCCCAATAAGCAGTCGAGCACCAGGAGCACAAGGTATACCTTTTCAGTAAAGCGCAGTGTATTGTTGATTTCCAAACACAAATCAACAGCCAGCTTTTCAGTATATCTGATGCTGAAAACCTGCCCGGCATCCTCCGAATTTATACCGAGTTTGGCAAAATACCGGAAAATGGGGCCTGATTCGGTGACTCCGTTGGAACCCTGATGACCTGATTTTAATAAAACTGCGGTGCGAATGGCAAGGTTAAGAACGGTTTCATTCATTAAGCCGGGCATTTGTATCGTAAAATTAATGATTTTGTAAGTTCTTTGAGAACATTGAACGACGTTAAGTGTTAAAAAATCATAACTGGCTGGCATTTACAACATGTTGCAGGCGAAGACAATGAAATATATGACAACTATCACCTGTCTATTATGATGCAAATCACCGCTTTATACAGGAACAAGTACCCAGGTTGACCGTAAATTTGTACCGGGAAATTGTTCAAATCATCCATTAAAAAAGCATTTAAGATAGGTTTTTGTCAGATAGGGTTTATTAGTTTTGGGTGTTGGATCCCGGTGTTCTGGCCGGGATCTTTTTTTTAAAACAAATTTGGCTACCTTTATATAAGAATTCTTTTCCCCTGGGATTATGAAAGAAACCTTGAGGATTATCCTGATAGGCCTGCTGGTCCATTTTATTGACGGCACCCTGTGCAGTCGTGCTGCCGATTTTCCAACTGAATATACCGGACGTAATCCCACTGGACAGTATGATGTTAAATTCTATCATCTCAACCTGCAGGTAAGTGACAGTTCCACTTACATCCAGGGATATACTGACATCCTTCTTGAATCCCGGGTGCCCTCCTTGGAGCAGGTAGTCTTTGATCTTTCCGATGCCCTTCAGACAGATTCCGTCTTTGCTGGCGGTCAAAAGCTGCAATTTGTGCACAGCAAAAATGCTCTGCAGGCCAATCTTGCCAGTGCAGCCGCTACCGGAACCCTGGAAACCATCCGTATTTATTACCACGGCCTGGGTAAAAACACCGGCTCCTATTCGGGCATTTACAATAAATTCAATAGTTCCTGGAACAAGCGCATAACATGGACACTATCTGAGCCCTTCTCCGCCATGAACTGGTTTCCGTGCAAACAGGACCTCACTGACAAAGCCGATTCGGTTTATGTATTTTTAAGCACTGACAGCATCCTGAAAGCCGGCTCCAATGGCTTGCTCACTGCCCGGGTATCACTGCCGGCAGACCGTGTCCGCTACGAATGGAAATCGAGGTACCCCATTGCTTATTACCTGATTTCTTTTGCAGTGGGAGATTACATGGATTATAGCTTTTATGTAAAAAACGAAAATGAAAGCGACTCCCTCCTGGTACAGAATTACATTTACAATAATCCCGTATATTTTGAACAGAATAAGCAGGCCATTGATATCACTGGTGACCTGATCCGGCTTTATGCGGATCTATTCGGCAGTTATCCCTTTGAAAATGAAAAATACGGACACTGTGTAGCCCCCCTGGGCGGAGGCATGGAACACCAGACCATGACCACGCTGGTCAACTTCTATTTCATCCTGGTTGCACATGAACTGGCACACCAGTGGTTTGGCAATTATGTCACCTGCAGTACCTGGCAGGACATCTGGATCAACGAAGGCTTTGCTTCATACTGCGAGTATATTTCCAACCAGCATCTCAAATCTCAGGCTATGGCGGAACTTTGGATCACTGATGTCCAGGAAAATGTCAAATCCAAGCCCGACGGCAGTGTTTATGTTCCTGAAAACATGGCACAAGATGAGGACAGGATTTTTGATTACCGGCTTACCTATAACAAGGGGGCTGCCATCATCCATATGATCCGCCAGGAAGTGGGCAATGACAGCCTTTTTTATGAAGCATTGGCCACCTTTCTGCAACAATACAGGAACGGCGAAGCCTCCGGACTTGATTTCAGGAATCATCTGCAAAACATTACGGGTAAAGACTTTACCGCGTTTTTTGAACAGTGGTATTTTGGAGAAGGTTATCCCATTCACTCCATCAGTTGGAACCAGCAAACCGACACACTCATCATCAATTCATTGCAAACGGTGTCTGCCGTCACACCCCTTTTCACCGTGCCCCTGGAATTTAAAATCACCTTTAACAGCCGGGATACAATGATAACACTCAGGCAAACCAACAGCTTTAACACCTGGAAGATCTTCCTGCCCGGCGAAGTCACCGGAATAACCGTGGATCCCAGGCACTGGCTGCTGCTTGAGGTTACCGAGGTGACCCAGACCCGGCCCGCACAACGGGAATCAAATTTCAGGATAGTCCCCAACCCCGCCAAAGAAAAAGTAAGTGTATATTATTCTGCAGCCACTCAACCTTACACCCTCTACCTGGCCAATGCTTCGGGCAAGGTTTTATATACTTCCAAAGTTGAAGCGGCGCATATCAATTTGGATATCAGTCAGTATACCGCCGGTATGTATTTTATCATCATCAAAGACCAGCATGTGATCCTGCAGGAGAAATTCATTATCTATTAGCAGTGGGGAAGATTGTTACGCGTTTGAAACAGCCTTTGGTGGTTTTTGTGCTGGCAGGCATACTGTGCTGCCCTTTCCACCTCAGTGGCCAGGAACAGGTCACCACAAAATCAAAGAAAGCTATCGATGCCTATAATAAAGCGCTTCAGCAATATACCATGCAGCAGTACATTACCGCTGAGGGACTTTTTCTCGAAGCCATAGATGCCGATCCTGCCTTTATTGAGGCCTACCTGGTACTGGCGGAACTTTACGAAGATACCAGCCAGCCCTTGAAGGCCATTGACACTTATGGCAAGGGACTTGTCTTGCAGGATAATTATTATCCCTTTGGATTCATTAAAAAAGCGAATCTGGAGTATAGAGAAGGTATGTATGAAGAAGCAATGGCCGACTATAACAAATTCCTATCCCTTTCAACAGGCAATATCGCTCATGCAGAGAAAGCAAAAGAAGGCATTGCCCGCTGCACTTTTTCCATCCAGGCCGTGCAGCATCCTGTAGATTTTATACCGGTCAATCTGGGCCCTGCCGTGAATACTATTAATGATGAATACTGGCCGAGTCTTTCCGCTGATGAGCAAATCCTGATGATCACACGGCTCATCCACAGTGATGAATTCATGAAGAAAGTCCAGGAGGATTTTTTCATCAGCCATTGGCGGCAAGACGGTTGGGGGGATATGAAAAATGCGGGGAGCCCATTAAATACAGGGGATAATGAAGGTGCTCAAACCCTTTCAGGCGACGGCCGTCTGATGATCTTTACTGCCTGCAACCGGAAAGATGGCCTGGGTCGATGTGATTTATATTACTCCATTAAAGAAGGGGACCGATGGACCATGCCCAGGAACCTGGGAAAAAAAGTTAATTCATCCTATCGCGAAACCCAGCCTTCCGTTACACCGGACGGAAGGACACTTTACTTCTCCAGTGACCGCCCAGGAGGTAAGGGACAGCATGACCTTTGGGTATCCCGACGGGATGAAGCTGATCAGTGGTCATTCCCTGAGAATCTTGGAGAAACAATCAATACCAGTGGCATTGAAATGTCTCCCTTCATTCACCCTGACAACCAGTCGCTTTACTTTTCCTCCGACGGCCACATCGGCCTGGGCGGCTATGATTTGTTTGTTTCCAGGCGCGACAGTGCGGGAAACTGGCAGAAACCGAACAACCTGGGTTATCCCATCAATACCAACCGTGATGAGATCGGGCTGATTGTCAACGCCCGGGGCGACAAGGCCTATTATTCTTCTGACATGGAGAAAAGCAACGGTAAGGATATTTATATATTCGAACTTCCTGTTAAGGACCGGCCCCTGATGACCACCTATATGAAAGGGAAAGTATTTGATGCGGAGAATAAGCGTCTGCTGAAGGCCCGGTTAGAGCTGATCGACCTGGAAACCGGCCTCAGCGTTTATCAGGCTTCCTCTGACAGCACTTCAGGTGAATTTCTGGTCAGCATTCCGGTGAACCATAACTATATGCTGAACGTTTCGCGGAAAGGATATCTGTTTTACTCCGAGAACTTTTCCCTAATAAGTACTTATCAGGCCGACAGACCCTACCTGAAAGACGTGCCGCTCCAATCCATCAGAATAGGCAGCAGCATTGTGCTTAAAAATGTGTTCTATGAAACGGATTCGTATGCGCTTAAAAAAGAATCCACTGCCGAGCTGAACAGGGTTATCCGGTTCTTACAAGCCAATCCCGGGATCAGGATTGAGATCAGCGGTCATACCGATAATACTGGCAGCCAGGAATACAATCAGGGGTTATCGGAGCACCGGGCGCAAACCGTGGCCAGTTATCTGGTCTCAGCCTCGATACATCCTGAAAGGATTGTAGCCAGGGGATATGGCATGAACCTCCCGATAGCCGCGAACAACACCGAAGAAGGTAGAGCCCAGAACCGAAGAACTGAACTGAAGATCATCGAATAAGCAATATCCTATGAAAGAACAGGAAATCATCATGGAAGCCGAAGCCTCTGGTTTTATTCACCTCAGGCCTGATACGATTAGAATAATTAAAGAAAATGAAGGCAACCAGGATTCCCTGATCAAGCGGGCTGAAACAGCCGGCATTCGTGCCGCCGGCAATACCGGAAGCTTTATCCCCCTTGTTCAGCCGATAACCCTCACCGGGGTGGAAGTCAGAGCCTATGTGTATCCCAATGGCGTTGAGATCAGGTGCATCGTCCGTTCGGCCGGACAGACGGGTCTGGAAACTGAGGCACTGACTGCCGTGAGCGTTGCCCTGCTGACGTTATTCGAGAACTGCAAAGCTACAGACAGTTCCGCTGCCATAGCGGAAATTAGAATTACCCGTAAAACTCATCCGGAAAGATAGCAAAGAATCCTCTCACTGGCTTTTTGTTTAGTATTTTCTCTTATTCATCAAACAATTTTCCGGGAAAGGTGTTGATCGTTATAATTAATCTTGAATGAGAATGAATCGGACTATACTAGTGCTGGCCATGATCTTTTTTTCCATGCCGGGCCATGCTGGACATTTGAAAGCTTACCTGTCAAATCGCTTTAGTTTAATTTTCGTAAAGCAATTACCTGCTCAGTCGGAGAACAAAATATTGATAATCAGCAACCGGTACTTTAAAGTCAATGAAAACTATCAACTAAAAAGAGGATTGCACCCTCACTACGGTATGTTCTTTTTCATTGTTGGGTCAATCGGGGATTCAGCATTTATCCTTCCTTTAAACAGCATGGAGGAAGCTGTTCAGTATTTGCCCAAGAACCGTGATTTTCTTGTATATATTGATGGTCATGGAAAAACCTTCGATCAGATCGTGGAAAGAGGATCTGATCTCACGTCAAGGTTCGATATCAATATGGTGGTTTTTGACTGGCCTACGGATTATATGGCCCTGAGAAAGACGCTCTATAATGCTAATGATGTGGCGGGAAATTTCGTGAAGGCCATGGTAGAATTTGCCCATCTGCATGATCAGTATTATAAGTCATCTTCTGTATCAGCTTTTTTCCACAGTATGGGAAACCACATTCTGAAAAACGTAACTGACAAACACCTGCTTGAATATATGCCCATAAATCTCTTCAGCAACCTGATACTGAATGCTGCTTCAGTAAGTCAGCACAATCATGCCCGCTGGATTGAGAAGCTTACCCTGCAGCAGAGGATTTACATTACCATCAATAGTAACGACAGAACCTTGCAGGGTGCCAGAATAATAAGGGGTTCAAATCAGCTTGGATTGGGATACAAGGGAAGAATGGCAGAAAATGCCCATTATGTGAATTTCAGCAACCTTGCCACAACAGACCATAACCTCTTCCTGGGGAAATCAATGATTGAAAAAAACAACCAGCATATATATAACCTTTATGATCAGATTTTACACGGTAAGGAGGTAGATTTTAAAAATGATATGGCCTATCAGATCTTAAGCCCTTCGGAAATCTGTTTTCGCTTTTCAGTCCAGTAATCTGTCCTTGAATCGCCATAATCCAGTCTTAACCGGTCAAATTTCAATGCAGTATGGTCCGTCCGGGCATGTGCCCAGGTGATCTGAAGGCTGATGCGGTTATAACAGTCTTTGGCACGAAGTAATTCTAATGTGGTACATTTTGGACTCATGGCATCAAAACTTATCAACACAACCTAAAATAGGTTATACGATATAACTACAAGAATGGTGCCATTTTTGCACCGATTATTTTCCATTTTTTATATTTTTAGGTATTTTTAAAAGAAATCATAAAAGAGGTGAGATATGAACAATCCGGAAATGATCGAAAAAATCATACACAGCATTCGCCAGGCACAGGAGTGCAGGGTAACCTATGATGTTGTTTATTCACTGGCAGACCCAATGGAATACCAGCATGAATTCCTTTTCTTTATAAAGCCTGAGATTACCCTTTTATCCGAGGAATCATACCTGCAGGCCATTCTGGAGCTTACCTTCGGTAAACTTAAGGAGTTTGAGCTCCGGATCAGGGATATCAGGATCATGGCTGCCTCTTACCTCGAAAAACACGACATCATTGCCCGTCATTATGGTGTTATCAATACATTGAGCCGGAAGCCCCAGGAATTTATGTCGGACGAAGCCCGTGAGAAATTCAGGAATATTTACCGAAAAGATACCGGTCAGGCTGATGTATTGGGTAGCATTGAATTCCTGCAACATTATCCCTTATATAATCCTTACTCTCTCGATGGTATTTGGCAGCAGAGCAAAACGGAAAAGCTTGCAGGAGGCTGCTATTGTGCATCCATCATCCTGGAAGGAAAGGAGATATACCTGATCAACGGGTTTCATCCCAAGCAATTGATCCATTTTACCCAGCCAGGCCGGTCCATCGTTGCTTTCACCCTCTCAGGCAACACAGACTGGACCATTGCCCGGAATAATTTCATTGGGAAAACCAATCCTGCTGAAGCGCTACCCGGCAGTCTGCGCAATGAATTACTTATCCATAAAGACAAATTTGGTTGTCAGAGCGTATCCAGCAGCCAGAATGGATTTCACCTCTCTGCGGGACCTGTGGAAGGCCTGGTTGAACTCATCCGTTATGGTTCCGATCATGCCTCCGGGGTTCTTAAAACTCAGGATGATTTTCTTTTTGGCAGGCAGTTATCCTCCCTTTTCAGCCGGGAGCAGATCGCGCTGATTTGCAACAACAATCTGGTGGAGCATCAGGGGAAGAGGATCAGGACTTTCGATCTGACGGAAGAAAAAAACAGCGTCTACGCCCTGCAATTATTGAAAGAAAGCACTTTAATATGATTTTCAACGATAGTGAAAGTTTTGCTGGTCTCTTGTGTCTAAAGGATATGGTCCTTTTTATGCACAGATGCAAGACAGTGAATTAATCAAGGGTTTAAGGAACGGCAGCTCTGAAGCCTTCAAGAAACTGATCGAACTGCACCAGGTTTCCCTGATCAGGCTTTGCAAAGGCTTCCTGCCCCTGGAAAATGATGTTCAGGATATCGTCCAGGAAACTTTCATTGAAGTTTTTGAATCCATCAGCAGGTTCCGGGAGGATGCCAGGCTTTCTACCTGGATTTACCGCATAGCCGTTAATAAATCCCTTAACCTGGTGCGAAAAAACAAAGTCCACCGTTTGTTCCTGTCACGCGATTTCTTCTCAGGCAGATACCAGCAAGCCGACCAGATCGCCCTACCGGATAACACCATGGAACAGCCCGGCTTTACCCTTGAAAACCGTGAAAAAGCACTGCAGATAAGACGGGCCATGGACACCCTTCCCGAGAATCAAAGGATTGCCTTTGTGCTTAATAAGTTCCAGGACCTGAGCTATAAAGAGATCGCAGCAGTCATGGATGTTTCACTTGCCTCAGTGGAATCGCTCATACACCGGGCAAAGATAAACCTGCAGCAAAAATTGTTTGCCCTGTATAAAAAAAACCTGCTGTAACTGCAAGTTTTTGTAACTGAAGTTGTCAAACTATTAAAGTATCCAAAAATGAAGTGCCTGCACATCCGGAATGACCTGATGGATTACCTGGAAGGAGGGCTTAACCCCACAAGACAGCAAGAAGTTTCCCGGCACCTGGAAACTTGTTCGGACTGCCGTGGTTTTTCCTACAGGCTGAAAGGTATGTTTGAATTTATCGAACAGGAAAAGGTAGTCGAATATGATCCTTATATGTTTACACGCATCCAGGCAACTATGGATAAGCCTGCGGTGCAAAGGCAGCCATTGTTCCTTGCAGGTATGCTGCGGCCTGCATTGCTGGCCATAGTACTGTTACTTATAGTGTACACCGGGATCAGGATTGGCAGGGTATTCAGCTACAAGAACTATGTAAACCAGGATTATAAAACCGAACTGTATTACCTGAGTGACATCCATGAAACCAACTATGAAACTGCACTGTTGAACGATTAAATTTAAGCATATGAATACTTTCTTCTCAAAAAATACGGTATTGATCTGGGCGGTTTTACTGCTGCTGGTGCTCAACGCATCCATCGTGGGAACCATGTTATACAGGAGCATTCGGGATAGACGGACCATGAACTTACCGCATGTACCCCTGCACCTGCGCCAGCCGACTCCGGGAGCTTTTCTCAAGGACGAACTCGGACTCAGTGATGAGCAGTTCCTCAGGTTCAGGGAATCACGCGAGCAATACCAGGCGAGGGTTAGGGAAATGAACCACCGAATTGGCATTGTCCGGCGAAATTACCTCCGGGAACTGATGCAGAAGCAATCTGATACCGTTCACCTGAAGCTGACCAGTGACAGCATAGGTAGGATGCATGCAGCGCTCATGGAGGAAACAGGCCAATATTACCATCAGATCCTGCAGCTTTGCCAGGAGGATCAGGTGGAAAAATTAAATAACTTTTTTGTAAGGGCCGTTGAAATAGAGGCTATCCCGGGAATGCCCGCCAGGGCTGGCCGTCCAGTCCCCCATAACGGCAAAAGAAACAGGGTTAAATAACACAAGTTTAATTTAATATTTTATACAATGAAAATGAATCTATTGAATACAGCAAAAGCAATGACAGGTGTGGTATTGTTGCTGGTTTCGGCAGGACTCAAAGCCCAGCCTGAACGTGGCATGCGACATGAAACCTACGGAAGACCCGACAGCATCAGACATGTTGCCATGGTACCCAATCTCACTGAGGATCAGCTGAAAAAGATCAGCGATTCAAGGGCAGCTCTCCAAAAGGATATGCTTAATTTCAGGAATGACCTGGCCATTAAGGAGGCGGAACTTCAGAAATACCGTACTGCGGAGAAACCGGATATGGCCCTGATCAACAAGACGATTGATGAGATCGGTAAACTCAGGACGGATATGGAAAAAAAGCGGGTGAACCATGAAATGGCCGTCAGGGGTCTGCTCACAGACGATCAAAAAACAGCCTTTGATCTGCGGACCGGATACCCGGAACATGGTACCCGTATGGATCACCGGACCATGGAGGCACAACAGCACCGAAATCAGCGTCCGCAGCACCCTGAGCAAAGTGAATGCCCACACAGACTATAATTTGAGATCTGGGCAGGTTGGTAACCTGTAAATATGCTGAATGGTTCGTACCCTTCAGGTGGTGTAAAACCCCTGGAGGGTATGCCGGTTTAATAGGCTATGATCTCAAACGGAAGGTTGATGTTCTCTCTGAACTCCACACCGATATCATACATGTCCTCATCATCCTGTTCATAATACCATAGGATGTTAACTTCATGTCCGGCTTCATTCAATCCTTCAAGTTTAAACAGGATATCCTGCACGAGTTTTGATGTGGCTGTGTTGAAATATACATATCGGAAAATGAATTCGGTTTTCTTTCTTGGATGGGCTTTATAATCATCAAGCCAGTCAATCACAGGCTGGTAAAAAGTTACCACATCCTCAGGAAGTGAACGTCCCGAAATCTCAAAGATATCGTTGTCGGGATCGAAAATAACCCGCGGGGTATCATTGGTGGCCTTGATGTTTAATGGTTCCATAGAGATTGAAATAAGAAAATAAAGGTATTAAAAGAAAACAAAAAGCCAAATGGCAGGTGAAACTTTTCTGGATCCTGCCAAATTCGTATCATTCGGTTTTTTTGTTACTTTCGCTAAAAATTACACCCATGTATCAACCCGGTCAGGATCAATACAACAAGCTGCGTTACAACCAATGCGGCAAAAGTGGTTTAAAACTGCCTCCCATTTCTTTGGGACTCTGGCATAACTTTGGCGGTGTGGATGTTTTTGAAAACGCCAGGGCCATGATACGCCGGGCTTTTGATGCAGGTATAACGCATTTCGACCTTGCCAACAACTATGGACCGCCTCCCGGATCGGCCGAGGAAAACTTTGCGATGATCCTGGAAAAAGATTTCAGGCCTTACCGCGACGAAATGATCATCGCTACCAAAGCCGGTTATAAAATGTGGGAAGGTCCTTACGGCGAATGGGGTTCGCGAAAATATCTCCTGTCCAGTCTGGATCAGAGCCTCAAACGGATGAAACTCGACTATGTGGATATTTTCTATTCCCACCGTCCTGACCCCGAGACACCCATCGAAGAGACCATGGGCGCGCTTACACAAGCAGTAAAACAGGGGAAAGCCCTCTATGCCGGTGTTTCAAACTATTCAGCGGAACAAACCCGGATTGCTTCGGAAATCCTCAGAATGTCAGGCACTCCCTGCCTGATCCACCAGCCCAAGTATTCCATGTTCGAGCGCTGGGTGGAGCATGGACTTCTGGATGTGCTGGAGGAGGAAGGCATCGGTCTGATTGCCTTTTCCCCACTGGCCCAGGGCCTGCTTACCGATCGCTACCTGAAAGGCATACCTGAAGGATCAAGGGCTTCTAAACCTCATGGTTTCCTGAAGCAGGGAGACATCACGGCCGGAAAGCTCGAAAAGATCAGAAAGCTCAACGACATGGCTGTTTCTAGGGGACAAAGTCTGGCCCAGATGGCCATAGCATGGCTGCTAAAAGATAAACGGGTTACTTCTGTCCTGATAGGCGCCAGTTCCGTGGAACAGCTCGACAGCAACCTGGGCTCTTTGAAGAATACTGAGTTTGCCAGGGAGGAATTGTCTAAGATCGAGTCAATTTTAACCAGGGACGAGGGACAAGGGACGAGGGACAAGGAAGAATAAACATATCCGGGTAGTGCAGATGATCCCGAACTTATTGCTCAGTAATCATTACCCCATTCTTGCTTGTCCCTTGTCCCTTGTCCCTTGTCCCTTGTCCCTAGTCCCTTGTCCCTACTCATACTTCAGTACTTCAGCAGGATTCATCTGTGCCGCCCTGTATGTCCTGTAACTTACAGTGATTAAAGCAACAAAAAACACCACTGCAAGAGAAATCAAAAATTCCCAGGGTTGAAGAGATATATGATAAGAAAAGTTTTGCAGCCAGTTTTTCAGAAAGAAGTAAGATAAGATCCACGCCGGAACCGTAGCGATTGCTATCAGCACCAGTGCTTCTCCGGCAAAGAGCCTAATTATACTGCCTGAGGATGATCCCATTACCTTGCGGAGACTGATTTCCCGGGACCTTTGTTCAGTAGCAAAGGAGGTCAGTCCGAACAATCCGAGGCAGGCAATGAAAATGGCAAGAACAGAAAATGCCAAGGCAATTTTAGCAGTTCGTTTTTCTTCCTTATAGAATTTCTCAAATTCCTGGTCCAGGAAGTAATATTGAAACGGTTCATCACCAGTGAAGGATTGCCAGGTTTTTTCAATCTTTGCAATAGTATTCTCCATGTTATCCTTGCCTACCCTAAGGGTAAGATAGCCAGCCCAGTCCCATTTCTCAGGCTTCAATATGAAAACATGAGGTTCTATTTCACTTTGAAGTGACTGAAAATGAAAATCCTTGACTATGCCCAGTACATTCAGGTAAATTTTGTTTCCTTCGTTGAAACTGGGTTGAATAAAGCGTGCATCAAAAGGACTTTTAAGTCCAAACCTGCGTATTGCCTCTTCGTTAAGAATCATACCTGAAGAATCCGAAGGGAAATCCCGGTTAAAGATCCGGCCCTCTTGAAGTGTCAATTTATAAGTAGTGAAAAAATCAAAATCCACCCAGTTTACCCAGAGCAGATAAGCCTGTTCGGCAGGCCTGCCTTCGATCTGGAAGCCGCTACTATTGTTGGGGTCTCCCGGTACGGCAGTAGAGTTGGTCACGTTAATCACATCCGGTATCTTTTTCACTTCCTCTTTGAAGGTCTGTAATTTCTTTTGAAGAGCCTCCGCACGCTGGATCACCAGCAGTTGCTCCTTGTCGAAACCCATGTCTTTATTGAGCATATAATGTATCTGCTTGTATATCACCAGTGAACTCAAGATCAGGGCAATGGAAAAAATGAACTGAAATACCACGAGAGTGCTTCGGACAAGAGTATTCGAGGTTCCTGTTTTCAGTTTCCCATAGAGGACCTTTACAGGCATAAAGGACGCCAGAAACCAGGCAGGATAACTTCCGGAAAAGAAGCCGACCAGAAGTGTCAGCAACAACAAGCCCGGAATAACATACCATGTTGAGAAATACCCTACTTTCAGTTGGACCTGCAGCAAATTGTTAAATAAGGGCAGCAACAATTCCACCAAAACCACGGCAATAACAGTTGAAATTACTGTTAACAAAACAGACTCAACCAGAAACTGCCTGATCAGCATTCCCCTGGATGAACCCACCACTTTACGAAGTCCCACCTCTCTTGAACGCCTTGCCGAACGTGCGGTAGAAAGATTCATATAATTGATACCAGCAATAATGAGGATCACCAAGGCAACTCCTGAGAAAATATAAATGTATTTCCGATCGTTGGGACGCTTAAAGCTTGACGCAATCTCAGTATTCAGGTGCACATCCGAAAGGGGCTGCAAAAAAATCCCATATTGATTGCCTGCGTCTGTAAACGCTTGCAGATCCATCCCCAATATTTTCTGCACCTGGGGGCCGACATATTTTTCAACAATACCCGGTATTTTACTTTCTACCGCAGATGCTGAAACACCTTCACGCAGTAAGACATAGGTGGCAAAACTGTTGGACAGCCAGAAATCATCGTTAGCCCTGGGATTGGTTAAGAATGAGATCAGGAGATCGAATTCGAGGTGGCTGTTTTCAGGTACATCCTGCATGACACCTGTAATGGTAAATAATGTACTATCATTGCCTATGCGTAAATTTTGTCCTATGGCTTCTCTGTCGCCAAAATACTTTTTAGCCGTGCTGGCTGTAAGCACAACAGCATGTGGCTGTGCCAGTGCCTTATGCGGGTCTCCTTCAAGCAAATCCAAGCTGAAAATATCAAAGAAACCGGAATCGGCGAGTGCAATTTTTGATTCTATAAATTTACGGTCATCAATCCTGATCAGCGATTCATCCCATCTTTCCATGCGCACCGCAGTTTCTACTTCTGGGAACTCCTCAACAAAGGTCCTAGCAGTGGGAGCAGCCGTCCAGGAACCCTTAAACTCCGATTCACCCATTTTGCCCACCAGGTATAACCGGTATATCCGATTGTATTTGATATTGAATTTGTCAAAACTCAGTTCATGAATCACGAACAGAAAGATCAGCAGACTGCAGGCAAATCCAACTGCCAGACCAAGAATATTGATAATTACATAGGTCTTGTGCCTGAAAATATTCCTTAAAGCAGTCTTAAAATAATTGGTGAGCATAGATTGCATTTTGGGTTGTATCAATAGGACGATTCATTAAACTCGAAGTTACAGCAATTGTGCTTGAATTTACTGACAAATGACAGTCTGACCACAAGAGGAACACCTACCCTCTTTGGAAAGTAACTTCAGTTCCACCTGGTAGCCTGCACGCCTGATCAGCACTGTTCCGCATCTGGCGCAACATGTGTCCTGCAGGTCTTTGATCTGTATATTGCCAACATAAACATAGGAAAGTTGCTCCCGGGCAATATCATAAAGTTTCTGAAGCGCTTCCGAGGGGGTGGGTGGCAGGTTCAGCTTGTAGGCAGGATGATAGCGCGATAGATGCAGCACTGTGTCTTGTCCCAGTTCTTCGGCGATCCAGGAGATCATGGCCCTGAATTCACCGGGATCATCGTTTCGTCCGGGAATGATCAGGTTGGTCAGCTCCAGGTGCTTGCCTGCCTTGCGGATTAGCTTCAATGCATGAAGCACAGGAGACAGCCGGGCACCGGCAAAACTCCTGTAAAAGTCCTCGGAGAATCCCTTAAGATCAATATTAAAAGCATCCATATATCGCATCAGTTCCACCAGGGGATCCTCATTGATATAGCCGTTGGATACCATCACATTCTTGAGGCCTTCAAACCGCACCAGCCTGGCGATATCGTGCATGTATTCAAACCAGATGGTGGGTTCGTTGTAGGTATAGGCGATGCCGATATTGTTTTCCCTCATGGTCGCCAGCTTAATGATTTCCAGAGGTTTCAGCGCACGCGAAAAGTGATAGCCGGCTGCAGAAGCTTGAGAGATCTGCCAGTTCTGGCAACACTGGCATTTCATGTTGCAGCCGGCACTGCCCAGCGAAAGGATCATTTTCCCGGGGTAGAAGTGGTATAAAGGCTTTTTTTCAATCGGGTCAACATTCAGGGCAGACAGGTTACCCCAGGTTTCAGCCATCAGTTTTCCGGCTTCATGGCGCCTGACCCGGCATATACCGGTTTCGCCATTGGGAATATTGCACTGGTGCGGACAAAGCAAACAGCGGATTTTTCCCTCTACATACTCGTAAAACAAGGCTTCCATGGAGATCAAAACCGGATAATTGTATACTTTTACAAAAGGATCAAAGCTATCTGACGAAGTTTGCTTTGACAAAATTGCAGAAAATTTATATCATCCCCAGCCATCCATAAAAAACAATTGCCATGACCCGACAGGAAATTAAAGCCCTCCGGAAAGAAGTAGCCCGTTTCATGCGCCGTTTATACAACAAGGGATTAACCACCGCCTCCGGCGGCAACATCAGTGCCCGGCTGGACAAGGGAATATTTATTACTCCTTCTGCGCTGGATAAGGGTCTGATCCGGGGAAAAGAGGTGGGCATGATCACGTTTGACGGCAAGAACCTCACTCCCGATCTGAAACCGAGCATGGAATATATCATGCACCTGGCCATATACAAGAAACGACCAGATGTCAAAGCCATAGTGCACGCCCATCCTCCCCTGGCTACGAGCTTCACAGCAATGCGAAAGCCTGTGGATTGCAGTCTAATTGCTGAAGCGAGGGCCATACTGGGAACGCCGGTGCTGGCACCCTATGCCCTGATGGGAACACCAGCTCTTGCAGAAACAGTGGCAGCCGCTGCCGGGCATGACCATGACCTGATTCCTGCATCAGATCAACAGGCCAACAGATTATTGCCCAATATCATACTGCTGGAAAACCACGGCATTGTCTGCCTGGGGAAAGACCTGCTAACGGCTTTCGACCGTATGGAAGTACTGGAAGCTGCAGCCAGGATGACACTTATCACAAGCCTGATGGGAGGAGGAATTCCGTTAACCGAGGAACAATTGGCGGAGATTGATAAGCTTATGATGTTGTGATGGTTGTGATGGTTGTGATTGTTGTGATGGTTGTGATGGTTGTGATGGTTGTGATTGTTAACTCTCACAGTCCACAATCCACAACCCACAACCCACAACCATCACAACAATCACAACCATCACAACTTATACTTCTCCGCAAACTCCTCCGAAATATAATTATCATAACTCATGCACACATGGGTGGCAAATTCCACAGCTGTGCCCACGATAGTTTCCCAGGTTTTCTCATCGAGGTTTTCGAGATCCTTGTGCCCTATATTTTGTTTATACAACGAGTAGGCAATACCTGCATTAAAATTGTCCCCAGCGCCAATGGTGCTTACCGGATCGATGGTTTTAACCGGGGCGATGGCTTTAACCTGTACAGAACGGATATATACCCCTTTCTTGTTGGCCGTATAAAGTAGATTTTTGCAGTACTTTCCAATTTCGGCGTAAGCCTCATCAGCATCGTCGGCTCCCAGGATAAAGGAAAAATCCTCGTTAGAGCCCCGAACGATATCCGCGTGTGCAAAATTATCAAAGATCAGCGGCCTGAGCTTCTCCAGTTCATGAAGGTGCTGCTTTCGGAAGTTCGGGTCATAGATTACGATGGCCTTTTTCTTGTTGGCCTGGGCTATGAATTCAATCAGCTTTTTGCGAACCTCGAGGGTTATGGCATAGATGGATCCGAAGAGCACGATATCATCCTGCTGGATGGAGGGAAAGTCCACCGCCAGCCGCTGTTCCGGGTAGATCTTGTAAAAATCATATCCAGCATCATTGTTCTCATTCAGAAATGCCAGGGCCAGGGTTGATTTCCCGTTATAATAACGGTAGACATATTGCGTGGACACATGGTTGTCTTTCAGGAACTGATCGATGATATTACCCACCTCATCCATACCGTACTCCCCGATAAAACAAACAGGAAGGTTGAGCCGTCCCAGTGTAACGGCGCTGTTAAGGCAGGCACCGCCAGCCTTGGCCGTTACCGGTAAGTTGTTTTTAAACACAATATCCAGAACCGTTTCACCGATTGTATATATCTTTCTCATATGAAGTTTGTCTCCTGCTTTGTATTTGCTGCACTAAGTTAAAACTTTCCTGTATAATTCCGTGTTGTTATTTTGTCATGATACTGTCATGATTATAAAATTGGTATATTTATTGATCAAAGAGAAACCATAATATAAATCCCTAATTGTATGAGTCTGTTTAAACCATTGGAAACCAATCCTGAAACAAAGAAGAGCGCCCCTGATATGCCATCTGCCGAACCGGTAAAATGTGTCATCATCGGTTCCGGTCCCGCCGGTTACACCGCGGCCATCTATGCTGCCCGCGCCAATCTGAAGCCCCTTCTTTTCAAAGGCATACAACCTGGCGGACAGCTTACCACCACCACCGAGGTGGAAAATTTTCCCGGTTATCCCGATGGCATTACAGGCCCGAAAATGATGGAGGACCTGGAACAGCAGGCAGCCCGTTTCGGTACTGATATCCGTTGGGGGATTGCCTCTTCGGTTGATTTCTCCAAAACGCCTTACCAGGTGGTGATCGATGAGAAACAGGTTGTGGAAGCAGAAACTGTAATTATTGCCACGGGAGCCACCGCGCGCTATTTAGGACTTGATACCGAGGAAAAATACAGGGGCTCCGGCGTTTCGGCATGCGCCACCTGCGACGGGTTCTTCTACCGGGGAAAGGATGTGGCTGTGGTAGGCGGCGGGGATACAGCCTGCGAGGAAGCCCTATACCTGGCCGGCATGTGCAGAAAGGTTTATCTCATCGTCAGGAAATCCTTCCTGCGTGCCTCTAAAATTATGCAGCAACGTATTATGGAAATCCCTAACATCGAGGTGCTTTTTGAAAGGAATACCAAGGAACTCCGTGGCAACCAGGTGGTAGAAGAAGCAGTACTGATAAAAAGGATGGGGCATCCGGATGAAGCTGAGGAAGTCATTAAAATCGATGGTTTCTTTCTGGCCATCGGACATACACCCAATTCTGACATTTTCAAACCCTATATCGAAACCGATGAAACCGGCTATATCGTGACTGTTCCGGGAACCTCAAGAACCAATATCCCTGGCATATTCGCCTGCGGCGACGTGCAGGATAAGGTTTACAGACAGGCCGTAACTGCTGCCGGTTCAGGATGCATGGCTGCTATTGAAGCTGAGCGCTACCTGGCGCAAAGATGATTGAAGACAGATTCAAGATCTAAGATTCGAGATTCAGGAGCCAAGAATCAGGATTGAAGTATGGTCGGCGATGCTGCAGACTCCGCCAATCTATGTCATACGCCCCTCGATATTGTTTTGGAATAATATAAACTTTCTCTGCAATTTTATGAATTTGTCATATAAAAAGTTAATTTAGTGCCCTTCATTTACATGTACATGATTAACCCTTAATTACACATATCAATATGACACGCCTTAAAAAAGTTTACCTTGATCCTTCTGAAATGCCCAGGCAATGGTACAACCTCGCACCCGATCTGCCCACACCCATGCTGCCGCCACTGGGTCCCGATGGCAAACCCATCTCCCCGGAAATGCTGGCTCCCGTATTCCCCATGAACCTCATTGAGCAGGAAGTTAGCACGCAGCGCTGGATCGATATACCGGAAGAAGTGCTTGAGATGCTGTCGATATACCGTCCCACTCCCCTGGTGCGGGCTTACGAACTGGAGGCAGCATTAAAAACACCGGCACGCATTTATTACAAGAATGAAAGCGTTTCCCCGGCTGGCAGCCACAAACTTAATACGGCCATTGCCCAGGCCTGGTATAACAAACAGTTCGGGATCAAAAAACTGACCACAGAGACCGGGGCCGGACAGTGGGGCAGCGCCCTGGCTTCAGCATGTGCGCTTATCGGACTGGAGTGCAAGGTTTTCATGGTGCGCATCAGTTTTGACCAGAAGCCCTTCCGGAAACTGCTGATGAACACCTATGGCGCCACCTGTATTGCGAGTCCCAGTAACGAAACCCAGGCCGGCAGGAACATCCTTGCCGTCACCCCGCACACGCCCGGCAGCCTTGGTATCGCCATCAGCGAAGCCATTGAGGCTGCGGTGACAGATCCCACCGGACAGACACGATACAGTCTGGGCAGTGTGCTGAACCATGTCATGCTGCACCAGACCATCATCGGACTGGAAGTAAAAAAGCAATTGGGAAAGTTTGGGGAGAAATTGCCGGATGCAGTGATTGCCTGTGCCGGTGGCGGCAGCAACTTTGCAGGTATCTCGTTCCCCTTTATTTATGAAAAGATACACGGTGCCAACATTGACATCATTCCTGTTGAGCCCAGTTCATGCCCTACCCTCACCCGCGGACCCTTTTTGTACGATCATGGCGACACGGCCAGGATGACACCCCTGCTGCCCATGTATACATTGGGACATAGCTTCATTCCCGAGTCCATTCATGCAGGCGGACTCCGGTATCACGGCATGAGCCCCCTGGTTTCAGCCGCCCTGAATGATAAGCTGATCCGGCCAATGGCGATTGACCAGATAGAATGTTATGAAGCCGGGTTGCTTTTTGCCCGGACCGAGGGCATTGTTCCTGCACCGGAGACCACCCACGCCATTGCCGGCACCATTCGTGAAGCCAATAAGGCCAGGGAGGAAGGCAAGGAAAAGGTGATCCTCTTCAATTTCAGCGGCCACGGACTGATGGATATGGTGGGATATGACAAGTACCTGTCCGGTAAACTGGTGAAGCATGAAATGACGGATAGGGAATTGTTCAAGTATCTGAAAGAGCTGGAAGACTATCCGAAGCCCAGCGGGAATTAAAAGTCAAGCCGCCCTGCGAGGGTTCAAACCCTTGCAGGGCTTTGCTTTTTATAACGAGAAGCCCACTACCACGTAGAGTGCTTCTTTTTCCGGGTTAACAACGACCTGACCCGACACGGGTACGGAAAACGTATCGGTGATTTTTATTTCTTTGGAAGCACCGATACCAACATTGCAGACGGCAAACTTGCCATCAGAGGTATGCCACCCGTCCCCGGCGCCCAGAAAGATCGAAAAGATCTTAAATTCATACCCTGCCTGGAAATACATGTCACCGCCGGTAGAGCCTATCCCTCCCGCTTCATTCACGATATAATTCGCACTCAGAGACAATCCACCCTTTGCGAATCCAGCATTGAGTTCAAAAGCATGACTTCCTGCAGTATCCGAAACCTCAAATAACGGCAAGCTGGGTAGGTAATAATCTGTTATGCCCAGGCTTAATCCAAATGGGAAAGCATAGGAAATATAAGGATCCGCTTCCATGTATCCGTTGGCATCAAAAGCGCCCCAGACACCAAGCGTAAGTCCGCCGGCTTCAAATGTCAAACTGGGCTGAAAGGAAGGCCCGGTTCCCAGTTTGGTACCCCGCCATACATAATTTGAATATATATCCGCTCCTACATTGAAACTGGGTTTTGACTCCTCTTCCTGTGCAAAAAACTGAGATGTCGTCAATATCAGTATTACAGTTAAATGGGTTATTCGTAACTTTGAATTTTTCATAACTTTAAGTTTTACGTGATTACTAGTTTCATGGCGCAAATATATAATTATTTTTATATACCCCCAATTACTTATAATAATATTTATTTTTTTACTTGTATTTGTTATTATACCCCATTAATCATATAATTATTCTAATATATTTATTATTTTTTTTCAAACAACCCCCATATTTTCGAAATATTGTCATTTCCTCCTGATTTATAATGGATTTACTATATTTGTGCCCTAATTCAAATCTTAGTCATGTCAGACGAGGTCAGGAAAATATTTGAGGCTGAAGCAAATGCTGTGCTCGACATTCCGGTAACCGACAGTTTTAATAAGGCCTGTGACCTGATCTATGACTCCGTGCACCGGAACAACGGGAAAGTAGTGGCCAGTGGCATGGGCAAAGCGGGTCAGATAGCGCTTAACGTAGCCACCACTTTTTCGGCCACCGGCACACCCGCTGTTTTTCTGCATCCTTCCGATGCCCAGCATGGTGACCTGGGTGTTATTCAACCCAATGATATCCTGCTGCTGATTTCGAACTCCGGTAAAACGCTCGAAATCCTGGAGCTTTGTGAACTTACCAAAAACCTGGGTTACAATTTGAAGATCATTGTCATCACTGGGAATCCAGAAGGTGATCTGGGCCACCTTGCTGATGTCACTATATTTACGGGACACCCGAAGGAGGTTTGTCCACTCGGGCTTACACCCACTACTTCCACCACGGTCATGACAGTCATTGGCGATGCGCTGGTGGTTCTGATGATGAAAAGGATCGGTTTTACCGCGGGGGATTATGCCAAGCGGCATCATGGCGGCTATCTGGGAATTAAATCCCGGCACGCGGCCCAGAATGGCCAGTAGTAGCTGCAAAGTATAAAAAAACCAGGGCATGAAACCCTGGTTTTTATTTCTATCTAAAATCCTGCAATTGCATCAATGCAGTAAAGAAGCCATCGTGTCCGATTTATACTGTCCTGTTTTCAGCTTCTCCTGAACTATGGCAAAGGATTCAACAGTATACTTGACATCGTCAAGGGTGTGGGCTGAAGTGGGAATGATCCTGAGCATGATCACATCCTTGGGAACGACCGGATATACTACCATAGAACAGAAGATCTTGTAGTTCTCCCGGAGGTCAATTACCACGTTGGTTGCTTCTGCCAGGGTACCTGAAAGGAAAACCGGGGTAACCGGAGATTCGGTATTTCCGAGATTCAGGCCTTTCGACTTAAATCCGGCCTGCAGGGCTTTAACAATGGTCCAAAGTTTTTCACGCAGATCAGGACGGGTCTTGATCAGTTCGAGCCGCTTCAATGCGCCGATTACCATGGGCATGGGCAGGGATTTGGCATAGGTTTGGGAGCGCATATTATAACGAAGGAAGTTGATCACATCTTCTTTACCGGCAATAAAAGCACCTATTCCAGCCATTGACTTGGCGAATGTGCTGAAATACAGGTCGATCTCATCCTGAACCCCGAAATGTTCGCCGGTGCCTGCTCCGGTTTTACCCATGGTTCCGAATCCATGGGCATCATCGACCAGGAGGCGGAAGCTGAATTTCTTCTTCAGCGCTACAATGGCTTTGAGATTACCAAGGTCTCCGGCCATGCCAAAAACGCCTTCAGTTATTACGAGGATTCCACCACCCGTTTCAGAAGCAAGCTTGGTGGCCCGTTCCAGTTCCTTCTCCAGGTTCTGTATATTGTTGTGCGGGAACACAAAGCGCTTACCGATATGCAATCTCAACCCATCTACAATACAGGCATGGGATTCGGAATCATAAACAACAACATCGTTCCTGCCCAGCAGCGAATCAATAATGGAAACCATCCCCTGGTAGCCGTAATTCAGGAGGAAGGCATCTTCCTTACCCACAAAGGCTGCAAGCTGGTCTTCCAGTTCTTCGTGTTTGGTGGTCTGGCCTGACATCATCCGGGCTCCCATGGGATATGCCATTCCATATTCCTTGGCAGCATCGGCATCAGCCTGCCTGATTTCAGGAAGGTTGGCCAGTCCGAGGTAATTATTCAGACTCCAGTTGAGCACTTCTTTGCCCCTGAATCTCATCCGGGGTCCTATTTCACCTTCAAGTTTCGGGAACATGAAATAGCCGTGTGCCATCTGCTGATACTGTCCTAAGGGACCTCTGTTCTTGCTTATCTTATCAAATATATCCACGACAAAAAATTTAGTTAATAAATTGATCAGCAAAAGTAATTTTTTTTGATTAATGGTAACATCATACAATAAGAATTACTGTTAAGAGTTCTTAAATTAAGGTGTAATGAATTGAAGTTTATTAAAAAATTGTACCTTTGCGCGATGCTGATAAAAAACTTTCATAGAGTCTTTTTGGTGTTGTTTGCAGCTGCCCTGGCATTTTCCTGTTCGCAGTATGAAAAGGTCATTAAAAGTGAGGATGTAAATCTTAAGTTTACCAAGGCCTTTGAGTATTACGCTGAAGGGGAATATGTCAAAGCCAGCACCCTTCTTAGTCAGCTGGCCCCTTTGGTACGCGGCACCAGAAAAGCCGATTCGGTGCTCTTTTATCAGGCCATGACCCAGTATAAGCTGAATGATTTTATCATTGCCGGGCATTATTTCAATACTTTCACCTCCTATTTCGAGAACAGCAGGTTTATTGAGGAGGCCGCCTATATGGAGGCGCTCTGTTATTATGAACAATCACCCCGGCCAGAACTGGATCAGACAAGCACCTACCAGGCCCTGGATGCTTTCCGCCTGTATATGATCAGATACCCGAACAGTCCCCGTGTTGTGGACTGCCAGCGGATCCTGAAGGAGCTGAATGAAAAGCTGATGGAAAAATCATTATTGTCCGCCAGGCTATATTACAACATCAATGATTTTAAAGCCGCCGTAGTGGCCCTGAACAATTGCCTGGTGGATTATCCGGACAACAGGTACCGGGAAGAAATTATGTTCATGCTCCTGAAATCAAGATACATGCTGGCGATCAGGAGCATTCAGTCAAAACAGACCGAAAGGTTCCAGGACACGGTGGATGAGTATTATTCCTTCATCGCTGAATTCCCGGATAGCAAAAATAAAAAAGAGGCTGAGGATATGTACAAGATAGCCTCGAAATACATCAATGAAACTGATAAAGAATTAACCAATAATTAATGGAACAAAACGCAGATTTTAAAAAATCAAAAGCTCCTTCAACCACGGTTACCCGTGATCTGAATATGTTGGAAGCCAAGACCGGAAATATTTATGAAGCCGTTATGATTTGTTCAAAACGCGCCAATCAGATTTCCATCGAAATTAAAGAGGAACTGAACCGGAAACTGGAAGAATTTGCCAACTATACCGATAACCTGGAGGAAGTCTTCGAAAACCGCGAGCAGATCGAAATTTCGAAGTTCTATGAAAGGTTGCCAAAACATACCCTCATTGCCCTGGAGGAGTTCGAAAACAATCAGATATACGTACGCAAGGCGGAATAACCGTTCGCACTTACCATGCTTGGCGGAAAAAAAATATTGATCGGGGTTACCGGTAGTATTGCAGCTTATAAAACCGCTGTGCTCATCAGATTGCTTGTAAAAGAAGGTGCCGAGGTTCGGGTCATAATGACCCCCCTGTCCCGTGAATTCATTACACCTCTTACCCTGGCCACCTTATCCAAGAACCCGGTCATCACTGATTTTTTCGATCCGACCAGTGGCAGCTGGAACAGCCATGTTGATCTCGGCCTCTGGGCAGATGCTTTCCTCATCGCCCCGGCATCCGCAAACACCATGGCGAAAATGGCATGCGGGATTGCTGATAATCTTCTGCTCACCACCTATCTTTCCGCACGCTGCCCGGTATTTATTGCACCCGCCATGGACCTCGACATGCTGGCTCATCCGGCTACCCGGAAGAATATCGATACCCTGGCCTCCTACGGCAACATCATACTGGAACCCGCCACAGGCGAACTGGCCAGTGGTCTTACCGGTAAAGGACGCATGGAGGAGCCCGAAATGCTGATTGAAACTCTGAAGAACCACCTGGGTAATCCGGTAAAAAAAAAGCCGGATCACTCCTGAAAGGTAAGACCATTCTGGTCACCGCCGGTCCTACCTATGAACCTCTGGATGCTGTCCGTTTCGTTGGCAATTATTCCTCCGGCAAAATGGGCTTTGCCCTGGCTGAAGGTTTGGCTGAATACGGCGTTCGGGTAAAACTCGTAAGCGGTCCAGTTGCCCTGAAACCCCGTCACCATCTTATTGAGTTTTTTCCTGTTCATACAGCCCGGGAAATGCTGACCCATTGTCTTAACCATTTCCAGGAATCGGACGGGGCCATCCTTTCAGCGGCAGTTGCCGATTACCGGCCCAAATCACCGGTTGGGCACAAGATAAAAAGAACACCCGGCAACCTGATCGTTGAACTGGAGCCCAACCCTGATATCGCCGCAGAATTGGGAAAACTCAAGCAGAAGCATCAGTTTCTCGCGGGCTTTGCCCTGGAAACCGATAATGAGATTCCCAATGCCATGGAAAAGCTGGTTAAAAAGAATTTTGACTTCATTGTACTCAACTCATTGCAGGACAAAGGTTCGGGTTTTAACAGCAATACCAATAAAATTACCATCATCGGGAAGAGCAATAAACCGGTTCATTTTGAGTTAAAATCCAAGCAAGAAGCAGCTTTTGATATCATTCACTACTTAGAACAAATCTTACGGTGATGAACCGACTGATATTTCTCCTGATTACCCTTTTCATGGCCGGACCGCTGAACGCCCAGGAGTTACGCTGTAACATCCAGATCACCAGCCAGCAGGTGCAGGGCACCAACAGACAGGTATTCCAGACCCTTCAGAATGCACTCAATGAGTTTATCAACGGGCGTGCCTGGTCGAATTACACTTTTGCCGCCCATGAGCGAATTGAATGCAGCATGCTGTTCAATATACTTGACTACTCGGGCGACCAGTTCACAGGAACCCTTCAGATACAGGTTCGCCGGCCGGTTTACAACTCCTCCTTCAATACCGTGTTGTTTAATTACATGGATAATGACCTGGATTTTACCTATGTTGAATATCAGCCCCTGGAATTCAGTGAAACCTCTCATCTGTCCAACCTTACTTCCATCATGGCATACTATGCCAACATCATTCTGGGTCTCGACTTCGATTCTTACGCCCTGAGATCTGGTACCGAGTTCTTTCAGAAGGCGGAAAAAGTGGTCAACAACGCGCAGAATGCCAACGAGAAAGGCTGGAGGGCCGGTGAAAGCACCAGTCGCAGGAACCGTTACTGGTTGATCGAACAGATTCTGGACGAGGATTTTTCCCCGATCCGGGAATTCCTTTACAGCTACAACCGACTGGGCTTGGACAATATGTATGAAAAACCGGTAGACAGCCGGATTGTTATTGCAGATAGCTTCACCCTGCTGCAGGAAGTTTACCGCAACCGCCCCGATCCCTTTATGCATTTTCTGCAGGTGGTGCTGGAAACCAAATCAGATGAGTTCGTCAGCATATTCCAGGGTTCCCCCGAGGATGAAAAGCGTCGGGTTATGGCTGTGCTGAATCAGATCGATCCCACCCACAGCGACAAATACCGCACCATATTAAGTCCAACCCAATAATCTTTGCTATCTTGCATTTCTAATCCGGATTTTTATGCTCTGCAATCTGGTTGTCGAGAATTACGCACTGATCAGCAAGCTTGAAATAGAATTCAGGAAGGGCCTTACCATTATCACGGGTGAAACCGGGGCCGGAAAATCCATTCTCCTGGGAGCCTTATCCCTTATTCTGGGGAAACGTGCCGATACTGCTGTACTGTTCGACAAGGAAAAAAAGTGCATTGTTGAGGGCACCTTCGACATCACGCATTACGGCCTTGAAAGATTTTTCACCGATAGCGGGGTGGATTATGATAATCAGACCATCATCCGGCGCGAGATCTCAGCCGCGGGTAAATCCAGGGCATTTATCAACGATGTTCCCGTTACCCTGGAGGTACTGACTGAACTGGGCATGAAACTCATCGACATACACTCACAGCACCAGAACCTGAACCTGGCCGATAGCATCTTCCAGATGAAGGTCATCGACAGTTATGCACAAAACCAGGAATGGCTGGCTGCCTATCGCACACATTATTCGGCCTACCTTGAAATACAGAAAGAATACCGGCAACTATCCGAAGAGGCCGCCCGGTCGAAATCGGACCTCGATTATTACCAGTTTCAGCATACGCAGCTCGAAGAAGCGCACCTTACAGAAGGCGAACAGGAAGAACTGGAGCTGGAACTGGAAAAGCTCACCCATGCCGAAGAAATCAAGACCAGCCTGTCCCAGGCCTCAGCCCTGCTCCAGGGAGAGGACATTTCAGTCCTGCATCAGTTAAAGGAAAGCATGGCCGCCCTCAGCCGTATCAGGAAGTTCCTGCACAATGACGCCAGCCTGCTTGCACGCACCGAATCTGCCTATATCGAGATCAAGGACGTTGCCCAGGAACTGGAAAGCCTTAATAACCAGCTGCATTACGATCCCGATCGCCTGGCTCAGGTCAACGAAAGGCTTAATATCCTGTACAGCCTCGAAAAAAAGCACCGGGTTTCCACACTGTCCGAATTGATTGCACTCCGGGAGCATTTGAAAGAAAGAATGGATGAAATCAATGCATACGATTATAACCTGGAAGCCCTGGAGAAAAAGCAGGCGGAAACCCTTACACTTCTAAGCGCATCTGCTGACCAGATTTCCCGGGAGCGCCAGAAAGTCATTGTCCCCTTCGAACAGCGCGTTGTGGAAATGTTGCACGAGGTGGGCATTCCCCATGCCGGTTTCAACATTCTACTGGATAAGCTGGATACTTTCCATGAATGGGGTTCCGATAAAATCCAGTTCCTGTTTACAGCCAACCGGAATATGGCCGTGCAGGACATATCCCGTGTAGCATCGGGTGGTGAATTGTCCCGTCTGATGCTTTGCGTGAAATCACTGATGTCCGATTCCACCGGTTTGCCCACCATCATTTTCGACGAGATCGACACCGGTGTTTCCGGTGAAATCGCGGAACGGGTGGGTAATATCATCAGCCGTATGGCCGAAAAAATGCAGATCATCAACATTACGCACCTGCCGCAGGTAGCCAGCAAAGGAAAATACCACTACCTGGTGTATAAGACCGACAATGAAAGAACAACTGTGACCCGCATGAAGCTTCTGACGCACGAGGAAAGGCAGATCGAGATCGCCAAAATGCTGAGCGGTGAGGAAGTAACACATGCCGCTCTGGAGAATGCAAAAGCATTACTCGGAAATTAAATAAACACTGCCGGTTATTTAACCCTGTTCTAAATAATTTCACAATTCATGTCCAAAGTGTATCTTTGCATCCAATTTAACAAACCAATACTGATATGGCATACAATCTGCTGAAAGGTAAAAAAGGCATCATCTTTGGTGCTTTGAACGAAAGATCAATTGCATGGAAGGTTGCTGAAAGGGCGCATGCCGAGGGCGCTCAGATTGTGCTTACAAATACTCCTGTGGCCATGCGGCTCGGAGAGGTTGATAAACTGGCCAAAGCCTGCAACAGTCTTATAGTTCCCGCTGATGCCACCATTACTGCCGACCTCGAAAACCTGGTGAATAAAGCCATGGAATTTTTCGGTGGAAAATTTGATTTTGTGCTGCATTCCATTGGCATGTCCCCAAATGTCAGGAAGGGCATCCCTTATGACAACATCAACTATGACTTCTACCTGAAAACCCTTGATATCTCCGCCTTGTCCTTTCATAAAGTCATCCAGGTATGCCGCAAATCGGATTCCCTGAATGACTGGGGTTCAATAGTTGCCCTGTCCTATGTAGCGGCCCAGAGAACCCTGTTTGGTTACAACGATATGGCCGATGCCAAAGCCCTGCTTGAATCCATTGCCCGCAGCTTTGGATATATTTATGGCCGGGAGAAAAAGATCCGTATCAACACCATATCGCAGTCACCCACCCTCACTACCGCTGGAAGCGGCGTATTCGGCATTGATTCCCTGATTGATTTTACCGAAAGAATGTCCCCTCTGGGCAATGCCACTGCAGATGATTGTGCTGATTATTGCGTCACCCTGTTTTCCGATCTCACCCGGAAGGTAACCATGCAGAATCTTTTCCACGATGGTGGGTTCAGCAGCATGGGTATGAGTGAAAGGGCCATGACCCAGTATGACAAAAGCTTCAGGGAATGTCCCTGAACGGGGAGTGGGCTATTTGCAGCGTTCGATATAGTCACCCGTGCGGGTGTCAATTTTAATCCGGTCGCCAATATTGATGAACAAAGGAACTTTTACCTGGGACCCGGTTTCAATAGTAGCAGTTTTCAGGGTGCGTGTAGCAGTGTCCCCTTTCATGCCAGGCTCAGTATAGGTAACCTCCATTTCAACACTTACAGGTAGTTCTGCAAATACCGGTTCTTCACCATCAAAATAAACTTTTATGTTGGCGCCTTCTTTAAGCAGTTCAATGCCTTGCCCGATGGTTTCCTTGGGCACATGGATCTGGTCATAAGTCACGTTGTCCATACAAACAACATTGCCACCGTCGATATACAAGAACTGGTGTTCTTTAAAATGTACCCTTACGATTTCCATGTCATCATCCGGACGAAAACGCTGCTCGATTAACCTTCCTGATTTCAGGTTACGCATTTTTACCTGGTAGAAAGCCCTGAGATTACCCGGAGTGCGATGCTCATATTCAAGCACTACCGAGAGTTCACTGTTATACCTTACAAAACTTCCCCTGGAAATGTCTGATACTTTTGCCATAAAATAAATTTTGCGCAAATTAAGTGAATTATTTTCACTTTTAACTTTTCACTTTTGACTTTTCATTTAAAATATTCTTATAGGCCAGCATCTCATCGCGGTATCGGGCTGCTTCAATGAAATTAAGCTCGGAGGCGGCCTTTTCCATGGACCTCTTCGTGGCTTCCATGGCTTTCTCCAGGGCTTCCCTGCTCATATACTGCACAACCGGATCAGCGGCAATGTCTATCTTTTGTGGTTCCACATAGGCTACCTTTTCACCTGTCTTCTTTCTGATATCGTTCAGGATATTTGAGGCAGCTTTGATGATCTGCTGCGGGGTGATATTATTCAATTCATTATAAGCCAGCTGTTTCTCACGCCTGCGGTTGGTTTCTTCGATGGTCCTGCGCATGGATTCAGTGATCTTGCCAGCATACATGATGACGCGGCCGTTCAGGTGCCTGGCTGCTCGGCCGGCAGTCTGTGTAAGAGAACGTTCTGAACGCAGGAATCCCTCCTTATCTGCATCCAGGATGGCCACCAGGGAAACTTCAGGAAGATCCAGGCCCTCCCGAAGAAGATTCACCCCTACCAATACGTCAAAGGCCCCGCTTCTCAATCCTTCCATGATCTCAATGCGTTCCAGGGTATCAATATCGGAGTGGATATACCGGCATTTAACATGAAGACGGAGCAGATAATTGCTAAGTTCCTCCGCCATTCTCTTGGTAAGGGTGGTGATCAGCACCCGGTCCCCGCTGTCGATATTGCGGTGGATTTCCTTCATCAGGTCATCGATCTGGTTCAGATTGGGCCTCACCTCTATGATGGGGTCAAGCAGTCCGGTTGGCCGGATCAGTTGCTCTACAATTACGCCTTCGCACTTTTCCAGTTCATAATCCGCAGGTGTGGCGCTTGCATAAACCATCTGCCCGACCAGATTTTCAAATTCATCAAAAGTAAGCGGCCGGTTATCAATGGCTGATGGCATGCGGAAGCCATACTCCACAAGGGTTTGCTTACGGGAATGGTCCCCCCCGAACATGGCCCTGATCTGTGGAATGGTGACGTGACTCTCATCAATAATGGTCAGAAACCCCTCCGGAAAATAATCCAGCAGACAGAAAGGCCGCTGACCCGGAGGGCGGCCGTCGAAGTAACGAGAGTAATTTTCAATTCCAGGACAATACCCGAGTTCCTGAAGCATTTCCAGGTCATAGGTAACCCTGTCCTTTAAGCGCTTGGCTTCCAAATGTTTACCAATATCTTTAAAATAATCCACCTGTTTTCCAAGGTCAAGCTGGATCAGGGTGATGGCCTGCTGCATTCTTTCCTTGGTGGTAATGAAAATATTGGCTGGATAAATCGAAGCCTGTTCGAGGATTTCAATCGTTTTTCCGGTTACAGGATCAAAGGAACGGATTTCTTCAATTTCATCGCCCCAAAAGCTCACCCGGTAAGCATAATCACTATAGGCCAGGTAAATATCCACTGTGTCTCCGATAACCCTGAAATTGCTCCGGTTGAATTCGATCTCATTGCGCGAATAAAGGCTGTCCACCAAACTGCGCAGGAAAACATTCCTGCTGATGATATCCCCCCGGGCAATATGAACCGTGTTGCTGTGAAAATCCTCAGGGTTGCCAATGCCGTACAAACAAGATACCGATGAAACCACAATTACATCGCTTCTGCCCGATAGCAAAGAAGAGGTGGTGCTCAACCGCAACTTTTCAATTTCATCATTAATGGAAAGGTCCTTTTCAATGTAAGTATCCGTAACCGGCAGATAGGCCTCGGGCTGGTAATAATCATAGTATGACACAAAGTATTCTACGGCATTGTTGGGGAAGAACTGCTTGAACTCTCCAAAAAGCTGGGCGGCCAGCGTCTTGTTATGGCTCAGCACCAGGGTGGGCTTCTTAATAGACGCAATCACATTGGCCATGGTGAAGGTTTTCCCGGACCCCGTCACGCCCAACAGGGTCTGGTATTTATTTCCTCTATTCAAACCGTTTACCAGCTGCCGGATGGCCTCTGGCTGATCACCGGTTGGTACGTAGGCTGAAGTGAGATCAAATTCCATGTTTCCGAACCATCAAAGTTTTTCTGCAAGAGGTCAAATTTACTAAACCTTTTTGTCTCTATGCTACGTAAAAGAAATGAAGTAATGTTCAATTACGGGAGTTTAGCCATTACCAAAAGACCATTCATGTCCAGAAAGAAAACAGGAATATTGCGGTATATCGCGGAAATCATCATCAAGAATAAATCGCTCCTGACTGAAAACGAAGAACTTAACAGGCAGAATGAAAGACTGGCCCGGGAGGTTGATAAATACCGGGATTTATTGTCCAGGGTGAATCCAGTGGAATCCCCAGTCAGATTAATGGCAGAAAAAAAGCATTCCCTGATACGATTCAGGAGTGCCACGGTGCTTTATGCCGATGTTCTCGGCTTTGAACATTTCTCTCCCAATACCGACACCAAGCACATTGTAGACTCCCTGGATGCGATCTTTATAAGGCTGCAGGGAATCATTCGCAAATTTGAAGTCAAAAACATAAGGACCATTGGTGATTCCCTGATGTGCGTCGGAGGCATTCCCCACAAAAATATTACCAACACTATTGAAGTATTGCTGGCTGCTGTTGAAATGCGTTATTATTTCAATGATCTGCAGCGCACCGGCGAAGTTAATCAGATCTGGAAACTCAGGATCGGGATCCATACCGGGACCGTAGTAGCCAATGTTTCCGGCCGTAAAAAACCGCACTATGACGTGAAAGGAGATACCGTTAACCTGGCTGCCCGAATCCGACAGTTTTGCGAAGACGGCGATATCCTGATTTCCGCAACTACCTATGAGCTGGTGAAAGACCTTTTTCATTGCGAGTATTATAACAAGATGCCGGTCAAATACCAGGGTGAAATTCCCCTTTATACGGTGAAAAGTATAAAGCCGGAATTCTCTCTCCAGGGCAAGGGCATCATTCCCAACAAGCGGTTCAGCGTTCGCTACGGTATGATACAGTTTACCGATCTGCAGGAGATCATACTCGATAAACTTGAAAAAGAACTACCCCATAGTCTCTACTATCACAATGTGAAACATACCATGGATGTGGTAACCCAGGTGGAATTGATCGGACTGGGCGAAGGTGTCGAGGATGAAGACCTTTTGCTGCTGAAGACTGCAGCTCTTTTTCATGATACAGGACACACCCTGTCCTATGACAACCATGAATATTTCAGTTGCCTTGTGGCCCGGGAAACGCTTCCGGAATACTATTACACAACCTCCCAGATCGACACCATCTGTGACCTGATCATGGCCACGAAGCTTCCGCCCAGGCCCCTCAATAAACTTGAGGAAATCATGTGCGATGCTGATCTTGATTACCTGGGGCGCAGCGATATGATCCCGGTTTCCAATACCCTGTTCCAGGAACTCAGGGAACGTTCAATGATCAAATCCTTAAACGACTGGAACACCCTGCAGATGAAATTCATTTCGGGACACCAGTACTTTACTGAAACCGCCAGGAAACTGCGGGAAGTAAACAAGCAGCTGCAGATTGAGAGGATCAGGAGCTTGATTGTCAAAGAATAGCGAAAAAAGCCTTTCCCAATTCACAGACCAGAAGACCAAAAGACCAACAGACCCGCGGACTGCACCACGGCACCAACCAATACCGATTACCAAATTCCGCATGCAGGTATTATCCTGTTTACCATTAAATAATTATCTTTGCAGGGTTGCCAAAAAATCCTGCCATGAATGGCAAATTATTGGGCATGCGCCTGACTTATTTTCTGCTTTCCATCATACTGTTGATCTATGGTTTGATCATGGCCCGGGACTTCCTTTACCCCCTGGCCTTTGCCATCCTGTTGTCATATATGCTGTACCCATTGGTAAATTACCTGGAGAAAAAGGGAATGCCCCGTATCCTGTCGATCCTGATCCCGATTATTATTGCGCTGGTCTTTTTTGTTGTGCTGGCTATTTTTGTCCTCAAACGCATCAGTCTGTTCATGGATGATTTGCCCTATTTCAGGGAAAAGACCATCGCCCACATCGAATCCCTGCAACACTATCTTGAGCGTGAATTTGGTATTCCCGGCGAAAGGTTCAAGAATTTTCTGGTTACTCAACTCTTTGAGATCGGTACCCGGTCGGAAAAGATATTCTCCTCCGCAACGGGCACCATTTTTGTCATTCTCATGCAGCCTGTCTATGTCTTTCTTTTCCTTTACTACCGCACCAAATTTGCGTACTTCTTCCTGAAAATGTTCGGAAAGCAGCACAGGATGATCGTGATCGGCGTACTGCGTGAAATCGCCACCGTGGTCACACGCTATATGCTTGGCGTGGCCACCGTGGTCATTATCCTTTGTTTTTTTAATTCCATCGGATTATTGTTGATTGGCATTCAATACCCGTTGTTGCTGGGGGTAATTTCCGCCCTGTTCAGCTTTATCCCTTACTTTGGCAATTTTATCGGAGGATCCGTCCCTTTCATTTTTGCCCTGCTTACTGAAGATTCACAGGTATACGCAATGCGCATTGCCATCTTTGTATATATTGTCCATTTCTTTGAGAACAACATACTTTCCCCCAATATTGTCGGTAACCACATCCGCATTAACCCTTTTATCATTATCCTCGGTCTGATTTTCGGCGCTTTGATCTGGGGCGTCCCAGGCATGCTGGTAGTCATCCCCTTTTTAGCCATGCTGCATATTGTGCTGCACAAGGTACCAGGTATGCAGCCCTATGTATATTTGCTGGGTCTCAGGGGTACCAGCAGGCATGCATTGACCATTGTCAATATTAAAAGATTCCTGGCGGATTTACTGAGAAAATTGAAAACAAAGCAAAACTCAAGGGAATAACAAATACTTCATTCTATTTGGTCTCAATGAAGTTGAATTTAATCTCAAGAATGGATTCGTAATATTCTCCACGCTCCATGATGTCGTCGTCGCCTTCTTCATAATACCAGTTGATGGTGAGCTTGAGACCTTTCTTAACAATCTCGGCGAGTGACCGGAGGATGTGCAGCAAGGCTTTGGAGGAACCGCTGTTGAAATACTCCAGTTCGATATCAACAGTAGTGGATTCCGAGGGATTCTGACAGTAATAATAAATCCAATCAAAGAGCTCATCGTAAAACTTCGAAGCATCTTCGGGTATGGAACGACCGCTGATCCGCATCCTGCCATCGACATTAAAGGCAACATCGGGTGTTTTCTTGGTGCTTTCAATCAGCAGATTATCCATAATAGCACAATATAGAACAAGGGCCGCATGTATAGCCTATACGCCCGGTTAAGTAAAATGTTTCTGTAAGCTTGTAAGAACATTTTAGCTATAACAAATTTATAATAAATATTGGTTATGTAGAAAGTCTTTCTGTGAAATCCTGAGAATGAATGCATCTGATGTGCTTTAAAATTGACCAACAGCGTATTTCCTTTGACGAATGGTACATGCCACCGTGGCGTTATAAGTGATCAAAACGTGCAACCGGCGTAACATTTTGCGAGGAAAACTGACCATTCAGAAATTTGTAGTATCCAGTGATGGCAATCATGGCAGCGTTGTCAGTTGCATATTGCACTTCCGGAATATAAACCCGCCAGTTCTTTTCAACACCCATCCGGTTAACTGCTTCCCGCAACCCGGAATTGGCCGAAACGCCACCAACAATGGCAATGTCACTTATGCCGGTTTCCTTTGCTGCCTTTAACAATTTCTGCAAGAGCGATTCAATAATGGCATCCTGAACAGAGGCACAGAGGTCATGAATCCGCTCTGCGATGAAATTGTTGTTTCCGGGCAATTGATCCCGAAGGAAGTAGAGGAAGGAAGTCTTCAGACCACTGAAACTAAAATCCAGGCCCCTGAGGGAGGCCCTTGAAAAAGTAAAGGCCTTGGGATCCCCCTCTTTGGCAAGTTTATCAATCATAGGCCCCCCCGGATAGGGCAGACCCATGATCTTGGCACATTTGTCGAAGGCTTCACCAGCAGCATCGTCAATGGTTTGACCGATAATCTCCATTACCAGGTGGTTCTTTAAAACCACTATCTGGGTGTGCCCCCCAGAAACCAGGAGGCAGAGAAAGGGGAATTCCGGGAACCTATTTTCACTTTCATTCCGCGCAAGAAAAACCGACAGGATGTGGGCATGCAAATGGTTAATATCAATCAGCGGAACATCCAGGGCTATTGATAGTCCTTTTGCAAAAGAGGAGCCCACAAGCAGGGCTCCCATTAATCCGGGTCCCCGCGTGTAAGCAATGGCACTGATGTCGGAAACCGATCTGTCCGCGTCCTTTAAAGCCGAACTGACTACCGGGACAATGTTCTGCTGGTGCGCCCTGGAGGCCAGTTCAGGGACCACTCCGCCATATTCCCTGTGAACCTCCTGGTTGGCAATTTTATTGGAAAGAAGATAACCGTTCTCAACTATCGCCGCTGAAGTGTCGTCACAGGAGGATTCAATACCCAGAATGGTTATATTCATTTATTGGAATATATCATGATGGATAAAACTTTTTTCGTAATTTTTGCGTTCTATTCTATGCGAAGCCGCAAAATTATCAAAAAGTTGTTACAAATAACAGCTGTATTGCTGTTGTTTGTTTTTGCCATTCCGGCAACCGCCTTTCTCTTGCTTCAGAGCAGCCGGATACAAAATGATATCGCCGGCCGTATCATGAAGGTGGTATCCGAAAAGCTGGACGCCAAGTTTACCCTCAGCAGTATTGATATATCCTTTCTCTACAGGATCCGCTTGAATGACGTATATCTCGAGGACCTTCCGGGCGACACGCTGATATATGCCGAAAGCATTACTACTGGAATCAGGTTTGTCAATCCTGTAAAACAAAAAGTCTCCATTGGCAGCATCAATTTCAACAAAGCCTTTGTCAGGCTTGCCCTGGATTCCTCAGGGAACCTGAACCTTAGATATTTTATCGACCGGCTGAAAGGCAATGGCAAGGGAAAAGGCGGATGGACCATTGATTTTAACAACCTGAGGTTGCGCGACGGCCGTTTCCAGCTGAAAAATTTCTATTCACAACCCTTTGATTACGGGGTAAACTACACCGACATGCAGCTATCGGATATCGATGCCGATATCAAGCGCTTCAAGCCTTCACCGGATTCACTCTCTTTTTTTATACGGTCGCTTCATTTCAATGAACGTAGTGGTTTTGTGCTTAAAAATCTTACCGGTGAATTCAGTGAAAGTAAAAACTTCCTTTCCTTCAGGAACCTGGAAATGAGAACTCCAGATTCTGACATCCAGGGAAAGGAGATCACCCTGCGCTTCAACACATGGAGTCACTTCAAGGCCGATTCTTTCACCCGATTTGTCAGACTCAGGGTCGACCTGGACCGTTCAAAACTCAATCTCAGGGACGTCGGCTACTTTGCCCCGATTTTCCGCTATTCCGATCAGCAAATTTCCATCACCGGCAGGGTAAACGGACCTGTCAGCAATCTGAAGGGAAAGAGACTTGAGATAGGATTCGGCAATCACTCCAGACTGGAAGGGGAGATCAGCCTCCAGGGGCTGCCCAATATACGGGAAACCTTTATTCTGGCTGATATTCGGGAGCTCACCACTTCAGCCACTGACATCAGTGCCTTACAGCTGCCCGGACAAAAAAGAATCAAACTCCCCAGCCAGGTAGGAAAACTGGGCCTGATCAGCTATAAGGGGAATTTCACAGGATTTATCAATGATTTTGTTGCATACGGCAAATTCAACACGGCAATTGGTCTGGTAAACACCGACCTGCTTTTCAGACCTGATACTTCGGATTATCTCGACTTTGAAGGCAAACTTACGGCTCAGGATTTTGACCTGGGTATACTCCTGGATGCTTCCGAAAATATAGGCCGGATCAGCCTTTCTGCAACTATTAACGGAGCCATTCTGTCGGCCAGGTCTATCGAGGCCTCGCTGAAAGGCATGATACAGCGTTTCGAGTTCAAAAAGTATGAGTACACCAACATCAGCCTGTCGGGAAATCTGGATAATAAAACCTATAATGGGTCTGTCAATATTCATGATCCCAACATTGAACTGGAATTCATGGGTAAGGTTAACCTTACCGACTCCATACCGGCGTTTGATTTTACGGCCAATATTACCGACGCCAATTTATACGCTTTGAACCTGGACAAATCTGATCCTGACTTCCGGGTTTCCTGCTACCTGATCGCCAATGCCCGGGGCAGGTCCGTCAACAGCCTGAATGGAGAGATCAAGTTGCTGAATTCTCTTTTTGTAAAGAAAGACAGACAATTACAGGTTTATGACTTCAGCATCTTTGCGGAGAGCGTTTCAGGTTTCAACAAGATCCTGCTTCGCTCTGATTTTATGGACATGGATATTTCCGGTGACTACGAATTGAGCAAGACGCCCGAAACGATTAAGTACTTCATCCTGTCTTATTTGCCTGCACTTTCCGATTCAGCCGGCTTGAAAGTCTTTACCATCAAGCATGCGATGGATCTTACCGCCACCATTAAAAATGCCAGGCCGCTGTTGGATTTCTTTCTTCCTGATTATTACATTGCCGAGAACAGTAAACTGGCACTTTCCTATAAACCCCAGAACCAGTTTCTACAGGTCTTGTTTCAGACTTCAAAAATCACAGCCAAAGGTATTACCTGGAATGATCTGAATGCGCTGATTCAAGGTAATGCGGATTCCTTAAGCCTGGAGGCCGGGAGTAATAATCTGATGGTGGGCGACAAGATCAAGCTGGATAACTTTACCCTGCTTTCCAATATTGAAAACAACGTCGCGGATGTCCATGTGCGATGGAACAACTGGCAAGACCTGCAGCATAAAGGCAATATAAGTGCACTGGGGAAAATCACCAGGAAGGCTGGTAACAGAAAGCCCAGTTTTGAAATCGCACTACTCCCGGCCAGCTTTACCACCAACGATACCCTATGGTCCATTCAGCCGGGCAGGATCAATATTGACAGCAGCTACATCAGTTTCAGCAATATTGTCATCAGCCACGGGAGTGAGTATTTCAGGATTGAGGGAGCCTTGTCCGAAAATCCTTCCGATGACCTGAATCTGCAGTTTAATCGATTCAACCTGGGTAATCTCAACGGTATCACCGGGGCTTCGGGGTATAAACTGGGAGGTATCCTCAACGGCAAGGCCTCAGTGTCTGCCATATACTCTAATAAGCTTTTTACCAGCTTGTTAAAAATCGACAGTCTGATGATCAACAATGAAATGCTGGGCAATGCCGAAATCAGCTCAAGGTGGGATGATGACCGTAAAGCTGTTGATGTGCAGGCCTATGCCATGCGTGATAATCTGAAAACCATCAGTATTGACGGGGAATATTTACCGGCCAGCCAGGGAAAGCTTGACTTCAAAGTCAGCATGGATAAATTGCGGATGAATATCTTTAATCCCTATGTAAAAGTAATATTCAGCGATTTACGGGGGATAGCTTCCGGAAAAGCTACACTTACCGGAACCCTTTCCAAGCCGCTTCTGAACGGTGAGCTGAACCTCCAGAAAACCACTTTCACGGTTAATTACCTGAAAACACGGTATAATTTCACCGAGAAAGTGCAGATCGAGAACAACAACATCTATTTCAAGGATGTCCGGGTTTACGATCCCAAAGGCAATTCAGCCTATCTGAACGGTGCTATCCGTAACCGATACCTGAAAGATTTTCAGTTGGATCTTTCCATCCGTTCCCAGGACTTCCTGTGTATGAATACCACCGAGACTGACAACAAGCTGTTTTACGGGACTGCCTATGCAACTGGTACCATCAGGATCCATGGCCCCCCGAAGAACATCACCATGGACATTTCCGCCACCACGGATAAAAACACCAGTATCAAAATACCCCTTACCAACACGGGTGAACTGGATGAATACCAGTTCATCACTGTTGTTAACGAATACCCCGACCAGGATGGCCCTGCAACGGATGAAGAATATCAGGTGGATCTGTCGGGCATGCAGATCAACTTCGACCTTACGGTGACCCCGGATGCCGAAGTGCAGCTGATTTTCGACCCGAAACTGGGTGATATTATAAAAGGACGCGGGAATGGAAACCTCAACATGAGAATCAACACATCCGGAAACTTCCTGATGTTAGGAGAATACATCATTGAAGAAGGGGATTACCTGTTTACCCTGCAGAACATCATCAATAAAAAGCTCAACATCGAACCAGGTGGCACGATCCGCTGGAACGGTGATCCGTTTGATGCCACTATTGATATTGTGGCCAACTACCCCACCAAGGCATCCTTAAAGGACCTTCTGGGCAACAGTGATGACCGCAAGATCGTTGTGCATGACCGGGTGACCATGACCGGACGGCTGATGGCCCCGGATGTAAAATACGATATTTACCTGCCCAATGCCGATGAATCCACCCGGCTGAATGTCAGCAATGCCATCACCTCAACGGAAGAGCTGAATAAGCAGTTCATTTCGCTGCTGACTCTCAACCGGTTTGTACTGAGCACCACACGCACAGGGATGGCCCAAAGTACCCAAACGGCCTCTCCATACTCCAGCGCTGCCGGTGTGAATGCCAGTGAATTCCTTTCGAATCAGCTGAGTCACTGGCTTTCTCAGATCAATAATGATGTTGATGTTGGTGTCAATTACAGGTCGAACCGGGAAATGAAAAGCGATGAGGTAGAGGTAGCCCTGTCGACCCAGCTTTTTAATGACCGGCTTACGATCAACGGCAGTGTGGACGTTGCCACAAATGCAGCGGCCACCAACGCTTCCGAAAATATAGTCGGTGAATTCGATATTGATTACAAGATCACCAAGAACGGGAAGTTCAGGGTAAAAACCTACAACCACATCAACAGCGACATGCTTTACGAAAACCTCTATACCCAGGGATTCGGCGTCTTTTACAAAGAAGAATTCAATACGCTGGGCGAGTTGTGGAAACAGTATCTGAGATCAGTTGTCGGCAAAAAGGAGGAAGAGCCCGTCGTGCAGGAAGATCCGGATAATGGTGGTTAATAACTATGTGGAAAAAATAAACCCTCACATTAATCGTTTATATAATTTTGACGAATCTTTAATAAATCGTATATGTTGCTTGTATTATTACAGAACGTAGTGAACAGTAATGCAGATAGTCTTGCAGCCTCTGTTGCCGGTAAAGATATGCCTGTTTCCTATTTGGACCTGGCGATCAAGGGGGGATGGGTCATGATTCCCATTGGATTGCTTTCGATAATTGCGATCTATGTATTCATCGAACGTTTCATGACCATCAGGAACGCTGAAAAAATTGACCAGAATTTCATGAACAGGATCAAGGATTATATTCATGACGGAAAGGTGGATTCAGCCCTGGCACTATGCCAGTCAACTGCTAATCCACTGGCACGGATGATGGAAAAGGGGGTGAGTCGGATCGGGAGGCCTTTGAATGATATCAATACAGCCATCCAGAATATAGGCCAGGTGGAAATATACAAACTGGAAAAGGGACTGGCCATTCTTGCCTCCTGTGCAGGAGGAGCCCCGATGTTGGGTTTCTTTGGAACCGTACTCGGTATGGTTAAAACTTTCATGGATATGGCAAATGCAGGCAACAGCCTGGATATTACCGTGCTTTCCAATGGTATCTATATAGCCCTGATCACAACAGTAGGCGGACTTTTAGTGGGTATACCCGCATATTTCGCTTACAATTACCTTGTATCCAGGGTTGAAGAACTGGTAAACCGATTGGAGGCATATTCCATGGAATTCATGGATCTCCTGAATGAACCGGTTAAGAAGTAGATAATTCATTTGATAATCCGATTATGGCATTGCGATCCAGAAATAAAGTCGAGGTTGGCTACAGCGTAGCAGGAATGACCGATATTATCTTCCTGCTGCTTTTATTCTTTATGTTGACATCCACCCTTGTAGCACCCAACGCAATCAAGTTGTTGCTTCCCAGGAGTAACAGCCAAACCTCTGGCAGACCTATCACAACCGTTTCCATAACCAAGGATATCAGCTTTTACCTGGAAAAAAGCCGTGTTGATTTTGCCCAGTTGGAGCCCATGCTCCAGCAGAAAATTGGTAAAACGCCGGATCCTACTGTTGCTATTCATGCAGAAAGATCAGTACCAATTGAATATATTGTAGACGTGATGAATATTGCCAAGCGTAATAATTATAAGGTAATATTGGCAACAAGTCCGGAAATTAATCGATAAACATCATGTCAGAAAGACAGTATGGCATACTGGGCACTTTTATCATACACAATATTATTGTGCTCATCCTCCTGTTTACCTATATTACTCTATCCAAACCCTCTCCTTTTGAAGGAGGCATTCTCATAAACTTCGGGGATGTTGAGAGCGCAGGTGGTATCAATGAACCTGCCCTGAACAATCAAACATCTGTTGCGGCATCAGCTCCGGCGCAAACTGCAGAAACCGAAGAAGGCCTTATGACACAGGATTTTGAAGAAGCACCTTCTGTTAAGAAATCTGAAACCGTGAAGAAACCAGATAAAAAGACCGTTTCACAGCCGGTAAAAACAACAACGACAGCCGTGACCAAGACCCCTGTTGTTAACAAGAAAGCCCTCTATTCCAGTAAGGGACAGTCTACCACAGAATCAGGAACATCTGAAGGTATTTACAAGGGCACTGGTAACATGGGTGAAGCAGATGGCAGTCCTGAATCCGACAATTATGGAAAGGGATTGGGTGGTGGCGGAGCTGTTGCCAGCCTGAACGGGCGTAATCCGCTGCATCTTCAGAAACCCGAATTCAACATCCAAAGAGAAGGTATTGTTGTTGTTGAAATAGCTGTGGATCGCTCCGGTCGGGTCATCAGTGCCACACCTGGAGTGAAAGGTTCCACCCTGGTTGACAATACATTATATGCCGCTGCCAAAAAAGCCGCCCTTGAATCCAAATTCAATCTGAAGGAAGATGCTGCTGAAAGGCAGGTTGGCACCATCACCTACCATTTCAAATTACAATAATTCAGAAGAATAATAGCTGCACTGCAGAAACCAGGACAGCCAGCAGCAAAATGTACCGCACAAAGGCCGGTCCCCAGCTTACAGCGGAGCGAGTGCCCAGCCAGGCACCGGTCATGCTGCCAATCGACAGGATTAAACCCGCCTGGTAATCCACCTGGTGTCCGAGGATATAAACAGCCAGGGCAAAGGGTGTGTAGAGAAAAACCAGGAAATTCTTTATGGCATTGGCCCTGACCAGGTCGAGCCCGGCTCCCAGTACCAGTCCCCCCAGTAGAAAAAATCCTACCCCCGCCTGGATAAACCCGCCATAAACACCAATGAGGAAGAACACGATGATGTTTACCCAAACTGATCCGCCGACACCCTGGTCCGTTTTCCCCTTGAGCCAGACTTCTGGTTTAAACAATACTATGAAGAACATGAGGATCAGGAGGATTCCCACCACTCTTTCCATGGCTTTGCTGTTGATCGCCAGGGCGATCAGGGCGCCGGCCACCGATCCGAGAACAGAGGGTATTCCGAGCAACAGGCCTGATTGCAGGTTCAGTGAACCCTGCTTGCGGAAGCCTATGGAACCGACCAGGCTTTGCAGCATGATGGCGATACGGTTGGTACCGTTGGCCATGTTGGGAGGTAGCCCGATAAATATCAGCAAGGGGAGGGTTAGCAGCGATCCACTGCCCGCCAATGTATTGATGAAGCCGGCGACGAGGCCGGCTCCGATAATAAGAATATACTGGTACCATTCCAGGTGAGAGAAATCCATGGGTTACGGGTTAAGGAATTTACCAGGCAAATAACGGATAGTCTTTCATCAGTTTGTTCACCTTTTCCCGAACTGCAGCAATGATCCTATCATCCTCAATGTGCAGGATGACCTCATCAATAAGTTCCACTACCGTTTCGATCAGGTCCTCTTTCGCGCCCCGGGTTGTAATGGCAGGAGTCCCCACCCGCACCCCGGAGGTTGTGAAGGGTGTTCGTGAATCAAAGGGCACCATGTTCTTATTCAGGGTAATGTCAGCTTTGACAAGCGTATTCTCGACCATTTTGCCTGTGATATCGGGAACCTTGGTACGCAGGTCAATAAGCATGGAATGGTTATCAGTACCATTGGAAACAATTTTGTAACCCTTATCCATAAAGCACTTCGCCATTACCGCGGCATTTTTCTTAACCTGAGTAACATAGGTTTTATAGGAATCAGTAAGCGCTTCTCCAAAGGAAACGGCCTTGGAAGCAATGACGTGCTCCAGCGGACCACCCTGAGTACCCGGGAAAACAGCAAGATCCAGCAGGTTCGACATCATCTTGATCTCTCCCTTGGGCGTGGTGTAGCCCCAGGGGTTGGGGAAATCCTCACCCAGCAGGATCAGTCCACCCCTCGGTCCCCGCAGGGTTTTATGAGTGGTTGTTGTAACGATGTGACAGTGCGGGAAAGGATGATTCAGCAAGCCCTTGGCAATAAGCCCGGCAGGATGGGCGATATCTGCCATCAGCAAGGCACCGACCTTATCAGCAATGGCCCTCATCCTTGCATAATCCCAATCGCGGGAATATGCAGAAGCCCCTGCAATGATAAGCCTGGGTTTCTCCCGAAGGGCTATTTCCTCCATATTGTCGTAATCCACCCGGCCCGTGTCGGGATTTAGCTTGTAGGCGACCGGATGGTACAGGATACCGGATGAATTCACGGGAGAACCATGCGATAGATGTCCCCCGTGCGATAAATCGAGCCCCATGAATTTGTCCCCGGGTGACAATATTGCGAGCATTACCGCTGCATTGGCCTGAGCACCGGAATGAGGCTGTACATTGGCCCAGCCGGCATGAAATAGTGTCTTGATCCGTTCTATGGCCAATTCTTCAACTTCATCCACTACCTGGCAACCACCGTAATAACGCTTCCCGGGAAGTCCTTCAGCATATTTGTTGGTGAGGCATGAGCCCATCGCCTCAAGCACTTGTTCGCTGACAAAATTTTCAGATGCAATCAGTTCAATACCATGCAGTTGACGATCATTTTCTTTCTTAATAAGTTCGAAAATTCGGGAGTCTCTTTCCATAAAATTCAAATATTTAGAGGTAAAGTATAGAATAGTAATAGCTTAAAAAGGAGTCCGGATACGTCCTGTGCGATCTCAAAAATAATGTTTTGTATAGGAGTAAAAAAATAAAACCCGATTAGTTTATCAGAAATTTTTCAGGCAAACTTTTATTTCCCTGAAATATTTAATATTTTTAATTAATTCAAAATCAATCCTTACATGGAAATGTCAGGCTAACCTATTCATTACTTAAACCTTTTCCTATGAAACTTACCATTCAACATCAGGAGCGCTATTCGCGTCTTGAACTTCTTCTCCGAACCTTTTTCGGATGGTTGTACATGGCCCTGCCCCATGGATTCATTCTCATGTTCCTGGGCATCTGGTCGGCTATTCTTTCCTTTGTTGCTTTCTGGGTTGTATTGTTTACCGGCCGGTATCCACAAAGCATGTATGAGTTCCAGGTTGGAAATATGCGCTGGGGGTTAAGATTACGGGCGAGACTGGTCAATCTTTGTGACGGCTATCCGGGTTTTGGGATCAATGCATCCGATGACCATGTATCTTTCGAGATGGCCTATCCCGAATCCCTCAGCCGGGGTTTGCTCTTGCTGCGACTGTTTTTCGGATGGATCTATGTCATGATCCCGCATGGTTTCATGTTATTTTTCAGGAGCATTGCCACCTGGGTGGTAATCTTCCTGGCGTGGTGGATCGTACTCTTCACAGGCGAATATCCTCTTTCTTTCCACAGCTATGCTACCGGCTTGTTGCGCTGGAGCGCGCGGGTCAATGCTTACATGCTGTTCATGACAGATGAGTACCCTCCTTTCACCGGTAAAGAAGTGGAGTAGCACAGGATGGATGATCTGAATACCCGTTTTTTCCCGGTTCCGCAGCCCGATGAAATTACCATCCGGGAGAAAGAGGATGCCATGGGTGCTTACCTGATGATGTTTGCAGGTGTTGCCATTGCCCTTCCTCTTCCATTGCTTAACCTCGTGGCCTCCTTTGTTTACCTCTATCTGAATAAAAGCAAGGGACGCTTTGTCCATTTTCATGCCCTGCAGGCGCTGTATTCACAGATTCCGGTAACCTTGCTGAACATGGGACTCCTGGCGTGGCTGATCGTCTGCCTGGTCAATGACCTGACCTTTACCAGCGAATTCAAGGGTTTTGCCGCCATGGTCATCGTGGTTAATATTGTGGACCTGGTGTTTAGTCTGATTGCCGCCGCCAAGGCCAGGAAAGGATTACTGTATTATTATATTTTCTTTGGAAGGATCTCCTATCAGCAGGCCTTTACACGGCAACAGAAAACGGAAAGACCGCTGGTTAATGAACCACCCAGGATCTAAATGCCCATGTACAATAAAAGGCTCCTTTTTGAAGGCGCGTTGCTGCTTCTTATTTTCGGATCCCTGTGGGGAATATTTACCCTGTTCCCCATAGGACCGGAGAGGGCCACAATGCATCTGTCTGAGGATAAGGAAGAGAAGCTTGGGCGAATGCTTCTAAAAGCAACTTTAGCAAATCCCGAATTCCATCAGGCAGAAAATGATACCGTTAGCACCGCTCTGAAAGATATCGCAGACCGGCTTACTGAAGGTCTGGATACTAACCGGTACCAGTATAACATAGTCCTGGTGAAGAATGAAACGGCCAATGCCTTTGCTCTTCCGGGTGGTAATATTCTGATGACAACACGAATGGTTACTCTCATGGAATCAGCAGAGGAATGCGCTGCAGTGCTCGCTCACGAGATGGGACATATTGAAAAAAGACATACACTCTCCAAACTGCTGACCAACTTTACAGTAGCTGTTTTATTTTCTGATGAGGCACTGGTCTCAGAAGCAGCCGAAGTGCTTGCCACTTCTGCTTTCAGCAGGAGCCAGGAAGAGGAAGCCGACAGGTTCTGCCTGGAACTTCTTGAAAAGTGCAGGATAAACCCGCACATTATGGGCAGGGCGCTAAGACATCTGCGGGAGGAAGCCGGTATTGCCGACCTGAATATGGAAATCTTGATGTCCCATCCCGATATTGATTCCCGCATTAAATCGGCCTATGATTATCCCTTGAAAAAGGACTTTTCAGAAGAAATACTGAACATTCCCTGGGAAACTGTCAGAAAATCCCTTCATTCATCAGAGATCTCGATCAGCCATTTCCGGTAATAGGAAAATAACTTTGACTTTGAGAGGAAACCGATGTAGACCCCGTTGTTAATCACCGGCAGGTTCCAGGCCTCGTTCTCTTCAAATTTTTTCATAACGCTTTCCATCGAATCGCCTGGGGATATGTGGGTCGGTGGAGGCTGCATGAGATCACGGACAAACACGCGATCGTACATGTCGATGTTAAAAATAACGTGCCTGATGCTGTCGAGCAAAACCACTCCCACCAGCATATTCCTGCCCGTCAGCACAGGGAAGAGATTACGCTTTGATCGGGAAATGACTTTAACCAGCTTTCCCAGGGAGTCTTCAGCCGCCACAGGCATGAAGTCCTTTTCAATCAGCTGGTCCATTTCCAGCAAGGTGAGGATGGCCTTGTCCTTGTTATGGGTGATCAGTTCACCGCGCTTGGCGATACGGTGCGTATAAATTGAATGCGGTTCAAAGTAACGGATGGTAATAAACGAAATGGTGGATGTAATCATCAGGGGAATGAAAAGTACATACCCTCCTGTTATTTCAGCAATGAGAAAAATGGCAAACAAGGGCGCGTGCATGACCCCGGCCATAAGTCCTGCCATACCGGTAAGGATGAAATTCTTTTCGGGAACCTGTATGAATTCAAAAAGGTTGAGCATCCTGGCGGCAAAATAACCCGTAAATCCTCCCATAAACATGGTGGGTGCAAATATTCCGCCTACCCCGCCGGCTCCTGTGGTGGCGGTCATGGCCAAGGGCTTGAATAAGATGACCAGGATCACGAACAACATGAACACCCAGAGGTTGTTCTCCTGACCGGAAAAAACACTGCCCCGGGCAATATCACCGATGTTGCCTTCCAGGAAGATATTCAGAATATCATACCCTTCTCCATAGAACAGGGGAAAAACCAGGATCAGCGCACCCAGCACCAGTCCTCCTGTGAGAGGCCTGATCCATCGGTGCTTAATTTTGGAAAACAGAGATTCTATCCATATGGTGATGCGGGTAAAATACAGGGAAACCAGTCCTGTAAAAATGCCCAATACAGCATACCAGGGAATGTTTTGCAGATGAAAAGCTCCCTTTACGGAATACTGCAAAGTCACCCCTTTATCCAGGAACAGGTAGGAAATGGAAGCACCGGTAACCGCTGAGATCAGCAAAGGGATGATCGACCACATACTGATATCCAGCATCAGTACTTCAAGTCCGAAGACTACGCCGGCAACCGGGGCCTTGAAAATGCCGGCGATAGCACCTGCAGCTCCGCAGCCGATCAGTGTAATGATAGATTTGTAATTCATACCCAGCAGTCGTCCCAGGCTGGAGCCCATGGAGGAACCCGTAACCACTATGGGAGATTCCAGTCCAACAGAACCCCCGAAGCCAACGGTGAGGGTGGCGGCTATTATGGAAGAATAACTGTTATGGGGGCGGAGGAATCCTCCTTTTTTGGATATGGAATACAATATTTTGGTTATCCCGTGTCCCATTTCATCCTTGACAAAAAACCTGACATACAGGACAGTGAGCAAAATACCCAGCATGGGGAAAGCCAGGTAAAGGAAATTGATCTGGAAAAGACCCCCTTTTTCCAGTACAAACTGATGGGTATGATGAACGGTATTTTTCAGAAGTACAGCTGCCAGTCCGCTTACCAATCCAACCACCAGTCCTAGCAGGTACATCTGCTGCCGGTGGCTGAGGCGCTCGGAAACGAAAGTAATGAAGCGGGAGAGATATTGCCTGAAATTCATCCCTGAAGTGTTGGTCCTATGGTAAAGATAATATCAATTTATTACTCTTCCTTTGACCATCAGTTGTTTTTAATATCAACTGGTAGAAAATCAGATCCTTTGGTTTGTGATCATACATGTCCTTGGTAGGGATAAACGAGCTTCCGGGCATCCGGATTCGTTTTCCGTTCAGATTCTCTGATACGGTAATAAAAATATTTCTTACTTTAACCGGCTGAACATACAACATCTCATTCTGTGAAAACTTCCTTAAAAGCTGCGTTCCTGATCTGCCTCCTGATTTCCCCTTTCCTCTGCGCCCTGCCCCAAACCGTTTCCAACCTTGTCCGGGATATCCACCACAAAGCCTTTGTAATCGATACCCATACCGACACGCCAATGGACCTGCTGAACCCGGAATTCAATCTTGCCGAAAGACATCATGCTCCACAGTCAAGGGTTGACTTTCCCAGGTTGCGGGAAGGTGATGTGGATGCTGTCTTTTTTGGAATATTTACCGGTCAGCGCGACCGGATAACGGAGAATTACGATCAGGCGTATCAGACAGCCAACCGGATGCTGGATTCCACACTTGTCGCGGTGCGCCGTAATCCGGAAATGGTAATGATAGCGTTCAGTCCACGGGAAATCAGGCAGATTTCCAGACAGGGTAAAACAGCCATTTGCCTGGGCATGGAAAATGGATTCCCCCTTGCCAAAGACGTGACCCGGGTTAAAGAATTCTATCACAAAGGGGTACGGTACATAACACTATGTCACTCGTCCAATAATGATATCTGTGATTCCTCTACCGATCCGGATGGTTCTGAGCATAACGGACTCAGCCGCTTTGGTCGCGATGTGGTGGCAGAAATGAACCGTCTGGGGATGATCGTGGATGTGTCACACATTTCCGATAAATCATTTTTTGATGTGCTGGAAATCTCAACAGCACCTGTAATTGCTTCACACTCCAGCGTGCGTACCCTCTGCAACCATCCGCGCAACATGAGCGATGGCATGATCCGGGCGCTGGCCGCCAAAGGAGGTGTTATCCAGATCTGTATACTGGACAACTACATTGTACCGGAAGATACTACAACGGAGAATTACCGGCTGCATCAGGAGCTTCGCAGGAAGTACCATGGTTTCAAATTCATTAATGATGCCGAGAGAAAGGCAGCCTGGAAGGCTTATGATTCCATTGATACCAGTTTCCCGACCGCCCTGCCCACCATTGCTCAGGCAGTAGATCATATTGACTATGTGGTGAAACTGGCCGGCGTTGATTATGTTGGTATTGGCAGCGATTTCGACGGAGGCGGTGGCCTTGCTGATTGTCCCGATGTGGCTGCCTTCCCCAGGATCACTGCAGAGCTCTTAATGCGCGGTTATTCAGAAGAGGATATTGACAAGATCTGGGGTGGAAATTTCCTGAGGGTTTTTAAGGCGGTGGAAAAGGCCGCCCGTTAATGCATAATCTCCCCGATGATCCTGATGGAGTCAGCAATGCATTTTTCACATATCGTCTCGTGCAGGTTGTTGTCTTTCACGTATTGCTGACCTTCCGGTGTATTCAGATCACAATTCATCAGTTCCCTGCATTTCAGGGTGCCATGGCGTTCCACAAACCTGTTGCTGAATTCCCGAACCATGGCGTAGGTTTTATCCTTTCTTTCTTTATTGTCTGAATATATACTGCTGTTATAGATACCCATAACCATAAAGGATCCGGTGGCAGCCCCGCAGGTTTCCTGAAGCCTTCCCATTCCTCCTCCGAACCCACAAGCCACACTCTGTGCGAAATGATCTTCAATCTTCAGTTCCCCGGCATAGGCTGTAATTACGGCCTGGGCGCAATTCAGTCCGCCCCTGAAATTGTTGATCGCTTTTTCTGTTTGTGTCATCATCGCATGTATTTTAAATTATTGTTACTCCCTACTCCTTTTTTCTCGCCCTTCTTTCCATGGGCAGAATACAATTGTAAATAAACCGGTTTACCGGTGTTTTAACCCCGTATTTTTCTCCGAGTCTTACGACAGTTCCATTCTGGTATTCTATTTCCGAAGGTTTCCCTTCCCAAACATCCCGTGTTAGAGATGAGGTGGCATCAGGAGGAAATGAGTCCACGAATGCAACAGTTTTCACCACGAAGTCATGGTCGATGTTAATACCCATTTTCTGAGAAAGTCTGTAGATCTCCTCAAAAAGCTCTATCATCAAGTCGCGGGTCTCCTTGAGTTCCCGGATTTCACCATAAGTCGACCGGGTAATGGCAAGCAATCCGCTGGCACAGATGTTGATAAACTTTTTCCAAAGTTCTGCCTGGATATCCTCCGAGATCCTGCAATGGATACCTCCTTGTTCCATTACCTCACAAAGGCGGGTTATCCTTTCCGTGAGGTTGTTGTCAAGTTCTCCGCAAAGGATGGTGGGTTTAACCCCCTCGTGAAGAATCACACCGGGAGATTCAATCCGGCTGAAAATCCGGCACAATCCACCGACAATTTGGCTCGGATCGATGAACCCGGAAAGTTCATCCACCGTCATGATGCCGTTCTGCAAGGGCAAGATGGAAGTTTGGGGCGCCATGATTTTCTTCAGTTGTGGCGCCAGTTCTTTCACCTGCCAGGCCTTCACGCCCAGAATAATCCAGTCGTGCTCTCCCATCTCCACGATCTTGTCGGTTACCTTAACCGGAGAGACTGAAAAATTACCTGCCGAACTTTTTACGATCAGTCCATTTTTGCGCAAGGCTTCCAGGTGAGCACCCCTGGCGAGAAAGGTAACATCATTTCCGGCTTTCGCCAGTTTGCCTCCAAAATATCCACCTACTCCTCCGGTACCAATTATGGCAACTTTCATGGTTTAGGGATTATTCAAGTTGCGTAAATATAGGAAAATATTTAAAAGTCCCTATTCCCCGCTAATCTCTTCCATTACCGGCATCTGCCTGTCAATCAGAACATCCAGTGAAATAAAGGTTTCTGTACGGGAAACGCCTTTGATGGATTGTATCTTGTCAGCCAGCACTACCCTCAGATGCTCATTATCACGGGTATACACCTCAATAAACATGGCATATTGACCAGTAATATAGTGGCACTGGGTTATTTCAGGAATCTTGACCAGTTTTTCTGATACATTGTTGAACAGGGCGGCATTGTCGAGAAATACTCCGATAAAAGCACAGGTTTTGAAACCCAGCTTTTTCGGATCAACATTGAATTGTGAACCACTGATGATGCCCAGGCGGATCAACCGTTGCACGCGCTGATGAACAGCTGCACCCGAGATATTGCAGGCCCTGGCAACTTCGAGAAAGGGTGCGCGTGCATTCTTCGTCAGGATTGAAAGTATTTTTCTATCCAAACTATCAATTTGAAAGTTATTTTTCATTTTTCCGGCGAATTAATTAAGAATTTATTCCTGAAATATGCAAGGAGTAAAAAACTTGAACCAAAATAAAAATATAAATTTCATTTTTCTAACCGATTATCATTAAAATTATAAAAGCTGTTACTTTTGTTTACTCATTTATGAATCATGAATAACAAAAAGACTGTATGAGCAAACCACTGATTATTCCACCCAATTATAAAAGCCAGCTCGATCTGAACCAGACTGAAAAAGCTATTAAGCTGGTTAAGGATACCTTTCAGCAGCAATTGTCCGCCGAACTGCATCTGCGCAGGGTAACCGCCCCATTGTTTGTGCTCAAGGGAACCGGCATCAATGATGACCTGAACGGTACCGAGCGCAAGGTCAGTTTTCCCATCAAGGACATGAATGATTCCGATGCCGAGGTCGTAAACTCCCTGGCCAAGTGGAAACGGCTCGCCCTGGCTGATTACTGTATTCCGCACGGGAACGGCATCTATACGGATATGAATGCCATCAGGCCCGACGAGGAGTTCAGCAACATTCACTCGCTCTATGTGGACCAATGGGATTGGGAACGGGTGATCGCTCAAAGGGACCGGAATCTGGATTTTCTCAAGTACATTGTCCGGAAAATTTATGAGGCAGTTAAACGCACCGAATATGTTGTTTACGAAAATTACAATACCATTAAACCTGTATTACCTCATGAAATCACCTTTTTACATGCTGAAGAATTACTTGCTGCCTATCCCCATCTCCAGCCCCGGGAAAGGGAATATGAAGCCGCTAAAAAATACGGTGCCATTTTTGTGATCGGCATCGGCGGACTGCTGGCCAATGGGCAGATCCACGATGGGCGCGCCCCGGATTACGACGACTGGACCACCCCGACAGTTAATGGATTTAAAGGACTGAACGGCGATATTATTTTATGGAATTCATTGCTGGAAAACTCCTTTGAGATATCTTCCATGGGCATCAGGGTGGACCGGGATGCCCTGATCAAGCAGCTTGAAATTTGCGGAGTCCCGGAAAGGGTTAAGATGCAGTTTCACAAAAGGCTGATCAGCGGGGAACTGCCCCTCTCAATAGGTGGTGGTATTGGCCAGTCCCGCATCAGCATGTTCTATCTGCGCAAAGCACACATCGGAGAGGTACAGGCCAGCATCTGGCCTCCGGAATTGCTGGAGCAATGCAAAAAGAATAACATCTTCCTGCTATAATAAGTTTAGATCCCGCCAACATGGGGGTTACTATTTTATTCATTTCTGAACCACCTTCAGGATTTTTTGTGAACATAATGCTATATTTACGCTAACTCATACTGACCTGTAAAAGATTATTATGTACAATTCTGAAATCTTTCTTGAAAAGATCAACGGCGGAAACAACAACGCCTTCCGGAAACTATACGGGAACAATATTTCCGAGCTTAAAAAGCATGCCAGACGATATGCTGACCTGCTCCGGCAATTTGAGCACACTTATGGCATCCGGAAAGACACCCTGTTCTTTAGTTCACCAGGCAGAACAGAAATCGGAGGCAATCATACCGACCACAACTATGGCCGGGTGCTGGCCGGTGCAGTAAACCTGGATAATGCAGCAGTAGCATCTAAAAACGATACGGGTATCATTCGTATTCTTTCAGCCGGCTACCCGCAGTTTGAAGTAAACCTGGCCTCCCTGGCGCCCGACAGTAAAGAGCAATTCACCTCGGCTGCTCTGGTAAGGGGGATCTGCTCACGTATGAAAGAGCTCGGTTATGCCATCGGCGGCTTTGACGCCTGTATCGATGGTGGTGTGCCTAAAGGATCGGGACTGAGTTCTTCCGCTTCTTTTGAGGTTCTCATCGGGGCCATCCTCGGTGAACTGTATAACGCTGGAAAACTTGATCCCATACAGAATGCCATTATCGGGCAGTATTCGGAGAATAACTTCTTCGGGAAGCCCTGCGGGTTGATGGATCAAACGGCATGCGCCATGGGCGGGCTGATTACCATTGATTTCAAGGATCCCTCCAAGCCCGTCGTCAAAAAAGTTAATTTCGACTTCGTATCTACCGGGTTTGCTTTGGTAATAACCGATACGGGCGGAAACCATGCTGACCTGAATGATGAATATGCCTCATTGCCAACCGATATGAAAGCTGTGGCTGCTGAATTGGGAGCCAAAGTGTTGCGTCAGGTTACGCTGGACCAGGTACTGAAGATAGCACCAAAGATTCGGGAGAAAGTCGGTGACCGCGCCATTCTGAGGGCCATCCACTTTCACGGTGACAACCAGCGGGTGGTTGACCAGGTGGCTGCCCTGGAACGCGATGATTTTAAGGCCTTCCTCGACATGGTGATTGAATCGGGGTATAGTTCCTATATGTATAATCAGAATATTTTCCCCGTGAACAATGTCAGGGAACAGGGGGTTTCCCTGGCCCTTGCACTAAGTGAACTTGTGCTTAAAGGAAAAGGCGCCTGGCGTGTGCATGGCGGTGGCTTTGCCGGGACCATCCAGGCTTTTGTTCCCAATGACCTGCTGGATGAATACGTTACTGCCATGGAGCATGTTTACGGCCCCGGTGCCTGCCACAAATTGTTTATCCGACAACAGGGAGCGGGGAAAGTTGAAATATAGGGACGAGCCTGCCGGCAGGCAGGCAGGGGACAAGGGACAGGGGACAAGGGACAAGGGACAAGGGACAAGGAGTAAATTCAACAATCACAACAATCACAACAACCACAACAATCACAACAACCACAACAATCACAACAATCACAACAACCACAACAATCACAACAACCACAACAACCACAACCCTTATAACTCACAACCTACAACCTAAAATGATGAATCCCCAATAACAATTGAAAATGAACATCATCAAAGAGGAATCCTTCAAGGGAGTGCTGGAGGGCAAATCCATCGGCCTATTCACCCTGAAAAATAAAAACGGTTTGATGGCGCAGATCACCAACTACGGTGCCATCATCGTCAGCCTTTATATTCCCGATCGCAATGGCGAATTGAAGGATATTGTTCTGGGATATGATACGCTGGAGGAGTACATCCGGGGCAACGGACCATACATGGGCGCTATTTGCGGCCGTGTGGCCAACCGGATTGCCGGCGGAAAATTCACGCTCCTCAACAAAGAATATACCCTGGCTGTCAACAATGGCCCGAATCATTTGCATGGCGGAGTCGTGGGCTTCAATAAAGTGGTATGGGATGTAGTAAGGTCCTCTGCGAACCAATTGTTTTTGGAGTACCGCTCTCCCGATGGAGAAGAAGGGTATCCCGGAAACCTGAAAGTTTCCGTTACTTATACCCTTTCAGACCTTGATGAACTTCAGCTGGTATACCATGCCACTTCTGATGAATATACCCTCGTTAACCTCGCCAGCCATTCATATTTCAACCTGGCAGGCGAAGGTTCCGGCAGTATCTATGATCAGGAACTGATGATCAAAGGGGACTTTTATACTCCCACGGATGCCACTTCGGTGCCCACGGGCGAAATCAGGAGCGTGAGCGGAACTCCCCTGGATTTTACCCTGTCCAGGAAGATCGGGGCAGCCATTGAAGAGAATGATGAGCAGCTCAGGTTTGGTAATGGTTACGACCACAACTTTGTCCTGGATCATCCTGCAGGAGCACTTGGACTTGCAGTGGTGGCTCATGATCCGAAATCCGGAAGGGTGATGGAAATTTATACCACGCAACCCGGAATTCAATTGTATACCGCTAACTGGATGAATGGTGAGAAAGGCAAGGGCGGTAAAATCTATAACCGGCGGGAAGCGTTCTGCCTGGAAACCCAGCATTTTGCCGATTCCATTCACAAGCCTCATTTCCCGTCCACCATTCTCAGACCGGGAGAGGAATATAAGCATATTTGCATACACAGGTTCCTATCGAAGTAATTGGTTTGAATATCATAAAACTGAATACCCATGCAAAACAAAAACTCTAGTTACCTTTTCCCATTGATCGTGATGGCCTCACTGTTTTTCCTGTTTGGTTTCATCACCACCATGAACAATTCCCTGATTGATTACCTGAAAGATGCCTTCAGTCTCAATGAGGTCGAAAAGCAGCTGCCCAACACTTTCTTCTATGGCGCATATATCCTGTCTATCCCAGTGGGCTACCTGCTGAACCGGATCGGATACAAAAGCGGGGTAGTGGCGGGTCTGGCCCTGGTAAGCATCGGTTTCTTCCTTTGCATACCCGGTGTTGCAATGGGGTATTATGGATTCCTGAGCGCCGTTTCGGTGTTTGCCATAGGTGTAGTGCTGCTGCAGGTGGCTGCAAATCCCTATGTCAATGCCCTGGGTAAACCGGAAACTGCTGCCAGCCGTCTTACGCTTACCAACGCGCTTAACTCGCTTGCTACCGTTATAGCACCCATTTTTGTTTCCATGTTAATTGTATCGGCCAATACGGGCGGTGCTTCCGATCCCAAAGCCGTACAGGGTCCGTTTGCCGGCATCGGTATTGTTACCCTGGTAATTGTTGTCGTCATGTTCTTTCTCCGTTTGCCCGAGATAAAGGGTGATGAATCAGAGGAGGGGCTTGCAAAAAAATTCAAATCCAGCGCTTATAAATATCCACATATGTGGCTCGGCTCACTGGCTATATTCTTTTATATGGGCGTTGAGATCGGTATACCCAGCTTCTTCGCCGACTACTCCGGAAAACTGGGCTTCAGTTTCGACGGTGAAATGCGCACCAAGCTGCTGGCCTATTACTGGCTCGGATTGATGATCGGTCGTATTTTAGGAATTTTCATTCTGCGCAAGTATTCTGCCAGCCAGATCCTGAGTTTCAATGCCGTAATTGGGGCCCTCATGCTACTGTTATCCCTGGTTCTGGGGCGTATGAATATGGGCAGTGTTGCACTGGTACTATTCCTGGGAACAGGTTTGATGCATTCCATTATGTGGCCCTGCATTTACAATCTGGCCCTGGAAGACCTCGGCCCTCATTCCAAGGTTGGTTCCGGTGTCATTGCTACCTCGGTGATTGGCGCTGCTTTGCTGCCCATTATGATGGGGGGCATCCAGAAAAGCATCGGGCTGGTTGTGGCCATTTGTTGCCTGTTTGTTTATTATGCCTATATTACCTTTTTTGCTGTTAAAGGTTCGAAGATCCGGTAAATAAATTTGTAGGGACAGGTCGCGACCTGTCCCTACTGGTGTCATTCATTGCATCCTTTCATTTTTCAGGTGAACATATACTTTACTTATTTTCCCCTCCCGATTGAAGATCGAATGACTGTATTCTTTATCAATAGTAATTCCCTGAATGGTTGAAGAACCTCCGTCGCTGAATATCAGGTCAATTTCTTCTTTATCGTCAAGTAAGTATATTACCGGAACCTTGCAATAGGTAAAATACAGGTGTGGCACCGACAGGTTATAGGTATTGTGTGTTCCGGGCTGAATAAATTCATTCCTGTTCAGAACAACCGGATTGAAAGATATTTGTCCATTATTCACCATAAGGCCTAGTTCAAAGAATCGGCTGATAACATCTTCTTTCACCTGCCCGGTCATGCCCGGTTGTTGTACCCCTGCCATTCGAGGAGTATGAGAGTATGGATCAATCGGGAACGCTCCATATTGATCAGGCGTTTTATGTACACCAATGCCTTTCTGAACCTCAGCATAATACTTCACAAGCTTAAGAAGGATATCCCTGGAGGCACCTTTGCTTCTGGCCTGTTCAATATTTTCACCAATTGCCAGTAAAAGTTTAGAAACCATATGCCAGTATATTGAACCAAGGCCTTCGTACTTATAGAAAGTACCAGAACGGCCCGTAAATGATTGGTGATCAAATATCTTCTCGTATACTGCCAACACTGCAGAAATCTCTTCGGGACTTACTTTTAGCACGGCCGTATCATGAAGCTTCTGCAAAGCTTTTTTAAGATGACCAGCATTGCTGAATGTACCATTAAAATGATATTGGCCCTTGATATCCCTGGCAATTACACTGGTATCGCCCATTTCAATCAATTTCGACAATATCGGTGATTTCCTGACATCATCAGCCGGTATGATATTCTTTTCCAGGAACCAGGGCAATCTCTTGTCCGGATACAAAATATAGCTTCTCTGATCTTCACGGTACAATTTGCTTTTTCTCATGCTTTCGAGAACTTCCAGTGCCTCCTCAGGCGAAAGCTTTCCTGAGCTCAGGACCGAAACCTGTCCTTCGAGCATTTCATACAAATACCTGATCTTGAATTCATCTTTGCTGATCGTGAGTAAATTATAAGCATTGTAGAGATTGTCAGCTCTCTTATTTACGTGTAATACTCTGGTCGATATAAGTTTGTGCCGTTTGGAAGAACTCAATAAGGTATTGCTTCCTGACCGACGTTCTTTTCCCTGAGAATCCCTTATAGGTTTTCATTCTGAAATCGCTTCCTGCATTGCCGAGCATATCAACCAGTATCTTACGATGTTTGCCATTGAATCCAGTTTTGAGCCATGATTGATGATTTTTTAAAACATCATCTATTGCCTTTAGCAGATCTGCCATCTCCTCTGTGATCTCCAGGCTGGTATCAGCAGATGCCGAAAACAATTCGATCATAAAATGAATGAACCGTCGCATGTAATAGAGCGTAACCATGGATACGCCATACCCAACCAGCGCGTTGTTGGCATCATTCCATTCGGGACGCAACGTATTCATCCAGATGCCTGCTTCGGGAATAAAATTGCTAAGCTTGGACAACAGTGGAGCCAGAATTTTTTCAGTAAGGTTAACCCTGAATACCTTGCCCGATTTATCAAGAACCAATTTGCCATCGGCACCCATTCCAGCAACAATTTCTTCTATTTTATGATGAAGATCAAAATTGAAGACAATAGAATCATGCGGGTTGCTGACAATCTCCTGATAGGTTTTAATTCTATAAGGAATATTGGCATAAGCAAATATATCCTTGCTCAGCCATGAATTAAGACGGCCTGGAAAGTATTTCTTTGATACTTCCAGTAATTTAAGCATATAAATTATCTGATGGTCTCCCCAATAGCCAATATTTGAGAACGGATTACCGGGTTCAGGCACCTCCCAGTCAATACCCTCGCGGGTTACACGATAAGGGTTGTATCCATCGGCTGATGAAGCATTCACGAACTTGGCTATCATACCACTAATATAATCGGGATAAGACAATGCCAAAGCTTCCCAATTCTGGAATATATCGCGCCAGTTACCCTGGTAATACAGCAGCTTATTGCCACCGGCATCTTTGATATTTATTGAAAACAAGTTCCATGGGCGACTTGGGTCGCCATGCCTGCGACTGAAAGTTAGTGGCAGATATTCAAGAAACAAGCGGTGAAGATCTTCATCATCTTCTTTGACGATCAGTTTGTCGAGCGCTGAATAGTTGAGTTTTGCCGGTAGCTTGTCGAAGAATTTCCTGTGCCCATACCAGACTTGTTTGTTAAAGTGTTCGATATGTTTAAGAAAATCTGATTTGTCAATACTGTATCCTTCGCTGAATATGCCTCCCCGCATCACATTAAACAATACATTGGAGAAGTGCCTTGATGCCACAAGTTTATCGGATGAATACTGAATGCCATCTGCATCGGCAACAATAGCTTTCAGGTTAAGGGTACCTTCCTGAATATTCTTTTCCAAATCTTTAATCAAGTCTTTGGTCTTTGCTATGTACTCCATTAAATTATTTACTTTCACCGAGTCCTGGTTTACCTCGGCAGCAAAATACCAAACCTTATTTTCCTTTGCGGCAAGTTTAATGCTATTGTTTATAAAGAATGCCCCTTTAACCCCTTTTGATTCCTGCTCTTCGACAACTTCTTTTCCCTTTCTGAATTGACCCAGTTGCCTTGAACTCAAAAGAAAGGAATTCTTTTCGAGTCCGCAGGTCCAAACCGATGAAACCTGCAAAGCTTCACTTGGTTCGGCCTTATCAACAGGAATAGATTCGAGCCGGAATAATCCAAGCGAATATTCCTTTACAAGTTCAGACTTTTTATAGCCGTCGAGCAGTGTGGAAAACTGGTTTTGCATAAACCTATCAACCCCATAAGGTAACAGGTTTTGCATACCATCAATAAGTTCAACCTCAATTGAGGTGGCCGAATTATTTTCCAGGATACTTTTCTTGATCCAACCGAACTTATCAGAGTTCATCCAGCCATATTGAAAAGACAATCCCAGATCGAGGTTCTTTTCTTCAAATATGAGCTTGTTGCCACAGGTATTTTTGTAAATGTTCTTTTCGGTTTTATACACACCCTCATATCTCTCAGTAAAAGGTTCCCACAAATACGTTGCACCGCCAAACAACACCCTGAAAATCGTTTTACTCCCGGTGGTCTCTGCTGATTCCTGCAGTTTATCATCAGTATAATAGGGGAAAAGCGCACTTTCCGGATTAATCCTGCCAGCCGATAATCCACCCGTGCTGGAAATAAACATCCAGTGGTCAGAATCGCTTGCAAGGCTCATGAAAAATGGCAACATCGAATCGTAATTCCTGATTTCATAGAAATCCTCCCCATCGATGGTTACAAATTGTCCTTTGACTTCCTTTTCTGCGGCATGGAATGCATTCTCGCCTATTAATAATTCTTTTTCAGCCATTAGTATTTGTTTTTTCGTTAATTTCTCGCTGATCGCATGAAAGGTTATAGATAATAGAAACTGTAATGTCTTCGCCATTTCAGTTTCTGGCCGGGCTCCAGATCAATTTCAATAAACAATTCCGGACTGATTACATGTTTTGATCCCCAGAGATTCATCAATTCAGGAATGAAATCGGTATTTTCTTTCATTCCAACGCCAATAAGGTCATGGGTAATTTCCCATTCCCCACATTCTGAATGGAACTTAGTTAAAGGGCTATAGAAAAAATCCCTTTCAGGCGTGAAATTAAAACTCAGGGAATTCGTACCCAGTACAACAGCATTCTCAGGGTTCACTGCCTCAATCATTGATGTCGGCTTAATGATTTCGCAGGGCACTCTGAGGGAATAGTGTTCATCAATATTAAACCTGTTTATTGCTATAAAATTATGACAGTATTCATTCGTCTGTATCCTTTGAGTTCCGGTATTTGCCATCTCATAATCCAGGGTAAACGAATTACCCGAGAGTTCGATCTTCTTGATCAGTTTTGTGCTGTACCCCCTGCAGTCTTTAGGATAAACTGTAAACCTGGCCCATTTTTTCCCCGTTTCAATTTGAATAGCAAAAGGATCAATATCATATGCCTTTAAAAAATCATATGGCTCGTTACCCATTTTGGTAAGCAATCCGACACCAATTTTAGGAAATTTTGCACCAACGGCACAATCATCATATCCAACGGGTTTTGCTATCCCAAATTCGTTATACAAACCCTGACCATGCCGCTCACCATAAAAATCTCCGGTTTTCTCAGCCGAACAGAAACTGAATTTGTTTTCAAACAGAATTTGAGAAATGTTGCCAGTCCAATCAAATCGTGAGTTTTTGTAAACCCGACCCGGTTCTTCAATGGTCAGGCGCAGCATGCTATTCTCTAAAATTATTGCCACCGTTTTTCGTACAATTCTTCCAGATCAGGATCGTTAATGTCTCACTAAAATTGTTTCAAGCGCCTCCAACGATTTACCCTTTGTTTCAGGCACAAACTTCAATACAAATAACAGGGTTAAAAACCCCAAAAAGCCATATATTAGAAATGTATAACCTGACCCGATAACTTCCAGTTCCTTAGGAAAAACCGTTGCGACCGAGAAGCTGACCACAGAATTCCATGTTCCCACAATGGATATCATAACGCCTCTCATCTTGTTGGGAAAGATCTCCGAAAGCAAAGCCCACATCACGGGTCCGAGAGAAATTGCAAATGAGGCAACATATAGAATCAATCCTATTAATACCAAAACAGCATTCATTGTGATTGCGTTTTCCAGAATTAACGATTTGAAATTATTATAATTCCTGGCGCCAATCTGCTTTTTAACATCTTGAAAAAAAGTTAATTCATTATCAAAAGTTGCGTTTGCCAGGTTTCTCAACCCACTTTCCAGAACGGTAAGATCCCCTGGTTCACTTTCCTTGTTTTTACCTGCTTCCTGCAGAATTGTCGCCAGTCCTTGATCTGATATACTATATTTAGCTGATTTAAAGGCAAATCCGGCAATTGACAATGATATCATAATCCCAAATGACCCAATAATCAATAGGGGCTTTCTGCCCAGCCTGTCTATCAGAAACATGGCAACAACCGTGAATACCACATTGGTCAATCCCAATATTATGGCCTGTGCAAATGCCGCATCCTGGCCCCCGCCTGCCATCCCGAAGATCATGGGAGCATAGTAAAAAATCGCATTTATCCCGGTAATTTGCTGAAAGAATGCAATACCAAGCCCAATGATCAATATCAGGGTCATCTTCTTTTGAAACACTTCGCGAAAGCTGATGCCCTGACTTTCAACAGATTTTCCGATACTTTCCTTTATTTCCCGGAATACCTGCACGGCATATTCTTCACCTCCTATTTTGGCAAGAGTCTTTTTTGCCTCCTCATCCCTGTTTTTGAGGGCTAGCCATCGGGGACTCTGGGGAATAAAGTACAAAAGCAGGAAATACAGTACCGCCGGTATTGCACCAACACCCAACATCCACCTCCAGTTAAGGTTTGGATCGGTAATTTTCTGTAAAATAAAATAATTAGAAAAGTAAGCAACCGAAATACCCAATACAATATTTAATTGATTTATGGATACCAAAGTCCCCCGTTTTTCACGTGGTGCAATTTCAGCAATATACATGGGTGCAACCAGAATTGACATGCCAACGCCCAGACCTCCTATAATTCTGGCAATAATAAAAAAGGTGAGATTACTGGTCAATGAAGTGGCCAGGGCACAAAACGTAAAAAGAGCGGCAGTTGCAATCAGCACTATCTTTCGCCCAAAAATATCGGCCAAGATCCCCCCGATGAAGTTTCCGCCCATAGCACCAAAAATTATGGCAGAAACAGAAAGACCCAGCAATATTGAACCCGTTTCCAATCCAAAAACATTCCTGTAAAAAGGAACAGCGCCTGAAATAACCGCACTGTCAAAACCCAGGAGAAATCCTCCGAGAGCCACGATCAATGAAATCAGGACTATATAAACATTATGCTTCTTCATTATACATTGATTTTTAAGTGTGTAATAAACTGATTCAGCGGTATTATAATAAAAATAATCTCTTTCAGATCATTTTCATTGCCTGTTGTAATAATAAGAAAATAATGTAAAACTATTGCAAGTTTTGGATTCAGTGTTTGAAAATGTTTCATGTTCCCAGACCGGGAATGAGATTTCTCTTATAACCTATTATACTGGCCTTTCCATCTCCATTAAAGAAATTATTATTATGAACCATTTATTTTTAGGATAATTATGTATATTGTTTCATCATTTACCACATGGATGAAAAAAAGCTTAATTGTATATATATTTATTATTAAACTATTTAATAACCCCCGATGCTATGAATAGGACTATTTCGACACTGACTTTCAAAGAAAAGGTAGGATATGGATTGGGAGACACTGCATCTCATTTCGTCTGGGACATGGTGGGTTTTTGGCTCATGTTCTTCTATACCGATGTTTACGGAATTTCGGCGATTGCAGCCGGAACAATCATGCTAATAGCCCGATTCTGGGATATGGCTGTCGATCCCGTTATTGGGATCATATCGGACCGTACTGATACCAGGTGGGGTAAATTCAGACCCTATATTTTATTTGGAGCAGTACCTTATGCAGTTTTGGCTATTTTGACATTCACAACACCAAATTTTGGTGAAGTAGGCAAGGTCATATATGCTGGTGCTACTTATGTTCTTCTCATGACAGCTTATGCTTCTGTCAACTTACCCTATTCTGCATTAGGAGCTGTAATGACCAACGATACATACGAACGGGCAGGTTTAAATACGTACAGGTTTATTGCCGGTTTTGCCGGACAATTTATTGTTACCGGACTCGCTCTTACCTTGGCAAAATTCTTTGGTGGTGGTGATAAAGCACAGGGTTTCCAGTATACAGTGATACTATTTGCAGCCTTGAGTTTGGTATTCTTCTTTATTACTTTTAAAGCCACAAGAGAAAGGGTACATCCCTCTAAATCACAGGTTAATTCTCTCAGTGCTGATTTAAAAAATCTCTTTACCAATAAGGCATGGATTATTTTAGCTGTTGTCGGTATCGTATCTTTTATCATGTTTGCCATTCAAAATGCAGCTGTAGTTTATTACTTTAAATACTATATAGGTAATGAAGAAAATGTGCAATTATTTAACGTTATCGGAACAATAGCTTTGATTGTTGCCCTGCCGTTCTCAAAACCATTGGCCAAAAGATTTGGAAACAGGAATGTTTTTATGGCCAGTTCCATTATCTCAGGCATATTCTTCATCGCAATTTATATTCCTGCTGCGCATAATATTGTTACCATTTATGTATTTAATATTATCGCAAAAATGGCCTATGCCCCGGCAGTTCCTTTATTATGGACCATGATCGCCGATTCGGCTGATTATGGTGAATGGAAAACCGGACGCAGAGCCACAGGACTTTATTTCTCTGCAGCCGTCTTTGCTCAAAAGGCAGGATGGGGAATTGGAGCTGCATTGGTAGGCGTAATACTATCACTATTTAATTATGCAGCCAATGAAGTCCAATCCGATACATCCATAACAGGCATAAAATTGCTGGTATCTGTTATTCCTGGTGTCCTGTATATGACTTGTTCTATTTTTATGTATTTCTACAATATCGATACGAGGACAACCGATTTGATAAAAAAAGAACTGGAAGCGCGAAGAGAAAAAGAAAACGCTGAATCATAAGTCCTTTTAAACAGCTTATTAAAGAATTCCGCTTCTCACTATTTAATCCGATTTGCTGACTGATATCGGTCTAAAAAATTCAACTGTAATGGAAAAGGCAGGTCAATGACTTCAACACGATCGCCAAATTCCATGACCCGCGGACTGCCAGGATCAAAAGCAGTCCATACGGGAAGGCCCTGCCCGTTTGGATTGCCGGTGGCGGCAAAATTTACCCAGTAAGATGACATCATTTCTGACAACTGATAATCGTTTGGAGTAAAAGGTCTGTTCCACAGTTTGAGTGTTTTCAGGGCATAGCCAAACTCAGCTGAATGGAAGGCACCATAGTTGGGCAATCCCGGGGGAACATGGGTAAAATAGTACAAATAAGCTTTACTCTTGCCTGTTTTACTTTGAAGGGTCACCCAGCAGTAGTTCTGCCAGCCGAAAGTGAGTTGCGCCAGCAGTTTCTGCGATCTGGCAGCTTCTTCATCCGTATCCGCGGGGAAGAGCTTCAGAAACTCTGAAGTCATGCTGCCGTATTTCTTCCCGGCATCTGTTTTAAAGGCTTCTGCTTTTGCTGGAGCACCAAAGGCTACCCCGTCGTCAGCGTTCCAGCCGCTGATCAGCGGGACATCATTCTGTGCAGCCTTTTCAAAGGTGCTATAAGCCGGCGGGATCGCATAATTATCAATATTGACCCCTGATCTTCCTCCTGCCTTGATCAGCTGGTCTGCGGGCATGGCCCTAAGTTCCTGAAGTGAAGTTACTTTTAAAGCTTCTGTGTATTTTACACCCGCTTTCTCGGCGGTCTCGAGGTTCATGACAATGCCCAGGTCACCCCCGAACATACCACCGCTCTGTGCGATAGCCCTGTGGAAAAGTCCCTTTGCCAGCGGGGAAACCATCAGGGCATTAACACTGAAAGCCCCTGCCGACTGCCCGGCAATGGTTACCCTGTTGGGATCACCGCCGAAGGCCGCTATGTTGTTTTTAACCCACTGCAGGGCAGCAATCTGATCGAGAATGCCATAATTGCCCGATACATGGTTGGGAGATTCCATTGAAAGTTCGGGATGGGCCAGAAAACCAAATATTCCAAGCCTGTAGTTGATTGTAATGAAAACCACCCCTTTTTTGGCCATTTCTTCACCATCATACAAGGGTACCGAACCAGATCCTCCTGTAAATGCCCCGCCATGGATCCACACGATCACCGGTCGTTTTTCGTCAGCCCGGGCGGCTGCAGTCCAGACATTCAGGTAAAGACAATCTTCACTGAGGGGTTTCTCAGGCGCCATGAATTCCTTGCTCCACATCATAAAGGGCTTTGGCGTGGCCTGCACGGCGCTGGGCGGGAATACATCACATTTGCGAATACCCTCCCAGTGTGGTGCCGGCAGGGGTGCCTTCCAGCGCAGGTCTCCCACCGGTGGTGCTGCATAGGGAATGCCCTTGAATATCTTCACCATTCCGCCATCTCCTGAAATTCCTGAAACCAGCCCGGCTTCAGTTCTGACCGAACTGATATCAATACGTGAATTGCTTTTGTTCTTTTGAATCGTGGAACAGGCAGTGAGAATGACCACCCCTATTAAGATAACTCTGTTTTTCATTGGACTTTAGATTTTTAAAAAAATCAGGAACACTCAATGCTTCAGGGTAAAGCCCTTTAGTAAAATTAAATATTTTATCAAGCTGAATAAATTTAATAGACAAAGACTCAGTTTTTTTAGACCATTTGGTATGGTGTAGGAATTCTCCTCGCGAAGACGAATTGCTTTAAGGTTCCAGAGAAATTTTGGTAACTTTAAGATGAACTTTACAAAACTAAAGCATGAATAAGGATCAGACATTACATTACATCGGCAATCTATCCCAGATCGTTGGTTGCCGGCACTATACCCTGAACGAGGGCTGGAGTCGCGGCATGAGGGCCACGGATGTGATCACCGGCGGGGGTCTCCAGTATACCGTGCTGCCCGACCGGGGCATGGACATTTCGCTTGCCGGTTACCGGGGCATCAATCTGGTATACCTTACCTGCAATGGAGAAACCCATCCTTCTTTTTTCGAACCCGAAGGGTTGGGGTGGTTACGCACCTTTGCGGCTGGACTCCTGACCACCTGCGGGCTTACCTATCTCGGTCCTCCTTGCCAGGATGAGGGCCAGGACCTGGGATTGCATGGCAGGATCTCCACCACGCCTGCCAGACAGTTTTCAGACCTCTCCGGCTGGGAAGGCGATGCCTACCGATGTACATTAAAAGGCATCATGGAGGAAGGACACATATTTGGTTATAAACTCAGGCTGGAAAGGGAGATCACTTCATACAGCGGTCAGAATAATATTCTCCTCACCGATACCATCACCAATTGCGGCAATAAGCCGAGCCCCTATACCATCCTGTACCACTTTAACTTTGGCTATCCCCTCTTGTCAGAGGACGCCGAAATGCTTATTGATCCTATTCTGACCGTGCCCAGGGACAGTGATGCCGCACCCGGGATGTCTGATTTCAAAAGCTTCATCAAGCCGCAACCGGTATACCGCGAACAGGTGTTCTTTCACACCATGAAGGGAAATGATCAGGGAGATACTTCGGTTACCCTCAGGAACAGCAAGGTGGGGATTGCTGTCAGCCTTTCTTTCAACACACGGCAGTTGCCCTATATAACGCAATGGAAAACCATGGCATATGGCGAATATGCGCTGGGAATTGAGCCCTGCAACGTGCTTTGCAAGTCGCGCAAGGACTTGCGTGAGGACAATGCCCTGCCTGTTTTGCAGCCCGGAGAAAGCATTACCAATAAAATCGAAATCCGTTTACTGGATATAGAATAACCGGAACAAAAAACCCCGACGGAGGGCAGTATTTTAAGTTATTTGCAATATCTTTTTCAGATTGTTGCAGCAAAAGGATACCTCATTCATTACGGGTCATTAAATACCTGTCGAACCAGTCCGCAAACTGTGCGGTATAACTCATCATGTCATTCCAGAAGCCGTGATCGGCACCGGGTTTGATCTTCAATTCGCAGGATACGCCGGCTTCCTTGAATTTCTCAACAATTCGTTGCGACTGTGATAAAGGAACGATCTTATCTGCATCTCCATGAGCGATCAGTGCGGGTGCATCATCGGCGGTAACAAAATAAAGCGGTGAAATCCGCCTGCCGATTTCGGTGCGTTCTTCGGGATCTGTAACCGGGACAAAATGCAGAGTTTGTTCATTCCATTCCACAAAGTCCAAAGGGGCCTGGAACTCTTTCATGTCGCTGTGCAATGCAGCGTTGTCCCCTTCGGCCTTATAATTCAGAAAATCAGTAGGCGGGAAAAAGCATGCCACGGCCTGGATCCGGCAAGAAACCCTGTCGACCGGGTCCCTGGCCTTGTTATCGCCATCATCACCTGTGGTACCCATCATCAGGGAAAGGTGTCCACCTGCTGAAGCTCCGGCAATCCCTATATGCTCAGGATCGATATTGTATTCCGCAGCATGATACCGGATGAACCGTATGGCTCTTTTCATGTCAGAAACGGTTTCGGGAACAGTGTATTTGGGCTGTGATCCATGCATCACATAGAACACCACATAACCCCGGTCAGAGATCGGTTTAACCAGGCCCTTAAACATGCCAACCCAGTTATAGTCCGAAGTCCATCCAGCGCTCACCACCCAGATGATACCCTTTCCATTGGGAACACCTGATGGTGGTTGCACCACCATCGTCAGCGCCATGCCGTCTTTCCGGCCATAGATAATCTCATTGAACTGCCCGGCAACTTTCGGAGGATATATTAAAAGAAGCACCCAGACAATCAAAAGAAGATTCCATCCTCTTTTCATTTTTAACGATTTCTTCATTTTACACTTTTCATTTTTCACTTTTCATTTTTCACTATCAAACCCATCCATGCTCGGAACCGGTCGCCACACCTTACCAGAGCGGAATTTCCTGATGCTGTGCGCGAACTCCTGTCACAGTAAAAACAAGGTTTGCAAATAAATGAAATAGTTGCTTCATGCTATCCTGAAAAATAGGATTTATTATATGCCCAGTGACCTGATATAATCGCAGTTCACTTTCACACTTGCCATTTTATCTTCCATTTGTGTACTATCCTGATCGATAACAGCATAACGGATACCCAATTCCCTGGACTTTGTCAAGATGCTTTTCAGATCGAGCATACCCGTTCCAAGTTCAACAAAACTGTCGGGTGGTATATTAAAATCAAATACTCCGGGTGACGACCCCTTTTTCAAGTCTTTCAGATGAATGAACAACAAACGGTCCGATGTTTTCTGAAGCAACCGCAGTGGATCTTGTGCTCCCAATGTGGCCCAGAATACATCCACTTCAAGCTTTACCAGTTCCCTGTCGAAAATTTTCAGCATCTCATCGTAGGGGTTGCTACCCTGCATGGGTTGAAATTCAAAGGAATGATTGTGATAATAAAGCTGAATACCGGCTGATTTACTTTGTTCCCCGCATTTATTGGCCTTTTCCGCGAATCGTTTATAATCATCCAGCGTTGGCCGGTCTTCTTCCAGCAATATGGCAACGCCCATGAATTTTATACCATTTCGGGTACAATCCTCAATGATATTTTCATAAGAATAATGATCAGGAGGCGCCATATTCATCTTCCGGGCTGTTTCCCAGTTCCCTGTGATGTATCCCGGCATGAAATGGGTACATAAGGGTGTCATACCGCAATCCTTCACGATGGGCACATATTCGTTCAGTGTGGCCGGATTGAATAATTCAATATTTCTGATGCCAGTGTTCGCCAGCGACCTGAACAGGCTGCCGGCATTGTTTATCAAGTCATCGCGCATCGAGAATACCTGGAAGCCGATATCATCGATGTATTTTCTTTTTTCAGGTGCAGCAGCAGGCCGAACAACGGCCTGATCTCCGGCAAGATCCAGTCCGGTCAGCGGAATTGCGCACGCTGATGCTGCGGTGAAACTGAGAAACTCCTTTCGGGTTATCTTTTTCATGACGCTTTGGTTTTAATTGCATTCGAAAGCTATTTAACCTATAAGTTTCGGATTATAAGTCTCTCATACTTATTTAAAGGTACAAATTATTTCTCCCCGATAAAAGGATTAATAACCCTTGCTTCTCATGGGATTACCATTTCCATAACAGTTCAGGTCACCACCCGCCTCTGCAGGCATCCTTTAATTCGCCCCGCGACACTTCAGCTGTCGCATGAAATTATGCTGAAAAAAATCCTTCAGGGGCTGTCTGTCCCTGAAGGATGGCGTTTAATCCCAGGATTATCCTCAACTATTCAGGTTTATTTTACCATTTTCTGATATTTTGCAGTTCTGGCATCGCTGATGATCCCGCTCCAGTTCATGCCGAAGCCGAAATCATAAACATGACCTTCTGAGTCTGTATGGCCGGTCATATCAAAAGATACATCCTCCAGTTGCTGCTCCACCGTCTTCATGTCTGCAGGCATCTGGAAAGGCAGCAATCCGGAGGGCTCAGCCGCACCGGACAGAAGGTCAAGCACTGCCTGGTCCTGAATGCTGAAGGTCACCAGGATGGCATTGGCGTCCTTTTCAAATTCGCTGAACACCATGGGCTTTGAAACATCAATGATGACGATCACAGGTTTTCCGTTCATGTCCCTTTTAGCGTCCAGCACCATTTTCAGATCACCGGTGTTGGTGGCGGTAATGGTCTTGTTCTTATAAGTCCTGTTGGTGAAGTTTTCCAGAGGATCGCCACCGGCAATACTTGCATCCCGTGCGTCAACTGCTTTATAGGGTCTGTATTGCAGGCTGATGGGGACATATCCGTTCCCGCCTTTTTTTACATCGGCAGGATCGTATCCACTGCCTGAATTGGGACTTTCTATGACAACCAGGGCAAAGTCGGCCTCGGCCGGATTATCGGTCACTTTGAAGTATTTATTAACAAGGTCTGTTTTTATTGGATAGTCGAGTGAAGCAGGTGTTTCACCACCGAAGAAAGATCTTCCGGCCGGGGTGAATTTCTTGGGCATATAAACTGTAACATCTTTCTTAAGCGGCAGTACCTTGCCGGAATTCTTCAGCAGTACGACCGATTTCAGCTGTGCATCATAGCCGGCTTTCATGAATTCTGGATTCCCAACGATTTTTTTGGATTCCCCGACATTCAGATAGGGGTTCTCGAAGAGGCCAACGCGGAAAATGTTCTTTAAAAGCCTTACTGCGGATTGTTCAAACCGCTGGCGCATGAATTCCTCACCATGTTCTTTAACCCCCATATTATAGGCCTCCACCACAGGACCCTTGTCATTATTGCCCCCAAACTGGTCCATGCCTGCCATAATGGCTTTATAATGTCTTTCATTTACGGTAAGGGTTTCCACGCCCCAGCATGTTGCTCCGAATCCGTCCACTGCAGTCTCATCCTGGGTGACACCCCAATCCGTGCAGGCTACCCCGTCATACCCATAGGTTCCCCGGAGCAAGTCGTTAATCAGGTATGCACTGTAGCTGTTCCCCACATTTTCTTTGTTTTTAGTGTCTTGGTTAAACGAAATCGTATAATAAGGCATCACGGCAGAAGCCATCTTGGTTGCTCCTTCGAGTTTCATCGCTCCCTCGGTAAAGGGCAGCAGATGGATTGCCAGATTGTTCCCCGGGTATACAGCATATTTTCCGAAGGAGAAATGTGCATCGCGACCACTCTCTCCGGGTCCGCCACCCGGCCAATGCTTAATCATAGCATTTACGCTGGTATACCCCCAACCGTCAGCAATCACCTTATCGGGGGCTGATGTCTGGAATCCATCCACATAGGCTCTTGCCATATCGGTGCCCAGTTGCGGGCTTTCCCCGAAAGTGCCGCTGAAACGGCTCCAGCGGGGCTCAGTGGCAAGATCGATTTGCGGTGATAAGGCTGTTGTGATTCCCAGTGCCCGGTATTCCTGTGAGGCGACCTCACCGAAGCGCTTCACAACTGCAGGATCAAATGTGGCGGCCATGCCCAGTGAACCTGGCCACATGGAGATCTGTCCTTCGGAACCAACATTATACTCTGCGTTGGACACAGCCTGATGCCTGGGATCGGAGCTGTTGTTGGAAGGTATGCCGAAACCGGTACCTTCACATAATGCCTGCACGTTATTGTTCCAGATGGCTGCTATTTCAGGACTTTGAACGCGTGTTAACAGCACATGCCTGACATTATCCTCTGTAAGGAATTTGATCTGCTGATCGCTCAGGTCAGAAGGGCTTGCTCCACTTTCCTCAAATGGTTTTCCGTTGTAAGTGCTACTCATGAACCGGCTTCTTCCTGCCGGGATCGATTGGTGAGCACTATAAAGCATCAAACCAGCGATTTGCTCAATAGTTAGTTTCGAAGCCAGGTCCCTCGCCCGTTCATCAGCTGATAGCCGCCAGTCTTCGTATTTATCCAATTCCCCGTTCTTGTTCAGGTCTTTGAAAGCAAATCCCTTATCCAAAACAAGTTTAACTCCTGAAGTCGTGTCGTATCCAAGGGTCTGGCCGCCCTTATTGGTCACCAGTCTCAGGCTTCCACTGGCTGTTTCGCTCCATTTTTTGCAGCCTGATGCAGAAAGTCCTGCGAAGACTGCCAACGCAAAATAAAATATGGTTTTTTTCATGATTATGAAGATTAGAAATGACAAACGGAATGTGACTACCAAATGTAGAAAAAGTATCGATTCACAATCATTATCAGCATGAGAATGAGTCAATCTGATCCGGTTACTCGACATAAACCCACAATCCCTCGATGAAGGCACCTCAATTATCTCCATATAACCTTTTTTACAGCATCCGTTAGATTGCCCGAACAAAGTGATTAAAACTGTAGAATTTCATTTGATTATTGGAGTTAGAATTGTAAGTTTATCCTTTGCAGTCTTTTTATCCTGGCCCAAACATGAACAGAAAAACCATATTTGCCTTTGTACGCAACAATACCAAAATGATATGGGATGTTATCGTTATCGGTGGAGGTGCCACAGGTGCCGGTATTGCCTTTGATGCCGCTTCCAGGGGATTCAGGACCCTCCTTCTCGAGCAGGAGGATTTTGGGAAGGGAACCTCCAGTCGCAGCACCAAGCTTCTGCACGGCGGGGTCAGGTACCTGGCCCAGGGTGACCTGGTGCTGGTTATCGAGGCGCTGAAAGAAAGGGGACTAATCCTGAAAAATGCTCCCCAACTTACTTCTAACCAGGAATTTGTAATACCCGTATATAACTGGTGGGATGTTTTCCTTTATACTGTTGGATTAAAGTTCTATGATATTCTGGCTGGTCGGCTCAGCCTGGGGAAATCGCATTTCATCAGCGTCCGTGAAACGCAGAAACGATTACCAAACCTGCAGAATAATGGCCTCAAGGGCGGTGTGGTTTACCATGATGGTCAGTTTGATGATACCCGGCTGTTGATTGCCCTGATCCATTCAGTTCTGGAAAAGGGTGGCGTGGCTTTGAATTATTGCAAAGTAACCGGGTTAATGAAAAGTTCTGATGGCAAAATGACTGGTGTGGTGGCACGGGACGTGGAGACCAGACAGAAACTCAGCCTGCATGCAAAGGTTGTCATAAATGCAACAGGTGTCTTCACCGATGATATCCTACGGATGGATCAACCCATCATGGAACGCACGATCAGGCCCAGCCAGGGCATCCATATTGTTCTTGACCGTAAGTTCCTTGCAGGTGATTCGGCCATTATGATCCCCAAGACGGACGACGGACGGGTCCTTTTTGCCATACCCTGGTACGATAAAGTAGTAGTAGGTACCACCGACACGCCCCTTGATACGATCAGTCTTGAACCCAAGGCGCTTGATTCTGAAATCGACTTTATCCTCAATACCACAGGCAGTTATCTGAAACTTCAGCCCCAGCGGAATGATATCCTCTCTATTTTTGCCGGCTTGCGACCTCTGGCGGCCAGCCCGCAAGATCCGACTGCCACCCGTGAAATCTCACGCAGGCACAAGATCAGGATCTCTTCTTCCGGTCTGGTTACCGTTGAGGGAGGAAAATGGACCATATACAGGCGTATGGCACAGGATGCTCTGGATAAAATCATGAAGTCCGGTATGCTGGAGAAAAGACCCTGCCAGACCCCTCATCTGCCGGTATATGGCATGGGCAGTGATGGATCGGTAAATGACCGTTTGCATATATACGGTATGCATGCCCGGGATATTAAGGCCCTGTGCTCAGAGAATCCTGGAAATGATCAGCCCCTGCATTCCCGTTTGCCCTATACCAAAGCTGAAATCATCTGGATCTGCAGGCATGAAATGCCCAGAAAACTGGAAGACATCCTGGCACGCAGAACCCGCGCCCTGTTGCTGGATGCGAGGGCCAGCCTTGAAATTGCCCCGGATGTGGCATCCATCATGGCCCGGGAATTGGATTTTGATAAGGACTGGATAGAAGAACAGGTTAATGACTATAATAAGCTGGTGCAGAATTATTTAGCCTAGACAGTCAGATTATTAGGCTTTTAACTGAAAAACTTAATCACTTAATCACTTAATCACTTAATCACTTAATCACTTAATCACTTAATCACTTAATCACTTAATCACATCACATCACTTATCCTTATACTTACCACTTAATCACTTAATCACTAATCCCCAAATATCCCACTCATGGAAAGATATATACTCTCTCTGGACCAGGGAACGACCAGCTCCCGGGCCATCGTGTTTGATCAGCATGGTTTGCCGGTTGCTACAGCGCAGAAAGAGTTCACCCAGCTTTATCCGCAATCCGCATGGGTGGAACATGATGCCAATGAAATATGGTCAACCCAGGCTGGCGTGGCGCTTGAAGCCATTACCCGGGCAGGGGTTGAAAGCTCCGCTCTGGCAGCCATCGGAATTACCAACCAACGGGAAACTGCGGTGGTCTGGGACAGACGAACAGGAAAGCCGATTTACAATGCCATCGTTTGGCAGGATCGACGCACAGCCGCCTATTGCGATCAGATCAAGCATAGCGGTCGCGGTACCCGCATCCAGCAAAAAACAGGATTGATAATTGATGCCTATTTCTCAGCTACCAAGGTGAACTGGATTCTTGAACATGTGAAAGGGGCCAGGCAGCTGGCTGAAGCCGGGCATCTTGCGTTTGGCACCATCGATACCTGGCTTGTATGGAACCTGAGTCAGGGCAAGCTCCATATCACAGATGTATCCAACGCTTCCAGAACCATGTTATTCAACATACACACCCTGGAATGGGACAAAGAACTGCTGGAATTATTCAACATTCCTCCCAGCATGTTGCCTGAAGTGCGCTCTTCCAGCGAAGTATATGGCCATGCCACCGCCCTGTTCTCCTCCCCGGTTCCCTTGGGCGGTATTGCAGGCGATCAGCAGGCTGCTTTATTCGGACAACTCTGTGTAAAGCCGGGTATGGTTAAAAATACCTATGGAACGGGTTGCTTTATGATGATGAATACCGGGGATAAACCCATGGTATCCAGCAACAACCTGCTCACCACCCTGGCCTGGAAGATCGGTAACGATGTTCAGTATGCCCTGGAGGGTAGCATCTTCATTGCCGGTGCTGTGGTACAATGGTTGCGCGACAGCCTAGGAATCATCCGGAAATCAGCTGATGTGGAAAAGCTGGCCGCCAAGGTGAAGGACAGTGAGGGCGTGTTTTTCATCCCTGCATTTGCGGGACTAGGGGCGCCACACTGGAACCAGCATGCAAGGGGAACTCTGGTGGGACTCACCCGTGGCTCTACTGCAGCGCATATTGCACGTGCAGCTCTCGACAGTATTGCTTTTCAGACACTTGAAGTGCTGCAGGCCATGGAAGCCGATTCGGGCATCGGTATCCGGGAATTGCGTGTGGATGGAGGAGCAACGGTGAATAACCTGCTGATGCAATTCCAGAGTGATCTGATTGGTACCCGGGTGGTAAGGCCCAGGATCACCGAAACCACGGCGTTGGGTGCCGCTTACCTGGCGGGGTTGGCCACAGGATACTGGAAAGATATCAGTGCGATCGAACACCAGTGGCAGCTCGACAAGGCATTTTCCCCGCAGATGGCCCCTGAAAAAAGACATAAACTGGTCCATGGCTGGAACCGGGCTGTAAAAGCAGCTACTGCCTGGGCGGATGATAATAAGTAGTGATGTTTATAATTGTTGTGAGTTGTGATTGTTGTGATTGTTGTGATTGTTGTGATTGTTGTGCTTGTTAAGCCACAGTCCTTACAACTCACAACAACCACAACTCACAACAACCACAACAACTAACAACTAACAACTAACAACTAACAACTAACAACCATCATGTCCCCCTTTTTAGCAGAACTGACCGGAACCGCCATCATCCTCATATTTGGAGGCGGTGTAGTAGCGAATGTATTGTTGAACAAAACCAAGGGCAATAACAGCGGCTGGATCGTTATCACCTTCGGATGGGCCGTGGGTGTTTATACTGGTGTTGAAATTTCAGCCCAGTACAGTGGTGCGCATCTTAATCCTGCCATAACGCTGGCGCTTGCTGCTGTTGGCAAGTTTTCCATGGCCAAAGTAGTGCCTTATATTATCGCTCAATTCATCGGGGCCATGTTGGGTTCTTTACTCGTGTGGATAGCCTACCGCAAGCATTTTGAATCCACAAGTGATGCTGCCGCCATGCAGGCTATATTCTGCACAGCACCCAATATCAGAAGTTACTTCGATAATATACTGACCGAAGCAATCGGAACATTTGTACTGACGCTGGCTGTGCTTTACATGGCTGCTCCCGATGTAGGATTGGGCGCACTGAACGCTTTACCGGTTGCGCTGGTGGTGTTAGGACTTGGCCTTTCCATGGGCGGGCCTACGGGATATGCCATTAATCCTGCCCGTGACCTCGGTCCACGTATCATGCATGCCATCCTGCCCATAAAACCCAAGGCCGGTTTCGATCTGAAATATGCGTGGGTGCCGGTGGTAGGACCTGTGGCAGGTGCTTTGCTGGCGGCAGGGGTGTATTTGGTGGTGAAGTGATGAAGTGATGAGGTGATGAAGTGATGAGGTGATTAAGTGATGAGGTGATTAAGTGATGAGGTGATTTATAGTCCCCTGTCCCTCGTCCCTTGTCCCTATTTCATTGATGTCAATGCTTTCCAGCACTTTTTTCTCATACCCCTCCGAGGCCACCTGAATCATCGCCCTCGACAATGTTTCTGAACTGGTGGCGTATTTTGGGAATTTCATGATCAGGGGAAACAACGGGGACAATAGCACATACAACGCATTGTAAAGGGGGGTTTTTGACCTGATACCCTTACCCGGCCTGATGAAGCCCGGCCGGAACATGTAGGCGTCCTTAAAGCCCAATCCCAGCAGATCATTTTCTGTCTTTCCCTTTACCCTCGCCCACATGACTTTCCCTTTTTCTGAGCCATCGGTTCCGGCTCCTGAAATGTAACAAAAGGTCATGCCGGGATTCAGTTCCCTTAAGTTGATTGCCACATTCAGGGTGAGGTCGTATGTCAGACGGCGATAGTCCTTTTCCGCCATGCCTGCAGAAGTAACGCCAAGACAGAAAAAACAGGCATTGAAGCCAGCCAGTTCGTTCCTGATTGAACCAAGATTGAAAAAATCACCATGGAGAATTTCCCGGAGCTTCGGATGGCTCATCCCCAGCGAACTGCGGTTGATTACCAGCACTGCATCCACCAGGGGCGACTGAAGGCATTCCAGTAAAACACCTTTTCCAACCATTCCGGTCGAACCTGTTATTATGGCTTTTATGTTCATACATGAATATAATTACTGAATTTTGTCTCAAGGTAACCATTTTTCCTATGGTACGATTTGGACATTTCATAACATTTTCTGTCTATATAACACATAGGATTGAAAACTGTTTTAATTTTAAACAATGATCGGATTACAGCGGTAAATAATAACCTTTTAATACAATTATACATGAAAACATGGGTTTCGGCTTTAATGATTATTTGGGCAATGGCGACTCATGCGCAATCAAAAGTTGGTCTGCCTGCAGACCCCCAGGCTACGCCGGAGGCCAGAAAGTTGTTTGCTCGTCTTATGGAACTGCAACAGAAAGGGGTCATGTACGGGCACCAGGATGACCTGATGTATGGATTTACCTGGTGGTATGAAAAGGACCGGTCCGATATTAAGGATCTTACCGGCGATTACCCGGCTGTGGCTGGTTTTGAACTGGGCCACCTGGAACTCGGTCATGAACGCAGTCTTGATTCCGTTTCCTTCTCACAGATCCGCGATCAGGTAAGGATCTTTCACCAACGGAATGGGATCATCACCATTAGCTGGCATCTTGACAATCCGTTGACCGGAAAATCAGCCTGGGATGTAAGTTCCAAAGAGGTGGTCACTTCCATTCTGCCAAAGGGCGCCAATCACGCTAAATTCAACAGCTGGCTCAATTTGCTGGCTGATTACTTCCTGACACTGACAGACGATCAGGGGACCCTGATCCCATTTATTTTCAGGCCATGGCATGAACACTCCGGAAGCTTTTTCTGGTGGGGCAAAACACTCTGCACCAAGGAAGAATACATCCAGTTGTGGCAATATACGGTGAATTACATGCGTACGAAGGGACTTCATAACATTCTCTATGCATACAATACCGACCGTGTGCTGACCCTTGATGAATACCTGGAGGGTTACCCGGGTGATGAATACATCGATATGCTTTCGCTGGATATGTATGACCGTGGATCTGCATATTTTGGCGAACTGGACAATGCCCTGGGTTTCGTTTCAAAAACCGCTCAGTCGAAGAACAAGTTGTCTGCCCTGAGCGAATGTGGTGGCATTGGACCCAACTGGTTCTCAGAATCCCTCTTAAACGTACTTAAAAAGTACCCTGTATCCTATGTGCTGAACTGGAGAAATACCTATAATCCCCGTGCGGTACCGGAAGACTCCCCGTATGCAGCACCATCTGGAAAGAATGCGCAGTTTAAAGCTGATTTCATGAAGTTTTATCACGATCCGCATACGTTGTTCCTGAAAGACATACAATAGGGACCAGGGACGAGGGACTAGCAAGTCAGGGGAATTGGGTGTTGGGCATGCTCCTTGCCCCTGCTCAATTCTTGCTTGTCCCTGGTCCCTTGTCCCTCGTCCCTTTTCACCGCATGGGAAACCGCAACGAAAAAATCGTTTCCCCCGGTTTTGACCGTACCGAAATGCTTCCCCCGTGCACCCGCATAATCTGACGGCTGAGACTCAGGCCAATGCCGGATCCATGGGGTTTGGTGGTATAAAATGGAATGAAGATATTGCCGATGATCTCCTCGGGTATGCCCGAGCCGTTGTCCCCCAATTCAATAACCAGCTGTTCTTGAACCGCTCTGGCCAAAAGATAAATCAGAGGCTCCGGAATGCTCTGAACAGCAAAAACTGCATTGTTGATTAGATTAATCAATACCTGTTCCAGCAGTTTTTCATCAGCATTCAGGTGCAAGTCGCCCCCATGAACATTTATGGCAAATTTTATGCCCTGTGATTCTAAATCATGACGGATCAAAGAAACCACTCTTTCAAAGAGTTCGTTTACATCAATATCAGAGAACGCTGGTTTCTGTATCCTGGTTAGGCTACGGTAAGATTGCACAAAACTGATCAGACCTTTGTTTCTTTTTTCAATGGAATGAAGCCCTTCCAATGCATTCTTCAGGGTAGTTTCATCAATTTCTCCGGGTTCTTTAGGCCTGCCTTCCTGTTCAAACATCCTGATGATCGTATTGGTGAGAGAATTAACAGGCGTGACAGAGTTCATGATCTCATGCGTGAGTACCCGGATCAGTTTCTGCCAGGCATCCAGTTCTTCTTCTTCAAGCTCATGCTGTATGTTCTGTAAAAAAGCCAGACGCACTGTTCTCTCCTGTAACCTGAATGCGGCAATTCTTAATGACAATCCAACCGTTTCATGGTTAATTTTGATCCTCATAAGTTTCTGGTAACCTGGTTTGAGTCCGGCCAGCAGTTCAGGAAGTTGTGCCGAAGCGACAGACAGTCCGCTGATGTTCGTCAATGTCCTTATTCCCAACAATTTCAAGAATGCTGCATTCATGATTTCCACCTCCCCCGCTTCATTGAAAGTCAGGATACCTACGCCAGCATGATCAATAATATTCCGGAAATATTGTCTGTCTGTTTCTTTTTCCACTTCAACCTTTTGAAACACCCCCAGAATTTCGTTATAAAGTCTATCAAGTTCTTCAAAGGATCTCCCTTTGCCTTTCTGTAATCTTACTGAATCGAGGTACTTGAGTGATTCCATAAAGGTCTTTAGTGTCCGGTTGGTCCTGGTGACATAATAAATCAGACCCACTATCAGCAACAACCAGATCATGATAAAGGAAAATCTCGCCACGGCAAGGCCTTCTATTGAAAATGACCATACCACCAGTAAACCTGCGAGGGATATCAATATAACCAGGATAATTACCCGCCATAAAAAACGCTTAAATATCATACTTTCTGAGTTTATAATAGAAAGCCCTGCGTGAGATCCCCAGTTCCTTCACCGCCCTGGTTATGTTTCCCCTGGCTTTATCAACAGCTTTTCTGATTGCCTCTTTCTCGAGGTGTTCAAGATTCAGGATTTCTGCAAGCGATTCCTGCATCAGCGACCGGGCTCCGAAAAAGAAGTCATCCGTATGCAGCACTTTACCTTCGCCCAGAATAACAGCCTTTTCAGCCATATGCTGCAATTCCCTGATATTTCCCGGCCATCTGTATTGAAGCAGTTTATCCATGGCAGCCTTGTCAGGCTGAAACCCTGATTTACCATATTTAACCGCGTAACTTCTCCAGGAAATAATTCAACAGCAATGGGAATATCCTCCTTTCTGTCACGCAAGCGGCGGTATCTCCAGTCTGGATGGTGTTGATCCTGTAGAGCAAGTCCTCCCTGAAAATACCCTGCTCAGCCTGTTCATAAACAGGTTTATTCGTGGCTGATATCAATCTGATATCAATGGGAAACGAACGGTTTGATCCTATTCGAGTAACTTCGTGTTTCTGCAGCACGGTAAGCAGTTTGGACTGGAAAGATTGCGGAGGTTTCCGATCTCATCGAGGAACAAGGTGCCTCCTGAGGCTATTTCAAACCTGCCGGGCCTGTCCTCCTTCGCATCGGTGAAAGCACCCTTCATATGCCCGAAAAGTTCACTTTCAAACAATGTATTGCTCAATGAACCCAGATCCACCCCGATAAAGACCTCTTTGGAACGGGCCGATCTCCGGTGAATTTCCCGGGCGATGACCTCCTTGCCTGTTCCGTTCTCCCCAAGAATCAGCACACTGGCATCTGTATACAGCCACTTTGTCGATGGTTCTATAAATGTTCTCCATGATGGGCAGATTTTCCCATGAAGAATTCGTACTGGTTATCGATCTTTTCACTGAGGTGATGCTGCTTCTCACGCAGATTGTTAATCTCGAGCTTTGACCTGCGCAATTCCCATGCCTTAAAAACAGCAGCCAGCATTTTATCATCGTCCCAGGGCTTTTCAATAAAATCCGCAGCACCTTGCTGAATCGCCTTAACAGCAAGTTCGATACCTGCATAAGCAGTAATAAAGACCACAGAAATGGCCGGATCAATGGCCAGGATCTTGTTCATCCAGAAAATACCTTCATTGCCGGTATTTATTCCGGCCTTGAAATTCATATCAAGGATGATGATGTCAAAGTTCTCCTTGGTAATCAGGGCAGGGATCATTTCAGGCTTTTTCTCGGTCACCACAGTTTCAAAATACCCTGTACAGCTGAAGCCGTAAGGCTACGAGTATTTCTTCATTGTCATCAATAATAAGAATCTTTCCCTTTTTTTTCATTTTACGGGGGGTGAAGTGTGCAAATCTATTTAAAATTGTGCAAAAATGACTAGAATGTTGTGAAAATTTTGCACACTTCGATATATATTTTCCAAATGTATTTCGCTTATTTAAATCCAGTTGTACTAAAATGGCATAACTATTGGCATTCCAGCAAAACTGTAAGTGAATTAAAGCCATGATTAAAAACTTTCTGCTCGTCACACTGAGAAACCTGTTAAGAGACAAGGTTTTCCTGATTCTAAACTTGCTTGGCCTTTCCATTGGAATTGCAGGAAGTATCCTGATCATGATGTATGTCCGGCATGAACTGAGTTATGACAGGTTCCACCAAAATGCCGGCGGAATCTATCGTGTCAACACCAAGGCCCGCCTGGAAGGAAAGGATATATCCGTTTCAGTAAGCGCCCCGCCTCAGGCAAGGGTATTCAAGGAGGAATTCCCCGAGATCATGGATGCAACCAGGTTTTACTTTCCTGAAGAAAGGAAAGTAACTTCCAACCAGGTTACCTACCACGAAAAGAAATTCTTTTATGCGGATCCGAATTTCCTGGAAATGTTCAATTTTCCTCTGCTGAAAGGCGATCCGAAAACAGCATTGCAAAATCCGAACTGCTGTAATCCTAACCGAAGAAATTGCCTTAAAACTCTTCGGGAACAATGATCCTGTCGGGAAAAACATCATCATCGATAGTGATCAAGTCCTTCAGGTGACAGGAGTGGCCAGAAACGTTCCTGATAACACCCATTTCAGGTTTGATTACCTGGCCTCATTAAACACCCTTGAGTTCAGTAAAAGTGAAATATGGCTTATGCTGAATGTAGAAACCTACATACAATTGCCTGAGGATTATCCGGCTGACTCGCTGGAGACAAAGCTTGTGCTGATGATGGACAAATATGTGATCCCTCAGGTCCATCAGTTTCTTCGCATCAAAGAAACCAATTATAAGGATTTTGAAGCATCCGGGAATAAATACAAGTATCTGCTCCAGCCCCTTGCTGATATGCATCTCGATTCGGAATTCCGGTTGGGATATGAACAAGGCACGAACAAGGTGTATATATATTTCTTCTCCATTGTAGCAGTTTTCCTGCTCTTTATTGCCTGTATTAATTTTATGAATCTTTCCACTGCGAAATATGCTTTCCGGTCAAAAGAAGTAGGCATCAGAAAGGTGGTTGGATCTACACGCGGGCAACTCATCCGGCAGTTCCTGGCCGAATCGATGACCATTACCATCATCGCCGTTACCCTTGCCCTGACCATGGTGGAACTCATATTACCCTCTTTCAAGCTGTTCACCGGGAAGAATCTTGAGATCGGCTATCTGAGTTACTGGTATGCCATCCCGGCACTAGTTGCCCTCACCCTTCTCGTTGGAATATTATCAGGCAGTTATCCGGCCTTTTATCTTTCCTCATTCAGACCGGCTGAAATCATCCAGTCGAAAATACATAACGGAATCAGGTAAAATTCAACTTCGTGCTGTACTTGTTGTTGTTCAATTTACCATTACCATCATCCTCCTGATCAGTACATTCATTGTTTCTTCGCAGAACAGGTTCATTCGCAACAAAGAACTGGGGTTTAACAAAGAAAATATACTAGTACTTAGAAATACCGGGGACCTGGGCGAGCAAGCGGAATCTTTCCGGCAACAGGTGTTACAAATACCGGGTGTAAAAAATGCAAGCCGTTCATGGACAATTCCGGGTGAGGGATTCGGTGTATCAGCGCTGCAAATTCAGGGTGACTCGCTCATGAAGCTGTATAATTTTGAGATGGTAAATGGCGATCATGATTTTATCAATACCCTGGGTATCAAAGTAAAAGAAGGAAGAGTATTTTCCAGGGAATTTCCATCGGACTACCAGGCAATCCTGGTCAATGAAAAAGCAGTCATTAGCCCTTGGACTAAGGCAGCCCATTGGTACAAGACTATTGGCACCCAACGACACGGGAGGGCAGGATGTACGCGAGATTATTGGTGTATTTGAGGATGTAAACTATAAAACACTTCACCAGAAAATTGAGCCCATGCTGATCGGTCTAAACACTGATAATTCGCAACAGTATACCCTTATTAAACTGGAAAATGTAAATATTGAACATACCATGCAACAAATTGAAAAAACATGGAACAGTTTCATCCCGGAACAAGCCATCGAGTATTTCTTTCTGGACGACAATTTCGACAATCTGTATCGCGCGGAGATCAAAGCCGGAAGAATCTTTTCCGCTTTCTCCGTTCTTTCAATTTTTGTAACCTGTCTGGGATTGCTTGGATTGAGTGCCTTCACGGCATTAAAACGTACAAAGGAAATCGGAATACGTAAGGTTCATGGCGCATCAGTACCGGTAATACTCAGGTTATTATCACGGGAGACCATAGTATTGATCACTGTTTCTTCAGTAATTGCCTGGCCTGTTGTATATTACATCATGCACAGATGGCTGCAAAACTTTACTTACAGAACCAGCATCAATCCCATGGATATTCCTGCTCTCAACATGCATTGGATTGATCATAGCACTTACTGTGGTATTATACCAATCATTACGGGCAGCCAGGATCAATCCCGTGGAGGCGTTGAAGTATGAGTAAACCGTGTTCAGTGAAAAAGTGAAAAGATGGAACAGTGAATAAGAATCCGGAAACCACCTTTTCACTTTATTTCAATTACTATCAAGTATCAACCCATCTCCACAATAGCCATACGCCTGCAAAAGCGGGTACATTCACCACAACCTTTGCATTTCTGCACATCAATGTAAGCTTTTCTGTTCTCCTGTCTGAGGGCATTATCGCGGCATGAACGATAACAATGGCCGCATCCGTCACAACGTTGAGTGATAACCTTAAATTTTTTCCTGCTGTCATTTTGCTGCGCTGGGCAGCCAACCAGGGCAGCCCCGCCCAAAATGATCATGCCGGCGCTTTTATAAATAAACTCTTTTCTGTCCATGGCTCTGCTTTTTACATGTTTACTGTAACTGTATTTCAAAAACAATACCGTCCGGAGGCCTTATAAAATAAACTGTACCAACAGATGAACAACATGAATAAACTGGCTTTACATTCGAATAAAATGTCATAATAAGCAAACTTTAACCTGGAGGGGTAAATCTCCGGGTCGGGTCAGATCTGCAGAAATCCACAGATATTATTATTTTTGAAGGATATTTTGTTTAAATAATTCCTTACCATGAAGAAGTTTTCCGGTGTTCTCCTGCTCCTGGTTATTATTTGCTCTGTTCCTGCACAAACAGTCACCAGCCAAAATAAAAAGGGCATACCGCCCTTCAGCATCATGCAGACTAATGGGATTGTTTTTAAGGCTGCAGATCTTAAAAAAGATCAACCATTAATGATGGTATATTTTGATCCAGATTGTGATCATTGCCTTCAGTTCACCACGGATATGCTGAAGCAGCTTCCTGCATTCGGCAACGTCCAGATCATCTTCGTAACCTATGTTCCGGTTGAGGGGGTTAGAAGTTTTAAAGCGCGTGTGGGCTTGGACAAATATCCCGATATTATAGTCGGAACCGAGGGAAACAATTTTATTGTAAGGTATCATTACGATGTCATGCTATTCCCCTATCTGGCGTTGCATGATAAAACCGGGAATCTGTTTGCCACCTATGAAAGTGAAGTACCGGCACCAGCAAAGTTGGCGGCAATGTTCAAGTGAAGAAGGAAGATCCAAGATCTAAGATCCGGATCTTAGGTCTTGGATCTTACATCTTTCATCTATAATACAGCTCATTCCACCTCAGTTCATTCTTAATATCCCGGATGGTGGTATTCTTACCAATATGAACATATTCAATCCCGGCCATTTCGGCGAAGTCTTCCAGGTAACAGGCATCAACTGCCTGGCTGAAGGCTGTGTGATGCGCGCCCCCTGCCAGAATCCAGGCTCCGGCGCCCGTTTTTAAATCAGGCTGGGGAACCCACATGGCCCGGGCAACGGGCAATTTGGGCATATCAGCATCCGCCTTCACACAATCTACGGAATTCACAATCAACCGGAACCGGGTTCCCAGATCAATCAAGCTGACATTAACGGCGGGACCTTCCGGCACATCAAAGACAAGGCGGGCAGGATCGGCCTTGCCGCCAATGCCCAGCGGGTGTACCTCCAGACGGGCCTTCCCCTTGCCGATACTGGGACAGATCTCAAGCATATGAGCCCCCAGGACTTTCATTCCACCGGGATTAAGATGGTAGGTATAATCTTCCATAAAGGAACAACCACCGGGTAGACCTGCACCCATGACTTTTACTGCACGAACCATGGCAGCATGTTTCCAGTCGCCCTCAGCACCGAAACCATAACCGGCAGCCATCAGCCGCTGGCTGGCCAATCCCGGCAGCTGGATCAATCCGTGCAGGTCTTCAAAGGTAGTTGTGAACGCACTAAAACCACCGTTTTGCAGGAAGTTCTTCATGGCAATCTCCAGTCTGGCCTGGTAACGTACATTTTCATAATACTGCCCGCCCTGTATGCCGGCCTTGTCAACCTGGTAGAATTCCCCGTACTCCTTTACCATCAAGTCTATCTCCCTGTCTGATACCTCCTGCACGATCTTCACCAGGTCACCCACGCCATATCCGTTCACCGACATACCGAATTTTATCTGGGCTTCCACCTTGTCCCCTTCTGTTACGGCCACTTCACGCATGTTGTCCCCAAATCGGGCCACCTTCAGGGTTTGCATGTCGTACCATGCGGCAGCGGCCCTCGACCAGATGCTGATCTGCTCCTGCACCTCGTTCTCAGACCAATGGCCCACCACCACTTTGCGCCTGACATTCATCCGGCTCATGATAAAACCGTGTTCACGATCGCCGTGGGCAGCCTGGTTCAGGTTCATGAAATCCATGTCGATATCGGCCCATGGAAGGTCGCGGTTGAACTGGGTATGCAGATGCAGTACAGGCTTATGCAGGATCTTTAATCCGTTGATCCACATTTTGGAAGGAGAAAAGGTATGGCACCACGTGATCACCCCGATACACTGTTTTGCCATATTGACTTCCTGGATGGTGCTGAATATCTCATCGGGCGTTTTTAAAACCGGCTTGAAAACTACATGCACAGGGATTTTTGCCGATTTATCGAGTGCCGCCACGATCTGCTGAGAATCAGCGGCAACCTGTTTCAGGGTTTCTTCGCCATACAAATGCTGGCTGCCGGTGAGGAACCAGACTTCGAGTTTTTTTAGATCGATCATTATTCAATTTTTTATGATGGTTATTTAAAATCAGGTTTCTAGGGGTTTTGTGGGGTTAGCTGTTTAGGGTCATGGATACATTTATAACCTAATAGCCTAAAAACCTAAACACCTAAACCCCTGACAGCCTATTGTTGTCCGTAATATGATCCCGGTCCGTGTTTCCTTTCGTAATGCTTCCTGATCAAGGCATCCTTAAGCCGCCGGGCACCTGGTGCGATCTGCTCGGTAAGGAATGCCATCCTTGCCAGTTCTTCGAGAACAGCACTATTGTATACCGCCTTTGCGGGTGAGGTTCCCCAGGTAAATGGTCCGTGACTGCCCACCAGGATCATCTCCACCTCTTCATAGCTGAGCTCTTTCCATTTCATGCAGTTGATGATCTGGTATCCTGTTTCATGTTCATAATTGCCGGCTATCATATTGTCCTCCATCGGCGGGGCGCAGGGTATATCGCAAGTCAGATGATCGGCATGGGTAGTGCCGTAAATAGGAATATCCCTCAGGCTCTGTGCCCATGCTGTGGCATAGGTTGAATGCGTATGAACGATGCCTCCGATCAGGGGCCATTCGTTATACAATACGGCATGGGTAAGGGTATCCGAGGAGGGACGCAAATCTCCTTCCACGATCTTCCCGTTAAAATCAACAATGACCATTTTGTCAGGATTAAGCTCATCATAAGGAACTCCGCTGGGCTTTATGGCAAATACCCCAAGATTCCTGTCCACGGCACTTACGTTGCCAAAAGCAAACACCACCAGGCCCAGCCTGGGAAGTTGCCTATTGGCATCATATGCGGTTTGCCTGATCTGGGCATATTTATTCATGGTTCAGTGTTTTACGGAAAAATGTTCAACGAATCCTCCGGCCTCATCATAAAGCGCATAAAGTTTAGCATAAGCATCCGCATTGGCCTTTACCGGTTTGTATTCCATTTCGTAACCATTGCCCATGGCTTTCTGGGCCTCGAGCACGGTAGGATATAATCCCGCAACGGTTGCGGCAGCCATAGCTGTGCCCAAAGCACAGGCCTGTTCACTACGGGCAACGAGTATGGGCATATTCAACACATCAGCTACTACCTGCATCACAAAGGGTGACTTCTTGGCAACACCACCTAAGGCAACAATTCCGTCAATCCTTATTCCTTCGCTGACGAACCTATCGACAATCTTTTTGGCGCCAAAGGCCGTAGCCTCTACCAGGGCCCTGAAGATACGCGGTGCATCCGATCCCAGGTTAAGTCCGAACAGGGCCCCTTTCAACAACTGGTTGGCATAGGGTGTTCGCCTGCCGTTCATCCAGTCAAGGGCCACAATACCTGACTCTCCGATGGGAATCTTCTCAGCTTTGGCAGACAATTCCGGAATAATACCATCGGTAATTTCCCGGACCAGCTTATCCTTTGTTGCCTGGTCCACCAGGGATGACCTGCCCAGGATTTCTTCAACCGGCCAGAGCAACAGATCCCTGAACCAGGCATAAATATCGCCGAAAGCTGATTGTCCTGCCTCGAGTCCCATCATACCCGGTATGATCGAGCCGTCAACCTGTCCGCAAATACCCCTGACCAGCTTATCCCCTACCTCCTCCATGGGGGCGATCAGCATGTCACAGGTGGAAGTGCCCATCACCTTGCTCAGGTAATAGGGCTTGATCTCCCCCCCAACGGCACCCAGATGGGCATCAAAAGCGCCGACACCAACGACAGTTGTTCCGGGTAAACCCAATTTACCCGACCAGGCTGCAGTAAGTTGTCCAACCTTAATCTCACAGGTGTAGGTATCAGTAAAAAGCCTGTTCCGCAATCCTTTCAGAAGCGGATCGAGCCTGACCAGAAATTCCTCCGGGGGAAGGCCGTTGAAATCGGCATGCCACATGGCTTTATGTCCGGCTGCGCAACGGCTTCGCTTCATCTCCAAAGGATCGGTATTCCCGGTCAGTATTGCCGGAATCCAGTCACAGTGCTCAACCCAGGAGTATGCAGCCTCCCTGACCTTCGAGTCGGCCGCTAAGCACATGTAACACCTTGGCCCAGAACCACTCGGATGAGTATACCCCGCCCTCGTACCTGGTAAAGTCGATGCCTCCCCAGGAGCGGGCCAGGTGATTGATCTCCTCTGCTTCGCGTGTGGCTGTATGGTCTTTCCACAACACAAACATGGCATTTGGATTCTCTTCAAAGCCTGGCAGCAAAGACAGCGGTGTTCCGTCTTTATCCACGGCCACAGGTGTAGATCCTGTTGTATCCACTGAAATGGCCACCACATTCCCGGCTACATCCGGAGGGCTTTTCGCAAGGGCATTCTTAATGGTAGATTCCAGCCCTTCGAGGTAATCCAGCGGGTGCTGCCGGAACTGGTTTTGCGCTGGCTGGCAATACTTGCCGGCTGCCCAGCGGGGATAGATGAAAACATCGCCGGCGATTTCCCGGCCGTCTGACGCGTCAACGATCAGCGTACGGACCGAATCCGTCCCATAATCAACACCAATGACGTAATTTGCCATAATTCCGTATATTTATATTATATCTTCAATCCTCCTCCGCTAAAGCTTCGGCGGACAAGTCTTCCTTCTTCAATCTTATTACCAGAAATATATATAAAACAACACCACAACCGTAACAATAATGACCGTGTGAATAACATCCCACCGGTTCCAGCTTGCACGGGTCAAGGCCCTGTCCGCCGCAGTTGCTGCCTGCATGGTGTAATTCAGTTGCTTTTCTGTAGGAGCTGTAGTAAACAAACTGATAAAAATAACGGTCACCATGCAGAAAATGAACAGCAGCGCGGTGAACACATGGCCATTCACGACAGCTATGTTATAGAGGATGCCATATTGATCCGTGAGCATGGTATCCAGCGATCCGGACACCTGGGATAACAAGTTATAGGCATGCTCCTTGCTTTCAGGTGTAATGACGGCCATGGTTTCGGCAGCCTCTTTAACAGATGCCTGCATCGATTCCCCTGTAGCGGGATATGCTTTGCTGATCTTATCTGAAAAGGTTTGCATATTGGTCACCAGCAGTTCCCGGGTAAATTCAGTAACCGTATTCACCTTGATCATCAGTTTCTGTGCTTCGGTAACCAGCGTAGCCTTCATACCCACAGTAATGTTCAGGAATAACCTGAACATGCCAACGGCAAAGCCCAGGATCATGCCCCATAAGGCTGCTTTTGCCGTGGCCCTTTTCCAGAATACGCCCAAAAGGAACACGGTTGCAATGGCCGGGGCCAGTAATCCCTGGACAGCCTGGAGATACTCATAAAGTACCTTTCCGAGACCCAGCATCACCGGAATCCAGACCACACCGAGGACCACCACGGTAGCGGTGGCAATCCGGCCCACGATCACAAGATGCTGCTCACTGGCCTCAGGACGGTATTTTTTGTAGAAATCACCGACAAAGAGAGCAGCCGAGGAATTGAAAAGGGATGCCAGCGAACTCATCAGGGCTGCCAGCAAACCACATACTACCACACCTTTGAAACCGATCGGAAGCAACTGGGCCACCATTGCGGCAAATGCAGAATCACTCGAAGCAACGTTGAGCAGCCCTTTCTGACTCAGGGCAAAGGCAATCATTCCTGGAATCAGAAAGATAAATACCGGCAGCAGTTTAAAGTAACCTCCCAGGATTGCTCCCCTCCTGGCTTCCTTCTGGTTTCGGCCCGACAGGACACGCTGTACAATATACTGGTCGGTACACCAGTACCAGAAGCCAATCACCATGGAAGCCAGGATCACTCCCGGCCAGGGAAATTCGGGATCGCTGACCGGCCGGATCAGGTGCATGTTGTCACCGGCGATGCGCTGAACTTCACCCCACCCGCCAACCTTGATCAGGCCTATGAATAGGATCACTATGGACCCAATAAGAAGAACCGGTGTTTGCAGCACAGAGGTGTACATTACCGCCTTCATCCCCCCGAGCACCGTATAAATTCCTGTAACCAATACCAGGCCAATGGCGCTTATCCAGAAGAAATCAATTCCCCAGATTGATTCAATACCGAATACCTCTTTGAATACCACGCCGCCGGCATAAACCGTAACGGCCACCTTGGTAAGCACATAACTGATCAGTGATATCATCGACAGAATTGACCGGGAACCTGCTGAGAAGCGATGTTCCAGAAACTCGGGCATGGTGAAGATTTTGATCCGGTCATAAAAGGGCACGAATACCCATCCAAGCAATAAAATCACCCAGGCTTGAATTTCCCAGTGCGCCATGGCCATGCCGCTGATGAAGCCTGTACCGGCAAGGCCAACCAGGTGCTCCGACCCGATGTTGGAGGCAAAAATGGAAGAGCCGATGGATACCCAGCCGGCGTTTTTGCCCGCCAGGAAGTAATCCTTGGTATCTTTTTCCCTTTGCAGGAATACCCATACGACAATACCGATGAGTACGATAAAGAAGAGCGCGATTACGATCCAGTCGATTGTTGCCATGGTTATGGAATTATGAATTATGAATTATGAATTATGAATTATGTAGTACCATTCTGTCCTATGGCCGGCAGATTATCCCTTATATACTTTGGTTAAACCGATAAAGCCTGACTGATCTTGCTCCCGGATAACCTCGTAGAGATAAGCCCCCTTCTTCGACTCGGATTTGTCCTTTACTCCCGTGTTGTGCAAGACTCCCAGGGCCAGTATCTTTTTCCGGAAATTCCCGGCATCGATTTCCCGCTGATAAATGGCTTCGTAAAGCTTTTTCAGGTTGGTTATTGTGAACCTGTCGCCCAGCAATGCACTTCCGATGATTTCCGACCCTGCTCTACGCTGCAATTTTCGCAATGCACTTTCAACCATCTCCTGGTGGTCGAATATCAGTTCAGGAAGTTTGGAAATCGGCCACCAGCTTGCACCGTGTTCCCTTACCAGGTCGGTGTCCTGCTGCTTGATCCGGATCAGGGCATAATAGGCTACACTGATGACCCTGCCTGCAGGATCGCGGTCAATCCGGGAGAAAGCATGCACTTGGTCCTGGAAAATATCCAGCAACCCGGTAGTCTTATATAAGACCCTCCGGGCAGCATCACCCAGCGTTTCATCGCTGTTTACAAATCCTCCCAGGAGGGACCATTTTCCCCTCAATGGCTCAAATCCCCGGGGATACAGGAGTACCTTCAACTCACTGTTCTCGTATCCGAATATAACACAATCCACTGCCAGATAATGTCTGTCATACTGGTAATAGATATTCTTCTCCATGAATTCTTTCCGGTATTGTTTACCCAGGATAAATTTAAAAAGTATTCTTTACTTTTAATAATCTGAAAGTGTTTTTTTCTGCACAATATTTTACCAGAATACGGAGTTAGTGTATAGGAAATCATCATCATGCTAAAAACAAACCTGTTGAAGTTCCCTAAACAACATTCCGGGCAGATCTGTTTTTCCCTGGTACTGATCCTGTGTCTGATGCTGTCGGGCTGTGAGGACGATGAATCCACTCAGCAGGCTTCCTTTCATAATCCTCTCGCCAATCCCCAGGATGGACCTCCCGCAGGCAATCCCGACGGTCATTATGCTGTCCCACTTGAAGCCGGGCCGGAGGATATTTCCAGTCCCGACCAGGTTGTAGGGAACGGCACGCCGGAAAGTTGTACATGCGATGCTTTTATTGAAGCCGTGGCAAAGGGCGGAAAAATCGTTTTTGACTGCGGGCCCGATCCCATTACCATAACACTTGACCGGCCGGCCAAGGTCGTTAACGACGCCCTTCCGGATATTGTTATTGATGGTGGCGGATTGGTAATCCTCAGTGGTGGCGGACGAAGCCGGATCCTGTATATGAATACCTGCGATCCGGATCAACACTGGACCACATCGCATTGCCAGAACCAGGACCATCCGCGGCTCACTGTCCAGAACCTTACTTTTGCAGACGGAAATTCAGTTAGCGAGACTGAATACGATGGTGGTGGAGCTATCTGGGTAAGAGGAGGACGATTTAAGGCGGTCAACTGCCGCTTTTTCAATAATGCCTGTGACAGCCTGGGCCCCGATGTGGGTGGTGCTGCTATCCGGGTATTCAGTCAGTTTAACAACCTGCCCGTATATCTCGTGAATTGCACGTTTGGCGGGGCGCCAGGTTATGGAAATTTCGGCGCCAACGGTGGTGGAATCAGCAGTATCGGTGTTTCATGGACGATCATCAACAGCCTTTTTTCCCATAACCGGGCAACAGGAAATGGAGGAAATCCGGCCCAATCCGGCACCATTGGCGGAGGAAGCGGTGGTGCCATATACAATGACGGCAATACTATGACACTGACCATCCTGGGATCACTGATCGAAAACAATAAAGTCAATGCCTACGGATCAGCTGTCTTTTTTGTTACCAACGATCATTCCGGAGATATCCGAATTGACAACTCCGTTATCCGCAATAATATCGGTGGCTCATGGTACCCTGTTTTTCCGGGCATTTCCATGCACAGCGACACCAGATGCGTGGTAACGAATTCTGTTATTGAATAGGATCAAGAGCTTTTTGAATGGCAGAATGGACTTGGTTCAGGATTACATCAATGTCCCGCCCATCAGGTTCTATTGGGTCAAGCACTGTATAAGAAATCCTCTGCCCGAATTTCAGCGGGAAATAACCTTTGGCCATAAACTGACTGTGTCCATTGATCACAAATGGCACGATCACGGCAGAAGGAGCCGCGTGCAGCAGTGTATTGATGCCTGCCGGCATAAACTTTTTCAGCTCGCCGGTCTTGCTCCGGGTACCTTCAGGAAAGATGCAGGCAGCATAGTTATATTGCTGAATGAGCTTGCCCAGCTTGAAGATTTCCTTAACTGCCTGGGTTGGCTTCCTGCGGTCGATCAACGCAGATTTACCATAACGCAGGTTGTAGGAAATACTGGGTATGTTCCTGGCCAATTCTATCTTGGAAATGAATTTGGGATAATACTTCCTGAAGCCATGAACCACGGCCGGAATATCATACATGCTCTGGTGATTGGATACAATGATCAGTGGCCTGCCATCAGGTATCCTGTCAAATCCCGAAAAGGTCACGCTACAACCCATCAGATGCAATCCCCTGATCAATAAATGATTCAGAAAGTCTACAACTTTTTTTCGGGCCGGATCACCTAACAGCCAGTGCGCTGTCACCTGAACCGGATGGAACAGTACCAGCACAAACCAGTAGCAGAAATGAAATAAAGGCGTTAGCAGGTAACCTAAGATTGTTTTCATGAATAATAACGACTTTCAAAAGGATTACCGGACTGAAAACCTATAAACAGTCAGTTGCCTGTACTTTTCACCAGGATTCAGTACTACTGTCGGAAACTGTGGCTTGTTCGGGGAATCAGGGAAATGCTGGGCTTCCAGGCAAAAACCGTAATGCTGCAGATAGACAATCCCCTTAAAACCGGTGAGGGAGCCATCCAGGAAGTTACCGGTATAGAACTGAATCCCAGGTTCGGTGGTAAAGGCCTCCAGGACCCGGCCTGAAGTGGGTTCAAACACTTCAGCTGCCTGCACGTATTCACCGGTTTTATTTCTCAATTTATAATTGACATCATATCCTCCTGGAACCTGTTCAATTCTCTCACCGATTTTATGGGTACTGGTGAAATCGAAGGCAGTTCCGCTTACCGGAGCCAGGATGCCGACAGGTATCAGAGATGAATCGGTAGGAGTAATGGAATCGGCCATCAGCAACAATTCATGATTCAGAATATTATCTTTGCCGCCCGTAAGGTTGAAATAACTGTGATTGGTAAGGTTGACCACCGTAGGCCTGTCTGTTTCCGCCTCGTAAAAGATTTTAACCTCGTTGTTGCCGGTGAGGACATAACTTACTTTTACCCTCAGGTTGCCCGGATAACCTTCTTCCATATGACTACTGAGATAGGAAAGCGCAAGCACAACAGAATCCCCGGTTGAATAAGCTGTATCCAAGCTGAATACCTGCTTGTCAAATCCCTTCAGTCCGCCATGCAGATGATTCTCTCCATTGTTTACTGCCAGGGTATAGGTGGTATCATTCAATACAAACTTACCCTTTGCAATGCGGTTGCCGTACCGGCCCACCAGGCTGCCGAAATAGGGATGTCCTGCCAGGTAAGATTTCAGACTGTCGAAGCCCAGCACCACGTTTTCCATCACACCGCTTTTATCAGGAACGGTTAATGAAGTGATTATGCCTCCAAAGTTGGAGATCTTTACTTCCATACCATTTTTGTTGGTAAGGGTATACAGGTAAACCGTCTTGTCCCCTTCCCGTCCCCATATCTTTTCATTCAAGGAAGCTGAAGTGTTCGGTGTCGGTTTACAGCCTGCCATGGCGAGCAGAAAAAATACAAAGGCAACACTTATTGATTTCATATGATTAGAATTAGTATTAGAATCAGTATTAGAGTTTCATTCTAAAATTCCATGCATCTTTCCATTCGATGATCCTGTAATTGCCCATGATGGAATCTAACACACCCTAGGTTGCCGGATTCGCGTCCCAGCCGGCACAACCCGAAGTCAACAGGTAATACTTCTGATTGTGCTTCACCATAGCAGGATTAAACGGTGTTTGTTCAAAGCCTGAAGGATCATTCGAGAAAAGGTTTTACATAGATTGTATATTCATAAGGCTGCGGAAAAACCCGGTATTGGTTGAAAACCGACCGGGCTGTGCAACCCACGCCGCTTGTGGCATAGTCAAAATTAAAGGTAATGCCGTTAAAGGGCTGGAGCTGGTATGTATACAATGCTTTGGTCAGATTGTCTAGGGAATACGGCCAGGCATTGAAGTTAAACAACCGGTCACCCGAAAACTCCAGACCGATTCCTTCACGGGTGACCAGTTTCACCCAGCGGTTGTCGGTACGTAAGCCGTAATCCTGCGGGATCAGGTAAGGTTCAATCATTTGGCTGACGGTTGCGGCATAGTTACCGACCCTGTAGCCCGATTTCCGGTCGGGGTAGTTCTCCTGGGGACCCCGGCCATACCAGCGAACCTGATCCAGTTTGCTGTCGAGGATCCAGGTGGTCCCCATCCTGGGTAGCCAGGCCGGCATATCCCCGCTTGGAATCACCCGGTGACGGATGGTCATTGCTCCGGTGGCATCAATGGTATAGACATACCGGTTCTGGAATCCATCCGATGGCCTCGCCATGGTCATGATATCGTTCACTTCGATGATAACCTCATTTTCTGCAGGGGTAACCCGGAAGCTTTCCAGCTGTTGGTGAAGCCTGTCGATGCCGGTCGTGTACCAGTCGGTTGCCGCCATGCGGCCATAACCCTCACCCCAGTGGATTACACCCGAAGACCGGCTGCCCCACTCGTCCGTTTCATTGGCCAGCGGCGCCCTCCATACATTCAGCTCCGGACCTCGTCGGATCAGTTGTTTCCCCAGAAAATGCAAAGAGATCAGCCGGCCGGTCTTTTTATCAAACAAGTAATGAAAACGAACGCCTTTGACCATCATCGTATCCACGTTCTCGATCACAGTGAGTGCAGGTAGTTTGGGCCTGCTGGCGGGAGGTTCCTGAACAAACCAGGGCATGTTGAACTGCTCCCAGGCAATTTCATAACCCGCTGGTGCCCAGGGTGTATTTCCCTTCTGGCGGAAACTGAGGGTCAGCTGGTAATCCTTTCCGGGTTCAATTGCAGGTTTCCGGAAAGGGATCATGATCAGGGCTGTGTCGAGGGGAGCGATGTCAAGGGCAAGTTCTCCCTGATCGATGGATTTTCCTTCCTCCTCTAATATCCACCGTGTGTCCAACTCCTTCAGGTTGGTGAACAGATACCGGTTGATGATGGCTGCCATGCCCGTTTGCGGGTCGATCAATTTCACCTGCACCGGTTGTCCCGACTTCTTAATCTGCCACATTTCTGGCTGTGGACGGCGGTCGGGCCATATGGAACCATACGTTCTTGCACCGATCCCGATGCTGAAAAAATCACCCTGCTCCGTGATCTGCTCAAAATCGAGCCAGAGCGCAGCCTGCTTTTTCAGTTCAGGGGACGGATCAGTCAGTTGCCCGGGATCGATAGCCCGCCCAAACAGGCCCACCTGATCCAGTATGGCATCACACAGGTAATCCGAAGTCTCCTGTCCGTGTATCTCGGCATTCCGGCCTATGTTCACCGGGAACGGGAAGTTCCGGATATTACCGGTTACGGCTTGCTCCCGGCTCGCTGTTCCATCGATGGAAATCCAGATCCTGCTTCCGTCATATACTGCCACCACTTTATGCCAGTTTTGTTCCCATCCCGGGGGCAAAGGGGTTCGTACCCGGTGCCGCTTCGCCGTGGTAAGGTAAAACTCCAGGGAGTCTTTTCCGATCTGCTGCAATCCGAACTGGTAACTCCCCTTTGTTAGGATGGTTCCCGCAGAGCGGTTCAGCACGCGCGGGTAGATCCAGAGCGACAGCGTGAGCGCGCTGCCCGAAAGTTCAACGGCGTCATGCCGGTAAATCTCTACCCACTGGTCATGCCCGTTCAGATCCAGACCCTTTCCAGATTTGCCTTCCACCAGCTTTCCCCTGCCCATCAAATGCGCCGGTACACGGTTAACGGAAGCATCGTCGAGCAATTTCACCTTTTCCCGGATGCCTGTGCTCACAAAGTCCCAAATGGCGCCACCCATGCTGCGCGGATAAGCATTGATCATCTCCCAGTAATCATCGAGCCCGCCGCCACCGTTGCCGGCAACCGACAGGTATTCATCCATGAAAGAAGGCCTGGGATCAATGCTGTCTGGCACCATGCCTACCAAAGTTACCATCTCAAAAGGTGTATAATAACGCGGACCGATGATGTCCTCGCAGGGATGGGTAAAAGCATTGCCACCATACATCCAGTAACGTGTGGGATCGTACTTTTTACCTTCCTCAATGACAGCGCATATGTTGTTTCCCTCGCCGCTTTCGTTACCGGCGCTCCAGAAAAGGATACTGGGATGGTTGCGGTCGCGAAGCACCATCTTGCGGGCCCTTTCGCGGTACATGTCCTCCCATTCCTGCAGTTCAGAAACAAATTCTGTGGCATGCGATTCATCACCGGTCTCATCCACGATATAAATGCCATATTCATCGGCCAGATCGAGGTACTCGTTCACCGGAGGATAATGTGAGGTACGTACGCAGTTGATGTTGAATTGTTTAAGCAGCGTGAAGTCTTTGCGGATCGTTTCCAAATCCATGGTATGGCCCAGGTCGGGATGCTGCATGTGGCTGTTGATGCCGTTAAGCTTCACTGGCACTCCGTTCAGGTAAAATACCTGTTTGCGGATCTCGGTTTCCTTGAAACCCAGGCGACCAGATATGATCTCCTCGGTCTTACCGGAAGCATTGACCAGTTCCAGTACCAGGGTATAGAGGTTCGGGAATTCGGCCGACCATTTGTCGGGATGCTGCACCAGGTCCGATAGGGAAATGATTTGTTTAGATCTGGCTGAAACAGAAAACGGCTGTGAGGCCAGTGTTTGAATAACCGCTTGTTTATCGTTATACAGGGTAGCACGGACCATAAAGTTTTCCGCCGTCACCCGGGTGAAGTTTCTTACATCCACTGACAGGGATAATGATGCATCTCTGTAGTTCTCATCCAGGTCGGTTTTGGCAAACCAGTCAGATATATGTATTTCGGGTGTTGCAAACAACCATACCTTGTCGAATATGCCGGCTAGCCTCCAATAATCCTGATTTTCCAGGAAATACCCGTCGGAATATTTATAGACATTAACAGCGATGGTGTTCCTGCCGGGCTTGAGCAGCGAAGTAATATTGTATTCGGCAGGTTCCTGGCCCCCCTCGTTATAACCGGCTTCCCTGCCGTTAATCCATATAAAGGAAGCTGATGCTGTTTTCTCGAGCCGCAGGAAAACCTGTTTCCCTTTCCAGTTGGCAGGCAGATCAAAAGTTCTCCGGTACGACCCGGTAGGATTATACTCATCGGGTACTTTCGGCGGATTTGGTTTGAACGGCGTGGTTACATTGCGGAAAAGCGGATCACCGAAACCTTGCATTTCCCAGTTGCCCGGCACAGTAATGGAATTCCAGTCCCTGTCGTTATAGTTCACTTCATAAAATCCTGAGGGGGTTCCTTCGGGTGTTTCTGCATAAAAGAATTTCCAGGTTCCGTTGAGGTTCAAGTAGTTTGCCGAATTTTCCATGTTCCGGATCAACGCTTCAGCAGTTGTAGCATATGGAACCAGGGGCACGTGACCCTCCTCCTGGTTCAGCTCGAATACCGCTGTATTTTCAATATAATCATTAACATGATTTAGGAAATCTTTCTCCTGGGCTGTTGCCGCAAAAAAAGTAATTGTCAACAGCACGGCAACCTGGAGACTTTTGCATAATGCCCAATATGGGGCTACTTTTCTTTTTGTCATACTAAAGTTATTTCGAATGACAGCCAAGATACAAATTTAGATTACTTACCGATTGCTGATAAAAAATGTTTGCTTATTTTTAATTAATGGAACGACAATTGCTCCTCCGGCAATTGTTGAACCGCGCTACTCCGATCAGATGACGACTGTCCATTTTTCATAATAAACTTAGTACTTATGAAAAGTTATGCTGTTCTTTTACTTTACCTGATATTGTATAAATCAAATGTGACCCAGGCACAACAATCTTTTACCTGGCAGCACATTTCCAGTAAAACCGGGGGCATTGAGGTTCCCAACCCAGGTGATCAGCAAACATCGGCCGCCGTTGCCGATTTCGACAATGATGGCCTGCTTGATTTTTGTATCTCAGAGCGGACACAGGCACCTGCTCTGGTCTGGTATAGGCGTCAGCATGATGGCTGGAAAAAGTATACGGTTGAGGCCGGACCCTTGCATATCGAGGCAGGTACCACAACCTGTGATATAGACGGTGACGGTGATGCCGATATCATTGCCGGAGGTGACTGGATGCTGAATGAGGTCTGGTGGTGGGAAAATCCGACTCCGGATCTATATTCCGGCAAACCCTGGAAGCGTTACCTGATCCGCAATACTGGCGGAACCAAGGTGCACGACCAGCTGACCGGGGATTTTGACGGAGACGGCCGAACCGACCTGGTATTCTGGGCTCAGGGCGACAACACCCTGTATTTTGCCAGAATACCCGGTGATCCAAGAATTCAGACAAACTGGAAACTGATACCGGTATATCAATATGCGGTGGATGGCCAGATGGAACAACACGGGAAATATCCTGAATTTAAAGGCACCAATGAACATGAAGGACTGGATAAAGGCGATGTTGATGGCGATGGAGTAGAGGATATCATCGGTGCCGGCATGTGGTTCAGGTATCGGGGAAACGACAAATTCTCCTTCAATACCATTGATGGTGCCTATACCTTCAGTCGATCAGCCATGGGTCAGCTTATCATCGGTGGCCGGCCGGAAGTGGTGCTGGTTGTTGGTGACGGCTGCGCTCCCCTTTACCTCTATGAATATAAAAAAGTGGAACCCAATCCAACCTGGATTAAAAAGGAGATCCTGCCCGCAGTTAGCAATGGGCATTCCCTCGCTGTAATCGATTTTAACGGGGATGGCAATATGGATATCTGGGTTGCCGAAATGACACTTTTTGGCAATTCAGGAGCAAAGAATCGCTTACTGCTCGGAGATGGCAAGGGAAATTTTCCACAGATAATCACTGTGTCAGAAGGTATAGACCTGCATGAATCCGAGATCGCTGACCTTGATGGCGACGGAGATTACGATATTCTGGGCAAACCATACAATGGTGATGCACCCCGTCTGGATATCTGGCTGCAAAACGGGACCGCCACAAGTACTGACAGTCCCACTCAAAAGTAAAAACAAATCTTATGAAAAGAGTGAACCTTCCTTTGCTGCTGTTCTTATGTGTGATCTCAAGGACAGCATCAGCCCAGCCTTATGTTCAATGGGACAACCTGTCGCTGGTTCTCGACAACGGCGTGATCCGGCGTGAAATACAGTCCGATCAGTCCACCAATGGCTTCTGTTCCAAAAGCCTGAAAATGAACCATGATGACCAGGAATTTCTGGCCCCGGGTAGCGAAGAATTCAGTTTTACCCTGGATGGAAAAACCCTGAACGGCACACAATCCTGGAAAGTGGTCTCTGTTTCGGAGATTGCAGGTGAAAATGAAGGAAAAGGAGCGCAGGTAGTTCTTGAAAGTGAGGAAAACAGCCTCCGGATTTCTATTACCTACCTGCTTTATCCGGAACTGCCTATCATCCGGAAAAAGATCATTTTCACCAATCTGTCCGACTACGACCGGTGCCTGGAATCGGTTGATGTTGAAAACCTGAGGTTTGACCGTTCAGGAACAGGGACGGAAAGTTGGGTGATGCATGATTATGCCCGGCAAAAGGCACTCGGGCAGTATATCAGCAACTGGTATGATCCTGTTGTCATTATACATGAAATTGTACTGCACCGCGGGATCATTCTGGGCAATGAGGCTCCTGGAGTCATGAAGCGCACCACTGCTTTCTTAAAGCCCGATCAGGTTACTGCAGGCCTGACACATGCTGACCAGAATTTTGGCTTCCGGAAATGGCTCAAACCAGGAATACCCTGGGAGAGCACCTGGGTATTTACAGGTATTTACACCGGTTCGGATGATCCGTATGCAGCGCTCAACGGGCCGGTGAGCGATTATGTGAGAAGGCATCTGGGAACCCGTCTCAGCAAAATACCGGAAAAGCCTGTATTTGTTTACAATACCTGGGAACCCTTTCTTCATAACATTAATGATAGGCTGGTTCGCGAAGTAGCCGATGCGGCCGCAGAATGCGGCATTGAAGAGTTCATCATCGATGATGGCTGGCGAACCTCTTATGGCGACTGGAATATCGACAGTGCAAAATTTCCGGATGGGCTGAAACCGGTATTTGATTACATCAAGTTAAAAGGCATGAAACCAGGCCTCTGGATTAGTCTGGCGGCTGCCGAATCAAGTAGTAAAGTATTCCGGGAACACCCCGAATGGCTTGTGAGGGGCACCAATGGATCGCCCATTAACCTGCATGCCGACAATGATATGATGTTCGGATGGGAAAGCTATTCCATGTGCATGACCACCGGTTGGTATGATTACATCAAGGGAGTAATAATCAATCTGGTAAAGGAACATGGCCTGGAATATATCAAGGGTGATTTTGCAGCGGTAACCGGTGCTTACTCAACTGACAAGACCAGGTCGGGCTGCCAGGCTGCTAATCATCCCCTGCATGCCGACCGGAATGAATCGCTGTTGGAATTGTACAGGTGTACCTGGCAACTTTTTGATGACCTGCATGCAGAGGCTCCCGGACTTTTCATTGATTGTACCTTTGAAACCATGGGTGCTTTACAGCTCATTGACCTCGACATGTGCAAACATGCCGAAGGAAACTGGCTGTCCAATTTCAGTGAAAGAGCCCCCGGAGGGTCCTTGCGGGTAAGACATATGGCCTGGTGGCGTACACCGGTTATTCCGGCTTCAGCCCTGGTCATCGGCAACCAGAAGTTTGAAGATCCTGAATTTGAATTGTCACTGATGTCACTCACCGGATCTTTACCCATCGTACTGGGTGATCCCAGGCAGCTTTCTTCTGCACAGCGTGCGAGGATGAAGTCGTGGGCCGACTGGATGCGGAACATGCAGGTAAAGCACGACTTCATGTCGTTCCGTCAGGATCTGAAAGGTTACGGTGAACCTGCTGAAGGGAACTGGGACGGCTTTCAGCGGATCAATTCCGAAACCGCTTCCGGAGGCATTGTAGGGATCTTCAGGCAGGGATCCCATGAAACTTGGCGGATGGTTACTGTTCAGTTCCTGGATCCCTCGGCCGTATATGAAATCAAAAAAGCTCCGTCAGGCGAGGTCATTTACAGTGCTTCCGGTAATGAACTTATCGGAAAAGGATTTAAGGTTGAACTCACAAAACAATACGATGGTGCTGTTTTTGAGGTTTTGCGGGTAAATTAATGCGGTTATTCAAACCTGAACCAGTCTATCTTATAAGCATTATCCCCGTTGGCATTGAATCTCAGCCAGACCGCATGAACCCCGGTTATGGGCGGTACGGGGACGGATACGGTGGTCCAGGTTTTACCATCACCCCCACCCGCAATATGCACGGAAGGGCCACCCCATGCCCAGGGATTGTCCAGGGCCAGGGTAATGCTTCCCGGATCAGCACCGGGAGCCACCTTGAATGTTAACTTTTTCACGCCACCCCCAAAGTCAATGTATTTATATGCCGCTTTATCACCTTCCCGTATTTCCGTCAGCGCTTCATTGTCAGGAGCAACCGCTTCAATCCTGATATTTCCGTGCAACAGGCAGGCCCGCTCTGCATCCATCTGTTTCCTGGCATCCTCGGGTCCTGCTGCCCCCTGGGTGGTCATCTCAACTTCATTGATACTTCCGTCTTCGTTGAACTGAATGGGTTCCAGGCAGGCCTTCCGCATGGTATAGCAACCGTGGGTGGCGCGGTGGTAAAACACATACCAACGGCCCTTGAATTCAACCAGTGATCCGTGGTTGTTCCAGTTACCGGGATCACAGTGATCATTATTAATAATGATCCCGCCGTATTTAAAGGGCCCCCAAGGCGAATTGCTGGTAGCATAGCTGATACATGAAGGCATATCGTGTATGCTTAATCCAGCATACACAAAATAATAGATACCATTGCGCTTGACCATGTAGCCGCCTTCATGGAAGCGGTGCTCCTTTTGGGTAACAATATTATCGCGTATGGTAGTGGAATCTATCTCCACCATATTGGGTTTCAGTTTGGCCATTTTAGCGGTGAACTGACCCCAGATGTAATAGGCCTGACCATCATCATCAATAAAAACACAGGGATCGATCTGGTTGAAGCTGCCGGTCTTGATTCTCCTTCCATTGGTGAAAGGGCCCGTTGGAGAAGCGGAAGTGGCAACACCTTCAGTCTTGGTCCAGTTCGCCAGACAATAATACAGGTAGTAAATTCCGTCTTTATACTGCACGTCGGGGGCATACAGGTAATCATCGCTGTAGGGCACCTGGTCGCCCAGCCCTTTGGAAGCAAAGGAATTCTCGTGGAGGATCCAGGTTTTTAGATCGGATGTCGACAGCACGTGATGCGACCAGGAGCAGTAGTAATCAGGGCTTTCATCACGCGATCCGTAAACGTACAATTTACCGTCTTTCCATACATGAGCCGACGGATCGGCAATGTATACACCGGGCGGTACGATAGGGTTCTGGGAATAGGAAAAAACACTTTGGATAATAATTATCGAGTAACATATCAATTTTTTCATGGCTGCCTTTGTTAGATTCAAGATTTCTACTGATGCGTTTAAATTTAAAAGAAATCGTGCCACGAAGTGGCACAATTTGGATATCCGTGGGTGTAAACCCACGGTTCCCTGTGAAATGAATCTTTCAGCCCTGAAGGGGCTGAATACTTGGTTCATATATTGTGTGCTTCATTCAACCCCTCCGGGGTTGCCAGAGGGTTTTATGCTTGCACCACGGGTTGCACCCGCGGTTATCGAAGTTTAACCCCTTTGGGGTTTACAAGTCAATTCAAATCAATAATCTAAAGAACGTTTATACTGTATTAAATATCAATAATATATAAGTGTTTTTAAATAGTTAACGCATCACCAGTAATTCAAGATCTTAGATCAAAAACAAGGTTTTAAATAACCATTCTAGTTTCACCTGAAGGTAAAGGATAGCGCTGACCCTTCCATAAAAAAGTCCCGGTCAGCTTTCCGGGCAAATTGATTTCCACGTTGAGTCTTCCTTTATCCAGAAGATACTTCACGGATATCATTCCTTCCGGATGCGGCATTACCCCTGATGCTTGCTGCAGCGAACCCAGGTGGGGCTCAATTCTCACTTTGGTAAAACCGGGGGCATCGGTATCGATACCCAGTAGCGTTCGGTAGAACTCAATATTCGGACTTGATCCCCAGGCATGACAATCGGAACGGGCACCGTTAACATTCGAGTCCTCCGCCCAGGTGGTCAATCCCATGGAAATATTCTCAAACCATTTATCGAGCCATCCCAGGTAGTCATTTCCCAGTCCGGCTTTTATAAGAGCCTGGTGCAGGTAATATTTGAAGTAAATTGAGGCTGGGGCCAGAGTTTTATCGGTCAGCATTTTATGGGTCATCCGTCCGGCATCCTCATTCCTGATTGTCCCGGTTAGCAGGGCAAGGGCATTAGCATGTTGTGAAAACACATCCTTTTCAGGAGTATCGGCAAACAAACCTTTTGAGGAATCCCAGTACCTGTTCCGTATCGTTTCCATCAGTTTTCCGGCCCTTTCGCGGTAGAGTATGGCGTAAGCCACCATGCCCAGCTTGTCCTCCAGTTCAGCTGCTGTCTGGTAGGCCCACAAAAGCTGAAAATCCATAACGGCGGAGCTGCCATCCTTTCCAACAGGTGCCACGCCACCCGACCAGCCTTTCTGGTTATCAACCCAGTCGGTGAAATTCCAGTAGGGCACATTTTTTAAAGAACCATCGGACTGCTGGTAACGGTTGAAGAAATCCAGGACTTGTCTTGTACCTGCCAGCTTACCCTTTACAAATGCTTCGTCGGGTCTGTACATCCAGTAGTCATGCAGCATGCCGATATACCAAAGGGAGAAAGTAGGAATAAGTTGCGGAGAGTAGGATGGATGCCGGCTCAGGGTAATCCCTTCGGCAATGCGGGAGTGATCCATCAGGTTGAGGGCATTGCGCACCAGGCGGTCATCACCGCTGTTGTAATAGCTGACCATAGCCTGGATCCTGGCATCTCCGATATACTGCAGTTGTTCATAGTAGGGACAATCCATGTAAGTTTCTATGGCACAAAGACGCGCAGTCCGCCAGCCAATCTCCAGGACCTGCTGCAGCTCGGACATATCAGATTCAAAACGGGCTTTCAGTTCAAAGGGATATCCAGTAAAGGTCCCGTAGAAATCTTCTATCTGGATAGGCTCATCCTTCGTTTCCACTGTTATCAGCACATAGCGGAAGGTCCTCCATAACAGGGAGGTAAAAGACTGCTTGTCGCTCCCGTCAGAAACCAGACTGTCCTTCTTCCCCAGGAATATTTTGTCCTGCACTTCATTCCTGTTACCTTTTCCATAAATGTCCGGACTGCCCATATATCCCCCCCCTCTTGATCCATACCGCTGAGAATTGGCTGGAATGAAAAGGGCTTCTGCATATTTGATCTGTATGGCTGCATTTTTGCCCTTGCTGAATTCAAGTGTTGGATATGCGTTGGTAAGAAAACCCTGATCGAACAGGATTGTAGTCCTGGTATTCGCCGGAATGACAATCCTGGCCGGCTGTGCGGGAAAGGTTCCCGGGATCGTAATGGTGGATTCCCTTACACTCAGTAAGCGTTGTTTGGTCATTTCCCTGTGCGGAATACCAGAAGGCACCAGCATCCAGCCGAAGGCATCCTGCAATCCTTTGGGTGATCCCCCTCTCCAATAGGCCTGGTCGGCTCTTTGCCAGGAAGAATCATCAAAATCATCTTTTGTCCATCCTTTGATATGCTTTTTCATGTCGATGAACTCCCCCGGCCCGGTAACATAATATCCGATTACTTCAGGGGATGACAAGGGTTGGTAACTGTCGTCCCTGATACACTTCCAGGTATCACCTGTATTCAGTACCGATTCAACAGCCGTGTTTCCCTGCAGGATAAAACCGGTTCTCCAGGAGATCTGGGCTTCCGGCCGGAGCTCGGCCTCATTCCATACTTGTGCAGCGATGATATTGTTGCCCGCCACCAGGTAAGGCGCCAGGTCAATGGTCTCAAAATTCCAGTAATAAAAGTCGCCGCGGGCCGGTCCCGCTGAAACCAGCTTTTCATTGACAAACAGTTTATACCGGTTATCTGCAGAAACATGCACCATAAAAGAAGCAGGGACAGATGCCAGCGCTGTGGTTTTTCTGAACAGGTAAACGCCATAGCCGTTGGGAGGCTCATTGGGCACTGAGATCCATTTGGCATCCCACTGTTTGTTCAGGATGTCGGAGGAGATGGATTGGGATAAAAGAAGTTGATCTGTGTAGGGAATAATAAGAAGCGATAGGAACAATACATGTATAATCCGATAAAAAGTAATTTTCATTTCGAAGAATTTAAATACAACATAATATCAACTATCAATGATTAAAAAAATTTGACAAGGAACACCGAATGATGAATACTGAAGTTCCTATACTTCAAAAATCATTATTCCTTGTTCGGTGTTCGATGTTCAACTATATCTTACCTGGTGAACCGGTACTTCCCCGACCCCACTCTCAATACCACGTACCCCGGCTCGGTTCCTACGATCTCAATTTCCTTCATGGCGGGAAGCGGCTTTCCTCCCTCCATAACCTTCGATAATTCGTCGGACGGCACAAATACGGTAGCTGTTGTATTTACTGGCACTTCCACATCCAGTGTCAGCTTGTCGCCTTCTACTTTCCAGCTACTGGTCAATTTTCCGTAATAGGTATCCAGGCTTGCCGAAACGCTGGTAAAGCCGCCGCCTATATGAGGCCTGATCATGCTGTGCCTGTATGCAACCCCGTCTTCATACGTATCGAGACCCGCCACTGCCCGATACATCCAATCGCCTATAGCCCCGTAGGCATAATGGTTGAATGAGTTCATGCTGGGGGTCTGGAAGGTGCTGTCGGGCTTCTGGCCATCCCACCGCTCCCAGATGGTAGTGGCCCCCATAGTTACAGGATAAAGCCAGGAAGGGTATTGTTTGCGGAGCAGCAATTCAAATGCCAGGTCTGTATGTCCGAACCGGGTTAACACATGACACAGGTAAGGCGTCCCCAAAAATCCGGTGGTAAGGTGTCCGTAACTTTTTACATTCTGGGCAAGTCTTTCCGCTGCTTGTGCGCGAAGCTCCTCCGGAAGCATGTCAAAATTGAGGGCCAGCACGTAGGCAGTCTGTGTACCTGAAACCAGTCGGCCATTCGGTGTCATGTATTCCAAGAGGAAGGCGTCCTTGATCTTTTGCAGCAGCAGGCTGTAGAAAGCCACGTCATCTTTATACCCTAGTACCCCGGCAGCTTTGATGAGCAACTGTGTGGAATGAGCATAAAAGCATTGGGCAATAAGGTATTTATCTGTAACGGCTGCCCGGCCGTCATTATCATCATCAGGTCTGTAAAACAGCCAGTCGCCGAAATGGAATCCGCTGTTCCACAGATCGTTCTTTGCTACTTTCCGGATGCTTTCCACGAAAGCTTTCATGGAGGCGTACTGTCGCCCGAGCAGTTCCTTATCGCCATACACCAGGTACATGTTCCAGGGAACAATGGTGGCCACGTCGGCCCAGCCGGTACTGTTGGCGGCACCGGCACCCAGCACATTGGGTACCACAAAGGGTACGCGGCCATCGATCTGGTCGGCTTCCACATCCTGCAACCACTTGGCAAAAAAGTTATTTACCTGCATGTTGAATGCAGCTGTCCGGGAAAAGGCCTGTGCATCACCGGTCCATCCCAGTCTTTCATCACGCTGCGGGCAATCGGTGGGCACATCCAGGAAATTGCCCTTCTGTCCCCACACGATATTATGCTGCAATTGATTGACCAGGGGATTCGACGAGGTGAAGGTGCCGGTAGGCTTCATGTCGGAATACAGTGCTACGGCCGTGAAATTTTCGGGTTTGATTTCACCGGGATAGCCTTCAATTTTGAGGTACCTGAATCCGTGCCAGGTGAAGCGGGGCTCGTACACCTCTGTTCCGATTCCTTTCAGGATGTAGTTATCCTGTGCCCGGGCCGCGCGCAAATTTTCGATATAGAAATTACCGTCCTTATCCAGCACTTCTGCATGCGATAAGACCACTTTATCGCCGGCTTTGCCTGTAACTTTCATCTGCACCCAGCCCACCAGGTTCTGGCCAAAGTCGATGACCTGCTCGCCGGCAGGGGTTTTAAAGATCCGGACGGGAACAAAGGTCTCCTTTTTGCGGACCGGTTCGTTCCAGGTAGCCAGCAGGACATCCATGGGATGCTGAGCAACCTTAACACCGGACCATTGGCCGTCATCATACCCGGGCATGGTCCAGCCCTTTTTCTCGAGCCGTGCATCATAGGTTTCACCATGGTATATTTCAGCATAGGTGATGGCCCCTGTAGATGACTTCCAGGTTTCATCGGAAAGAATGCTTTCCCGGGTACCGTCACTATAGGTGATATCCAGCTGGCATAGCAGGGCGATGTCCTTACCGTAAATATTGATGTTATCGGACCATCCCAGGATTCCCCTGTACCAGCCGTTTCCCAGCATCACGCCCAGCGCATTGTCGCCGGATTTCAGCAAGGCAGTAATATCGTAAACCTGATATTGGAGACGCTTTTTATAGGCCGTCCACCCGGGAGTAAGGTAAGCATCTCCTATCCTTTTCCCGTTCAGTTCCGCCTCATAAAATCCATGTGCCGTAATATAGGCCACGGCCGAAGTCACCTTCCTGGTGATCCGGAAGGATTTCCTCAGAAGTGGACTGGTTCTTGCTACCTGTTCCACCTCTGTGAGGATGGGTTCAATCCATTGCGCCTTCCAGTCGGTGTTTTTCAGCAGTGCCATCTGGAATGATGCAACCGTACTCCAGGGTGAGGCTTTACCTGTATTATCCCAAACCCTGACCTGCCAGCTGTATTTACGGCCTGATTCGAGGGGCGACCCGTCGTAGGTCACATGAACCGACCGGGAGGACTGCAACTTTCCGGTGGTCCAGACAGTTGATTTTCCTGTCAATACTTTCAATTCATAGGCTGATTGACTGACATTCCGTTTCTCCGCAAGCAATTGCCAGGAGAACCGCGGCCTGGCGACATCCAATCCTACGGGATCTTTCAGGTTCTCCGTAAGCAGGTTGCTGACACTGAGCTGAGCTGTTACCATCAGCACAGCTGTCTGTAAGAATAGTACGAGCGCAAGAAGTTTTTTCATGATATGTATAATTGTATGATTAATTGGATCTGCTCTTGCAGATCATGAATCCGTCAATCAAACCTATGAAAAAAAAGAGAGGTATTCAATATGCTTTTTGATCATTGTTTTGTATAAAATGATAATTTTAAGGAAAAGAACCAGCTATGGTAACTCAACTTCTTGTTACGTTACGAGCTTCCAGATGGATGGCCCTTACCCTAGCAATTACTACAGTTCAGACAATCATCGCGCAGAAAGACATTAGAAAACCCAATATCCTGTGGATCGTGAGCGAGGACAACTGTCCTTACCTGGGCTGTTACGGAGATGCGTTCGCCACCACACCGAACCTCGACCGGCTGGCCACCCAGGGTTTTCTATATACCCATGCTTACTGTAACAGCCCGGTTTGCGCCCCGGCCCGTAACGCCATCATTACCGGGGTTTACGCGGCCTCCAACGGTAATGAACAGATGCGCAGCAACTACCGGAAATCACAGGTGGTCCGAACCTATGCCGAATATCTGCGGGAAGCAGGATATTACTGCACCAATAACTCCAAGACCGATTACAACACCCCGGATATCGATCCGGCCAGGATCTGGGATGAAAGCAGCAATAAGGCACATTATCAGAACCGGCCCAACGGGAAGCCTTTCTTTGCCATATTCAACCTGATGACCAGTCATGAAAGCAGCCTCCACCGCACAAAACCTGCCGACCAGTTGCGGCACGATCCAGCCCGGGTGACCCTTCCGCCATATCACCCCGATACGGAAGAAATCCGGCACGACTGGGCACAGTATTATGATGTAATGGAGGAAATGGATGCCCAGGTCGGCAAGTTGCTGCAGGAGCTTGAAGAAAAAGGTGAGGCTGAAAATACCATTGTATTCTATTACGGCGATAATGGCGGCGTGCTGGCACGCAGCAAACGCTATGTGTACGAATCCGGCACCCATGTTCCCCTCATCATCAGGATCCCTGAAAAATTTAAGGATCTGTATCCTGCAAATCAACCTGGTGCCCGGCTCGGCCGCCTGGTGGGGCTGGTTGATCTGCCCCCTACCCTGCTCAGTATTGCAGGCATACCGGTACCGGCATACATGCAAGGCCATGCTTTTCTGGGAAAACAAAAAACACCCGATCCTGAATATGCCTTTATGACCAGGGGCCGGATGGATGAACGGTATGACCACTCCAGATCCTTAAGGGATCAGCGCTACCGGTATATCCGAAACTTTATGCCCTTCCGGATTTACGGGCAACATCTCGACTATTTGTTTCAGGCACCCTCTGCAAGGTCATGGGAAAAAGCCTGGCAGGAAGGGAAGTGCAACGACGTTCAGAGCGTATTTTGGAATAACAAGCCGGTTGAGGAATTGTACGACACTGAAAATGATCCCTGGGAAGTGCATAACCTGGCAGGTGATCCGGCCTTCCAGGGAATCCTGCAAAGCATGCGAAAAGCACTTACCCATTGGATGATCGAAATAAAGGACGCAGGGTTGATCCCGGAGACCGAATATGACCGCTATTCCGGCAATTTGTCGATGTATGATTATATGCGCTCGGATTCCTGTCCGATCGAAGAACTCATCCAGGCTTCCGGTTGGGCTACGATGGGTCCGGCTTCCGATCTAGAGCCCGGGATACGTTACCTGGTGCATCCGAATGCCGGTATCCGTTACTGGGGTGTAACCGGCTTGCTGATTCGGAAAGAAAAGGCCAGGGATGCGATACCTGCTTTGAAGAAAGCAGGAAACGACCCGTCAGCCGCTGTTGCTTCACTGGCCGCGGAAGCCCTGTATGGATTGGATGAAGAGGAAGCGGCTTTTCAGATTTATACCCGTATCCTGCAGGATACGGTTTCATTTGACATGACCGACCGGAATTTTGCGTTGAACAGCGTTGATGCGATCCCTGGAAACAACCCAGCCCTTGCCGCTGAGGTAGGCGCCCTATATGAGCGCAGGAAACCCGCCATGCAGGGATTTGCACGCTATAGCGAATACGATGGCCTGATGTCTGAATGGTTGTTAAAAAAATGGGGACTGCTGCCAAAATGAAAAGATACCGATATGCCATGCTGATGGCCCTTGCTTTCCTGATGCTATTGCAGCCCGGCTGTACCCCGAAACAGGATAGACCAGCGGAAAACAAGGAAAAGGCCGAAACCAGGAAAACGGATACCGTTGGACAGATTTCTGTTGCGGATGCTGCTTTTCGGGGTGATCTGAAAACGATTGAAACACTACTCCAGCAAGAGGTCGATGTCAACCAGACCGACACGGATGGCAGAACTGCTTTGATGTTGGCTGCCTATAACGGACATACGGAGATCGTAAAACTACTGCTGGAACATAAGGCTTTTGTCAATGTTCCTGATGTGAACGGACGGACAGCCCTGATGTTTGCAGCATCCGGTCCTTTCCCGGAAATAGTCAGGTTGTTGCTGGATCATCGGGCTGATCCGAATCTGGCTGATTACCAGGAGCATTTCACGGCCCTTATGTATGCTGCAGCCGAAGGACAACAGGAGAACGTAAAGATCCTGCTGGAGGGTAATGCCGATCCCCTTCTTAAGGATGCAGACGGTGATATGGCGTTGACCTTTGCCCGAAACAACGGGCATGCTGAGGTGGCAAAATTACTGGAAAAATATAAATGATAATACAAGGGCAATCGGTAATCAGTAATCCGTAATTAAAGGATCCCCGGTTTGGGCCTTGTACCTGCGCTCACCCACTTCCTGAGCAGATCAAACGCCCTGCCGGTTTCCACCGGTGTGAAGCTGCAATGGCCCTGGCCATTGGTGTATACTACTACAAGGTTGGACTGCTTTCCTTGTTCGTGTACCATATTATCGTAAGGGATCACAGCCATGCTGGCCGGTATGAGTTGATCATAAATGGTGTGCAGCAGCAGGGTGGGACAATTAATATTCCCCGTACGATCGTATTGATCATAGAATTTTTCGGTTCCAGGGTCTGCCGGGAGGCGTTCCACCTTCTCATTTACCTCCAGGTCATCCGGGAAGCCGGAATAAAGTGTATTGGTATTGTCGAAGGGATTGCCTCCTGCCAGCTGGCTGATATCACGGATTACACCATCGTTGAAAAGAATCACCATGGGCAAATCCCTGGGCTTGAGCTCAAACCGGTGTGCAATCGCAGCGGCCAGCGCAGTGTCCCTGGCAATGGCTTCTTTCACTGCAGGCAAGGAAACAGGTGGAGCCTTAACGCTGGTAACATCGGCCAGCGGAGGCAATACTCCGGGAAAAAAGACCGAAAAGACCGCGTTGATATCCAATGCCATCTTCGTCTGCAAATAGGGATGGTTGGAAAGCGGGCACATGGGCATGGCACCCTGGTAAAAGGTTCCAAAGTTCTCGATGGTGGCCAGGGTTATGCCCCCTCCCATGGAGTGCCCGGTAATATAGCAGGTATCCGGCTTCCCATATTTGGAAAAAAAATATGCCCGAAGCGCTTCCGTATCGTCAACCCCTTCAACCAATGCCCAGCCTTTTTTGCGGTAGGCCGACCTGGCAACGGCAAACCCTCTGTCGAGGAACAGTTTTATGGACAGGTCGCTTCGACTGTTGTGGAACATTGATGGACCGCCCGGCATCGAGGGCATTTCATAACCATGTGCATACATCACCAGGTTATGGTTCCAGTTGGCCGGAACAATAATCCGGTACATAGCGCCTCCGATGCGACCCGTATCGATTCGTGCCTCCTGTGTTCTCGCTTCAGATGCCGTCATCAGAAACAAAAGGAACAGGATGAAATTGCTGATGGTTTTCATGGTTTTCTTTAAGATACACCCCGACGGGGTGGGTACCCCGTCGGGGTGTTCGGATAAATCAATACAGAACAGAGGCAAAAAACGCTTTCATCTCGGCGGCATAATAAACGCCATACTGAGCAAAGGTGGCCCTGGTCTTTTCATCAGGTTTCCAGTCGAAGAAAGCATGACCTGCCCCACCAACCTGTACATATTCCACCCGCTGACCGGCCTTCACCAGGGCATCAACGAATTCCTTTACGGCCTCATCGGTAATGAGTAAGTCATTGGTGCCGCGTGTCAGGTATTGTGGTACTGCCCTTTCCGAAGCTTTCGGGATATGACTGAGCGGGGCTATGGCATCTTTCCAGGTATCGTCGGCAGCAGGATCATCGGAAAGGTGGTTCAACAGTTTTCCGCCAAATACACCATAGCTGGGCGCTGCCGCTCTTATGGCTGTCATCATTTCACTTCTTACCTGTTCCAGTGTTTTGTTTTTGGGTAGGTAGGAAGGCATAAAGTCAAACACCCCGGGTGTTTTACCAAATCCACCTTTGCCGATCATGTTAGGCATCAGGGATGCGGCGGCTGACAGATGCCCTCCGGCACTGTCCCCGGTAAGGCCAATCCTGGTAGGATCTCCCCCATATTCTGCTGCATGTTCCATGATGTGGGCAATGGCACCAAAAACATCCTCGATGATGTTGGCCATGGTAGTATTGGTGGCGTCGCCATCAAGCTTTTGTGCCCATCGGTAGTCGATGCTGAAAACCACGAATTTGCCGTCCCTGGTCAGTTCACGGGCGAGTCCGCGCATAATGTCCTCAGTATTGGTGGCCCATCCGCCGCCATGGATGATGATGATACAGGGCAGATTCTTTGCGCCCCTGGGAGCGTATACATCATACTTGAGCGTTTTTACACCGGGTTTGGCATATACAACATCCTGGGTTACATTGATGTTTGCCACCGCTGCTTTATCAATGAAAGATGCTCCTATGTGCTTGCCCTGGTCAATCGCAATCTTAAAGGGACTTGCCATGGATTCATAGAACATCTGACCCCATCTTCCGGGAACAGCGTAATAAACAGCATCGAGTACAAATCCCGCGTCGGGAATCGCAGTGACGGTTAATATTGTTCCTTTGGAGTATTTTCCGTCGGCCGGTAAAGGCGGATCCAGCTGAACAGTGCCGTTCACCGGCTTATCCAGGATTACCGTAAAAGACTGCTCCTGGGAGAACATAAAAGCAGATCCGCTAAGCGTGGCCAGGGTAATGAGGCCAGCTCTTTTAAAGAACTTATGTTTCATTTTCCAATTGTTATATTATGCAAGAATCTGCCTGGCATACTGTACACAGGTTTTTACTTCCTTGACTGCATTCGACCAGGGGGCAATGTCGTATTCCAGTTCAATATCACAATAGATGGGCCATTTTTGCTTTTGGATCAGCAGCAGCACCTCGGCGATGGGCATTTCACCCTGGCCCCATACCTGGTTGGTATTGGCAGGATCTGCTTTTGGCCCTGTCTTATCTTTCAGGTGCATGCTGAAGATCCGGTCGTGATACTTCTCCAGGATGGTGTTTGGATGCAACCCGGTTGAACCAAAAAAATGCCCGGCGTCAAAGTTGAACATCACGGCAGGCGACACGGCCATAAAAGGATCATAACTGAATCCGGGCGTGGCAAACTGCATATGATTGTGAAATACTGCGTACATACTATGTTTTTCCGCAATTGGGCCCAGCTTTTTAACAGCTGCTTCCCCGATCTCCTCGCTGACGCCTTTGGCTCCCAAAGCTTTTGCGGCTTTGAACGCGTAATCGATCGCCTCATCGGACCATTGTGACGGTGAAAACTTCACAATATGAATGCCAATGCCGGCATCATCGAACATCTTCCGAACGCTTTCAAATTTTGACATGGGCAATGCCAGACGCCAGGCCTTGATCTCCTCCCTGTATTTGGCAATGGCGGCCTCCTGTTCGGGAGTAAGTTTCGGTCGCTGCGGAGGAGCGGCCGGAGCTGGAGGAGCGGCCGGAGGAGCACCTGCAGGTGCGGCAGCGGCGGGAGGACGGGCCCCTGGAGGCGGACCGAACATGCCCATCATTGGATTTTTTGGCGCTCCCAGGAATTCCTCCACATCATTGCCCATCAATTCAAGGGAACTGATACCTGCTTCGATGCAATACTTGATTACATTCTCAACGCCACCCGGCATGCTGCGCCAGCTGTAGGTAATGGCACCTATCTGGACACCGCCAAAGTTTGAATCGGGCTTTCCGGGGGCCATACGGGGAGCATTTTTAAAGGCAAAATTCAGTGGAACCATTGATAATGCAGCTGCTGCAGCCGTTGATCCCAGGAAATTCCTCCGTGAAAGAATTGTACTTTTCGGATCTTTGTGTTGATTATTTTTAAGCATGGTTTGTTATTATTTCGATTTAATTAAAGGTAGGTTATATGTAAATAATGTCCAAAATTTATCGGCAGATTGCCTGATCGAATAGACAAACTGGCGATAAGAAACACTTTCCCCTGTCAGCATTCATTGCGGTGCCGGATAAATAAAACCAGGGTCGTCAGTGACAATGCAAGGATGAATCCGCCGGAAACTGCCAGTCCGGAACCAAGACTGTAATGATCGGTGAACCACCCGGCCAGCGGGGCAAAGAGAGCAAAGAAAACTCTTATGGTCAGGTCGCGGAGCGACATGACGGTTGCCCGGATGTCACTGCCGGTCCGCTGGTTGATATAATCCTTCAGAACTGGTCCGGCAATACCACGAAAAACATAGAACAGAACCAGCAAGGGTATGATGGCAAAAGCGGGAATCATTCCGGATAGGATCATCAGGACAGGAATAAGGATCGCAATGAGCTTCAGGGTAGTGGTTTCCCCAAGCTTTTGTTCGATGCGGTGTGCAATGATCGATGAGCCCCCGGTAACAAGATTCAGGGCAGTCCATACCGCCCCGTACAAAGCCAGTGGAAGCAGCATCTTTTTAAACAGTGGTTGCGCAAACCAGGCCATCTGCAGGGTTGCCGCTCCGATGATGGATGAGAAGAGCAGGTTGAGGCGAAGATCTTTTTCCCGGAAAACAATCTGTTTAACAGTTGCCGCAATGTCACGCAGACTCATGGTTCTTGTCACTTTATTCTCAATTACCGGTTCAACGAGCATCAGTGAAGCAGGTATTGCTGTGGAGGCAATGATGGCCTGGATGTAAAAAGGGAAACGCAGTGAGATGAGGGCCAGGGCTCCGCCGGCAAGTCCGGCAAAGGCTTCGGAAAAATTGCCCACGGAGGCATTGATACCTTCATATCGGGCGTATTCCTTTTGCCGGTTCCCCGAAACCAACGTATCATAAAGCATGGCTGAATCCGCACCAGATATGAAGCTCTGTCCGGCTCCCAGGGCTATCTCGGCGATCAGAAATCCCATGTAGGCATGTGTCCCGGAATAGATAAAAAACCCTATTGCACTGAGAAATGCACCGATGATGAGGGTCTTTTTCCGCCCGATAACATCGGCAAAATAGCCGCTTGGCAGTTCCAGTGCCACAATGACCACGGAATACACCGATTTCAGGATCATGATCTCCGTGATAGAGAGGTGATTGTCCTCGTAAAAAGGTACGATGATGGGCATCACCAGTGAAAACCACTTGGAGAACTTGATGATGTTCAGTTTAATCACATTGCCCCGCAGGTTATGCGGAAGGCTGTAGTACAAGCGGAAAGCCCCGGTAGAGAATATCTGCCGCTGCATGGGATTTACCGGATCGATTTCACCCAGTCAACCATCGGCAACATCCATTCCCCGGGTTGGAGTTTTAAAATGAAGCCATGATTGCCTTTGGGATACAGGTGCATTTCAGCCGGTACTTTCATTTTTATCAAAGCCTGGTAAAACCGGATGCTATTTTCCACCGGCACAGCGGTATCGTCACCGGTATGTGTGAGCCAGGTGGGCGGGGTATTGCGGGTAACCTGCAACTCGTTGGAAAAGAGGAGGACTTTTTCCATTGAAGGATTGCTACCCAGCAGGTTGTTTCTTGATCCTATGTGGGTGAGGCTGTCAGACATGCTGATCACCGGGTATACCAGGATGAGGAAATCAGGGCGCAGGTTTGTCTTTTCAGGATTCGGTATGTACGATTTGTTATAATGCGTGGCTGCAGTGGAGGCCAGATGACCGCCTGCTGAGAATCCCATGATGCCGATCCGGCTGGTATCCACATTCCATACAGCGGCTCGCTGTCTTACTGTTTTAATGGCCTGCTGGGCATCCTGCAACGGACCGATGGATTTATCCTGCATGATGGAATCACTGGGAAGGCGATATTTAAGTACAAAGGCTGCAATACCTTGCCTGACAAAAGCTTCGGCAATAACGGTGCCTTCGAGCCTGTAGCTTTCCATGCCATAGCCACCGCCTGGACAGATTATCACGGCATGGCCTGTCGCCAGCTCAGCAGAAGGCAGGTAAGCTGCCAGGGTCGGATTGGCAATATTTCGGTAACCCAGGAACTCACCATTTTGCTGCAACTTGATCTCCTTCATTTTATAGGAGGTGCTGTTGGGAATCTCTCCGGAATAGAGCGGAATTATCTCCTGAGCGTTTATCTGCAGTGTCGCGGTAAGCATAAGGGCTGATATTAAAAATCTCATGGTGAATGGGATTTATGAATAATATCCCAAACCTATAAAAAAGATTCTTAAAATGAAAGATGAAAGACAATGCCCTGAGCGTGTTCGGAATCCCCGCAATGATTCCGGGCTGCAGTTTAACTTATTTTAGGAAATACAATTCCATACTTCGAGGCAGTTTCAATGATTCTCCTGACATCAGGAGGGCCTTGCGGTCTGGGCGGTATAGTGAGTGTCCTGGCTGGTTCACTCATTTCTTTGAAATACTCCTCAAAACCTCCAGGTGATAAATGGATCAGGACTTCAGCCTGTTCCGTCTGAACCTGAAAGGAATGCTGAATATTGCGGGGAAGAAAGATCCAATCACCCCTTTTGGCATTGAATACTTCTTTACCTACCGTGTAATTAATTTCCCCGTCCATAAGATAAAAGGATTCATCCTCTCTGGTATGGGTATGCGGAGGTGGTTCAAGACCCCGTATCTCATATCCATGAATCAGGGAAAATGCACCCTTTGTATCCTGGCTGGATATTAAAACACTCAAGAGATGGCCAATATACCAGTATGAATTGTTTAATTCCGGCGAGGTCATTTTCGGCAGTGCGCTTCCCGCATCATTGTCGCCTGTCATGGCAATGCCCGGAATAAAGGACAGAATGCCAAATGCCGAGCTTCTTTGTATGAACTCTTTTCTATTCATAATTGTTATTTTTATTTAATCTGAATATAAAGATAGGTTACTGATTTATCCAAATCAAGTACCTACTAAAAAGTAAGTTACCTACCTCGTATATATGATTATCTGATTATCAATGAAATAAAAAATACAATAACATGGATAATTTTTTAACTGCCGAGGAAATGCTGGAAAAATGTCCGGTACAGCATTCTTTAAAGTTCATTGGTGGTAAATGGCGGATGGGTATTCTTTGGAGTCTTCGGGTGGGCTGTAGGAGATTTGGAGAACTGAAAAAGGATGTTCTTGGAATCACTGAGAAAATGCTTATACAGGAATTGCGGCATCTTGAAAGTCAGGGAATAATAAACAGGCATGTTTACTTCGAAATACCACCCAAGGTGGAGTACAGTCTTACAGAAAGGGGAACTACCTTAATTCCGGTTGTGGAAAGTATAGTATCCTGGGGCTATTCAGATATGGCATTATATGAAAAGCACTTGCCTGCTGTTACTGCTTAATTGTTTACTGTAGTGATGCCTCACCCCCTGCCCCCTTTCCTGTAATAGAGGGGGCAGGGGGCGAGGTATTTTCATCTTTCACTTCCTGCTCAAAAGGGTCACCGGCCCCAGCAATCCCGAAGGCATCAGGGGTGAATCAGCCCGATAGAAAGGCATTGTGGTATAGGTGATCTTTGTTTTCATTCCAGGTTGTTGATCGCCGATCAACCGGTTCACCCAAAGATTGGTTACTTTGATGTCGATGATATTCTCTCCCGTTTTAAATGCATCGGTCACATTCACTTTGAATGGAATCTTCCAGACAATGCCCAATGATTTGCCATTGACTACAATTTCCGCCAGGTTTTTCACACTTCCCAGATCAAGCCAGAGTTGCTCACCCGATTGGAACCAGTCATCCGGGGCCTGGACGGTGGTTGTATAATTTGCCATGCCGGAAAAATACTTCACGCCGGGATCCGGATTTTCGCTCCAGGAGGAAAGGGCATCGAAGGCAGCAGTCTCAGGTGCTCCGCGGTCAGGCTGAAAGCTCACTTCCCAGGGACCGGTTACAGCTGCAAGCTGGGTTTCCGTTACCTCGGGAATCGTGCGTGATTTTTCTTTGGCCTTATTCCGGAATACTACAAATATCGCGTCGTTGGGCTCCATGTGCAGCGGGACCTTCGTAAAACCATCAGCTATGCTGTAGGAAGCCTGCCCGATCTTACCGGTTTCGGGATGCCAGATCTCAGCTTCCTTTCCTTGAATGCGGAAGGTGGCCTCCAGGTCTTCCACCCGGTTATTTCGGTTGTTGATCCAGTAGAACTCAACCTGCTCCATCTTACGGTGAACAAACATCAGGCGGGTATCGTCCTGTGGTTTGTTATACTGAAAATCGGGCCGGATTTCAAGCATATTCAGCACTTCTTCCAGGGATTGTCCGGCATACACCTTACCCTTACCCATGTTGGTTACACCTTTTTCGTTGGCCCATAGCTGATTAACAAGCGTTATGAATTCCTGCAGGTCATCACTCAAACTGGGTGTACCCACTGGCCTGGGACCGGCTACGATGGCACCGGCATTTACCAGTTCGGAAATCTTGCGCAATACGGGCAGCGACATGTGAATACTGTTTGAATCTAGCGCCAAAACACGGTAATTCATGCCACTCGGCGTGGTCACCCTTCCATGGCTAACAGAAAGCATATTTATCAATGCATCGGCATTCACGAAATCATAATTGTATCCTTCGGGAATCACCGGTAGTTTTTCGCCAAACAAAGCCGTAATATTGTTGTCTTCGCCATAAAAATAAACCACATCGGCCACGAATTTCCCCTGTTGCAACATGTAACTGCTACGTGCCAGATAGGTGATCCAGGGGCCTGCCTGTTCCGCCCAGGTTTCATGCCTTGTGAACCATTGACCGAAGGGACCGAGTCCAAGACCTGGAATTTTATCATTCACAGGCTGATGAACCGAGGTATGGATGACAAACCGGTTCAATCCATTTGCCATTTCCATGTCTGCTGTTGGTTTCAGCAATTCGGGCGACCAGGCCCAGGCGCTTCCGATGGCTGTCATGGATTCTGCTGCTACCAGGTTTTGTCCGTAAATATGAGCTACTGAGGCTGACTCGCGCACATCGGCTTTGTAACGGGTGGCAACTTCAGTGCCAGGATCAAGCCCACCGGGTGTCCAGGTAGCACTCATGGGGATGGCTGCTTTGCGTTTCACCTCCATGCCGTCACCGATGAAAGCGCGACCGCCTTCATGGGATTCGGTATACCTGCCCATCCCTCGTTCTTTCAATAAAGATGTAAGCTGATCATAGTGATTTTCAGCCACCAGATCACCAAGGGTTTTCCGAAAATCCCACAGAAATTGTTCGCTGGCTTCAGCACTTTCCACGATATGTCCGGTTAATACCGGCAACCAGGGCAACATGTCATAACCGCGCCGTTTGGCGAATTCCGCCATCATGTCGTCGGTCCAGTTTTGCACCCCTGCTTCCCAACTGTCGGTGATCATATATTGTAACCCCTTTTGCCCCATCAGTCCGCCCGTTGCATCCTTGTACTGGTCGAGGTAATTGTTGAAATAGGCTTTGACATGATTCGCACTCAGCTTGTCCACTTCCAGTCCGGTTGCTTCAGCCGATGCCGGTCCATTCTCATGCCCGGTGAGCGAATAGCCCAGGCGCAGCACTATCCAGTTGCCCGGAGGGGGTGTCCAAGCGAGTGATCCATCGGGCTTCATTTCTCCGGTTAGGTCGATTACACCGGCCTTTTTTATTACTTCGTTTTCTTTCACCGAAGGAGTAGGCGCATGATACAAATCTGTTGCCGTGGCAAAGGCGGCCTTTTCTTCAAACCGGTTTACCCTGGCTACTTTATGCAGCACAAGTTCGGCAATATTTGTGCCTTTGAGCCCTCCCGCCTGAACCTCCAATCCAAAAAATTCAACGGGCTGTTCCGGTGGTTGGGTAACATAGGTAAACCTGAAAAACCGGGCAGTTACCGGGGCAAAAGCCAGTGTTTTTTCCTCAACCCCACCTACAGGAATATCAATTACCTTGCTGAAAGCTTTTCCATCATCACTTGCCTCAAGCGCCCGGTTATCGGGATCCGCACCCATTCCCCACATGCCGCCATAACCTCCGCCCACAATGGTGAGTGCCTGGATAGTTTGTGGTTCAGCAAATTCAAATTGCACCCAGGCTTTTTCACCAGCTTTTGCAGGAGGCAAAAATACCGTTTTGTGGAGATCTCCGTCGGTTAGCATGGCAAGGTCAAATTTTCCTCCGCTCGAAGTAATCCTGGGATTCAGGGTGGCCATGGACAGGTCACCTTCAGGAAGCCTGTAAGCCACAACGGCAGCATCTTTATAATACACCGGCGTACCTTCGGAATTATCTTCAACCGCATACTGCCGTAAAGGCATATTCTGAAAAGCACCTGTTGTTGCAGGAGGTTGAAGCAATTTACCGGTAAAAGGTTTTCCACCTTCCATCCTGGTTTCGCTCCACACAAACTTCTTCATAGCCTGCGCAGGAGTCACCCACGGTCCACCGCTTTCGCTCCATCCGGGAGATCCGGCAATGGCCATTTCCAGACCGAGCGAATCGGCCAGTTTGGTGGTAAACAGAAAAGCCTCTTTCCATTCCGGGGTCATATACACCAGTCTTTTGTCAACAATCTGGGGTGTATTTAAGGCCGCATCAAAGTTCTGGAATCCGCCGATGCCCACCCTGTGCATCCATTCCAGGTCGGCCCGGATGCCCTCTTTGGTGATGTTACCATTCATCCAGTGCCACCAGACGCGGGGTTTAGCAGACTCCGGCGGGTTCAGGAATCCGGCTTCAAGATCCGTACCCTCTTTATTTTTTCCGCATTGAACCAATGAAAGTGAAAACATTAACAGCATACAGATTTTCAGGCTGTTTCTGAATGTGCGGGCATTTGCTTTCATAATTTGTATTAATTTGGTAATTCAAGAGGAATCCTCAATAAAAATATCATTCATTAAACAGGAAAACAATGTATAAAGTGAATTTTATTTTATATAAAATGACAAAAAAAGAGCGGTGATACCTTCTCCGGCACACCGCTCTTTTTTACCAGAACACCTGGCTATTTCACAAATTTTGAATTCTTCAAATAATCTGCACTTTTTGCGATAGCTTCAAGGGAATCTTTCAGCTTCTGCGCCACCGTGGCGGGATCCTGCGGTCCGAAACCCGGAGGCGGACTGCCTGCAGGCCTGTTCTTCATCATTTCCTTCATGAAATCTTCCATGGATCCTCCTTTGGCCTGTATATCCTTCATGGCATCCATCATCGCCTTCGATTGTTCTCTTTCTTCAGGTGTCATGTTATCTTCGATCTCCACAAACCAGTCCTTATGACCATTTTTGTAAAACTGAGTGAAAATGGCTTCATAATTGATCTTTCCGCTTTCCCCGATAATATAATCGTCCTTTATATGCAATAGTTTGAACCGGTTGGGGTACTTTTTGAGGTAGGCAACAGGATCCTGTCCGCCTTGCGTGACCCAATAAACATCCATCTGGAAGATAACCTTGTCCGGATCTGTGTTTGTGATCAGATAATCTTCATACATCTGGTCGGTTCCGGCGATCGTGGCAAATTCCATGTGGTGGTTATGATATCCGAATTGAATGCCTCTCTTGTTGGCTTCTTCGCCAATTTTGTTCAACAGATTGCATTCCTCCTTCAGCACTTCGAAATTACCTGACCACATGTTCATGGGTAAGATTACGTAACTACAACCCAGGCTCTTATGATCATCAAATACTTTTCCCCATGCGGCAAGCGTACCGGGTACATCCTTGACATCAAATTTGGCTCTTGCATGGCTTGAAATGATTTTCAGACCATGTTTGGCAGCAAGGGCGGCATAATCAGCTGGTTTATAACCTGCAACCATCCCCGAACCGGCATTATAGTTGGAAATCTCCATTACCTGATAACCAGCTGCTGCAAGGGCTTTGAACGTACCTTCAATATCGCTTTCGAGACCTTTCACGGAATACGTCGCAATACCCAGCTGTTTGATTTTGTCACGATTTCCACAGTAAGCCGTGGTGGTGAGAAACAGTATAAGGGCTGCTGCAACACCGGCATATAAAATTTTCTTCATAGAAGTGTTTATTAATTTAAATTGAATAGTTTGATAATGTATTCATTACTGATTAATGATCCTATCTGAAAAAACATAAACAAAGCTACATATTACTTTACTGCGTATTACAAGGGATCGACACACAGGAATTAAACAACCATAAATAATTCTTATGTATCGATTAAAATAATTATACATTTTGAATTGAGGATAATTCAATTTTTCAAATTACCTGTGTATGATAATTGGGCCCGATTGGCAATTCCTGGTTCCCAAGGTCAACACTATGGGCATTGAAGCTCCTGATTCTTTTGATGGAAACAATAAATGACCGGTGGATCCGGATAAATTCATCCTGCGGCAGCAAGGCCTCAAATGCTGAAAGGGTATGTTTGGCAATAACCTTGCCAGATACAAGATGAATGAACAGATAATCCTTCACGCTTTCCACATAGAGTAATCTCATGAATCACTATTTAATTGATTATTCTTATTGATATTCAGTTATATAAACCGGCTGTCCTGAGAGGCTGTGTGATTCACTTCACCTCTTTCGCTAAAACTGAGAAACTTATCCACGGCTTTGATAAATCTTTCATAAGAAACGGGTTTAAGCAGGTAGTCCACAAAAATCAATCCATAACCTTCAACGCCTATTCCGCTAGGCGGTGGTAAGAATTTCAAGCAAAGCGGTGGTAAGCCTTTGCTGAAATTCCATGCCTTTGCAGCATTCAAGCTACACCGGCTCCATCCGTTTTTGAAAGTCGGGTGCCTCCATGGCACTTTGAATTCTCCTGCAATCGTAAAATCAGCTCTGGCACTTGATTTGAATTCAGTGGCAGCGGCTCATCATCAACAATCACACATTGGTACTTCTTCATAAACGAATAATTTAAGCATACCTTCGGTCCTGTATTTACATCATGCATTAAACAAGCTCAACCACAACGTGTGCGGAGCGAAAAAACAAATACCATATTCAGACGGTTTGCCGTTCAAACGAAGGCGACAGCCGGAGTGCGTTCAAACCGTCAGTCTTCTTGCGCCACCGCTGACGCTATGGCGGCACGCGGTTGGTTACTTTCTGTGACGACAGAAAGTGACAGGAAAAAGAAGTAAACAAACACAAAACTGTAATAATTATGATTTATGTATGATTCCTGATACTCATTTAACAAATTTTGAATTCTTCAAATAATCTGCACTTTTTGCGATAGCTTCAAGGGAATCTTTCAGCTTCTGCGCCACCGTGGCGGGATCCTGCGGTCCGAAACCCGGAGGCGGACTACCGGCAGGCCTTTTCTTCATCATTTCCTTCATGAAATGTGTTTTTAATTCAAATTAATAATTTGATAATGAATATTATAATATTAATATCCGGTATCTGAACAACAGTCCTCTTACATTGTCCATGGGATGCATCCTATAAAGCTTCCATTGAATTGATAACCCCTATAAACACTACCGGCAAAATGCAGCGCTGCAAATTGCCGGTAGCATATAATACAATCACTTGAACAAACTAAGCGGGCATCTCGGGCAATTTGAAACCATTCAGATAATCATGCTTCACCAGGGATGCAACGAATTCCTTTGCATTCTTTTGACTTGGGTCATCTCCACCCATGCCCGGGAATCCGCCACGCTGCTGACCTGCGCCACCTGCCGTTCTGGCAGCAGCGGCTGCTGCGGCCATCATTTTACCGATATCCATGACGTCGGTCCATGTAGAAACCTTGTCATTTGCAGATAAATTAGTAAACTGCATGGTCGGGCCATCCCATTCCAGGATTATTCCCATCTTCTGCAGACGGACAGCGAGAACACCCATCAATACGATTTCATTGAAAGGACCGGCCTCTCCGAAATGGGAAGCGGTTTTGTCGCGCAGATCCGGATTCTTGCAAGCCGCTACCCAGTCGAGGTAATGGTTGTTTTCGGGAATAACTCTTAAAACTTCAGGAGATTTGGGAGTCCTGCCTGAGAGCAGGTAAGGATCAGAACCATGGCTGCCCAGGATCAGGGTATCTTTCGTACCATATATGGCACAGCCTTCACCCTGCCATGTTTTACCTTCCGGAAGCACATTGGGTATCATGGCATGGAATCCGCCGTCGTACCAGGTGACCTCCACTTCGGGCATGGCCATATAAGGAAGGTTCGGACGTGCCGGGAACACCATTTTCACTATCTGAGCAAGCGGACAGGCATCTCTTTTCAGCGGGGTCGACTGTCCTTGCACTTTTGTCGGATAACCCAGCTGGAGCACCTTGAAAACAGGATGCATGTTATGGCAGGCCATGTCACCGAATGCTCCCGTACCGAAATCCCACCATCCGCGGAAATTCCAGGGGTGATAAGCATCATTATAAGGCCTGAAAGGCATATGACCGATAAACAGGTTCCAGTCGAGGGTTTTTGGCACTTTCATGGAGACAGTGGGAGTATCCAGTCCCTGCGGCCAGATTGGCCTGCTAGACCAAACATCCACCTTGCGCACTTCGCCAATCTCACCTGCCCATGCCCAGGCACAGGCCGTACGCACCCCGTCGCCTGACGATCCCTGGTTACCCATCTGGGTGGCTAACCCATGTTTTTTTGCCAGTTTGGTAAGCAACCGCGACTCATAAATAGTATGCGTAAGCGGTTTTTCAACATATACATGCTTGCCCAGAGTCATTGCGGTGGCGGCCGGATTGGCGTGATTGTGGTCAGCAGTTGCTATTACAACAGCATCAATATCCTTACCCATTTCATCCAGCATCAGCCTCCAGTCTTTGTAACGTTTGGCACTTGGATACTTATCAAAGGTATTCAGAACAGGGGCATATCCCCAGTCAACATCACAGATGGCCACGAGTTTTTCTGTCCCGGGTTTGCCGGCCATTCCAAACATACCCTGCTGAGCTGTGGCCACTTCTGGCAGGCAAATGCTGCCGATATCACCCGAACCCTGGCTTCCGGCACCAACGAGGGCTACCCTCAATGTATCACTGGGTGCCTGGTAACCCAGCTTCTTACCCATCGCAAAGCTTGGGATTATCGTAAACGCTGCTGTTGCAGCTGCGGTAGTTCTCAGGAAGTTTCTCCTCGACACGGGATTGCTTCCGGTGCTGTCTTTTCCTGACTTTTCATTATCCATGGTAAATGTGGTTAAAATGATTATTAATTGGTAATTGTATATTCGGCATTCAGAAGATGGCTGACAAATGCTTTATATCCCTAAAATTAAATAAAAATAAACTTAAGATCTCCTGTATCGACAGATAAGCAGGAAAAACAGAAATAAACCTATCATGCAGGGATTAATTCAGGGCGGGTCTCAAAGCCGGCTCAATCATTCAGAGCATCAAGACAGGGGAACGCCCAATCATGTATGTTGCTGTCTGCCAGTTCTGAGTGCAGGGCCTCTGTAAAAAGTTTTACGGCCGCTTTTGCTGCGCCGTAAACAGATTGGCCGGGTACCGGCAAAAAGCCGCCCATGCTCGAAAGGTTCAAAATGTGCGCTTCAGGACGGGTGAGAAGATGGGGTATACGTTTTGGCAATTCCCATGTCTTCAATGGTATCCGGGTCAATTACCTTCGATCAAAACCATCATGTTGCACCCACGGTGCTTAGATGATTGCAATTTAATGTTTTCTGCCAGAATGTCGCCCCTCATGGGGCTCTCTTAAGAAGCACAATTATTAAGGCACCATAGGTGCGAAATTTCAGAGGAACTCATATCCTGCTACCGCGGCGTTTCGTTATTTGTATACTCAAACCATGCATAATCTGCCTTTGCCGTGGAAGGCTTTCCGTTTCCGGTTGCATATAAACCCAGGTATACCCCGGTAAACCAACCCACCGTCTCGGAACTCAGAAACTTTGAATTCACCTTTTCGATATCCCTAAAGGCATCACTGCCCTGTGCATACGAGAAGGTGAAAAATGACCGGTTGCATGTGATGGCCAGCTTCACCGGACCAGGCTTCAGGATTACTTCCGGAGATTCGTGTACAACTACACCAAACCTGAGCCGGCTTACCAGCACCCTTTTCCCCTCTGATTGTTTGATCAGGATGTCAAAGTGCGTATCATTATTGAGCAGGATCATACCTGCTTCTTCATTGTCCTTATTCGGAGTGAACTCCACCTGGGTACTAGCGGAGAAGTTCATATTTTGGATTCTCTGTCCGACAAAGGTCGGCGATTTCCGGTCTTCGATTGTCTGCTCCGAACCTGTCATTGTCAGGTAACCTTTGCGCGCAGTGAGTGAATAATTGGCCGTAACCGGGTACCGGAGATAATTCCATTCCAGCGGCAATTTTTCACTGTCAAATTCAATTCGGGAAGGTTTGGCAGCAAAAGGTTTCAAAGGCAGTGTCGGACAGGTCATATCCACTGTTACTGTTCCGTTGCCATTCACCACGGGCCAGCCATTCTTGGGCCAGGTAACGGGTGCCAGGCAGGTCTCCCTTCCCAGAATATGATGCACCCCGTCCCCTACCGAACGGTACCCGTGAAAGACCATCCACCACGAACCGTCGTGCGCCTGAATGATATCGGCATGACCGACACCCTGGATGGGATTTCCCTGTCCCGCGGCGTTGGCATGGGCGAGGATGGGATTGGCAGGGTTGGGATTATAAGGTCCCCAGATGTCCTTGCTGCGGGCTATGCATTCTGAATGAGCTTCCTCGGTACCGCCTTCGGCATCCATCAGGTAGTAGAAACCATCTTTCTTGTAAATGTGCGGGCCTTCTGCGTAACGTCCCCCGTTCCCGTTGAAGATTTTCCAGCCCTGGTCAAGAAGTTTACCTGTATTTATGTCAATTTCATGCAAAACAAAGGTGGAGGAAATCACATAGGCCTTTCCGTCGTCATCAAAGAACAAATCAGGATCAATGCCCTGAATATCGATCCAGATGGGGTCGGACCAGGGACCTGCAGGATTGTTGGCCGTGACATAGAAATTACCTCCACCGGCAAGGTTTGTATTGATCATGTAAAAAGTTCCTTCATGATACCGGATCGTAGCGGCAAATAAATTCAGTCCTTTGGGCATTTGATCCGGCCTGTGTATGCAGTATCCGATTTGTTCCCAGTTCACCAGGTCCTTGCTGTGAAACACAGGTATACCGGGGAAATATTCAAAAGTGCTGGTGATCAGGTAATAGTCCTCACCGACACGGCAAACACTGGGATCTGACCAGAATCCGGGGATTACGGGATTTTTAAAGGTAACCACCGCATTGACATCCACTACCGCAGAGAATGGAGTTGAACTCATGCTGAATATGTTGCCGGCCTGTGTCTGTTTCGGTGCAGGAAGCTCCTGTCCGTAAACCTGCATGGCGGTGACCGCCAGCAAAACAAGGAAAGAAAGGATGTTTTTCATAATACATCGAAAAATAAGTACATGTTTAAGTCATTTTCTGAAACTTTTGCAAGATAAGAACTATTTTTGATTGTAACTTTATAACAATCACGGTCATGAGCAACAATTCCCCCTCAGTTCCGCAACATCGGCATACATGTCCCGTCTGGGTCGGTTATATACTGCTTTTCCCATTCCGCAAGCTTCAGCACAATCCCGTGAGGATCCTGAGTCCCTGGATCCGGCCCGGAATGCAGGTAATGGATTTTGGTCCCGCCATGGGATACTTCAGCATTCCCCTGGCGAAACTAACTGGCCCCCAGGGCAAGGTATACTGTGTAGACGTCCAGGATAAAATGCTTGAGAAACTTCGTGCGCGGTCTGTAAAACATGGGGTAGATGGCATCATTGAAACCAGGTTGGTAAACCAAGATTACAATCCCGTTGAATTACAGGATACCCTCGATTTCGTACTGCTCTTTTTCGTCGTCCATGAAGTACAGGATAAACCGGCCTTATTCAGGGATATCCGCCTGATGCTGAAAAAGGGTGGTAAAGTATTGGTTGCCGAACCAAAGGGGCACGTTTCCGCCGCTGACTTCACCTGCTCGCTTGACATCGCCCGGCAGGCAGGCTTCGCTGTCACTGATGAAAAACCGGTGCAGCGGAGTTGGTCGGCAATCCTTATGTAAGACCACCCCGTCGGGGTCCCCCCGGTAAAAACTTTATTTCATTCAATTTACACATTTACCCTCCTTCGCTGAAGCTTCGGCGGGCGAAGCACATTTACCCTCCTTCGCTGAAGCTCGGCGAGCGAAGCACATTGGCACATTGTCATATTAGCACATTTGTCCCATAGGGATGCCTTCGGCACACATTTGCATATTTGTACATTTGCATATTTGCACATTGGCACATTGGCACATTGGCACATTGGCACATTGGCACATTGGCACATTGGCACATTGGCAGATTTCTCTTTTATTTAAACAACAGCGGGGCCAGTTCCTTTAGGCAAACCCTCCAGGTGTCCCAGTTATGGCCTCCCACCTTGTCGAAATTGGTATATTTCATCCCCAGGTCATCCAGTCCTTTAATCAGGCGTTTGGTGTTGTCATAGGCAAAGTCCGTTTCCCCGCAGCCAATGAAATAAAGCTTATAACCCTCATTTTTCAAGGGTGTGAGTTCTTTGATGGGATCCCTGTCGGGCGTAAAACCCATGCTGAGGACGCCGATGTAACTGAACAGGTCGGGATAACGGGCTGTGGTGTAAAGCGTATAGATCCCTCCCATGGAAAGTCCCGCCAGGGCACGTGCTTCCTTGCTTTTGATCACCCTGTAATGCGACTCAACATAAGGGATGATGTCCTCGATCAGTCCTTTCACATAGGCTCCGCCCGAATGGAATGCTTCCGAGGTCCTATCCTGTTGCATCGGTGAAGGCCCTGCTATCGGGTCCATCACATCGGGTGCGGCAAGCTGGTTGGGACTGGCGTTAGGCATCACCACGATCATGGGCACAGCTTTACCCTGGGCGATCAGGTTGTCGAGGATCTGGCAGGCACGGCCAAGCGAGGTCCATGCATCTTCGTCACCACCACCGCCATGCTGCAGGTAAAAGACCGGATATTTCTTACCGGATGTCTCATAGCCATAGGGTGTGTAAACATACATCCTGCGCGTTGCAGCAAAAGCGGGCGAAGGATACCATACTTTTGACAGGGTACCCTTCTTATCCTTTGCCTCGATATAAAGGTTACTCTTCTCCCCTGGTACAATGAGATAATTACTCACCCGCTGGCCGTCGCGCACCGTTTTCAGATTGCCCGGATCGAGCATGCTGACCTTGTCTACCATAATGGTATACGTGTAAAAATCGGGGGCTATGTTTACAGCCCTGTATTCCCAAATGCCATCTTTTCCTTCGGTCATTTCAACAGGTGCAGGCAACATAAATGTCCCCCGCTCCGTTTTTGTTTCCTTTGCAGGCAGAAAATCAGCGGTTAACTCAACCTTGATGGCCTTTGGGGCCCTAAATCTGATAATGATCGTGTCACCCTTGAATTCAGGAGACACCAGTCGCGGCGCACCGAACTGGGCGAATAGTCCGGCACAGGTGAACAGTGCAGCGGACAGTAACATGGTTCTTTTCATGGTCATATTTGATTAGTATTAATTGAGTGGATTTAAAAGGTGACTCGTCCTCTTCTTCAAAATCCCGACGTCTTCATCCATTCATACAGCCGTTCAATCCAACTGTCAGCCGGTATACCTTTTTTGGACATTCCGAAGCCGTGTCCGCCTTTGGAATATATGTGGAGTTCAGCCGATTTGCCGGCTTCGCGCCATGCTTTGTACAGGTCAGGCAGACCGGCAGAAATGGCGTCATCAGCCGCAGCCAATATGAACAGTGGCGGTGCGGAAGCCGGTACGCTGGAATCACCCAGCCAACCCCCGTAGATGGGGGCCGCAAAATTGGGCTCTTTATCGGGCGCGGAGTTTAAAATGGCATACATGGTGACTCCGGCACCAGCTGAAAAGCCCATGATGCCTACTTTTTGGGGATCGATGCCATATTCCCCGGCATGTTGCCGCACATATTCAACGGCCCGTATACCATCATCGCCTGCATAGTCGTTGGTGACAGGCGGTGTGGATTTTGACGCTGGTGAATTATCATCTTTTTTTTGTGGTGTTGTCAGTTTCCTGAAAAACTCCATCAGGTATTTCTGGAAATCAGCCGGATCTGCCGGAGTCTCATGTAATCTGTATTTGAGCACAAAAGCAGTGATGCCCTTTTTGGCCAGCCATTGCGCCACATCGGTCCCTTCATTGGAGTATGAAAGCATGAAGTATCCGCCGCCCGGGCAAACGACAACCGCTGTGCCAGTCGCAATGGATTTTTCGGGTAAATACACTTCCAAAGTCGGATCCACCACATTGCGGATCATTTTCCCGGTAAACGGTGCACCTTCCCATTCAATCTCCTTTTGGGTCCAGTTTTCAGAACCCGGCGCCTTGCCATCGTACAAACGTATCACATTCTGAGAGATAACAGGCTGTACGAACAGGATGCATATCGTGGCCGACATTGCAGCAAGAATTCCTTTTTTCATGGCTTAAGTTTTACTAAGATATTGAATATCAGTATAAATATAACTTTAATCTTCTTTTACCGCCAGCTTGTATGGATTTCGGTTAAAGGTAAAGAAATTTCTGGTACCTGTCGGCCGGAATCCTCAGAGGCAGACGGCTTTTGGTCGCTAAAATCAACCTTTTGGTAGAATAATCATTACTGTATCATCCTTTGACCGACCCTGCAAAATAAACGCGGTACTTTCCGGCTGTGCAAAACAGGTACATTTGTATATAAAGACCCCGGAACAGGTTTTTACGACTACAAGTCCATCGCAACTAATTCGGTTGATTGATTTTTTGATTTATTTGATTGATGATGGGTGTCAACCATCAGATATTCTGAATTATTTTTGTGTTTTGTAATTGAAAGTATGAACCTGATTTCAGAAAGTCATCCATTGGATCCGGCTGACCGGAAAACACTTGTATTAAAACCGATACTCATTAAACAAAATGCATGGATTGGTGCGGCTGCAACCATACTGCCGGGTGTTACTATTGGCGAAAACTCAGTAGTGGCTGCCGGTGCTGTGGTTTCAAAGGATGTTCCGGATAATACAATCGTAGCTGGAATTCCTGCCAAAATCATTAAATCACTAAAATAGAATAGATTTGAAATTTTATCCCATTTTCTTACATCAGATGGAGGTTAATTTGATGACCGATATTCATTCGGCGTTAATCCCGTTTCCTTTTTAATCAGATCGCCAAAATAGTTAACCGACAGGTGCAATGCCTCCCTTGATTCATATGAAAAAAAGGTATATTCTTTTATATTGTGTCCCAGTGAAGCGCCGCTGATCAGATCAGGATGAAAAAGCATTCCCCATCCTTTCAGCATGGTAGTTCCAGGTTTACTACCTATTCCCTTATTGGGCAGCATGATACTTTTCTCAAGTATGAAATAATCGCTATTTCCCTGGGAATATGATTTTTCGCTTTTGTATGGGAATTTTTCCTTTTCAGGAAATAAAACTATACCTGACCTGACAAACATGACAATATTTGTAATCTGACTTTAAAGCAACCTTATTTTCAAAGCACATGAGAAAGACATTCGCAATTCTTACCCTTTTATTACTGGTATGCGCCATCAAAGCGCAAGACATTAGTGAATTCCGTGAAGAAAACCGTACCGGTGTTTCAGCTGAAACAGGACTGTTAAAAACATGGCCTGCAGAAGGTCCCGGGCTATTATGGTCAAACCTCAAACTCAAAAAAGGTTATTCCTCTGTATCCTTTGGGAATGATATGGTATATACAACAGGAACCGACGGGCAAAATGACATTCTTTATGCCCTGGATATGAACGGCACGATAAAGTGGCAGGCTGCCATGGGCAGGGCCTGGAATGAGTCCTACCCTGAAAGTCGTGCTACGCCAACCGTTGAAGGCAAGATGGTATATACATGTAGCGGATACGGTGATATTGCCTGCTTTGAAGGGACATCGGGAGAAATGATCTGGTCGTATAAAGGCAGCGAAATGAACAAGGGTACCTACGGTAACTGGGGTATTGCTGAATCACTTATTATCGATGGTGATAAACTCTATTTTTCACCGGGTGGTCCCGAAACAGCGACAATCGCCCTGAATAAAAGAACTGGCGCCCGTATATGGAAATCTGCAAGCCTTGGTGATAAACCGGGATATGTTTCACCTATCCTTGTGCAATATGCCGGTTATAAAATGATCATTAATGTATCGCTGGGTAACCTTTATGCAGTTAACGCTGAAAATGGCGAGATCCTCTGGAAGGTTCCGCACCCGTTGTCAAGCGATCCGGGGCTTCGTCAGTTTGATCTTATCAAATGTACCACTCCTTTATACCAAAATGGTATGGTGTATGTCACCGGTGGATATGACACCGGTGGAATGATGGTGAAAATTGCTGCTGACGGTAAAAGTGCCAGCGTAGCCTGGACTGACACCACACTGGATGATCATCATGGCGGCGTTGTGCTTATTGACGGTTACATCTATGGATCAAACTGGTTGAATAACGGCAATGGCAACTGGTGTTGCATTGAATGGAACACCGGCAAGAAAATGTGGGAGGAAAAATGGAATAATAAAGGTTCGCTTATTGCTGCTGAAGGTATGCTGTATATTTATGATGAAAAGGGCGGTAATGTTGGTCTTGTAAGAGCTACACCTGAAAAGTTCGATCTGGTGAGCAGCTTTAAAGTCAATCTCGGAAATATGGGTCCATTCTGGGCACATCCTGCTATACATAACGGAGTGTTATACCTGAGACACAATAACGCCCTGATGGCTTATAATATTAAAGTAAAATAGGTTAATTTGGCCAGTTAAATCTTAATAAGAAAAAAATGAAACAACATCCGAAGATCTTATCTGTGGTTGTATTGATGCTTTCCCTGGTTAATATCTGTGCACAGGACTGGCCCCAATACCTCGGTCCCAACAGGAACAGTACTTCACCGCAAACCGGAATTTTACGTACCTGGCCTGCAGGTGGTCCGGAAGTACTTTGGAGTGCCAACATCGGTATAGGCTACGGTGGCCCCGTTGTAAGTAATGGAAAGGTGTTTTTGCTCGACCGTGATGATGCCACAGGTGATATACTGAGGTGCTTTGAACTTTCCTCAGGAAAAGAACTGTGGAAATTCACGTACAGTGCTCCGGGTTCTGTTATGTTTCCTGGTTCGCGCAGTGTGCCGGTTGTTGACGGTAATTATGTGTATTCCTGCGGTCCATATGGCGACCTTTATTGTATTGACATCGGCACACAACAACCTGTATGGAAAAAGAATGTGTGGACTGATTACGGCGGAGGTGAGATTCCCAAATGGGCAATTTCGCAATGCCCGATAATTTACAATGATTTGCTCATTATTGCATCCCAGGCTCCCCAGGCAGGAGTTGTGGCATACAATAAACGCACGGGTGAGGTCAAATGGCAAACTCCGAATCTCGGTGCAGTTGGGTATGTAAGTCCTGTTCTGGTCAAAGCAGCAGGTGAGGATCATGTGGTTATGATTACGGCATCGGCTGGTGGCGGTTTTGGCGGCGAAGGCAGCGGAGGCAAGGTTATCGGTGTGAATCCTTTAACGGGGAAAGTCCTTTGGGAATATTCGAACTGGCAATGCCGCATTCCGGTGCCTGTGGCATTGGATGCAGGCGACAGTAAAGTGCTTATAACAGGCGGGTATGAAGCAGGGGCAGCAATGATCAAAATTGAAAAGAAATCCGACGGCAGCTATGGGGTAACTGAACTTTATAAGAATCTTGAGTTTGGTGCACACACACAGCCACCTTTGCTTTATAACGGATACTTTTATGCACAGTACTCCACCAATGAGAGAAAAGACGGACTGGTATGCATGAGCATGGACGGCAAGGTAATGTGGAAAACCGGCAGGGACCCGAACTTTGAAAGAGGTGCCATGATCCAGGCTGACGGTGTGATCCTTGCTACAGATGGCGCCACCAAACTTTTTCTCATTGAGCCGGATGCAACTCAATTTAAACCCCTGGCATCGGCTGAAATCCTTGCGGGCCCTGCAGGTGGCGATGAAAGAGCGGCACGCTTCGGAGTCCAGAATTGGGCACCTATTGCCCTGGCCGGTGGAAAACTGCTGATAAGGGATCAAAGCAGGTTATTATGTGTTAAAGTAGCTCAATAATTGAAACCCTATGCAGCAACGAAGGAAATTCACCCTTGACCGTCTGGTTCTGCCGGGCATCATCCTGGCGGGTTGCAGCATATTTCTGTTTTGGTTATTTTACAGCCCGGTGAGGGAATTTACGGAAATGTTGCCGGGACTGGATAATCGCCCGGCCCGTTCTTCCTCAGCTTCGGATTCCATAATCATTGGCCAGCATTTCACGCGGTTCGACAGTACTTTTAGTACCTCACTTAACGGAAAGTGGCCAAACTTCAGGGGTAACGAATATGATAACGTCAATAAAGAAAACATCCGCCTCATCGAAAAACTTCCCCGGGACTCATCAAGAATTTTATGGGAAAAGGATTTAGGCGAAGGGCATGCGGCGGCGGCTATATACAATGGCAGGGTTTACGTGCTTGATTATGATGAGCGCAGGCAAAGGGATATCCTGCATTGCTATGCGCTCGTCGATGGTAAAGAGCTCTGGCGGAGAGGTTACAACGTTAAGATTAAGCGTAACCACGGTATGTCGCGAACTATCCCTGCCGTGAACGATAAGTATGTGGTTACAATGGGCCCCAGGTGCCAGGTGATGTGCAGCGATGCCATTACCGGTGATTTAATCTGGGGTATGGATCTGGTAAGGGATTTCAAAGCTGTTGAACCGCTGTGGTATACCGGACAGTGTCCGATAATCGACAATAATATAGCTGTATTGGCGGTAGGCGGAAAAGTTCTTATGATGGGTGTGGATTGTGCCTCCGGTAAAGTAATATGGCAAACACCAAACCCCGACAGCCTTAAAATGTCGCATTCCTCAGTGGTACCGATGACCCTTGCAGGAAAAAGAATGTATGTTTATAATGCCATTGGGGCATTGTGCGGTATCTCGGCCGAAGAGACAGACAGGGGCAGGCTGCTCTGGAAGACCAAAGATTTTGAAAAGTCGGTTATTGCACCCTCACCTGTGTTTGTGGGCCAGAACAGGGTTTTTGTAACTGCAGGATATAGTGCCGGCAGCGCACTGTTTTCCATTGATGGCGATGGTATTAATTTTTCGGTGAACACCCTTCAGGTTTACAAGCCATCGGAGGGCATGTCGTCTGAACAACAAACGCCAATCTTTAAGGACGGATATGTTTTCAATATTCAAACCAAGGATGCCGGACCTACCCGAAACCAGTTTATTTGCTGTGCCCCGGAAAATTTTAAAAACATTCTGTGGACAAGCCCGGCATCGGATCGCTTCGGCATGGGTCCGTATATAGTAGCCGACGGTAAGTTTTATATCCTGAATGATGAAGGCGAAATGACCATCGCCCGGTTCAGCACTTCAAGGTTTGAGGTTCTCGATAAAGCAAAGATTATCGACGGAAATGACGCATGGGGTCCGCTGGCCTTAGCCGACGGGTTGATTGTACTGCGCGATTCAAAGAAAATGTTCTGTATGGATTTAAGGGCAAATCAATCACCCTGATGAAGCAAAAAATGATCATCGGTCTGTCGGTAGCCATGCTGCTTGTTGCGGTATTTCTGATTTCACGTGATCTGTTCCGTTCCTCACCCTTGTTAACAGAATCATGTTGCGACGATGAAATCCGGGAGATGAAGCAAATTGATACCACCCAACTGGGATTTTACCGGAGTAAAACATGGGAAACAGGTATTAAAGGTCTTACCGGCCTATCGGTAAGTGAAAACAGGGTGGTGGTATGCGGAAACACACTGATAGCCGTTTTTGATACCACGGGTAACAGAATTGGCGGTTTCAGCATCGATTCGGCATCAACCTGTGTTGCAGTTTTTGAAAACGATATTTATACGGGTAATGGATCTGCAGCCGCAAAATATGACTTCGCAGGTAAGCTGATGGCCAGATTTAACGAAACCCTTGATGGAAGCTACATTACTTCCATTACGGTCACTGATGAATACGTTTTTATGGCTGATGCCGGGAGAAGAAGAATTCTTAAATTCACCAAAAGTGGTAATCTGGTGCAGGAGTTCGGAAAGAAAGACAGCATTTCCGGCTCTGAAGGTTTTATTATTCCCAGCCCTTATTTCGATATTGCGTATGGCGGATTTAATGATTTGTGGATTGTTAACCCGGGTAAACTGCAGATTGAAAACTTTTCAGTTTCAGGAGTGAAGAGATCGGACTGGGGTGAAGAACTTGCCAACGGTTACCGTTTCACCGGTTGCTGTAATCCGGCTCATTTCGCCCTTTTGCCGGATGGTAGTTTTGTTACATATGAAAAAGGGAATGACAAGATCAAACTATTTGACCCTACCGGAAAGTTCCGGGTCCTGGTTGCCGGCGCCGGAAGTTTTAAAGGCAAACCCGATTTTCTGCTGGGCAGGAATAACCTGGTGAAAGATATTGCTACTGACCAGTCAGGCAAGATATATATTCTTGATGCCTACAACAGAATCAATGTCTTTAAGGAGAAAACCATTTCCGCTACATGACATAAAATTAAGGCTATGGATGCTGAAAAGAAGATAAAGCGCAGGGATTTTTTGCAAACCGGTATCCGTTTCGGTATTGGTGCCGGGCTGGGAGTTATTGGTATAGGATTAGCCACAAGGTCAGTTTCCGGAAAGAATATCTGGCAGCTCGATCCGGCGAAATGCATTCAATGTGGTAAATGTGCCACCAATTGCGTTATACAAACCTCCGCTGTTAAGTGCGTTCATGTTACGGATATGTGTGGTTATTGCGATTTGTGCAGCGGTTACCTGCGTCCGAATGTAAAGGAACTCAATACGGCCGCTGAAAACAGGCTCTGCCCTACAAACGCGATCGTTCGAACCTTTATCGAAGAACCCTATTTTGAATACAGAATTGTTGAGGAACTTTGCAACGGTTGCGGTAAATGTGTGAAAAATTGCGGCGCGTTCGGCAACGGCTCGCTTCAATTGCAGATTCAGCAGAAACTTTGTGTTAACTGCAACCAGTGTGCCATTGCAAGGGCATGCCCCTCCCAGGCTTTCAGCCGCGTGAATAACGATAGCCCCTATTTAATTAAAGGATTTGAAGAATTGGATATTAGCGGTTGAAAGGATTGACTTCATGAAAAATAAGATTGTAAATTTTATATTGTTGCTTTTGTTTTCATCGTTAACGCTGACTATTTCAGCCCAACGGTTTCCTGCACCGGAATTTGAGACCGGACATGAAATACCTCCTACCCAGATTACAAAGATTCAACCTGCAATTTTAGAATATCTTGATATCGTAGTCTTTTTAAGCACCCTTTCACTCATCACCTGGGTTATCCTCAAAAAGAGATCACGGAGGCTGGTATTCTGGATTTCCATATTCAGCCTGCTTTATTTTGGCTTTTACCGGAAAGGATGTATCTGTCCGGTCGGCTCAGTCCAAAATATTTCCCTGGCCCTTTTTGACCCGCATTATGCTATTCCCATTACCGCCATTCTCTTTTTTATCACACCATTGGCCTTTACACTATTCTTTGGCCGTACTTTTTGTGCCGGGGTGTGTCCGCTTGGTGCCATCCAGGATCTTTTTGCCCTGCGGCCCATAAGCCTTAAATCGTGGATCCGGTCACTTCTCGGACTCATTCCGTTCATCTACCTTGGCCTTGCTATATTATTTGCTGCAACCGGCACCGATTTTATTGTTTGCCGCTATGATCCTTTTGTTGGCTTTTTCAGGCATAACGGATCTTCGCTGATGTTCAGCATAGGCGGCATCCTGCTTGTCACGGGTGTTTTCATTGCCCGGCCATATTGCAGGTTCTTTTGTCCTTATAGTGTGCTGTTGAATCTGGTTAGCCGTTTCTCCCGGCGGCATGTATCTATTGCCAACGGAAAATGTATCAATTGCCGGCTTTGCGAAAACGCGTGCCCCTTCGACGCAATTGATAAGCCTACCGGGCTCGAAGTGAAAAACGACAACCGGGATCTTGTAAAGAAACTGATCATTTATGGTTTGATTACACCTGTATTGGTAATTGTTTCAGGATGGACCACTGCACAATACCACCAGGATTTTGCGCGGGTAAATTTCAAAGTCAGGCTGGCGGAAGAAATGATGAATGTGACAGCCGATCCTGGTGCAGTAACTATGCCGGACGAGGTTACCGCTTTTCAATCGAATGAAACTCCGGTTGAACAATTATATAAGGAAACACAGTTGATTATCCATAAATTCCGTACGGGAAGCTGGATCGTTGGCGGGTTTATCGGACTGGTCTTCGGACTTACTTTGGCCAGACTGGTAATTTACCGTTACAGGGAAGATTATCAGACAAACAAGGCAGAATGTTTCAGTTGTGCAAGGTGTATACCATTTTGTCCCGTTAAGTAAAGTTGTTGATTTGTTGATTTGCTGATTTGTTGATATGATGATTAAAACAAAATAATGACTACGGAAGTCAAAACTTATAAATGGGGGAGCAACCGTTTATGGACACGAATAGCCCTGGTTTCGGGCGTGTTTGCAATGCTTATTTGTGTTCTGCTGGTAGCCAATTACGTTCAGTATAAAAAAGCGGATCCCGTAAACATGACTGTTATCAACAGCCTTGTGGAAAGGTTGAGAGAGAATCCTGCCGATTCGCTGTTGCAGAAAGAAATCCGCACACTCGACCTGTTGTCGCGTAAAGCTTATTTTACCAGTACCTGGCAAATACGGACAGGCGGGTATCTGTTGCTTTTTTCGGTTGCGCTTGTTATCATTTCGTTTCAGATTATCGAATACCGCAGAAAAATTACTCCTGTTCTTTCCGCTCCATACGAAGATGAAACCCTTCTTCAGCATAAGAAAGCACGGAGGTGGATTATAGCTGGAGGCAGTCTTATTTTGATCACCGCAGTGGTATTCGGAGTGCTGTCTGCGGATGAGTTAACTGAAAAACTGAACAGGACTGCTTCAGGTGAATCAGGTTCTTTTGAGCAATCGCTTAATTCGGGTGAAGTGGCCGTTACGGAATTAAATGCAGGGACCTCGGATTCTGTTGAAATTGCAGCAATAAAAGTGGACACGGATTCAGCTAGGGATGCCATTTCCGAAGCGCCCTCAACCAGGGCGGTGAACAATGATAATTACCCGGGTTTCAGGGTAAATGCAGGTGTTGTCTCCAAACGAAACGTTCCGGTCAGCTGGAGCGGAAGTACAGGTACCAATATGTTATGGAAAGAAAAAGTTCCGTTATCAGGACAAAGCTCACCGGTCATTTGGGGAGATAATGTATTTGTTACGGGTGCAAGTATTGAAAAACAGGAAGTGTATTGTTTGAATGCCAGCACAGGAAAGCTTAAATGGACCGGCCAGGTAGGAAACGGCTCTAAAAAGCCTCGAGTGAATGAAGAAACAGGGTATGCTGCCCCCACTGCAGCTACCGATGGTGCAGGTGTATATGCCATATTTGCCACCGGTGATATTGCCGGTTTTGATATGTCAGGAAAAAAACTCTGGGAGAAAGATCTTGGCGTTCCGGACAATCCTTATGGTCACTCTTCTTCCTTACTGGTATATGATGGCAAAGTTATTGTCCAATATGACCAGCGCACTTCACAGAAAATAATGGCGCTTTCGGCAAAAACGGGAGCCACAGTCTGGAGCACAAACCGGACTGTTAAGACTTCCTGGTCGTCACCCATCCTGGTGAATACAGGAAGCAGATCTGAGATTATCACCGTGGCTGAACCTTACGTGGCGGCTTATAATCCTTTAAACGGCAAGGAATTATGGAAAATTGAAAGCATCGGAGGCGAAGTGGGACCTTCGGCTGCATATGCGAATGGACTTGTATTTGCAGTTAATGATTATTCTACGCTGTGTGCCATTAAAACCGGTATCCAGCCAGCCATTCTATGGGAGAACAATGAATTGTTATCGGATATTCCCAGTCCGGTCGCCAATGATAAATACCTGTTTCTGGCCACCAGTTATGGCGTCCTCGCCTGCTACGATGCAGCAACAGGTGAAAAATACTGGGAAAAGGATTTTGGTAAAAGCATTTATTCCTCGCCTGTGATCGCAGAGAACAAAGTTTACCTGATGGATGCCACCGGGGTGATGCACATCGTTTCATCCGACAAAGAATACCGGCTGGTGGGTGAATCAGCACTGGGAGAACACTCGGCGACCACTCCGGCATTTACCAACGGCAGAATTTATATAAGGGGCGTTGATCATATCTATTGTTTCGGGAAATGAAGGACGAGATTATAAATAAAACAGACCGGATCATTGAACTTACCGGATCAGCACCTGATAGGGTAATTCCTTTATTGCAGGCTGTCCAGAAAGCGTTTAACTATCTTCCGGAGGAAGCGCTGGAAAGAATTTATCAGACTACTTCTATAAAACCTTCAACCATCCATGGCATTGCCACATTTTATACCATGTTCCGTTTAAAGCCGGTTGGTAAACATATTATCAAAATATGTGTGGGTACGGCCTGTCATGTTAAAGGAGCCACGCTGGTTTATGAAGCTTTCCGGAGGTCGCTTAACCTCACCAATAATGAGGATACAGATGCCGAAGGATTATTCACCATCGAAAAAGTCGCCTGCCTGGGCTGCTGCACCCTGGCACCGGTAGTTCAAATAGACGATGTAACCTATGGTCACGTGGGTATCGAACAGCCCAAAGAAATTTTGAAAAACTTTTTGAATCGTAAACACGGCAAGGCAACAGCATATACCGGTCCCGTTATTTTTGAGTCCAATACGCTGCAGGGGGAAGTGAGGATAGGCCTGGGTTCATGCTGTATGGCCAGCGGCAGTCAGGCAGTAAAAGCGGCACTTGAAGAGGCTCTCGGAAAGGATAATATCAAGGTTAAAGTAAAGCATGTAGGATGCGTGGGTATATGCAACCAGGTGCCTATACTTGAGGTTCACAAAACCGGTGAGGCGCCGGCAGTTTATGCAAAAATAAAGCCCGAAGAAGTCAGAGAGGTAATTAAACATCATTTCAGCCCTGTAAACATAGTTGATAAGGCTAAGGCCGGAATTTACAATGTGTTTGACTCTATTGTAAACGCTGAGATTCCAAGATCTCTTACCTATTATGATCCGGTTAAAAGTGACACGCTTTTTTCACAGTTTCTGTCGCCGCAATTAAGCATTGCCACTGAGCACAGAGGGGAACTGAAACCCGGAGATTTTAATGAATACAAGTTAAAAGGTGGCTTTCAGGCACTTCACAAATGTCTTTTTAATCTGAAGCCATCGGAAGTGATTGACGAAATCAGCGCGAGTGGGCTCAGAGGTCGGGGTGGTGCAGGTTTTCCTACAGCCACGAAATGGAAGATCGTCAATCATCACGCATCTGATAAGAAATACATTATTTGCAATGGCGATGAAGGCGATCCGGGAGCTTTTATGGACCGCATGTTACTGGAATCGTATCCTTACAGGATTATTGAGGGTATGATGATAGCTGCCTATGCAGCTGGTGCGACTGAAGGTATTTTTTATATAAGGGCCGAATATCCGCTTGCCGTGGAAAGGATACGGGAGGCTATTGAGGTTTGCAGCCAGCATGGCATTTTGGGTAAAGCAATCCTGGGAAGTTCTTTCAGCTTTACCATCAGCATTTTTGAAGGCGCAGGCGCATTTGTTTGCGGCGAGGAAACGGCTCTGATAGCCTCTGTTGAAGGTAAGCGCGGGTTGCCCACCATGCGTCCTCCATATCCTGCCGAAAAGGGCCTGTGGGGGAAACCAACGCTGATCAATAATGTGGAAACCTTATCGCTTGTACCGTGGATCATCCGGCATGGTGAGGAGAATTTTCAGAAAATAGGCACGGCCAACAGTAAGGGCACTAAAGTATTTGCGCTGGCAGGCAAGGTGAATCGCGGAGGGTTGATCGAGGTTCCGATGGGTATTACAATCCGGCAAATCGTAGATGATATTGGTGGCGGTGTGCCAAACGGCCGGCAATTCAAGGCCATTCAGATAGGCGGCCCCTCGGGTGGCTGCATCCCGGCATCCCTGGCCGATATTCCCATTGATTATACCTCGCTTAAAAAGGCCGGAGCCATGATGGGATCAGGCGGCCTTATTGTACTCGACGACACCGATTGTATGGTTGATATTGCAAAATACTTCCTGTCCTTCACACAGAACCAGTCATGCGGCCGGTGTACCTTCTGCAGGATCGGAACTACCCGCATGCTGCAGATTCTTGAAAAGATCAGTTCAGGAAAAGGAACCGAAGCCGATATTGCTTTGCTGGAAGAGCTGGCACACAGTACCAAAACCGGAAGCATGTGCGGACTTGGCAAATCAGCCCCAAATCCGGTTCTCACTACTATACGGTATTTCAGGGAGGAATATATTGCCCATATCAACGGTCATTGTCCCACAGGTAAATGTAAGGACCTTATAACTTATACTATTACCGACGATTGTATAGGTTGTACCAAATGCGCGCAGCGATGCCCGTCAGGCGCTATCGAAGCTATACCCTATGAACTGCATCATGTTGATAATGAGAAATGTATTAAATGCGATATATGCAGGGAGGTATGTCCTGTTCATGCTGTAATTACCAAATGAGATGATCCATCTGAAAATAGACCATACCGATATTCAGGTTATTGAAGGAACCACCCTACTTGAAGCAGCACGCCTGGCTGGCATTCACATCCCTTCGATGTGTCATCTTAAAGGTTACGGAAATCATCCATCGTGTATGGTATGTGTGGTAAAAGACAATAAAACGCAGGTCATAATTGCCTCATGCTCCCTGACGGTTACAGAAGGAATGGACATCATAGCCGGAGATGAGGAAGTAAGGATTGCCCGCCGGCAGGCTTTGGAACTGCTTTTAAGCGACCATGTTGGTGATTGCGAAGCACCCTGCAGCCTGGGATGTCCCGCCGGTATGAATATACCGCTGATGAACCGGCTGATCGGAGAAGGCCGGTTTACTGAAGCACTTACCGTTGTAAAAGAAGATATCGCCTTGCCTTATGTTCTGGGGTATATTTGTCCGGCCCCTTGCGAAAAGGCCTGCCGGAGGAAGCAGGTGGACGAAGCGGTTTCTATTTGTACCTTAAAGAGATTCTCTGCAGCTGCTGGTGATGACCTGGCAGCCGGAGCGGTTGCGCAGAAGCGCACTGAAGATGGTTTTTTGAGTGGGAAAAGAGTAGCCATTATAGGAAGCGGTCCTGCAGGACTGGCAGCCGCATACTACCTGCTGCGCTTTGGTCATGCGTGCGACGTATTCGAGAAATCAGCCGAAGTGGGAGGCACCTTGCGGTATACCATACCCGACAATGAATTGCCTAAGGATATTGTTGATCACGAAGTGAATCTGATACAATCCATGGGTGCCAACCTGTATTGTAATACAATTGTCACCGAAGAATATTTTCAAAACCGGATCAAAGGTACTTATGATGCTGTTGTTATTGCTACCGGAGATATCAGTTCCAACAACCACCTGAACCAGATTGCCACCCAAACCAAATCAGGCTTTGAAGTGAATGAAAAGAACATGTCTGCTTCTGTGCCCGGAATTTTTGTTTGCGGTAGTGCAATCCGGCCACATAAAATGGCAGTAAGATCAGGGGCACAGGGAAAAACAGCGGCATTGGCCGTTCATTATTATTTGCAGGCTGCATCCTATGAAAAGCCGGCTAAAATGTTCAATTCAAGGTTTGATAAGTTATTTCCCGAAGAGATATCGGAATACCTGAAAGAGGCAAGCAAATCAAACCGCGTTGTCCCGGGAACTCCACTGAAAGAGGGTTTTGCAAATGATGAAGCCATCAGGGAAGCCCTGCGTTGCATGCACTGCGATTGCAGGAAACAGGATAGCTGCAGCCTCAGGATTTTTTCGGATGAATACCAGATTGACCGGAAGAGATATATGGTGGGTGAACGCAAGGTTATGTCAAAACAAATGCAGCATGATCTTGTGGTATATGAACCCGAGAAGTGCATAAAATGCGGATTGTGTGTTGCCATCAGCACCAGCCATGGCGAAAAGTTCGGCCTTGCATTCGAGGGAAGGGGATTTGATGTGGTTATCAGGTCACCGGCCGGAGCTGACTTCAATGAAAGTTTAACACATACAGCGGTGCTGTGTGCCAATTCATGCCCGACAGGTGCATTGGCCCTGCGAGACAAATATGCGGCTATTTATAGCAAAAAGGAAGCAACATGAAGAGCATACCTATATCGATTTTCAGATTACTAACCTGTATTTTACTGTTGCTTATCCCTGTAGTTGCAACCACCCAGGATTCATGGCCGATCTACAGGGGTAATCAAAACCTCACAGGAACAAGTGCTATCGCAATTTCCAAAGCGCCTAAAGTGGCCTGGGTTTCAAAAATGGCAAGCGGTACAAAATCTTCGCCGGTCATTGGCAATAACAGCATTTACATAGGTTCGGAAGACGGAACCCTGTATTGCCTTTCTCTGGCCGGGAAGCCGGTATGGACATTTAAATCAAAATTTACCATCGAAGGGGCTCCATTGTTCCATGGCAATTCAGTGTATTTTGGCAATTATGAGGGACAGGTGTTTGCACTCGATGCAAAAACCGGGAAACAAAGATGGATGTATCAGACAGAAG